>NZ_JAHEVJ010000001.1 GCF_018599245.1 Aliiroseovarius lamellibrachiae
AGCCGAGGTCTATATCCTGACCAAAGACGAAGGTGGCCGTCACACGCCGTTCTTCGCGAACTACCGTCCACAGTTCTACTTCCGGACCACCGATGTGACCGGGACTGTTGAACTGCCAGAAGGTACTGAAATGGTTATGCCAGGCGACAACCTGAAGTTCGGTGTTGAACTGATCGCCCCGATCGCCATGGAAGATGGCCTGCGCTTCGCGATCCGCGAAGGCGGTCGTACCGTTGGTTCCGGCGTTGTGTCGAAAATCATTGAGTAATTGCGACAGCAATTCTCGAACGAGAAGGGGCTGCCAATCGGCGGCCCCTTTTGCGTTCAAGTTACGAGATGATTTGAGGCGCACAATCAAACATGTGTCGAAAATTATCGAGTAATTACGGGGCGGCTTCGCGTAAGCGAAACGCACCGAAGACTAAACTGGGCGACAGGTGAATTGGCAAAGCCAAATCACCGAGAGCCTAAGCGGAAAACTAAAGAAGGGCCTCGCAAGACGCGGGGCCCTTTTTACATAAGCGCAAAGCCATCCCAAAGGGCCCGCCCGACCCCGGGTGGGCGCGGATACAGCCTTGGAAATCCAGCAAGTCACACCGCGCGTAACCGTCCTGCGTGATGAAAGCTCGCAATACGTCCTCCCGCGGGGATGAGGAGGGGACCGTCGCCCCAGTGGGGCGGCGAAAGCCCTGACGAACGGGCGTGGCCCGTGCCTTTCCATATCTCCGAAAGCGTGCTCAAGTAGGCAACTCATATTAGTTTCACGGTGTGGGAACTGTATTGAGGCGTGAGGGAACTTGATGGCGACTAGAGACCAGTTGTACGCAAAATTTGGCATTACTGCGGAGGCGGCACAGCTATTTGAAACGGTTCTGGGAACGATCGTACTCATTGCCAAGGGCCGGAATAACGATTGGTTCGTGGATGCGGATCCTGTAGCGGCGGCCACAATATTAAAACGCGTTGAGCGTAGTACTCTCGGCGGAATCTTAAATGGGCTGCTAAGCAAAGAACATCAGCTTAGCAGTGAAGATCTTGTAATGTTCAAAAAAGGGCTGGATACCCGAAATAAGCTTTTTCATGGATTTTATGAACGACACAATTTTAGTATTCAAACTGAAGCGGGTCGCGATGAGATGATTGCTGACCTCGAAGAGATCCATACTGAGCTTTTCAACTGTTGGCAGCGAGCTGGAGAAATCTGTGATTGCCTCAGTGATGGGCTTCTTTCGCAAGAAATGATTGACGAGATAGTAGAACGTGGAATTGGCAAATAAGCCTTGCCACACACCCCTTCCCGCTGTAATGCACAGCAGTTCGCAATGCGAATAACCACGAGACGGGATTCGTTCCCGTCTTTTGGCATTGAAGAGGGCAGGGGGAATGAGCCACCTGTCGTCCTATCAACTCTTTGCCTGAAAGGGCGAATGCTATGACAAGTCAAAACATTCGTATCCGTCTTAAGGCGTTTGACTATCGTGTACTGGATGCCAGCACACAAGAGATCGTCAACACCGCCAAACGCACGGGTGCAGACGTTCGCGGGCCCATCCCGCTTCCCAACAAGATTGAGAAGTTCACGGTTCTCCGTGGTCCGCACGTTGACAAGAAATCCCGCGATCAGTTCGAGATCCGTACGCACAAGCGTCTTCTCGACATCGTTGACCCAACACCGCAAACCGTGGACGCGCTGATGAAGCTCGACCTCGCCGCTGGTGTTGACGTCCAAATCTCGGTTTAAGGAGGGTATCCAAGATGCGCTCTGGTGTAATCGCGAAAAAAATGGGCATGACCCGTTTGTTCATGGAAGACGGCAAGCAGATCCCTGTGACCGTTCTTCAACTGCAAAGCCTGCAGGTTGTTGGCAACCGCACCGAAGACAAGCACGGCTATACCGCCGTTCAGCTTGGCGCCGGTGAGGCAAAAGCAAAACGCACATCCCAAGCCATGCGCGGCGTTTTTGCCGCTGCTAACGTGGCGCCCAAGCGTAAGCTGGTGGAATTCCGTGTATCAGAAGAGAACCTCATCGAAGTTGGTGCGGAAATCTCGGCTGAGCATTATGTGGAAGGCCAAAAAGTTGACGTCGCCGGTACCTCGATTGGTAAAGGTTTTGCCGGTGCTATGAAACGTCACAACTTTGGTGGTCTTCGCGCCACGCACGGTGTGTCGATTTCGCACCGTTCGCACGGTTCGACTGGCCAGTGTCAGGATCCGGGCAAAGTTTTCAAAGGCAAAAAGATGGCCGGTCACATGGGTAATGTCCGTGTAACCACCCAAAACCTTGAGGTTGTTCGGACCGACGCAGATCGTGGCTTGATCATGATCAAAGGCGCCGTACCGGGTTCCAAAGGTGGCTGGGTCACCATCAAAGACGCTGTGAAAAAGAAACTGCCAGAGAATGTTCCATTCCCGGCCGCTTTGAAATCAGCAGCAACTGAAGCTCCCGCAGTGGAAGCTCCAGCGGAAGGTGGTGAAGCATGAAACTTGATGTGATCAAACTTGACGGTGGCAAAGCTGGTTCTGTTGAACTGAATGATGCCCTCTTTGGTCTTGAGCCGCGTGCAGACATTCTGCACCGTGTGGTTCGTTGGCAGCGTAACAATGCGCAGGCCGGCACCCACAAGGTAAAGACGCGCTCAGAAGTTAAATACTCGACCAAGAAGATCTATCGCCAAAAAGGCACCGGTGGCGCACGCCACGGCGCTCGCTCGGCTCCGATCTTCCGCGGTGGTGGTGTTTACAAAGGCCCAGTTGTGCGTTCGCACGGCCACGACCTGACCAAGAAATTCCGTAAATTGGGTCTGAAACACGCCCTGTCCGCAAAAGCGCAAGCTGGCGAACTGGTTGTGATCGAAGACGTGACCACGGAAGGCAAAACCAACGTTCTGGCCAAACAGGTCAAGGACCTGGGTTGGAAACGCGCCCTGATCATCGACGGCTCTGACGTGAACGAAGCGTTCGCAAAGGCCGCCAAGAACATCGAAGGTCTGGATATCCTGCCAACGATGGGCGCCAACGTATATGACATCCTGAAACGTGACACTCTCGTGATCACCAAAGCAGGTGTCGAAGCTCTGGAGGCTCGTTTGAAATGAGTGTCAAAGCAGAACTCTATGACGTGATCCGCAAGCCGATCATCACCGAGAAAGCAACCCAAGCCTCTGAAAATGGTGCTTATGTTTTCGAAGTGGCAATCGACAGCAACAAACCGCAGATCAAAGAAGCTGTAGAAGCTTTGTTCGAAGTGAAGGTGAAAGCAGTAAACACCACCATCACCAAGGGTAAAGCCAAACGTTTCCGCGGCCAGTTGGGCAAGCGTAAAGACGTGAAAAAAGCCTATGTGACCCTTGAAGAAGGGAATGCAATCGACGTGTCCACCGGACTCTGATTGTAGGCTGATAGAACTCGGAAAGGCCCTCGCGATTGCGGGGGCCTTTTTCGTTTGGGCCGGAAAATCACATGTCGTCGGGTCGAAACCATCAGCAACACAGTGTTTTGACTCGTAATTGGGGGCATCTCGCCTAAAATACCATTTTAATGCGTTTTGACTTAAACTTGGATCACCTATCGCTGCCTGAAATCAAAGATTTCAACGCGTTAGTTGATTGGGGTGTTGCAAGGTAAAGTCGAAACGCTTTTGATCATTCATTTTGTGATGAGGAAGCCGCCCATGTTGACCCGCCGCCATTTCGTGATGACCTCCACCGCATTGTTCTCATGCCCGATTGCCACCCCCCTGTGGGCGCAAGAGGCATCAAAACCCGCGCGGCGCCCCGTGTCGGACAGTTCAAAATGGGCCTCATATGACGCGCGCGTGACCCCGGCCAATTACGATCCTGCCACCTCAAACCCTTGGGGGCTGCACCCACGGTTTCTGCCCCAAGTGGTGCAGGCGAATGCCGGGCTGACGCCGGGGGATATCCATGTGGATGCGGTGGCGCGCTATCTTTATCACATCCGCGAAGATGGCACCGCGATGCGCTACGGCGTGGCGATTGCCAAGGGGAACCTTTATGAACCCGGGGTCTATACAATCGGGCGCAAGGCCAAATGGCCGACCTGGACGCCGACCCCCGCGATGATCAAGCGTGAGCCGCATAAGTACAAAAAATACGAGGATGGTCAGGACGGCGGGCCACGCAATCCGCTCGGCTCTCGTGCGCTGTATCTTTACGCGGGCAAGCGCGACACCTATCTGCGCATCCACGGATCCCCCGCGCCGCGATCCATCGGATCACGCGCCAGCTCTGGCTGTGTGCGCATGGTGATGGCGCATATCATTGGGCTTTATGATCAGGTCAACACCGGCGTAACCGCGCATCTTTACGCGACCGAGCGGGTCACGGCGCAAAGTTAAAGCGCTTTCGGTTTTCATTGACGCATCTGCCAGCGCTTTTTGCGTTTGAGCGCGGTGAAAGGCAGCGAACAAGCGATACAACGTGAACTGGAAACGCTCTAATGCGCCGGGCTTATGTCTCAGCAGGGACCGCTTGCGGGGTGCAGATCGGCCGCCCCTCGGTGTTTCTGAGCGGCAGATAGGTCGTTTCAACCGGCCCGTTGTGGCGGTATACCAAACACCCGTCGCGCGCATCAATACGCACGTCACTTAGATCCTGCTGCGGGTCAGCCTTTGCGCGCAGCGCATCTGTCGTGACCGCCGCCACAGGGCGCAGGTTCGGATCAACATCAACCACGGCCCCACCCTCTGGCGACACACAAGCCGAGAGCACGAGCACGGCCCCCCCGGCAATAACACCCAATCTTCTCATAATAGATACCCCTGAATTGCTTTATGAGAGGATGGGGGATTTTCGTGGGGATGGGAAGGGGGGATGCGAGGTGGTCGTAAGTCGCGAAGGAATTTGAAATTGAAGAAGGCCCTCGTGATCGCGGGGGCCCTCTTTTGTCACTTGCGCATTTTTGAAGCTGATCCCTTCTTGTTAAGGAGGAATTAGTCGATGTTCTATTAGTGTGCGGATATGATGAAGTATCTTTCACACTTTCGGACGGATTGGACGTGGCTCGTAGCGCTCCACATGATTGCTTTTCTGGGCTTCCATGCGACTGTAGAGCTTAACGGGGCCTTATGGTTTCAAAGGCTGACTTATGACCAGCACGAATGGCTTGCGATTGCCGTTGGGGAAATTGGATTTTGGGTGTGGTCGCTGGGATTTGCGGCTTACTTTCTTCTGTTGGCAGTCGGCACCAATACCAACCGTCTATTCACTTCCCTGAGCTTCTTTCTCGCGCTCGTCTGTTTTATTGAATACCGCTACCCGGTTGCCACCAGTTTTTTGGTGGTTTTGGGCCAGTTCGACCGGATAGGGTATCTGGTGCTTGAGCAAGTTGCGCCACTGAAAGATGTGCTTGGACTCAGTTGATTGAGATATTCACAGGGTAGGAAAAGAACGTTGCACCGCTTGAGTATGAGACTCGGACGGCGAACTCGATTGTGCCGGTTGTCATCGCTTCAAATGTAGCTGACCCAGAATCGGTGAAGGTGTCTTCATAGCTTCCGTGACCGTCGTAGGATTCAATGACGATAGCATAGATCGCACCACCTCCTGCGGGGTCTTCCGCGCTCCAACTGATTTCATAGGATTGCCCTAGCTCAACACTTACAGAAATGGTTCCGTTGTTGTAATTTCCACCAGCGCCAGCATCAATGCTGGTGCTTGACTTTCTTTGAAGGCGCGGTTTTTTGTTTGCGACGGCCATATTTACGGCTTGTTGCAGTGATTTCGCATTGAATTCATACATTGTTGACGTCCATCAATTGATAATGGCCGGAGCATCCCATCGGAACATTAGCGACTCCCAACCCTAGCGTTCGGATTTAGCACTCTTTATTAATAAACCGGGGTAGGCGCGCGTGGGGAAGTAGCCAAACATTCTTAGAAGAATACCGCAGTAAGTTGGATTGTTCTCCTCCCCTATAGACACTCCCCCCCATCCCCGTTATATCCGCACAGTCGCTAGGCCCCAGATTCGTTCTGTGGCCTTTTGATATTTGGAATTGGGGACCTGTTTGCAGTCGATAACGGGGCCCTTTATTGGTCACCTGCACAAATGCAGGGGGCTTTACTTTCCAGGGGATGATGTCGGGAAAACTCGGTGCATCGCCTGAGCTAAACGGAAGACAGAAAGCATGGCATTAAAGTCGTATAAACCGACGACGCCAGGCCAGCGTGGGCTGGTTCTGATCGACCGTTCGGAGCTGTGGAAAGGTCGTCCGGTTAAATCCCTCACCGAGGGTTTGACCAAGTCGGGCGGCCGGAACAATACCGGACGGATCACGTCGCGCCGCCGTGGTGGCGGAGCAAAGCGTCTCTATCGTATCGTAGACTTCAAACGCAACAAGCTGGATATTGCAGCCACAGTTGAGCGGATCGAATATGACCCCAACCGTACGGCCTTTATCGCGCTGGTAAAGTATGAAGACGGCGAACAAGCATACATCCTGGCCCCTCAGCGTTTGGCTGTTGGCGATCAGGTTGTTGCATCTGCAAAAGCTGACATCAAGCCGGGCAACGCGATGCCGTTCTCTGGCATGCCGATCGGTACTATTGTTCACAACATCGAGATGAAACCAGGCAAAGGCGGCCAGATCGCCCGTGCAGCTGGGACATACGCTCAGTTTGTTGGTCGTGACGGTGGTTACGCACAGATCCGCCTGTCTTCAGGTGAACTGCGCCTCGTTCGTCAGGAATGTATGGCCACTGTTGGTGCCGTGTCGAACCCCGACAACTCGAACCAAAACTTCGGTAAAGCCGGCCGTATGCGCCACAAAGGCATTCGTCCGTCGGTTCGTGGTGTTGTTATGAACCCGGTTGATCACCCCCACGGTGGTGGTGAAGGTCGGACTTCTGGTGGTCGTCACCCGGTTACTCCTTGGGGTAAACCGACCAAAGGTGCACGTACCCGCAACAAGAACAAGGCGTCGTCGAAGCTTATCATTCGCTCGCGTCACGCTAAGAAGAAGGGTCGCTAAATATGGCACGTTCTGTCTGGAAAGGCCCTTTTGTCGACGCTTACGTCCTCAAAAAAGCCGAGAAAACCCGCGAGTCGGGTCGCAACGAAGTCATCAAAATCTGGTCGCGTCGTTCGACCATTCTGCCCCAGTTCGTGGGTCTGACTTTTGGTGTCTATAACGGTCACAAGCACATCCCTGTGAATGTTACCGAAGAAATGATTGGCCAAAAGTTCGGTGAATATTCGCCAACTCGTACCTATTACGGTCACGCGGCTGATAAAAAAGCGAAGAGGAAGTAAGCCATGGGTAAGGATAAAAATCCCCGCCGCGTGGCCGATAACGAAGCAATGGCTAAGACCCGTATGCTCCGTACGTCCCCGCAGAAACTGAACTTGGTTGCTGGTATGATCCGCGGCAAGAAAGTCGATCGTGCACTGACCGATCTGACCTTCTCGAACAAGCGCATCGCACAAGACGTGAAGAAATGCCTTCAGTCTGCTATCGCCAACGCCGAGAACAACCACAACCTTGACGTCGACGAATTGGTCGTGGCCGAGGCCTATGTGGGCAAAAACCTGACCATGAAACGTGGTCGCCCACGTGCGCGTGGTCGTTTCGGCAAGATCATCAAGCCGTTCTCGGAACTCACCATCCTGGTGCGTCAAGTTGAGGAGCAAGCGTAATGGGTCAGAAGGTTAATCCAATTGGCATGCGTCTGCAGGTCAACCGTACTTGGGACAGCCGCTGGTACGCTGAAAGCAAAGATTTTGGCGATCTTCTTCTGGAAGACATCAAAATCCGCGACTTCATCAAAACCGAGTGTAAGCAAGCCGGCATCAGCCGTGTGATCATTGAACGTCCGCACAAAAAGTGCCGCGTTACAATCCACACTGCACGCCCCGGTGTGATCATTGGTAAAAAAGGTGCAGACATTGAAACTCTGCGCAAGAAAATTGCCAACATCACCGACAGCGAACTGCACCTCAACATCATCGAAGTGCGCAAGCCCGAGCTGGACGCTGCTCTCGTAGCAGAAAACATCGCTCAACAGCTTGAGCGTCGTGTGTCCTTCCGTCGTGCCATGAAACGTAGCGTGCAAAACGCTATGCGTATGGGCGCGTTGGGCATTCGTGTGAATGTTGCTGGCCGTCTGGGTGGTGCTGAGATCGCCCGTACCGAATGGTACCGTGAAGGTCGTGTGCCGTTGCACACTCTGCGCGCAGACATCGACTATGCACATGCTGAAGCAATGACGCCTTATGGCATCATTGGGATCAAAACCTGGATCTTCAAAGGCGAGATCATGGAACACGATCCACAAGCGCGTGACCGTCGTCAGGCTGAGCTCCAAGAAGGTCCCGCGCCCCGTGGCGCCGGCGGCCGTCGTTAAGGAGAAGATAGATGCTGCAACCAAAGCGTACTAAATTCCGCAAGATGCACAAAGGCCGGATTAAAGGCCTTGCAAAAGGTGGTTCCGATCTGAACTTTGGCACATACGGTCTGAAGGCTCTTGAGCCTGAGCGCGTAACCGCCCGTCAAATCGAAGCTGCTCGTCGTGCAATGACGCGTCACATGAAACGTCAAGGCCGCGTATGGATCCGGATCTTCCCGGATACCCCCGTGTCCTCGAAACCAACCGAAGTTCGGATGGGTAAAGGTAAGGGTTCGGTAGACTTCTGGGCTGCCAAAGTGAAACCCGGCCGTGTGATGTTTGAAATCGACGGTGTATCGGACGACGTTGCCCGCGAGGCCCTGCGCCTTGCCGCAATGAAACTCCCGGTCAAAACCCGTACTGTGGTACGTGAAGACTGGTAAGGTCGAAATCGCATCGCGATTTCTGACCAAAGCGGTATAGCGGATTTCAAAGAAATCCGCGGGCCGCACCCGGTTTGAAATAGAAAGCCCCGCCAGAAATGGCGGGGTTTTTGCTATTTATGGCGCTCAATTCGTTCGTGAAACCATTTATGAAGTTCGTCAAATCCCATACCACCGGAAGCCACCGCCACAACCAAATCGTCAATGGGTTCGTCGTCAGGAATGTCTAAATAGAAGCCGCTTCGCTCAATGAGCAATTCAACCAAAATCCATGCGGTTCTCTTGTTGCCGTCCGTGAAGCCGTGGTTTCCAACGACACTTTCTAGTAAAGCCGCTGCCTTGCGAGAAATTGGGCGATGATAACCAGAGTAAGGACGAGAGATTGCAGATTCAATTAGGTGAAGGCTCGTGACGCCGTGTCTGCCGCCGTATGAGAGGGCCTCATCATGTGCTATGAATGCATCGGCTAACGTGAGCCGGTAGTGGCGCCTAGCGATTGACAAGCCGTTTCAAAGCAGCACTTCGCTTCTTTGAAACTTCTTTCGTACAGCTACGCGTAACGAAACTCCCCGAAGTGATGCTTTTACCACTTCGCACATTTACAAACTGACCTGACTTGGCGTCACGTGTGACCGAGCCACCTTTCAGCGTTGTCTTTTCGGTTGTGTTTGTCATCTTCTTCTTCGTTCTCAATAGATCTGGTTACATGTCTATATCTATTATCTAGTTTTCCTAAGAAAAAAGTAAAGGTGCGTACGCCCAACCTCCCCTTAATAACGGGTCTGGGCGTCACCCAAATCCCCAAACTATCCCTTGCCCCCATACCCCATTCCCCCTATAGAGGCGCATCGCACAGATTCCGCACGCGGGATTCGTGTGTTTTGACATTCACCCACCAGGTTAAGGGTCACCTGTCGCATACGGGCAGAGCTCTCTGGTGTAAGGAAAGGAAAAGGCGAAATGAACGCCAAGGATCTTCGTGAGAAGTCGCCCGAAGAGCTGAAGACAGCTCTCGCCGACATGAAGAAAGAAGCCTTCAACCTGCGCTTTCAGCAGGCCACCGGCGCAATCGAAAATACCGCTCAGATGAAAAAAGCACGTCGCAACGCCGCGCGTGTAAAAACCATTCTGAACGAAAAAGCAGCAGCTGCTGCGGCAACCGAATAAAGGAGCCTGAGATATGCCCAAACGTATTTTGACCGGCACCGTGACTTCGGCCGCCAACGAGCAAACTGTAACCGTTTCTGTAGAGCGTCGCTTTAAGCACCCGCTTCTGCAAAAAACCGTTCGTAAGTCGAAGAAATATCGCGCTCACGACGAAAAGAATGCCTTTAAGGCAGGGGACAAAGTTCGCATCATCGAATGTGCGCCGAAATCCAAAACCAAGCGTTGGGAAGTTCTGGAAGGTTAAGTTTAACTTACCTTCCCGGACGACTTAACAAGTCGAAACCCTGGGGGTTCCGCCATGCATCGGCGCCCCAAAGGTCGGGAGAAACCACATGATCCAGATGCAAACCAATCTGGATGTAGCTGACAACAGCGGCGCGCGCCGTGTTCAGTGCATCAAGGTTCTGGGTGGTTCCAAGCGTAAATACGCATCCGTAGGCGACATCATTGTTGTCTCGGTTAAGGAAGCCATTCCGCGCGGTCGCGTTAAAAAAGGGGATGTCCGCAAGGCCGTCGTCGTACGCACCGCAAAAGAAGTCCGTCGTGAAGACGGCACCGCCATTCGCTTCGACCGCAACGCGGCCGTTATCTTGAACAACAACAACGAGCCCGTCGGCACCCGGATCTTTGGACCGGTTGTTCGCGAACTCCGCGCGAAGAACTTCATGAAGATCATCTCGCTGGCTCCGGAGGTGCTGTAAGATGGCTGCTAAACTGCAAAAAGGCGATAAAGTTATCGTTCTGGCCGGGAAAGACAAAGGCAAAGAAGGCGCGATCGCATCTGTTGATCCAAAAGCCGGAAAAGCCATTGTTGACGGCGTGAACATGGCCGTACGCCACACCCGTCAAAGCCAAACGTCACAAGGTGGCCGCATCCCGAAAGCGATGCCAATCCAACTGTCGAACCTGGCTCTTTTGGACAAGAATGGCAAAGCGACCCGTGTTGGCTTCCGTGAGGAAGACGGCAAGAAAGTACGTTTTGCGAAATCAACAGGGGAGACCATCTGATGTCTGATTATACCCCCCGTCTGAAGTCCGCGTATAAAGACAGCATTCGTGCCACTCTGAAAGAAGAGTTCGGCTATAAAAACGACATGCAGATCCCACGCTTGGACAAAATCGTTCTGAACATTGGTTGCGGTGCCGCAGCCGTGAAGGACTCGAAGAAAGCCAAGTCGGCTGTTGCTGACCTGTCTTCCATCGCGGGTCAACAGGCGTTGACGACCAAAGCCAAGAAATCGATCGCTGGTTTCCGCGTCCGTGAGGACATGCCGATGGGTGCGAAAGTGACCCTTCGCGGCGACCGTATGTACGAATTCCTGGATCGTCTGATCACCGTTGCTATGCCTCGTATCCGCGACTTCCGCGGCGTATCTGGCACTTCGTTTGATGGCCGTGGCAACTATGCCATGGGCTTGAAAGAGCACATCGTATTCCCAGAAATCGACTTTGATAAAGTTGATGAAAACTGGGGTATGGACATCGTGATTGCCACCACCGCGAAAACCGACGCGGAAGCAAAGAGCATGCTGAAAGCCTTCAACATGCCCTTTAACAGCTGATCCGCGGGAAGGAATAGACATGGCTAAAAAAGCAATGATCGAACGCGAGAAGAAGCGTCAGGCTTTGGTGGAAAAATACGCCGCCAAGCGTGCTGCTCTTAAAGAGATCGCAAACGATGAAAGCAAATCGATGGAAGAGCGTTTTACCGCTCGCCTGAAACTTGCAAAACTGCCGCGTAACAGCTCGGCCACACGCTTGCACAACCGTTGCCAGCTGACCGGTCGTCCGCATGCTTACTATCGTAAACTCAAAGTTTCGCGGATCGCGCTGCGGGAACTTGGCTCTAACGGCCAAATCCCCGGCATGGTGAAATCGAGCTGGTAAGGGAGAGACAGATATGAACGATCCTATCGGCGATATGCTCACCCGTATCCGTAACGCTCAACTGCGTGGTAAAACCACTGTTTCGACCCCTGCGTCGAAACTGCGCGGCTGGGTTTTGGATGTTCTTCAGGACGAAGGTTACATCCGCGGCTACGAAACTGGTAACGACGTAAATGGTCATCCGACCCTTGAAATCGGCCTTAAATATTATGATGGCACCCCTGTCATTCGCGAAGTGAAACGGGTTTCAAAACCTGGTCGTCGCGTTTACATGGGCGTGAAAGACATCCCACAGGTCCGTCAGGGTCTGGGTGTGTCGATCGTGTCCACCCCTAAGGGTGTCATGTCGGACGCAAATGCTCGCAGCCAGAATGTTGGCGGCGAAGTTCTTTGCACCGTCTTCTAAGGAGGTCTGAATGTCTCGTATTGGTAAAAAACCAGTCGAACTGCCCGCAGGCGTTAGCGCTTCGGTTTCAGGCCAGACTGTTGAAGTAAAGGGCCCCAAAGGGACCCTCACATTCACCGCCACCGACGATGTCACAATCACCGTCGGGGACAGCAGCGTTTCGGTTGAGCCTCGCGGCAAATCAAAACGTGCGCGCCAACAGTGGGGCATGAGCCGCACAATGGTTGCCAATCTGGTAACTGGCGTATCCGAAGGGTACAAAAAAGAGCTCGAAATCAACGGTGTTGGTTATCGTGCGACAATGCAGGGCAACACCCTGAAATTGAACCTCGGCCTGTCCCACGACGTTGATTATGTTGCACCGGAGGGCGTCACAGTGACGGCCCCCAAGCAAACCGTCATCATCGTCGAAGGCATCGATCAACAACTCGTCGGCCAAGTTGCGGCCAATATCCGCGCCTGGCGGAAACCCGAGCCCTATAAAGGCAAAGGTATCAAATACAAAGACGAGTATATCTTCCGCAAGGAAGGTAAGAAGAAGTAAGGACCAGCAAGATGGCAAACAGCAAACGGACCCTGTTCCTCAAGCGCCGCCTGCGCGTCCGGAACAAACTTCGCAAGAACAATGTGGGCAAAATGCGCCTCTCTGTTCACCGCTCGAACAAGAACATCAGCGTTCAGCTGATCGACGACGTTCAAGGCACCACCCTGGCTTCGGCCTCGTCGCTGGAAAGCGCATTGGGTGTTGTTGGCAAAAACAACGTAGAAGCCGCTTCCAAAGTGGGCGCTGCGATTGCCGAGCGCGCGAAAAAAGCCGGTGTCGAAGTATGTTACTTCGACCGTGGTGGCTTCCTCTTCCACGGCAAAGTGAAGGCCTTGGCCGACGCAGCCCGTGAAGGTGGCTTGAAGTTCTAAGAACCTAGCGCAACCCGAAAACTGGGAACCGGTTTTCGGACCTAGTTGCGCGACAAAAAAAAAGAGGAGGGCGGTGATGCCCTCCCGATGATCCAGGGGCGACAGATGAAGGTCTGTCGCCCACTAGGATTGAGATTTAATGGCGTCAAATACGCCACTTGAAAGGATTGCCAAATGGCAGAACGTGATAACCGTCGGGGCAACCGCCGCGACCGTGATGAGACACCGGAATTTGCAGATCGCCTGGTCGCGATCAACCGCGTTTCCAAAACCGTAAAAGGTGGTAAACGCTTTGGCTTCGCAGCCCTCGTGGTTGTTGGCGACCAAAAAGGCCGCGTTGGCTTTGGTAAAGGTAAAGCGAAAGAGGTCCCTGAGGCCATTCGTAAAGCCACCGAGCAAGCCAAGCGCCAAATGATCCGCGTGCCCCTTCGTGAAGGCCGCACCCTGCACCACGACATCGAGGGCCGTCACGGCGCTGGTAAAGTGGTTATGCGCACAGCCCCAGAAGGGACCGGTATTATTGCTGGTGGCCCAATGCGTGCCGTGTTCGAAATGCTGGGCGTGAAAGACGTGGTTTCCAAGTCTTTGGGTTCCGCAAACCCCTACAACATGATCCGTGCGACCATCAACGGCTTGACCAAAGAAGCAAGCCCGCGCCAAATCGCACAGCGTCGTGGTAAAAAAGTGGCTGACATCCTGGGCAACAAAGACGCTGCCCCGGCTGAAACCACTGACGCGTAAGGAGATCTGACCAATGGCTAAAACCATCGTTGTAAAACAGGTCGGCTCGCCGATCCGTCGCCCCAGCAAACAGCGTCAAACGCTGATCGGCTTGGGTCTGAACAAGATGCACAAAACCCGTGAACTCGAAGACACCCCCGCCGTCCGCGGCATGGTGCGCTCGATCTCTCACATGGTTGAGATCATCGAAGAAAAAGGGTGAAAACCGGTTCAGACCGTAAGGTCTGACACTCCTTCCAGTGAAAGGAGTGAGGTTTGAACGGGCACAGCTCCGGCACCAAGTTTCTTTGAGACATTAAAACGCCCCGGTCAGAAATGGCCGGGGCGTTTTGCTTACTGCGGTCGCTCACTTGCAATTTGTCTAAGTTGATGCCGCCACCAATACACAGCCTCTCTGAAGTAATGTAACTTCTGCTCGACGATGGGTTCGACGTCATACTCGCCCGGTTCTAGGTAGGGCTCAGTCACAAAGCCGAGCTCAAATTCCTTGAGGATGTTATTTCTTTCCTTCTCGATGAATTCCCAAAACACCCAATTGCCAGACCGATCAGATTTCCATTTCCTCCAATGATTTTGCGCGTTCTACCAATGATTCCTCCTATTTGGTGAGAGTATACCTTCTATGGTGGTTAGTTTCAGCACGGCCCATCCGGGCAGCGCCCGACCCTCCCCACGGGAGGGCGCTTTTGCAACGGCCCATCCGATTGATACATCTCGAAACTTGCGCCGCTGCGAAATACACACGGGTCTTGGCACCCACCCAGTGTCGGGCGCTGCCCTCACCCCCCACCCCCTGCACCCAACGCAACCCAGCCCTTCCAAATCTCGGGCTGGTCCACGCCAAAATACACGCCTATGAGAACGCCACCTTATCACCTTTGAACCGGAGGCCCCGCATGGCCGTTCTCACCGCTCCCCTTGGTCTCTTCAGCGCCCTCGTCACGACAGCAACACTGGCCATCAAACGCTTCCTTGCCTCAAAACCGACCCAAACCTGGTCCCAGTTCATGCATGATTGCAATTGCGGCAAGTAAACCAACACCGCCGCACCTGCCTTCCTCTTTCCAAAAATATCCTGGGGTGAGACGCGCAGCGGCGAGGGGCAAGGCCCCTTTCCACTTGATCCACACGGCACGCTGTTCTATACGCCCCCGGTGGCGCGCATTTCGGTGCAATCCATAGAATCAAAATCACACGCCGTGTTTGGCCCCGTTACGCTTCTGGGGTCAGTTCCGGCAATAGGAGAAGCGACATGAAACTTCATGAACTGCGCGACAATCCCGGCGCAACAAAACCCCGCAAACGCATTGGTCGTGGTCCGGGGTCCGGCACTGGTAAAACCGGTGGCCGTGGTATCAAAGGTCAAAAATCCCGTTCGGGTGTGGCCATCAATGGTTACGAAGGCGGCCAAATGCCCTTGTACCAACGTCTTCCCAAGCGTGGCTTTAACAAACCGAACCGTAAAAAGTTCGCTGTTATCAACCTTGGTTTGATCCAGAAATTCATCGACGAGAAAAAGCTCGACGGCAAAGACATCACCGAAGACACCTTGGTTGCTTCGGGTCTGGTGCGTCGCAAGCTTGACGGCATCCGTGTGCTGGCCAAAGGCGAACTGACCGCCAAAGCCAACATCACCGTGACCGGCGCGTCGAAATCGGCTGTTGAAGCTGTTGAGAAAGCTGGCGGTAAACTTACCGTGGCGGCCCCGGCTGCGGCTGAATAAGACCTTGTTCGGGGCGCGATTGCCCCTTACATGTCTTTTACGTTTTCAAACGCCGCCGAGCCCGGGAACGGACCGGCGGCGTTTTTCTATATTAGGGGGCCTTGATGGCATCTGCAGCAGAACAAATGGCCGCAAACATGAGCTGGGGCGCCTTTGGCAAAGCCTCGGAATTGCGCCAGCGCATCTTATTCACCATCGGCTTGCTGATCATTTACCGCATCGGCACCTATATTCCTGTCCCCGGCATTGATGCCGGCGCGCTTCGCGACTTTATGGAACAGGCGCAATCAGGCATCGCCGGCGTTTTGGGCATGTTCACCGGCGGCGCCCTGTCGCGGATGGGTGTGTTTGCGCTGGGGATCATGCCGTATATCTCGGCCTCGATCATCGTACAGCTTCTGTCTTCCATGTGGGAGCCGCTGAAACAGCTGAAAAAAGAAGGCGACGCAGGCCGCAAGAAGATCAACCAATACACCCGTTACGGGACGGTTCTTCTGGCCACCGGTCAAGCCTTTGCCCTGGCAAATTCGCTTCAGGCGGGCGAGCTGGTGCATACGCCGGGCCTGTTCTTTCTGGCCTCCTGTGTGATCACCCTTGTGGGCGGCACCATGTTCCTGATGTGGCTGGGTGAACAGATCACCGCACGCGGCATCGGCAACGGCATCTCGTTGATCATCTTTGTCGGCATCGTGGCTGAAATTCCCGCCGCATTGGCACAGTTCTTGGCATCTGGTCGTTCGGGCGCCGTCAGCCCCGGTGTGATCATCGGCGTGCTGGTCATGATCGCGCTTGTGATTGCCTTTGTGGTCTTTATGGAACGCGCGCTGCGCAAGGTGCATATCATGTATCCGCGCCGCAACGTGGGCATGAAGGTGTATGAAAGCAACTCGTCCCACCTGCCGATCAAGGTGAACCCTGCGGGCGTGATCCCGGCGATTTTCGCCTCGGCGCTGTTGCTGCTGCCGACCGCCATTTCGACCTTCTCGTCGGGTCAAACCGGCCCGATTATGTCGACGGTTCTGGCGTATTTTGGCCCCGGCCAACCGCTTTACCTGTTGTTCTTCACCGCGATGATCGTGTTCTTCACCTTCTTCTACACCAAAGAAGTTGCGTTTAAGCCGGATGAAGTGGCGGACAACCTGAAGAATCAGGGCGGCTCGATCCCCGGCATCCAGCCCGGTAAGAAAACAGCGGCGGCTTTGGACTATATTGTGACGCGTATTTTGGTGATGGGGGCCGCTTACCTTGCGGCAGTTTGTCTCTTGCCAGAGATTCTTCGTAGCCAACTCGCCATTCCGTTCTATTTTGGCGGGACATCCGTGCTCATCGTTGTTTCGGTAACGATGGACACAATCCAACAGGTTCAGTCCCACATGCTGGCGCACCAGTACGAAGGCCTGATCGAAAAATCCCAATTGCGCGGTAAGAAGCGTAAGAAAAAAGGACCAGCCAGACGATGAATCTTATTCTTCTCGGACCCCCCGGTGCAGGTAAAGGCACACAAGCGCAATTTCTTGTGGAAGAGCGGGACATGATCCAGCTTTCCACCGGTGACATGCTGCGTGAAGCCAAAAGCTCGGGGACCGAGATGGGTCTTAAGGTTGCTGCCATTATGGATGCTGGCGGCCTTGTGACCGATGAGATCGTTATTGGGTTGATCAAGGAAAAGCTGCAGGGCGACAAAAAGGGTGGCTTCATCTTTGATGGCTTCCCCCGCACCCTGCCGCAAGCGGACGCGCTGGCCGATCTGCTCGCAGAGCAAGGCGAGACTTTGGACGTCGTGATCGAGATGCAGGTGGATGATGAGACGCTGGTAAAGCGGATTGTGAACCGCGCCGCCGAAGCTGTCGCCGCAGGCAAAGAAGCCCGTGCGGATGACAACGAGGAAAGCGTGCGTTTCCGCCTGATGGAATATTATAAAAAGACCGCGCCGCTGATTGGTTATTACTGGGCCAAAGGCAACCTGACCTCGATTGATGGCTTGGGCGAAATTGCCGAAGTGAAAGCGTCGATTGCGGGTGTGATGGATCGCTAAGTCTTTCGGTTTTGAATATCCTAAAACGCCGCGCATCTGTCGCGGCGTTTTTCGTTGTGGTGGGTGTGTCCGTGACGCGGTTTTAAAAGGGGCTTTGCCCCTCTTGCCCGATGGGCAATTCACCCCAGGATATTTTTGGAAAGAGGAAGGCGCGCGCGGGAAGCGGAAGGCAAAAATCATGGCTGAGAAGGTCTTGTGGAATTCCATCCTTGACCTTTGCGCCAATCCCTTCTAATTCACCCCATCCCTTACGGGAATCGGTGTTTGCCGGGGTCGCACCCCAAAGACATCGGATCATCGAATTCAGCAAAGGCCCGCAGATCTGATCCGCGGGCTTGTGTTGTGAAAAAAGGTTCCGGAACTACGGAACCGCAACCAAAAGGAACATAACACTTGGCACGTATCGCCGGCGTTAACATCCCGACCCATAAACGGGTCCCGATCGCCCTGACATATATCACTGGTATTGGCCACACATCGGCCGCTGCTATCTGCGAAGCCGTTAATATCGACGTCACCCGTCGTGTTAACGAACTGTCGGACGCTGAAATCCTCGCCATTCGCGAGCATATCGACGCGACCTACACCGTAGAAGGCGACCTTCGTCGTGAAGTTCAGATGAACATCAAACGTTTGATGGATCTGGGCGCGTACCGTGGCCTTCGCCACCGTCGCAACCTTCCTGTACGCGGTCAGCGTACTCACACCAACGCTCGTACCCGCAAAGGCCCCGCAAAGGCCATCGCTGGTAAGAAGAAGTAAGGGAGGGTTTGATCAATGGCACGCGATAAAACAACTCGTCAAAAGAAAAAAGAGCGCAAGAATATTGCCTCTGGTGTTGCGCACGTTAACTCGTCGTTCAACAACACCAAAATCCTCATCTCTGATGTGCAAGGCAACGCCATTTCGTGGTCGTCTGCTGGCACCATGGGCTTTAAAGGGTCGCGTAAATCGACACCTTATGCCGCTCAGATGGCTGCTGAGGATGCTGGTAAAAAAGCACAAGAGCACGGCGTTAAAACGCTTGAAGTTGAAGTTCAAGGCCCCGGTTCGGGCCGCGAGTCAGCTTTGCGCGCGTTGGCTGCGATCGGTTTCAACATCACCTCGATCCGTGATGTAACCCCGATGGCCCACAACGGTTGCCGTCCGCCTAAACGCCGCCGCGTTTAAGCACCGCACTATTTGCCGGGGCACGGACTTATCCGTGGCCCGGCTTTTTGTCATTTTTAACCTCGGGCGTCCTGCCCTTACGGACATGGGGACGGGACTGGAATGGAGGGACACATGATCCATAAAAATTGGGCTGAGCTGATCAAGCCAACGCAGCTGGAAGTGAAGCCGGGCAACGACCCAGCACGCCAGGCAACTGTGATTGCCGAACCGCTGGAACGCGGCTTTGGTCTGACGCTTGGCAACGCGCTGCGTCGCGTTTTGATGAGCTCGCTGCAAGGTGCGGCCATCACATCGGTACAGATTGACAATGTTCTGCACGAGTTCAGCTCGATCGCGGGTGTCCGTGAAGACGTGACCGACGTGATCCTGAACCTCAAAGGCGTTGCCATCGACATGGAAGTTGAAGGCCCCAAGCGTCTGTCAATTTCTGCCAAAGGCCCACTGGTTGTTACCGCTGGTGACATCTCGGAAAGCGCTGGCATTGAGATCCTGAACAAAGAACATGTGATCTGTCACCTGGATGACGGCGCTGATTTGTTCATGGAACTGACTGTGAACACCGGCAAAGGCTATGTGGCCGCTGACAAAAACAAACCGGAAGACGCGCCAATTGGCCTGATCCCGGTCGATGCGATTTATTCGCCCGTGAAAAAAGTCAGCTATGACGTACAGCCCACCCGTGAAGGTCAGGTTCTCGACTATGACAAACTGACGCTGAAGCTGGAAACCGATGGGTCGGTCACACCAGATGACGCCGTGGCCTATGCTGCGCGCATTCTGCAAGATCAACTGTCGATCTTCGTGAACTTTGACGAGCCTGAATCAGCAAGCCGTCAGGACGAAGATGATGGTCTCGAGTTCAACCCGCTTCTGTTGAAGAAAGTGGACGAGCTGGAGCTGTCTGTGCGTTCGGCAAACTGTCTCAAGAACGACAACATCGTCTATATCGGGGATCTGATCCAGAAAACCGAAGCAGAGATGCTGCGCACGCCAAACTTTGGCCGCAAGTCGCTTAATGAGATCAAAGAAGTGCTTTCGGGCATGGGTCTGCACCTCGGCATGGATGTCGAAGAATGGCCACCAGAAAACATCGAAGATCTGGCGAAGAAATTCGAAGACCAGTTCTAAGATTGACAGACGACCGGGGGCGGCGTAAAGCGGCCCCCGTGCGCATTCCCACGACAAGGGGACCGGTTTTCCGGTTCGGGAATGCGCGCATCAATGCCCACACTGGTGGGGAATAGGTGCGAAATCATAAGGATTTCACACCCGGGCGATCCTGCCCCAAGGAGAGGGACCGACACGCATCGGTTCTCAGACAAAGCACCGCTCATTCAAGAGCACCAAATGAAGGATAAGAAACATGCGTCACGCAAAAGGCTACCGTCGCCTGAACCGGACCCACGAACACCGCAAAGCGATGTTCGCAAACATGGCCGGCTCGTTGATCGAGCACGAGCAAATCAAAACCACTTTGCCAAAAGCAAAAGAACTGCGTCCGATCATTGAAAAAATGATCACGCTGGCGAAACGCGGCGATCTGCACGCCCGTCGTCAAGCCAACGCACGTCTGAAACAAGACATGCATGTTGCGAAATTGTTCGACGTTCTGGGCCCACGCTTTGCGGACCGTCAAGGTGGTTACGTTCGCGTGCTGAAAGCTGGTTTCCGTTATGGCGACATGGCACCGATGGCGATCATCGAATTTGTGGACCGTGATGCCGACGCCAAAGGCGCCGCTGACCGTGCCCGTCTGGAAGCTTTCGAAGCAGCCGACGAAGAATAAGGTTACCCATGTAACCCAAAAGCCTCGCCTTTTGGCGGGGCTTTTTTTGTGTCATGTTTGGCAAAGCGGTCGCGCAAAAAATCGCCGTTTCGATGTTCAGAACACGGGTTTGACTGGACAAAAGAAATAATTACGATTTTAACGAAACTTGTATCAACGCTTTACTATTATAGGTTGTTTGACAACAATGGGCCTGTCTAAAAGGATAGGCCTCTACCATGTCAGGGATGATCTCAAACGATGAGTGACGTACAAGGACTTGATCAAGGGCTGGCCAAATTGGCTGACTTGTCACCCAAGGGCTATGCCTTGGGGTTACATATCCGTTTTGCCTCGGCCCACCTTATGATCCAGACCTATGATGCCCGTTGGACCGAAATTTATACCGAAAAAGGGTATATGCTCGCGGATCCTATGGTGTTTTGGGGATTTGGCACAGAAGGCGCAATCCGTTGGAGCGCGCTTGACCTGCCTGATCCACACGACATCTTGGGACAGGCGGCCAGCTTCGGGTTGACCTACGGGGTTGCGGTGTCATTTGGCCCCACATCGTCACGAACCATCGGCGGCTTTGCCCGCGGGGATCGGGAATACACCGATGCTGAAATCGCAGCGATCCAGGATATCGTGCAGGATTTGCATGTGAAATCGACCCCCCCTGAACAATTGACATCAGCTCAACGAATGGCGCTGAGGCTTATCGCCAAAGGCAGCCGCCACACCGAGGCGGCCGCTCTTTTGGGGATATCGGAAAGTGCACTTAAGGCCCGTTTGCGCAGCGCGCGTGAACGTCTTTTCGTGCGCACCACGGCCGAGGCGATTCAACGAGCGCAGGAGTATAATTTGCTCTGACAGTCGCGCGGTCTCATGAGGTTCACCAACCGTGGAGGCTAGGATGCAAACGACGACAATATCATTCCAGAACATGCATACGCATGGGGCGCTGTTGAGCAATATTCTCAAGGCCCGTCGCGAATGCTTTATTGTGCAAGAGAACTGGGATCTGCCGGAAACGGATGGGATGGAGTTCGATCAATATGACACACCGCAAAGCCGTTGGATTGCTGTGCACAAGGAGGGTCGGGTCTTGGCCGGGATCCGTCTGACCCCAACCACAGCCAAATGCGGGATGTACAGCTATATGATCCGCGACGCCCAGCTGGGCCTGTTGCAATCCATCCCGGTCGGCATCCTTTATGATGCGGCCCCGGTGGCGGAACATATCTGGGAAAGCTCGCGGGTGTTTATCGCACAGGATGTGCCCGCCGCAGATCGCGGCCACATTCAGAAAAGCCTGATTGGCGAAATGGTACACACCGCGCAATGTAATGGCGCCAGCGAAATTCTGGCGCTTTGCCCGCGGGCGTGGAAACGCTGGATGCGTATGCTGGGCTATGAGACCGAACATGTGGGTCCCCCGCTGGAAATTGGCGGCACCGTCAACCAAGCGATCCATATGTATCTGCGCCCCGCGCTTCACTAGGGCGCTTTCAGTTGATATTGACGCGGTTGTTCGCGGCCTTTCGCTGCGCTCAAACGCGAAAAGCGATGGCAGATGCGTCTATGAAAACTGGGACCGCTTTCGCGGGACAAATGCCGGCGGGGGTCGGCGGCAGAAAGTGATCCTCGCCGCGCGTGCGTTTTGCGCTTTTCACACCGGGGCCGGGTGCCTACTGTGGCGCTATGGCTGACCTGTTTGAAACCACCGCCCAAGAGGCATCTGATCGTACCGGACGCGAGGCTCCGCGCCCGCTGGCGGATCGTCTGCGCCCGCAAACCTTGTGCGAGGTGATTGGGCAGGAACAGGTGATCGGACCAGAGGCCCCCTTGGGGGTGATGCTGGCCGCCGGCGCGCTTGGCTCGCTGATTTTTTGGGGCCCGCCCGGCGTGGGCAAAACCACGATCGCGCGCCTTTTGGCCCATGAAACCGACCTGCATTTTGTGCAGATCAGCGCGATTTTCTCGGGTATTTCCGACCTGCGCAAAGTGTTTGAGGCCGCCAAAATCCGTCGCCAAAACGGGCAGGGCACCTTGCTGTTTGTGGACGAAATCCACCGTTTCAACAAAGCCCAGCAAGACGGCTTTCTGCCCTATATGGAAGACGGCACCATCCTTTTGGTGGGGGCGACCACGGAAAACCCCTCGTTTGAGCTCAATGCCGCTGTGCTCAGCCGCTCGCAGGTTCTGGTGCTGACGCGCCTCACGCTTGGTGATCTGGAACGGCTTGCGCAACGGGCCGAACAGGAATTGAACCGCCCCTTACCTTTGGATGGCCCCGCGCGCGAGGCGTTATTGGAAATGGCCGACGGGGATGGGCGCGCGCTTTTGAACCTGATCGAACAGGTCATGGCGTGGAAAATCCGTCCCGAAAACGGCGGCAAGCTGACCAAGGATGCCCTGTCGACGCGATTGATGAAACGCGCGGCGGTTTATGACAAATCCGGCGATGAGCATTACAATCTGATTTCCGCCTTGCATAAATCCATTCGCGGCTCTGACCCGGACGCCGCCCTTTATTGGCTGGCGCGCATGCTCGAGGGCGGCGAAGACCCGCGCTTTTTGGCGCGTCGTCTGACGATGATGTCGACCGAAGATATTGGCATGGCCGACCCGCAGGCCAACACCGTCTGTCTGAACGCCTGGCAAACCTATGAACGGCTGGGCAGCCCGGAAGGCGAGCTTGCCTTGGCCAATGCCGCCGTCTACCTCGCCCTCGCGCCGAAATCCAACGCGGTGTATGTGGGCATCAAAGCCGCGCGCCGGGCCGCACAGAAAACCGGATCCGAACCGCCACCCAAACATATTCTGAACGCGCCCACCGCCTTGATGGAAGATCAGGGATATGGTGCAGGTTATGCCTATGACCACGATGCGCCCGACGGGTTTTCGGGCCAGAATTACTTCCCCGAGACGATGAAACGCGGGGTCTATTATTTCCCGGTGGAACGCGGGTTTGAACGCGAGTTGAAAAAGCGCGTCGATTATTTTGCCAAGCTGCGTGCCAAACGCCCGGATTAAGCGCCAGATTTGTGCGCCATGTGACGACGGAGATGTGTGATGAAACAGCAAGATGACGAGCTTCCTGAGGGGGTGTCACGGGTGCGGATCTGGGATCCGGCGTTGCGGGTGTTTCATTGGGCGCTGGCCGCGGCTGTGATCGTGACATGGGGTCTTGGAAAATTTGGCCCGGCGATCATGACGCTTCATATGTACCTCGGTTACGCGGTGATTGGCCTGTTGGCGTTTCGCCTGATCTGGGGGGGCGTCGGGCCCAATCCCGCGCGCTTTTCCCATTTCCTGTTTGGTCCGAAAAAGACGCTGGCGTATGCGGCTACTTTGCCCAAACGCAGGCCCAGCTATTGGCCCGGTCACAACCCAATCGGCGCCTTGTCGGTGTTTGGCCTGCTGGCCATTTTGGGTGCGCAAGTGGCCACGGGGCTGATCTCGGACCCTGATGATTTCCTGAACGTGGGGCCGCTTGCGAAATATGTCTCGTTTGAGACCGCCCGCTTGGCCAATGGCTGGCATCACCGGCTGTCGCTGGTTGTGCTGCTCTTGGTGGGGCTGCATATCGCTGCGATCCTGTATTACCGCTTTTGGAAACGCGAAGATTTGGTCACGCCGATGATCACTGGGCAAAAAGCGGTCCGAGAAGCGGACGTGCGCGCCCCGCAAAACACCCCGCCGACGTCCCCCAGTGCTTGACAAAAGCCGCACTTCAGCCCAGTCAGTCCGCATGATGACACATCTTATCCAAGTTGCACTGGGCGGCGCGCTCGGGGCGTCCGCGCGCTATCTCACCGGGACCTTCGCAACCCGCCTTTTGGGCCACGGCTTTCCCGCAGGCACGATGATCGTGAATGTGCTGGGATCCTTTGCCATGGGCGTTTTGCTGGTGCTGCTGGCGCGCAAAGGCGGGCAGCAATTTGCCCCGTTTCTGATGGTGGGGGTGTTGGGTGGCTTCACCACCTTTTCGTCGTTTTCGCTGGATGCTCTGACGTTGTTTGAACGCGGTCAGCACGGCGTGGCCTTGGGCTATGTGTTGGCATCTGTTGGGCTGTCTTTGGCGGCGATTGTGGCGGGCGTATTTGCGACCCGAATGGTGTTGGCATGAGCAAGGTTCAAGTGGTGACACTGAGCGAGGATGACGCAGAGCAACGCATTGATCGTTGGGTGCGCCGGATGTTTCCCCATGTGGGGCAGGGGCGCATTGAAAAAGCGTGCCGCAAGGGAGAGATCCGTGTGGACGGCGCCAAGGTGAAAACCTCAACCCGCGTGGGGCCGGGGTCACAAATCCGCGTGCCGCCCTTTCCGCTGCCCGCTGAAGGCGACGTGAAACCCAAGCCGCAGCCGCGCGTCACGGATGCCGACGCCAAGATGATCCAATCCTGCGTTCTCTATCGGGATGAGCATATCATCGCGATCAACAAACCGCCCGGATTGCCCAGCCAGGGGGGGTCAAAACAGACCCGCCATGTGGATGGTCTGGCCGAGGCGTTGAAGTTTGGCCGTGACGACAAGCCCCGCCTTGTGCACCGTTTGGACAAAGACACCTCGGGGGTGCTTTTGCTGGCGCGCACGCAAAAGATGGCAAATGAGCTGACCCGCGCCTTTCGCGCCCGCACCACCCGTAAGATTTATTGGGCCTTGGTCGCGGGTGTGCCGCAGCCCCGTTGGGGCACTTTGCGTTGGGGGCTTGTGAAAGCGCCCGGTGGCGGGCGCGGCGAAGGCGAGAAAATGATCTGTGTGCATCCGCGCCGCGTGGACAGCACGCCAGACGCCAAACGCGCCACCACCGAATATGCGGTGCTTTCAACCCTTGCGACCCGCGGTGCTTGGGTCGCAATGGTGCCGGTCACCGGCCGTACCCACCAGTTGCGCGCGCATATGGCGGAACTGGGCCACCCAATTGCGGGCGACGGCAAATATGGCGGATCCGGTCAGGAAAACCTTGGTGACGGTTGGGGCGCGATGCTGGGCGGTGAACTGTCCAAGAAACTGCACCTGCACGCGCGCACCATCAAATTTGAACATCCCGTCACCAAAAAAGAGATCACCATCACCGCCCCCTTGCCCGACCATATGCAACGCACCTGGGACTATATGGGCTGGAAAGACAATGATGTGGCCGAAGATCCGTTTGAAGATCAGGATCAATAGGGCAGGGCGGAACTGGGCATGAGCGATTTGCGTTTGGTGGTGTTTGATGTCGATGGCACGCTGATCGACAGCCAGGATTTTATCGTCGAGGCGATGAACCGGGCATTTGGCGACATGGGTGTTTGCTTACCAACCCGCGCCGAAATCCTGTCGATCGTCGGCCTGTCGCTGAACGAGGCGATCAGCCGTTTGGTGCCAGACATGTCCGCGCGCGATGTGGACCATGCCACCCAGCAATACAAAGACATGTTCATCAAGCTACGTGCCGAAAAAGGGGGCGAGGCGGCCGCCCCGATGTATCCCGGTGCGCGAAATGCCCTTGAGGTGTTGCATCAGCGCGACGAAGTGCTGTTGGGCGTGGCCACTGGTAAAGCCAAACGGGGCCTTGATCACGCCTATCACGCCCATGACATTGGGCATTTTTTCCTGACCAGTCAGACGGCGGACAACCACCCGTCAAAACCGCACCCGTCGATGCTTCACGCGACCCTGTCTGAGACCGGGGCCGAGGCGCATCAGGCGGTGATGATTGGCGACACCAGTTTTGACATCGAAATGGGGGTCGCGGCCGGGTTTCACACCATCGGTGTGACATGGGGATATCACGGGTCAGAGGCGTTGATCTCTGCCGGAGCTGACCGGCTGGTCGATTCTTATGACGCGCTTTTACCGGCGCTGGAACAGATTTGGGGCAAGATATGAGCGCTTGGGCAGCAAAAAGATTTTGGAAAGAGACCACAGTTGCGGCAACCGAGGGGGGATTTACCGTCGCCCTGGATGGCCGCTTGATCAAAACTCCGGCCAAAACACCCTTGGTGGTGCCGACCCGTGTATTGGCCGAGGCGATGGCGGTGGAATGGGACGCACAAGAGGAAAAGGTGGACCCAAACACCATGCCGTTTACCCGCATGGCGAACTCCGCCATCGACAAGGTTGTCCCGCAATTTGCCGAGGTGGCCGACATGTTGGCGGCCTATGGCGACAGCGATCTTTTGTGTTACCGCGCGACCAACCCAGAAGAGTTGATTGCCCGCCAATCTGCGCTATGGGATCCGGTGCTGGATTGGGCCGAATCGGCCCTAAATGTCCGCCTGATCCCGGTCGCAGGTGTGATCCATGCCCCACAAAACCCGCAGGATTTGGCCCGGATGACCGCCCGCGTGCATGATTTTTCGCATTTTCAGCTGGCGGCCTTTCACGATCTTGTGTCCATTTCCGGATCCTTGGTGCTGGGGTTTGCGGTTTCTGAGGGGCATTTGTCGCCAGAACAGGCCTGGGATCTGTCGCGGGTTGATGAAAAATGGCAGGAAGAGCAATGGGGCAAGGATGATCTGGCGACCGAACAGGCGGCGGTGAAACGCGACGCATTTATCCATGCCCACCGTTTTTTCCGACATTGCGCCGTATAAATCCGTCACCCTGCCAATAATCTTCGCAACCCTCACGTTAGCGTCTGACAGATTCTGTCGCTTTCCCCTGCGTCATGTATTTATATTTTCGATGTAACCCTTGACGAATTCTGATGAATTTGCACAAACTCTTGGCACGCTGAGAGGGGGGAGAGCCCTTTCGCAAACTGACCCACGGCCATTTGGCCGATAAGAATGCCCGAAAATCGGGTGAACTCAGGAAGAGGTAAAAATGAAAAAAACCGTATTTCTTGGCGCATTGACTGTCGCCGGACTTGCTGCTGGTGCTTCGGCAGCTGCGACGCTTGATGATGTCAAAGCCCGCGGTAAATTGAACTGTGGTGTGACCACCGGCCTTGTTGGCTTTGCGGCACCTGACGCAAACGGCAACTGGGAAGGTTTCGACGTTGCGGTCTGCCGCGCGGTTGCTGCTGCTGTTCTTGGCGATGCAAACGCTGTTGAATTCGTTCCAACCACCGGTAAAACACGTTTCACCGCGCTGGCATCTGGCGAAGTTGACATGCTGGCGCGTAACACCACTTGGACGCTGTCTCGCGACGCTGACCTGAAGTTCACATTTGTTGGTGTGAACTACTATGACGGCCAAGGCTTCATGGTACACAAAGACATGGGCGTCAGCTCGGCGAAAGAACTGGATGGTGCAACTGTTTGTATCCAAACCGGGACCACCACCGAATTGAACTTGGCCGATTTCTTCCGTGCCAACAACATCAGCTATGAGCCGGTTCCGATCGAAACCAACGCTGAAGGTCAGCAACAGTACCTTGCCGGTGCGTGCGACACCTACACCACCGATGCGTCGGGTCTGGCCGCAACACGCGCCACATTTGAAGATCCATCAGCGCATGTTGTTCTTCCGGAAATCATTTCGAAAGAGCCACTTGGTCCGCTTGTTCGCCACGGCGACAACGAGTGGGGCGACATTGTCCGCTGGACATTGAACGCGCTGATCTCGGCTGAAGAGCTGGGTATCACATCGGCAAACATCGGTGAATTGTCGGCTGCGGCTGGCGACAACCCAGAAATCAACCGTATTCTTGGTACCGAAGGCAACCTGGGCGAAATGCTTGGTCTGGATGCTGAATGGGCCAAACGTGCGATTATGGCTGGCGGTAACTACGGCGAAGTCTTTGCGAAAAACATCGGCGAAGACACACCGATCGCTCTGGCCCGTGGCCTGAACGCTCAGTGGCAAGACGGTGGCCTGATTTACTCACCACCCTTCCGCTAATTACATCTGAAAGGGGCGTGGAAATTCCACGCCCCTTTCTTCTTTACGTGACCGCACTCTGGCAGAGCGCGCCGAAACGGCGCAGACAAAAACAAAAATGCCAGAGGCTACGGGGATGTCCTTATGACAACGACTACAGACCCTCATCAGGGCCAGTTCCGTCTGTCGATGCTTTTGTACGACAGCCGCTACCGCTCGATGACCATTCAGATTATTGCCCTTATCGGCTTTCTGTTGCTTCTCGGCTGGATCTTTTCAAACACCGCACAAAACCTGACCGACCTGGGTAAAGAACCCAGTTTCCGGTTCATGGGGGAACCTGCGGGGTATGATATCAACCAGCGACTTTTAGAATATTCCAACCAAGACACCCATTTGCGTGCGGCCCTGATCGGGCTGTTGAACACGCTGTTGGTGGCGGCGTTGGGCTGTATCACGGCCACCGTTCTGGGCGTGATCATTGGCGTGCTGCGCCTGTCGCCAAACTGGATCATTTCACGCCTGTCGGCCGTTTATGTGGAAATGTTCCGCAACGTGCCGGTGCTGTTGTGGATTGTGTTCATCATGGCGATCTTGATCGAGACATTGCCGTCGCCAAGCGCCTTTCGAAAAGGCGAGGCGTCACTGTCGCTTTGGGATTCTGTTGCGGTCACAAACCGCGGCATTTACATCCCAGAGCCATTGTTCACAAACACGCTTGGCAACCTGCATCTCTTTGGGAACAGCAGCCTTCGGTTTGACGTCAGTCTTGATTTGATTGCCATTTTGGCGGTGTTCATCGGCGGTCTTCTGACCTCTGGTCTGATCAAACGCCGTGCGGATCACACGCAAGAGGCCACCGGCACCCGTCCGACCACATGGTACTGGCGTCTGGGTGTTGTGGTGATCCCAACCTCGATTGTGCTTGTCCTGTTGGGCCTGCACTGGGGATATCCCGAGCTGAAGGGCTTTAACTTCAAAGGCGGGACGCATCTGCGCAACTCGCTGATTGCCCTGTGGCTGGCCCTGTCCGTCTATACGGCGGCCTTTATTGCCGAGATTGTCCGCGCGGGCATTTTGGCGATTTCCAAAGGTCAATCCGAGGCGGCTGGCGCATTGGGGCTTCGTTCAAATCGCACCATGTCCTTGGTGATCCTGCCGCAAGCCTTGCGCGTGATCATTCCACCGCTGATTTCCAACTATCTCAACCTGACCAAAAACTCGTCTTTGGCGATTGCGGTTGGGTATATGGACATCACGGGGACGTTGGGGGGCATCACCATGAACCAAACCGGGCGCGAGCTTGAGACGGTTCTTCTGTTGATGCTTGTCTACCTCGCCATCTCGCTGACAATTTCCAGCGTGATGAACTGGTACAACGAATCTGTGAAGCTGAAGGAGCGCTGATATGTCTGATATGTCTTATGTCCGCTCTGATATGTTGCCCGAACGCACCCCACCCGCATCGTCGGTTGGTTTTGTGGGCTGGGCAAGAGCAAACCTGTTTAACGGGGTCGTCAATTCGATCCTGACCATCGTGTCGCTTGTCTTGATCTTTTTTGTGCTGGCGGCACTTTTGCCTTGGCTCTTTTCACCGACTTGGAACAGCGGCTCGCTGAACGAATGTCGTGAGATCCTGAACGGCCATGAAGGGGCCTGTTGGGGTGTGATCCACGAACGCTGGCAACAGCTTCTTTATGGGTTCTATCCAAACGGATCAGAGGCCGGCACTGTTGATCAACGCTGGCGTCCAAATCTGGCCTTCTTGTTGCTGTTCGTGGCGGTTATTCCGGTGCTTTTCAACATGATCTCGCGTCGGATGAACTGGGTGCTGTTGCTGGTGGCGCTGTCTTATGGCGCTTACGCTGTTGGCGGCACGCTTGGCATGATCACTGTTGTGGTCCTGCTGGCGGCGGCTGTGATTGTTGGCTACAAAGCGTTCAGCACTGACAAAGCGGCCCGCGCTGCTGAGATTGAAGCAGGGGCAAAACGCCTGCCCAATCCGTTGATCTTTTCCGCGATCTTCCCTTTCGTGGTGCCCTTCCTTCTGTGGGGTGGGTCCATTTGGGTCTTTGTTGGCGCAGCCCTTGGGTTTGTGCTGGCGGGCTTGGCCTATCGCTATCTGTCAGCCGCTGTCGGCAGCTTGGCCGGGATGATCATCTCGGTTCTGGTGGCGATTGTCTGGTGGCTGTTCTTGATCGGACCCTTCGCCAGCGCAATGGATGCGATCCTGCCAATCGCTTTGGAACAAATCGAAAGCCGGAAATTTGGTGGCTTTATGCTGTCGATCACCATTGGGGTTGTCGCCATTGGCATCTCGCTTCCCATCGGGATCGTGCTTGCCTTGGGCCGTCAGTCGGATCTGTTGATCGTCAAGGCGCTGTCTGTTGGTTTCATCGAGTTCATTCGCGGTGTGCCTCTGATCACGCTCTTGTTTGTGGCCTCAACGCTTCTGAACATCTTCCTGCCGCCGGGCACCAATTTTGACATCATCCTTCGGGTACTGATCATGGTGACCCTGTTTGCCTCGGCCTATATGGCAGAGGTGGTGCGGGGTGGTCTGGCCGCGCTTCCAAAAGGCCAATATGAGGCCGCGGACGCGCTGGGACTTGATTACTGGAAGGCACAACGGCTGATCATCATGCCGCAAGCCCTCAAGATCTCTATCCCGGGGATCGTTTCAACCTTCATCGGCGTCTTCAAAGACACGGTGCTGGTGTCGATCATCGGCCTTCTGGACCCGCTGGGTCTGTCCAATGCCATCCGTGCGGATCAGGCGTGGAACGGTGTGGTGTGGGAGCTTTACGGCTTCATCGCCTTCATGTTCTTCGTGTTCTGTTTTTCTATGTCCCGCTATTCGATGTATCTTGAACGTCGTCTACGCACGGGTCACAAATAAAGGAGTAGGGTATGTCTTCAATTACTCTCGACCATCACGCAGACCGCTCGGCCATGAAAGTGTCAGATCAGGTTGCCATCGACATCCGTGGGATGAACAAATGGTACGGTGCGTTTCACGTACTGCGCGACATTGATCTGACCGTCTATGAAGGCGAACGGATTGTTATTGCGGGGCCTTCGGGGTCCGGTAAATCCACGCTCATCCGCTGTATCAACCGGCTGGAAGAGCACCAAGAAGGGCAGATCATCGTTGACGGAACCGAGCTGACCTCGGATCTGAAAAACGTCGATAAAGTGCGTTCCGAAGTGGGGATGGTGTTTCAACACTTCAACCTCTTCCCGCATCTGACCATTCTGGAAAACTGCACGCTGGCCCCCATCTGGGTGCGCAAGACGCCCCGTAAAGAGGCGGAAGAAGTGGCGATGCATTTCCTTGAAAAAGTGAAGATCCCAGAGCAGGCCCATAAATATCCGGGCATGCTTTCAGGTGGTCAGCAACAGCGTGTGGCGATTGCCCGTTCGCTGTGCATGATGCCGCGCATTATGCTTTTCGATGAACCCACCTCGGCGCTTGACCCCGAGATGATCAAAGAAGTGCTGGAAACCATGGTGTCACTCGCAGAAGAAGGCATGACCATGCTCTGCGTGACCCACGAAATGGGCTTCGCCAAAGAGGTCGCCAACCGCGTGATCTTTATGGACCAAGGGCAGATTGTGGAACAGAACGAACCAGAAGAGTTCTTCAACAACCCACAATCCGAACGCACCAAATTGTTCCTCAGCCAGATCCTGTAATCTCGCTGACCACGATATTAAAACGCCCCGGAGCTTGCTGCGGGGCGTTTTCTTTTGCCCAGAACGACACCCCTAACGCTTCGGTGGCCTCGCTCCGCTCGGCGGATTTTCTTGCCTTCGGCGAAGGTATTTTTGGCAAGAAAAAGTAACGTGCGATTAACCAAGATCTGACAGGCTGAACTTACGGTACAGGCGGAGGCGCCGATGGCCGTGCAAGGAAAAGAGACAGGATCTCTTGGCAAAAGAGGGTCGCAAACCGCGCCCTCTTTTTCTTGCCTAAAATACCTCGGGGGTTCGAGGGTGTCTTAAAACGGCCCCGGCGACCGTTTGCCCGAAGAGCGGGCGGAGCCCATTGCAAGGCCCATGGGCAGCGCCCCTATGTGTTGCGATCCTAATGCCGGTCTCGTTTAAACTGCGTGATCCCGGCGACATCAGGCAACCAGCTCTCTCGTCGTTTGGTCCAGCATTCATAACTTGGCTGAAACTGGTCCGGGGCATCCATAGCCCCAAGGTGCAACTCGATCTCATTTCCGCTGCGTGCAAAGACGGATGAACCACAGGTTGGGCAGAAATGTCGCCCATGAAACTCCTGTGTGGCCCCGGTGATCTCTACCGCGTCTTGCGCAAAGATTGCGGCCGCATAAAAAAGCGCGCCGTGGTGTTTTCGACAGTCATTACAATGGCATATTCCAACGCGGTCTGGGGCGCCGGTGGCGGTGAAGCGTAGTTTCCCGCAAAGACATCCACCCGAATGCTGTTCCATCTGACGCGTGCCCCCTTGATCCTAAATCAGCTCGCGCGGCACCACAAATTCGACCACACGACCGCTTTTCCATTGCACCTGTGACCAATCGTCGGCGTCAAATTCAATCACCGCTGTGGCACCCGTTGGATAGTGGCTGAACTTCTCATGATTGGGCGTCTCAGCCACCAATTTGCGCGCCATATAGGCAGAGCCGGGGTTATGCGCGACCATCATCACGGTCTTGCCCTCTGCCATCGCCAGCACGTTGCGCATCGCGTCCGCGTCGGCCAGATAAAGCGCATCTGTGAACTGCGCCTCTGGGTCACCCACCATCGTCTCGGCAATATGTGTCCATGTCTGGCGGGTGCGCAAAGCGCCCGAGCACAGCACCTCATCCGGGACCAGGCCATGATCCGCCATCCAGCGCCCAATGGCCTTGGCTGAGGCGCGCCCCCGCTTGTTCAGCGGGCGGTCATGGTCGGCCAGATCGGCGTCTCCCCAACTGGATTTTGCGTGGCGGGTCAGGATCAGGGTCAGGGTCATGTCGGATGAAACGCTTTCATGTGAAAATGGGATTGCTCCGCCAGCCTGCCATAGGTTTGTGACACAGGGCAAACAGATCGCACCAAACACCCCTGCGTCAGACAGGCCTTGCCCTCTTTTGTGTCGAGATGGGCGTGACATCGCGCAACATCATACCCATCGCCGTTCAATGCCCCCACCGGGCAGGCGGTTTGACACGGGGCGGTGCAGGTGGTGCAAGGGGGCGTGGGCGTGGCGGGCAGATCCAACAGATAGGGCAGGCGCAACGCCCCGCGAAAGCTGACCCACAACCCGGCGCGATCATGCACCAACAAGGTGACGGGCGATTGCCACGCGCGGCCTGACTGCATCGCCCAGCTGAAAAACGGTGCATAGGGTGGGCCGTCTGACGGGAACAGCGCTGTGCCCCCAAATTGCTGTGCCAAAGGCGCGATCACCCGCTTTGACCAACGATCCATCGGGTCCGGCGCGCCGTCACCGGCCTCAGGCGCGGATGAGAACACGGCCCAAAATCCCGGCTCATGCGGCCCCAGCAAAAGCACCGTGTCAGCCCCCTCATGCAGAGCGCCAAACACATCAAGCTGCACCGCTTGGGCGGCTTTTGTGATCTCACCCAAGCTCGCAGGCGCGGTCATTTCTTTTGAAACGGAAGCATCAGGCTCCACCCCAATTTACCGGGCTTCTCATCCTGCCACTCAAGCCCAATCACCATCTCATCATGACCATCGCGCGGCTGATCAGTATAGGTGCGAAAGATCCGATCCCAGATCGACAGGCAAAACCCATAGTTGCTGTCTGTTTCGTCCCGGTGCACTGAATGATGCACGCGGTGCATGTCAGGCGTGACCAGAATTTGGCGCAAGATGCGGTCGACACCCAGCGGCAGGCGCATATTGGCGTGGTTGAACATCGCCGACCCATTCAGCACAATTTCAAACAGGATCACCCCAAGCGCGGGCGCGCCGATCAGGTAGACAACGCCGATTTTAATCAGCATTGAGGCTGCAATTTCAATGGGATGAAAGCGCAACGCGGTCGAGACATCAATATCGCGGTCCGCATGATGCACCCGGTGCAATCGCCACAACACCGGCACCTTGTGAAACACCATGTGCTGAAACCAGATCGCAAAATCCAGAATGATCATCGCCAAAATCACCGATACCCAACTGGGCAGGGACACGAGGTTCAATATCCCCCAGCCTTGCGTACCGGCATCCAGCGCCGCCCCCACCGCCAGCAGTGGCAGAAACACGGCCATCACGCGGGTGGTCAGGCTGTCGATGACGATAATCGCGAAATTCGTGGTCCAACGCTGGGTGCGCGACAAAGCCCGCCCGCGCCGGGGGGCCAGTGTTTCAATCAGGGTGAACAGGGCAAACAGACCCAAAAAGGCCGCCAGCCGGATAAGCGCTTCGTTTTCCATGAGGCTAACCTAGGCGCAATCTGTTGGGACGCAATGCACAAATTTGCGACCAAATGACGTCTGGGTGTTAGTTGCGAATGATCGAACCAGCGCCGTGGTCGGTGTAAAGCTCAAGCAGGCAGGCATTGGGCGCGCGACCGTCCAGAATAACCACCGCACGCACCCCGTCCTCGATGGCGGCAAGGGCGGTTTCGGTTTTGGGGATCATCCCGCCAGCAATCACGCCGGACGCGGTGAGCTCGTGGATATGTTCGATGGAAAGTTCGGTCAAAACCTCGCCATCCGCGCCTTTTACGCCCTCAATATCGGTCAGCAACAAAAGACGATCAGCCTTAAGGGCGGCGGCAATGGCCCCCGCCATCGTGTCGCCGTTGATGTTATATGTCTCACCATTTCGGCCCGCCCCAAGCGGCGCAATCACCGGAATGGTTTCCGCCTCGGCCAGCGATTGCAGCACCGACACATCCACATCCGCGGGGGTGCCAACAAAGCCAAGATCGGGGTTGGTTTGATCACAGATCACAAGATTTGCGTCCTTGCCAGACAGGCCCACTGCCTTGCCGCCCTCGGCATTAATCGCTTGCACAATGCGCTTGTTCACGCTGCCGGACAGGACCATTTCCACCACTTCCACAGTGGCTTGATCCGTCACGCGCTTGCCGTTCACAAACTCGCTTTTGATCGCAAGTTTATCGAGCATCGCGTTGATCATCGGCCCGCCGCCATGCACCACAACCGGGTTCACGCCAACATGACGCATCAGCACAATATCGCGCGCAAAGCTTGCCATTTCCTCGTCGCTGCCCATGGCGTTGCCGCCAAATTTGATGACAACCGTTGCCCCGGCATAGCGCTGCAAATAGGGCAGGGCCTGGGACAAAGTTCTGGCGGTGGCGATCCAATCACGGTTCATGTTTTGCGTCTTCATGGCTGATCCTCATTCCATACCTGTGTTAGTGCCTGCGCGCGGGCCTGCCAAGGGGCATTGCGCCCAAACTTCGCAGTGGTAGGGTGGGCGCAATCGCAGGAGGCGCATATGGCAGACGACCGCAGAACACTTCTTTTGACCGGGGCCAGCCGCGGGATCGGCCACGCCACCGTGCGCAAGTTTAACGCCGAAGGCTGGCGGGTGATCACCTGTTCGCGCCAACCTTTCCCCGAGCAATGCCCCTGGGGTGGCGGTCAGGAAAACCATGTTGTGCTGGATCTGTCAGACCCCGCCGACACCATCAATGCCGTTGGAATCATTCAGGAAAAACTGGACGGGCGGCTGGACGCGCTGGTCAATAACGCTGGAATTTCCCCCAAAGGACCAGAAGGCGAGCGGCTAAATACGCTCGACACCGGTTTGATGGATTGGGGCAAAGTCTTTCATGTGAATTTCTTTGCATCGGTCGTATTGGCCCGCGGGTTGAAGGACGAATTGGCGGCGGCCAAAGGGGCTGTGGTCAATGTGACCTCGATCGCCGGGTCGCGCGTGCACCCGTTTGCGGGCGCCGCTTACGCAACCTCTAAAGCCGCGCTCGCCGCGTTAACCCGCGAAATGGCGCATGACTTCGGCCCCATGGGCGTGCGTGTAAATGCGATTGCGCCGGGCGAAGTGGAAACCGCAATTCTGTCCCCCGGCACCGATAAGATTGTCGAGAAATTGCCAATGCAACGGCTGGGCCAACCCGAAGAAGTTGCCTCGGCGATCTACTTCCTCTGCTCCGATCAATCCTCGTATATCTCAGGGGCTGAGATCGAGGTGAACGGCGCGCAGCACGTCTGATTTCGGGGTTTAAAGAGTTTACAGTTTTGCCAAAACCAACGGGCAAAACTTTAAAGTTTTGCGGTCTGGCACATTAAACAGTTTAAAGTTTCCGGTTTTCAGACTTTAAACTGTTTACAGTTTTGGATGCTGTGCCCAGAGGCCAAATACGGGGCCGGATCAGTCCAAACCCGCAATGATCGCGCGCAAAGTTTCGATCCCCAAACCTTTTTCAGATGAGGTCATTACCAGCTCTGGATATGCCGCCGGGTGCTTTGACAATGCACCGCGCACCTGCGCCAGCATCTTGTCCATGTCTTTGTCTTTGACCTTATCAACCTTGGTCAACACCACCTGAAACGTCACCGCGGACCGATCCAAAAGTGCCATAATCTCTTCATCCACAGGCTTTACACCGTGGCGGCTGTCCACCAACACAAAGGCGCGGCGCAGGCTGGCGCGGCCCGACAAATAGGCCTTCAACAGACGCTGCCAGCGTTCCACAATCGGCACGGGCGCATTGGCGAAACCATAGCCCGGAAGGTCGACCAAAAAGGGCCCGCCGGTGGTGGTGAAATAGTTGATCTCTTGCGTTCGGCCTGGGGTGTTTGACGCACGCGCCAACCCCTTGCGGCCCGTTAGCGCATTGATAAGGCTTGATTTTCCAACATTTGACCGCCCAGCAAAGCAGACCTCTAACCGGTCGGCATCGGGCATGCCGCTCATCGCAACCACGCCTTTTAAAAAGTCGGTGGCGCCCGCAAAAAGCTTGCGGCCTTTTTCGCGTGAAATGTCATCAGGCTCTTCAGCCATAGGGAAAGGCAATTGGCTCATGATAGCACCTCAATCTCGTCGTCCACGGCAATGTCGCCGGCTTTGATGACCACCGCATGTACGCCCATTTCCTGAATGTCCCAGCCCGCGCGCAAGGCACCGAGCGTGTCGGCATCGCGTTCCCCGGTGCGGGTGCTGGCTTCGGTCATGCGGCAGCGCGTGATCTCTTTTCGGATGAAAAACTCAGCTGATCCAATGCGGATGTTTTTGCCAACCCAGCTGCGTTCGTCCCAAGCGTCAAACCCGCGTATGAGCAGATTTCCGCGCCATCTGAGCGGTGAAAGCGGCCGGCCGATGTGGGCACAAATGGCATCATGGCTGGCCAAATTCATGATCGAAAGCGACAGGGTTTCGCTATCTGTCAGCGCGTTTTGCGCTTTGAAAATACCGGTGGGCTGCGGGCGACCACTTGGCGTAAGGGGTTGTAACCACTGGATAAATTTGTCCTGATCTGCAGGCAGGTCAGGGTTGATTGTGATCCCCGGCATCTTTGGGTGGGTCAGGGTAATCGTCCCTGTCACCGCGTCCATACGTGCATCCATCGCTTGCAGCAAAGGCACCCCAGCCCCGCGTGAAAAGTTGCGGCAATGCTGCCAACCACCGTCGTTGCGTTCACCCAGTTTTGCCGCCGTATGGGTCACCCCCCACTGCCGATCAAAGGGCAGGGCGCGGCCTGGTTCGAGCGTCGCCCCAACCAGCGCTTCGCGCCCATGCGCTTTAATCGGATGGCGCCAAATCTGGGCGAGTTGCCCCATCAGCCGGCGTCCTTGGTTTTACGCTTAAAGCTTTTCAAGACGTTGCCAAGCACGTTGGGTTTGTGACCGTGGCTGCGCATGATCAGGTATTGTTGCGTAAAGGTGATCGTGTTGTTGGCGATCCAGTAAAGCACCAGACCCGAGGCAAACCGGCCCAACATGAACATGAACACCCAAGGCATCCAGGCAAAGATCATCGCCTGTGTGGCATCGGTGGGTGCTGGGTTCAATTTCTGTTGCAACCACATGGAAATACCCAGAATGATTGGCAAAATCCCAAGGGATGCGATGGCCAGAACGCTTTCCGGACCTGGCGCCGCAAATGGCAAAAGTCCAAACAGGTTCAGGATGGAACTGGGATCAGGTGCCGACAGATCCTGGATCCAACCGATCCAAGGGGCGTGGCGCAATTCCATCGTGACAAAGATCACTTTATAGAGTGAAAAGAAGATCGGGATCTGCATCAGGATCGGCAAACACCCGGACGCCGGGTTCACCTTTTCCCGCTTATACAGCTCCATCATTTCTTTTTGAACTTTGGCACGGTCGTCGCCCGCCGCTTCCTTGATCTTCTCCATTTCCGGCTGAAGCTCTTTCATCTTGGCCATGGAAACATAGGATTTATATGCGAGCGGGAAGAGCACTGCCTTGATCACCAGCGTCAGCCCGATGATCGCCCAACCCATATTGCCAATCACGCTGTGAAGCCAGTGGAGCATGGCAAAAATTGGTTTTGTGAGGAAGAAAAAGAAGCCCCAGTCGATTGTGTCGAGGAAATTTGTGACGTCTTCAGATTTCTGGTAGTTGCGTATGGTTTCCCATTCTTTTGCGCCCACAAACAACCTTGTATCGACGGATTCGGTTTGCCCGGCGTCGACCGTCAAAGTGTCGAGTTGCGCATAAGTTCGGTAGGTATCAGTTGTTTCGTTGTACTGAAAGACCGAGGTGAAGGCGTTGTTCGACGCGGGAATAAGCACAGACATCCAGTAGTGGTCTGTGAAACCCGTCCAACCTTTTCCGCTTACATCTTTTACATCGGCAACCACACCAGGGCTTGACCAGCGAGCGGACAGTTCATCGCGGGCATCAATGTCGCGCAGGTGTTTGTATTTGAAATACTCGCGTTCATCGTCGTTTTGGCGAAGCGCCCCTTCATGGAGGATAAAGAAACCCTTGAGATCAGATGGTTCACCATGTCGAGCGAGCACACCATAGGGGGCCAATCGCTGTGCCTTCGTACCTGTGTTTTCGACGGACTGACGAATTGTAAACATGAATTTTTCGTCGACCATAAGCGTGCGACGGAAAATAAGGCCGTTGTGGTTTTCCCATCGGAGTGTGACAGGCGTTGTCGGGGTGAGTGTTGTCCCCTCTTCAATACTCCAAACAGTCGATGGGCTCGGCACATCCTCTACGGCGGTGTCGCCGCCCGGGGTCCAGCCATATACCGCATAGTAGGCTTCGGGCTGCCCTGTGGGTTTCAAAAGTTTGACAATTGGGCTCTCGTCGGACAGCTCGGTGTGATAGGCTTTCAAACTAATGTCGTCAAAGCGGCCACCAAGCAAAGAGATCGAGCCGGCAAGCTCTGGCGTGTCGATTGCAATGCGTGGAACTTCGGCCAATGTGGCGGCGACATCGTCTGCCGCTGAAGTAATCGGTGCGGTGCCGGCACTTGTCTCAAGCCCTGCGGATGGCACGGTGTTTTCTGCAACAACCGCTGGCACGTTATCTTGTGTTGGTGCCGGGTCTGCCGGCGGAAACATGATCATCCATCCGGTGATTACGAGGAAACTTAATACTGTTGCCAGGATCAGGTTCTTATTCTGGTCGTCCATTTGGCCCACCGCTCTTGAAGAATTGGTCAGAGTGGTTCAAGCGGTCCAGAGGCAAAAGGTCAAGCAGTTTTCCCAGATTCTTAAGCTTCTTTACTTACGCGCGCTTGGGGAGAACAGCTGATGCGGCGACTTTTTCCTCCAAGGTTTGCAGCCAACCGACAGTGGCATCAAACGGCATTGGCTTTGCGATTGAGTACCCTTGGACATGGGTACAACCTAATTGCCCGAGCATGGCATGCTCGCCATGGGTTTCGACACCTTCTGCGATAGCTTCCAGGCCCAGGCGTTCCGCCATCGTCAAGATGGCTGCAATCATGCTTTGTTGGTCTCGGTCCGTGTCGACATGTGTGACAAAGGAACGGTCGATTTTGATGCGGCTTACATCAAATCGCCGAATGCTTGAGATAGAAGCGTGACCAGTCCCGAAGTCATCAAGGTCCACGCCGCAACCCAATTGTGAGAAAGAGGCGATATTGCGAGATGTGATATCATCATCCGAGCGCGCCACTACCGTTTCGAGGATTTCAACGGTCAGGCGTTCAGGGTCAAGTTCGAACCGGTCAAGTTCCCATTTTACTTTTTCAAACAGACGTGGATTGCGTAATTCGTCCGCCGAGAAATTTACCGAGATTGCAGGCACCTTCAACCCGAGTTTATCCCAATCTTTCAGGGCTGTTAGGGAGTGATAGAGAATAACTTCACCAAGCCGTTCGGAAAGCCCCGCCTGAACAAGGGCAGGTAAAAAGGCGCCGGGTGCAATCAGGCCTTTTTCGGGATGGTGCCAACGCGCCAAGGCTTCAAACCCGGACAACGCCCCTGTGTCTGTCGACAGCTGAGGTTGGAACCAGGGCACAATTTGCCCGTCATTCAGTGCATTGAGAATTTCTTTTACGGTGTGTTCAGAGGCTGAAACACGGGGTTTCATTTCATTAGAATAGGCGCGAATCGATCCTGGGCCAGAGAGCCGAGCCTCTTGCAGGGCGCTTTCGGCAGCGGCCAGAATGGCTTCGCCAGTTTTTTCAGAGACGCGAGAGGGAAGGGCAAACCCCACTGACAGGGTGCAGTGAACCTGTACGTTTTCGTTTGTGAGGGGAGTGTCAAATGCCGTTTGGATGCGCGAGGAAAGCTGAATCAAGGCTTCGAGATCAGCCCGGCGGGTTTTGTCGAGGCAGAGGCCGAACCGTGCGCTACCGAGATAGGTGACCATATCGGTGGCCCGTAAAACACTTTTTATGCGTTCGCCACATGTGAACAGCATACGGTCAGCAATATCTTCGCCAAGATTGCGCCGGGCGTTCGCAAAATCATCCACCTCCATCACGACGCAGGCTTTGGTCGGAGAGTTCTCGCGCAGGATTGAGCGATCGATGGATTTGATAAGCCGGTCCCGCAATGGGAGCTCTGTCACCGGATCGACGGGGCCAGAATTCGCCCGTGGGGTGGGTTGGGTCATAATCCCCGCCAGCAGCAAAATGCCTGGGAAAACAATGGCAAAGAACATCAAGAAGCCCTCGCCGCCGAACCAATAAATTCCCAATGCAGCCGCTGGCAAAAACGCCGCTAGCTGGGGCCCAACCAATGCTGTGCGAATGGTTTCTTTAACGCGATGCGAAATATGAGAAGTGCCGGTGGCAGCCATGCTTCTTCGTCCTCTTGACCCGAAGCAGGAGCGCCTCGTCTAAGGACAAATTAGGAACACGGTGTCAATCGAACGTTAATGCGAGAGGGAATTTTAAGTTTATTTTTCACTATCTGCGGGCGACGGTCGTGAAAGCCCAACAAAATCGAACAATTGTGGATCCAAAAGATGGCTGGGGCGGGTGTTCATAAGCGCTTTGAACATGATTTGTCGCCGTCCGGGGAAGTTTTTTTCCCACTGATCTATGATTCCCTTAACCTGTTGCCGCTGCAATCCGTCCTGTGATCCACAGAGGTCGCAGGGGATGATGGGATAGTTCATTTGGGTGGCAAATTTTTCGCAATCCGCTTCGGCCACATGTGCAAGCGGGCGGTAAACAAACAAATCGCCTTCTTCATTCACCAGTTTTGGCGGCATGGTTGCAAGGCGGCCACCGTGAAAGAGGTTCATGAAAAAGGTTTCCAGAATGTCGTCGCGGTGATGGCCCAATACTACCGCAGAACACCCTTCTTCACGGGCGATTCTGTAAAGATTTCCGCGTCGCAGACGGGAGCAGAGTGAACAAAACGTGCGCCCTTGGGGGATCTTATCCATGACAATGGAATAGGTGTCTTCATATTCGATCCGGTGCGGAACCTGCATGTCTTCCAAGAACTTAGGCAAGACCGTCGCTGGAAAATTGGGCTGTCCCTGATCCAGATTGCAGGCCACCAACTCCACCGGCAGCACACCACGCCATTTCAGCTCATAAAGGGCGGCCAACATGGTGTAGCTGTCTTTGCCGCCAGACAGGCAAACAAGCCATTTGGCCCCGCGTTCCACCATGCCATATTGATCAATGGCTTCGCGTACATTGCGGATGATCCGCTTGCGCAGTTTCTTAAACTCGGTGGTCGAAGGGGCGCCAGCGAAGAGCGGGTGGATGTCATCAAGCGTGTCAGTCATGGCCCGCATTTAGGCGGTTTCGCCCAGCCTGACAAGCACAAGGGGGAAATGGTCATGATCAAGGTGGTGCATTGCGTCCTTAATTATTGAGTGAGCTTGTCAGGCCCGCTGCATGGCATGCTGCGGACGGTCGGGGGACATGGTGAATGTGATGATAACCGCGATCAGCGGGGCGCATTCTTGTCACCGCTACAGGATAATGTCCCGTGTGGGCAATTTTTCCTTGCGGGCTTTCGGCGTTGTGTCCGTCAGCCCGACGTCCCTGTGCAGGTTTTTAGGCACCTTTCTGCGCCGTTTGCGGAGGGGCGTTGGATGCCCCGCAAAAAGGGCCGCGCGCAACACGCGCCAACGGCCGTGACGTTCCACAAGGGCTTCGATCACCTGTGCCATCGGGTTCTTGGGGCGCGGTGGGTAAATCAATGTTCTGACATCGCTCATCTGGCATTCCTTTCGTGATTCTTATGCGTTTTGCGACCTCAAGTGAGGTTTAGCTCAAGCACTAATTTGCCACCAAATTGGCCGCGCATTGGCCGCACGGGACCGTTCGATGGCGCCGCGGCGCATCGAGCAATCGGATCTGGTGGTGGTTTGGATGCGGCGCGACCGATCAGGAAATTGTCCTGTCAGCCGCGCTTGAAATTACATCATGAGATCTCGGAATGGCGGGGGTGGATCGCGCGGCGGAAGTCCAATGTCGCGCCGCAAATGATTGCTCATCCCCTTGTTCAGCGGGCGTCGCCGCAGACGTGCCAGCATGTTTGCCAACAGCACACGGGTCACGCGCAGGCCGCCATATTCGGTGACAATCGCGTCGATCAAATCCTGAAGGCGCACAGCCCCAGGGTGAAAATTACTGTCCATCATTGTTGTGTAACCGGCTGGAATGCCGGCCCTCTTGTTTGGTGTACACACGAAGGTGCAATTCGGGTGAAAAGGTTGGATGTCCCACAGCGAAACAAGGGCAGGGCCACGGGCGATACGCCGGTGGCAATACTCTTGTGCGATCGTTTGCGGGAGGTGTCAGAAAGATCCGGCGATCAGACAAATGCACGCAGAAACGCTCTGTGTGAGATGTTCAAAAAACCGGGGATGACGGGGCCAATCAGGCGGTGATACGGATGATCACGAAGCGATATAGGCCGGGGTTCCCGCTGCACGGAGGCAGAATGCGCTGATATAGTTCATGTAAGCCTCCTTTTTGTATGCGTTGCGGATGTGGGTGTTTTAGCGCAAACAGGGTGTCGATCAACCGGCAGTTTACAGTAAAGCCCACCTGTGGCGTAAATGGCACGTTAGCGGGGCGTCAGTGGTCATGTGTGTCGTGGGTGCAGGTTTTGGTGTCAGATGTGTTCTGATCAGGCACCGGATCATACCCGCAATTGCCCCACGGATGACAACGCCCAATGCGTTTTGCAGCCAGCCAACCGCCCTTGATCGCACCGTGTTTTTCCAAGGATTCCAGCGCATAGGCGGAACAGGTCGGTTGATAGCGGCAATTGAACCCAACCCACGGCGAAAAGATCATCCGATAGGCGCGGATCGGCAGGGCGGCAATATGAGCAAGTGGGGTCATTGACATAATCTGGGGCCTGTCATGCGGCTTTTCTAGTTTTCTAGTTTTCTAGTTTTCTAGTTTTCTAGTTTTCTAGTTTTCTAGTTTTTGCGGGGCTTGCGGGGGGCGTGGATGTCTTTGATGGCGCGCGTAAGGTCTTTGATCAGATCACTATACTCCCGCGTTGCGGTGGCGTCTTTGCGGCCGATCAGCACATAGTCCCAGCCTTGCTGGCCAAGCTTGGGCAAAACCTCGCGCGCGATGGCGCGCAGGCGACGTTTGGCGCGATTGCGGGCCACGGCATTGCCGACTTTTTTGGAACAGGTGAACCCCACACGAACACCCGCGACAGGATCTTCGCCATCACGCCGTTTGCGGGCTTGCAACATAAAAGCCGGTTGCGGCGCACGGCGCGCGCGGGCGGCGGCCAGAAAGTCGCGCCGCTGGGTCAGGGTGATCAATTTTTCAGACATATCATCACCGAATGAACCACCTTGGGTGTCACCACGCGCAAAAACCGCCGCAGGCCCTGTGGCCTCGGCGGTTTGCGTCTTATCACTGTCTGGTGCAGTCATGACTGCAACCAACGCTTATGCGCTCAGCGACTTCCGACCACGTGCGCGACGTGCATTCAGAATCTTACGGCCAGCTTTGGTGGCCATACGTGAGCGGAAGCCGTGACGGCGTTTGCGAACCAGGTTCGAGGGTTGGTAGGTGCGTTTCATCGCCCGTCTCCGTTTAAGCCCGTTTCCATCTGATGCGGTTCTGCGCTCTGATCTCTCAGATCAACAGCCCGCGGAAGGATTCGGGACAAGTGTCATTCGAAGCCCGGTCTATAGGGGGCATTTGGCGGCAAGTCAAATGGGGCAGTTAAGATTTCTTGCCAAATGATCGCCGAAGCGGTGGGATTGTTTGGGTCACCTGCTGCGGACACCCCGGATGGCTTATTATGTGGCGCGGCGCAAGGCCCGGCCCGCCTCTGCGATCATCAAAAGACCGGCCGTGCCGATAAAGGCCGCGGCCCAACGGTTCATGGTTTTCAGCGTGCTGGAGCGTGCCAAAACCCGACCCGCTTTATTGGCCAAAAGGGCATAGGGGGTCATCACGGCAAAAAGCACGATCACGCTGACCAGCACCAACAGACCCCATTCTGATACACCAACCGCATTCAGGTCCAGAACGCTCGGTACAAGGGCGAGATAGAAGATGATGGCCTTTGGATTGCTGATCGTGATGGTAAAGGCTGAAAGCAGCGTTTTGGGTGTGCTGTACTTACGTGACTTGGCCATTTCTGGCGCTTTGGGGTCACTGGTCCAGAATTGATATGCCAAATAGGCCAGATAGAGCCCGCCCAGGAGCTTCAGAACAATCATCGCCCCTGCAAAGCTTTTGGCAACCGCGGCAAGCCCGGCCACGGCGATGGTCAGATACACAACATCGCCACAGGCAATGCCCAAAATAAAGACCAAAGCGTTGCGCAAAGATCCCCCCATGGCCTGCCCCACAAGGGCGGCAATTCCGGGGCCGGGGATGGCGGCGGCGATTCCAAGCGCAAGCGCATAGGTAACGAGAGAGGTTAAAAGGTCCATCAGGGGCGTCCTTTGGGCAGAAATACCGAGTGATCTAAACGCAATATGTGACAGGGGTCGAGCGATTTTTCCCGAATGTGTCGTGTCTTAGCGCCGCAACTGAAATGTTTTGTAACCTTTCGCCTCGATATTCTCACCTCAGTTCAAGCAACTGTGAGATCCTATGTCGGTGGCTAGGCAAGCCCGCCCCCAGCCCTCATGTTGCCCGCAACGTGAAAGGAACACCCGATGACTTCATCCGATGGCTCGGCCCCAAGGACAAATGACATGCCCCACCCAAAGCCACCTGCGGCCAACCCGCTTTTGAAACGCCTGCCGTTGATTGCCATTTTGGCCGTTGCGGTCATCGGCGCGTTCACCCTGCGCGATTATCTCAGCTTTGAGACGCTTGCCGAAAACCGCGAGGCGTTGATTGGCTTTCGTGATGCGAATTACCTGTTGGCTGTGTTGGTGTTTGTCGCCGCTTATGTGGGGATCGTTGGGTTTTCCCTGCCCGGGGCGACCATTGCGACGCTGACCGGTGGGTTCCTTTTCGGCACCTTTCCCGGCGTGCTTTTTAACGTGACCGGGGCCACCATCGGGGCGATTGTGATTTTTCTGGCCGCGCGCTGGGGGCTGGGTGAAAAGCTCGCCGCGAAAATGGAAAGCTCGGACGGGGCCGTGAAGCAGATCAAAGATGGCATTGATGAAAACCAATGGTCCGTCCTCTTTCTGATCCGACTGGTGCCTGCGGTGCCGTTTTTTGTCGCCAACCTGATCCCTGCGCTGGTCGGTGTGCCGCTTTATCGCTTTGCGATCTCGACCTTTGTGGGCATCATTCCCGGCGGGCTGGTCTATACCTCCGTGGGGGCGGGCCTGGGCGAGGTGTTCGCCCGTGGCGAGACGCCCAATTTGGGCATTATCTTTGAACCCCATATCCTGTTGCCGATCTTGGGTCTTGTGGCGCTGGCCGCCCTTCCCATGGTGCTGAAAGCCCTGAAAAAAGGAACCGCGTGATGAAGCGTATTAAGACAGATATTTGCGTCATTGGTGGCGGATCAGGCGGGCTTTCGGTGGCGGCGGGGGCTGTGCAAATGGGCGCGTCTGTTGTGCTGCTTGAAGGGCATAAGATGGGCGGCGATTGCCTGAACTATGGCTGCGTGCCGTCCAAGGCGCTTTTGCATGCAGGCCATAAAGGCATGGATTGGAAGGCGGCGCATGATCATGTGCGCGCCACCATCGCCACCATTGAACCCCACGATTCGGTGGAACGGTTCCAAGAGCTGGGCGTGAATGTGATCACTGAATACGGCAGCTTCATTTCGCGCAGCGAAGTGCAGGCGGGCGATACCATCATTGAAGCGCGCCGCTTTGTGATCTCAACCGGGTCGTCCCCCTTTGTGCCGCCGATCCCCGGTTTGGATCAGGTGCCACATCTGACCAACGAACAGATCTTTGATCTGGACGATCACCCCAAGCACCTCTTGATCATCGGCGCCGGCCCCATCGGGTTGGAAATGGCACAGGCGCATCGGCGTTTGGGCTGTGAGGTCACGGTGATCGAAGGGGCCAAAGCGCTGGGCCGGGATGACCCGGAAATGGCGGTACAGGTTCTGGACGCCCTGCGCGCAGAAGGGATCAAGATCGAGGAAGAGGCCCTTGCCGCCGAAGTGCGCGGTGACGTTGGCGCCATTGAGGTCGAGGTCAAAGATGGCCGCATTTTCAAAGGCACACATTTGCTGGTCGCCGTGGGGCGCAAAGCCAATATCGACAAACTTGATCTTGACAAAGCCGACGTCGAGGTCACGCGTGTAGGCATCAAAGTGGACGCTGGGTTGCGCAGCACAAACCGTAAGATCTACGCAATTGGCGACGTGGCTGGCGGGCTGCAATTTACCCATGTGGCGGGTTATCATGCGGGGGTGATTATCCGCTCCATGCTGTTTGGCTTGCCGTCAAAGGCGAAAACCAGCCACATCCCATGGGCCACATATACCGCGCCTGAAATGGCGCAGGTGGGCCTGACCGAAGCGCAAGCCAAGGATATTCATGGTGAGCGCCTAGAGGTGGCGCGCTTTGATTTCGCCGGCAATGATCGCGCGCTCGCCACCCAACAGGCTAAGGGTTTGATCAAGGTGATGGTTGTGAAAGGCCGCCCCGTGGGCGTGTCGATTGTCGGCCCGCAAGCTGGCGAAATGATCACCCTCTGGTCGCTGGCAATGGCCAATAATCTCAAGATGAGCCAGATCGCCGCGATGATCGCGCCATACCCCACAATGGCGGAGGTGTCGAAACGTGCAGCAGGGGCCTATTTCTCGCCGCGACTTTTTGATAATCCTAAGGTGAAACAGGTGGTTGGCATGGTACAACGCTGGCTGCCGTAACGATTTAGGCGGAGCAACCTGTGCTAAACTCCCTCTCTGGCCGATTTTTGATCCTGACTATGGCGTTTGTCATGCTGGCCGAAGTGTTGATCTTTGTGCCGTCCGTGGCGCGGTTTCGCGAGGATTACTTGCTGGCGCGACTTGAGCGTGCGCAGATTGCGTCCTTGGTTCTGCTTGCCGATGACATGATCGACCCCGCGCTGGAGGCGGAGCTTTTGGAAAATGCGCAGGTTTTCAACGTGGCGCTGCGCCGCGATGAGATCCGCGAACTGGTATTGAACTCCCCGATGCCACATGCGGTGGATCAGACGTTCGATCTGCGCATGTCGACCCCGTGGGAGATGATGCGCGCCGCCCTGGCGCGTCTTGCCAATCCGACGCCTCAGGTGGTCCGCGTGATCGGCAAGCCGGTCCAGATGGGCGGTGAGCTGATTGAGGTGACAATGGACACCGGCAATCTGCGCAAAGCCATGATCGATTACGGTTTGAACATCGCCAAATTGTCGGCGGTGATTTCTGCGATCACGGCCACACTGTTGTTTTTTGCGGTACGTTGGCTGATGGTGCGGCCGATCCGGGGGGTTGTTGGCAATATGATCGCTTATGCGCGCGCGCCCGAAGATACGCGCCGGATCATTGTGCCCCATGCAGGCGTGACTGAATTGCGTGATGCAGAGGTGGCGTTAAATGCGCTTCAGACCGACTTGACCCATGCCTTGAAGCAAAAGGAACGCCTGGCCCAATTGGGCGGGGCGGTTGCGCGGATTTCCCATGACTTACGCAATATCCTGACCACCGCACAGCTGTTTGGCGACCGGATGGAAATGAGCGAAGACCCAATGGTGAAGCGCATCGGCCCCAAACTGATGAACTCGATCTCACGCGCCATTAACCTGTGTGAAAACACCCTGGCGTTTGGCAAGGCCGAAGAACCTGCACCGCGTCTGGAACGGATTGATCTCGCGAATTTGGTCGGCGATATTATTGACAGCGAACGTCTGTCGGCGGGCGATCATGATCTGAGTTTCGCCGAGGACGTGCCTTCTGGCCTTATGTTGCGCGCGGATCCCGAACAGCTTTACCGCGTGCTGTCGAACCTCGTGCGCAATGCGCGCCAAGCGATTGTGGCGTCAGGCAAGCCCGGTGAAATTGCCATCTGCGCCGGTGAAGCCGATGACAGCTGGACCATCGATGTGCGCGACACCGGGCCGGGCCTGCCGCTGTCGACCCGTGAGAACCTGTTCCAACCCTTTGCCGGATCCAACCGCAAAGGCGGCTCCGGGCTGGGTATGGCGATTGCGGCGGAGTTGATCCGCGGGCATGGCGGCGAGCTGACGCTGGCTGAGACTGGTGAGACAGGCACAAGTTTTAAGATCACATTGCCGAAAGAGATTGAGAGACCTCAGTGATACGACACTATCCATAAAAATGTCCGACAACGATGCCATGTGGGCTTATGGCCGCGCGCGTTCCGTGACCGTTATCGTCAAATATCACCCGGTCGAGAATTCAAACTGCTTATCCTCAATGTTGCGCAGTGCGGACAGCGGCCGCGAAGAGGTGCGCCGGTGAATATGTCGGCCTTTCGTTTGATACCGTTGTCACATCGCCACTGAATTTCTAGCGGTCTGAATCTCATTTCGGTTGCGAAGTTCCTCAGAAATTTTGACGTTTAGTGGCAGAAGATCTGATGGCGACATTTCGAGTGGTTTTGGCGTATCAGGCATCAATTTCCACCACCCCCCCAGCCTCGCGCGCACGGCTTTGACACAGGATCATCGTCCCTTCGCGCTGGGCGTTGGACAGGACAAAATCGCGGTGTTCAATGTCGCCGGACAGCACGTCACATTTGCACACGCCGCAAATCCCGTCAGAGCATTTCACGTCCACATGGATGCCATTGGCATTCAGCACATCTGCTGCCGTCTGATCCTCGGGCACCTCCAATTCGCGCCCATCGCGCAGCTTCAGGGTGAAGGGGTGGTTTTCATATTCGGGCTGTTCGGGGACCGAGAAATACTCCAGATGACGCGCCTCTTCGGGAAACCCCTGCGCCTGCGCCGCCGACATCACCGCGTCCATATACCGCTCAGCGCCACAGCAATAGACGTGCCAACCGGGTTGATACCCAGCCATCACCGCGTCCATATCCGCCCGCGTGCCTTCGTCTGAGAAATGGTAATGCACATGATCCGCCCAAGGCATCTGTGCCAGATCGTCCAGATACCCGGCATCCGCACGGCGCGAGGCAGAGTAATGCAGTTCAAAGTCGCGCCCCAAAGCGTGCAACCGGTGCGCAAAGGCGATCATCGGCGTGACCCCAATGCCGCCGCCCATCAAGATGGTTTTTCTGGCATCTTCCACCAGTTCGAAATGGTTGATCGGCTTGGAGATAAAGACCTTGCGGCCCTCTTCAAAGATCCGGTGCATCAGGGCAGACCCGCCACGGCCTGTGTCCTCTCGCAGCACGCCGATTTGATAGCGGCTGGTGTCGTTCGGATTGCCGGACATCGAGTATTGGCGCAGGTATTCCGGGCTGACCAGCACGTCCAAATGCGCGCCAGCGGACCATGGGGGCAGGGGCGATCCATCCAGCGTGGCGAACTCATATTTGGTCACACCATCGGTCATCTGTTCGGCTTTGCTGATCGTGACCTGCATCACCGGCGCGTCCCCGTCGATGGTGTAGCGATGCACCATCGAAGTGTCGCCGGACGCCAGCCGGTCACGGTATTCGGCCGCTGGGATCATCGCCTGATACGCGCCAATGCCCGCCTCGCGGTCCATCGGAAACGGGTAGGGATAGGGATGGGGCGCCAATGGGGCGGGGTAGACGGCCAAGGTCTGATCCTCAGCTTTCAGGTCAAGATCCTTTTGCAGGCTGCGTTTGTTCACCGGTTCATCGGGCGGGTGATATCCGCCATCCTCGCCAAGTTTCAGATCCCACCACCATGTTTTCACTGGATTAATCTCGCCATGCCCGGCCATATCATCGAGCTTGGCCAAAACAGGGGCCGCGGCGGGAAGGGTGCTTGCCGCCCATCGAAATGGCGCTTGGGCAAACAGCCCTTCGAGGTTCCAAGGGCAGGTTTTCATGCACCGTCCACACATCGCGCCCCCCGGTTGGGTCACGCGGTAGGTGGTGCATTTCTGGCTGTCGGATTTCCAGATCTCATACCCGTTGAACATCAGTTTTGGCCCGGCGGTGATCGCGCCCGACGGGCATTCGCGCGCGCATTTATTGCAAGCCTCGCAGAACTTTTGCAGGCCAAAGTCGATCGGCTTGTCGTGTGTCATCGGCATATCGGTGGTCACCACGCCGGATTTCAGACGCGGGCCGAGGTAAGGGTTCAGAATTACTTCGCCAATGCGCGAGACCTCCCCAAGCCCCGCCAACAAAAGCAGAGGGGGCTGTAGCACAGTTCCATCCATCACCGTATGCGCCTTGGCCCCATAGCCAAGATTTCGGATCTGCTGGGCAATCACACCGCCGATCAGCGAAAACCGCAAATAGGCGCGCATGGATTGGCTGACGGCGATCCAATCATCGCCCGAGGCCCCCTCCATCGTTTCGAACCCCTGGTCGACAATCATTGAAACGGCATTGTCGTGGGTTGGGTGGATTTCAGCCCCCGTGGCGTCATGGCTGTACCATGTCCAATCGGGGCAACGCGACGTGCCTGCGGCATCAACCCCCAGAAAGTAACTCGCCGCGCGCAAGTTGTCTGCGTTTCGGGCGGGGTCTTTGGCGGTGGGGCCTTGCGCGCGTGCGCCGTCCTGCAACGGCACAAACGCCCCTAACATCCGGCGCTGGGCAAAACTGGGGGCGGATTTTCGCACGTAATAGCCGCCCTTGGCATTGTCCTGCAGGGGTTTGCCCATGTCGCCAAACTGGCTGCGGGCAAACATGTCGGCGCGTTTTGGCACGCGGGCAACATTGGCCTCGTCAATATAAGTTGTGGGGTCGTCCACACGTTTGAGCCGTTCAAACGGATGTGGCCCCATGTGATAATCGCGCTTGGCATAGGGGTCGCGGGTGCGCGCGGATTTCGCGTGTCCCTTGCCCGGTCCGGTGCCGCCGAGCCACCAAGAGGGACCATGTGTGGCATGCCAGGGCTGTTCACTCATTGGGGCCAACGGAAAGTCGGTGGCCAAATCCATATCGGTTGAGACAACGGCGACGCCAAAGCGCTCGCCCAGCCAAGGTGCCACGAGTGTACCGTTTTCAACAGTCGCCAGACCCGCGGTCACCGCGAGTTGGTTCAGGTCCAGTTCAGTTGACGTCGCAGTGTGGGCCACCGCATCAAATCCCAAAAGGCGGATGTAATTGGCGATGACGACAGCGGTTTCCGTGGACCGCAAACAGGCGCGATGGGGTTGCGCATCAAGGATCCAATCGGCGCCGCGCTCAGCGGGATCAGGGTCGCGCTGATATTCGTAAAGGAACACCAATGCGTTGTGGTGATGGTCGACGGCGCGCGCGGCCCGCCCCATCGAGGCCTTAAGATCCGCCATAATCATGTCGATACCGGCGGCCAAGGTTTTCACCTCGCGGGTTTTTAACGCCATTGAAAGGCGGGCAATATCCGGGTTGGAGCGGGGTGTTTTTAGCCGCGCCGAGGATGGAATTTCGCCGATGCCAACCATCGACGCATCTGAGAAATAGCCAAAGGATTTTAGGTGATTTGATCGCTCGGCCGCGCCATCGGGAATGGTCGACCGCGCGGCGTTCACATCGCCGTCACGGATGGCATCCATCATCGCCTGAAATTCACCCATTGCATTGACAATGCTTTCCGGGCGGTCTGACCTGTGAAAGCTGATCGGGGTCATTTCTGGCACCAAAGCAAGCTCTGGCAAGGGGCCGCGTTTAAGGCGTTCAAGCGGGTAAGGCCCCAGATGCACCGGGCGTTTTTTATCTGAAAAGACTTTCATTCATCGGCCCTCAATCGGGGTGGCTTTGCCGCGATAGGCCGTAAGATGTTCGTCCGGTATCTCCTCGTCGCCGTAAACGCCAATGAGCACGCCCACCTGGGCTGATCCGCCTTTGCGACGCGCCAGAATTTGGGCATCGGAAACTGTGGTGCGTTGTGCCATGCGGCGCGACCATTGGTGCAGGTGGGCGTATAATTCATCAATGATGTCAGAGTGTTCCTCGCTGTTGCCCAGATCCGTCAACTCTTGTGGGTCACCCTCAAGATCAAAGAGCATTGGGCGAAAACCGCCTTCGGCATGGATCAATTTCCATCGCTCTGTGACCACCATAAACAGCCGGCAATTACGCGGTGCCAATCCGAGCTGAGTGGCTTTACCAGACGTCGAAAAGTCATATTCGCTGATCGCAAATTCGCGCCAATCCACGGTGTCGCCGCGCAGAAGCGGCAAAAGCGAACGGCCTTCGAGAATGTGGTCCGCCACTTCTCCGCCAGCCATCTCAACAAAGGTGGCGGCTAGGTCGATTTGTTCCACCAAGGCTTGTGATACCGTGCCGCGCGTGGCATCCGCAATCGGGCGTGGGTCCGCGATGATCAGCGGCACGCGCACAGAGGGATCGTGAAAGAAATCCTTTTCGCCCATCCAATGATCGCCCATGTAATCGCCGTGATCCGAGGTCAGCACAATCACCGTATTGTCCGACTGTCCGGTGGCATCCAGATGGTCCAAAAGCCGCCCCAAATGGTCGTCACATTGCTTGATCAGCCCCATATAGGCCGGGATCACCGTTTCGCGCACTTCGTCACGGGAAAAGGCACCCGACAGTTTGCCCGCCAGATAGGCGTCATAAATCGGGTGGGCCGTGTCACGCTCGGACTGGCTGCGGACCACCGGCTGAATGTCGTCTTTTGCGTACATATTGTGATAGGGGGCGGGCACGATATAGGGCCAATGCGGCTTGATATAACTGACATGCGCGCACCATGGTTTGTTTGGGGGTTGATCCGCTTTTTGCGCGTCGATGAAATCAATGGTGCGGTCGGTCAGCCACGGGGTTTCGCTGTCCTCTTCACGGACATTTGCGGGCTTATCCGCGTGCATCATCAAGAAGCCAGAGGCAATGTCGCCGCCGTCATCAATGCCCGCATTGGCATGATCGTGCCAAGGGTTGTGATCGGTGTAACCTTTTGATTTTAAATACTCGTTATAGGGGGAGCGCTTTTGGTCGTAAAACCCCTTCGGTCCCTCGGCCCACAGCCCATCATCGCGGATCCACACATCAAAACCGCATTCGCCAATACGCGTGCCAATCACGCTGTCGGGGGCCAGCCCCAGGCGTTCCATCCCTGCCGCATCCGCCTTCATATGGGTCTTGCCAATCAGCCAACAGTCCATGCCAGCGGCACGCAAATGATCACCCATGGTGTGTTCGCCAACCTTCAGGGGAAAGTTGTTAAACGCCGCCCCATGCGAGGACACATAGCGCCCGGTATAGGTGCTCATCCGGCTGGATCCACAGACAGGCGACTGGCAATAGGCGCGATCAAACCGCACGCCCCGCGCCGCCACCCGGTCAAAGTTTGGGGTTTCAAGCGTCTTGTGCCCGGCGCAGCTGAGGTAATCAAACCGCAGCTGATCATACATGATGAACAGGATGTTGGGGGCAGATCGGCGCATGTGCAGGCTTCCTCGTTTCAAGTGAAATGAGTGAAGCATGGCGCGGGGCACACGAAAAGCAGTTTTGGATCCAATCTGAAATTTTTTCTGAACAGCTCAAGACGCTCTTGATAAATCCCCTGACGTCGATCGGGATTTACGGGGTGCTAAGGTCGCATTCCGTGGCGGGCGCGAAAACGGGCCAGCTCGCGTTCGGTTGGGGCGTGGCCTGCAAACAGCTTGATATAGGCCGGGATGCGCGCGACCCGAAGCTTGGTGTCCTCTGTGACCTCCATCGAGATATAGCCAACCTGGGTGTAAAGGATCGCCATTGTGCGGATTTGGGCGTCTTCCGCAGGATAGCCAAACCGTTCAAACATCGCCTGAATGGCCGCTTTTCGCGTGGCATCTGCGGCGTCCACACGGGGTTGCAACTGCACATCATGACGCGCCCAATTGCGGATGGCATGATCCAGTTTGGCGTCAAAAAGGCCCGTGTCCAGCCAGCAATCCTGAAGGTTCAGCATCGCCTCGGTGATGGTCTCGCTGTAGGCTTGGGTTTGGGTGACGAGGTTGCCGGTGTTCTTGGCCTCCCACCGGGCAATCAGCGCCTCTAACAAGGCTTCGCGCCCGTCGAAATGATGGTAAAACCCGGTGCGCGTCAGCCCAAGGCGCTTGGCCAGCGGCATGACTTTCACCGCCTCAACCCCGCCCTCAATCAGCAAATCAAACGCCGCATCCAGCCAAAGATCCACGGATCCTTTTGGCTTGGCGCAGGGTTTTAACTGTTCTGTTTGCGACATCATAAGGGTGTTTTAGCGAACTTGACACAGGTGTCAAATGAAATGACGCTAGTGTCAATTCAAGCGAGTCGCACTTCAGGGAGATGAGGATGAGCCAACGCAGACGCCGGTCCAAAGGGAAAACCCGTGACGCAACACCCGGGCAAAATCCCCATCTGGAACGCCCCTATATTCAGCGTGGCATCCCCACCTATGACATTCTCAGCGAAGAGAACTTGGTCGAGATCGAGGCGACAGCGGATCGCATTCTGGCCGAAATTGGCATGGAGTTTCGCGAAGACCCAGAGGCTGTGCGCTTGTTTCGCGAGGCCGGGGCAGAGGTCACCGAACTGGGGTCCGATCGTTGGAACCTGAAATTTGCCCCCGGCATGATCCGAGGCATTTTGAAATCCGCCCCGTCTGAATTCACCCAACACGCGCGCAACCCCGCCAACAACGTGCAAATCGGTGGCAACAACGTGGTGTTTGCCCCCAGTTATGGCTCGCCCTTCGTGATGGATCTGGACCGGGGCCGGCGGTACGGCACGATGGAGGATTTTCAGAACTTCGTGAAACTGGCGCAATCGACCCCGTGGTTGCACCATTCCGGCGGCACGGTGTGTGAGCCAACAGATGTGGCGGTGAACAAACGCCACCTTGATATGGTGATGTCGCATATTCAGTACTCGGACCGACCCTTTTTGGGATCCGTCACGGCCCCCGAACGTGCAGCGGATAGTGTCGAGATGACCCGGATGCTGTTTGGCAAGGACTTCGTTGACCAAAACTGTGTGATCATGGGCAATTTCAACACAACTTCGCCTTTGGTTCTGGATGGAATCACCACCGGGGGCATCCGCGAATATGCGTCGGCCAACCAAGGTTCGATCCATTTGCCCTTCCTGTTGGGCGGGGCTGTGTCGCCGTTGACCATGGCGGGATCGGTGGCGCAATGTCTGGCGGAAAGCATGACCTCTTGTGCGCTGGCGCAATTGGTCCGGCCCGGCGCACCCGTGGTGCTTGCCTCATTCCAGTCGTCGATGGCGATGCGGTCGGGATCGCCCACATTTGGCACGCCGGAACCGGCGCTGGGCTCGCTTGTTTACGGGCAGCTTGCGCGCCGTTTGAACCTGCCGCTGCGCTGTGCGGGCAACTTCACCACCTCGAAGCTGCCGGATGCGCAGGCGATGTCACAGGCGATGATGTCGATGATGTCGGCGGTGCATTGTGGGGCCAATTTCCTTTTGCATTCCGCGGGGTTCCTCGATGGGCTTTTGTCGATGTCCTATGAGAAATTCATGCTGGATGTGGACGTTTGCGGCGCATTGCATGCCTATTTGGACGGGGTTCCGGTCAATGAGGACACGCTTGGGTATGACGCCTTGGCCGAAAAGGGCCCGGGCGAGCATTTGTTTGAAAGCGCGCACACCATGCGCCACTATAAAACCGCCTATTACGACAGTGCATTGGACGACAATCAGCCGTGGGAAACCTGGGACGAGGCGGGCTGTGTTGACATGTCCGCGCGCGCCAATGCAGCGTGGAAAAAGAGCTTGGCCGACTATCAGGCACCCGCCTTGGATGACGGCATTCGCGACGGCTTAAACGATTACATCAACGAGAAGAAAACCTCGATTGAAGACATGTGGTACTGAGGAGAAACGCAAAATGAGCCAGCCCAAAATGAGCCCGTCAAACGATCCCCTTTTGCAACCCTATCAGCTAAAGCATCTGACGCTGAAAAACCGCATTATGACCACCAGCCACGAACCGGCGTATCCCGAAGAGGGCATGCCCAAAGCGCGCTATCGTCTATATCACGCAGAGCGCGCCAAGGCGGGGGTGGCGATGACCATGACAGCCGGGTCGGCTGCCGTGTCAAAAGACAGCCCGCCGGTGTTCAACAACATTCTCGCCTATAAAGACGAGGTGGTGCCGTGGATCCGCGAGTTGACCGATGCGGTGCATGAACATGGCGCGGCCTGCATGATCCAGATGACCCATTTGGGGCGGCGCACCGGCTGGAACAAAGGCGATTGGTTGCCGCCGGTCTGTTCCACCCCGCACCGCGAACCGGCGCACCATGCGTTTCCGAAGCTGGCCGAAGACTGGGACATCGCGCGGGTGATTTCTGACTTTGCCGATGCGGCGGAGCGCATGAAAGCCGGTGGCATGGACGGGATCGAAATTATGACCCACGGGCATCTTCTTGATCAATTCATCTCGCCTTTGACCAACCATCTGGACGGGCCGTATGGTGGCGATCTGGCGGGCCGGATGAAGCTGACGATGGATATTATTGATGCGGTGCGTAAGCGGGTGGGCGACGCATTTGTGCTCGGCGTGCGCTTTGCCCCGGATGAGGCGGAAGAGGGGGGAATTGACCCCGACATGGGCATGGATATCGCCCGGATGTTTCGGGATTGCGGCCAAATTGACTATCTCAATATCAACCGGGGCCGCATCCACACCGACCCCGCGATGACCGATATGATCCCGGTTCAAGGCATGCGGTCCGCCCCGCATTTGGACTTTGCGGGCCGCGTGCGGGCCGAGATCGGAATGCCAACCTTTCACGCCTCGCGCATCCCCGATGTGGCGACCGCGCGGCACGCTGTGGCCTCGGGGCAGCTTGACATGGTTGGCATGACCCGCGCGCATATGGCGGACCCGCATGTGGTCAAGAAAATCATCGAAGGACGCGAGGATGATATCCGCCCCTGTGTTGGGGCAACCTATTGTCTGGACAGGATTTATCAGGCGGGTGAGGCGCTGTGCATTCACAACCCTTCGACGGGTCGCGAAGTCACTATGCCCCATGATATTCCACCCGCTGAGGTGAAGAAAAAGGTCGTGGTTGTGGGCGCTGGTCCCGGCGGGCTTGAGGCCGCGCGCGTGGCCGCCGAACGGGGCCATGAGGTGACGGTGTTTGAGGCGCAACCCGACCCCGGTGGGCAGGTTTTATTGTCCGCACAACTGCCGCGCCGTCGCGAGATGATCGGGATCATTGATTGGCGTATGGCGCAATGTGCGGCGCGCGATGTGACGTTCAAATTCAATACATGGGCCGAGGCCGAGGACATCACCGCGTTGCGCCCCGATATCGTGATTATTGCCTCCGGTGGCCTGCCCAATCTGACGCTCTTTGAAACCAAAGGCGAGATGGCGAATGTGGTCAGCGCGTGGGATATCATCTCGGGTGACGTGAAACCGGCAGACGACATTCTGATCTATGACGAAAGCGGCGATCACCCCGGCCTGATGGCGGCGGAAATCGCGGCCGAAGCCGGGGCAAAGGTCGAAGTGATGACCCCGGATCGCAGTTTCGCACCAGACATTATGGCGATGAACCTTGTGCCCTATATGCGTGCATTGCAGCCCAAAGGCGTGCGGTTCACGGTGGCGGAACGATTGAAAAATGTCGCAAAGGATGGCAACCGGATGGTGGTGACATTGGGCACCGACTATTCCGACCTCACCCGCGAGGCGCATTATGATCAGGTGGTGGTGAACTATGGCACCATGCCCAATTGCGACCTCTATTTTGATCTGAAAGAGCTGTCGGTGAACCGGGGCGAATTGGATCAGGCGGCGTTTATCGAAGGGCGTCCGCAAGCGGTGAACACCAACCCGGATGGGGCGTTTCAGCTGTTTCGGATTGGCGATGCCGTGACGTCGCGCAACACCCATGCGGCGATCTATGATGCGCTGCGCCTTGTAAAGGATCTGTGATGCGGATTGGCGTGATTGGATGCGGCACCATTGCCAGTGCTTTGGTGCCTCGTCTGGCCCGTGATGGACACGATATTGTGGTGTCAGAGCGCAGTCACGCGCACTCATCCGCCCTGTCTTTGGCGCATGAAAACGTGAGCGTGGCGGACAATCAAGGCGTCGTAGATCGGGCTGATCTGATCTTTGTTGCGGTGATGGCAGAGGCGGCTGAGGGTGTTTTAACGAACCTTGAGTTTCGTTCCGACCAATCGGTGATCAGCATGATGGCCGGGGCCAGTTTGGCGGATCTAAACCTGTGGGTTTCCCCGGCCAACGCCCCCGCCATTTTGCTTCCATTTCCAAATGTCGCCACCCCCGGTGCGCCGGTCATTGCGATGGGGGATGTGATGGCATTGCGCGGGATGTTGGAACCAGACAACCTAATCTACACCGTCAAAAATCAGGCGGAACTGGACGCCGCTTTGGCCGCGCAGGCTGTGTTGTCCCCCGCTGTTGCCATGGTTGAGGTTGCCAGCATGTGGCTGGGCGACCGGGTGGCAGATCCCGCCGCTGGCGAGGCTTTTCTGCGCGCGTTGGTCGGCAGCAATTTAATGGCGGGCCCCTGTGCGCCGCTATTGGATGCGCTAAATACCACCGGCGGCTACAACCAGCGTTTGCGCCAGCATATGCAGGGGGGTGGCACGCTTGACCACCTCACCGAGGGGCTGAACACGCTGGGGGGATCAATCAGGGGGTGAAGCCCGTGGATTTGTGATATAGATCTTGCGCAACCTATTCATAAGACCTGTTACAAATCCTGGGGGCTGACAATGAAATGGATCGCAGTAGAGGTGGAAGGCAATATCTTGCGCCTGTGGCCTGAGGGCGGCGATGAAATTCGGCGCGAGCTTGAGGCGGGCGTGACGCTTGCATCCTTAATTCCTGAAATTGAACATACGGTGTCGATCACGGCAGACACACAAATCTTGGCCTCTGGAATGTGTCACGAATTGTGCAGCGGCGCGGTGATGCCGGTGCCTTGCCGCCCGCCAAAAGCGCGTCATCTTGTGCCGAAAACGATGCAAATTGATCCGCGCGTTGCCCTTGTGCCCCCGGTGATGCAGGACCACCCCACAGGCGTGATGCACCACGAAGTGTCGCGCATCGCTGGGCTGATTGCCAAGGACCCCAACTTTGACGGCGTGGCCTGTCTTGTGGGCACCAACACTGTTTGGGCGCATATTAGTGCGGAAGAAATCGTCAGTTTTCAATCCGCCTCGACAGGTCAGATGATGCATGCGCTGTGCGGCGGGTGCTTGCGGGTGGGCGATGGGTTTGACGATGCCCTGTCTGATATGATGAGCCGCCCACAGGCGCTCTCTGCCCGCTTGGCCAGCCTGCAAGCCGCGCTTGATTTGGGGCGTCTTGGTGAAGACGATCTGACGGCGCAAATGTCTGGCCTTTTGGTCGGGGCCGAGCTTGCCGCGATGCGACCTTATTGGCTAGGGCAACGCGTGGCGGTGATTGGTGAGGCGGATGCGATTGCCCCCTATCAACACGGGTTAACCGCGCAGGGTGTGATGATTGAACCGATGTCCGGAGCGTCCCTTGCGCTTGCTGGTTTGGCAACATCACGGGCTGACGGCTAACGGCTGGACCTGCTGGGCATTTCCAGTAGGGTTGGCGCAGGACCTCACCCCCAGACAAAGGATGTTCCATGCCGCTGATCAATGAATTGCGCGCCGCCATTGGCACCAAACATGTGCTGCAAGATGACGACATGGCGCGGTGGCGTCATGACTGGATCGGCAAGTATGAAAACACCCCCCTTGCTGTGCTGCGACCAGCCAATACGGCAGAGGTTTCGGCCTGTGTGAAACTGGCCCATGACAGTGGCACGCCAGTGGTGCCTGTGTCGGGAAACACCGGTTTGGCGGGGGGCGCACATGCCCCGAAAGACAGCTTAATGCTGTCGCTTGATCGCATGAACAAGATTCGCGATATCCGCCCGGATGCGCGCCTTGCGATAGTCGAAGGCGGTGTGGTGCTTGAGACGTTACATGATGCGGTGGGCGCGCAAGGGCTGAGCTTTCCAATGACGTTTGGCGCCAAAGGGTCCGCAATGATTGCGGGTATGTTGTCCACCAATGCAGGCGGATCGAATGTGCTGAGATACGGCAACACGCGGGACCTGTGCTTGGGGATTGAGGTGGTTCTGCCGGACGGAGAAGTGCTTGATTTAATGAGTGAACTTCACAAAGACAACTCTGGCTACGACCTGCGCGACCTGTTCGTCGGGGCCGAGGGCACCTTGGGTATCATCACCGGGGCCGTGTTGAAATTGGTCCCCACGCCCGGTGCCTTTGCAACCGCGATGGTGGCGGTGCCAAACCTATCCGACGCGCTTTCACTGCTCAACAAATTGCAAAAGATCACCGGCGGCGCGGTCGAAGCGTTTGAATATATGCCCGCCGAATATATGGCCGGACTGCACAGGCTTTTCCCTGATACACGGCGCGTTTTTGACGAAGATTACGGGGTGAATATCCTGCTGGAAATCGGTGCCACGGCCCCGCGCGACGTGGCCGTTGGCGAGGATGGAGCCTTGCCAATTGTGAGCTACCTCGAAGAGGTGCTGGGTGACATGCTGGAACGTGAAACAGTGCTGGACGCGGTGATTGCCCAAAATGAAACCCAGCGCGCGGAAATGTGGGCCCGGCGCGAGGCGGCGGCAGAGGTTTCCCTGTCGCGCACGCCTGCGGTCAACAATGACATTGCCTTGCCGCTGGATAAAATTGATGTGTTTTTCACGCAAATGGCAGATGTGCTTAACGGGCTGGACGCAAAGGCCGAAACCCTGTCTGTTGCCCATCTGGGGGACGGGAACATCCATTATATGGTCTACCCGTCCGACGCCGCCCTTTGTGACGCGGTGATGGAGGTGGTCGAAGAAAACGTGCTGTCCCTTGGTGGGAGTTTTTCGGCCGAGCACGGCATTGGTCTGTCCAAGCTGCCGTCCATGAAACGCCGTAAGAACCCCGTGGCCCTGCGGGTGATGCGACAATTGAAGGCCGCAATGGATCCAAAGGGGATTATGAACCCGGGGAAGCTTATTCCATGAGGAAGAGCCGGGTGGCACAGGCGTCTGTGACTAGGATTTCTTGCCTTCGGCGAGGATATTTGGAACAAGAAAAAGGCGCTGCTTTTTATTTTTCCTTGCCTTAAATATCTCGGGGTGAGGCCCCTTGAAAAGGGGACGAGGGGCAGCGCCCCTTATCCCCCTCTGTTATCTAAGACCTCAGGCGTTAATAGCTATAATCAGCGTAGATCCGTTTCAGATCACCATTCCAGTCGCCGTGATAACGCTCCAAAAGCTCATCCGCCGGGGTTTTGCCCTCTTCCACACTGTCTTGCAGCGCATTGAGGAAGTGACGCTCATCTGGCACCATCCCGCCAATGCCGGGGCGGGCGCGGTTTTTCAGGCCAAGCTTGGCGATCTCAATGGTTTCGCGGGCCACATCAAGGATTTTCACGCCGTTTGCTTCGCCTTGAAGGGCATCAACGGACGCCGCAACACGCAAGGCTTCGCGGGTTTCCGCGTCCCATCCCTTGGCCAGATCCCACGCCGCATCCAGGCTTTCCTGGCAGTACATCAGACCCACCCAATAGGCCGGCAGGGCGCAAAGGCGCCGCCACGGGCCGCCATCCGCGCCGCGCATTTCCATATACTGCTTGATCCGCGCTTCGGGGAAGGCTGTTGTCAGGTGATCCGCCCAATCGGACAGGGTTGGTGTTTCACCGGGCAGGGCGGGCAATTTGCCTTGCATAAAGTCGCGAAAGGACATGCCCAGCGCGTTGATATATTCACCATTTCGATAGACAAAATACATCGGCACATCGAGCGCATATTGCACATAACGCTCAAACCCCATGCCCTCTTCAAACACAAACGGCAACATGCCGGTGCGCGATGCATCAAGATCGCGCCAGATGCGCGAACGCCATGATTTATGGCCGTTTGGTTTGCCCTCAAAAAACGGCGAGTTTGCAAACAGTGCGGTGGCAATCGGTTGCAGCGCGAGCGCCACGCGGAACTTTTGCACCATGTCCGCCTCGGACCCGAAATCGAGGTTCACTTGCACCGTGCAGGTCCGGTACATCATCTGTTTTCCGTGCGTGCCAACGTGGTCCATATAGTCGGTCATCAGCTTGTAACGCCCTTTGGGCATCACGGGCATCTCATCGTGTGTCCATTCCGGCGCCGCCCCGAGGCCAATGAATCGCGCCCCGATTTTATCCGCGATTTCATGTACTTCACGCAGATGTTCGTTCACCTCGTCACAGGTTTGGTGGATGCTGTCGAGCGGCGCACCGGACAGTTCAAACTGTCCGCCGGGTTCCAGCGAGATATTTGCGCCATTGCGTTCCAACCCAATCAGGTTGCCCGCCTCGCGTACTTCGGTCCAACCAAAGCCATCCCGCAACCCTTCCAGCATATGCAGGATCGACCGGTCGCCCTCATAAGGCAGCGGTTTAAACGTGTCCTGACAATAGCCGAACTTCTCATGCTCGGTGCCGATCTTCCACGCCTCTCGCGGTTTGCAACCGTCTTCCAGAAACTGGGCCAATTGTTTGTGGTCGGTGATTGGGCCGCCGCCGGATTGTGGGATGGACATGGGCTTCTCCTGAAAACTCTGAAGGCTATTAGGTGGGCGAAGTGCAGGGCAGTGTCAATGACTTGAAATGCCCCTTTGGGTTCGCGCCGGGTGATGCCCCTTTGGGTCAATGTAAATTGACCACCTTACGGGACCAGATCACGGTTCTGTCAGGACCGGCCTTGTCAGAGGCGGCATTTACCGCGCGAATTGCGGCGGCGATGTCGATGCCGGGCAAAACGGTGAGCGCGTCAAACAGCGCCTCGGACCCTTCGGCAGATGTTGGGATGGTCAAAAGCTCGGCCCCGGTGCGAAAACGCCAGACCGGAAGCCCGGCAAAGTCGCGGGCGATGGTGATGTCTTGCACCAGATCGAGCGAGGAAAACCCACCGCCAACAGGCGCCAGATAAATCACTTGTCGTTCGTCAATTTGCACAACCCCTACGCCACCGGTGCCAACCCGGATCCGTGCGCGCATCAGGCCTTGCCAAGCAACGGCAGCCCCCAAAAGCGCCAGCGCAATGCCCATCCATTTGATCAATCCCAGCGATCCCAACGCCCACCATAGGCCAAGCCCGGCAATGATCCCACCAAGGATGGCCTCGCGAAATCGTAGTATTTGCGCGCGGGCATCTGGGCGGATCATGGGCGGGCTCCGATTGTGACAGGGTTGGACAGGATGGCGAGCGTATACTCCCCAATCCGTTCAAACCCGATGGCTTCATAGGCGCGGCAGGCGGCGTCCCCGCTGGCAAAGAGAATGGCGGTTTTCACCCCCTGTGCGCGCACCTCTTTCAGATGGGCGGCGACCACCCGACGTGCAAGGCCTTGGCCTCGGCTTTCTGGCGGCGTGTAGACCCCACCGATTTGCACCATGTCCGGCAGTTGCGCGTTAAAGGCGGTCATCGCAACGGGTGCGCCGTCTTGGATCATCAGGCGCACGTTGCCTGTGGCAATGGTCTGATCGACCCGCGCGGCAATGATTTTGGTCAGCGCGTCATCGTCCTCTGCCCCAAGGGCCTCAATATGATAGGCGCGAAACCAAGCGGTCAGGGTGTGGGTGTCTTCTTTTGTCGGGGGACGTATCTGGATCTTTTTTGATCCGGTTGGGTCGGGCTCAACCATGTTGTCCAAGGCCAAGCGGTACAGCGGTTCAATGCGGTGCAAATCATACGCCGCATCTTCTAACGACAGCGTCAGGCGCATGGCCTCGGCCATATCTGCTGCGCCATTTACGCCAGAGATGGAGTGCCCTTGCATGGCGTCGAAAAACCCCCGCCAAAACACGCTCCCCTCGCCGCAGGCGTTCACAAACCCCGCGTTGGATCGGGCGAATACGCCAGTGATCTTCCCCGCGGTCTCTTCAACCCAGAATGTGTTGGCATGGGGGTGATCTGACCCAGACAGGCCAAACCGCGCCAGACCCGCGCGCATGAACATGGTGGTTTCGGCGCGAGCGGAAAGAAAGCGTGCGATTGCGGGGGCATCAGCGGATTGGGCAGGGCGGATGGTGGGCATCATTCGCGGTCCATCAACGTGCAAAGGTCGTGCAACAGGATCTTCGCGCGGGCGATATTTTCCTGTCGACGCAGCGGTTTTTTTGAGGCCGGAAACAGGCTCTCTAGCTGCCGCGCAATTAAGAAGAATGGTATTGTGACGTTTTTCTCGTCAGGTCTTTATTGCACCGCAGCTGTCAGCGCATCAATGTCGCAGGCGCGCGTACCAAAAAGAGGGGGGATGAGGCCGGAGATCGCGAGCAGGGGGAATGCATCGCTTCCCAACCCAGAAAATTCCCAAGCATTTTTGCGGCGGGTTGCTGCCGGTATGCTTCGACATCAATCGCCCAAAGCGCGGCGTCCGTCCAAATGAAGTTTTGTGCGTGGAAGTCATCATGCCCGCCGCACAGGCGCATGTCTGTTCCGCGGTGCAATCTGCCAAATCTTGTTAATGCGTGGAACAAGGACTGCAGGATAGCGCGTTCTTCTGCGGGATAGCTGTCATACGGTAGGCCGGCGAGTTGCGATAGGGTCCAGTCTGGCGAAAATACCGTGCTGTCCGGCCCTTCCGTGCGGATTGTCGCGGCTTGCTCCAGCCAGCCGCCAAGGCGTGTTAAGATGCGGTTGCGGTGCTTACCGCTCGCGGATTGCAATTCTTCGTGCAATGTTCGGCCATCGACGAATTCGGTGATGATCAGCCCCTGACCCGGCAGCGTTGCGAGGCATCTGCTGACGCGATAAGGGTCATGTCCAAGGGCGCGATCAAAGCAAGCGAGCGCGGCTTTTGTGTTTTGCACAACTGTCGCGGCGCCGGGCTTTTGGATCTTTTTTATAATCACCTTCTGGCCGCGAAAAAGAGCGGAAAAAACCACCCCCCAACTGCGCGCGCGCAGAAGTTCTTTCAATTCGACTTGCCCTGATCCAAACCTTTTGTCGCACACCCGCTGGATGTCTTGGGACAATTCCAATGCGTCCCAAAGGTGGTAAGACGTCGTTTCAGCCACGCCAATCGCCCAATTGTTGTTGCCAGATGGTCATCGCGGCGACGGCGGCAGTGTCTGCACGCAGGATACGTGGGCCGAGGGATACCGCGTGGCCCATTTTGCGCAGTTTTTCGCGCTCGGTTTCCGAAAATCCCCCCTCGGGCCCGATGAAAATGGCCCATTTGTCACCGCCCGCATCCCCCAGCGCCTGTTTGGCGCCGACAAGGGCTTCGTCGCAGAACATGATCTTTCGATCCTCGGGCCAAGTGGCGAGGAGTTTATCCAAGCGTACCAAATCGCGCACTTCCGGCACATAAGTTCCGCCACATTGCTCGGCCGCTTCCACCGCATGGGCCTGAAGCCGGTCGCGGCGGATGCGTTCAGAATTGGTAAAAGCGGTGTGCATCGGCTGGATCACATTTGCGCCCATTTCGGCCGCTTTCTCAACGATGAAATCGGTGCGCGCCTTTTTGATCGGTGCAAAACACAGCCACAGATCGGGGGGCAATTGCAGCGGTTTGGATTGGCGCTGACACAGCAAGATGCCTTTGCGCTTGCCCGCTTGCACAATCTCTGCGGTATATTCCCCATCACGCCCGTTAAAAAGTGCTACAAAATCGCCCGCTTCCATGCGCATCACGCCAAAAAGGTAATGGGCTTGGTCACGATCAATCAAAACGGTTTGCCCATTGCCTAGGGGCTGCTCTACAAAGAGCCGAACTTTTGCCTGTTTCATACGCGATCCACCTTCGTGTCCCAAGTGACCTGACTATAAGAGCAACCTATGACCCAACCAGACGAACTACCAGACCCCAATGGACAGGTTTCCGATGCTTATTCGGGCAATTGGGTGGATCATTATGCCCCTGCGTGGTCGCGCCCTTATTTGCGGCTGTCACGCGCGGATCGGCCAATTGGGACGTGGCTATTGCTGTTGCCGTGCTGGTGGGGGCTATTGCTCGCATCCGGGCAAAGCGGACGGTTTGGGCTTTATGATCTGTGGATTGCCGTTGGCTGTGCGCTGGGCGCGTGGTTGATGCGCGGGGCGGGCTGTACCTGGAATGACATCACCGACCGAAATTTTGATGGTCAGGTGGAACGCACCAAAAGCCGCCCGATCCCTTCGGGGCAGGTTTCCGTGCGCGGGGCTGTGATCTGGATGGGCCTACAGGCGTTGATTTCCTTGGGGATTTTGCTGACGTTCAACACGGCGGCCATCCTGATGGGGTTCATCGCCATCATCCCGGTGCTGGTCTATCCCTTTGCCAAGCGTTTCACTTGGTGGCCGCAGGTGTTTCTGGGCATTGCCTTTAACTGGGGCGCGCTTCTGGCATGGGTGGCACATACCGGGCGACTCGAGTGGCCCGCCGTGGCGCTTTACTTGGCTGGGATCAGCTGGACGCTGTTTTACGATACGATCTATGCCCATCAGGACAAAGACGATGACGCGATGATTGGGGTGAAATCCACCGCTCGCCTGTTTGGCGCACGCACCCGGCAGTGGCTGTCGTTTTTCATGATCCTCACTTTGGTGATGCTGTCGATGGCGATCATTCAGGCGATGGGCGCACGCAATGCCATCGCGATGACCGTTGCCCTGGGCGGTGCTTGGGTCATGGGGTGGCATCTGGCGTGGCAATTGCGTGTGCTTGATATTGATAACCCGGACATTTGCCTGCGACTTTTTCGCGCAAATCGCAATACCGGTTTGATCCCCGTGCTGTTTCTTGCCGTATCGCTATTGCTTTGATTGCGCCTGCCCACGCAAGGGCTTAAGACAAGTGAAATCACCCTTTTTGACCACACCGCGGAACCGATAAATGCGTATTTCCACATCAATTTTGGCCCCCGGCCTTTTTGCTTTTGCGGCTTTGCTTGCGCTATTAGGGGCCCGGATTTCGGTTGGTGTGATTGAACGTATTTCGGTCGATTACGTTCAGGATGCCCTTGTGTTGCAAGGGTATGAATGGGCCTCGACCGAGGCCGATGGGTTGCAGGTTGTCCTGTCCGGCACTGCCCCGAGCGAAATCGCGCGTTTCCGGGCCTTGGCCACGGCCGGCACCGTCGTTGATGCTGCCCGCGTGATTGACAATATGAACGTACCCGCCGCCGAAGCAATCCAGCCGCCGCACTTTTCTATTGAGATTTTGCGCAACGACGAGGGGATTTCGCTGATTGGTCTGATCCCCGCGGATGTGGACCGGGCGGCGCTGACCAAAGAAATCAAGAATATCGCGGGATCGACCCATATCACCGATCTGATGGGGATTGCCGACCACCCGGTGCCAAAAAACTGGGATGATGCGCTGAAATTTGCAATGACGGCGCTGGGCACATTGCCGCGTTCCAAAATCTCGATGGATGCGGATCGGGTCGCGATCACGGCGATTTCTGACAGTTCGGAGCAAAAATCCCGATGGGAACGTGAACTGAAACGCGCTGCACCCCGCAGTGTTTTGCTTTCAATGAATATTTCGGCCCCACGCCCAGTCATCACCCCGTTCACGCTCCGGTTTTTGATTGATGAAGATGGTGCGCGGTTTGATGCCTGCTCGGCCCATGACACGGTTGGGCGTGCGCGCATTCTGTCTGCGGCGGCCGAAGTGGGGTTGGATGGCAGTTTTGACTGCACAATCGGGCTTGGGGTGCCGTCACCGGATTGGGCCGACGCGGTTGTCGCGGCCATTCGTAAACTTGGCGAGCTGAAGGGCGGGTCGGTCACGTTTTCCGATGCGGATGTGACCTTTGTTGCGGCACCCGGCACCACGCAATCAATGTTTGATCGGGCCGTGGGCGAGCTGGAATCAGACCTGCCAGACCTTTACTCGGTCCATGGTATCTTGCCTGAAGTTGTGAAAATCGACGGGTCTGGCGAAGGCGACGGCCCGCCGGAATTCGTGGCCACGCTCAGTCCCGAAGGGCAAATGCAATTGCGCGGACGCCTGACCAACGACCTGCAACGCGAGGCGGCGGAAAGCTATGCGCGGGCGCGTTTTGGGGTGGGGAATGTCTATGCGGCGACGCGTCTTGATCCGGAGCTGCCGGCCGGTTGGCCCACCCGCGTCCTGGTGGCGCTGGAGGCTTTGGGGCATCTGAGCAACGGTGCCATTGTGGTGCAGCCGGACGTGGTGGATGTGCGTGGCAACACTGGCGATCCGGATGCTGGTGCCACCATCTCGCGTATTTTGTCGGAAAAGCTGGGGGCGTCGCAGAATTTTCAGGTGGATGTCACCTATCAAAAGGCGCTGGATCCGGTCTTGGGCCTGCCAACGCCGCAGGAATGTGTGGCCCAGATCAATGAGATCCTTGCGATCAGCAAAATCACCTTTGCGCCGGGGTCCGCGAATATCGAAGCGTCGGCAGGCGAAACCGTTGATAAGATCGCGGAGCTTTTGAAAAAATGTGACGACGTGCGCATGGAAGTTGCCGGGTACACCGACAGTCAGGGCCGCGAAGAAATGAACCGCGCTTTGTCGCAAACCCGTGCGCAGGCTGTTTTGACAGCGCTTTTGTCGCGTCGGGTGCTGACGTCAAATCTGGTGGCCAAAGGCTATGGCGAGGAAGATCCGATTGCGGACAATGGTTCGGAAGAGGGGCGCGAGGCCAATCGGCGGATTGAGTTCCGCTTGCTTGATGCGGTGGACCGTGCCGAAGCGCTGGGGGCTGTGACAGAGGATACAGCGCCAGACCAGCCCACGCCCGATGGTGCGCAGCCAGATGCTGAAGCCGCCGCGAGTGACGCTTTGTCGTCGGAGGAACAGGCGGCAAAGGCTGAGGGCGCGCCCCAAGATGGCGCCTCGATTGAGCAGAATGCAGCGTTGGATCCCGCCGCGGAAAACCCATCGGCGCAAGAACCGACCCAAGAGGGTGATGCGCAAGCCGCTGCAGAGCCCAGTGCCACACAAACCTCTGGTGATATAGACACGCCCGCAGCCTTGGTTTCTGGGGCAGGATCAGAGGCAGAAGGCGGCGTTGAACCGGATGCCCCGTCTGACACCGTACCGGGCGTCATCGCACGTACACCCGGCGAGGGGGATCCACGTCCTGCGCCCCGTCCCGAACCAAGCCCAGAACAAAATGACCAGACCGCAACCCCAACTGACAGCGCCACGCAGTAAGGATATTACCGATGAACCGCACCGAATTCATTATCGTCACCGCGATCATCCTTTTCGTCGCATTTGCGCTGGGCTGGTTTGCACATTGGATGATCCATAGATTTGCAAAAGTCGCGAGCAATGAAATGGGCGAGATTGACCGTATGGCACAATCGTTGCACGACGCAGAAGAGACGCGGGATCAGGCGATCACCTATCTGCAAAATCGCGAAGCAGAGATGTCAAATCAGATGCAGCAGACCGAAGCAGAATTGCGCGCCGCGATGGACGGGTTGCGCGATGCCCGCCAAGAGGCTGAGGAACTGCGCGCCTATATTGAGCGGAACCTGCAAGCCAACGGCTAAGGCGGTTCTGTTCGCGTCATCCACCGCTACCGTCTGTAACGTCCGGAACATCTTCTGGGCGTACGGTGCGATAAATCCCTTCGGGTAAATCCAAAGCTGCAATTAAATCAGTGAGTTGGGTCATGGACAGGGTGATTTTATGCACCTGATCCGTGCGTGGATCCCATTGATCAACGGTGATACAGCTGGCGAAGGCCGTGATGGTCACATCTTCCCGAAACGGGGTGTCACCTTCATCGACGAGTGTGATGACCGAGGCGTCAAAGTCGTGTTCGATGGTAAACATACCCTTATCATAGCCCGGTCAAAACGCGCTGCCAATGGGGCTTTATGTCGGCCAAGGTGCGCGGGCTGATCCCGCCGCATATAGGTGCTGGGGTGAAGGTGCTGACGCTGTTGATAAACACGGGTTTTCCCATCACGCCGTCCCTGTGACGCCGTCCCTGTGGCAAGCCTGGCAGGGATGGGAGTGCGTGGCTGGGACATGGGATCCGTGCCGGGCGGTCAGGTGCGCGGAGAAGGCGCCCGTTTTCCCCCTGAAATCAGCCAAACCGGGGGCTCTTTTATCAGCTTGGCTAGCGGGGCAGGCGCGCGCCGCCTATAAGGGATCTATGGCGCAGATGAAGATGACACAATTTACCGGATTTCTCACCGATCGCGGATCAAAATACGCGGTCACCGGGGGGGTGGTATCCTCGCGCGATGAGGTGCGCAGCTTTCTTAAGCAATTGACCCGAGACAAGAAATTCGCGAAGGCGACCCATAACACCTGGGGTGTTTTGTTTGAGGATGGTCCGCAAAAGGGCGATGATGGGGAAAGCGGTGCTGGGCTGGTGATCACCCGCATGTTGGAACGCGCCGATCTTAGAAACCACATTGTTGTCGTGACGCGCTGGTATGGCGGCGTCAAGCTGGGCGGTGATCGGTTTCGCCGGGTGCAGGATGCGGTTGAACATTATCTGACCCAAAAGGATGCTTGAGATGTTGAAACGGGAATGGGCGCGCTTTGCAGATCGCTGTCGTTGGTCTTGGGCCGGATGGTTGGACGGGTGGCGCAATGAAAAGTCAGTGCGCCAATGGGTTTACGCTTGGTTAGCTTCTGCCGCACTCGCCTTCACGTTGGATTTAAGCCCGGTTGAACGCGCGGTGATTCTCTCGCTTGGGGGCTTTGTGATCGCGGCGGAACTGGTCAACACGGCGATTGAACGCACGGTCGATCTGGTCACAAAAGAGCATCATGATTTGGCGGGACGAGCCAAAGACGCCGCCAGCGCCTTTGTTGGGCTGACGGCGATTTCTGTTGGGATTGCCTGGGGGATTATCCTGTTTGGATAACGCTCAGAAGGGTCAAACCTTAGCCTGATTCTTCTTCCAGATGCAGTTTCATATCGATCAAAACATGCTGCAAAGACAGGGTCTCGCGCAGCAGGCGTTTGGCTTCGTTGATGGTGATAATCCCATCCTCTATGGATTGCTGATATTCGGCCATCAACATTGCAAACCGTTGAGAAAGCGCAATAACATCCGCATTCACGCCGCCAGAGGCGGTGTTCTTACGCTCTGCATCATAGGACATTGTGATGCCCTTAAGTTCCGCCAATGCGCTGGTGACATGCGGATAACTTGATGCCTCTTCCAATGCTGCCACAGCATCAATTGGCATGAACCGATCCGAATGCTCGTCACTGTCCGAATAATACCGGCCCAAGGTGGCCTTGGACTTGCCGGTCAGCTCGCAAGCCGCCTCAAGACCAACATCCTTAACCAATGCTTCGGTGTGTTTCTTTAAATAGCTACCAATGCCCGCCATATTCATAACCTTTTTCGTGGGTCCAATACGCGGACCACGGGGAATTCCATAATCCTTTTCCCATTTATCTCACCGTAATGGAATGGTTTTTATGATCACAGAGTGTTCAAGAGTGTCCGGTTTCAGCGCCCCCAGCGCTGAATCAGGTGGGGGCCCGTTTTTTGGGCGGGGGAAGGTCCGGTTTTTTATCCGGGGAAAAGTGAAACAAAGAACGCGTGTGAGTGATGAGGTCTGTTCCATCCCCAAGGCAATTTATTGCCGCGGACCTCGGGTGTTTGTGTTCGGCGTTTCGCCCCCATTCTGCAAATTTGTGCAGAGGGGTCGGCATGAGTGGTCGACCCCATCCTTACCTCCCAAGTTGCGGCGAATTGATGGTTGATCCCTTGGCGCGGGCAACGTAATTCTCTCGCATGGCGAAACTTTACTTCCACTACTCAACGATGAACGCGGGGAAATCGACCCTGCTGCTTCAGGCGTCTTACAATTACAATGAACGCAATATGCGGACCTATCTGATGACCGCAAAGCTGGATCATCGGGCGGGTGCCGCGCGGATTGGGTCGCGGATCGGGATTGACGCAGAAGCCGATACATTTGAGGCCGGCGAAGACCTGTTTGCCAAGATTGAGACGCGTTTGAATCAAGGGCCCTGTGCCTGTATTTTCATTGATGAAGCACAATTTCTGGAACACGAACAGGTGTGGCAGTTGGCCCGCGCGGTCGATGATCTGGGCGTGCCGATTATGTGTTATGGGCTGCGGGTGGATTTTCAGGGCAACCTGTTTCCGGGGTCCGCGACATTGCTGGCGCTGGCGGATGAAATGCGCGAGGCGCGCACCATTTGCCATTGCGGTAAAAAGGCCAGCATGGTGATCCGTCAGGACGATCAGGGCCGCACATTGGTCGACGGCGCGCAGGTTCAGATTGGCGGGAACGAGTCCTATGTGTCCCTCTGCCGCAAGCATTGGCGCGAGGCGGTCGGGGACTGTGGTTAAGCAAACCGGGGGCTAGCCAAACGGCATCTGATCAAACAGGCGTCACCAACCCCTCGCCGCGCGCAAAGCGTTCCACATTGTCCATCGCGAGCATCCCCATATCGGTGCGCACCTCATGGGTTGCGGTGCCCAGATGCGGCAACAGCGTCACGTTTTCCATTTGGATCAGCGCGTCTGGCACCTTCGGTTCAAACTCATACACATCCAGCCCCGCCCCGGCGATCTGACCAGAGCGTAAGGCAGTGATCAAAGCGGTCTCATCCACAATCTCACCGCGCGCGATGTTGATCAAAAAGGCGTGGGATTGCATGGCGTTAAATGTGCCTGCGTTGATCAAATGGGTGGTGTCGGCCCCGCCGGGTGTGGCGATCACCATGATGTCACAGCTGGCGGCGACCTCATTGATGCTATCCATTTGCGTGGCCGCGAAATCGACGTCTTTTTGCGAGCGGTTAAAGAACACCACCTTCATGCCAAAGCCAAAGTGACAGCGCCGCGCAATGGCTTGTCCGATGCGCCCCATGCCGATGATCCCTACGGTTTTTCCGGTGACATGCAGGCCAAGCATTTGGGTCGGATGCCAGCCCGCCCATTGACCTGCACGCAGCATGCGCTCGCCTTCGCCCGCACGTCGCGCGGTCATCAGGATCAGGGTCATTGCGGTGTCTGCCGTGGCATCGGTCACCGCGCCGGGGGTGTTTGAGACAACAAGCCCACGGGCCTTGGCAGCATCCACATCAATATGGTTATATCCCACGCCAAAATTGGCGAGCGCTTTGGCCCGAATGTCACCAGCCTGCGCAAAAACATCCGCAGAATAAAGATCCCCCAGCGTGGGCAAAACCACGTCATAATCGGTGAGCGACGTGATCATTTCCGGCATGGTCATCGCCGTGGTTTTGCTGCGGATGGTCACATCGAACCCCGCCTTTGCACGGTCCAAAACGGGCGCAGGCAAGGGGCGAGAGATAAAGAGCTTCATCAACACATCCGCGCGCCATTGGGGACAGATTTGTCAGGGGTGATCAGCCCGACATGTCCGTTTTCATCATAAAGCCCCAGCACAAGAACCTCGCTCATCACAGGGCCGATTTGCCGGGGGGGAAAGTTCACGACACCCATGACCTCTTTGCCGACCAGATCCTCGGGGGTGTAATGTTCGGTGATCTGGGCCGAGGATTTGCGCTCGCCAATCTCAGGTCCAAAATCCACCCAGATTTTAATCGCCGGTTTGCGCGCCTCAGGAAAGGGTTCCGCGCGCAGGATGGTGCCTTTGCGGATATCGACTTTCATAAAGTCATCAAAGGTGATTTCCGGGGTGATGTCAGCCATTTGCCAACTCCTTTGAGCGGTCCGCAGCGGCTTTTACCGCGCGGTTGAGAAGGGGGGGGAAACCGGTTGCCTCATCCATCAAAACCTCAAGTGCGGCGGCGGTGGTGCCGGCGGGCGAGGTGACATTGATGCGCAATTGGCTGGGGGTCTCATCCGCGGCTTCGGCCAAAGCACCAGCCCCTGCGACGGTGGCTTTGGCAAGCTGCAAGGCAAGATCCGCGGGCAGGCCCTGGGCCTCGCCTGCGGCGGCCATTGTTTCAATGAGATGAAAGACATAGGCAGGGCCAGATCCGGACACGGCGGTGACCGCATCCATCTGATGTTCGCCGTCCAACCGGACCACCTGACCCACAGCGCGAAGCAAGCTTTCCGCCAGATCCATGTGGCCTGTGCTGGCGTTTTTATTGCCGCAAATGGCCGTGATCCCGCGTGAAATCGCGGCGGGCGTGTTGGGCATTGCGCGGATGATCGGGCTTTGATCGCCTAAGATCGCCTCAAACGCGGAAATGGGCGTGCCGGCGGCAACCGAGACAAACAGGGTTTCACCATTTCCAAGGGCTGCAATTGCGGGCAGGGCGTCGCCCATCATCTGTGGTTTGACCGCAATCAGAACGATGGCGGGATTTTCCGGCAGGTCCGCGTTTAGGTTCAAGTCTTCAAGCCCGTTAAGCCAATCAGAGGGATAGGGATCATTCACCCAGACCGACCCTGCGGGCAACCCTTGGCTCAGCCAACCTTTGAGCATCGCCGACCCCATTTTACCGCACCCGAGCAGCACCAAGCCGCGCGATTTCAGATCATCCATTGTCATGTGATGTCCCCCTTCGTTTGGCCAAAGACTAGGCGGGGGATCGCGGGGGTGCAACGGTGAGTTTTGCTTTTTCGGCCCAGTCTAAGCCGGCTAAGCCGCGCGCAATCGACGTGCGACCAGCCATAAAATCAAATTGCCCACGAGCCAAAGAAGAAACAGGATCTGAACAGTAAATGTCGGGGTGAAAGGCAAGACCGGCGGGGCCGGGCCAATGATGCCCATCGTGGTTAGCGCTTCAAAGGTGGTCCAGCCGAAAATGGCAATGTTGAAAAGGCTGACGACCCAAATCATCGCTTATGCCCGACCATAGGCCTCGGCGATGGCCATTTGCATCGCGTCTTCGATGCTTTGATCGCCCCAAGCCACCAGTTGAAACGCCGGATAGAACCGTTCAGCGGTGGCGACCGCGTTGGCGATCAGATGGTCGATCTGTTCGGGTCCGGCAAATTGCCCCCCGGTCAGCGCCAGCCCGTAGCGCCACACCATCAGGCGCTGTTCGTTCCAATAGGTGAACGCGCCTTTCCAACACTGATCGTTGATCGCATTCAGCGCCTCATAAATCTTGGGCAGCTTGTCTTGCGGGGGTTCCATTTCAAAGGTGCAAATCAGGCGCAGCGTTTCATCGTAATCAGACCAAGCCAGCGTGATCGAATAGGTCCGCCATTGCCCCTCAACCGCCATCGCGATTTGATCGTCGGCCACGCGGTTAAATTCCCACGCGTGGTGTTCCGCGATATGTTCAACAATGTCGATCGGATGCAGGTCTTCTGCTTCGAGATAGTGCTCGGTGGCAGCCATGGCACGTTACCTTTCGCGGTTTGATCCCGGTGAAAACCCGCCCTTTGGTGGTCCACTAGGATTTGTTGCCTGTACTAGGTCCGGCGGTCTTTGCGCCTTTTCCTTACTAGATATGGTGCCTGCGCTCTGCTAACCTGTAAAGAGGAACTTGTGAAATAACCTCACTTGTCCACAGAAATCTGTGGCTTCTCCACAGTGCGAAGGTGGCTTATCCACCGGCCATAATCTCTGCGCGCTAAATGGCTGGCGCGGATGTCGCCTGCTTGACCTTGGCACGCGAAACCCCCAGTTTGCCTGAAAACAAAACCGGAGCAGCCCCTTGGCCCGAACCGCCCCTTATTCGCGTCCCGCGCCCTTCTCAAAATACGAATGGATGATCGCGTGGCGATACCTGCGCGCGCGCCGCACCGAAGGCGGTGTCAGCACGATGACGTGGATCAGCCTGATCGGGATTACACTTGCGGTGGCGGCGCTGATCATCACGCTTGCCGTGCGCACCGGGTTTCGCGAAGAATTTGTCGACACGATCCTTGGCGCCAATTCCCACGTCAGTTTGCACGCCCAGACCCATGTGAATGACATCGGTCAGGTCACCCGCGAAATCCGCGATTTCGATGGCTGGGTGGAGCGCATTTCTACCGTGCCCGGCGTCACCCGCGCAGCCCCGCTGATCAAAGGTCAGGTGATGGGCAACAAAGGGCAACGCAACGCAGGCGTCGAAGTGTTCGGCATCCGCTATGATGACCTGTTAACCATCCCCCGCATCGCCAATCCCGAAAGCAAACAGGGGGATATTTCCCGATTTAACGAGGGCATCGCCATTGGGTCCGGTGTGGCGGCGGAATTGGGCGTGACCACGGGCGACAAGATCAAAATCATCTCGCCCAATGGGGTGAAAACGGCGTTCGGCACCAGCCCTCGGGTGAATGCCTATGAGGTCACCTATATCTTCACCGCAGGCCGTTGGGACATCGACCGCACCCGCGTCTATCTGCCCTTCGCCGAGGCGCAGGCGTTCTTTAACCGCGAAGGCACCGCCGATGAGATCGAGGTGATGGTGAAAGAGCCCGAAGAGGTGGATGAGCTGTTGCTGCCACTGATGCAGGCGGCCGAAGAACCCTCAACCACATGGACGTGGCGCGACCGGTCCGGCGCCTTCCTAAGTGCATTGGATATGGAGGATAACGTTATGTTCATCATCCTGTCCGTGCTTGTGCTGATCGCCTCAATGAACATCACATCAGGGCTGATCATGCTGGTGAAAAACAAAGGCCGCGACATTGGTATCCTGCGCACGATGGGCCTGACCGAAGGGGCAATACTTCGGGTGTTTTTCCTTTGCGGCTCGCTGACCGGTGTGGTTGGCACCATCGCGGGCGTGATCATTGGCTGCCTGTTTGCGTGGAACATCGACAATGTCTTTGCGCTGGTGAACTGGTTCTCTGGCGGCGAGGCATGGGATCCTTCGGTGCGTGGCATTTACCGCCTGCCGGCCAAGCTCGAGTTCTGGGACGTGACCTCCGCCGTCGGCCTGTCCCTTGGGCTTTCGTTCCTTGTCACCCTTTTCCCCGCCCGCAAAGCCGCGCGCATGAACCCGGTAGAGGCCCTTCGATATGAGTGATCCTGTCCTTACGCTTTCAGGCATTGAAAAGACCTTTAACCCCGGCACCCCCGGCGAAATCTGCGTGTTGCGCGGGGCTGACGTGACCCTTGCGCGCGGCGAGGTTGTGGCGCTGGTGGCCCCCTCCGGATCGGGCAAATCCACGCTTTTGCACATTGCGGGGCTGCTGGATGGGGCCGACGCGGGAAACGTGCAAATCAACGGGAAAGACATGGGGGCGCAAAGTGACCGCACCCGCACCGAAATCCGCCGTGAACAGGTGGGGTTTGTCTATCAATTCCACCACCTGCTGCCGGAATTCTCGGCCCTTGAAAACATCGTGCTGCCCCAGCTTGCCGCAGGTGTGCCCGACCGCATCGCCCGCGCCCATGCGCTGGAATTGATGAAGCGCGTGAAGGTCGCAGATCGCGCCAGCCACCGCCCGGCGGAACTGTCTGGTGGCGAACAACAGCGCGTTGCCTTTTGCCGCGCCTTGGCCAATAAGCCCGCGCTTTTGCTGGCGGATGAACCGACCGGCAACCTTGATCCCGGCACGTCTGACACGGTGTTTGAGGCGTTGGTGGAGCTGGTGCGCGACACCGGGCTTTCCGCCCTCATCGCGACGCACAACATGGAGCTTGCGGCCCGCATGGACCGGATTTTGCACTTGGACAACGGGTTGATCACCTGACATCCTCTGACGTTTGCGTGAACCCCGCGCGAGGTGGTTGAACGGTGTTCTTGGCCTGATATGCCAAGGGTATGATGAAACATGTTTTGATTGCCCTTGTGCTGCTGACCGCCCCTGCCAACGCCGGGCCGATCAGCTTTGCCGACTGGAAGACCCATTGGTTTGCCTCGTTCTTCTCACGCGTCAGCTTTGATGGCACGCCGGGTCGGATGGGGGTGGTGGCGGATGGCTCTGTGTCGATCACCTATAAGATCTTGCCAACGTCCGAATGGGACGCGCAGGGTGCCAAATGGACGTGGCAAGTGGACCGTTCGGTGCCCGCCACGGACCTGCGCCAAAAGGGCGGGGACGACCGGAACCTGGCGCTGTATTTTGCGTTTCTGCCCAAGGATCAAGCGGCGGAGGCGGGGCGGTCCTCATTACGGAAGCTTTTGAAAAATCCAGATGGCCGCGTGTTGGTATATGTGCATGGCGGCGCGCATAAGCGCGGCGACCTGCTGGCCTCGCCTTACCTCGGCGCGCGGGGAAAAACTGTGGTTTTGCGCCCATCGGGGAGTGGTCGCCACGCGGAAAATATCAACCTTGTCGCTGATTATAAACGTGCGTTTGGCGCGGAGCCGGGGGCCTTGGTGGCACTTGCATTGTCAGCGGACAGTGATGATACGGATGTGGAGATGGTTGGGGCGATTGAGGGGTTGTCGCTGAACTAAGCGCAACCGAGGGTCACGCCAGACCCTGGGTGGGCGTCACGAATCGTTTTCGTGTGGCACCCCCTTACAAAATCCAAACCATATCGTATGCTGAACCGTCGCAAAACGCCCTCCCGTGGGGAGGGTCGGGCGTGGCCCGTGCTGGGTTAATCTATGTAACTACTCCAAACAGCCAAGCGGAAATAGCCGCGGGGAAAAACACAGCGCAGCTAGAAATGGCAAGCGCTGCTCCAAATTCAACAAACGCAGAAATGGTTATCAAGGTGCCGGTTGCTAGTTTTGTTCGAATAGAACTCATGCGCTCAATTTTGTTCGCATATTTATAATGCTGACGCCAGTATGGCTCGTCGTATCCACTGTCTGCATCCGCGCTATGTGGATTTGGATCGACATCAGCACTATGTGCGTTGTCATAAGATTGTTGGACTTTTCCCTCGGCTCTCTCAGTTAGGTAGGCGTTAATGCTTGCAATGGAACGTGAAAAAATAAATCCGAAAAAAATCATAAAAAAGTATGTGCTAATCAGCCATGAAGTTTGTGCAATGTTTTGTTGAGAAAGGTGGAACGTAAGCCCCAATATTTGCAATCCGTCACCACTGGTCTGTAGTTGTGGGATTGCCAAAGTTATGAAGGATGACGCCAATGCGGCCCTTCTCGCACTCTTTAAGTTGTGATGGTCTAATAGAATTGCCAGCAATTAACCGCACCTAGACTAAAACATATCTCAAACATCCAAATCCTCAGCGAACTTGGCGTTCTCCTGAATATACTGGAACCGCAGCTCGGGTTTTTTGCCCATCAGTTGTTCTACCAATGTCGCGGTTTCGCCCGGTTCGTCCTCGTCAATTGTCACCCTGATCAAGGTGCGCGAGGTGGGATCCATCGTGGTTTCTTTCAGATCCTTGGCGTCCATTTCTCCAAGCCCCTTGAAGCGGCTCACGTCGATTTTGCCTTTGCCACCAATGCCTTTTTCAAGCCATTCGTCGCGCTCTGCCTCGTCAATGCAATAAATCCGCTTGGCCCCTTGGGTCAGGCGAAACAGCGGCGGGCAGGCCAAGTATAAGTGGCCCGCATCAATCATCGGGCGCATTTGGGTGAAGAAAAACGTCATCAAAAGCGCGGCGATATGCGCGCCGTCAACATCCGCATCGGTCATGATGATGACCTTTTCATAACGCAGGTCATCGACGTTAAACCGGGTGCCCAGCCCCACGCCAAGCGCTTGGGTCAGGTCGCTGATCTCGGCGTTTGTACCCAATTTGGACGACGCCGCCCCCAGCACGTTGAGGATTTTACCGCGCAGCGGCAACAGCGCCTGTGTCTTGCGGTTTCGCGCCATTTTGGCGGAGCCACCAGCCGAGTCGCCCTCGACGATGAACAGCTCGGTCCCCTCGCGGTTGGTTGCGGAACAATCGACCAGCTTACCGGGCAGGCGCAGCTTTTTCGTGGCGGTTTTACGCTGGGTTTCTTTTTCCTGACGACGTTTCAGGCGTTCCTCGGCGCGCAGCACGAGAAAGTCCAGGATGGCGCCCGCGGATTTTGTGTCAGAGGCCAGCCAGTTGTCGAAATGGTCGCGGACCGAGTTTTCCACCATGCGCTGGGCTTCGGTGGTGGCCAGCCTGTCTTTGGTCTGGCCAACAAATTCCGGCTCGCGAATGAAGCAGCTGACCAAAGCGCCCGCGCCTGTGGACAGGTCTTCGCGGGTGATGGTGGTGGCTTTTTTGTTGTTCACCAGCTCGCCATACGCCTTGATGCCCTTTAAGATGGCGGCCCAAAATCCGGCCTCATGGGTGCCGCCTTCGGGGGTGGGCACGGTGTTGCAATAGGACTGGATGAACCCGTCGCGGGTTGGGGTCCAGTTGATCGCCCATTCGACTTTGCCCGGCGCGTTAAATTTTTCAAACGACACGGATCCGGTGAAGGGGTGGTCGGCATAGGTGGTCGCGCCGGACATGACCTCTGTCAGATAGTCGGCAAGACCGCCGGGAAAGTGAAACTTTGCCTCAGTCGGGGTTTCGCCATCGCTGATGCCGGTTTTCCAGCGGATTTCGACGCCCGAAAACAGATACGCCTTGGAGCGCGCCATTTTAAACAGACGTGCGGGTTTTAGTTTCAGTGAACCAAAGATTTCCGGGTCCGGGTGAAAGGTGACGGCGGTGCCACGCCGGTTGGGGGCCGCGCCGATTTTTTCCAGCTTGCCTTGTGGTACGCCGCGGGCAAATTCCAGCGCGAACAGTTCTTTATTACGGGCCACTTCGACGCGCAGGTGATCCGACAGCGCGTTCACAACGGAGGAGCCAACACCGTGCAAACCACCAGATGTTTGATAGCTGTCGCCCGAAAATTTACCGCCCGCATTCAGCGTGCAAAAAATGATTTCCAGCGCGGATTTGCTGGGGTCTTTGGGGTGGGGGTCCGTGGGAATGCCACGCCCATTGTCGCGCACTGACACATGGCCGTTTTCATGCAGCTCAATCTCAATCCAAGTGGCATAGCCGGCCACCGCTTCGTCCATCGAGTTGTCGACGATTTCGGCCACCATGTGATGCAGCGCGCGGTCGTCTTTGCCGCCGATATACATGCCGGGGCGCAGGCGGACATGTTCCATATCCTCCAACACTTCGATAGAGGATGCATCATAGGTGTCTTGGCCGTGACCTGCCAAAAGATCTTCGCTCATGTATATGCCGCCCTGAAACTGCTGCTCTTGCTCTTTGGTGACACATTATGGCCGAGGCGCGGGGCAGGGGGAAGCCCCCACGCTCAATTACCTGTGCATAACTTTGCGCGTTGATAGGAAGGCGAGAGGACTATTTCGTTGTGTGGCGCGTGGGGATGGGTAATGTGGGGTAAATCATGAACATTACGCGTGGGGGCATGCCGTGGCCGAGAGTTTTAGTTTGAAAGATCAATTGATCAATGCTGACAAGGTGCGGTTGTTGGCCGGGTGGCTTGCCCCCGTCGTGCCGGGGTTTGATGCGGATCAGTTTCAACGCGATGTGATGGCACGCCTGTTGGAATTGGAGCTGAAGGCGCGAATTTCCTGGATTGCCGAGGTAATGGCGCGCCATTTGCCCGACGATTTCGAAACCTCCGCCGCGCTGATCCATCAAGCGCTGCCGCCGGCTTTGGATCCGACGCTCACCGATGATGATTTCGGTGATTTTATCATCGACCCCTTTGGGCAATATGTGGCGAGCCATGGGCTGGATCGGCTGGATCTCTCCCCCCCGCTGTTACATGCGCTGACCCAACGATTTTCGATGGAGTTCGCGATCCGCCCGTTTTTGATAGAGCATAAAGATCATATGTTTGACGTGCTGATGGGCTGGGCGCGGGACGAAAATTATCATGTGCGCCGCTTGGCCAGCGAAGGGTCGCGTCCATTGGTGCCGTGGGGCGAACGGATCCGCTGGGCTGTTGCTGACACGATCCCGATCTTGGATCAACTCTACGCCGACAAAACCCGCTATGTGACCCGGTCGGTGGCCAACCATCTGAATGATATCGCGAAATCCGACCCGGATCTGGTGGTCAGCACCCTGCGCCGTTGGCAAAAAGAGGGGCGGCAAGACACCAAAGAAATGGCATGGATGACCCGCCACGCCTGTCGCACATTGGTCAAACAAGGCCACGCTGGCGCGTTGGAGCTGTTGGGCTTTCGCGCCGACGCCAAGGTCAGTATCGGCCCCATTGCGATCACCCCCACGGACGGGAAAGTGGCGATTGATACAAAGCTGGAGTTTGCCTTTGACGTCACCGCCGAACGGGATGAGGCGCTGATCATTGACTATGTGATCCAGTTTCAGCGATCTGGCGGAAAACTGTCGGAGAAAGTCTTTAAGATCAAACAGGCTGACTTGAAAGCAGGCCAAACCCTCCGCATTACCAAAGCGCATCTTTTCAAAGGAAACGCCACCACGTTCCGGCTGTATCCGGGGGCGCATCAGCTGACGGTTCAAATCAATGGCCGGGCGATGGGGCAGGTGGGGTTTGAGCTGGTTTGATTGGCGAAAGTGGGCGTGGAACCCGTCAGTTTTTGGGGATTGAACGTCCTTAAGTTCGCTCAGCCGACATTTAGATCGCCATACAAAACTCAGCCGACCTTACTCCCCATCCCGCACGAACGGATCATCCGGATAGGTCACACCCGCAAGGTACAACCCGTGTGGCGGACAAACAGGGCCGCAGGCGGCGCGGCTGCGCGCTTCAAGCGCTTTGGTCACGTCATCCGGGGTCATCGCCCCGGTGCCAACCCGTTCAAGCGTGCCAACAAAAGACCGGACTTGGTTGTGCAAAAACGACCGCGCGCGGACATGGAACCGAAACTCGGTCTCATTGGGGCGGGTGATTTCCTCAATCCGCAACTCATCCAGCGTTTTCACCGGGCTTTGCGCCTGACAAATGGTGGATCGGAAGGTGGTGAAATCATGTTGGCCAATCAGGCGATCCGCGCCGTCCTGCATCAACTGCGCATCCAGTGGATATTTCACATGCCACGCCAATCCCAGATCATGGGTCAACGGTGCGCGGCGGCTGATCAGGCGAAACATATACCGGCGTTCCCGTGCAGAAAACCGCGCGTGAAACTCATCCGGGGCCTGCACACAATCAACAATGCCCACACGGTCTTCGCGCAGATGAAAATTCAACGCTTCTGACAGGCGAAAGGGCGTCCAATCCCGCTCCATATCGCAATGGGCCACTTGGGCAAAGGCATGCACGCCCGCATCCGTGCGCCCGGCGGCGGCGATATTATGCGCGCGCGGTTCCAGTTTGGCCAAAGCCGCCTCAATCGCGCCCTGCACCGAGGGGCGATCATTTTGGCGTTGCCAACCGGCAAGTCCGGCACCGTGATAGTCGATTTTCAATGCGTATCTGGGCATAGCGCCGCAATAGCGAATGTGCGCGTGCGCGACAAGGGGGGACACAAGGGAGGGGGAGAGGGGACCCGCGCGCGGTCTCTCCCCGCAAGGAAAGCGCGCATCCCCCCTAGCGAAACCCGCCGCGCGCCCATATCTTCACCGTAGAAAAAAGGAGAGCACCGTGGGGCTTGGCGACATCGCAGACAGTATCTCGCGTCAGATAGAGGCGATGGGCGACGCCACCAGCGAGGCGTTGTTTGAACCTGTGATCCGCCTGGGCGTGACCGGGCTGTCGCGTGCGGGCAAAACGGTGTTTATCACCTCGCTTGTGGCGAACCTGATGAACCGGGGGCGGATGCCGTCGCTGATTGCCGCCAGCGATGGGCGCATCCAAACCGCGTTTTTGCAGCCCCAGCCTGACGATACCGTGCCGCGTTTCGACTATGAAACCCATCTGGCGGCCATGACTGGTCCGAACCCGAAATGGCCCGCCTCAACCCGCGCCACATCTGAATTGCGCCTGTCGTTTCGGGTGCAACCGGGCGGGATGCTTGGCGGGCTGCGCGGCCCGCGCACGGTGCATTTGGACATCGTGGATTACCCCGGCGAATGGCTTTTGGACCTTGGTTTGCTTGATTTGTCTTATGCGGATTGGGCGCGTGACACGCTGGCCCGCATCGAAGATCGTGATCAGGCTAAGGCGTTTTTGGAACAGGCGCGTCACGTCGACAGCACGGAAAAACTGGACGAACCCGTGGCGAAATCGCTGGCTGCGGGCTTTGCCGAGTATTTGAAAGCGGCGCGTGAAGATGGCTATTCCGATTGCACGCCGGGGCGGTTTTTGCTGCCCGGCGATATGGAGGGCAGCCCCGCGCTGACCTTCGCGCCGCTTCCCGAACCCGAGAAGAACCTGCGCGGGTCATTGTACCGCGAATTTGAACGCCGGTTTGAGGCCTATAAATCACGCGTGGTGAAACCGTTTTTCCGCAATCACTTCGCAAAAATCGACCGGCAGGTGGTGCTTGTCGATGTGCTTGGGGCCATTCACGCGGGGCCAGCCGCGCTTGAGGATCTGCGCCGCGCGATGGCGGAAATCCTTACCGCCTTTCGACCCGGATCAAACGCCTTTCTCAGCCAGATATTTTTGGGAAAACGGGTCGAGCGGATCTTGTTTGCCGCCACCAAAGCCGACCATTTGCACCATACCCAACACGGCCGCCTGACCGCCATCACCGAGGCCCTTTTGCGCGATGCCCGCGACCGTGCGGATTTCGCCGGGGCCAAGACGGCGGCCATGTCGATTGCGTCCTTGCGCACCACGGTTGAGGAAACAATTGATCACAACAGAGGCGCGCTTGATTGCGTGCGGGGTCGGTTGCGTGACAGCGGAAAGTCAGCGGCCTTTTACCCCGGTGATCTGCCCGAAGACCCGGCGCGGCTGTTGTCGCCTGCGCGAAATGGGGACGCGAACTGGTTGGATGCTGATTATCAAATCATGCGCTTTGCGCCCGCAGATGTCAGCCTGAAACCGGGCGAGGGGCCACCGCATATCCGGCTGGATAAAGCGGCGGAATTTCTGATCGGAGATCGGTTATGAAAGTTGAGGCGGCGACCCAAAATGATGTCAGTGCCATTGCCAATATCTTAAGCCATTGGAATGCGGCAACACCTTGGATGCCCCGCGTGCATTCGCGCGCAGCAGAGAAGTATTTTGCCCGCATGATGGTGTCGCGCGGCTGGGTCACTGTGGCCCGTCAAGGCTCGCGGTTGGTGGGGTTCTTGGCACGCGATGGTGGCGAGGTTCACGCGCTTTATGTCGCGGTTGGGATGCGGCGTTATGGGGTTGGGAAGCTGCTTTTGGATGCGGCGAAATCTGACACTCAGGCGCTGGGTTTATATACATTTGTCGCCAATGAAGATGCGCAAAGGTTTTATCTGCGCGAAGGATTTCTTGAGCGGGGACGTACCAATGGCGCGGGCAACGACGAGGGTCTGCCAGATATCCGATATGAATGGAGCTTCGAGCAATGACGGATCTTAACGCACCCGCAAAGGGCCCGGTATTGTTTGAGCTGGAGGATGAGAAAGCCGCTAATCCAGCGGATGCACCACCTGTGCCGGAACTGGACCAGCCGACGCCCACCGGGGCCGCGATGCAAAGCGTTGTGGCCATCACCGCGCGGCGCCCTTCACGGTTGGGGCGTTGGTTCTGGGGGCTTCTGGTGTCTCTGGCGGGATTTGTCCTGTCGGTCGCGGCGTATGATTTTGTGACCGGGCTGATCGCGCGCAATCCCTATCTTGGCATGGGGGCTATGGCGCTTTTGGGTGCGTTTTTGCTGGTGCTTCTGGCGCTTGCGCTGAAGGAAGCCTTTGCGCTTTTGCGCCTGCGCCGTGTGGACGGGCTGCAACGCGAGGTGACACGGGCGTTGACCCACCAAGATCTGGGCGAAGCGCGGTCGGTTGTGGCAAAGGTTGAACGGTTTTACGCCGGTCGGGCGGAATTGAAATGGGGCCTGACCCGCCTTGCCGAACGCAAGCCAGATGCCTTTGACGCGGATGCGCTCCTGGGAATGGCCGAGGGGGAATTGATGGTCCCCTTGGATCAAGCGGCGCTGCGCGAGGTTGAGGCCGCAGCGCGTCAGGTGGCCACAGTTACGGCCATTGTGCCCATCGCGCTGGCCGATGTGGCCGCGGCGCTGACGTCAAACATCCGAATGATCCGCCGGGTGGCGGAAATTTACGGCGGCCGCGCAGGCACCTTTGGCAGCTGGCGATTGATGCGCGCTGTGATGACACATCTTGTGGCGACGGGGGCCGTGGCGGTGGGTGATGATCTGTTGGGATCATTGGCCGGCGGCGGTGTCCTTTCAAAACTGTCGCGCCGGTTCGGCGAAGGCGTGGTGAACGGTGCGTTGACCGCGCGCGTTGGCGTTGCGGCGATCGAAGTGTGTCGCCCGATCCCCTTTGTGGCCACCTCTCGCCCCTCGGTCACGCAGATCGTCAAGCGGGCGCTGACCGGATTGTTTGGCGCAAAGGACTGATACTTCCGGCGCGGAAAAAGGGTCAGGTATTCCCCTATGGCCTTTCCCGTCCATCTGCGCATACTCTGCTGCAAGTCGTGTTAGGAGTGGATGATGGATGCGTTTTTGGTATTGTTGGCGGGGCTTTACGGATTGGGTCTGCCGATCGGCGTCATCTATTTGTTGATCCAAGGGGGCAATCAAAAGCGCGACCTTGATGGGGTGAAACGCCGATTGTCGGACGCAGAAGCCCGACTGGCCTCAGGTGAGCGGATATCGTCGCCGGCTGAACCTGATGCAGCGGCAGGCGCAACTCGGCGTACCGAGGCAGAGGCCAAGGATGCCCGGCCCAAGGAGACGAAGACGCCGAATGCGCGCGCTTTGGCCCCTGCGAGTAATCCATGGCAATCAAGCCCCTCTTCCAACGCCACAACATCAACACCGACAAAGACCCCTCCTGCCAAAACCCCCACGGCGCCCACACCGCGTGCCGTGAAAACCGAGTTGCCCTTTGACAAATTTGTCGCCTGGATTGTGCAAAACTGGGTCTATGCCGTGGCCGCTGTGTCCTTGGCTTTGGCCGGAATTTTCATGGTACAATACGGCATCGAAAACGGTCTGTTGCCACCATTTGCGCGGGTGCTGGCCTCGCTCGCGTTTGGGGCCGCCTTGGTCGGGGGCGGCGAATATATGCGCAAACGTTGGGGCGATGATGAAAACAGCCCGGTTGCGTTTTTGCCGTCGGTCTTTTCTGGCGCCGGCATCGTCACGCTGTTTGCGGGCATCTTGGCCGCGCGCCATATGTACGGGCTGATCGGGCCGACAACGACATTTGCCGGGCTTTTATGTGTGGCGGGTGGTGCCATTGTGCTTGGTTGGCTGACCGGGCCCTTGTTGGCGGCTGTCGGGATCGTTGGCGCCTTTGTGACGCCGTTTTTGCTGGGTGGAAACAGCGATGCGTCGCCGGTGGTGGGCTATCTTGCCATTATCACGCTGGTTGGGCTGGCGATTGATACGTATCGGCAATGGAAATGGCTGTCTGTGCTGTCGCTCGGGCTGGGATATATCCTGATTGCACCGCTTGTTGTCGTGGCGGATGCCCGTGTGGAGTGGGTGATTGCCTTTGCGCTGATCATGCCGTTTGCGGCCCTGATTGTGATGGGCTGGCGGTTGGTCCCCGCGTTGCCGGGGCGCGGATTGATGGACAGCATTGCGCAGCGCGTTGATCCCAAAAACTGGCCACGCCGCATGATGCTGTTGCACGCCGCAATGGCGGGGTCCGTGCTGTGGCTTTTGGCCAGCTCGCAAGAGGGTGCGGCGGCGTTTTGGTTATCTGCCTTTGCCATGACAGCGCTGTCCGCGGGCATGGCAATCTGGGCCAAATCTTCGGACGCGATGGAGGATTTGCCGCTGCTCCCCTCTTTGGGTCTCATTGCGCTGATCTGGGTTGAGGCGACCAATTACGGCAGTGTTTATCGACTGTCGGATGTGGATGCGATTGAGGGCAGTGGGAACACGCAATTCTGGACCCCTGTCTGGTTGGTCGGCATGGCCGCACTGCTTGGTGTGATCGCCACATGGCGCAGCCTGACATCAGCCAAACACCCACGGGTCTGGGCCTTGGCGGCGGCGCTTATGGCGCCTGCTGCAATGATCGCGCTCGATATCTTCTGGATGCCATCCAGCTTTATGGGCGATTTTGAATGGGCCGTTGTGGCCATTGCTTTGGCCGCGCTGATGGTGGTCAAAGTCGAACGCTTTGCGCGAGCAAATGATGCGGACCGGATGCGCCTGTCTTTGGTGCTGATCTCTGCGCTTGGGTTGATCAGCTATGCGATGGCGCTGGTGTTGCCGAGCTCTGGCCTGACGGTGGCTTTGGCGTTGACGGTGCTGGCCTCGGTGGTGATTGACCGCCGGTTTGATCTGCCTTTGCTCAGCTGGTTCGCCGTCGTCGGCACCATCTTGGTGTCGGGCACGCTGTTGTTCATTCTGGGCGTGACATGGCATGAATATGGTCCGCTGCTTGAGGTTGTCGCCACCTATGGTGTCACCTTGGGCGCGCTGGCCGCCGCGTGGGTTTTGGGGCAAGATCGCAACCGCAAAAACGCCCTGATCACACTGGAAAGCGCGGTGGTGTCGCTGTTTGCTGTGTTTGTGATGATGATGCTGCGCCGGTGGTTGGACACGCTGAATGTGAGCGGTGACACCCATTGGAATGTGACGTTGATTGCGATGGTTTGGCTGCTGTCCGCTTCGGTTCAGGCGTGGCGGATGAAACTGCCGGGCTTTATGCGCAAGGTACGTATGGCGCTGGGCGGGCTGTTTGCCTTGGGCGGTGTTGGCACCCTGTTGGTCGCCTTGATCCTTGGCTTCCCCTTGGTGGATTACAACGCGCAAATTCTGGGTTGGCCGCTGGTGAACACACTGGCGATTGCTTATCTTTTGCCTGCGGCCTTGTTCGGCGCGGTGGCATGGAAAATGCCACATCTGCCAGCAAAACTGCGCCTTGGTTTGGGCGGTGCTGCGGCGGGTCTGTCGCTTTTGTGGGGCATCACCAGCATCGCGCATTTCTGGCGCGGCGCTTATCTTGCGCGCGAGCCGATGCTGCAGCCAGAGCTTTACACCTACACCGTGGCCATGTTGGCCTTGGGGGCGGCGCTTCTTTATCAAGCCATTGCACGCCGATCTGATCTTTTGCGCCGCGTTGCGATGGGGGCGATTGCGCTGACGGTCGCCAAGGTGTTCTTGGTGGATATTTCCGGCCTTGATGGGCTGATGCGCGTGTTCTCTTTCCTTGCTCTGGGCCTGTCGCTTGCGGGGCTGGCGTGGCTCAATCGTTGGGCCGCGATGCAGTCACAGACGGGGAGAACGGATCAAGGCAAGACCCCATGAAACGGGTTCTGGTTCTGGGCGCCTACGGGCTGATCGGGGCCGAGGTCGTGCGTGATCTGCTGGCGTGCGGGCATGAGGTTACCGGGCTCGGCCGGGATCGCGCCACCGCCTTGCGCGCCTTTCCGGATCTGGTGTGGCAGATCAAAGACCTGCGTGACCTGACCGCAGCACCCGCGTGGCAGCCGTTGTTGCAAGATATTGACGCCGTGGTGAATTGCGCAGGCGCGTTGCAGGATGGCGACGCGGATGATCTGAATGCCGTACATCACGATATGCTGGCGGCCCTGTCCGAACACGCGGCGAAACGTGATGTTAGCATCGTCCAAATCTCAGCTGCCGGGGTCTCAGCGGATGCAAACACCGCGTTTTTCCGGTCAAAAGCGGCGGGGGACGCGGCGCTTTTGGCCTCTGGTGCGCCCGTGTGGATCTTGCGACCCGGATTGGTGATCGCACAGCAAGCTTACGGCGGCACGGCCCTGATCCGGCAATTGGCGGCGGTGCCATTTGTGCAACCCATTGCGATGGGAAACGCCCAAATTCAAACGCTCGCCGCGACAGATCTGGCCCGTGTGGTGCATGAGGCCTTGGACGGAACATTACCGCCTGGCCGTGCGTTTGACCTTGTCGAAGATACCCCGCACAGCCTGTCAAACGTGGTCGCCGCCCATCGCATGTGGCTAGGGTTTGCGCCCGCCCGCTTTACCATCCCAATGCCGCGCGTTCTGTTGCCTCTTGTGGGCAAAATGGCCGATGGATTGGGACAGCTTGGGTGGCGATCTCCGCTGCGCTCATCCGCGATCAAAGTGCTGGCGGAAGGCGTGCGTGGTGATCCGAAACCCTATGCGGAGTTTGGCAAGCCCTTGATGGGAATTGCCGCGACCCTGGCGTCGCTTCCTGCGGGGGCAGAGCATAGATTGCAGGCGCGCGCGGGCCTGCTGATGCCCCTTATGGTGCTGGGGTTGGCGCTTTTTTGGATCGCCTCTGGGCTGATCGGTATGTGGTCTTTAACACCTGCCTCTGAGGTGTTGATCCAAGTTGGGTGGCCCAAAGGGTTGGCGCTGGCGTCGGTGCTGTTTTGGGCCGTTGTGGACATCATTTTGGGACTGGCTGTGATGTGGCGTATATGGGCAAGACCCGCCTGTCTGGGCATGATTTCCGTCAGCGTGATGTATCTTGTCTCTGCCAGCGTTGTGACCCCCGCTCTTTGGCTCGATCCCCTTGGGCCGCTTGTGAAAATCCTGCCAGCGACCCTCGCGGCCCTTGCCCTTCACATGATATTGGAGCGTCGCTGATGGAGTGGTTATTGGTCCTGCGCTGGGCGCATATCCTGGGCGCAACCGTGTTGATGGGCACGGGGGCAGGCATCGCGTTTTTCATGGTGATGGCGCAACGCTCGCGCAACCCGGCGGTGATCGCGCATGTGGCTGGAATTGTGGTGATTGCCGATACGCTGTTCACCGCTACCGCCGCCATTGTCCAACCCATGATCGGGGTACTTTTGGCGTTGGAAATAGGTTGGGATCTGAGTGAGAGCTGGATCCTGACGGGGATTGCGCTTTACGTCTTTGTTGGTGTGTTTTGGCTTCCGGTGGTCTGGATCCAAATTCAACTGCGGGATTTGGCGCGTATCGCAACCATTGAGAACACCCCCCTTCCGCCCCGTTATCACCGCCTTTACCGGATCTGGTTTGCCTTCGGCTTTCCGGCTTTTGCGGCGATGCTGGCGATTTTTTGGGTGATGATTGCCCGTCCTGAGATTTGGTAAGGGGCGCTGCCCCTCGCGAGACAAGCTCGCTCACCCGGGGATATTTCTGGAAAGAGGAAGGTCAAATGCGCTTTTCCTCTTTCCGAAAATATCCCCGCCGGAGGCAAAAATACTAAAAGAGCTTAGGCACCTCAGTGGCGGGGCGGCGCATGTCGTCCATCTGCATCTGAAACCCGCGCCCAATGCGCTGGGCGAGGGCAAGCCAACTGTCCGCAATCTCCGGCGAAAGCTCGGCAAGCAGCACCTCTTCGAACATGCCAAGCCACGGGGCGAAGTGGTTGGTCTTGATGTCGGGGGCGTTCACATGCACGCGCATTGGATTGCCGTCATAGACCCGTTCGCGCAGGATCGCATTGCGCCAGAAGCGGTTGATTTTCTCAATATGCTCGGCCCATTCGGTGTCGGTTGTGCCGATATGTGCGTTAAACACCGGGCCTAATTCCGGGTGATGGCGCACGCGGGTGTAAAACACGTCCAGCACGCGCGTGATTTGATCAGGCGTGATGGCAAAGCGTTGCATTGGGTTGGGTTGCGGGTCGGGAATTGACATAGGGCACCTCTTTCCTGACCTAATTAGTCAGGGACGTATGGTTTTGCCAAGGGACATTTGGGCGCAGTTTGGCCGCTCCCTGACGTCTCTCACCACTTTACCTCGCGCGCGCACCTGCTATAACGCCCATATGATGCATTTTGCCGCCATCATTATTCGAATTATCTACCCGGCGCTCCACGCTTGAGCTGCCGGGAAAAGGCGCTTGGATCACCGGTGCCGACCTTTTGCCCTAACACTCCGAAGACCTTCCGAAAAGGACCGGACACATGTGTGCCGACACCCCCGAAAACACCCCCGAAAACACCACCGACAATACCCCTGAATACAAACATACGCTGACGCTTCCTGTCACCGATTTCCCGATGCGCGCAGGCCTGCCCAAACGCGAGCCGAGCTGGTTGGAGCGTTGGGAAAAGATCGGCGTTTATGACCGCCTGCGCGAAAAACCCGGCCGCACGCCGTTTATCCTGCATGATGGCCCCCCCTATGCCAACGGGCATTTGCACATCGGTCACGCGCTGAACAAAACTATCAAAGACATGATCGTGCGCAGCCATCAGATGATGGGATTTGATGCGCGGTATGTGCCCGGTTGGGATTGCCACGGTCTGCCGATCGAATGGAAAATCGAAGAGCAGTATCGCAAGAAGGGCAGAAACAAAGACGACGTTCCGGTGATTGATTTCCGTCAGGAATGTCGCAAGTTTGCCGAAGGCTGGGTGGACATCCAGCGCGAGGAATTCAAGCGCATCGGCATCACCGGCAAATGGGATGATCCCTATCTGACCATGAACTATCACGCCGAGGCCGTGATCGCCGAGGAATTCATGAAGTTCCTGATGAACGGCACGCTGTATCAAGGGTCCAAACCCGTGATGTGGTCGCCGGTCGAAAAGACCGCGCTGGCTGAGGCCGAGATCGAGTATCACGATCACAAGTCGCACACGATCTGGGTGCCGTTTGACGTTGCGAATGCTAACGGTGATTTGGCTGACGCCCGCGTTGTGATCTGGACCACCACACCTTGGACGATCCCGTCCAACAAGGCCGTGGCTTACAATGACAAGATTGCGTACGGCCTTTACCGCGTGGATGCGACCGAAGAGGAAAGCTGGACCGCCCCCGGTGAGCTTTACCTCTTTGCTGACACGCTGGCCGCCGATGCGTTGGGCAAATCCCGCGTGACCGAGTTTACCCGCGTGCGCGATGTGGAGGCGTCGGAGTTTTCAGGCATGATCCTGAAACACCCATTCAATGGCATGGACGGCGCAAATGGGTTCTGGGACTACGAAGTCCCGATGATTGACGGGGACCATGTGACTGACGATGCGGGCACAGGCTTTGTGCACACCGCGCCCAGCCACGGTGCCGACGACTATGAATGTTTCGTCAAGCGCAACTGGATTGATCGGATGACCCACAATGTGGGCGAAGCATCCGAATTCCTGCCGCATGTGCCGTTTTTCGCAGGGCTTGAGGTGTTTGACCGCAAGGGCAAAGAGGGCAAAGCCAACACCGCTGTGATCGCCAAACTGGTCGAAGCCGGGGGTATCATCGCGCGCGGCCGGGTCACGCACAGCTATCCTCACAGCTGGCGCTCAAAGGCGCCGATTGTGTTCCGCAACACGCCACAATGGTTTGCCGCCGTTGATAAAGAGGTGGGCGACGGGCAGGATGAGATGGGCACCACCATCCGCACCCGTGCGCTGAATTCCATCGACAAGCTGGTGAAATGGTGGCCGCAAACCGGTCGCAACCGCCTGTATTCGATGATCGAAGCGCGCCCGGATTGGGTGCTGTCGCGCCAGCGTGCCTGGGGTGTGCCGCTGACCTGTTTCGTGAAAAAGGGCCTGTTGCCCACCGACGAAGGGTTCTTGTTGCGCGACCCTGCCGTGAACGCTCGGATTTCTGAGGCGTTTGAGGTGGAAGGCGCGGATTGTTGGTATGCGGCTGGCGCCAAGGAACGCTTCTTGGGCGCGGATCACAACGCGGATGAGTGGGAGCAGGTCTATGATGTGCTCGACGTTTGGTTTGACAGCGGGTCAACCCATTCCTTTGTGCTGCGCGACCGCGAAGATGGTTCGCCGGATGGGATTGCGGATGTTTATATGGAAGGCACCGACCAACACCGGGGCTGGTTCCATTCATCATTGTTGCAAGCTTGCGGGACCAAAGGTCGTGCGCCTTATAAAAACGTTGTGACACATGGGTTTACGCTGGATGAAAAGGGCATGAAGATGTCCAAATCCTTGGGCAACACCATCGTTCCAGAGGCAGTGATCAAACAATATGGCGCGGATATTCTGCGCCTGTGGGTCGCGCAAACCGACTATATGGTGGATCAGCGGATCGGGCCAGAAATCCTGAAAGGGGTGGCTGACAGCTATCGTCGTTTGCGCAATACCATGCGATTTATGCTGGGCAATCTGGCCGATTTTGACGAGGCGGAAAAGCTGGATCTGGCGGAAATGCCAGAGCTGGAGCGTTGGGTGCTGCACCGTTTGGCCGAACTCGATCACACCGTGCGCGAAGGCTATAAAACCTTCGATTTCCAAGGTGTGTTTTCGGCCGTGTTCAACTTTGCCACCGTTGATTTGTCGAGCTTTTATTTCGATATCCGCAAAGACGCGCTTTATTGTGATGGGGCCGACAGCCAAGCCCGCCGGGCCGCGCGCACGGTTCTGGATATCCTCTATCATCGTCTGACCACATGGTTGGCGCCGATTTTGGTGTTCACTATGGAAGAAGTGTGGCTAGAGCGGTTCCCAGGCGACGACAGCTCGGTTCACATGATCGACTTCCCGGACACGCCCGCCGATTGGTTGGACGAGCCGTTGGCCGCAAAATGGGCCGGCATCCGTCAAACCCGCCGTGTGGTAACCGCAGCGCTTGAAATCCAGCGCCGCGACAAGGTGATTGGCGCCTCACTAGAGGCCGCCCCCGTGGTGCATGTGCGCGACGAAGAGGTTCTGACGGCCCTTCGGTCGGTGGATTTTGCCGATGTGGTGATCACGTCAAACGTGGTCCTGTCCAATGATCCGCTGCCGTCTGAGGCTTTCCGCCTGCCGGACGTTGAAGGGGTTGGGGTCGTGTTTGAAAAAGCCTCTGGCGAGAAATGCCAGCGCTGTTGGAAAATCCTGCCAGACGTGGGCAAGCACAAACACGAAGGCACCTGTGGTCGTTGTGACGATGCGTTGAGCTAACTAGAACATTTTAAAGAATAAAAAAGGCGCTCTGGGTAAGGGCGCCTTTTTCTTTTCTATCGCTTAGGCCCCAGCAAAAAGAGACTGGGTTTCGGAATAGAGCGTTTCGATGATCGAATTATCGACCGTTGTGCTGTCTTCACTGGTGTCAATGGCGTCGAACAAAGCCGTCACCAAAGATTCCGCATCGGCACCACCGCCGCCGCCGCCCGGAGGGGGAGGGGGTCGGGCACCATCATCAGGCCGCATTGATTGGCCAAACGTATTCAGCTCGCTTGACGTCAAAATTCCGTCTTCATCGGCGTCGATGTCGCTAAACTGTTCGATCAGTTTGGCGGACATATCCTCAGTCGACAATTCATCGAGGGATAGACCACCGCTCGAGTCCGCATCAAAGGCGGTCATGAGGTCTTCTGAGTTCGGAGGTTTGGGCGGAGGTCCAGATTGCATTTTCTGCATCTGGTTCATGCTCGTCATGCCCATCGAGATGTTCATCTTGTTACTCCTTAACTATGCGCGCAGATGCAGCATGGGCCTAATGTCTGGAAATTGGGTAAATGCTGCAGCGCACGCAGACCGAAAATGGTTCAAATCGTAATTGCCCTTTGGGCTTGCGTCGTTTCGACTTGCGCCGCACGATGCCGACATGTCCGTTGCAAGCTTCCCATCCCCGTTTGGTCCGATTTCCCTGCGCGAGGAGGGTGGATTTTTGACCGAGCTCATCTGGTCCGAAGTGATCGAAGGGCAAATGACCGATCTACTTGCTGTAGCGGGCAAACAGCTCTCCGAATATTTCGCGGGCCAACGGCGCGACTTTGACCTGCCATTGCGGGTGAGCGGCTCTGATTTTCAACGCGCTGTTTGTGATGCGATGTCGGCCATTCCCTATGGGGACACGGCGACCTACGGCGAGATTGCGGCGCTGACCGGCAATTCAGCCCAAGCGGTTGGCAATGCCTGTGGCGGAAACCCCATTCCGGTGATCATCCCCTGTCACCGCGTGATGGGTGCGGGTGGTAAATTGGTTGGGTTTTCCGGGGCGGGCGGGGTTGAGACAAAAGTTCGGCTTTTGCGTCTTGAAGGCGCGGCGGGGCTGCTTATCTAGAAGCTCTGGCCCAATCAAATTGCGCGACATTATGGACGCAATCCGCCAGAGGGGAAGACAGGAGATATCATGGGTGACATCCTAACAGTCGAAGGACTGACCAAAACCTATGCCGGTGGGCATCAGGCGCTTAAAAAGGTTGATCTGTCGATCAATGAAGGTGAAATCCTTGCGCTTCTGGGGCCAAATGGCGCTGGGAAAACCACATTAATTTCAATTATTTGCGGCATTTCTACGGCGACATCCGGCACAATTACTGTGGGCGGATTTGATCATGCGCGCGATTTTCGTGCGGCTCGTGATTTGATCGGATTGGTCCCACAGGAAATCAACTTGGAACCGTTTGAAACGGTGATGAACTCGGTTCGGTTTTCGCGTGGGCTGTTTGGCAAACCCAAAGATGACGCGCGGATTGAGGAAATCCTGAAACTTCTCAGTCTGCATGACAAGAAAGACAGCCGGATTATGACATTGTCTGGCGGGATGAAACGCCGGGTGTTGATCGCCAAGGCGCTGTGCCACGAGCCGCGGATCCTGTTTCTGGATGAACCCACCGCGGGCGTGGATGTTGAGCTGCGCAAAGACATGTGGGAGATCGTGGCCCGTCTGAAGGAAACCGGCGTGACCGTGATCCTGACCACGCATTATATTGAGGAAGCCGAAGCGATGGCGGATCGGATTGGCGTGATTTCCAACGGTGAGATCCTGCTGATCGAAGAAAAAGACGCGCTGATCAAACGCTTGGGGCAAAAAGAGCTGTTCATTGAACTGTCTGAACAGATTGAGACCGTGCCTGCCGGGCTGAACGCCGACGGGCTGCGTGTTGAAAATGGCGGGCTTGTTTACGCCTATGACACCCAAGGCGATAGCACCGGGATCACCGGATTGCTGGCCGATCTGCGCGAAGCGGGGCTGCAGTTGGTGGATCTTTCCACCCGCCAAAGCTCGCTTGAGGATATTTTTGTGGACCTCGTGAAGGAGGACGCCCAATGAACTGGAACGCAATTAAAGCCATCTACCGCTTTGAAATGGCACGCACTTTCCGCACGTTGCTGCAATCAATCATCTCACCTGTACTGTCGACCTCGCTTTACTTCATCGTCTTTGGCGCCGCCATCGGGTCGCGCATTGATCAGGTTGAGGGCGTCAGCTATGGCGCCTTCATCGTGCCCGGTCTGATCATGTTGACGGTCCTGACCCAAGCGACGTCAAACGCCAGTTTCGGGATCTATTTCCCGAAGTTCATTGGCACGGTTTATGAGCTTCTCTCAGCGCCAATATCGTTCATTGAGATTGTGATCGGATATGTGGGCGCGGCGGCGACCAAGGCATTTATGATCGGGATGATCATCTTTGTGACCGCGCATTTCTTTGTGGATCTTGAGATCGCCCATCCGGTCTGGATGATGGTGTTTCTGGTGATGACCTGCCTGAGTTTTGCGCTTTTGGGGTTTATCATCGGCATCTGGGCGGGCAATTTTGAACAGCTGCAATTGGTGCCTTTGCTGGTGATCACACCGCTGGTTTTTCTGGGCGGCTCGTTCTACTCGATCTCGATGCTGCCGCCGGTTTGGCAGACGATCACGCTGTTTAACCCGGTGGTCTATCTGATCTCGGGTTTTCGCTGGGCATTTTTCGACGTGGCGGATGTGTCGCTGGTCTGGTCGGTTGTGGCAATTCTTGGCTTTATGGGGGCCTGTTTGGCGGCCATTGGCTGGATTTTCCGCACCGGATGGCGCTTGCGCAGCTAAGGTGACGTAATGACAAAACGGTCAGGGGGGAAGATTGCCCCCTTGGCACCCTTGTGGCAAAGCCCGGCGGAGACTACATCATTCTCATGCAAAACTGGATCCCTTCTTTAAAACGCCCCCCCACTGTGGCGGTCATCCGATTGTCAGGTGTGATCGCAACCGGTGGTCGTGGGCAGTTGAACGATGCGGGCCTTGCGTCCGCGATTGAACGCGCGTTTCGCAAAGGCAAACCCAAAGTGGTGGCCTTGGTGATCAACTCGCCAGGCGGAAGCCCGGTGCAATCGAGCCTGATTGCCGCGCGTATTCGCCGGTTGTCGGCGGAAAAAGACATCCCCGTCACGGCCTTTGTCGAGGATGTGGCCGCGTCAGGTGGCTATTGGTTGGCGACGGCGGCGGATGAGATTATTGTCGACGAAAGCTCGGTCGTGGGGTCGATTGGCGTCATTTCGGCGGGCTTTGGCATGACGGGTCTGATGGAAAAGATCGGCGTGGACCGGCGCGTTTACACCGCCGGGAAATCGAAATCCCAACTGGACCCGTTTCGTGCGGAAAACCCCGAGGACGTTGAACGTTTGAAAGGGCTGCTGGAAGACATTCACACCAGTTTCAAAACCCAAGTTGAGACACGCCGCGCTGGCAAGCTGCCGGAAGGTGAAGATCTGTTCACCGGCGAGATTTGGTTGGGTCGCAAAGCCATCGAAAAAGGGCTGGCGGATGGCATTGGCCATTTGGTCCCAACGATGAAAGAGCGCTACGGTGACAAGGTGCGTTTTCGCGTCTTTGGCCCGCGTCGGGGATTGTTGTCGCGCTTTGGCGTGCGCCTGATGTCGGATGCGATTGAAAACATTGAGGAGCGCGCAGAGTTTGCGCGTTTTGGGCTGTAAATGGTCATCAAAGTTGTTGTCCTGTTTCTGGTTGCGATGGGTGTGATGGCCATGTTTGGCAAGTTGCGCTATCCCGGCCAGTCACGTATTGCCGCGATGAAATGTCCGCGTTGTGGGAAATTTCTGATCGGGAAATCCACATGTGAGTGTAAGCGAAAGGGCTAGTCCTTGGATCTGTTTTTTGCGGCCCTTGGCCTGATCATACTGCTTTTGGCCGGCGACAGTCTGGTACGTGGCGCGGTGAATCTGTCACTGCGTCTTGGGGTGCCGGCGTTGATTGTTTCGCTGACGATTGTGGCGTTTGGCACCTCGGCCCCCGAGCTTCTGATCTCCGTGCGCGCCATCCTTGACGGGGTGCCTGGGTTGGCTATGGGCAATGTGGTGGGGTCCAATACCGCGAATATCCTGTTGGTTCTGGGCGTGCCTGCGTTGATGAAGGGGCTGTCCACGGGCGGCTGTGACACGCGCAAAAGCTATCTGCAAATGTTGGCGGCAACGGTGCTGTTTACGGTGCTGTGCATGGGCGGGGTGATCACTTGGGTGCAAGGCCTGGCGCTGCTGGCGGCCCTTGCCCTGATGCTGTCCTCGGCCTTTAAAGTTGCGTTGTGTCACCGCCGCGATTGTCGCGATGCCGAAGCCGCCTGTGCGGATGAGGACGAAGAAGAGGTCGAAGGTGCGGACCCGAATATGCCATGGTGGAAAGTCATCATGTTCTTGCTTCTGGGCCTGATCGGATTGCCCCTTGGGGCAGATCTTTTGGTGGATGCCTCAACCAATATTGCCCGCCATTTTGGCGTATCTGAAACGGTGATTGGCCTGACACTTGTGGCGCTTGGCACTTCGCTGCCGGAACTTGCCACAACCGTAATGGCCGCCCTGCGCAATCAGGCCGAGGTGGCGTTGGGCAATGTTATCGGGTCGAATATGTTCAACCTGCTTGCCATCATCGGCATCTCATCCATGGTTGGGCCGATCCCCGTGGATCCGGGTATCTTGCAATTTGACCTTTGGGTCATGCTGGGCGCATCGGCGTTGCTGATCCCCTTTGTGTTCCTGAAGTGGCATATGGGCCGAATTTGGGGCGCCATTCTCAGTGCGCTTTATCTGATCTATATCTTTGCGGTCCTGGTGAACTGATATGGAAAAGTGTGCTCTTGTCACAGGATCGGGTGCGCGGCTGGGCCGGGCGATGGCGCTGGAACTGGCCTCGCATGGTTATGACATCGCGGTGCATTATGCCCGTTCCGCAGAGGGGGCAGAAGAAACCGCAGCTGAGATCCGCGCAATGGGACGCAAGGCCGTCACACTTCAAGCGGATCTGTTGGATATGACTGCGGCCGAAGCATTGGTGCCCGACGCCGCAAATGCCCTTGGTGGGCCGCTCACGGTGCTGGTCAACAATGCCTCGGTTTTTGAATATGACAACATCCGCACCGCCACGCAGGACGCGTGGGATCGCCACATGAATTCCAACCTGCGCGCGCCGTTTTTCATGATCCAATCTTTTGCGGCACAGGCCCCCAAAGCGGTGATGGACGACACGGGCGAACCCAAGGCGCAGGCCCTTGTGGTGAATATGGTAGATCAAAGGGTTAAAAAGCTGACCCCGGAATTTGCGACCTATACTTTGGCCAAAATGGGCCTGTGGACGTTGACACAAACCGCTGCCCAAGGGCTGGCGCCGGACGTGCGGGTGAACGCGATTGCACCGGGGCCAACCCTCATTGGTCACCGACAGTCCAAGGCCCATTTCGCGGGTCAGCGGGCAGGCACAGTCTTGGGGCGCGGCGCCAACGCCGAGGACGTGACCGCCGCGCTGTCTTACTTCCTGAATGCCCCTTCTGTAACCGGTCAGGTGATTGCCGTGGACGGCGGCCAGCACCTTGGCTGGCAAACGCCGGACATTCGCGGGGTCGAGTGATTTCCCCCGTAAAATGGTGGATCTTCTGCGCGCTCTGCGACAAGTTGTACACCTGTTCAATTCTTACCCAGGGGAAACCATAATTTTTGCAATGAAATCATTGGTTTACAATTTGTTCATATTTAAAGTGTTTAAAATCAAGGGGTTGAAATAGTGCCTAAAAATTAGGCAAAGTGACGAAGCAGGCTGAAAACAAGGGAATTTCCATGGCTGGACAGATAAATCCTCAGACTTATCCACAGTTTCTGTGGGCATGTTTTCTCTTGCCTCAAACCCGGTAAGATTGCAGCCATGTTGAGAATCGCAAGGATATTCAATGACCAGTGACGCGCCCGCACAAGATGCGACGCCCGTGCCCGCCGGGCATGAGGTGATTCAGTCTTATCTGCGCCTTTTGGACGGCTCGCCGGGGGTGTACCGGATGCTCGATGAAAAGGGGCGGGTGCTTTATGTAGGCAAGGCGCGCAACCTGAAAAAGCGCGTCTCAAACTATGCCAAACCCACCGGGCATACGGCGCGGATTGCGCGCATGATCAGCCAGACCACCAGCATGATGTTTCTGACCACAAAGACAGAAACAGAGGCGCTGCTTCTGGAGCAGAACCTGATCAAACAGCTAAAGCCGCACTTCAATGTGTTATTGCGCGACGATAAGGCGTTTCCTCAGATCTTGTTGACGAACCACGAGTTTCCACAGATCAAAAAACATCGCGGGGCGCGTAAGGAAAAAGGTCAATATTTTGGCCCCTTCGCCAGTGCCGATGCGGTGAACCGCACGCTGAACCAGCTGCAAAAAGTGTTTCTTTTGCGCAATTGCACCGATCCGATGTTTGAAAGCCGCACGCGCCCCTGTTTGCAGTTTCAGATCAAACGCTGTGCGGGGCCTTGCGTGGGTAAACTGAGCAATGATGATTATGGCGAACTGGTGTCAGAGGCGGTGAATTTCCTGTCCGGCCGCACCACCAAGATGCAAGAAGAACTGGCCGCGGAAATGCAGGCGGCATCTGAGGCGATGGCCTTTGAACGGGCCGCCATGTTGCGTGACCGGATCAAGGCCTTGACCCAAGTGCAGCAATCCCAAGGCATCAACCCGCGCACCGTGGGCGAGGCGGATGTGGTGGCGCTGCATATGGAAGGCGGGCAGGCCTGCGTTCAGGTCTTTTTCATCCGCGCCCATCAAAACTGGGGCAACCGCGATTTCTATCCGCGTGTGGGCAACGGCAAAGATCCGGTCAGTGCGGGCGAAGTGCTGCAGGCCTTTGTTGGCCAGTTTTATGACCAGAAAGAACCGCCGCGGCTGATCCTTGTCTCGGATCCATTGGATGATCAGGATTTGATGGAGGAGGCGCTGTCGGATCGTTTGGGCCGCAAGGTTGAAATCGCGGTGCCGCTGCGCGGTGAGAAATCGGAACTGGTCGCAAATGCCCACCGGAATGCCCGCGAAAGTCTGGCCCGTAAAATGTCAGAAACCGCAACACAGGCGCGGCTTTTGAAAGGCGTGGCCGAGGCGTTTGCGCTTAAGGCCCCGCCCAACCGGATCGAGGTCTATGACAACTCGCACATCCAAGGCGCACACGCCGTGGGTGGGATGATCGTGGCCGGCCCCGAAGGGTTCCTGAAAAGCCAATACCGCAAGTTTAACATCAAGGGCGATGACCTGACGCCCGGCGATGATTTCGGCATGATGAAAGAGGTGCTGAAACGCCGCTTTAAACGGTTGATCAAAGAGGATCCCACCCGCGAAGAGGGCCATTGGCCGGATCTGTTGCTCATCGATGGTGGCGCAGGGCAGGTCAGCGCGGTGCATGAGATCATGGTGGAAATGGGCGTGACCGACATTCCCATGGTTGGGGTCGCCAAAGGGGTCGACCGGGATCACGGAAAAGAAGAATTTCACCGACGGAACCAACGCCCCTTTGCGTTACAAAGAAATGACCCAGTTCTTTATTTCATCCAACGGATGCGCGACGAAGCCCACCGCTTTGCCATCGGCACCCACCGCGCCAAACGCGCCAAGGCCCAAGGCGCCACGCCATTGGACGAGGTGCCGGGCGTGGGCGCCACGCGAAAACGCGCGCTGTTGCAGCATTTCGGCTCCGCCAAGGCCGTCAGCCGCGCGGGGCTTGAAGACCTCAAAGCCGTTGATGGCATTTCGGAAAGTCTCGCGGAAACCATCTATGGCTTCTTCCATGATCGCGCATGACATTGTAAGGATAGCGATATGAGATGGACACTTCCTAATATTCTGACCATCGCCCGGCTGCTTGCCGCGCCCATGGTCGCCGTGATGTTTCTGTACTTTGCCCGTCCGTGGGCGGATTGGTACGCTTTTATCCTGTTTATTGTGGCGTCGATCACCGACTATCTTGATGGCTATCTTGCGCGCGCATGGAAGCTGGAAAGCCTGTTTGGTGCGGCGATGGATCCGATTGCGGATAAGGCGATGGTGCTGATCGCGCTGTTGGTGATCAATGGATATGCGGGCGTGACACCGTGGATCTTGCTGCCCTCGGCCCTGATCATCTACCGCGAGGTGTTTGTGTCGGGCTTGCGCGAAACCTTGGGCGACAAAGCCCGCGCGCTGAAGGTGACCAATCTGGCGAAATGGAAAACCACCGTCCAGATGGTGGCCATCGCGGTTCTGTTTTCCACCGGCATCTTCGAACATTCGATGTTAAACCGGTCGCAAGGCATGGACGCAGAGCTGATCGAAAGCATCTATAATGGGATGATCCCGGATGAGGTGGGCCTGAATTTCTATACAACCGGTTTGATCTGGTCGACTTACGTTGGCGTCGCCCTTTTGTGGATCGCCGGCATCCTGACAATGGTGACCGGTTGGGATTACTTCCGAAAGGCAATGCCTTTCCTGCGAGAGGAACCTGAAAATGGTTGATGTGATGTATTTTGCCTGGGTGCGCGAACGCATTGGCGCGCCGCGCGAACAGGTTGAAACAAATGCCAGCACCGTGGCGGATTTGGTGGAAGAGCTGCGAGCGCGTGAACCACGCTATGCCGAAGCCTTCAAAGACCTCTCCGCCTTGCGTGTCGCGCTGGACCAAGAACTCTCAGATTTTGATGCGCCTCTGAAAGGCGTGCGCGAAGTGGCGTTTTTCCCCCCGATGACGGGCGGTTAAGATGTCCGCGCGCAATCATACCCGTGTGCAAGCCGACGAGTTTGACCCAAGTGCTGAGCTGCAAGGTTTTGGCCGTGGTCGCAAGAATGTCGGCGCTGTGGTCAGCTTTACCGGCGTTGTGCGCGACGATGATGGCTCGCTTGACCGGATGGAGATCGAACACTACCCCGGCATGACGCAAAAAGCGGTCGGCGCTATTGTGGATAAGGCGATCACCCGGTGGGATCTGGCCCAATGCCTGGTCATCCACCGCTATGGCCCCATGCGCCCGGGCGATCAGATCATGATGGTGGCCACCGCCGCCAAACACCGCGTCGCTGCCTTTGAAGCGGCAGAATATCTGATGGATTACCTGAAATCCCGCGCGCCCTTTTGGAAAAAAGAATTCACCAAAACGGGCAAAACCGCCTGGGTGGAAGCCAAGGTGAATGATGAAGATGCGTTATCGCGCTGGGAAGAAAACGGCCTGGCCTAGGGACCAGCATAGATTTCCCCACAGGATTTTATTTTTTGCCAGATGCGTTGTGCACCAACCGCAATGTTGCGCATCGTTCCCGTTCTAATATCGGTTCTGCGTCCAGTGCCCGAATGGGGCTGTCATCGTCGGGGATTTCACCTTTTTGCAACAAATCGAGATACCGACCACAACAGACCATCAAAAACGAGGTAAAGCTGCCTTCGGTATGATCGGCGGCAGTGGCTTCAAAATACAATGTGCTGACCAATTCTTCCGTGCTCAACTGATCCCGGCGAGCAATGCGATCAAGAATGGTCCAGTAAAAATTTTCAATAGGCAACGCGACGGTGACGCCGTCAACACGATAGGTCCGTGTGGTTTTTGCCCAGAAATTTGGGTCCGCTCCGACAAATAGACGGCACATGGGATCCTCCCGTATTCTGTTAATAATGTCTGGGAGTCCACACGGATAGATTGCGCGTTGCAAGCGGATTCAACAATTTTGCGTGGAAAAAGTCGGGAATTTCACGCCGATCTTATGAGGCGCAGCCCATGTTCGCGCTTACGCGAGCTTTCTTTCAGGCACAATTTGTTGCGCAACTCCAGCCGAAAGCAAATAGATCGAGGTCACCACCAACCCCCAATGCGCCCAGCTTTCGGGGTGAAAATCGACCCAGGCCGCCCAGCCCGCAAAGAATGTCCACGCCAGGGCCATTGGAAAACTCAGCATTCGCCAGCGCATCGTGCGGGTGGGGTGAATGAATTTCAACGGAAAGAACATCCCGGCGGCAAGCACGATGATCAACGCCAGCATGACCCAGAAATTAGGCTCTGTTGCAAACAACACAAGGATCAGCATATTCCAGCATCCCGGAAAACCGGAAAATGAATTATCTTTTGTTTTCATGCGTGTATCGGCAAAATACACCACCGAGGCAAAGGTGATCACAATGATCGCCACCCAACCGGTCCAACCGGGCATCAGGCCGGATTTAAACAGCGCATAGGCCGGGATGAACACATAGGTCAGATAGTCGATGATCAAGTCCATCAACACACCATCATACTGCGGGGCGTTGATTTTGACGTGGTAATGTCGCGCCAATGGCCCGTCGACACCGTCCACCGCAAAGGCGACAACCAACCACAAAAACATCAGCCCCCATTTTTCATCTACGGCCGCCAGCATGGCCAGCATCGCGAAAACCGCACCGGTTGCGGTCAAAAGATGCACGAGAAGGGCTTTGGTCTGAATATTCATGGGCGCCTTGTGCCGCAAATGTGCTTTGGAAGAAAGGGAAAATCTAAGATTTGCTTAAGTTGCGCGGTTTGCCCGTGGGTGCGTGGCCTCATAAACGTCCATCAATCGGGCGGTGTCGACGGCGGTATAGGCCTGAGTGGTCGACAGGCTGGCATGGCCCAAAAGTTCCTGAATCGCACGCAAATCTCCACCTGCATTCAACAAATGCGTCGCAAAAGAATGGCGCATCGCATGGGGGGTGGCGCTGGACGGCAGGCCCAGTTGCAAACGGGTTTGTTCCATCACCTTCTGCACGGCGCGCGGGTTCAACGCCCCGCCGCGGACCCCCCGAAACAGCGGCGCCGTCGGCGTTTCCCGGTGCGGAGATTGTCGGCGATAGGTTTCAACCGCGCGGCGCGCCACATCCAGCACGGGCACGATGCGTTCCTTGCCGCCCTTCCCGGTGATGCGAAGCACCTCTGGCAGGGGGGCATCGGCGCAGGTCAACGAAAGCGCCTCGGAAATACGCAAGCCGCAACCGTAAAGCAAGGTGACCACCGCAATGTCACGCGCACCCGCCCAATCCTGTCGCGCCTGATCCCCAACCAAACCCAACACAGCCTTCGCCGCATCTGGCGCCAAGGGCCGGGGGAGTTTTTTGGTGAATTTCGGGCTGCGCACGGACAAAACGGCGGTGGCGTCAAAATCGTCGCGTTCACTGAGCCAGTTGTAAAAGCTTTTTACCGCGGATAAGGCCCGTGCCAAAGACCGTGTCGCCACGCCGCGTGCCCGTTCATGGGCCATCCAAGCCCGCATATCTGACAGCGTAACCTCTGCCAAAGCGGCCCGCCCTTGGGGGCCGCCCAAATGCTGCGCCATAAAGGCCAGAAAGCCGGAAAGATCGGTTTGATACGCGGTTAGGGTATTGTCTGCAGCCCCACCAAGGGCACGCAGATGATCAAGCCAGGTCTCCAGCGCGTCGCGCGCGCCGGGAGAGATTGCAAGAGAATTGCCCCCGGTCACGACAACCAGCGGCGCATGGCGCGTTCAAACACCCCGCCGAAAAACTGAAGCAAATCTGTGCCTTGCCCCGGTTTGAACTGATGCGGATCTTCGGCCCCCATCACCAACATGCCGGGCAGGCGACCACGGCCCAGATCAAGGCGAATGCAGGCCTCGGACCGGACCCAAAACCCGCTGTCGCCATAAATTGTAGCATCCTGTTCCTGAATTTGCCGCAAAAACACCGAGCGCGCATTTTGGTCGCGTGGCCCACCAAGATAGTTGTCGATGAACCCCGGTTGCGCGGTGGCCAGCACGCTGCCCAGTTTTTGCACAGCGGGATTTTTGTCGCTTTGCACGGTTTCCAGCACCAGACGCACAGCGTCTACGCGCAAAATTTCGGCCACTTCGCCGCCCAAATCTTTCATGAAGTCTTCGAATTCGGCGGGATCCAACATACGCAAAACCGCGCGGTGGATCAGGTTCATTCCGGCCAGATTTTCGTAAGCGGCCGCAATCACAGAGCGGTGGGTGTCTTCAAGCCGGTCAAGGCGCGCCTCAAGCCGGTCCATGGCGATACCGCGCAGATCAACGATATTGGTGCCCATCGCGCGTTCGTTTGCCGCGATCAACGCATGCATAAGCCCTTGATCATCAAGAATGACTTCAGGTTGCGAGATCAACGCGTCGCGCAGGTCATCTGCAATAGAAACGGAGTTGCTCATAACTGCCTCAGTGCTTGTTTAGCGTGTTTGTCTGTTCTTATTTTTATACGTTGCCCGCATTTATACACGAGCTTGGCGGCAATTACCGCATGTTTTTGGTTAAGATACCGTAAACGCGGCAAGGCCGTGACCTTGCCGCGACATTTTTCACGCAGACGCGGTTACAGAATTTTGATGTCTGCCGCGGCGATGTCCGCCAAAAACGCGTCCAAACCTTTGTCGGTCAGCGCGTGGGAGGCCATTGCTTTGATGACCGAAGGGGGGGCCGTGATCACGTCTGCGCCCACAATCGCGCAATCTTTTACGTGGTTCACGTTGCGGATTGAGGCGGCCAGGATTTCGGTCTCATAGCCATAGTTGTCATAGATGGTGCGGATGTCAGCAATCAGCTCCATCCCATCCAGCGCGATGTCGTCCAAACGGCCAATGAAAGGCGAGATGAATGTCGCCCCTGCTTTGGCCGCGAGCAGCGCTTGGTTGGGCGAAAAGCAAAGGGTCACATTGACCATGCTGCCTTCGTCCGACAGGGTTTTACAGGCTTTCAGCCCGTCCCATGTCAGGGGCACTTTTACCGCGATATTGTCGGCGATTTTGGCCAGTTTACGCCCCTCGGCGATCATGGTTTCCGCGTCAACGGCGGTGACTTCGGCGGACACGGGGCCATCCACGATCGAACAAATCTCTTTGGTGACTTCAATGATGTCACGGCCCGATTTTTTGATGATCGAAGGGTTGGTCGTCACGCCGTCCACCATGCCAAATGCGGCAAGGTCTTTAATGGCGTCGATGTCGGCGGTATCTGCAAAGAATTTCATATGCGCGTTCCTATCCAGGTTTGGCAGCTTGTTCTTGGCGTTCTCATAGCGCAAAAAGAACCCAGACTGAAACCCCTGATGAGCTGAGACCCCGGATGCCTGCGCGCCAAATGAAAATGTCCAATGCCGGGTCCGATGTCGCGCGCCGATTTGGCGCGGGTGAACGGGTGGCTGTGATGACCACCCAGCCGCTGGACCGCATCCTGACTTATAAAGCACCTGAGGGTGGCTGTGTGCAGGGCGATTACGTCGAAGCGCCCTTGGGGCCGCGCAAAGTGTTGGGCGTCATCTGGGGACCGGGCGAGACAGGCTTTGATGCCGCCAAGTTGCGCGCCGTGAACAAGGTGCTGGATGTGGCGCCCATGCGCGGGGAAATGGCGGATTTTCTGACCCGTGTGGGCGATTACACCATCACACCGATGAACCACATGCTGCGGCTGGCGACCCGTGCGCCGGGGCTGATGGATCCGCCCTCGATGCGCAAGGTGCTGCGCGCCACCGGGTTTCGCCCCAACCGTCTGACCGATGCGCGTGCCAAGGTGATTGCGGCGATGGATGACAATCCGGGGGCGGCGTTTACGCAAACCGAACTGGCGGGTCTGGCGGATGTGTCTGGCTCTGTGGTGAAGGGCTTGGTCAAACTGGGCGCGTTGCGCGAAGAGGACGCGCCGCGTGACATGCCCTACCCATTTCTGGACCCGCTGAAGCCGGGCAAAACCCTGACCGAAGATCAGGGTGTGGCGGCGCGACAGCTGACGGACGCGGTGAAATCGGGCCGCTACGGGACCACACTTTTGCGCGGCGTCACAGGATCTGGCAAAACCGAAGTCTATATGGAGGCGGTGGCGGCGTGCCTGCGCAAGGGGCGCCAAGCGCTGGTGCTGCTGCCTGAGATTGCGCTGACATCAGAGTTCCTGAAACGGGTCGAAGAACGTTTTGGCGCGCGGCCCGCCGAATGGCATTCCGGCGTGACCATGACGGAACGCCGCCGCTGTTGGCGCATGATCGGCGAGGGAGAGGCGCAGCTTGTGGTCGGCGCGCGCTCCGCCCTTTTTCTGCCATTCCGCGATCTGGGTCTGATCATCGTCGATGAGGAACATGACAATTCCTATAAACAGGAAGACGGCGTGCTCTATTCCGCCCGCGACATGGCCGTTTTGCGTGCCTCAATTGTGGATGCACAAGTGGTGCTGGCCTCTGCCACCCCGTCACTGGAAACATGGGCCAATTGCGAAGCCGGGAAATACAAACGCATCGAATTGACCAGCCGATATGGCCCCGCTGTGCTGCCCGATATGCGTGCAATTGACATGCGCACCGAGGATCTGCCGTCGAATTCCTGGATTTCGCCCACGCTGAAATCCGCCATCACTGCGCGGATTGCGAAGGGCGAACAATCGCTCTTGTTCATCAACCGGCGTGGCTATGCCCCGGTGACGATTTGCCGAGCCTGTGGGCACCAAGTGGGCTGTGATCATTGTGATGCGCGCATGGTGGAGCATCGGTTCCAAAAGCGTCTGGTCTGTCATCAATGCGGTGAAACCAAACCGATGCCAGAGGTCTGCCCAGACTGTGAGGTCGAGGGGAAAATGGCCCCGGTTGGCCCCGGTGTGGAACGTCTGGCCGAAGAGGTCACGACCAGTTTTCCCGACGCGCGCATCGCGGTGCTGTCGTCCGATCTGTTCGGCTCTGCCCGCGCGCTGAAGGCCGAGATTGAACGCATTGCGGCGGGGGAGGCTGACATTATCATCGGCACGCAGTTGGTCGCCAAAGGGCATAATTTTCCGCATCTGACGTTGGTCGGTGTGATCGACGCCGATTTGGGCCTGCAAGGGTCTGATTTGCGCGCGGCCGAACGCTCGTTTCAATTGATCCGCCAAGTGGCGGGACGGGCGGGGCGGTCTGAGGCGCGGGGCACGGCGCTTTTGCAGACCTTCCAGCCAGAACACCCGGTCATTCGCGCGATCCTGTCGGGCGATGAAGAGAAGTTTTGGCGCGCAGAAGCGGGCGAGCGTCACCATGCGGGCGTGCCGCCTTATGGTCGGCTCGCGGGGATCGTGATCTCAAGCCCTGACGTGCAAGCGGCATTTGATCTTGGGTCCGACATGGCGCGGCGCGATGGGCCGCTGCGTGACATTGGCGCGCAGGTCTTTGGGCCGGCCCCCGCCCCGATTGCGCGCGTGCGCGGCCGCCACCGGGTGCGTTTATTGATCAAAGCTGAGAAATCCGCGCCAATTCAGGCCGCCATTCGCAAATGGTTGACGCAATTTCCGGTCAAAGGCGATTTGCGCATTCAGGTCGATATTGATCCGCAGAGTTTTTATTGAGGGTCGATCATCAGGAAAAGGAGGGGCTTTGCCCCTCGCGAAGCAAGTTCGCTCACCCCAGGATATTTGTAGAAAGAGGAAAAAGGCGTGGGGTGTGCGTCTACGTGTGGGGTATTTGCCGGACCATCCGCCTTACTTCAGTCTCAGAGGTTTCAAATCGTCCGCCGGGTGGGTCGAAGTCTGAGAAGGCGTGATCTCCTGCGGCGGGGAGGTTGCAGGCGGCATGCGCCTCGTAAGCGCCGGTTTGGCGCATCACATCGGCGACGTTTTCGGCGGTCAACCCACAGCCGGGCATGACTGACAATGCGCCACCCGCGCGCGTCACCATCCGTTTGATCATCGCGGTGCCTTCGGGGGCAGTGGGCTTTGAGCCTGAGCTCAGCACGCGATCAAAACCCAATGAAACCGCCTGGTCCAGCGCCAACAAAGGGGCGGGCACCACGTCGATCACCCGGTGCAATGTCTTGCCAAGGGGGCCAGCGGCGCGGGTTAGTTTGCAGAGCAGCGGCAGGTTTAACGCGTCATCGTCGGCTTGGGCGCCAAGGACCACCCCTGCCAACCCGGCCGCGCGTGCGGTGGCAATATCGGCGAGCATGATCTCTGCCTCAGCGTCAGAGAAGTGAAACACCCCGCAGCGCGGACGGATCATCGCGTAACAGGGGATGGGCAAGGTGGCGGCGGCGTGCATCAATCCAGCCGAGGGGGTCAGCCCGCCTTCAGACAACGACGAACAGAGTTCTACCCGTCTGGCGCCACCATTCATCGCGGCCATAACCCCGGCCAATGTATCCACGCAAACCTCAAGCATCTTGATCCCCTTTGTGGGGGATGTGAGCGTGGATGGGATGCCAAGGCAAGAAATTCTTTGCGGTTGCTCTGGGGTTACTGCGCCGGTTGCGGGACGCCGCCACCTTTGGGTTGGTCGATCAGGTAATCGGTGGCCATTGCGCCGATCCACATGCACAGCAGGGCCAGCCAAGCGGTGGCAACAAAGATTGACCCGCCTGTCACGCCCGCGCCAATGGCACAGCCGCCCGCGAGCATCCCGCCAAAGCCCATCATAATGGCCCCGGTCATGGAGCGGCGCATGACGGCCTCGCCCTCATATCCCTGGAATTTGAACTCTCCCGCCAGGTAGCTGGCAGAAAAGGCGCCGATGACCACGCCGGGGATCAGGCCCACGTCAAAATCCAGGACGGGATCGGGGATCAGGAAAAACATCAATGTATTGGCTGACGGCCCGGTGAAGGTGGCGGATGTCACGGTGACCGGATCAAAGGCGGATTGCGACAGTTGAAAGGTCAGCACCCAACCCAAAGCCACGGCAAACCCCACGCCCGAGCCAAAGACCAACCGTTTGGCCCCCAGATTGGACCGCTTTGCAAGGTAAAGTGCCAGCACCGCAATCCCCAAACCCATCGCAAAGCCAAACCACTCTGGCAGGCCCAACAGCGTGAGCAGGTTCACATTGGTGCCGCCTTTTGTCATCCAAAGCGAGGCCAGATAGGTGCGGAAATCAGCGAGATACCCATGCAGGCTCATCTGCGCGACAATTGCCATCAACATGCCTGACATGACGGATCGCAGATTGCCGGTGGCGGCGAGCACCAGCAGCCGACCAGAGCAACCGCGGGCCAGCACCATGCCAACACCAAAGATCAACCCGCCAATGATCGCCCCAGACCAGCTTCCGGTTACGGCCATCATCCGTGCGTCTTCTGTGCGCAAAAGCCCCAACAGGGCCGCCCCCTGCACCCAGACAAGCGCGGTTGAGAAGGTCAAGAGCCAGATGGCGACGGAATTTGACATCGTTCGCCGGGCAAATTCCACTGTTGCCGCCCGCAGACAAAACCGCGAGCGCTGGGCGGCGATGCCAAAGACAATCCCGGTGATCAGACCAAAAAGCGCCCCGGTTGGGCTTTCGCCGATGCGTTCAATCAGAGGGACAATATCCATAAGGGCTCCTCGGGCGGGGTTGTGTGGTTTGCGGGGCACTATGGCTGCGTGCGTTAGGGCGCGCCTTGACCTATATCATATAGGTATTGTGTTAAGTGAATGTGTTTTCTGTTGGTGTTAAGTATTAAACAGGCGTAAGGCGAAAGGATGAGACATACGATCCTGACCCTTGATGAGGCGCGCGTGCTGCCGTTTTGGCGACGCCCGGTTTTTTTACTGTTGTTGATGACGGCGGCGATGCCGCTTGCGTTTTCAACCTGGCTTGCGCTGCTGAATAACTTTGTGATCGGCGAGGCGGGGTTTACCGGTGTGGAAATCGGTTGGCTGCATACGGTGCGTGAAATTCCCGGTTTTCTGGCCATTGGGGTAATCGCGCTGATTATGCTGATGCGTGAACAGACGCTGGCGGTCGGGGCCTTGGTGTTGCTGGGCGCCTCCACGGCGGTGACCGCATGGTTTCCATCGTTTTCGGGCATCCTGATTATCACGATGCTAAGTTCGGTTGGCTTTCACTATTATGAAACTGTGAACCAATCGCTGCAGCTGCAGTGGATCAAAAAGGGCCGCGCGCCGCAAATGCTGGGCTGGATCACAGCGGTTGGGTCGGGCGCTTCGCTGCTGGCTTACGGGCTGTTGGTGCTGACGTGGAAGACGTTAGAACTGAGCTATAACAGTGTTTATCTGGTATCCGGTGGGCTAACTGTGGCGATCGCGGTGTTTTGCTGGTTTGCTTACCCAAAGTTTGAAAGCCCGGAACCACAGCTGAAAACCTTTGTGCTGCGAAAACGCTACTGGCTTTACTATGCGCTGCAATTCATGGCCGGTGCCCGACGCCAGATTTTCACAGTCTTTGCCGCCTTTATGATGGTCGAACGCTTTGGGTTTGAGGTGCATGAAGTTACCGCGCTGTTCTTGATCAACTATGTGGCCAATATGATTTTTGCCCCTTTGATGGGCAAAGCGGTGGCGAAATGGGGGGAGCGGCGCGCGCTGACATTTGAATATATCGGGTTGATCGGCGTGTTCCTCGCCTATGGTGGGATCTACTTCTTTGGTTGGGGGGTGGTGCTCGCCGCGGCCCTTTATGTGATTGATCACCTGTTCTTTGCGCTGGCTTTTGCACTGAAAACATATTTTCAGAAAATCGCCGACCCACAAGACATCGCGCCCACAGCGGCGGTGGCCTTTACCATCAACCATATCGCGGCCGTGTTCCTGCCGGTTCTTCTGGGCTATCTTTGGGTGGTGTCACCCGGCGCGGTGTTTGGGTTTGCTGCCGCTATGGCCTGCGTCTCGCTTGCCCTTGCGCTGATGATCCCACGCCACCCGGAAAAAGGTCACGAGACCGTGTTTGCCCGCCCCCTTGCGCAGCTGGCCGAGTAACCCCAAATTCTTCCCAAATGGAGGCTCCGCGATGCTTTTTGGTAAATCGAAGAAATCAACCTTGGTGACACAAGAGGATGCGCTTGCCGGCCGCCAATCCTCTGTGCTGACACCGGCGGTGCACCATGTCTTTGGCAATGATCTGACAATGAACGTACCAGATGGGTTCGAAGTCGCCGTGTTTGGCATGGGCTGTTACTGGGGCGTGGAACGGATTTTCTGGCAACAGCCCGGCGTTTGGCTGACCATGGTCGGTAACGCAGGCGGATATTCCACCCACCCCACCTATGAAGAGGTCTGCACAGGCCAAACCGGCCATACCGAAGCGGTGCGCGTGGTCTATGACCCGTCGAAAACCAGCTTTGATGCGCTGCTGAAGGTATTTTGGGAAAACCATGACCCGACCCAAGGGATGCGTCAGGGCAATGACACGGGCACGCAATATCGCTCGGCCATCTACGCCACCGATCAGGCACAGCTTGACGCCGCCCGCGCCTCGGCCGCCGAATTCGGCCCGCGTCTGGCCGCGCAGGGGTTTGGCCCGATCACAACCGAGATTAAACTGGTGGACGAGTTTTACCCCGCAGAAGCCTATCACCAGCAATACCTGTCGAAAAATCCGACCGGTTATTGCGGGATTGGTGGCACGGGTGTGACCTGTCCGATCGGCACCGGCGCTTGACCCACAGCAAAACGGGCCCCCAAAGACCAACCCACGCGGTGGCTTTGGCCTTTGGGGGCGGTGGCCTCGCTTCGCTCGGCGAACCTCTTGCCTCCGGCGGGGATATTTTTAGAAAGAGGAAGGCAACGCGCGGCTCTTTTCCTCTTTCTATAAATATCCCCGCCGGAGGCACCTGATGATAGCCAAGGCACGCCCAAGTTGGTTGATTGCCAGATGCTCAGGAACGCTTGACCCTTTCCGCGTCGCCCGCTAGGCCCTTTTTAACCTCTGAAAGGACCGATCATGCCCACCTGGACCGCGCTTACCACCCTTAAAGGTCAATCCGCCGCTGAGGCCCTTGGCGAAGCGATGGAGACCCTGATCCCTGAACCAACTGGCGTTGGCGTGTTTGAGATCGAAGAGGATTGCGACCGGTGGGAGGTGAGCGGCTATTTCACCGAAGCGCCAGATCAGGCCGGCCTTGCGCTTTTGTCCGCGATGCATGGCGCAACCACGTTCACCATCGAAGAATTGCCCGAAACCGATTGGGTGGCCCATGTGCGTCGCGAATTGGCGCCGGTCGAGGCGGGGCAGTTTTTTGTCTATGGCTCACATGACGCCGATCAGCTGCCTGACGATAAAATCGGCCTGCTGATTGAGGCGGCGATGGCCTTTGGCACCGGGCATCACGGCACCACGCTGGGCTGTCTGCGCGCGCTTGACCGCTTGGCGAGCGAAGGGTTTGTGGGCGAAAAGGTTGCGGACATCGGCTGTGGCACGGCGGTGCTTGGCATGGCGGCGGCCAAGATTTGGCCCAACCCGGTGATTGTGTCTGACATCGACGACGTGGCGGTGGATGTGGCGCGTACAAATGTGGCGGCCAACGGGCTTGAAAATCGGGTGATCTGTGTGGAAGCGGCTGGTTTTGATGCCCCAACGCTCAGGGATGCGGCCCCGTTTGATCTGGTGTTTGCCAATATCCTTAAGGGGCCATTGATTGGATTGGCACCGGACATGGGGGCATCGATTCGCACTGGTGGCTATGCGATTCTGTCTGGAATCCTGAATCCACAAGCCGATGAGGTCATCGCCACTTATTCCGAAAATGGGTTTAATCTGGTCAATCGGGAAGAGATTGTTGACTGGACCACGCTGATTTTAACGAAATCTGACTAAACTAAGGCGGAAACAGTTCGTTTCCTCGCTGTAATTGCCATATTTTGATATACAGGTTCATAGATTTTGTTGGTGGGGGCCAACATGAGGGTACGAAGATGGCCGATGCCAACTACGTCAAATTCAGCAAGCGCATGCGCTTGATCGAAAAGCGCCACCGCAAAATGTCGCGCGGGTATGTGCAAATGGTGGAACGCGATGGTATTCTCGTCCCCAAGACGCGCCGCGTCGCGCGCCGGCAGTTTCCGCTCAGGGGCCTTGCGATTGTACTTGCGCTTTTTCTTGTCTTCAAAGCCGGCTTGATGATTCAGCTGGGGGCCGCCACCTATGATGACCGTGTGGCCAAGCTGGCCGCGGGATCGTCGGCGGAAAAGGTCGGTGCTTGGGTCATGACCGCAGATCCCATTTCGATCTGGATTTCAAAGCAAGTCAAAACGCTCTTTTAAGCATAGAGAAGAGGTCGTCCTTCTTCTGTTTTCTGAAACCCCGTTGGTCTTATCGGCCAAAGGGGTTTTGGCGTTTCTCAGCCTTGGTTTTCATAGATTGGCGGTGGCGCAAAGGCGACCAATCCAAGTTTTCGGGCGGTTTCTAGCGTCAGAATTTCACTGTTGAATGCAGGCAGCTGAAAGGCGCGAATGGCCGTGCGGGTTTGCCCATCCATCACGCCGGAGACTGGCCCGTCAAACGCCCCGCGGGCGGCAAGCGCGCGCTGGACCGAGGCCACAAATTCGGGCGTCATCGCATCCGGGCAGGGGACTTCGAAATAATAGACCTCTCCGCCCGCGGCGATCACCTGTTTGGTCACGGTTTCATACTGCGGTGGGGTGATGATTGTCGCGCCATCCGGGGCAAAAACCGCCGGGGTCACTTGTTTGCTTTCGGTGACGGTTTCAATCACGGCGGGGGTGACGTCTTTGCCGTAACACGCCCCGTCGCGCCCGCCATCAGGCCGGTCGCCGGGGGCCATCAAGGTCGCCCCTTCGGGCACCTTTGTCACATCGGCCTGCGGGGTGCAGGCCATAAGGCCAAGCCCAACAAGAGACCCAAGGAAGGATGGGATGAATACGCGTTTCATGTCTGCTCGTTTGTTGTCGTTGACCGGATTGCACCCGCAGGCGCCTTATGTGGTGTGTTTTGCGAAAGGTTACCCTGTTTACCCCAGCGGGCCTAGCCCCGGCCGATGGAAACTGGCGATAAGCCGCCAAACCCCGCGATTTCACTGAAATATGAGGTCTTTTGACCATGCCCCCTCGGTAGAAACCCCAGGAGGGGGTCGCAAAATCGCGCGCCACGGTTTATATGCGCCGTGAACCCTAGATCAGCCTATTTTTGTGTATCGGATCGCGGGGAAAACGCATTAGATATGCCTCAAGCAAATGGATGGAGAGAGCCAGATGGCAAAGATTACCTATATCGAGCATAACGGCACCGAGCACACCGTCGATGTGGCCAATGGGCTGACCGTGATGGAAGGCGCGCGCGACAACAACATTCCCGGGATCGAAGCCGATTGCGGCGGGGCCTGTGCCTGTTCCACCTGCCACGTTTATGTGGATGAGGCTTGGGTGGAAAAAATCCCGGCCAAAGATGCGATGGAAACCGACATGCTCGATTTCGCGTTTGAACCCGATGCGGCCCGCTCGCGTCTGACCTGTCAGGTGAAAGTCACCGACGCGCTGGACGGTCTTGTGGTGCATATGCCCGAAAAACAAATCTGATGACGGCGGTGGTGGGGCGTGTGCTGGGCGTGATCTGCGCCTGTGCCTTTGCGCTCTTGGCGCCCCCCGTCTCGGCAACCCCGCCCGATCAGATCACCAAGGCGGAGTTTTCTGAACCCACCACGCGGTACGCCCACGGTGTGTTGGGGGATAACGTGGAATGGGGCGCGCTTGAACTGACCATCGACGCATGCTTTGGCTGCGACAGCGCGGTGGTTGAAACGCGGTTGATCCGACTGCCGCAAACCCGCGTATTCGAAGACCTCGCCCCGCGGATTTTCCGTGATGAAGACGGCATGACGCTTGTTGCAGTGGTCGAAAGCGATGCCAAGCTGGGCGCGCGCCTGTCGGTTTATGACCAGGATGGGCTTTACGTGGCCACGCCCTTTATTGGCAGGGCGAACCGGTGGTTGGCCCCAATCGGCGCCGCAGATTTCGACGGCGATGGCTGGGTCGACCTTGCCTATATCGACCGGCCACATCTGGCGAAAACCCTGCGTGTCTGGCGTTTGGATCGTCACAAGGGCGCACCGCGCCTGTCTGAAATCGCCTCCAAATCTGGCTTGACCAATCACCGCATCGGGGATGGTTTCATCACCAGCGGCCTCCGCGATTGTGGGCAAGGCCCAGAGATCATCACCGTGGACGCAGCATGGCAAAACATCATGGCGACACGCCTGTCGGGAAACACCCTGACCAGCAAAGCAATTGCGCTCTTCAACGGCCCTCCCAGCCTGAACGCACATTTGGCTTGCGACAGCTGACGGCCCTTTTTTCTTGTCATAAATATCCCAGGGTGAGCGCAAAGCGCGAGGGGCAGCGCCCCTTACTTGCGATAAAATCCACCCAGAACGCAGTCGAACACCAGACCAAAACACAAAAAACCCACGCCAAAAGACGCGGGTTTCTGTGATTTAGCGAGCGTGATCTTACAGCGCGCGCCAGCCGATGTCTTTGCGGTAAAATCCGTCCGGCCAATTGATCCCATCCACCATCGCATAGGCACGTTCTTGTGCTTCAGCCAAAGTGTTCCCGCGCGCGGTCACGTTCAAAACCCGCCCGCCGGTTGCGGTGATCTTCCCGTCAACCGCTTTGGTGCCCGCGTGAAAGACCATGTTCTTGCTGTCTTCTTGTGTGCTGTCCAGCCCGCCAATCACGGTGCCCTTCTCATACGCCCCCGGATAGCCTTTCGCGGCGTAAACCACTGTAATTGCGTGATCATCGGCCCAGTTCACCTGTGCCTCGTCCAAACGTTCTTCCGCACAGGCCAACAAAAGATCCAGCGCTTGTGCACCCAGACGCATCATCAAGACCTGACATTCCGGGTCGCCAAAACGGACGTTGTATTCCACCAGACGCGGTTGCCCGTCTTTGATCATCAGACCCACATAAAGCACACCCTGATACGGCGTGCCGCGTTTGGCCATTTCGGCCACGGTTGGGTTCACGATCTCATCCATCGCCTTTTGCGCAATCTCATCGGTCAGAACGGGCGCCGGCGAATAGGCCCCCATGCCGCCCGTATTTGGCCCGGTGTCGCCTTCGCCCACGCGCTTGTGGTCCTGCGCTGTGCCGATCGGCAGAGCGGTTTTCCCGTCACACAGGACGAAATAAGACGCCTCTTCGCCTTCCATGAACTCTTCGATCACCACCTCGGCCCCGGCACCCCCAAAGGCCCCGCCGAACATATCGTCGATGGCGTCGAGCGCTTCGGCTTCTGTCATCGCAACAATCACGCCTTTGCCCGCGGCCAGCCCGTCGGCTTTAACCACAATCGGCGCACCATTTGCGCGGATATGTGCCTTGGCGGCATCCGCATCGGTGAAATGGCCGTAGCCCGCCGTGGGCGCGCCAGAGGCATCGCAAATCTCTTTGGTGAAGGATTTTGACGCTTCCAACCGGGCCGCCGCAGCCGAGGGCCCAAATACCTTGATGCCCGCCTCGCGCAGCCGATCCGCCACGCCATTTGCCAAGGGGGCCTCGGGACCTACGATGACAAAATCCACGCTGTTTTCCTGCGCAAACTCAACCACAGCCCCGCCGTTCTCAATATCAATCGACGCACATTCCGCAATCGCATCCATGCCCGCATTGCCCGGCGCACAGATCAACCGATCGCATTTCGGGTTCTGTTTAACCGCCCAAGCCAACGCATGTTCGCGCCCGCCGCTGCCGAGAATGAGAATGTTCATGTTGGTCCCCTGATATCCGGTCTGATATGGGGTGGGGCATAACGATCAAAGCCGTTGGAAACAAGTCTGTTGGCCGCCGAATGGTCGTAGAAATAATGCGCAATGTCTCGGCAAGGCCTTGGCCTTCTGCACGGCGCCGACTACAGTTTCCGAAACCTTCATAAGCACCGAGCGCCCCATGTCTGACCTGATCGACGACCCCAATCCCGGCCAGAACACGCCTGAATATTCCGTGGCCGAAATCTCGGGCGCGGTGAAGAAAACCATCGAGGGGGCCTTTGGGCGCATCCGGGTGCGCGGCGAGGTGGGGCGCGTGTTCAAAGCCCGCTCGGGTCATTTGTATTACGACGTGAAGGACGACGGAAACGTACTGGGTTGCACCACATGGAAAGGCCAGGCGGCGAAACTTTCCGTGCAACCAGAAGAGGGCATGGAGGTGATTGTCACCGGCAAGCTCACCGCCTTTGGCGCCCAATCAAAATACAACATGAATGTTGACGAGGTTGTGGTTGCCGGCGAAGGCGCGCTGATGGCCATGCTCGAAAAACGCAAGAAAAAACTGGCGGGTGAAGGCCTGTTTGACGAGGCGCGCAAACAGAAAATCCCGTTTTTGCCAGAGATCATCGGCGTGATCACCTCGCCTTCGGGGGCGGTAATCCGCGATATTCTGCACCGTCTGCGCGACCGCTTTCCGCGCAAGGTTTTGATCTGGCCAGTTGCCGTTCAGGGGGCCGCCTGCGCCCCCGAAGTCACCCGCGCGATCCAAGGGTTCAACGCGCTGACCCCCGGTGGGTCGATGCCACGCCCCGATCTGATTATTGTGGCGCGCGGCGGCGGTTCAATCGAAGACCTTTGGGGGTTTAATGAGGAAAACGTGGCCCGTGCGACAGCCGCGTCCCAGATCCCAATCATCTCGGCCGTGGGGCATGAAACCGACACCACGTTGATCGACTTTGTGTCTGATCTGCGCGCACCGACCCCAACCGCCGCCGCTGAACACGCCGTGCCTGTGCGGCTGGAACTGATGGCCTGGGTGGATGAGGCCGGCGCGCGCTTGTCACGCGCTGTGGGCCAAGGGGTCACGCAACGCGGCCAACGTCTGCGTGATCTGTCGCGGGCTTTGCCGCGCCCGGACACGCTGTTGGATGGGCCGCGTCAACGGTTTGATCGCTTGGGGGATCAATTGCCAAACGCGCTGCGCAATGTGACGCAAATTCGAAAAGTTCAATTGTCTCAGGCGTCTGCGGGGCTTCGGCCAAAGGTTTTGACCGGGACGTTGGCGCAGCGAAACAAAGAGCTGGCCACCCTTACGACCCGGCTTGGCCCCGCGTTGGGGCGTGGCACGGCTCAGGTGCGGCGTGATTTTGACAAGCTGGCGGGGCGGCTGTCTGCGGATCGGATCACCGCGGATATGGCCGGGCAAAGCCGTGACGTGGCCGAGCTGACCACGCGTTTGACGCGCGCCTATGAGGGCAATGTGTCCCGGCACCGCGACCGGCTGAGCGGGCTGGAGCGGATGCGCCAAACCTTGGGTTATACCGAGACATTGAAACGCGGTTATGCGGTGGTGCGTGGTGATGGGAACGTGGTGACAGGTCGGGCCGACGCCCGTGCCGCCGCTGTGCTTGAGATCGAGTTTTCGGATGGCCGCATGATGGTGGACGGAGGCCCCGTTGACGCGCGCTCTGCGGATGTGCCCGCTGATAAAAATGCGGAAAAGACCGCGGTCAAATCGCCGAAAAAGCCCGCCCATAAACCCGCCCAAAAACCCGCAAAGAAAAAGGCGCCAAAACCCGGACCTGAACAGGGGTCGCTGTTTTAGAGCGTTTCCTGAAGAATTGAGTTCTTCAGGATCACTTAATGCGTTGAAATATTTGATTTCAGGCAGCGTTAGGTGATTCAGATTTCTCAGGAAACGCGGCCGCGCCTTGATTTCATTCGATCAATGGGTGCTATCGCTTTGGCTTATGTCCACCAGCCGCGCCGCCACCCGAACGGCCACCGCCACCCGAACCACGCCCAGATGGTTTCCCGCGAGAGGGCGGCTTGCCACGAGATGTGGGTTTGCCGCGCCCGGTTGGCGCATCCCATTCGTCGATCAACGGCCCCTTGCGGGCGCGTGGTTTCGATGCGGGTTTCGAGGCCGCTTTTGCGCCAGATTTCCCACCGGGTTTCTGACCCGCTGCGGGATCGGCTTTGCCGCCAGCACGCCCGGAGAGGGGACCACCAAGCTTACCACCCGCTTTGCCGCGCCCTGTAACGGGCCGGGGGGCATCTGCGGTTTTTCCGCCGGGGGTGTCTGGCCCACCGGCCCGCTTGCGCACGGGCATTTTGCGGTCCAGATCCAAACCAAGCTGGTCGCGCAATACGCGCGGGCGCAATTCTTCAACTTCGCCAGCGGCCAAGGTGCCCAATTGGAACGGGCCATAGCTGATGCGCATCAGGCGGTTCACGGACAGGCCCACCGCCTCCATCGCGCGGCGAATTTCGCGGTTCTTGCCCTCTTTCAGCGCCACGGTCAGCCAGGCGTTGGCGCCCTGTTGACGGTCAATGGACACGGACATCGGTTGAAACCGCTCGCCGTCGATGGTGATGCCTTTGCGCACCGGCGCCATCATTTCATCATGGGGTTTGCCGTTCACACGCACGCGGTATTTGCGGGTCCACCCGGTTGAGGGCAGCTCCAGCTTGCGCTTAAGCTCGCCATCATTGGTCAGCAACAGCAGCCCTTCGGAGTTCAGATCCAGGCGCCCCACGCTCATCACCCGCGGAAGATCCTCTGGCAGCGCGTCAAAAACCGTGTCGCGGCCCTTTTCGTCGCGGGCCGATGTCACCAAACCGGTGGGCTTGTGATAAAGCCACAGGCGCGGGGGTTCGGGGTCGGCAAGCGGCACGTCGTCGACCAAAATCTCGTCTTTATTGGTCACATTCAGCGCCGGGCTGGTGATCACCGCGCCATTCACCGCCACGCGGCCCGCCTCGATCATCCGTTCCGCATCCCGACGACTGGCCACACCCGCACGCGCCAGAACCTTGGCGATGCGATCCCCTTTTGCGGGGTCTTTTGTGTTTTCCGTCTGGCTCGGGTTTGGGCGCTGCGATGCGCGCTTGGCAGGTGGCCGAGCAGGGCGGGCGGATTTGCGTGTATCTTTGGTCATACCCCGCCATAGCGCGCGCGGGGCAAAAGGGAAAGGCTTGGCATTCACCCAATTGCAGGTCATCAAGGCGATATGAACACTGCGTCACCCTATATGAAGGCCGCCATGGCCCAAGCACGCGCGGCAGCTTTGCGCGGCGAAGTGCCTGTGGGCGCGGTGGTTGTGGCCCCGGATGGGCAGATCCTGGCCGCGGCGGGCAACCGCACCCGCGAGCTGAATGATCCAACGGCCCATGCCGAGGTATTGGCGATCCGGGCGGCCTGTGCCGCAGTTGGCTCAGAGCGCCTGCGAAACCACGATCTTTATGTGACGTTGGAGCCTTGCCCGATGTGCGCCACGGTGATTTCCGCCGCGCGCATTCGGCGGCTTTATTACGGTGCTGCGGATCCCAAATCTGGCGGTGTGGCCCAGGGGCCGCGTATCTTTGCCCACCCGCAATGCCACCATGTGCCAGAGGTGTATGACGGCATTGGCGAGGATGAGGCGGCGGCGTTGCTCAGTGATTTTTTCAAAGCGATGCGGGGGTAAGGCATGGATTTGGCGCTGGCAATTCTGCCGATCTTACTGACGTTGCTGACCGGCTATGTGCTGGTGGCGGCCAATATGATTCCAAAGGCCGATTGGCCGGCGATTGAAACCCTGTCGTTTCGGTTGCTGATCCCGGTGATCTTGTTGCGCCTGATCTCAAAGGTGGATTTTGCGGGGGCTGGGGTCGGCCCATTTGTGTTGACCTTGGTTGCGACGGTGGCGGGCATTTCGGCGGTTGCTTTTGCGCTGCGCTTGTTGCCAAAACATGTGCTGCCCAACCCGCCGTTCACCACGTTGTTTCAGTCCACCAGCCGGTGGAATGGGTTTGTTGGTTTGGCCGCAGCGGAGCTGTTTTTAGGGCCGGAAGGCACCGCGTTGATCGCCTTGGCGATGGCGGTTTTGGTGGCGCCGTTGAATATCGTAAACGTGTCAATCCTGTCCGCCTTTGGTCCGAGTGAGGCCTCGGTCAAGAAGGTTCTGCTGGGGATTGTGAAAAACCCGCTGGTGCAGGGCGGGGTGCTGGGGCTTGTGATCAATTTCACCGGCAGTGAGATCCCGAAACCCATTGATGACACGCTGGAACTTATTGGCCGTGCGGCGCTTGGCGTGGGCATTCTGGCGATTGGCGCGGGGATTTCCCTGCGGCGTTTGCTTTTGCCACATTGGCGCACCGTGCTGGGGCTGGTTTTGCGCCCCGGTCTTTCGAGCGGGCTTTTGTTGCTGATGGCGCCGATCTTTGGCCTGACGCCCGAACAGACCCTTGCCGGGATCTTTGTCTTTGGCGTGCCCGCCGCCACCAATGGCTATGTGGTGGCGCGGCAAATGGGGGGGGACGCGGATCTTTATGCGGATGTGATGACCTGGCAAACGCTGTTGGCTTTGATCTGGTTGCCCATGGCCGCGATCTGGCTGTTGCCTTAAAGTTCGGTTAGATTTCAATCGCCTCTAACACGTCTGGCTCCACCACATCCACGCCCGGCAACCCATCGCGCAGCACCTCGGCGCTTTGTTCCAGCACGGGGAAGGTGCGATAATGACAGGGGATCACGGTCTTGAAGTTGAAATACCGTTTGGCCGCATAAGCCGCCCGCGCCATGTCCATGGTGAAATGTCCACCCGCACAGAGGATGCCAATGTCGGGCTGATGCACATCGCCCATCCAATCCATATCCGCCATAATGTCGGTGTCGCCGGACAGGTAAATCACATGGCCTTCGCCTGCGATCATAAACCCAACCTCACCGCCCGCATACATTGGGCCGTTTGCCCCGGCGATGGACGAGCTGTGCGCGGCGTTGACCATTGTCACTTTTGCTGCGCCCAAAGACACCGTGCCGCCCTTGTTAAAGCCCGCGGTGGCGATCTCATGTTTGGTTTCCCAATAGCTCATCAGGTCGTAAATCCCGATGCAGGGGATGTCCAATTCACGGCAAACCTCAACCGCGTCGCCCGCGTGATCGCCATGCCCGTGGGTCAACAGCACATGGGTGGCACCCGCGATGGCCTCGGCCCGTTTGTGTTCAGGAAACATCGGATTGCCCGTCAGCCACGGATCCACCAGCAAGATCACATCCTCAATTTCCACCCGAAACCCGGAATGCCCCAGCCAAATGATCTTCATTTTCGCCTCCCTTTGGTTGTCACCGAACCAGAGTATCAGTGAAACCCGCCATGTCACCCCGCGAAACGCCCCCGTCCCCCGGCGAAATGCCCAGAGGTGCTTGCCCCTTGGCCCCCCAAGGGCTAAACGGGTCGGCAAATATTCCGGCGATCCATCGCACAATCCGCATACATCCAATGGGAGCATCCCCCATGTCGATCGACATCGAAACCGCGCGCAAGGTTGCGCATCTGGCCCGCATCAAAGTCGAAGACGACCGTCTTCCGGCGCTGGCCGAAAATTTCAACGCCATCCTCGGCTTTATTGAGCAACTCAATGAAGTGGATGTTGAGGGTGTTGAACCGATGACATCCGTATCGCCCCAGCGGCTTTTCCGTCGCGAAGATGTGGTCACGGATGGCAATATGCCGGAAAAAATCCTGTCCAATGCACCTGATGCGCGCGAAGGGTTTTTCGCCGTGCCAAAAGTTGTCGAATAAGGGGTGGTTGAACAATGACTGAACTGAACAAACTGACCATCGCAGATGCCCGCGACGCCATGCGCAAGGGCGATTTGACCTCGGCTGAGCTGACAGATGCGTGTCTTTCGGAAATCGAAGGCGCCGGTGCGCTGGGCGCATTTGTGCACAACACACCCGATCTGGCCCGCCAGCAGGCCGCAGCAGCAGATGTGCGTATCAAAGCAGGTGACGCGCCTGACATGTGCGGCATTCCGTTGGGCATCAAAGACCTCTTTTGCACCAAAGGTGTGCCATCCCAAGCGGCGTCAAAGATCCTTGAGGGGTTCACGCCGGAATACGAATCGACCGTGTCGCAGAACCTTTTGGACAATGGCACTGTGATGCTCGGCAAGCTGAACATGGATGAATTTGCCATGGGCTCGTCAAATGAAACATCCTGTTATGGCAATGCGGTGAACCCGTGGCGGCGCGGCAATGAAGACACGGCGCTGACACCGGGCGGCTCGTCCGGCGGATCGGCCTCTGCCGTGGCCGCTGACCTGTGCCTTGGCGCGACCGGCACCGACACCGGCGGATCCATTCGCCAACCGGCTGCTTTCACCGGCATCACCGGCATCAAACCCACCTATGGGCGCTGTTCGCGTTGGGGTGTGGTGGCCTTTGCAAGCTCGCTTGACCAGGCCGGCCCAATGACCAAATCGGTGCGCGATGCGGCGATTATGCTTGAGGCAATGTGCGGCTTTGACGCCAAAGACAGCACCTCGGCCAATCTTGCTGTGCCAAACTTTGAGGCGATGCTGACCGGCGACATCAAGGGCAAGAAAATCGGTATTCCCAAGGAATATCATATGGATGGCATCCCGGCAGAGATCGAAGCGCTTTGGACCAAAGGGACAGAGATGTTGCGCGATGCGGGGGCGGAGATTGTGGATATCTCGCTGCCACACACCAAATACGCGCTGCCAGCTTACTACGTGATTGCACCGGCTGAAGCATCAAGCAACCTTGCCCGCTACGACGGTGTGAAATACGGGCACCGCGCCAAATTGGAAGCGGGTGACGGCATTGACGAGATGTACGCCAAGACCCGCGCCGAAGGCTTTGGCGACGAGGTGCAAACCCGCGTGATGGTCGGTACATATGTACTGTCCGCCGGCTTTTACGACGCCTATTACAACCGCGCCCGCCGCGTGCGTGCGTTGATCAAGAAAGACTTTGACGACGTGTTCGCCGCGGGCGTTGACGCGATCCTGACGCCTGCGACGCCCTCTGCGGCCTTTGGGCTGGGGGAAATGGCGGATGCGGACCCGGTGAAAATGTACCTTAATGACGTCTTCACCGTGACGGTGAACTTGGCTGGCTTGCCCGGCATTTCGATCCCTGCGGGTCAGGATGCCAACGGCTTACCGCTGGGGCTTCAGCTCATTGGGCGTCCGTGGGAAGAGGGCGATCTGCTGAATATCGCCCATGAGGTCGAGGCCCGCGCGGGCTTTGTGGCGAAACCCACCAAATGGTGGTAATCCTCATCTGAACAAGACAAAGAGACGGGGCGGAATATGCGTAGATTTGTTGGTTTGATTGCAATTGCGGGCCTTTCGGCCTGTGTCGACACCTCGCTGCCGGACAGTGCGGCCCATCTGCCGACGAAACCGGTGGATCAATCCGCGCCCCTCTCTGCAATGATCGAAGGAAGCGCCGTCAGCGCGCAACCTTTGGACGCCCCCGCGACACCAATTGCCACCGCATCTGGTGGGGTTGGGATTTCTGATGAGCAGGATTTTCAGGCGGTGTCGTCCCGCGAGACAATTGAAAGTGATGCTGCCCGAATCGCCGCAAATAAGGCGCAATATCAACAGGTTGAGCCGACCGCTTTGCCCTCTCGTCCGGGCGGCGCGCACACATCCATCGTGAGCTATGCATTGAACACCAGCAATGTTGTTGGGCAGTCGCAATACAAACGCATAGGGCTTGGCGGCCAAAAACGGTTTGATCGAAATTGCCTGCGCTATGGCTCGCCCGATCTGGCGCAGCAGGCGTTTTTGAACGCCGGCGGGCCGAAGCGTGACAAATATGGCATTGACCCGGATGGGGATGGCTTTGCCTGTGCCTGGAACCCAGCGCCGTTTCGCAATGCGCGTGTCGTTGCTGCCCCGCCGCCTGCGGCAGATGGCGTGACCGCAGCGGATCTTCAGGCGATTGGCATCACCGGTGCTGCACCCGCGACGGATCCGCTTCCGGGTGACGCGTTGAACATCTCGACCGAGTAATATGACGGCATCTGACGTCATTGCCCATCCGTCGCCCAATTTTGGGCCACGGCGGGATGGCCTTTTGCCCTCATTGATTGTGATCCATTACACTGCCATGGCGGATGCGCCCTCGGCGCTCGCGCGGCTCTGTTCTGAGGAATTCGAAGTCTCTGCCCATTATCTGATCTGCAAAAAAGGACAGGTGTATCAGATGGTTGAGGAAAGTGCGCGCGCGTGGCATGCGGGCGCCGGGATGTGGCGCGGGATGGCGGATATCAACTCGCGCTCGATCGGGATTGAGCTTGATAACGACGGGCAAACCCCGTTTTCAGAACCACAAATGACCGCGCTTGAGACGCTGTTGCCGGGCATTATGACCCGCTGGAATATCGCCCCCGAAGGCCTGATTGGCCACAGCGATATGGCCCCGACCCGCAAGGCCGATCCGGGCCGCAAGTTTGATTGGGCGCGGTTGGCGCTTCAGGGTTTGGCGATCTGGCCCGAGGGCACAAAGACGGCTGACCAGACGGAGTTTGCCACGCTGGCCACCCGATTTGGCTATGACATGACCCAGGGCGAGGGGGCGGTGCTGGACGCCCTGCGTCAACGCTTTGCGCCGTGGCGCGATGGCCCGGTCCAAGATGCCGACATGGCGACCCTTGCGGATCTCGCCGCGCGCTTTCCAGTTGAACCCCCACAGAACATCACCTAAGTCATGCGAACGCGGATGGCTGGATGGCCGCGGGTTACTGGGCGAGCATGCTTGCCTATGACGCGAGGAAAGTCCGGACTCCATAAGGCAACGGTGCCGGGTAACGCCCGGCTGGGGAAACCCAAGGGACAGCGCCACAGAGAAGAGACAGCCCCCGCATGTCAGGGGCAATGGTGAAACGGTGGGGTTAAAGCCCACCGCGCGTTTGGCAACAAATGCGGCACGGCAAGCCCCACCGGGAGCAATGCCAAATAGGAATCGCTAGGAACGCAAGTTCCGGGGCTGCCTTGGCCCCTGCAGATTCGGGTTGGCAGCTTGAGGTGTCTGGTAACAGGCATCCTAGAGGAATGGTCATCGAGGGTGGTAACACCCAGACAAAATCCGGCTTATAGGCCGTCCGCGTTATTCTTTTTGATTCTTTTATGCCGTGATTTGTCGCGAAAAGGGCGCTGCCCCTCGCACTTCGTGCTCACCCCGAGATATTTTTGGCAAGAAAAAGAGGGGTGGTGGTGAAAACACGGGCTTTGCGGTTGACTCGGCAGGCAGGACCGCTACAAGGCGGGTTCAAGATTGACCCGGGCCATGTTGTGCCCGATGAGGAGCTAGCAACATGGCGAAACCGACCACAATTAAAATCCGCCTGAACTCGACCGCGGATACCGGCCACTTCTACGTGACCAAGAAAAACGCACGCACCATGACCGAGAAAATGGTTGTGCGTAAGTATGACCCGGTTGTGCGCAAGCACGTCGAATATAAAGAAGGCAAGATCAAGTAAGATCTGCTGACTTTGCGAAAAAAGGCCGTCCCATTTGGGGCGGCTTTTTTTGTTTCGGCGTGGCGGGGCCACGATCAATTGTGCAGGATTTGCTGTGCGATGCGCTGACCCATCAGGTAATAGGTGTTGGGGCCGGGGTGAAAGCCATCAGAAGCCATCATTTCAGGCGACAGGGGCACATCAAAGGGCATGTAATCGACATTCAGCTCTTGCGCTTGTTGATACAGCGCGCGGTCATATCGGTGGGCCTGAAGGCTGAGCACCCAGCGCAGCGGGTTGGGCAGCAGTGGGAATTTTTCAATTGGCGGAATGCCGGTTGCGATCACGCGTTTGACGCCCCATTCGTGGCGCAGATGCGCGTAAAGGGCGGCGCGCAGGCGCAACAGACGCTCTAGCGGGATCTGGCTGGTGATGTCATTCACCCCCAACACCACAAGGGCCACATCCATTTGTGATGGGGTTTGTGCGCGTAGCAAAGGGCAGGCAGAGCGTGTTGTTGCCCCGGTTTTGGCAATTAACCGCCATTCGACACGGTGTGAAGACGCGAGTGCCCCCACCAGCTGGCCGGAGAGGGCTTCGGACTGGCGTTTGGCCCCAACACCTGCCGCAGAGCTGTCACCGACGATAAGCAGGCGCAGGGTGGAGCCATTGCCCGACAGGCCCGACCGGTGGCCAATCGGTTCGGGCAATTCGGTGGCTGTTTTACGTGCGCGCAACGCCTGTGCCGTCAAAAGCGGCATCAGTAAGAGTTTTGCGAGCATTTCAAGAAGCATAGACACGGACCCACATCAGCATAAAAAAAGGCCGGTCGCAATGACCGGCCTTTTGAATTTTTTGTGTCCGTTCAGATCACTCGCGGTTGCCAAGGAACTGAAGCAGGAACATGAACAGGTTGATGAAATCGAGATAGAGGTTCAACGCCCCCATGATGGCCGATTTCGCCAGCCATTCGCTGTCCATAGCATGTGCATGCGCGATGTAATCGTTCTTGATCTTCTGCGTGTCATAGGCGGTGAGGCCGGCAAAAATCAGCACACCCAGCACAGAGATCGCAAAATGGATCATCGAGGACCCGATGAAGATATTCACAATCGACGCAATGATAATGCCGATCAGACCCATGATCAGGAAGGTGCCCAAAGGCCCCAGATCACGCTTGGTGGTGTAGCCATAAAGGCTAAGGCCCGCAAAAGCGATTGCGGTGATCAGGAAGGTCTGCACAATTGAGACGCCGGTGAACACCAGGAAGATCGAGCTGATCGACAGGCCCATCAGAACCGCAAAAGCGTAGAAAAACAGCTGTGCACCAGAGGCGGACAGGCGGCCGATCGCAGCGCCAAAGGCAAAAACCATCGCTAATGGCGCAAACATCACAACCCATTTCAGCGGCGAGGCGTAAAGCGCTTGCCCCAGGCCGGTCAGATATTGACCTTCGCGGATCATTGCGGTGGCGCCCGATGGGTCAGATGTGACCGCAAGGCCAGCAATCGCCCAGCTTGCCAAGGCGGTGATCAAAAGACCGACCGACATGGTGCCATATACTTTATTCATATGGGCGCGAAGACCCTCGTCAATCGCGGCGCGTGTGCCAGCACCTGCGCGGATCGTGTCAAATTGAGCCATATTCAGCCTCCTGCAAACCTGTTGCGGCGGCTTTCATGAAAAAGCCGCCCTTTGCACATATATTGGCAAGGACGGCTGGTTATTCAAGGGTTATACGCGGGATTTTGCGCTGTGCGCTCAGCACACCCAATGAGATGGAACATCCCAAATCGGTTTGGTGGCTTCTTGCTGGGCTTGGGCGTGGCTCAGGCCGATATCGTCAAGCTGTGCATCACTCAGGGCGCTCAGGGCCTTGCGTTCACGGCGGATGTCCAGCGCGTTCACGATCCAGTTGAGCGGCGAGAAGCTCATTTTGTGGGTCGGTGTATTGGTACAAATTACTGCAGTCATCTTCTCTCTCCTTTCTTGAAGCGGATCATTTGACCCGCTAGCATCACAATTCTTGATCTTTATGCAGGAATGCGATCAATAAAAAAAATGAATGTTTTTGAGCTGATTCATCACGGAGGGTGATATGCCAAGAAATTTGGACATGACAGCAATGCGCAGCTTTGCCACTGTCGCGGATGCGGGCGGGGTGACACGGGCCGCCGGTCTTTTGAACCTCACCCAATCGGCCGTGTCGATGCAACTGAAGCGGCTGGAGGAAAGCCTTGGCCGATCCCTGCTTGATCGCTCCGGGCGTGGGGTCAGTCTGACAGCGGATGGCGAGCAATTGCTGGGCTATGCGCGCCGGATGCTGCATCTGAATGACGAAGTGTTCTCGCGGCTGACCGATCATGCCTATGAGGGGGAGATCGTGGTGGGGGTGCCTGCCGATGTCGTGTATCCGGCGATCCCCAAGATCTTAAAAGCCTTCCATGCGGAATATCCGCGGATGAAGGTCCAGCTGATCTCGTCCTATACAAGCCGGTTGAAATCGATGTTCAAGCGCGGCGAATGCGACATCATCCTAACCACCGAGGATTCGGTGGATGGCGACGGCGAAACCCTGACACGTTTGCCCCTGGTCTGGGTCGGTGCGCCGGGCGGACAAGCCTATAAGGTGCGCCCCCTGCGGTTGGCCTTTGAACATGGCTGTATTTTCCGCGCCGGGGTGCAACAGGCCTTGGACGCGGCCAATATCCCGTGGGAAATGGCGGTTGAAAGTGATTCGACCCGCACAATCGAGGCCTCCCTGTCGGCCGACCTCGCCGTCCATGCGGTGATCGATGGCACCACCTCGAGCCAGCTTGAAGTGGTGGACCATGGCGGTAGCTTGCCAGAGCTGAAAACAACCAGCGTGAATCTTTATGTTGCCAAAAGCGTGTCTGATCAGGCGTCCAACGACCTGCTGACCATGATTCGCACCGCCTATGTGGATTTGTAACGGCGCGCGTCTTAGCCCATCGTCACCACAACCTTGCCGGTGGATTTCCGACTGCGCAAAAGATCAAGCGCATCCAGCGCCTGATCCAGCGGCAGGGTGTGGCTGACATGGGGTTTCAGCTTTCCGGCCGCATACCAAGCAAACAATTGACGCATGCTGTCGGTGACCACTTCGGGGCGGAAATTTAAATATGCCCCCCAATAAAGCCCAATCACCGAGATGTTTTTGACCAGCATATGGTTGGGTTTGATTTGTGGCAGCTTGCCGCTGGCGAAGCCAATCAGCAATGCCCGCGCGTCTGGATTGCAGGCGCGAAAGGCCGCCTCAAACTGATCGCCCCCCACGGCGTCATAGACAACATCCGCCCCGCCCAGCGATTTTACAACCTCTCGTATATCTTGCGTTTCGCTGTCGATCACATGGTCGGCGCCGGCCTCTTTGCAAATTGCCAATTTTTCCGCGCCGCGCGCACAGGCAATCACCGTGGCGCCCATCAGTTTGCCGATCTCAACCGCCGTCAGGCCAACCCCCCCGGCGGCCCCCAGAACCAACAGGGTTTCCCCGGGTTGCAGGCGGGCTTTATAGTCCAGCGCGACATGGCTGGTGCCATAAGCGATTTGAAAGGCGGCGGCGTCGATAAAATCCATGTTGTCCGGCAAAGGAACACAGCGATTGGCCGCAAAGACACCGTAATCCGCCAGCCCGTTTTGGCCTGAAAACACGGCGATCCGATCCCCCGGCCTCAGCGATTCGACATCGGCACCAAGCGCCTCAATCCGCCCCGCAGGCTCCATCCCCAAAACCGTCGGCAATGCCGGGCGTTCTTGATATTTTCCCTGTGACATCAAAAGGTCAGCGAAATTCAGCCCGCAGGCCGCAATGTTAACTAACACCTCTCCCGATTGTGGCGTTGGTCTGTCAATCTGTGCCAACTTGGGTGTGCCGGAATGATCGGTGATCTGAACTGCGCGCATAATGCCCCCTATTTTCGAGAGATATTACCGGGATTGGCGCTGTGGTGCGAGGGGGATCGGCGGATCTCTGCCAAATTTGATCACATTTGAGCGTACAACCGCAGGCACGTAAGATTCGCAAAATGCAAAACACGCTTAGATTGCATTCCACAATGGGCATTTATCGCAGAAAAATCCGGTACTTGATGCCGTATTCCTAAGAAAACATAGACAGTCACAACGCCGTGAGTTGTTCTCACTACCCAAAAAGACAGGTTGTGGTTGTGGCGTCGGCCGTGGTTTGTGGGGATCACGCAATCTTAGTAACGAGGAGCACGCTGATGAAACATCCCGTGGATGTACACGTCGGGAAGCGTATCCGCCATCGTCGTTGGATGGTTGGTATGACCCAACAACAGCTGGCTGAAAAAGTTGGTATCAAGTTTCAGCAAATTCAAAAATACGAAACCGGTATGAATCGGGTTTCAGCATCGCGCCTTTGGGACATCTCGTCCGCATTGTCCGTGCCGATCGGGTTCTACTTCGAAGGTTTGGAACATTCGAATTCGGACCAGAACGAACAGAACCTGCCCAGTGACATCCTTGCAGATAAGGAAGCATTGGAACTGGTGCGCAGCTATTACTCAATTCCCGAGAACCAGCGCCGTCGTCTGTTTGAACTTGCCCGCGTCCTTTCTGACGCTGCATGATCTTGACGCCGCTTGTCTGGCCTCTTATCGCGAAGGCACCTTAGCATTTCGCGGAAAGAGCCGGATATGAGCACGCTTGATAAAACGACCGAAGATGAGCTTAAGCGTGTCGCAGAAGCCTTGGCCGATGCGGCGCGACAGGCCATTTTACCCTATTTCCGCACCGACGATCTTGATGCGGACAATAAACTAAAAGCCGGATTTGATCCGGTGACAGAAGGGGACCGCGCGGCAGAAAAAGCCATGCGGTCCCTTCTGGCCAAATGGCGCCCGGATGACGGGATATTTGGCGAAGAATTCGGCCAGTCCGAAGGCACCTCTGGGCTGACTTGGGTGCTTGATCCCATCGACGGCACGCGGGCGTTTATTTCAGGCGCACCAACATGGGGCGTGTTGATTGCCGTTGGTGGCCCCGACGGACCCACGCTTGGCATCATCGACCAACCCTATATTAAAGAACGCTTTTTTGGCGGCTTTGGCGCGGCTTGGGTGGATGGCCCAATGGGGCGCCGCCCCTTGAAAACCCATGCGCCGCGACCTTTGTCAGAGGCGACAATCATGACCACCTTTCCAGAAGTGGGCAGCGAAGCCGAAGGCCGCGCCTTTCATGACCTCGCCGCAAAAACCCGCCTGACGCGGTACGGAATGGATTGTTACGGCTATGCTTTGGTGGCCTCGGGACAGGTCGATTTGGTGGTCGAAGCGGGCCTGCAAGCGTACGATATCCAAGGTCCAATGGCCGTGGTTCAGGCCGCAGGCGGGGTCGTGACCGATTGGCAGGGCGGCCCGGCGCACAACGGCGGACGGGTGGTTGCCGCCGCCAACGCCCAGATCCACCAAGCCGCCCTCGAGGTCCTGTCCAAAGCGTAACCCCTTGCGATCTGCGCTGAAGATGTGGCAATCTCTCACGGCGCGAGTCCTTTGCCCTTTCTGTCGCGCCTTTTCGTTGTCTCCGAAATGGGCTGCAGGAGGCACCGCATGTTAAAAACCCATCTCGACCCCTCATTTCTCATTCGCAATGCGCAGGTGGCGCTGACCATGAATGATGCCGAAGAAGAGCTGCAAGGCGTTGATATTCGGCTGGAAAATGGCGTGATTGCCGAAATTGGAACTGGCTTGGAAACGGGCCGCTCCGAACTGGTGCTTGCGGATCAGGCGGTGGTGACCCCCGGCCTCGTGAACACCCACCACCACCTTTACCAAACCCTCACCCGCGCGGTGCCCGGTGGGCAGGATGCGCTGTTGTTTGGCTGGCTGAAAACGCTCTATCCGATTTGGTCGCGGTTTGGCCCCGAAGAAATGCGCGTCTCGGCGATGGTTGGATTGGCCGAACTTGCGCTGTCGGGCTGCACGCTCAGCTCAGACCACCTGTATCTCTATCCCAACGGCGCGCGTCTTGAGGACACAATTGACGGCGCGAAAGAGGTCGGGCTGCGTTTTCATCCCACACGCGGGGCGATGTCAATTGGCGAAAGCGGCGGTGGGTTGCCGCCAGATCTACTGGTACAAAACGAACCTGCCATTTTAGAAGATTGCATCCGTGTGATTGATGCCTTCCATGACCCCAGCGAAGGGTCGATGTGCCGGGTTGGCGTCGCCCCCTGTTCGCCCTTTTCCGTGACCCGCGATCTAATGCGGGATGCCGCCCTTTTGGCGCGTGATAAGGGCGTGATGATGCACACACATCTGGCGGAAAATGATGAGGACATTGCCTATTCTCAGGCGCAGTTTGGCTGTCGCCCCGGTGAATACGCCGAAGAACTGGGATGGGTTGGTGATGACGTCTGGCACGCCCATTGCGTAAAACTGGACAGCCGTGAAATCAACCTGTTTTCAAATACTTCAACGGGTGTGGCCCATTGCCCTTGTTCAAACTGTCGCCTTGGGTCGGGCATCGCACCTGTGCGTCAAATGCGGGACGCCGGGGTGAAGGTTGGGCTTGGCGTGGACGGATCGGCCTCTAACGATCAGGGCAATCTGATGGATGAGGCGCGCCAGGCGATGTTGTTGCAGCGTGTTGCGCATGGCGCGGACAAAATGTCGGCCCGTGAGGCGTTAAAGATTGCCACGCGCGGCGGGGCTGAGGTGCTGGGTCGGTCTGATCTGGGCCAGCTCGCGGTTGGCAAGCGCGCGGATATTGCAATCTGGGACATTTCGACCATTGAAAGTGCTGGGTCCTGGGATCCTGCAGCACTAGTTTTGGCCGGGCCGCGCCGGGTGCGGGATCTGTTTGTCGAAGGGCGTCAGATTGTGCGTGACGGACAGGTGACAACGGTGGATATGGGCGCGCTTGTGGCCCATCAAAACCGGCTGGCGCTGGGATTGATGGGCTAAAGTCGGGGCTTTAAAACAGCTTTTTGCCGCCCGCCCACACCGATGTAATCGCCCGGTCGTCGCCCATCATGATGGTGGGAAACAGCGCCTGCCACAGATCTTCTGCGCGCGCGGATCGCTGGGCAATCGCGGGGGTCGAGGACAGGTCAATCACCGCAATATCCGCGTCATAGCCCGGCGCCAAGGTTCCGATGGTGTCGCCCAGATGCAGCGCATTTGCCGATCCTGCGGTGGCGAGCCACCAAAGCTGTGCGGGATGTAATGCGGTGCCGGACAGTTGACCAACTTCGTAAGCGGCGGCCATGGTGCGCAGCATCGAAAAGCTCGACCCGCCGCCGGTGTCTGTGGCCAGACCAATGCGGTGGCCCACCTCCATCAACCCGGCCATGTCAAACAGGCCAGAGCCGATGAACATATTTGAGGTGGGGCAGTGGATCAGGCTTGCGTCCATGTCTTTAATCTTATCGCGTTCCCGTTCGGTCAGATGGATTGCATGGCCAAACAGCGCGCCTTTTCCGGCCAAGCCAAAGCGTTCATAAACATCCAGATAATCGCGGCTTTCGGGGAACAGATCCTGCACCCAAGCGATCTCTTCATGCTGTTCAGAGATGTGGGTTTGCATCAACACCTCGGGGTGTTCACGCCACAGGGCGCCAAGGGCCTCTAGCTGTTCAGGGGTGGATGTCGGGGCGAAACGCGGTGTGATCACATAAGAGATCCGGTCCACGCCGTGCCATTTTTCCAACAGGCGTTTGCTGTCGTCATAGGCGGAAGTTGCGGTGTCGATCAATGTGTCGGGTGCGTTGCGATCCATGCAGGTTTTGCCGCCCAAAACACGCAGCCCCCGCGCTTGGGCCGCCCCAAAATAGGCGTCCACGCTTGCGGGGTGAATGGTACAATAGCTGACCGTAGTGGTGGTGCCCGCCGCCGTCACAAGGTCAAAATAGCTGTTTGCGATCTGATCGGCATAAGCCGGATCAACAAAGCGGCTTTCTTCGGGAAACGTATAGGAATTCAACCAATCAATCAGCCGTTTGCCCCAGGATGCGATCATCGCGGTTTGCGGGTAATGTACATGGGCGTCGACAAAGCCCGGTGAAATCAACGCCTTGCCATAATCCGTCACCTCTGCGTCGGGATAAGCGGCGCGAATGTCTTGGGCCGCGCCAACGGCGATGATCGTGCCGCCGTCAATGGCCACGGCCCCCGTGCTGTGATGGGTGGCGGCCTCGGCCGGGGCGGATTTAAACGGATCCGATGTAAAGGACAGGGTCTGACCCAACAGGATGTGCATGACGCTCTCATTGTTAACAATTTCCAAGGGGTAGACTACGCGCGGAAAATTAACGCTGCAATCACTTTGTCCGGTTCACTTGGCGGCAGGCTTGTCCTATGGTCGCGTTGAACCAACAGGAGGGCCGCGCCATGCTGGATGACCAAGAACACGACGACGCGCTGCCCGAAGACGGCGATTACGAGCTGGATCGCGATACATTTCGCCCGATCAAAGCCGCGCTTGAGGCCGAAGATCCCGTTGCCTTGGCTGAGCTTCTCGATCCAATGCACCCGGCCGATATCGCCGACCTTATGGAACAGTTGCACGACGACGAGCGGACCATGTTGGTGCAGCTGTATGGGCGTGAATTCGATGGCGACATCCTGTCCGAACTGGCCGAAGGGCTGCGCGAAGATGTCGTGGATGCGATGGCGCCAGAGGTTCTGGCCGAAGCGGTGCGCGAGCTGGAAACGGATGACGTTGTTGACCTGATCGAAGACCTTGATCAGCCGCAGACCGAAGCCGTTTTGGACGCGCTCGATGATGACGATCGGGTCGTGGTTGAACAATCGCTGACCTATCCCGAAGAATCCGCGGGCCGGTTGATGCAGCGCGAACTTGTGGTGGCGCCCGAGCATTGGAATGTCGGGCAAACCATTGATTTTCTGCGCAATCAAGACGACCTGCCCGAACAGTTTTACCATGTAATTCTGGTCGACCCGCGCATGCGCCCGATTGGCTATGTCACCCTTGGCCGGCTGATGGGCAGCCCGCGCGAACTGGCGATGACCGCGATTGTCGAAGAAAGCTTTCGCACCATTCCCGTGCTTCAGGACGAGGCCGAGGTGGCCTATGCGTTCAACCAATATCACCTGATTTCCGCCCCTGTTGTGGATGCGAGCGATCGGTTGGTGGGGGTGATCACCATTGATGATGCGATGGTCATTCTGGATGAGGAACACGAAGAAGACATTCTGCGTCTGGCCGGTGTCGGCGAAAGCAACCTGTCGGACCGGGTGGTGGATACCACCAAACGCCGTTTTCCGTGGCTTGCGGTCAACCTTGTGACCTCGATCCTTGCGTCTTTGGTGATTGCGCAATTTGATGCGGTGATCACCCAATTTGTCGCCCTTGCGGTGCTGATGCCCATCGTGGCGTCGATGGGGGGCAATGCGGGCACGCAAAGCCTGACCGTGGCGGTGCGCGCGCTGGCGACAAAGGATTTGACCTCGGCCAACGTCTGGCGGGTGATCCGCCGCGAGGCGGCCGTGGGATTGATCAATGGGGTGATATTTGCCGGGGTTATGGGGGTGATTGGCATCCTCTGGTTTGGCACGCCGATCCTGGGTGTCGTCATTGGTGTGGCGATGGTCGTGAACCTTGTGGTCGCGGGTTTGGCCGGGATTATAATCCCCGTAACGCTGGAGCGGTTGGACGTTGACCCCGCGCTGGCATCCGGCGCATTTGTGACCACGGTCACGGATGTGGTCGGGTTTTTTGCATTCCTTGGATTGGCGGCGGTGATGCTCTTATGACGGATCTGACATTTCAAAAAGCACAGGCGCGCAAGGCGGCTTTTGCCCGGCGCAAAGAGGCGCATTCCGAGGTGCGGTCCGCCCTTGGTGTGGCGCATTTGCTGGGTGTTTTGACCGAGCATAAATCGGTGCCAATGGCGGGCTATATGCCGATCCGAACCGAGATTAATCCGCTGCCTGCTATGGCGGCGATGGCGGCGTGGTCGACGATTGGTGTGCCATATATTGAGGCCGCCGGTCAGCCGCTGAAATTTGCCAAGTGGCGCCCTGATAGCCAGTTGGTTGATGGACCGTTCGGTGCGCAAGTCCCTGCGGAATTAGAGTTTTTCGAGCCAGAAGTGCTGGTGGTGCCTTTGGTCAGCTTTGACCGAAACGGCGGGCGATTGGGCTATGGCGGTGGGTTTTACGACCGCACGCTGGAACGGCTGCGCGCCAAACGCCCGACGCTGGCGATTGGCTATGCGTATGGTGCGCAAGAGGCTGAGGGGTTGCCATTGGAACCCACAGACCAGCCGCTTGACATGATCGTGACGGATGAGGGCGTGATCCGGTTCTAACGGAGCGTGTCCTTGATTTTGTGCCTTCGGCGAAGGTATTTTAAGCAAGAAAAAGATCTGCGTTCGGCGTCCTCGGCGCCCCTTGCTCTTTTATGGCAATCGTCCTAGGGCTATGGGCATGAAAATACTCTTTCTTGGCGATGTAATGGGGCGGGCCGGACGGCGCGCGGTGACGGAGCGGCTTGCGAAATTGCGCGAGGCGTGGAAGTTGGATTTTGTGGTTGTGAACGGCGAGAATGCCACCTCGGGGCACGGGCTTTCAGGCTCGCATGCAAAGGGGTTGTTTGACGCGGGCGCGGATGTGGTCACCTTGGGCGATCACGCGTTTGATCAAAAAGACATGCTGACCTTTTGCGAGCAGGACAAGCGCATTATTCGTCCGCTGAATTTTGCCAAAGGCGCGCCGGGCACGGGGGCACAGGTGTTCACCGACGGGCGCGGGCGCAAGATTTTGGTGGCACAGGTTCTGGGGCAGGTCTTTATGAAGCGCGCCTTTGATGATCCGTTCTCGGCCGTCGATACGGTATTGCGCAAATACCCCCTTGGCGGTGCGGTTCAGGCGGCGCTGATTGATGTGCATTGCGAGGCGACATCTGAGAAGATGGCGATGGGTCATTGGTGCGACGGGCGGGCCTCGGTCGTGGTCGGCACCCACACGCATGTGCCCACGGGGGATGCGCAGATCTTGCAAAAAGGTACGGCGTTTCAATCGGATGCGGGTATGTGCGGGGATTATAACTCGGTCATTGGCATGCACAAAGAAGAGCCGATGCGCCGCTTTATCACGGGCATGGTCAAGGGCCGGTTTGAGCCTGCAAATGGCGATGCCACCCTGTCGGGCCTTTATGTGGAAACCGACGATCGCACGGGGCTTGCCACCAAGGTTCAGATGGTGCGTGAAGGTGGTCGCTTGATGCAATCCACCCCCTTAGACGGCCTATGACCCAGATCCGCCTGCTCGGCCTTTTGGTGCTGATGGGCGCCGGTTGGGGGCTGAGCGGCGTGATCGCCAAACCTATTGTCGACGCAGGGTACCGCCCGTTTGGGATTATCCTCTGGCAGATGGTGATCGGCGCAATTGTCCCTGGAACACTGACCTATGCGCGCGGCAAACCGCTGCGCTTTGCGCCGCGACACATTGCGCTTTACCTCTTTATTGCGCTCACCGGGACGCTGCTGCCGAATGTCGCCAGTTACACCGCGCTTTTGCATCTGCCTGCGGGGATTATGTCGATCATTATCGCATCGGTGTCGATGTTCGCCTTTCCCATCGCGCTGCTTCTTGGCAACGAGAGGTTCGAGGGCAAGCGGGTCTTGGGCCTTTTGGCGGGGCTGATTGGCGTGGTGATCCTTGCTGGACCACAGGCGCACTTGCCGGCTGGGGCTTGGGTGTGGATCGCCGTCGCGCTGATTGCGCCGTTTCTTTATGGGGTCGAGGGCAATGTCGTCGCGAAATGGGGCACGGCGGGGTTGGACCCGATCCAAACCCTCGCGGGTGCGTCGCTGATCGGTGCATGCTTGGCTATAGGCATGACGCTTGCCACAGACGCCTGGATTGATCCGTTCACCGCGTGGGATTTGCCCAAGGTTTTGATCATCGCAAACTCCACCCTGCATGCCTGTGTCTATTCCGCATATGTCTGGCTGGTCGGGCGCGCAGGCGCCACATTTGCCGCCCAAGTCAGCTATCTGGTGACCGGGTTTGGCGTGCTTTGGGCGATGATCTTGCTGGGGGAAAGCTATGGCGGCTGGGTCTGGGTTGCGCTTGGCGTCATGTTCATCGGGCTGTTCTTGGTACAGCCACACGATTCCGCAGAAAACACCGCATCCGAGGCCGCATAAGGCCCTTGCGCCCCATTTGCACGCTTGCCCCGCGCGCTCGCAATTGGCAAAACTACTGAAAAGACAGGTGGTAAGATTATATGATGGGCGTTTTTGAGTTGAGCCAGACCGCGCAGGCGGCGGTGTCCCTTTTGGTTGTTGTTGGCATGTTTTCGCTGTTTGTCCGCGAAACGTTTCCGACCGAAGTGGTGGCGATTGCGGGGGTGGCGGTGATGTTGGTCACTGGGATCTTGCCGTATGACAAAGCGCTGGCGGTGCTGTCCAACCCGGCGCCCTGGACCATCGCGGGAATGTTCATTGTGATGGGCGCCTTGGTGCGCACAGGCGCGCTTCAATGGTTCACCCAAATTGCCGAACGACAAGCTGAGACAAACCCGATGCTGGCGCTGGCGTCTTTGATGGGGTTTGTGGTGGTGTCTTCTGCCTTTGTGTCCAATACCCCGGTGGTTGTTGTGATGATTCCGGTCTTTGTGCAATTGGCCAAAAAGATCGGGAAGTCGGCATCTAAGTTATTGATACCATTGTCTTATGGTGCAATTCTTGGCGGCACGCTCACCCTGATCGGTACCTCAACCAACCTGCTGGTCGATGGGGTGGCCCGCGCCAATGGGCTTGAGCCGTTTTCGATCTTTGAGGTGACCCCTCTGGGGATCATTCTGGTCGCTTGGGGCATGGTGTATCTTTACTTCATTGCGCCCAATATCCTGCCCGATCGTACGTCAATGGCGTCCCTTCTGGGGGGGGATAAATCGCGCAAAAAGTTCTTTACAGAGGCGGTGATCCCGCCCGACAGCAACCTCATCGGTCGCGAAGTTACGGGCGTGCAACTCTTTAAACGCGAAGGTGTGCGTCTGGTGGATGTGGTGCGGGGCGATCTGTCGCTGCGCCGTGATTTGACCGGAGTGACATTGCAGGTCGGTGACCGGGTGGTGTTGCGCACCGCGATGACCGAACTGTTGTCTTTGCAACGCAACAAAAGCCTGAAACGCGTGGATCAGGTGTCGGCGGTGGAAACCACCACGGTCGAAGTGTTGATCACGCCGGGCTGTAAAATGGTCGGCAAAGCGCTGGGCAAAATGCGTCTGCGTCGCCGGTTTGGGGTCTATCCCTTGGCCGTTCACCGCAAGAACCAAAACATTGGCCGCCAGTTGGACGACCTGGTGGTGAAAGTTGGTGATACCCTGCTGCTTGAAGGCGCGCCCGAAGACCTCAGCCGCCTTGCGCAAGAGATGGAGCTGATCGATGTCTCGCACCCCTCTGAACGCGAATTCCGCCGGGGTCACGCCCCCGTAGCTGTCGCGGGCCTGTTCGGCCTTGTGGTTCTCGCGGGCCTTGGCGTTGCGCCGATTTTCCTGCTCGCGGTGCTGGCTGTGGCGCTGGTTTTGGTCACGCGTTGTATTGATGCGGACGAGGCTTTCGGCGCGGTGGATGGGCGACTTCTCGTCTTGATCTTTTCCATGCTGGGGATAGGGGCGGCATTGGAGCATTCGGGCGCGGTGGCGATGATTGCAAATGCTCTCGCCCCAGTGATGGGAAAACTGCCGCCGTTTCTGATCATCTGGGCAATTTACCTGCTGACCTCCGTGCTGACCGAACTGGTGTCCAACAACGCGGTGGCGGTGGTTGTGACACCCATTGCGATTGGCTTGGCGCAAGCGTTGGGCCTTGATCCGCGCCCGCTGGTGGTTGCGGTGATGGTGGCCGCATCGGCCAGTTTTGCGACCCCGATCGGCTATCAGACCAACACGCTGGTGTACGGCCCGGGGGGCTATAAATTCTCAGACTTCCTGCGGGTCGGCATTCCGCTCAATATCTCTATCGGGATTTTGGCATCCGCCATCATTCCGTTCATCTGGCCGTTATAAAGGTCATTATTAAGAAGGGGCGCTGCCCCTCGCGCGGTGCGCTCACCCTGGGATATTTTTAGAAAGAGGAAGGCAGGCGCGCTTTTCCTCTTTCCCTAAAGCGTTTCGAGAAAAACCAGAATCACCGGTTTTGGGCGAAACGCTTTAAATATCCCCGCCGGAGGCAAGAAAACTGGAGATGTTTCAAAGCGGCCAAAAGACCAGAATGGCGGGGATGGACACGGCGACAACCAGCAGTTCGAGCGGCAGTCCCATGCGCCAGTAATCGCCAAATTTGTATCCGCCCGGCCCCAGGATCAACGTGTTGTTCTTGTGGCCAATCGGGGTGAGGAACGCACAGCTCGCCGCCACGGCAACCGCCATCAGAAAAGGGTCAGGGTTCTTACCCAAAGCCTGCGCCATCTGGATGCCCACGGGGGCGGCGACAATGGTGGTGGCGGTGTTGTTCAAGACATCTGACAAGGTCATGGTCACGATCATCAACACGGTCAGAACCGCCCAAGCGGGCATGCCTTCGGTCAAGGTCACCAAGGTCCCCGCGATCAATTCGGTGCCGCCCGAGGTTTCAAGGGCGGCCCCCAGCGGGATCATTGACCCCAAGAGCACCACAACCGGCCATTCGATATGGGTGTACATCTCGGACAGGGGGATGATTTTGGTCAGCACATAGCCGATCACCACAAGGCCCAAAGCCACGGGCAAATAGATCAGGCCAAAGCTGGCGGCGGCCACGGCACCCGCGAACATTGAGATCGCCAACCAGACCTTTTCATCTTGCGTGACGGTCAACCCACGTTCGGCCAGCGGCAGACAACCGAGCCATTCGGCCACGTCCGCTTCTTTGCCTGCAGGGACCAGAAGCAGAAGAATGTCACCGGGGCGGACCTCGGTTTTGCGCACTTGCTGGGTGACGCGTTTCCCCGCGCGCGAGATGCCCATCAGCACCGTATTCCGCCGCCAATTCAGCCCAATCGCCTGAGCGGTCTTGCCGGAGATGCGGGAATTATCCGGCACCACGACTTCGATTTTTGACAGGCCTGCGCCCTCTGCGGTCAGGTTGTCCTGACGTTTCTCTTCGGCAAAAGCCAGTGACAGGGCGGCGCGAAACTCGTCCAAAGCTTCGGGTCGGGCCTCAAGCACCAATGTGTCGCCTGCGACCAGTTTGGTGTTGCGCTGGGTGCCGTAACGGCGTGCCCCATTGCGGATTAAGCCTAGGATCGCCACGTCGTTTTTCTCGGCCGTTTCCACGAGGTCTTTCAGGCGTTTGCCGATGTGTTTGCTATCCTCTGGTACGGTCAGTTCGGCGACATAAAGCCCGGCGTCTTCCATCACGCTCGCGCCGTCTTTTCCAGCCTCGGGTTGCGGGATCAGGCGCCAGCCGATGAGCGCCACAAAGATCAGGCCCGCCAGCGCCGTGACCCCGCCCACGGGGGCAAAGTCGAACATATGAAACGGCTCGCCCAAGGCGTCACCACGGATCGAGGCGATGATGATATTGGGCGGTGTGCCGATCAGCGTGACCATGCCGCCAAGGATGGTCGCAAAGGACAGCGGCATCAGCGACAGCCCCGGTGCGCGCCCCGCTTTGCGTGCGGTTTGCATGTCCACTGGCATCAAAAGGGCCAGCGCCGCGACGTTGTTCATAAACGCCGATAGAATGCCGCCAATGGCCCCCATCAGGGCGATATGTGCGCCCAAGGATCGCGACGCATCAACCAATGTGCGGGTGATCAGAAAAACCGCGCCAGATCGCACCAAACCGGCTGACACCACCAGCACCAGCGCCACCACCAAAGTGGCCGGGTGGCCAAAGCCGGAAAACGCGTCCTTGGTGGGCACAACCCCCAACACGACGCCCAGCATCAGCGCGGAAAACGCAACAAGGTCATAGCGGTATTTGCCCCAAAGCAGCATGGCAAAGACGGCACCGAAAAGCGAAAAGAGAATGATTTGATCTGTGGTCATGTCACAGGGATAGCGCGCCGGACGGGGTGTGGAAACCGCCAGTTTGCGAAAACCTGCGGGGAATTTGCGTGACCGCGCGCCCCTTTAGCCGGTGATCACAGGAAAAAGCGACGCGATCAGCAAGAGCGCCATCGTTACATTAAAGACGCGAAGCCGGGTGGGGTTGGTCAGGATCACGCGGATTTTCTGACCTAAAATGGTCCAAGTGGAGACCGACGGCAGGTTCACCAGCCCAAAGATCAGCGCGACAACCAACACCGCCTGCATCGACCTGCCCGGCGCATAAACCGAGATCGCCGTCAGCGCCATCGCCCAGGCTTTTGGGTTCACCCACTGAAAGGCCGCAGCTTGCAGAAAGCTCATTGGGGTGGCGCCAGAAGACCCGGTTCCCGGCTCGCCCGCGCGGGCAATTTTCCACGCAAGCCACGTCAGATACATCACCGACACGACCTTAAGTGCCGTGTAACTCACGGGAAATGCGTCGAAAATCTGCATCAACCCGGCGCCGACCAGCACAATCATAAACGTAAACCCCAGCCCAATGCCCAACATATGCGGCACCGAACGGCGAAAGCCAAAATTCGCACCAGAGGCCATGAGCATCAGGTTGTTCGGCCCCGGCGTGATCGAGGAGACAAAGGCAAAGGCCACAAAAGCGGTGAACAGGTCGTGTGGCATCAGGGTCGGCATGGGCGTGTCCAAGAGTTGTGTGAAATCAGCATTAGCTCGGTTATTCTTGTGCAAAATCCACGCTGCGCGGTTGCAAACTTGCGCGGTGTGGGCCTAATTTTGCAACTGATGACGAAGATTGACCAAATAAACCGCAATATATTGCGAGAATTGTCCCGTGACGGTCGCCTGCCCAACACAGAGCTTGCGGATCGTGTGGGCCTGTCGCCCTCGGCCTGTCTGCGGCGGGTGCAGGAATTGGAACGCGCGGGCGTGATCAAAGGTTATCGTGCGGTGCTGGATCCCACCGCGATGGGGCAGGGGTTTGCGGCCTACGTGACCGTTGGGCTGAACGATCATACCAAAGCGGCGCAAGAAGGGTTCGAACGCGCGGTTGGCCGGTTTGACGAGGTGCGCGAGTGCCACAATATCACCGGCACGGTGGAATATCTGCTGCGCATCGAGACCGAGGATCTGCTGTCCTATAAGCTTTTTCACACCGACAAATTGGGCACGCTGCCACAGGTACATCAGATCGTGACCCATGTGGTGATGGGCTCGCCCAAGGATGAGCGGGCTTAACCTGGAGCTTGAAGTATCGTTCTGGCTCCGCCTTCGCGTACTATTTTTCTAGCTTGTTGAGCGCCGGGGCTAGTTATCAAAACCCATGTGGAAAAAGCAACTTTATCATACCGTTCTGCGCTCTTTAGTGCGTGGATCGCAACATCAGCTAGCTCAATAAAGAAATGAGCTTCTTCCAATGTTGGACGGTATGTTGGATCGTAGTCGGCCCGCTTTCTTGCATCTTGGAGCTGGATGAAAATATCGGCGAATCCGGCGAGGCAGTCAGGAAAAGAAACCTTAGCGGCGTCTTCGCAAGCTTTCTTGCATGGGCCATGAGCCAAGCCGCGATACGCTTCGATCCAAGCATTTTTGGGGCGGCCTTTTGCTCCAACCAGACAATCAGCGGTTACTCTAGCTAAGGCATGGAACGACGCAAAATAAGCAGTGCTGATAGCACGCCTCAAGTTCGCTTGATTGGCACGTTTTGCGTGCTTAGGTGCTAATTTCCAACACGTCTTTAATAAAGATCGGGCGAGTGATTTGTCAGGCATGAACCTCGTGGCCAAATGTTGGCGAGATAATTGGGAACAAACTCCCCAAACCGCTGTCTTCTTTTGCCAATGATTTGCGTACTAAGTTAGTCAGACCAAAATAGCCACGCGCCATTTTGGCCGGATCTACAGCGGTGCTCACGTTAATAATAATGCGCAACTCAGATGCAAGTTCATCAACTTCAATTGATTCAATTTTGATATCTTGGACGATTTCTTCGGAAAGTTTTTGTCTTATTGTCTCTTCCAGAAGTATCCGAATGTTGTTCGGAATTTCCATAGTGCTCTCCCTTTGAAGATCACATTGCATGAAGTATTGATTTAATGAAAGAATTAAATCGGGATTTCCTCTAACCTCTCTCACTTGAGTTAACAATACTTTATTTAGCGTGCGTTGCCATTGATTCAATCTTGACTAGAACAACTCTTCGTGTTTTTTGCAACTCAGATGCCCGTCATCACTTCTAACGCTCCTGAGACTTCGATGGCGAAGACGTATGGTGCGTTTTCGGGGAGTAGAGCCTGTCTCTGCAAGCTGATTAAAGGAGTTGTCTAATGACTGTCTGCAGCTACCCGAAACCGGTGAGCGTTTGCTCATATGTCCGGTTTCGGTACGGACGGTGGGAAACTGTAATTTCTCACTGCCGGTCTTATCCTTCGTAACGCGTAAGCGTTTGTGAAGCTTGCTAATGATAAGATGACGGGCATCTACCCAAAGTTGCTACTCTAATCAAGATATAATTTAAATTTTGTTGCGGAGGTTCCCTCCAATTGATGGGACCTTGAACCTCGCCCCTGCCTTGCGGTATTGAACACAGCAACCGATAGATAGAACGTAAAGCAGATGGAGGTCGCCATGGCGGGCCACTCAAAATGGGCAAATATTCAGCACCGCAAAGGTCGTCAGGATAAATTGCGCTCTAAGCTCTTTTCAAAATTGGCAAAAGAGATCACCGTGGCCGCGAAAATGGGCGACCCGGACCCGGATAAAAACCCGCGTCTGCGCATGGCCGTGAAAGAGGGCAAAAGCCAATCTTTGCCCAAAGACGTGATTGATCGCGCGATCAAAAAGGCCATCGGTGGCGATGCCGAAAACTATGACGAAATCCGTTACGAAGGATACGGCCCGAATGGTGTCGCCGTCATCGTTGAAACCATGACCGACAATAAAAACCGCACCGCAAGCACCGTGCGCTCGACGTTCTCAAAGAACGGCGGCAATCTGGGCGAAACCGGGTCCGTGGGCTTTATGTTCGACCGCAAGGGCGAGGTGATTTACCCCGCCTCCGTGGGCGACGCCGACACCGTGATGGAAGCCGCGATTGAGGCCGGTGCCGAGGATTGCGAAACCACCGAAGACGGCCACCGCATCACCTGCGCCGACACCGATCTGAACGACGTGTCCACCGCGCTTGAGGCAGCTTTGGGCGAAACAGAATCCACCAAATTGATCTGGCAACCCAACATGTCGACCGAGCTGGATCTGGACGGCATGGAAAAGCTGATGAAACTGGTGGATGCGCTGGAAGACGACGATGACGTACAGCGCGTGACCACCAATTTCGAAGCCTCGGACGAGGTGCTGGCACAGCTTTAAGCCGCCGTATGGTGGACCGCAGATAGAAATGGGCCCCGGCAAACGCTGGGGCCTCTTGTTTTTGGATCCAATTTAGGATCATGTCGCCCAATGACATTTTCCGCCCCCCCCACACATCGCCCGCTTTTTGGCGTGGCTTGGATGCTCTCCGCAGGCCTTTTGTTTGTCGCGATGAATGCGATTGTAAAACATGTGGGGCAGGGGCTTCCCTCGGCTGAGGCGGCGTTTTTGCGGTTTCTGTTTGGCTTGATTTTCGTGGCCCCCGCGCTGGGGCAATTGATGCGCGCGCGCTTTGACCGCACCACTTGGATGCTGTTTGTCGGGCGCGGTGTGGTGCACACCATTGCGGTGCTGTGCTGGTTCTACGCGATGACACAGATCACCGTGGCAGAGGTCACGGCGATGAACTACCTCAACCCGATTTACGTCATGCTTGGGGCCGCGGTGTTTCTGGGCGAGACATTCTCTTACCGTCGCATGGCCGCCGTTGCCGTCGCGTTTCTTGGCGTGCTGGTGATCCTGCGCCCGGGCCTGCGCGAGCTTGGCACCGGCCATTTGGCGATGGTCTTCACCGCCATCGGTCTGGGCGGATCTTACCTGATTGCCAAACGCCTGTCCGCGGATCTGTCCGCTGCCGTGGTGGTGGCGATGATGTCGATCACCGTGACCATTGGGCTGATCCCCTTTGCCTACGCAGTCTGGGTCTGGCCCTCGCCGCTGCAATACGCGTGGCTTTTTGTCGTCGCGGGCTTTGCCACCAGCGGGCATTACGCCATGTCGCGCGCCTTTGCTGAGGCACCGGTGTCCGTCACCCAGCCAGTCGCGTTTTTACAGATCGTCTGGGCGGTGATCATGGGCTGGACATTGTTTGGCGAGGCCGTGGATATCTGGGTGATCCTGGGCGCCGCGCTGATCATGTCAGCGGTCAGTTACATCACCTGGCGCGAGGCAATGTTGAAACGGCGTGCCGCGCTTGTGGCGGCTAAAGCCCTATAAACTCTGGCCGTTGATCGCGTGGCCCCGGTGTGTTGCCTCCGGCGGGGATATTTATCACAAGAAAAAGCGGCACGTTCTTTTTCTTGCTGAAAATACCGCGGGGTGAGCGAGCTTGCCTCGCGAGGGGCAGCGCCCCTAAGTGGTTGTTCAGGATGGAAAAGCCGGGCGATGATTGTCCCGACTTTTCCATTTTCTCTGCCTGGCTTACTCGGCCCAGCTGACCCCTGTCAGGTCATTGGCTTGGGTCGGTGCATTTTCCCACAGCCCTTGGATTTTTGCATTGGCGACGCCAGTTTTGGCGAGTTGAAACAGATAGCCATTCACGTAATCCTGCGCGATCATCTTTTGCATGGTGCCCAAAAGTTCTGTGCGCGCCGCAGGATCAGATGTGGTTTCCAGCGTCGCATTCAGATCCTGAAATTCCGCATTGTCATACTGAAAATAATATGCGGGACGCGCATAGATGCCGATGTCGGCCGGTTCGGTGTGGCTGACGATGGTCAGGTCAAAATCCTTGCCTTTGAACACCTGTTCAATCCACTGCGCCCATTCCAGATTGCTGATTTCGGTCTCGATCCCAACGGCGCGAAGCTGGGCGGCTATGATCTCGCCACCGCGGCGCGCATAGGCAGGCGGGGGCAGCATCAGGCGCAGTTTCAACCCGTCTGGGGCCGCCTCGGCCAACAGCGCTTTGGACATCTCGGGGTCATAAGCGGAGGTCCCGGTCAGATCCACATAGGCCGGTTGATGCGGCGCGTAATGGGTGCCGATTGGTGTGCCGTAGCCAAACATTGCGCCATCAATAATGTCCTGACGGTTGATCGCATGGGAAATGGCTTTGCGGATGCGCACATCGCTCAGCATCGGGGCCTTATTGTTCATCGACAGGATCGTCTCGCCTTCGGTCGACCCGACGATCACGCGAAAGCGTGGATCGGCCTCAAACTGCCCAAGGGTTTCGGGCGCAGGGAAATTCGGAAAGGCGTCAACGTCACCCGCCATCACGGCGGCAAAAGCGGCGTTGGGGTCTGAGATGAACTTGAATGTCGCGCTGGCAAGCGCCGGTGCCTCGCCCCAATAGGCGTCGTTGCGCGTCATGGTCACATGATCGCCCTTGGCCCATTCTTTAAACGTAAACGGCCCGGTGCCGACGGGATGGGTCGCGGCGTCTTGGATGCTTTCGGGTGCAACAATCACCGCATCGCCCCACGCCATGTTAAAGGCGAAATTGCCATTGGGCGCATCGAGCGTGATCTCGACGGTCAGTGGATCCACCGCCCGAACGCTTTCGATGCCCTTAAACAGCGCCTTTTGCGCATTGGTGCTGTCTTCAGCCCGCGCGCGGTCCAGTGAAAACACCACGTCATCGGCGTTCATATCTGTGCCATCGTGGAACTTAACGCCCCCCCGCAAAGTGAAGGTATAGGTCAGCCCGTCATCAGAAACAGTCCACGCGCTGGCCAGCCCCGGCATCACGGTGCCATCGGGGCCAAAACGGGTTAAACCCTCGTAAATATTGGCATAAACCACCTCATCAATCGCGGCAGCGGCCCCCCCGGTTGGGCCAAGGTTTGGCGGCTCAAGCTGCATGCCCAGCGTGATCGCATCATTGCCCGCAAGCGCGGTTCCCGCCATCAGCGCAAAGGCGCAGGCGGTGAGTTTGAGATGTGTCATATAATCCTCCTCTTGCCCTGTTGGGTCTGGCCCAGCGTCCGGCCCAGGGTCTGACGGTATGAAACGCGAGGGGCGCGCGCAAAGCAAGAGGCAGCTGGGGGGCAGGCGCGGGGAACGCTTTGTGCGTTACGTCACAATCAAGCGGCGGGCCGTGTGGCGGGGGGTGCAAAGCTGACCAAAAGGGCGGCGGTCGTGATGGCGCAAATGCCGATCCACCCCATCATGCCGGGCAAATGCCCAAAGAACAGCGCATCAAACCCAAGCGCCCAGATAAGGCCGGTGAATTCAAACGGGGCCAGCACGGCGACCGGCGTGCGGGCCATCGCTTCGGTCGCCAAAATATGCCCAATGCCGCCGACAATTCCGGCCAGCGCAAGCCACGCAACCATGCTCCAGTTCAGCGTGACCCAGCCAAACGGTAGGGTCATTGCCCCGCCAAGGGCTGAAATCGCCGCAAAGGAAAACGCGATGGTGGAGGGGCGCTCGGTGAAGGTCATGCGCCGCACATGCACCCGCATAAACGCCATCGTCAGGGCAAATCCCAACCCCGCCGCCATGCCGATCAACGCGCCTTCGCCGGGCAGGGAAAATGCCTCCCACAACATGGCGAGCATGCCCGCACATGAGATGCCGATGGCGATTAAAACAGCGCGAGTCAGGGTCTCGCCCAGTAAGATCACCGCCAAGGGAAGCGCCAGAACCGGCGCGAGATAGGCCAGCGCCTGGGCATTTGCGACCGGAAGGTAAGCGAGTGACAAAAACGACAACGCCATTGAAATCGCGCCGAAAATCCCCCGAGTCAGGTGCAACATCGGGCGGCGAGTGGTCAGTGCGTGGGGAAATTCGTGGCGGATCACCATATAGATCACAATCGGCAAAATCGCGAAAAGCGCGCGCCAAAACATGATCTGCCCCACCGGCACCTTACCGGCCACCGCATGAATGGCCGCCGACATGCCGGTCATTAAAAAGACCGCTGACAGGCGCAGTAAAATACCGTTCCTCTGCAGGCGCCGCGCGGTTTGTGCGGTGCTTTCTGTCGGCTGGGGAGGGGGGTGTGTCGCGCTACGCATGATAGCGCTATCGCAGTTTGACCCTTGCCTGTCAAACACCACCCCAATCCAACAGGCCGCAACGTGACCTTTGATTTTCTGCAACGCAGCATCTATATTGCGCCCGCGAACAGGATCATGGGTCCGCATAAGACCATAAGCCCGACGGGAGGGGTACCAATGTCTGCAACAGCCAAGCAGGTGGCGCTGACGCCATCAAATATACGCGACATGAAAACCGGCGATCCGATTGTGACGCTGACCGCTTATACCACGCCTATGGCGCAGATGATGAATGACCACGTTGATGTGGTGCTGGTCGGCGACAGCGTCGGCATGGTGCTGCACGGGTTGCCCGATACGCTGGGCGTGACGATGGACATGATGTGCCTGCACGGGGCGGCCGTGCGCCGGGGGCTGACGCGGCCAATGATGGTCATCGACATGCCATTTGGCAGCTATGAAGAAAGCCCCGCTGAGGCGTTTCGCAATGCCGCCCGTTTGATGCGGGAAACCGGCGCGGATGCGGTGAAACTTGAGGGTGGCGTCACAATGGCCGACACCATCCGCTTTCTCACCGCGCGGTCCATTCCCGTCATGGCGCATATCGGGCTGACCCCACAGGCGATCAACACGCTGGGCGGATACAAAGTGCAAGGCCGCGGCGAGGATCGGGCCCGCGTGATGGCAGACGCCAAAGCGGTGGAAGAGGCCGGGGCGTTTTCAGTTGTGCTTGAGAAAACACCCGAGGGTCTGTCGGACGAGATTACCAAGGCGCTGTCGATCCCAACCATCGGCATCGGGGCCTCCGCCGGATGTGACGGTCAGGTCTTGGTCGTCGACGATATGCTGGGGCTGTTCACCGCGTTCAAACCGAAATTTGTCAAACGATTTGGGACATTAGGTGTGGACGGCGAAGGTGCGATCAAGGCATATGCAAATGAGGTTCGGGCCCGCAGTTTCCCCGGCCCGGAACATGTTTTTGCTGATGAGGTACCCAAAAAGTGAGCCTCAATGAAAGCCCAGAAATGACCCGTGAAATGAGCCATGACATGAAAATCGTTCGCACCAAAGATGACCTGCGCACCCTGCGCCGCCGTTGGATTTTCAAGGGTGAAAAAGTCGCTGTGGTGCCCACCATGGGCGCGCTTCATGCGGGGCATTTGTCTTTGGTTGAGGCGGCGAAAGCGTCCGCCGATCGGGTGATTGTGACGATTTTTGTGAACCCAAAACAGTTCAACAATCCCGACGATCTGACCGGCTATCCGCGCACCGAGGATGAGGATGCCGCCAAGCTGGCACCTTACGGAATTGACGCGCTTTACGTGCCGACGCCAGATCAGATTTACCCCGATGGCTTTGCCACCAATGTACGCGTGTCTGGCCTGACCGAAGACCTTGAGGGCGCGCATCGCCCCGGTCATTTCGATGGGGTGGCAACGGTGGTGTCAAAACTGTTTTTGCAATCGCGCGCCGACGTCGCCTATTTCGGGCAGAAAGACTATCAACAGCTTTTGCTGGTCAGCCGTCTGTCGCGGGATCTGGACATTGAGACCGAGGTGGTTGGCTGCCCCACGGTGCGCGAAGCCGACGGTCTTGCCATGTCCTCGCGCAACGTGCGCCTGTCGGCCACTCAGCGCGCCATTGCACCGGTGCTTAAGGCGGAAATGGACCGCGCGGCGGAGGCCATTCGACGTGGGGCTGACAGGCGCGTGGTGCTGGACACCGCAAAGCAGCAGATCGAAAATGCGGGTTATGATACGGTGGAATATCTTGAATTGCGCGATGCGGAAACGCTCGCCCCTGTCACCGATCTGTCCCGCCCCACGCGGTTGCTTGCGGCGGCGATGTTGGGGGATGTGCGGTTGATTGATAATATCGCGGTGTGAGGACGTGAAGGAAGGGGCGCTGCCCCTCGACCTGCGGTCTCACCCCGGGATATTGGCAACAAGAAAAAAGGGGGGGCTGTTTTTGCCCCGGATTTCACCCTGCGCAAAACATTAAACAGTTTAAACTTTGCGATTTTGACCCTGTAAACAGTTTAAAGTTTCGGGTTTCAAATCTTTAAACTGTTTACAGTTTTCAAAGCAGTTCTTCCAGGACCAAGGCCATCACGCCCGCACTGTCGATCATGTCTTGGACCCCCACCCATTCATCCGGCTGATGTGCCAAATCCAAGATGCCCGGCCCGTAAGCGATACAGTTTTTAAGCTTGCCGATCCGGTCGATATGTTTCTGATCATAGGTGCCCGGGCTGACCACATATGAGGGTTGCTGACCGAGCACTTTTTCGATGGCGGCGGCGGTGGTTTTGACCACGGGCGCGTGTTGGTCGGTCATGCTTGGGATCACCTCATGCATGTCGGTAATCTCGTACTCAAAACTCGGCCGTTCCGCTTTGATCTTCGCCAGCATTCGGTGGACTTCGCCCTTCACTTCCGCCAGATCTTCTTCGATCAAAAACCGCCGGTCGATCACGATGCGACAGCGATCGGCGACGCAGGGGGCGGGCAGGCCGGTAAAGCCTTTGGGCTGTTCTGCTTCGCCGCCGTGGATGGAATTGACGTTGAGTGTGGATTGTTTGGCCCCATCCGGCACAACCGGCATTTCCGTTTGTTTTGAGGCCAGTAGCGGATAAAGATAGGTCTCCATCTCTTCCAGAACCGCGCCCATATGTCGGATCGCGCTGTCGCCCAGAAACGGCATGGAACCATGGGCGATGCGCCCTTTTGTTTCAATTTCCGCCCACCAGACACCGCGATGCCCAAGGCAAATCCGGTCTTTGTTCAGGGGTTCTGGGATGATCACATGCTGCACGCGGTCGGGGTCGAAATATCCCTTTTCGGCCAAGTAAGCAACGCCGCCATAGCCGCCACTTTCCTCGTCCGCTGTGGCCGAGATTTCAACGGCCCCTTTGTGGTTTGGGTAGAGGTGGATGAACGCTTCGGCGGCAATAATTGATGCCGCCAATCCGCCTTTCATATCGCACGCCCCACGGCCGTAAATTTTGCCGTCTTCCAGTTCGCCGCCAAAGGGATCTTTGGTCCAGCCGTGGCCGACCTCAACCACATCATGATGCGAATTGAAATGCACGCAGTCGCCCGGCGCACCGCCTTCGTGACGGGCGACCACATTCCAGCGGGGGAATTCGGCGCAGTCGCCGGGGGTGCCTTCAGCCCGGATCAAATCCACCTTAAATCCTTGTTTTCCCAAGCGTTCTGCGACAAATGAACAGACCCGACGATAGTCCCGACCCGGTGGGTTCAGGGTCGGGATGCGGATCAGTTCCTGTGTCAATGCAACAAGGTCATCGCGACGTGCGGCAATTTCAGTCAACAGCGGGTGGGGTGTTTGATCAGTCATGAGGGGACGTTAGGCGGGAATTTCGAAACAGACAATGGGCGGTGTGATCGGGCGCGCGGCCCATCGGCCGTTGCCGAAATTCCGAAACATCTGCCCCCTTTTGCCTAGGCCCCCTCTTGAAATCGCGCTACACTCGCGCCAACTTAATGTTATTAGGATTAACTTTCGCGTTGCAGGGTGAATATGCGGAGCGAAACAGAGGAGGTTTTATGTCGAAATTCGAGACACAGTTGCGTGAAAGTCAAACTCAGGTTGCTGAGGCGCAATCCAAGATTTCAGAGCTGACCACGCGCATCGAAACCGCGCGATCCAAGATGAAATCCGGCGAGGATGTGTCGATCGACATTGAGAACGCATCCCTTGAGGATGTGCATGCGCACACCGAGGCGATGAACGCAAATATCGCCGAGCTGATTATGGGTTTGGATGATGTGACCGCCGGATTTAGTTCGGAATTTGAACAGCTTAGATCAAAGACGGGCTGGGAAGCTTTCATCGGGATTTTTGCCAGCGGCAAGTCGGAAATGATGCGGCAGGAGCGTCTGCGCTCTGCGTCAATCGACGACAAATTGCAGGAATTGATCGGCCAGTCGGACACAATTGTGCGCCTTTTAGAAGGCCAGTTGAATGTGTTGAATGAGCAGAAAGACAAAGTGTCTGCCAATCTGGCAGAGACCTTGGACGACCGCGAATTTACCGTGAAAGATCTGGAGGCGATCCGGGCTGAGATATTGGCTTTGGACCCAAAGATCATCACGCTTGAGGGCAAAATCGCCAATGAAACCGATGCCGCGGCACGGACGGCGCTGGAGACGGAACTGGCGGATTTGAACAAGCAATACAATGGCTTGGTTCAAGATGAGCAGGTGAAGCTGGCGAAATCGCAAACGCTGGAACGCTATATTGAAAAGGGCAAAACCTGGGTGGATTCACTGCAAAACCAAGCGGCGACCCAGATGGTGCTGATCAACAAGTTGCAGACCGATACCAAGCAACGTGTGGTGCTGTATGATGCGCTGACCAAATCGTTGAAAACCGCGCAACAACAAGATGTTGCGCACCGGATCAATGAAATTGGTGTTGAAACCGACAAAGAAGCACAGGCGGCGATGGCGGCGATTGGCACGGCGACGAACCAGCGCATGGCCGACATGATGGAAGCGCACGAAGACCAGATGGTGTTTGCGCGTGATGTGCTCGAAGCCAAGGCCAAAGCGGATGAGCGTTTTGCCCGCCGGTTTGCGGCGATTGTCGAGAAACATGATAAGAATGCGTATGGCTCGTAAACGCAAAGCGCCGCTTATTGATGGCCACCGTGCCCTTGGTCTTCTTGGAATTTTCTCTGTGACGTCAATGCTTTGCGGTCTTGGGTTTGAGATCGAAATGTTGATGCACATCGGCGCTTTGGGGGCGGTTGGCTGTGCATTGCTTTACGGCCAGTTGAACCCGAGCGGTCGCGGGTCACGCTACAATCCAGAGGCGGGATCATCAGATGGTGGGGCCGGGGATTGTGGGGGCGGTGATGGTGATTGACGCTGTTTTCACACCGACATTTGGTTGAAGGGGAACCATGTCTGACGATATCAAATCCACCGAACAGGCCAGCGCGGGGTTTGCGCAGAAAACCCTTAGCAGCGACCATGCGGAGCTGACGGATACGGACATCACGCGCCGGTATTTTTCAAAGTTCGACGCCATCACCGGGCACCTCACACGGGTCGCGGGGCAGATGGAGGCCGAGGGGCGCATGGGTCGGGATGAGGTCACGGTGCTGGCCGGATACCTCGTTAAACTGGGGTTCACCTTTCGCGCGCTGGCGAACAAATACCATTTTTCTGGCGGCTCATACGGGCTGACGGCACAAACGCTGAGTTTTGATCGGGTTGAGAGCGGGTTTCCGGTCGCGGCTGAGCTTTTGCAGATGGCGTCGGATGCGGCCCAAGCCGAGGGGCGGCTGGCGCAGATGCCGTCGGTGGACAAGTTGAAATCAGAAATGGTCAGCCAGATTGTCGGCGATCTGACCAAGCCGGTGAAGCTGCAATACAGCCTGTCACAGCGGTTGTATTATGAGGAATTGGTGAAAGGTCAGCTCTTTTGGCCGCAAATGCACCCAGATGTGGTTTGGCGCCGCAATGAAGGTGAGGGGCGCCATGCGCGGCGTCATTATTTGCTGCATTGGGCGGTCTATGACAGCGAGGTGAACCTGCCGACGATTTACCTGATGGAGGTCGAGGACACCGGGAAATACCCGCTGCCGAAAGATGATGAACGCTGGCCGCAAGTGGGCGCGCATCTGATGGCGCAATCGATGGCGGGGCTGAAGCTTGTGACCATTGCCACCGGGTTTGATCGTGACTTTGACAAGCTGCACCCTAAACGGCTGCGGCGGTTTCATATTGGCCCAATGTACAGCCATACGTTCACGCGCCAAACTGGCCCCTTGCGCGAGGTTCTGGACGAGGCGAAATCGCCCCCCGGCGAAGATTGGGCGCTGGCGTGGACGCTGGAAGAGCTGGAAAGCCGCGAGGTGAAAGAAGAGCGCACCGGATGGTTTGGATCGGTGGAACGCGAGGTGTTTCAGCTGGATCCTTTTGCCGGGCGTGGGGCTGATCTGGGGGCCACGCGGATGGAACGATCCATCATCCTGCCGGAACGTCCCTTTCAGGTGTTGGCGGAGAAGAACCCGCCGGGCTTTCGCGATGTGCGTAAATTTGTGGTGCGCCCGGGTGGGCAGGTGTTGAGTTATCGGTGAGGAAGAGGGGCTCTGCCCCCGGCTAATCGCCTCCCCCGAGGTATTTTGAGCAAGAAAAAGAGGCGCAGCCTTTTCGTTTGTAGGAGAGTTTTATGTCGATGCCAGCTGATGTGATGGAGTTGCGGGAAGAGGAAATCCGGGCGCATTATGATGCTGCCGCCGGGTTGCTTGAGGGATTTGATCACACGCCGCGCATTGCCAAACCAAAAGTTGCGGCAGCGGCGCCTGAACGGTCGGCTGGAATTGGCACGCGGCGGCGATTTCGCTCCACCACACCGGGGTTGGTGACACGTTCGACCGCGCGGCCTGAAGGTGTGCATTTGGTGGCGCGTATTGAGGGTGCGGATGGGGATGACCCGTTGGTGTCCCCGCTTCAAGCCACGGTGTTGCACAGCTTGCGCCGGGCGGTTTCCATTGCCTTGGCGGTGGGCGAGGGGTTTTCTGAGGCGACGGAATTGGCGGCCCTGCGGCGCGCCAATTTGGAAGGTGCTTTGGGGGCGGATAAAGCGACAGTGTTTGCTGAGCTTTTGGCCGCTGAAAGCCTTGTGGTGCTTTATGTGTTTGGCAATGCAACCTCGTATCTTTTGGCCTCGCACGCGGGGGAGGTTTCTGTGGATGTGGGTGCTGTGGAAGAGGTGCTGACGGACAATGCCCCCTTGGCCCTGAATGGTGTATTATGGGAGCTGGATCAAGAGCTTGCCGCCTTTGCGACCAGCGAAGACAAGCTGGTGCCCACCGTTTTGGCCTATGCGGAACAGGTGATGGAAAAGGTGGCCTTGCGTGCGCAAACCGCGCCGCAGCTGGCCGCGTTCACGGGTGCAAATTACCGGGTTGAGGCGGATGAGCTGACGATTTCTGGCTTCACCCCGGCGCGCTCTGCCAAGGGCACGAAACTGACCATGTCGTTCAAGAAACCGAACGAAGTGGTGGGCAACCATATCGCCAAATACCAGTCGATGAAGCTGGCCAAAATGCTGATGGCCTATGACTTTGAACGCAAGCTGAACCCCTTTGCGGAACTTGGCGGGTTCATCTTTACCTTCATGGGCGACGGGATGCCGGGCACCGGGAAAACCACTCTGATTCAGATGATGGCCGGGTTGATCAACGATTATTGCCAAGTGGCGGGCTATGCGTTTCGCTATCAGAACTTTGGCATCGACAATATCGACAGTTATCAAGGCAAATCCGGGCAGAATGCCAAGGCGTTCATCACGGGTGTGATGGACCAGAATGTGATCGGCTTTGGCACGGTGGATGACATTGACCAGATCGCCGGGAAACGCGGGGATCGCCAATCCAGCGCGGGGCAACAAGAGGTCACGGCGGTGTTGATGGAGGCGTTTGCCGGGGCAAACACCGTCGTGCGCGGCAATTGCACCTTTGGGATGTTCTCAAACTATCCCGAGAATGTGGACGACGCCCTGCGCCAACGGGCGGGCGCACGGTTCTTGGTCGACGGGCCAAAGACGCGCGACGATTACATCGACATTCTGAACCTTTTGATGGGCAAAAACCACGCGATCCCGCTGGGCGATCACGAAGCTTACGCCGCGCAAGAGATCAAGAAAGCGGTCGCCGCGAGCTATGATGGTTACAGCCGCCCGCAAGAACCGGGGCTGATTGCGGTGTTTGACCGGGTGCAGGATCAAATCGGCGATTTGGACACGATTGCCAAAATGGGCACGTACCTAAAAGCAATTCAAGAGGCCGACTCGCGCTTTACCGGCCGCGCGATCAAGAACATCACCGACGCGGTGAAAGTCCGCGCGATGGATTTTGAACTGCCGGATGAGTGGATGGAAAACCCAGAGCTGTTCCTGTTCAAAGGGTATGACGACAAGAAGGCGATGATTGCTGACCTGCGCGTGCCGATCACCGTGGAGATGGTCATTCAGGAAATCAACCGCTACGCCGACAGCGAATTCCGCTACGCCGACAAATCGGATGAGGTGGCGATTGACAATATGGTGCGCGACTTTGGCCGGCAAGAAGAGGCCAAGCGGCGGTATTTGGAGGGGAAGGGGTGAGCATCTTGCGATGTCCTTCTGGGCTGCAAGCCCGGTTCACGCCCGACCCCGCCCCCGTTTCGCCGGAGGCGAACCTGCGGTTCGACGGCGGGCGTGAAATTGCTGAGGTTATTACTGGGTGTATCGTTTTGGGTGAAGCTACACAGTCGCCAAGATTTACCCCGCCCTCGGGGTCGGGCGTGAACCTTGGTTTCAGTGTGCATTCGTGGGTGAAAGCATGAGTGAAACAGAGAAAATCAAACGCCCGTTTTGGAAGAACCCAATCGTTTGGGCGATTATTGCAACAGGATTGGTTGCAGCGTTTGGTTTCTGGGCGGGTGGATTGGAAGCGTGTGGCGTTGACTTCTGGGGAAATCATAGTTGTTCAGGAACCAAGTGGTCTGCGTTTCTGCAAGCCTCTCCAAATGAAGTCGGGGATACGCTCGCTGGTTTTGCTGGGGCGCTCGCCTTTGTTTGGTTGATTGCAACGGTTGTGTTGCAGGGGCAGGAACTGCGCGAGCAGCGTCTAGAATTTGAGAAGATGGCTGATGCGCAAGTGGCGCAGCTAGCTGTTCTAGAAAAGCAAGGGCAGATATTTGAAGACGAGCAAAGGCAACGATCTGAAGCTCAGTTAGCTGAGGTGTATTCGGAAAAGCTTAAGTCATTAAGCTGGATGCTGGCAGATATGGGAAAGAAAGTTCTTTGGACCTTTTCAAGATCTGAGGAGGAGTATGAGAATGGAGATGCTTATCCTTTGTGCCTCTCACCTTTACGTGGAGAAGGGGAAGCGTTTGAGAGATGGCTTTCCCGTCACGCAGAATACCTAGAGGAATTCCCATCTTACCTTAATGATTGGTCGGCAAGGTCTGGCTTCCAAATTAACGCAATCATGGATGTTTCGATTGAGACCGTGGAACAGAAACTTCGTGAGTTGGTTCAATTAGAAGAGCGATTAGGGGCCGCACAAAAAGAGAGCTTGGAGCGCTTAAACATCAATCGTATTTTAACTGGCTTTGAACGTCTCAAAAAAATAGATGATATTTGGCGTGATGATGGAGAGATACGTAATGAAACGCCTCATTAAACGCGGACTGATGTTTGGGAATATGGTGCGGGTGGACAGTCCGGCGCTGATCACGCGCTACAACCGCGCGCTTATGAAACTGGCTGGGCGGACCACCGAACTAACGGAATTTCACATCGACATTTCCGGCTTCTCTCCTGAGATTGGCGAGGCGTTTGGCGATGAGGCTTACCTTAATCCCGGTGGCTGTAATCGGCAGTTTATCATCCTCACCGTGGATCAGAAAAAGGCGCCGTTGTTGAACGCGAGCTTTTCGACCTCGCGGGGCATCCTCAAACAATTCATGGCTGACAATGAAGCAAAGCTTTTTGCGCTGACGGCCCATGACGCCATCGCGGGCGAGCTGGAAAACTCGGTTTATAGCATCACTAGCCTGCGCGACCTGCTGGCCATTCGCAAAATCACGGTGGCGGCTGACACCACCCAAAGTCACGTCGCCAATGCGCGCAAATTGGCCGAGAAAATTGAGCATTTTCAAACCGGTGAGCGCGCTTGGTATGATGATGCGTTGATTGATGAGATGATTGATCTGGCGCGTGAAACCGGTGATGTGACCCGCGTGCCGGTGGACCTTGGCGCGCCTACCTATGAGCAGGGCAATTTCTGGACCGCGCATTTCGGCGGGCTTTATGTGTTTCGCGATGTGGACGACCCGGCGGTGATTGCTTTGGGCGAGGATACGGCCCTGAAAGATGCGCCCTTTGATCGGCGTTATGGGCCGGAGGACGTAAACGGGATCGCGTCCTTCCTAAAGAAAAACGATCTGGTTGAACCGGTGATCAAGGCGCGCGGCGTGGATGGTGCGCGGATCCTGCGGCAGAAGATGCAGTTTATGTTGGTCGAGGCGGCGACCAGTTTGGGCATGGATCTCGGTGACATGGGGGATCGCGCGTTGCGCCGCGTGGCGACCCGGTTGGGGGATCGTTTGCCGATGGAATTCCAAGGGCTGGCGGCGATGGTGCGCTGGGCCGAGGCAGGGGGCAAATGGCCCAAGATCAACAGCCGTCATCCGGCCTATTTCTACACCCTGCGTGCGCGGCCTGATCACCCGGATCGGGACTTGATCAATCAGCTGTTGTCGGAACTGGCACCGATGGACGTGCGCCAGCTGTTTATCTGTCACAAACAAGCGTTTTATGATGCATATGCCACATGGCCCGATGAAAAACGGGAATATGTGGCGGAGTTCCTGCATCGTGATTATATGGCAAATAAGGCCGGTGCGCGGGCGCGGTTGTTTGGTGGGGATGAGGGGGATAAGCCGCCCCCCTCGCGGCGTCCTGCGCGAAACAACCCCTGGGTGAGGCCCGCAAAACAGGCCAAACAGCGCGATGATCTGATCGATGTGGTTGGACCATGGGGCGCTGTGACAAGGAGGCGATGATGGGATTTGTTCGGTTTGTCTTTTTCGGCTATCTGGGCCTGACGGTGATCTATTGGCTGATCAACATCTATTCACGATCCGTACGACTGGAGCGGCTGGAAAATGAATGGGCCGAGGGGCATCCCGATGACGAGGGCAGCGATGCGCGTCAATCGTTTTTGGATGATGGCATGGCCGCCTATCACGCATCATTTCGCCCCAAGCTGATTGGGCTTGTATATATCATTCCGACCATTTTGGTCATCGTCGCACTGGTTGTGCGCAATTCGAACTGAGGGACTTATGGATACTGTCAAACGGGTGTTCCGCATCATTATTTTCGTCATCTTGGCGTTGTTCTTTTCCTATGTGTTGCCGCAGCATGACGTGGTGCGTGTAACCTCGACCGAGATCATTCGGCAGGATTTTTCATCCGTGAACCGGATCTTTTATGCGCAGGCGGACAGCGGGAATGTGGAAAACCCAACCCGCGATATTCGTCTGATCAATACCGTAAAACGCAAGACGTTCCTGTTGGGGTTCATCCCGCGTGAGGCGGAAAAAGTGATGGTGTATCGCAATGAGGATACAGGTTGGATCTGGCCGCCATACTTCAAGTTCGACAGCTCGGATTTACAGGCGCAAGCGGCGTCCATTGCGTCCAAAGGTGATGGCAACAACTGGGCGATTATGACCCATTATGGCTGGCGAAACCGGTTCTTTACGATCTTTCCCAACGCGGTGGGGCTGAAACCGATTGATGGCCCGGATGTGAAAATCATCCCGTGGTTCAACATCTTTTTCTTTGCGTTCCTGATCATCGGGTGGCTGTTTTTGCGGGCGTTGTGGCGCCAGTTCCGCCAGCGTTCGATTGACCCGGTGATTGAGGATGCGTCAGAGACGTGGGAGCTGTTGGATGACAAGGCGGATGAGGCCAAAGGACGCTTCATGGGGTGGTTCAAACGCAAATAAACCCTTGCTTATGCTGAGAAAATAACAACGCCGCGCTGTTGAGGCGCGGCGTTGTTTGTTTTTTTGCCTTCGGCGAGGATATTTATGGAAAGAGGAAAAGGGGCGCCCTTTTGCCTTACTCGCCGTAGGGCACCCAGACGGTTTTAACCTCGGTTGCGTGCATCAGGAACTCTTTGCTCTCGGACGCTGTCCAATCGCGCGACTGGGCGTTGTTGACCCAAGTGCGTTTCAGGTTGCCTGCGCTTTCACGTTCAACCAAAGCCGAGATATCCGCGCCGGAATGCGCCCAAACCGCGTCCACGTTCAAATGGCCTGCCATTGGCGATGCGAGGTCGGCATGAGGGCCGGTCACAATGTTCACCACGCCTGCTGGCAGGTCGGAGGTGTCGAGGATTTGATAGAAATCCGTGGCCGCCAGCGGGTAAGCCTCGCTTGCCACAAGCACCACGCGGTTGCCCATCGCAATGGCGGGTGCCATCAGCGAGATGAGGCCCAAGAGTGGGGCCTCGTCCGGGCAGAACCCGCCAATCACGCCCACCGCTTCATGCATGGCCAAGGCCACGCCGCGCATCGGCACGGGTTTGGCGGCGCCGTCATATTTGTCGGCCCAGGCGGCGTAGGTGAAAAGGCGGCTGATGGCGGCCTCTACCTCTTTCTTGCCACCGTTCCCACCGGTCATTGCATCAATCCGTCCCGCGAATTCAGCCGCACGAGCCGAGAGGTTTTCGCCGATGTAATAAAGGATCTGCGCGCGCAGGTGCGCGGTGGCTTTGGTCCAACCCGTGGCGCCCGTTGCCGCCTCAACCGCGTTGCGAATGTCTTTGCGGTTGGCGATACCCACATGGCCCAAAAGCGCGCCTTTGGGTGACCAGATGGCTTGGGAATATCCGCTGTCGGGCCGGGCTTGTTTGCCGCCCACATAGAATTTTGCGGTACGATCCAGCGCATCCACTTTGGCGTCTTTCGGGGCCACCACAGGCGCGATAGGTTTCAACGTTTTGGATTTTCCGCGCGGTTTGGTGTAGGCCATCAGCCCCTCCCATCCGCCTTCGCGCCCAAAGCCGCTTTCGCGCACGCCACCAAAGCCTGCGGCCGCGTCAAACATATTGGTGCCATTGACCCACACCACACCCGCCACCAGTTTTGGTGCGATGTCCAAAGCGAGGTTCACGTTTTCGGTCCAGAGCGTTGCCGCCAGCCCGTAGCGGGTGTTGTTGGCAACCTCAATCGCCTCAGCCGGGGTGCGGAAGGTGGTGGCGACCAGCACCGGGCCAAAGATTTCTTCCTGCATCAAGGTGGCCGCAGGCGACATATTGGTGATCAGGGTCGGCGGGTAATAACAGCCGTTTTCGGGCATGGCGCAGGGGGCGTGATAGACCACGCCATCATGGCGTCCGGCCTCGACCATTTTGGTCACGGTCGCAAGCTGTGAAGGGTCGATGACCGCACCCACGTCGATGCTTTTGTCCATCGGGTCGCCGATGCGCAAATGGCTCATGCGGGTTTTCAGCTTGGCATAGAATCTGTCCGCGATGCCCTCTTGCACCAACAGGCGCGAGCCTGCGCAACAGACCTGGCCTTGGTTGAACCAGATCGCGTCGACCAAGCCTTCGATTGCTGAATCGATGTCGGCGTCGTCAAAGACGATGTAGGGGGATTTCCCGCCCAGCTCGAGCGTCAGGGATTTGCCGGAGCCCGCAGTCGCGCGGCGAATGAGGCGCCCCACTTCGGTTGATCCGGTAAAGGCGATCTTGTCGATGTCTTCGTGGTTCACAATGGCTTCGCCCACGCGCCCGTCGCCGGTCACGATGTTCACGACACCTTTGGGCAGGCCAGCCTCGTTGCAGATCTGCGCAAAGGCCAGCGCGGTAAGGGATGTGAATTCGGCGGGTTTCAAAACCACCGTATTGCCCATCGCAATCGCAGGGGCAATTTTCCACGCAAGCATCAAAAGCGGAAAGTTCCATGGGATGATCTGACCACAAACGCCAAGGGCTTCGCGGTCCGGCAATTCGGCGTCCTGCAGCTGCGCCATACCCGCGTGGTAATAGAAGTGGCGGGCAACAAGGGGGATGTCGATGTCGCGGCTTTCGCGGATCGGCTTGCCGTTGTCCATGGTTTCCAGAACCGCAAACAAGCGCGCGTGTTTTTGCACCAATCGCGCCAGAGCATAAAGGTATTGTGCCCGTTTGTGGCCGGGCAGGGCGGCCCATTTGGGTTGGGCTTTGCGGGCGGCTGTGACCGCGCGCTCCACGTCATCGGGGCTGGCTTGGGTGACTTGCGCAAGCTCGGTCCCATGGGCGGGATTGTTGGTGGCGAATGTGTCACCCGCTTTGGTCATTTTCCCGTCGATATACAGACCAAAGGGGGCGTTTGCGGCGATCCATGATTGCGCCTCAGTGGCGCTTTCTGGGGCGAGACCATAATCCATGGTTTCAAAAATCTCTTTAATCGTCATGGCTTATCCAATCGGGTGGCGATAGCCGGCGGAATAGTGGCCGGTCAGATGGTGTTCAAGTTGGCGTTCGATGTCGCCCAACAGGGACGAGGCGCCAAAGCGGAAGAGATGCGGGGAAAGCCAGTCGTTGCCCAGCTCTTCTTTGATCAATGCCAGATAGGTGATCGCGTCTTTTGCTTTGGAAAACCCGCCCGCAGGCTTGTAACCCACGCGGTATCCGGTGCGATCGAAATAGTCGCGAATGGCGCGGATCATCACCAAAGACACGGGCAGGGTGGCGTTCACGCTTTCTTTCCCGGTGGAGGTTTTGATGAAATCAGCCCCCGCCATCATGCACACAAGGGATGCGCGCGCGACATTGCGCAAGCTGCCCAATTCGCCGGTGGCAAGGATCGCTTTGACATGGGCATCACCGCAGGCATCGCGAAAGGTGCGCATTTCGTCATAAAGCGCCTGCCAATTGCCGGTCAGAACGTGACGGCGGGAAATCACGATGTCGATCTCGGTCGCACCGGCTTTCACGCTTTCGCGAATCTCTTCCACGCGCAGGTGAAAAGGCGACAGGCCCGCCGGAAACCCGGTGGAGACAGCCGCGATGGGCAGGGTCACGCCAAGCTGATCCATTGTGGCGCGCGCAGGTTCGATCATCTCGTGATACACGCAGACGGCGCCCGTGGTCAGCCCGGTCATTCCCAGCTGATCCAACAGGTCAGGACGCACCGGTTGTGCGGCCTTGGCCACCAATCGACGCACGCGCCCGGCGGTGTCATCGCCCGACAGGGTTGTCAGGTCTATCATACTGATTGCCTTGAGTAACCAGGCGGCCTGATGTGCTTTTTTGACCGAGCGGCGCCCGGGCAAGCTGGCACAACGACGTTCAATGGCGGAGGTGTTGGCTTGGACGCTGCGCACCCAATCCATATCCAACTCCATTCCCGGGTTGCGAGCTTCGGCGATTTGGGGCAGCTGATGAGCCGGCGCCTGACCCTGGGGCGTATGTTGCCCTTGTTTGTTGTCACTAAGCACGGTTGATCCCTTTGCGTGATCTGTCTGTGTGGTTCTTCGGGGTGTTCGGGCGCAAGAATGGCCGAAAACCCCAAGGATGTAAGGGTGCCACGGGGCGGCGCGATTGGCAAGATTTACCGTTTGGTAAAAGACGGCACGCAAGGTTTCGGCGTTATGACGGTAACTTTCGTGATTCTGTTGTGGTTCATGCTGTATCTCGCGCGAAGTGCCTGTGCATTTCAGCGGAGCGCCTATCTCACGGTAATTGGTTGTTTCGGGTCACAATGTGCGCATAGGATGCTCCATCCGTGTGCATCATTGGGGCAGAGGCCCGCATGGTTCGGAAAGGGACAGGATCCCGTTTTGACCCGGCTTTACCCGGCGCGCGCATTAAAAATGATATGGGAGAACATAAATGACATTCACGATCAAAGCTGCCCTGCTGAGCTCAGCATTTGCGCTGGCCAGCCCGGCCCTGGCCGCTGGCACCCACCCGGTGACCGGCGAAAAGCTGGCCGACGACCAGACCTTCACCTACCGCGTTCTGGACGAGCACACATCGGTTGACCCGCAAATCGTAGAAGACGTGTCTGGTTCTGAGATCGTGCGTGACCTTTTTGAAGGCCTGTACAATCAAGACAAAGACGGCAATTTGGTGCCGGGCGTGGCCACGGGCTATACCACCAATGACGACAAAACCGTTTACACATTCACCCTGCGTGACAATGCAAAATGGTCCGATGGCAAACCTGTGACCGCTGGCGATTTTGTATACGCCTGGCAGCGTCTGGCCGATCCGGCGACCGCGTCTGAGTACCAGTGGTACATGGAAGTGATGAACATCAAGAACGCAAGCGCGGTGATGTCAGGTGACGCGCCTGTGACCGACCTTGGCGTAAAAGCGATCGACGACCACACGCTTGAGGTGACACTGGAAGGCTCGCTGCCATATTTCGCGAAAACCACCACGCACACTTCGACCTTCCCGACCCCGAAATGGGCGATTGATGCGTATGGTGCGGATTGGATTAAACCCGAAAATATCGTTGTGAACGGCGCGTATAAGCTGACCGAACATGTGGCCAACGAACGTCTGGTGCGCGAACGCAACGAGATGTATTGGAACAATGACAACACCATCATCGACAAAGTTGTGTCGCTGGTGATCAACGATGAAAACGTGGCGCTGACCCGTTATCAGGCTGGCGAACTTGACCGGACTGAAATTCCGGCGGGTCAGTATCCAGCGTTGAAAGCGTCAAACCCGGACGAAGCCACCGCGTTCCCGCGTTTGTGCTCGTATTATTACACCATCAACGTGTCGGACAATGCGCCTGAGTTTTTGAAAGACGTTCGCGTGCGTCAGGCGTTGTCATACGCCATTGACCGCGACATCATTACGGAAAAAGTGCTGCAGGGTGGCCAAACGCCTGCCTACACCTTTACCCCAGGCGCGACCGCTGGCTTTGAAGTTCCATCGGTGGATTACGCCACCTGGACCCAGGACGAGCGGAACGCCAAAGCGGTTGATCTGATGGCTGAGGCTGGTTACGACAAGTCGAACCCGCTTGAGCTGAGCCTGATCTACAACACGTCCGAGGCGCACAAAAAAGTCGCTATCGCCGTGTCGCAGATGTGGAAACAGAACCTTGGCGTGAAAGTATCGCTTGAAAACCAAGAGTGGAAAACTTTCCTGAACACCCGCGGCGAGCAGAACTATGAAATCGCGCGTGCGGGCTGGTGTGGTGACTATAACGAGGCGTCGACCTTCCTTGATCTGGTTCAATCCGGTTCGGGTTATAACGATGCAAAATACAACAACGCGATGGTTGATGAGCTTCTGGCTGATGCGAAAACCATGGATGATCCGCAAGCCAACTATACAAAGGTTGAGGAAATCATCGCGGCCGATATGCCATTGATCCCAATCTACCACTATGCGGGTAGCTTCATGATCAAATCTAATTTGATTGGCAGCTGGCCGGTGAAAAACGTGGAACAGAACTGGTACTCAAAAGACCTCTATAAGGTTGCTGAGTAATCTCTGACCGAAAGGGGGCATCGCGGTTGCGGTGCCCCATTTTTTGCGGCAGACGCTTGTTTACTGGGCTTGAACCCCTTTCAAGAATCTGACACATGCGCTGGATCCAGTGAGGCAACTGGAGACACGCTCGCACCAATTGGGTGCAAAATACCGCAAATTTCTGGTGGGCAGGACGGGCAAATCGCCCGGTCTCGTTCACATTTGGGAACAGTTTTGGCGGCGCTTGACATTGGTCAAAGTAAAACGCGCGGCCCTGTTACATGGGGACAGGATGTTTAACTTCATCTTAAGACGGGTCGCTGTTGCGATCCCAACACTGATCATTCTGCTGATCGCCAGCTTCTGGTTGATGCAGTCCGCACCGGGTGGCCCGTTCACCTCTGAACGCCCCCTTCCGGCGCAGGTGCTTGCCAATATCGAGGCCAAATATGGCCTGGATCAACCCACATATGTGCAGCTTTGGAACTATGTCGTCGGCATCGTGACCGAATTCGACTTTGGGCCAAGCTATAAATACAAAGACCGCTCGGTGAATGACATCATCGCGCAGGGCTTTCCGGTTACATTGACCTATGGGGTCATCTCGTTTGTTCTGGCGATTGTCGTCGGCGGGGTTTTGGGCATGGCCGCGGCCATTCGCCAAAACAGCTGGCTTGATTATTTCGCCGTGGGCATCACCATCGGCGCGCAGGTTCTGCCGAACTTTGTGATGGCGCCAATCTTGATCCTGATCTTCACGCTATGGCTGGGCTGGTTGCCGGGCGGCGGCTGGAATGGCGGCGAATGGCAGCATTTGATTATGCCAGTGATCGCGTTGTCCACATCCTACATGGCCTCGATTGCGCGCCTGACGCGCTCGTCCATGCTAGAGGTGCTGCGGTCAAACTTTATCCGCACCGCGCGCGCCAAGGGCCTGCCGGACCGCACAATCATTTACCGTCACGCGCTAAAACCAGCGCTGTTGCCGGTGATTTCCTATCTTGGACCAGCCTTTGTGGGCATGGTGACCGGATCGTTCATTATTGACGCGATCTTTGGCACCGGCGGCATTGGCTATTTCTATGTAAACTCGGCCTTTAACCGTGACTATGCGGTGATGATGGGGCTGACCATTCTTCTGGGCTCCATGACAATTATGTTCAATATGGTGGTTGATATCCTCTACGCGTGGATCGACCCCAAGATCCGGTTGTGAGGGTGAGATTATGACAGACAAGCTCGCTCAACCCTTTAGCCAAGCCAAAACCGCCGAAATGGCAGAAAATATGGCCGCCGACGACGTTCAGGGCCGTTCGCCCTGGACCGATGCGCGCCGCCGGTTTATGCGCAACAAAGCGGCCATGACCTCGGTTCTGGTGCTTTCACTGGTGCTTATTTTCTCGCTGTTTGGCGAAACAATCAGCCAGTTTGATAATGAAACCATCGACTGGGACATCCTTGGCAGCGTCAAGGAATTGGGACGCCCGTCGATTGAAAATGGCCACTTCTTTGGCTTTGATGAAAACGGCCGCGACCTTTACAACCGCGTTGTCCAAGGCTCGCGGATCTCGTTGGCGGTGGGCATCGTTGGCGCCTTTGTCGCGGTGATTGTTGGCACCATTTATGGGGCCACCGCAGGCTTTATCGGCGGACGTGTCGACAGCATCATGATGCGCCTCGTCGATATCTTTATGTCGATCCCTTACATGTTTGTGCTGATCCTGCTGCTGGTTGTGGCGGGTCGCTCGATCACCATGATCTTTATCGGCATCGGCCTGACCGCATGGCTGGATATGAGCCGGATTGTGCGCGGTCAAACCCTGTCGATTAAAAACCGAGAGTACGTGGAGGCGGCCGTGGCCATTGGTGTGCCAACATGGCAGATCATTTTCCGACACATCGTACCCAACCTTCTGGGCGTTGTGGTGGTTTATGCGACCCTTTTGGTGCCGCAGATGATCCTGACCGAAAGCTTCATCTCGTTCCTTGGCCTTGGTGTGCAAGAGCCACTGACCTCTTGGGGGGCTTTGATCTCGGAAGGTGTGAAAAGCATGAACTACGGCACGCTGTGGCACCTCGGGTTTCCGCTGTCTTTCTTCATCATCACAATCTTCTGTTTCTTCTTCATCGGCGACGGGTTGCGCGACGCGCTCGATCCAAAAGACCGCTAGGGGGTATGCAAAATGGCACTACTTGAAGTCCGTGACCTGAGCGTCAAATTCGACACCCCTGATGGCACCGTAACGGCGGTGGATGGGATCAGCTTTGACCTTAACGCAGGGGAAACCCTTGGCGTTGTTGGGGAAAGTGGATCGGGGAAATCCCAAACCGTGTTCGCCATGATGGGCCTTTTGGCGCAGAATGGGAATGCGACCGGGTCGGTAAAACTGGATGGTCAGGAAATCCTGAACCTTCCGCTGACCCAGCTGAACAAGATCCGCGCAGAGAAAATTGCGATGATCTTTCAGGATCCGATGACCTGTTTAAACCCTTACCTGAAGGTGTCTGATCAGATGGCCGAGGTGCTGACGCACCACCACGGTCTGTCCAAATCCGACGCCGTCAAACGATCTGTTGATCTGCTCGATGCGGTCCGCATTCCCGAGGCGAAAAAGCGCATCAATATGTACCCGCACGAATTTTCGGGCGGCATGCGTCAGCGCGTGATGATCGCGATGTCGCTGTTGTGCAAACCGGACGTGCTGATCGCGGATGAGCCGACAACCGCGCTTGATGTGACGGTGCAGGCCCAGATCATGGACCTGATGTCGGACCTGCAAAAAGAGTTCAACATGGCGATTGTTCTGATCACCCACGACCTTGGGGTTGTGGCGGGATCCTGCAAGGAAACGCTGGTGATGTATGGCGGGCAGCAGATGGAATATGGCACCACTGAGGGCCTGTTTGAAATGCCGACCCATCCCTACACGATGGGTCTGTTAAAGGCGGTGCCGCGGCTGGATGTGGAAAGCGCAAAGCTTGCCACAATCCCAGGCAGCCCGCCCAATATGATGAACATGCCCAAAGGGTGCCCGTTCGCGCCGCGTTGTGATTTTGCCGACGCGACCTGTTTTGAACGTCGCCCCACTTTGGACGGGGTTGCGGGGCGTAAAGTGCGCCGCCGCGCCTGTCTGAAATCACTGGAGGAGCTGGCATGAACGACCAATCGAAAATCGCCGCACCGCTCTTGTCTGTGCGTGACCTGAAGGTCTGGTTTGGCATTAAGCCCGATGGCGCGATGCCGTGGACGCCAAATGACACGCTTAAGGCTGTCGACGGCGTTGATTTTGACCTGATGCCCGGCGAAACCCTTGGTATCGTTGGGGAAAGTGGTTGCGGCAAGTCTACGCTGGCCCGTGCGATCATGCGTATGGTGCCCGCTGAGGCCGGCACCGTGATGTGGTTGGGGGATGACCTTCTGACCCTGTCAAAGCGCGAGATGAACGTGCACCGCAAAGAGATGCAGATGATCTTTCAGGATCCTTTGGCGTCCCTGAACCCGCGCATGACCATTGGTCAGATCGTGGCGGAACCGCTGAAAACGCATTTCCCGGATCTGTCTGGGTCCGAGGTGAAAGCCCGCGTGCGTGAGGTGCTGGATCGTGTGGGGATCTTGCCCAATATGATCAACCGCTATCCGCATGAGTTTTCGGGCGGTCAATGTCAGCGCATCGGTATTGCGCGCGCCTTGGTGGTGAAACCCAAGATGATCATCTGTGACGAACCCGTGTCGGCGCTTGACGTGTCCATTCAGGCGCAGGTGATTAACCTTTTGATGGAACTGCAGGAAGAAATGGGGCTGAGCCTTATTTTCATCGCGCATGACCTGTCGGTGGTGAAACACATCTCGACCCGCGTGATGGTGCTTTACTTAGGCAATGTGATGGAGATCAGCGAGTCTGATCAGCTTTATCGCGCGCCGGGGCACCCTTATACCGAGGCGTTGATTTCGGCGGTTCCGATCCCGGACCCCAAGGCGGAAGCGTCAAAAGAGGTGATGATATTGGATGCGGATCTTCCGTCGCCACTGAGCCCCCCGTCGGGCTGTGTGTTTCGCACCCGGTGCCCCCATGCCAAAGAGATCTGCGCGCAGGAAAAACCTCTGCTGACAGATCGCGGGAATGGGCAACAGGTGGCCTGCCATTTGCGGTAAATGGAGTGTTGAAAACAAAAAGCCCTTGCCTTTGCGAGGGCTTTTTTATGTGCAGAGGTCGAGCAGGTTTTTTGCCTCCGGCGGGGATATTTTTGGAAAGAGGAAAAGGCGCGGAGCCTTTGGCGCGCGCGGGCTGCCCCTTTTATGTAGCGGTGGCAGGAAATCCAATCTCGTCCAAAACCTCAATCACCTGTTCAGCCTCTAGCCCCGCTACGGTCAGCAGACGATTGTTCATGTCAAAGGCGAGCTCAACGGTGCCATCCTTGGCCATCAACGCATCGGTGATTGACGCTTTGCAATGGCCGCAGCTCATGTCGGGTACGATATAAGTCGTCATCTCAAGATCCTTTGTTTTCCAACTCATGTCGCGACAGTATTGCGCTGTTCAGGCGCGGGCAAGTTCCCTTTGGTTGCGCGGATCGTGCTTGACCTTTTGTCGCAGCGAGCCGTCCAAAGCGCCTGTGGTCTGGGGGGGAACCCGATCTTGCGCGGCGAACGTGGGGCCGCCGCGCACCTGTGGGCAAAATTTGCGCTTTGTCCACGGGTGCGCGCAATTTGTTGATGGATATCAATGTAAAATCGCCTCAAATATCTATGTATCAAGCGAATGTATAACGGTCAGCGGGCGTAGTTTGCCCCGACATAGGAGAGAGCCATGGATGCCCATCCGCTCAACACCCTTTTTAATCCGAAATCAGTGGCGGTGTTTGGTGCCAGTGTGACCAGCAATTCGGTGGGCGCGCTGACCTATGCCAATCTGCTGTCGGGGGGCTATAAGGGCGCGATTTACCCGGTGAACCCCAAACATAAGGGGCTGGGCGAGGTGGCCTGTTTTGCCAAAGCCGCTGACCTGCCTGAAGGGGTAGAGCTGGCCGTGATTGCAACGCCTGCCCGCACGGTGCCCGCGATCTTGCGTGATCTCGGCGAGGTGGGGGTGAAAAACGCCATTGTCCTGTCCGCGGGCTTTGGCGAAGGCGCTGCGAAAGGCAAAACGCTGGAGGCTGAAATTGTCGCCACTGCGCGCCGTCACGGTATTCGGTTTCTGGGGCCAAATTGTGTTGGGTTGACGCGGCCCTGGCTGGGGTTGAACGCGTCCTTTTTGCGCACAGAGGCCCCCAAGGGGCGCTTGGCGTTTGTCTCACAATCCGGCGCGCTTTTGTCGGCGATTGCCGATTGGGCCGGCCCGCATCATTCGGGGTTTTCCGCCATGGTCAGCCTTGGCAACTCCTGCAATATCGATTTTGGTGACGTGGTCGAGTTTCTTGCGATGGATCCAAAAACCGATGCAATCCTGTTGTATGTCGAAGGGGTGCGTGATGCGCCGGGGTTTTTGTCGGCGCTCAAACATGCCGCGCGGATGAAGCCGGTGATTGTGATGAAATCGGGCCGTCACGCCGCCAGCGCCGAGGCCGCCCATACCCACACCGGCGCGTTGATCGGGTCAGATGCGGTGTTTGACGCGGCCATTGAACGGGTGGGTGCTGTGCGCGCGGACACTTTGGGGCAGCTTTTTGCCGCGGCTGAAATCCTTGCCACCACGAAAAAAGCCAGCGGAAAACGCCTGTGTATTGTGACCAATGGCGGTGGCGCTGGGGTCCTGGCGGCGGATCGCGCGGTGGATTTGGGGCTGGAATTGCCCCCCCTGTCTGACAAAACGAAAGCGATCCTCGACCAGATTTTGCCGCCGTACTGGAGCCACGCAAACCCTGTTGATATCCTCGGGGATGCGAGCCCAGACACCTATGGTGCGGTGGTGAAAGCGGCGGTGGATGACCCTGACAATGACGGTGTTCTGGTGATGCTGACACCCCAAGCGATGACCGATGCGACCGCTGCGGCGCGTGCCGTCATCGACGCCCTTCCCAAGCGGCGTAAGAAACCTGTTCTTGCGTGTTGGATGGGCGAAGGCTCGGTGTCCGAGGCGCGGAATTTACTGAGCGAAAACGGTGTTCCGGATTTTCAAACGCCTGAACGTGCGGTCGAAGGGTTCAGCTATCTCGCAAAACATCACCGCAATCGTAAGCTTGCGCTGGAAATGCCCCGTGCGTTGGCCCCCGAAGCGCAGCCCGATTATGATGGTGCCCGGATGATCATCGCGGGCGCACTGTCGGAGGGGCGCAAAATGCTAACAGACATGGAAAGCAAAGCGCTTTTGCGCGCGTTCCATGTGCCGGTGAACATGACGATCGAGGCGCGCGATCCGCGCGAGGCGTTGGTTGCCGCCGAAACCCTTGGCTTTCCGATCGCGATGAAGATTAACTCGCCTGAGGTTGTGCATAAAACCGATGTGGGCGGCGTCAAGATCAACATCGCCCATGCTGCCAGCGTGCAGCGCGCCTTTCATGAAATCACGTCAAATGCCCGTAAAGCCCTGCCAGACGCCAAGATTTTGGGCGTGACGGTTGAACCGATGGCCAAGATTGCCCAAGCGCGCGAGTTGGTGGTGGGTGCCAGCCGCGATCCGGTCTTTGGCCCAACCGTTTTATTTGGTGCGGGCGGCACGATGGTTGAGGTGATGCGCGACAGTGCGGTCGCCCTTCCGCCGCTGAACGCGGTCTTGGCCGAACGGCTGATCCGCCGCACACGGGTGGCCAAAGCCCTGGAAAAGTTCCGCGATTACGCCCCGGCGGACCGCGCAGCCATTGTTGACGTATTAAAGCGTGTTTCCAAAATTGTAAGTGAATTGCCCGAGGTTTTATCCCTTGATATCAACCCCTTGTTGGCCGGCCCCAAAGGCGTGGTGGCAGTGGATGCCCGCATCGAAATTGCCCGTCCCCCGGCCGGTGATGGGGCGTATGACCATATGGCGATCCATCCTTACCCAAGGCATTTGGTGCGCCAAACCTATCTGTCGGATGGCACCCCGCTGTTGATCCGGCCCATTCGGACCGATGATGCCGAGCATGTGCAGGAGTTCACCCGAGACCTGTCAGAAGAAAGCCGCTTTATGCGCTTTATGGGGCAGGTGAATGAGCTGTCGCCAGAAATGCTCGCCCAATTCACCCAGCTCGATTACCGGCGCGAAATGGCACTGGTGGCGATGGCGGAACTTGACGGCGAACAGGTGCAGGTCGGCGTGGCGCGATATGTGATCAACCCGGATGAAAAATCCTGTGAATTTGCCGTGGTGGTGTCGGATCGAATCCAACATCAGGGGCTTGGGACCAAGCTTATGAAGGGGCTGTTTCATGCCGCACAAGAACATGGGCTAGAGGTGATCGAAGGGTCCGTGCTGAAGAAAAACGCGCCCATGTTGCGCCTTATGAAAGAGCTGGGGTTCGCGCAACGGCCAGACCCCGACGACCGGGATCTGTGCATCGTTGAACGCTGGCTGTGACGCCAAACCACATATCGCGACAGGCGACGTGACGCCAGAATTGCGCAAAACATGGCCCGATTTCTTGAGGAGGGGAGCGGGCCATAGAAGGACCAAATGGGAGGACAAGAATGTTATCAATGATTTCACACCCGGATTGTCGGAACCATGACGCGGGCCCCTTGCACCCCGAAACCAAGGCGCGGCTGGATGCGATCAACAACCAGTTGATCATGTCGGGCATGGATTATGTGCTGCAACATCGCGACGCGCCCATTGTGACACGCGAACAGTTGGAGCGGGTGCATGACGCAGATTATCTGGATCGGGTTTATGCGCTGGCTCCGGGCGAGGGGATGCAATCCGTCGAGGTGGATGGCGACACGGTGATGAGCCCCGGAACCCTGCGCGCTGCCGAACGTGCGGCGGGGTCGGGTGTGATGGGCGTTGATCTTATTATGTCCGGCGAGGCCAACCCGATCTTCTGCGCTGTTCGCCCGCCGGGCCACCACGCCGAACGTGGTGTCGCGATGGGATTTTGCCTTTTTAACAACATCGCCGTCGCCGCCGCCCACGCTCTTGAAGCCCATGGATTGTCGCGCGTCGCCATTGTGGATTTCGACGTGCATCACGGCAATGGCACCGAAGATATTTTCAAAGATGAGCCGCGTGTGCTGTTTTGTTCAAGCTTCCAACACCCGTTTTACCCCTTCACCGGCCATGAGAAAGAAACCCAAAATCTGGTCGATATTCCCCTGTCTGCAGGGGCCGGAAGCGTCGAATTCCGCGAGGCCGTCAGCACCCATTGGATCCCGCATTTAAGGGCGTTTAAGCCCGAAATATTACTGATCTCCGCCGGGTTTGATGCTCATACAGCGGATGATATGTCGTCGGTGAACCTGGTGGATGCGGATTACGAATGGGTGACGCGCGAACTAAAGGCTGTGGCGGATGAGTTTTGCGACGGCCGCCTGTTGTCGATGCTTGAAGGCGGGTATGAGCCCGAGGTGCTGGCCCGTTCGGTGGTGAAACATCTGGATGTTTTGTTGGGATAAACCACGCAGGATCAAAAGGTTACGAGAAAAAGCGCGCAGGTGAGAAATCTGCGACGCTCTCGGCGGGCAGCGCGGTCGGGCGCCCGCCGACCACATCGGCCAACAATTGCGAGGCGGCCGGCGAGGTTTGAAACCCGTATCCCCCTTGGCCTGCGCACCAGACAAATGCCTCATCCTGAGGGGCGCGGCCCAAGACCAAATTGCGATCCGGCGCAAAGCTGCGCAGCCCGGCCCAATTTGCAATCATCCGCGTGACAGGTTCGGTCACTTGTGCCTCGTAGCGCGCCAACCCTTCGGCCAACACCATGTCGTCGGCCCAGGCGTCGTGGGGATCCATCGGATCCTCTTCTTCCGGCGAAACAATCAAGGCACCCGCATCAGGTTTGGCATACCAGCTTTCCGCAGCCCCCATGAACATCGGCCAATGGGTCACATCGTGGCCTGCAGGGGCGGGAATGCGCGCAATAGACCGGCGGTAAGGCTGAATGCCGATGGGGGGCAGGCCGGCCAGCTTTGCGACCTCGTCTGCCCAAGCCCCCGCAGCGTTCACCAGGACATGTCCTTCAAAGCGATCTTCGCCACAGCCCACCCGCCAACCGTTTGCGGTGCGTGTGATTTGATCAACCTTTTGGCTGGTCTGAATGGCACCATTTGCGCGAACTTCACGGGCGAAATTTTGCAAGAGCAGATCGGTATCTATATCCCATGCATCCGGATGATATCCCGCGCCGGTCAGCGTGTCTGGGTTCAGGATGGGCACCAGATCCCGGGCTTCTGTTGGTGTGATATTGGGCATGTTCATCGCGGCCAAATCCTGCGCCAAAGCCTCTTCTTGGCCAATCCCTGCCACCAGCATCAAACCACGCGGCGACAAGACACCGCCATTCTCAGTCTCATGATAGGCGCGCGAGGCGCGGTTCAGTTCAATCACGCGCGGGGCGCCATATTGCTCTTCAAACATCGCGGCAGAACGACCAGAGGCGTGATAGGCTAGGGCGGATTCCCGTTCTAATACCAGCACCGACCCCAGTTTTGACAGCCGCGCACCTGCGGAGATCCCAGCGATGCCGCCGCCGATAATGATGAAATCATACATGTTCTTCAATCCTGTCTGTGGCCGGCGGTGGTGTCGGTGTCAGCGCGGTAATACGTCTGTAAAGCTCTGATGTCATGGGGTAATTCACCCCGTCCAGCGAGGGGGCGAGTTGATCCAAAGCGCGCGCCGAGAGGATCGGGGCAGGGCGGGCCGGATGGGCCGCTGCCCATGCCACGGCGAGTGTCGCAGGGTGAGTTCCCAGATCTTGCGCAATCTCGTACAAGCCAGCCGCGGCTGTGTGCATCCAGTCCTGCCCGTATCGCGCTGCATAACGCGGGTCACGGGTCAAACGGCCTGTTTCGCCAGGACCATCTTTCCCAGTGCGATACTTTCCGGTCAAAAGCCCCGAGCCGAGCGGTGAATAGGCTGCCGCCAAGATGTTTTCGGCCGCGCACATCGGCAGCAATTCCACCTCGGCCTGACGTTTCACCAAGGAATACATCGGTTGGATCACATCAATGCGCGTGCCCATGGTTTGTGCGACCGCCTGCGCCTTCATCACTTGCCACGCGGCGAAATTGGACAGCGCCAAATAGCGCACGGCCCCTTCGTCCTGCATGGCGGCCAGCGTGGTGATTTGCGCCTCAATGGAAAGGTTCGGATTGAAACGGTGCAGGTAAAGAATGTCGACCATGTCTTGGTCCAACCGCTTGCGCGACACATCAAACGCGTCGCGCAAGTCGGCCAGATTGTCCGGGCAGCGGTAGCCGATTTTGGTGGCAATCACCAAGCGATCCCGGTGGGGTTTGATCAACCGTCCCAGAATCGTTTCTGATGCCCCATCGGTGTAAAGATGGGCGGTGTCAAAATGGGTTATTCCAGCGTCAAGATTGGCGTTAAACATGGCTGCTGAAGCAGATTCATCTGCCGCGCCACCAAATTGCATAGTGCCAAAGGCAAAGCGACTGATGGGGGTGCCGTCAAGGGAGCAAAGCTGTGTCATGGCCCGACATTTGCACGAGGGACGTAAAAGAAAAACCCCGAAAAAAACTGCCCCCACACCGTGCGGCATGAGGGCATGTTTGTGCGCCAAACAAGCTGCGGGACAGAAACTGAACACCCCATTTTGCGCACGAACCTAATGCGTTTATTTGATGCCTGAAGCAGAGATCAGTTGAAACGGCTGAGAGGAATATGGGGTCAGTTTTGCGGGCAATAACTGTAGCTGACCGGGCGGGTGTCCGGCGCCGATCGGCTGTCATCCATTGCTTTTAGCGGACCGGCGATTGCGATCAACGCGGCGAGAAGCAGGGCTTTTTTCATTTTGTGGCCTCCATGTCTGCTGTGGTCTTGGGGGTAATACGCAGCAGGATTGGGTTTCCGTCACTTTTTTGCTGAAATTTTTTTGTGCAGGCAAAAGAAACGCCCCACCAAAGTGATGGGGCGTCCGTGAAAAACTTGTCTGTGAGGAAAGAGGGGGGGGTTAGCCGCGCCCAAAATCTTCGGGCGTCAGCACGCCATCCCCATTGCGGTCTTGGCGGGTGAACCATGGATCCAGCGCTTGCAGGAATTCCTCGCGGGTGACCTGTCCGTCGCCGTTGAGATCAGCGTTTTGGCGTTCCATAGACATGGCGACCCCATGTTCGCCCATGCCTTGCCCCATGCCTTGTCCGCCGCCTTTCCCTTGACCCATGCCGCCACCCTGACCTTTGCCACCACCCTGGCCTTTGCCCGCATGTTGACCCATGCCGTTCAGCTCCATGTCAGCCTGACGTGTCTCGTCAAACAGCACGTATTCTTCGGCGGTCAAAACACCGTCTTCGTCCTCATCAAACATGTTGAAGATGTCATCGCGCCGCTCGCGCGCCTCAGCCAGTGTGACGATGCCGTCCTCGTCCAGATCCCACATTTCAAAGAAATGCGCACCGGGTTGGTTTTGCGCCATGGCCGGGGCCGACAGGGCAATCATAAGGGCGATCGGGGCGGTGTAGGTTGTGAGGGTTTTCAGCATGGTCTTACTCCGTTTCAATGTCGTCTTATTCATAAAACGGAATGCGTATGTATTTCCGTCGCCGAAAACCAAGAAAAGCACAAAAAAAGGCCCCGCGATGTGCAGGGCCTTTTGGAACGCGTTTTTGGCAGATCAGTTTGACGGAATTTCCGCCTCGATGCCTTCAACATAGAAGTTCATGCCAGCCAGGGTGCCGTCATCTGCGGTCTCACCTTCGGCCAGCCAGACCGAGCCGTCTTGCTTGTTCAAAGGACCAGTGAAGGCGTGGTAAGACCCATCCGACAGGCTGTCGCGCAGGGCTTCTGCTTCGGCTTTTACGTCAGCAGGAACAGCATCGGAAATCTCGCCAATGCCAACCATGCCTGCGCCAATGCCGTCCCAAGTGGAGACGGACGCCCAGCTGCCGTCCATGACCGCCTGGGTGCGCGCCACATAGTATGGGCCCCAGTTGTCGATGATCGAAGACACGCGTGGCGATGGCCCGTATTCGGCCATGTCAGACGCCTGACCAAAGGTGATCACATTGCCCGCTTCTTTTGCCGCCGCTTGGGGGGCGGTGGAATCGGTGTGCTGCAGGATCACGTCCGCGCCCTGTTCGATCAGCGCTTTTGCCGCATCCGCTTCTTTGGTTGGGTCAAACCAAGTGTACGCCCAGATGATTTTGAACTGAACGTCCGGGTTGACCTTTTTGGCGTGGATATAGGCGGCGTTGATGCCACGGATAACTTCCGGGATTGGGAAAGACGCGATGTAACCAACGGTGTTGGTTTTGGTCATCTTGCCCGCAATATGGCCCTGAACCGCACGACCTTCATAGAAACGTGCGGAATAGTTCGATACATTGTCCGAGGTTTTATAACCGGTGGCATGTTCAAATTTCACAGCAGGGAATTTTTCAGCCACTGCCAGCGTCGCGTCCATATATCCAAACGAAGTGGTAAAGATCAGATCGGCACCCGCCAGCGCCATTTGGGTGATCGCGCGTTCCGCATCGGCCCCTTCTGGTACACTTTCTTGATAGATGGTTTCGACTTTATCGCCAAAAGCCTCTTCCACGGCCAAGCGGCCTTGGTTGTGTTCATAGGTCCAGCCGCCGTCGCCGACAGGGCCCACAAAGATAAAGCCAACTTTGGTTTTGTCGTCAGCTTGGGCCGCACCGGCCAGCCCGGCAACAAGTGCCACACCTGTTAGCAGTGATTTCAATGCACGCATTCTATTCTCCCTTGGTGGTTTTAGCAGTCTTAATTTGGGTATCGTTTTCGCGGCCAGACGTGTCCTGACGCGGAATTTCCCGGTCAAAATCAAGGTCCGAGCCGGATTTGGCAAGTTTTTTCTGAATGTTGGTTTCCGATTCCAGAAGGGCGGTGGTGACAATCGCGCTTGGCACCGCAATCACACCAAGGCCCAGAAACAAAACAAAGGTGGTGAAGATCCGCCCACCCGGCGTGATGGGCACCATATCGCCGTAACCCACGGTGGTAAAGCTTGCGACCGCCCACCACAGGCTTTGCGGGATCGAGGTGAACACATCGGGTTGGGCGTCATGTTCAAAGATGTAAATCCCGACCGAGGCGACATACAGCATGAGGCCGGCGATAACGCCAAAAATGGCAAGCTCGCCGCGCACCTCTTGAAACGCATTGACCAACCGCTCCATCGCGTGACTGCCGCGAAACAGTTTGGCCAGCCGCACCAGTCGCAACAGACGAAAGGTGCGCACCACCTGCCATTGTGGTGTCAAAAATGCGATTGCAGGCAGGATGGTCATCAGATCCACCAACCCCCAAAAACTGAACATATAACGCAGCTTTTGGGGCGTGCAGATCACCCGGAGCAGGTATTCGGTGGTGAAAATCGCCAGCACCAGAACCTCAAACTTAAACAACAGCCCGCGCCAAAAGCTGGGCAGGTTCGGTTCGGTTTCCACCGCAATCGCCACCGCGGACAAAAGGATCAACGCATCCATGCCCCGCGCAACCAGCCCGCCAAAGACCGGGTGGCTGCCGTCGAGAATGTCGATGATCTCTTTGCGTGTCACGGTGTTGCGCCCCTAATGTGTCGCGTGGAAAATCTTGCCAAGTGCGCCGGGTGCGCCGTGATTGCCCTTTAGCGAAATAATCACAAGCACAACGATGGTGATCACATAAGGCGACATGGCCAAAACCTCGACCGGAACAGGTACACCCGCCGCCTGAAGGTTCAGCTGAAGCACGGTGATCCCGCCAAAAAGATAGGCCCCCAACAGCACACGCCACGGCCGCCAAGAGGCAAAAACCACAATGGCCAAAGCAATCCAACCGGCGCCCGCCGTCATTCCGTCGACCCACTGCGGCACACGCACAAGCGAGATATAGGCCCCGCCCATCCCCGCACAGGCGCCGCCAAAGGCAATCGCCATCAGACGCACGCGAATGACTTTATACCCAAGCGCATGGGCCGCATCGTGGTTTTCACCCACTCCGCGCAGGATCAGCCCCGCGCGCGTGTGTTTCAACACATACCACGTTCCGGCAATGATCATCAGGCTCACGTAGATCATCGGATCGTGCTTAAAAAGGATCGGGCCAAGCACGGGAATATCGCTCAGAAGAGGGATCTCCATTTTCGCCAGCGTCGTGACCTTCATCCCCTCATAGGGTTTCCCAATGAGCGAGCTAAGCCCAAGCCCAAAAAGCGTCAGCCCCAAGCCCGTTGCCACCTGATTTGACAGCAAATATTGCGTCAAAATGCCAAAGAGCATCGACAGCGCCGCACCGGCAATGGCCGCCCCGACAAAGCCAAGCGCAGGGGCGTCGGTGTTCACCGTGATGGCAAAGCCAACCACAGCCCCGGTGATCATCATGCCCTCAACCCCAAGGTTCAGAACGCCCGCTTTTTCCACCACCGCTTCGCCAATCGCCGCCAGCAAAATGGGCGTTGCCGCCACCATGAGCGAGGCAATCAGAAGGATCGGATTGATTTGTGACAGGTCCATAATAGCTCCTCCTTACGCGTTTTTCAGTGTGAAACGAATGCGGTAATTGGTCAGCATGTCCATCGCCAGAAGGAAAAACATCAGCATCCCCTGAAACATCTGAATGGCCGCGGCAGGCAGACCCAGCATCAATTGTGCAAGCTCGCCCCCAATATACGTCAGCGCCATCAAAAGCCCCGCCAACAGGATTCCGATGGGATGCAACCGGCCCAGAAAGGCCACAATGATCGCGGTAAACCCGTAACCGGAGTTAAAGTCGATGGTGACTTGCCCCGCCGGGCCCGACACCTCAAACATCCCCGCCATCCCAGCAAGCGCGCCAGAAATGCCCAAACAAAAAAGAACCAATCGCGTGGGGTTCACCCCCGCAAACCGCGCCGCCCTCGGCGCTTGGCCCGTCAGGCGGACGTGAAAGCCCAGCATGTGACGGGTCAGCAGAACATAGGCAAAAATCACCGCGATAAAGGCAAAAACAACGCCCCAATGCATGCCCGTGCCCGTGATCAGCTCGGTGTTATAGGCGGCAGGAAAGTCGCGAAAGTTGCGTGACCCGGGAAAGCCCATACCGTCGGGATTTTGCAAAAGCCCCTGACTGACAGAGGCAAGTGCCGCCTCGGCCACATAGACCAACATCAACGAGACCAAGATCTCATTGGTGCCAAATCGGGTTTTTAAAAGACCAGGGATCATCGCCCAGGCCCAACCGCCAAAGGCCCCCGCCAGGATCATCGCCGGAAAGATAAGGATGTTTTCAGTGGGGTAAAAGGCAAGCCCGACAGCCGCGCCGCAAATGGCGCCCATGATGTATTGCCCCTCGGCCCCAATGTTCCAGACGCCCGCGCGAAACCCAAGCGACAAACCAATGGCAATCAGGATCAATGGGGCGGCTTTCACCAACAACTGAGGTCGCGAATAGGGGCCAAATGTCTCGTGAAACAAGGGATCCCAGAAAATGGTGCGAATGCTCTCAATCGGGTCTTTGCCCAAGGCCCAGAACATAATGCCGCCCGCGATCATCGTTGCAATCACGGCCAAAACCGGCGTGGTTGTTGCCCAAAACCGCGATGGCGAGGGGCGCTTTTCAAGTATCAGCGAAGGTCGGATCATTCTGCATCCTCCAAAGCGGGGGCATGCATGCCACCAATCATCAAACCAATTTTTTCAACCGTCAGGCCTCGTGTGGGCACCGGCTCCGCCAACCGCCCCTCATTGAGCGCGGTGAACCGGTCAGAGATTTCCAAAATCTCATCCAGATCCTGCGAAATGACAATGACAGCGGTGCCGCCCGCCGCAAGGTCCAGCAAAGATTGCCGGATGTCCGCCGCGGCTGACGCGTCCACGCCCCAAGTCGGTTGGTTCACCACCAAGACTTCGGGTTTCTGTAACACCTCGCGGCCAATGACAAATTTCTGCAAGTTCCCACCAGACAGCGACCGCGCCGCATTGGCCGGCCCCGGCGTGCGCACGTCAAATTCCTTGATCACCCGCTTGGCGTAATCTTCGGTTTTGCCCCAGCGCAAAAAGCCCCGTTTGGTCAGGCGCTGACGCACAGCGGCGGTCAAAAGCGCGTTTTCCGTCAGGCTCATATCTGGTGCGGCCGAATGGCCCAAGCGTTCTTCGGGGGCTGATAAAACCGCCAAGGCGCGGCGTTCATTTGGCCCCAGTTTGGCAATCGGCACGCCGTTCAAAAGCACCGATCCGCTGGTCAATCGCGCCTCGCCGGACAAGGCGGCCAAAAGTTCGTCCTGACCGTTGCCCGCCACGCCACCGACACCCAGAACCTCGCCCGCGCGCACCTCAAGGCTGACGTCACGCAAATCCGTGCCAAAGGGGCTGGGGGTGTAAAGCGTGACATGATCCATCGCCAGCACAACATCACCGGGTTCAGAGGCATCACGCTCTGGCACATGCAGGGTCGTGCCCACCATCATTTCCGCCAGCTCTTTGGCCGACTTCTCGCGCGGATCACAGGTGTCGACCACCTTGCCCAACCGCAGGATCGTGGCGTGTTCACACAGCGCGCGAATTTCCTCAAGCTTGTGGGAAATATACAGGATCGCGGTGCCTTCTTGCGTTAACTTCCGCAGGGTTTCAAAAAGGATATCAACCTCTTGCGGGGTCAGGACCGAGGTCGGCTCGTCCATAATCAACAGCTTGGGATCTTGCAAAAGACAGCGAATAATCTCGACCCGTTGCCGTTCGCCCGCAGACAATTCGCCAACGATGCGATCTGGATCAAGCGGCAGGCCATAGGCTTCGCTGACCTGCCGGATCCGCGCGGTGAGCTCGCGGGGTTTGGGCGGGTGGTCCATGCCAAGAGAGATGTTTTCGGCAACACTCAGCGCATCAAACAGCGAGAAATGTTGGAACACCATCGCCACACCCGCGGCCCGTGCCGCGGCCGGATTGGCAGGTTGAAACGGCGCATCTTTCAGCGTCATTGTCCCTTGATCCGGCTTCACCAGACCATAGATCATTTTGACCAGCGTGGATTTCCCCGCGCCGTTTTCCCCCAAAAGCGCGTGCACCTCGCCGGGTAAGATCGAAAACGACACATTGTCATTGGCGACCACGCCCGGATAGGCCTTGGTTAACCCCTCAAGTGTCAACAGCGCGTCTTGCGTCCGCGTCTCCTCCATCGGATGGTATCCCCCTGTGGTTTCTCGTTTTTTTTGCCGCGTCTTTAACTAACGCGGTCGCAACGCCAATCGCAATGGCTTGGGGATGTTTCCCCAGTTTCCGGTCGCCGATTGGACAGTTTATTTGGTCAATTTTAGGCAATTCATGCCCCAGCTGGGCCAAACGCGCCCGAAAACGCGCCCATTTGGTGTCAGATCCGATCAGCCCAAGCCCGCCATGCCCATGGGATAGAATCGCGTGGCACAGATCCAGATCCATGACGTGACTATAGGTCAGCACCAGGTGCTGGGCGTCTTGTGGGGCAAGCTGAACAGCATGTGCCGGGGTCGGCGCGGGCAGGATTGTCACTCCGGTCGGGACGTTTTCTGGAAAGCGGCCCGGCCCAGTGTCCACCCATGTGATCACAAATTCAGGAAGCGGGGCCAAGACGCTGATCAACGCCCGTCCAACATGACCCGCGCCATAAATCCAAAGGGGTTTTCGCGCGGGATTGATGGGTTCAATCATCCATCCGTCAATCAATTGCGGCTCAGGTGTCTCGCCGCGATCGCGCGCGCGTTGAAGCGCCCGCTCAACTGTAAACGGGCGTTCACCACCAGCTGACCCGCGTGCAAATACAGCTTTGCGATCAATATCTTGCAGGCGTTTTTCGTCAAACACATCGCTGAACAATGTGACCGATCCACCGCAGCATTGACCAAGTGCCGGCCCCAAAGGATAGCGATCCAAATGCGAGGGCTCACCCTTATCGCTTAGCATCTTTCGGGCCTTCGCGGCGGCCTGCCATTCCAGCTCTCCACCGCCAATTGTGCCTGACTGCCCGGTTGCCCAAACAAGCATTGCAGCCCCCACTTCGCGCGGGGCAGAGCCTTTTACGTCAGCCACAACCACCCGCACAACGCGCCTGTGATCACAAACTTCCTTGCACAAAGAGGTCAAATCCAAACTCATGCGCTGCGCACCCGATCCACCGAAGCCAAAACCTCTTCTGACGTCGCTGGCGCATTCAGATCGTGAAACCCATCCCCGCAGGCCGAAATCGCATCCGCCAGCGCAAGCCACGCGGAAATGCCCAGCATAAAGGGCGGCTCGCCCACCGCTTTGGACCGACCAACAGTGTCTTCGGAATTGGGTTTGTTCCAAAGATCCACATTAAAAATGCGCGGACGATCAGAACTTGCCGGGATTTTATAGGTTGAGGGCGCGTGGGTGCGCAGGCGGCCCGCGTCATCCCACACCAATTCTTCTGTCGTCAGCCAACCGGCCCCTTGCACAAAGGCCCCCTCGACCTGACCAACATCCAGCGCCGGGTTCAAACTGTTCCCGGTGTCGTGGATAATATCCGTGCGCAAAATGCGATTTTCCCCGGTCAATGTGTCGATCACCACCTCGCAAAGCGCGACCCCATGGGCGAAGTAAAGGAATGGTCGCCCACGTCCTTTGATGCGATCCCAAGTGATTTTCGGCGTTTTGTAAAACCCGGTGGATGACAGGCTGATCCGAGCAAAATACGCCTGCCCGGCGGCCTCGGCGAACGAGATCGGGGGGTGCCCCGCCGCTTGCACCTGCCCGCCAGAAAAGACCACGTCGCCCGGTGCCACGCGCCAGCTTTCGGCCAAATGCGTGCTGATCCGCTCGCGGATTGTTTCACACGCCGCTTTCACCGCCATGCCGTTTAAATCCGACCCGGAAGAGGCCGCCGTGGCCGAGGTATTGGGCACTTTTGCGGTGTCGGTTGCGGTGATTTTCACCACGTTCATATCGACGGCAAATACGGATGCGGCCACCTGCGCGACCTTTTGAAACAGGCCCTGGCCCATTTCCGTGCCGCCGTGATTCAGGTGAATGGAGCCGTCCTGATAGACATGCACCAACGCCCCCGCCTGGTTCAAGTGGGTGAGCGTGAAGCTGATGCCAAATTTGACCGGCGAAAACCCAAGCCCCCGTTTCAGGACCGGATTTTCCGCGTTAAAGGCATCCACTTCTGCGCGTCGTTTGCTGAATTCTGCCCGGGTCAAAAGCGCGTCACACATGTCGGGAATGTGGAAGCCTTCGATTTCTTGTCCGTAATGGGTCGTCTGCCCGTCGGCATAGAAATTCACCCGACGCACCTCAATCGGATCAAGGCCGCGATCACGCGCAATATGCTCTAAGATCCGTTCAATCCCAAGCACGCCTTGCGGCCCGCCAAAGCCGCGATAGGCGGTGGCGGATTGGGTGTTGGTCTTTAAGCGATGGCTGGTTATCTCAACGTTTTCAAGGAAATATGCATTATCTGCATGCAGCATGGCACGGTCCGCGACCGGCAGCGACAAATCCTGCGCCCAGCCACAGCGGGCAAATTGCGTGACCTCAAGCCCCAACAGTTTCCCGGCCGCATCCACGCCCGCGCGGTAAGCGATACGGAAATCGTGGCGCTTGCCGGTGATCACCATATCGTCGTCGCGATCATAGCGCATTTTGCACGGTTTTCCGGTCTGGCGCGCGGCAATGGCACAGGCCACGGCAAGCGCATTGCCCTGACTTTCCTTGCCGCCAAAGCCGCCGCCCATCCGCCGGGTTTCGACGCGAACCGCATGCATCGGCAGGCCAATCGCATGGGCCACTTTGTGCTGAATTTCCGACGGGTGCTGGGTTGAAGAATGCACCAACATCTCACCATCTTCGCCGGGCAAGGCCATCGCGGCCTGACCTTCGAGATAGAAGTGTTCCTGCCCGCCCATTTCAAACTGACCTTCGATCAGATGTGGCGCGGAGGTGAGCGCGTCCTTTGCCTTGCCGCGTGACCAGATCACCGGGCCGCCCTCAAACCGGCTGTCCGCCTCCATCGCCTGATCAATGGTCAGAACGGCGGGTTTTTCCGCGATGTCGATCTTGCCCAAACGGGCGGCTTTGCGGGCCGCGAGGTGGCTGGTTGCGACCACCAAAAAGATCGGCTGGCCCACGTAATGAACGCTTCCGGTGGACAGAAGGGGTTCGTCATGGGCGGCGGGCGAGACGTCGTTTTCAAAGGGGACATCTTCGGCCGTCAACACTGTGATCACACCCGGTGCGTTGCGCACGGCGGACAGATCCATCGCCGTGATTTCGCCGTGGGCGACGTCTGATAGACCAAAGGCCAAATGCAACGTGCCGGTCGGGGTCGGGATGTCATCCACATAGCGCGCAGCCCCTGTGACATGCAGGTGGGCGGTGTCGTGGGGAAGGGGTTTTCCGATGCTCATGACGACACCTCCAGCACATTTGTGGCGCTGCCTTGGCTGTCTTCGAACGCACGGATCAGCATGTTTTGCGCGACCTTCAGGCGATATGCGGCACTGGCGCGCATGTCGCTCATGGGGGTGTAATCCGTGGCAAACGCGGGCAGGGTGGCAATGATCGTTTCGCGTGTCCAAGGCTGGCCGGTTAGGGCGGCTTCGACAGATTTCGCGCGCTGCGGGGTGCCTGCCATGCCGCCAAATGCGATGCGGGAATTTGTGATCACACCGTCCGTGACCGCAATGTTAAAGGCCCCCAGCACGGCGGAAATATCCTGATCAAAGCGTTTTGACAGTTTGTAAACGCGCAGCGTGTCTGGCGTATGGGGTGCGCGCGGGACCGTGATGCTTTCGACGAACTCCCCCGCCACACGGTCTTGTTTGCCGTAGGCGATAAAGAAATCCTCAAGCGCGATGGTGCGGCGGGTGTCGCCGTGACGCAGCGTGATGTCCGCCCCAAGCGCAATCAACGGCGGCGGGGCGTCCCCTATGGGGGAGCCATTGGCGATATTGCCGCCCAAAGTGGCCGCGTTGCGCACTTGGGTTGACGCAAACCGACGCAGCATCTCAGCGAAATGCGGGTGCTGGTCTGCCATCAACTTACGGGTGCGTTCAAGGCTGACACCTGCGCCAATGGTGAGGGCGTCATCCGTGATGTCGATGTTTTGCAAGTCCTTGACACCGCTTAGGAAAATCACCGGATTCAGATCGCGCAGCTGCTTGGTCGCCCAAAGGCCCACATCAGTGGCGCCCGCGATCAATGTGGCATCGGGGGTCGCAAGATAAGCTGCGGCCAAAGCGTCAGAGCTCTCGGGGCGCATGGCATCTGCGGTCGGATCTGGGATCGTGACCTTTGGCACGCCAAACCCATCCGGGATCGGCATTTTCCACGCCTTCTCGGCGGCGCGAATGATCGGCGCATAGCCCGTACAGCGGCACAGGTTTCCCGCCAAGATATCGTCGTGATTGCGGTCCCCGGTCAGATGAGATGTGGCCAAAGACATCACGATGCCGGGGGTGCAAAATCCGCATTGTGACCCATGTTCTTCGATCATGGCGGCCTGTACAGGATGAAGCGCCAGCCCGTCGTCCGTCTTGCGCGCCACGCCCTCAACCGTGGTCAGGGATTTGCCATCCAACTGCCCCATGAAAAGGATGCATGCGTTCACCGCGCGCGCACCCGCTTCGTCGGCGATCATCACCGTGCAGGCCCCGCAATCGCCTTCGTTGCAGCCTTCTTTTGTGCCGGTCAGTCCTTGTGTTTCGCGCAGCCAATCCAGTGCCGATTGTGTCGGGTTCACCTCCGACACATGCACGCTCTCTCCGTTCAGAAGAAAGGTGATATCCATGGAAAAATCCTGCCGCGTTACTTTTGTGTGACCCCATTTGGCGCGCCCTCGATGCGACGTAGAAGGCGAGCGGGGAGATTGTTAACAAGCTAAGCCGAGTTGCGCGGATCTGGCAAGGGATTCTTGAAAAACTGCGGAGACATCGGCAGGGATGGCAAATTCTGAGCGCGGCATACCGATCTGACTTTCGCATTTTGGGCGGGGCTTGTAGGGTCGCGGGATGACAGATCAACCTCGATTCATCCACCTTCGCACCCACACGCAATATTCCTTGCTAGAGGGCGCGGTGCCCGTGAAAAAGCTTCCCGGTCTTTGCGCCGATATGGGCATGCCAGCGGTGGCGATGACCGACACCAACAACATGTTCGCCGCGTTGGAGTTTTCTGAAACGGCGGCCGGCGCAGGGGTGCAGCCCATCATCGGCTGTCAGGTGGACATCGCGTTTGAGATTGCCGCCCCCGGCGAAAAACCCCGCAACCCCGCGCCGATGGTGTTTCTGGCACAGAACGAGACCGGGTATGAGAACCTGATGAAGCTGAACTCCTGCCTGTACCTCGACAAGGGCGGCGACACGATTCAGGTGCAATTGGACGAGCTGGAGCAGTATTGCGAGGGGGTGATTTGCCTGACCGGCGGGGCCGAGGGGCCGGTGGGCAAGCTGTTGCAATCGGGCCACCGCGACAAAGCAGAAGCCCTGATGACACGCCTGCACCGTGCCTTTGGCGACCGTCTGTATATTGAACTGCAACGCCATCCGGGCGAAGGCGGCCAACCCACGACAGGCGAACGCGCATCGGAACGCGGCTTTGTCGAAATGGCCTATGCGATGGGCATCCCCTTGGTGGCGACCAACGACGCGTATTTCCCGAAAACCGAGCTTTACGAGGCCCATGACGCGCTCATCTGCATCAAAGAAGGCGCTTATGTGGATCAGGCCGGCGGCCGCCGTCGCCTGACCCCGCAGCACTATTTTAAAAGCCCACAGGAAATGATCACGCTGTTTGCGGACCTTCCAGAAGCGATTGATAATACAGTGGAAATTGCACGCCGTTGTGCGTTCAAGGCCTATAAACGCGACCCGATCCTGCCGAAATTCGCCGATGATGAGGTGGCCGAGCTGCGCCGCCAGGCCAACGAAGGGCTGCAAGCGCGCCTCGCGGTGATCCCTCATGCGGTCAGTGTCGAAGAATACCAAAAACGCTTGGATTTTGAGCTTGATATCATCGAGGGCATGGGGTTTCCCGGTTACTTCCTGATTGTGGCCGACTTTATCCACTGGGGCAAAGAACAGGGCATTCCGGTGGGGCCGGGCCGGGGGTCTGGTGCGGGGTCGCTGGTCGCCTATGCGCTGACCATCACCGACCTTGATCCGTTGCGGTATTCTTTGCTGTTTGAACGGTTCCTCAACCCCGAACGGGTGTCGATGCCCGATTTCGACATCGACTTTTGCATGGATCGCCGGGAAGAGGTGATCCGCTATGTGCAGGCGAAATATGGCCGCGACAAAGTGGGGCAGATCATCACCTTTGGGGCGCTTCTGTCAAAAGCCGCCGTGCGCGATGTGGGGCGAGTTCTTCAGATGCCTTATGGTCAGGTCGACCGTCTGTCGAAACTGATCCCGGTGGAGGGGGTAAAACCCGTATCCATCAAAGAAGCGCTGGATCAGGAACCGCGTCTGCGCGAAGAGGCCCGGTCAGAAGAGGTGGTGGAGCGGCTTTTGAATTACGGCCAACAGGTCGAAGGGCTCTTGCGAAACGCCTCAACCCACGCCGCCGGTGTGGTGATCGGCGACCGCCCCCTTGATGCGCTGGTGCCGCTTTATCAAGACCCGCGATCCGACATGCCCGCCACCCAGTTCAACATGAAATGGGTCGAGCAGGCAGGGCTGGTGAAGTTTGACTTTCTGGGCCTGAAAACCCTTACCGTTATTCAAAACGCAGTGGATCTGATCAAAGGGCAGGGGCGTGACATTCACACCGGCCCCGATGGCACGCATTTGTATGATCCGCCCGAGGGTGCGGTGAATGAGATTAACGCCATTCCGCTGGATGATGAGGCGACTTACAAGCTTTATGCCTCTGCCAAAACGGTTGCGGTGTTTCAGGTGGAAAGCTCGGGCATGATGGACGCGCTTCGGCGCATGAAACCCAACTGTATCGAGGATATCGTGGCGCTGGTGGCGCTGTATCGCCCCGGCCCGATGGAGAATATTCCCACCTATTGCGAGGTCAAAAATGGCCTGAAAGAAATCGAATCCGTTCATCCGCTGATTGATCATATCCTTGAGGAAACTCAAGGGATTATCGTTTACCAAGAACAGGTGATGCAGATCGCTCAGGTGATGGCGGGATACTCATTGGGGGGCGCGGATCTGTTGCGCCGGGCCATGGGTAAAAAGATCAAAGAGGCGATGGACGCCGAGCGGCCCAAGTTTGAAAAGGGGGCTGCCGAAAACGGGGTGCCTGCCAAGAAGGCGTCAGAGGTTTTTGACCTTCTTGAGAAGTTCGCGAACTACGGCTTTAACAAATCCCACGCGGCGGCCTATGCGGTGGTGTCTTACCAAACCGGCTGGCTCAAGGCGAACCATCCGGTGGAGTTTATGGCCGGGGTCATGAACTGCGATATCCACCTGACCGACAAGCTGTCGGTTTACGCCGAAGAGGTGCGCCGCGGGTTGGATATAGAGATCATCCCGCCCTGTGTGAACCGATCACTTGCGACGTTTTCCGTGAAAGACGGCGCGGTGGTCTATGCGCTGGGCGCACTGAAAAACGTGGGCGCCGAGGCGATGCAGCTGGTGGTCGAAGGGCGCAAAGTTGACGGCATCGATAAGCCCTTTGCCACGCTTTATGATTTCGCCCGCCGGGTCGATCTGAAACGGGTTGGCAAACGCCCGATGGAGATGCTGGCGCGCGCCGGTGCCTTTGATCAGCTTGACCCCAACCGCCGCCGTGTCTTTGACGCGCTCGACGGTTTGGTCAGCTATTCCGGCGCGATATTTGAACAGCGCGCCTCAAACCAAGTGTCCCTGTTTGGCGAAGCGGGCGACGACCTGCCCGAACCGAAAATACCCCCGGTAAACGATTGGCTGCCCAACGAACGGCTGGCCGAAGAGCATAAGGCGATTGGGTTTTATCTGTCCGGTCACCCGCTTGATGACTATCTGCCTGCGCTAAAACGCAAGGGCGTGATGACTTTGCAAGAACTGCATGAAAAAGCCGAACGTAACGGGGCCGTTGTGGGCAAAGTGGCGGTGATTGTCGGCGGGTTGCAGCAACGAAAATCCAGCCGTGGCAATCAGTTTTACCGCATGAACATCTCGGACCCCACCGGGCAAGTCTCGGGCATGGCGCTCTTTACCGATGATTTTGACAGTTGCCGCAAGGTGTTTGAAGAAACGCTGCAGGTGGTGATGACGCTGGAAGGGCGCTTTAACGAGGGGCAGTTTGACCCGATCGCGCGCTCGGTCGCGCCCATTGATGCGGTTGTCGCGGATGCGGGCGGCATGGCGCTTAAGATCTACCTCGATGAACCCGGCGTCGTCGGGCTGGTCGCCAACCTCTTGCGCGAAGCGGCCGAGGCGGCCAAAGGCGTGCGCCCGGGCGAAGTGTCCGTCTGTTTGATGGATCCGACCCTGCCCGGCGAGGTGGAGATGACCTTGGGCCAGTCTTATCCGCTCAACCCACAAATCAAAGGCGCGCTAAAGTCATTGGACGGCGTGATTGACGTGGAAGAGGTGTGACGCGCCCTCTTCCTCTTTCTATAAATATCCAAAATCCAACATAACCGCTGGCGAAAGGGTCAATAATGCGGCGGACGCTCGTCGCCGACGATGATCCCGCCCGTACCGCCCGCCTCGCGCTGGGCTTCGCGTTCCATCAGCATCTGAATGCGGTGCTGTGCGGTGGCCAATTCCACGTCCTGACGGGCAATCACATCGGACAATTCCTCGACCACTTTTGACAAGTGTGCGACGGCTTCTTCTAGCTGGGTGATGCGTTCCTGCGACATGTGGCCCTGATAGCCCCTTTGTGATCTATATCATAGCCCCAAAAATTGCTTGTGATGGAATGAACACGAGGAGGAGACTGATATGAAACATCTCACTTTGACGGCACTCATGGTCGTCCTATCCCTTGGGTTTGGAACCGCTGCTCAGGCCTATAGCGGCGAGCAATTTGTGGTCTGTGGCCTGAACCCCAATGGCGATAACTTTCTGGCGCTGCGCAGCTGTGGTTCAAGCAAATGCGCGATGCAGGACAAGCTTGGGCCGGGGACGTTCCTGGTCACAATGAACCCCACCGGCACCAAAGGCTGGCGCGAAGTGATTGTGCAACAGGATATTCAGGATTGGTCGTATGCGGGGCCATCCGGTTGGGTGTATGAAAAATACATCTGTTTGGTGGACCACACGAAGTGACGCAAAACGCTCCTCCGGGGGAACACGTCAGATCTGCCCGGATTTCCAAGGCTTTCCGCATCGTGTGCGGCACCGCTCCCTTGCCCTGACCGCCCCCATCGGCTAGACCGCCCGCGTACGCACATAACGGGATCACACCGATGGCCAAGCAAAAGAAACAGCCCCGCCCCAAGGCACAAACGCCCAAAGGGTTTCGCGATTATTTCGGCGCCGAGGTAAATCGTCGCAAAGAAATGCTGGATCAAATTGCTGGGGTCTATCATCGGTACGGATTTGACGCGCTGGAAAGCTCGGCTGTGGAAACGGTAGAGGCGCTGGGCAAGTTCCTGCCTGACGTGGATCGCCCGAACGAAGGCGTCTTTGCGTGGCAGGAATTTGACGAGAAAGACAATGGCGACTGGATGGCGCTGCGCTATGACCTGACCGCCCCTTTGGCGCGGGTCTATGCCCAGCACCGCAATGATCTGCCGACCCCTTATCGCCGCTATGCGATGGGGCCGGTGTGGCGCAATGAAAAACCCGGCCCGGGACGTTTTCGTCAGTTTTATCAATGTGATGCGGATACGGTTGGCACAGCGTCAATGGCCGCGGACGCCGAGATTTGCGCGATGCTCTCGGACACATTGGAAACCGTCGGCATTCCCCGCGGCGACTATCTGGTGCGCGTGAACAACCGCAAGGTTATGAACGGCGTTTTGGAAGTCATGGGCGTTGAAGAAGGCGCCACCCGCGACGCGGTTCTGCGCACCATCGACAAGTTCGACAAGGTCGGCGAAGCGGGCGTGCGCGAGCTTTTGGGCAAGGGCCGTTTGGACGCCTCTGGTGCTTATATCGACGGTGTTGGGCTGGAGGCTGATCGAGCCGAACCCGTGATCGCCTTCCTCACCTCAAAAGGTGACACCGCCGCCGACACCCTCGCCAATCTGCGCGCCGCCGTGGGCGACAGCGCCGTGGGGGCCGAGGGTGTGAACGAACTTGAGGAAATGGCAACATTGCTCGCGGCACAGGGGTACGGCCCGGACCGCATCGAGATTGACCCCTCTGTCGTGCGCGGCCTTGGCTATTACACCGGCCCGGTTTACGAGGCTGAACTGACCTTTGAAATCCTGGATGAGAAGGGCCGCAAACGCCAGTTCGGATCCGTGGCCGGCGGCGGGCGTTACGATGACCTTGTGAAACGCTTCACCGGCCAAGCGGTGCCCGCGACCGGCGTGTCGATCGGTGTGGATCGCCTGCTTGCCGCGCTCGAGGCCAAAGGCCGCGTCAGCAAGGTTGATGTTGGCCCCGTTGTGGTCACCGTGATGGATAAATCCCATCTTGCGGATTATCAGGCGATGGTCGGCGAATTGCGCCAAGCGGGCATCCGGGCCGAGGTTTATTTGGGCAACCCCAAGAACTTTGGCAACCAATTGAAATACGCCGACAAACGCAACTCTCCCATCGCGATCATCGCCGGGTCGGATGAGTTTGAGGCGGGCAAAATTCAGATCAAAGACCTGGTGCTGGGGGCAAAAATCGCTGAAAACGCCACGCTTGAGGAATGGAAATCCCGGCCGTCACAATTTGAATGTGATCGCGCAGATATGCTCGCCAAAGTACGTGAGATTTTGGACGCTGAGACCGGGGCAGAAAATGACGGATAAATCGCAAATCCGATCCGAGGCCACGCGCCTTTTGTCGTTCTTTCAAGACCAAGGCGCGCAGGTGGTCGAGGCCGATATCCTGCAGCCCGCCGGCACGCTTTTGGACCTTTACGGCGAAGACATCCGCGCGCGCGCTTATGTGACCCAAGACCCGGTGATGGGCGAGGCGATGTTGCGCCCGGATTTCACCGTGCCCGTGGTGCAAATGCACATGGCCGAAGGGGCTGAACCCGCCCGCTACGCCTATATGGGCGAGGTGTTTCGCGCCCAGGAAGAAGCCACCCACCGCGCCTCTGAACAGTTTCAGGTCGGTTACGAGGTCTTTGATCGTGACGCCCCAATTGAGGCGGACGCTGAGGTTTTTTCTTTGGTAAAAGAGGTGCTTGCGCCATTAAACCTGCGCGCCGCCACCGGCGATATGGGGCTTTTGCTGGCCGCTGTGCTGGGGCTGAAAACCACCGACCGGCGCAAAGCCGCCCTTGAGCGTCACATCTGGCGTCCCCGCCGGTTCCGCGCACTTTTAGATCGCTTCTCAGGGCGCGCTCCTTTGCCCGAAGGGCGCGAGGCATTGTTGGCGCAGGACAATCCTATGGACGAGACCGCACCGCACATCGGGTTGCGCAGCCCGGCCGAAATTGCCGCCCGAATTGACGCCCTGCGTGACGACGCCACCGCGGACCCAATCTCTAGCCAGGAAGTGACCCTGCTTGATGACCTCATGGCGCTGCGGGAAACCACCGAAAACGTGCTGGAGCATCTGCGCGATATCGCCGTTGATATGCCCGCCATCGCCCCCGCCGTGGACCGGATTGAGGCCCGTGCCGAGGCGTTGGCCCGCCGGGGTGTGGATGTCAGCCGTCTGGATTTCGAAGGCAGCTATGGGCGCACCTCGATGGAATATTACGATGGGTTTGTGTTTGGATTTTACGCCGAAACCCGCCCAGATTTGCCCCCCGTGGCAACCGGCGGGCGCTATGACGCGCTGACCCGTGTGCTTGGTCATCAAAATGGCGACCACCACGACATTCCAGCCATCGGCGGCGTGATCCGCCCCGAAATCACCCTGATGTTGGGAGCGGCGAAATGACGATCAAACTTGGTGTGCCCTCAAAAGGGCGGTTGATGGAAAAGACCTTTGACTGGTTTGGCGCGCGCGGGATTGAACTGACGCGCACGGGATCAGACCGCGAATATGCGGCGGCCGTAAAGGGCATCGACGGGGTTGAGTTGGTGTTGCTGTCTGCCGGTGAAATCCCACGCGAACTGGCCGCCGGGCGCATCCATTTGGGCGTGACAGGCACCGATCTGGTGCGTGAAAAGCTTGCCAGCTGGCAGGATAAAGTGATCGAACTGGCGCCGATGGGCTTTGGCCATGCGGATCTGATCATCGCCGTGCCGCGCGCTTGGGTGGATGTGAATACGCTGGATGACCTGGATGCTGTGGCCGCCGCCTTTCGCGCACAGCACGGTTTTCGTCTGCGCATCGCCACCAAATACCACCGGCTTATTCGCGATCACATGCGCGATCACGGTGTGGCGGATTATCAGCTTGTCGACAGTCAGGGTGCCACCGAAGGCACGGTGAAAAATGAAACGGCCGAAGCGATTGCCGATATCACTTCAACCGGGGAAACGCTGCGGGCGAACCATCTGAAAATCCTTGGCGGTGGACCTGTGCACAAAAGTCAGGCGACGCTGTTGAAATCCCGCAAAGCACAGTGGAGCGATGAAGATCGTGCGACTTTGGCCGCTTTGAAAACAAAACTCGGGTTGGGCGCCTAAGCCCAGCTTGCGAACCATGAACGCAACCAAAGCCTTTACAATTCCCGGCCAAGCCACGTCCTGAGCGGGTCAAATATCGCAACAGCATCCCTGTCTGTGCGGCGCAGCAGTTCCGCAACGGGTCCAGCGTAAACATCCAGGCCGTCGCTCTGCCTGTATCCTGAAAGCTCATGTGGATACGCGCCCTATAAGGGGTCTTATCTCCGGGGAACCGCAGATCACGGTGAAAACTAAAAATCGTTGTTCGAACCGGCCCGCCGTCTGTCTTGGTGAACATTGGCGCCATGACCTCTGCTCGCCCGTTACGGCCTCTTTCACATGGTGCAGATTGCGCGCCTTATTGGCCCTACACCACGGCCTTGGTTGTGCGCGCGAGGTCTTTTAGAAACGCGACACGGTCCCCTGAAATCATCTTGGCCTCCTGATTTTCCTCGCCAAAGCAAAAGGGCGCAGGAAAACCCCCACGCCCTTTTTTCTTGTTGAAAATATCCCACAGGGGTCTGGGGGTGTGAAACCCCCAGCCTGCCTTTACCGTGAACGCAAAAGCCCGGTGATGTCATAGGCTTGATCCAAAATCGGCTGTGCAATGGCATCGGCGCGATCCGCCCCTTCGCCCAGGATCCGGTCAATTTCTGCTTTGTCCCCCATCAGGCGGGCCATTTCAGTGGAAATTGGCGCAAGCTTCTCGACCGCCAAATCGGCGAGTGCAGGTTTGAACCGCCCCCATCCCGCGCCCGCATATTCCGCAATCACCGCCTCGGGTGTGGCCTCGGACAGGGCGGCGTAGATATCGACCAGATTGCGTGCCTCTGGGCGGCCCTTCAGCCCCTCCAGCGTATCGGGGAGCGCGTCCGGGTCGGTGCGCGCCTTTTTGAACTTTTTGGCGATCGTGTCCGCGTCATCGGTCATATTGATGCGCTCCATGTCACTTTCACCGGATTTCGACATCTTTTTCGACCCATCACGCAGGTTCATCACGCGCGTCGCAGGCCCGTCAATGATCGGCTCTGGCATCGGGAAAAACCCCTCGGCCTTAAAGTCGTGATTGAACTTGGCGGCGATATCGCGCGTCAGCTCTACATGTTGTTTCTGATCTTCACCAACCGGCACATGGGTGGCGTGATACAGCAGAATGTCGGCCGCCATCAGCGATGGATAGGCATACAGCCCCAAAGACACCTTCTCAGCGTTTTTGCCCGCTTTGTCTTTGAACTGGGTCATCCGGTTCATCCAACCCATGCGCGCGACACAATTAAACAACCAGCCCAGTTCGGCATGGGCCGACACCTGACTTTGGTTGAACAAAATGGATTGCGTGGGATCAATACCCGAGGCCAAAAAGCCTGCGGCCACTTCGCGGGTCGCATCCTTCAGCTCTTTTGGGTCTTGCCAGACGGTGATCGCATGCAGGTCAACGACGCAATAAATGGTCTCAAAGCCCTGTCCCTGCATGTCAACAAATCGCTTGATGGCGCCAAGGTAATTGCCCAGCGTCAGGCCGCCTGAGGGCTTGATGCCCGAAAAGACGCGCGGTGTATGTGTGGTCATGAGGATGTCCCGTTTGGATAGTATCTGGATTTTCCGTGCCCTACCGCTTACCCATGCAAGAAAGCCTCGTCAAGCAAGGCGCAATTTCTGGTGAAAGGTTAAGGTTATATGAGCATGTATTCCGACGAGGCCCCGGTAAACCCCTTGCCCCCCGTGGTGATTGCGCTTTGCGTGTTTCTGGTGGGGATCGAATTGGTGTTTCTGGCTGGTGAAAACGGGTTGATTGGTGGGGCAGACGCTGTGGGCTGGCGCATTTCGGCGATTGAGAACTGGGGTTTTCGCGAGCCACTTTTCAGCTGGATGGTGGAAAACGGCCAATTTCGCGTGCTGGATTTGGCCCGCATGGTGACATACCCGTTCCTGCACATCAGCTTTATGCATCTTCTCTTTGTGCTGGTGTTTTTGCTGGCGCTCGGCAAAATGGTTGGCGAAGTTTTTGGCCCGATTGCCTTTCTCACCGTCTATTTTGGCGCGGCCATCGCGGGCGCGCTGACCTATTGGTTGGTGTGGGACACGCCGATTGCGCTTTTTGGCGGCTACCCGGCGGTTTACGGTCTGATCGGCGCCTATACCTTCCTCATCTGGACCAGCTTGGCGCACACTGGCGGCAACCAACTTCAAGCCTTCCGCCTGATCGCGTTTCTGGCGGGCATCCAGCTGGCGTTTGGTCTGCTTTTTGGCGGGGGCATAGATTGGGTCGCCGAGGCCGGAGGTTTCGTCGCCGGATTTGGCCTGTCGTTTCTGGTCAGCCCCGGTGGGTGGGGGCGTGTTGTGGCGCGGTTGCGGCGGCGGTGAGGGTCGGAACTGTGGCATTACGTCATCAACGTGTTGCCCTGTCCAAAGGCACGTTTGAACCCATAAATGGGCATGGTGGAACCATAGGATGATGGCTTGGATGAGACGTACAGCCTTAATCATCTCACTGGGATTGTCGGCAATTCTCTGGCTTGCCTACTACACTCAGTATTTCAAATGGCGGCATTGCTTTAATGAATTGGGGCGATGCTTCGATGAGGAAACGGGTGTCACCTATTTGCAGCAATCAAACTTGTTCTGGCTGCCTCTGGCTGTGCTGTTCTCATGTATATCTGTCGTGCAGCTTTGGCGTTTTCTCCGCTGAAACAGAGCGGTTAGGGGAGAGAAGCCCATTTACGCAAGACGTCAACTTCCCCACATGATCGAAAGACCTGCAGCCGCAAAAAGGAGAAGTTGAATTATCCCTAAACGCCAGTGTTTTCTCCACATATCAAACCCCAGTGGATCTTCGAAATTCAGACGGCGTTTCCACGAGGCTCTATAATCTGGATTGCAAGCTGCGATGACGTTAACCACCAGGAGGCAAAAAAAGATGAAAGGCGTTGCACATCTGAAAAGGCATTCTCCATCTTCCCTCATCCCCCCCGACGCAGCGCCGCCTTCAACTCACCCAAGCGAAACGCGCCGAAAAGCTGACCGAACAGCGCGTAGGACAGCATGCCGCCGCCCACCAAGATCAAGAGCGCGATGAATTTCAGCCCGGCCATGCCAAACATCGGGCCGACCATAATCACGATGCCCCACAGCACAGCACCCATGGACCAGCTTGCGGCAACGATGCGCCAGAACCGGCGCCAGAAGCGCGCGTCAAACCGGGTTTCTTCGCCCATGCGCCACGCGCCGACCCAGGTCAGGATGACCATGCTCCACGCCGCAATCGAGGTGCCGATGGCGGCGGCGATATAGCCCAGATAGATGCTCAGCCCAATGGCAAGTGCCGCGTTCACCACCATGCCAAAGATCGCGAAATAAAACGGGGTCTTGGTGTTTTCGCGGGCGAAATAGACGGATGACAGCACTTTTTGCAGCACAAAGGCGGGCAGGCCCAATCCGTAGATTGCGGTCGCCAAAGCGGTGCGCGCGGTGTCGTCGGCTGAGAAGGCCCCGCGTTGAAACAGCACCTCGATCAGCGGTGTGGGCACCATGATCAGGGCCACGGCGGCGGGCAGGGTCAGGGCCAAAGACAATTCGCCAGCCCTTGAAAACGCCTCGCGTCCACCCTCGGCATCGCCTGCGCGCAGACGGCGGGCCAGTTCAGGCAAAAGCACGATGCCCATGGCAATGCCAACCACGCCCAAAGGCAGTTGATACAGGCGATCGGCGTAATAAAGCCACGCATTTGCGCCCTCAAAATAGCTCGCGACCTGACGCCCGACCACAAGGTTGATCTGTGTCACCCCTCCGGCCATCGCGGCGGGGGCGGCGATGATGGCCAAGCGTTTGAGTTCCGGTGTCATATGCGGCATGCGCGGGATCAAACGGTAGCCTGCACGCGCGGCAGCGACCCAGACCAGCGCAAATTGCGCAACCCCCGCCACCGGAACCGTCCACGCCAGCGCGTCGCCAATCGGCCAGCCCATCGACCACGCCACAGCCATCGCCGTGATAAAGATGATGTTGAGCAACACCGGGGCGGCCGCCGCAGCCACAAAGCGCCCGGTGGCATTCAGCACCCCAGACATCAGCGCCGCCATCGAGATGAACAGGATATAAGGAAACGCCACGCGGCCGAAATAAACGGTCATCGCAAAACGCTCATCCTGTGCAAAGCCGGACGCCAGCGCATAGACCAGTGCGGGCATGAAAATTTGTGCAATTACGGTGAAAATCAGCAGGATAAACATCAGCCCCGATAGGGCATCACGGGCAAATTCCAAGGCCCCCGCAGGCCCCGTTTCTCCACCTTCATGTTTCTTGGCAAACATCGGCACAAAGGCGACATTCAGCGTGCCCTCGGCGAAAAAGCGGCGAAACATATTGGGCAGGGAAAAGGCCATCAGAAACGCCTCTGCCACCGCAGACGACCCCAAAAACGCACCAATCAGGATGTCGCGCACAAAGCCCAGAATGCGGCTGGCCATGGTCCAACCCCCAACGGTCATAAAGCCGCGTGCCAGTTTAGATGCCATTATGCTTTTGCCCTTTTCGCGCCTTGTTCAATGGCGTCGCGGAGTTTGCGCTCCAGCGTGTTTTGCTTGGATTGGGCGTGGAATTTCAGCCCAAACATGTCTTTCACGTAAAACGTATCTACCACCTGCTCGCCAAAGGTCGCGATCACCGCCGAGGCGATGTAAACATTGGCGTCGGCCAGGGTGCGCGTGAGGTCATACAAAAGGCCGGGACGGTCGCGGGTGTCGACCTCGATGATCGTGTAAATCTCCGACCCTTCGTTGTCCAATGTGATGGTGGTGGGCACCTTAAAGGCACGTTCGCGTTTCTTGATTTTGTCGCGGTTCGCCATCGCTTCGCGCGCCACAACCTCGCCCTTCAGGATCTTGTGGATCATCTGGGTCAGGCGCTTTTGTTTGCTGGCGTCATAGGGGTTGCCATCGGCGTCTTGCACCCAGAAACAGGCCGTCGCATAGCCGTCTTTTGACGTATAGGTGCGGGCATCCACAATGTTGGCCCCCACCAGCGTCAACGCGCCCGCAAGACGCGAAAAGATACCCGGATGATCGGCCATCACCACATAGGCGCGGGTCACATCGCGGTCTTCGTCGCGCACAAGTTCAATGCGTACTTCGTCGTCTTCAATACCATGTAGCAAATGGGCAAATGTCATATGCGCGCTGACGTGAAGCCCTTGCCAATAAGCGTCATAATGGCGTTTGGTTTCCGCCTTCAACGCCTTTGCAGACCAATCCGGAAGCGCCCCGCGCAGGGCTTTTTTCGCCTCGGCCCCACGGTACTCACGGTTAAGCTCTTCTGTCCCGTTTTCCAGCACCCTTGCGGTTTGGTTGTAAAGCGTGCGGATCAGGGTGGCTTTCCAATTGTTCCATGTGTCCGGGCCAACGCCGCGAATGTCACAGACCGTCAGAACCGTCAGCAAATCAAGCCGCCGTTGCGAGCGCACAGCCTTGGCAAAATCCCGCACCGTGCGCGGGTCGGCAATGTCGCGTTTCTGCGCCATATCCGACATCAAAAGATGATAACGCACCAGCCATTCTACGGTTTCGCATTCCTTGCTCGTTAGCCCAAGGCGGGGGGCCACTTTGCGGGCAATTTGCGCCCCCAGAATGGAATGATCCTGCGGGCGGCCTTTGCCAATATCATGCAACAGCATCGCCACCATCAACGTCTTGCGGTTGATGCCTTTGTCGAGGATTTCTGAACTTATCGGCAGCTCTACATCCAGTTCGTGGCGTTCAATCTGGGTGAAATTTGAAATCACCTGAATGGTGTGCTCATCGACCGTATAGGCGTGATACATATTGAACTGCATCATCGCCACAATCGGTTCAAATTCAGGGATGAACGCGGCCAAGACGCCAAGTTCATTCATGCGTCTAAGCGCGCGTTCCGGGTTGCCGTGTTTCAGCAAAAGCCCAAGGAAAATCCGTGTCGCTTCTTTGTCGCGCCGCATCGCATCATCAATCAGATGCAGGTTGGCCGAAACCAGCCGCATCGCGTCGGGATGGATCAACATACCCGTGCGCAACCCCTCTTCAAAAACACGCAGAAGATTCAGCTTGTCGGCAAGGAATTTGCCCTCATTGGCGATGGTCAGGCGGCCATGTTTGATGGCAAATCCGGGTTTGACCTTTTTGCGCCGCTTAAACAGCCGGAACAGGGCCGGTTCTTGTTTCAGGTGCTGGGCCTCAAGGGCGGTCAAAAAAATCCGGGTCAGTTCACCCACTTGGGTGGCGTGACGGAAATAGGCCTGCATGAAATGCTCAACCCCGCGCCGGCCGCCTTTGTCGACAAACCCCAGCCGGTCCGCAACCTCGACCTGTAGGTCAAAGGTCAGCTGCTCTGTAGGGCGATTGGTGATCAGGTGCATTTGACAGCGCACCGCCCACAGAAATTCTTCGGCGCGACGGAATGTGTCGAATTCGTCTTTTGTGAAAAGATCCAGCCGGGCCAGATCAGCGGTGCGCAACACCCAATGTTGATATTTTGCCACCCAAAACAGGGTTTGAAGATCGCGCAGCCCGCCCTTGCCCTCTTTCACATTGGGTTCCACCATGTAACGCTGACCGCCTTGTTTTTTATGGCGCGCGTCCCGTTCAGCCAGCTTGGCCTCAATGAATTCGGGCAGGGTGGATTTGAAAAGATCGTGCCACATCCGGTCCACAAGTTCTTCCGCCAGCGCTTCGTCGCCACAAACGGCGCGCTGCTCCAAAAGGGCGGTGCGGATGGTGAAGTCCTCGCGACCCAAGCGCAGGCAATCGTCAATTGTGCGGGCGGAATGGCCCACCTTCAGGCGCAGATCCCACAGCATATAAAGCATGCTTTCGATCACGCTTTCGGCCCAGGGGGTGACTTTGTAAGGCGTCAGAAACAGCAGATCCACGTCAGATTGCGGCGCCATTTCCGCGCGCCCATACCCGCCCACGGCACAGACCGCGATACGCTCGGCTGTGGTGGGGTTGTTGATCGGGTGCAGGATTTTCGTGGCCAGCTGATAGACGGTTTGCACGATGCCGTCGGTTAAATACGCATAGGCCGCAGTGGCGCGGTAGGCGGCAAGCGGTGTTTGGGACAGCGCATCCGCAATGGCCGTACGCCCGGCTTTCATCGCCACGCGCAGGGTCGCAACACAGGCTTTACGCCGCGCCGCATCGTCTTTGGCATCCTCAAGCAAGGGCGCCAGATCAGACCAAACGGCAGCCGCATCAAAGATCGCGGCTGCCGGGCAGATTAAACCATCTACCGGTTCTGGAAATTGAGGGTGCGGATCAGAAGCCAGCACCTGAGAAGCTTCTTGGGGCAGGGTCGATGACAAGGACTTGACCATTCTGAATTTGGGCAACCGCAAGGCCGCGTTCGTTTGTACCATCGCCGCGCAGGCGGAAGATGCCGTTGACGCCCGCAAAACCCTGCGCGCCGGTCAGCGCGTTTGTGCTCAGGGCGTTGCCCGATTTCGCAAGGGCCCCAATCGCGGCAATCCCATCATAGGCAAGACCGGCAATCGGGTGGGGCGGGGCGCCGTAACGGGCCTCATACCGGCTACGGAATTGCGCACTCAGCGCAGGGTCCGGAATGGCGAACCAACCGTTTTGCAAGCCGGGCAGTGACACGGCGTTTGCGGGGATGTCCCAACGCTGTAAGCCGATGAATTGTGTGGTCGCCGGGTCAACGCCGTTTTCAGGCAAAAGACCGGCCAGGAACGGCAAGGCGCCAGAGGTGCCCGAGGTCAGGAACACCGATTGCGCACCAGAGCTTTTGACCTGACCGCTGATCGCCGGGATTGCGTTCACAATGCCGTTTTGCGACAATTCAAACCCGCTGACGCCCGCCAATGTGGCACCCGAGCTTGCGATGGCTTTCTGAATTGCGTCCCGACCCGCAGTTTCCGATCCGTCGTTGCCATGAACAACCATGATCCGGCCTTTGCCTTGGCTCTTGGCATAGCGCACCAGCCGTTTGGCGGTGTTTTCAAAGGTGTTGCCCAGCACAAAGACGTTGCCGCCCGCGATGGTGGTGTTGTTTGAAAAGCTCAGCACATTCACGTTGCGGCTTGCCACCGCAAGCCCGGCCGCATTTGCGTTTTTCGCAAACACCGGCCCAAGAATGATTTTCGCCCCGCCCTGTACCGCCTCAACCGCCATACGAGCGGCTTGGTTTGGGTCGCCCGCGGTGTTGTAAACCTTCAGGTCGATCTTCACGTCAGACAGTTCCGACATGGCCAACCGTGCGGCATTTTCCAGCGATGTCGCCAAAAGCGCGTCAGTGGCAGAGCCTGACCCACCGGGCACCAAAAGCGCCACGGGAATCGGTTTGCCCGGCTTAATGTTTTGCCCAACCGAAGAGGTTTGCGGGTTACAAGCTGATAGAAAAATTAAAGATGCAATTGAAAACACGGCGACCGCTGTCTTGCGGGCGCCCTGGAAAACGGCGAACATGAACCATCCCCTCTCGGATAAAAGGGTGGTAAACCCACCCGACGCAGACTGCGCTATAATAATCAACCACATGAATAGGTCTAGTGTGAAACCCGAAAACTCTCCCCTAGACGCCGGGCTTTATCTGGTGGCGACACCGATTGGCAACGCGCGAGACATTACGCTTAGGGCGTTGGATATTCTTGCATCAGCGGATGTGATTGCGGCTGAAGACACAAGAACCGCCCGGAAACTCATGGATATTCACGGGGTGCCAGTGGCGGGGCGCAAGATGATCGCCTATCACGATCACTCGGGGCAAAATGGCCGTGATGGGATCTGTAAATTGATCGCGGATGGGCGGTCCGTTGCTTACGTGAGCGAGGCGGGAACCCCTTTGGTAGCTGATCCGGGCTATGCTTTGGCGCGCGATGTCTCGGCCATGGGCGAGGTTGTGACCGCCGCCCCCGGCGCCTCTGCAGTGCTGACCGCGCTGAGCCTGTCCTCATTGCCATCCGACCGGTTTATGTTTGCCGGTTTTGCCCCGCCGGGCAAAGGACAGCGTAAAACGTGGCTCGAGGGGATTTTAGCCGTTGATGCAACGCTTGTGCTTTACGAAAGCCCGAAACGCATTAACCGGCTGTTAGCTGAGATATGTTCCCTTAACGCTGGAACACGCCCTGCAGCAATTTGCCGAGAACTGACCAAACGATTCGAAGAAGTCATGCGCGGATCTGTTCAAGAGCTGGCCCAACAGCTGGACGAGCGCAGTGTGAAGGGCGAAATTGTATTGGTGATTGGCTATCAGGCGACCGAAATATCTGAGGACACGATGGACGACGCACTTAGAAAAGCGATGTTGGACATGTCCAAAAAAGATGCGGTGGCTTTTGTGGCTGAAGCTTTGGGTCTGCCGCGCCGAAAGGTGTATCAGGCGGCCTTGGAATTGGAGAAAGACCCATGACGGGACTGACGTCTTACCTTGCAGGCCTTGCGGCGGAAGAGTCTGTTGAGGCAGAGTATCACCGCAATGGGCATGACATTGCCGCGCGCAGGTGGCGTGGCAGCCGGGGTGAGATTGATATCGTTGCCAAAGATGGCGATGGCTTCATTTTTGTTGAGGTCAAGAAATCCCGCAGCTTTGCACGCGCCGCCGAACGGGTGTCACGCCGACAGATGCATCGAATTTTTGGGGCCGCCAGTGAATTTATGGCCAAACAACCCAAGGGTCTTTTGACCCCCGCCCGGTTTGATGTCGCGCTTGTGAACGCCTTGGGAGAACGAAAAATCATCAAGAACGCCTTCGCCCACTGTTAGCCCCATTGCGCTTGGCCCCATCGTGTTCCATGTAAGTAGAAAGGAACAGGAGCCTGCGTAGGAGCGTGCCATGTCGTTGAAAGTCGCCTTTCAAATGGACCCCATCGAACGGGTCGATATTGATGCTGACAGTAGCTTTCGCATTGCGGAAGAAGCCCAGAAACGTGGGCATGAGCTGTTTGTCTATACGCCCGATCATCTGAGTTTTCGCGAGGGCAAAGTGATGGCGCGCGGCAATCGCGTCACCCTGCGTCGGGAATATGGCAATCACGTCACGATGGGCGAGATCGAAGATATCGACTTGGCCGATTGGGATGTTGTCTGGCTGCGCCAGGATCCTCCGTTTGATATGGGCTACATCACCTCGACCCATCTGTTGGACATGGTTCACCCGGACACACTTGTCGTGAATGATCCGTTTTGGGTGCGCAATTACCCTGAAAAACTGCTGGTTCTTAAGTTTGCCGATCTCACGCCTCCAACCATGATTGCCCGTGATTATGAGACGTTAAAAAGCTTCAAAGACACCCACGGTGACATCATTCTGAAACCGCTGTATGGCAATGGCGGTGCTGGTGTGTTCCGGTTGGATGAAGGGGATCGCAACCTTGCTTCGCTGCATGAGCTGTTTGTGGGCATCAACAACGAGCCTCTTATTGCGCAAAAATTCCTGCCGGATGTCTCAAACGGCGACAAGCGGATCATTTTGGTCGATGGCGAACCTGTGGGCGCAATCAACCGTGTGCCCGCCGCCGGTGAAACCCGTTCCAACATGCATGTGGGCGGGCGCCCCGAAAAAATTGGCCTGACCGAACGCGACCTGGAAATCTGCGCCGCAATTGGTCCGCTTTTGCGCGAAAAAGGTCAGATTTTTGTAGGGATCGATGTGATTGGCGATTACCTCACCGAGATTAACGTGACCTCGCCCACCGGCATTCAGGAACTCGAACGCTTTGATGGCACCAACACCGCCGAAAAGATTTGGGAAGCGATTGAGCGCCGGGTCGGGTAACACGTCATGAGCCGTCAATTAAAATGGTTAAACCGCTTGTCTCGCCTTGCGGTGAAACCATTTTTGCGGCGCATGTCAGGACCAAAATGGGCGCGCATCCAGCTCGACTGGGGCGCGCGTCTTTTGTTTCATCCGCCGCCACAAACCGTGGCTGTGTGGAAAGAAACAGGTGGGGTGCCATGCCTGTTTGTCACCAATCGCGCAAAAACACATTCCCCGCGTCCGGGGGCTGTGATGCTTTACATTCATGGCGGTGGGTATGTGGCCGGATCGCCCAAAACGCACAAGCATTTGCTTGCGCGATTGGCGCGGTTGACCCAGCTTGAGGTTTGCGCACCCGACTATCGCAAAGCCCCAGAGCACCCTTTTCCCGCCGCCTTTGAGGATACGCTTGCCGCCTATAAAGGGCTTTTTGTGCATGGGTATCGGCCCGAAAATATCGTGATTGGCGGGGACAGCGCAGGTGGTGGGTTGGCGCTGGCCTTGCTTGCGCATCTCAATACGCAGGGCGTTGTGCCCAAAGCGGTTTTCGCATTTTCACCGTTTACAGATGCAACATTTTCGGGCGCTTCTCTGGTGCGAAATACGGATCTTGACCCAATGCTTCCACCAGAGCGGCAAGACTTGATCACCGATTGGTATCTGGCCGGAAATCCCCCCGCTGACCCCAGAGTTTCGCCGATCTTCGCGCCATGGACATCCCCCTTGCCACCGGTGTTTTTGCAGGCGTCTGAGCATGAGATTTTGACCGACGACAGCGTGCGTATGGCCGAGGTGCTGCGCGCCGCAGGGGGTCACGTCACGCTCGATATTTGGCCGGATGTGCCGCATGTTTGGGTCTTTTTCACGCGGGTCTTACCCGAGGCAAAAGAGGCGCTTGGGCGGGTGGCGAAATTTGTGAACGATCAATTTGTTGAGCCGATCGACAAACGATAACTCGCCGCCTCCGCCACATGGTGGCGGGCGACGTTTTCAGCCCCTTCAAGGTCCGCAATTGTCCGCGCCACGCGCAAAATGCGGTGGTATCCCCGCGCGGACAGGCCAAATTGATCGGCGGCTTTCACCAAAAGCGCGCGGCCTTGGTCGTCTGGGGTGGCCACCTCGGTGAGCAAATCGCCTTCGATATCCGCATTCACCCGGACATTCTCAATGTCTTGGTACCGCTCTGTTTGGCGCGTGCGGGCTTGGGCCACACGGGCGGCAACCTCGGCTGATCCTTCGCTGTCGGGGGGGAGATCCAGATCGCGCATTTCCACGCGCGGGACGTCCACACGCAAATCAAAGCGGTCTAAAAGCGGGCCGGACAAGCGACCTAGATAGCTGTCGCCACATCCCGGCGCGCGCGGGCAGGCCAAATTGGCATCGCCAAGATGCCCACATTTACAAGGGTTTGCGGCGGCGATCAGCAGGAATTTACAGGGATAACTGACATGGGCATTGGCGCGCGCCACCATCACTTCGCCGGTTTCAATCGGTTGGCGCAGGGTTTCCAGCGTTTGGCGATTAAATTCCGGCAGCTCATCCATAAAGAGCACGCCGTTATGGGCAAGGCTCACCTCGCCGGGGCGGGCGTTGCGGCCCCCGCCGACGATGGCGGCCATGGATGCGGTGTGATGCGGTTCACGAAACGGGCGGGTGCGGGAAATGCCGCCTTCTTGCAACACGCCCGCCAGCGATTGCACCATTGAGGTTTCCAACGCTTCGGTGGGGCTAAGCGGCGGCAGGATCGATGGCAGACGAGCGGCCAACATCGATTTCCCCGACCCCGGACTGCCAATCATCAACATGTGATGGCGCCCTGCTGCGGCGATTTCCAAGGCCCGTTTGGCGCGCGCCTGTCCGCGCACATCGCGCAGATCTTTGGCAAATCCCGGCGCGTTGATGGTGCCGGGATCGGCGGGGGGCAGCGGCGATTGGCCAGTGAAATGTTGGATCACAGCAGAAAGCGTGGCGGGGGCCAAAACGCGGGCGGCTTCGACCCAAGCGGCCTCGGGACCACAGGCGCGCGGGCAAATCAGGGCGCGGTCATCATCCGCGGCGGCGATGGCGGCGGGGAGTGCGCCAATGACCGGCAAAAGGGTCCCATCAAGGGAGAGTTCGCCCAAGGAAATCGCCCCGGCCACCTCGTCTTTTGGCAGGATGTCGATGGCCGCCAAAAGTGCGAGTGCGATGGGCAGGTCGAAATGAGAGCCCACTTTGGGCAGGTCAGCGGGCGACAGATTGATGGTGACTTTTTGGGCAGGCAAGGCGATGGACAGGGCCGCGAGGGCGGCGCGCACACGCTCTTTGGCCTCAGAGACGGCCTTGTCGGGCAGGCCAACGATGGAAAAGCCGGGCAGACCGGGGGTCAGCGCGCATTGCACCTCAACGGGCCGGGCGCGGATGCCTTCGAAGGCGACGGTATAGGCGTGGGCCACCATGATCTTCTCCAACCCGATTGGACCCCAACTGGGTCGAAAGGAGGTTAGGGTAATCTTGGTGAAGAAATGGTTAACGCACGATAATGTGGCGAGAGAGACCCGTGAGAGAGCGTGGTGGAGGGGGTGAAAAGGGCGTTGCCCTCTTGGCCCCGGCGGTGCCGGGACCAATTCACCCAGGATATTTTTGGCAAGAAAAAAGCAGGATCAATTGGTTGAGGCGGTGACCATTTTCATAAACGCGGGCCAGGCTTCGGGGTCATTCACGGTTTTGTCGCGGCAGGTTGGGTTGCAAAAGCCCCAGATCTTGCCGTCCATCGCCAGATAATCGGTGACGGGGTCGCCGGAATAGGGGCAGGTGTGGTTGACCGAGGGGCCTTGCGCGGGGTGCGCCGCGCGGGGTGTTGGGCCGGGCCATGGGCCAAGCGGGCGGCCTTCGATGTAAGGCACGGGATCATAGGTGATCGTCAGCCCAAGGGCACGCCAGCGGCGAAAGGCGGGGTCATTCAGCTGCGTGTCGATATAGGCCTGAGTGGTGTCATTCACGTCCAGCCCAAAACCTGCAAGCCGGGCGGCAATCGGCGCGTAAAACACATCGGCAAGCGAGTAGGTGCCAAAGAGCCACGGGCCGTCTGTGCCGTGTTCAGCGCGTGCGCGTGCCCACAGGTCTTCGATCCGGGCCACGTCGGCGAGTACTGCGTCTGAGGGGGTGAAATCCTGAACCACGCCCAAAAGCTGCATCGGGCAATCCCCGCGTAACGCGTTGAAACCAGAGTGCATTTCGGAGGTCATCCAGCGCGCCATCGCGCGTGCGGCGGGGTCTGTGGGCCAGAGGTCCGCCTCTGGGTGGCGTTCGGCCAAAGTCTCGCCCATCGCCAAACTGTCCCCCACGACCACCCCGTCTGGGGTGCGCATCACGGGCACCAAACGTGCCGGGGCCAGCGGGGCCAAATCCTGTGCCATAGTGCCGGAATACAGGCCCACAAGGGTGGTGTTCACTGGGATGTCAAAGTTTACAAACATCAGCCAGCCCCGCAAGGACCAGCTCGAGAATGTGCGATCGCCGATATATAGGTCATAAGTCATAGGGGCATGTTACGGCGCAATTCGGGTCACGCAAATGTTGATTTGTGACGGGGGCCATTATGGCTGGTGATTGATGCAATGGGCCTGCCACGCCCCGTTCCAATCCAGCCGGGTCACGGAGTAATTGTCGATTTTATGCCCAAGCGCTTGATAGGGCGTCATCGGGGCTGCGCGCGCAATTTGGGTGAGGATCACGCCGAAATGCGCCACCACGATGATGTCTTTATATAGCCCATTCAGGCGATCTACGACGCTTGAGACGCGGGTGGACAGTTGGTTCCAGCTTTCGCCCTCGGGGGCGATATGATCGCCCGGCTCCTCCCAAAACTGGCGGGACAATTCCGGGTCGCGGTCCGAAATTTTGCTCCAATGCATGCCGTCCCACGCGCCGAAGTTAAATTCGCGCAGTTGCGGATCATGGGGCAGGCGGGGGCGGCTGTCTTGGATCGCGGTGGCCGTGTCGACGGCGCGGATGAGGTCGGATGAAATCACCACGGCGTCTTTGGGCAAATACGCAGACAAGCGCTTGATTTGCGCCGTGTCGGACAGGTCCGCCGGCAGATCGCGCCAGCCCACCATGTTTTTGGCATGCGTCGGCCCGTGGCGCACCCACCACCAGCGGGTTGTCATATCACGCCCGCAGGCAGCGTGCCTTTTAGCGCCAAAGGCAGTCCCGCCATCACCGTGACCACAAGATCTGCGCGCTGGGCGAGGCGTTGGTTCAGCTCGCCCTGGGCCTGACGGAACCTTCGCGCGAGTTTGTTTTCCGGCACAATGCCCGCGCCGACTTCGTTTGTGACGATCACCACGGGCGCAGCACAGGTGGCGAGGGCCAAAAACAGCGCAGCTTCTGCCGGGGGGAGATCCGCCTCTGCCAGCAATTGATTGGTCAGCCACATGGTCGCACAGTCAAACAGCACCACCTCATCCGGGTTCGCCTCCGCCAAAGCAGGGGCCACATCCATCGGTGCCTCGATCGTACGCCACCCCGCGCCGCGCCTGTCTTGGTGTGTGGCGATCTTTGCGTGCATTTCGCCGTCAAAAGCCTGCGCGGTGGCGATATAGACCATTGGGCGCGAGGCTGCTGCGACAAGATGCTCGGCGTAAGTGGACTTGCCCGAGGCCGCAGCGCCCAATACCAAGGTAAGAGAGGGGAGTGTGATCATCATGCCCCCCAATAGCATCCGTCCGCGCGTGGGGCCAGCCAAGTTGCGACCTGATGTGCGTTTGATACGGCCCGGATATGAGGCGAATTATGCGGTTACTCTTCTCTTTTATCTGTTTGTCTGTCCCCTTGGCTTTGTCTGGGATGGCGATGGCAAATGACCTGCCGGATGCTGCGTTGGCTGCGGATGTTGTTGTGCTGGGCGAGGTGCATGACAACCCGGTGCATCACAGCAATCAGGCGGAGTGGGTGACGGCCCTGACCCCCACCGCCATTGTCGCCGAAATGCTGACGCCTGATCAGGCCGCAGACTTGCAGGCGGATCCAGAAGGCTACCGCGCCACATGGGACGCGTCTGGTTGGCCGGAGTATGACATGTATCTGCCTGTGTTCACCGCCACAGACGCCCCGATCTATGGCGCTGCCGTGCCGCGCGATGTGGCGCGGGTGGTCTATTCCGAAGGGGTGGCGGCGCATTTTGACGGGGACGCGGGGGCCTATGGCCTTGTGGATCCGCTGCCGGGGGATCAAAATGCCGTCCGGTTGGATTTACAGTTTGCCGCCCATTGTGATGCCATGCCGCGCGCCGCTTTGGGCGGTATGATTGAGGTGCAACGCCTGCGCGATGCGACCCTTGCCAAAGCCGCGATCCAAGCGTCTGATGACACCGGCGAAGACAGTGCCGGCCCGGTGGTGGTGATCACCGGAAATGGCCACGCGCGCAAGGATTGGGGGGTGCCGAGTTACATCGCCAGAGTGCGGCCTGATCTGACGGTCTTTAGCATTGGTCAAGGCGAGGATGGCGGCACGCCGGATGGCGGTTTTGACCTTGTGGTGGATGCCCCCGCGGTGGGGCGCCCCGACCCCTGTTTGGAATTTGGCAAACCCTCAGAGTAGCTCGCAAGCATTGCACCCCTGCGCGGGACCGGGTAACTCTTTGACAAGATTGAAAGCCCGAAAGGTGATGCAATGCTGGCTGGCAAACATATCCTTCTGATCATTGGCGGCGGCATCGCTGCGTTTAAATCGCTGGATTTGATCCGGCGGTTGCGAGAGCGCGGCGCGGAGGTCACGCCGGTGATCACCCGCGCGGGGCAGGAGTTTGTGACGCCCTTAAGTGCCTCGGGGCTGGCCGCGCGCAAGGTCTATACCGAGCTTTTCGACCTCACCGAAGAGGCGGAAATGGGCCATATTGAGCTGAGCCGCTCTGCCGATTTGGTTGTGGTCGCGCCCGCGACCGCGGATCTTTTGGGCAAAATGGCGGGGGGGCTGGCAAATGACCTTGCCTCAACCCTTTTGATGGCCACCGACAAACGCGTTTTGGTGGCGCCCGCAATGAATGTGCGCATGTGGGAGCACCCTGCATGCCAGCGCAATGTGGCCACCCTAAAAGACGACGGTGTGCTGTTTGTGGGCCCAAATGAGGGCGCGATGGCCTGTGGTGAATTTGGCCCCGGCCGCATGTCTGAACCGCTCGAGATTGTCGCAGGAATTGAGGCCGCCCTTGCGGATGGCCCCTTAAAGGGCAAGCATATCTTGGTCACTTCCGGCCCGACGCATGAACCCATTGATCCGGTGCGTTACATCGCCAACCGATCGTCGGGCGCGCAAGGCACGGCGATTGCGTCCGCCTTGGCGGGGCTTGGCGCGGATGTGACATTTGTCACCGGGCCTGCTGACGTCGCACCTCCGTCCGGCGTGAATGTGATCCCGGTGCAATCGGCGCAAGACATGCTGGCGGCGGTGAACGCCGCTTTGCCAGCGGATGGCGCCGTGTTCGCCGCCGCCGTGGCCGATTGGCGCGTGGCGTCAGCGTCCGACAGCAAGATCAAGAAAGACACCAAAGGCAGCTTGCCGGTGTTGGAGTTTGCCGAGAACCCCGACATCCTGAAAACCGTCAGCCAGATGGGCAAAACGCGCCCCAAGCTGGTGGTTGGGTTTGCCGCGGAAACCGATGATGTGATCGCCAATGCCACCGCCAAACGGGCGCGCAAGGGGTGTGACTGGATCATCGCCAATGACGTCAGCCCGGAAACCGGCATCATGGGCGGGTCGGAAAACGCGGTGACGTTGATTTCAGACGCAGGCGCTGAAGACTGGCCGCGGATGAGCAAAGACCAAGTGGCACGTCAGTTGGCATTGCGCATTTCGGACGCGTTGAGCTAGATCTTTTGCCTCCGGCGGAGGTATTTTGAGCAAGAAAAAGAGGGCGCGGGAATGGATCATCCGGTGATCAAAGTAATGTTGGAAGATTGGGCGGACCGTGCCTTGGCGCTTCCCTCATATGAAACCTCTGGGGCGGCGGGGGCGGATGTGCGGGCAAACCTGCGCCCGGAAGATCGCGAAGAAGGGTTGGTTTTGGCCCCCATGGCGCGGAGGATTGTGCCGACCGGGCTGCGGGTTGAGATCCCTGAGGGGTATGAGATGCAAATTCGCCCTCGGTCCGGGCTGGCGATCAAACATGGGATTTCCCTGCCCAATACGCCCGGCACCATTGACAGTGATTATCGCGGCCCGCTTGGGGTGATCTTGATCAATTACGGCGATGTGCCGTTTGTGATAGCCCATGGTGACCGCATTGCGCAGGCCGTGATTGCCCCTGTTGTGCAGGGGCAATATGAGGTGGTGGACGCGCTGTCTGACACCTCGCGCGGTGCCGGTGGATATGGCTCTACGGGGCGTAAATGAGCGCGCAAATGAGGGTGCGAATATGAGCTGGGTTTTTCTATGTGCGGCCCTTATTTGGTTGGGCGGGGCCTATGTGGGGCTGTCTGTGGCGCGGCGCTGGGTTTTGACGGCGTTTTTGGGCGCGGTTGTCTTGCTGACCCATGCGATTTTCCCGGCGGATAGCCCGTTGATCATGGCGCTGGGCGGTAGCTTTACCGGCTGGGCTGTGGTCTTTGGCCTTGTTGCGCTTGCGGGGGGTTACAGCCGCGCGGTGGGGTGGATCAAAGCGCGCGCCCCCAAAGCGCCTGTGGCCGAGCAAGACGGGCCATTTTCTGACACGGAAATCGACCGTTACGCGCGCCATATTGTGCTGCGCGAAATTGGCGGGCCGGGACAGGTTGCGCTGAAGAACGCGCGGGTTTTGGTGGTTGGGGCCGGGGGGCTTGGATCACCTGCCTTGATGTATCTGGCGGCGGCCGGCGTGGGCACCATTGGGGTTGTGGATGATGATGAGGTTGATAATTCCAACCTGCAACGCCAAGTGATCCACCGCGATGCTGACATCGGCATGCCAAAGGTCTTTTCAGCCGAGGCGTTTATGCGCGCGCAAAACCCGGCGATCACCGTGCTGCCTTATCACCGTCGCCTGACCGATGAGATCGCGGAAGAGCTGATCGCTGATTTTGATCTGGTTCTGGAAGGCACGGATAATTTTGAAACCCGCTATTTGGTCAACCGCGTGGCGGCCAAGCTGGGCAAACCGGTGATTGGCGGTGCGCTCAGCCAGTGGGAGGGGCAGATTTCAACCTTTGACCCCGCCCATGGCGCGCCCTGTTACCAATGCCTGTTTCCCGAAGCCCCGGCGGCAGGCCTTGCGCCCAATTGTTCAGAAGCCGGCGTGGTTGGGCCTTTGCCCGGCGTGATCGGGTCGATGATGGCGCTTGAGGCGATCAAAGAGTTGACCGGCGCGGGCGAAGGGTTGCGCGGCCGCATGATGATCTATGACGCGATGTACGGCGAGACCCGCATCATCCGCCTGTCAAAACGCGACGGCTGTGAAACCTGTGGGTGAGATCGAATTGGTCCCATTGTCGGTCGATGACGCCCCGGCGCTTTTTGCCTTTGAGGTGAAAAATCGCGCGTGGTTTGAAGGGTGGGTTGGCCCGCGCCCTGACAGCTATTGGGAACTTTCATCATTAGAGAAGATCGTTCAAAATCAGGTAGATGCGGGTGAATGGATGTATCTTGTCAAGTCTGACGGGCGTATTTTGGGGCGCCTCAACCTGACCGATGAAGGCAACGGCGTGGCCCAGTTGGGATACCGGATTGGGCAAGATCATGTGGGGCGCGGGGTGGCCAGCAAAGCGGTGATCCAGATGGTTGGGAAAGCGCCCAGCCTGGGTCTTTGGGCGCTAGAGGCGCGCGTGCTTGCGGGCAACGATGCCTCATACCGGGTGCTGGAAAAGACCAGATTTCGCATCACGGATGAACGCACTTTAGACGGGCGCGCACTTATGATTTTTCGCCGTGATTTAGATATGTGATGTCCTTGGAAAACGGATGCTCTAACACAAAACAACCGGATGTTTTTTAACCGCGGCGCGGCTTTACCACAGCTTGCGCTTGCAAATTGGGCGGGCTTGGCCCAGTCTCACCCAGTCTTTTTCTGAAATGAAATTCGGGGGTCTTCATGAAATTCGTAACACTTGCTGCTTCTGCCATTTTGGCTGTGTTCTCAACCACGGCGCTTGCCAGCGACCTGCCGGATCTGGGTGGGAAATCGGTGGTTGTTGTCACTGAAAACGCCTATCCGCCGCTGCAATTCATTGACCCCGCCACCGGAAACGCCATTGGCTGGGAATATGACGCGATGGCCGAGATCGCCAAACGCATCAACATTGCCGTGGACTATGAAAACATCAGCTGGGACGCGATGATCCCGGCGGTCTCTGAGGCGCAGTTCGACATGGGCATGACCGGCATCACCATTCGCGAAGATCGCGCGGAAAAGGTCGATTTCTCGGCCCCTTATCTGCGGTCCGAAATGATGATGATCGTGCGCGCCGATGAGGCCCGGTTTATGGATGCCAAAGGCTTTGCCGCCGACAAGGATCTGTTGATGGCCGCCCAACCCGGCACCACCCCGTTTTACGTGGGTGTGTATGAGGTGCTGGACGGCGATGAAGCCAACCCGCGCATCAAACTGTTTGAAACCTTCGGCGCCACCGTTCAGGCGCTGCGCACGGGTGACGTTGATCTGGTGCTGTCCGACAGCACCGCGGCAAATGGTTATGTCGAGGCGTCAAATGGCGGTCTGAAAATCATCGGTGATCCCATGGGGTCCGAGGATTTCGGCTTTATCTTCCCCAAAGGGTCCGAGCTTGTGGCGCCCATGAATGCCGCGATCGCCTCGATGCGCGAAGATGGGACCCTGGAGGCGCTGAATACAAAGTGGTTCTTAGAGTATAAAATCGGTCAATAAAGACGGCCACAAAACAGGGCGGGGGCTTCGGTCCCCGTTTTTTTGCGTATGATGCCCAGCCCCAAACAAGACGAAGATTTCCCCTGGTGGCTGGTGGCGGCCGTTGGGCTGGCTGGCCTGTTTTTCTATCGGATCTACGTTGATGACATTTATATGCAGGTGTTTCGCACGCTGGGCAAAGGGGTGGGGATCACCATTTTTGTCACGCTGATCGGCTTTACATCGGCCTGTGTGATCGGCTTGGCGCTGGCCACGGCCACCCTGTCGCGGTTCAAAATCCTGCGCCAATGCGCGCGATTTTACATCGAGATTATTCGTGGCATCCCGATCATTGTTTTGCTGCTCTATGTGGCCTTTGTCTTTGCGCCTGCGCTGGTTGCCGGTTGGAATTGGCTGAGCGATCTTGTTGGGCTGGACCCGATCCGCACCCGTGATTTCTCGCTTTTGTGGCGGGCGGTTCTGGCGCTGACCATCGGCTATTCCGCCTTCATCGCCGAGGTGTTTCGTGCGGGTCTTCAGGCTGTGGATGAAGGCCAGATTGAGGCGGCAAAGGCGCTGGGTCTTAACGGTTGGCAACGGTTTCGCCTGATCGTCTGGCCGCAAGCCTTCCGCATGATCCTGCCGCCTTTGGGCAATGATTTTGTGGCGATGGTCAAAGACAGCTCGCTGGTATCGGTGCTGGGCGTGGCGGATATCACCCAGCTGGGGAAGGTCACGGCGGCGGGCAATTTTCGGTATTTTGAGACCTATAATGTGGTGGCGTTTGTTTACCTTTTGATGACGGTTACCCTGTCATTGGGCCTGCGCCGATTAGAACGTCATTTGCGCCAAAAGGGGGCTGAGGACGCCTAAGGTGGTGTTCGCGGTTTCGCTCTGTAAAAGGGGCTCTGCCCCTCGGCTTGCAGCCTCACCCCGGGATACTTGGGACAAGAAAAAAGGCGAAGATAAGAGATTGGTCCGGCGCCTCTGGTAATTTCTGCGTGCGCTTCATAGCTTACCCGCAAAGGAGTTCCCAATGACCAACCCGTTTTTGACCGACTGGCACACCCCGCATGGCTTGCCGCCGTTTGACCAAATCACCGACGCGGATTTCAAACCCGCGTTTGAGGCCACATTGGCTGAGGCGCGGGCCGCCGTTGTGGCCATCGCCGAGCGTGCGGATGCGCCAAGCTTTGCCAATACGATTGAGGCGTTGGAACGGGCCGAAGCCCCCCTGAGCCGCGTTTTGGGCGTGTTTTATTCGGTTGCGGGCGCTGACAGCAACGAGACGCGCGAGGCGTTGACGCGCGACTTTGGCCCGCAGCTCGCGGGTTTTGGGTCGGAGGTGTCCTCTAACACCGCGCTCTTTGCACGGGTTGAGGCGCTTTGGGAAAAACGCGATGATCTGGGCCTGACGGATGAGCAGATGCGGGTGCTGAAATTGACCCACCGCGGCTTTGTGCGCTCTGGCGCCAAGCTGACCGGTAAGGACGAGGCGCGTCACAAAGAGATCATGCAGCGCCTGTCTGTGTTGGGAACGAAATTCACCCAAAACCTGCTTGCGGCGGAACGTGATTGGGTCATGGAATTGGATGAAAGTGACCTTGAGGGCCTGCCTGATTTTGTCGTCACAGCGGCGCGTGCTGCGGGCAAGGAAAAGGGCACCAAAGGCCCGGCGATCACCACCTCTCGCTCGCTGATCACCCCGTTTTTGATGTTCTCGCCAAAGCGCGATTTACGCGAAAAGGCCTATGAAGCATTTGCCGCGCGGGGCGAAGGGCAGGGCGACGCCGACAACCGTCCGATTGCGGCGGAAATATTGGCGCTTCGCCAAGAACGTGCGGGGTTGCTCGGGTATAAAAGCTTTGCGGATTACAAGCTTGAAACCGAAATGGCCGGCACACCGGATGCCGTGCGCGAGATGTTGATGGCGGTTTGGGAGCCGGCCAAATCGGCGGCTTTGGCGGATGAAGCAATCCTGACCGAGATGCTGCACGCCGACGGGTTTAACGGCGCATTAGAGCCGTGGGATTGGCATTATTACGCGGAGAAGCGGCGCAAGGCAGAACATGATTTGGATGAGGCAGAGCTGAAACCATATTTCCAATTGGACCGTATGATCGAAGCGGCGTTTGATTGCGCCAATCGCCTGTTTGGGCTGGAGTTTTCCGAAATGACCGCCCCGCTTTATCACCCTGATGCCCGCGCGTGGGAGGTCACACGCGACGGCAAACTGATGGCGGTGTTTGTGGCGGATTACTTTGCGCGCGGATCGAAGCGATCTGGCGCGTGGTGTGGCGCGATGCGCAGCCAACAAAAGCTGGCCGGTGACATCCGCCCGATCGTGACCAATGTGTGCAATTTCGCCAAACCCGCGGAAGGCGAACCTGCGCTTCTCTCGTGGGATGACGCGCGCACTTTGTTCCACGAGTTTGGCCACGCGCTGCATCACATGCTGTCGGATGTCACCTATGAAAGCGTATCTGGCACGTCTGTCGCGCGCGATTTTGTCGAACTGCCCAGCCAGCTTTATGAACATTGGCTAGAGGTGCCAGAGGTGCTGGAACGCTTTGCCACCCACGCGGTCACAGGCGAAGTGATCCCGGCCGATATGCTCAAACGTCTGCTGGCCGCCTCCACCTATGGCACCGGGCTTCAGACCGTGGAATACACATCGTCAGCATTGGTGGACCTGGCGTTTCACGCAGGCGATGCCCCGGCGGACCCAATGGCAAAACAGGCCGACGTGTTGGCCGATCTGGGCATGCCCCACGCGATCCGTATGCGCCACGCCACGCCCCATTTCGCCCATGTGTTTTCCGGTGACGGCTACAGCTCTGGCTACTACAGCTACATGTGGTCCGAGGTGATGGATGCCGACGCCTTTGAAGCCTTCCAAGAGGCCGGCAGCGCGTTTGATCCCGAGATGGCGAAAAAGCTGGAAACCCACATTCTGTCGCGTGGCGGATCGGTGGAGGCCAAAGACCTCTACCTTGCGTTTCGTGGTAAAATGCCCGGCGTTGATGCGCTTTTGAAAGGGCGCGGGCTAAGCTGACCAAATGGGGGGGCTTCGCGGCCCCCTTTTTCTTGCCAGAAGCACCTCGGGGTGAACGAGCTTGCCTCGTGAGGGGCAGCGCCCCTTACCGCCGTTTGCGGCTGGGATCATCGGGATGTGGTTCCACCCCCACTGGATCCTTGTGCAACATCACATCAGAACGCGGATAGGCGTGCAAAATCCGGCGACGCAGACTGGCGCCAATCGCATGGGCCTCTTCCAGCGACAGGGTGCCGTCCAGCTCAATATGCAGGTTCACAAAGATCACTGACCCAGAGCGACGGGTTTTTAGCTCGTGAAACCCCTGAATGCCGGGATGCGCGCGGGCGATCTCTTCGATGCCGGTGATCATATCATCGGGCGCCGCGCGGTCCATCAACCCGTCCCACGCGGTTCTGAAAATCTGTACGGCCCCAATGGCGAGCATGATTGCAGCGCCAATCGCCACCACGCTGTCAATCACTTCCATGCCAAACAGATTGGCAGCCCAAAGCGACAGGATCGCGCCAATGTTTGGGATCAAATCGCCCAGATAATGCAGGCTATCGGCCTTAACAACGGCCGATCCGGTGGCGGACGCGACACGCCGTTGCCACAGCACCAGCGCCAGCGTCAGCACAATCGACACGACCATCACCACGATGCCTTTGTTGTGGGCCAGGATCGGCGCGGGTTCGCCAGACATCAACCGGACGATCGCCGCCCAGGTGATGATGCCGGCGGAGACTAAAATGAACAAAGATTGTCCAAGTGCGGCCAAATCCTCGGCCGCCGTATGCCCAAAGGTGTGATCCTCATCGGCGGGGCGTGAGGCATACCAAATCGCCGCGAGCGCCCCCAGCGACACCATCAGATCCATCGCTGAATCCGCCAAGGATGCCGCCACCGAAAGCGCGTTGGTTTCCCCCAAGGCCCACAGCTTCAATGCCACCAAAGTGATCGCCACACAGGCCGATGCGATCCCGGCGGAGAGGTTCATTTTAGTCGCATTTTCAGTCATTTAACAGGGTCTTCGCTGTTGGTTCGGTGCGGATCAAAGGATTAACGCCACATGGTTTTGTCGTAAAGACGGGCCAGAAACCGTTTGGCAAACACCTCTTTGGCGGGCTCAAATCCGTGCTTTTGCAAGCTCCAGTAAAAGTACTTTTCATAAGGAAAGTCGAACATCGCCAACGTGCCATACTCCAGCGCCTCGCGCAGATCCGCACGGTTTTTCGCGGTCAGCGTGGCGTGCCAATAGGGGGATTTCGCACAGGTGATCACCGGGCATTTTTGCATCAAAGCTTCAAAGCCTGCGGTGGCGTTCTGGGTGATCACCAGGTCAGAGGCTTCGACCAAATCATGGGTTGAGGCTTCGGACAGTTTCACGTTTGGATAATCCTGCGTGACGGCCATAACATGACGGCGTTCATCTTTGCTTTGATCAAGCGAGAGTTTCACATAGACGGTGGATGTCGTGTCAAACTCCGCTGCCGTGCGGATCATCTCTTCGGTGGTCAAATAGGCGGCATCCGCGGTGTCTTTCGCCTGAGCCTGACAAAACACCGTGGCCTTTGCCCCCTGCAATGTGCCACGCATCCGGTGCTCTTGCGGGTCAATCGACACGTTTTCGCGCAGCATATAGCCGCTGACCCCGTTGAAGAAATAGGTGGCGCGCTCTTCGTCGATGTTATGGCTGTCAAATTCGCTGAGACGGAGCGAGGATTGCCAGCCCGCGCCCAGTTCGTCCAAATGCCAAAACCCCCAGATCGGTGCCTGTGACAGATGCAGGATACGCGGCCCAAACAGGGCCGGTGCCCCCAACATAATATGCGCGGCGTCCGGGTCCAAAAGGGCAATCTCGGCCGCTTTGCTGGCGTGTTTGATCAGATGGCAGGGGATGGATTTTCCGGCCAAAACCTCTTCGATCTGTTTGAAAATCGGCGCGCTGTTGGCGTCAATCTGCGCCAGCCAATCGTCGGTGGCGTGAAACACCACCCTGCGGGCGCCAGTTGCGCGTGCTTTGCGAGGGGCGGTGACCAGCTCCATCTAATCCACCACCTCATCTGGGCGCACGCCCCAAAGGTTCGGCTTCACCGTCCAGCCGCGAATGCCATCGGCGGTCAACCGGCACCAAACGGGGCCACATTTCTCGATCCGGGCAATCACGCCGGCCTCAAGATAGGCGTTCACTTGTGACGTCTCATCCGCCCGACTGAAAAGCGGCGTCAGGTCGGTTTCAATGATCGCGTGGCGCGCGCCGGACAAAAGCGAGTAATGCATCCAACCGCCCACACCATCGCGGTCGCGCACTTGGCGCCAGTGGCCAAATTCACCGACAATCTCAAGCGGCATACCGGGGCGTTCAAACACCCAGTCAATCCGGTGGCGCAGGCTGGGCCCACGGCGCACGTTGCCTTCGGATGTTTTCAGCGACACAAAACGCGGGATCGGCAGGTTGGTCACCTTTCCGCGCGGCTGCTCTGGCGCGGCCTCGGCTGACATCACGGGCGACATTGCCCCAGACACCGCCAAAGACAGCCCAAAGCCTGACAGCGCCAAAAACAGAACAGTAAAAAATCGCATGAGAGTTCTTTTTATCTATTGCAGCCCCCGTTTTGCGCAATATTATTGCGTGTGCGTCACGGTGGCGGCTTGTGCCTGACCTCGTTCGCTGTCACTTTGGCAGGGAGATGCGCAAAAGGGAAGTGAAAGGGAGTGCCGCAATGGCCGCTGAACGTCTGAGTGTTGTTGTCACGCGACGGTTGCCCGAGGTTGTCGAGACCCGGATGAAAGAACTTTTTGATGTCACCCTGCGTGACGATGATGCGCCCATGTCGCGTGCCGCGCTGGCGGAGGCGATGAAAACCTGTGATGTTCTGGTCCCCACAATCAACGATCAAATTGATGCGGGTATGCTGGCAAGTGCCGGAGAACGCTTGAAATTAATCGCCAACTACGGGGCGGGTGTGGATCACATTGATGTGGGGTCGGCGCGCCAACGGGGCATTTTGGTGTCCAACACGCCGGGGGTGTCGTCAGATGACACAGCCGATATGGCGCTGGCGCTGATCCTGGCTGTGACCCGGCGATTCCCCGAGGGGATTCGCATGATGGCCGATGATAAATGGACCGGTTGGTCCCCCACCGCGATGCTGGGGCGCCGCATTCAGGGGCGCCGCGTGGGCATCCTTGGCATGGGGCGGATTGGTCAGGCCGTGGCCGAGCGGGCCAATGCCTTTGGGATGCAGGTGCATTACCACAACCGAAAACCCCTTCACCCCGATATCGAGGCGCGCTGTAAGGCGACCTATTGGGAAAGTCTGGATCAGATGGTGGCGCGTATGGACGTGATTTCCATCAACTGCCCGCACACGCCATCGACCTTTCACCTGATGAACGCGCGACGTTTGAAGTTGATGAAACCCGAGGCGGTGATCGTGAACACGTCACGCGGTGAAGTGATTGACGAAAACGCGCTTGTGCGGATGCTGAAGGCGGGTACCCTCGCCGGGGCCGGGCTTGACGTTTATGAAAACGGCAAAGAGATCAATCCAGAGCTGCGTGGGCTGCCCAATGTGGTGGCTTTGCCGCATATGGCGTCAGCCACTGTCGAAGGGCGTGCCGAGATGGGTGAAAAGGTCATCATCAACATCAAAACCTTTGAAGATGGCCACCGCCCACCGGATCAGGTTGTGCCGGGCATGCTGTAACCGGGCTGTTTCGGGGATGAATTTGACATTAAAACCGGGCGCAACACGTCCGGTTTTTTTGCGTTTGCGGTCCGGTTCGTGGGCAAACCGCCAGCCAAGACCCGAAATCCGCCAGTTCAATCTTGGCCCAATGTCGTTTTCGCCCCGTTTTCGGTCGGGCAGACTTTGAGATCTGTTGCGTCTTGCGGCATCACTATCCCAACAAATAGCCCCAAGGGAGTCGGCTGATGAAAACGGATGTGAAAGCGCTTGTTGTTGGCGGGGGGGCTGTTGGTGCCTCGATCGCGTATCACTTGGCCAAAGCTGGCTGGAACGATGTGATGCTCTTGGAACGTGACGAGCTGACGTCCGGCTCGACATGGCACGCCGCTGGTCTGCTGCCGCTTTTCAATATGTCCTATGCCACCACCCATATTCACGACTATTCGGTCAAGTTCTATAAAGAGCTTGAGGAAGAAACCGGGCTGAATGCAGGGTTTTCCGTGGTGGGCAACCTGCGGATGGCGCAGACGGATGAACGTATGGACGAATACCAGCTGTACGCGTCGACCGCCGATTCCGTGGGCATCAACTATGAATTCCTGACCCCGGATCAGATCAAGGAACGCTGGCCGCTGATCGAAACTTCGGATCTTAAAGGCGCGCTTTATCACACCGAAGATGGTTACATTAACCCCGCCGATGTGACCCAGGCCATGGCCAAAGGGGCGCGTCAGCGTGGCGTTGAGATTGTGCGTAAGCTACAGGCCGATGCCTTCCACTGGACCGGCACCCATTGGGAAGTGACCTGTTCCAAAATGGTGGAAAAAGGCGGCAATCTTATCGCCTCTGATGAAACCGTTGTGATTACTGCTGAACACGTCGTGACCGCCTCGGGCAACCACGCCCAACGCACCGCCAAAATGCTGGGCATCAAAATGCCCGCCATCCCGGTGGAACACACCTTTATCGTCATGGACAAAGACCCCGAGCTGGTGAAATGGCGCGAAGCTGGCAACCCCGAGCACCCTGTTGTGCGTGACGCCGACAACGAAAGCTATGCCCGTGAAGAGCGTGGCGGCTGGATCCTTGGCATCTATGAACGTGGCGCCCCGGCGCGTTTTGAACATGGCGTGCCCGACAGCTTCCGCGCGGACCTGTTCCCGCTGGATCTGGACCGGATTGCGGATCAGTATATGGCGATGGCCGAACGCGTGCCGTCCTGTGCTGACTCGGGTCTGAAAGACGACTTTAACGGCCCTATTTGCTACACCCCTGACGGCAACCCACTGGTGGGTCCGGCCCCCGGTCTACGCAATATGTGGTTGGCCGAAGGGTTCAGCTTTGGCATCACCGCGGCGGGCGGCACTGGCTATTACCTCGCGCAAATGATGGTGGATGGCGAGGCCGAGATCGACATGGCGTCGCTTGACCCCAAACGGTATTCGTCGAACTGGATGACCACCGAGTTTGCCGCGCGCAAAAACGAAGAATGCTACGAACACGTCTACATCCTGCACCACCCGGACGAAGAGCGCCCAGCGGCACGGCCCTTGCGCACCTCGCCCGCGTACGATCGCCAAGCCGCACGCGGTGCGCAATTTGGTTGGGTGAACGGATGGGAACGTCCAAATTACTATGCGCCACTTGGGTTTAACGACCATGACAGCCGCTCGTTCCGACGCGGTGGATGGTGGCAATATGCTGTGGAAGAGGCAAAAGCCATCCGCGAAGGCGTGGGCCTTGTGGATGCCACCGCCTTTACCAAACATGTCGTCAAAGGCCCCGGCGCCACCCAGTTTCTGGATTGGTTCACCTGTAACAAACTGCCAAAAATTGGCCGGATCAACCTGACCTATGCGCTGACCTCACACGGCACAACGCGCACCGAATACACCATCGTGCGCAATGGCGAAAACGACTATTACCTCGTTTCCGCCGGGGCCTGGACCGAGTATGACGCCGACTTCCTGCGCAAAGCTGCCGAAGACAAAATGGAAGAGTTTGGCTATATCGAAATCCAGGATGTGACCAGCCAATGGGGCGTGTTTGCCATCGCCGGGCCGAAATCGCGTGACGTGCTGAACGAGGTGATCGTGGACGCCGATCCGGCCACCGCGCTGACCAACAAACGCTTCCCGTGGCTCAGTGCCAAAAAGATCGAACTGGGCATGTGTCCTGTGAATGCGATCCGTGTGGCCTATACTGGCGAACTGGGTTGGGAGCTTCACCACCCGATTGAAATGCAAAACTATCTCTTTGATTTGCTTGAAAAAGCAGGCGAGAAACACGGCATGAAACTGGTTGGCGCGCGGGCGCAAAACTGGCTGCGGATGGAGAAATCTTACCGTGCATTTGGCACCGAGCTGGGGCGTGATGCGACCCCCGCCGAGGCGGACCTGCCGCGCTTTATTGATCTGGAAAAAGACTTCCACGGCAAAGAGGCGATGGTTGAAAAGGGTGTGCGTTTCAAGTGCTGCACGCTGTTGATCGACGGGCCGGATGACGCGGATCCATGGGGCCGCGAGGCGCTGTTCCTGGATGGTAAAAAGGTCGGTCGTTTGACCTCTGGCGGCTATTCGGTGGCGTTTGAGAAATCAATCGGCATGGGCTATCTGCCGCCCGAACTCGCCGTGCCCGGCACCAAGGTTCAGGTGAAAATCATGGGTGCGCTGTATGACGCCGAAGTCACCGTCGACAGCCCTTATGATCCGAAAAACGAAACCATTCGGAAAAACGCCGACGCTGCCTAATGTTTTGGTGTCTAACATGTTGGTTCAATTGAAAATAAAAGCCCCGGTGTGATGCCGGGGCTTTTCTCGTTTCGGGAATAAAACCGCGCAGGTTACCCCTGAAGCTTTTCCATAATGTCATCCACCATCGACCCGTCGCCATCCGCATCCAAAAAGGATGTGAGCATGGACAGATCCGGTGCGCCCGCTTGGGATTTGCCCATCAGGCCCCCCAAAAGCCCCATAATGCCACTGGCCCCTTCGGGTTTTGGCGCCATCGCGTTAAGGGCGGCGTCCGGCATGGTTTTCTGCATCCCGCCTTGTGCCATCGCCGCCAGAGCAGGCAAAAACGCCGAGACCTGGGCCAGATCAATTCCGGTGCGCTCTGCCGCTTGGGCGGCCAGATTATCCGCGCCACCATTGCCCAAAATACCGTTCAGAAAGCTCGCCCCTTGGGCTTGGCCGGCGTCCGTGACCGCCTCAATTGGGTTGTCATACATCGCGGCCTGATCTTCGCCCTGAAGCGCGCCAATGATGCCCGACAATCCGCCGCTTTCGGCCTGTGTTTTGGTGGCTTTTCCGATGACCGGCGCCAAAAGGGCCGTCAATTCACCGGCTTGGGCACTGTCGATCCCAATTTTGCCGGCCAATTCCGACAAGCCCTGACCGTTTTGTGCTTGTTGCAATAATTGCAATAGGGACATGATTTCCTCCTGAGAAATACGATTTTCCCCAACCTGCCAGATTGCGCTTGCTTGACCAAAGGGGAAAGCTTGCGGGATTTTACCCGTTCTGCAAAGCTGGCAGTTACGTTGCATCAGGTTTCAATGAGAAAACGGAGCGCAGTTATGACCGACGCACAAGATATGATCCAAGGCGCCTGCCACTGTGGCGCCGTCACGTTTGAGGTGAGCCGCCCCGAGTTTGCGGTGCGCTGTAATTGCTCGACCTGTCGCCGATATGCGGCCATCTGGGCGCATTGCCCGCCCAATACCGGCGCGATTTTGACCGGGCAAGATCATGTGCATGGGTACAGCTGGGGGGATCGCGGGATCACCTTTCACAGCTGTAAAACCTGTGGCTGCCTGACCCATTGGGGGCCGGGTGACAATGCCCAAGGCGACCGGTTTGCGGTAAACCTGAACATGGCGGATCCCAAAGATCTGGACGGGCTGCGCGTGCGCCGCTTTGACGGGGCGGACAGTTGGGAATTTCTCGACTGAGCCTTGGGGCGGGCGTTTTGGCCTGTCTTTGGGGTGCCGCTACACCGCAACCAGATGATTGTCCCACGACAACCGCTCTGCGCCCGCATCCACATCGGCGCCGGGGACCGGAATAAACCGTTCTTGCCGCTGACGACGAAGCATCATGCCGCCATCACAGGTGATCATCACGCCCCCGGTGCGCAGCTGCGCGGCCCCTGACGCTGTGCCATAGTGGCTGGACCCATCCGGGCCGCCGTGACGGTCAAAATACAGCACCGCACCGCCCTTGGGACCGGTCACAACAAAGCTGTCATCCTCGCCGTCAATGGCAATGGATCCTGCGTAGTTTTTCAGCGCCAGCTCGTCCGGGTGCGAGATCAGTTCCAACGCCTCTCCGCGTCTATGACGTGCCACCATCGGCACGCGCATCATCGGATTTCCCTGCCATTGCAAGGCGATAACCACCGTTCCATTGGGCGATATATCCATGTGTCGGATCGAATTTTGGTGCATGGTGCCGTCCATTTCCACCTGATCTTTCACGCCACCGTCCGGGGTCAGATAGGTCAGATTGGGGCGCATGGTGGGCAGGTTCAGCTTGCTGCGGGCCAGATCAGGATGGGTCTGAATGCCGCCATTGGCCACGACAAATCCACCATCTGGACGGCGCAAAATTTCATGCGGACCGATGCCACCAGAGGGGCGTTCACCGATCCGTTTATACCCTGCGCTGACGTCCCAAACACCCAGCACACCGGCGGGCGCGTCATAGTCATTCTCGGTTGTGAAAAGCGTCGTGCCATCCGCCGAAAACGCGCCGTGGCCATAGAAATGACGCCCCTCGGGGCTGTGCAGCCGGGCCACCTCTGCGCCTGTTTCGCAATCCAAAACCACGGCAAAGCGACCGGGGCGGCGCGCAAAACCCACCACTTCGGGGCGGTTGGGGTGCACGGCGGCGGCGTGGCCGCGACCGGGAATGGCGATCTGAAACCGGATGTCGCCGTCTTGCGTCAGCCCCACAAGGGACGAGGATTTATCGCCCTTGTTTGCCGCGGTAATGAAATCCGGCGCACCGGCCGCGGCCCATCCGGGGGAGGCCGCAAAAACTGCGGCTGCGGCTAAAAACTCACGACGTTTCATACTCAATCCCCATCACCCGCGCTGAACCCGGTTTCCACCCCAAGCCCGGGGCCCACGTCCTGATCCAATTGCCGTTGCAGATAGATCAGCTTGCTTTGCAGCCCTTCGATGCGCACCCGCATAGTGGGATCCTCAACCGCGTCTTTAATCGGCGCGCCGATCTTGTCCACTCGGGCTTGGGTGTCGCGAATGACCTGCACAATCCACGCGTGGGTCGGGTTGAACAATCCACCGGCAAATCCGCGGTCCACGATGGCAATCATCCCACCCAGTTGCGCGTTGATAATCTCATTGGTCAGCCCAGACCGCCATGCTTCGGCACGCTTGGGAAAGGCGCGTTCAAAGGTGCCAAGGGGGCGCCCCAAACGGTGCTCTTTGATGCGCAGAATGGAAAATCCAAGGGCGGTATAGATCTGTTTGGTGAACTCTTCATCACTGAGGTAAGTCGGATTGTCCGGCCCCGCCGTGCGCACCAGATCGGCCCAACCGCCATCGGAAAACCAGCCGTCATAAAGCGCGCTCGACACATTGGCGAGATTGCCTGTGATCCCAACCAACAGCGGGCAAGGGGATGTTTCGCCGTCGTAAATCAACCGCTCTATCGCGGGCAGGCCTTGGGTGGCCACACTTCGTTTGGCAATCACGGCGGGGGTCGCCTGATCCGCCTCTGACAGCTTGCGCGAGGCGCGTAAGGCCCGCGATACAAAGCCCTTTTTGTCGGGAAAGAAATTCACCGTCAGCGCGGCACCCTGCGTTTCAATCGGCCCAAACTGATAGGCGTCCAAAGGTGCCCACGCGAGCCATGTGTCGCGGAATGTGGCTTTCACCGTGTCCAGCGATCCCGCTTGGGCGCAATAGGCCGAGGCCGCCCCGGACAACTGATGCGCCGCCGTTTGAAACGCGCCAAATTGCCCCTCCAACACACCCAGCACACGGGTTTGCATGGCCTTGTGATCGGTTGGGCGCGGGGCGTCCGCCGCGCTGGCGGTGACGGGCAATAGACAGGCCAAAAGGCCAGAAAGGATAAGATGTTTCACGTCATAAAGACTCCAAAAAGGCGATTAATGCGTCACGGTCTGGGGCATCCATCCCGCGCAGGCTGTTTCGTGCAGACGTCGCCTCGCCGCCATGCCACAGGATCGCCTCCAGCAAGGTTTCGGCCCGGCCATCATGTAAAAATCCACGCGCGCCCGAGACGGTTTTGGTCAGGCCAAGCCCCCACAGGGGCGGGGTGCGCCACTCTTGCCCGTCGGCTTGCCACTCTGGTCGCTGATCCGCCAGCCCCGCCCCCATGTCATGCAGCAAAAGATCCGTGTAGGGCCAGATCAGTTGAAACGACCGCGCCGGGTCCTGTTCCAGCCGAGGGGTGACGTATTTCGGTGTGTGGCAACCGGTGCAACCGCTTGAATAAAAAAGCGCTTTGCCGCGCAGAACGTGTGCGCTTGCCACGTCCCGTCGGGCCGGAACCGCCAGATGTGTGGTGTAAAGCGTGATCAGATCCAGCGTGACTTGGCCCAGTTCATAATTGCCCTGTTCGGGCGTGTTGCCATCGCGCGCGTTGCGGCAGCCCACCTGCGCCTCGGTGCAATCGCCCCATGCGTTTGGAAACAGCGGGTTGGACAGTCCGATGTCGCCATTGGCCGCATCTGCGGATTGCTGACGCACGGTTGGATTGCCCGCTTTATGGCCAAACCGGCCCAGCATCCATTGGTCGTGTTCGCGCGACCAGACCCGGTTGGGGCGGCCTGAAATGCCATCATTATCGTTGTCATCAGGGTCGGCGCGGGCCAGAATATCCGCCTCGGAAATTGCCTCAAGCAGGCCCAGCCCAATCATCTGCGGCGCAATGCGCGGCGAGGTCATCAGGTCCGGTGAGGCAGCCCCATGCGCAAGGTCTCGCATTTCATAACGCGGCGCGCGCAGCTCAACCACGGTTCCATCGTCCAAAGTGATCGGCAGCGGCGTGTAGACCACGCGCAACTTCGCCTCGGCCGGTTGGCCCGCAATGGCGCGGTCCTGCAACTGCGCGCCGTAAATGGGCGCTGGCACAAAGGGGGCTTTCCCCGCGCTGCCGGGCACAGACAATCGCAGCATCAACCCCGGTGTTTCTTGGTCGTCCGAAGGGGGCACCGCGCGCCCATCGTTCACATGACAGGCCGAACAGGCGCGCGCATTGTAAAGCGGCCCCAACCCGTCAGAGGATATGGTGGACGAGGGCGCCACCACCCAGAGCTTTTCAAAAAGGGCCTCACCAAGGGTGAAATCCAACCGCAGATCTTCGGGCAGGATTGGCGAAGGGTGCGAAAACGGCGCGCGGCCAAAGGGTGGCATCAAGGTGCCAGCCCCGGCACTGCGATCTTCAAAGGCTTCTGCTTGGGTGAAACCCTTGGGCGCGCCCAGCACCGATGCTGTCTTGGCGGCGTCGCCGTCTTGGGGCGACAAGATCGTCAGATGCGGCATGCCCCACGGGCCAACAGCCGCCTGCGCCCAAAGGGGGGCGGGGGCCAACAGCGCGAGAAAGCCGGCGCTGTAACATGCAAGGCGTGGCAAGAGGGGCATCAGGATCACATCCGTTTTTGCCGCTTTTAGGCCGGGATCATCCTTGGGTAAAGCAAAAAGTTGAGTAAAATACTCAGGTAATCGACCCCAAACCCCATCTTACCCCACGCTCTGTGACGGTTTTATGATGCTCAGCTGAGTTTGGCGTTGTTGCGCACCAAAGCCTCGATCATTTGGGCCGGAATGGCACCCGCATGCCGTTTCACCTCGCGGCCGTTTTGATACAGCAACAGCGCCGGAATGCCGCGAATATTGTGCTTTTGCGAGACCTTGGGGTGGTCTTCGGTATTGATCTTCGCCAATCGCGCCTGTGGGGCCAGGCTGCGGGCTGCCTGTTGAAACGCCGGGGCCATCTGGCGGCACGGGCCACACCACGGCGCCCAGAAATCAATGAGCAGCGGAACGTCATCGTTTTTCATCGCTTTGGCCAGCGTGGCGGGGTCCAATTCACGCACTTTGCCGTCGTTCATACGCGCGCCACAGGTGCCGCATTTCGGCCCCGCGCTCAGCTTGTCACTGGGCACGCGGTTCACCGCACCACATTCAAAACAGGTCATTTTAAGGGGGGATGCCATGGGGGCCTCGCTTTATATATTCGTTATGACGCATATGTAGGGCGCCAAAGGGGAACGTCAAGGGAAGGGCATCACCTGAATGTCCCTGCACGAAAAGGCAAGACCCGCACGCAAATGTGACCCGAACGCCAAGGCCGGACGGGTCACAAAAGATCAGCCAATAAAGTCTTTATACTTGGCTTCAGACATATAATCGTCCATCGGGGACAGATCGGACGCCTTGATTTTGAAAAGCCACGCCTCGCCTTCGGGGTCGTCATTCACCGCATTTGGGTTGTCCACAAGGGCGTCATTCACTTCCGAAATCTCGCCGTCCAGCGGGCTCAGGATGTCTGACGCCGCCTTGACGCTTTCGATCACCACCACCTCGTCATCCACCGACACGGTGTCACCAACCTCGGGCAGTTCCAGAAAAACCACGTCCCCCAGTTGCTCAGCCGCATGGGCGGTGATGCCAACCACAATGTCGCCGCCCTCGACGCGCAGCCATTCGTGTTCTTCGGTGTATTTCATTGATGCTCTCCTGATCGTGTTCTGAATTTGGTAGCGGTCTTGGCCGGGACTGGCAATCCCCTCTGTGTGGCCCTTTTGTGGGGCGACGCCGCGCTTTCCAGGCTCTTGCAAAGACGGCACCGGCCCGGCAGGGTGGCGGGATGAATATTCCTGTGAAAGATCCGTATTTCTTTGGCTATGGGTCGCTCGTGAATGCGCGCACGCATGACTATGAAAATGTGCAAGCGGCAAAGCTGAAAGGCTGGCGGCGAGCGTGGCGGGCCTCGCCCTTGCGCGCGGTGTGTTACCTGACCGCGGTGCCTTGTGCGCAAAGTGAAATCGACGGTTTGATTGCCTCGGTTCCCGGCGCCGATTGGGATGCGTTGGACCACCGCGAACGGGCCTATGCGCGTGTGCCATTGGCGGGCGAAGTCACCCATCAAGCAGGGGACGTGGAGGTGGCGGTTTACGCGATTTCCGAAGGCGCGCATTCAGAACCCACGGCTGAAAACCCGGTGCTTCTCAGCTATTTGGACGTGGTGGTGCAGGGGTATTTGCACATGTTTGGCCGCGCTGGCGTGGACCGGTTTTTCGCCACAACCGATGGCTGGCACGCCCCCATTCAAAACGACAGGAACGCGCCGATTTACCCGCGCGCACAGTCCCTGACAACGGCCGAGCGCGCTTTGGTGGATGATTGGCTGGCCAGTTTACCGGCGGAAACTAAACAACGCCTGTAGCCGCCCCTGGCGCGCAAATTGGTCGGTTTGCGGGGTGCACGTCTCATGGTTCAGCATCCGCATAAACAGGATCAACGCGATCACCGCAAAGACAAAACCACCGACATTCCAACCGATCAACACCCCCGGCGCCCCCCAATATTGCCCACCAAGAATGACAAATGGCACGGTGCCCACCGTGTGACGTCCCCAGTTGATCAGGGTCGAGCGGAACGGATGGCCCAGATTGTTAAAGCCCGCGTTGGTGACAAAAATCACCCCGTTAAAAAACCACATCAGCGCAAGGGGACCACAAAAGAGATAGACCAGATCGCGGGTCAGCCCTTGGGCGTTGAAAAGATCCGCAATGGGCGCGCGGGCAAGGAACAGACCGGTGCTGACGACGCCGACAACAATGGCCGTGAACAAGATGCCTTCGCGAAAGGCCAGCCGCACCCGGTCCATTTTGCCAGCGCCGAAATTCTGGCCTATCACCGGCCCGATGGCACCCGACAGCGCGAAAATAATGCCAAAGGCGACCGGCACCAAACGCCCGGTGATGGCCATGCCCGCCACCGCATCTTCGCCGTGGCTCGACATGGATTTTGTCACATAGGCCTGGCCGATGGGGGTGGCGAATTGGGTCAGGATCGCCGGGATGGCGATCTTCATAAGATCTGGAAAATCCAGGCTGAATTCCGCCTTGGTGGGTTTGTCCAACCCGCCGTGATGGCGATAAATCGGCACCAAAGACAGCGCGCCAATGGTCAGGCGCGCCGCAACCGAGGCAAGGGCCGCCCCGGTCAGATCAAGCCCCAGCCCAAAGATCAGGATCGGGTCGAGCACCGCGTTCACGCCGCCGCCCCAGATGGTTGCATACATCGCCCGGCGCGCATCCCCATGGGCGCGCAAAATCGCCCCGCCGACCATGCCCATGATCAGAACAGGCAGCGATGGAATGATGATCTTAAGATAGGTTTCCGCAAGGTCCAGCGTATCCCCAGAAGCGCCCAAAAGTTCGGCCAAGGGACGCACGTTAAACCAAACGGCGGCGGCAAATATGGCCCCAAAGCCCGCGCCATACAGCACCGCGGTCGCCGCGCGTCTGCGCGCCTTTTGTGCGTCCCCTTCGCCCAAAGCCCGTGCCACCAAAGCGCCCGCCGCAATCGACATGCCGATGCCAAAGGAGGACGTGAAAAACAGGATTGCACCCGCATATCCCACCGCCGCCGCCAGCTCATCCCGGCCCAGCCATGAGATGAAAATCATGTCCACAAGGTCGACCATAAAGATCGCCATCAGCCCCACCGATGACGTCAATGCCATCACGGTGATGTGCCGCATCAAACTGCCGGTTAGGAATTTTGCCTGTGGGTTTTCGGGGGGGCTGCTGTCACTCATCACATTCTCCTGTTGCGCAGATCACTGTGGCGCAATTGCGGACCGGGCGCCAGTGGCAGGGATGCAGGGGGGCTGTGCGGGAATGCAGAGGGCGCGACCGTTGCTTGACCGCATGCCCCGACGCAGGCAGGCTCATTGGACTTTGACACCTGACCCAAAAAGGAGAACGGCATGTCCTGGCTACCCACTCTGATCACCGCAACGCCCGAAGAGGGCTATGATCTGGCGATCAAATTATCCCGAATGGCGGTGAAGAAAACCCAGCCCGATGACGACGCGCGCACAAAGATGCGCCCGGATTATGCCAACAGCGCCGACAGCCTGACGCAGGTGTCGGGGGTTGTGGCGACCAACTTTCAGACCGTGGCGCAGGCGAATAATTACTGGCGCTAAGCCCGCCGATATCTGTATCCCGAGCGAAGAAACGAGAAAAGGCCGCCCTAATTGGCGACCTTTTAGAATTTACCCCTTTGCGCGGATCACTTGCAGCAAGGGCAGAAGCGCGGACATATCCGGGCCGTGGTCCATGCCGGTTAGCGCTTTGCGCAGCGGCATGAACAGCCCGCGCCCTTTGCGACCGGTGGCGGCTTTCACCTCTTTGGTCCAAGCGCCCCATGTGTCGCCCGTGAAAGGACCGTTGGGCAACAAACCCAGCGCCTCAGCCACAAACTCTTTGTCTTCATCGGCAATCACCGGGTCGGCGCCGGTGGAACACAGCTCCCACCACGGGGCCAAGTCTTTGAGAACGGTGATGTTTTCGCGCGCCACATTCCAGAAGGCTTCGCCCTGATCCGCTGGCACACCCAAGGCGGTCACAGTGTCCGCGACATCCGCGTAAGGCTTGGCCGCCAAATGGTGCGCGGTCAGTGGGAACAGATCTTGCTCGTCAAATTTGGTGGGGGCCGCACCAAAGTTTGACAGATCAAACCCGTCCGCAATCTCATCCAACGACGACATCAGTTCAACCGGTTGGCTCGACCCAAGGCGCGCCATCAGCGACAGCAGGGCCAAAGGTTCCACACCCTGTTCGCGCAGATCGCGCAGCGCCAACGTGCCCAGCCGTTTCGACAGTGCCTCGCCTTGTGGACCGGTCAAAAGCGAATGATGGGCAAAGCTTGGCACCGTGCCCCCCAGCGCCTCGATGATCTGAATTTGCGTCGCCGTATTGGTGACGTGATCCGACCCGCGCACCACGTTTGTGATGCCGAAATCAATATCGTCACAGACCGAGGCCAGCGTGTACAGAAACTGACCATCGCCGCGAATAAGCACCGGGTCTGACACCGACGCCGCATCAATGGAAATGTCGCCCAGAATGCCGTCGGTCCAGGTGATGCGTTCTTGATTAAGCTTAAAGCGCCAATGCCCTTGGCCACGTTCCGCGCGCAGCTTGGCTTTTTCCTCATCAGACAAGGCCAACGCCGAGCGGTCATAAACCGGCGGCTTGTGCATATTCAGCTGTTTTTTGCGTTTGAGATCCAGTTCAACCGGCGTCTCGAAGCATTCATAAAACCGACCGTTATCGCGGAGTTCCTGGGCTGCCGCCTCATAACGCGCCAACCGATCCGATTGCTTTTCAACCCGGTCCCACGTCAGGCCCAGCCATTCCAGATCCTGCATGATCGCGTCGGCATATTCCTGCTTTGAACGCTCAGGGTCCGTGTCGTCGAGACGCAGAATGAACTGGCCGCCGGATTTGCGGGCGATCAGGTAATTGAAAAGGGCGGTGCGCAGGTTGCCCACATGGATGTATCCGGTGGGGGATGGCGCGAAACGGGTGGTGGTCATGGGTCGTGTCTCCTTGCCGCGTCGTCCTTTCACAATGCGGTGGATTTGTCCACCAGAAGCGTGCCAGGGCATGCCAGACGCGTGGATGGGGCATCAGGACCGATCTGGCGAAAACCCGCAAAATCGCGCGTGGCTTGTGTTTCATCAAGGCGCGCTGGCCGCGCGGTGTTAGCGTTGGGCAAAAGAGACCAGTGACGGAAGAGCAGATGTTTTACATGATTCTCTCGCTGCACCTGATTGGGGCGGCGATCTGGACCGGCGGGCATATTATCCTGGCGCTGACCGTGTTGCCGCGTGCGCTGGCCGCGCGGGATCCCGGCATTCTGACCCGATTTGAACAAGGGTTTGAACGGGTTGGCATGCCGGCGCTGTTGGTGCAGGTCGCGGGCGGGCTGTGGCTCGCCCATGATCTGGAGCCGGATTACGGGCTTTGGTTCAGCTTTTCTGATGCGCTTGTGACGGGTATTGCGGTCAAGCTGATCCTGTTGGCGGTGACGGTCATCTTTGCGATCAACGCCCGGTTCCGGGTGATCCCGACCCTGTCGGCTGACACGCTTTCGATCATGGCGTGGCACATTCGCGCGGTCACTGTTTTGTCGGTGCTTTTTGTCCTGACGGGTGCGTTTTTACGGACCGGTGGGTTTTAGGTTTTATGCCTCCGGCGGGGATATTTTTGGAAAGAGGAAAAGGCGCGGATCGGTTCGCGGGATCAGTTTGGATGGACGGGCCAGATTTTATCCAGGTCGGCAAGGCCGGTCTGGATGAGCTTGGCGAGGACATCGAGGTCGATGTCGTCTAGTTTATTGATATAAAGGCAGGATACGCCGGTTTTATGTTTGCCCAAACGGGCGAGGGTATCACGGTAATCCTGATATCCCGGCATGATGTAGATCGAAAGCGCGGCTTTGCGTGGGGAAAATCCTGTGGCGAGAAAATCGCCCTCGCGCCCGGTTTCATAGCGGTAGTGATAGCGCCCGTAACCGATGATTGATGGTCCCCAAAGCTGCGGATTAAATCCAGTGATGTGCTGAAAAAGCGCATTCAGCGTTTCGGCGTCTTTGCGGCGCCGTTCGGGTGTGACCGCGGCAATGAAATCCACAACAGAGGCCCCGGTTGGTTGGGTTTTGTTTTGGGTCATCTGTGGCTCCTTTCTTGTCACAATTATGTGACGCGCGTCATTGTGGCGTGGATTTGAAGTATACTGCGCCGGTCTGTTTTCGCGAAATTTGATCTGAGGGAGAGAGTTCATGTCCAATTCATTCCGTATCCAACGACGCCGTTTATTGCTGACGGCGGGGGCTGCGCCTTTGGCGGTGTTATCTGCGGCTCCGGTGCTGGCAAGTGCCGCGCAAATGGCCATTCCGACCGTTGATTTTCGCCGGTTTCGGGTGGGCCAGTTTGAGGTGACAACCTTGCTGGCGGGGATGCGTACGGTGGACAATCCACAGGCGATTTTTGGTATGAATGTCAGCGAAGAGGATTTTGCAGATGCCTCCACGGCGGCCAATATCCCCACCAATGCCGCGCAGTTTTTCTTTACCCCAACGCTTGTGAACACCGGGGCGGATCTGGTGTTGTTTGACACCGGGTTGAACCCCGCCGGGATCACGGCGGCCATTGGGGCGGCGGGCTATACGCCGGATCAGGTGGATATTGTGGTGCTGACCCATATGCATGGCGATCACATTGGCGGACTGTCAGGGGATATGGGCGTGACCTTTCCCAACGCGTCTTACGTCACCGGCGCGGTTGAGTTTGATCACTGGGCTGCCGCTGGCAACGATGGGTTTGACGCAAAAGTCGCCCCTTTGGCCGAGAAAATGCGGATGATTTCCGGCGGTGACGCGGTGGTGTCGGGCATTGAAGCGGTCGAGGCTTTTGGTCACACGCCCGGCCACATGGCGTTTCGGATCGACAGCGACGGGCAATCGCTTTTGATCGCGGCGGATTTTGCCAACCACTATGTCTGGTCCTTGGCCTATCCGACGTGGGAGGTGAAATTTGACAGGGACAAAGAAGCCGCCGCCGCAACCCGGCAATCCCTGCTGACCATGCTGGCGGCTGAGAAAATGCCCTTCGTCGGCTATCACATGCCGTTCCCCGCGCTGGGCTATGCCGAAGAACGCGCGGGCGGCTTTCATTATGTGCCGCACAGCTATCAGCTGTTGATGGGGGGATAGCCCGATTGGCGGGGGTGTTTACGACATGTCCCGCCAGCGGCTGACAATTGGATAACGGCGATCAAGCCAGAATGCGCCTTTGGTCAGACGCGTTCCGGGGGCCGATTGAAAGCGTTTGTATTCCGAGATGTAGATCAGGTGTTCGACCTTTTTCACGGTGGCTTTGTCAAAGCCCTCGGCGACCAGCTCGGCCACCGATTTTTCGTCGTCAATCAACCTTTCCAGAATGGCATCCAGCACCTCATAGGGGGGTAGGCTGTCTTCGTCTTTCTGGTCGGGGCGCAGCTCGGCCGAAGGGGGCTTGTCGATGATCGACACCGGGATCACCTCGCCCGCCGGGCCCATCATCCAGTCACGGTGATGTTCATTGCGCCAGCGGCATTGTTCAAAAACGCGGATCTTGTAAAGGTCTTTGATCGGATTGTAACCACCTGACATATCACCATAAATTGTGGCATACCCCACGGCGACTTCGGATTTATTCCCGGTGGTCAACAGCATCGCCCCGGTCTTGTTGGACAGCGCCATAAGCAGCAACCCACGCAGACGCGACTGGATATTCTCCTCGGTCACATCCGGTTTGGTGCCCTCAAAAAACGGTGCCAAAGTGTTGGTGATCGCATCGCGCCCTTCTTTGATCGGCACAAAATCATAAGGGCAACCCAAGCGCCCCGCGATGTCTTTGGCGTCATCCAATGACCCCTGCGAGGTATATTCAGACGGCAACATCACACAGCGCACATTTTCCGGCCCCAAAGCGTCCGCCGCGATGGTCGCGACAATGGCGCTGTCGATGCCGCCGGACAGCCCCAAAAGCACCTGTTTGAAACCCGTCTTGCCCATGTAATCGCGTAAGGACTCGACCATCGCGCGGTAGTCCTGTTCCCACGCGTCGGGCTGCGGGGCAACCTCTCCGGCCCGAATGCGCCAACCGTCGTCGGTTTGGTCAATGTCGATATGGCGGATCTCTTCATCAAAGACCGGCAGGCGCAGCGCCAGTTCCCCGCCGGGATTGAGCGCAAATGTCCCGCCGTCAAACACCTGATCGTCCTGACCGCCGACCATATTCAAGTAAATCAGCGGCAGTTCGCTTTCGACCACGCGCGCAACCATGTGATTAAGGCGCACGTCGTATTTGTTGCGGAAATAAGGCGAGCCATTGGGGATGAGCAGGATTTCAGCACCACTTTCCGCCAGCGTCTCGCACACATCATCCGCGTGCCATGCGTCTTCGCAGATCGGGCTTCCGATGCGCAACGGGCCAATGGAATAAGGGCCTTGAGGGTCGGCAGAGGTGAAGTGGCGCACCTCGTCAAACACGGTTTCATTGGGCAAGCGCTGTTTTAAGACGCGGGTTTTCACCGCGCCGCCGTCCAGAATGTAATACGCGTTATAAAGGTTGCGACCGTCGTGATACGGCCCGCCGATGCCCATCGCAGGGCCGTCGGCACACTCCGCAGCCAGCGCATCAATCAGACCCATTGCGTCTTGGTAAAACTGTGGGCGCATCACCAGATCCTGGGTCTGATAGCCGGTCACAAACGCTTCGGGCAAGGCCACCATCTGCGCGCCTGCGTCTTTGGCGTCTTGCCACGCGGCGCGCGCCTTGTCGGCGTTGGCCCGCAAGGCCCCCACGGTTGGGTTCAACTGGGCCAGGGTCAGGCGGAATGTCTCACTCATCGCGCGTCTCTTTTACCGTTTCACATTTCTCGGATCAGATGTAGCAGCATTTGGCCGAGGTTAAAGTGTTTCGCGAAAATCCCCACGGGGAAAATCCGAAATGCTATACCGACCGGGTAGGGGAAAAGCGTTGTTTCGGCAAGAGGCGTCCTTTACTCTGCCCCGCAAGGATCCCCGTTCACCGCCGCTGTTTGGCCGTGCCCCGTTCAGATGATGAGGTTGAAAATGCACCAGTTTTTACGAGTTGCCAGTCTGGGGATTTGCCTTGCCGCGCCTTTCGCCGCGCAGGGACAGGTGGAAACCAAGCAATATGAAGATGGCGCAATTTATGAGGGCAGCTTTAAGGGCGGGCTTCAGCATGGCATGGGCACTTACCGGCTGCCATCGGGCTATGAATACACCGGCGAGTTTGTGGACGGCGAGATTGTCGGGCAGGGGGTGGCGCGCTTTCCCAATGGGTCGGTTTACGAAGGGAATTTTGCCAAGGGCAAACCCGAAGGCTTCGGGCGCATCACATTTGCCGATGGTGGCACCTATGAAGGCGACTGGGTGGACGGTAAAATCAACGGGTCCGGCATGGCGATTTACGCCAATGGCGTGAAATACGAAGGCGGGTTTCGCAACGCGCTGCACCACGGCAAGGGCCGGATGGAAAGCCCAACGGGTTATGTCTATGAGGGCGATTGGGTGATCGGCGTGAAAACCGGTCGCGGCGTGGCCACCTATTCGGATGGGTCGGTTTACACCGGCGAGATGCGCGATGATGAACGCGACGGCGAGGGGACGCTGCTGGCCGCCGATGGAATGACCTATGAAGGACGGTGGGTGAAGGGCCAGATGAACGGCGTTGGCGTGCTGACACAGGTGAATGGTGACGTCTATGAAGGCGCGTTTGTCGGCGGCGCACGGCAGGGCAAAGGCAAAGTGACCTATGCCAACGGCGATGTCTACCTGGGGGAGTTTGCCGACGATAAACGGCAAGGCAAGGGCGCGTTCACCGGCGCAGATGGCTATCGCTATGACGGGACATGGGTGGCTGGCGTGATCGAGGGCGACGGGGTTGTGACCTATCCTGATGGCTCGGTGTATCAGGGGCAGTTTCGTGCCGGTTTGGCCGATGGGGTTGGCATGATCGTCTATCCCGACAGCAGTTCCTATGAAGGGGGCTGGGTCGGTGGTGTGATCGAGGGCAAAGGCATCGCGCGCTATGCCAATGGCGCGGTCTATGACGGCCAGTTTGTTGATGCACTTTATGATGGCGACGGGACGTTGACCGCCGCAGATGGCGCCAGCTATGTGGGTCAGTGGCAGGCGGGAAAACCGCATGGGGTTGGGGTCTCCACGCTGGCGGATGGCACGACCTATAAAGGCGCTTTTGTGGGGGGCTTGCGCGAAGGTGGGGGCAAGTTGACCACCCCCAAGGGCTTTACCTATGACGGCAACTGGCTGTCGGGTGAATTTCACGGCGAAGGCAAAGCGCTTTATGCAAATGGTGACCGATATGAAGGCGGGTTTGCCAAAGGAAAACGGCACGGCACCGGGGTTGTCATCCGTGCTGATGGCACGCGCGAAGATGGCGTCTGGCAGGATGGTGTGCTGCAGGGCGCGGTGAGCGCAGCAGAAACGCCTGTCGCGGCCCCCGTGGGCGCGGCTGAAGCCGACCAGAACGGCAGTGATCAAAACGGCACAGCCACTTCAAACTGACGCAACACAGGCCACGGGAAATGTAATAAGGGTACTGTAACGGGAACTGTAACCGGACCATTCAGCCTATCCAAATGGCCCGGATTTTTAACCGCATTTCGCGGCGGCGTTGTCAGCGAATTTTGTTTATTTTCAAAAGCTTCATTAATAGACGCTCGTAAAAAGGTTCGGAAACGCCTTTGCGAATTTTGCGCATGAAGTACCATTCAAACCCCAGTTTGGCCCAATGCACCCACCGTCCATACGAGACCCAGTTCACATTGCGCGGTGGGTTTTGTGGCATCGCCAGAAAGGCTGCCCCACGGTCGCCAAAATCGGCCAAGCATAGCGCGTTCCAGCTGGGCAGGTTGTTGGGGGCCTGCCCCTCTATCACGCGGGGCAAATTATGCGCGGTGGCGGTGACCATGCTTTCAATCATGAAACCGGTTTTCGGCACGCCGGTAGGCACCGGGGTGGCCACCGGCGGGGCGATGGCGATGCACACCCCAATGGCAAAGATGTTTTGAAACGTCGGGTTGCGCTGATATTCATCAACGATGACAAAGCCGCGCGGATTGACCAAACCCTCGATCCCCATCAAGGCGGGAATGCCACGAAACGCGGGCAAAAGCATCGCGTATTTCTGCGCGATCTCGTGGGTTTTCTTCTCGTTGCCCTGCTCGTCCAGCTCGGTCACATAGACCATGTCTTCGGTGAATTTTTCGGTGCGTGCATTGACCACCCAATTCACCGACCGTTCGCGCAGCATGCTTTCCAAAAGGCCCTTGGTGTCCCCCACGCCGCCCAGTCCAAGGTGGCCGATATAGGGTTCAGAGGTGACAAAGGTGATCGGTACCTTGTCACGGATTTTCCGCCGCCGCAGATCGGTTTCCACAGTGAACAGATATTCATAGGCCGGGCCAAAACAGCTTGCCCCCGGGGCGGCACCAATCACAATCGGGCCGGGGTTTGCACAAAATTCTTCCCATTGGTTCCCCGAGACTTCGGCGTGTTCAATGGTGCAGACCGAATGGGTGTGTCCGCCCTGATCCGCGGGGCCAAAGCCCTCGATTTCATCAAAGGCCAGCTCAGGGCCGGTGGCAATGACCAAATAGTCGTAATCCACCACGCGCCCACTGGCGAGATCAATCTGGTTGTCCTCAGGGCGCAGTTTTGTCGCCCCGTCGCAGATGAAATCAATGCCGCGTTTTTTCATCGTTGGCGCCAGTTCGATCACAATTTCATCGCGTGACCGCCACCCCACGCCCGCCCATGGGTTTGACGGGGTAAACTGGAAATATGACTTGTTGGAAATGACCGTCACCTTGTCTGATTTCGACAAGCTGTCCTTGAGTTCATAGGCTTGGATTGTCCCACCCAATCCGGCGCCCAAAATAACAATATGTGCCATGTTCTTCCTCTTGTTGTCATTCTGTCGGCAGCCGCCGCCAGAAGAGTGTGCCGCCTGCGTCCCGGCGGGAGTCCGATTTATATGTTAAAGACTTGTCTGGACGTATAGCAAGGGTTGATGGGAACATATAGGAATATTTGAATATAAATGTGAAGGTGAAAATTGTGAAAAAGGGGCTTTCCCCTCCGGAAATCCGCCCTATAGTCACCGCCATGGAACCGCAGACACATATCATCGCATCCGCCCCCTTGGGCCTAGCTGCACTTCTGCTTCTTAGCCGCCTCTGAGCGTGCCTTTTGGCGCGACCGCTCAGAGGAGACGCCCCGCGCCAAACACCGCCTGAAGATCCCGACACAATCGGACATTTCACAGGCCCCCAAGGGCACTGCTAAGCCATAATTTATCAAGATAAAGAGACACGACCATGACGAATGTACCTTCGGACAATGTGCTGATTTTTGACACAACCCTGCGCGACGGCGAACAATCCCCCGGCGCAACCATGACCCATGATGAAAAGCTCGAAATCGCTGAAATGCTGGACGATATGGGCGTGGACATCATCGAGGCGGGCTTCCCAATCGCCTCAGAAGGCGATTTTGCCGCCGTGTCAGAAATCGCGAAACGGTCCAAACAAGCGACAATTTGTGGGCTGTCGCGCGCAATGGTCAAAGATATTGACCGCGCCGCCGAAGCCGTGCGCCACGCTGGGCGTCCTCGCATCCACACCTTTATCGGGACCTCGCCGCTGCACCGCGCGATCCCTAACCTGACCATGGATGAAATGGCCGATGTGATCCACAACACCGTCAGCCACGCACGCAATCTGGTCGACGATGTGCAATGGTCACCGATGGATGCGACCCGGACCGAACATGACTACCTGTGCCGCGTGATTGAAATCGCCATCAAGGCCGGGGCCACCACCATCAATATTCCCGACACCGTGGGCTATACCGCCCCACGCGAAAGCGCCGATCTGATCAAGATGCTGCTGGAACGGGTGCCGGGCGCCGATGAAATCATCTTTGCCACCCATTGTCACAATGACCTGGGCATGGCGACCGCGAATGCGCTGGCCGCTGTAGAAGCAGGCGCACGCCAGATCGAATGCACCATCAACGGGTTGGGCGAACGGGCCGGCAATACCGCCTTGGAAGAGGTGGTGATGGCGCTGAAGGTCCGCCACGATATCATGCCGTGGAAATCACGCGTGGACACCACCAAGATCATGCAAATCTCGCGCCGCGTGGCGCAAGTTTCGGGCTTTGCGGTGCAGTTCAATAAAGCCATCGTTGGCAAAAACGCCTTTGCGCATGAAAGCGGCATCCACCAGGACGGCATGCTGAAAAACGCCGAAACATTTGAAATTATGCGCCCCGAGGATGTGGGCCTGTCTGCGACGTCGCTGGTGCTGGGCAAACACTCGGGACGCGCCGCACTTCGTGACCGTCTGAACCAGCTGGGGTTCGAGGTGGGCGACAACCAGATGAAGGACGTGTTTGTCCGTTTCAAAGAACTGGCCGACCGTAAGAAAGAGATTTACGACGATGACCTGATTGCGCTGATGACCGATGGATCGGATGCGGAAAATGACCGCCTTCAGGTCAAATTCCTGCGGGTGATCTGTGGCACAGAGGCGCCGCAATCGGCAGATCTGACCATGGAAATCGACGGGGTGGATCACCAGAAAACCGCCACCGGCGACGGCCCTGTGGATGCGACGTTTAACGCGATCAAAGAGCTGTTTCCGCATGAGGCCAGCCTGCAACTTTATCAAGTGCACGCCGTGACCGAAGGCACCGATGCGCAGGCCACCGTAACCGTGCGCATGGAAGAGGACGGCAAGATCGTCACCGGCCAATCGGCGGACACAGATACGGTTGTTGCCTCGGCGAAAGCCTATGTGAACGCACTTAATAACCTGATCACGCGCCGCGAAAAGACCAAACCTGACGCAGAATAAGCCTTTGTCGAATGTTCGGTAAGGACTGTTTTATCGGTGTTTTCAGCGCCAATAGCGGTGGTGATGTTGGTAAAATACAAGAGTGACCGTACCCGGTGGCGATAAGCCGCCGGGCACCACTCATTAGGGGTTTCACCCAAGCCACAGGACACTTATATATCCTCCGTCTGCCCTCATCAGAGTCGCGGACTTTTATTGATTTACGACAGGGATAGGCATCACAGATGGCAGGGTTTGCAGGATTGTTCTCGTCAGATATGGCAATTGACCTCGGGACCGCGAACACGTTGGTCTATGTCAAGGGCAAGGGCATCGTGCTGAACGAACCCTCGGTGGTGGCCTATCACGTCAAAGACGGCGTTAAAAAAGTGTTGGCTGTGGGCGAAGACGCCAAGCTGATGCTGGGGCGCACCCCCGGATCCATCGAGGCCATTCGCCCGATGCGCGAAGGGGTGATCGCGGATTTTGACAGTGCGGAAGAGATGATCAAACACTTCATCCGCAAGGTCCATAAACGCTCGACCTTCTCTAAGCCAAAGATCATTGTTTGCGTGCCTCACGGGGCAACGCCAGTGGAAAAACGCGCGATCCGCCAGTCGGTTCTGTCCGCCGGTGCGCGCCGCGCAGGTCTTGTGGCTGAACCCATTGCTGCGGCGATTGGCGCGGGCATGCCCATCACCGATCCCACCGGCAATATGGTGGTTGATATCGGCGGCGGCACCACCGAGGTGGCGGTTCTGTCGCTGGGCGATATCGTCTATGCGCGCTCGGTGCGCGTCGGCGGTGACCGGATGGATGACGCGATCATTTCCTATCTGCGTCGCAACCACAATATACTGGTGGGCGAGGCCACGGCCGAGCGGATCAAAACCGAAATTGGCACCGCCCGGATGCCCGATGATGGACGTGGCGCCAGCCTGATGATCCGTGGTCGTGACCTTCTGAGTGGTGTGCCAAAAGAAACCGAGATCAACCAAGCCCAAGTGGCCGAGGCACTGGCCGAACCGGTGCAGCAAATCTGCGAAGCGGTGATGACCGCGCTTGAGGCAACCCCGCCCGATCTGGCCGCTGACATCGTCGATCGCGGCGTGATGCTGACCGGGGGTGGCGCGCTTTTGGGTGAACTTGATCTCGCCCTGCGTGAACAAACCGGCCTGTCCATTTCTGTGGCTGACGAAAGCCTGAATTGTGTGGCGCTGGGCACCGGCAAGGCGCTTGAGTTTGAAAAACAACTGCGCCACGTAATTGACTACGACAGCTAAGCGCGGGATCCTCATAGGGATCCCAAGAGGTCGGAGGCCAATGTGGCGAAGCATAAGCAACAAAACCAGGACTACGCAGGGCCGCTCAAACGGCTTTTCGTTGGGATCTTGTGCCTTGCCCTGTTTGCCGTCTTTCTGGTCTGGCGCATTGACAGTCCGCGTGTGGAACGGTTCCGCGCGGGACTGATCGACCGGGTGGTGCCCAGCTTTGAGTGGGCCTTGGTGCCGGTGACCAAAGTGGTCGGCATGGTCGAAGGCTTTCAAAGCTACCATCGGATTTACGAACAAAACCAAGAACTTCGCCGCGAATTGCGCCAGATGAAAGCCTGGAAAGAAGCCGCCCTTCAGTTGGAACAGGAAAACGCCCAACTGTTGAACCTGAACAATGTGCGCCTTGATGCACAGCTGAGTTTCGTGACCGGCGTGGTGCTGGCCGACAGTGGATCGCCCTTTCGCCAATCGGTGCTGCTCAATGTGGGAACGCGGGACGGAATTGTGGACGGATGGGCGGCAACCGATGGGCTGGGACTGGTGGGGCGGATCTCTGGTGTGGGCAAGCAAACAAGCCGCGTTGTGTTGCTGACCGACAGCAACAGCGCGATCCCCATTACCGTGCAACCCTCTGGCCAAACTGCGCTTTTGGTGGGCGACAACACCGCCGCCCCCCCCATCCAGTTTCTGGAAGCCCCCGACAAAACGCGCCCCGGCGACCGGGTGATCTCCTCCGGGGACGGCGGGGTGTTTCCGGCGGGGCTTTTGGTGGGACATGTGGCCATGGGCGCCGATCATCGCCTGCGTGTGCGTCTGTCGGCAGATTACGAGCGGCTTGAATTCCTGCGTGTGTTGCGCAGCCATCCGGGCGAACGGGTGATCGACCCCAGCGCGTTGATTGTGACCAGCCCGGCCGCCCAAATGCCGCCGAAACCACAGACCCCGACCATATCCACGCCCGCAGATGCATCGCCAACCGAGGGCGGGCAATGATTGACCGGCTGACCCTCTCGCGTTGGTTTTACCGCCTTGTGCTGGTGGCGCTCGCGGTGGCGATCCTGTTTGCGCGCCTATTGCCGCTGGATCTTGGCGCGGGGCGCCTTCCAGGACCGGATCTTTTGCTGGTTTTGACATTTGCCTGGGTGGTGCGTCGCCCGGATTACGTGCCGCTTTGGCTGATTGGCCTGCTGTTTTTCCTCACCGATATGATGCTGTTAAACACGCCCGGCCTGTGGACGCTGATGGTGGTCATCGGCACTGAATTTCTGCGCGGTCGCGAAGGCAGCCTGCGCGAACAAAGCTTTTTGGTGGAATTCGGCATGGTCGCGGGCACGTTTGTCTTGATGATGCTGGGCCAAAGATTGCTGATGAGCGTCTTTTTGGTGGACCAGGTCAGCCTTGGCCGCGCTATTCTCTATCTGCTGGCAACCATCGCCGCCTATCCGCTGGCCGCCGCCGTCACCGTCTATGTGTTTGGCATCAAAAAGCTGCAACCGGGCGAAGATGAAATTTCGGGGCATTACGCATGAGACGCTCGCCAATTGACACCGATAAAAGTGCCCGCACGATCACCCGTCGTGGGTTGCTTTTGGGCGGGCTACAGGTGTCTTTTGCCGGGCTTTTGGCGGGGCGGATGCGATTTATGCAGGTGGATCAGGGCGAAGAATACCGCCTTTTGGCCGAAGAAAACCGCATCAATATTCGCCTGATCCCCCCCTCGCGCGGGTTGATCCATGATCGCAACGGCGTGCTGATTGCGGGCAATGAACAGAATTACCGCATCGTCTTGGTGCGCGAAGATGCGGGCGATCCAGAAAAAATCCTGACCCGACTGGCGAATATCATCTGGCTTAGCCCCGAAGATATTCAGGATGCCCTAAAAGAGATCAAACGCCGCAGCCCCTTTGTCCCCGTCACCGTGGCCGATCGCGTCAGTTGGAACGACGTGGCCGAGGTCGCGGTGAACACCCCAGCCCTTCCCGGTGTCACAGCCGAAGTGGGCCTGTCGCGCATTTACCCGCAGGGACCGGATTTCGCCCATATCACCGGCTATGTCGGCCCGGTGTCCGATTACGATCTGTCCAAAATCGAAGATCGGGATCCTTTGCTGCAAATTCCGCGTTTTCAAATCGGTAAATCCGGGGTTGAGGTCAAGATGGAGCGGCGCCTGCGCGGATCGGCTGGCAACCGCGAGGTAGAGGTCAACGCCCTTGGCCGTGTGATGCGCGAGCTGAGCCGCCAAGAGGGGAAATCCGGCGACAATGTCCAACTGACCATCGACGCCAAGCTGCAAGCCTATGTGCAGGCACGCCTGGCGGGCGAAAGTGCCGCTGCGGTGGTGATTGATACGCAAACCGGCGATGTGCTGTCGCTTGGCTCTGCGCCCAGCTTTGATCCGAATAAATTCGTGCACGGGATCTCGTCGGCGGACTATAAAGGGCTGCTCGACGACCCTTATCGGCCCTTGGCAGCAAAATCTGCTCAGGGGGCCTATCCGCCGGGATCAACGTTCAAAATGGTCACCGCCCTGGCCGCCCTTGAGGAGGGTGTGATTGACGTGAATGAAAGCGTGAATTGCCGCGGTCGGGTTGAGGTTTATAACCGCTATTTCCATTGTTGGAAACGGGCGGGGCATGGCAAGGTCGATCTGGCCAAAAGCCTGCGTGAAAGCTGTGATATCTATTATTATGAAATCGCACAACGTGTTGGTATTGAAAAGATTTCCGCGATGGCGCGGCGGCTGGGGCTGGGCACTAGATTTGATCTGCCGCTGTCAGCCGTGGCACAGGGATTGATGCCCACCAAAGCTTGGAAGCTGGACGTCAAAAAGGCCGAATGGGTGGTGGGCGACAGCCTGAACGCCGGGATCGGGCAGGGGTTTGTGCTGGCCTCGCCCTTGCAACTGGCGGTGATGACCGCGCGTCTGGCGACGGGCATGGCGGTGGAACCGCGCCTTGTGCGCTCGGTGAATGGGGTTGAAATTCCAGTGAAAGAGCAGGCCGCTCTGGGCATCAGTTCGCAAAACATCAACGCCATTCGCGGTGGCATGTATGAGGTGGTGAACGCGCGCCGCGGCACCGCGGGTCGGTCAAAAATTATTGGTGATGATTTTCGCATGGCGGGCAAAACCGGCACCAGTCAGGTGCGCAATATCACCAAGGCGGAACGTGCGCGCGGTGTGACGCGCAACGCGGATCTGCCGTGGAACCGTCGTGACCATGCGCTGTTTGTGTGTTTCGCCCCGCATGATGCCCCGCGTTATGCGGTGTCCGTGGTGGTCGAACATGGCGGCGGTGGATCCACGGCCGCCGCGCCAATTGCGCGTGATATCATGCTGCAAACGCTTTACGATGGCCGCCCCCCGCTTGAGGCGTATCCAACCTCGCAGCGCGCCACCATCCGGTCCCGTCAACGCGATATAGAAGAGTTGATGAACCGCCCAGACGCCCCCCCCTCAGACGGGAGCGAGCGCGCATGAGCTATCTGGAATACAGCGTCAAATATGTCCCCTCGGGCCTGCGCAAAATCCTCTATATCAACTGGTTTCTGGTGCTGTTGCTCACGGCGGTGGCGGGCGTTGGCTTTATGATGCTCTATTCGGTGGCGGGGGGCGATCTGCAGCCGTGGTCGATGGCACAGATGAAGCGGTTTGGCCTTGGCATGGGGATGATGTTTTTCATCGCGATGGTGCCGATTTGGTTCTGGCGCAATATGGCCGGGCTTGGCTATGTGGTGTCTGTGGTTCTGTTGGTGCTGGTGGAACTGATCGGCACAACCCAGATGGGCGCGCAGCGTTGGATTGACCTTGGCTTCATGCGCCTGCAGCCATCGGAACTGACGAAAATCACCCTGATCATGATGCTCGCCGCTTATTATGACTGGCTGGATGTGAGCAAGGTTTCGCGCCCCTTATGGGTGCTGGTGCCGGTGCTGTTGATTATCGTGCCAACCGCGCTTGTGCTGAAGCAACCCGACCTTGGCACCTCGATCCTTTTGCTGACCGGCGGCGCAACCATCATGTTCCTTGCCGGTGTCAGCCTGTGGTATTTCGCGGCGGTGATTTCCTCTGGTGTGGGCTTGGTGGCGGCGGTGTTTTTCAGCCGAGGCACGCCGTGGCAGCTGTTGAAAGACTATCAATATCGCCGGATCGACACATTTCTGGACCCGTCATCGGATCCGCTGGGCGCGGGCTATCACATCACCCAATCCAAGATCGCCTTGGGGTCTGGCGGTTGGACCGGGCGGGGGTTCATGCAAGGCACGCAATCGCGGCTGAACTTTCTGCCGGAAAAACACACCGACTTTATTTTCACCACATTGGCTGAGGAGTTCGGCTTTCTGGGGGGGGCATCCTTGCTGACCCTCTACGTGCTGATCCTGGCCTTCTGCGCCGTGTCCGCATTCCAAAACCGCGACCGGTTCTCGTCGCTGTTAACACTGGGTATCGCGGTCACGTTTTTCCTGTTTTTCTCGGTAAATATGTCGATGGTGATGGGGCTGGCACCCGTCGTGGGCGTGCCACTTCCGTTGGTCAGCTATGGGGGGTCGTCGATGCTGGTTTTGCTGATTGGCTTTGGGTTGGTGCAAAGCGCGCATGTGCACAGGGCACGACAGAAATAATATTCAAGAACAGGGGTTAGAGATGAGCGTGAACGTCCTTTTTGCCGCGCGCGACGCGATGTGGCCGATCTATGAACCTGCCTTGAAATCCGCCTTTGCCAAGGCGGGGATCGACGCGGATTTACGTCAGGATTTTGCGCCAAACGACGTGGATTACATCATCTACGCACCGTCGGGCGCAATCCGCGACCTGTCCCCCTACGTGAATTGCAAAGCGGTTCTTGGCCTGTGGGCGGGGGTCGAAAGCATCATCACCAATCCAACCCTGACCCAGCCCTATGCGCGTATGGTCGACACCGGATTGACCGAAGGCATGACCGAATGGGTGGTTGGCCAAGTGCTGCGCCACCATCTGGAATTGGATCTTGATATCTGCCGCAGTGACGCGAAATGGGTCGCGCATATCCCCCCCTTGGCGCGGGATCGTCGGGTCGGTGTCTTGGGGTTGGGCGAGTTGGGGCGCACGGCTGCCAAGGCTCTGGCACAGTTGAATTTTCAGGTGTCAGGCTGGAGCCGCAGCGCCAAAGAGATCGAGGGTATCACCTGTTACCACGGCGATGCGGGCCTGCGCGATATTCTGGCCACCAGCGATATTTTGGTGCTGCTTTTGCCAATGACGGCGGCAACCGAAAACCTGCTCGACGCCGAGCATATTGCGTTGATGCCGAAAGGCGCGGTGGTGATCAACCCGGGCCGCGGACCGCTGATTGATGATGACGCACTTCTGTCTGCCCTTGATCAGGGTCATCTGGGCCATGCCACGCTTGACGTTTTCCGGGTCGAACCCTTGCCCAAAGAGCACCCGTTCTGGGCGCATCCCAAGGTCACCGTGACGCCGCATATCGCCTCAGAAACCCGCCCCTCAACCGCATCAGAAGTGATCGCCGAGAACATCCGCCGGGGTGAGGCAGGGGAGCCGCTGTTGCATTTGGTGGATAAAACGCAGGGATATTAAGGGGGTGACCCTTCGGAAAACCAGAATACTAGTTTTCTAGTTTTCTAGTTTTCTAGTTTTCTAGTTTTTGGCCGAAATCCTCATCGTGGCCCCCCTAATTCTCCATCCAGATCGTGATCGGCCCGTCGTTCACGAGGCTCACCTTCATGTCTGCGCCAAACTGCCCTTGGGCAACGGGCAATCCCTGCGCACGCATTTGATCCGCGAAGTATTCATACAAAGGTTCACCAACCGAAGGATGTGCTGCGGTGGAAAACCCGGGGCGGTTGCCGCGCGATGTGTCCGCCGCCAAGGTGAACTGGCTGACCACCAAGACCGACCCGCCAATATCCAACACAGAGCGGTTCATTTTGCCGTCATCATCGGTGAAAATCCGCAGTTTCGCGACCTTCGCGGCCATTTTGTCCGCATTCGCTTCCTCGTCGCCCTCCATCGCACAGATCAGCACCAATAGCCCCTGCGCAATCTCGCCGACAACCGCGCCGTCCACACGCACGGCGGCCTCGGACACCCGTTGGATCAAAGCTCTCATGTTGCGTCTTCCTCTGTTTTTCCGTGCCAAGTGACCCATTCTGTCAAGGGCGCGCGTTCGGTGCGGAACTGATTGATCGGCGCGTCAGCCGCGCGGCCAAAGGCGATGCCACAGAGGATCACACGATCCTCGCCGATCCCAAACCAATCGCGCAAAAACGGCGCATAGGCGGCCACGGCGGCCTGCGGAATGCTGCCAACCCCGCGCGCTTGCGCGGCCAGTGTGAACCCGGTGACAAAGCCGCCGCAATCCAGATAAGCATAGGGGCCAAGCTCGGCCGGGGCGGTGATCAGCGCCATATGTGGTGCCCCAAAAAGCCGAAAGTTCTCAAGCATTTGCGCGCCAGATGCTGCGCGATCCCCGCGGGTGATCCCCACGCTGTCATAAAGTTGCAAGCCACAGGTTTTGCGCCGCCATTGATGCACGCCAGAGTACCGTTCAGGCCAGTCGATTTCGGGCGCATAAGGGGCGTCTTGCGCGTGGGCGAAAAGCGCCTCGCGCAGCCGGTCAGTTTCGGGTTTTTCGGTGATTTCAACCTTCCACGGCTGGGCATTGCACCAGCTGGGCACGCGTTGCGCAGCCTTTAATATCGCCTCAATATCCGCACGCGACACCGCCTCATCTGTGAACGCACGGCACGAATGGCGGCTGCGCAAAAGCGCATCAAACGCCTCAAAAGTCATTTCAGCCATAGGGGCCTCTTTTATTGGTTTTGTGCCACAATATAGCCGATGATCCCGGCGGCAATCAGCCCCAAAACCACCGCAAAGGCGATCTTCCACGCGGAATAGGGCCGTTCCCCTTCGACCTTACCGGTTTGTCCGTTGACCACAAAGCGGTAGGTCTTGCCACGGTATTTATAGGCCGCCAACCAGACCGGCAGCAGGATGTGTTTGAACGTCACATCCGCAATCGACGTATCCAGGCTTGCCACCCGTTGCCGGTCGCCGCCAATGTCAAATTTCACGTCCCGCAGGATCACCCGGTCCATGTAATCACGGGCCTCAGAAAACCCATCTGTCAGCTCAACCGTATAGCCTTCAGCGCGAAATCCAGCGAGGTATTCCGGGCTGTAAGGCTCCAACCGCGACAGATCCCAAGGGGCGAGCGCCGTGGTGTATTTTTTCGGCAATCCGCGCGAGGCCATGATCAGCACATCGTCGAAAAACCGCGCCACACGACCACGGGCGGGGTGCCAGCGCACATGCTGCTTGCGTCGGGTCTGGCGTTTGCCGTCGACCATCACGGTGTGTTCGGTGTAATACACCTCTCCGCGTTGGCCCGTATATTGGGTTTTGGTGTCCGCATCAAACGTCCAATACGGCACATAAATGCCGGACATTTTACGCCCCTTGCGGGCATATTCAGTCAGGCCGCCGGGGGCAAACCACAGCTTGCCCAACCACTTGCCCATCGCCGCGCGCGCGTCGCCTTCGGTCAGTGCAAAAGGCAGCGCGCCTTTGGGTTTCAGATGCCGATGCGTCCCCGTGTCGGTGACCACGGGGGTTGCGCAAAACGGGCATTCGGCGGCATGGATATCGGCGTCAAATTCGGTTTGGGCGGCGCAGTTTGGGCAGGACACAACCCGCGTTTCCTCAACCTCGTTGTCGGGAAAATCCTCGGTGATGGCGCGCTGGTAATCCAGTTCAGAGATTGCGTGTGGTCCGTCCTCACGCAGAGCCGCCTGAAACCCGCAATGGTCGCAAGACAACTGTCCTGTGCGGGGATCAAAACGCAAATCCGCCCCGCATTGATCACAGGGAAACCGGTGTTCTTGGGTCGGTGTGGCGGTGTCTTCGGCGGGAAAGGCCATGCCGGGTCCTTTACAGGTATTTGTGCAAAATGCGTGGGGTCATGATGCGTAATGCGTTGTCTTTCAACACAAAATGACGCCAGAGGTGAAAGGCCACATGGGCCGCAATTGCGATCATCATCGCGTCAAATGCAATCTCATGCACCTCTTCGGCAAACTCATGAATGCCCTTGCTGCCCCATGCCGGATTGATCTGAACCAGATCAAAAGCGCGGATCGCAAAGGGGGCGGCCAGCCCCGCAAACGCACCCGTGGCCACCGTCACCGGCAGGCCAATTTGCAAGACCTTATGCGACAGCGCGTGAAAGCGTTTGCCCCAACCTGGCAGTTTTGGCCCCGCCCGCCCCGCAAGCCCCTTGAACAGAAACATGCCAAGCCAGATCGCCGCGACCAACGCCAGCAAAACCCCAACCCCCGAATGGGTGGTCAGACCAAGGCCGGGATTGCCCCGCACCTCATCAGGTTCCACCAAAAAGAAATAGAGCATCAGCCCAGCGGCCAACCAATGCAGCCATTTGATCACGCTTCGACGGTTCATAATTGTCCTATGTGTTTACGCACCGGGCGGAGGGGGCGGCGCGATGGTGAAAAGCTGCGCCAGTTCTGCCACGTCTTCGGCCCGTTTCCAACCGTCCTGACCAGGGGTCCAGACAAAGCTGTCGCGGCTAAGATCGCCGGCCGTGGCCATCCGTCCAAGGCGCGCTTTGGAAAATGGCCCAGAGGTCTCGCCGCCTTCGGCCACATGCCAGACATGTTCCACCGGTGGGGGCGGGGGGGCGATTGGCGCGGCCTGTGGGGCCGCTTGGGGTGCGGCTTGCGGGGCCACTTGTGGGGCGGCCCCCCACGGGCCAGATTGTGCCATCGCCATGCCCATGCCAGCACCCATGCCAGCCCCCATCGACGCGGCCATGGCCGACCCTTCGGTCCCCCCCGAGCTCAGTGCCTCGGCGGCGTTGAACTTCATGTAATTGTCCAAATTGCCCGCGATCCCCATCGAGGTGCGCTTGTCCAACACCTCTTCCACCGCAGGCGGCAACGAGATGTTCTCAATATAAAACTCAGGAATGCTCAGCCCGTAATCGGCCACAACTTTGCTGATTTCCGTGGCGACAATTTTGCCCAGATCGGCGGTGTTGGCGGCCATGTCCAAAACCGGAATGCCGGCCCCCGCGATCACGCGGCTAAAGGCCTGCACGATGATGTTGCGGATCTGAAAACTGATCTCATCCATGGTAAACTCGCCGTCCGTGCCGACAATCTCGGTCAGGAACCGCGCGGGGTCCGACACGCGCACCGAATAGCTGCCAAAGGCGCGAATGCGGGTCGGGCCAAATTCCGGATCACGCAGCATAATGGGGTTTTTGGTGCCCCATTTCAGGTCGTTAAACCGGGTCGTGTTGACGTAATAAATCTCCGACTTGAACGGCGATTTAAACCCATGATCCCAATGGTTTAGCGTGGTCATGATCGGCATGTTATTGGTCTCAAGCATGTAAAGACCGGGGGTGAACACATCGGCCAATTGCCCTTCGTGCACAAACACCGCCGATTGCCCTTCGCGCACCGTCAGCTTGGCACCATATTTGATCTCATGCCCCTCGCGTTCAAACCGCCACACCATCGTGTCACGGCTGTCATCGACCCAATGGATCACGTCAATAAATTCGCCGGTTAGAAAATCGAAAATTCCCATTTGCTCCTCCTTCAAGGGCGCGGATTGGTGTAAATCTTAATTGGGTGACGGGGCATTTTCGCCCGCAAGATGATCGGTGAGCGCATCCACAAACGTCTCAAACGCCTCATCTTTGGAAAACATTTGACGGGCGACCGAGAGTTTACCGCCCGAGTGGTGAATGTGCAAAAAAACCTGGTTCTGAACCGAGGTCCGCTCCAACCCGGTAATGCTGTCGAGCGGCACGGTGACAAGGCGTGCGTTAAGCCCGGATTTTGGACAAATCACTGCCTCAGACGTCAATTCCAGAACGTTTTTCGAGGTCAGCCCACGCCAAAACCCAACGCAGCCCGCCAACACAAAAAGCGCACTAAGCACCGTCAAGACGCCGTAAAAATAGCTCGCCCCTTGCGGGCCAAATTCAATCACGCGCATTAGGCGCACCCCTTGGGTGTTGGTCAGCGTGGCCTGAAACAACACCGCAGCACAGGCCCCGAAAAAAAGCACAACCAAGCCCATCAACCAGGGTTTGGGCTTATACGAAAAAGCTAGGGGTAATGTTTGTTCGTGCATTCGTTTTCCTCTAGACGGCACCGCTGCCGGTCAATTCCGCCGCGATCTGGGTGACAATTGGCCGGGCCTCAGCCGCGGACATGCCGGGGCGCAGACGTGGGTCATAGAGGATGCGCAGAAGCATTTCGTCATGGGTGGTCAACAGGCCAAATTCCTCGTCATCGTTAAAGATCGACGGGCGCGCTTGTGGGCTGTCATTGGACAGGCCAAGCCCCTGCGCGATCTCTTCATGGTAACAGGCTTTGCGCATCAGATCCGGATGCTCGGCCCGGATCACCGCCACCGCCTGTTGCAATCGCCCGCTGCCCATGCTGTCGCCGGTAAACACCACGCAATAGGTGTCGCGCGGCATGTTAATGACGGCGTTCACGGTGGTGGAACTGATGCCCGGCACCACGCGGCGCAGCTCGGGTCCCATCGCGCGGCGTTCATCCTCATCCAGCACATAAACGCGGAAATTTCCGTTTTGCGCCAACGAGATAGGGTGGCCGGTCACCCGCCCCAGCCGGCTGGCATAACGTGCGGTAAAACCGCGGTCTTTGTTGCGAATATCCTCCGGCACCGAGGCGCCAAAATGCATCGACAGCCGCACCCCGTTGGGCCAGCGCGACATATGCACCGCGCTTTCGCGCGCCACATAAAGCCCGCCCGAGGTGCTGTATTCATTATAAAACGCAATGCGCATAAAGTTGCGCGCCAGCATCATGCCGGTGAACGGCACATCCGCCCCACCACCGTCCACCCGCAACAACCCTTGGGTCAGCAGGCTGCGTTGAACCGAGACGTAATACTTCGCCATCGCAAGGCTGTTTTCTGACGGCACATAGGCCACAGGGGCCGGGCGCGGTTGCGGTGTGGGCGACCTGCGCACCGGGTCGGTGCCGTTGCACCCCGCCACCACAAGCGCCATGAAGACGCCGGTTGCGCAGACGGAAAACCGCCCCCGCATCCAACCCGATATGGCGCGCCCCATCATGCGTTAGCCCGCGCGCGGCGCGGTGCGGCTGGTTTTGGCCGCGGCGAGTGTGGATTTCAACTCGGCCTCCATTTTCACCAATTCGTCTTCGGCCGCGGCCCGTTTGGCTTTGCCTTCATCGGCGATCTCAAGACTGTCTTCAATTGTGGCAATCAGGTCTGCGTTGGCCGATTTGATCGCCTCAATGTCAAACACCCCACGTTCCATTTCGCGGCGCACCATGGCGTTGGCTTCGCGCAGGTTTTCGGCGTTGGCTTTTAAGAGCTCATTGGTCAGATCGGTGGCATCCTTCACCGCCGCTGCCGCTTCGGTAGAGCGCTGGATGGTCACCGCTTGGGCCAATTGGGTTTCCCAAAGCGGCACGGTGTTGACCAGGGTCGAGTTGATTTTGGTGACCAGCGACTTGTCATTTTCCTGTACCAAGCGGATGGATGGCAAGGACTGCATCGTCACCTGACGGGTCAGTTTCAGATCATGCACCCGGCGTTCCAGATCATCGCGCGCGGATCGTAGATCCCGCAATTCCTGCGCCTTCAACACACCCTGATCGTCCGGCGCCGCGGCGACTTCGGCCTCTTTTTCCGGAATGGTCTGCGCGTCCAGCTCGTCGATTTTCGCCTCACCCGCCGCGATGTAAAGCGCCAGCTCGTCGTAGAATTCCAGCGTTTTCTCGTAAAGCTTATCAAGCGATTTGATGTCTTTCAAAAGCGTGTGTTCATGGCCCAGAAGATTGTCGGTGATCTGGTCGATCTGCCCCTGAACATCCTCATATCGCGCCATAAATTTGGCGGCAGGCGCCATCCGACCCAACAGTTTTTCCCACCACGACCGCTTGCGCCGCATATCGAGTTCCGAGATGGAAAATCCGCGAATGGTGGTGACAATCCCGCGCAGCCCATCGCCCGCCGGACCCAGATCCTTGTTGCGCACACCTTGCAGCATGTCTTGCGAAATCACCTGTAATTCCGATTGCGCCGCGGACCCAAATTCGATGATCGACTGGCTGTCACCCATGTCAATTTCGGCCATGCGCTTTTCAATTTCTTCGCTGGTGCCGGCGTCTGCGGCCTCAAGCGTGACCAACTCGCCCACCGGTTCGGGCAGGGTCACGGCGGTCACATCCTGGAGTTCCTTCAGGGCTGTTTCACTGGGCAATTTCGACATCATAAAATCCTCTCGGGTCAATCCATACGCACGCCCTCACGGGCGAGCCTGTCACGAAGCACTTCGATCTCAACATCAAGATCGGTGCGGTTGTCTGTTAGTAATGCGTTGGTTTTGGCGGTGAAATTCCGTTCCAGATCATCCAACAGCGCCTCGTAATCTGCACGCGTATTGCTGTCGCGGCTTTGGGCGTAAAGGTCTGAAAACTTCACCGTCGCATCGCGGGCACCGCGCAAATAAACCGACAGGTATTTGCGCGCCGCCACCAGATCGCGCGGGTCATTTTCCACCGCGCGAAACATGTCGCGCGCGGTGATTTGAAAGCGTTCAACACGGGATTTCAGCCGCGCGTCCCGCGTGCGCAGGATCGCGTCCGCCATGCCGGACAAAAGCGCCTCGGCGTCATTCACGGCGCGGGCCACGCGGTCGGTTTGAAACGCATCCACCCCTTCGCCGCCCTTGGATCGCATCGGATCAAGCCCAAAGGAGAACATGTGCAGACCCGCGCCCAAAATGCCGTATGCCGTCGCCAATCCAATTGTACCATCAACCAATCCGGCCATCGCAAGCCCCGCACCGGTTAAAACCGATCCAAAGATTTTGCGCGGAATGGCCGGCCGGCGGGCGATTTTGCGTGCGTCAAACGCTTCGTGTGCGCGCACCCCGTCGCGGGTCAGCCAGGCCGCCGCCATCAACGTGGCAAAGCCCGCAAGCGACAGGATCATATCCGAAGGCGCGCGGAAAAACGCCAAGACCATCAGCGGCAAAGGGGCGATGAACAAAAGGTTCAAACGCGCCCCCGCGCGCGCCGGGGTTTTACCCTCGAGCGGGGAGCGTTTGCGCGGGGCGTTTTCTGCCTCGGCATGTCCGCCCCGATCCGCTTTCCCCTCAGGGCTATAGGCCCCGCCATACCGCTCTGCCATCACGCGCCCCCCGTCATCGAGACATAGGTGATCAGCGCAATCAGAACGAAAAATGCGGTTTTCTGAAGTCCGCTTCCTGACATTGTTTCCGTCCCCTTTTTGGCCGTTTCATGACCGCGTTATTGGCCGTGATTTTGGCCGATGTGCTGGCGATGTGCTGGCGATGTGCGTTTAATATAGGCATGGTTTTGCCCATTTGCCACGCGACTTAATGCTTTTGCGCAGCCGTCCGCTCGGCGGCGAGTTTGCGCGAGTACCCCGACTGGATCGCCTCAACCACAAACAGCACCACAACCGAGAAATAGAAGGTCGATTTCGACATCGGCACAATGTCATAGCCAAAGACCTTGATGGTCAGGCTGTCGTCGTGCATCGCATGGGCCGCCGCTGGGCCCGCTTCGCCGAGCAACACCACGCCGACGATCAACAGGATGAACAGGCCGAGCACCTCATACATCCGGTTCTTTTCCAGAAATCGCGTCACGCCATCCGCCAAAAGCAGCATCGCAAGACCCGAAAGCAGGATCGCTGCGGCGAGCACTGGAAAGACGTCGGTGATCGCAAGCGCGGACAACACCGAATCAAAGCTGAAGATCAGGTTCATCAACACAATCATCGCCACCACTTTGGCCGCCGATTTGCCGGATTTATGCGACACATCGGTGTTCAGATGATCCACCGACAGCATGTGGCTGATTTCTTTCACCGCCGTGTAGATGATGAAGATGCCGCCAAAGACAAAGACGAGGGTGGCAAAGTTCACACCGCCCTCAAGCAGGCCGGGAAAGTTGAAGGTGAAAAACGGTTCAGACATCGCGCCGATCAGTTTGATCATCGCAAACAAAAGCACCACGCGCAGGATCACGGCCAAGATAATGCCCCAGAACCGGACCGCCGCCTGATGCGCCACAGGGGCACGTTGGCTTTCGATCGAAATATACAAAAGGTTATCGAACCCCAGCACCGCTTGCAAAAAGCAAAGCATCAAAAGGTTGCCCGCGTTCTCAAAGCTTAAAAGCCCAGACAGTTGTCCAGCCATCCAATCCATTTATCCATCCCTTCAACATGTTTGCGCTCACCATAAGGGGGGGTGGGGGGCAGGCAAGGGGGAAATCTGGGCCGGGTTTGTCAGGGGTGAGTGTCAGGGGGATTGTCAGGGGGCGTGCGGCAGGTGCAAAGGGGCCGCAAAAAACTTTAAAGTTTTGCAGAGCACGCCCGGAAAACTTTAATGTTTCGCGTTTCGTTCCCTTTAAAGAGTTTACAGTTTTGCTGTTTGAAACATTAAACAGTTTAAAGATTTTCGGCATTGTCCGGTTGGGTTCGGATGCGGTTCCAATTGGCCAGCGCACGCCCCATCACCCGGTTCCAAAGGGTCGGCATCAAGGCCAGCGTTGCCATGGTCGGCAATGAATAGGGCAGCATCGGTGCCTGCATCGCGGTGGGCAATCTAAGCGCCGGGTAAGGTCGCGCCGGATGGGCGTGATGATCTGAATGGCGCGGGGCGTTCATCATCAAATGCGAGGTGAACCAATGCGGTGAATTCCAGCTGTGGTGATCGCCCACGGGTTCATAGCTCCCGTTCTCACGTTTTGCCCGCATCAGCCCATAATGTTGAACGTAATCAGATAGTAAGAGCTGTAGTTGCGCGTGCGCACAGAGCGCGAGATAGACCAGAACGGCGCCAAATCCGCCGATCAGATAGGCAAGCACCAGCATCAAAATAGCACCCGCGATATAAGTCACATAGGGGTTCAGGCGGCGTTTTTGCGACCGCGCATTATCCGCCTTTTCCATCTCATATCCGGCGACAAACGACCCAATCCAAGCGCGCGGTGCAAAGGCATAAAAGCTTTCCCCTTCGCGGGCGGAATTGGGATCGTCTTCTGAGGCGACAAAACGATGATGTACCTTGTTGTGCGCGGATGTGTGATGGCCAAACAAAAGCGAGATATAGACCCATTTCCCCATATTAAACAGGCACTTATCGGTGCGGTGGATCAATTCATGCGCGTTGGAATTGGACACTTGGCCAAAGAAAAGTCCCGCCGCAATCAGCAACGCCAAGCTGGCCCAAACACCAATGCCCGTCCCGCCAGAAATGGCAAAAACCACCAGTGGCAACAGTATAAAATGTGCGCCCGCCAGCATGGCCGACAGGCGATTGGCGTCGGTGAAATCCTCATCCGCGTCCGCCGTTCCGGCGATTTTGCTGACCCCTTCGTCCAGAAAAAAAGACAGTAAGGTGATGTAAAGCAAAGATAAAACGGCAAAGAACCCGCCGAAAACAGCCCCAAGCGCAATCAGCACCACAGGCGTTAAGGCGGCAATCGCAAAGAATCGCAGCGGATGTGTCATCAGAATTCCCCTTGGTGGCCCCTCAGCCACGAAACCTATCGCACGCGTGCAAACTATCGGTAAATTTTCGCGCCAAGGCAACGCGATACCGCACAGGATCCGCCCGCAGATACGCAATCTGTTACATCTATGTCGTTTTTGGCTCGCTCGTCGTGCTGCGCGGGCGTTAAGTTAGGGGCGAACGGTTGATGGAGTGGGCAATGGCTCTCGATGAGAAAAAAGGCATCTGGAAAAACGCGCGTGGCAAAGGTCGGCGTGTGCCCAAGGGGCGTCAGGTGGATATGGATGCGCTGGATGAAATCCTTGCCTTGTTGGGCGACCGCGCACGCCGCCGCGATCACTTGATCGAATTTTTACATTTGATCCAAGATACTTACGGGCATTTGTCCGCCCGCCATATTCGCGCTTTGGCGCAGGAAATGGGCTTGGGTCAGGCCGAGATTTATGAGGTTGCCAGTTTTTATGCCCACTTTGATGTGGTCAAAGAGGATGACACCCCGCCCCCCGCGCTGACCATTCGGGTCTGCGACTCGCTGTCATGTGAACTGGCCGGGGCCGAGCAGCTTCAAAAGGCGCTGGAAGACGGGTTGGATGCGTCAGAGGTTCGCGTCTTGCGCGCGCCCTGCATGGGCCGCTGTGACACAGCACCTGTGCTGGAAATCGGCCACAACCACATTGATCACGCCACACCGGAAAAGGTTCTGGCCGCGATCAAAGCGGATGACACCCACGCACATATCCCAGAATATCAAACACTTAGCGCCTATCAGGCCGAGGGTGGCTATGCCAAACTCACCGATCTGCGCGCCGGTGGGGATTGGGACAAAGTGCAAGACGAGGTGCTGACCGCTGGGCTGCGTGGCCTTGGTGGTGCGGGCTTCCCGTCGGGCAAAAAATGGGGCTTTGTTCGCATGAACGAAGGCACGCGCTATCTGGCCGTCAACGGCGACGAAGGCGAGCCGGGCACATTCAAAGACCGTTACTATCTGGAACGCACCCCGCATGAGATGCTCGAAGGTATGTTGATTGCCGCTTGGGCGGTCGAGGCGGAAACCTGTTTCATCTATATGCGCGACGAATATCCGGCCGTGTTGAAAATCCTTGCCGATGAGATTGCCGCGCTGGAAACAGCGGGCATTGTGACCCCCGGATATATTGAACTGCGCCGGGGCGCGGGGGCGTATATCTGCGGCGAAGAAAGCGCGATGATTGAATCGATTGAGGGCAAGCGCGGCATGCCCCGTCACCGCCCGCCCTTTGTGGCGCAGGTGGGGATTTTTAACCGGCCGACGCTGGTGCACAACGTTGAAACTTTGCTTTGGGTCACGCGGATTTTGCGGGACGGCCCAGAGGTGCTGACTTCGGTTGAGAAGAACGGCCGCAAGGGTCTACGCTCGTTCTCAGTCTCTGGTCGTGTGGCCAACCCCGGTGTGCATTTGTTGCCCGCGGGATCCACCATTCTGGATGTGATTGAGGCCTGTGGCGGCATGGCGAATGGCCATGTATTTAAGGCCTATCAGCCCGGTGGGCCCTCGTCTGGATTGCTGCCAGCAGATATGTCCGACATCCCGTTGGATTTTGATATGTTGCAACCGCATGGCACCTTTATTGGCTCTGCCGCTGTGGTGGTTTTGTCGGATCAGGACAGCGTAAAAGACGCCGCGATCAACATGCTGAAATTCTTTGAGGATGAAAGCTGTGGGCAATGTACGCCGTGCCGTGTGGGCTGTGAAAAAGCCGTGAAACTGATGCAGGCGGACAGCTGGGATCAAGGGCTTTTGGGCGAGCTGTGTACCGCGATGCAGGACACGTCGATCTGTGGCTTGGGGCAGGCGGCGCCGAACCCGATTTTGCTGACGATGAAGCATTTCCCAGATGATATCTGACGATATCTAAGGGTGTGACGCCTATGGGCGCAGTAAAAGATAGATGAAACGCGCGGCAGGGCAACTTGCCGTGCGTTTTCATTTTAAGTCTTTGCGCTGTGTTTTGACGGCTACCCGGCCGGTTCCGTCAACGTCAGGCTTGACCCACACAGCGAACCTGCGCATCGATTGGGCATGATGACATCTCTGTTTCCCGCCTATCTTGGCCTCGCGATTGCGCTGATCTATTTGCCCTTTACCAATGGGGGCGTGTCGTGGCGGCGATCCATCCACAAAACGCTGCCGCTTTTGCTGTTCGCACTGGCCGCCTACCTCACGGATGCGCCCGCGTTTTTGGTGGCGGGATTGTTCTTATCCGCGCTCGGGGATTTTGGGCTGTCACGCGACGGGAACAGCGCGTTTCTTTACGGATTGTCCGCCTTTGCGTTGGCGCATGTGCTTTATATCCTTCACTTTTTGTCATTGGCCCACGCCCCCTTGTGGGAGGTGTTTAGCGTCGCCCCCATGCCCGCCATCGCCTTGCTTGCCTTGCTTGTGTCGACCGAACTTTGGCTTGCCCCGCACACCGGCGCCCTGGGGCTTCCGGTGCGGATCTATGTGATGGTGATTGGCGCGATGGGTCTGTCTGTTCTGATGATCCCTGTGGGGCTAAGCACCTTGGGGGCGGGGCTTTTCATCCTGTCTGATCTGATCCTCGCGGTAGAGCTTTTTCGCATGAAAGAGGATCACCCGCAAAAGCCCCTCGCAGGGTATCTTGTGTGGGTCTTTTACATTGCCGGGCAGGGGCTGATCCTGTTTGGTGGCATCTGAGGCATTCTCGCGACTTAAACGGCCACAGATCGGCTGACCTCTTCCATCTGCGCCCATTGTGTCTTAGGTGATGGGAAAGAACCGGAGGCACCTATGGCGTTTTTCTCAAAGCTCAAGGATCGTTTGTTTAAATCCTCGTCCAAGCTCGAAGAGGGGCTTGAGGCGATTGTCGAGGACGGCGGCGAAGAAGAGGTGGTGGCAGATGCGCCGCAGCCGGATGTCGTGCCCGTGGAACGCGACGGTGCCGCCCAAGAGGGTGTCGTCGACGATGCGATTGACGATGGCCCCGCGCAGCCCCCGGTCGACATCAGTGCCCATGATGGGGCGCCCGTTGAAGACAATACGCCCGCGCCCGCGCCCGTGAAATCAGCCCCACAGGCCGAAGAGATCACGACACCGGCAATCCCACCGGCAATCCCAGAGAGCGCCTCCCCCGCCAAACCCACCGAGAAACCGGGCCTGATTGGGCGCATGCTGGGCCGCAGTGGCGCCACCAGCGCGCCAAGCGCTGTCACCCGCCGTTTGGTGGATGACGACATGCTTGAAAACCTCGAAGACCTGATGATCACCTCTGATATGGGCGTCGATACCGCGATGCGCGTGACGGCCAATATTTCGGCGGCGCATTTCGGTAAGAAGCTGTCGGTGGATGAAATCAAAACCGTGTTGGCCGGCGAAGTGACCCGCATTATGGACCCCGTCGCCGTGCCGATGCCAATCTATCCCAAGCGCCCCCAAGTGGTGCTGGTGGTTGGCGTGAACGGGGCTGGGAAAACCACCACCATCGGCAAGCTCGCCAGCCAGTTTACCGCCGCTGGGAAAAAGGTGGTGATCGCTGCGGGCGACACATTCCGCGCCGCCGCGGTCGAGCAGTTGCAGGTCTGGGGGGATCGCGCCGGTGTGCCAGTTTTAACCGCCCCCGAAGGGTCCGATCCGGCCTCGTTGGCCTATGATGCGATGACAAAAGCCGAAGAAGATGGTGCCGATCTTTTGATGATCGACACCGCAGGGCGCTTGCAAAACCGCTCTGATCTGATGGAAGAACTTGCCAAAATTGTCCGTGTTATCAAAAAGAAAGACGACACCGCCCCGCACAACACCCTGCTTGTGCTTGATGCCACCACCGGCCAAAACGCGCTCAGCCAAGTGGGCACCTTCCGACAGCTCGCCGATGTCTCTGGCCTCGTGATGACCAAACTCGACGGCACCGCAAAAGGCGGGGTTCTGGTGGCGCTGGCGGATAAATTTGCGCTGCCCATCCACGCCATCGGGGTCGGCGAACAGATCGACGACCTTGCCCCATTTGACCCGGAAGAATTTGCAAACGCCCTGATCGGCATCGCGCCCTAATCTTCCTCTTTCCCTAAATATCCCACGGGGGTCTGGGGGTGTGAAACCCCCAGCTGACTGACATGAGCGATTGGCTAATTTCCCTTGAAGGCACAGAGGCCGGGCATCAACTTGCCCTGATCCTCGCGCTGACGGCAGCCTTTCTTCACGCGCTTTTTGGGGCTTTGCAAAAGGGCCGACATGATCCGTGGCTGTCGCGCGGGGCTATTGACCTTTCCTATGGCATTATCGCCGCCCCCTTTGCACTGTTTGTGGTGCCGTGGCCAGAACCGCATATGTGGCCCATTTTTGCCGCGGTGTTTGTGGTGCATGTGGGCTATAAGCTTGCGCAAAGCTACACCTATGCGCTTGGCTCTTACACGGTGGTTTACCCTGTGGTGCGTGGCACCGGGCCGCTTTTTACGGTCATTGGGGCGGGGTTTATCTTTGGCGAAAGCTACAGCTTGGCCCAATGGGCCGGGGTCTTTGCCCTTTTGGCGGGGATCTATGCGCTGGCGGTTTATAACCTGAAACACTGGCATCTTGGACGCGCGTTGCTGAAGCCCGCGCTGGCGATGGCGGTGCTGACGGGGCTGTTTGTCGCGGCCTACACCACGCTGGATGCCTACGGCATTCGCGCAACCATGAACCCCTTCACCTTCCTTGCTTGGTTTTTCTTTATCGACGGGTTTTTCATGCCGGTCATCGCGGGCGTGCGCTGGTGGAACATGGCCGATCGCCCGGCCCTTGGCCCCTTAATGGGGCGCGGGGTGTTGGGCGCCTTTGTGGCTTACGCAAGCTTTGGGTCGATCATGATGGCCACCCGCCTTGATAGCGTGGGCGAGGCCGCGGTGTTGCGCGAAACATCTACCGTTTTTGCCGCCCTCATCGGCTGGTTGGTGCTGGGCGAAAAAGTTGGACCGCGCCGCGTTGCGATGATGGCTTTGATTGCCGCGGGCGCCGTGTTAGTCGAGATGGGCGGATAAGGAGCAGACATGACCGAGCAAGACCAACAGACAAAACCCGTGAACCCAACATTGAAAATGGTGCTGGAATATGGGCCGATTATCCTTTTCTTTGTGGCCTATACCTTCTTGAAAGATCGTAGTTTTCTGGTCGCGGGTACGGAATATTCAGGCTTTGTTGCGGTCACCGCACTGTTCATCCCGGTGCTGGCGCTGGCCACTTTGGGCATGTGGAAGCTGACCGGGCATCTGTCGAAAATGCAGGTGATGACCCTGATCTTGGTGGTGGTCTTTGGCGGATTGTCGATCTGGTTCAATGACGAGCGGTTCTTTAAGATGAAACCCACCATGATTTACCTGTTGTTTGCGGGCATTCTGGGGTTTGGCTTGATGCGCGGGCAAAGCTACCTCGAAGGGGTGTTGGACGCTGCCCTGCCGCTGAAACGCGAAGGCTGGATGATCCTGACCAAGCGCTTGATGTTCTTTTTCATCGGACTTGCCATCGCCAACGAGGTGATCTGGCGCATGATGACAACCGATGCTTGGGTGAATTTCAAAACCTTTGGTCTGCCCCTTGGAACCCTTGCGTTTTTCATGGCGCAGGGTGGGTTGTTCAAACGCTATTCCACCGAAGAGGACGGCGAATAAGACCAGCCCAAAGTGGCGCTTGGGGGGCAGCCATGAGGGTTGACGCCCATTTGCCCACAAGCTAGGCAGGTTTCGTGGCGATTTGTTTACCGGATTGCGGGCCACACAAAGCGTTCAGATCAGAACCGCTTTATTAAATAATTCCGCTAAAGAGGTCAGGGACACGCGGCGGATGCCGTATTCAGCCCCCGACGCTCTGCGGTTGGGGGCTTTGTTGTTTGAAAGGACCAGACAATGACAAATGCGAATAAGTGCAATTGGAATAAACGCACGGCGGCCGTGCATGGCGGCACACGCCGCAGCCAATATGGCGAAGTCAGCGAAGCGATGTTTCTGACCCAGGCGTTTGTCTATGACACCGCCGAAGCCGCCGAGCAGCGCTTTATCAAAAGTGGCCCGGATGAATTCATCTATGCCCGTTACGGCAACCCCACCAATCGCATGTTCGAAGACCGTTTGGCCGCCCTTGAAGGCACCGAAGATGCGTTCGCCTGTGCCTCTGGCATGGCGGCGGTCAACGGCGCGTTGATGGCGCTGACCAAAGCGGGTGATCACGTTGTCTCGTCCCGCGCTTTGTTTGGATCCTGCCTTTATGTGCTTGAGGATATCTTGGGCCGGTTCGGTGTGGAAATTACCTTGGTTGACGGCACGGATAACGCGGCATGGGAGGCGGCGATCCGCGAAGACACCAGCGTTGTGTTCCTTGAGGCGATCTCAAACCCGACGCTAGAGGTGATTGACCTTGCGCATGTGGTCAAACTCGCCCATGCCAAGGGCGCTTTGGTGGTGGTTGATAACGCCATGCCAACCCCGGTCTTTTCCTATGCCACCCGTTTGGGCGCCGATTTGGTGGTCTATTCGACCACAAAACATGTGGACGGGCAGGGGCGGATGCTGGGCGGGGCCATCTGTGGCTCGCGCGAATTGATCCGTGGACCGATTGAAACCTATGTCAAACACACCGGCGGGGCGATCAACCCCTTTGCGGCCTGGACCCACCTTAAGGCCCTTGAAACCATGGATCTTCGCGTGCGAACGCAGGCCGAAAGCGCGATGCAGATTGCCGAGGCTCTGGCCGGTCACGACAAGCTAAGCGACATGCGTTATCCGCAACACCCCAGCCATCCCGAACATGCGATTGCGATGCAGCAATCGCCCTCGGGCGGGACTGTGCTTGCGATTGAGGTCAAAGGCGGCAAGGACGCGTGTTTCCGGTTCCTGAACGCGCTGGAGATTTTCACGATCTCAAACAACTTCGCCGACAGCAAGTCCATCGCCACACATCCCGCCACCACCACGCACCAACGCCTGCCGCAAGAGCAAAAAGACACCCTTGGAATTTCCGACGGTCTGGTGCGCTTGTCGATTGGCCTTGAGGACGTGGAAGATCTGATCCGCGATCTGGAACGTGGCCTAAACGCGGTCTGATTTGTCGCATCTTAGCCAGTGCGTTTGGCAAATACGTGGCAAACCGGATAAGGTAAGATAGGCGTCAGGGTCGGGAGGCCACGGTGAATCAGATGAAACGCGGGTCAGGAATGGCATCAGATCGGGACGAAGCCCCCAATCGGGATGAAGCAAAAGCGGCTTTGGCCACGCTGAAGGCATGGGCGGCCAAGGCCGACCCTGTCGAAGTGGCCGGGCTTGATCCCTCGATTGCGCGGCTTTTGCCCGGTGGCGAGGTGTCAAATTACCCCGCATTGCGCCGCGAATATCCGCAAGATTTTCAACCCGACGCGACCTATAAAGCCTCGATGCCGGACTTGCAAAATGGCCCGGCAAGCCTGATCCAGGGGGCCAAACGCCACATCCAGCACGTCGGGATTTCCAATTTCCGCCTGCCGCTGCGCTTTCACACCCGCGATGGGTCGAATGTGACGTTGGAAACCTCGGTCACCGGCAGTGTCAGCCTTGAGGCGGGCAAAAAGGGCATCAACATGTCGCGCATTATGCGCAGCTTTTATCAACACGCGGAAAAGACCTTTTCCTTTGATGTGATCGAAGCGGCCCTTGACGGGTATAAAACCGATCTGGAAAGCTTGGATGCGCGGATTGAAATGCGCTTTTCCTATCCTGCCAAGGTGGAAAGCCTGCGTTCTGGCCTGATGGGGTATCAATATTACGACATCGCGCTTGAGCTGTTTGAGCATAATGGGCGGCGCAAGAAATTCATGCATTTGGACTATGTCTATAGCTCCACTTGCCCGTGTTCACTGGAACTTTCCGAACATGCGCGCCAGCAGCGCGGCCAATTGGCGACCCCGCATTCTCAGCGGTCTGTGGCGCGGATTTCGGTGGAAAAGATCCATCAGCCGGGCAACACGCTGTGGTTCGAAGATCTGATCGACATGTGTCGTGTGGCCGTGCCAACCGAGACGCAGGTGATGGTGAAGCGCGAAGATGAACAGGCGTTTGCTGAACTGAATGCCGCCAATCCGATCTTTGTCGAAGATGCCACGCGGCTGTTTTGTGAGCAATTGCAACAAGACCCAAGGATCGGCGATTTCCGGGTGGTGGCCAGCCACCAAGAAAGCCTGCACAGCCATGATGCAGTGTCTATCCTGACCGAAGGCGCAACATTTGAGGCGCAATCGCTGGATCCCAAACTGTTTTCAACCCTGTTCCATGTGGGCTGACGGCGTCTGAAAAGACAAAGAAAACCATCAACCTATCAGATCAGCGCGGTTGCGCCTTGTGCATGGCGGGGTTGCGGCATCAGATCTGGTCGCCGTCGAGGCGGCCCCCTATCTAGGTCGCAACCGGGGACAGCCCCCACAGATATGCGACGAGGTTTCCAATGGCTACGCAAGCAACAAACATTCCAATGCCCTCCCGTCAGGCCAGTTTTGGGCTGCGTGCGCGGTTGACACAATGGGTCGGCGCGTTCTGGCAAGCGCTTGAAGATCAAGCAAACAATGGGCGTTTTGCAACCACCATCCGCCTCTTGGAAGCGAAAAGTGATGCGGAACTGGCAGATTTGGGCCTGACCCGCGATGAGATCCCGCAATATGCAATGCGGCAGATGTATTACATCTAACATCTCTTATCAGCGACCCGGTTCGGGCCGTTCCAAAGATGAGAAGAACCCAGACCAAAAGCCCACAGATCGCTGTGGGCTTTTGCGTTTCATGGCGGGCGTTGCTGTGGTCACGCGTGAAGAACACCGCCGAATGCCGTGGTGCTGCCGACCTTGGGGTGGTGTTGAAGGCATAGGTGGGAATTTGTCTTTGCAGGCGCGGCGGATACGGGTTGACACTCGGCACCCGGAACGCCAACCCTGCGCCTATGTTTGACCTTCGCCCCGTTGCCTATGTCACCGGTCTTTTGGTGATGGCGCTTGGTGTTTCAATGCTGATCCCGATGGGGATCGATTTGTTATACGGAAGCGCGGATTGGCTTGTCTTTTTGGAAAGTGCCGTGCTGACCACGCTTGTGGGCGGGTCGATGGCGCTTGCCACGGCCAATGGGGTCGGGCGTGGATTGTCGATCCAACAGACCTTTTTGTTGACCACGGGGGTCTGGCTGGCGCTGCCGTTGTTTGGCGCGTTGCCCTTTTCATTGTCAGAACTGGACGCCCGCCCGGTGGATGCGTTTTTCGAGGCAATGTCCGGGCTGACCACCACAGGGGCCACGGTGCTTTCCGGTCTGGATGATATGCCGCGGGGAATATTGTTCTGGCGTGGGATGCTGCAATGGTTTGGCGGCATCGGCATCATTGTTGTGGCAATGGTTTTCTTGCCCGAACTGCGCGTGGGTGGGATGCAGATTTTCCGCTCGGAAGCCTTTGATACAATGGGTAAAGTTTTACCTCGCGCTGCGGAAATTGCGGGTAGGATCAGCTGGATCTACCTGTTCTTGACCGTCCTTTGTGTGCTGAGCTACCTCGCGGTGGGGCTGCAACCCTTTGATGCGGTGGTGCATGCGATGACCACGATTTCGACGGGCGGATTTTCCACGCGGGATGCGTCATTTGGGGCCTTTCAAGGGGTGCCGGAATATGTGGCCTCGGTGTTCATGATCCTCGCGAGCATGCCTTTTGTGCGTTATATTCAAGTGGTGGCAGGCACAGCGCGCCCGATTTTGGTTGACCGGCAAATCCGTGCCTATTTGGCGACAATCTTGCTCATCACGCTTGCGATGACGATCTATCGTTTGGTGGCCAACGGCGACCATATCGAACATGGGTTCCGCGAAGGGCTGTTCAATGTCACATCGATCATCAGCGGCACGGGGTTTGCCTCGGTCGATTACCAACTTTGGGGGACTTTCCCCGCGGTTGCGTTTTTCTTTATCGGCTTGATTGGTGGCTGCGCTGGGTCAACAGCCTGTTCGGTGAAAATCTTTCGCTATCAATTGCTGTTCTCCTCTATCCTGGCGCAAATCCGCGCGATCCATTCGCCGCATGGGGTTTTCACGCCGCGCTTTAATGGCAAACGCGTGGATGACGATGTGCTGTCTTCGGTCATGAGCTTTTTCGTGTTCTTCGTGGTGACATTGGGCGTGGTGTCGGTGTTGCTCGGGTTGACGGGGCTTGATTTTATCACATCCGTCTCAGGGGCGGCGACAGCGGTGGCCAATATTGGTCCGGGCCTTGGCGAAGACATCGGCCCCTCGGGCAATTTTTCGGGGCTGAATGATACAGCGAAATGGATTTTGGCGGTTACAATGTTGATTGGCCGGCTGGAGCTGTTGGCGGTGTTTGTCCTGTTCACGCCAGTGTTCTGGCGCGGATAAGGCGGCCCTTTGGGGCCACAAATTATGAACGAAAGCGTTTCGCCAAAAACCTGAATCACTGGTTTCGGCGAAGCACGCGAAGCACGCGAAACACTGAAATGTTGGGAAGCGTTTCGAATAATCCCTGTCACAGGTCTAATTCGAAACGCGTTAGGGAAGAGAGTATGGCAGATAAACCCTTGGGCGCACAAATCTCACATATGTTGAAATCACGAGGTGTCGACGTGGTTTTCGGCATCCCCGGTGTGCATAATGTAGAACTCTATCGCGGTATTGAAGAGGCCGGGATTCGCCATATTCTTGTGCGCCACGAACAAGGGGCAGGCTTTATGGCCGACGGGTTTGCGCGTGCCACCGGCCAGCCCGGCGTGTGTTTTCTGATCACTGGTCCGGGGCTGTGCAATGCGATGACCGCGCTGGGGCAAGCCTATTCCGATAGCGTCCCGGTGCTGGCAATCTCGTCTTGTTTGAACCGGGCCGATCTGGGCATTGGGCGCGGACGTTTGCATGAAATGAAAGATCAAGAAGGGGCCGCGGGGGCCGTTTCCGACTGGTCGCACACCGCGATGGATGGCGCCACGGCTTATCGCCTCGTCGACAAGGCCATGACCGAATTTGCCACCCGGCGCCCCCGACCTAAACATATACAGGTGCCGATTGATGTGTTGGGTAAACGGGTCGCAGCGGCGCCAGATGCCGGCATGACGCCAGCACGTCCTTTGGCACGACCAGAGGAGGTGGCCGCCGCAGCCGAATGGTTGCTGGGCGCCGAACGTCCGCTGTTTGTCTTTGGCGGCGGGGCCGTGGCGGGCGCGGCGGCTGCGCGCAAGCTGGTTGAACTGACCGGGGCCGCCAGTATTTGCACCATCGCCGGGCACGGTATTATCTCTGACATGGCGCCGCTGGCGTACGGCCCTATTTTGTCGCGCCCTGACAGTGTGCGCGAGATTGCCAAGGCCGATCTGGTGATTGCGGTGGGCACTGAACTGTCCGAAGTGGACCTTTGGCGCGATCATTTGGGGCATAGATCCCCGATGATCCGTGTTGATATTGATCCGCATTCCCTTGCGGATGAAAACCGGGCTGAGCTGCCTATTTTGGGGGATGCTGCGCCGTTCCTTGAGGAGTTGTTGGCCATGGTGGATGGCCAGGTGCGCCCCTCGACCCAGTGGCAACAGACCGAGATTTCCACCGCCCGCGCGCGGTTTCATATGGAGGCGGATCAGGCCCGCCCGCACATTCTGTCGATCTGCGAAAAGCTTGGCCCCGTGATGCCGGATGATACGATGTTCTTCACCGATATGACCCAGTTTGCTTATGTGGCCGGTGAGGTTTGGCCGCTGGAACGCCCGGGCCACTGGCACCATCCGTCGGGGTTTGGCACGCTTGGTTATGCGCTGCCGGCGTCGATTGGGGGCAAAATTGGCCGTCCCGAGCTGCCGGTGATGGCGATCACGGGGGATTACGGGTTTCAGTTCACCTTGCAAGAGCTGGGGGTCGCGGTGGAACTTGGCCTCTCGCTTCCGATCCTTTTGTGGGACAACGGCAAGCTGAAAGAGATTGAAGACTGTATGGTGGAAAGCCAGATTGCCCCGAACGCGGTGGTCGCGCGCAACCCGGATTTCTGCGCGTTGGCAAAGGCTTATGGTGCCAATGCAGAAAAGCCCACGAACTTAGAGGCGTTGCGTAAGGCGGTGTTGGCGGCGTTTGACGCGGACGGGCCAACGCTGATTCACGTCACGCCAGAAGTGGTCAACGGCTGAGTGTTGTTCGTGGAGACCAGACATAGAAAACCCCGCGCGGATCGGCGCGGGGTTTTCTGATTTAACCTGCATAAAACGAGATCAGTTCCAGCAGCTCACCAAGACTGTCAGATCCGCGGCCATGGCAGAAATGTCCACCGGATCCATAGACGCCATGGCGTCCGTCGCGGTTGGTGTCACGCCGTTGGCGGCAAGAAATTCCGCGACCGAGCCAGATTTGCGCGCAAAGCTGACGTCCGCGGGCAAGCTTCGGCCGCTGTCGGTGTCGCGGGCCATCAACATGCCGACGACCGCGCCGCCAGCGTCCAACACGGGGCCACCTGCGTCACCGGCCATGGCATTCACCATAAGGCGGCTCATGTCACGTTGCCCTTGCAACCCTGCCAAATCGGCAAGGGTGCCAAAGGTCATGCTGGGGCTGCCGAGGCGCCCTTCGTAGGAAAAGCCAGACACGGCGATGTCGCTGTTTAAGCGGGGGTCTGTGGTCAGGAACGAGGCGACCGCCATTGGGGCCAGCGGTGTTTCGGTTTGCAAAAGCGCAAGCCCTAGTGTGTCGTCGCGCGCGGTGACGGATGCGGTATATTCGTCGTTCACGGTGATTGAGCTGCAGCTTTTCACAGCCGCTGCGGTGGTCAGGATCGTGCCTTTTTCGTCCACAAAAAAGCCAGAACGCGACAGGTCGGGGCGGCGAATTTCAAGGCCCGAAATCAGGTCGATGTCCTGCACCGCCGCATCCAGCCCGGCGTTGTCCGCAAGTGCTTCGCCGCCCAATGAGGCGAAGCTTTTCTGCATTTCGCCAAGCACCATCTGACGGCGTTTGTCGTCGCCTTTGGGCCAGACAAGCGTAAAGCCTTTGACCGTGCCATCCACCAGGCGCGCATAGGTGTGCGAGACGATATTGGCGTCTTCACCTTCAAGGGTGAATTCCTTGTCTTTGCGTGTGCGCGGGCCATTCTCTGGTACAATTTCAAGGGTTTGCAGAATGTCATAAAGGCCAAACAGCGTGTCTTGGTTGCCTGACTGGCTGATCAAAACCACTTTCGCGCCAGAGCCGTCTTTGGTTTTGAAATGCGCAAAAGGGGCCTCATAACGGTCAAATTCCACCACGGCTTTTGGCAAAGCGATAGAGATCCCCGCGCGGGGGTCGTCATATTGTGCCATGCCGATGCTATCCAGCACAGATTGACGTTCAAGCGTCACGGCGGCGCGTTGTTTGGTGGTCAGGATGCCGGTGACATCATATCCGCGCGCCTCTTGCCAGGCCGCCATTGAGCGGCGGGTGCCTTTGCCATAGGCGCCGTCGATGGACGATGTGTAAAAGCCCGCAAATTTCAGCGCGCGCTGCAAATCCATACGCTCTTCGCGGGTCAACAGGCGTTCGCTGGCTTGTGCTTCGCGTTTGGTTTCATCCGGCAGTGTCATGGGCAGTTCTGTCCCAAGATCAGCCGCTGGATCCGCCACAGGGGCTGCGGTTTCCACGGGTGCGGGACCGGGCGCGATTGGCGTCTCGATCGGGGCTTGGGTCAGGGCGTTTGCCCCAATTGGCCAAAACTGTTGGCGCAGCTGACGCGAGCGCACCAGAAAGCTGTCGCGCGGGATCGCGCCCTGCGCGCGCAATTGGCGCAACTGAATATCCGCCGCCTGTTGCGTGAATGGTCCCAGCACAACCGCATACCAGTTGCCGCCAACACGAAATCCGCTGACACCGTCGATCTGGCCTGCATAGGCGCGCACGCGATCCTCTGCGGCGCGCAAAGTGGGGTGGGCTTCGATTTGTATCCAAATAAGGTTTTCAGTTTGCGCCGCTTGGGCGTGGCCCATTTGCGGAACCAGGGTGACACTCGACAATGTGGTGGCGCCTGCAAGCATGGCAGAAGCAAATAGCTTTTTCATAGATCCTCGTGGCCTCAGGGCTCTTATGGGTGTTTTGAATTCGGTTGAAGGCAAGTAACACAACATGCCCCGGTCTGGTCAACTCTCTGATGGTGCTTTGGGATCACGATCTGCGCCTTGGTGAAAGATTGTGACCCCAATTCGGCAAATCCCCATGCAGCGATTGACCCTTTGAGAGCCAATGCCTATTGAGAAGGCCAAGTTGAATTGACGAGACAGGCGTGGATCATGGGCCAGCAAGACATTAAACCGCAAAGCTTTCAGGAGATTATCCTGAGGCTGCAGAATTACTGGGCGCAAATGGGCTGTGCGGTGCTTCAGCCTTACGACATGGAAGTGGGTGCGGGCACGTTTCACCCGGCCACAACTTTGCGCTCGCTTGGGTCAAATCCTTGGGCCGCGGCCTATGTGCAACCTTCGCGTCGTCCGACCGATGGGCGGTACGGTGAAAACCCGAACCGTTTGCAGCATTATTACCAGTACCAAGTGCTGATCAAACCCAGCCCACCCAACCTGCAAGATCTTTATCTTGGATCCCTGCGCGCGATCGGGATCGACATGGATCTGCACGACATTCGCTTTGTTGAGGATGACTGGGAAAGTCCCACTTTGGGCGCTTGGGGTCTGGGGTGGGAAGTGTGGTGCGACGGCATGGAAGTCAGCCAATTCACCTATTTCCAACAGGTCGGCGGCTATGATTGCAAACCTGTGTCCGGCGAGCTGACTTACGGGCTTGAACGCCTCGCGATGTATATCCTTGGCGTCGATCATGTGATGGACATGCCCTATAATGCGCCTGACGCGCTGATCCCACTGACCTATGGTGACGTCTTTAAACAGACCGAGGAAGAATACGCGCGCTGGAACTTTGACGTGGCCAACACCGATGTGCTGTTGCGCCATTTTGAAGAGGCCGAGGAAGAGTGTAAAACCATCCTTGATCAGGCGCATGTCGACCCGAAAACCGGCAAGCGCATTGTCATGGCTCACCCAGCCTATGACCAATGCATCAAAGCCTCGCACCTCTTTAACTTGCTTGATGCGCGCGGGGTGATTTCGGTCACCGAACGTCAGGCTTACATTGGCCGTGTACGCGCGCTGGCCAAGCTATGCGCCGATGCCTTTGTGCAAACCCGTGCGGGCGGCTGGACCTCCGAAGGGGACGTGGCGTGAGTGGGAAATTACTGGGATCTATCATCGTGTTAGCAGGATTGATTGCCGGCGGTCTGGTCTATTGGCTGCAAATCTACGCCTTTTATGACGAGGCCTCTTCCGACACCCAAATCCGCCTGACCAACATGGTCACCGGCGAACCTGAAGTGGTGCTGTTTGACAGCTTTCAGGGCATCGACGCCAATTCGTCCCCGCTGCGCTTTCGGGGCTGTTTCACCACCACAATGTCGCTTGCGATGTTGACGGAAACCTATGAGGTGGTCGAAGGCGCCGAACCCCGCGTTGCCCCCGGCTGGTTCGACTGCTTTGACGCGTCAGAAATTGGCCATGCCCTGACCGAAGGCGGCGCAATTGCCTTTCTGGGCGAGAAAAACATCCAAGATGGCATCGACCGCGTGGTCGCCGTCTTTCCTGATGGCCGGGGCTTCGCCTGGCATCAGTTGAACGAAAAATATGACGAATAGAACGGCGAGACCATCCCATGCCTGATCTGCTGATTGAACTCTTTTCCGAAGAAATCCCCGCCCGGATGCAAACCCGCGCCAGCGAGGATTTGAAAAAGCTTGTGACCGATGGGTTGGTTGAGGCGGGCCTGACCTATGCCGGTGCCCATGCGCTCTCAACCCCGCGCCGTTTGACACTGGCGATTGACGGGCTGTTGGCCCAGTCGCCAGACACGCGCGAAGAACGCAAAGGCCCCAAAGTGGGCGCGCCTGATAAAGCAATCGAAGGGTTTCTGCGCGGCGCAGGTCTGACCCGCGATCAGCTTGAGGAACGCGAAACCCCCAAAGGTCCGGTCTATTTCGCGCTGATCGAGAAAAAGGGCCGTCCAGCGGCGGACATCATCGCCGAGGTGCTGGAAAACACCATTCGCAACTTCCCATGGCCAAAATCCATGCGCTGGGGCACGGGATCGCTGAAATGGGTGCGCCCGCTGCATTCCATCCTTTGCATTCTGTCGGATGAGGCCGGGCATGAGGTTGTGCCATTGGATGTCGACGGCATCGCGTCAGGGAACAGCACCGAAGGCCACCGCTTCATGGGATCAGGCCGCTTTTCGGTCACGTCTTTTGAAGATTACGAGACGAAGCTGAAGGCAAACAAGGTTGTCCTGAACCCACAAGACCGCGCCGACCATATCTGGGAAGACGCCAAAAACGCCGCCTTCGCCCAAGGGCTTGAGATTGTCGAAGACATGGGCCTGTTGAAAGAGGTCGCCGGTCTGGTCGAATGGCCCGTCGTGCTGATGGGCGACATCGCGGATGACTTCATCGCATTGCCGCCAGAGGTGTTGCAAACCTCTATGCGCGAACACCAAAAATTCTTTTCTGTGCGCAACCCGAAAACCGACCGGATTGAAAAATTTGTCACCGTCGCCAACCGGGAAACCGCCGACAATGGCGCAACCATTCTGGCGGGCAACCAAAAGGTGCTGTTTGCGCGTTTGGCCGATGCGAAATTCTTCTGGGAAAACGATCTGCGCGTGGCCGAAGCGGGTGCCGCGCCGTGGCTGAGTAGCCTTGAAAATGTGACCTTCCACAACAAGCTCGGCACCCAAGGCGCACGCATTGAACGCATCGCCGCATTGGCCGCCGCAGTGGCCCCCGCGGTTGGCGCGGACGCCGCCGTGGCCGGGGCCGCAGCGCGCTGGGCCAAAGCGGACCTGTCGTCAGAAATGGTCTATGAATTCCCGGAACTTCAAGGGCTTATGGGGAAATACTACGCTGGTCCCGCGGGGCATTCGCTGGATGTGGCCAACGCAGCACTTGAGCATTACTCGCCGCTTGGCCCATCAGACGACGTGCCGTCCGCGCCCGTGTCTGTGGCCGTGGCGCTGGCCGATAAGCTTGATACCCTCACTGGGTTTTGGGCGATTGACGAGAAACCCACTGGGTCAAAAGACCCCTTCGCTCTGCGCCGTGCGGCCTTGGGCGTGATCCGGTTGGTGCTGGAAAATGGGCTGCGAGTAGAGCTGGATAAGCTCTTTGATGCGCAACTTCTGCGCCATGAAATTTCTCTCACAGATGATGCGGCCCTTCGTGTTGCGCTGATGAAAGATCTTGATCGTGAGATCGCGGACCACGGCGTGTTCGGCGCAGCGATCCGCACCCTTTTGGACCACTTTGATGGGGATTTGTCCAAGCAGCTTGAGGCCGTGAAAACCAGCCTGCCTGATGCGTCCGACGATCTTTTGTCTTTCTTCCACGACCGCCTAAAAGTCTACCTGAAAGACCAAGGTATCCGCCACGATGTGATCGACGCTTGCCTCGCCATGCCGAAGAACGACGACCTCACACTGCTCGTCAATCGCGCCACCGCTCTGGCCGCGTTCCTGAAAACCGACGATGGTGAAAACCTTCTGCAAGGCTTCAAACGTGCCAACAACATCTTGGCGCAGGCCGAGGAAAAAGACGGGGTTGAATACTCCTATGGCGCCGACGTGAAATTTGCCGAAGACGACAGCGAAAAGGCATTGTTTGCGGCGCTTGATACGGCGGAAACGGCGATCAAGCCCGCGATGGAAACAGAAGATTTCGCCACCGCGATGACCGCAATGGCCAGCCTGCGCGCGCCGATTGATGCCTTCTTTGAAGCCGTCCAGATCAACTCCGACAATGAAATTATTCGTCGCAACCGTCTGAACCTTCTGTCGCGTATCCGGCAAATCTGCCTCTCGGTTGCAGATCTGAACAAGGTCGAAGGCTAAAGAGGCGCGGCCGCAACGCCGCCCTCTTTTTCTTGCTTCAAATACCTCGGGGTGAGACCGCAGGTCGAGGGGCAGCGCCCCTAACTCCGATTTCACGCCATGCAACCCTTGTGTGATGCGCCGCCCTTGTTATGCTGCAAAAAACAACAGTGCTGCGGTGCAGAAAAATGATCGACCTTGGATTTACAGAAATCACCCCGACCGCTCCGATCCAAACGGATGAGCATGGCGGGCGTGCAAAATGCCTGCAACGGCTGATCCGCCTCGACATGCCCGTGCCCAAAACCATGGCGCTGTCATTTGATACTGTGCGCGGGGTGTCGGCCGGCGATATGCCGGATCTGGAGGCCATGCTGGCGCTGTTTGGCGAAGATCCTCTGATCTCAGTTCGGCCGTCATCCGAAGACCCCGATTGGGGCGGGCCCGGTGCCATTCTAAACATCGGCATGAACGATGTGGTCCACGCGAAATTGATCGAAAGCCATGGCGAACTTGCGGCCAACGCGTTGTATTTGCGGTTTATTCAGGCTTATGCGGTGCATGTTGGTCGTTTGGACCCCGATGAATTCGAAGGTATTTCCACCCCCTGCGCAGACACGCTTCAGGCCGCTCTTGATCACTATGAGGAAGAGACCGAAAGCTATTTTCCGCAGGACCCAAAGGAGCAACTGACGGAGGTGTTACGGTCCATGTCGCGCGCCTGGCAGGGCACCACCGCGCGGCTTCTGCGCGAGGCGAAAGGTGCGCCGGCGGATGCGGGGCTGGGGCTGGTTGTGCAGAAAATGGCGATTGGCGTCGGGCGTGATATCTGTGGTTCTGGCGTGATCCAATTTGTGAACGGTCAAACCGGGCACCGCGAGATTCGCGGACGGTATCTGTGCAAAAGCCAAGGGCGCGATGCGCTGACCGAAGCGGACGCGCGCGATGTGATGTTTTTGACCAAAGACAAACGCGGCCGCTCGATCGAAGAGGTGCTGCCGGACATGTTTCAGGCGCTTCTGGACTGTGGTGATCTGTGCCGAACCCGTCTTCGTGAAGAGATGGAAGTGGAGTTCACCATTGATAATGAACAACTTTTCATCCTCGACGCGGTGCGTGTGGCCCGCAGCGAACGGGCCAATGTGCGCATTGCGGTGACGTTGGCCAAGGATCAAGTAATCTCGCGCGAAGAGGCCGTTTTGCGCATCCCACCACGCGCGCTGAGCGAGCTTTTGCACAGCCAAATTGATCCCGAAAGCCCGCGCGACGTGTTTGTTTCCGGTATTGGCGCAAGTCCCGGTGCTGCGACCGGCAAGATCGTCTTTTCCGCGCGCGCCGCCCAAGCGATGGCGGCGCAAGGCGAAGACTGTATTATGGTGCGCCGTGAAACCAGCCCGGAAGACATTCGCGGGATGCATGCGGCCAAGGGCATCCTGACCATTCGCGGCGGCATCACCAGCCATGCAGCGGTGATTGCGCGGGGGCTTGGCCTGCCTTGCGTGGTTGGTGCGAGTGGTCTGTCGCTTGAGAAGAAAAAGCAAAAACTGACGGCAACGGACGGGCGCGTGTTGCGCGAAGGGGACGTGATCACAATCGACGGCGCCGAAGGGCAAGCCCTGATGGGGAAGGCAGAGATGCTGCCGCCGGAGTTGGGCGAAAGCTTTCGCACCTTGATGGAGTGGGCGGATGAATTTCGTGATATCGGCGTGCGCGCCAATGCCGACACCCCCCCGGATGCCCGCAACGCCCGCATGTTTGCCGCCGAAGGCATCGGCCTGTGTCGGACCGAGCATATGTTCTTTGACGATGACCGCCTGCTGGCCATGCGCGAAATGATCTTTGCGGACAAGCCCGTGGATAGACGGGCCGCCCTTGATCGGTTGTTGCCGATGCAACGTGATGATTTTACAGAATTATTTGGGATTATGCAGGGCCTTCCTGTGTGCATTCGTCTGTTTGACCCGCCATTGCACGAGTTCCTACCCCATGGTCGCGAAGGCATGCGCGAGCTGGCTGAAGCGCTGGATTTGCCGCTGTCTGACGTGACCCGCCGGGTCGATGGCCTGCGCGAATTTAACCCGATGCTGGGCATGCGCGGGGTGCGGTTGGGCGTCACCGTGCCAGAAATTTACGACATGCAGGCCCGTGCGATTTTTGAGGCCACTTTGGATGCGTCAAAAACCGGCGATCCAATTGTTCCAGAAATCATGATCCCGCTTGTGTCTGCCAAACGCGAGGTCGAAATCGTGAAGGCGCGTATTGATGCGGTGGCCGCTGCGGTGAAAATCGAACGGGGCGAAGAGTTCACCTATCGTCTGGGGGTCATGGTCGAAACGCCGCGTGCCGCCCTTCGGTCCGGTGAAATTGCCCAGCATGTGCATTTCATGTCCTTTGGCACCAATGATTTGACCCAAATGACTTATGGTCTGTCGCGTGATGATGCGGGGCGGTTCATGGGGGAATACGTCAATCAGGGGGTTTATGAAGAGGATCCATTCCATGTGCTTGACACCGAAGGGGTGGGGGAGCTGTTGGAAATTGGTGCCGCGCGTGGTCGGGCGGAAGACCCGGATTTGACCCTTTCGATCTGCGGGGAGCATGGCGGAAACCCCGAATCAATTAAGTTTTGCAGAGACGCTGGATTTACATATGTGTCTTGTTCGCCGTTCCGGGTACCGGTTGCGCGATTGGCCGCAGCCCAATTGGCGGTGACGGCACGCCTAGCGGGCGGGGTATAATTCACCACCAGATGTTGCGGCGCCAGGGTCACTTCGGCGCGTAAGCCGTTGTGTTTCAAGCCCGCTTTAGCTCTGCGTTCAAAGGCCACACTAGACGAAAGCGTTAATTTGTCTTAAACCGCCGCGTCAACTGTGCCGTATTCTGCGGTCCTGGGAGTGGGCAAAATGCTGAACACAATGTTGAAGCGCCTTTTAGGGGCGATGATTTTTGCGGGAACGCTTAGTGTTGCACCTGTGGCTGCTGTGGCAGATGCAGATGGGGCACAGGACCCGATCGTGGCGTTGTTCACCAAGCTTTTTCACACTGAAAAAGCCGGGGTCTCGGCGATGTCAGATGGTCAGATCCAGCGTTTGGCCAGCCTTCCATCCGCAAAATCTCGCAGCAACGAGGCCCTGAGCTATGACGAGAACTGGCTGGCCATGCAGCCCAAACCCAAAGGCGGCAAGGAATGGCAATGCCTGACCGAGGCGCTGTATTTTGAGGCCCGTGGCGAAAGCCTGAAAGGTCAGTTTGCTGTCGCAGAAGTGATTATGAACAGGGTTGACCATGCGCGGTTTCCCAATTCGGTCTGCGGTGTGGTCAATCAGGGCACAGGCAAGAAGTTCCAATGCCAGTTTACCTATACCTGCGACGGGCGCGCCGAGGTCGTCAACGAACCTGCCGCGTTTGAACGCGTGGGAAAAGTGGCCCAAGCCATGATCGACGGTGCGCCGCGCCCATTGACCAATGGGGCGACCCACTACCATACCACGGCTGTACGTCCAAAGTGGGCTAAGCGGTTCGAAAATACAGCAAAAATTGGCGTTCACCGCTTTTACCGTATGCCCGTCCGCGTGTCGTCAAACTGATCATACTCTGTCCGGTTTTGCACCTGTTTGGGTCGGTTCGCACTGGTCTTTCCCCGTGATTTCTGGGCAACATCGGCGCAGAAAAACTGTGGAACCCCGAGGCCAGTATGACGTCAAACAACAGCACAGCATTTGAACCCCTGATCGCGCGTGTCGATGCGATGGGGAAAAGCCGCCCGGCGGACCGAATTTCGGTGCGCGATCATGTGGTTGCCGTTGAAATCGGCGCGTTTCAGGCAGAACGGGATGTCACCCAGAGGGTCAGTTTTAGCGTGGTGGTCGAAGTGGCGCCAAGTGCCGGTGCTGAAACCGATGATGTCGATGACATCTTGTCCTACGATACCATCACCGAAGCAATCGCGACCGAACTGGCCGCGGAGCGCCTGAATCTGTTGGAAACACTGGCAGAACGGATTGCCGACCGGATCTTGCGCGAACCACAGCCGTTGCGGGTGTTCATCCGTATCGAGAAATTGGACCGGGGGCCGGGCAAGCTGGGTGTGGAGATTATGCGCGACCGGACCGCAGCGCAAACCTTGGACGCTGCCGAAATTCCGGCACCACTGATTGTGCATTTGGGCAATGCCGCGATTGCGTCCCCTTGGTTGGGGGGATTTTTGGACCGCTGCGCCGCAGATCCTCGCGCCGTGGTGTTGATGGTTGGCGCAGGGGAGGTGCCCGCCCCGCAGACCGGTGAGCCCCGCAGCCAACGCTGGATAGATCTATTGGCGATGGAACAAAACGCCTGTCTTTTGTCCGCCCGCGATGCACGCCTTAAGGTGGTGGCCACAAGAACCGAGTTGGATTGGGGCATGAAAAACGCGCAATTGTCGATCTGGGCACCAACCAAAATGGTGATGGATGCCGTCGAGGGGCCAGAGGCGCTGACCGATCGGGCAATGACGGGCTGGCTTGTGCGCGAGTTGGGCGCGTCGGGCACACGCTTTATCGATACCGCCAATGGGTTGGAGGATCCGTTGTGAGCACTCCTGCGCGCCTCTATCACCACGCTCTTCCCCGTCAGGGTGCGCCTTTTGCCGGGCCTGATCTGGCCGGGTGCGGGCATGTTTGGTTTGATCAGGTGATGTGCCGTGATCGGGCCGGGCGCGAAGACGTCCTATCGGTGGGGGAATGTGACGAGCGCGTTGTGGCGCGCTTGTCTGCCCCCCGTGCGCCGATCGCCGGGCTGACACTTGATCGCCCTCGAATTATGGGGATTTTAAACGTCACGCCGGACAGCTTTTCGGATGGGGGCGATCTTGCAACCGTTGCGGCGGCGGTGGCTCGCGCGCGTGATATGCAAGACGCGGACATCCTGGATATTGGCGGCGAAAGTACCCGTCCGGGCGCAGAAACGGTTGGGATCGCCGAGGAAATCCGTCGCACGGCCCCGGTTATTCGCGCCCTGCGCGAGGCGGGTATCACCACGCCCATTTCTATTGATACGCGCAAGTCCGCCGTGGCCGAGGCTGCTTTGGACGCTGGGGCGGATATCGTCAATGACGTCTCGGCCTTTGTGTATGATCCCGAACTGGCGCAACTGGTGGCAGAGCGGGCCGTGCCAGTCTGTTTGATGCACGCTCAGGGGCAACCTGAGACGATGCAGCATGATCCGCGCTATGAGAATGTGATTTTTGATGTCGTGGATCACCTTCAAGAGCGACTTGAAACAGCCATGAAGGCGGGGATCCGCGCAGAAAATATCATCGCGGATCCGGGCATTGGGTTTGGTAAAACTCTGCAGCACAATGTGACTTTGCTACGGTCGCTTGCACTGTTACACGACCTAGGGTTGCCAATGTTGCTGGGGGTGTCTCGCAAACGGTTCATTGGCACTTTGGGTGGGGCTGAGGTCGCCAAGGATCGCGTTGCGGGATCTGTGGCGGTGGCATTAAACGGTGTGGCACAAGGCGCGCATATTTTACGCGTGCATGACGTGGCCGAGACCGCGCAAGCTCTGCGATTGCAGATGGCATTGACGACAAAGGATACGATGTGACGCAAAAACTATTTGGAACCGACGGTGTGCGCGGGCTGGCCAATTGCTGGCCCATGACCGCTGAGATGGCGTTGAAACTTGGGGCCGCCGCAGGGCGACATTTCCGCCGTGACGGATCCAACGGCCACCGGGTGGTGATCGGCAAAGACACGCGCCTGTCGGGCTATATGATCGAAAATGCGCTGACGGCGGGGCTGACATCAACAGGGATGAATGTGCTGCTTCTCGGGCCGGTACCAACACCAGCTGTGGGGCGGATGACCCATTCGATGCGCGCGGATCTGGGCATCATGATTTCGGCCTCGCACAACCCGTTTCACGATAACGGCATCAAATTTTTTGGCCCCGACGGCTTTAAGCTGTCGGATGAAGATGAGGCTGAAATTGAGCGGTTGGTGCAGGTTGGCGTCGATCCGGTGCAACCGCAAAACATTGGCCGGGCCAAACGTATTGAAGAAGCGCGACAGCGCTATACCGAATATCTGAAAACCACCTTCCCGGATCAGAAAAGACTGAATGGTATCAAGGTGGTGATTGATTGCGCAAATGGCGCAGGATACCGCGTGGCCCCCGACACATTGTGGGAGCTGGGGGCCGAAATTGTGCCCATCGGCGTGACCCCGGATGGCACCAATATCAACAAAGGGTGTGGGTCAACCGATACTGCGCTGGCGGCCAAAACCGTGGTTGAAACCGGCGCCGATCTGGGCATTTGTCTGGATGGGGACGCGGACCGGATCATGATCATTGATGAAACGGGTCGCGTGGCGGACGGCGATCAGATCATGGGTTTGTTTGCGAGCCATTGGGCGGCGCAGGACCGTTTGAAAGGGGGCACTTTGGTTGCCACCGTCATGTCCAACCTCGGGTTAGAGCGTCACATGCAGCGTCAGGGGCTTGAACTGTTGCGCACCAAAGTCGGCGATCGCCATGTGGTCGAAGCAATGCGTGCCGGCGGCTTTAATCTGGGTGGCGAGCAATCGGGCCATATTGTGATGTCAGATTTTGCCACGACCGGGGACGGACTTTTGGCGGGTCTGCAATTTCTGGCGTGTATGGTGGAAAGTGGTAAACGGGCGTCTGAGCTGTGCCAAGTCTTTGAAACTGTTCCGCAACTTTTGAAAAATGTGCGTTACGGCGCGGGGCAGGCACCGCTGAATGTGGACAGTGTAAAGGCAGCGATTGCCGATGCCGAGCACGTATTAAGCGGCAAGGGGCGTTTGCTTATTCGCAAATCTGGAACCGAACCGTTAATCCGGGTGATGGCGGAATGCGAGGATTCGGCGCTGTTGTTGCAGGTCGTGGATGGAATCGTTGCCGAGATACAGGACGCAACACGTTAGCCCTCGCCATTAGGCCAAAGCAAAGAAGCGAAAACAGAGCAGCCCCTGTGATCAGGTGCTGCTTTTTTTCTGGCTGGAAAACAACCGTTTTAACGCGCCCGCCTGCGAGATTGCCACACCCATCAGGATCAGGCCCATCGCCCAGAATAGGCTGGGGGGAAGGGTTTCTCGCAAAAAGACACTCCCCAAGATCACCGACCAAACGGGCACTTGGTAATTCACCAGACTGGTGAACGTCGGCCCCGCATCCCGCACCAATGTCACCACCAGAATTTGCGCCAAAGCGGTTGGGATTAACCCCAACAGAATGATCGCGGCGATGGCGCTGGCGGTGGGGACCTGCGTCGGCAGCCCCTCTTGCCACAGCGCGACGGGCAGGATGAGCATGGCACCAGAGACAAGAACCGCCGCGGAAAATGCGCGCCGGTCTACATCCGGGCACAGCCGCGCGACAATTGACCCAATCGAGTAACAGGCCGCTGCACTGATACAGACGATCCGCGCGATGTTTTCCATATCACCCCCGCGGGATTGCAGTGCCGATGGACCAATCAAGACAGCCACCCCCGCAAAGCCAATTATGATGCCGATGAACCGACGCAGGGTGATGTTCTCGCCGACAATAAAGAAATGCGCGAGCACCAAGGTGATCAGCGGACCGGCCGCCATCGACACACCGGCAAAGCCCGAGGCGACGTGATATTGCGCCCATCCCAGCAGAAAAAAGGGCAGGGCGTTGGAAAAGATCCCCATACCAATCGCGGCCGCCCAGATCGCCATACCTTTTGGCGCAAAGACGGATGGCATTTTGCGTCCGCTCGCCTTGGCAAAAACTGTCAAAACCACAGCCCCCAGGGCGATGCGCCCGGCGGCGAGGGTCAGTGGCGCAAACCCCTTCAGCGCAATCGCCATACCCATAAAAGACGCCCCCCAGATCAAACCGAGGGCCGCGAGGATCAACCAATCTTGGCGAGAAGGATGCGACATTGGCGGACAATTGCACAACGCTTTGGCAGGCGAAAGGCACAATGCGCTGCATGCGCAATCTGATCCAGGTCGGGCGTTTGTCTTTGGGCGCGTTTTGCACCGGCTCAACTTGCCGCCGCGGCGCGCGGTGTGTTGGGAGTTGGTACTTTCCATGAAAAAAGGCGCCCCGAAGGGCGCCTTTCAGCCAACAGGGACGCCTGCGTGGCTTAGTTTTTCGCTTTGTCGACCATTTTTCCTGCGGAAATCCAAGGCATCATGTCGCGCAGCTTTTTGCCAACAACTTCGATCTGATGCTCGTCGTTTGCACGACGCGACGCTTTGATGGTCGGCTGACCAACAGCATTTTCCAGCATGAAGTCGCGAACGAATTTGCCAGACTGGATGTCTTGCAGTGACTCTTTCATGGCTTTCTTGGTCGCTTCGTAGGGCAGGATGCGTGGGCCGGTGACGTATTGGCCGTATTCTGCGGTGTTCGAGATCGAGTAATCCATATTGGCAATGCCGCCTTCATAGATCAGGTCCACGATCAGCTTGGTTTCATGCAGACACTCGAAATAGGCCATTTCCGGCGCGTAACCCGCTTCAACCAGGGTTTCGAAACCGCAACGGATCAGTTCAACGATGCCGCCACATAGAACAGCTTGTTCGCCGAACAGGTCGGTTTCACATTCTTCACGGAAGTTGGTCTCGATGATGCCCGAACGACCGCCACCGATGGCAGAGCAATAAGACAGGCCGATTTCCAGCGCTTTGCCGGTCGCGTCTGTGTTCACAGCAACAAGGCATGGCACGCCGCCGCCTTTGGTGTATTCGCCGCGCACGGTGTGACCGGGGCCTTTGGGGGCCATCATGATCACGTCAACGCCTTCTTTAGGCTCGATCAGGCCGAAGTGTACGTTCAAGCCGTGGGCAAATGCGATGGCTGCACCGGGTTTGATGTTGTCATGCACGTATTTTTTGTAGGTTTCGGCCTGCAGCTCGTCGGGCATGGTGAACATGATGACGTCACACCAAGCCGCGGCTTCTGCGATGCCCATGACTTCCAGACCTTCAGCGGCGGCTTTTTTCGCCGAAGCAGAGCCTTCGCGCAAAGCAACCACGAGGTTTTTGGCGCCGGAATCGCGCAGGTTCAGCGCGTGGGCGTGACCTTGTGAGCCATAGCCCAGGATCGCCACTTTTTTGTCTTTGATCAGGTTAATGTCGCAATCGCGATCGTAATAAACGCGCATGATGTGTCCTCGCGGTTTGTGTGTCTATGGGTCGTTTGATGGGCATCATATGGATTTTTCGGATGGGTGCGAGGTGTGAAAGATGGAAAATTACCGGAAATTGGTATGGTATCATTCGCATGATTGGCCTAATTTGTAAAAATCATGCTTGATGATCAGGATCGACGCATATTGCGGCAAATGCAAGCCGACCCGATGATGGCGCCTCCTGAATTGGCAGAGCGTCTGGGGATGACGCCTGCGCGTTTGACGCGCCGGGTGGAACGACTGCGGGATCGCAAAATCCTGCGCGGCCCGCGCGCGGTGATCAATTGGCGCGCTTTGGGCTATGCGGTGGAGGTGAGCCTTCGGGTCACGTTAGACAAAACACAACCGCGCGCGTTTGATGAGTTCATCGAGGCCGCACGCGGCATCGCCGAAGTCACCGCCATCCAGACCTTTTTGGGTCGCGTGGACGTACGCCTGTCCGTGATCGCACGCGATATGGCGCATTATCAGGCGATTTACCGCGACCAAATTCTCGGCCTGCCGCATATCGCAGATATCGAAGCGCTGATGCATGTGGCGCGGATCAAATATGACGACAGTCTGCCGCTATGATGGACCTTGATGAAATAGATTTTGCCCTGATCCGTGCCCTTGCCGAGGATGCCACGCAATCGGCAGGCGCCTTGGGACGTGATGTTGGGTTAAGCCAGCCGGCAACCTGGCGACGCATTCGGCGCTTGATGGATCAAGGCGTGCTGGACGGTCGTCGTTTGGATCTGGACCACGAGGCGCTTGGCTTTGGGGTCACGGTGTTTCTGGGCGTGAAACTGGCCACGAAAGGGCGCGTCAGCCTTGAGGATTTTGAACGTGCGGTGTCTGCAATTCCCGAAGTGCAAACGGTGGAGCATGTGTTGGGGCTGTATGATTACCGCCTGCGTGTGGTTGCCCGTGATCTGGCCGATTTTGAACGTGTGTTGCGACGGCGTGTGATGACGTTGCCCGGAGTTGGCGATGTTGAGGCCAATGTTTTGCTGTCAGAAGAGCGTCGTCCTGGGCCGATTTAAGCTGCAATCTTAGAAGCATAGCGCGTGGTTAGGATACTGTGCACGTTTTCCATCGACGCCAGTAACGACTGGGGAGTCATTCGGTAAAAGGCTTCGGGCCCTTTGCGTTTTCGGCTGATGAGCCAAGCGCGCTCCATCTCGCGCAGGTGATGGACAAGGGTGGTTGTGCTGAGGCGTGTTGCGGTTTGCAGCGCCTTAAAGCTGAGCGTGCCAGTGGGGTGGGCAGACAAAAGGCGAAAGATGGCCATGCGCCGTGGGTGTGACAGTGCTTTTAGACTGTTTGCGATGTTTTGATTGTCAAAATCTGGCATGTGAACCCTCCTGATATCTTTCGTCAGCTTGGCAGGGCGTGGTTAACAGGGCGTAAAGCTTCCATAAAACTTGACCTATCTTTCGGATAGGTGGCCCGCTTCACTAGAAAACTAGAAAACTAGAAAACTAGAAAACTAGAAAACTAGAAAACTAGAAAACTAGAAAACTAGAAAACTAGAAAACTAGAAAACTAGAAAACTAGAAAACTAGAAAACTAGTTTTCTAGTATTTTCTTCACAGGAAACGATTGGGACATGTTTTCTCTTTCGGGCAAAAGAGGCTTTCAAATTGTCAACAATTGGGGTTTGCTAAAGGCTGATCAAAGGAGTCTCCCATGAAAGCGCTTTTACCTGATATCGACCCAGAGGGGATGTTGGAATTTTCGGTGGTGTTCACCGACCGCTCGCTGAACCATATGTCCAAAGCCTTCCAAGGCGTGATGACCGACATCTCGACCACTTTGAAAGAGGTGTATAACGGCGACGCAGTGGCCCTTGTCCCCGGGGGCGGCACCTACGCGATGGAGGCGGTCGCGCGGCAATTTGCGACCGGAAAACGCGTGATGGTGATCCGGAATGGGTTCTTTTCCTTCCGCTGGTCGCAGATCTTTGAAATGGGCGGGATCCCGGCGTCCGAAACCGTGATGAAAGCGCGCCGCGTGGGTAATGCGCCAGACGCGCCCTTTGCCCCTGCGCCAATCGAAGAGGTGGTGGCGCGCATCTACGACGAAAAACCCGATGTGGTCTTTGCGCCCCATGTGGAAACCGCCAGCGGAATGATCCTGCCTGACGATTACATCACGGCGGTGACCGAAGCCGTGCATGCGGTGGGCGGGCTTTTTGTGCTTGATTGCATTGCGTCGGGTTGTGCTTGGGTCGATATGCAGGCCACCGGTGTAGACGTGCTGATCTCCGCGCCACAAAAAGGCTGGTCCGCCAGCCCATCCGCCGGGATTGTGGTGATGAACACCGCCGCGCGTGATATTGCCCTGGCTGCAACCTCCACCTCTTTTGCGGTGGATCTGGGCAAATGGCTAAACATCATGCAGGCCTATGAAAATGGCGGCCATGCCTATCACGCAACCATGCCAACAGATGCGCTCCGGGCGTTTCGCGATACGATGCTTGAAACCAAAACCTACGGGTTTGACAAGCTGCGCGATGCCCAGTGGGAACAGGGCAATCGGGTGCGCGCCTTGCTTGCCGATAAGGGGATTAAATCTGTGGCCGCGCCGGGTTTTGAAGCCCCCGGTGTTGTGGTGGCCTATGCCCCTAGTGAAGAGGTCAAAATGGGCAAGCCTTTTGCGGCAGAAGGCGTGCAAATCGCCGCGGGCGTGCCGCTGATGTGCGACGAAGGTGACGACTATCAATCGTTCCGGCTTGGGTTGTTTGGGCTTGATAAGCTTTACGACGTTGACGCATCGGTTGCACGGTTGGATGCGGTCCTGTCCAAGGTGCTGTAACCTGCCGATACCAACAAAAAAGGCGCGTCCCAATCGGGCGCGCCTTTGTCATTTCAGCAGTGGAAAGGCTAGCCCTTGCCGCCCGCCATCAACACCAACATCACATAAATCACAGCCACCAGCGCCAAAGCTACCATGCCAACGCCGGGCAGGCCCATGGTCAAAAAGCCCCCAAGAAGGCCCACAACGATCAGGACAATAATGCCCCATGCTTTTTTCTCGGCACTTGCTTCAGCAGCTTTTTGTTCTGGGCTCAGTTCAGCGGACATGGCGCGTCTCTCCTCTAAAATCCTGCGCCCTTATGGGTCACAAGGCGTTAAAATGAAAGGCCGACAGGTGGGTTGCGCCAGCATGTCGCATGACACAATCGGCGTGGCGTCCTTTGCCTTTGACGGATCAAGAGGGGCCAAGCCCCGCGCGCATCACCGATTTTCGCACTGGTGCCACATCATGCACCGCTTTTAATCCAAGCAAACGAACGGCTTGCAACGCCCCGTCGCCCGACCGTGTCACCCGGTTAAACAGATCAATCACCCGTGCGCGCCGGGCAATGTCGGACCCTCGCGCTTTGTCATAGGCGGCCATCATCGTTGCGCTGCCCAAGGTCGCCGGGGCGCGTTCGGCAAGGTCCAACAAGGCAATCACATCATTCAGCGAAGTGTTCAGCCCCTGTGCGCCAATTGGCGGCAAAGCATGTGCCGCCTCGGCCACCACCGCCACGCGACCGGCCGACAAATGATCTGCGGTTTGGGTGATGATCGGCCAGACCGACCGGTTCCCCTCCAGATGCATACGTCCCAACAAACCGGTAGAGCGTTGATACATCACCTCTTCAAACTCTGGCACCGGCATCGCCATCAGCTCCACCGCGCGCGGCCCTTTGTTCATCCAGACAATCGCCGAGGCATGCTTGCCGTCCATATCGGGCAAGGGGACAATGGTGAACGGGCCACCCTCGTTGTAAATCTCGGTTGAGATATTGTCGTGCGGCGCATCATGCGTGACCGTGAAGGCCAGCGATTTTTGACCGTAGCGCGTGGTGGTGACATCAATGCCGACGGCTTCGCGCAAAGGCGAGAATTTTCCGTCCGCCGCAATCCCCATCCGCGCACGCACCGTGTCGCCATTCTCAAGCCCCACGATGATCTCTTCTGATCGGCTGACGATGGATTTAAACCCGGTGCCGTAAAGTGCTGTGATCTTGGGTTGCTCTTGCAAATATCCCCACAGCTCGCGCCGCACGACCCAATTCATCAGGTTCCAGCCAAAGGGCTCATGGTTCACATCGCTGCTCATATCCGCTGACTGAAAGACCCGCCGGTCGCGCACCTCTGGTGGCCAGCCGGTGGTGTCGATCACCGCCAATTTGTCCAGCGGTTTGGCGTGCGGGGCCAGCACATCCCACAACCCGATGCGGTCAAACAGCCCGCGCGCCGGCTGCAAAAACGCGGTGGAGCGCAGGTCGGATTTCTCTTCCCCTGCGGATGTGACCGGCACAAAAGGATCCACCATCACAACCGAAAATCCGGCGGCCGCGAAGGCGCAGGCCGTGACCTGACCCGCGATGCCGCCGCCTGAGATAAAGATATCCGCCTGATGACGTGTCATGGCGTGGCCTTTCAGCTGTTGACCAACCGGGCCAGAAACCCGGTCAGGTCGTCGGTGTGATGATGAATATGATCGGTGGGCACTGTGCTGGGCAGGGCTTCGGGCGCGACATGGACGGTGCGCATTCCAAGGGCGTGAGGCACGGCGAGATTGCGCGGATCATCCTCAAACATCGCGGCGCGTTTGGGGCTTAACCCATCACGCGTAAAGACGGTGTCAAAGGCGGCGCGGTCTGGTTTCGGGTGAAAATCCGCGTGCTCCACACCGTAAATTGCATCAAAAAGCCCCGACAGACCGCGCGCGGCCAGCACCTGTTCGGCATAGGGCGCGGTGCCATTGGTGTAGACAATGCAGCGCCCCGGCAGGGCCTGGATATGACGGGCAAGTTCCGGATCTGGGGTCAGGCTGTCGAAGGAAATGTCATGCACATCGTGCAGATAGGGGGCGGGATCCACGTCATGCAAGCGCATCAAGCCGGCAAGCGTCGTGCCATGCTCGCGCCAGTATGTGCTGCGCAACCGGTTGGCTTCGGGCTGATCAACCCCCAACTCGCGCATCACCCAATTGGTCATCCGCACCTCAATCTGGTCAAACAGACGCGCGGCGGGCGGGTAAAGCGTGTTGTCCAGGTCAAAAACCCAGTCGGACACATGTGTGAAATGATCAGCAACCATGGCGCAAATCTAGCCCTTGTGTGCGCCGGGGAAAAGGCGTGAATTTGCGGGATGCCGGATCTGCGACGAGATGTGGCGTCTTGGGGGTTTGCTTTGCCCGCATGAGCGTGCATTAATCAGGGAAATTTTTGGTCAGGAGGGGCCGGTGACAGACGTGAAGACAGGGCAGAAAGATGCCTATGAGTTGATCCTCGAAGCGATCGACATCGGACTTTACAAACCGGGTGACCGCTTGGTGGAAAGCGAACTCGCGGAGCGATTTGGCGTGTCACGCACCCCTATTCGCGAAGCGTTGCAACGGCTTGAAACGCAGTCGCTGTTGGCACGCGACGGGCGAAGCCTGATTGTGGCCTCTCTGGATCATAACCAATTGGCCGAACTATATGTGGTCCGGGCGGAACTGGAAGGGCTGGCCGCATCTTTGGCCGCCCAACATGCCGCCCCAGAAGAGATCCGCGTTTTGCGCGAAATGGTTGAAGACGATCGGCAGCGTTTGGATGATCCTGCCGCTTTGGCTCGGTCCAACCGGCGGTTCCATAAGCAACTGCATTTGGCCTCGCACAACCGCTATCTGGTGCAGCAACTTGACCTTGTCCACCGGACCATGGCGCTGCTTGCGACCACGTCTCTGGCGGCCGAAGGGCGCAGCGAAAAGGCGGTTGGGGAACATGACGCAATTGTCTCTGCGCTTGAGGCACGGGACCGTGACGGCGCACATGCGGCCTTGAAAACTCATATTTCCACGGCGTTTGAGACGCGGCTTAAACTCGATAGCGGGTCTGACGCGGCGGGGTAATGCCGCCGTCATCCTCTTTCAATCCCAAAGTGGTGATCGGCCCCGCGGCCAGGGTGTCATATTTCCCATGCTGGGTTTTGTCCCAATAAAAGGGCTTGGTCACAATCTCTACAAACCCTTTTAATGCGGCGGCTGAGGCAAGTGGATAATAAAGATGCAGGGTCGGGACCCACACCCGTAACCAGCGATGTTTGGCCCCGCTGACGGCCTGAATGCCAATGGTGATGGTCAAAAGCTCTGCTGCCACAAATGTTGTCCCCAATAAGATCAGCAACCCGTCTGGCATCACCCCGCGTAAAGGGTGCGGCAACCCCAGGGGAAACGCCCAGAATGTCCACAGCAGTGGCGCAAGTAACACACCGGACAAAGATCCGAGGAACAGGATCTGAAAACCGATAAATTTTCGCCAGCCAAGATCCGCAAGCAATTGTCGCGGTTGACGCATATGCACGCCGTAGGTCATCGCATAGCCCTTGATCCAGCGCGAGCGTTGCTTGATCCAAGGCCAGGCGCGGCAGTTGGCCTCTTCTTCGGTGACGGTATCCACCAACTCGGTTCGATAGCCATGGCGCGCCAAGCGCATGCCCAAATCAGCGTCTTCGGTCACATTATGCGCGTCCCAGCCACCCAATTCCTCTAACGCATGACGCCTGAAGAAAAGTGTGGTGCCGCCCAGCGGTATGGCAAATCCCATTTTTTCAATGCCGGGCAAAATCAACCGCCACCAGCTTGCATATTCAACGGTAAAACAACGGCTTAGCCAGTTGGTGCGCGCGTTGTAAAAATCCAGCTTCCCTTGCAGACAGGCCACATCCGGCCCGCGCTCAGCAAAGCGTTGGGTGATTTTCAAGATCTGATCAGCGGCGGGTGCATCCTCGGCGTCATAAACTCCAATGATCGAGCCACGGCAGAAATCCAATGCAAAATTCAACGCGCGCGGTTTGGTTTTTACAATTCCGCGCGGCACAATGACTTGGCGCATCCACCGGGGCAATCGCACCCTGCCAAGGGTGTTTTGGGTGAGGATATCATCTTCTTCAACGACCAGGCAGATTTCCAACAACTCACGAGGATAATCAATAGATTCCAGCCGCTTAACCAAACGACCCGCGATCTCACGCTCTTTGTAAAGCGGCACCATGATCGACACCATTGGAAGGCGCGCGGTTTCGTTTTCCTGCGTCGGTGGGGGGGCGTCAATCGAGGTTTTTCGCCCCTCTTTCCAATACAGATAAGACGCAATGACCTTCAGCCCCGTGTTCATCACCAAGGTGAAAACCGCCCATCCCACCAGCAACGAGAACCCGGCCAAGGTCGAATAGAAAAACAAAGCGGAAAGACCAAGGATCAGCGTCAGCGCATAGCGCAACACGTTTTTCGAATTCCACCCTCGGCAACTTTCATGCCCGGCAACGCGGTTTTCGGCCCGTTGTGTCAGGGTGCGATGGCGCATTGCGACCAGCCGGTCAAGAATGTCTTCTTCCGGTGCGATGGCCAGAAACGTGCGACCCCAGTGGGCGGGAAACTCATGCTGAAGTGTCGTAAATTCGTCCGGGCGCGAGCAGATGATCACCGTCCCGGCGCCGACCTGTTTCCAGGGAACCACCCGATTTCGAATGCAAAAATCAGCCCCGACATCGTCGATCAATCGTGCATCCGGCGGCTGTCTGCGCAGGTCAGCAATAGCACAGTTGAACTGACGGGCAAGGGCGGCATAAAGGTCCGCTTTACGGACAAACCCATGCGCCAACAGGATATCACCCAGGCGAACATCGCGCTTTTTCTGAAGGGTTGTTGCAATGGTCAGGTGGTCCGGCGAAAGCGCGCCCATTTCCATCAGCACCTGCCCCAGTTGCTTGCGAGGAGGGGGCGGCACGCGCGTCTGTTCATCCGCCGCATGAGAGGCGGATGAAGCGGTGTCAGATTGAACAAGGCGAAGATGCGCTGCGGACATGAGAGATATGAAAGCCGGTTGTGACGTCGAGACCGGTCCAAAATGCCCCCGAAACCATTAACGCATGGTTAACCTACCCAAAAATAGCGAGTTGATCTGGCATTAACCTAAAACGGCCCGCGCGGTGGGGGACGCACGGGCCGAATACTGATCTTAAGCTGGACTTACTTGCGCGCGTCCATCGCCTCGGCAAACCGCTCAAACAGGTAATAGCTGTCCATCGGGCCGGGGCTGGCCTCTGGGTGGTACTGCACTGAAAACACCGGGCGATTTTCCATTTTGATGCCACAGTTTGATCCGTCAAACAGGGACACATGGGTTTCTACCACACCTGCGGGCAAGGTCTGTGCATCCACTGCAAACCCGTGGTTCATCGAGGTGATTTCAACTTTGCCGGTGTCATTGTCTTTCACCGGGTGGTTGGCGCCGTGATGGCCGTGGTTCATTTTGATGGTGTTGGCGCCCAACGCCAATGCGAGCATTTGGTGGCCCAAACAAATCCCAAACACGGGCAAGTCGGCCGCGAGGATCTCTTTGATCATCGGCACCGCATATTCACCCGTGGCCGCGGGGTCGCCGGGGCCGTTGGAGAGGAACACGCCGTCAGGATTATGGGCCAGAACTTCGGCTGCGGTCGCGGTGGCGGGCAACACCGTCACCTCACAGCCAGCCGATGCAAGACAGCGCAGGATGTTGCGTTTGGCACCAAAATCGAGCGCGACAACCTTGTGGCGTGGGGCGGTTTGGGTTGGATACCCATCAGGCCAGGCCCACCGCATTTCATTCCAGTTGTAGGATTGCGCGCAGGTGACCTCTTTGGCCAGGTCCAAACCTTCAAGCCCGGAAAAGGCGCGGGCTTGGGCAACCAAGGCTTCCACGTCAAAGTTGCCCTCTGGGTCGTGGGCGATGGCCACATGCGGCGCGCCTTGTTGGCGGATCGCACGGGTCAGGCGGCGAGTGTCAATGCCGCCCATGCCAATCCGGCCCCGTTTGGTCAGCCATGTGGTCAGCTCGTCTGTTGCGCGCCAGTTTGATGGATCGGTTGGGTCCCATTTCACCACCATGCCCGCGGCCACAGGGTCGCCGGTTTCGTCATCTTCGGGTGTCACACCCGTGTTGCCGATATGGGGAAAGGTGAAGGTCACAACCTGGCCCGCATAGCTGGGGTCGGTCATGATTTCCTGATAACCGGTCATGGCGGTGTTAAAACACAGCTCAGCCGTTGTGGTTCCGGTGGCGCCGAAGCCCACCCCGTAAAAGACGGTGCCATCCGCAAGGGCAAGGCAGGCAGTGGGGGTAGCGGTTTCTAGGTGGGGGGCAGCAGACATTTTTCCGACTCCGGTGGGCCAAATTTGCGCGAAACTAAGGGCCACAGGCGGCTGGGTCAAGGGGGGTGATGCGGCAGGGCGCAGAATAAGATAAAATGGCTTATTCCCTTATTTCAAAGGCTTAGCTTGGAAAATCCGCTGTTGAATGAAATGGTGGTTTTCGATACATTCGGGCTTCGGACCCAAAAAGGACCCAAAAGGACATGGACATGCGTGCCCGTATCAATGACGCCCTGAAAACGGCGATGAGAAACAAAGACGCCGTGCGGCTGTCGACCCTGCGTTTGATCAATGCTGCGATCAAGGATCGTGACATTGCGTTGCGTGGAACCGATGAAGAGGGAGAGACCTCGGACACGGATATTCTGGCGATCCTTGGTAAGATGGTCAAACAACGCCAGGAAAGCGCGCGCGCCTATGAAGAAGGCGGCCGGCTTGAGCTTGCGGAAAAGGAGTTGGGTGAGATTACCATCATCGAAGATTTCCTGCCCAAACAGCTGACGGCGGAGGAAACCCAAGCCGCTGTGGATGCCGCCATTGCCTCGGTTGGGGCGGACAGTATCCGCGACATGGGCAAAGTCATGGGCGAGCTGAAAGGCAAATACACCGGCCAGATGGATTTTGGCCGCGTCGGGCCAATGGTAAAGGACCGTTTGGGCTAACTTCCCAAGGGTTATGCTTTCAATTTGGAAGCAATCAGATAGAAAAAACGCGCCCCAGATTTTCGGGCGCGTTTTTTATTGGAGAATTAGATGTCCAAACGATCCCTCTTCCTGCCGGTTTTCGCCCCGGCCCTTTTCCTTTTCGCCTGCACAGAACAGGTGGTCGAGCAGCCCGTACAGCCCAGTGGCGAGCTGTTTCATTTCTATGCCGAGGGGCTCGGCAGCCGCGCAAGCTATCGCTGTATCTCTGGCCCCTCTTACCCAGATACAAAATCCCGTGCCGAAGCGGCGCATGCTGTGTTTATGTCTGCGCTACAAGACACCCTTGGCCGCGAAGTGACGACAGGCCCCATCGCAACCGCAGCCCAGATGAAAGAGGTCGGACAGTCCGTCGCGCCCCAACTTGGCAAAGCATATCGTTGTGTGATGGTTGCGCAGTAGTTGCCCCGCGGTACGCCCTGTTGAGAGACCTCAAACCAGAGGGGGATGCGGAATGGGGCAATGACGCGGCTAGGAATGTGATTTCGAATCCCTGAGCGTCTGCAACAGGTCCCTATAAAGAACGGGGCGTTCGTCTTCGGAAAGAAACGCCCCGATCTCAACCTCACGCCCACCCCCCTTTAACGTGATGTAATCCGGCACTGGCCCCCCGGTCTTGTGACACTCAACCGTGACCCAATAGGGGTTGGCCTGCCACTCAGAATGCGCGCCGCGTGGCCCGTCGCGCGTGAGCGTGATGCGATCAGAGGTCAGGATCAACACCTCAAGGATTTCGCCGTCTTTGTACGACCGTTCAATAAAATACCAAACCAATCCCAATGTCCCCAACAAGATCGGCAGAAACAGCCACAGGATCACATGGCCGATAAAAGCAAACAGCGGCACCGCCAATCCACACGCAAGCAGCCCCATCAACCAGACAAAGCCGCGCCGTGGCAGGGATCGATAAGGCCACAGGTGCAACTCGGCCTTGGCCCCCTTTGACTTGTCTGTTGTGATCCACTCATACGGCATCCGCGCGCCCTTTTCCTCTTTCCAAAAATATCCCGGGGTGAGACCGCAGGTCGAGGGGCAGCGCCCCTCCTTTCAGGATCCCAATATTTAACACCCCCAAAAGAAAAGGCCCGGGGGGTGCCCGGGCCTTTCAATATCTAACTCACCTTAGTGCGAGTGGCCCTTATCCCACTCTTCCTGCTTTGGCAGGGTTTCAAAGGTGTGCTCTGGCGGTGGGGATGGAAGGGTCCATTCCAATGTATCCGCATATTCGTTCCAGTAATTGTTCTCGGTCACGCGTTTGCCGCGCGTGAGGGTGTAGAACACCACGCCGATGAAGAACACAAACGAAGCAAACGAGATGAACGCGCCGTAAGAGCTGATCTTGTTCCAATACGCAAAGGCTTCTGGATAGTCGATGTAACGACGTGGCATGCCCTGACGACCCAAGAAGTGTTGTGGGAAGAAGGTCAGGTTCACACCGACAAAGAAGGCCCAGAAATGAAGCTTGCCCGCCCACTCAGGATACTGACGACCCGACATCTTACCGATCCAGAAATAGATCCCGGCAAAGATACACATCACCGCACCAATCGACATCACATAGTGAAAGTGCGCCACAACATAATAAGTGTCGTGATACACACGGTCCACACCAGCCTGCGACAGCACAACGCCGGTCACGCCGCCAATGGTGAAGAGCCACAAGAAACCGAAAGCAAAGAGCATCGGGGTTTTGAACTCTACCGAACCGCCCCAGATCGTTGCAATCCATGAAAAGATCTTAACGCCCGTGGGCACCGCAATGACCATCGTCGCCAGCATAAAGTAAGACTGCTGGGTCAGCGACATGCCAACGGTGTACATGTGGTGCGCCCACACAACAAAGCCGATCACACCAATGGCGATCAAGGCCCAGACCATTGGCAGATACCCAAAGATCGGTTTGCGGCTGAAGGTGCCGATGACATGTGAAATCAGACCAAAACCGGGCAGGATCACGATGTACACTTCCGGGTGGCCAAAGAACCACAGGATGTGTTGGTAAAGGATCGGATCGCCGCCGCCTGACGGGTCAAAGAAGGTCCCGCCAAAGTTACGGTCAATCAGCAACATGGTGATCGCGCCAGCCAGAACAGGCAGCGACAGAAGGATCAACCAACCGGTGATAAAGACCGACCAGGCAAACAATGGCACCTTAAAGAGCGTCATGCCAGGGGCACGCATGTTCAGGAAGGTGGTGATGATGTTGATCGCCCCCAGGATCGAGGACGCCCCCGAGACGTGTACCGCGAAAATCGCCAGATCGGTCGAATACCCGCCTTCGGTGGTCGACAGCGGTGGATAAAGCACCCAGCCAATACCAGACCCAAGTTGGTCATTGCCACCGGGCGACAGCATAGAGGCCACGCCAAGCGCAACACCCGTGGCATACAGCCAGAACGACAGGTTGTTCAAACGTGGGAACGCCATATCCGGCGCACCGATCTGAAGCGGCATGAAATAGTTGCCAAACCCGCCAAACAGCGCCGGAATAACAACAAAGAACATCATCAGAACGCCGTGATAGGTGATCATCACGTTCCAAAGATGCCCGTTCGGGGTACACTCAGCAGAGGCATCTGCGATAAAGCGCGCGCCTTCAAGGCACATATACTGAACACCGGGATCCATAAGCTCCATACGCATGTACACGGTGAAGCTGACCGAAATCAGACCCGTGAGACCTGCGAGGAACAGGTAAAGGATGCCGATATCCTTGTGGTTGGTGGACATGAACCAACGCGTGAAAAATCCGCGTTCGTCGTGGTGATCATGGCCCTGAATGGCTGCGTCCGCCATAGATACCTCCCTTTGGGATTAAACATTATAGACAAAGAGTCACTTCGCCCGATTTTTAACGTGTTTAGTATGGGAAGGGGGTCTGGCGCAACGGCGTGTTGCATATGAGGCATGAAAAAAATGCGCCCCGGTCAGGTATTTACCTGCCGGGGCGACATGTCGCAGCGTTCAAAAGACGCAAATGCTTAGTTGGACGCGGCCGAATCAGCTTCTGCAGCGGGTGCTTCGTCTGCTGGCATCTCCATGGCCGGTGCCACGCTTGCCAGATAGGCGATGATGTTTTCAGGCTTTTTCCACTTGAAGGTCATCTTCGTCTTGGCTTTGCCATCCCCCAATTGCTCTTTCAGGAAGCCTTTGGGGTCTTTGACGTAGGTTTCCAGCAGCTCGACGGTCCAAACGGCGCCGGTTTCACCCAGAGCCGCGATTGAAGCCCCATATTTAAAGCCTTCATAGCTCGCAATTGGGCGCCCAACGATACCGTAAAGGTTCGGGCCGGTTTTTCCGCCTTTAAAGATCACGTCGCCGTCAGGGTTTGCGATTGTGTGACAGGCTTTACATTTTTTGAAGTCTTTTTCGCCTTTGGCGGCGTCACCTTCGGCATGGGCCGCACCAACCAGTGCAAAAAGAAGAGCGGCGGACGTAAGAACTTTTTTCATCATTGACCTCATGTTTGACAAAGACACGCAACAGGGCGTGGCATTCCATATTCACGAGGGAACTTGCTATAAAACGCGCGAAATGAAAAGGGGCCTACCTGTGACGAATTGTACGGGCAGGAAATGGCCGAACCGCTAATACTCAGTTAACGGTGAACGGGATTTGATGACTGACGGATGATGTTTCGCGATGGATCCCAGTTGTTTGCGGCACGGATCTGGATGCCACTGAAAACAGTGAAAAACATGCAGAAGACCTTGGCGCTGGTTGCGCGCCCGGATGCGACCCGGGCAACGCTTACGACGCAAAAAAGGCGTGCAGGTAGGGGGCGGGGATCTCGGGATTGTGAGTTTTATCAGCGGCGAGGGGGCAGTTGCTTTGCCCTGTCGCAGCTGGCGGGCCTATGGCTGGGCCTCTCTGGGCGCCGCGACCCGCCGATACGACTGTCTTTGGCGATTCTATCCCAAAGGCAGGTTTCGACAGGGTCGCTTATCCAAACACATCCTCAAAACACCGTTTCAACGCCACATCTACATCATCCATCGTGACGGGCAGACCCAGATCCACAAGGCTGGTGACACCGTGGTCGGTGATGCCGCACGGGACGATGCCAGAGAAATGCTCCAGATCCGGTTCGACATTGATCGAGATACCGTGAAAGCTGATCCATTTCCTGAGCCGCACACCAATGGCGGCGATTTTATCTTCGGATTTCACCCCCATTGCGGTCATCGGCTTGTCGTCGCGCACAACCCAGACCCCAACACGTCCGTCCCGTTTTTCGCCGGTCACGTTAAACTCGGCCAATGTCTTGATGACCCAATCCTCAAGCGAGGCGACAAATTTGCGCACGTCACGCCCGCGTGCGCCCACATCAAGCATCACATAGGCGACCCGTTGCCCCGGACCGTGATAGGTGTATTGCCCACCGCGTTTCGACGGGTAAACCGGAAAGCGATCCGGCGCGACCAGATCTTTGGCGTCCGCGGAGGTGCCTGCCGTATATAAAGGGGGGTGCTCCAACAGCCAGATCATCTCGCCCGCCTCACCACGCGCCATCGCGTCGGCGTGCGCCTCCATTCGGGCCACGGCGGCCTCGTAATCGACAAGCGTGTCGGCGGTTTCCCAAGTGACTTTAGGGGGGGTGGGCGGCATTTGATCAGGTGCTTTCATACCCCCTCATTTGGCAGCGAACGGGGCGAATGTCAAAAAGCAGAAATAAATCGTGATGCACATGCATTTTGCGCTTCACATCACCGGGGCGCTTCGCTATGTAGCCCCTCACCAAAGCTAGACTTGCGGTCGTGGCGGAATTGGTAGACGCGCAGCGTTGAGGTCGCTGTGAGGTAACACTCGTGTGGGTTCGAGTCCCACCGACCGCACCATAGTTTTATGGTTTCCCCAGCACAACGAATGACAACACGCCCCCCGGCGCTGATCTTTATTGTCAGCTTCTCGTGGCCCGCTATGCTGCGCGGATGACCGATACATCTGACACCGCCTTGCTCACCGATCTTTTTAATGCTGCCATTGCGGCGGCGGATCCAAAACGCGCTTTGGCGCGGCATTTGCCCAAGCCCCCCAAGGGGCGGACCATTGTGATTGGCGCGGGCAAGGGGGCGGCCCAAATGGCGGCGGCGTTTGAAGCCCTGTGGACGGCGCAAGGCAACGGTCCTGTTGAGGGCATCGTTGTCACCCGCTACGGATATGGCGCGATTTGCGATAAGATCCGTGTGTTTGAGGCCGCGCATCCCGTGCCAGATGCCGCAGGGCTTGCCGCCAGCACGGCGCTTTTTGGCTTGGTGCAAAACCTGACCAAAGACGATCTTGTGGTGGCGTTGATCTGCGGCGGTGGGTCGTCCTTGCTGCCCAGTCCACCCAAGGGGCTGACGCTAGAGGATGAACAGGCGCTGAACCAAGCGCTGCTGGCGTCTGGCGCGCCGATTTCTGCGATGAACGCGATCCGCAAGCATGTGTCGGGCATCAAAGGCGGGCGGTTGGCGGCGGCGTGTCATCCGGCCAAAGTGGTCAGCCTGGTGGTGTCTGACGTGCCCGGCGATGACCCGGCGCAGGTTGCCTCTGGCCCCACGGTGCCGGACAACACCACGCAAGCGGATGCCTTGGCCGCGATCAGTGCCTACCGCATTTCCCTTCCTGAAAACTTGATGAAACATATTCGCAATCACGCGGCCCCCGACCCAGAGGATCCGGTCTTTGCAGGCAACGAGGTGCATGTGATCGCCTCGGCCGCTTTGTCGCTTGAGGCGGCGGCCACGCGCGCGCAGATGCTGGGCCTTCCTGCGGTGATCTTGTCGGACGCCATCGAAGGCGAAGCGCGCGACATTGGCCGGATGCATGGGGCGATTGCGCGCGAAGTGGTTGCCAAAGATCGCCCTTTCCCGAAACCTGTGGTGATCCTGTCGGGCGGGGAAACCACGGTGACCTTGCGCGCCAAAGGCCGAGGGGGGCGCAACACGGAGTTTCTGTTGTCGTTTGCGCTGGATATTGACGGCGTTCAAAACATCACGGCGCTGGCTGCGGACACCGATGGGATTGACGGATCCGAAGACAATGCCGGTGCCTTTGCGGATGGGGCCACCGCGTCGCGCATGCGCCTTGCGGGGGGCGATCCTATGGCGCTTTTGTCCGGCAATGATGCGTATACCGCGTTTGAATTGGCGGGGGATTTGTTTGAACCGGGCCCGACTGGGACCAATGTGAATGACTTTCGCGCCATCTTGATCCGCTGACAAAGCGGCCCGGCGCATGTGCACCGGGCAACGTCATTTCTGGGTTGTTCGCTCAGGCGGCAAGCGCATCCACGCCGGCTTCTGCACCGGACAGCCCGTCGGCGCCGGCGGCCCCAATTACCTCGACATCTGTGATGCCCATAAAGGCGAACATATGCTTAAGGTAGGGGGTGGCGAAATCCATGGGGGATCCCACCGGCACACCGCCAGAGGCGAGCAGCACCACAACGCGCTTGCCTTTCAACAGGCCCACGGGACCGTCTTCGGTGTAATGAAAGCTGACGCCCACACGGGCGAGGTGGTCAAGCCATGCATTCAGGGTGGAGGGGATGGTGAAGTTGTAAATCGGCGATGAGATCACGATGGTGTCTGCGGCGTTCACTTCGGCCAACAGCGCGTCTGATAAGGCGAGGGCAGCGTTTTGATCATCTGAACGCGCTTCTGGTGGGGTAAAGGTGGCCCCGGCCCAAACGCCATCCAAATGGGGCAGGCCATCGGCCAGATCGCGGGTGGTGACATTGCCGGTCAGGCGCGCCACGTAACGGTCTGCGAGGCTGCGGGAAATTGAGCCCTCACGGCGGGCGGAGCTGTCGATACGGAGGATGTTGGTCATTTTGGAACCCTTTCGAGGAAACTGGTGTTGAGGGCAACATGAAGCTTTGCAAAAACGAACTCAATCTGAGATAACCAGCATGAAGTGTGCGCAAATGCACAGGGGTTTGGATTTTGCTGCGAAGGACGCCTCACATGGAACATTGGGATGAAATCCGCACCTCGTATTATGTGGTGCGCGAAGGGACCGTCAGTGGTGCGGCCGATGCGCTGGGGGTGCATCATGCCACGGTGATCCGCCATATTGACGCGCTTGAGGCGCGCTTGGGTGTGAAGCTTTTCCAACGTCATGCGCGCGGGTATACGCCCACCGAAGCCGGGGCCGATCTGGCGCGGGTGGCACAAACCACCGATGATCAGTTTTCGCAGCTTGGCGGGCGCCTGAAAGGGCAGGGGGAAAATGTGACCGGCGAATTGGTGGTCACCGCGTTGCCCACCTTTGCCGAACGCATCACGCCGATATTGGCGCAGTTTCAACGCGATCACCCTGACGTGCGCGTACGATTTCTGACCGATGCCCGCGTGTTTCGCTTGGAATACGGCGAGGCGCATGTGGCCCTGCGCGCAGGCGCTGCCCCAGAGGAACCCGACAATGTGGCCCAGCCCTATGTCAGCCTGGATATGGGGCTTTTTGCGTCAACGGATTACATCGCACAATTTGGCATCCCAACGTTAGAGACATTGGATCAACACCGGTTTGTTGGCTTTGCAGACATCCGGTCGCGCGCCCCGTTTATGCAGTGGCTAGAGGCCCATGTGCCGCAATCCGCCATCTGGTTTCGCGCCTCGGATGATCGGTCTATGGCGGCGGCGGTGCGGGGCGGCGTTGGGCTTGGCTTTTTGCCCGTTTGTGACGCCGGGGATTTGAACGAAGTGATGGAGCGGCAGCCGGAATGGGTGGCCAAGACATGGCTTGTGACCCATGTGGATCTGCACCGATCCGCCAAGGTTCAAGCGGCGCTTGCGGCCTTTAAGGGGGCGGCGCAAGGGTGGTGTTCATGCGAAGATGGGGTGAATTTGCCATGACGATGGTGCCCGCGATGACGCGCGATGTGCTGTCGGGCCATTTGGTGATGCTTGCCTTTTCCGCCCTTGTGGCAGGATCCCACGCGCTGGGCGGGGTTGTGGCGGGCGATATGGCGCCGGTGCCATTGATGGCGCTGCGGTTTTTGCTGGGCGCGGCGGTCATTGGCGGCTTGGTCCTGGCGGGGCCGGGGTTTCGCCGGTCGGATTTTGACGCGCCTTGGCGATATGCGCTGACGGGCGGAATTTTTGCGGTCTATTTTGTGCTGATGTTTGAGGCACTGAAAACGGCCCCTCCGGTCAACACGGCGGCGCTGTTTACCTTGGTCCCTGCGGCGACGGCGGTGCTGGGCTGGTTCATCCTGCGCGAACGTAGCTCACGGCGGATGCGTGTGGCGCTGTTTGTCGGCGCAATCGGTGCGCTGTGGGTGGTGTTTCGCGGAAATCTCGCGGCGCTTTTGGCGCTGGATCTGGGTTATGGCGAGGCGATGTATACAATTGGCGTGCTGGCCCATGCGGCCTATATCCCCTTGTTGCAGCGGCTGAACCGGGGCGAAAACGGTTTGGTCTTTACCTTTGGCGTGCTCATGGGCGGCGGGCTTTTGTTGCTTGTCTTGTCGGGTCCCGCGCTTTGGTCCATGGATTGGGCGATGATCCCGACACGGGTCTGGAGTGTGCTTGGGTATCTGGTGGTGTTTTCCACGGCGATCTCATTTTACTGCCTCCAATTTGCGTCCAGTCGCCTGCCGGGGGCCAAGGTCATGGCCTATGGCTATCTGACCCCAAGCTGGGTGATTTTATGGGAGCTGGCTTTGGGGCACGGTGGGCCAAGCCCGATTATTTTGGTCGGTGTGGGGTTCACGGTTTTGGCGTTGGTGATGCTGCTTAAGCAGGAATAGGGGCGCTGCCCCCGCCTACGGCTCCCCCGAGATATTTAAGACAAGAAAAAGATCAGACGTCCGAGAGTTGCACTTCGAGGAATTTTTCAAAATCATCAAGGTTCACCGGTTCAAACTGGCCAAACCCTTGCATCCAGACCGAAGCATCTTTCAGCGCGCCGGGTTCCAGTTTGCACCATTTTACTCGCCCGCGTTTTTCCTGCGAGATCAGCCCGGCGCGGGTTAGGATCGTGAGGTGCTTTGAGATTGCGGCCAGCGACATTTCAAACGGGTGCGCCACATCTGTGACCGCCATGTCATCCTCAAGCAGCATTGTCAGGATCGCCCGACGGGTTGGGTCGGCGAGGGCGGCGAAGGCAAGATCTAGCGCGTGGGCTGCGGCGTTTGTCATGGTTTATGGGTATTGGGGTCCTGCGCAATCGTCAACCAAATGGTTAAACATGCTGGAATCCCGCAAAACGGCCATTTGTGGGCGGTTTGGCCTGTCTGAGAAATGGGTTTCTTTTGGAAGTTCTTTTAAAACAATGGGTTGCGCGGGGTGATGTTGGCGCTAAACAGCGTTGACTCATGTCGTCTTGCCCCTTAGCAAAGGCGCAACTGTTCACATAGGGGTGATCCATGTCTGACGAGCCCGATCCCGAGCGCCTGAAAGCGCTTGAGACACGCCTGAAAAAGGCCAAGGGGATCGAGGATGAGGCACCGGTGAATGACGCGGCCTATAACCAAGCTTCGTTTGCTTGGCAGATGGTCATCGAATTGGTCGCCGGTCTTGGGATCGGTTTTGGTATCGGATTTGGGTTGGACGCTGTCTTTGGCACAAGACCTATTTTCATGGTGCTGTTCATAATGTTGGGGTTTGCGGCGGGCGTGAAAGTCATGCTTGGCACCGCGGCCCAGATGCAAAAGACACCGGAGGCGGCGGGCGCGGACACGGATCCAACCCCAGAGGCGCCTTTGAAAGAGGAAAAGGGTAACACACGTGGCTGATCAAAGCGCAAAACAAGGTTCGGGCGGTATCGCCAAAATCGCATTCTTCGTCGTCTTGGCGATTGTGATGGTGTCGGGTCTGATCTTTGCACCCGAGCATGCAGGTTTGGCCATTCACCCGATGGATCAGTTCCAATTGGCACCATTGTTCGGTGGCGAGCATATTGGCACCTTTACCCCGACCAACCAAACACTGTGGCTGGTTCTGGCGCTTGTCGGCATCGTCCTTTTGATGGTGGTTGGCACCGCAGGCGGAAAAGAAGTGCCCACGCGCACACAATCCGTGGCCGAAATGGCATATGGTTTTGTTTACAAGATGGTTGAGGATGTTGCCGGCAAGGACGCCGTGAAATATTTCCCCGGCATCATGACCTTGTTCATGTTTATCGTGTTCGCCAACTTCTTGGGCCTGATCCCACAAAGCTTTACACCAACCTCGCATATCGCTGTGACCGCGGTGCTTGCGATGACCGTGTTTGTCTTTGTGACCGTGCTGGGATTTGTGAAAAACGGTGCTGGGTTTCTGGGCCTTTTCTGGGTCTCATCCGCACCTTTGGCGCTGCGTCCGATCCTTGCAGTGATCGAGTTGATTTCCTATTTCGTGCGCCCCGTTAGCCATTCCATTCGTTTGGCTGGTAACGTGATGGCAGGCCACGCAGTTATCAAAGTGTTCGCCGGCTTTGCCGCAGCACTGGGCTTGTTCGGGTTCTTCCCGATCCTCGCCATCTCGGCTGTCTATGCACTCGAGGTGCTGGTGGCCTTTATCCAGGCATATGTGTTCACCATCCTGACATGTGTGTACCTGAAAGACGCTCTGCATCCGTCGCACTAAGCAACGGTTGCAGCCCGCTAAACTAACTTATTCAAGAATTCCATCGTAAGGAGAAACATCATGGAACTCGTAGCAGCAGCAGCTCTCGGTAAATTCATCGGCGCAGGCCTGGCCGCAATCGGCTCAGGTGCAGCAGCCATCGGTGTTGGCCACGTTGCAGGCAACTTCCTCGCCGGCGCATTGCGCAACCCTTCGGCAGCCGCCGCACAAACCGCGACCCTGTTCATCGGCATCGCGTTTGCAGAAGCTTTGGGGATCTTCTCGTTCCTCGTTGCTCTGCTGTTGATGTTCGCTGTCTAAGACCTGAACCATCCTTACGAAGGGGTGGATCTTTGTTGATCCGCCCCATCTAATCCGGTTCCAGGAGACAAGACATGTCGAGTACCACACAGACCACGGAAGCTGCACAAGAGGCGGCGCTTCACGCAATCGACGCCCATGGTGCGGCCGAAGCCGCGGGCATGCCACAGCTGGACTTTTCCACGTTTGCAAACCAGATCTTCTGGCTTGTGGTGACGCTGGTCGTGATCTTTTTCGTGCTGTCCAAGATTGCATTGCCCCGTATCGAGGCGATCCTTCAGGCACGTCAAACCCGGATCACCAACTATTTGTCCACCGCTGAGGACATGAAGCAAAAAGCCGTTGAGGCCGAAGCCGCATATAATCAAGCGCTGGCAGACGCCCGCACCGAGGCCAATAAAATCGTGGCCGAAGCGCGTGCTGAAATTCAGGCTGAGGTGGATGCCGCCGCTGCCAAAGCAGATGCAGAGATTTCCGCAAAGGCCGCCGAAAGCGAAGCCGCAATTGCTGAAATCCGCGCAGGTGCTGTCGACAGTGTGAAAGCTGTGGCCAAAGATGCCGCCAAGGAAATCCTTGGTGCCATGGGTCACAAGGCTGACGCCAAAACCGTTACTGCGGCTGTGACCGCACGGATGAAAGGGTAAGAACATGATGAAACGCGTTCTCGCCCCCATCGCTTTGATCGTTGCACAACCGGCCTTTGCGGCTGGTGGTGGGTTGGATCTGTCAAACACCAACCTGGTTGTTTGGCTGGCCTTCCTGCTGTTTGTAACGTTCCTGGGCTATATGGGCGTCCACAAATTGCTGGGGGGCAAGCTCGATGAGCGTGCCGACGGCATCAAGTCCGAAATCGAAGATGCCCGGATGTTGGCCGAAGAGGCTAAAGAAGTTCTGGCGACTTACGAGCGTAAGCAGAAAGAAGTAGCGGATCAGGCCGGGCGCATTGTTGCCCATGCCAAAGAAGAAGCTGCCAATGCTGCTGAGCTGGCCAAAGAAGATCTGAAAGCCTCGATTGCGCGCCGTCTGGCCGCCGCCGAAGATCAGATTGTCTCAGCTCAAACCGCCGCCATTAAGGAAGTGCGCGACAGCGCAGTGACCGTGGCTGTGGGCGCTGCCCGTGACGTGATCGCCAAACAGATGACAGCCGCCGACGGCAATTCGCTGATCGACGCCGCCATCAAAGATGTCGAAGCCAAGCTTCACTAAGCATTCTGCAGATCATGATTTTAACCCCGGCCAGACCTGTTCTGGCCGGGGTTTTCTTTGGCTTGGTTGACATATTCCCAAAATGGAATATATACGTTTCACCACACCAAGGAGACACCCCATGAACGCCCAACGCGCCACTATGTCCATCGCCGGAGTTTTCATTCTGCTCAGCTTGCTGCTGGGACATTTGACCGGCCAAATCAACCTCGCACAAGCAAGCTGGTCCTGGCTGACCGCCTTTGTCGGCTTGAATCTGTTTCAATCCGGCCTGTCCGGGTTTTGCCCTTTGACCCGGATCCTGACCCGCCTTGGATTGCGCGCCGCGTGACGCGCGCGCCGCTATTTTTCCTGCTCGTGCTCTAGTCGCAGGCGGGCGACCTCTTCGTTGCGCTCGGCACGGCGAAAATCGCTGTAGGATTGGGTAACATAATCCATATGCGCCTCGACCGCTGCCCGGGCGCGGGCCGGGTCGCGGGCCTGAATGCCGTCATTGATTTCGCGGTGTTGTTGCAACAGATCCGCGCGCGTATTGTACATCTGCAAGATGACCTTTCGGTTGTACAAGACACCGCGCTTGAGCAGATCATACATCGCGCGCATCACATGCACGATCATCACATTGTGGCTGGCTTCCACGATGGCAGAATGGAAATCCGCATCCAGATCGGCGCCTTTGCCGGCGGGGGCGGCTTCCATTTTCTTAAAGATGCTGTCGATGACTTTCAGGTCGGTGTCTGACGCCATGCGCGCGGCACGCTCCACCGCCAAGCCTTCAAGATCGCGGCGAAAATCAATATAGTCATAAACCGCCTCGTCATGGCGCGAAAGCAATCCGGTAAGGGCTGGGGAAAACGAACTGTCCAATCGGTCCGAGACGAAAATCCCAGACCCGGCTTTGGTTTCCAAAAGCCCCGTTTCCTGAAGCTCTGACACCGCTTCGCGCAGGGACGGGCGCGACACGCCCATCCGGTCTGACAAATCGCGTTCCGACGGCAACCGTTCACCGGGGCGCAACACGCCACGCAAAATCAAAAGCTCAATCTGTTCCACCACAGATTTCGACAGCTTCCCGGCATTGATCTTCTGAAACGGCATCCTGCCTCCTTTGTAACTGGTCAAAAGATATGACCACAGGGGGGCGGCAAGCTCAAGCCCTGAGGAGGGAATGTTGGCGAATGGGGCGGTCGTGTGAAACGAGTTTGGCTTTGTGTCTGCGGGGTCCCCCGAGTTGACGCGATTTTGCATCGTGAGGTTAAGGGCGACCATCGTCAACGAAATGTGATGGGGAAATGTGATGGGGAAATGCGATGGGAAAGCCCCTTAGCTGCGGGGGCCGGATCCGTTGGGAAAGGGGTTTCGATCTGGGCTTTGCCGGACAAAGGCGCACGCCCCGATGGGCAAGGGCCTCCGCTCGACGTCTGCCTGTCGCGCGATATCAAACAAAAAAGGCCGGGCGCAATCTGCGACCCGGCCGTTCTGTGCTCATCAACACCTGATGTTAGTTGTAAGGGCGAATGATGATTTCGACCCGACGGTTTTGCTGACGGCCGGTGGCGTTCAGGTTTGACGCAATGGGGCTGTCTTCGCCGCGGCCAATGGTGATCACACGCGAGCTGGGCACGCCATTTGCAAACAGAACCTGTGCCACAGAATTGGCGCGATCACGCGACAGCGACAGGTTGTAATCGGCGCCGCCCACGTTATCGGTGTGACCAATCACTTCGACGGTCGAATTGGGATAGTTCAACAGGTTGCGCGACAACGCCCCCAGATCACCGCGAAGGCCGCCATTCACAACAGAGCTACCAGAGGCAAACAGGATGTCTTGTGGCATGGTCACAACCAGCGCTTCGCCGGTGTTGACGATTTGCACCTGATCATTGCCAATGGATTGCTCCAGCTCGCGCGCTTGCTTGTCAAGCTCGCTGCCAATCGCACCGCCAATACCGGCGCCGATCGCAGCCCCAACAGCGGCACGCCCCAATTTGTTGCCATTGCCAGTGACGGCGCCAAGGATGCCGCCAATCGCGGCCCCGGTAACGACCCCATTTTTGGTGCGTGGGCCCAGTTCGCCGGTTGGCGAGGTGCAGGCTGTGGTGGTCAGCACCGCAATTGTGCTGAGAAGAATAAGGGGTTTAGCGTGAAACATTTCTGCCGCTCCTGAAAATGTTAGGGTTATGCGTTCAACTCGCGCATTTCTAACATGATGCCCCTTTGTTATCGAATAACAAGGGGGAGAATGCGCGACAGATCGCCTGTGTAGAGAAGGTGACGTTGGGGGAGGGGGAACCGCTGATGTAGTCGCGCCGAACGCTCAACCAGAGGTCGCGTTGGACGCCATGTCAGACGCGCGCGCTGCCGGTGCGGTGCTTTCCAGATCTGCGGTTTCCCACGCCAAAAGTGCGCGTTTCACCGGAAGGCCCCAGTGATAGCCCCCCAAGGCGCCCGATTTGCGCAGGGCACGGTGGCAGGGAATCATCCAGCTGACCGGATTGCGCCCAACGGCGGTGCCCACGGCGCGCACGGCGCGTGGTTTACCAATCACCTCCGCGATATCGCCATAAGTGGTCACATGGCCCGACGGGATCGTCAAAAGCGCCTCCCACACTTTGATCTGCAACGGGGACCCGATCAGATGCAGCGGCGTCTTGCCCGTTTCACCCGGTTCCATGTCATAGGCGGCCAGCACCCAGGGCTGAAGAAACATCGGATCCTCGACGAAATTGGCATTTGGCCAGCGCGAGATCAGATCCTGAAACGCCAGTTCCGGCCCGGTTTCCTCAGCAAACCCAATGCCGCATATGCCCTTTTCGGTGCCCATCACCAAAGACGGCCCAAACGGGCTGTCAAACCAGCCCCAAAAAATGGTCAGCCCCGCGCCGCGCTTGGCGTAATCTCCGGGGCTCATCGCTTCCCACCGCAAGAACAGATCATGCAGACGCCCCTGACCGGACAGCCCCACCGAATGGGTGGTGGCCAGGGTCGAAAACCGCTCGCGCAGCAGGGTTTTGGCGTGGCCCAAGGTGAGGAACTGTTGATAGCGTTTCGGCGAGACCCCAACGAATTTTGAAAACACCCGTTGGAAATGCGCAGGCGACAGCCCGATGCGCGCGGCAAGCTCGTCCAGCGACAAGTTTCCTTCGGCGGCATCAATCTCTTTGATCGCACGACCGATGATTTGGTAATGATAGCTTTCGTCCGCGTTGGTCATCTTGGCTCTCCTGTTGGGGTCAGTTTGCCGCAATCCATGCGCCGGTGCGACCCGATTGTTGCGCCTTTTGTTGCCATATGGACCCGCCCCTTGGATGCGGCCACTTTGCACCTTGTCTGGCGCGGGGCGGGCGGGCATATCATGCGCCATGGGAAAAATGCCAAAACAGATGAGCTATCACGACATCCGCGAGGTGTTTCGCCGGTTTCACGAAGCCGAGCCTGAGCCGAAAGGCGAGCTGGATCACACCAATGTCTACACGCTGGTGGTCGCCGTGGCCCTGTCCGCACAAGCGACAGACGTTGGCGTGAACAAAGCCACCAAAGATCTGTTTCCCATCGCCGACACCCCGCAAAAGATGCTGGATCTGGGCGAAGAGGGCCTTATCGAGCACATCAAAACCATCGGGCTTTACCGGCAAAAGGCCAAGAATGTCATCAAGCTCAGCCAAATTCTGGTGGATGAATTCGGCGGCGAGGTGCCATCCTCGCGCGCGGCCCTTGAAAGCCTGCCCGGCGTGGGGCGCAAAACCGCCAATGTTGTTTTGAACATGTGGTGGAACGTGCCGACTCAAGCGGTCGACACCCATATTTTCCGCATCGGCAATCGCACCGGCATTGCGCCCGGCAAAGATGTCGTTGCGGTCGAACGCGCGGTCGAGGATCACATCCCGGCCGAATATCTGCAACACGCGCATCACTGGCTGATCCTGCACGGACGCTATGTGTGCAAGGCGCGCAAACCTGTTTGCGGCAATTGTCTGATCCGTGACATCTGCCCGTTTGAGGATAAAAACCTATGAAAAAATATGATGTTGTCGGGATCGGCAATGCGGTTGTGGATGTTCTGACCACGGCGGATGACAGCTTTCTGGAGCTGATGGGCATTGAAAAAGGCATTATGCAGCTGGTGGAACGCGACCGGGCCGAGGTGCTTTACGGCGCGATGGATGATCGCAAACAGGCGGCGGGCGGATCGGTGGCCAACACCATCGCGGGCGTCGGCAATCTGGGGCTTTCAACCGGATTTGTGGGCCGTGTGCATGATGACGCGCTGGGGCGCTTTTACGCAGAAGCGATGGAAATGGACGGCACGCGGTTTGTGAACGCGCCGGTGCCGGGCGGCGAATTGCCCACCTCACGCTCGATGATTTTCGTCTCGCCGGATGGCGAGCGGTCGATGAACACCTATCTGGGCATCTCGGCCGAGCTTGGGCCAGAGGACGTGGATCTGGACGTGGCGGCCAATGCCAAGATTGTTTTTCTCGAAGGGTATCTCTTTGACAAAGACAAAGGCAAAGAGGCCTTCACCACCATGGCGCGCGCCTGCCGGGCGGCCGGTGGGCAGGCGGGGATTGCGATTTCTGACCCGTTCTGTGTGGAACGTCACCGCGATGATTTTCTGGCGCTGATCAAAGATGAGCTGGATTATGTGATCGGCAATGAGGCCGAGATTAAATCGCTGTGGCAAACCGAGGATCTGGAAGAGGCGCTGGTCAAAACGGCACAGATTTGCCCGCTGTTTGCCTGCACCCTATCAGGTGACGGCGTGACCATCGTGTCCGGCGAGACCCGGGTGAGCGTGGGGGTTGAACGCATTGTGCCGGTGGATGCCACCGGCGCGGGCGACGGTTTTGCGGCGGGCTTTCTGTACGGGTTGGCCACCGGGGCCGATCTGAAAACCTGCGGCGAAATGGGCTGTTTGGTGGCGGGCGAAGTGATCCGCCACATTGGCCCACGCGCGGGTCGTGACCTGAAGGCGCTTTTGCAGGAAAACGGATTGTTGGGCTGATCTGACAGTTCAACGTACAAAAAAAACGGGCCGTCCTGCGAAGGGCGGCCCGTTTTGTTTGGAATTGTGAGCGCTGCGGTTAATCCGCCTCAATCACCTCAAAATCATGGGTCACGGTCGCCGTGGCCGCAAGCATCGCTGAGGCAGAGCAATATTTGTCCACCGACAGAGAGATCGCCCGCGCGACCTTATCGTCGGCCACACCGCGCCCTTTGATGATGAAATGCATATGGATGCGGGTGAATACCTTTGGATCGGTGTCGGCCCGATCCGCGTCGACCTCGACCTGAACGTCCTGAAAATTCTGACGACTTTTCTCAAGGATCGACACAACGTCATAGGCAGAACAGCCCGCCGCCCCCAGCAGCATCAATTCCATCGGGCTGGGGCCGGGGGTGCCGCCCTCGCCGTGGCTGGTGCCCAGAACGATATTATGGCCGGTGCCAGAGGTGCCGACAAAGGTGCGGGCCTCGGCCCATTTCACGCGTGCTTTCATGGTGTTCTCATCCGTGGTTCGGGGCAGGGGTTATTCGCCCAGTTTCGCGTGGACCTCGTCCAAATCAATCTCGCCAATCGGCATTTTGTTGGCGGGGTTCTCAAAATCATATTTGAACAGATTGAAATCGCGTTTGAAGATTTCATAGACCAGATGCATCGACATATCGTCAAAGTAATCCTCAACCGGATGGGCGCGTTTTGGGCCGTGCCCCTCGCTTTCGTTAAAGCGGGGAATGCTGCCCAGATCGACCTTATGCGGTGTCTCTATGCTGTCGATCACATCCTGCATGCCGTCGTTGAACTTTTCGGTCCAGACGATTTTGTCGTATTGGCCACCGTTCAGGATAAAGGTCGACACATGGCCGGACATGGCGGACCAGTGAATGTCAGGATCCATCGGACGGCGCCAGCGAATGGTGTCGCGGGCAAACAGCAAAAACCGGCGAAAGCTTTTGATCTGGTCAAAGTCAAAATCATCCTCGGGGCTGCCCACCTCAATCCCGTATTTCTGAATGAGCAGCGGCACAAGGTTGCCGCGATAGCGTTTGCCATTGCGTTGAATGCCGCAAATCTTGTCAAAAAAGCTCGACAAAATGCGGGTGTACGGGTTGCGTACACAGGTGAAGGCATAGCTATTGTGCGCTTTGACGTTGGCTTCGATCAAAGGTTGCGACTTGTCTTGTGCCCATTTGTGCAAGCGATCCTTGCTGTCGTGGATATCGCCGTCGAAAAATTCACCGTGGTCCGAATAATACATGATCTGACCGATGGTCGAGCAGGCACATTTCGGGACCACCCGATAGACCATGCTTTCACTTTCCGTCATCCAAGTGCCGGGAAAACCCATATGCTCTCGCCTCCTTGGCGCAATAAAATGGCAGCTTTACGCTTCTCTATCTGTTCTTCGTAGAAAAAAAGCAAAGAAATGCTGTTTTTTCAATGGTTGTTCACGTTATCTATGGCAACAATATCGCCTAATACGAGGGATTGGTTACATTTATGGCGAAAATTGCCTTTATTTTGTTGTGTCACAAGGACCCCGACGCGATCATCAACCAGGCCACCCGTCTGACTGCGGCGGGGGATTGTATGGCTATACACTTTGATGCGCGCGCTAAACCAGAACATTTTGCGCGTATTCGCGATGCCTTAAAAGACAATCCCAATGTGACCTTCGCAAAGAAACGCATCAAATGCGGGTGGGGGGCTTGGTCGCTGGTGCAGGCCACGCTTTACGCGGTTGAGGCCGCGGTGGATGCGTTCCCGCGCGCGACGCATTTTTACATGGTGTCCGGCGATTGCATGGCGATCAAATCCGCCGAATACGCGCATAAATTCCTTGATGACAACGACGTGGATTATGTCGAGAGCTTTGATTACTTTGAAAGTGACTGGATCAAGACCGGGATGAAGGAAGAGCGGTTGATCTACCGCCATTTTTTCAACGAACGCGCACAGCCTAAGTTGTTTTATACAAGCTTTAACTTGCAAAAAAAGTTCAACTTAACGCGTGAGATCCCCCACGACATCCAAGTGCAGATCGGCAGCCAATGGTGGTGCCTGCGCCGCCGTACCATCGAATGGATCTTGGAATTCACCCGGAAACGCAAAGATGTCATGCGGTTTTTCCGCTCGACCTGGATCCCGGATGAGACGTTTTTCCAGACGCTTGTGCGCCATATCGTGCCGGAAAAAGAGATCGAAACCCGCACGCTCACCTTCTTGATGTTCACCGATTACGGCATGCCGGTGACCTTTTATAACGACCACTATGACCTTCTTTTGTCACAGGATTTCTTGTTCGCCCGCAAAATCAGCCCCGACGCCCATGTGCTAAAACGCCGCCTTGGGGATCTTTATGCGGAGGAAGGGGTGAATTTTCAAATCTCCAACGAAGGGCGCTCGCTCTTTAAATTCCTGACCGGGCGCGGGCGGGCAGGGCACCGGTTTGCCCCGCGGTTCTGGGAACAGGAAAGTACCCTTGGCCGGGAACGCGAATTGCTGATTGTCGTGGCCAAGAAATGGCATATCGGCAAGCGGGTTGCGCAGCGGTTAACACAAGCCACCAACATCCCGATGATCGAATATTTGTTCGACGAAGAAAGCTGCCCAATGCCCGATCTGGGCGGAATTCAGTCCAGCCTGGGCAAACGGACCCGTCACCGCCGGGCCTTGATGCGCATGTTGTTTGACTATTATGAAACCGACCGGCTGATTATCTGTCTGGACCCCAACAACCGCGACCTGATGCGCGATTTCTTCTCGGATCGGTCGATGACGCGCTTGCTTGAGGTCGAAAGCCATTTCACCGACGATTATCTTCTGGGGCATGCCATGCGCGTCGGACTTGCGGGCGAAAACACCGCGCAAGAAACCATCGACCGTCTGCTGCCGACCATTCGTGCGGATGTGATGAATGAAAGCGATGCGATCAAAGACGAAGGGTTTGACGAATATTATCGGATCACCGAAAATGCGAGCATAGAGGTCAACACCCGCCCCCTTGCACGTTTCTTGTCGATCCCCGAAGATCGCGCCCGAGATATCATCGAAACAGAACATCTCTTTGCAGATTGATCGACCCGTTCGGAGCCCCCATGCCTTATACTTATGACGACCAAAATATCTTCGCCAAAATCCTGCGCGGCGAAATCCCCAATAATACCGTGTTTGAAAACGATCACGCCTTGGCGTTTCGCGATATCACCCCACAGGCTCCGGTGCATGTTTTGGTGATCCCGAAAGGGCGGTATGTGAACCACGACCATTTCGCAAACGAAGCATCTGATGCCGAAATCGTCGGCTATGCCCGCGCGATCGGCGCGGTCTGTAAGCTTGAAAATGTCACGCCGGGCGACGGGCAATCAGGGTATCGCAGCATCGCAAACTCAGGCGAAGATGGCGTGCAGGAAGTGCCGCATTTCCACACCCATATCCTTGGCGGCCGCCCCCTTGGCCGGATGCTTGCCCGCGCCTAACACGCGCCTCACTCGGGCCTAACACGCGGCTAACTCGGGCCCGCCCCGCGCATGCGTGGGGCAACAGGGCGCGGTTTGCATCGTGTAAATGCGGGGCGAATAACGTTCTCTCTTGCCGCCACCGCCGCGATGGCTATCATGCGCCCAACGGACAAATTAAGGTGGACCCATGACCCAGACCGCACCAGAAACCAAGATTGTGGACAGCTATAAAGTGTCGTGTGACGGGGGCGAAGGTGCCCTTGGTCACCCGCGTGTGTATCTGCAAATTCCCAATGAACATGGCTGGGTGGAATGCCCCTATTGCGATTGCAAATTTGTGCATAAAGACCACCAAGACAAAGCGGCCTGAAGGGCCGATTGTTAAGATTTTTTCGGCCGCAAGCAGCAGCTTTGCGGCCGTTTTTGTCCCCAGCGTGGGGGCGCTGATTTAAGGGAGACGCGCCATGGGTGCCCAAGAGACTGGTTTCGGAAAAGGGTGCCATTTGCATCTGGTGGACGGCTCTGCCTTTATCTTTCGCGCCTATCACGCGCTGCCGCCGCTGACGCGAAAATCCGACGGGCTTCCCATTGGTGCCGTGGCCGGATTTTGCAACATGCTGCAAAAGTTTGTTGAGGATAACACCGGCCCCGATGCGCCCACCCATGTGGCGGTGATCTTTGATCACAAAGGCAAAACCTTCCGCTCGGATATCTATCCCGAATACAAAGCCAACCGCCCCCCCGCGCCGGAAGATTTGCGCCCGCAATTCCCCCTGACCCGCGATGCGACCCGTGCGTTTAACATCGCCTGTCTTGAGGTAGAGGGGTTTGAGGCCGACGACATCATCGCCACGCTGGCCCGCCAAGCGGATGAGGCAGGCGGGCGTGTCACCATCCTCAGCTCGGACAAAGACCTGATGCAACTTGTGGGGGGCGGCGTGGAAATGCTTGATCCCATGAAAAACAAACGCATCGACAGCGAAGGCGTAGAAGAAAAATTTGGCGTGGGGCCAGACCGTGTGGTCGACGTACAAGCCCTTGCGGGCGACAGCGTCGACAACGTGCCCGGCGCGCCCGGCATCGGCATCAAAACCGCGGCCCTTCTGATCAATGAATTTGGCGATCTCGATGCGTTATTAGAGCGCGCAGGTGAGATCAAACAACCCAAACGCCGCCAGACCCTGATCGACAATGCCGACCAGATCCGCATGTCCCGCGCGCTGGTGAAACTTGACACCCACATGGATCTCGACATTGATCTGGGTTCGTTTGAACTGCGCGATCCAGAGCCTGAAACGCTCCTGTCGTTCTTGGCGGACATGGAGTTTCGCACGCTGACCAACCGCGTCGCAAGCCGCCTTGGCGTCGAGGCCCCCGAGATTAAGCAACCCGAAGGCACGCCCGATTTGGCCACACCCGGGGCCCCGGCGATTGACCCTGAAAAATACGAATGGGTGAAAGACGCCGATGCGCTGCGGGCATGGGTCGCCAAGATCAACCAACGCGGCTATGTCGCCGTGGACACGGAAACCACCGGCCTTGACGAAATGCGCGTGGATCTTGTGGGCATCTCGCTGTGTGTCGAGGCGGGCGAGGCCTGTTACATCCCGCTCCTCCACAAAACCGCAGCCACCGATGATCTGTTTGGCGGTGATGATCTGGCTGACGGGCAGATGGGCGTGGACGACGCCTTAGCGATTTTGCGCCCCGTGCTTGAGGATCCCGCGATCCTGAAAATCGGCCAAAACATGAAATATGACGCCAAAATCTTTGCCCGCAACGGCGTGGCGGTGGCGCCCATTGATGACACGATGCTGATGTCCTATGCGCTGAATGCCGGGCGTCACAATCACGGCATGGACATCCTGTCGGAACGCTATCTCGATCACAAGCCCATTTCGATCAAGTCGTTGTTAGGAAGCGGAAAATCGGCAATCACCTTTGACCGGGTTCCTGTGGAAGACGCGGTGAAATACGCCGCCGAAGACGCCGATATCACCCTGCGCCTGTGGCAACTTTTAAAGCCACGTTTGCACACGGCCAGTGTCACCCGCGTTTATGAACGCCTTGAACGCCCCTTGGTGCCTGTGCTCGCGGAAATGGAGATGAACGGCATCAAAGTGGACCGTGATGTGCTCAGCCGGATGTCGAACGCTTTTGCACAGAAAATGGCAGGCTATGAGGCGGAATTATATGAGCTCGCGGGCCATGAATTTAACGTACAAAGCCCGGCACAAGTGGGTGCGATCCTCTTTGATCAGATGGAATTGCCCGGCGGGAAGAAAACCAAAACGGGGCAATGGTCGACGCCTGCCGACGTGCTGGAAGACCTCGCCGCAGAGCATGATTTTGCCGCACGCGTGCTGGATTACCGCCAGCTGCAAAAGCTGAAATCGACCTATACCGATGCGCTGCAGGATCATATCCACCCGGAAACGGGTCGGGTGCATACCTCTTATCTTCAGACCGGTGCCAACACCGGGCGTATGGCGTCGAAAGACCCGAATTTGCAAAATATTCCAGTGCGTTCTGAGGAAGGCCGCCGTATTCGCGAGGCCTTCATCGCCCCCGAGGGGCGCACCCTGATCAGCCTCGACTACAGCCAGATCGAGCTCAGAATTCTCGCCCATATGGCCGGAATTGACGCGCTGAAACAGGCGTTCCGCGATGGTCTCGATATTCACGCGATGACCGCGTCGGAAATGTTTGACGTGCCGCTGGATCAGATGACACCAGACGTGCGCCGGCAGGCAAAAGCGATCAACTTTGGTGTGATTTACGGCATCTCGGGCTTTGGCCTGGCCCGCAATCTGCGCATTCCGCGCGCCGAAGCGCAGGGGTTCATCGACCGCTATTTCGAACGCTTCCCGGGCATTCGCACATACATGGATAACACCGTGGAATTTGCCAAGGAACACAAACGGGTTGAGACGCTTTTTGGCCGTCAAATTCACACCCCAGAGATCGGCGCCAAAGGCCCGCAGGCGGGTTTTGCCAAACGCGCCGCGATCAACGCGCCGATCCAAGGCACCGCCGCCGACATCATCCGCCGTGCGATGATCCGCATGCCGGACGCCATCAAGGGCCTGCCGACCAAAATGCTGTTACAGGTGCATGACGAATTGATCTTTGAGGTGGACGACGCCGCAGTTGATGAGGTGATCGGCGTGGTGCGCGGCGTGATGGAAGGGGCGGCGGAACCCGCCATCAAACTCGACGTGCCCCTGGTTGTGGATGCGGGGCAGGGGCAGAATTGGGCCGAGGCGCATTAACCCAGCCGGCGTTTCAATGATCCTCGTCACATTGGTCATGATCGCCAAAGGCGGCCAGAACCGAACAGGTGTCACCGTCCGCGGTGCCACCCGAACAGCGTGTTGAAATCCGAACCAGCTCTGCCTCCAGCCGCATAAGCCGGGCAATCCGGTCACGAATATCCGCAAGATGCGCGTTGGCAATGCGGTGCCCTTCGGCGTGATCTGTGGGGTCCATCCCGGCCAGCACACGGATCGTTTCAAGCGGCAGGCCAAGATCGCGCCCGTGGCGAATGAAGTGTAACCGTTCCAGGCCCTGTTTCGAAAACCGCCTTTGATTGCCCGCCGTGCGCGCCTCCGCCGCGATCAGACCCATCTGTTCGTAATAGCGAATGGTGGGAACTTTCACCCCGGTGCGGCGCGACAACTCTCCGATGGAAAACATGAAAAACCCTCTTGAAGCTCTAGGGACTAGAGGGAATATGGTGTGAGTCGATCAAAATTCAAGAGGCCACAATGTCGACCATTCCGATACGCTCTGCCACCCATTTGCGCGATGTCGCGCGCCCCAGCCCGCGCCAATGGGTGAGAGGGCGCAGTTGGACTGATCTGTCCGCCCCCCTGATGCCACCCCCCGCGCAGGAGCCATCCAATGTCGCATGATCACAAAGACAGCCACCATGGTCACGCCCATCACCACATAGACCCAGACGCCGGCGACTTGCGGGTTGGTCTGGCCGTGGCGGTGAATGTGCTTTTGACCATCGCGCAAATCATCGGCGGGCTTTTGTCCGGCTCGGTCGCGCTGATTGCCGACGCGATCCACAACCTATCAGACGCCGCCTCGCTCGCCATTGCGTTTTTCGCCCGAAAAGTGGCACGCAGACCCACCGATGCGGTGATGACATTCGGCTATAAACGGGTCGAACTGGTGGCGGCGCTGATCAATCTGACGACGTTGGTCGTGATCGGCATTTACCTCGCCTATGAAGGCATCATGCGGTTTTTCGCCCCGCCCGAAGTGGCCGGGTGGATGGTGATCTTCGTCGCGAGCATTGCCCTTTTGGTGGACACGATCACCGCGCTTTTGACTTGGCGCATGGCCAAAGACAGTGCCAATATCCGTGCGGCCTTCCTGCACAATGTGGCTGATGCGCTTGGGTCTGTCGCGGTCATCATTGTGGGCATCCTGGTCGTCGCCTTTGACTGGTATCTGGCCGACCCCATCGCCACCTTGGGCATCGCGGGATACATTATCTGGATGGGCCTCGGCGAGTTGAAATCCGTCTCGCGAATCCTGATGCTCGGTGCGCCCGAAGGGCTGGACGCCGAACAGGTTTTGGCCGCGATGGAGGGCATTCCCGGTGTCGAAAACATACATCACCTACACCTTTGGCAGATCAGCGAAGAGGTCACGTCGATTGAGGCGCATGTGGTTGTCACGGCCGCCCAATGGCCAGGTGCAAGCGCCGTGAAAGCCGCGGTGAAAGAGATGTTGCAAGCTCAATTCGGCATTGGTCATGTGACGTTGGATCTGGAAGAGGAGGTGACAGCCTGTGCCGCGCCACAGCCTATCGGTGGTACGCGCTAAGGGTTTGGATCTATGCCCTTTTTGGCAAGATCTGCATAAAGCGCGACCAGCGATTTTTCGCGCTCGTCCCGAAATTTTTCGCCCGTGGTGAACCCGGAAATCCGGTCGATGCGAAACATCCGAAAATCCTCGCGCAGTTCGCACCAACTGACCACGCACCAGCCGTTTTTCCAAAGCCACAGCCCCAAGGGGCGGATGGTGCGGGTGGATTTTGCGCCGTTTTCATCGGCATAGGTCAGCGACAGGCGTAGACGTTCGCTGACAGCGGCCTCGATTTGGTCGATGAAATGGCGATCCCGTACGGTGGGCATCAAGCTGGGCCCGGCATGGATTTCCACCCGGTCCGCTTCGCTACCAAGCGTGTCTGGTAAAACGGCGCGGATTTTCACAAGCGCCTCACGCGCGGCTTTGGCCATACTGGCCCCCCCCATGCGTTCGATCATCCGGGTGCCCGCGATCACCGCCATCACCTCGTCGCGGGTGAACATCAAGGGCGGCACATCATAGCCCGCACGCATCACATAGCCAACGCCCGCTTCGCCTTCGATTGGCACACCTGATCCGATCAAATCGGCGATGTCGCGATAAATTGTGCGTTCAGAAACCTCAAGCTCCTCGGCCAGATCGGCGGCGCGGGTCAACCGTCCACCGCGTAACAGCTGTACAATTTGGAAAAGACGATCGGCGCGGCGCATGGGGGCTCCTTTGGCATATCAACGCAGGTCTTCTCCTGACATTGGGCAGTAAAGGGATGCTAAAATGTCAGGAGGCCCGGCGCCAGCCATGTTCTGCCGCTAGATGGATTTGAATTGGCTCAGCAAGGCAAATCTTTCGTGTCGTCGAACGGTGAAGGCGCGACTGTCCCGCCGCCAAACTGATGTGGGCGGCGGGCAGCGGTTATGTGGCTTTCGCTTCAAACAACCCAATGGTGTTGCCGTCTGGATCCGTCGCAAGGGTGAACCGACCGGGCGGGATTTCCACCGGATCAGAGATAAGCTCCCCTCCGGCTTTGACCCAGTCATCCATCGCCGTTTCCAGTGTGCCCGTTAGGCCAATGTGGATGATGTTCCCAGTGCCCGGGGCGGCGGGCTTGCCCTCATATAGGTTGCCGGACACGGTATTCATCCGCCCACCAAGCACAGCCATAGGAACCGGGCTATCCTCATAGGCTTCCATGTTCCAGCCAAAGGCCGCGTTGTAAAAGGCGATCGCTTTTCCCAAATCGCGCACCGGAATTTCGGTCCAGACAACAAGGGGGTTTTCGGCGTGAGCAGTCATGATTTTGATCCTTCATCAAATGTTGATAAGGCTCTTATGGCACCCCCCTCCTGACAGCATCATGTCAGGAGCCTGTCAGGCGTGGGGATTTTCTTACAGTCCGTCGCGCATCCAGATCAGGCCAGCGCCGGTTTGGGCCGTGGGATGATATTCACCACTGACCCAACCGTTATATCCTTCGCGATCCAATTGGCGAAACCATGCGGGATAATCAAAATCGCCGCGAATGGGTTCTTTGCGGTCGGGAATACCACCGACCTGAATATGGCGCACCAAATGGCGGTGTTTGGCCCAGCACGCCAGCACATCGCCGGTGATCCTGTCGGCATGATAGGCATCAAACTGCAGGCCGACATTCGGCGCGTTCACTTCGGCAATCACCTCGGCGGCTTGGTCGAAGTCGCTAAGGAAGTAGCCCGGCATATCCCCGGTATTGATCGGTTCAATGGTCAGGCTTTGCTTGGGGGCCGTTTTTGCCGCCCACTTCAGGTTCTCGACATAGGTTTTATGCGCCACGACGCCCTGTGCTTTGCCCGCCATAATATGAATGTGGCTGGCGCGAAACGCTTGGGCGTAGCGCAGGGTGCGTTTGAAATCATGCTGGAACCGCGCCTGGCCATTTGGGGTCGCGGCAAAGCCACGCGTGCCGCCGGTATAATTGGGCGGCGGCGTGTTGATCAGCACCATATGCAGCCCATTTGCCACCAGCTGTCGGGTGATCAAATTGGCGGCATCATCATAAGGGAAAAGCACCTCTACGGCTTGAAAGCCCGCCTCGGCGGCGGCCTGAAACCGCTCCAGAAACGGCAATTCCTTGAACAATAAGGTTAGGTTGGCGGCAAATCTGGGCATTACACCTCTAGCTCATGTGATGGGATGACCGGGAAAAACTTTCCCCCCGACCAAAGCCCGAACCACTGCGCGCCATCATGCGGTTCATGACAGCCAAGATCAATCAATCGGTAAAAGCTTTTGCGGTCAATAAGCGCTTCGAGATTGGCGCGCACCAGCACGTAAGGCGATGGTTCCCCGGTGACGTCATCCCGCACAACCCGGATCGGCGCATCCGGCCCTGCCACCGTCACATCGCCGACATGGGTGGTAAAGGTCAAAACCTGTTCGCGCCCTTCGCCGGACACCTCAAAATCCTGCGCCACAAACGGTGCATCCTCAACCTGAATGCCAACCTTTTCCACCGGGGTCACCAGGAAATAATCCTCGCCATCTTTTCGAATGATCGACGAGAACAGCTTGACCAGCTCATGGCGCCCAATCGGGGTGCCCAGATAAAACCATGTGCCATCGCGTGCGATGCGCATATCCAGATCGCCACAGAACTCGGGATGCCACAAATGCACCGGCGGCGGACCCTTCTGAGAGGCCGCCCGCGCGGCTTGGGCCAGCCCCTCCGCGGTCTGGTTTGGTGTGTTTTTCGGCGATTTCCCGTCAGATTGCGCTTTTGTCATTTGTTCCCCGCGTGAATTCAGACTTAAATACAACCTAATATTCATTCGGAGGAAATTCCATGCAGAAGACCACCGTAATTGAAACCGCACCCGAGACCCCCTCTGGTGCCGTCTTTGAATTGGAAACCCTGTCCGGCCAATTGGTTGCGGCCCGTGACGAGATCACCACCTGGATTATTGGGCAAGAACAGGTGATCGAACTGGCGCTTGCGGCCCTTTTGTCCGGCGGTCACGCACTTTTGGTCGGCTTGCCGGGGCTGGGCAAAACCCGCCTGGTGGAAACAATGGGAACCGTGATGGGGCTGAATGATCGGCGCATTCAATTCACCCCCGACCTGATGCCATCCGATATACTGGGCGCCGAAGTGCTGGAAGAGGCCACCGATGGCACCCGCCATTTTCGCTTTATCCACGGCCCGGTCTTTTGTGAACTTCTGCTGGCCGATGAGATCAACCGCGCCAGCCCCCGCACCCAATCCGCCCTGCTGCAAGCGATGCAAGAAGGCGAAGTGTCGATCGCCGGGCAAACCCATGATCTGCCCACACCCTTTCACGTCCTCGCCACACAAAACCCGCTGGAACAAGACGGCACCTATCCGTTGCCCGAAGCACAGCTGGATCGGTTTTTGTTGCAAGTCGACGTGGGCTACCCGTCGCGCGATGCGGAACGCGATATTCTTTTGGCCACAACCGGGGTGCAATCCGGCCCGCCGAAACAGGTGATGGATGCACAGGGGTTGATCCGCGCGCAAGAACTTATCCGCCAAATGCCGGTTGGCGAGGCGGTAATGACGATGATCCTCGATCTGGTACGAAGCTGTCGCCCCGACGACCCGACCGCGACTGATGCGTTAAAACAGGCGGTCAGTTGGGGGCCGGGACCACGGGCCGCACAGGCCTTGATGCTGTTGGTGCGGGCGCGGGCTTTGCTGGATGGGCGTCTGGCGCCAAATGCCAGCGATGTGCGGGCCTTGGCCCGGCCGGTGCTTCGTCACCGGATGGCGCTGGGATATGGTGCGCGTGCCGAAGGGATAGAGTTGGGCGCGTTGATTGATGCGGCGCTGTCCCGGCTGGACGCGGCCGCGTGACCCTCGCCCCGCGACCTCACTCCCAAATGCCGCAAAAGGTGGCGCCACAGGCGTTGGGGCAGAAGGCGGCGACGCTTGCCGCTGGCTTGCCGCCCTTGCTGAGTGACGCCCGCCATTTGGCGGATACCGTGATGCTGGGGGATCATGGGCGCAGACGGGCAGGGCAAGGCGATGCGTTTTGGCAATTTCGCCCCGCCCAACCGGGCGATCCGGCGCACCGGATTGATTGGCGTCGATCCGCGAGATCGGATCAGGCCTATATCCGCGATCGCGAATGGCAGGCGGCACAAACCATCACACTTTGGGTCGATCCGGCACTGTCGATGCGCTATGGCTCGGATGCAAATGGCCCCAGTAAATCCACGCGCGCCACGGTGATCGCGCTGGCCGCCGCCATGCTGTTTTTACGTGCGGGAGAGCGGGTTGGATTTTTGGGATCCGCGCGAGCGCCGCTGTGCGCTGAGGCGACGTTGCCCGACCGTTTGACAGATCTGTTAGCCGCGCCAGAGGTGCCAAAAGACCTGCGTCCGCGGGGCCGTGCGATTTTCCTGACCGACGGGTTGGGCGACCCAAACCTGCTGGATGCCGCCCTCAGCCAAGCCGCGAGCCGCAAGGTACACGGCGCGCTTTTGCAAATTCTCGATCCGGCAGAACAGGACTTTCCCTTTGCCGGGCGCAGCCTGTTTCAGGATATGGGCGCCGTTCTGGAGATGGAAACACAAGAGGCCGCCGATCTGCGCGCGCCCTATCTTAAACGGCTCGCGGCCCGCAAAGATGCGCTTGCCGCCATGTGCCGCCGCAGGGCGTGGGCCTATCATTGCCATGACACCTCTGCCCCGCCAAGTCACGCGCTGTTATGGCTGTATCACGCGTTAGAGGCGCGGCGCTGATGGGGGCTTTGGCATCTTTCGGATTTCTGTCGCCTTGGATCTTGGTGGCGCTGATCACCCTGCCGGTGCTGTGGTGGCTGTTGCGCGCCGTCCCGCCCGCCCCGATCCGCCGGGTGTTCCCCGCGATGACATTGCTGTTGGGCTTGAAAGAAGATCGACCCGAGGCGCAGCGCAGCCCGTGGTGGTTGATCTTGCTGCGACTTTTGGCAGTTGCCGCGCTGATCATTGGCTTTGCGGGGCCGGTTTTGAACCCGCAAGAGCGCGCCGCGCAAAAAGGTCCGCTGGTGGTGTTTATCGACAGCTTCTGGCCCGCAGCCGCCAATTGGCAAGCGCGCGTTGATGCGGTGGATCAGGTGCTTCTTGAGGCCCAGCAACAGGGGCGTATGGCGGTTGTGGTGCGCTCGCATCTTTCTGAAATCGCGCCCTTTTCCGCGGCTGGCCTGTGGCGTGAAAAACTGGCCGCGATGCAGCCTGCCGCGTGGGATGCCCCTTACGACACGCCCGCTTTTATGTCGCTGCCCAAAGGGGAATTTCTGTGGCTGTCAGACGGGATTGCCCGCGATGGCCGCGCCGAGATCCTGAACAGCCGGTCCAACAAAGGCACCGTTACAATCCTTGAACCCAACAGCGCGATTTACGGATTGCCCCCCGCGCAGATGACAAACGGCGAGATAACGCTCACCGTGCAGCGCGCGCACGCAGGGCCAGCCAAAACCCTTTTGATACAAGGGATGGGCCGTGATCCCGCCGGGCAATTGCGCCCCTTGGTGCAGGCGGATGCGATATTTGCTGCTGGCGCTGATCAGGCGGAAATCACCCTGTCCCTGCCGCCGGAATTACGCCACCGCATCAGCTGGTTCGAACTGCCCGATGCCAAAAGCGCAGGGGGCGTGACATTGGTGGGCGAGGCGCTGACCCGTCGCCGCGTGGCCCTGATTGGCGCACAAAAGAATGAGACCTTGGCGCTCCTGTCGCCCGACCATTTCCTGCGTGCGGCCCTTGAACCAAGCGCCGAAATCATCGAGGCGCTGCAAATCGACGATGTGCTGCGCGCAAGCCCCCATGTGATCATCCTGCCTGACGTGCCGAAGCTGGCTGAACCGGATCAACGCGCATTGGCCAAATGGGTGGCCAATGGCGGGCTTTTGTTGCGCTTTGCCGGGCCGCGACTGGCCGCGGCACAGGCGTCACGCGGCGGGCAGGGCGCGCAGGGCGGCTTTGCCCGCGAAGACGTGCTGCTTCCGGTGCGTCTGCGGGCCGGGGGGCGTGTGGTTGGTGGCGCGATGAGTTGGGGCAGCCCGCAAACCCTCGCGCCATTTGCGGCAAATAGCCCGTTTTACGGCCTCGATATTCCCAGCGACGTCACCGTGGCACGTCAGGTTCTGGCAGAACCCGACCCTGATCTCGCGGCCCGCACTTTGGCGGAACTGGCCGATGGAACCCCGCTGGTGACGCGCAAGCTTTTGGGCGGTGGGCAGGTGATCTTGGTGCATGTGGGGGCAAATGCGGAATGGTCCTCGCTTGTCCTCTCCGGGCTCTTTGTCGAGATGCTGAAACGGCTGATGACAAGCAGCGCGGGGGGCGCAGGTCAGGCGACGAACGGCGAGGTCATCGTGGCGGAGGGGGGCAGGTCGGATCGTCCGCCCGTCTGGCAGCTAACCCGGAAACTCAGTGCGGACGGACGGCTTGTCGCACAAGACCCCGTGCGCCCCATCGACAATCATGCCCTGCAGCAGGCGGTTCAAACCCGCGCCAGCGCCGCCGTGCCGCCGGGCGTGTATCAAGATGAAACCCGCCAGGCTGTGGTCAATGCTTTGGCGATGGGCGATCACCTGAAATCCGCTCAATGGCCCGCAACGATTGTGCCTGAATGGGGTCAAACCGATCGGCTGCGCGATCTGTCGGGCCCCGTGCTGAGCCTTGGCCTGACGCTTCTTTTGATCGACGTGGTTGCAACGCTTTGGATCACCGGAAATTTGGCGCGGCGCAAGGCGGCGCAGACGAGCGGGATGATCGTCGCCCTTGCTTTGGTCATGCCGCTGATCTTGCCCTCAATGGGCAACGCGCAAGAACAGCCCTCCGCCGAAGTGGACGTGATCGCCGCCGCCGCCGAGGTCACATTGGCCCATGTTTTAACGGGCGACGCTGCGCTGGACGCCTTGGCGCAGGCGGGTTTGCAGGGGCTGTCTGATGCCCTTTTTATCCGTACGTCGGTGGAACCCGCTTTGCCGGTCGGGGTTGATCTGGAACGTGATCCGCTGGCTGTGTATCCCATTTTGTATTGGCCAATTTCCAGCGCGCAGGCACAGCCTTCATCTGCGGCCTATGACCGGCTTTCACGGTATTTGGCGGCGGGGGGATTGATCCTGTTTGACACGCGCGATGCCGGGGTTGGCGGCGATGGACCCGAGGCGCGAAAACTGCGCGCCCTTGCCGGGCCTTTGGGTCTGCCGCCGCTTGATCCGGTGCCGGAAGACCACGTTGTCACCCGCGCCTTTTATCTGCTGGATGCCTTTCCCGGCCGTCACGTCGGGCCGGTTTGGGCGGAGGCTGCGCCGCCGGGGGCCGAAGCGCAAGAGGGGGTGCCGTTCCGCGTGCTAAACGATGGGGTCACCCCGGTGATGATTGGCGGCAATGATTGGGCCGGGGCCTGGGCCGTGCGCCCTGATGGTGCGCCGCTTTTGCCCGTCGGGCGGGGGCGGGCGGGGGACCGGCAACGCGAAATGGCGCTGCGGTTTGGGATCAATCTGGTGATGCATGTTCTGACCGGCAATTACAAATCCGATCAGGTGCATATTCCGGCGTTGCTGCAAAGGTTGGGGCAATGACGGGGGGGATGACGGGCTGGCAGATCTTTTTCGCCCCATGGGTGCCAATGGGGCTGATCTGGGTGTTGGCTGGATGCACAATTATGGTTCTGGGCGTGGCGCTGTGGCGCGGATTGGCGGGCTGGGTCCTGCGCGGGCTGGCGCTTGTGTCAATTTTGCTGGCGCTTGCGGGCCCGTCGGTACAGTTGGAAACCCGAGATCCCTTGCCAGACGTGCTTTTGGCATTGGTGGATGACAGCGCGTCGCAAAGTCTTGGTCCGCGCCTTGGGCAAAGCCAACAGGCCTTGCGCTGGCTTCGCGAGGCCGCAGCATCGGCCGGAGCAGAGCTGGTTCTGCGCCGCGTGGGGGATGACGCCGAAGGGCGCGGCACCCTTATGGCCGCTGATCTGGACGCCGCCTTGGCCGAGATCCCGGCGGATCAATTGGCCGGCGTTGTGGTGATCGGCGATGGCGCGGTTGAAGACGCGGGGCAATTGACTGGGCGCGTGGCCACACTCGCGGCCCCTGCGCATGTGTTGTTAAGCGGCGTGCGCACCGCGTGGGATCGCCGATTGAGTGTGGCCGAAGCGCCTCGTTTCGCCGTCACGGGCGAGGAAATCACCCTGCGCCTGCGCGTCGAGGCGTTGGGGCCTGCCCCTGACCAGCCTGCTGAAATTCTTCTGTCCATTGATGGGGCCGCCCCGACCCGCCATCAGGTCGCAGCGGGGCGCGATCTGACCCTGCCGCTGACATTGACGCATGGGGGGGAGACATTGGTGCATCTGGCCCTGACCCCGCTGGATGGTGAGCTGACCCCACGCAACAATCAGGCCGCCATTCGCATCAATGGCATTCGGGATCGTCTGCGGGTGCTATTGGTCACGGGCGCGCCACATCCTGGCACGCGAACGTGGCGTAACCTTTTGAAATCAGATGCTTCTGTTGATCTTGTGCATTTTACAATCCTGCGCCCACCTGACAAGCAAGACGGGGTGCCGGTGAATGAACTCAGCCTGATCCCCTTTCCCACGCAGGACCTGTTCATCGAGAAAATCGACGAATTTGACCTGATCATCTTTGATCGTTACCGGCTGCGCGGCATCCTTCCGGGGATCTATCTGGAAAGCGTGCGTCACTATGTCGAAGACGGGGGCGCGGTGCTGGTGGCGGCGGGGCCAGAGTTTTCGGGGGCCGAAAGCCTGTCGCGTTCACCTTTGGGGGATGTGCTGCCCGCGCGCCCAACTGGCCGCGTGGTTGAGGGCGTGGTGCAGCCTGAACTGAGCGAAATTGGCCTGCGCCACCCGGTGACACAGGCACTTGATGGGGCCGGCAACTGGGGACCGTGGCTGCGCCATCAGGACCTGGATGTGACCGGTGGGCAGGTGGTGATGCAGTCGCCCGAAGGGGCCGCGCTTTTGGCGCTGGACCGTGTGGGCGACGGGCGTGTTGCGCTGTTGGGATCCGATCAGGTCTGGCTTTGGGCGCGCGGATATCAAGGCGGCGGGCCGCAATTGGAACTCCTGCGCCGTTTGGCCCATTGGATGATGGGCGAACCTGAGCTTGAGGAAGAGGCGCTGCGGGCGGTGGCGAAAAACGGGCAGGTTGTGATCACCCGCCAAACGCTTGCGCCAAGCGTTGGCGACCTCATGGTGATCGGCCCCGATGGGGGGAGGTTCCCGATTGAAATGCAGCCGGACGGCCCGGGCCGTTTCACCGCCACTTTGCCCAATGGTCCCGCTGGGGTGTACCGTTTTTCGCAAGACGATCAATCGGTTGTGGCCGTATTGGGCGAGGCGGCCCCGCTTGAATTTGCCGCCCCCTTGGCCGACCCCGTGCCCCTGACGCCGTTTGTCACGGAAACTGGTGGGCGGGTCTGGCGCATTGAGGATGGCATGCCACGATTGCGCCCGGTGCGGGTGGATCAGGTCGCGGCGGGGCGCGGTTGGATCGGTTATACCCCGCGCGGCGCCTATTTCAGCCGCGATCTACGCGTGGCCCCCGCCTTGCCGCGTTGGGTCTGGCTGTTGATTGCAGCAGGGGGCATGTTGGCGGCGTGGCTGTGGGAAGGGCGCGCGCGGACCGCTCAGCGTGCGGGCAGCGGCAGCACAAACATCTGATCAGACCATCCATCCCGGTTGCAGCGCGCGCGAATATGCAGCTCTGTCACACCGTCTGGCACGTTGATATTGCCAAGCGACCGGGTGAAAGGTTGTTCATTTACATGGGGATGCGCCAGAACACGCAGGCCGAGTGAGGTGCCGTCAGGCGTGAACACTTCCCACCCATCCGCATAGTGATCCCAGCCTGTGTCCGGGTGGCTAAGGGTGACCGACAGGCTGTTGCCGTTAAGCGTTGCCTCCTCAATCACGGGGAAATCCGCCCAAGCGGGCAGGGCAAACCCAAGACAGGCGATCAGCGGGAGACAGATCCTCATTCCAGGTCTCCTTGCAGCAAAATAGTGCGGGAGTGTGATGCAAATTCACGCCGCCACAACACCAAAATTGTGACCAATGTGGCCGCGATCAACGTGCCGGGGCCAATCATCCACGCCAGCGCCGCCATCGCAAAATAGACTGACCGCAGCCCGTGGTTATAGCTGCGCGCGGCGGTGATATTCAGCTCGCCTGCCTTTTGTGCGCGTGGCACGGCGGCGGGGTGATCGGGGTCATTGGGAACCGAGGCCATCATCACCGCTGAATAGCCAAACAAGCGATGCGACCACATGAATTTCAAAAACGCGTCGGTCAGAAACAACAATGCCAACAGGATCTTAACCTCCCACACCAAAGTGGGGGCATTGGTTTGGGTCAGGTTTTGCGCAACGCCCTGAAGCTCTTCTGTTTTGCCCAAAAGCGCCAGCCCGCCGCCGATGGCAATCATCGTGGCGGATGCGAAAAACGTGGTGCCTTGTCGCAATGTGCCCAAAATGGCGCTGTCAAAAATACGTGGCTGACGGGTGATCATCTGGATCATCCAATCGCGTCGATACTGCGCCATCAGGGACGACACCGATGGGGTGGTCGAGGATGAGTTTTCAATGCGCCAGCCGATCAAAACCCATGAGGTCAGGATCAGGGCGACGGCGAAACCATCCAGGGGTGAAAACAGGGCGATGCGATCAGCGAAAGTCATACCAATTGCATAGTCTGTTCTTCTATGCTTGCCAAATCAGTAAATTGGTTATAATTTATTACCAATCCAGATAGCGAGGCTTTCTCAATGCAAATGCCCAAGCCAAGTGAACAGATTTTGGCCCGTAAATCCCAGATTGTGGCGCGCCTTCAGGCGGTGCTGCCAAAAGGGGCGGTGATCCATGACCCAATCCAGACCCGCGTTTATGAATGTGATGCCCTCACGGCCTATAAATGCCCGCCGCTTTGCGCGGTTTTGCCGGCGAGTACGGCCGAGGTGTCGGCGGTGATGAAGGTCTGTTTTGAAGAGGGCGTGCCCGTTGTGCCACGCGGGGCGGGGACCTCGCTTGCGGGCGGGGCTTTGCCCACGGCAGATTCGGTCATACTTGGCGTGGCGCGGCTTACGGATGTGATTGATGCGGATTACGACAACCGATTTATCCAAGTGCAAACCGGGCGCACCAACCTGTCGGTGACTGGCGCTGTGGAAGAAGAGGGTTTTTTCTACGCGCCTGATCCCTCCAGCCAATTGGCCTGTGCGATTGCGGGGAATATCGCGATGAATTCCGGCGGCGCGCATTGCCTGAAATACGGCGTGACCACCAACAACCTGATGGGCGTGACCATGGTGATGGCCGACGGCGAAGTGGTTGAAATTGGCGGCGCGCATCTGGACGCGGGCGGGCTGGATCTGTTGGGGCTGATCTGCGGCTCTGAAGGGCAATTGGGCATCGTGACCGAGGCCACGTTGCGCATTCTGGCCAAACCCGAAGGCGCGCGGCCGGTGCTTGTAGGCTTTGACAGCAATGAGGTTGCAGGCGCCTGCGTGTCGGACATCATCAAGGCCGGTATCCTGCCGGTTGCGATCGAGTTTATGGACCGGCCGGTCATTCGCGCCACCGAAGATTTCGCCAAAGCGGGATACCCGGACTGTGAGGCGCTGTTGATCATCGAGGTTGAAGGATCGGACGCTGAGATCGACGATCAGCTTGCGCGCATCATCAAAATTGCCAAGACCCACAACCCGGTTGAACTGCGCGAAAGCACCTCGGCCGCCGAAAGCGCCGCGATCTGGTTGGGGCGTAAATCGGCCTTTGGTGCCATGGGGCAGATCAATGATTACATGTGCTTAGATGGGACAATCCCGGTCAGCGAGCTTCCTTTCGTGTTAAGGCGCATTGGAGAGATGAGCGCGGAATACGGCCTTGGTGTCGGCAATGTGTTTCATGCAGGGGACGGCAATATGCACCCGCTCATCCTGTTTGACGCCAACAAACCCGGCGATCTTGAGAAATGCGAAGCTTTGGGGGCGGATATCCTCACCCTTTGTGTCGAAGTTGGCGGGTGCCTGACCGGCGAACACGGTGTGGGCGTTGAAAAACGCGATTTGATGCGCAGGCAATACACGGATGAAGATTTGGAAATCCAACTTGCGGTCAAGGATGTGTTTGACCCGAAATGGATTCTGAACCCAGCCAAAGTGTTTCCTTTGTCGACCACTGAAACGCGGCGCGGATGAGGGGCTTTGCCCCTCGCGCTTTGCGCTCACCCCAAGGTATTTGAGGCAAGAAAATGATGACACCCACACGAGAAGCGGAACTGGCCGATCTGATTTCCGCCGCGGCAGAGCCTTTGCATATTCAGGGCGGGGGGACGCGTGATATTGGCAGCCCGGTTGAGGGGCTGACACTGTCCACCGCCGGCCTCTCAGGGGTGAGTTTGTATGAACCCGGCGCGCTGACGTTGGTCGCGGGCGCGGGTACACCGGTCGCCGAAATCAACGAGATGTTGGCCAATGAAGGTCAGCGTTTGGCGTTTGAACCGATGGATCACCGCGCGCTTTTGGGCAGTTCCGGCACGCCAACCATTGGCGGTATCATGGCCACCAACACCTCTGGTCCGCGCCGTATTCAGGTGGGGGCGGCGCGTGATTTCTGTCTTGGTGTGCGGTTTGTGGACGGCCAAGGCCAGATCCTGAAAAACGGCGGGCGCGTCATGAAAAACGTGACGGGCTATGACCTTGTAAAGCTGATGTGCGGCAGTTGGGGCACCTTGGGTGTGATGAGCGAGGTCAGCCTAAAGGTCCTGTCGATCCCAGAAACCGAGGCCACGTTGATTTGCCAAGGTCAGAGCGCCGGCCAAGCCGTTGCCAGCCTGTCCGCCGCTTTGGGATCGCCTTTTGACGTGACAGGGGCGGGGGTTGTGAACGGCGAAACACGCGTGCGCATTGAAGGGCTGGAAGGCTCGGTTGCGTACCGTGCGGGGGCGTTGCAAGACAGTGTTCTGCCGGGGTTTGAAGTGGTGACGGGCGCGGTCTCAGCCGCGAAATGGGCGGAACTGCGCGATGTCACCCCTTTTGCGGGGCGCGAAGGCGCGGTCTGGCGCATCTCACTTAAACCCTCAGACGGCCCGGAACTGGTGGCGGCTTTGGCACCGCTGGCACCTGAGGCGCTGTATGATTGGGGCGGCGGCTTGGTCTGGCTCATGTTGCCGGACACGGCATCCGAGGATGCGCACGCCGCTGTAATTCGCGCGGAAGTCAGCAAGTTGGGCGGTCACGCGACGCTTATTCGCGGCGCTGATCAGGCGCGCAAAATGGCACCCGCTTTCCCGCCAGAGCCCAAACCAATTGCCGCCCTCACCCAAGGGCTGCGCGCCAAATTTGATCCGCGCGGGGTGTTTAACCCCGGCTTGATGGGGGCCTGAATATGCAGACCAATTTCACCGACGAACAGATGAAAGACCCGGCGATCAAACGCGCCAATGAGATCCTAAGATCTTGTGTTCATTGTGGCTTTTGCACCGCCACTTGCCCCAGTTATCAGGTTTTGGGCGATGAGCTCGACAGCCCTCGTGGCCGGATTTATCTGATCAAAGATATGCTTGAGGCCGGGCGTGCCGCGGATAAAAAAACCGTAGAGCATGTGGACAAATGCCTGTCCTGTCTGGCCTGTATGTCGACCTGTCCGTCGGGGGTGCATTACATGCATCTTATCGACCACGCGCGCGCCCATATCGAGGCGACGTATAAGCGCCCGCTGTTTGATCGCCTGTTGCGCTGGGCGCTTGCCAATATCATCCCCTATCCAGGTCGTTTTCGCCTTGCGATGAACGCTGCGCGGCTGGGGCGGCCTTTGCGCAAATTCATGCCGGACCCGCGCCTGACCGCGATGCTGGAAATGGCGCCGCCGAAGCTGCCCAAACCCAGCAAGAACGACCAGCCACAAGTGTTCCCGGCCAAAGGCGCGCGCAAAAAACGCGTGGCGATGCTGACGGGCTGTGCGCAAAAGGCGCTGGACACCGACATTAATGATGCCACCATCCGCCTGCTCACCCGATTGGGGTGCGAGGTTGTGGTGGCCAAAGGCATGGGGTGCTGTGGTGCGCTGACCCATCACATGGGCAAAGTCGACGCAAGCCACGCGCAAGCGGCGGCGAACATCAACGCGTGGATGGGTGAGGCGCGCGGCGAGGGGTTGGATGCGATTGTGATCAACACCTCTGGCTGCGGCACCACGGTCAAGGATTACGGCCATATGTTTGCGCAGGACCCATTGGCCGAAGACGCCGCCAAAGTGGCCGAACTGGCGATGGATGTGAGCGAGCTGTTAATCACCCTTGAGATCCCGGAAACCAAGATGAACAAGCGCGTTGCCTATCACGCTGCGTGTTCCTTGCAACACGGGCAACAGATCAAAACACACCCCAAAACTCTTCTGAAACGGGCCGGGTTTGAGGTGGTGGAACCTGCTGCCGCCCATCTGTGTTGTGGGTCTGCGGGCACCTATAATCTGATGCAGCCTGAAATCTCGGCAGAGTTAAAACGGCGTAAAGTCAGAACCTTAGAGGCAAAAGCGCCAGAGATCATCGCCGCGGGCAACATCGGCTGTATGATGCAGATCGGGTCGGGCACCGGGGTGCCTGTGGTGCATACGGTAGAGCTTTTGGATTGGGCGACCGGTGGGCCGCAGCCGCGCAAGCTTTCTGAGACTTCGGGGAAATTAATCGCCAATTAACCACGCCTTAACAGTTTTTCGTTTTCCTGAACCCGATTTGCCCCTAATGTCGAAGGACAAGAGGGCAAAAAGCCCCGGTTTGAGGCAGAGATATGAAGAAACTGATCGCGTTGCTCGCGATGGTCCTGTGGTTTGCAGGCCCATTGGGGGCCTCCGACCCGTCCCCATTACGTAAAATGATGACCGCTGATGATAATCGCGGCTGGGAAGGCGTGGGCCGCCTAAATATGAGCGGTGAAAGCTTTTGCACCGGGGCGTTGATTGCCGAAAATCTGGTGCTGACGGCCGGGCATTGCCTGTTTGATAAGGCCACGGGCCGCGAATATGACCCCACCGAAATCGAATTTTTGGCCGGCTGGCGCAATGGTCGTGCCTCGGCTTATCGCGGGGTGCGGCGCGCCGTTGTGCACCCGAATTTTGAGTTCAAAGACCTCAACAAAGCCGCGCGCGTGGTGAATGATCTGGCGCTTTTAGAATTGGATCAGCCGATCCGAAAATCATCGGTCAAACCGTTTGAAACCTTCCACCGCCCCCGAAAAGGGGCCGAAGTGGGGGTGGTGTCTTATGCCCATGACCGCGCCGAAAGCCCGGCGCTTCAGGAAATGTGTCAGGTGCTAGCGCGCCAATCGGGCGTCTTGGTGATGTCCTGCGAAGTGGATTACGGATCCTCGGGTGCGCCTGTTTTTGTTGTGGAAAATGGCACCGCGCGGATTGTTTCGGTGATCTCCGCCAAGGCCACGGTGCGCGATATGCCGGTGTCTTTGGGCACCAATCTTGAGGCCCCCTTGGCCGAAATGCGCGCTATTTTAGCAAGTTCGGATGGGGTGTTTAACGCGATCCAGCCCACCGCGCGCCGCATTCAAATTGAACCCAACCCGGATGGCGGTGCGAAATTCGTTCGGCCCTAAAGGGACTGATGAAACACGTAAATATCTTGGCCGTGCTGTTGTCCGCCGTTTGTTCTTTGGTGGCACCGGCATCCGCTGAAGCAAACATCCCCTATTGCGACCCGACCGAGAAATACGCACCGCATGGCATCGTCCTGAAAATGGCTGATGCCTATTATCGCGCCTGCCGTCCGCGTGGGGGCGGAGGGGACCTTCCTTGGCATCAATTCCTCCTGGGATTAACCCCGCATCGGTCCCTGAGCTGCTCGCTCGATTTACCTCATCCGATATTCGGGTAATGGAAAGGGTGGACGGCAGCGATCGCCTAAAAAGCGCATTCCCGCTTAATCCCATAGAGGGAACAAGGATCTTTGGTGGTGTTCCTTATGAAAGCCATGAATATGTAACCAAAAAATCCGGTGATATGCCTGCGGGTGGTGTCTATATTTATCGTCCAAGTGAGAATGATGACATCCCGTTCCACTGGGTGAGTTGTAGCGGTTGGGAACGCGCCAAAGGAAGGGCCCTTTTCTGCACTGTCAATATTCGGAACGATGATATTGTGGCCTCTCTGACCTTCATAAGCGGCGAGGTGCACGGCACCGCTTTTGTCGATCACTTCGCGGCGTTCGCCAAAGATATTGAACGCGTGATTGAGGCCGCGGATGTGACCGACCGGCTTGATGAAATGAAGACATTCCTTGATATCGTGGAATAATGGGTGGGGGATCATCCTTTGATGGGCTTGAACCCGAAAATATCCTTCCTAAATCTATGAGACGGGCGCCGATTGTTGGGCCCGTAACATGCCTGTCCCAATGGGGAAGGCGCTTACATATGTCGCTTTTAGAAAGGACACCCAAATGCGTAATTTTGACCTGACACCACTGAACCGGGCCACCGTTGGCTTTGACCAAATCGCTGATCTGATGGATCGCGTTTTGACAAATGATGGCAGTCACGACAGCTATCCCCCTTACAACATTGAGAAAATTGACGATGATGCCTGGCGCATCTCGGTTGCTGTTGCGGGCTTTTCGGAAGATGAGTTGAATGTTGAGGTGAAGCAGAACGCCTTGCATATCACCGCGAAAAAGACGCCGGATGATGAAAAACGCACTTATCTGCACCGTGGCATTGCCACCCGTGCCTTTGAACGCCGGTTCCATTTGGCCGACCATGTGCGCGTCACAGGTGCCAGCCATGCCCACGGTATGTTGCATATTGATCTGACCCGCGAAGTGCCTGAGGCGCTGAAACCGCGCCGGATTGAGATCAATGGCACCAAAGCCGTTGAAAGCAACGCGGTTGAGGTGTGATCCCCCGCTAGCACTGTGAATGCCGAATAATGAATGGGCGTGGAGCGTGATCTCCGCGCCCATTTTGTTGTGCTGTTTGTTTACGCGGGCGTTCCAGCGGCTTTGGGCGTGCGCTCTTGATGCAACAAATAAAAGCTCGCCCCAAGAATGATCGCCGTGCCAAGCCACATGGATCCGGTCGGCAAAAAACCAAAGGCGACAAAGCCTAGGATCACGTTGAATGGTAGCTTTAAGTGATCAAACGGTTGCAAAAACGCAGTATCCGCCATGGAATAGGCCTGCACCAACACATGCTGCGCAAGCGCGGTCAAAAGACCCGCACCAATGACCAGCCATATCGCGTTTGTGGGCAGGGTAAACCCGGATCCAAGCGCCAGCCCCGCGTTGATGGGGGTGAGCAGAAGCAGCAGGTAAATGGTCACCGTTTCGGTGCGGTCGCGGTGGGTCAAAAACTTGGTCACAACCGAGCTTGCCGCCCACAGGGCCGCCGCCCCCACTGGCAAAAGTGCGGTGATCTGAAAGCGATCTGACCAGGGTTCCAGAATAATCGCGCCGCCCAGAATGCCCAATAGAACAGCCCCCCAGCGGTGCAACGACACCTCTTCGCGCAGGAAAACACCTGCCCCAAAGGTGACGAAAAATGGTGACAGCATGATCAGCGCAATCGCCTGCCAAATCGGCACATGGGCCAGCCCCATGGTCCAAAGCTGCACGCCGCCTGCGGCCAGTGCCACCCGCAACACATGCAGGCCGATCTGGTCGGTTTTCAACGCGCCGCGATGGCGCAAAATCCAGGGAAGGTAAAACCCTAAGGCAATGAAATATTGCCAAAACGTCACATTGGGGGCTGCGGCCCCGTTAAGCATCGTGGCACCCTGAAGCGCCGTGTTGACCAGTGCAAATGTGGCACCGGCCAAAACCATCAGCCCTGCGGCTTTGATGGGGGTTGGGATCGTCTGGATCATGGCGTTGTCCTTTCTCGTTCACGCTCGTGACCCAAGGCAGAAGGACAGGGGCAGGGGCCACGCCAAAGGCGGACCCGCAGACCCAATATCCATTCTCTTTCATCCGGACTTTCAGGCGCAAACACTCCATTACCGTCGGCTCTGGAATTGAACCAGATCTGCTGACCCAAGTGTTTTTCAAAAAACTCGAGGCGCTCGCGGGCTTGGGGATCTTGGTTTTATGGCCGCGTTTTCAACCTTATCCCGTTTGAAAACGAGACAGGTTGATCGGTGACCCAAAACCCCCTTACCGCCGGTGGGGAATTTCACCCCGCCCTGAGAATGTTGCCACCAAATGGCAGCGCGGCGACCCTAGGCGGGAAGGGGGGATGTGGTCAAGGCCATAAAAAAGGGGCGCCAAAGCCCCCCTTTTTCGCTGTTTATCTGTGCCGCTTAGACCGACATGCAGATGTATTTCATCTCAAGGTAATCTTCGATCCCGTGGCGCGACCCTTCGCGGCCCAGACCCGATTGCTTGACCCCACCAAAGGGGGCAACCTCGGTTGAAATGATGCCGGTGTTTACGCCAACGATGCCATATTCCAGCTCTTCTGCGACCTTGTAAACGCGGCTTAAGTCCTTGGCATAGAAGTAAGAAGCCAGCCCAAAGATGGTGTCATTGGCCTGTGCAATCACATCGTCCACGTCTTTGAATTTGAACAAAGGCGCCAGCGGCCCAAAGGTCTCATCCTCGGCAAAGGCCATCTCGCGGGTGGCGCCTTTTACGATGGTCGGTTCAAAGAAAAGCCCGCCCAATGCGTGTTCCTTGCCGCCCAAAATCACTTCGGCGCCCTTGGATGTGGCGTCCGCAATATGGTCGCGCACCTTTTGCACGGCGGCCTCTGAAATCAACGGGCCAAGGGCGATGCCCTCGTTCAACCCGTCCCCAACAGGAAGCGCCGCCACAGCGGTTTTCAGCTTCTCGGCGAAGGCATCATAGACGCCCTCTTGCACGTAAATCCGGTTGGCGCAGACGCAGGTTTGGCCATTGTTGCGGAATTTACAGGCGATCGCGCCGATCACGGCCTCATCCAGATCCGCGTCGTCAAACACGATGAACGGCGCGTTGCCGCCCAGCTCCATCGAGCATTTCATGACCTGATCCGCGGCTTGTTTCATCAAGATGCGACCCACGCCGGTTGACCCGGTAAAGGTCAGCTTGCGCACCGCGTGGTTTTCGCAGAACTCTTTGCCAATGTCCGACGCGCGCGAGGACGGCACCACGTTAAAGACACCCGCCGGGATGCCCGCACGTTCCGCCAGAACCGCCAAAGCGAGTGCCGACAGCGGGGTCAATTCCGCAGGGCGCGCCACAAACCCACAGCCTGCCGCAATCGCCGGGCCGCATTTGCGGGTGATCATCGCGTTGGGGAAATTCCATGGGGTAATGGACGCCGCCACACCGATCGGCTGCTTGATCACCATCAGGCGTTTGTCGGGCTGATGGCCGGGAATGGTCTCGCCGTAGATGCGCTTGGCTTCTTCTGCGAACCACTCGATGAACGAGGCGCCATAAGCGATCTCGCCCATCGCTTCGGCCAAAGGTTTGCCCATCTCAGCCGTCAGAATGGTGGCCAAATCGCCTTGGTTTTCCATCATCAATTCAAACCAGCGGCGCAGGATATTGGCGCGTTCCTTGGCGGTGCGCTTGGCCCATTTGCGGCCTTCACTGTCAGCGGCGGCAATGGCGCGGGCCACTTCCACACGGCTGAGGTCCGCGACGGTGGCAATCACGCTGCCTTGCGCGGGGTTGATCACGTCAAACGTGGCCCCATCATCGGCCGAAATCCATTCGCCGTTCACATAGGCGCGGGTTTCCACCAGCGACGGATCTTTCAACAGGCTTTTCAGCTCGCTTGCATTGGCGGTCATTTTGATCTCCCATAACACATGTGATCTGGATGGCGCATCCTGCGGTTCAAGTCCAGTCGCTCACACGTTACATAAAATAGGGCCTCTCCCATGGATCTCGACATAGCCTATGCAAATTCGGATTTCATCCCGAATGGTGCGGATTACCCAAAAAAATGGAAGAAACTGGCCGCCAACCACCGCGCCACGCACAAGATCCTTCGGTTGGATCAGGACTATGGCGAAGAATCTGCGAACAGGTATGATTTCTTTCTGCCAGAGGATGCGCCAAAGGGGGTGATGATCTTTGTGCACGGCGGCTATTGGATGGCGTTTGGGCGCAAGGATTTCTCCCATCTGGCCGCAGGGGCACTGGCGCAGGGCTGGGCCGTGGCGATGCCGTCTTACACTTTGGCCCCCAATGCGCGGATTTCGCAGATCACAACCGAGGTCGCCACCGCGATTGATGTGATTGCGCGCGAGGTGCCGGGGCCAATCCTGCTTGCGGGCCATTCAGCAGGCGGGCATTTGGTGGCCCGGATGAATTGCACCGATGTGCCGCTGGCCTGCGCGAACCGCGTGCAGCACATCTTGTCAATCTCGCCTGTGGGGGATTTGCGCCCGCTGATGCAAACCTCAATGAACGAGACATTGCAACTGGACGCGGCAGAGGCGGCGGCCGAAAGCCCGACCCTGAACCCAAAGACCCGTGGGGTGACCACCACCGTTTGGGTCGGGGCAAATGAACGCCCCGCCTTTCTCGATCAAGCGCAAGCTTTGGCGATGGCCTGGGACGAGGCCGATTTGGTCATTGCCCCAGACCGCCATCATTTTGATGTGATTGATGATCTTATCGCGCCTGACAGCTCGATGATCATCCGCCTTGTGTCACCTTAGCCACCAAATCCAGAAAGCCCCTTAACATCAATGCTTTCCAGCACTGGGATCATCACATCCGCGCTTGCCCCCTTGGCTTGGATCAGGATCCGATTGTCGACGATGCCCGACAGTTCACCGTCTTGATTAAGGTATTTCATCCGGCCCACACGCTCTAGTTTCATTCCCATCAATCCGGCACTGCCCAGCATTCCAGCCAGCGCACCAACCATCGGATTGTCCGCCATCAAGGTGATCGTAAACCGCTGATCGCCCATAGAATAACTCGCCTCGGCCCCCGCGCCGCCACCCATCATGGCCAGCCCTGCGGTCATCTCGGTCGAGACTTCGCGTGTCCACCCCTCAGGCGCGCCCGGCAGAAAGGTGGTCAAGGATGCGGTGTTCTGCGCCTTGATCAATTGCCGGGCAAAGTCCAGCTCCTCCATCGCGTATTTCAGATCCCCATCCTGATAGGCCTGCAACGCGCTTTCCAGCGTGTCTGTGACATCATCCGCCAGCACAGCCGATGGCAACCCCAAGGCCGCCACACAGATCAACATTCGGGTGGTTTCGGAAAATCTATTCATCTCAATCTTCATATTGGTCAATCTCCATATTGTTCAAAAAACGTTCTTAATCAGTCTCTTGGGCGAAGGAGTCAGCCCATGTGGGTAAGGTGTCCCCCTCAGCGGCACTCGCAGAATAGACCCCGCGCGCAATGGCCCGCGCAAGACAGGTTGCGGCGGCGTGCCCCAACCGAAGCGCGTCAAATCCGGGGTCGGGCAGGGGAATTGCCCCCGTGGCCGCCGCAAAAATCAGATCGCCATCAAAGGGCGTGTGGCTGGGGTGAATGGCCCGCGCCATGCCGTCATGGGCGGCGGTGGCCAAGCGTTTGGCCTGCGCCTGAGTGAGGTCCGCATCCGTTGCGATGATCGCGATGGTGGTGTTCTCGCCCAAAGCGGCCTCGGGGCGTGGCTCATGGCACGGGTCATGTTGCCCCATGCCGCGCGCGCCAAACTCGCCGCCCTCATCCAGACCCATCTCCCAAGGGGCGGCCCAAAACTCAGGCCCGTCACCCATTGTGACCGCGCCCAAGGCGTTCACGGCAACCAAGGCGCCAACCGTAATGCCACAGTCCAGAACCAAAGACGCGGACCCAAGCCCACCCTTTAATCTGTCCACCGTCGCCCCGGTGCCGGCCCCAAAACTGCCCAGCAAGAAATCCGCAGACGCGTTGCCCAACGCCGCGCGCCCCAAACCCTTATACGGGTTCTCGTCCCAGGCCTTATCGCCCCCATTCAGTAAATCAAACAGGATCGCACCGGGCACAATTGGCACGCGCTGATCGCCAACCTGAAATCCCCGGCCATCAGCCCGCAAGGCATCCGTCACACCGGACGCCGCATCCAAACCAAAAGCGGACCCCCCCGACAAGACCAACGCATCGACCTGCTGCACCAGCTTGTCCGGCGACAAAAGATCCGTTTCTCGCGTGCCGGGCGCCCCCCCCATCACATGAACCGCCGCCGTAAAAGGCGCATCCGAAACCAAGACCGTCGCCCCGGTTTTCACATGGTGATCCTCGGCATTGCCAACCCGCAATCCCGCCACATCGGTGATCAAATTCCGCGTGCCCGGTCTCATGCTGTTATCCTTTTCCTTGGCTCAAATATCCTGGGGTGAATGCCGCAGGCAGAGGGGCAACGCCCCTGGCCCCGCTAAATACAACGCCCGCCGTCCACTTCCATTGCCACACCCGTGACCATGCTGGCCTCATCCGAACACAGAAAACACGCCGCATCCCCCATGTCTTCCGGGGTGGAAAATCGACCAATCGGGATGGTTGCCAAAAACTTAGCGCGCATCTCGGGCGTGTCTTCGCCCATAAAGCTCGACAACAGCGGCGTGTCGCCCGCCACCGGGCAAATCGCATTTGTGCGCACCCCAAACGGGGCCAGCTCCACCGCCATGGTTTTGGTCGCCGTAATCATCCAACCCTTTGACGCATTGTACCAATTCAGGTTGGGGCGTGGGCTAAGCCCGGCGGTGGAGGCGACGTTTAAAATTGCACCAGTCCCCGCCGCTTTCATGCCCGGTACAAAATGGCGCGCGGTCAAATAGACCGATTTTGCATTCACGGCGAGCACCCGGTCGAACTCCTCCTCCGTGACCTCCTCCATCGGTTTGGGCAAATGGGTGATGCCGGCGTTGTTGACGAAAATATCAACCTTGCTCCACAAGTCCTGCGCCGCTTTGGCCATCGCCGCCACGCTGTCATTTGCCGCGACATCCACGCGGTGCGCGACCCCGCCGACCTCCTCCGCGACCTCTTTCGCCAGATCGATATTCAAATCCGCGACCATCACTTCGGCGCCCTCGCTTGCAAATTTGCGCACGATCCCCGCGCCAAATCCAGAGGCCCCGCCGGTGACAATTGCCGTTTTTCCTTCCAGTCTCATCGTAAGACCTCCGCAGATGTTTCATCCAGAGCTTGCGCCCCATTCTGTCTCGTTTCAAGTGCCGCTCGCACAGCCGTTGCCCTCACCTGCGTGGCACCTGCCATGTGATGTTGTTCAGCCCAACAAATCGACCAAACCGCACAAGTTCTGCGTCCAACTTGGCCCACCGCGCAGCCCCCCAGCGCACCCCGGGTTCTGCCCAAAATCCGGTGACATCCAGCTCTCCTTTGGTGCGATCCGCCTTCAGCTCTAAGCGCCCGACAAAGCGCGATCCTTCCAGCAACGGATAGACGTAATAGCCCCAGATTCGCTTGGCTTTAGGCACAAACATCTCGTTGCGATAAGCAAAGCCAAACAGTTTTTCCAATCGGATCCGGTCGCGGATTAAGGGGTCAAACGGGTTCAGAATGCGCAGCCGGCTGGTGGCGGCAGGGGCCGATTTCAGCCGCGTTTCAATGTCAGGATGGGCCACCCCGGCATAGGACGATCCATCGGCGCAGGTGACTTCGACCGGGACCAAATCCCCCGATTGCGCGATCCAATTCTTCGCCTCTTTTGCGCGCATCACATCCCAAAATCGCTGCACTTCCCCTTGGGTGCCAAAGCTGATCCGGTCCATCGCGGCCTTGCCCAGCCACGCCAATGCGCGTGCGTCATCGCTGCGGGAATGGGGCGGGAACACACGCTCTGCCAGATCGTAAAACTTCACAAAATTTTCGCGGTGACAAGTGGCCAAATCCCCCGCATACCACAGCTGATCCAACGCCTTTTTATGCGGTGGACGCGCCCACATCTCACGCGTTTTTGCTTTGGTATCAAAGGCGTGGGTGGACAATGCACCCTCTGCGCGGATGCGATCGACAATTTGCGCAATCTGCGCCTTGGCAAGGCCAGACTTGCTCCATTCGCTGCGCGCGTAATAGGCCCCCAGCCGGTCAAATTGTGGCCCCCAATGGGGCAGCACATCCGCCGCGATCAGGCTGGCGTCATGGGTGAAATGTTCAAACACATCACGCGCGCGCAAATGATCCCACACCGCCCCCTCGCGGTAATTCTGATTGCGCGACCAAAGGATGTGATTATGCGCGCGGGTCACATTACGGATCGTGTCGATTTGCACAAATCCAAGCCGGTCGATGATCCCCATCAGATCACAGGCCCCGGTGGGCGCATCCGCCAGCCCGTTGGTCCAGACCCACAGCCGCCGGGCATCCGCGTTGGACAGCTTTAAGGGGGCATTACCCATGTTTGGCCGCCACGGTTTTCAACACGGAAAATCCATAAAGCGCCTCAAACCCCTTTTCGCGCCCGTGGCCCGATTTTCCAACCCCGCCGAACGGCAGCTCAACCCCGCCGCCCGCACCGTAATTGTTGATGAACACTTGACCCGCGCGAAGACGTTTCGCCAGCCGCATTTGCCGCGCGCCATTTTCGGACCAGACACTTGCGACAAGACCAAAATCGGTGCCATTGGCAATCGCGACGGCCTCTTCTTCGGTGTCAAAGGGGATGATCACCTGCACCGGGCCAAAAATCTCATTCTGCGCCAAGGGATGCTCGGGCGGTACGTCGGAAAAAAGGGTCGGCGCCACGAAATGCCCACCCTCAGGGGCGTCATTTATGATCGTTCCATGCCCCGCCACAGTCAGGTCCTTACCCTGAGCGAGAAACCCGGTGACAATCTCTTTTTGTCGCGCGGAAATCAGCGGCCCGACATTCAAATCGGCATCCGCTGGCCCCACGCGCAAATCGCCGTAAGCCTTGCCCATGCGCGCCACAACCTGATCGTAAACGCCGCGCTGCACCAAGACGCGCGACGACGCCGAACAGGTCTGGCCCGCGTTCTGAATGCAGGCCCCGACAAGGAACGGCAGGGCCGCGTCCAGATCCGCGTCGTCAAACACCAATTGCGGGGATTTTCCGCCAAGCTCCAGCGTCACCGGCACCACATTCTGTGCCGCCGCCGCTTGCACCAAACCACCCACGGGCACCGATCCGGTGAAACTGATATGCTGCACGCCGGGGTGCGCTGATAGGGCCGCGCCAGCCTCGGCCCCAAGCCCGGGAACCACGTTTAACGCACCTGCGGGAAGGCCGGCGTCCTCGGCCAATCGCGCAAAGGCGAGCGCTGTCAAACAGGCCTCTTCGGCGGGTTTCAAAACACACGCATTGCCCATCGCCAACGCCGCCCCGACCGAGCGACCGATGATTTGCATCGGGTAATTCCACGGCACAATATGGCCCGTCACGCCGTGCGGTTCGCGCAGGGTGTAAACGGTGTAACCATCCAGATAAGGGATTGTTTCGCCGTGGATTTTATCCGCCGCCCCACCGTAAAACTCCAGATATCGCGCAAGCGCAATTGCGTCATTTCGCGCCTGCGAGAGCGGCTTGCCGACGTCTGCGGCCTCAAGGGCGGCCAACTCGTCCACGCGGGTTAAAACCAGCTGGCCAATGCGGGTCAGAATGCGCCCGCGTTCCAGCGCAGAGGTCCGCCCCCAGTCGCCCGCAAGGGCCCCGTCGGCGGCGTGAACCGCGGCGTCAATATCCGCCGCCGACCCCCGCGCAATCTCGCAGATCACGTCACCGGTTGAAGGGTTCTCAAGCGGCAATTTCCCCCCCTCGGCCTGTCGCCACACGCCGCCCACGAAAATCTCGGTTGGGTCAAACCATAAACTGTCCATCTTGGGCCTCCTGCCACGCTGAGGGGATGACCGGGGCCGCCCCGATCAGCGAGTTTGTGTAAGGGTGTTGAGGTGCCGAAAACACATCGCGCGTGTCGCCCTGTTCGACGATTTCACCCGCGCGCATCACCAGCACCCGATCGGTGATCCCGCGCACCACGCCAAGGTCATGGCTGATGAAAAGATAGGCCAGCCCGCGCCGCGCCTGAAGATCCGCCAAGAGATCAAGGATTTGCGCACGAACCGAGACATCAAGGGCGGAAACGGCCTCGTCCAGCACCAACAATTCCGGCTCAAGGATCAACGCGCGGGCAATGGCGATGCGCTGACGTTGCCCGCCGGAAAACTCATGCGGATAGCGGTGCATCGTATCGGCGTCCAAGCCCACATCGTCCAAAACGGCGCGCACACGGTTGCGCCAATCATCGGGCCGCCCGGTCAAGTGAAAGGGTTCCGCCACCAATCGCTCCACCGTCCAGCGGGGATTGAAACTGCCGTAAGGGTCTTGGAACACGACCTGCAATCCGGCGCGCCGTTTGGGCGCCATTTTCGGCGTGACAGGCTGGCCGTTCAACAGGATTTCCCCGCCTTGCAGCGGTTCTAATCCTAAAATCGCGCGGGTCAGTGTGGATTTTCCACAGCCACTTTCCCCAACCAAACCAAGGCTTTCGCCTTTCTTAAGGGTGAAACTCACCCCGCCCACGGCGCGAAACTTTGGCGCGGGTCCAAAGAGTGACGTGCGGGGCAAGGCATAATCGCGCACCGCTTCTGTAACCTGTAAAAGAGGCGCATCCGTCACCTTATCCGTGCGCTCAGGGTGGTGTTTTGACGCGTTGAAAAGTGCCCGCGTATAGGGGTGGGCCATGCCGCGAAACAGCGCCTCGGTTGGGCCTTGTTCGACAATTTCGCCCGATTTCATCACCGCCACATGGTCCGCCATGCCCGCGACCACGGCAAGATCATGGGTGATCAGCAAAAGCCCCATTTGCGCCTCAGCCACCAGCTCTTTCAACAGATCAAGGATCTGCGCTTGGGTGGTCACATCCAGCGCAGTTGTCGGTTCATCGGCGATCAAAAGATCCGGGTGCAGCGCGACGGCCAGCGCGATACAGACCCGTTGTCTCTGCCCGCCTGACAGCTCATGCGGGTAACGATCCAGCGGAAACTTGTCCTGCGGAAGGCCAACGCGGGTCAGCTTTTGTGCGGCGATTTCCATCGCCCCGGCGCGCGCGGCCTGACCATGAATGATCAGCGTTTCCGCGACCTGCTCGCCGATGGTTTTTACCGGGTTCAGGGCGCTCATCGGTTCTTGAAAAATCATCGACATGCGGTTGCCGCGCAGGGCGCACATCGCTTTGTCATCACCGTGGGGCAGGGGCGCGCCGTCGATGTCCATCTCGCCCGCGACCTTTGCGCCGCGGGGCAATAGATCCATCAAGGCAAGCGCCGTCATCGACTTGCCCGACCCGCTTTCGCCGACCAGACCAACCACCTGACCGGGGGCAATCTCAAGATCCACATCCCGCAGGATTTGGCTGCCATGGATCGACAAAGACAGGTTGCGAATGGAAATCATGCGCGCGTCCTTCTGATCCGGGGATCGAGCAAATCGCGCAGCCCGTCGCCCATCAGATTGAGCCCCAAAACCATCATCACAATCGCCAGCCCCGGCGTGATGGCAAGGCGCGGCGTGGTGTAAATCATGGTCTGTGCGTCCGCCAACATGCGCCCCCAGCTTGGGGTTGGGGGTTGGGCGCCCAGCCCCACATAACTTAGCCCCGCTTCGGCCAGAATGCCGAGTGAGAACTGAATAGTTCCCTGCACAATCAACAGGTTGGCGATGTTCGGCAAGATGTGTTCGGCGCTGATCCGGGTGATGGATTTGCCAGACACGCGGGCGGCCATGATAAAATCAAGGGTCCAGATGCTCATCGCACCGCCACGGGCAACACGGGCAAAAACGGGGATGTTAAAGATGCCAATCGCAAGGATCGCGTTGGTGGCCGACGGGCCGAATGTGGCGGTGATCAGGATCGCAATCACCAGCGAGGGGAAGGCGAAGATAAGGTCATTTCCGCGCATAATCAGCTCGTCCAGCCATGATCCACGTCGGGCGGCGGCGGCCAGCCCTAATGGGACGCCGATGCAAATCCCAATGCCCACCGCAATCACTGCCACCGCAATCGAAGTACGCGCACCGACCATCAGCATGGACAGCATATCGCGGCCAAAATGATCCGTGCCCAGCCAAAACTCCACACTCGGCGGACGCAGTTTGGACGCGATATTCAGGACCTCCACATCATACGGCGTCCAGAGAAAGGACAGAAGGGCAGCGGTAAGGAAAAGGGCGCTAAGGCCCGCTCCGACCCAAAGTTGCGGGGGCAAACGGCTCATGCGCGGCGCCTTAATCGCGGATCGACCAGCGCATAGGTGATGTCGACCAGAAAGGTCACGAGGATCACGGCAAAGACCAAAAGCATAACCACGCTTTCCACCACCACCAGATCGCGTTGGGTGATCGCTTGGAAAATCAGCCGCCCAAGACCGGGCAGGAAAAACACGTTTTCAATAATGATGGCGCCGGCCAACAGGAAGCTGAATTGCAGCCCGATGATCGTCAGCACCGGAATGAGCGCATTGCGCAGCGCATGGCGGCGGGTGGCTTGGCCCATGCTTAACCCCTTGGCGCGGGCGGTGCGGATGTAATCCTGATGCAGGGTTTCAAGCAAGGATGAACGCATGATGCGGGCCAGGATCGACGCCTGCGGCAGGGCAAGCGCGATGGCGGGCAGGGTCAGCGCCTTGAACCCGGCAAAAAGCCCGGCGTCCCAGCCCGGAAAACCACCTGCCGAAAACCAGCGCAGTTGGATCGCAAAGACCAAAACCAGCAGCATCGCGAACCAGAAATTGGGCACCGCGACGCCCAATTGCGTGGCCCCCATAATGCCAAAATCCGCCATGCCACCACGGCGGCTGGCGGCGATCATGCCAACGGGCACGGCGATCAACGTTGAGAGGATCAGGGCATAAAGCGCGAGGGGCAAGGACACCTGAACCCGCTCCAGCACCAGTTCCGACACCGCCACGCGGTAAGTGTAAGACGTGCCGAAATCCCCGCTGAGCATGCCGCCGATCCAGCCCAAATAACGGGTCAGAAAGCTGCCGTTCAGGCCCAATTCCGCGCGCAGGGCCGCCACCGTGTCGGGCTGGGCGTTCAGGCCCAACATGAAAGATGCGGGGTCCCCCGGCACCACCTCGATCATTGCGAAAATCACCCAAGAGGCCACCACAAGGCTGAGGCCCAAAGACAGGGCGCGGATGAGGATATAACGCAGCATGAGCCGAGGTTAGACGCGGGCTTGGCCTGAGAAAAGGCCTAATATCAGGGACGTAGAGAATAGGGCCTGCAAAGCCTGAAAATGCGCAAGAGACGGATCAGATCCGCACCTCTACACCCGGCAAGTTCAGCGCCTTCAAAAGCTCGCGCAATTCCTGACGGGCCGCAACGTTAGAGATGTTCATTTGCCCGACAACGCCAACGTCCTTGAGGTCCAACAGGGTCAGGCCACGCGGGAACAGCTCGCGGAAAATCACCCGCTCATTGAACCCCGGCGCGACGCGAAAGCCGATGCGTTTTGACAGGTCATCGACCGCTTTGCCCATCTTTTTCTTGTTGTGCATCATCTGCGCACCAAGGCGGTTGCGCACCACAATCCAGTCGATGGGTTTCAACCCGGCCTGGGCGCGCAATTGCCGCGCGTTCCAGACCATTTCGGAATAGACCGACGGCCCGGTGATCTTGCCGCTGTCCGGGTCCACATGGGCCAAAAGGTCAAAATCCACAAAGCTGTCATTCAACGGCGTGACCAGCGTGTCGGCCAGTGAATGCGCCACTTGGCTCAGGCGCGTGTGGGATCCGGGGCAATCAATCACGATGAAATCGCGGTCTGACTCCATGCCGGTGACCGCTTCTGACAAGCGCCGATCAAAAGGGTTTTCGCCGGGCTTCAGGGTGGATTGGTCAATTTCTGGCAGCTCTTGGTAATGCGGGGTCGGCAGTTCAATCCCCGCTTTTTCCATCGTCACGCGCCGGTTTTCCATATAGCGCCCAAAGGTTTTCTGGCGCAGATCCAAGTCCAACACGCCAACGCTTTTGCCCAGCCGCGCAAGGGCCGTGGCCACATGCATCGACACCGTGGACTTGCCCGCGCCGCCCTTTTCATTCCCCACAACAATAATATGTGCCACGCCTGTCATCCCCGGTTGTTATGTTTTTTTGCAGCTTAAGGTAAGGCGACTATAAAACCGTTATCTGTCAGGGGGAAGAGGGGGATTGCAGGCCAATTATCCCACATGTCCCCCCGATTTGGCCCTATGCTTGGGCGGGTATTTGCGTTCAATTTGCATGAAAAGGGGATCTTTATGGCGAAAAAACGAGTGTTGGTGGAGTTTGGCATGGGCACGTCGCTGCGCCGGATGGATTACACACAGGCCGCGGCGCGGGCGGTGCGTGATGCGCTTTGGCACAATTCGGTGAATATGGCCGAACTTTTCGGCTTTGAGAAAGAGGCCATGTTGGTGGATGTTGAGATCGCCGTGCAGCAACCAGATGCGGTGGATGTCGCTGAACTTGCTGCGATTTTCCCCTATGGTCAGGTTGCAATCACCGTGGCACACGGCGGGTTGGATGTGCCCAAACCCTCGGGCGGTCATACCGTGATCGCCAATGCCGCCATTGCCGTGTCCTTTGATCTGGAGGAGGTGGCATGAGCGAGAAACGCATGATCCTTGAGATGGGCATGGGCAATGATCTTTACGGTCAGGATTACACCAAAGCCGCCTGTCGCGCGGTGCAAGACGCGCTGCATCATTCCTCCATCACGCTGTTTTCCACCTTGGGGCTGGATCACCAAGACATGCGGGTGGCGGTGACGATTGGTGTGGCAGAGCCGGACAAGGTGGATGTGGGCGCTGTCCAAGCCACCCTGCCAAGGGGGCGTGCCGAAGTGCGCGCCGTAAAGGGTGGGATGAACACACAATCCGGCGATCAGATCCATGTGGTCGCAACGGCGGCGATTGAAGCTTACTTGCCTGATTTGGCGGGAAAATACACTTGCGCCACGCAGGACGCCACATAAGCGCGACCCGTTCACATGCCAATCTATCGTGCCCCCACGGGGGGCATCGCTGTGTCGCCTATGACCGTTCCTCGCAGCGGCGCGTTGATCGCACGGCCGCGGCCATCGGCTCAGTTGTCATCTGATAGGTGTTGATTTCTGCGGCAGACATCCAATGCATTCCCTCGGCTGGCGCAGCCTTTAGAGTGAACCAATAAAAGGCCTCGGGGATGCCCATAGCATTGTAGTAAATTAGGTATTTCTCATGCTCTTCATCATCATGCGGAAGGTCTGTGGCCAAAGGGAAATCTGGCCCGCCAGACCAACTGTGCACCCCCAAACAGGCCCCGGCCACCGCGGTGCGTGTCACACCCGCGAGAAAGAGATCAGTGCCGCCCGAGGCGACCAATCCGTCCTTTGGTACAAATGTCGCAAGCCCACTGTCACGGACTGCCCGCGCCAGTTTAAGATTGGCCTCATCATCCAATGATCCCGGAACGTATTGCAGGACAAGCATCTTAGTGTCTGGGGCCATTTGCAACGCTTTGGTAAACGCTTGTGGGCTGCGGCTGTCAATCTCACCCGTCGCAATCAATTGCGTTCCTTGGGTGACAAAGCGCAGGGGATCATAATCCTCTTCTCCATGGGCGTCACAGGCTGCAAGGGCGAGGGTGAGGCCGGAGAAAAGACCAAAAAGACCAGACTGTCGTGAAAGCATGAAACACTTCTTTTGTTGGTGGTGTTTTCCAACAAAAGCCTGCTGGCCGAAAAGGATCAAGGGGAAATGCCGCACAGGCGCGAGATGGTCACCCCAAACAAAAAACGCCGCCCCAAGGGACGGCGTTTCTTTTTCGAAAGAGGCGTGGTTTAGAAGCCAAAGCCTTCGTATTTCGATTTGAACTTCGACACACGGCCGCCAGTATCCATAAGACGCGAGCTGCCGCCGTTCCATGCAGGGTGCACAGAGGGGTCGATGTCCAGCGCCATTTGGTCGCCTTCTTTGCCCCAGGTCGATTTCATTTGAAAGATCGTACCGTCGGTCATTTTGACGTCGATGATGTGGTAATCGGGATGGATATCCTTTTTCATAACGACGCTCCTTAGGCTTTTTTGGATTTGTAGTTGGTATCTTCGGCGATACGTGCGGATTTACCGCGACGGGCACGCAGATAATACAGTTTGGCGCGGCGCACACGGCCACGGCGAACAACTTCGATGCTTTCGATGTTGGTCGAGAAGAGCGGGAATACACGTTCCACGCCTTCACCAAAAGAAATTTTGCGAACGGTGAACGAGCCAGCGATGCCTTTGCCGTTGTTACGGGCAATACAGACGCCTTCATAGTTTTGCACACGGGTCCGTGTACCTTCGGTCACCTTAAAGCCTACGCGAATGGTATCGCCGGCTTTAAAATCAGGGATGTCTTTCCCCAATGAAGCGATTTGTTCCGCTTCGAGTGTTTGGATCAGGTTCATCTGATCACTCCTATCTAGCTTGCGGTTGGTCCGCAAAGTTGGTGACGTATAAGAGCTCTGCGTCTTCATCGGGTCCGCATCTGCGCCCGCCAGAGGTCATTCATCGTTTCTTTGGTGTCTGAACCGGCGAGTTTGCCCCACGGAAAGAACGTGGCCCCATACCAGAACAGGCCCGCGCGACTCGGGTGAGTGGCGGACAGGCGGTGTATAGGCCAGATAAGGGGACGGATGCAAGCGTTTTACAGTCCCGGTTCTCGGCCTGTTTTCCCTGTAACGCAAGGGGGAATTGCATGGGGTCTGACGTGCACACCGGCGCAGGAAATGGGCGTCTGAACCGCGCGGCACCGATCCGAAAATCTGAACATTTAAGGGGGTGCAGGGCGGGCACAATCGTTTAACATTGCACTATAAAGTGAAAAGGCGCGCGCGATGACTGCTGAATTTATGTTGATCACTTTCACCCTGTTTCTGGCGGGTGTGATTGCGGTGCCGATTGCGGCCCGCTTTGGGTTGGGGTCGGTGCTGGGCTATCTGATTGCGGGCATTGCGATCAGCCCGGTTTTACGATGGGCGGGCGCGGATGTGGTGTCGCTTCAGCATTTTGCCGAATTTGGCGTGGTGATGATGCTTTTCATTGTCGGGCTTGAGATGAACCCAAAAGCTTTGTGGCAACTGCGCGGGCGCATCTTTGTGCTGGGCGGTCTGCAAGTGGGGGTGACCACAGCGTTGGTGATGGGGGTCGCAATGGCATTTGGCCAACCCTGGACCGTGTCTTTGGCGATTGGCTTGATCTTCGCGCTGTCTTCCACCGCGATTGTCAACCAAACCCTTAAGGAAAAAGGACTTTTGCGCAGTGATGGCGGCCAGACCAGCTTTGCGGTGCTGCTGTTTCAGGACATCGCCGTGATCCCGATGCTGGCGCTTTTACCGCTTTTGGCATTGCCCGAGCTGATGGACGTCATGTCCCATGGGGCGGATCACGACAGCCACGGGGGGGGGCTGACCCTTGATCTGGTGGCCGGGCTGAACGGCTGGCAACATGGCGCCGTGACCTTGGCCGCGATTGCGGGCGTGATCATCGCGGGCACCTATCTGACCGGGCCAATCTTTCGCTTTGTGGCGCGCGCCCGCCTGCGCGAGCTGTTTGTCACCACAGCCCTGATGATGGTGCTGGGCATCGCGCTGTTGATGACCATGGTCGGGCTGTCGCCCGCGCTGGGCACCTTTTTGGCGGGGGTGGTCATGGCCGGGAATGAGTTTCGTCACGAGTTGGAAAGCGACATTGACCCGTTTCGCGGCATCTTCCTTGGCATCTTTTTCATCACCGTGGGCGCCAGTATCGACTTTGTCCTCCTTTGGGAAAACCTTGGTCTGATCATTGGGCTGACCCTGGGGCTGATCGCGATGAAATCGGCTGTCTTGCTGATCCTGTCGCGCATTTTCCGGCTGTCCGGGGGCGACAAATGGTTGTTTGCGCTGGGCATGGCGCAGGCTGGTGAGTTCGGATTTGTGCTGATTTCCTATACGGTTGCCAATGCTGTGATCCCAAGCGACGTTGCAAGCCTGCTGTTGTTGGTGGTGGCGCTTTCGATGTTGCTCACCCCGGCGTTGTTCATCCTTTACGACCGCGTTCTCGCCCCGCGCTACCTGCGTCAGCAAGAACAAGAGGCGGATGAAATTGACAGTCATGCCAATATCATCATCGCCGGTCACGGGCGTTTTGGCGGCATCGTCAACCGGTCCCTGCGCGGGGCGGGGTATGACACCACGGTTCTGGATTACAGCGCCGATCATCTGCAAATGCTGCGCCAATTTGGGGTGAAGGTCTTCTTTGGCGACCCCACGCGCCCGGACCTGTTGCATGCCGCTGGCATTGACGAGGCCAAAGTGCTGGTGGTGGCGATTGACGACAAAGATGAGATCACAAATATGGTGCGCCATGTGGTGAAATTTCACCCGCATGTGCATGTGGTGGCGCGCGCGATCAACCGCGAACATGTCTATGATCTGTGGTCGGTGGGCTGTCGTGATATCATCCGTGAAACCTTTGACGGCTCGCTGCGCGCGTCGCGCTCGGTGCTCGAAGCCCTGGGCCGCTCGCGCCCTGCGGCGCAAAATATGGTTGATGCTTTTGCGGAAATGGACCGTAAAACCATGCTGGAACTGGCCGATCTTTACGACATCGACACGCCGGTCACCGAAAACAAACCCTATATGGAACGCGCCCGCGCGATGCGTGAGGAATGGGAGGAGGAGCTGCGGGGGAACATGTCCAAAGCCTCATCCAAAGCCTCAGCCTTTGACGCCTCAGACGGCTGAGGGCGCGCGTCGCCATGCGCCGCCATTCCCCCCTTAACTCAGTCTTTTTTGTCATCCATATGCGCGGCCCACAGGTCGGGGCGACGTGTCTTGGTGATGTCTTCGCTTTGCGCGCGGCGCCAGTCGGCGATCTTGCCATGATGACCCGACATCAGCACGTCCGGGATCACATGTCCGCGCCATTCTGCCGGGCGCGTGTACTGCGGATGTTCGAGTAACCCATTGGAAAAGCTCTCATCCTCAATACTGTCGGCATTGCCCAACACGTCAGGCAACAGGCGCACGGTGGCATCCAGCATCGCTTGGGCGGCAATCTCGCCGCCGGTCAGAACAAAATCCCCCAATGAGACTTCTTCGATGTCATAATGCTCAAGCACGCGCTCATCCACGCCCTCAAACCGGCCACACAGCACGGTCATGCCGCGCGCCTTGGAAAAGCGCTGCGCCATCGCCTGATCCAGCGGTTTGCCGCGCGGCGACATGTAGATGATTGGCCATTCATCCCGATTTTCCGGCACGCCGGACTGCGCCATATCAATCGCGCGGCCCAAGACGTCAGCGCGCAGCACCATCCCCGCGCCACCGCCCGCAGGCGTGTCATCCACATTGCGATGTTTGCCCTGCCCAAAGATGCGCAGATCAATCGTTTCCAACGCCCATAACCCGTCTTTCAACGCCTTGCCCGTCAGGCTTTCGCCCAGCACACCGGGGAAGGCCTCGGGAAACAGCGTGATCATCTTTGCCGTCCAAGCGCCCGCCAAACGGGGACGGTCGGTCATTAACGCGCGCGGCGTCACGCTGGCCGAAATTGACAGGCGCCCATGCGATTTCGGCACCGCCGTATCAGATACGGTTGCATTTGGGGCGGGGGTATTTTTGTTGACGTCAGACATGCGCGCTGTCTACGACAAACAGGGCAGATTGCAAACAATGCTTTCACCGCGCACATGCGTTTGAGGGGCAAGATATGACCGAACAAGAACTGATCACGCGGGCAATGGCGCGCCTGCCGCATTTGGGCGCATCGGCGAAAAAGCTGTCAGATGCCACCCCCCGCGTTCTGTCTTGCCGGCTTCAGCCAGGCAGCACGCGAATTGTGTTGCGCCTTCTGGCGGGCACGCAGGATCTGGTCCTGAAATATGATCCCGATGCGACCGAAGAGGCGTTTTCTGAACGCGCGACAGCGCAGCAATTTGCCTATGACAGGCTGGGCGCAGGGATGGTGCCCGCCCTTCTGTCGGTGGATGTAAAAGGACGCAGCGCTTTGCAGCACCATGTAAACGCCCGCCCCGCCCACGAGCTTTTGGACCTTGCCGAAGTGGGCTTGGACGCGGCACCCGACATCCTGCGCCGCTGTGGCCGATGGCTTGGGGCATATCACAATGCCACCTTGCAACCTGCGCGCAAGATCAACCCGGATCGGATGCTCAACTGGGCGAAATCTCTGCAAAATAAGGTCGAAACCCGGGCGCCAGATGTACCACGTCGCGACCTTTTCCTGACCTGTGCGGCGCAAATTCCGGCGATGGGGGATCGCGCACGCGGTCAGCCGACCCGGATCGCCGCCTCACATGGCGACATGCATTTGCGCAATCTTTTGCTTGGGCCTGATGGCTGTTTCGGCATTGATTTCGAACCGCTTGCCAAGGTGCCCCCAGCCCATGATCTCGCGCGGTTTTTGCTGCGCTACGGAACGTGGTTTGATTTCGGACCAGAGCCTTTGGCGGCCTTCTGGGACGGGTACGGCACGCCGCGCGACACCGACGCGGCGCTTGGCTATCTGCTCCCGATTTTGCTGTTGGAAGATTGGCTTTCAATCCCGAAACGCAAAGAGGATCGCTCGCCCAAACAACAACGCCGATTGCGAGGCATTTTGCGCATGGCAGCAGAGGTGTTTGTCGTTCGCGATTAAAGGTTCTGCATAAGGTAAATCGCATCGGATTTCACCTCTTTCAACGCCTTGTCAGACACCCCGGAACGGTTCATGCCCAAAAGCAGCTCCAGCGCCTCTTCGGGCAAGCTTTGCTTCATCGGGCGATGCGGAACAAGCGGGAGGGGGGGCAACACAGATCCCAACGGACGCAGCGCCGCCGTGGCGGGCCCCATTGGTAAAAGTGACGTATTTTCAAGAGGTTCAACAGTAAGTGTGCCGGGGGAAATGGCGCATGAGATGGCTTTGATCAGCGGGCTAAATTGCGCCAGATCTGCAAATTGTTCCGCGAATTCCTCTTGGCTTCTGACCTCTCGATGCACCTTGAGGTTCTGTGCCCAAAGCGATCGCAACCATGCCGCAGGCCCGCGTGTTGTCATCACAAACCGCAGCTGTGCTTGCGCGCCAAATCGGGACAGAAGCTGACCTTGGATCTCGTTTAACCGTGCGGGTAAACCGTCGTAATTTGTCACCTCTGGATGGCCGGGCAGCTGGCCGGACAGATCCACATTGCTGATCAGAAGCGCCTGATCCGCACCCAACACAACATCGGCCAGCCGCGCGGCGAAAACCTCGCCAAACCGCGTTAAGGTTGACGGATCTGTGCTGTGGATCTTGGCGGCCTTGGTCACGTCAGGCCAAGTCTTGCGGGTCACGATCTGGGCGACCGGGGCCAATAGATCGCGGTTGGCCTCAAGCGTGGCTTCGGCGGTGGTTGTGCCGGTTTTGTGTACCCCGAAGTGGACGATGATTTTGGGTGGGCTGTCTGGGGGCATATCAGTCGGCAAATACGCCTTCGGGCGGGTCGGCGATGATGCGTCCGGACGCCAAATCAACCGTTGGCACCGCGTCGCGAGTGAAAGGCAACAGCGCACCGGTGCGCATGCCTGTTCCCATCACTTCAAGCACATCGCCCGCGCCGTGGTTGTGCACGGCCTTGACCCGGCCCAATTCTTTTCCACCCGTGTCCAACACCAAAAGCCCAATTAAATCAGCATGATAAAACTCATCATCCGGTAGGGACGGCATCGCATCCCGATCGGCAAACAGCTTGACCCCTTGGGTCGCATCCGCCTGTTCCTTGGTGGAAATACCGGTGATCCGCGCGGCATATCCGCTTTTGATCTGTTGCGAGATGATCAGATCATAGCTGTCATTGCCGTCCTCTGACCACAGTGTGCCATAGTCGGCGATCGCACCGGGATCCGCACAAAAGCTTTTCACACGCACCTCGCCTTTCACGCCAAAAGAGCCCGATAGGGCGCCCACGCAAATCCGATCTTCGCTCATTTCACACCTTCGCAAAAGCCACTGTCTGCCACGCGTCCGCCCGCATCAAGGCAGCGGTCTGTGGCCGAATTTCGTTCATAAAGGACGCCCGCGACAAAGGCGGCGACCAGGATTAGGATCGTCCGAACTGGCTTGAAAATCAAACCCATTTCCTCACCTCACGCCTTCATCTTACGTCGATGGGCAATTGGCCGCGGCGGGCTTCCCATCCGGTGTCTTCCAGCTCTGGCGTGTCGGCGACCTCTTCGGGCCAGCCAAGGCAGAAATAGCCCACCAAGGCCCAGCTGTCTGGCACATCCAAATCGCGGCACAGCGCGACGGGATCCAGAATGGACACCCAGCCCAGCCCCAAGCCGCGCGCGCGGGCGGCAAGCCAAAAGAGCATGATCGCCGTGACCACGGAATAGCGGCGCATTTCCGGCATGGTGCCAGCACCTAGCCCCGCGCCTTTGTCAGTGCCCTCATCGCAAAACACCGCAAGTTGCACGGGGGCATCCGCCATCCCGGACAGTTTCAGGTTTGCGTAAATCTTTGCTTTGTCACCGGAATATCCGGCAAGCGCGGCCTTATTCGCCGCTGAATAATTGGCAAGGGCGGCGGCACGCGCGCGTGCGCTTTCCACCCGGATCACCCGCCACGGCTCGCTCAACCCCACCGAAGGGGCCAGCAAAAATGCGTCGAGGCACTCCGTCAGAAGTGCCTCGTCCACAGGGTCGGTGCGAAAGCGGCGCACGTCACGCCGCCAACGCATTAAGGTTTCGAGATCGGACTGAAAGTCACTTGAAAAGGCCTGCATCTCTGATCTCGTCCCCACCTTTTTGTCGCCGGAGGATTTATTCCTCAGCAGCAGCCTCTGCAGGTGCAGCCGCAGCTTCAGCCGCCGCAGCAACTTTCGCTGCTTTTTCTTCTGCACGGTCAGTTGCTTTTTTGCCTGGCAGACCTTTTTTCAGGTTTGCACGGTCTTTCTTAGGCAGAACGCCAGCGGCTTCCAAGAAGCGCGAAACACGGTCCGAAGGCTGTGCGCCTTTATCCAACCAGTACTGAACGCGTTCCATGTCCAGTTTCACACGCTCTTCGCTGTCTTTGGCGAGCAGTGGGTTATAGGTGCCCAGTTTTTCGATGAAACGACCATCGCGTGGCATACGGCTGTCAGCAGCGACCACACGGTAAAAAGGGCGTTTTTTCGAGCCACCACGGGCGAGACGGATTTTCATAGCCATGAGAGTTTTCCTTTTTTCTAGCTATTTGTGGGGCCGTTTCTGTGCGGTCCCCGCATTTCAGTGTTTCGTTTGATCAGGTTTATTCCTGATGCTGTTTGTGATGCCTGATGACCTCATCAATGATGAAGTTCAGGAATTTCTTGGCAAATTCCGGGTCAAGTTCCGCGCGGCGCGCCAGATCCTCTAGCCGGTCAATTTGCTTGGCTTCGCGGGACGGGTCCGAAGGCGGAAGGGCGTGTTCGGCCTTCAGCTTGCCCACGGCTTGCGTGTGTTTAAAGCGTTCGCCCAAAGTATAGACCAGGATCGCGTCCAGACGGTCAATCGAGGCGCGGTGGTCTTTCAAAACCTCGGCGGCGCGCGTGGCGGCATCGGTCATACCTGAAGCTCCTGTTTTGAGGGGTGGCGATACACCATTTCTGTGCCGTGGGTCGGGCTGTCCCAGTTGCTTTCCAGCGTGGCACCCATGCGTTCGGCAAGGGCAACCGAGCGGTCGTTGCCGGGGAAAATGTTGGAACACAAAGCGCCCCAACCCAATGTGTCATAGGCATATTCGCGCACGGCAATCGCGGCCTCGCGCGCGTATCCTTTGCCTTCGGAACCTTCGAACATCACCCAGCCCAGCTCGGTTTCATTCCAGCCCTCAGGCCCCCAAAGGCCGACCATGCCAACCGTGTCGCCAGCGGCGGTTTCAAGGAACCAAAACCCGTGCCCTTTCAGGGCGAAATGGCCCAGATTGCTGGCAAACCAGCGCCATGCGCCGGTGCGATCGAGCGGGCCACCAAAGCCCCAGCTGCGCTCTTTTGAGGCAAAGAAATCCGCCACAAGGTCAAAATCCGCCTCAGTGGGCAGGCGCAGGGTCAGACGATCCGTGGTGAGGGTTGGGATATTGGTCAAACGGGTCATGCATAAGCCCCCGGATTGCCATCGGCATCAGCGGCGGGGTGGCGCCAGACATGATAGGCGCCTTGGTGCGCGTCCTCTTCGCCCCCGTCAATCAGCGGAGCATTTGGGTCAATCACACAGCCCAAGCGTTTTGCCAGCGCGGCTGATCGTGTGTTATCCGCGTCAATATAACTGACAAGCGTGCCTAGCCCCAATTCGGTATAGGCCCAGTCGCGGGTGGCGATGGCGGCCTCGGCGGCAAGGCCTTTGCCTTCGGCGCTTGCGTCCCAGACAGACCACGCAAGCTCATGCTCGGGCCAGCCTTCGGGAAACCACGGACCGGCGGATAAAACCGGCGCGCCGCTGTCTTTTTCAAGCCCTACAAACAGACCAAATCCACGCAGCGTCCAATGGCCAACCATGTGCCCAAACCCACGCCACGCTTTGGCGCGCGTGTACGGCCCACCGATAAAACCGGCACGATCCGACCCCAAGAAGGCCGCGATGACCTCCCAGTCGCCCAATTCGGGCGGGCGCAACATAAGGCGCGGGGTTTCGATCGTGATGGTCATGTTTATTTCTTTTTCCCAAAACCAGACAGGCCACCAGGCAGACCCATACCGCCGCCAAGACCAGGCAAGCCGCCCTTGACGCCAAGCTGTTTTGCCGCCGCTTCCAGCGCTTTTGGGTCCATCTGGCTTGGGTCCATTCCGCCCATGCCGTCCGCCCCCATGCCGGGCGCAGCGCCACCTTTGCCAAACATGCCCGCCATGGCCTGCTTCATCATCTTGCCTTTGCCCATCTTGCCCATTTTCTTCATCATGTCGGACATTTGACGCTGCATTTTCAAAAGCTTATTCAGATCAGAGACATCCATGCCGGCGCCTTTGGCGATGCGCTTTTTGCGGCTGGCTTGCAACAGCTGCGGGTTGGCGCGCTCGCGTTTTGTCATGGATTGAATGAGCGCGATTTGCTGTTTCAACACCTTGTCATCCATGCCCGCGGCTTCGGCCTGTTTGGCCATCTTGCCCATGCCCGGCATCATCCCCATGATCCCCTGCATGCCGCCCATCTTGATCATCTGTTCCAGCTGCATCTTCAGGTCGTTCATATTGAACTGACCCTTGGTGAAGCGCTTCATCATGCGTTCGGCTTGTTCAGCCTCGATGGTTTCTTGCGCCTTCTCAACCAAGGCCACAATGTCGCCCATGCCCAGAATGCGCCCGGCAATCCGGTCCGGCTCAAACGTCTCCAGCGCGTCCATCTTTTCGCCAAGACCAACGTATTTGATCGGCTTGCCGGTGACCGCGCGCATGGACAACGCCGCCCCACCGCGACCGTCGCCATCCATCCGGGTCAGAACCACGCCGGAAATGCCGATTTTCGCGTCAAATTCCTGGGCCACTTCCACCGCAACTTGGCCGGTCAGACCGTCGACAACCAACAATGTCTCGCGCGGGTCAACGATTTTCGAGACCTCTTCAACCTCGCCCATCAACACGTCGTCGATGTGCAAACGGCCCGCGGTGTCGAGCATATAGACGTCATAGCCGCCCATCGTCGCCTGTTGCTTGGCGCGCTTGGCAATGGCTGCGGGCTTTTCACCCTTTACGATCGGCAGGGTGTCGACGCCGATTTGCGTGCCCAAAACCGCCAGCTGATCCATCGCCGCCGGGCGGTACACGTCCAAAGACGCCATCAAAACGCGCTTGCCGTCTTTTTCTTTCAGCCGTTTCGCGAGCTTTGCCGTGGTTGTGGTTTTACCACCGCCCTGCAAACCCACCATCAGGATCGGGGCGGGCGGGCTGTCGATCTTCAAAGCCCCCGGTTCGCCTTCGCCGGTCAAAATCTCAACCAGCGCATCATGCACAATCTTCACAACCTGCTGGCCGGGCGTGACCGATTTGGTCACCGACTGGCCGGTGGCCGCATCCTGTACTTTCTTGATGAAATCACGCGCAACCGGCAGCGAGACATCCGCCTCTAGCAAAGCCACACGTACCTCGCGCAGCGCGGTCTTCACATCCTCCTCAGACAATGCGCCCTGTTTTGTCAGGCGGTCAAAGACACCAGATAGGCGATCTGACAGGCTCTCAAACATTTGCGGCTCCTTTCGCCGTTGCTCCCCACCTAAATGGGGGCGGGCTGCGCAGTTCCAAGTGTGTTCCCCTGATGCAGGCCAGTCTCAAGACCAAGCTCAAACGAGTATCACCCCTGTGGGCACGCTATGTGTGTTGGTCAGATGAACTTCCCAACGCAGCGCGCCCCTGTGGGCGCGACGCGCTGACAGGGGGCGATCCCGGCATGTGCCAAGGGACCGGAAGTGACAATACTCCCGGAAGTTGGAATTTCTCTACTGAGTCTCTGTCGCAGAGTCAAGCAATCTCGGCGCGTGAAACGGGGCAAATCATTAAGGAAACATAGGCTTGTGAACACGCCATTGCCCTTCGTATCGTCCCCCTTGTGGCGCCCGAACCGCATTTGGATATTTATAGAAAGAGGAAAAGGCGCGCGCTCCCTTCCTCTTTCTATAAATATCCTGGGGTGAGCGCAGAGCGCGAGGGGCAACGCCCCTTACGTTCGCCCCTAATCAACTCAGGCTTTGCTCAATCTTATCAAGTGTTTGCATCGCGCCTAGCACATCCGACACACATCCATTGGGCGCGCGGCCCTCGCGGATGGCGGCAATGAACTCGCGATCAATCAGCTCAATCCCATTGCTGGATACGGCGACATCCGACAGATCAATCTGGTTTTCATAACCGTCATAAAGATCGTCATAGCGCGCCAAATAGGTGCCATTGTCGCAGATATAGCGGAAATACGTGCCCAGCGGCCCATCGTTGTTAAATGAAAGTGAAAGCGTGCAAATTGCACCTGATGGAGTTTTCATCCCAATCGACATGTCCATCGCAATGCCCAAATCTGGATGGATTGGCCCCTGTAACCCATGCGCCTGCGAGCAGACCTCGCCAGTTTGGTATTGAAACAGATCCACCGTGTGGCAGGCGTGATGCCACAGCAGATGATCGGTCCAACTGCGTGCCTCGCCTTTGGCGTTGGTATTGCTGCGGCGGAAGAAATAGGTTTGCACATCAAGCTGTTGCAGGGTCAATTCACCGGCCGCGATCTTATTGTGGATCCATTGGTGGCTGGGGTTAAAGCGGCGCACTTGGCCCGCCATGGCGACCAATCCGGTTTCGCGCTGCTTGTTCACAACGGCTTGGCTGTCGGCCAGATTATCCGCCATCGGGATTTCAACCAGCACATGTTTGCCGGCATTCATACAGGCGATGCTTTGTTCCGCATGAAGCCCGGTTGGCGTCGACAGGATCACCGCATCCACATCGTCGCGGGCAAGGCAGTCGGCCAAATCGGTCGCCGCGTGGCCGATGCCACGTTCCGCCGCACAGGCGTCGATTTTTGCGCGCGTTGGCCCCATCACCGATGTGACGGTGACCCCATCAATCTGCGCCAAAGCGTCCAGATGTTTCTGCCCAAACGCGCCATAAGCGCCCGCCACACAAATCCGCATAAATTATCCCTTCTTCCGGCTGACGTGACCATATCATGGTGAACCGAGCGTGGAAATTGATTGACGCGGTGTCCTATTGGTTTTTGCTATAGCGCGCTGTTTTTGATGCAACCGCGCTGGCCTCGCGCAGCGCTGTGATGAACCGCGCTTGGGTCGCCGTCGGTTGCCAATCCTTGCGCAGCGTCAGCCCAATGGGGCGGTGGCTGCCGGGCAGGCGAATGTCCAGTGCGGCAAGCTCGCCGCGCGCCAATTCGTGGGCAACCTGACTTTTCGACAAGATCGCCAAATACGGCCCACGCAACAATAGCGTGCGGGTCAAAACCATCGAACTTGTGACCACGCGCACCGCCGGGTGACCTTCTTCAAGCCCCAACCACCGCGCGAGATATCCCCCCGACGGGGTCGACAGTGGCGGGGCAATCCACGGCTGCGCCAGCAGGGCGGCTGTGTCCGGGCGCGCGCCGGTTAAAAGCGGATGATCCGGCGACGCAATCACCGCCAACGGATCCTCAAACAGCACCTCTTGCACCACGTCCTCTGCCGGGATTGGATCGCGCAACGCACCGATGATCAGGTCCAATTCACCATGACGCAGCGCGCGCAACAGCTCGTCATAGGGTGCATCCACATTGCGTACCGAAACCGAGGGGGCGGCGTGTAAAAACCGGTCAATGGCGCGCGGCAGGATGGCACTGCGCGGCAGGGGCAGGGCGCCAATGCGAATGCGGGTTGTATCGCGGCCGGCCAAATGCGCCACCTCATCCAACCCCTGCTGCAGGTTGGCGTGCGCCAATTGCACCGCACGCGCAAAGATGTCCCCCGCCTCGCTTAACTCCACCCCGCGCCGCGACTGCGTAAAAAACGCCACCCCCGCGCGACTTTCCAAATCCCGCCCGGCCCGGTGAACCGAGGGTTGCGAAATGCCAAGGCTTTGGGCAGCAAGGGAAAAACTGCCGGATGCGCCAATGGCAATCAACGCGCGCAGCTGCGCGGACGTGCTGTGCAGGTAAAACCCAGGCGAGGGTGTGGGCCCTTCATGTGCCGACCTGCGCCGGGTGGCCGCCTGTGCCCCGGCCGCCAATTGCGCAAACATCGCCTGAACCCGTGGGTGCAACAACGCGCCCGCTTCGGTCAGAAACATCCCGCCTGCGCGACGATCAAACAGGGTCACACCCAATTGCCGCTCGAGCCCCGCAATCGCCTGTGTCACGGCGGGTTGCGACAGATGCACCCGTTTGGCAGCGGCAGAGATGCCGCGCCGGGTGGCAACCTCATCAAAAGCACGTAGGTGACGGATGTTTAGGAACGTAATGGCCATGGTTCAGACTAACGACAAGACCACCGCATGGTCTAGCACATATAGCAAAAACTTATCAGCATCGTGGCCCTTTGAAATAGGGATTTGTGCCGTCGTTAGGCTAGGATGACCCCATGATTTCGTAGGAGCCGCCATGTCTATACCCGCTGATGAAAAGAAAACCGCCTTGGTGATTTCCGCCCATGCCGCCGACTTTGTCTGGCGCGCAGGCGGTGCAATCGCGCTGCATCAACAATTGGGGTATGAGGTCACAGTGGCCTGTCTTTCTTACGGTGAACGCGGGGAAAGTGCCAAACTGTGGAAGCAAGACGGCATGACACTTGAGCGTGTGAAAGCCGCCCGAAGGAAGGAGGCTGAGGAAGCCGCAAGTGCCCTTGGCGTGCGTGATATTCGCTTTCTCGATCTGGGTGATTATCCCCTGCGCCTTGACCGCGATGCGCAAGATCAGATGGTGGACATTATCCGCGAGGTCCAGCCAAAATGGATGATGTCCCACTCGCGCTGGGACCCTTACAATACCGACCATATGAACACGACGCAATTTGCGCTGGAATGCCGGATGATCGCGCAGGCCTGGGGGCATAAACCCGGTGAAAAAGTGTTGGGCGCGCCGCAACTTTACCTGTTTGAACCGCATCAGACCGAACAGATGGGATGGAAACCGGATGTGTTCCTCGACATCACGCCTGTGTGGGACAAAAAACGCGCTGCGATCGAATGCATGCAAGGGCAAGAGCATTTGTGGGACTTCTATACCAATGTTGCCCAAAATCGCGGCAATCATTTCCGACGCAATTCCGGCGGCATGGCCGGTGGGCGCAAGGCGGAGTACGCGGAAGGGTTTGAAACCGTGTTCCCGCAAACCGTGGATGAGTTGGCATGACATATCAACCCGGCGACACCGGCCTTGTGGTGCAAAATATCCCGCGCGCCGATCAAAATGTGATCGACGGATTGGCGGAATTGGGCGTGGCGACCGTACACGAAGCACAGGGGCGCAAAGGGCTTTTGGCCAGTTACATGCGGCCCATTTATACCGGCGCGCGGGTGGCGGGGTCGGCGGTCACCATCCTCGCGCCGCCCGCGGACAATTGGATGTTGCACGTCGCGATGGAACAGGTGAGGCCCGGGGATATTCTGGTGCTCGGCACCACAAGCCCTTCAAATGCCGGGTATTTTGGCGATCTTCTGGCAAGCTCTGCCAAGGCGCGGGGCTGTCGTGGGTTGATCATTGATGGCGGGGTGCGCGACATTCGTGACCTCACTGAAATGCAGTTCCCGGTCTGGTCCAAAGCGATTTGCGCGCAAGGCACGATCAAGGAAACGCTGGGATCGGTCAACGTGCCGGTGGTCTGCGCCGAGGCTTTGGTAAACGCGGGTGACGTGATCGTGGCCGATGACGATGGCGTCTGTGTTGTGCGCCGGGATGAGGCGGCGGAGGTCTTGGAAAAAGGCCGTGCGCGCGAAGCAAATGAGGTTGCAAAACGGGCGCGATTTGAGGCCGGAGAACTGGGGCTTGATCTTTACGACATGCGCGGGCGTTTGGCGCAGAAGGGTCTGAAATATGTGTAAGAGTGTGCTCACATCAAAGCGGGGGCTCTGCCCCCCGCCTTCGGCGTCCCCCGAGATATTTATGACAAGAAAAAGTGCACAGAACACCGGGGCGGCCGATGTCTGAGGGTGTGCGGTGCATGTGGATGCGGGGGGGCACGTCGAAAGGCGGATATTTTCTGGCGGAAGATGTGCCCGGTGGTTCCGCCGGTGATTCTGCTCTGCGTGATGCGTTTTTGTTGCGCGCCTTTGGCAGCCCCGACCCCCGGCAAATCGACGGCATGGGGGGGGGCGATCCGCTGACGTCAAAGGTGGCGATGGTGAGCGGCTCTGACCGGCCTGACGTCGATGTGGAGTATTTGTTTTTGCAGGTGTTTGTGGACCGCGCCGTGGTGTCGGATGCGCAAAACTGTGGCAATATCCTTGCAGGGGTTGGCCCGTTTGCGATTGAACGGGGGCTGGTTGCGGCGCGCGATGGCGTCACTCCGGTCAGTGTTTTGATGGTGAATTCGGGGCAGATTGCGGATGTTATGGTGGACACCCCTGGCGGGGTGGTGCGTTATGATGGGGAGGCGCAAATTGACGGTGTGCCGGGTACTGCCGCGCCGATTTCTGTGGCGTTTCGGGACACGGCCGGGGCCAGCTGTGGTGCGCTTTTTCCCAGCGGGAATACATGCGATGTGGTGGATGGTGTACCCGTCACGATGATTGATGCGGGCATGCCTTGCGTGTTGATTGGGGCTGTGGGTTTAGGGCTTTCTGGGTCAGAGGATCCAGAGGTGTTGGAGGCCGATACTGCCTTGAAAACACGTCTTGAATCGTTGCGACTGGCGTGCGGAGAGATGATGAATTTGGGGGATGTGACCAACAGTTCTGTGCCCAAAATGACCTTGATCAGCCCCGCCATATCCGGTGCCATTTCCACGCGCAGTTTTATCCCGCATCGGGTGCATAAAGGCATCGGTGTTTTGGCGGCGGTCAGTGTCGCGACCGCCTGTGTGACCCCCGGAACAGTGGCCCATGAGATCGCGAAATGTGACACAAAGGACAGTCCGACTTTGGGCATTGAGCATCCAACGGGCATCACGGCGGTTAAGATCACGCACGAGGGTGGTAAGCTGCAACACGCCGCGATTTTACGCACTGCACGAAAGCTGATGGATGGGGAGATTTTTGCATGAGCCAAATGGATCCTGATTGGTTAGAATTTCACCCAAACCCCAAAAAACCTGGCTTTAAACTCCCGACTGGGGCCGTGGATGCCCATTGCCATGTGTTTGGGCCGGCGGCGAAATTTCCCTTTGCGCCGGAGCGGAAATACACCCCTTGTGACGCGGGCAAGGACCAGCTTTTTGCCCTGCGCGATCACCTGGGATTTTCACGAAACGTGATTGTTCAGGCGACCTGCCACGGGCGGGACAATCGCGCGATGGTGGATGCCTGCCGGGCGTCAAACGGGCGGGCGCGGGGCGTGGCGAGCGTTGGGCCAGACGTTACGGACGCGGAGCTTGCCGAGATGCATGACGCCGGCGTGCGCGGGGTGCGGTTCAACTTTGTGCGCCGTTTGGTGGAGGCCACGCCGCGTGAGGTATTTTTGAAAATCGCCGCGCGAATTGCCCCCTTGGGTTGGCATATCGTGGTCTATTTTGAGGCCGCTGACCTTGCGGATTTGGAGCCCTTTCTGGCGCAGCTCCCCACCACGATCGTAGTGGATCACATGGGCCGGCCGGATGTGGCCAAAGGTGCGGATCATCCTGATTTCAAACGGTTTCTTGACCTGATGACGCGCCATGACACCATCTGGACCAAGGTCACATGCCCCGAGCGGTTGACCGTAGAAGGCCCGCCCTATGATGACGTTGTACCCTTCGCTGCTGAGGTGGTGAAACGCTTTCCCACCCGCGTCTTATGGGGCACCGATTGGCCGCATCCCAACATGAAAACACATATGCCAGATGACGGGGTTTTGGTGGATTATATTCCCCGAATTGCCCCCACAGATGAGCTGCAGAAGAGGCTGCTTATCGCCAATCCAATGCGCCTTTATTGGCCCGAAGAACAGGAGGGTTCTTAATGGATATCAATGACTTCGACCATCACACCCATATTGAAGGCACCACTATTTTTGACGGACGCATGGCGATGAAAGGCTATGGGCTGAATAAGATGTGCTTTGCCTTTAACCGCGCCGATATGCGCGATGCTTTTGTGGCCGATCCCGAGGAATTCATGGACCGCTACGGGTTGAGCGAGGCGCAGAAAATCGCGGTACGCGCCAAGGATGTTCTGGGCATGATCGCCGAGGGCGGCAATATCTATTACCTCGCGAAACTCGCTGGGATCTGGAAGCTGTCGGTACAGGATGTGGGCGCCCAGCAAACCGGCGTCACCACCGAAGAGTTCAAGCAAAAACTGCTTGACCAGGCAAAGCCGGAGGGCAAATAAATGGCGAAAATCATTGGGGGCATCACCACCTCGCACATCCCCGCCGTTGGCAATGCGATCGCAAATAACCTGCAGGATGATCCATATTGGAAGCCGTTTTTTGACGGCTATCCCAAGATCCACGACTGGCTGGCCGAAAAGAAACCCGACGTTGTGATCAACATCTACAACGATCACGGGCTTGGGTTTTTCCTTGATCAAATGCCGACTTTTGCCATTGGCGCCGCGCATGAATACAAGAACGAAGACGAAGGTTGGGGCATCCCACAGCTTGACCCGTTTCCCGGCGCGCCGGAGCTGTCGTGGCATATTATTGAAGGCATGGTTGAGGATGAATTCGACATCACATCCTGCCAGGAATTGCCGGTGGACCACGGCTTTGTCGTGCCGATGCAGCTCTTCTGGCCGGGTGCGCCGCACAACAAAGATTTGCCCCGCGCGATCCCGGTGTCGGCCAACACGGTGATCCACCCGATCCCAACCCTGAACCGCGCGCTGAACTTTGGCAAATCCATGCGAAAAGCGGTGCAAAGCTGGCCCGAGGATATCACCGTTGTGGTGCTTGGCACCGGTGGGCTCAGCCACCAGTTGGACGGCGAACGTGCAGGGTTCATCAACCATGATTTTGATCGCATGTGCATGGAAAAAATCGTCGACACCCCCGAAGAGCTGACCAAAATCACCCGGATGGAGCTGGTTGAAAAAGCAGGCGCGCAAGGCACCGAGTTTCTGATGTGGATGATGATGCGTGGCGCCCTTGGCAAAAAGGTCAAACTGCTGACTGAGAATTATCACATCCCAATTTCAAACACCGGGGCGGGGACCATGCTTTTGGAATGCATGGACGACTAAAGCGGTTCCAGTTTTCATTTTGCGTTTGAGCGCAGCGAAAGGCAGCGAGCAAGCGACACAACGTGGACTGGAAATGCTCTGAAATCGGGTAAAATGGGGGCGTTAAAGAGTTTACAGTTTTGGTGCGAGACCCGCGAAAACTTTAAAGTTTCCCGTTTTACCCCCTTTAAACTGTTTAAAGTTTTGGCTTTGAAATCTTTAAACAGTTTACAGTTTTTCCCGGTCGGGAGTGTCGAGACCACGGCGAAAATCACGCGGGCTCATCCCGGTGGCGCGGGTGAAAACCCGGCTGAAATAGCTGGGATCCGCAAAGCCAAGCGCGTATCCCACCTGTGAAATCGGAAGGTTCGAAAACGCCAAGTTACGACGCGCCTCACGGATCAAACGATCCTCAATGGCGGCGCGCGCGGACTTGCCTGTGGCCGCACGCATGACACGGGACAAATGGGTTGGCGACACCCCAAGCCGTTTGGCGTATTTCGCCACACCCCAATGATCCGTGATGTGTCTGTCGATCAACTGTTCAAAGCGATGTTGAAGGGGGCTGTCGGTGCGAAATGGCATTGGGTGATCGTTGGAAATCACTCGGGCCACCAAACCCAGCAAAAGACTGGCGCGGGCGCGCAGGATATGGGCGCGGGCAAAGTTACGGTGTGTGTAATCCTCCGCGATTGCGCGGAAAATCTGTCGAAACTCAGAAGAACTCTCAAGTATCAAAGGGGATTGCAAGTAGCTGCGTAAGCCCTCGCTCGACTGAAGTTGTTCATCCAACAGTTCAGCCGACAGGGTTAAAACCCAGCCGCGCGTGCCGGGATTAAACCGAAACCCATGAATGGCCCCGATGGGAACAGAGACCAGGCAGGCGGCAGGCAGCGCATGTGTCCTGTCTTCAAATTGCACAAATCCGCCACCACTTTTGAGCAAAAGGATCTGGTGCAACCGGCCATGACGATGGGGTTTTAGCTCCCAATCATGCAGCGCACTGCGGGCCTCAATCGGTTCGCAATGCACCACGTCCGGCAGGTCGTTTTGTTCGCCGAAAAGGGTGTAGGTTTCGATCTGTGTCATGTTCGATAAGTACCAGTAATGGGCGCGCCAGTCCATTCCAGATTACCGCATCTTGCCGCAAGCTGAACCGACGGACGCGAAGGAGCGCATTATGAACAGCATCACCACCAAAGTTGGCATCATCGGCGGTGGGCCTTCGGGTCTGTTGCTTAGCCAACTGCTTGATAAAAAAGGAATTTCCAGTGTCGTGTTGGAACGCCACACCCGTGACTATGTGCTGGGGCGCATTCGGGCTGGGGTGCTGGAGCATGGTTTTGCCGAACTGATGCGCGAAGCGGGCTGTGGCACGCGCATGGACGCTGAGGGTGAGGTGCATGAGGGGTTTTTCATCGCGGATGGAAATGCTCGCTATCATATTGATTTAGCTAAATATACTGGCGGTGACAGCGTGGTTGTTTATGGCCAAACCGAGCTGACGCGTGACCTTTATGAGGCGCGATCCGAGAGGGGCGGGCAGGTGATCCACGAGGCTTTGGATGTGCGCCCGCATGATGTGAAAACTGCCAATCCCTATCTGACCTACCGGCAAGGGGATGAGACATTTCGGGTGAATTGTGACTTTATCATTGGCGCTGATGGGTTTCACGGGGTCAGCCGAAAGGCCATTCCACGGGATGTTCTGAAGGAATACGAAAAGCTCTATCCCTTTGGTTGGCTTGGTGTTTTGTCCCGAACCAAGCCTGTTTCGCCCGAATTGATTTATGCCAAATCGGCACGGGGTTTTGCGCTGTGTTCGCTGCGTTCCCAGGTGCTCAGCCGGTATTACATTCAGGTGCCGCTGAGTGATCGGCCCGAGGATTGGTCGGATGAGGCGTTTTGGGATGAGCTGAAGCGGCGTTTGCCGGACGATGTTGCAAGGGACTTGGAAACGGGGCCTTCGATTGAAAAATCCATCGCGCCGCTACGATCTTATGTCGCAGAACCAATGCGTTACGGGAATTTATTCTTGGCAGGGGACGCCGCGCACATCGTGCCGCCAACGGGCGCAAAGGGGCTGAACACCGCGGCAAGTGACATCCATTATCTTTATCGCGGGATGGTTGATCATTATGTAAACGGCGACAGCACCGGGCTTGAACAATACAGTGAAAAGGCCTTGGCGCGGGTGTGGAAAGCGCAACGGTTCAGCTGGTGGATGACCATGCTCTTGCATCACTTTCCAGACAGCGACGCCTATGATCAGAGATTGCAAGATACTGATTTAGAATACCTTTTGTCATCGGACGCGGCGCTTCAGACCTTGGCTGAAAACTATGTGGGCTTGCCGTTTTGACCCCTGCGGATGGTTTGACCTGCATCATGGTGAGCAACATGCAGGCCACGTAAAATCGGGCCAAAGACGGAAGTGAGCGCAAAAAAAAGGAGCTCTGTCATGTATAAAAATATTCTTGTTCCCATCGCCCTCGATCATGGGCGCGACAGCAACCAATCCCTTAAAATCGCTAAGGTTTTGGCGGATGAAGGTGCGAAAATTACGGCCCTGCATGTGATGGAAGAGGTGCCTTCGTATGTGGCGCAATATCTTCCGGTGGGCCAGATTGAAGACAATGCACAACAGTTGGAAGAGCGCCTGAAAGGCGAGCTGGATGGGATCGAGGGTGTGACCGCCAAGGTCGTGTCGGGCCATGCCGGCCACGCGATTGTCGAATATGCGACACATCACGATGTGGACTGTATTGTGGTGGCATCCCACCGCCCTGGCTTGACGGATTTCTTCCTTGGGTCAACGGCCGCACGCGTCGTGCGTCATGCGCCGTGCTGTGTACATGTTTCGCGGTAACACGCTGGAATTAAACTAAAAATCATTAAGGCGAGCTTCCGTGGCTCGCCTTTTTCGTCACATGTCTAGCCGCAAGGTGACCAATCCGTTCAGGGACCTGAGCGATCGGCGACATCACAGTATGCTGTCCAAATCGAATATGGCCCCAGTTTCCGCAGGCGCGTGACTGGTCATCGCGACCTGCGACGAATAACCTATTCAAAACTACGCATCTTCGCGCTAGGCTGATCTAAAGTGCCCTGCCTTTCCCCTGTCTCGGGTCAAAGGCGCGTCGCCTAAATAAACAGGAGGAAGCCATGCCAAAAATTAGCAAAGCCCCCGATTATCAAACGGTTATCACCACATTCGAAATGACCCCCGGCACCTGTCAGGATCTATTGGATGCGCTGCGGGATGCCTATGACAGTTTCATTTCAAAACAACCTGGATTTGTGGGCGCAGGGCTGCATGTGAATGATGCGCAAACCCGCATCGCGAACTACTCGCAATGGCAAAAGCGAGAGGATTTTCAGGCCATGTTGCGCACGCCGGAAATGCGCGAACGCAACCGCAAAATCGCCGGGCTGTGTAAGGGATTTGAACCGGTCATGTATGACGTCATTGAAACATTTAATTAATAATTACAGGTGGATAGCATGAGGTTCTTATTACTTGCGGCGGCCTGTGTGATGGCTGCACCCGCGTTTGCGGATGGTGTGAATATTCGTCGCGATGTGACCACGGTTTTGGTGCCAACCGCCGGGGGCGATGTGGTGATCGAACGCATCCAAGACCCCGCGCATGAACTTCGCGGCGAATGGGCCCGCACGTCACGCCCTTGCCCGAATTTCTGCGTTCAGCCGATGGTGCCGGCCCCCGGTGTGACCCCGATTGGCGAACTGGAAATGCTCGGATTTTTACAGGACCCAGAGGTGATTGTGGTCGACAGCCGTGTGGCCAAAGATCACGCGGGCGGCAGCATCCCCGGTGCGATTTCGATCCCGTATAACGAGGCCGCCGACAGGATGGACGAATTGGGGTGCGAAGTGGATTTCGACGGATTTGATTGCTCCGACGCCAAGACCGTTGCGCTCTTTTGCAATGGCAATTGGTGTGGACAGTCCCCAACCGCCATTCGCCGCATGATCGAGGCGGGCTATCCCGCTGATAAGATTAACTATTATCGTGGCGGAATGCACGCTTGGCGCATGCTGGGTCTGACCGTCACGGACGGTTCCTGATCCTTGGTCTGCGGAAAAACAGCCAAAACCCCACTGATTTTGCGGCAAATCATTGACGTTACATCCGTGGGGTTTCAGGTTGGAACACAAGAGGGAGCATGACGATGCAATTTTTAAAAAACAATTTGAAATCAATTACTTTGTCAGCCATCGCCGCGATTGGCCTGTTGTCCTTGCCGGTGGCGGCACAGGCGGATGAGTTGATCGGCGCCTATGTGGCCTATATCGGCAAGCAGGACCTTCACAATTCCAAGGGCGCGCGCTTGCGTGAACCATGGCAGGTTTTGCGTCAGGACCGCGCCAATTTTCATCGCTATGGCATCAGTCAGCCCGGGGATGAATGGGACCCGTTTTTCGGATCAATTGATAATCGTGCGGCGATGGAGCAGATGGTGATGAATGGCACGATCAATGCGCGGGCGGCCCAAAACCTTGTGGATGGCGGGGCCACGGTCTTTGTGCGTATTTACGGGCGCGGCAGCTTGGGAACTTCGGTCCAAGTCACTGTTTCAAAATAAGATCTAACGATTGCGTAGAAGGCAATGCAGGGTGTGCAAACAAAAGGCCGCCCCTTCGCGCAGGATGTTTTTGACCAGAATATGGGGCCGCATCGTTTTGGCCGATGGGCTGCTAGAGCGCGCCACAAGCCCAAGGCGGCGCGCCATCAGTCGCGCGCGCGGCGCGTGAAACGCATCTGTGACCAAAACCACCTCGGCCCCTTTGGGCAGAAGCGGGCAGGATAGCGAGATATTTTCCCATGTGGTGCGCGACATCTCTTCGAGCAGGATGCGGTTTTGCGGCACGCCGGCATCTTTAAGAATGCCGGCCAGCACCTCGGCCTCGCTGCGTCCGGACGGGGACATGCCGCCGGTGGTGATGATCAGATCAACACGCCCCTCTTTCCACAGCTGTGCCGCGTGCTGGCCGCGCCGTAAAAGCGTGGGCGAGGGGGATCCATCGGCCAGGACCATCGCCCCCAACACCATGCCCACCTGTTGGGTCATTCCGGGAATTCAGCCACACAGGCGGCAGCGGCTTTTTGCACGCTGGGCTGTTCTTTTCGGATCAGGGTTTTCAGCGCAGAAAGCTTGCGCTTTTCCTCGGCGACGTCAATCGCCACAGGGGTTTCAACGGTGCGGTGATCGTGGTCGATGCAGGAATAGGTCGACCCGTCCGGTTTGGTGCAGATTTCGACCGTGGGCACCAGAATGGTCTGGCGATGAATGGCATAGCCGCGCGCCAGGTTTCCCTCGATCCGGGTGACATCCCGCTGGGCCTGGCGCAGGGCTTTTGACGCTTTGGCGATGCATTGTTTTTGCGGCGTGGCGCAGGCTGCGAGGGTCAAGAGGAGCGTGACTAAGGTGATGTGTCGAAACATGGGGCCTCCGAAAGAATATCCGCATCATAGCAGCAAGTTGGGGGGCAGACACCCCAAAACAACCGTCGGAAATGTCAAAGCGCGCGACCTGATGTGAAACGGCGGGTGCGGGTTTAAAGAAAAGATTTCAATGTATTCAGGGATGTCTTCTGTCTCTCGCGGCCTCGAATACCCTAGGTGAAAATGCCAAAGGCACCTGAGGTGGCCCCAGGTGCCTTTCGTGGTTTGTCGGGTTTCGCAACCCTATCCGATGTTTGACAAGCCGCGCGGGTCAAGAAGACCCGCAATCGCCTGCGCGCGGCTGACGTCGCCAATCAACACGCCATCATGCATGACCGACACACGGTTTTCCGTATCGGTCATCAGCTCAAGGATCTCGCGGACCGGGGTGAATTTCCCCACCTGCAACGGCAGCACTTCGGTCGGGGCATCCATGACATCGCGGGCGGTCAACACCCCAAGTGGGTTCATATGGGCGACAAATTCGGCCACATAATCGTCCACAGGATTGGTGAAAATATCGCGCGGGGTGCCACATTGGACAATGCGCCCGCCTTCCATAATCGCGATGCGGTCGCCCAGTTTGAAGGCCTCGTCGAGATCGTGAGAGACAAAGATAATGGTGCGTTTCAGCTTGTCCTGAAGCTCAATCAGCTCGTCTTGCAAACGCGCGCGGATCAAGGGGTCAAGGGCCGAAAATGGTTCGTCCATCAAGAGGATCGGTGCATCGGTGGCAAAGGCGCGGGCAAGCCCCACACGTTGTTGCATCCCACCCGACAATTCGCCCACTTTGCGGTCCGCCCAGTCGGATAGGTTCACAAGCTGAAGCTGTTCATCAACCTTGCCGTCGCGTTCGGCTTTGGCCATGCCCGCAAGCTCCAACCCAAGGCCGACATTCTCGCGGACAGACCGCCACGGGAGCAAGCCGAACTGTTGGAACACCATGGCGACGTGGTTTTGGCGAATGCGGCGCAAGGTGGCGGCATCTGAATTGGTGACGTCGACCAAGCCATTGCCATCATTGACCTTTACTGCGCCACGCACCACGGGGTTCAACCCGTTCACCGCGCGCAAAAGCGTGGATTTGCCAGACCCGGACAGGCCCATCAGCACCAGAATTTCACCCTCTTCCACGGTCAAAGAGCAATTGTGAACGCCCAGCACCTGGCCGGTTTCGGTTTGCACTTGGGCGCGATCTTTGCCCGCATCCATGGCCGGAAGGGCGCTTTCAGGACGTTCGCCAAAGACGATGGACACATTGTCGAATTCTACAGCAGTCATGATGAACGCTCCACTCGCAGCATGCGGTCAAGGGCGATGGCAACCGCAACGATCACCAGCCCGCTTTCAAATCCAAGGGCCGCATTCACGGTATTCAAGGCGCGCACGACCGGAACCCCAAGGCCGTCAGCGCCCACCAAAGCGGCGATGACAACCATCGACAGCGACAGCATGATGGTTTGGTTCAGGCCCGCCATGATTTGTGGGAAGGCAGAGGGCAGTTCGATTTTAACCAGCGTTTGCATGCGGGTGGCACCAAATGCTTCGCCCGCTTCGGTCAGCGCGGTGGACACCTGACTGACCCCCAATTGGGTCAGGCGGATGGGGGCCGGGATGACGAAGATGAAGGTCGCCACAAGGCCGGGCACCATGCCAATGCCAAACAGCACAATCATCGGGATCAGATAAACGAATGTCGGGATCGTTTGCATCATATCAAGGACCGGTAAGATCGTTTTGAAGAACCGCGGATTGTGGGCCGAATAGATACCGATCGGCACGCCCACGCCCATGCAGAAAATCACTGCAAAGACAATCAGCGTCAGGCTTTCGGTGGTTTCTTCCCAATAGCCTTGGTTCAAAACGTAAAGAAAGCACAGCACAACAACCGCCACACGAGGCCAGCTGCGTTGCAGACCCCATGTTAACGCGCCAAAGAGCGCGATAATGACCAACGCGGGCGGCAGCTGTAACAGCCACAGTAACCCGTCGATCCCATTTCCGAGAAAGTCGTCGATTGCATCAAAGAGGGGGCCGAAATTATCGGTCAGCCAATCAAAACCGGCGGCAATTGTTTTGCCAATCGGAAGCTTTGTGTCGGTCAGCCAGTCCAAGGGTTAGTGCCTTTCGCTGAGGGCCATGGTCAGCCCTGAGAAAATGAGAAACCCGCCGACGCCCCGGTTGAGCCGGTGCAATCGTATGGGGGTGAGAAAGCCTTTCATCCCGGTTCCCAGACCCGCGTAAAGCGCCACAGCAAGCAGCTCTAGCACCAGAAACAACACACCCAGAACCGCGTATTGCGGGGCCAGCGGTTGGGTCAGGTCGGTGAATTGGGGAAAAAAGGCGGTAAAGATCGCAATCGCTTTGGGATTGCCGATCGCAATCAGAAAATCACGGCGCATCAAGTCGCGCACTCGCAAATCCACGTTTGAGCGTGCAGCATCTGGTTTCGGCGCACGCCACATGCGCCAGCCAACATACACCAGATACGCGGCCCCTGCGTATTTCACGGCGGCAAAGGCCGTGGCCGAGGCGGCCAAGATGGCACCAAGCCCAAGTCCCACCAGCACGATCATAAGCGCAAAGGGCAACATCCGCCCCATCCCCCCCGCAACCGCGCGCCAAAACCCCAAACGAGAGGCATTTGCAAAGGCCAGCACATTGTTTGGCCCGGGGGCCGCATTCAGCGCAAAGCAGGCTGGGATAAACAAGGCAAAAGCGGTGAGGGGCATGGAAGATCCGGTGAAAGCCATGTGAAACGGGGAGATGCAAAAAACCCCTCCCCACGCACAATCATGCACATGGGAAAGGGTTGCGTTATGTGGGGGAATTACAGACCCAGCGCGCCTTTGACAGCGGCCACCGCATCGCCACCGTCTTTGGTGGTTACGCCGTCCAGCCATGCCATGAACGCATCCGGGTTGGCTTTCAACCAAGCCGACGCGGCATCTGTTGCCTCTTGGCCATCGTCCAGAATGGCGGCCATAATTTCATTTTCCATCGCCAGTGAAAACTCGAGGTTTTGCAAAAGCTTACCGGTGTTGGCACATTCAGTCACATAGCCCGCACGGGTGTTGGTATCGACCACAGCGCCGCCGAAGTTCGGGCCAAAGTAATCGTCACCACCGGTCAGATAGGTCATTTCAAAGTTGGCGTTCATTGGGTGGGGTTCCCAACCAAGGAAAACAACAGGATCGCCTTTTTTGTCGGCGCGGGCCACTTGGGCCAGCATGCCCTGCTCAGAGCTTTCGGCTACTTCGATGTCTTTCATGCCAAAGGCGTCGGCGTCGATCATGGATTGAATCAGGCGGTTGCCGTCATTGCCCGGCTCGATGCCGTAGATCTTGCCCTTAAGCGCGTCTGCGTGCTTGGCGATGTCGCCAAAGTCCGCGATGCCCAGATCGGCGGCGGCTTTGTTCACAGCCAGCGTGTATTTCGCGCCTTCAAGGTTGGTGCGCACGGTGTCGACGGTTTTCGCCTCACGGTAGGGCGCAAGGTCGGCTTCCATCGTCGGCATCCAGTTGCCAAGGAACACATCAACGTCGCCTTTGGCCAGCGAAGTATAGGTCACGGGCACGGACAGAACCTTGATGTCGGTGTCATAGCCAAGCGCCTCAAGCACAACACTTGTTGCGGCGGTTGTTGCGGTGATGTCGGTCCAGCCCACGTCTGAGAAGACGATTTTGTCGCAATGGCCGTCCGCCATAGCGGTGCCAGCAGAGGCCACAAGGGCCAGGGTGGAGAGTGTGGATTTAAATGTCATAGGTCGCTCCCTGTTATTTGGTGCGGTTTCAAAGTCGCGGGGCAAGGGAAATGGACAAAACCGTCCATTTCGCGCTTGGCTGCGACACTACCCCAGCCCGTGCCAAGGTGAAACCGCCTTTCATTGTTGCCCTTCGCATCACGCCTCCTCTGGGTGTCACGAACGGCATTGGTGTTGATTGATGTTTTTTATTGATTGACGAGTCAATTAAAAAAACGCAAGCCTGTGTAAGAAATATGATCAGGAACCTCAGAATGCCAAAGATTGGAATGGAACCCATTCGGCGCAAAGCCCTTGTTAACGCAACGATTTTTGAGATCGGGCGGGCCGGAACATTGGATGTGACAGTCAGCCAGATCGCAAAGCGCGCTGGGATGTCTTCGGCCTTGGCTCACCACTACTTTGGCGGGAAAGATCAGATATTCCTTGCGGCGATGCGCCATATTCTGTCCGTTTACGGGGCGCAGGTGCGCGCGGCGTTGCTGGTTGCAAAAACGCCCCGTGACCGGGTCGAAGCGATCATTCATGCCAATTTCGAAGCCGGAAACTTTCGCCCCGAAGTGATCAGCGCGTGGCTGAATTTCTATGTGTTGAGCCAGTCGATGGACGGGGCGCGGCGGCTGTTGCGGGTGTATCAGCACCGGTTGCATTCCAACCTTGTGCATCCGCTGCGTGATCTTGTGGGGGACGATGCACATGAGGTGGCCGACATGATCGCGGCGATGATTGACGGCCATTACATCCGCCACGCCCTGCGCGAGGACACGCCCTCGGGCAAGCGGGCGACGAAACAAGTTCTGGAGTTTCTGGAACTCATGCTGGAGGCACGTAAATGACCAACCCGAACATCCTCATCATCATGGTGGATCAGTTAAATGGCACGCTGTTTCCTGATGGGCCGGCAGAGTGGTTGCATGCCCCCAACCTCAAGAAACTCGCCGCGAAATCCGTGCGGTTTCAAAACGCCTATACCGCGTCGCCCTTATGTGCGCCGGGGCGGGCGTCGTTTATGTCCGGTCAGCTTCCGCGCCGCACCGGTGTTTATGACAATGCCGCGGAATTCAAATCCGACATCCCGACCTATGCCCATCACCTGCGCCGGGCGGGGTATCAAACCGCGCTGTCCGGCAAGATGCATTTTGTTGGGCCAGACCAGATGCACGGCTTTGAAGAACGCCTGACCACCGATATCTACCCCGCTGATTTCGGCTGGACCCCGGATTATCGCAAACCCGGCGAACGCATTGATTGGTGGTATCACAACATGGGCTCGGTCACCGGTGCTGGCGTCGCTGAGATCTCCAACCAGATGGAGTATGACGACGAGGTGGCCTATAACGCCACGCGCAAGCTTTATGATCTGGCGCGCGGCAAAGACGACCGCCCGTGGTGCCTGACCGTCAGCTTTACCCATCCCCATGATCCTTACGTGACCCGTCGCAAATACTGGGATCTGTATGAGGACTGCGCGCATTTGCAGCCCGAGATCCCCGCGATGGATTATGAGGATCACGACCCACACGCACAGCGCATTTTTGACGCCAATGATTGGCGCAGCTTTGACATCAAAGCGGAAGACATCCAAAAATCGCGCCGGGCCTATTTCGCCAATATCTCGTACCTTGATGACAAGGTCGGCGAGATGCTGGATGTGCTGAAAGCCACGCGCCAAGACCCGATCATTTTCTTTGTCTCGGACCACGGCGACATGCTGGGCGAACGCGGTCTTTGGTTCAAAATGAACTTCTTCGAAGGCTCCGCCCGTGTGCCCTTGATGGTGTCTGCCCCCGGTCTGGAACCCGGCTTGGTGGAGGCTCCGGTTTCAACGCTGGACGTGACGCCTACACTTGCCGACTTGGCGGGTGTGTCGATGGAAGAGGTCATGCCGTGGGTCGATGGCGAAAGCCTTGTGGGCTTGGCCAAAGGCGATGAACGCACCAGCCCGGTGGCGATGGAATATGCGGCCGAGGCGTCTTATGCGCCGCTGGTGTCGCTGCGGTATGGCAAGTGGAAATACAACCGTTGTGCGCTCGACCCGGATCAGCTGTTTGATCTGGAAGCTGATCCGCATGAGCTTGTGAACCTTGCCGGTGATCCCGCCCACGATGGCACGCTTATGACCCTACGCGCGAAATCCGAAGCGCGTTGGGATCTGGCGGCTTACGACAACGAAGTGCGTGAAAGTCAGGCGCGGCGTTGGGTGGTTTATGAGGCGCTCAGAAACGGGGCCTATTTCCCGTGGGATTATCAGCCGCTTCAGCAAGCCTCTGAACGCTATATGCGCAACCACATGAATTTGGACAATCTCGAAGAAAATCAACGCTTTCCACGCGGAGAGTGACAGGAATTGCCCACCAGGGGCGAACGGACAGGGGCGATGGCGCCCAAGATGAAAGAACGAACATGACCTATGAGACCCAACCCAAAGCCAGCCACTTTATCGGCGGCGAATATGTCGAAGACACCAATGGTGCGCCGATTGACGTGATCTATCCGGCCACGGGCGAAGTGGTGGCGCGGGTGCATTCCGCGACCCCTGCGATCATTGAACGGGCTGTCAAAGCCGCGCGCGGCGCACAGGCTGAATGGGAAGCAATGTCCGGCACGGAACGTGGCCGTATTTTGCGCCGCGCCTCAGACATTATCCGCGAGCGGAACCACGAGTTGTCTGTGCTGGAAACCTATGACACCGGCAAACCGTATCAGGAAACCTCGGTGGCGGATGCCACGTCAGGCGCGGATGCGCTGGAGTATTTTGGCGGGCTTGCGGGCGCGTTGACCGGCGAGCATATCCAGCTGCCCGGTGGCGATTTTGTCTATACCCGCCGCGAGGCGCTGGGTGTGTGTGTGGGCATTGGGGCATGGAACTACCCCACCCAGATCGCCTGTTGGAAAGGCGCGCCAGCAATGGCCTGCGGCAACACGATGATCTTTAAACCGTCGGAAACCACACCGCTTTGCGCGTTGAAAGTTGCCGAGATCCTGGTCGAAGCGGGCGCCCCTGCGGGTGTTTACAACGTGGTGCAAGGCTACGGTGATGTGGGGGCGGCCCTTGTGACCCATGATGATGTGGACAAGGTGTCCTTGACCGGATCCGTGCCCACCGGGCGAAAGGTCTATGCCGCCGCCGCAGAAGGCATGAAGCACGTCACGATGGAATTGGGTGGCAAGTCGCCGATGATCGTCTTTGATGATGCGGATGTGGACGCCGCCGTATCAGGCGCCATCTTGGGCAACTTCTATTCCACCGGTCAGGTCTGTTCCAACGGCACGCGGGTGTTTGTGCAAAAGGGCATCAAAGAGGCGTTCCTTGCGCGCCTGTCCGAGCGGTTGGAAAATGCGGTGATCGGCGACCCGATGGATCCCGAAACCAGCTTTGGCCCGATGGTGTCTGAAAATCAGCTGAACATCGTGATGGGTTATATTGCCAAAGGTCAGGAAGAGGGGGCCACGCTGTCTTATGGCGGCGCGCGCATTGAGGGCGACGGCTATTACCTGCAACCCACTGTCTTCTCGGATGTGACCGACGATATGACCATCGCCCGAGAAGAGATTTTTGGCCCCGTCATGGCGGTGCTTGATTTCGAGGGTGAGGCCGAAGTGTTGGCGCGTGCCAATGACACCGAATTTGGTCTGGCGGCAGGGGTCTTTACCCAAGATATCACCCGCGCGCACCGCGTTGTCGCCGGGTTTGAGGCCGGCACCTGCTTTATCAATTCCTACAATGACGCGCCCGTCGAGGCGCCCTTTGGCGGGTCAAAAGCGTCTGGCGTGGGGCGTGAAAACTCCAAGGCCGCGATTGAACATTATTCCGAGCTCAAAACCGTTTACGTGCGGATGAGTCCGATCGAAGCGCCGTTCTAAGGATCTGATAATGCAAGCAGAATATGTGATTGTTGGGGCCGGAAGCGCGGGTTGCGCCATGGCGTACCGGCTGGCTGAGGCGGGCAAGAAAGTGATTGTGATTGAACATGGCGGCACCGATGCTGGCCCGTTCATTCAGATGCCTGCCGCCCTGTCCTATCCGATGAACATGAAAACCTATGACTGGGGGTTCATGACCGAACCTGAACCGCATTTGGATGGGCGCAGCTTGGTTACACCGCGTGGCAAAGTCATCGGTGGATCAAGCTCGATCAACGGGATGGTTTATGTGCGCGGTCATGCACGCGACTTTGATCATTGGGCCGAACAGGGCGCAGATGGTTGGTCCTATGCCGACGTTCTTCCTTATTTCAAACGTCAGGAACATTGGCACGATGGCGGGCATGGCGGTGACGCGGATTGGCGCGGCAAAGATGGGCCGTTGCATGTGACCCGCGGCCCCCGCGAAAATCCGCTGTTTCACGCCTTTGTAGAGGCCGGGGCGCAGGCCGGATACCCGGTGACGGGCGATTATAACGGCGAGCAGCAAGAGGGCTTTGGCCCGATGGAGCAAACTGTGTGGAAAGGCCGGCGTTGGTCCGCCGCCAACGCCTATTTGCGCCCCGCACAAGCCACCGGAAATTGCGACGTGATCCGTGCCTTTGCCCGCAAAGTGGTGATCGAAGACGGGCGTGCCGTAGGGGTTGAGGTTGAGCGTGGTGGCAAGATCGAGGTGATCAAAGCCAGCGCAGAAGTGGTGTTGGCCGCAAGCTCGATCAACTCGCCCAAACTGTTGATGTTGTCGGGTGTTGGGCCCGCCGCGCACCTGCAGGAACATGGCATTGAGGTGATCGCGGATCGGGGCGGCGTGGGGCAAAACCTGCAAGACCACCTAGAGGTCTATATGCAATATGCCTCGAAGCAGCCGATCACGCTTTATAAATACTGGAACCTGATCTGGAAGGGGATTTTGGGGGCGCAATGGCTGTTCACCAAAAAGGGTCTTGGGGCATCGAACCAGTTTGAAAGTGCGGCCTTCATTCGGTCAAAGGCGGGTGTCGAATACCCCGATATCCAGTACCACTTCCTGCCGATCGCGGTGCGCTATGATGGCAAAGCCGCGTCTGAAGGACATGGGTTTCAGGCCCATGTTGGGCCGATGCGCTCGCCCTCACGCGGCGAGATTACCCTGAAATCCGCTGATCCAAATGAAGCCCCACGGATCTTTTTCAACTACATGTCCACCGATCAGGACTGGGATGATTTCCGACGTTGCATCCGCTTGACCCGCGAGATTTTCGCCCAAGATGCGTTTGAACCGTTCGTGAATTTTGAAATCCAACCGGGCGCGAAATACAACAGCGACGATGAGATCGATAGCTTTATCCGTGAACACGCCGAAAGCGCCTATCACCCCTGTGGCACCTGCCGGATGGGGCGTGCAGACGACCCAATGGCGGTGGTCGATCCGGAGTTGCGGGTGATCGGCGTGGACGGGCTGCGCGTGGCCGACAGTTCAACCTTTCCACGCATCACCAACGGCAATCTGAACGGGCCGTCGATCATGGTCGGCGAAAAGGCCTCGGATCACATTTTGGGGCGCACCCTTGGGCGTGCGAACGAGGGGCCTTGGATCAATCCAAACTGGGAAACCAGCCAAAGATAAACCAAAACGGGCGGCTCTGAACGGGCCGCCCTTTTTCTTGCGGCGCGAGGGGCCGCACCCTTTTCTCAATCTGCTCGTTCTCAATCTGCTCGGATAATTCGCAAATGTTTGATCCGCGTCAATGTGATGCCAATTGGCTTGGCACACACTCTCACTGACCAAAGCAAAAGGAGACACGCGAATGTCAAACACCCCCCATGAACTGCACGAAGAATTTCCGGAACTTGCCGCGAAAATCGCAGATATGAAGACGTCGGACGCCCATTTTTCCAAACTGGCAGATGAATATCACGAGCTGAACCGTGCGGTGCATCGGGCTGAAACCAATGTTGAACCGACGGATCAGTTCAACGAGGAAGAGATGCGCAAAAAGCGCTCGCAGCTGAAAGATGAGATTTACCGGATGTTGACCGCCGCCTGAACCGGGGATCGCGAGATGAATAACGGCCCCGCCGGTGCGGTGGGGCCTGTCGTCACTTCAGGCTTTGCATCCATTTAACCAACTCTGGGCGCACCCCTTTTGCCGCAAAGATGCCCCCATGGCTCGCGGATTTGCGAAAGACGAAAAGCTTATTCTTCGCAGGGGAGCCCTTGAAAACAGCCTTGCCTTGGGCATGTGGTACGTATTTATCGCGCCCCCCATGCATGACGAACAGCGGCAGCTTCACCGACCTGATAAGCTTGACACTGGGCCAGGGGTCGTTTCTGCCGCGAAACAATTGCGCCAATCCCCCGGCCTGATGCCGCACCAGATCATAGACAGAAGCATAGGGGGCCTGTAGAATTAGACCAATCGGTTGTGGCGCCCCGCGATCAAGTTCGGCCACCAACCGCACGGCGGGGCCAGTTCCCAAACTCTCCCCCATCACAACAACAGGCCCAGCCCCGATCAGCTTTGGCAGGGCGGCATAGATCTTATGTGTCGCCCTCATGATGCTTTTGGAACTGCTGCGACCTTTGCTGCCCGAAGATCCGGGATAGCCAAGCGCCACAAGGCCGTAACCTTGCTTGACCAACCAAGAATACTTCCACGTTCGGGTTTCCAAATTCCCGATGGACCCATGTAGAAACAAAATGCTGGGCTTTCCCTTTTGTGGTTGTGCAACCCACAACACCAGCCCATCCAATACCACCTCTTTCGCCTTGCCGGCCAGCTGGCCGCGATCGGCGGTTGCCGGGGGGACGCGGGTTTTGTCGAACTGAAAAAGAATGGCTGCTTCAAACGGGTTCGCCACCGACGGGCTGACAAATCCAATCAGGCCGCCGAACAGGAACACCACAAATAGCCGTAACATTACCGATCAATCTCGTAAGGAAGCACGCCGCGCGAGTATGGATCAACGCGTAATTTACGTTCAAGGGGGGGGACCGAGCGTTGGTGACAATGCGCTCGTTCGCAGATCCGACAGCTGATCCCGATCGGTTCAAACGCCGCATCATTTGAAATATCCAACTCGTCAGCATAAACCAGATCCCCGGCATGCTTCACCTCGCATCCCAGCCCTATGGCGTATCTGCGCACAGGGGCGACAAAGGTGCCCCCGGATTTTGATACATTGCGCGCAAGGCAGAAATATTTAACGCCGTCAGGGGTTTGCGCCAATTGGCGCAAAAACCGCCCCGGTGTTTCAAAGGCCTGATGCACATTCCAAAGTGGGCAGGCCCCGCCGAATCGCGCGAATTGCAATCGGGTGGCCGAATGGCGTTTGGTGATGGTGCCGGCCTGATCAACGCGCACAAAAAAGAACGGAATGCCCTTGGCGCCGGGGCGTTGTAGTGTCGACAACCGGTGCGAGACTTGTTCAATCGAGGCGCCAAACCGATCGGCCAGCCGTTCCAGATCGTGACGTGTTTCGCGGGCGGCCTCTAAAAAGGCGCTATAGGGCAAAAGTGCGGCCCCGGCGAAGTAGTTGGCCAATCCCAGTTTGGCAATCGAGCGGGCCTCTTCGGTTTGAAACCGGGCGAAATCCAACGTGGCTTCCAACAACGCGTCCTGCGTTATCAGGGCCACCTGCATCAACAGCTGAAACTCTTGTGTGGCGCGGGGTGGGCGTGTGGACAGGGTCAAAACACGCGCCTCTGGGTCAAAATTTCGGGTGGCTTCGCAATCTTCGTGCCGTACAGAAATGCCCCGTTCGTTCAGGGTTTCGGTGGCCATGCCGGATTTGGTCAAACCGCGACTGATGGCGCCATTTGCGAAATGTTCGGCGGCGCGGTCGACCGCATCAATGTAATTGTCGCAATAGTGAAAGAAATCGCGCACTTCATCCCAGGGCGAGGCCTGGGTTGTGCGGTCTTCGTGCAAGACGTCGCCCATATTTTCGTCCAATGCGGCCAGGCGTTCATGCCCCATCCGGTAGGCGCGGTGCAACTCGAGCAGCGCATGGGCCAACGCCGGCGCATTTGAGGCCGCAAGCCGCAGGTCCGCCAAAGGGGGCGCGTCTGAGAAAACCGGATCGGCAAAGGCCTCACGCATGTCCGAAACCAGCCGCTCGGCGTCACCCGTCGACAGTTCAGCCACGTCAAAGCCAAACTCCTGCGCCAATGCCAGAACCACCCCGGTTGAGACCGGGCGATTGTTGTTTTCCATCTGGTTCAGATAGGGCAGGCTGACGCCCAGCTTTTCGGCAAATAATTTTTGGGTCAGCCCCAGACGCGAGCGGATCTCGCGCAGTTTCACACCGGCATAAAGTTTCTGTGTGGCCATGCTTGCCTCGGGGTTTTGCAAAGTTTTCCTGCACTGTGGATAGCATTTGCAAAGCTGTGTCGTCAAAGCCCCAATTTGCGGGCGCGGTGAATGACGTAAAGGATCGACACCAGCGAAAGAAGCGCCGAGATCAGCATAACCCAAAGAAGCGGCATCGCCGATTTCCCGTCGCCCAAAAGGATCCCCGACAGCGCCGACAGGGCCGCCCCCCCACCGATCATCAGCGCGCCACCAAGGCCAGCCGCACTTCCGGCCAGATCAGGGCGTACGCCCATTAGGCCCGCATTTGCATTGGGAAGCGTTAACCCATTGCCGACCCCAACAAGGATCATAAAGCCGAAAAACACATATTCAGAACTGTATCCTAGCGTGAAGAAAAACATCGACATCAACATGCCGGACGCGGTGGTCATTGCGCCAAACAGCACCATATTGTTCATGCCGATACGCACCGAATACCGGCCCGACAGGAAGTTGCCAATCAAGTAGCCTGCGGCGGGCGCACCGAAAAAGAACCCAAGCCGGGCTGGGGCCATATTGTAAATATTGGTGCCCACGTAAGGCGCGCCGCCCAGATATGCAAAAAACGCGCCAGAGGTTAGCGCAGCGGTCAGGCTGTAGCCCCAAAAGCGTGGCGATGAAAGCAAGGCGGGATAGGCGCGCAATTGCTCTGCAAAGCCACCGGCGCGCGGGCTAGAGGTCTCGCCCCAATTGCCCCAGGCCAGCCAAAGCGCAGTGGCCCCCGTGATCGCTTGCAGCCAGAAGTTTGCTTTCCAACCAAAGGCTTCGTCAAATATCCCACCAATTGAGGGACCAATCATCGGCACAATTGACATGCCCATGGTCACATATCCAATCATCGACGCGGCCTGTGCGTCCGGCACCATATCGCGCACCGTGGCGCGCGACAGCACCATGCCGGCGACAACGGTTGCCTGTAACATGCGAAAGGTCAGGAAAATCGCGATGTTGGGGGCAAAAACGCAACCAACAGACGCCAGGATATAGATGAAAAACCCGTAAAGCACGACCGGGCGGCGGCCAAAGCGGTCGGACAGCGGGCCGACAATGATCTGCATCACCGCATTCACCAGCAGATAGAGCGCGACCGACAACTGCACCACATGGTACTCGGTCTTAAAATACAGCGCCATGCCCGGCAATGACGGCAAAAAGACATTCATCGACATGGCGGCCGCGGCGGCCACAAAGGTTAGTGTGAAAACATGCGGTGGGGTGCCGGGGTCCATGAAACGGGATGGCCCCGACGAGGGTGCTTGAAATGATTGCATATGCAATGGCTATGAGGCTTGGCCAGACCTGTCCAATCAATTTGAGTTACGCAGGCATCACGACTGGCGATATTTGCAAATATTCAATTTGCAAAAGGCGCGTTGCAACAAATATGCAAATTCGCCCTATTTTCCTTCCGCATCATGGCAATTGCGGCTAGTTTGCCCGTAAATCAAGGAGTGCCGCCAGATGAAAGATATCCTTCAGGAACTGGAAGACCGCCGTGAGAAAGCCCGCCTTGGTGGCGGGCAGCGTCGGATCGACAGCCAACATGCCAAGGGCAAATTAACCGCGCGCGAGCGGGTCGAACTCTTGCTGGACGAGGGCTCGTTTGAAGAGTTCGACATGTTCAAAACCCACCGCTGTACCGAATTTGGTATGGAGGCCGACAAGCCCGCGGGGGACGGCGTGATCACCGGTTGGGGCACGATCAATGGCCGCTTGGTCTATGTGTTCTCGCAGGATTTCACCGTGTTTGGTGGGTCGCTGTCGGAAACGCACGCAGAAAAGATCTGTAAAATCATGGATATGGCGATGCAAAATGGCGCGCCGGTGATTGGGATCAACGATTCTGGGGGCGCGCGAATTCAAGAGGGCGTGGCCTCTTTGGCCGGCTATGCGGAGGTGTTCCAAAAGAACATTATGGCCTCGGGCGTGGTGCCGCAAATCTCAGTGATCATGGGGCCATGTGCGGGCGGGGCGGTGTATTCACCGGCGATGACCGACTTTATCTTTATGGTCAAAGACACCTCTTACATGTTCGTGACCGGACCTGATGTGGTGAAAACCGTGACCAATGAGGTCGTGACCGCAGAGGAGCTTGGCGGCGCCTCGACTCACACCAAAAAATCCTCTGTCGCGGATGGCGCGTTTGAAAATGACGTCGAAGCCCTGTCAGAAGTGCGCCGCTTGGTGGATTTCCTGCCGCTGAACAACCGTGAAAAAGCCCCCGTACGTCCGTTCTTTGATGAACCGGGTCGTATTGATGAAAGCCTTGATACTTTGGTGCCGGAAAACCCGAACGCGCCATATGATATGAAAGAGCTGATCACCAAACTGGGGGACGAGGGCGATTTCTTTGAAATTCAGGAAGATTTCGCCAAGAATATCATCACCGGTTATATCCGCCTTGAAGGGCAGACCGTGGGTGTTGTGGCCAACCAGCCGATGGTTCTGGCCGGGTGTCTCGACATTGACAGCTCGCGCAAAGCGGCGCGTTTCGTGCGCTTTTGTGATGCGTTTGAAATTCCGATCCTGACCTTGGTTGACGTGCCGGGCTTTTTGCCGGGAACAAGCCAGGAATATGGTGGCGTGATCAAACACGGTGCGAAACTTCTGTTTGCTTATGGTGAAGCCACGGTGCCGAAAGTGACCGTGATCACCCGCAAAGCATACGGTGGGGCATATGACGTGATGGCGTCCAAGCACCTGCGCGGCGATTTCAACTACGCGTGGCCCAAAGCACAGATTGCGGTGATGGGGGCCAAAGGTGCGACTGAGATCCTGTATCGGTCCGAGTTGAATGATCCCGAGAAAATCGCGCAGCGTACCGCCGATTACGAGGACCGTTTTGCCAACCCGTTTGTGGCGGCTGAGCGTGGCTTTATCGACGAGGTGATCCAACCACGCTCAACCCGGATGCGCGTGAGCCGTGCCTTTGCATCTCTTCGGGGCAAAAAGCTTACGAACCCTTGGAAAAAACACGATAATATCCCGCTGTAAGGCTGGATTGGAGAGGTTAAAAACATGACGTTGGCGCAGGTATATCAAACCCGTAAGGGGCAAGGCGGGGCAGGGGCATTCATTGCCGCCTCGACCCTGGGCTTGGCCCTTGTGGGCGCGCTGTCTGCGCCAGCGTTCGCCAAAGATGAGGCGTGGGATCCTGATTTTGTCATCACCGTTCCCTCGGGCCAGGATATCGCGTTTCTGGATGTGATCCGGGGCGAGGAAGGGGCTGTGGGAACCGCCGTACGCTATCGCTTTCTGGCCCCCGGAATTGCCCGCGACAAAGGCAATGTGGTCTTTTCGCAGGCCGAAGAAGACATGGTCGTGCTGTGTCAGGACTATGTGCTGCCACAGCTTCATGTGGCCCCCGGCGAGATGCCGGACCAGATAATAATCGTGCTTTCCGACCGCAAGGTCGAGTTCGGTGTGGCCGATCCCGACGCAACCCAGTATTTCGAAGCCTATCGCCCCGAGGATGGGGCTTGTTTCTGGGAGGGCTTCTGATGGCATTGCCATATATGCTGAAACACAAAGGGTTCCCTGGGCGTTTGCCCGGAACCGATTTTCAATTTGTCCTGCGCCGTGCCGCAAAAGACGGGGCCACCGCCCTGAAAGCGCGTGAACGGTTTGCAGATCGCCGCCCGGCGGACCGCCGCGCCGATCAGGGGTTTGTCAAAGCCCTGTGGGAAAACTTTGGCGATCAACCGTTTGAACGCGGCAATTTGGACGCGGGCCGGCTGAGCTGGCTCTTTGGCCGTGAGGTGATCCCAGCCGAAGATCCGTTTGATGCCGCAAGCTACGAAGCTCTGCTGGTTCTGGACATTGACCGCGCCCGTGCGGCGTTTCCAGACGTGGATTTCGATGAAGAAGAGGGCTATTAGGCGTGAATTTGCTTGGCCCCCTCCAAAACCGGCAAGAACCGGCCCAAATGGCGAAGACCTCGCCATGGGGCTCTTGTATCGGGCCTGTGGCGTGCCAATCTCTTTCTCAAGCAAACGCACAATCCCCGCGTTTTGCTGTGGTTCGCAAGAGCCACTACCCTTCCCCTTCTTCTCCCCGGTTTCGGACCTTTTGGTCCGAGCCGGGTTTCTTTTGCGAAGGTGCTGCTGCGCATGATTGCGCCCGCAAGATCCAGCCCCAACAATATCGCTTTGCAAATCATGACGGCCTTGGCACTATAGGTGGCAATAATAAGACAATACGAGGCAGTCAAAAATGCAAATTGCAAAAGTCGGCACAAAAATCGGCACAAAAATCGCCACAAAAATCGTCGGGGGCGCCTGTGCGCTTGGCGTACTGGCGGGATGCCAGTGGAATGACCTTGAACGGGCGGGGGCCGGTGCGGCCACCGGCGCCGTGGTTGCACAAGCAACCAGTGGCAACCTGCTTACCGGTGCGATCATCGGCGCGGGCGCAGGTGCGCTTTGCGACGATCTTGGCGTCAGGTTCTGTAACTAACCCAAAGCGTGTTGCGTTCGATCGGAATCAAAACGGCGCGGCCCTTCGCGGCACGCGAGCGTGTTTTCTGCGGCATTCTGTAACCCGTAAACCGCAATACGCCGCAACCACCGCAAAAGAGAATGCCCCGGCCGCCGCGCGCGTCCGGACCGTGAATTTGCCCGCCAGAGGTTTGCCCTCTGGTGGGTTTTTTGTTGCCAATGTGCCAGGGGCCACGCCCCTTGCCACCACATGAAGAAGGGACAGGACATGTTCAACAAGATCCTGATTGCAAACCGAGGCGAGATTGCCTGCCGGGTGATCAAGACCGCTCGTAAAATGGGCATTCAGACCGTTGCGATTTATTCAGATGCGGATAAAAGCGCGCTTCATGTGAAAATGGCGGATGAGGCGGTTCACATCGGCCCGCCCCCGGCCAACCAATCTTATATTGTCATCGACAAGGTGATGGCGGCGATCAAGGAAACCGGGGCGCAGGCCGTGCATCCGGGTTATGGATTTCTGTCGGAAAACTCCAAATTCGCCACCGCGTTGGCGGATGCGGGTGTTGCGTTTGTTGGCCCGCCCGTGGGCGCGATTGAAAAGATGGGTGACAAGATCACCTCGAAGAAAATCGCCCAAGAGGCCGGCGTGTCGACCGTGCCCGGCTACATGGGGCTGATTGAAGACGCCGAAGAGGCGGTGAAGATTTCCAACGAAGTTGGTTATCCGGTGATGATCAAAGCCTCCGCTGGCGGCGGCGGCAAAGGCATGCGGATTGCGTGGAACGATGACGAGGCCCGCGAAGGGTTTCAGTCGTCGAAAAACGAGGCTGCCAACAGCTTTGGCGATGACCGGATTTTCATTGAGAAGTTCATCACCCAACCGCGCCACATCGAAATTCAGGTGCTGTGTGACAGCCACGGCAACGGCATTTATCTGGGCGAACGGGAATGTTCGATCCAGCGTCGTCAGCAAAAAGTTGTGGAAGAGGCGCCAAGCCCGTTTTTGGACGAGAAAACCCGCAAAGCGATGGGCGAACAGGCCGTGGCCTTGGCGCAAGCTGTGGATTATGCCTCGGCCGGGACCGTGGAATTCATCGTTGATGGCGACAAGAACTTCTATTTCCTTGAGATGAACACCCGCCTGCAGGTGGAACACCCTGTAACCGAGCTGATCACCGGCGTTGACCTTGTGGAACAGATGATCCGGGTTGCGGGTGGCGAAAAGCTGTCGATCACGCAGGACGACATCAATCTGAAGGGCTGGGCGATTGAAAACCGCCTTTATGCCGAAGATCCTTACCGCGGCTTCTTGCCCTCGATCGGCCGTTTGACCGCCTATCGTCCGCCCGCTGAACAAGCCGCTGGTCCGCTTTTGGACAACGACAAATGGCAAGGTGACGCGCCCAAAGGCAAAGGCATCGCGGTGCGCAATGACACCGGCGTTTTTGAAGGCGGCGAGATCAGCATGTATTACGATCCGATGATCGCCAAGCTTTGCACATGGGCGCCAACCCGGGATGAGGCGATTGAGGCGATGCGCGTCGCACTTGACAGCTTTGAGGTCGAAGGCATCGGCCACAACCTGCCGTTCTTGTCCGCTGTGATGGATCACCCGATCTTTATCAAAGGCGACATGACCACCGCCTTTATCGAAGAGCAATATCCCGATGGGTTCGAAGGCGTAGAGTTGCCCGAGGCCGACCTGCAACGGATCGCAGCCTCTGCCGCCGCCATGTATCGGGTCGCCGAAATTCGCCGCACCCGTATCTCTGGTCGGATGGATAACCACGAACGTAAAGTCGGGAAGAAATGGGTTGTGACGCTGCAAGGTGTTGAGTTCGCAGTTAAAATCAAAGCGGACAAAAAGGGCTCAACGGTCAAATTCGAAGATGGCACCAAATTGCGCGTGGCCTCAAAATGGACCCCGGGCGACAGCTTGGCGCGTTTGGATGTGAACGGTGACCCACTGGTTCTGAAGGTCGACAAGATCACGTCGGGCTTCCGGATGCGGTCGCGTGGGGCGGATCTAAGCGTGCGTGTGCGCACCCCACGTCAGGCTGAACTGGCCCGGTTGATGCCGGAAAAAGTCGCACCCGATACATCGAAAATGCTGCTGTGCCCGATGCCGGGTCTGGTTGTGAAACTGGACGTAGAGGTGGGCGACGAAGTGCAAGAAGGCCAGGCGCTTTGCACCATCGAGGCGATGAAGATGGAAAACATCCTGCGTGCTGAGAAAAAAGGCACTGTGACCAAGATCAACGCGGGTGCAGGCGACAGCCTTGCGGTTGACGAAGTGATCATGGAGTTCGAATAAATCATGACCGCATCCGCCCGGCATATCCCCAAAGGGGGCGCAGCCATCGCGCTTGCGACCCTGATGGCGCTGGGCGGTTGTAATATGCACCGCGAAGGGGCGCTGCGGTCTGATCTGTCGGCGTGGTTCCAAATTGGCGACACGTTGGCGTTTGAAAGCCGCCGAAATTGTACCGCCGCGGTGTTTCGCGCGCGCAACAATTCTATCAGCCCGGAGCTTGCGCTAAAGGCCTCGCCGCCCGACGCGCAAGAGGTGTACCGGAGGACGGGATTGGCCGCGATCGCCGCATCTGGGGCGTCGCCGCATGACCTGACCGACGCGATGCTGCTGACCCCCGATGGGGCCTTTGGCAAACAGGCTTTGGCCGCCGCTGCATTGGTGGGCCCTTGTCTCGATACAACGCTGGCGGCGGAGTTTGGCAATGCCATGACCCGCCGTGGTGCGCTTTTGGCCTATTCGGCTGAACTTGGGGGCGTGATGGTGCTCGACCATGATGCGCGCAAATTGTTTTTCGCCGCTGGGGATCCGCTTTGATCCCCTTGAACGGCACAAGATAGGCCCGGACCTGCGGGCATAAGAAAGGATGACGCCATGAGCGACACAGCCAATTGGAAAGACCTCGCCGAGAAAGAACTGCGTGGTCGCCCGCTTGAGGATCTGACCTGGCAAACGCTGGAAGGCATTGATGTGAAACCGCTTTATACGGCGGAGGACACCAAGGACCTTGCGCATATGGACGGCATCCCCGGTGTTGGCCCCTTCACGCGCGGTGTGAAAGCGACCATGTATGCGGGGCGTCCCTGGACCATTCGCCAATATGCGGGCTTCTCCACCGCCGAGGAAAGCAACGCCTTTTACCGGCGCAATCTGGCCGCCGGTCAGCAGGGTGTTTCAGTGGCGTTCGACCTTGCGACCCACCGCGGATATGACAGCGATCACCCTCGGGTGGTCGGCGACGTGGGCAAGGCTGGCGTTGCGATCGATTCCGTTGAGGATATGAAAATCCTCTTTGATGGTATCCCGCTGGATAAGGTTTCTGTGTCGATGACGATGAACGGCGCGGTGATCCCGATCCTCGCGAATTACATCGTTGCAGGCCAAGAACAGGGCCACGATAAATCGCTGCTGGCAGGCACCATTCAGAACGACATTCTGAAAGAATTCATGGTGCGCAACACCTATATTTACCCGCCAGAACCCTCGATGCGGATCATTTCTGACATCATCGAATACACGTCCAATGAGATGCCGAAATTCAACTCGATTTCGATCTCTGGCTATCACATGCAAGAGGCCGGTGCGAACCTTGTGCAAGAACTGGCCTACACGCTGGCGGATGGGCGCGAATATGTGCGTGCGGCGACCCAAGCGGGCATGGATGTGGATAAATTCGCAGGCCGCCTGTCGTTCTTTTTCGCCATCGGCATGAATTTCTTCATGGAATCGGCGAAACTGCGCGCGGCCCGTACCCTGTGGCACCGGGTGATGACCGAATTTGGTGCAAAATCCGAACGCTCAAAAATGCTGCGCACCCACTGCCAGACCTCTGGCGTGAGCTTGCAGGAACAAGACCCCTATAACAACGTGATCCGCACCGCGTATGAGGCGATGTCGGCCGCTTTGGGCGGCACCCAATCGCTGCACACCAACGCGCTGGACGAAGCCATCGCTTTGCCCACCGACTTCTCAGCCCGGATTGCGCGCAACACGCAAATTATCCTGCAAGAAGAAACTGGTATCACCAATGTGGTCGACCCGCTGGCAGGCTCTTATTACGTTGAAAGCCTGACCGATGAGCTGATCAACAAGGCTTGGGCGTTGATGGAAGAGGTCGAAGAAATGGGCGGGATGACCAAGGCGGTCGCCTCGGGAATGCCCAAACTGCGCATTGAAGAATCCGCCGCCAAACGTCAGGCCAACATCGACAAAGGCGACGAAGTTATCGTTGGTGTGAACAAATATAAGCTCGCCAAAGAAGACGATATCGAAATTCTCGATGTGGACAATATGGCCGTGCGTGACAGCCAAATTGCCCGTTTGAATGAGATCCGTTCCACCCGCGACGAGGCCGCCTGTCAGGCCGCGTTGTCCGAACTTACCCGTCGCGCAAAAGAGGGCGGAAACCTTCTTGAAGGCGCCGTGGAAGCGGCGCGTGCGCGCGCAACAGTCGGAGAGATCAGCATGGCTATGGAAAACGAATTTGGCCGTCACCGCGCCGAAGTGAAAACCCTCGCGGGCGTTTACGGTGCGGCCTATGAAGGCGACGAAGGGTTTGCGAAAATCCAGAAATCGGTGGAAGAGTTTGCCGAGGCCGAAGGTCGTCGCCCGCGGATGTTGGTGGTGAAAATGGGCCAGGACGGTCATGACCGGGGCGCCAAAGTCATCGCCACCGCGTTCGCCGATATTGGGTTTGACGTGGACGTGGGGCCGCTCTTTCAAACCCCGGATGAGGCCGCACAAGACGCCATCGACAATGACGTGCACATCGTCGGGATCTCGTCGCAGGCCGCTGGTCACAAGACGTTGGCCCCGCAATTGGTCCAAGCTTTGAAAGAGCAGGGTGCCGAAGAGATCATCGTGATCTGTGGCGGTGTGATCCCGCAACAGGACTACCAATATCTCTATGATAACGGTGTGAAAGCGATCTTTGGTCCGGGCACAAATATTCCCGAAGCGGCCGAAGAAGTGCTGAAACTGGTGCGCGCGCGCGGTTAAACGGCCCCACGCGACCAACGGTACAATAAAGCACTTGAAGCTGGCGGGAATTGCCGCCAGCCTCTTCCCAGACCAAAGGAGCATGTCCATGGCGCTGGGAACAATTGATCATCTTGTGGTGTCCGCCGCGACCCTTGCAGAAGGGGTGGCCCATGTGGAAACCACGCTTGGGGTGAGCATGTCTGGCCGTGCGCAGGCCGGCGGCGAACACCCTTTGATGGGCACCCATAACCGGTTGTTATCCTTGGGCCCTGACACCTATCTGGAGGTGATTTCGATCAATCCAGACGCGCCGCAGCCCCCGCATCCCCGATGGTTTGATCTCGACTATTTTACGGGCGACGCGCGCCTGACCAATTGGGTGGTGCGCGTGCCGGATTTAGGTGTGGCACTGACCCGGTCACCGGATGGCACGGGTGATGTTCATGACCTGACCCGCGGCGCGTACCGTTGGAAAATGGCCATTCCCAGCGATGGGCGTTTGCCATTTTCCGCCTATGCGCCGGGGCTGTTAAGCTGGCAAGGGGCGGATCCTGCATCGGCGCTACTGGATCAGGGAATTCGACTGACCGGCTTGGAAATCACCCATCCAGAGGCAGAGGGCCTGTCGGTGGCGCTTGCCCCACTGGTCGTCGATCCGCGCCTGTCGGTGCAAGTGGGGCAACCGGGGGTTTGCGCCACATTTGAAACACCGGGCGGCATGGTGCAGCTGTGATCCGTGCCGCCACACCCGCTGACACCGCGGCAATCCAATCGCTTTGGAACCTTGCCATCCGCGAGACGTTAATCACCTTTAACGCGGTCGAAAAATCCCTGTCCGAAGTCGCCCAAGCCGTCAGCGCCTATGACGCGTTTTTTGTGGCGGAAGGCGATGGGCAGGTGCTGGGATTTGCGGGCTACGGCGATTTTCGCGCGGGCATCGGCTATGCCCACACCAAAGAACACACCATCATGTTGGCACCAGAGGCGCGTGGCAAAGGGCTTGGGCGGGCCTTGATGCAGGCGGTCGAAGATCACGCGCGAGCCCAAAAGGTCCATTCGATGATTGCTGGCGTGTCCGGCTCCAACCCGATGGGCGAGCCGTTTCATACGGCGATCGGTTACGTCAAAGTTGGCATGCTGCCCCAAGCCGGTCGCAAATTTGATCAGTGGCACGATCTTGTGTTGATGCAGAAACTCTTGTGACAGCGCCATTTATCTGCGTTAACAATGCCTCATGTCAATCTGGACCCGCATATCAGACGCGCTTGCCGCACTTGCCAAAGGTGAAAGCCTGTCGGATGTTTTCGCAAATTTGCGCACGCCGCCGGAACGGTCCGCTGGGTTTGCCATTGCCGTGATTGCGCTGGGTGCCAAGATGGCCAAGGCCGACGGGTTGGTCACGCGCGATGAGGTTTCCGCCTTTCGCGAAGTGTTCACCATTCCGCAGGATGAAGAAAAACAAGCCGCCCGCGTCTTTAACCTCGCGCGGACCGATGTTGCCGGGTTTGAGCTTTATGCCAAACGTATTGCCGACATGTTTGGCCCCGACGATCCCGCCCTATGTGATTTGATGGAGGGGCTTTTCTTTATTGCCCTGGCCGACGGCGAATACCATCCCAACGAAAATGAGTTCCTTGAACATGTTGCAGGTATTTTCGGCATGCCGGATGAGCAGTTTTTTGCCCTGCGCGCGCGGTTTGTCCAAGACGCTGACCCATGCCCCTATCAGGTGCTGGGGGCCAAGCCAGACATGGACATGGGTGAGATCCGAAAACTTTGGCGGCAAGAAGTGCGCAACAGCCACCCCGACCGGATGATCGCCCGCGGCGTGCCGGAAGAGGCGATTAAACTGGCCGAAAAACGCCTGATCGCGGTCAATCGCGCGTGGGAAGAGATCAACGCGCACCACCCCAAAGCGAACCCCTGATGCGGATTGCCACCTATAACGTCGAATGGTTCAACACGCTCTTTGACGACGACGGACAGGTTTTGGCAGATGACGAATTGGCCCGCCGGCGCGGGGTCAGCCGTAAGGCGCAGTTGAAGGCCGTGGGCGTTGTGTTCAAGGTGCTGGATGCGGATGCGGTGATGGTGGTGGAAGCGCCAGACCAAAACCGCAAACGATCAACCGTGAAGGCGCTGGAAACATTTGCGCGGATCTTTAAACTGCGCGCCAATAAGGCGCTGATTGGTTTTGCAAATGACACCCAACAGGAAATTGCGCTGCTTTATGATCCCACAAAAATCAGCGCGCAACATGACCCGATTGGCAGGGTTGATCCCGGACCAGCCCCGCGATTTGACGCCAGTTTCAGCCTTGATCTGGATACCGATGCCAGCCCCGAGGATGTGGTGTTCTCGAAACCCCCGCTTGAGGTGGCGCTGACGGTAAAAGCCACGGGCAAACAGCTGCGGTTGATTGGGGTGCATGTGAAATCAAAAGCCCCGCATGGGGCGCGCAACGCCAAAGAGGCCACGCGAATTTCGATTGAGAATCGCCGCAAGCAAATGGCGCAATGTATCTGGATCAGGAAGCGGGTCGATCATCACCTAAAGGCGCAGGATCCACTGATTGTGCTGGGGGATTTCAACGATGGTCCGGGGCTGGATGAATACGAAAAGCTGTTTGGCCGCTCTGGGGTTGAGATTGTGATGGGTGAGGGCGATGTCCCTTGCATGTTTGACCCGCACGCTCGCATGGCATTGTCGCGGCGCATGGGCGCGCAACCCAGCACCTCACGCTTTTATATTCCGCGTGAAAAGCGGTATTTGCAGGCGCTTTTGGACTATATCATGGTGTCGCCCGACCTTAGGGATCGTGGCCCAAAATGGCGGATATGGCACCCATTTGATGACCCGGAATGCTACCGGTCGGATGCGTTACGCGACGCCTTATTGGCGGCCTCAGATCATTTCCCGGTCACCTTGGATATTGATCTTTAGCGGGCAACCTTCGTAAGACGGTTGGAATTTCGCGCGCTGCTCCCCATATTTGTCTCATGAAACAAATTGCAAAATACACCGTTTTGGTTGTGGGTCTGGCGCTTGGAATGAGCGCACCAACCTTTGCTGAGGACGGAAAAGACGAGCTGAAAGAGGGCGCGGATTTGATGTCACGCGGCTTTCAATTGCTGCTGGATGGCTTGACCACGGAAATGGCCCCAATCGCCGAAGAATTGGCGGAAGGCTGGCAAGATCTGCTGCGTGAGATGGAAGATATGACCGCCTATTACCCGCCAGAAACCCTGCCCAATGGGGACATTATCATCCGCCGGAAAGACCCGGTGCCGCCAGATCAGGAGGTGCCGGGCGAAACGGAACTTTAACCGCGCCGCCCGGAGATATCATACCGCCAACGCCCCGTGACCCATTGCCATAATGCTGGCCGGGCGCTGCGTCAGGCGTGCCGGAACGGGTGGGACATCACCACGATTTAGCGGCCCCTGATGGGTTTGTGCATAATCGACAAGGGCCGGGATATCGGCATCTTTTTCAATGTCCCCAAACAGATAGGTCTCATCTTTGGTGCCATGATAGGCCAACAAACAGCCCCGGTCACAGCCGGTCAATTCTGCATATCCCGAGATCTCAAAATCCGGGGCCAAGCTGCTGCCCGCCGCTTCGATTGATTTCTGTAGCCGCGCCATCAGCGCAAACCCCTCCTGACAGGCGGTGCCTTTATGGGGGCAAATGGTGCATAAAACCATCTGCTGCGATGAGTGGTCGCCCGGCTGGGGGGGCCGATGTGATGTTTCTTTTGTCTGGGTCCGGTTCATAACGCCCTCCGCGCGTAGGTGCGGGGAAGGGGCGGGAAAGGGCGGCGCTGCCGTCACATTCTCCGTCCGGGGCACCCCGCCCGGGTTGAGTTTATAGGCAATGGCAGGTCTCCTGACTTGCGGGTCGATGCGGTTCTGATCCTTCCCGGGTGTCTGCATATGCAGGTGCCCCAGTGGATATTCAGAAATACTCGCCGCTTACAGTTGCGGGGGCAGTTGTGGACTTGGCCTTGATCATCCGGTTGTGCCGGATGGGCTGGCCGCACCACATTCCCTTTTCACCCGAGCGCACCCGGGAACCATTTCACCCCAATCGGTGACGGATCAAACTGAGTCTGTCAATTGCAATCAAACCGCCGGGCTACGCTCGCGCAATGTTTTCACCACCGGCCGCGCCGACAGAGCATCCGCCAAAGACTGAAAACGGGCCTGCGCCACCTCGCCGTAAAGGTCGCGCGCCTCATGGGTCAGACGCAAATGCAGCTCGCGTTTCTGTGGAAACCATCGCAATTCGGCTTTTTCCTGCGGACCGTCCACCGCAAACATCGCCCCAAAGCGCATTGCTTTGCCAAGAACCTCGGCCTGCGATATGGCTTTTTCGCTGAGAATGGTGAACAGGGGTTCGAACCGTGTGCCCACGCGGCTGTTTTTATACCGGTGCAACAGGGCCAGCCCCAAAAACACCCGCTCCTCATGGGTCAAACCGCCCAGATTGGCGCGGGTGGCATTGTCAAAACACACCTCATGCCGGTAGTCAGGATGCGCGCGCCAACTGACATCGTGCAGCAAGCAGGCCGCCTTGACCACGCGCCGCCGATCGGAATTTGCGGATTTGTAAAGCGGGATGAGAAATTCATACAGCGCCTTACCAAAGCCCGGCGTGCGGGCGTCTTTTTGCTCGGCAAATCGGCAGGCTTCGATCAATGGATCCCGTTTGCGAATGCGATCTGGCATTTGTTCATAGAGCATTCCTTCGCGAATACCGTAGGAACTGACAGCGATTTCCTTGGGGCGAAACACCCGGATCAATCGCTTTAAAACCAGCGCCGCAATTGGCACCAATGCCATACGAGTGGCCGAGGTGTTGGTGCGCAGGCGCACTTCATCCAGGTCAACATCTTCAATCCAGCGCAGCGTTTTTTGCAGTGATTTCTGCGACATACGGTATTCGTGTAACACCGTCAGCGGATAACCGCGTCGCTCCATGTCGAGCCGGGCAATGGCGCGCCAACTGCCCCCCACCAGAAAAAGGCGATGGTGGTCGGTGCCCATCTCATCCGCCAGCTGATCCACAATGCGCGCAATTTCTGCCTTCAACCCCTTTTTGCCGCCGGGAATGTCGGCCAGCTTTAGCGGACCAAGCGGAGAGGTCACGCGTTTGCCCACATCGCCGCCGGTGATCTGCGCCAGTTCAAGCGAGCTGCCCCCGATGTCACACATCAACCCCTTTGCATCAGGCCACCCCAAAAGCACACCCTGCGCCGAAAGCCGCGCTTCTTCTTCGCCGTCGATAACATAAAGTTTCAACCCGGTCGCAGCCAGAACCTCGGCGCAAAACTCCGGACCATCACTCGCTTCGCGCACCGCGGCAGTGGCGACTGCCGTCAGCGGGGGGATATGCATCCCTTCGGCCAAAAGTTGAAAACGTTTAATCGCAGCCAGGGCGCGCGCCCGGCCTTCTGGGTGCAAATGTCCGTTTTGTGCAAGCCCGGTGCCAAGGCCACAAAGGATTTTTTCGTTGAAGAAATAGGCAGGAGAGCGCGCCGCGCCGTCAAACACCACCATTCGGACAGAGTTTGACCCGACGTCGACCACCCCAACACGCGCTAACGCTCGGGCCGAGGGGTCTTCAAAGATGGGTCGGCCAAACGGCCCCCAGTCATCGACGGAAGTCTTTGTATTCATGCCCGTTTCCCCCGTCTTATTCGCGTGAACTATGACCCAAAAGCCCCGTCTGGGTCAATTGCCAGACGTTTCCTACGGCGCGTCGTCCGGGCTGTGTGCCAGTTTTGGAACATCTGCGGCCCCAGCGGAACCGCGACCGGACAATGAGGGGTTTTCCATAAAGAACCGGTGACAGTTAAACGGATGGTCCAGCGCGCTGAGATCAGGCCGCGTAAATTTACCGTCAGGCCCCATAACCCAACTTTGCGCCACATCCGCAAGATTGGCGGCCATGACCTGATAGACGATCTGTGCCTTGACGGTCGCGTTCTTGATTTCGACCAATGTCTCAACCCGACGGTTTAGGTTGCGCCCCATCCAGTCAGCAGAGGACATATAAACCTTGGCTTTCTTGGCTGGCAATCCGTGTCCGTTGCCAAAGCAAACGATGCGCGAATGTTCCAGAAAGCGCCCAACGATGGATTTTACGCGGATATTTTCCGACAGGCCTTTGATGCCGGGCCTGAGACCGCATATGCCGCGCACCACAAGGCTGATTTTCACCCCGTCTTGTGATGCTTTGTAAAGCGCGTCAATCACGTCCGGTTCGACCAGAGAATTCATCTTGGCCCAAATTTCTGCGGGCTTGCCCGCGCGCGCATACTCTGCCTCGCGGTTGATGCGGGTGATCAGGCTGGATTTCAGGTTGAGTGGAGAGATTGCCAAATTTTCAAGCGCTTGGGGTTCTGCGTATCCGGACAGGTAATTGAACACCCGTGTTGCATCGCGCCCCAAGGCCGCATCGCAGGTAAAAAGGCTGAGGTCGGTATACACGCGGGCCGTGATTGGGTGATAATTGCCGGTGCCAAAATGGGTGTATGTGACCAGTTGATCCCCTTCGCGGCGCACCACAATCGAGATTTTGGCATGGGTTTTATAGTTGATAAACCCATAGACAACATGGGCACCCGCGCGTTCCAGACGACGTGACTGGCGAATATTGGCCGCCTCGTCAAAGCGGGCTTTCAGCTCCACCAAGGCGGTGACAGATTTGCCCTCTTCCGCCGCTTCACATAGTGCTGTGACAATTGGGCTGTCATGGGACGTGCGGTAAAGCGTTTGCTTGATTGCCACCACATCAGGGTCGCGCGCGGCCTGATTGAGGAACCGCACCACCATGTCAAATGTCTCGTATGGGTGATGCAGCAGCATGTCTTTTTGGCGGATCGCGGCGAACATGTCACCTTCGTGATCTTGCACCCGTTCGGGCACGCGCGGGGTGAAGCTGGGCCACAAAAGATCGTGGCGGTCATTTTGCACAAGCTCGTTTAGATCGGCCATGCCGATCATGCCGTCCACCTCGATCACCTCATCATCGGTGACTTTCAGTTCGCGTTTGATCATGCTCATCAGCACGTCAGGTGCGCCGGCGGTGATTTTCATCCGCACCACTTCGCCGCGACGCCGCCGTTTCAAAGCGGTCTCAAATTCACGCACCAGATCTTCGGCCTCATCCTCGACCTCAAGGTCGCTGTCGCGCAGGATACGAAAGGCGCAATTGCCCTTTTCCACATAGCCGGGAAAGAGGCTGCCGAGATGTTCCAGCAACAGATCCTCAAGTGGCAGGAACCGGGCCTGACCCTCGTGGGCTGGCAGACGCACAAAACGATTGATTTGCTGCGGGATCGGCAACAGCGCCTTGAGCTTTTGCTTGTCCGAGGCGCGTTCCAATCGCAACGCCAATGAGAACCCCGTGTTCGGGATGAAGGGAAATGGGTGGGCCGGGTCAATGGCCAGGGGGCTAAGCACAGGGAAAACCTGGGTTAAAAAGACCTCATCCAGATGGGCCTTGTCCTCTTCGGTCAGGTCGGTGCGGCTCACGATGGCAATGCCCATGTCGCGCATCAGCCCGGTCAGATCCTCAAAGGTGGTTTGCTGACGGGCCATCAGGGCGCGGGCGTCGGCATTGATCAGTTTCAGCTGCTCACTGGGCAACAGTCCGTCAGTGGCGGGGGTGATGACCCCTTCGCGTACCATTTCGCGCAGACCGGCCACGCGCACGGTGTAAAATTCGTCAAGGTTGGTCGCCGAGATTGATAGAAACCGTAGCCGTTCCAAAAGCGGCACCCGTGGGTTTTCCGCCTCTTCCAGCACACGCCAGTTGAACCCCAGCCAGCTGAGCTCGCGGTTAAAGAACCGACGCGGCCCGCTGATCTCTTCCTCGGGCAATTCCGTGGCGGGCGCAAAGGGCGCGTGCAGAAAATCCGCAAGCGGAATTTCGGCATCTGGCGTATCGGCATGACCGGATTTGACCGAAGCGCGTTTGGGCGCGACAGATTTCGGGGCGGGGTCTTTGGGGGCGTCAGTCAGGGTCATAGAGGGTCTATCGCTCAGGTATGTGACGGAAAAATGACGTTACCCCTCGTTTGTCGGCATGTCCAGTTGGCGCGGGTCGAAAAGCCGTGTGGCAAGGGCGCGTGTGACCGGGCGGCGTTCGGCAAGCGCGATGCGGTCAAGCTCTTCCACAAGCTGTGCGGCCTCCGCCAAGGAGCGTTCCATGCGCGGCAAAAGATAGTCGATCAAATTGGCATTCACGCTGATCTGGCGGTCATCAAATAATTTGACCAGAACAGCCGACAACAACATGTCGTCGGGCGGGTCAAGGCGTGCCACGGTGGTGGCTTCCATCCGGGATCTGAGATCGGGCAGCGAGACACCCCAGCGTGAGGGGGCATCCTTTGCGGTGATCAGCAACCAGCCCCCCTCGGCAAGCACCAGATTGTGCAGGTGAAACAGCGCCGTTTCCGCCGCCCGGTCGCCCGCGATCCGGTCGACATCCTCGACCACAACCGACCCGCCTGCAAGCGCCTCGATCACGGTGGTGCCAAGGGCTGTGGCGCGGATTATTTCGGCCCTGCTGGCCTCGGCCCAGACATGGGCAAGATGGGTTTTCCCGGTCCCTTCGGCCCCCACCAGAACCAGTTTCTGATTGGGCCAATCCGGCCATGTTTTGATCACGGCCATAGCGGTTTGATTGGAGGGCGTGATCAGAAAATCCGCCGCCCCCTGCGCGGGTGGGGCAGGGAGGTCAAAGGTCAGTTGGTCGGACATCAAGCTTCGTCAACCTCATCCATCGCAGGGTCGTGCGAAGGGGCCGCCCCCGAAAGCCCGCGATACAACGCGCCCTGGGTGTATTGGCCGATGAAAAACCGGGTGACCACCCCAAGCGAGGCCGCCACCGGCACAGCCACCAGCATGCCAACGAAACCAAAGAGCGATCCAAACACGGACAGGGCCAGCATCAGCCAGACAGGGTGCAACCCGACCGAGTTGCCGACCAGTTTCGGGGTAAGGATATTGCCTTCGAGGAATTGCCCCACAAAGAAAATTGCGGCCACGGCGCCCAAGCTCCACCATTCGCCCCAGAACTGAAACAGGCCAAGGCCAATCGCCAGCGCACCGCCGACAAGGGCGCCCACATAGGGGATAAAGGTGATAAGCCCCGCAATAAAGCCCACGACAAGGCCAAATTGCAGCCCAACAATCATCAACGCCACCGCGTAATAGGTGCCGAGCACCAGACAGACAGAACCCTGACCGCGAATGAAACTGGCCAAGGTGCGGTCAATATCACGGGCGATCTGGCGCACGGCCGGGGCGTGATCCAGCGGCAAAAGTGCGTTCACACGCGCGACCATATGGTCCCAATCCAAAAGCAGGTAAAAGGCCACAACCGGCGTGATCACCAACAGGATAATGATGTTCAAAACGCTCATGGCTGAGGACACCAACGTGCCAACCAGCTCGCCGCCGCGTTCCTGAATTTTCTGGCCGATGCTTTCCAACGACTGACGGATGGTGCCGCTTTCGTCCAGCAAAGATGGGAATTTGGTCGAGATGAACGTATGCAGCTGGTGGAACAAATCGGGCGCTGTGTCCACCAAAGCAAGGGTTTGGTTGATCAATGTTGGCACAACCAGCAAGATGCCAATCACGAACAGAAGGATGCCCAGAAGCGAGATCACAACCGTCGCCATGACCCGCGACAGGCCCATCGCCTCAAGCCGGTCCGCGACAGGGTCCAGGAAATAGGCAATCGCGCCGCCCAAGACAAAGGGCAAAATGACATCGCCCAGATACCACAGCGCAAGCGCCAAAATAGCGATGGAGATGGTCCAGAATTTGGCCTGAGTTTGAACAGGAAGCGCCATGATTTATCCTCGTAATACCGCCCTTATGTCGCCCAGCTGCGGCCCATTTTCAAGGGGGGGATCAAAGCCGCGGTGCAATCGTCGGGCCGGCCGGTGGCAAGTTTGCGCTGACATCCATGTGTAGGCCGGCCAATATGGTTGCCATTCTTCACAAGACCACGCACCGTTGCCCAAGATAGAACAACAAACTGGATAGACTATGAAAACGCTCGTATTGACCGCATTGGTTTCGGCCCTGTTGGCGGGGTGTGCGGCCCATGTGCCTGAGGCGCAGACCCCAGGTGTGAGCCTTTCAGGCACCGCCAGCGCAGGGGTGAAATACCAAGATGGCGCCACCACCACCGCAAATGAAACCAAGCTTAAAATCGGGGTGAGCGGCGCTCTTTAGCAAAACGGGGCGGCGGTTACTGGATCCGCACCCCTTGGCGTTTCAGCTCTGTCTGTACGTCGGTGATGTTCACCTCATGCGGGCTGGTCTTTGATTTCACCGACAAAGCCGCCGCAACGCCCGCCCCTTGGCCCGCCACCGCGCAGCACGCCATGTTTCGCGTGCCCGCATGGGCCACTTTATCCCCGCCAATCGCCCGCCCTGTCACCAACAGGTTTTCCACCCCTTTTGGCAGCATCGCACGGTAAGGCACCTGCATATAACGCCCAGTGGTGGGGAGGATCAAAATCCCATACCCATCAATGAATTCAGGGTAAATCCCGATGGTATCTTCAAATCGCCCCTGATCGCGCATGTCGGTCTCGGTGATGTTATAGGCGGCGTCAATTTTGCGCGTATCGCGAATGCCGATGGTCATGCCAAAGTTGCGAAGCCGTGCCGCCTCGCAGCCGGGGGTGTAGCGTTTCAGGGCCTCAATGGCGATCATTGCCTGCGCGCGGCCTTCGATTTCACCACGGGTCATACTGTCAGGATCGGTGCCATCAATGCCCGCAAGGTGCACAAGGTTCATATAGGTCATCTCGCCACTGTCATGCACAGCCCCCCAAGTGCCACCGATGGTGTTCAGATGCGCGGGCATGTGACCATCCCGGATCGCTTGGGCGAAAGGTTTGGCCAGAAACGGAGAGAACATGTCGTCTTCTTTACCAGTGGTTTCCACTTCCCACTCGCCGGTGGACCAATTGGCATAGGTCTGTGGGTCGGCGCGCACACCGTCCATGAATTTCACTTTGTCCACGCCGGCGATGTGAAACATCACGCTGGCGGCCTGCATCTCTTCCACAGGGGTTTTCACACATGGCGCGCCCATCATATGGGCGATATCCGCGTCTCCGGTCGCGTCAATCACACGGGCGGCCAAAATGGCTTCGCGCCCCGCTTTGCTTTCCACAATGACCCCGGTGATTTTATTGCCGTCCCGGATTGGGGCGACGAACTGACGGTGCAACATGGGGTGAACGCCGGCCTCATCCACCAAACGATCCGCGGTCAGTTTGAACCCCTCGCTGTCAAGCTCATACGACAAGGATTGGCTTTCGGGCACAGCCGCGCCCATCGCCTTGGCACGGTCTTCAAATTCGCGCCCAATGCCGCCCGCTTCAACGGTCTTCTCATGGCGATACCAGGCAAATCCTTCCACGCCGACGGTGGTGATATTGCCCCCAAAACAGCCAAACCGATCCAGCAAAGTGACCGCAACCCCGGCCCGTGCCGCCGCCAAAGCCGCGGCCAGCCCACCGGGGCCAGAGCCCACAACCAACACGTCGGTCTGGTGGATCACAGGGATTTCGCGGGCGGGTTCATGGATGGTTTGGGTCATGTGCTCTCCGATTATTGCCCACACCCTGACGCATTAAAACACGCGCGCGCACCCAGTGACGACATGGACGGGGTCCAAACGCGACATTGACGCCGCGAGGCTTGGCGTGTGCCGTCAATACGGCCCCATTGCGCCCCCCATTGCCCAAACCTGCCCAATCGCGTAGACCGCGTTTAACAACGGACTAAATGAGGTCACCATGCGCCTGTCACGCTATTTTCTGCCCGTCTTGAAAGAGACCCCCGCCGACGCCCAGATCGTTTCGCACCGCTATATGCTGCGCGCGGGCATGATCAAACAGCAAGCCGCCGGGATTTACACCTGGTTGCCGCTTGGGTTCAAAGTGTTGCGCAAGATTGAGAACATTGTGCATGAGGAACAGATCCGCGCGGGTCACGTTCCGATGCAAATGGCGACCGTTCAGCCCGCAGATCTGTGGCGCGAAAGTGGCCGTTATGAGGATTATGGCGAGGAAATGCTGCGGATTTCCGATCGTCATGGCCGCGAAATGCTCTATGGTCCCACCAACGAAGAGGTCATCACCGACGTTTTCCGCAGCCATGTGAACAGCTACAAAGATCTGCCGCTGACGCTGTATCAAATCCAGTGGAAATTCCGCGACGAAGTGCGCCCGCGTTTCGGCGTGATGCGGGGCCGCGAATTTTACATGAAAGACGGCTATAACTTTGATCTGACCAAAGAAGACGCGCTGCACGCCTATAACCGCCACCTTGTCAGCTATCTGCGCACCTATGAGCGTATGGGCCTGCAAGCGATCCCAATGCGCGCGGATTCAGGTCCCATCGGCGGCGATGACACCCATGAATTCCTCGTGCTGGCGGAAACCGGCGAGTCTGAGGTGTTTTATGACAGCGCGGTGACCGATCTGACCTTTGGCGACCGCGAGATTGACTATGATGACGTGGCGCAATGTCAGGGCGTGATGGAGGAGTTCACCTCGAAATACGCGCGCACGGACGAGACCCATGATGAGGCCACGTTCAACGAGGTCCCAGAAGAACGCCGCCGTGTCGCGCGCGGGATCGAAGTGGGGCAAATCTTCTATTTCGGCACCAAATACTCTGAGACGATGAACGCCAAAGTGGTCGACAAGGATCAAAACCAAGTGCCCGTGCACATGGGCTCACACGGTATTGGTGTGTCGCGCCTTCTGGGGGCCATTATCGAAGCCAGCCATGATGACAAGGGCATCATCTGGCCCGAAGGCGTGACCCCCTTCCACGTTGGCATCGTCAATCTGAAACAGGGGGACGATGAGGCCGATGGCGCCTGTAACGCGCTTTACAAAGAACTGACCAAAGCCGGGCTGGAACCGCTTTATGACGACCGCAAAGAACGCGCCGGTGGCAAGTTCGCCACGATGGATCTGATCGGTCTGCCCTGGCGCATCACCGTGGGTCCTCGTGGCTTGAAAAACGGTGTGGTTGAACTGACCTCGCGCCGTACAGGCGAAAGCGAAGAAATGGCACCAGAAGCCGCCGTTGCCAAGATCATCGAGATCTACCGCGACCACCACGTCCGCGGGCTGTAAGCAGCACAATAAGACAGGCGGGCAGGGCGCAAATTGACGCCCGCCCGCAACCGCTCCCCTTGACCAAACTGCGCGCATGTCTGATCGTACCCCAACGAGCAGCAAAAAACGGAAGATCAAAATGATCCGCGCATTGACCATGGCAGGGGGCCTCGCAGGTGCCGTTGGCCTGTCGCAATTCCCTGAATTTTCACAACAATATCTGCAACGCCTGTCCGGCGCGCGCACCGAGCTTATGGTGATTGCCAAAGGGTTCGATTTCACAGCGCAAGCTGCGGGCTATACCCGCGATGAAGCGCTGGAGAAAATGGGCGGCTCTGATTTTCAGAACAATCTGCGCGATCAAATGGCCACAAACCTGACCCGATATGAGCGATTGGATGCGGCCTATACATCGCTCAAACAAACCGAACCCGTGATGCGGCTGACCAAGCTTTGGCATTTCCGCGACACGGATTTGGTGCAGAAAACATGGGATGAATACCGCCCTGCCGTGCCCGTGACTGCCGATGGGCTGATCTGTGCGGGCATCGGTTTTGTAGGTGGCTGGCTGCTGTTGTCAGTGTTGCTCGGCGCGTTGATGCGTCCATTTCGGCGCCTTGCGTAACTGCCGGATCAGAAGCTCATGTTCAGACCCAGTTTGGCGCTATAAAACTCTGGCGTGGCCAGGGTTGTATTGCCCGCGCCGTCGGTCAGTTGGGTTTTACCATAGTTGGAATATTCCACTGATCCGGTGACGGAAAGCCGCTCGGACAGTTTTTTCTCAGCGCCAACCCCAAACACATATCCTGTGGTGGTGAAGCTGTCTTCGAGCGCCATGCTGCCTGACGCAAGCGGGGCGGTGACCGCATAGTCAAAGCTGGCGTGCGACATGCCAGCCATAGCAAACAGCAAAGTGTCTTCTTCGTTCAGCAACACACCGGCCTTTACGCGCAGTCCAAGGGCGTAGGTCAGTTGGGTGTCGCCGGAATTTGTACCGTCGTCGAAATCGTCGCCAATATTGCCCGCGGAAAATGACACTTCTGGTCCAAAGACAATCTGGCCTGTGCGCCAGCGATAACCTGCAAGCAATTCTCCGGAAAATCCGCCCTGTTCAAACTCGCCCACGTTCTGGGATGGGCCGCTAGAAGGGGTGACGCCAACCACATCGTCCCCCATGAATGCGGTGCCAATTGTAGCGCCAAGATAGAGGCCATTCCAATGGCTGTCCGAGGCATGGTTCTGAACGTATGGCGCGGGGGCTTGTGACGGTTCGCTATTGCTTGGTCCATCGCCGAATGACGGGGTTGCGCCGATTGCCAGGGCGGCAAGGGTAAGGGGGCTTATAATATAGATCGGTTTCATTTCTGCTCTCCGTTTCTTAGGTATCACGCCGCCCGATACATGCCTGTGTGTGGACGATGTGTATTGCAATGGCTTTGGATCTTTTTTATAGATGAGTCAATAGTCATTAAAAAACAAAGGGTTAGCTTTGAATTAGAATAAGAGTAGTTGAAAATGAAGAGGAAATTTTGTTGGATTTTTGCGTCAAAATACCGGTTTTGAGGCAGTGTTGTTGCGTGCTGTTTCTTGAACAATAACGGGTGCCAAAAGAAAACACCCGGCGCGTGAACGTCGGGTGTTGCCGGAATGTCGTGTGGTAACGCCGGGATCAGCTGCTGGGCACAACCCGGTTCACATGGCCCATTTTTCGGCCCGGTTTGACATCTGCCTTGCCGTAAAGATGCAATGAAGCGTTCGCCTCGCGTGCGATCTCATCCACCCGGTCCATGTCGTCCCCGATCAGGTTTTCCATCACCACATCTGCAAACCGTGTCCCATCGCCCAGCGGCCAGCCAACGACCGCGCGAATGTGTTGTTCAAACTGATCGACGCTACAGCCCTGTTGGGTCCAATGGCCGGAATTATGCACGCGCGGGGCGATCTCATTTACGATCAATCCGTTGGGCGTGACAAACAGCTCCACCCCCATGACGCCGACATAGTCCAGAGCGTTCAACACTTTTGCCGCCAGCAAAATAGCATCGGTGCGCTGGGCACCGGTCAATTTGGCGGGCACGGTGGTGGTGTCCAAAATTCCGTCTTTGTGCACGTTTTCACCGGGGTCAAAACAGGCCACCTCGCCATTTGTGCCGCGCGCGGCAATCACGCTGACCTCATGGCTAAACTGAACAAACCCCTCAAGAACAGCGGGCGCGCCTTGCATATCGGCAAAACCCGCATCCGCATCGTCTGCCGATTTCAACCGGGCTTGCCCCTTACCGTCATAGCCAAAGCGGCGGGTTTTCAGGATCGAAGGTGCGCCAATTGTCTCCACGGCGGTGGCCATGTCTGCGGCTGTTTCCACATTTGCGTAAGGGGCGATGTTTAGCCCAAGACCAGAAAGGAATTCTTTTTCAATCAGGCGGTCCTGACTGATCCGCAACGCTTCGCGACCCGGACGAATGGGGCAGATGGCCTCAAGCGCATCAAGCGCGGCTGTCGGGACGTTTTCAAATTCATATGTGATCACATCGACGGATTGGGCAAAAGCCTCAAGGGCCGCCACATCGTCATATCCCGCGGTGGTGGTGTGATCCGCCACTTGCCCTGCGGGGGGATTGGCACCGGGTTCAAAGATATGCGTCTTAAACCCCAAGCGGCTTGCGGCAACAGACAGCATACGGCCCAGTTGCCCGCCGCCCAAAATACCAATGGTGCTGCCGGTTTTTAAAGGGGATTGCTGCATATCACTCATCTTTCGGTTCATCCGGGATTGACGCAGAGAGCGCCGCGCGCCACGCATCCAGCCGCGCGGCAAGATCCGCATCGGCAATGGCCAGAATGCCCGCGGCCATCAAGCCCGCGTTTGCGGCACCAGCCGCGCCAATGGCCATGGTCGCCACCGGAAAACCCTTGGGCATTTGCACAATCGAATACAGGCTGTCGACCCCCGACAAAGCGCGGGTTTGCACCGGCACACCCACCACGGGCACGCGCGTTTTCGACGCCATCATGCCGGGCAGATGCGCAGCCCCCCCAGCGCCAGCGATAATCACATGCAAGCCGCGGCTTGCGGCGGTTTTACCATAGTCCCACAGACGGTCGGGGGTTCGGTGCGCCGAGACGATCTTGGTCTCATAGGTCACGCCCAATTCGTCCAGCACATTGGCGGCTTCTTTCATCGTGGGCCAGTCCGATTGGCTGCCCATGATAATTCCAACTTTCACATCGCTCATGTGATCCCCCAAATATGTGCCAACAAAACTTGGCATTCCTTATAGGCACCGCGCGGGCTGATGCAATCAGGCATTAGGGCAACGGGGCGCCTAAGCAATAATATCGGGGGTCAGCTGGTCTTCGATCCGGGTAACTTTGTCTTTCAGCGCCAGTTTTTGCTTTTTCAACCGGCGCAAACGCAGCTGATCCGCCCGCCCGCTTTCCTCAAGCGCATGGATGGCTTCGTCAAGATCGCGGTGTTCGGCTTTGAAAACCTCAAGCTCCATGCGCAGCACGTCTTCGGTTTTCATTTCATTGGCATTGCTCATGAGCGCGAGTCGTTCCCCATTTGTCAGGGGCAACTTACACCCGTCGCCCCCGCAACGCCAAGAAAAAGCCACCCCTTGCGCGCAGCCGTCGCACACCCCATATTCGGTGAAAGGGTTGCCGCTTTTGGGACCCCAATCGCTACGTGTCGCTTATTTGCAAGGACCCGCCACATGACAAAAATGACTTTGGGCGCCCACTCGTTTCTTTTGGGTTTTGAACAACTTGAACGTATGGTGGAACAGGCCGCAAAATCAAAGGATGGCTATCCGCCGTTTAACATCGAACAGGTCAGTGATCACGCCTATCGGATCACCCTTGCGGTGGCGGGTTTTGCCGATGAAGACCTTTCTATTACTGTTGAAAATGCCAAATTGGTGGTGCGCGGCGCCCGTCCAGCGATGGATGAGGAGCGGGTGTTTTTGCACCGCGGCATCGCCGCACGGCAGTTCCAAAAAAGCTTTGTTCTCGCCGATGGGGTCGAGGTGGTTGGCGCCATAACAGCAAGCGGCTTGCTGCATATCGATCTTGAACGGGCTGAACCGGAAACCGTGGTGCAGACGATCACGATCAACAAAGCCTGACACATCCTGGCAGGGTATCACTGGCTATCAGCGGTAATCGCTTAAGATTGTAATGAAAAAGGCCGGGGTCTGTCCCCGGCCTTTTCGTGTTTCAAAGTCGCCAAAGGATCAGATCACCCTTTGATCAAACCCATGCTTTCCAGTTTCAACAGCACCTGATGCGCGCAGTTGTCCACCTCGACGTTTTCGGTTTCGACCGACAATTCAGGGTTTGCAGGCACGTCATAAGGGTCGGAAATCCCCGTGAATTCCTTGATCTTGCCTTCGCGCGCGAGCTTATAAAGCCCCTTGCGGTCGCGGCGTTCACATTCCTCGATCGAGGTCGCGACATGCACCTCAACAAAGGCGCCAAAGCCTTCGATGTCTTCGCGCACAGCGCGGCGTGTGGTGGCATAAGGCGCAATCGGCGCACAGATGGCGATGCCGCCGTTTTTGGTGATCTCTGAGGCCACATAACCGATGCGGCGAATGTTCAGATCGCGGTGCTCTTTGGAAAAGCCCAGCTCTGACGACAGGTTTTTACGCACGATATCGCCGTCCAAAAGCGTCACAGGACGTCCGCCCATTTCCATCAGTTTAACCATCAACGCGTTGGCGATGGTGGATTTGCCCGAGCCTGAAAAGCCGGTGAAGAACACGGTGAACCCCTGTTCGGCGCGTGGCGGCTTGGTCTTGCGCAGCTCTTCGACCACGGTTGGAAAGCTGAACCATTCAGGGATTTCAAGACCTTCGGACAGACGGCGACGCAGCTCGGTGCCCGAGATGTTCAGGATGGTCACGTTCTCTTTGTCTTCGATCTCATCCGCGGGCTCATATTGGGCGCGGTCCTGCACATAAACCATGTGCTTAAAGTCGACCATTTCGATGCCCATTTCCTCTTGATGCTCGCGGAACAGATCCTGCGCATCGTAAGGTCCGTAAAAATCTTCGCCAGCCGAGTTTTTGCCGGGGCCAGCGTGGTCACGACCCACAATAAAGTGGGTGCAACCGTGGTTGGCGCGGATCAGACCGTGCCACACCGCCTCGCGCGGGCCAGCCATGCGCATGGCAAGGTTCAACAGGCTCATCGAGGTGGTGGCGGCGGGGTATTGATCCAGCACCGCCTCATAACAGCGCACGCGGGTAAAGTGGTCGATGTCGCCCGGTTTGGTCATGCCCACAACGGGGTGGATCAGCAGGTTGGCCTGTGCCTCACGCGCCGCGCGAAAGGTCAATTCCTGATGCGCACGGTGCAGCGGGTTGCGGGTTTGGAACGCCACAACGCGGCGCCAACCCAGCTTGCGGAAATAGGCGCGCAGTTCATTTGGCGTGTCGCGACGGGCGCGGAAATCATAATGCACGGGCTGTTGAATGCCCACAATCGGACCACCAAGATAGATCTTACCGGCTTGATTATGAAGGTAATTTACCGCTGGATGTGCGACATCATCAGCCCCAAAGACCATCTCGGCCTCATGCGCTTTGTTTGGCTCCCACTTATCGGTCACGGTCATGGTCGCAAGGATCACGCCCTCTTGGTCACGCAGCGCGATGTCTTGACCTTCTTCAACCGAGGCCGCGAAATCCTCAGATACATCCAAGGTGATCGGCATCGGCCAAAGGGTGCCATCGGCCAGACGCATATTGTCGACGACGCCGTTGTAATCCTCTTCGCCCAAAAAGCCCTTCAGCGGGTTGAACCCACCGTTCATCAACAGCTCCAGATCACAAATCTGACGCGGGGACAGGTCGTGGCTGGTCAGGTCTGCGGCGTCCAGTTTCAGCTTCTGCGCGCTTTCATACGAGACATAAAGCTCGGGGATCGGTGCAAGATTGTTTTGCATGGGATGGGTCCTGTGTTTGAGGGGGGACAAGCCGCTGGAAGAGCCGGTCAGCTCTGCGTGCAGCGCGTCATATTCTGCAAATTTGCGGGTTAAAAATTGATCTCTGAGGCGAAGTTGCTCGCCGGCACCTTGTGCGGTGATCGCATAGGCAAAGCGTTGGCGTTTGTCTGGTCCCGCGCGGTCGCTGATCTGGATCAGCCCATCCGCAACGGCGCGTTTTAAAAGCCCGTTGAGGCGCCCCAGTGAAATGCCAATCGCCTCTGCCGTGGCGCGCTGCGACGCATCGGGGGCCACGTCAAGCTGACGCAACAGACGAAAGAGCAGGTCTTCGTCGGCAGAATTGGGTTTGGTCACAGGCGGGTGCGCGGGCATTGGATACGACTCAAAGTATGTTCACGCGTGAACGCATCACACAGAATGACGGCGCAGCAAAGGAATAAATAGGGAGAATTTGTGAAATGCGGCGCAAAGGCCACGGTTTTGGGGGATCGTGGAACAGCGTTTTGGAATTGGGGCTTTGGGTGGAACAAGAACTTTGTCCCGCTTATCTAACCGGCGAAGGGGGGCTTAACGACCCTTGGGGGCGGGCGTATCTGTATTCTGAACCGACAGGCAATGCCCAACCCGCTCTTTCCAGCCTTGGAAAAGATGGGGTGGAAGGTGGAACCGGCGAAGACAAGGATTTGTCGCTTTAGCGAAGGTCACCTGCCGCGCCCAGCTCTCGGCAGGCACCACCTCCATGAGGCTACCCGCCGTTACTATCAAGTGATCAACACGATCATTGCCCACGAAGAAAACCTTGAACTTTCAACCGTCGCGAAGGTTCACCGTCTATTCAGGTTTGTTCGTTTACCGGAGCAGATTTGTCGGAATTCAACTCATTTCGACAGCCTGCTTATCTACTACATGGGCCGCCCTATTTTTTTAGATCAACTGTACAATCGCCTATCCAGCTCTTTAAGACGCAATTCGGGAACGCTCAACTTTCTAACATAACGTCGTCGTAACCATGGAAAACGGCGGGCAAAATAACCTGTTGCACAGGCAACATAGTAGGCGTCACGACTTAGCTCTGATGGAATAAATCTACGTGGTACCTTGTTTTCTGTTGGTTCAAACCTCTGAAGAACCTCATAAAACTCTTCAAAGTCGTCACCCGCCAACCCAAGATCATGTACAACTCTCAAATTCCATAAATCCCTCGTCGGATCATCAACTATTAAAGGACCCATTTGGCCAATTGCCGCCTCGTACATTTCTCGCCTATCTCCTAAAAACACTTTCGCATCCTCCAAAGATCGTTCGCAACGAATACTACCCCAACATAAGGTAGTTTTCTTGCAACCTTTCGTCCAGCATAACGGGTCGTTTTCCCACCATATTTACTCCAAACGCTCGTCCGATGTCCAGAGCGTCCACCTCCAGCGACACCGCCAGTCTTCCCGCCAACGAATGCCCCGGTCGCACCTGATATAGCTCCGAGAGCAGTATATTTATTGGATGGAAGGAAACCTGGTTCCGCGCAGCTACAGGTTTCCTCTAGTTTTTGAATCGCGTAGTCTAATGCAAAACCAATCAGTATGCCAACAACAACAGGAACAAACTCTCCCGTTGGGTCTGTGTACCGCCCCGGATTTTGCAGGGCATAGCCATACACACTCGCCCCATCGACCAACCCCAGCGGATCCGCCTGCAGATACCGCCCAGTGGTTGGGTCGTAGTCCCGCATCCAGTTCTGGTGCAGGCCACTCTCGGACTGGAACCATTGGCCCGCTGCCCGACAGCGTATCTGCAAGATGCGCGAGAAGGGGGGAAGCGCAGGTTGCTGGCGGCTCCGGTGCTGGTATGCACACCGCCAAAGGGCAGGTAAGACGCCTCCCACACTTTCAACTTATTCACATCGGTCGCAACGACCGGGCGGCCGAAGCGAGAGGCCTTTTAGAAAGGCCCCTCAACGATCACTCTTGTTCCGCGATGAAATGTTCCGCTTCAAGCGCGGCCATACAGCCCATGCCCGCCGATGTGACGGCCTGACGGTATTTGTGGTCGGTCAGATCGCCCGCAGCAAACACGCCGGGGATGGAGGTCGCGGTGCTGTCCGGTTTGGTCACCACATAGCCGCCCATATGGGTTTCTAATGTGTCTTTCACCAGCTCATTGGCCGGCGCGTGGCCGATGGCGATGAACACGCCTTTGGCCGGGATTTCGGTGATCTCGCCGGTTTTCACATGTTTGGCGCGCACGCCGGTCACACCCAGCGGGTTTTCATCGCCCACAACCTCTTCCAACTGATGATCCCACAGGGGCACAATCTTTTCGTTTTTCATCAGGCGGTTGATCAGAATTCTCTCCGCGCGCAGCTCATCACGACGATGAATGAGCGTGACCTTGGAGGCGAAGTTGGTCAGAAACAGCGCTTCCTCAACAGCCGTATTGCCGCCGCCCACAACCACAATTTCCTGGCCGCGATAAAAGAACCCGTCGCAGGTCGCACAGGCGGAAACGCCAAAGCCTTTGAATTTCTCTTCGCTCTCAAGCCCCAACCATTTGGCGCGCGCGCCCGTGGCAAGAATGACCGCATCGGCGGTATAGGTCGTGCCGCTGTCGCCCTTGGCGGTAAAGGGCCGTTTGGACACATCCAGATCAAGGATAATGTCACCGATGATCTCGGTGCCCATCGCTTTTGCGTGTTCTTCCATCTTGATCATCAGATCGGGGCCTTGCACCTCGGTATAGCCGGGGTAATTCTCAACCTCGGTGGTGGTGGTCAGTTGGCCGCCGGGTTCCATGCCTTGCACCAAAATGGGTTCCAGCATGGCGCGGCTTGCATAAACACCAGCGGTATAGCCAGCAGGGCCGGAGCCGATGATCAGAACTTTGGTGTGACGGGTCTCGGACATATGGGCAATCCTGCTTTGAAATTACGATCCCCACGGATATAGGGGGCTGTGCGCCGTCAGAAAAGCCCCAGTTGGCCCGGCGCGACATCTGATGCCAAATTTGTGACGACAACCCCGAGGCGCGTAATAAAGTTACGTTTTCGCGAAAGATTGTTGCGCAAGAAAACAATGACAGATAATGTTTGCGCAATCTCATGATATTGCGCCAGAAGGATCCCGTATGGCTGGACATAAACTAGACCCGATCGACCGTATGATTCTTGCCGAATTGCAGGCCGATGGGCGTATGACCAATGTGGAACTGGCCAAACGGGTCGGCATTTCCGCCCCTCCTTGCCTGCGCCGCGTGCGCACCTTGGAAGAACAGGGGTTCATCAGGGGCTATCACGCCGATGTGGACGCCCGCGCGCTGGGCTTTGAGGTGCAGGTGTTTGCGATGGTCGGGCTGGTGTCTCAGGCCGAAGCAGATCTGACCGCGTTTGAGGAAAAATGCCGCGAATGGTCGCTGGTGCGCGAGTGTCATATGCTCAATGGCGAGGTGGATTTCGTGCTGAAATGCGTCGCCCCCGATCTGTCGACCTTCCAGACGTTCCTGACCGAAGATCTGCTGACCACGCCCAATGTGGGGTCGGTGAAAACATCGCTGGTCATTCGTGGGGCGAAAGACGATCCCGGCGTGCCGTTTGATGTGCTTGAGGCGCGGATGGCGGAAACGCCGTAAACCAGCCGACACAATCGGAAATCAAAACAAAAGCCGCCCTGTTAAGGCGGCTTTTTGCGTTCTGGGTGGGAGGACCCAAAGTGCTGCTGCGTTACGCCGCGCGCTTTTCTTCAACCTTTTTACGACGGTTGGTGCGCGTATAGGGCAGGGCCGATGTGTCGGTGTCTGCCTCAATAATCCATTTCATCCAGCGACGTTTTTTCATGCTCTTAGCCTCAATCTCTGGCCCATCTGGCGTGGGCGTTTGCCTCTTGTTGACTAAGGTTTAGCGGTGGAATGGGGCGAGTGTTTGACACCTGTTGGGCAATTCTGGACGTTTGGTGGTTTTCAGGCCGTTGCTCAGCAAAAGATATGAAAACAAGCGGGTTTGTAGGGTTCTGTCACGCAATCCGCCATGAAAGACGGTATTGTTTCCAGCAAATAAGGCGCAAAAAGGGCAATCTATGCCCCCGTTCAGCCCCGTTTGGCGCAGTTTTTGGATCTACAGCCGAATGGTCGAAATCAAACGCCCGTAATCTGATTCCTTGCGGTGACAGGACCGGCGGTAGGAATAAAACCGCGCCTCATCGCCGTAGGTGCAATGCCCCACCCAGTCCGCCTGTCCAACACCGGCCGTGCGCAGGCGATGAAGGCCAAAGCCCGGCAGGTCAAACATCATCCGATCGTCCTGCCCGTTTGCGAAAAATCGGGCGTAATTGGCGTCTTCGCTCAGGAAATCTTCCATGAAGTCCGGGCCAACTTCGTAATTGCGCTGGCTGATACAGGGTCCGATGATGGCGGTGGTTGTGGCGCGCTGCGCACCCAGGGCTTCCATCGCGTCCAACGTTGCCTCAAGCACACCGTCGCGCGCGCCTTTCCATCCCGCATGGGCCGCGCCGATCACGCCGGCTTCACGGTCGGCGAACAGCACGGGCTGGCAATCGGCGGTCAGGATCGCCAGCACCAGCCCCGGCACATTGGTGACCAATGCGTCGGCTTTGGGTTTGTCGCCTCGGGTCGGTGCCTTTACGGTGACCACATCGGCGGAATGCACCTGATACACGCCGCAAAGCGCGTTTGGTTCAGCGTCCATTGCTTTGGCCACGCGGGCGCGGTTGATCTCGACCAATTCCGATTGATCCCGGCTGCCGGACCCGCAATTCAGGCCCGAATACACGCCAGAAGACGCGCCGCCTTTACGGGTGAAGAACCCGTGACGAAGCGGGGCGAGGCTTTCTGATGTCAGCATTTCAAGCATCATGGGATCACCTCTTGGGGTTGGCACGGATCAGGCCGGGAATGTCAGGCGACGTGCGCCCAACCAACCCCAGCACTTTAAAGAGCGTCCCCATTTCATCGGGGTGGGTCAAGCGGCGATGTGCCGCGATGTGGGTGGTAAGCGGCGCTCCGGTCATTTGCGCGGCCAGCGCTTGGGCGCGATCGGTGATGCCCAGACGTTCGAGAAACACGCCCTGTGGGGTCAAAAGCGAATGCGCCAAGGGGGCTGCGAAATGCGCGATGCGTTCAAAATCCACATGTGCGGTCAGATCCGCCGTGCCGGGGGCGGCCATTGCGTCGGTGGCTTTATGTGCGGCCAGCGCTTGGAACGTGTCCCCCAATGAGCGCCAATCGCCATAGTCGATGATCAGGGCGGCCCCGCCGTGGGCATCAATCCGCGTGGCTATTTCTTCGCAGATCGGGGCCAGTGCCGGGCAAAGCTCCACCAGATCGTCGTCTTTTGTGTCATTCAGCCGGTGATCCAGCGCGGCATTGGGCAAGGGCGCGGTCAGGCCCAAGGCAAGCTTGCCCTCCGTCTCGCCCACCTGTCGTTCACACCAAAAATCCCCTTTGCGGACGAATTGGCGGATCGGCAGCGCGTCGAAAAACTCGTTTGCGACCAGAAACAGCGGCTGGTCGGGCAGGGTGGTCACGGTGTCGTGGTGGGTGATGTGCAGGGGGGCAAGGCGGGTGGTTTGCACGCCGCGCAAATGCGGTGAGGCCTCGACCAAATGCACCTCAGCTGCGGTGTGAAACCCCGGCACGCCCCGTGTGGCGCGCAGGATATCCGCCATAAGCGTGCCGCGACCGGGGCCAAGTTCAGCCAAGGTGAAACGCGCAGGCGCGCCTTGGTCCATCCAGGCTTGTGCAAGCGCCAGCCCCAGCATCTCGCCAAACATCTGGCTGATTTCAGGCGCGGTGATGAAATCGCCCGCTGTGCCAAACGGGTCGCGCGTTGCGTAATAACCGTGTTCGGGGTGCATCAGGCAATCGGCCATAAACTCCGCCAATGTGATCGGGCCGGTTTTGGTGATGCGCCGCAACAGAAGATCAGAGAGCGCGCCAGTCATGGGGTTTGATCCCCGGCAGATGCCCCTTTGGGGGTGGACCGAAAGGCCCAGATCAGCGTGAGCGCCCCGATTATTATCATCGGCAGGGTCAGGGTTTGCCCCATCGTCGTCCCGTAATGCCCAACCCGGATCACATGCCCCCAAGGGTTGTCTGGGGTGATGAACTGGGCATCGGCCAGGCGGAAAAACTCTACTGTAAAGCGCGCAAATCCATAGCCCAGAAAGAACAGACCTGTCAGCGCACCGGGGCGTTTCAGCCAACCGGATCTAAACGCAAGATGCAACAGCACAGCGGCCAGCACCGCGCCCTCAAGGGCGGCTTCATAAAGCTGGCTGGGGTGGCGCGCACAGGGGCCGACGATGCCCAGACAGGTTTGCGCCGCCTCGCCGGGGAAAATCACCCCCCACGGCAGGTCGGTTGGGCGGCCCCACAGTTCCGCGTTGATGAAATTCGCAATGCGCACAAGGCCAATGCCGATGGGGGCTGCAATCGCCAGACAATCGGCAACCGAGGCCAAAGGCAGCGCGTGTTTGCGTGAGAAAAGGAAGACCGCGGTGATGACGCCCAGAAAGCCGCCGTGAAACGACATGCCGCCTTGCCAGACCTTCAGGATCTCAACCGGGTTCGACAGGTAATATCCGGGCTGGTAAAACAGCACAAATCCCAGCCTTCCGCCGGCGATAATGCCAATGATGATCCAGGTCGAGAGATCCTCCAGCTGGGTGCGGGTCATCGGGGGCTTGTCCCGCCACAGGGCTGTGCGTTTCAACGCCTGCGCGATGATCCACCAGCCAATCGCAATGCCCACCAGATAGCCAAGCGCATACCAGCGCAGGGCAAAATGAATGGGACCAAGATCAATCGAAAAGATCTCGGGCGTGAGCGCGGGAAAGGGAATGGCCATAAACATGGGGCATTCCTGACAATGCGCGCGGGGGGTGTCAATGGGGGGCGAGGGTCACACGCGGGCGGCGGCGAACTTGTGCGTTGATCTTGTGTCAGCGCGCATTTGCCCCCATATACAGCGCATGAAACGCGGCCAGATTGGCCCAAACCCCAAGGAGAGCCCCATGCAAACGCGCAACAAAATGTTTGATGACCTGTCACAAATCATGACCAACGCGCTGGGCGTGGCCCAAGGGGCAAAAGGCGAGGCGGAAAACGCGATGAAATCCTGGATGGACCGCTGGTTGGCGGACCGCGATTTCGTCACCCGAGAAGAGTTCGACGCCGTGCGCGCCATGGCGCAAAAAGCCCGCGAAGAGAACGAAGCGCTGAAGGCGCGGTTGGATGCGTTGGAGGGGTGAGGCTGAATTAACTAACGTCCAGATTGGATGGTTAAGAAAGCAAAAAAGCGCAAGCTCTTGGCGCTATATCCTTACTGCATCTATTGTGGCGGTGGGGAAAAACCCTCGAGTTGGGATCATATGCCGAACAAAGGGATGTTTCCTAAAGACCGGCCGGGCGGCCTGGCGTTCCCTTGTTGCGACGCATGTAATCAAGGCTCATAATGGTTTGAAGATATTGCCAGTCTAGTCGGTAGCATACGGTTTTCTGAAACCGATACTGCTGGTGATCACTTTGCAAGAAAGCTTCAACATCTCGCAAAGGAACCCCCCGACATTTTTGCTGAAATGCAGCCAAGCTTTTGCCAAAAAAAGCAAGCGCGGAAATACATACCTGATAATAACTACGGGAGCGCCGGTGCCTTTAATGTAGGCGGCCCTCTCGTTTCACAAGCGATGTTGCTATATGGCGCGAAATTGGCATTGGCGCTTCATTGGCAGGAAACCAAATGAATAGCGACCGATGACTTTCGTATTACTGTCAAATGGTATTCGAATGAAACTTTGCTTGATGATGCCATTCCCAAACTATTGTTCGATCTATTGCCTGAAGTGAGGCAACTAAGGCAGGGGAAGAAGCGATCTCAGCATCCGTTTTTTTATTCGAGTAAAGCAACCGCCGACACAGGGGCAACTGCGCATTGGGCGACATTTGGAGATGGCATATGTTACCATTTATTCGTAGGCAGCCATTTGGATATTAGTTTTGTCCCCGATGACGAGCATTTTGTACCGGGAGTGTGTCGGGTAAAGCGGCCCGACTTGGAGAAGCCCTTCGTGAGCTGGCCGGTCGCTCCCACGCGAATTCAGTGACTTTCACACCCCTGTCACACACCCGTCTCTAACCTGTTACACTCCCCCCATAAATGCGGTGCCAAGGGGCGGATGGCCCTGTTTGACACCTGAGGAGTGACCCAAATGAAAAAGACGCTTACATGCCTGTTGGCCGCAACTTCACTTACCCCCGCTGCCCTGTTTGCCGATAGCCTGACCCGTGTGGTGGCTGTGCAAAAGGGCGCCGAAATCACCGGTATTTATGAGCAGGGGTCTGATCTGTTTTTCAACACCCAGCACCCAGACGATGATTTGGGCAACCGCTTTGCCAAGGCCAGCGTTGGCGTCATTGCGAATGTGGACTGGACTGCGGGTGCTTTGGCGGTTCCGACCTCTGACGACGACAAAAAAATCGTGACCTCGACCTTGGGGGAGTATCAGATCCTGATGCAAGAGGGTGATCAGGGCGTTGGCATGATCAAAACCATCTCAGGCGCGGATTTGTTTTCGTCAAATGACCCGGATTTCAACGGTTATATCCCCACTTCTGACACCGAAGGCCTGTTGTTCACCAACTGGGAGAACCGCCCCGGAGGCATGAGCCGCGCCAAATTGGCCCGCGCCGCAGACGGCACCTGGACCGCGTCTGACATTGAAATGCTGGACTTCTCTGCCGTGAAAGGCACTTGGGTCAACTGCTTTGGCACCGTGTCACCGTGGATGACGCCGCTTAGCTCAGAAGAGCTTTACTTCGACAATTCCTCTGATTGGAACAACCCCGGTTATAAATACCACGATGGGCAGCAGGATCTGGCGAAATATCTGGGCACATATCCGAACCCATATGACTATGGTTACATCGTTGAAATCACCGACCCAACCGGTACAGCCACCCCGGTGAAGCATTTCGCCATGGGACGCTTTAGCCATGAGAACTCGGTTGTGATGCCGGACAATAAAACCGTGTATCTGTCAGACGATGGCACCGGTGTTGTGTTCTATAAGTTCGTGGCGGATAAAGCTGGCGATCTGAGCAGCGGGACGCTTTATGCGGCCAAAATTACCCAACGCGATGCGGGCAATGCGGCTCCCTCGGCCACCACTGGTTTTGATGTAAGCTGGGTAGAGCTGGCGCATGGTTCAAATGACGATGTGGCCGCTTGGATCAAAGACTATGACGGCATCACGCCTGACCAGTTTGAAGAGGGCAAAAACAGCTATCTGACCGAAGCGGACATCGCGGATTGGGCGGCGGGCAAAGCTGCTGACAACCGCGTGGCCTTCTTGGAAAGCCGCAAAGCCGCCGCCGCCAAAGGGGCCACCGCGGAATTTCGCAAGATGGAAGGCGTGAACATCAACTATGAAGGTGCGAAAGACGGTTCTGTTCCCTTCATGTATATGGCGATGTCGTCGATCGGCAAAACCATGGCGGATGGCGAAGGCGACGTGCGTCTGGAAGCCAACAAATGTGGTGTCGTTTACGAAATGCCGCTGGAAGCGGATTATGACGTGAAAAGCATGGCGCCGGTGGTGGCCGGTCACGGGTATGACAAAGCCAACAAGCCGAATGCCTGCCCAACGGACAGCATCTCTAACCCAGACAACCTGATTGTACGTAAAGACGGTTCGGTTGTGATCGGTGAAGACACCGGCAAGCACGAAAACAACATGATGTGGATCTGGAAGCGCGGCTAAGCGTTTTCGTCACACTTATGAACTGAAATGGGCGCGGCAATTGTCGCGCCCATCTTTGTTGGGGATCCCTTGCGTTAGGTCATATGTTTTCTGGCCTCCGGCGGGGATATTTCTAACAAGAAAAAAGATCGCGCATTTTTCTTGTCATAAATATCCTGGGGTGAGCGCAAAGCGCGAGGGGCAACGCCCCTGTGCCATAAGGCCTACTTTAGAATAGGCGGCTTCTCTGGATCAGATCCCGGTGCAATGGGCTTAAGGGGCTCGGGCGTCTCTGGCATGGGGAGGTCAAATTTCAGACCATAAGCCACCAGCTTTTGCGCCATGACATCCTCAGACGCAAAGAACCCTACGTCCATTTCGCCCGCTTCCACACCGGAAAAGGTCAGTGCTTCGTTTGCGGCCCCGGCAAGCGCGTTATAGGCCCCCTCGGCTGCGTCGATGAAGCCAAGCACATGGCCTTTGCGACCGTCGGAATAGGTGACACCGGCAAGGCAGGCGCAGCTGGCAAGCCCTGCAGCACTGGCGAGTTTTGCATCTAAAGCGGCGATCAGGGCTTCGGGTGCGCTGGGCGCCTTGATTTCGGTGACCTGCGCCACAACCTCTTCCGGCGCGCCTTCAAGTGTGGCGGCCAGCCAATCGACAGCAGGCGGCGGGATCAGGATGGACGAGGGGGCCACGGAGAGGTTCACGCCAAGTCCGATGTCTTGCCCAGCAAGCATCCGGGCCACAATCCGGCCGGGCAGGGCGGCGTAAGGTGCGGGTTTTCCAACGAACTCCGCCAGCCGTTCTTCGCGGTCAAACACCAGCACATAGGTGTCGTCTTCCAGTTCAAACAGTTCGGGTTCAATCTCGTCATCACTTCCAGCAGCTTCACGGGCCAGCAGCAAGAACAGCTCGCCATCCGCGAGGCGTTCGTAAAACCGCAGGCGCGCCGCGTCATCGTCCAGATTGTTGCTCATCAGCGCGTGGGCCTGATCAAGCTGGGTTTCGGTTGTTGTCATGTCATCACCTCGGCGATCCGGGTTCTGAGGGCGGGCAGCAGCGCATCCTCGAACCAAGGGTTTTTCCTGATCCATCCCGTATTGCGCCACGAGGGATGTGGCAAGGGAAAGACGTGCGGCGCGTGGGCGCGCCAGTGAAAAACCGTCTCGGTCACGCTGGTTTTCACGCCAAGATGCCACTTTTGCGCATATCCGCCGACGATCAGGGTAAGGCGCGGAGAGCCTATGGTGTCGTTCACCTGCGCGGCCCAAGTCTTTGCGCAGATCTTCGGCGGCGGCAGGTCAGATGTTTTTGCGTCATATCCCGGAAAGCAAAAGGCCATCGGGGTTATGGCCACGCGGGTACGGTCATAAAACTGATCCCGGTCAAACCCCATCCAATCACGCAGCCGGTCGCCGGACGGGTCATCAAACGGCACGCCTGATTGGTGCACGCGCATGCCCGGTGCCTGGCCGATGATGCGAATGCGCACGCCGGGTTGAAACCAGACAATCGGCCGGGGGGCATGTGCGGTGTGGGTTGCGGCAAAGCGATCGGCGCAGATCCGGCAGGCGGCAAGCTCGGTCTGAAGGGGGCGCGCTGGGGTGGTCATGGGCAAAACCTAAAGCGCTGGCCCGGAAAGGCAAGAGAGCGAGATATTTCGAGAGATGTGAAAATAAAACTTGCGCCTCTCGGTTATTTCTATATTTCTAGAAATATGAAGCATGAATCACGCCTACAAACCTGCCCCATCCCTGTTGAACTGGCCTCGTCGCAATTTGCGGCCCTTGGGTCCGAGCAACGCCTGACGGTCCTGCGCATCCTGGTGCGCGCTGGGCATGATGGGTTGACCATCGGTGCCCTGGGGGAGCGTTCCGGCGTGACCGGATCGACGTTGACGCACCACATGAAAATTCTGGCCGCCGCAGGGTTGGTCACACAGGAAAAACAGGGCCGATCCATCATTTGCGCCGCTGCGGAATATGATGTGATGCGCGCCTTGTCGGACTATTTGCTTTTGGAATGCTGCGCGGATTGCGGCGAAGAAGAGGGGCTTACCCATGACTGATGCAACACAGACAGCACCACAAAGGTGGAAACCGGATTGGGCGTGGGGGACTATTCTGGCGATCCCGCTGATCCTTGCGGTTTTGGCCCCGGCCGAGATCCGCCCGACGATAATTTTTGCCCTGAAAGCCTTTGCCAATACGTTGCCCTTTATCCTGTTTGCAATCTTTGCGGTGGGATATCTGAAAGCGACCAACGCGGAAACGCTGCTTGCCAAAGCCTTTGAGGGGCGCGAGGGGCGGATGATTGTGCTGGCGGCGCTTGCGGGGGGCATTTCGCCGTTTTGCTCCTGCGAAGTGATTCCGTTCATTGCCGCGATGCTGGCCGTTGGGGCCCCTCTGTCGGCGGTTATGGCGTTTTGGCTTGCCTCGCCTTTGATGGATCCGGCGATGTTTGCGATTACGGCCGGGACATTGGGGGTGGATTTCGCCATCGCCAAAGGCTTGGCCGCGATCGTGATCGGGCTGTTTGGCGGGCTTGTGGTGCGCAGCATGGCGAAAACCGTGGTTTTTGCGGATCCATTGAAGAACTCCCCTGTCAAAAGCTGTTGTGGGTGCAGTGACGAAAATGGGCCGTTTTCTGGTGCAGTGAACTGGAAGTTTTGGCAAGACGCCCCGCGCCGCGCTGAATTCCGCGACACGGTGCTTGAGAATGCGCTGTTCTTGGGCAAATGGCTTTTGCTGGCCTATATGCTGGAAGCGCTGATGCTGAAATTCATCCCAGCCGAATGGGTGGCGCAGGTTTTGGGCGGGGACGGCATCCTGCCGATCATTTTGGGGGCCATTGTTGGCGCTCCTGCCTATCTGAACGGCTATGCCGCTGTGCCGATGGTGGCCGCGCTTTTGGAACAAGGCATGAGCCAAGGGGCCGCGATGTCCTTTGTTATTGCCGGGGGCGTCAGCTGTATCCCTGCCGCCGTTGCGGTCTGGGCTTTGGTCAAACCCCGTGTTTTTGTCGCATACATTGGCCTTGCTGTCGTCGGCGCGGTCCTTGCGGGCATCAGCTGGAATATGGTCACCCTTATGTGACCCAAAAGATGCCCCTGCCCAAGACTGCATTGTCGAATGGCGAAAGGTGCATTATTCGGGTGAAAGGGAATGAAAAACAAACGGGCTGTCCTGATCTCAGGGCGGTCTGATTGTTTGCATAACGATGGGGTGAGCAATGTATCGTGTGTGGAATTTTGTCGCGACTTATTCAGTTTTGCTGATTGGGGGCGCGGTTGTCGCATTAATCTGGGCCAACACGGATGCTGCATCCTATCATCATATTGTAGAATATCCGCTGTGGTTTAACGGCTGGATCGGGGTGGACATCGGCCATTGGGAACACGCTTACGGTGAAGCCGCCCATCACCTTGAATATGGCGATGTAGAGCGGGTCGTTACCTTTCACTATCTGGTCAACGACATGCTGATGGCGCTGTTTTTCGCCATTGCCGGCAAAGAAGTGTGGGAGGCCGTGATCCTGAAAAACGGCAGCCTGCGCGGGAAAAAAGCCGCCACGCCGCTGTTTGCGACCGCGGGCGGAATGCTTGGGCCGATTGTGGTGTATCTTGGCATTGCCATGCTGCTTGGCTCGTCCACCTTTGATGCGGTGGCGCGCGGATGGGCCATTCCCACCGCCACGGATATTGCGTTTAGCTATCTGGTGGGGCGGCTTGTGTTTGGCGCGGGACATCCGGCGGTACGCTTCCTTCTTTTGCTGGCGATTGCTGATGATGCGGCCGGGCTGATCATTCTTGCGATCTTCTATCCTTCGGGCGAATTGGCCCCGCAATGGTTGCTTCTGTCTGTGTTCGCAGCGGCCTCCGCCTTTATTGTTTTCAATTGGTTGCCACGCAAACTGGATGCGGGGGATGAGCTGCGAAAACGTTCGACCTGGGTGCGAAAACACATGGGCTGGTTGCCTTATGCGATCGCCGGATGCCTCAGCTGGTATGGCTTTGCGCGGGCGGGTATTCACCCGGCGCTGGGCCTGTTGCCTGTCATCCCGGCGATCCCACACGCCGACCGCGCGTTTGGCATTTTCTCGGACGCAGAGCGTTATTTGAAAGACACGCTGAACCAGATGGAACACGCGCTTGCGATGCCGGTTGAGGTGGTTCTGTTCTTCTTTGGTTTGCTGAATGCGGGCGTCGTCTTTAACGCGATCTCAGAAGCCACCTGGCTGGTGCTTGCGGGGCTGTTGATCGGCAAACCCGTGGGCATCTTTCTGTTTGGCTGGTTTGCGGCCTATCCAATGCGTCTTGGCTTGCCAGCCGGGATGCGCACGCTTGACTTGATTGTGGTCGGTTGCGTCGCGGCCATCGGCTTTACGGTGTCGCTGTTCGTGGCCTCTGTGGCCTTTCCGGGCAACGCGATACAGGACGCGGCCAAGATGGGCGCCCTCATGAGTTTTGGGGCGGTGTTCATTGCGTTCATTGCGGGTAAATTGTTGCGGGTTGAGAAACAAAATAGCGATTTGCCCCTAGATTCGCACTAATTGTTCGCCCTGCGCGGGGCAATCCCCGCCAAATATACGCAAAAAAATGGTCCAAATCGGTTTGAAAATCGGTTTGGACATTGTGTTTTTATCGGGGACACCGACATAATGATGCCAAAATCATGTCGTATAGGTCCTCGTTAACCAAGCTCGTGTAAGAGCATATAAGGACCAAAGGCGCATAGAGCGCTGAGGCAAAGCAGCAGTGTCGGAGCGTGTGCATGCTCGAATTTGTAAATGTGAGTAAGTCCTTTTGGACCGGAACGCAGCGCAAGGTGATCCTTGAGGGGGCGTCGTTTCAGGTGGAGCTTGGCAACTCGCTGGGCATTCTGGCGCGCAATGGCACCGGAAAAACCACACTTATCAAAATGATGGCGGGGCTGGAAAAACCCGACGAGGGTGAGATCCACCGCAATTGCCGTATCTCCTTTCCGCTGGGGTTCATGGGCGGGGTCGTTGGCAAGCTGTCCGCCAAGGAAAATGCCCGTTATGTGGCGCAGCTTTATGGGCTGGATCCTGATTACATCGAGGCATTTACCCGCTGGCTGTGTGGGCTTGAGGAATATTACGACTATCCCCTGGGCACCTATTCCGCCGGGATGCGGTCGCGGTTCACGTTCTCGCTGCTCCTGGCGCTGGATTTCGATATCTATCTGATCGACGAAGGCATGCCGCAAACCACGGATGCCGAATTTAACCGCAAGGCCGGGGATGTGCTGAACGAACGGCTCAAAAACTCCACCGTCATCATCGTCTCGCATCAGGCGAAAACGATTGAAAAATTCTGTCGCTCCGCCGCTGTTTTGCGCGACGGAAAGCTTTACATGTTTGATACCTTGGAAGAGGCGAAGCAACTATATGACTACGAAACCCAAGGCTAAAAAGTTCCGCATTCGACGCAGTGCCGCATCCGCCATCCAATCCGAGGTGGCCGATGCCCGGCAAGGTCATGCTGCCGACACCCCGCGTCCGAGGCCACAAGCGACCCAACCCCGTAAGCTTAATCCGATGGAAGAGGCCGCCCTTGGCCAACAAGAAGACGGGTTTGCCGATCAGAAATTCGCAACCGCCCGCCCGGACGCCTCTCCCGAGGAAATCGAACAAGAAATCAACGCCATCCGTGACGAAGGGTTGACCGGCCGCCAATTGCGCATGGCCCGCCGCGTTGCGCAAAAACATGGAATTTCCGCCACGTCTGATTTTGACGCAGTGCGCCAGTTGCGCAAAGCAGCGATCGACCCATTCCAACGTGCCGCGATGCTTGATCTGGTGTCGACAGATGGGGCGAAAAAAGACGATAAAGTCCAGCTTCCGCAAACGGTTGAGAAAGCCAAAGTCCCAAGTACGCAGGTGCTGGATACCGCCGATCGTGCCCGCGCCATTATGGATATCCAGATGGATATCGCGCGCCGTCGTCGCAAACGCTTTGTGATGCTGATGGCCCGGCTGGCCTTTTTCGTCTTCTTGCCGACGGTTTTGGCGGGGTTCTATTTTTACACAATGGCCACCCCGATGTATGCCACCAAAACCGAATTTGTCATTCAGCAAGCTGACAGTGGTGGCGGCAAACTGGGTGGTTTATTCGCTGGATCCGGTCTGGCGACCTCACAGGATTCGATCACCGTCCAAAGCTATTTGACCTCGCGTGATGCGATGTTGCGACTGGATCAGGACATTGGGTTTAAACAGGCTTTTAGTGTGGATGAGATTGATTCCATTCAGCGCCTCAGCCCTGACGCCAGCAATGAAAAAGCCTATAAGATATACCAGAAAAACGTCAAAATCGGCTATGATCCCACCGAAGGGATCGTGAAGATGGAGGTGATTGCACCCTCGCCAGCGCTGAGCCAGGAGTTTTCTCAAGCCTTGATTGGATATGCCGAAGAGCGGGTCGACAACCTGTCGCAACGCCTGCGGAATGACCAGATGCAAGGCTCCCGCGAGACGTATGAAGAGGCTGAACAGGATATGCTCGCTGCGCAAAATGAAGTGCTGCGCCTGCAAGAAAAACTCGGCGTGTTTGACGCCACAAGTGACGCCAGCGCCTTGATGTCACAAGTCAATGGTTTTGAAACGCAATTGCAGCAAAAAAAGCTAGCATTACAACAGCTTCTGGACAATTCACGCCCCAATAAAGCCCGTGTGGACGGGGTGCGTGGCGATATTCAGCGCCTGGAAGCTCTAATTGCTGAACTGCGCGCCCGTCTGACGGAAACCGGTGCCCAAGGCTCCTTGGCGTCGGTCAGCGCGCAATTGCGTATCGCCCAAACCAATTTGGAAACCCGTGTGTTGCTGATGCAGCAATCCCTGCAGCAACTGGAAAGCGCGCGTGTCGAGGCCAATAAGCAAACGCGCTATCTGGAACTTGGGGTGCGTCCCGTGGCGCCGGATGAGCCGACCTATCCGCGCAAATTCGAAAATACCTTGCTGTCATTTCTGGTTTTTGCGGGCCTCTATCTGATGATGTCGCTTACGGCCTCGGTGCTGCGTGAACAGGTCAGTGCCTGATATGCGCGAGGTTGCGATCGGCAAGCTGCGCATGGGCAATGATCTGCCGCTGACGATCATTGCCGGCCCGTGCCAGCTCGAAGGTCTCGACCATGCGCTTGAGATTGGATCGGAAATGGCGCGGATCTGTGCGGCACAGGGTCTTGGCTATGTGTTCAAAGCCTCATTTGACAAGGCCAATCGCACCTCGCTGACAGGCGAGCGTGGGCCTGGGCTGCACGAGGGGTTGGGGATGCTTGCCGAATTGCGCGCCAAGCTTGATGTGCCGGTTTTGACGGATGTTCACGCGCCGGAGCAATGTGCCCCGGTGGCAAGGGTTGTTGATATCCTGCAAATTCCGGCCTTTTTGTGCCGCCAGACCGATCTGTTGTTGGCCGCGGCGCAAACTGGCCGGGCTGTGAATGTGAAAAAAGGTCAGTTTCTGGCGCCGTGGGACATGCGCCATGTGGCCGAAAAGCTTTCCGCATCTGGTAATGAAAACATTATCTTAACCGAGAGGGGCACCTCTTTCGGGTATAACGCGCTTGTCACGGATATGCGCGGGCTTCCCACCATGATGCAACAGGGTTTCCCTGTGGTGATGGACGCCACCCATGCGGTGCAAATGCCGGGCGGGCAGGGTGGTTCTTCCGGGGGGCAGCGCGAATTTGCGCCGGTGCTGGCGCGCGCTGCGGTTTCATTGGGAATTGCGGGCGTGTTTCTTGAAACCCACCCCACCCCGGACACGGCCCCGTCGGATGGCCCAAACATGATTGCGCTCAGCGATATGGACGCGCTGATTGCGGATCTTGCTGCGTTTGATGCGTTGGCCAAGACGCGCCCCCTGCGCCTTTAACGCCGCAAAGAAGACCTTTCGCGAACGGATGTCGCCCCTTAAGATGCGCGTGATTTCATCAAGGATATTCGACATGCCTGCTCTCCGTCTGCTTGTTTCCACTGTATTTTTCGCAACTCTGTTGTCGATCAGCTTTATGGCGCCCGTCGTGGCGCAAGATGGGGCGATCAGCACGGAAACCGGGGCGGCCCAAGTCGAATTGGACGCCGCCATCGCCATCAAAATTCGCGATATTCTGACCGAATTACAGGCTTATCAAGATGTAACGGTGACCGTGAACGAGGGTATTGTGACCCTGCGCGGCACCACCCTGGACGCCACTGGTCACGACGATTTGCAACAGCTTGTGCAGCGGGTTGAAGGCGTGATTGCCATTGAAAATCAGGTCGGGGTTTCAACGAATTTAACCGAGCGGCTGAGCCCCGCGATGGAACGCTTCATGGCGCGCCTGACCCAAGTGATTGCCTTTCTGCCGCTTGTTGCGATCGGCGCCGTAGCATTCGTTGTTGTTGCTGGCCTTGGCTTTGGTATCGCCCGGTTGCGGCAACCCTGGGACCGGCTGGCCCCCAATGCATTCATCGCCGATATCTACCGCACGGTTATCCGGATTGCGGCGGTGATTGGGGGTATTGTGGTGGCGCTGGACATCCTTGGGGCGACGGCGCTTTTGTCCACAGTGTTGGGGGCGGCGGGGATTATCGGTTTGGCCCTTGGGTTTGCGGTGCGTGATACGGTCGAAAACTTTATCGCCTCGCTTTTGCTGTCGATCCGCCAACCCTTTCGCCCAAATGATACAATTGAAATCAATGGCGATGTGGGAAAGGTGATCCGCCTGACCTCGCGTGCAACCATTTTGCTCAGCTTTGATGGCAACCATATTCGCATTCCAAACGCGACGGTGTTTAAGAGCCGGATCATCAATTACACCCGCAACCGCGAGCGCCGCTTTGGCTTTGATATTTTTCTGCGCGAGACCACAAACCTGCCACAAGCGTTGGAGGAGGGGCGCGCGCAATTGACCGCGCTTCCCTTTATTCTTGGCACCCCGGCGCCTGCGGCCTGGATTGACCGTGTGACGGAGACAGGGGCGCGGCTTAGCTTTACGGCGTGGATTGATCAACGTGACACGGGGCTGTCGAATGCGCGCGGCGAAGCAATGCGCGTGGTGGTTGCCGCCCTTACTGACAAAGGTGCCACGCCCATTCACGCCCCTGAAACCCCGCAATCCGCCGATGAGGCGGCCTTGGATCAACTGGTTGCGCAGGACCGCGAAGAGAACCGACAAAATGACCTTTTGAATGCGGCCAGCGCGGACGAATAATTTTCGTCATTTTAGGTGATTTTGGGGTTGCACCGCCTCGATGCATTGGACTATTACACGCGCACCGTTGGGGTGTAGCCAAGTGGTAAGGCAACGCTTTTTGGTAGCGTGTACCGTAGGTTCGAATCCTACCACCCCAGCCAGTTTCCTTTAAGATGATCAACAGCGCAAAGGCATGCCCCTGCCCACAGCGACCTGTGTGTCACTGTCGCTCGCCACAGATTTTTTCAGTGTTTGACAGAAATATGTTCAGCAGCGTCATTTTGAGGGTTCACCCAACCAGCCCGCGCATATCCATCGCCATCTTGGACCATGAATGCAGACCTAATCCTGCAGACTATGGAACGTGTTGCTTGGCTGTGGAAACGCGTGTGCCGTGATCAAGGCAACGATCATGCGAAAGCACACTGTCAGAAACCATTCACAATAACGTCCCAATCCTGCGAGAGCAGTCTCTCGTTTCTGGCGTCCTCGGCGCGTTCTGACGGAACCCGGCGATAAGATTGGCAAGCCGTGAGGGGGGATCAGCATGGTCACATTGCCCAGCGGGGGCGATTCGGGTGATCAGCAGGGGCAAGTTTGAACGCCAGAAAATCATGCCAAATCTTGCTGACCCTCTGGTCGCACCGGACCTACCTCCGCGATACATGCTCGCGTTAAACGTCAAGCGCGGGGGCGCAAATCCAATGGCGGCAACGCGGGGTTTGCGGCCATTTGGCATCACAAAGTGATGGTCCGCCCTGCGATATCTTTGGTATCACGCTTTAATGCTCAAACTATCTGAATTGATATTTGACATATCAGTATCCACAAGTTAGATAGCCATTATCCAATTTAGGACATGCATCCATGATCACCGGACCTCAGATGCGCGCAGCGCGCTCCCTTCTCGGTATTGACCAGAAGACTCTCGCCGAATTGGCGGGGCTTTCCGTGCCAACAGTCCAACGCATGGAGGCCAGTTCCGGCAATGTGCGCGGGGTCGTCGACAGCCTGACCAAGGTCGTCGCGGCGTTCGAATTTGCCGGCGTCGAACTCATTGGGGAAGGCACCGCCAGCACGACCGGTGGACGCGGCGTGCGACTGAAGATCCCTCCGTCGAAAAACTAACCCCTTAACCCGCGACGGCGACCGCCGACGTCATGCCGACGATCCCGCCGCCCCCTTTTCCAAAGGTGCGGCCACAGATGACAGACCAAACGACCAGACAGAGCGACGCCCCGAGCTTCGCCGAACTTTTCACCCCGAAACTCGTCACCGTCCTGCGTGAAGGCTATGGTTTGGCGCAGCTTCGGACAGACGCCGTCGCCGGGCTGACCGTCGCCATCGTGGCATTGCCGCTGTCGATGGCCATTGCCATTGCATCCGGTGCAACCCCGGCCCAGGGGCTTTACACCGCCATCGTCGGGGGCTTTCTCGTTTCGCTCCTCGGCGGATCACGCTTTCAGATTGGCGGACCGGCCGGGGCCTTCATCGTCCTTGTCGCGGCGACGGTCGCGCAGCACGGGATGGAGGGGTTGATCCTGGCTACGTTTCTCTCTGGGGTGATGCTGACGGTTGTTGGCTTTCTACGTCTGGGCACCTTCATCAAATTCATCCCGTTCCCGGTGACCGTCGGTTTCACCGCCGGGATCGCGGTCATCATTTTCGCCAGTCAGGTGAAAGAACTGCTGGGCCTGACGTTGGAGCATGAACCAGGCGCGTTACTGGAGAAAATCCCGACGCTCTGGGCGGCACGGGGCAGCCTGACGCCCGAGGCATTGGCTGTTTCCCTGGCAACCGTTGCGATTATCCTTGGACTGCGCCGCTGGCGTCCGCATTGGCCGGGGATGCTGATTGGTGTTGGCCTTGCCGCCGCTGCGACTGGCGTGCTGAACCTGCCGGTGCAGACCATCGGTACGAAGTTTGGCGGAATCCCATCGTCGCTTCCATCCCCGCACCTGCCGCCCCTTTCGACAGCGGCAATCCTTGCGGTGCTGCCTGCCGCAGTGTCCTTTACACTGCTGGGTGCAATCGAGTCGCTGTTGTCCGCGGTCGTTGCCGACGGCATGACCGGTCGCCGCCACCGCTCGAATTGTGAACTGGTGGCGCAGGGCGCGGCCAATATCGGGTCGTCGTTGTTCGGGGGATTCTGTGTGACCGGCACCATCGCCCGGACCGCCACCAACATTCGGGCCGGTGGGCATGGGCCGGTGGCTGGTCTTTTGCACGCATTTTTCATTCTGCTGTTCATGCTCGTCGCGGCGCCGCTTGCCTCCTATATCCCACTTGCGGCGCTTGCCGGGGTTTTGGCTGTTGTGGCGTGGAATATGATCGAGAAACCGGCCATTGCGATCCTCGTCCGCTCTGGCTGGGGGGAGGCCACCGTGCTGGGCGCCACCTTTTTTCTCACCATCTTCCGTGACCTGACAGAGGCCATCGTCGTCGGCCTTGCGCTTGGTTCTGTTTTGTTCATTCACCGTATGAGCCAGACAACGGAGGTCGCGGCCGACAGCGCCTTTGTTGGGCAAGACGAAGCCGACATGGCCAATCCGCGCGGCGAGTACCATGAGGAGCGGGCTGCGAACCCGGACGTCGTCATCTATCGGATCACTGGCGCGCTGTTTTTCGGCGCGACGGCCTCGATTGGATCGGTCCTTGACCGCATTCATGACACGCACAAGGCGCTGATTGTGGACTTCTCAGCCGTGCCATTCCTCGATTCAACCGGCGCCAACATGATTGAGGGCCTCGCGCATAAGGCGCAAAAGCAGGGTGTCGCACTTTGGCTGACCGGCGCCACCCGCGATATCCAACGGGTGTTGGTGACGCACGGCCTGAAACGTCCGCTGGTCCAATATGCCGCCACGGTGGACGCATCGCTAACACATGTGCGCGGTGGCACACAGAGCGATCAGGAGACCAACTGATGCTTCGAATGGTGAGGCATAATGGGCGCGCGACGTGTCGCCGCAACAGCTCGGCGGAAGCGCGGCGGCGGTATGTTTTTGACGCATTGAAACGTCCGCGGACGCAGGCGGAACTGCGCGACGCATTGGGCATGAGCAACAGCGGGATGCTGCACCTTCTGCGTCGGATGGAGCGTGACGGGTTGGTGCGGCCTGCTGAACGCGTGAGTTGCACCCGAATATGGGAGCGGGCGATCAAACCGGCGGCGGGTCCGTGACCAAACTGGGCGAATGGAACATATACGGCAACTGAGGCGATTAGGGGATGTTCAACAGTCGATATTTTGGGCGCGCGCGTCCCAATGCCCAACGCCCAATTCCGGTGCCCAATTTCGCGAAAGCGGCTGAGCGGAACAAGCGCCCAAACCTCCAATAACGCGAAGGGGGGCTGTCACCATGTGACGCTGTAAAAAGGTCTCAGGACATGTCGGGATTTGTTCATGATTACAATGTCCTTGATTAAATCTGCTGATTGATTGACAGTTCGCTCATGCTGGAAAAGCCCAGGGAACGAAGTACAAATAACAGTCTGATCAGCGCCGGAGCGCTGGTGTTTGGGCTGGATGGTTTTAAGGGGACGCCCCACCCGAGTGCATGTTGGCCATGTCAAACACAACAGCGCCGCACTCACCGATCATTTGTCAAACAACGATGGTTTGTGCGAGGGCTGAAGGACGGGATGGCGTGCGGTTCACGCCCCAACGCATGACCTGGGACGAGGCCGGCCCACGCGAGACGCAACAGAACTCCGACCTCATTGTCGCAGACAGTCGTGACGCAGTCGAAAGGCAGAAGAATGAGCTTTCTTTGTAGTATCCCATTTGTCGCAAGCCTGTTTGCGTCCTGCGCGCCGCCAGCGCCTTTTGCTACCGGCTATGTCGAAGGCAACTTCACGCTTGTCGCACCCGTCGCCATTTCCCAGATCGCCAAAGTTCCGGTCGCGCGCGGCGATCGTCTGGCGGCCGGGGCGGTGCTTGTCGAAATGGAAAGAGATGACGCGGAAATCTCTTTGGCACAAGCCGAAGCACAACTGGCGCAGGCCCAAAGCAATCTCGCTGATTTAGGCGAAGGCAAACGCCCCGAAGAAATTGGTGTGATCGAGGCCAATCTATCCTCAGCCAAGGCGCAAGCGGCCGAAGCAGAGCGGACGCGAGACCGGATGGTCAGCCTTGCGGCGCGCGGAGCGATCTCGCAAGCCCAACGCGATGACGCCGCCACCGCCGCTGAAACCGCCACTGCCGCGGTCGCGAAGTTGGAAGCCGAGCTTGCCGTCGCCCGACTGCCCGCCCGACCGGAGACCATCGCGGCAGCCGAAGCCGCCGTGCGCGGGGCCGAAGCCGCGCGTGATCTTGCCCAATGGGCGCTGGAACAACGAACGCTGACACTGGCCGAACCGGTCACGGTGTTCGACGTCATCCGCACAGATGGCGAAATCGCCGGCCCGTCGGCACCGGTTTTGTCGGTGTTGGGCGAAGGCGCGGTTCTTCTTCGGCTTTATGTGCCCGAAACGTCGTTTTCCCAGATTGCGCTGGGCGATGATTTGCAGGTCAGATGTGACGGCTGCCCAGACAACATCACGGCCAAGATCACGTATCTCGCCGACGAAACGGAATTCACGCCACCCGTCATTTATTCCCTCGAAAACCGTCAAACGCTTGTCTATTTGATCGAGGCGCGGCCCGATGATGCCCATGCGCTGAAACCCGGCCAGATTGTTGACGTTTCCCTGAGCCCCGTTCAGCGATGAGCGCCCTTGCCATTTCAGTTCAGGGTCTGACCAAGCGTTACGGGGACAAAACCGTGGTCGATGCCGTGTCGATGGATGTTTCAGAGGGCGAGATCATGGGGTTTCTGGGGCCAAATGGATCCGGCAAAACCACCACCATCCGGCTCATGTGCGGGTTGTTAGAACCAGACGCTGGTGAAGGGCGGGTGCTTGGCCACGACATCCGCAGGGACCGCGGGGCGATCAAGCGCAACGTCGGCTATATGACACAGCGGTTTTCATTCTACGAGGATCTGACAATAGCAGAAAACCTCAATTTCGTTGCGGGTGTCTATGGGATGGAACAGCCACGGCAGGCGGTTCGCGACACACTCGAAGATCTGGGACTGATCTCGCGCAAGGACCAACTGGCCGGATCTCTGTCAGGTGGGTGGAAGCAGCGGCTTGCCCTTGCGGCCTGTGTCATGCACCGGCCCAAATTATTGATTCTGGATGAACCGACGGCAGGCGTCGATCCAAAGGCCCGGCGTGACTTTTGGGATGAAATCCACAGGTTGGCCGTCGACGGGCTGACGGTTTTGGTGTCGACACATTACATGGACGAAGCGGAACGGTGCCACCGCATAAGCTATATTTCCTATGGCCGGCTGGTGGCCCAGGGCACCACTGAACAGGTGGTTCGCGATGCCGGGCTGACGACGCTGGTGCTGAGCGGCGAACACATCAATGACGCAGCGGAGGCTTTGCGCGATGCACCGGGCGTGGAGCAAATTGCGCCGTTCGGGGCGTCGCTGCATGTGGTTGGGCGGCACAAGCAAACCTTGATGACGTCGGTCAATCGGGTGGCACAAAGCACCGGGGTGACGGTTACCCCGACCGAAACAAGCCTGGAAGACGTCTTTATCCAGCTCATGGGCCAGTCCAAGGATAACATGCTATGAGCCGACACTTTTCATTCCGCCGCCTTTGGGCCCTTTTGGGTAAGGAATCGATTCAGATGCGCCGCGACCGGCTGACATTCGCGATGGCGCTGGGGATCCCATTGCTACAGCTGATGCTGTTCGGTTTTGCAATCAACACTGATCCAAAGGAATTGCCCGCGGCCCTTGTTGCCCCCACACAAGATCGGTTCACCCGCGCAATGGTGACCTCGTTGGAATTGACGGGCTACTACCGGTTCATCGCACCAAATGCGACGGCCGAGGAAGCTGAAGCGATGATTTCGCGCGGCGACGTTTTGTTTGTGGTCACCGTGCCGTCCGATTTCGGACGCCGCGTTCAGCGCAATGAATTGGCGACGATCCTGATCGAGGCGGATGCGACCGACCCCTCTGCGGCATCCGGTGCCATGTCGACCTTGGGGACGGTTGCAAGCGAAGCGCTTCAACGCGAAGCGGGCAACACTTCAGACAGCAGTGCGGGGCACAACAACATCTCGATCGTCACGCACCGCCGCTACAATCCCGAAGGGATCACCCAATACAATATCGTGCCCGGCCTTCTGGGCGTGATCCTGCAACTGACGATGGTAATGATGACAGCAATGGCGCTGACCCGCGAGATTGAGCGCGGGACAATGGAAAACCTGTTGTCGATGCCCGCCACCCCGATTGAGATCATGCTGGGCAAGGTTATGCCCTACTTGGCTGTTGGTGGGGTGCAGGTGATTGTTGTGCTGGGCGCGGCCAAGGCGGTCTTCGGGATCCCATTTGTCGGCAGCCTGAGCGTGATCCTTGCCGGAATTTTCGTGTTTGTGCTGTCCCTCGTCATCCTCGGTTATCTTATTTCCACAGTGGCACGAACACAGATGCAGGCCATGCAGATGACGTTTTTCTTCTTCCTGCCGTCACTGCTTCTGTCTGGGTTCATGTTCCCTTACCGCGGAATGCCGGTCTGGGCGCAGTATCTGGGCGAGATCTTTCCACTGACGCATTTCCTGCGTCTGATCCGCTCCGTCATGCTCAAGGGCGCGGATGCCGCGACGGTTGCCGACTCGTTTCTTGCTCTTGGTGGCTTTGTCTTGCTGCTTGCGCTGTTTTCCCTTTTGAGGTTCCGTAAGACGTTGGATTGACGAAAGATACGCGGGTTTCCCGAAAAAACAATGCAGATCAAAGCAAAGCCCATGTGCTTGCGCGTGCCCTGAACCGGTGCTTTGCTCTTTCCGGTGTCACACTGTTTCGGCCTCGAAGGCCCCGATCCTGCCGGACCACCGCGACAGGGGCAAATGAGAATGGCGTTGACTGGCGCGGCATCCCTCCAAAAAAACGGCCCTTTTTTATTGCGGAATTGACCATCGTCAGATCGTCGCCGATGCCCCCGTTTTCGGTGCGGGTCCGGCACTTTGTCCAGACCCGCGTTGAGTTATCCGCGCAAGCGATGATGCAGGATGATCGGCACCGCCAGATCCTCTTCATCGCCAAGATGGCGGGCAAGAAAGGCGTTGATCGCCTTTGCCTCAGTATGAAGCCCACCCACCTCAGCGCGCACAGCGGCCGGGTCAAGCTGGATCAACTGAATGGTCCGGTTGGCCGCGCGGGTGAACCGATCCAGCACCGCGTCCAAATCTGCGTGGTCCTGCTCCAGGATCTCAAGCCCCGCCTCGAACCGAGGGTCGGCTGCGCAGAGTTCCGGAAAATAGCTGTGATCTTCCCAGCCATGATGCCCATGCAAATTTCGGACCAAAGCATCGCCGTAATAGGACAGATGCGCGGCAAATGTGTCATCTGACCGGCCCTTGTCCAAATAGGTTTCTGCCTCGCGCTGCACCAGCTCGCCCAATTGGCGAAACATCTGATGGGCGCCAAGCCAGTGGCGGGTGTTCTCATGAAACCCCGGATGTGCCTGCCAGCTGTCGCGCGGATAATCCTGCAACAAAACACGCATGGCTTCCGGCATCGGGGTCGAACGCGTTGTGGTTTGCGGGTGTGTCATATCAGTCATGGTCTTTTCCTTTCCCACCTCAGATGGGGAAGGACAGCGGAACTTCACCTGTGCATCTGCGCACAACAGACCCGCGATTATGTCGGGGCTTGACACCGTGGGGCGCGTTTTGCCCCATAGTTATTTGCAAATACGCACATTGGATGAGGAAAGCTTTACCCCGTGACCCATTTGCGCTGATCCTCGATTCCCATCGAGGCGATCCGCGGCTGGCTGTTCTGGGCCGCTTTAAAGTCGGATTTCGACCCCATCCCGCGCCAGTTTGCCGCCAAAAGGCTTTGCGCCACGGCCCCACCCAAGGTGCTGCCCGGACCAAGCACAATAAACACATCTGGCATGAACTCGCGCGCGGCAACCCGTAATGCGCTCGCAAAATCATAGGGTTCAGTGACCTGATGGCCCAAGGTATAGCCGCGTAACCCAGCAGGATCCGTTGATTTTGGCGACCAAATGGCACCGCGCCCGTCGATCATGGACAGCTTCGGCCCGGCAAACAGATCTTGCCCAAGCCGCGCTTGCCCCGCTGCGGCAACCGGGGTCTGAAGCGTTGTGTGAAACGCCGCGTGACCGGGCAGGCGCATCGGGTATCGGGACTGAACCACGGGCATCTCCGCCTCAAACGCGGCCAACCCTTTTTCATTGCCAGCCAGAACCAACATGCCACCCAGATCAATTGAAAGCGCCAGATGGTGATCGGCGCGGGCGTTGATCTCGGCGATTTTGCCCGCAATCCCGGCGCGCGCACCGGGGATTTCCCGCCAATCGTCATCAACAAAGGGGTAAATCAGCTGCCCGCCAATCATATGTTCGTGCATCAGCGTGCCCATGGTGTTGACCACCTCAAGCCCGCCCATCGCATCCAGCGCCCCCGCGCACGCCAGCGCGATATACCAGCCCATCGAGTTGCCGGTGACCGCAAGAATATCGAAACGAGCCCGGTCAATGGCCAGAAAATCCGCGTAAGCACAGGCGTGGATCAACCCGCTGGCATTGTCGCCGCGCGTGTGGATTGCCCCGGAAAAGCGCTCGGCCCCGTCGAGTGCGGACAGGGCCTCTTGTCCCATGCCCTGCCGAAATGCGTCAAACCGCGCCATCAACGCGCGTTGGTCCGGGTGATGACGGGCGAAATACCCCAGTTCGTCCCGGTTATAGGTGCCGCGCCCTGGGGCGACGACCACGGCAGTTTGCTTACGATCTGTCATGATGCGCTCCACAGTTTTCTGGCGGCGTTTGCGATGGACGTTCGCGACGGCATGGTGGCGGCATAGGCCGGGCCGGTGGCGATAAAGCTGTCCTCCGCGGCAATGCGCGCGTGGGGCAGGGTGGTCTTTTCCGCAAGCAATGCCATCAAAGCCTCAGACTGACTTCCGGTGCTGCGACATTCATCCACAATCAAGATTTTCTCTGACCCTTCAAGGGTTTGCAGAGTTCCCTCGGCAGGCAAAGGCGCGAGCCAACGCATGTCAATTATGCGGGTTTCAATGCCCTCATCCGCCAGATCCAACGCGGCTTGCGTCGACAAATAGCGCCCATTGCCATAGGTCAGGATCGCCAAGGGGCCATCGCCATGCACGCCCACCTCACCCAATCCAATCCGTCGGTCAGGGGCAGGATACGTCGCCATCCAGCCGCCGTCTTTCTCATCCATCAAATCGCGCATCGGATAAAGCGCGATGGGTTCCACCATCACCACCACACGCGCCTCTTCTCGCGCCAAGCGCACGCATTCGCGCATCATCATCGCCGCCTCATCCCCGCGTGAAGGGCAGGCAATAATCAGCCCCGGAATGTCACGCAAAACGGCCAAGGAGTTGTCATTGTGGAAATGTCCGCCAAACCCCTTTTGATAGCCCAGCCCGGCGATGCGCAACACCATCGGGTTGGTAAATTGCCCGTTTGAGAAGAACGGCAGGGTCGCCGCCTCGCCGCGCAATTGATCCTCGGCGTTGTGCAAATAGGCCAGAAACTGGATCTCGGGCATTGGGATAAACCCGTTATGTGCCATGCCAATCGCCAGCCCCAAAATGCTCTGCTCGTCCAACAGCGTGTCGATCATCCGGTCGGGGCCAAAGCGATCCACCAGCTTTTGGGTTACGCCATAAACGCCGCCTTTGCGCCCCACATCTTCGCCCATCATCGCGATCTCGCCATGTTCCAGCATCAGATCGGTCAGCGCCCAATTCAACAGGCGAGACATCGGTTGAGGGTTGTCCATCTGTTTGATATCGCTACCGAAAACCTCTTCGCGCGCTTTGGGTGACGGCCCGTTTGTGGGCGTGCAACTGCGCTTGGGCGGAACAATCGATGCCATTACATCGCCTGCAGTTTTCAACCGAGGTCGCGTGATCACTTCCTCTGCCACGCGGGTGCATTGATCCTCAGCCTGTTGATAAATCGCCAAAACCTCATCCGCCGTCAGCGCCCCATGCTGGATCAAAAGCCGCGCGGAATGCAGCAAAGGATCATCCGCTTCCCAGCCCTCAAAGATGTCTTTCGTCAGATAGCTCTGCTGCATGTCTGACCCCGCATGGCCGTAAAGTCGCACCAAATTCAGATGCAAAAAGGCGGGTTTCTTGCGGCTGCGCACATAGTCCGCCGCCTCGCGCGCGACGCGGTAGCTGTCATAAAGGTCCAGCCCATTGGCCGTGAAGTATTTCAACCCCGGTTTCTGGGCGTAATTGGCCGCCACCCAGCCCCCCGGCGTGCGGGTGGAAATGCCAATCCCGTTGTCCTCACAGACAAACAAAAGCGGCAGGGGTACCGATTGATAAGACGTCCAGCAGGCGGTGTTAATCGCCCCTTGCGCGGTCGAGTGGTTCGAGGACGCGTCGCCAAAGGAACACATCACAATCCCATCGTCAGGGATCTGCTTATGCGCGCATATGTGCCGCTTTCCAAGCCCGATGGAATAGGCCGCCCCAACCGCTTTGGGCAGGTGGCTCGCAATGGTCGATGTTTGTGGCGGGATCGAAAGTGCCTTTGAACCCAACACCTTATGACGACCACCCGAAATGGGATCCTCGCTGGATGTCGCAAAGCTCAACAGCATATCCCAGGCGGGTGTGGTGCCGGGAACCTGCGCGGATCGCATCGTCTGAAACGCCCCATCGCGGTAGTGTAAAAACGCCATGTCACTGGGGCGAAGGGCCGCCGCCACCGCCGCCATGCCTTCGTGACCAGAGGATCCAATGGTGTAATACCCTTCGCCCGCCGCCTGCATTTTGCGCGAACGGCGATCAAGGTTGCGGCTTAAACATTGCGCGCGAAAAATCGCCACAGCCTCGGTTGCCGTCAAAGGTCCAGAGGTGGGTGCGCCGGGTGGGAAATCCCCGGCGGCGACCCGTGTGCGAAAGGCGTTGTCAACTATATCTGCGCGATCCATTGGCCGCTCCTTTAGCGAAAATACTTAATAAAACGCCTGCAACCCGGTTTGCGCGCGCCCCAAGATCAGGGCGTGTACATCGTGGGTGCCTTCATAGGTGTTCACGGTTTCAAGGTTGACCATATGGCGGATCACGCCGAAGTCCTGTGAAATCCCGTTGCCGCCGTGCATATCACGCGCATGACGGGCGACTTCCAGCGCCTTGCCGCAGTTGTTGCGCTTGATCAGGCTGACCATTTCGGGCGCTGCTTTTGCCTCGTCCATCAGGCGGCCAACGCGCAGGGCGGCTTGCAGGCCCAGGCTGATTTCGGTTTGCATATTTGCCAGCTTCAACTGGAAAAGTTGCATTTGTGCCAATGGTTTACCGAATTGTTTGCGGTCCAATCCATACTGACGGGCCGCGTGCCAGCACGCCTCGGCCGCGCCCATCGCGCCCCAGGCAATGCCGTAACGTGCGCGGTTCAGACAGCCAAACGGGCCTTTCAAACCAGACACATCCGGCAGCAAAGCATCCTCGCCAACTTCCACATCTTTCATCACAATTTCACCGGTGATCGAGGCGCGCAATGACTGTTTGCCCTCGATTTTTGGCGCGCTGAGCCCCTTGGTGCCCTTATCCAAAACAAAGCCTTTGATCTTGCCGTCGTGGGCGTCAGATTTCGCCCAGACCACAAACACATCGGCAATCGGCGCGTTGGAAATCCACATTTTCGACCCGTTCAAAACATAGCCACCGTCCACTTTTTTCGCGGTGGTTTTCATGCCGCCAGGATCGGACCCTGCGTCGGGTTCGGTCAGGCCAAAACAGCCAATAAACTCGCCAGATGCCAGTTTGGGAAGGTATTTTTTCCGTTGTTCTTCCGTGCCGTAAGCGTAAATCGGGTACATCACCAAAGACGATTGCACCGACATCATTGACCGGTACCCGCTGTCCACCCGCTCCACCTCGCGCGCGACCAAACCATAGGTGACATAGGACGCGCCAATGCCGCCATACGCCTCGGGGATGGTGGTGCCCAACAGGCCCATTTCGCCCATCTCGCGGAAAATCTCCGGGTCGGTTTCTTCGCGTGCAAAGGCGTCGGTGACGCGGGGCTGCAACTTATCCTCAGCATAAGCGCGCGCCGCATCGCGGATCATGCGCTCGTCTTCCAAAAGCTGGTCCTCCATCAAGAACGCATCATCCCAGGCAAAGCCGGACAATTCAGGGCGCGATTGGGGGGGGAGGGAGGTTGACATGGTAAAGGCCTTTGGCTTGGTTTATATCATTTGGGCATGATATACCCTGTCATTTCCCCAATAAAAGCGATATTCGGGTATCATATCATTCCATTATGGAATGAAAGGAGGTTGCCATGACCCGTGCCCGACGTTTTCTTCCGCCGCTGTCGACCCTTGCCGCCTTTGAGGCCGTGGCCAGATTGGGGTCAGTGACCGAGGCAGCACATGAGTTGGATTTGACGCAAAGCGCGGTCAGCCGTCAGCTGCAAAAGCTCGAAGCGCTGGTGAACACGCCGCTGTTTGAACGGGACCGGAAACGGTTGCAATTGACCGATCATGGCACACGATATGTGCGCGATATACGCGCGGCACTGGCGCAGATCTCTAACGCGACAATTGCGCTTCAGGCCAACCCGGATGGCGGTGCTTTGAACCTTGCGATCCTTCCCAGCTTTGGCACGCATTGGCTGGCCCCGCGTTTGCCAGAGTTTTTGCAGGGCAACAGTGGCATCACTTTGAACATGTCAACGCGGACGCAGGTCTTTGATTTTGCCAAGGAAAACTTTCACGGCGCCATTCATTTTGGGCAAGACAACTGGCCGGGCACGCAGGCCCAGAAACTGTGGGATGAACAGGCCTTGGCGGTGGTGGCCCCGGAGTTGTTGCAAGGCACCGACCCGCAGGATTTACCCCGGCTGCAGCTTGAAACCCGGCCAAAAGCCTGGGCGCAATGGGCGGACGCACAAGGGTGGGATGATCCCGGCCGCCCCGCCATGGTGGTTGATCAATTCGCCACAATGCTACGCGCGGCCCAAGCCGGGTTGGGGGTGGCGTTGATGCCAAATTACCTTGTGATCCAAGAGCTTAAGCGCGGGGATTTGGTCGTTCTGCCCGACACGCAACCGGTGTCCACGGGGGCCTATTATCTGGTGTGGCCCGAATTGTCGGAGGAGTATCCAGCGCTGTCTGCGTTTCGAACATGGCTTGCGGCCAAAGCCCAGACAGACGGCGACCGCGCCCCGTAAAGGGCACGGTCAATGTTTCGGTCAAAATAAATCCCAATCCATCCCCGTGAGGAATGAGGGGACAGATCGGGGATGTGATCAGAAGAACCCCAGTTTGTTGGGGTTATAGCTGACCAGCATATTTTTGGTTTGTTGATAATGATCCAACATCATCTTGTGGTTTTCGCGACCGATGCCGGATTGCTTGTATCCGCCAAAGGCGGCATGCGCCGGATAGGCGTGATAGTTGTTGACCCAAACGCGGCCAGCTTCGACGCCGCGCCCAAAGCGATAACAACGGTTTGCATCGCGCGACCACACACCCGCGCCCAGCCCGTACATCGTGTCATTGGCCAGTTCTAACGCCTCTTCCTCGGTCTTGAAGGTGGTCACAGAGACAACGGGGCCAAAGATTTCCTCTTGGAACACACGCATCTTATTGTGGCCCTTCAGGATCGTTGGTTGGATGTAATACCCGTTTGAAAGATCACCGTTAAACCGCGCAGCGTCCCCGCCGACCAGCACTTCGGCGCCTTCTTCGCGACCGATGTTCAGGTACGACATGATCTTATCTTGCTGTTCTTGGCTGGCCTGTGCGCCCACCATGGTTGCCATGTCGCGCGGATCGCCCTGGATGATGGCTTCGACCCGTTTGATACAGCGGGCAATGAACTCGTCATAAATGTCTTCCTGGATCAGCGCACGCGACGGGCAGGTGCAGACCTCGCCTTGGTTAAAGGCAAACAAAACAAAGCCTTCGACCGCTTTGTCCAGATAGGCGTCATCCTCGGCCATCACGTCTGAGAAGAAGATGTTGGGGGATTTGCCGCCCAATTCCAACGTCACAGGGATCAGGTTTTCGGTGGCATATTTCATGATCATCCGGCCGGTTTCGGTGGATCCGGTAAAGGCGATCTTGGCGATGCGTGGCGATTTCGCAAGTGGTGCGCCCACCTCGGCGCCGTAGCCGTTCACGATGTTCAAAACCCCGCCGGGCAAAAGATCCGCGATCAGCTCGGCCAGAACCATGATTGCCGCCGGGGTCTGTTCCGCCGGTTTCAGCACCACACAATTGCCCGCCGCCAGCGCCGGGGCCAGCTTCCACGCCGCCATCAGGATTGAGAAGTTCCACGGGATGATCTGCCCGACAACGCCCAAAGGTTCGTGATAGTGATAGGCCACAGTGTCGGCGTCAATCTCGGACATATTGCCCTCTTGTCCGCGCAATACACCCGCAAAATAACGGAAATGATCCACGGCCAGCGGAATGTCGGCGGCCATGGTTTCGCGGATGGGTTTGCCGTTGTCCCAGGTTTCTGCGGTCGCGATCAGCTCCAGATTTTCCTCAATCCGGTCGGCGATTTTCAACAGCGTGTTGGACCGTTCGGCGGCGGAGGTTTTCCCCCATGCCTCTTTCGCCGCATGCGCCGCATCCAACGCCAGTTCAACATCCGCACCGTCTGATCGCGCCACTTCGGTCACAACCGCGCCGGTGATCGGCGTCACATTGTCGAAATAGCGGCCATTCACCGGGGCGACAAAGCCGCCGCCGATAAAATTGTCATATCGCGACTTGAAAGGGGACGTATAGGTGCCCTCGGTTTTTGTCATCTCATTCATGGGGTTTCCTCCGTTGGTCCGGGTCCTCCACCCGGTTGCACGAAGAATGACAAAGCGCGTGCAGGACACCAGCCCCCCTGCGAGGGTGGGAAAAGCACGGTGTCTCACTCCTGAGACAGTTGTGATGCGTTTTGTTAAAGGTCGTCCAACCCCAGACGTTTCATGCGCCGATACAGCGTGGCACGCGCCACACCCAGCTGGCGGGCCGCTTGCGAAACATTGCCATCCGCACGCGCCAAGGCCCGGATCACAGCGGCACGTTCTGCTTTCTCAAATCCGGTGGGGCCGGGGGTCGCACCACCCTCTCGCATCAGAATATCGCTGGCCGGACGCGGTTGCAGCGCGCCTTTGGCGTCCAACCCAAACACCCGGCGCGCCTCGCGTGTGGCGCCAACCACCAAATCATGGTCGTCAATCGCCAACAGGGTGGCGGCTTGGGTGTCATCACTTTCCGCGACCACAATGCGCGTGCTTGAAAAGGCCGCCCGAAAATGCGCCTCTTCGATCGAACGTGCGGTTTGCGCGACTTGGGCTGCGATCAACCGGTTGAACCCTTCGGTCTGATCGGCGCGGGCGGATGAGACATCGAGCGCGCCAACAATCTGTCCGTCACATCCATAAATCGGCGCGTCGATACAGCTCATCGCGGTGTTGCGCGCCAGAAAATGTTCGTCCCGGTGGATGATAATGCGGCGTTGTTCCGTCAGGCAGGTGCCAATGCCATTGGTCCCCTCGCGTTCCTCGCTCCAATCCGCGCCGGTACACAGCCCCCAGCGTTCAAAGATCGGCGCGTCGGCTTCAGAAATGCGCTGATCCAGCACCACCCCTTCGGCATCGGTCAAAAGCACCGCGCACCCTGATTGTCCAACCATGGAAAAGAGGTGATCCAGACGTGGGGCGGCGACGGTCATGAACCGATCAAAGCCGGCAATCCGGTGGTGTAACTCGCGCCCGTCAACCCGCTCTGGCGCGCGGGCCTCGCCGGGGTCCAGCCCATGTTTTGACGCAGACCTCTGCCAGCTTGCCGCCAGCCGGGACCGGGCCGCCGCAGAGGACTGGGTGATCTCCATCACCTTTTCAATATGGGCGGTCATTCGGGGCATTTTCCAGCAGCGATCATGTTGGTTTGAACAGTCCGTAAACTGTTGCAACTTTCATCGCCCTGCGCAAGAATTTTGATCGCGCCGATTTATTGAATGAATATCAATGGGTTGATCGTTCAGGCTCGCGTCACCTTAAGGCGTTGCTGCCCCAGACCTTCGACCTCCAGCACCATTTCGTCCCCCTCTGAAAGAAACTGTTGCGGGGTCATCCCCATGCCCACGCCGGGGGGCGTTCCGGTGGAAATAATGTCGCCGGGTTCCAGCGTCATGAACTGTGACAGATAGGCCACCACATGGGCCACACCATAGACCATGGTGGCGGTGGAACCCTCCTGAACCCGCGTGCCGTTCACGTCCAACGTCAGACGCAGCGCCTGCGGATCCGGCACCTCGTCGCGCGTCACCAAATAGGGACCGATCGGGCCAAAAGTGTCATGGGATTTGCCCTTGGTCCATTGCCCCGCACGCTGGATCTGAAAGTCACGTTCCGAGATGTCATTGACCACACAATAGCCCGCCACATGGTCTAGCGCATCCGCCTCGGTGATGTATTTTGCTCGGGTGCCAATCACCACGCCCAGCTCCACTTCCCAATCGGTTTTCACTGCGCCGCGTGGGATTTCCACGGCGTCATTAGGCCCGCAAATGGCCGAGGTGGCCTTGGCGAAAATCACTGGCTCTGGTGGCACCTCCATGCCGGCTTCCGCCGCGTGATCGGAATAGTTCAAGCCGATGCAAATGAACTTGCCCACATGCCCAACACAGGGGCCAATCCGGTCCGGTATCACCACCGGCAATGTCTTCGGGTCAAGATCTGCAAGGATCGCCAGCGCCGCATCCGAAAGGGCCCCCCCGGTGAGGTCATCCAAATGGCCCGACAGGTCACGGACCTGCCCGTCGCCGTCCAATAGTCCTGGTTTTTCCTGCCCTTTTGGGCCGTAACGTAACAGTTTCATGTGCTTTCCTATCTCTTGCCACGACCGGCCCGTTGTCCGGGTTTTCCTGCTGTGGATCGCCCTTTGGGGTCCGCCGCCGCCTCAATCGCCGATTGGCGGGCCATGGGGTCATCTGCGATGGCCAGTTCAACGGCCTCCAACCGATGTACTTCATCGCGCAGGCGGGCGGCCTCTTCAAATTCAAGGTTCTCAGCGGCTTTGCGCATTTGCGCCCGAAGCCCCTCGAGATGCGCAATCAGGTTGTCCCCCATCAATGGCTTATCAATGGTGGCCGTCACGCGGTTCATATCCACGTCGCCTTCATACAGCCCGGCCAAAACATCATCTACGTTTTTCTTGATTGTTTCGGGCGTAATTCCATGCAGTTCGTTGTAAGCGTGTTGTTTTTCACGCCGACGTTCGGTTTCATTCATCGCGCGTTCCATCGACCCGGTGATCCGGTCGGCGTACATGATCACGCGCCCTTCGGCGTTTCGCGCCGCCCGTCCAATGGTCTGCACAAGCGAGGTTTCAGAGCGCAGGAACCCTTCTTTATCCGCATCCAAGATCGCGACCAATCCGCATTCCGGAATGTCCAATCCCTCGCGCAAAAGGTTGATGCCAATCAGCACGTCAAAGGCGCCCAGCCGTAAATCGCGCAGGATTTCAATGCGTTCCAACGTGTCGATATCCGAGTGCATATAGCGCACGCGAATGCCCTGTTCGTGCATATATTCGGTCAGATCTTCGGCCATGCGTTTGGTCAGCGTGGTGACCAACGTGCGATAGCCCTCTTTGGCCATTTTCTGCACTTCGTCCAGCAGATCATCGACCTGTGTGTCCACCGGGCGGATTTCGATAACGGGGTCGAGCAATCCGGTGGGGCGGATCACCTGTTCGGCAAACACGCCGCCGGTCTGCTCCAATTCCCACGAACTGGGCGTGGCCGAGACAAACACCGACTGCGGGCGCATCGCGTCCCATTCCTCAAACTTCAGTGGGCGATTGTCCATGCAGGACGGCAGGCGAAACCCGTGTTCCGCCAGCGTGAATTTCCGCCGGTAGTCGCCTTTGAACATGCCGCCGATCTGCGGCACCGACACATGGCTTTCATCGGCAAAAACGATGGCGTTGTCGGGGATGTATTCAAAAAGCGTGGGGGGCGGTTCGCCCGGTGCGCGCCCTGTCAGATAGCGTGAATAGTTCTCGATGCCCGAGCAAAAGCCCGACGCCTCGATCATCTCAATGTCAAACTTGGTGCGCTGCTCAAGCCGTTGCGCTTCCAGCAATTTCCCGTCGGCTTCAAATTCCACCAACCGTTTGGCAAGTTCTTCTTTGATATTCACCACCGCTTGTTTCAGGGTCGGTGTTGGGGTCACGTAATGCGAGTTTGCATAGACGCGGACCTTTTCAAGCACGTCGGTTTTGGCGCCTGTTAACGTGTCAAATTCTGTAATTGCCTCAAGCTCTTCGCCGAAAAACGACAGGCGCCACCCGCGGTCTTCCAGGTGGCTGGGCCAGATTTCCAGACTGTCGCCGCGCACCCGAAAACTGCCGCGATGAAAGGCGTTGTCGTTGCGTTTATATTGCTGCGCGACCAGATCTTTCATCACGGATCGTTGGTTGTATTCCTCGCCCACCGCGATGTCCTGCGTCATCGCGGTATAGGTTTCGGGGCTACCAATGCCGTAAATGCACGACACGGAGGCCACGATGATCACGTCATCGCGTTCCAGCAAAGACCGCGTGGCCGAGTGGCGCATTCGGTCGATCTGTTCATTGATCTGGCTTTCCTTCTCAATGAAGGTGTCGGATCGTGCAACGTAAGCTTCGGGTTGGTAATAGTCATAATAGCTGACGAAATACTCCACCGCGTTGTCGGGGAAAAACCCCTTCATCTCGCCATATAACTGCGCCGCCAAGGTCTTGTTGGGCGCAAGGATCAGGGCAGGGCGCTGGGTTTCTTCGATGATCTTGGCCATGGTAAAGGTCTTGCCGGTGCCGGTTGCCCCCAACAAAACCTGATCCCGGTCGCCATCGTGCAACCCGCCCACCAATTCCTTAATCGCGGTCGGCTGGTCGCCTGCCGGTTTAAAGGGGGAATGCATGACAAACGGGTGCCCCCCTTCCAATTTGGGCCGCGCGGTGGGGGCCTGTGTTGGATTGGTGAGCGAACTATGGGTGGTCTGAGACATCAGCGAATCCTCCGCCCCTAAGATGACCCCTTTTTGTTCTTGTTCAAGGCCTCAGGCTATGATGCCTCCCCAATTTTAGTGAGTTGAGCGGCGGGCGCGTATTAAGGCATGTTTAACCATGTTGAGACTGTGTGAGTAAAGCTCAACCGTTAGTAGATTGCTAGATTGCGTTGGGCGTGATTGACGGTATGTCAATCGCGCTTAACTAATTTTTAACGCTTTGAAATTACTAACAAATTACTAACGCAAAAGGCGAAAAAAAATACGAAAAACACAACTAAAAGTGTTTTTATGGGTTGCGCGATAAGAATTCTCATCCTAGTCTGAATGGGCAAGCAGCAGAACGGTCTGCCGGCGATAACGAAACACCCACCCCACCCCTCGCTCCCTCGTTGTCGCTGGCGGCCACTCTTGCCCCCCCTCCCACAACAAATCCGCAAAAGCCGGCCTTTGAAGGCAAAAATCCTCAATTCCACCTTGAATTGGCGCGGGGCATTGGTGATAAGGTTCCCAGACGTTTCAGGAGATCAGATATGCGTGCACGCATCTATCAACCCGCTCGTAACGCCATGTCCTCGGGCCTTGGCAAAACCAAAACATGGGTTTTGGAATATGCGCCCGATGCGCCGCGTGAACTGGACCCCTTGATGGGCTGGACCGGATCGGATGATACGCAAAGCCAAGTGCGCCTGCGCTTTGACAGCAAAGATGCGGCGCTGGAGTTTGCAAAATCCAAAGGGATTGAAGCCGTTGTGCACGAGCCGCACACCCGCAAACAAAACATCCGTGCCGGGGGGTATGGCGAAAACTTTGCCACCAACCGTCGTGGCGCCTGGACGCACTAGAGCGCCCATCATTTCAAGATCTTGAAACGCCGTCCGTTTGGGGGGCGTTTTTTCTTTGGGGCGGGGTGTTGTTGACGGGGGAGGAGCGAGGCGCTGCCTCGCGCTCCGGGATATTTTTGGAAAGAGGAAAAGGCGCGCGCGTTTATGTTTCGATCATGAAGGTGCGCACGGCCGCCTCAAACTCGCGCGGCTTTTCGGCGTGGAGCCAGTGGCCTGCGCCGGGGATTTTGGCCTGTTTCGCGGATGGGAAAAGCGATTTGATCAAGGGGCGATGTTCAGGGCGCACGTAATCGGAGTTTGCGCCGGCCAGAAACAGAGTGGGCCCAGTGAATTGGCCAGTGATGTCTGGGAAGCCAACGATCTTGTCCATCTCGCGGTCCAGCACATCCAGGTTCAAACGCCATGTTTTGCCGCGCACATCCAAGGATTGCAGCAAAAAGGCGCGGATGGATTTATCGTCGACATAGGCGGCCAATTGGGCGTCTGCCTCGGATCTTGTGGTGGCTTTGGATAAATCCACCGCCCGCATCGCCTCAATCAGTGACGATTGGCTGTGTGTGTATCCGACCGGCGCGATATCTGCGACCAGCAAGCGGCGCAGCACGTCGGGGTGTTTCAGCGCAAGGATCATCGCGGCTTTGCCGCCCATCGAATGGCCAATCACATCGGCTTGCCCGCCCAAATGCGTGATCACCTCGGCCAGGTCATCCGCCAGATCAAAATAGCTGTGGCTGTCTGACGTGGGGCTGGCGCCATGATTGCGCATGTCCACGGTCACAACACGCCGATCAGCGGACAGGCGTTTGGCGATCACGCCCCAATTGCGCCCGGACCCAAACAGGCCGTGGACAATTAGGATCGGTGGGTGGTTGGCATCTTCGCCGTGGCTTTGTATATCGAGCATAGCCTCTCATACCGTGGCCCGCGTGCGGGTTGAACCCCTATTGCACGAGGCGCGTAGGTCAGAGGGGGCTGAGGCATTTTGCTGGGTTGGGATGATGGATCTGAATGTGAAAACCGCGCGGCTTGCGCAGTTGATGGAAGAGCGGTTGGACATTCGCGGCGCGGGTTTCACCGCAAAGGTCCGCCGGGCCGGGCGTTTGTTGCCACGTCATGTGCGCGAGGCCGCGGGGCTGTTGATCAGGGCGCTTCCGTTGATGGATCACCCGCAATTGTCCCGTCAAATGAACCCATCCGAGCTGGAAAATGCCGCCCATGTGGTCGAGGTGTATTTGCTGGATGTGGACCCTTGGGACCGACGCCGCGGGATCGCTGTCAGCTGGTTGTCCGGCCTTGCGTTTAGCCTTTTGGTGTTGGCCGCAGCGGTGGTGTTGGTGCTGGTGTGGCGCGGCTATCTTTAGGGGCGGGGCCACCCAAAATGCTTTGATAGACTAAGGTCACGGTCGCAAAGCTGACATATAGCAACAGATACCAACTGCCCATTTTGGTCAAAGACGCCCAGTCGATCGATTTGGCCCCAGCATAGACCCAAGTCCCTGATCTTGTGCCAACATTTTCCGCGATCCACAGGAAAAAGCTTGAGAAAAACGCAGCGACGGGCAGGGGCATCCAGTAATATTTCCCGATGAGAAACCAGATCCTGACCCGCCAATACAGCACCATAGTCAGCCCCATCAGAACCCATCTGAAATCCCAGATCCAATGATGGGTGAAGAAGTTCAGATAGATGGCGGCGGCAAGGGCGAAATGCATCCAAAACGGCGGAAACGGGGTGAAGCGCATATCAAAAATGCGCACCACACGGGCCATGAAACTGCCGACACTGGCGTACATAAAGCCGGAAAACAGCGGCACGCCCATGAGTTTCAACAACCCCGGTTCGGGGTAGGCCCAGCTGCCCATATGGATCTTGAAAATCTCCATTAAGGTGCCGGACATATGGAACAAAAGGATCACGCGGGCCTCGGCCCAGCTTTCCAGTTTGAAATACAGGAAGGCCGCCTGAAGGGTGACCGCATAGATCACCAGCGCATCATAACGCGCGACCGTCCAGTCCGGTTGCCAGATCGCTTTCGTGACCATGATCCCGACCAGCATCAAGCCACCAAACAGCGCCGCCCAGCCCTGTTTCAGCACAAACATCACAAATTCTGCGAGCCCATACGGCAGGCGCGCGCGCATCCAGTGGCCTAGGGATTTTTCGGTGCTGCGGGTGGAGTGCTGGGTCATACGTCGGCCTAAAGTGTTTTGGGCGACACTAAGGAAGGACGAAACAGAAGCAAATACTTCTTTAGCCGTGTGTGCAGGTGACATTCAGTCGGGAGAGTTCCTGTTCCGCCTCTGCCAAGGTGAAGACATCCAGCGCAAGCGGTGTGCCACCATTGGTTTTGGTAAAAGCTTGGGCGCGGGCGAGGCTGCGGCTTGTCACCGTCACGTCACGCCCATCTTCGATCAGCATTCGTGCCAATCGGGATCCAAAAACACCCGTCCCCCCAAGGATTAACACGCGGGGGGACGGGATCTTTTTCATGACCTGACTTACAGGTTCGGGTACATTGGGAAGCGCGCGCAAAGGGCGGCGACTTTGCCACGTACACTTGCTTCTGCGGCCTCATTGCCTTCCGCGCCATTGGCGGCCAGACCGTCAACAACCTCGACAATCAGGTCAGCGATTTCGCGGAACTCGGCCTCTTTGAAGCCGCGTGTGGTGCCCGCTGGGGTGCCCAGACGAATGCCCGAGGTGACCATCGGTTTTTCCGGGTCAAATGGGATGCCGTTTTTGTTGCAGGTGATATGCGCGCGACCCAATGCGGCGTCAACGATGTTGCCGGTCACGCCTTTGGGGCGCAGATCGACCAGCATCAGGTGGGTGTCGGTGCCGCCGGACACGATGTCCAAGCCGCCCTTCATCAACTGATCCGCGAGGGCAACCGCGTTTGCGCGCACTTGCTTTTGGTAGGCTTTGAATTCAGGACGCAGGGCTTCGCCGAACGCGACGGCCTTGGCCGCGATCACATGCATCAAAGGCCCGCCCTGGATGCCGGGGAAGATCGCCGAGTTCACTTTCTTGGCGATATCCGCGTTGTTGGTCAGGATCATGCCGCCACGCGGACCGCGCAGGGTTTTATGCGTGGTGGTGGTGGCAACGTCGGCATATGGGAACGGCGAGGGGTGTTCACCCGCCGCCACCAGACCGGCGAAATGCGCCATGTCCACCAACAGAAACGCCCCCACGGAATCCGCGATTTCGCGGAACTTGGCAAAGTCGATCTGACGCGGAATGGCCGAGCCACCGGCGATGATCAGCTGAGGTTTATGTTCGGTTGCAAGGGCTTGGATCTGATCATAGTCGATCAGGCTGTCTTCTTTCTTCACGCCGTAATGCACCGCGTTGAACCATTTTCCCGACTGGTTTGGCTTGGCGCCGTGGGTCAGGTGACCGCCTGCCGACAGATCCATGCCCAAAATGGTGTCGCCGGGTTTGATCAACGCCTGAAACACACCTTGGTTGGCTTGGCTGCCGGAATTTGGCTGCACATTGGCAAACTCACAACCAAAGAGTTCCTTGGCGCGGTCAATCGCGAGGTTCTCGGCCACGTCCACATATTGGCACCCGCCATAATAGCGGCGTCCGGGGTAACCTTCGGCGTATTTGTTGGTCAGAACCGACCCTTGGGCTTCCATCACGGCGGCCGACACGATGTTTTCGGATGCGATCAATTCGATCTCATCGCGCTGGCGGCCCAGCTCGTTGGTGATCGAGCCGAAAAGCTCTGGGTCGCGGGTGGCGAGGGATTCTGTGAAGAACCCTTGGTCTTTGGTGTCGGACATGCGCGTTTTCCTTGTGAACGTGAATGTGTGAACGAATGTTGGGTATTTCCTATCGGAAACTTTCCGTGGGACAAAGGCCAGAATGCGACCTTGTGCCTAAATTACGCGCCATGTCTGGCACTTTCACGAAACTTGTGGTTCTTTCGGAAACGAGGGACAGGAACAGGAAACCCCGGCATGAGCCAGAGAATCGCTTTTCTCGCCAGTGAGGCACAGGTGGCACAGGCCGCGTGGGATGAACTGACCGCACGCTATGGAAATGTCTCGCCTGAAAAGGCTGACGTGATTGTGGCGCTTGGCGGGGATGGCTTTATGTTGCAAACCCTGCATGACACCCCCGATTTGCCCGCACCCGTTTATGGGATGAATTGTGGCACGGTTGGGTTTTTGATGAATGAATATAACCCCGATGGGCTGGTCGAACGGCTGATTGCCGCGGAAGAAGAGGTGATCAACCCCCTTTCGATGACCGCGGTTGACGGGTCAGGGCAGGTACATCACGCGTTGGCGATCAACGAGGTCAGCTTGCTGCGCGCGGGGCCCCAGGCCGCGAAATTGCAGATCAGTGTTGATGGGCGCGTGCGGTTGGATGAACTGGTCTGTGACGGTGCGCTTTTGTGTACCCCCGCCGGATCCACCGCCTATAATTATTCCGCGCACGGGCCCATTTTGCCGATTGGCTCGGATGTTTTGGCGCTGACCGCCATGGCCGCCTTTCGCCCCCGTCGCTGGCGCGGCGCGCTGTTGCCAAAAAATGCCACGGTGCGGTTTGATGTTTTGGAAGCCGACAAACGCCCGGTGATGGCGGATGCGGACAGCCGACAGGTTCCCGACGTGGTGTCAGTCGAAATCAGGTCCGACAGCTGCGTTGCCCACCACATTTTGTTTGACCCCGGACATGGGTTGGAAGAGCGTTTGATCAGCGAGCAATTCACCTGATTGTGCATCGCGGAAAATCTTGCGAAAATCCTGTAAAACGTCCTGCGAAAGCCAAAAACGCATCTTTAAACACTTTAAAGTTATGGGTTTTGAGGGGGGCAAAACTTTAAACATTTGCGATTTTCACCTTTAAAGAGTTTACAGTTTTGCCCGTGAAAACCTTAAACAGTTTAAAGATTTTCCGCCCTCACTTATCGGAGAACCCATGTCGGTTTTTGCCCTGACCACCCTCGTCATGTTGGCCTTTGCCGCCAATTCCCTGCTCAATCGTGCGGCCCTTTTGGGGGGCGAGATGGACCCCGCAAGCTTTGCTTTGATCCGCGTGGTGGCCGGGGCGGTCACGTTGTTGGGGGTGGTTTCCCTACGCAGAAGGATGCGGATAAATCGGCCTGACTGGGGCGCGGTTTTGGCGCTGACCGCCTATCTTTTGGGGTTCTCATTTGCCTATTTGTCGATGGACGCAGGCGTTGGCGCATTGATCCTATTTGGCGGCGTGCAGGTCACGATGTTTGCCGGCGCCGTATTGGCGAAAGAGAACGTTCCACCCGCGCGTTGGATTGGAATGTTCGTTTCTTTACTTGGGCTTATCTTGCTTTTGTGGCCCAGTGAGGGGCTTGGAATTTCCCCCATGGGCTTTGCGCTGATGGGCCTCGCAGCGGTGGGATGGGGATATTATTCCTTGGTTGGGCGCGGGGCATCTGACCCCTTGGCGGCGACCGCGTGGAATTTCACCTACGGGGTCCCATTGGTGGCCTTGGGCTGGGCGGTCGCACCGGGGGATGTTGCGATCAGCTCGGCCGGGATCTGGCTTGCCGTCCTGTCCGGCGCGGTCACATCCGGGCTTGGATATGCCTTATGGTACAATGTGTTACCGCGATTGGGGGCCAGTGTCGGCGCGCTTGCGCAACTGTCCGTTCCGGTGTTGGCCATTGGGCTGGGCGCGCTGTTGCTGGGCGAGGGGGTGGCGTTGAAAACACTCTTGTCTGCGCTCTTGGTGCTTGCCGGAATTTGGATTGGGACGACGCAAATGTTTGCGCCTCAGCGCCGAAATTCAGACCTCTCGTAACAGTTCAATCGCGACGTCTTCGCGCACGGTTTTGCGGGCGACCATCTCATCCGCAACCCGGTCAATTTCATCGCCAACAGCCCCTGCCGTGATCGCCACATTGCGCGCGTGAAGCGACATGTGACCGCGCTGGATCCCTTCGGTGGCCAAGGCGCGCAGGGCGGAAAAGTTCTGAATTAGCCCAACCGACGCAATCACGCGGGCCAAACGGTCGGCGTTGGTTATCCCCATGATTTTTAACGAGGATTGTGCGGTTGGATGTGCGCGGGTTGCCCCGCCGACGATCCCTACAGCCATCGGCAATTCGATCTCTCCGACCAAATCCCCGGCGTCGTTTTTCCAGTAGCGTGTGAGCGGATGATAGCCTTGCCCGCCGTCTCGCATTGCCGCATAGGCATGCGCGCCCGCCTCTATCGCGCGGGTGTCATTTCCGGTCGCCAACGCCACCGCATCAATGCCGTTCATGATGCCTTTGTTGTGGGTCGCGGCGCGGTAAGGATCGGTCGCGGCAAAGACGTAAGCGGCCAGAATGCCGTCCACGGTTTCTGCGCCAATGCCGGACGCAGGCCAGGTTGCGCGGGCGCGCACCAGCCGCCGGTCGGCGAGGTTTGACAGGATGCGCAAGCCGATTTTGCCGCCTGTCCAGCGTGCGACATGGGGGGACAGGGCCTCGGCCATTGTGTTCACGGTGTTGGCGCCCATCGCGTCGCGAACATCAACAATAAGGTGCAAAACCAACATGTTACCCAAGATGCGCGGTGCGATTTCAACCAAGCCTCCGCCCAGTTTCACCAGCATTGGATCACAGGAATTACAAATCTCGCGGATCTCAGCCTCGTGTTTCAGCAATATGGTGCGCCCGTCCGAGGGGTCGAGATCTGTGATCTGAATTTGCGCAATCATACAGGGGGGATCGGCCTCGGTGGTCACGCCTCCGGCCTCTCGGCACGCCCGTGCGCCATTGCAAACCGCCGCCACAACCGAGCTTTCCTCGGTCGCCATCGGCACCAACACATCCTCGCCATCGACGGTTAAATTTGTGGCCACACCCAAGGGCACCGCCAGCACCCCAATGACGTTTTCAGCCAAATGATCGGCCAAATCCCCTTGGGCTTGTGCAAATTTGGCAAGGTTTTGCGTGACGTCATCGGACAATCCGGCTTCACGCGCGACGCGGTTCAAGCGCTCGTTGCGCGACACCCGGTGTAGACCGGACAGACGAGAGTTAGCCATGGGAGCCCCAATATTTATTGATTTCTATGCCGTAGAGAAGCAAGCCTTGCCGCATAGGTCAAGCACGCTGTTGGGTCTTAAGCACGCCAGCTTTCGCGTTTGCGATAGAGCGTTGAGGGGGAGACCTCTAACATGCGAGCTGCCTTGGGGACAGAGCCGCCATTTGCCCGAATGGTTTCTTCGATAATGATCTGTTCAATTTCCGCCAAGGGTCGGCCGATCAGATGATCTGAGCCATTCTCGGGTTTGGCTGGATACGGCGCAGACTTATCAGCATCAGCGTGAGGAATGGTCTTCAGCACCGGCAGCATATTGTGGGTCAATACATCGCCGTTATGTTGCAACACTGCATTCCAGATGGTGTTTTTAAGCTCATGAACATTGCCCGGCCAATGGTGCGCGCGCAAAATTTGTTGGGCCTCTTGGGCGAGTGAGGTGAAATTCCGATTTTCCGACGCGGCATAGTCGGCCAGGAAGAACTCGGCCAGCGCCACCAGATCATCCCCACGCGCACGTAGAGGGGGCAATGTGATCGGGGCGACATGCAATTGATAATAAAGATCTTTTAAGAGGATTCCATCCTCGATTAATTGCAACGGATCATGTGAAGTGGAGCTGACAAGCCGGATGTCTACCGCTGTGGGGGTGTCATCCCCCAGCCTGAAAATCTCGCCAGATTGAACAAATCGAACAAGCTGGCTTTGGACGCGCAGGTCAAGGTTCGAAACCTCGTCGAAATAAAGGGTGCCGCCGTCGGCAAAATGCGCCATGCCCATTTTGTCATAGCTGGCGCCCGGGTGCGCCCCGCGCAAGTGGCCAAACATGTCGGATGCCAATGTGTCGGCGCGCAAGGCGGCGCAATCAACCACTACAAACCGGTCTTTGCTGCGTCTGGACATTTCGTGCACGGCCCGAGCAAACAGTTCCTTTCCCGTCCCCACCTCACCACGCAAAAACACGGGGGCAGAGGAGGGGGCGATGCTGTCAAGCAAGCGCAGGGCTGTGGTAAATGCGATGTGGTTGCCGATCAGTTTGGTCCGCGCATCTGGGCTGTCATGTGCTGTGACAGGCGAGATGTCGGGTGCCGTGCTGGGGCGTTTATCTTCGTTGATCGGGGGGTGAAGAACCTGAGGATAGGACAAAGGCGCAGAGGCGCCAATGTTCACCGTGGGTGCCATTGTTGGGGGCTGGGTGTGCTGATCCTGGCCGGGCACCGTTGCGTCTTCCGGAAGGCTCGTTACGGGTGGCGGCGGGGGGGTTTGCGGGCGATATTTGGGATCTGCGCTGACACCCAGGGGCCGACACGCTTGCACCACATCTAGAATTGTCTGACCAAGGCGGGCGGCGCTGAAGGGGGTGAAGAGACAGTCAAATGCCCCCGCGTGCATGGCCTCTGCGGCGCTATTGATCTGGTCGTGGCTGGCGATGACGATCATATAGGGCGCGGGCGACATTGACTTGCACTGAGTTAAAAAGCCTATCGTCGATTTCCCGGCCAAAACGAGGGGTAGGAAAATAATCGCGGGCCGCTCGTTTTCGAGATGTGTGCGTGCCTCACTGAGGGTTGCAGCATAGGTCGGCTGGCATCCCGCGTTTTCAAAAGGGGTGGCGGGCAGCAGGCTGACTTGCGCAGCGTCGGCCAATACCAACGTGTTCAAAAGACAGAGATCTTTTGCGGGTGTCGAATCCTGTTCGCTATCTGCTTTTAATGTATCTTTTTTTTGCACGAGAAATCAGTCAAACAGGGCTCGAGTTGTAGAACAGGGCTTCACCTAAAAGTTGATTAGAATTTTATTCTTACGGATACGCCAGCAAAAAACGCCCCTAAAGCACAGTTTAGGGGCGTTTTTAGTTAGAATTTTAAATATTTCCTAACCTTTAGTATACCCAACCTCGGCCAGCGCGTCCGCGATCTCGTCCAAAATCGCCGGATCATCAATGGTTGCGGGTAGCTTGAAATCTTTCCCATCGGCAATTGAAACCATGGTGCCGCGCAAAATCTTACCCGACCGGGTCTTGGGCAAACGGTCCACGACGATACAGAGTTTGAACGCTGCCACCGGGCCAATCTTCTCGCGAACAAGCTTCACGCATTCCGCGCTGACCTCTTCGTGCGGACGATCAACGCCTGCGTTCAGACAGACCATGCCCAGCGGCAATTGCCCCTTTAACTGGTCGGTCACACCGATCACCGCGCATTCGGCCACATCCGGATGGCTGGCCAGAACCTCTTCCATCCCACCAGTGGACAAGCGGTGCCCAGCGACGTTGATCACATCATCCGTGCGCGCCATGATGTAAAGATACCCGTCTTCGTCTTTATACCCGGCATCGCCCGTTTCGTAGTAACCGGGGAACGCGTTGAGATAGCTTGATTTATACCGATCTTCGGCGTTCCAAAGCGTGGGCAGGGTGCCGGGGGGAAGGGGCAGTTTTATGGCAATGGCACCAAGTTCGCCTGCGGGCATCGGATGACCGCCTTCATCAAGGATCTGCACGTCATACCCAGGCATCGGCACCGCGGGACTGCCAAGTTTGGTGGGCAGCTCTTCAATGCCAAGAGGGTTGGCGGCAATCGCATAACCGGTTTCGGTCTGCCACCAATGGTCAATGACCGGGGTGCCCAATTGCTGTTGCGCCCAAACGATGGTGTCGGGATCAGCACGTTCGCCGGCCAGATAGACCTGTTGCAGGCAAGAGAGATCGTATTTCTTTACGAACTCCCCCTTCGGATCCTCGCGTTTCACAGCCCGAAAGGCCGTGGGGGCGGTGAAGAAGCTTTTCACATTATGTTCGGAAATCACCCGCCAGAATGTGCCCGCATCCGGCGTTCCAACCGGTTTTCCCTCGAACACGATGGTGGTGTTGCCATGTACCAGCGGGCCATAGGTAATATAGCTGTGGCCAACAACCCAGCCCACGTCAGAGGCGGCCCAAAACACATCGCCAGCATCCAGATTATAGATGTTTTTCATGGTCCAGTTCAGCGCCACGAGGTGCCCGCCAGTGTGGCGGATCACGCCTTTTGGCTGGCCTGTGGTGCCAGAGGTGTAGAGGATATAGGCCGGGTGGTTGCCCTCAACCGGAAGACAATCAACGGGGGCCGAGTTGGCCTCCATCTCGGCCCAGTCAAAATCACGACCGGGGATCATGTCAGCCACGCATTCTTCGCGCTGGAAGATCACGGTGAAATCCGGTTTGTGATCGGACAGTTCGATCGCGCCATCCAACAGTGGTTTATAAGGCACAATGCGGCCCGGCTCGATGCCGCAGCTGCCTGCGATGATCGCCTTGGGCGTCGCATCATTGATCCGCACCGCCAACTCGTTTGAAGCAAACCCACCAAAGACAACCGAATGCACCGCGCCAATCCGTGTGACGGCGAGCATGGCGATCAGCGCTTCGGCGACCATTGGCATATAGATGATCACGCGATCACCTTTGCCCACACCCTTGGCCGCAAGCCCACCGGCGACACGCGACACGCGGTCTTTCAGTTGGGCATAGGTGATCTTGTCTTTTCGGCCGGTAATGGGGCTGTCGTAAATGATTGCAACCTGATCGGCCCGACCATTTTCCACATGGCGATCCACGGCGTTCCAGCAGGTATTGAGCATCCCGTCTGAGAACCATTCATAAAGTGGCGCATTCTCGTCAAACAAAGCTTTTGACGGGGCACGGTCCCAATCGATGGCGCTGGCGGCCTCCATCCAGAATGCTTCTGGGTTCTCCTGCCATGCTGCGTAGACGTCTTTGTATGCCATGATACATATCCTCCAAAATCCCTTGGAAAGAGTTACGCGCGGCCTTGCCTTTGGGGCAAGCGTCTTGGTCGGAGGCGCGGCAGTTTATCGCGCAGTCTTTGCAATTTGGCGTGAAATTGGCTGCAAAGTTTTGCAAACTCCCTGATATTATGCGCAGGAGGTGAAAATTTTGACAAGTTTGCAAAATTGCAAATCCTTTGTTGCAAATATTTGTCAGCGGTCTGCCCAACAGAATCGCGCACTCACCCCGCATGGTTTGCGCCAGCACACCGATTGGGCTGGACCTATTCAAAATGGGATTTCGCGGGGCCGGAGGCAGGCCAATTTCAGGCATGCGCCGCCGCGCGCCACACTTTCCTTCTACGAAACAGTGTGTGGCAACCTTGGGGTGGACGGCTGTCAGGGGCGTTCAGTTTTTAGCAGCGCACGGATGGTTGAAAAGTGACACGGATTTGGGGGCCACAGATCAGGCGGCCCCCATTTTTCACCCATACTTGGCGACGGGTGTTCCCGCGATGGCAGACATGTTCAAAAGGCCCCGTGCGGTGATGGATGGCGTCACAATATGTGCGCGGTTGCCCATGCCCATCAAGATCGGCCCAACCTCTAGACCATTTCCTTTTACTTTCAACGTATTGCGCACCGCGCTTGCGGCATCGGCACTGGTGAATACCAGCACATTGGCGGGGCCATCAAACCGGCTGTCGGGGAAAATATTGCGCCGTACAGCTTCGTCCAAGGCGGCGTCGACGTGCATTTCACCCTCGTAGGTAAAGTTACGTTGCTCGCTGTCAAGAATGGCAAGGGCGGCGCGGGCACTCTCTCCGCTGCTGCATTTATGATTGCCGAACTGTGAATAGCTGCAGAGCGAAATCTTCGGGTTCACCCCGAAACGCCGAACATGGCGGGCGGCGGATATGACGGTTTCGGCAATTTGCTCGGGGGTTGGTGTGGTGTGGACATGTGTGTCTGCAATAAAGAGGGGGCCGTCCTCCAGGATCATCAGAGAGAGCGCCCCGACCGGATGCAATGCCTCCGTTCCCAGGATCTGGGTGATGTAATTCATGTGCCAGAGATACTGACCAAATGTGCCGCAGATCAGGCTGTCCGCCTCGTCACGATGCACCATAATGGCGCCAATGGCTGTGGTGTTGGTGCGCAAAATGGCCTTGGCCAAATCGGGTGTCACACCTTGACGGGCCATGATTTGATGGTAGCTGCCCCAGTAATCGCGATACCGGTCATCGCGTTCAGGGTTCACAATGTCAAAGTCACGCTCGGCCTGCAGCGCAAGCCCCGCCCGTTCGCACCGCCGTTTGATCACATCGGGTCGGCCAATCAGAATCGGACGGTCGGTGGTTTCTTCCAACATCGCTTGGGCCGCACGCAGGACATTTTCGTTTTCCCCTTCGGCAAAGACAATGCGGCGTGCCGATGTGGCGGCGGCTTCAAAGACGGGACGCATGATGAGGGCGGAACGGAACACGCTTTCGTCCAAACGGTCTTTATATACGTCAAGGTCGTCCAGCGGTTTGGTGGCCACGCCACTTTCCATCGCGGCTTTTGCCACCGCGCTTGCAACGATGCCCATCAGGCGGGGGTCAAACGGTTTTGGGATCAGATAATCCGCCCCAAAGCTGAGTTGTTCACCTTTATAGGCCGCGGCCGCCTCGGCTGATGTTGTGGCGCGTGCTAAGGCTGCGATCCCTTCAATGCACCCCAGTTGCATGGCGTCGTTAATCTCAGTTGCGCCGACATCAAGAGCGCCCCGGAAGATGAACGGGAAACACAGTACATTGTTGACTTGATTGGGGAAATCAGAACGTCCGGTGGCAATGATAGCGTCTGGTGCCACCTTGCGGACCGCGTCTGGCATGATCTCTGGCGTTGGGTTCGCAAGTGCAAAGACGATCGGTTGCTTGGCCATCTTGCCCACCATCTCCGGGGTCAAAACACCGGGAGCTGACAGGCCCAGAAACAGATCCGCACCCTCGATCACATCATCCAGCGTTGCGGGCGACGTGCCTTGTGCATAGGCCGCCTTTTGGGGCGTCATGTCTTTTTCGCGGCCTTCATAAACGAGGCCGTCGATGTCGCACAAAAAGACGTTTTCGCGTTTCACGCCGAGTTTTAGCAGCATGTTCAAGCAAGCAATGCCAGCCGCCCCGCCCCCTGTTGAGGCAACTTTGATTTCATCAAACCGTTTCCCGACAACCTGCAAGGCGTTGGTCGCAGCCGCCCCCACAACGATTGCGGTTCCGTGCTGATCGTCATGAAAAACGGGGATGTTCATACGTTCGCGGCAGATTTGTTCAACGATGAAACAATCGGGGGCTTTGATGTCTTCCAGATTGATGGCCCCAAAGCTTGGTTCCATCGCGCAGATGATATCCGCCAACTTTTCCGGGTCGCTTTGGTTTAGCTCAATATCGAAGCAGTCGATATCGGCGAATTTCTTGAAGAGAACGGCTTTGCCTTCCATCACGGGCTTTGAGGCCAGTGCGCCGATATTGCCCAAACCAAGCACAGCCGAGCCGTTGGTGACCACGGCCACCAAGTTTCCGCGTGCGGTGTAACGGTTTGCAGTTGCTGGATCTTTTGCGATCTCAAGGCTGGCTTCTGCGACGCCGGGGGAATAGGCAAGCGACAGGTCGCGCCCGTTTGCCATCGGCTTTGTGGCGCGTATTTCTAATTTTCCGGGCTTTGGGAACTCATGATAATTCAGCGCGCGCTTGCGGGAATTGTTGGTGTCCGTCATGAGGTCTCCGTCCGTGTTTTGCTGAATAGTTTAACTTTAAACCATCCGGTGAATTCGCCTGTACTATAAGGCGAAACCTGTTTCGATCAAGCGACAATCACATAGCATAGATCGACCCATGGGTCTTGCGCTAGATGCATGGCGGGTTTCTTGGCGGATTGTCACCGCTAACACTGTTTCTTGTTGCATCCCCCTTGCGTGGGCGTCAGATTGTATCAATTGGTCAAAACGGAGGCTCAGATGTCCTTGCTCGATGCCGCGAAAGCCGTGCGTGAAAACGCGTACGCCCCCTATTCGAATTTCAAAGTGGGTGCCGCCATTCGCACCGGGTCTGGTGAGGTGTTCACCGGATGTAATGTGGAAAATGTAGCTTATCCCGAAGGCACCTGTGCCGAAGCCGGGGCCATTGCCGCGATGGCGGCCTCTGGTCAGCGAGAGATTACAGCGGCGTTGGTCATTGCGGATGCGCCGATGCCTGTCACTCCCTGTGGGGGGTGTCGCCAGAAATTGGCCGAATTCGCCAAAGCGGATGCTGTGATCACCATGATGACCACAGAGGGCAAAACGCTGAGCATGACCATGGCAGAGCTGCTGCCTGGGGCCTTTACCAACGAACATATGGACAACACATGACACGCGCTTTTTTAATTGTGATGGATTCCGTCGGTTGCGGTGGTGCGCCGGATGCCGACAGGTTTTTCAACGATAAGACCGTACCCGACACCGGGGCAAACACCCTGGCACATATCGCGCAGGCCTGTGCGGAAGGGCGCGCGGAAGAGGGGCGGAGCGGCCCGTTGAAAATGCCCCATCTCGATGCGCTGGGGTTGGGGGCGGCGGTGCGTGCATCCTCTGGGGATGAGATGCCGGGGTTTGACGCCGAACCCACCGGGCTTTGGGGGGCTGCTCAGGAAGTGTCGGTAGGCAAGGACACGCCCACCGGACATTGGGAAATCGCCGGTGTGCCGGTGCCATGGGCGTGGGGATATTTTCCCGATACACATCCTGCTTTTCCAGCCGATATCACCGCCGAGATTTGCCGACTGGCGGGGGTGGACGGTATTTTGGGCGACAAACATGCCTCCGGCACGGCGGTGCTTGAAGAACTTGGCGCGGAACATATGCGCAGCGGTTGGCCGATCGTTTACACCTCTGTCGATAGCGTGTTGCAGATCGCCGCACATGAAGAGACATTTGGCCTGGAGCGGCTGGTCAAGCTCTGTGAAGACTTGGCGCCCATGGTGCATAAGCTGAAAGTTGGCCGGGTGATTGCGCGTCCGTTTGTGGGCAATGAAGTCGACGGGTTTCAGCGCACTGTGAACCGCAGGGATTTTGCGATCACGCCACCGGAACCCACGCTGTGTGACTGGGTTGGGGCCGAAGGGCGCAAGGTGCATGCGATTGGAAAGATTGGCGATATCTTTGCGCATCGCGGCATTGATACGTTGAAAAAAGGGGCTGATGTTGATTTGATGGAGCATCTGATCAACAGCTTTGACAGCGCCGAAGAGGGTGATCTGGTTTTTGCCAATTTTGTTGAGTTTGACTCCAAATTTGGCCACCGCCGCGACCTATCCGGCTATGCCCGGGCGCTTGAATGGTTTGACAGCCAACTGCCACGCGTGTTTGCCAAGATGCGCGAAGGGGATTTGGTCTTATTCACCGCCGATCATGGCAATGATCCAAGCTGGGTTGGGACCGACCATACCCGCGAACGCGTTCCTGTGATTGGGGCCGGGCTTGGCCTGCAAGAGATTGGCATTTGCGGATTTTCCGACATCGGGGCCTCGGTTGCGGCCCATCTGGGTCTGGGGCCACGCGGCGCCGGAAGGAGTTTTCTATGAGTTTTCTGAGCCTGCCAAAAGTTGAGTTGCACATGCACCACGAAGGGGCCGCCCCGCCTGCGTTCATCCGGGGGCTTGCGGCCGAAAAGAACATGGATATTTCGGGCATTTTCACCCCGGATCGGGGGTATGCCTATCGCGATTTCTGGCATTTTCTTGAGGTCTATGAGGCCGCAACATCTGTGTTGCAAAGCCCAGAGGATTTCCGCCGCCTGACGCTAGCGATTTTGGAGGAAAGTGCCAAGCAGGGTGTTGTTTACGCGGAAAGTTTTATCTCGCCTGATTTCTGCGGGGGGCGCGATGTTGCGGCGTGGAAAGACTATCTTGCGGCGATCAAAGATGCGGCCGATGAGGCCGAGCGTACGATGGGCATCACCCTGCGCGGCATTGTGACCTGTATTCGCCACTTTGGCGGCGACGTGGCGGTGGAAACGGCCAAATGCGCGCAGGAAACGGCCGGTGATTGGATCGTTGGGTTTGGCATGGGCGGCGATGAGAAGGCGGGCAATCAGTCCGATTTTGCTTATGCTTATGACATGGCGCGCGAGGCGGGCTTGCAGTTGACCACCCATGCGGGCGAATGGAACGGGCCAGATGAAATTCGCGAAGCGTTGGACGCCTTGAAAGTGCAACGCATTGGCCACGGCGTGCGTTCTATTGAGGATAACGCGCTGGTCGAGCGGTTGATCGAAGAGGGCACCACGCTTGAGGTGTGCCCAGGGTCAAACGTGTTCCTGAATGTCTATGACAAGCTGGAAGATCACCCTATTGCCAAGTTGCGCGATGCGGGCGTCAAGGTCACGGTTTCAACTGATGATCCGCCGTTTTTCCGCACCACAATGACCAAGGAATACGAGGATCTGTCCCGCGTCTTTGGCTGGGAAGAAAGTGACTTTTCCGATCTGAACAATGTTGCACTTGAGGCCGCGTTCTGCGATGCCGATACCAAAGCGCGCATCGCCAAAAAGCTGGAGACTGACCATGTATGACCATCTGACCGTTGTTGATCACCCTCTTGTGCAACACAAGCTGACTTTGATGCGCGAAGAGGGCACGCCGACCAGTGTGTTTCGCCAGCTTTTGCGCGAAATCAGCCAGCTTTTGGCCTATGAAATCACCCGCGAATTGCCGATGACGTCCAAAACCATCACCACCCCGATGCAAGAGATGGACGCGCCGACTTTGGCGGGGCGTAAACTTGCGCTGGTGTCGATCCTGCGCGCGGGCAATGGCTTGCTGGATGGGGTGCTTGAGTTGATCCCATCCGCGCGGGTTGGATTTGTTGGCCTGTACCGGGACGAGGAAACACTTGAACCGGTTGAGTATTACTTCAAAGTCCCAGATCACATGGATGAACGGCTGGTGATTGCTGTGGATCCTATGCTTGCAACGGGCAACAGCTCGGTTGCGGCAATTGATATGCTGAAGAAATCCGGTGCAAAAAACATCCGTTTTCTGTGTCTTTTGGCGGCACCCGAAGGGGTTGCGCGCATGAAAGAAGCGCATCCAGATGTGCCGATCATTACCGCGTCTTTGGACGAAAGGCTGAATGAAAAAGGCTATATTGTTCCGGGGCTTGGCGATGCGGGTGACCGAATGTTTGGTACAAAATAGCGAAAACTAAACAAGTTTTTCTCTTTACATAAGTAGGGGCAACTGGCAGTGTTCCACACAATATTTTGTGTGGGGGCACAACAGATATGTTTAAAAAATCTGTAGCCATGTTGGCTATTATCGCAGGATTATCCGCCGGAAGTGCACAGGCTTTGAGCTTGAAAAAAGGCGCTCAGCCAGCGGAGTATCCGCCCGCTAATTTCAGCGGCGACACATATGTCGACAGTCGGGGCTGTGTTTACATCCGCGCGGGTTTCGCCGGAAATGTCGCCTGGGTGCCGCGTGTATCACGCAGCCGCAAGGTGTTGTGCGGTGCGCAGCCCACCGGTGGGGCAAGCCAGGCACAGACCATCGCAGCACAGGCGCCTACACCAGCTGAGGTTGCGGCAGAGCCGGCCGCCACGCCCGTTGTTGCCGCGCCAGCACCAAAGCCACAGCCAAAGCCTTTGCCCAAAGCGCAATCAAATATCCTGGCCTCTGTTCAGCCAGCGCCGGTCGCGAATGTCGCGCCCTTGCCCAAAGCCGTTCGGATGTCGGCCACGCCTCGGCCCGTGCGGTCCACTGGGGCGGGTGGCCCGGCATTGCCGCCAGCGGTTGGGTTCGGCGCCGTGGCTGACGGTTTGCCGCCGCGTGCGAAACCCGCGCCGCTTTGGTCGGGGCGCTATGCTGCCACATCAAACTCTGGTGCGGCATCGGGCGTGCCTGTCACAAACCAAGCAGGGTTGGCTGGTGTGAAAGCCAACGCGGTCTTGGCAAATGATGGCCCCATCACACGCACCGTTCGGGTCAATTGCCCCGCGCGATCCGGCGTCAGTCAAGTGTATCTGAACGGGACGAATTTGCCCGTGCGATGCGGCCCACAGCAGGTCGCCCCGGTCAGTTATGTGGTGGCCGATGGAAATGGCCAGCGCACCCGCGTTGTGACCATGCCGCACCCTTCAAACGTGGCGGCCTATACGCCGGTGTCGACCTCTTCATCCTATGCTCCGGTCCCTGTGACGTCGGTTACGGTAAACCAAGGTGTTGGATATGCGCCGCGCCAGTATAATGTCGTGCGTCGTCGCGATCTTGATAAATCCGCGCTGTCACCGTCGACCGTGATTGCGCCACAAACCTATGTGGCCTCGAATATGCCAGTGGAGTTGCCGCGGGGGTATAAACCCGCGTGGGGCGATGACCGACTGAACCCGATGCGCGGAGTGCGCACGATCGGGGGCGATGCGCAATCGGCGAAAATTTGGACCGAAAAAGCGCCTCGTCAGCTCATTGGGGTGCAACTTCCAAAGCAAAATCCCCTGACTGGGGCGAAAATATTTGGGCGTAAGGCGCCGCGCTCTGGCACGTTGAATTATGTACCGGTGCCGATTTATGACAGCCCTGCTGGTGGTGGCAAAGAAATCCTGTCCACGCGTGGGGCGGCCATTTCGGCCCCTAAATCGGTAAGCGCCCAAGCGGCCAGTCACCGTTATGTTCAAGTGGGGGGCTTTGCTGATCCTGGTCAGGCGCGAAACGTGATTATCAAGCTGCAGCGTATGGGATTGACCGTGTCCAGCCTGACCTCAAAATCAGGAGTGAAGACAATCATGGCTGGCCCGTTTTCGCAGCAGGCCAGTCTGAATGCGGCGCTGTCGCAACTGCGTGGGGCAGGGTTTGCGAACGCGAAATTGCGGAAATAAAGTCGGATCACAAAGCCGAATGCACAGAACCAAGAAAAGCCCCATGCGTCAGCAGCGGGGCTTTTTTTATGGAATAGGATGCGCTGAGGGGGTACTGAGGTTATTCGCCGCAAATTCCCTGAAGCCGCACCCAATCTCCGTCGCTTAACAAGGGGATTGCGGTATTGAGCGGGATTGGGTCTGCTTCGATCAATGCAATGGTTTGCTCGCCCGTCAGGTCAAGCGCATATGCATATGGGGTGGAACGGATGCCTGCCTCCGCAAAGCGTGGCAAAATGGCCTCGGCGGTTAACGGGTCCGCGGTTGAGGTCAGCAGCCATTCTGCATAACGGTCGATGACCTCGTTGGGCATGTTGCCGGTGGTCAAAAGCTGCACCGTGGCGCGCAGCCCTGCGTGATTGAGCAGCCCAAGCATGGGGTCGGTTTGGATACGGCGTTGATCTTCGGCGAGGATGAAACCCGCGACAACGTCAGGTTCTTCATAATCCTCAATCAAAGCGCGGTTCAATAGGGTGATGTGGCCGGGCAAATGGGCGGCGGCTTGCACGCCTCCGGTTAGCACAATCAAGCGCGGCGCGCGGGCGCCCAGCACCCGCCGTCCCAGCATATCCAGTGCCGAACGGGCGAGGATCCCATCGCATTGCTTGCCCGCGACGCGGTCAATGCGGTTCAAAATCCGCTGGCCGATATTGAGCCGTGTGGGTTCTGGCACCACGGTGACCGTATAGCTGCGCAACGCATCAGGCAGCCAGAAAACCCCAAGTGCAACCAACCCCGCCAGCACACCGCCGGTGATCAGATGGCGCAGACGCCCCGGGTGGCGGCGCCGCTTTTCAATGACTTTGCGCACACGCTCGATGCCATCAATCATTGTGGCATCATCAATCTCAAGCTCTTCATACACCTCTTCTGAGGGGGCAAAAAGGGCAGGGCGTGTGCCGGGATTGATCCGCCGAACTGCGGGCAAAGACCAATGGGTCAGGGCCGTGTCGGACATGTTGGAAATGGTTAACGAGGCATCCCCCAACGAGACAATGACATTCACGCGCTGCGCATCAGGCGATGCACACCAGACCCCCGGCGCTTCTAGCCGGTCGTATTTCTTTAAGGCCGTCATGGTCGGACGGGGCTGCTCTTCATTGTTATCGTTGCGCCAAGAATAACTTGGATTTTGTGCTTTGTCGATTGGGGTTTAACCGTTTGAAGGCGCGTTTTTCACGTTGGTTTCACCCGCTTGCGAAGCTCGAACTTTTGGATTTTCCCGGTTGAGGTTTTGGGCAGTTCGCAAAACTCCACCGCCTTTGGGGTTTTGAACCCGGCCAGACGATCGCGCACAAAGGAAATCAGCTCTTTTTCAGAGACATCCGCCCCATCTTTCAATTCAACAAACGCATGTGGAACCTCGCCCCATTTGGGATCAGGCTTGGCGACCACGGCGCAAAGACTGACGGCGGGGTGGTGCATCAGCGCGCCTTCAACCTCAACCGAGCTGACGTTTTCGCCGCCGGAAATGATGATGTCCTTGGCGCGGTCAGTGATTTGGATATAGCCGTCGGGGGTTTGATGGGCGATGTCGCCAGAGTGGAAATACCCGCCCTGAAATGCCTCGGCGGTGGCGTCTGGATTTTTCAGATAGCCTTTCATGACTGAGTTGCCCCGGATCATAATCTCGCCCGTGGTGGCCCCATCCATGTCGACCTGTTGCATGTCATCGTCCAAGACGGTGATGTCTTCCATCTGGGGAAAGGCAACGCCGGTGCGTGCTTTGATCGCGGCGCGTTCTGCTTGGGGCAGACCATCCCAATCGGGGCCGTTCCACAGGCATTCGGTGACATGACCATAGGTTTCGGTCAGCCCGTAAACCTGGGTGATGTTAAAGCCGAGCGGCTCAACCGCGGCGAGGGTGGCGGCGGGAGGCGGGGCGCCTGCGGTGAACACTTCGACAATATGGTCAAAGGGTTTGCGGTCGGCGTCAGCGGCGTTCACGATCATATTGAGAACAATGGGCGCGCCGCCGAAATGGGTCACGCCTTCGTCAGCAATGGCGTCATAGATCGCTTTGGCGGTCACATCACGACAACACACAATGGTCCCGCCCAAAATGGGCATCATCCAGCTGTGGTTCCAATTGTTGCAATGAAACAGCGGCACAATTGTGAGATACTTGGGATAAAGCCCCATGTTCCAGCTTATCGGCGTGCCCATCGTCATCAGATACGCGCCGCGGTGGTGATAGACGACCCCCTTGGGACGCCCGGTGGTGCCAGAGGTGTAATTCAGCGCAAGGCTTTCCCATTCGTCTTGCGGCATGATCCATGTGAAATCTGGATTGCCAGCGCCCACCACATCTTCGTATTCGGGGTGACGACCTGAGGGGGGGTGTCCGGCGGGGGTATCTCCAACCTCGATGATCAAAGGCGCGGGGCCTTGCATAAGGTCAATGGCTGCTTCGGCAAGCGCCAGGAATTGGCTGTCGACCAGCACCGCCTTGGCTTCGCCGTGATCAAAAATATAGGCCACCGTGTCGACGTCCAGCCGCACGTTGATGGTGTTGAGCACCGCACCACAGGCTGGGATGGCAAAGCTGGCTTCCACATGGGGCAGGGTGTTGGGCAAAAGGGTCGCCACCACGTCGCCGGGCTGAACACCGCGCGCCACAAGGGCCGAGGCGAGCTTGCTGACCCGGCTGTGGTATTGCGCATAGGTCAGGCGCCGCGCGCCATCGACGATGGCCTCGCGTTTTGGAAACACCTTTGCCGCACGCTGAAGGTGGGACAGCGGCGTCAGGGGTACAAAATTCGCGGCGGTCTTCTCAAGCCCGGTTTCGTCAGCCATCCAGCCCATGTGTCTCTCCCTGTGTGATGCGGATCTTTTGCCAGCATTCTTTCTACTATGTCGTTTTCAAAACAGACCAGATCGTCCCCAATCGGGTCAATGGTACAAACGCCCAAATGAGAGTAGGAAAACGACATGTCGGCCCCCACAACATTCAATGACGCTACGTCAATACATGACCGTCCGCTCGCGGCGGCAGGCGTTGTTGTGTTTTCGATGTTCGTTTTGGGTGGGTTGGACAATGCGGTGGCGGTGATTGCGCGCGATACGGGACTTTGGCAATTTCACTTTCTCCGCGCCTGTCTTGCGGTGTCGATCATGCTTGGGATGGCGCGGGTCGGGTGGATCAATATCACGCCAAACCGCCGCTGGGCGGTGGCGTTGCGCGGGGGCATGACCGGGCTTTCGATATTGGTGTATTTCGGCAGCCTTGCGTTTTTGACCTTGGCGCAGGCGGCGGCAGGGCTGTTTACCGCGCCGATCTGGGTGATGCTCTTGTCCGCTGTCTTTCTGCGACAACGCGTGGGGCCAATGCGCATCTTGGCCGCCGCGATTGGCTTTGTCGGCGTGCTTTTGGTGTTGCGCCCGTTTGAAGGTGGGCTGAACACTTTGGCGCTGTTTCCGATCATTGCGGGCTTTTTCTATGCCTGCGGTGCGATCGCCACGCGGCAGTATTGTACCGGTGAAACGGCGATGGCGATGCTGTTCTATTTCTTTCTTTCGTTGGGCCTGTTTGGCTTTGTCGGTGCCTCAGCGATGAGCCTTTGGTCCCATGACATCCCGATCGGTGCGGATGGGTTCATTCTGCGGGGCTTTGGCCCGATGGGACATCTGTCGATGGGCTTGACGGTGTTGCAAGCGGTTGGATCAATATTTGCGGTTGGTTTGATTTTTCGTGGATACCAAATGGGGGATGCGGCGCAGGTTGCGATTTATGAATACTCGCTGTTGGTGTTTGCCGCAGGGTGGAGCTATCTGATGTTCTCGCAAACGGTTGATCTGATGATGGCCATCGGCATGGGGTTCATCATTTTGTCGGGCATCGTGATCTCTCTGCGCTCGCGTCGCGTGAGCTGACAGGGTAGGGTAGGCCATGATTATCTCGCATGGTCGCCGCTATATCTTTGTTCATGCACCCAAAACCGGGGGAACGTCGCTGGCCTTGGCGCTTGAGGCGCGGGCGATGAAGGATGATATTATGCTGGGGGATACGCCAAAGGCGATCAAACGGCGACACCGTGTGAAGGATGTGCAAACTTCTGGCCGGTTGTGGAAACACGCCACCCTGCGCGATATCGAAGGCTTGGTTTCTCGCGCTGAAATGGCGGAGTATTTCGTCTTTACGTTGGTGCGCAATCCCTGGGATCGTATGGTCAGCTATTATCACTGGTTGCGTGCGCAAGGGTTTGACCACCCGGCGGTGACCCTTGCCAAATCTTCTGATTTTGCAGGATTTCTGCGTGCGCCCACCACCCAAACCAGCTTTCGCGCCACCCCTTTTACCAGCTATGTCACCGATGCAGAGGGTCAGGATTTAGGCAATTTGTTCATCCGGTTGGAGCATCTGGAAGAGGATTTGTCCGTTTTAGAGCAGCACTTAGGCTTTAGCCTTCGCCCGTTGCCTCATGAAAACCGGTCTGATCGTGGTTCGGATTATCGCGCGGCCTATACGGATGAACTTGTTGATATCGTTGCAAAATGCTGTGCGTCGGACATCAAGCGATTTGGGTATAAGTTCGGGTGATGTCTCTCTCTCCTTGCGCGCAGAGCAGATACCCTTTCTGGGAACGCTCTGGTCATCCCGCGTCAACGGTCACGAACGAAAAAAGCCCGGCAGTCTGCCGGGCTTTCATTCTCATGTCTCAGTTCTTCAGGCTGCGACAGCACTTTTGTCAAAGCGGTCATAAAATCCTTCGCCGCTTTCGGCCATCTCACGCAACAACGCGGGCGTGGTGAAACGGTCGCCGAACTTCTCGGTCAGCTGATCACAGACCTCTGCTGCATAAGGCGCCCCCAGCATATCAAGCCAGCTGAACGGGCCACCCGACCAAGGCGCAAAGCCCCAGGCCAGGATCGCGCCCACATCCCCTTCGCGGATGTCTTCAAGCACACCTTCTTCCAGCGCGCGCACCGCCTCGAGCACCTGGCTCATCATCAAACGATGCTTCACTTCGGTCAGATCCGGTTGGTCGTCTGCATGTGGGAACTTATCGGCCAGACCGGCCCACAAGCCCGTGCGTTTGCCTTTGGCATCATAGTCATAAAAGCCAGCCCCCGCTTTGCGCCCCAAACGCCCTTCGTCCGCCATCCAGAAAATGATGTCGTCCACGGCGCTGTCAGGGTAGGCATCGCCCATCGCGGCCTTGGTGGCCTTGGCAATTTTCACGCCGAGATCGATTGAGGTTTCATCCACCAATTGCAGCGGCCCAACCGGGAAGCCCAGCAATTTCGCCGCCCCTTCGACCAACGCAGGCGACACGCCTTCGCCAACCATGCGCATGCCTTCGTTGATGTACGGAATGATGCAACGGTTGCAGTAAAAGAACCGCGCGTCGTTCACAACAATCGGCGTTTTGCGGATTTGACGCACGTAATCAAGCGCTTTGGCCGTGGCCCGGTCGCCGGTCTCTTTGCCTTTGATAATCTCGACCAGCATCATCTTCTCAACCGGTGAGAAGAAGTGGATGCCGATGAACTGATCAGGGCGCGCGCTGGCCTTGGCCAACTCGGTGATCGGCAAGGTTGAGGTGTTGGTGGCATAGATGCAATCCGCGCCCACGACAGCCTCGACCTTTTTGGTCATTTCGGCTTTTACGCCCACGTCCTCAAACACCGCTTCGATGATCAGGTCAGCACCTTTTAGCGCATCAAGATCCGTGGTGGCGGTGATGGCGTTCAACACGGCCTCTTTCTTCTCAGGGGTGGCCTTTTTGCGGGCGATCCCTTTGTCGAGGTAGGTTTCTGAATAGGATTTGCCGCGATCAGCCGCTTCTTGGGTCTGGTCGATCAACACGACCTCCATTCCGGCCATGGCAGAGACCAGTGCAATGCCGGCCCCCATCATGCCTGCGCCCAATACGCCGACCTTTTTAACCGACTGATCATCCACGTCTTTTGGACGTACAGCGCCTTTTTCAAGCGCTTGTTTGTTGATGAACAGCGACCGGATCATCGCAGAGGATGTCGGGTCCATCAGCACGTTCACGAACCAGCGGCATTCCACCCGCAGCGCGTCGTCAAACGGCACCAAAGCGCCCTCATAGACCGCCGACAGCAATGCCTTGGCCGCCGGGTAAACGCCATTGGTCTTGCCGTGGATCATCGCGCTGGCGCCGACAAAGGTCATGAAGCCCGAAGGGTGATACGGTGCGCCGCCGGGCATTTTATATCCTTTGGCGTCCCATGGTTTCACGATGTCAGCGTCGGTTGCGTTCAACACCCATTCTTTGGCGCGTGCCTGAAGCTCATCTGCCGGCACAACCTCGTCGATCAACCCTGCGGCCTTGGCTTTGGCGGGGGACACGGTCTTACCCTCAAGCAAGAACGGAGCTGCGTTCATCGCCCCCATTTTGCGCACAAGACGGGTGGTCCCACCCGCGCCGGGAAAAATACCCACCATAATTTCGGGCAAGCCGATTTTCGCCTTTGCATTGTCCGCGGCAATGATGTGGTGACAGGCCAGAGGGATTTCCAAACCAATGCCAAGCGCGATGCCGGGCAGGGCCGCGACAATCGGTTTTCCCCCTTTGTTGGTCTTGGCATCCATGCCGGCGCGTTCGATTTTACGAAGGGCGGCGTGCATCGACATGATGCCATCAAAAAGACCCTTTGCCGGATCGTCGCCCGCGTCAGATTTCATTTGCGCGATGACATTCAGATCCATCCCGCCGGCAAAATCTTTTTTGCCAGAGGTGATGATCGCGCCCTTGATGGCGTCGTCTGCCAGAACGGTTTCCACATGGGCGTTCAGCTCGGCAAGTGCTTCATAAGACAGCACATTCATGGATTTACCCGGCACATCCCAGGTGATGGTGGCGACGCCGTCGGCGTCCACGTTCAATGTGAAATCAGCCATAATTACGTCTCCTTCTTATACGCGTTCAAGAATGGTGGCGGCGCCCATACCGGAGCCGATGCAAAGCGTGGCAAGACCGGTTTCCTTGTCGGACCGCTCCATTTCGTCCAGCAAAGCGCCAAGGATCATTGCGCCTGTGCCGCCCAAGGGGTGCCCCATCGCAATCGCCCCACCGTTCACGTTCACTTTGCTTGTGTCCGCGTCAAACGCTTGGATGAAACGCAACACAACCGAGGCAAAGGCTTCGTTCACTTCATGCAGGTCAATATCGCCAAACTTCATACCAGCCGCCTGCAACGCACGTTCGGTCGCAGGAACCGGGCCGGTCAACATGATGGTTGGATCAGTGCCCACCTTCGACGTGGCTTTGATGCGCGCGCGCGGTTTGATGCCGTGACGTTCGCCAAACTCTTTGTTGCCGATCAGAACAGCGGCGGACCCATCTGCGATCCCGGATGAGTTCCCGGCGTGGTGCACATGGTTGATCTTTTCCAGATGCGGGTATTTCAGCAAAGCCACAGCATCAAAACCGGGCATCTGTTCACCCATCATTTGGAAGGATGGAGTCAGCCCACCAAGGGTTTGCATGGTGGTTTCGCGGATCATCTCGTCCTCGGATATGATCTCCAGCCCGTTTTGGTCGCGCACGGTGAACACCGATTTGAACCGACCAGCCGCACGGGCCGCTGCGGCGCGTTTTTGGCTTTCAACAGCATAAGCGTCGCAATCATCGCGGCTAAAGCCGTACTCGGTTGCGATGATGTCAGCAGAGATGCCTTGTGGCACAAAATAGGATTTCATCGCCAAAAAGGGATCCGCGGCAATCGCGCCCCCATCCATGCCCATCGGCACGCGGCTCATGCTTTCCACACCACCGGCGATATAGGCATCACCCGCGCCGCCTTTGACTTGGTTGGCAGCCATATTCACGGCCTCAAGAGCAGAGGCGCAAAAGCGGTTGATCGACACGCCGGGGATGCGTTCGTCGAGGTCGGAATAAAGCACAGCGGAGCGCGCCAAACAGGCGCCTTGCTCGCCAACTTGGGTCACATTGCCCCAAATCACATCCTCAACCGCGTGGCCGTCAAGATTGTTGCGTGATTTCAACTCGTTCAGCGCCAAAGCAGATAGGCGCACAGCGGGCACCTCATGCAAGGTGCCGTCTTTCTTGCCTTTGCCACGCGGGGTGCGCACGGCGTCATAGATAAAGGCATCGGTCATAGTGTATTCCTTTCAAGAGCTTATGCGCGATCCGCGGGGGATCCGGGCATCAGGTCATAGGGGTGTTTCCAGCCGGGTGTGTCCGAAATACGGGTCAACCAGGCGTCAATATGGGGCCATTCGGCGCGATCAAAGCCAAAGGGTTCAGGGTAGAAAAGATAGCCGCAGCACGAGATATCGGCGATGGTGATCGCGTCACCAACCAACCAATTGCGGGTCGAAAGCTCGTCTTCCAATGTTTTGTACGCCGACTTTAGGCGGGCCATGTTGAAGGCAATCACCTCTTGCGGACGTTTGTCTTCGGGCAGGAAATTATTCAAAAAACGGGTTAGACCAGCGGTAGAGGACAGTTTGTGATTGTCCCAAAACTGCCAGCGCAAAATCTCGCGACGTTCTTCGGCGGATCGCCCACCCAATTTGCCGGATTTTGAGGAGACGTAATCCTGAATGGCACCGGATTGAGACAGGGTGATATCCCCGTCGACCATCACCGGGGCCTCGCCCATCGGGTTGATCTCGCGATATTCAGGCGTGCGGGTTTCACCGCCGAAAAAATCGACGTAAACGGGCTCCCATTCCAACCCGGACAATTCCAACGCCAGCGCCGCCTTATAGGCGTTGCCGCTTTCGCCGAAGCAATAAAGTTTAATCATGATATTCTCCCCAGTTACGATGGCAGAGCTGGGGATTTCACATCCCCAGACCCCTGTGGGATATTTCTGGAAAGAGGAAGGAGGCGGCCCTTTTCCTCTTTCCAGAAATATCCCCGCCGGAGGCATCTTTCGGTGCCGCCGGGCGATGTCTTAGCGTTTGCGCGCATCCAGTTCAGAGTTGAACAAGCGCAAGCGCGCGGTCAGGTTTTCCTGGTGTGTGACACTGTCGAAATGCTCAAACAGAAACGACAATGCCTCGCCTTCGTCCAGACCCGCCTCAGATGCAAAACGCTTTAACCGGCGATATCCATCCTCTGTCATGGCACAGGGGAACCGACGGGTGAGTTTAAAGCGTTTTGCCATTTTTTATCCTTTTCGATAGAAAACCACTGACAAAAGAACCAACGGCGGCAACAAGCGCTACTTTTGCTGATCCCGTCATCCAGCCTTGTCCCCGCTCAATTCCTTCAACACTGGTTGCGATCGTCGGGTCGGTCGAAATGGTTGACATCCCCCACCAAGCTAATGCGCCGATACAAACAAAAATCAGCAATGTCGAAAGTGCGGAAAGAGCTTTGCCAAGTGGTCCCATGTGTGTCTCCTGTTAGAACTGTTCTGCGTCCAGTGCCATCACCGTCGATGCCCCGCTTTCAATGCGTGCAAGATGCATGGCGGTGGCCGGCAGGCGGCGTGCCATATAGTAGCGCGCTGTTGCCAGCTTGGTCTCGTAAAACGCCACGTCAGAGGCGCCATTTTCCAAGGCGTCCAATGCGGCGCGGGCGGATTTGGCCCAGACAAAGCCAAGGCAGACATGACCAAAGAGGTGCATGAAATCATAGCTGCCTGCCAGCGCATCATTGGGATTTTTCATGCCTGATTGCATGAAGAACATTGCCGAGGCCTGCAGGTGTTTGGACGCGGTTTTCAAAGGCTCGATGAAATCACTCATCGCCTCATCCTCGCCCTGTTCTTTGCAGAAGGCTTTGATCATTTCAAAGAAACCCATGATTGGCTTTCCGCCACCAGCGGCCAGTTTGCGGCCCACCAGATCCAGTGCCTGAACGCCATTGGCACCTTCGTAAATCTGCGCAATGCGTGCATCACGGGTGAACTGGCTCATGCCGTTTTCTTCGATATAGCCGTGGCCACCGTAGATCTGTTGCGCCAGAACAGTCATGTCGTACCCCTGATCGGTCAGAAAGCCTTTCAGAACCGGAGTCATCAGAGAAATCAGCCCCTCGGCCTCTTCATCACCCGCGCGGTGGGATTGGTCAATCAGCTGTGCGCCCCACAAAAGGAATGCGCGCGCGCCTTCGATAAAGGACTTTTGATCCATCAAGGAACGGCGAATATCAGGGTGAACAATCAGCGGATCAGCCGGGCCATCGGGGTTTTTCACCCCGGTCACATCGCGCCCTTGCAGGCGGTCTTTGGCATAGATCACGGCGTTTTGGTACGCCGCTTCGGCCTGTGCCAGACCCTGCATCGCCACACCAAGACGCGCTTCGTTCATCATGGTGAACATCGCGCGCATGCCTTTGTGCATATCGCCCAAGAGATACCCGGTTGCCTCGTCATAGTTCATCACGCAGGTTGAATTGCCGTGGATGCCCATTTTCTTTTCGATATTGCCAACCGACACACCATTGCGCGCGCCCACCGATCCATCGTCGTTCAGGTTGAACTTCGGAACAATAAAGAGCGACACGCCCTTGATGCCGTCTGGCCCGCCGGGGATTTTTGCCAGCACAAGATGGATCACATTGTCAGACATGTCGTGATCACCGGCCGAGATGAAAATCTTTTGGCCGGACACCTTATACGATCCATCCTCCTGCGGTTCCGCTTTGGTGCGCATCAGGCCCAGATCGGTGCCGCAATGCGGTTCCGTCAGGTTCATGGTGCCGGTCCATTCGCAGCTGATCATTTTCGGCAGATAGGTCGCCTTTTGGTCGTCCGTGCCGTGGGCAAGGATGGCCGAGGCCGCACCGTGGGTCAGGCCCTGATACATGGTAAAGGCTTGGTTTGCCCCAGAGAAAATCTCGCCGACAGCGGTGCCAAGAACGGCTGGCATATTCTGCCCACCAAATTCCTCGGGCATATCAAGCCCGGTCCACCCGCCGTCTTTCATCTGCTCAAACGCTGCTTTGAACCCGGTGGGCGTATAGACGACCCCGTTTTCCAAACGACAGCCTTCCCGGTCGCCCACAACATTTAAAGGGGTCAGCACATCGCTGGCCAGCTTGCCCGCTTCTTCCAGCACGGCCCCGGTAAATTCGGGTTCCAGATCACTGTAACCGGGAACGTCGCTTTGATGCGTTTTCAACACTTCGTGCAGGACAAACGCCATATCTTTGGTGGGGGCGGTATAGCTGGGCATATGTGGATCCTCTGGTTCTGGCTTATTTGGTGCCGTTTTCAAAAGCAGCGATGGCTTTGGCTGCCCAATTGAGTTGTTCTGTCAGATCGTCGATGGCTTCATCCAGCTCGGCACGTTGGCTTTGCAGGTCATTCAAGTGCTTTTTCGCGACCTCATAGGTGCGCGTCAGCTGGGTTTGTTGCTGATCGCCCATATCGTAAAGGTCGAGCAGCTGGCGGATTTCCTCCAGCGCGAACCCAAAGCGTTTGCCGCGTAAAATCAGCTTAAGCCGGGCGCGGTCGCGTTTGGTGAACAGGCGTTTCTGGCCATCGCGCACCGGGGCCAACAGCTCTTTCGCTTCATAAAAGCGCAAGGTGCGTGCGGTGACGTCGAAGGCGTCACACATTTGACGAATGCTCATAAGGTCGTCGGTCATTTCTGAATTCGATCCCTTCAAGACACCGGTCCGTTTGTTTGGGGCAGGGGGCGGGATTGCCGACCTGCCGATTGCTCTGACCGGTTTTGTTTACTTCATAGGTTTACGTTTACGTAAATGTAACGTGACGTCAAATATTTCAATTGCGTGGCGTCAACTTTCCTTGCCGTAACGGAACGTCATTTTCTAAAAATGGGATGAAATGAGCGGTATTTTGCTGTTGGCCTTTTGGGATCGCGACTGTTTTATATCAAACAGCTCCACTTTGCCGCGTCTGGTAGAGTGGCTGAGCAGGCCAAAGAGGGGGATTGGATGCGATTCTATTGGGTGGTTTTTGTGGGGATTGGCGTGGGGGCGGCGCAGGCCGAAACGGAATATTGGGATTACAAAGATTGGCATGTGGCCGCAGAAAGCATCGACACGGGCGAAGATTTGCGCGTGAGCTGTACGGCGTGGACCGGCGGTGACGGGATGCCGTCGTTGCGGTTGGAACAGTCTAATGGCGATGCCGGGCCGCCCAGCTATTACCCACAACCTTATATGCACGAGACGGCCGCACGCCATTACCCTACCTTTTTACAGGACGGGCAGCGGGTGATGTTTGAATTTGATGCCGATTGGCGCACAGAAGGGTTTGTCCAGGCGGGCTTTACCGAAGAAGGTCTCGCGTATGCAGATGCGCGCGCCCATCAAGGGGACAGTTTGGGACTGCTGCAAACGATGCGCCGGGCCGGGACGCTTTGGGTCACGTTGGATGGGGAAATTGCGGGCGAGTTCTCGATGTCCGGCTTTACCGCTGCCTATGGCAAGATGGCTGAACAATGCGGGTTTTCCACCCAAGATGTCATTGATTGAAAGCCCTGGGTCGCGGCGCGGATTATTTCACGAGTGTCTGCACGTCATCGCGCAGCTTTTGTAAATCGTCGATCGTTTCTGACAATTCCGCATATTGCGTGCGCAATGAAGAAAGCTGACGATCCGCCAGTTCGACCCAGGCCTGATTTTGCGCATCAGTGCCTTTTTCATCATAGATCAAAAGCCATTGGCGCAATTCTTCCAAGGAAAACCCAAACCGGCGCCCGCGCAGAATCAACGTCATGCGGGCCACTTCGCGCGGTGTGTAATAGCGAGAGCGCCCTTCTTTTTCTGGGCTGAGAAGCTCGATATACTCGTAATAACGCAATGTGCGCGGGGTCACGTCGAACTTGGCGCACATTTCCTTAAAGTTCAGGCGGTCGTCGGACATGTCGCATCCCTGAGGTTGTGGTTGCCGCAAACCTAAAGCTTTGGGGGCGGGGGTGCAATTTGGTATTACTACCCCCCCGGCAAAAGGGAATGATTTGCTTTTGCTCAGTTCATAAAGCCGGGGGCGAAGAAATAGAAGCCATAGCCCATGATCAATGCGGGCACTGCGGAATAGATCGTGGCCACCATTGCGGCTTTTGGATTGAGGGCGATGGCCGGGAACAGAGCATCCCCGTCATTTGAAATGGCATTCCCCAACAGGGCAGCAAAGGGGACAACGCCGTTCAAATACAGGGTTGTCACCAGAACCTGCGGCCCACACCCGGGGATGAAGCCAATCAGGATTGCGATCAAAGGCAACAGTGGGGCGATGGTTTCAAACATATGCGCAATATCTATGCCGGCAAATGTTGCGATGTATTCATAGGCCAGATAGGCCCCAATCACCCAGACCGAGATAAAGCTGGTTTCCTCTGCCATACGCGTCAGCGGATGGTCATCAGCATGGGTCATGGCCATCAAGGCGGATGTGGACCAGATGAACAAGCCCAGCAGTGTTCCGGCCAGAGCGATCCACAGAATTGGCACACCAAGGATATGGTCAATCGTCACCTGACCCAATTGGGCTGCCCCGACAATAAATCCCGGAATTGCCAAGGCCAGATAGGCCATGTCCTGCACGCGCAACCTCCCGATTAACGGGGCCAGATCACAGGCGGTCGTGGTGCTTGCACGAAACTCGATTGTGTTGAAGCGATCCACCAGCCAGCCAGAAACGATCCCAACAACAAAAGACAGGGGCAATACCACCAAAGCCGCCTCTGGTCGGGTGGCAATCAGCAAAAATGCCGCATCGCCCATGGTTGCGGTCAGTGTGGCGACCACTGCGCCAAACCCAACATGACCCGAGCTATAAGCCGCAACCACCACCACCGCACCGCCACAGCCAGGGGTGGATCCGAGCAAAGCGGCCAGAGGCACCTGAGCCATCTTTGAATTGGAAAGCGCGTTGCCGATGTTGAAGTTAAAAACGCGCTCCGCCCCATAAAAAATCAGCAAGGTCGCCGCAACAAATACGGACACCTGAACATAGGCATCGGTCATTAGCTTGCGGGTCAGGCTGCCCAATTCCCCCGGTGCAGCGGCCAAACCCACCATAATGGCAAAAACCAACAGGCGTTTGGGGCGCAGGGATCCAAAGGACGACAGGGTGGCGGTGGAGGTGGCCATATTGATGTCTTCTTGCAATTGAGAATAATTCGCAAGTGCAAACTAGGGGCTTGCTCATTGAATTGCAAGAGCCAATAAAAGGCGGCACCACGACGGACAAAACCAGATGGAATTTAGCGTATGACCAACGACCTCACGCCCGAAAAGAAAGCGGAAATTGCGCGCGGGTTTACCGAAGCCATTCCCCATTGTCGTGCGCTGGGCATGAGTTTGGTTGATATCGGAGAGGGCGAGGCGACCATTTCTATGCCATATGACGACCGTTTTGTGGGCGACCCGCGCACCGGTGTGATCCACGGTGGGGCGGTCTCGGCCTTGATGGATACCTGTTGCGGGGCCGCGGTGATGAGCCACCCAGAGGCGCCCGCCATCACCGCCACCATCGATTTGCGCATTGATTACATGCGTCCCGCCACGCCGGGGCAGAGGATCACCGCCAAAGCGACCTGTTATAATGTCACCCGATCGGTTGCATTTGTGCGCGCGGTGGCCTTGGACGAGGATGAAAACCGCCCCGTAGCAACGGCAACCGGCGCCTTCACCGCAGACGGTGACCCGAGCCGAAAATCAACCGAGGCTTTGTCATGACCACGGCCCCCAAACGCCCCCGTCCTGAACCCGTAGAAGTCATCAAGCATCGCCGCGACAGCACCTTGTCGGCGCTGGTCAATGGCGTGCCTTACATCAGTTTTCTCGGGATCGAAGTTGAACGACATGGGGATGAGCTGACGGCCATACTTCCCTTCGCGGACAAGCTGATCGGCAATCCAATGCTGCCTGCGATCCATGGCGGCGTGACAGCGGCCTTTTTGGAAACGGCAGCGGTGATTGAACTGACATGGGTTGGGCTTTGGGCGGATATGGAAGCCGGTGCGCTTGATCAAACTTATCTGCAGGATGAGGCCCTGCGTCGCCTGCCGAAAACCATCGACTTTTCAATAGATTATCTAAGATCGGGCCTGCCGCGTGATGCCTATGCGCGTGCACGGGTTGTGCGGTCTGGTCGGCGCTACGCTTCTGTGCATGTCGAAGCCTGGCAAGACAACCGCACCAAGCTTTTCGCCCAAGCGACCGGGCATTTTCTAATGCCAAACCTCGCAGGGTAACTTGGGTCAGCCCGTCCGCCAAAGCTCGCAAGAGATCACCCATAAACGTATCCTGCACATGGCGGTGCCCATTGTGCTGGGCAATATCACTGTGCCAATTTTGGGTGTGGTGGACACGGGCGTTGTTGGTCAGCTGGGCGAAGCGGCCCCGATTGGCGCTGTGGGCATTGGCGCGTGGGTCTTGTCTGCGCTGATCTGGGTGTTTGGCTTTTTGCGCATGGGCACAACGGGCATGACCGCGCAGGTTTACGGGTCGGGTGACCGGTTGGAAACATCCGCCATGCTGATGCGCGCCTTGATGATCGCCTTTGTTGTCGGGCTGGGTATGATTGTGTTTCAAGCTCCGCTCATTTGGGCCGCCTTACAAGCTTCCCCTGCTTCGCCAGAGGTGGAGAGCCTCGCGCGCACATATCTGAAAATCCGCATTTTCTCGACCCCGGCCGCGGTGGGGCTTTATGCGATCACCGGATGGATGATCGCGATTGAACGCGCCCGCGGGGTGATGTGGCTTCAACTTTTAATGAACGCAATCAATATCTTGCTGGATATTTGGTTTGTGCTTGGGCTGGGCTGGGGCGTGGGCGGTGTGGCCTTTGCGACGTTGATCGCAGAATGGAGCGGGCTGGCGTTTGGCCTTTACCTGTGTCGCGATGCGTTCCAAATCCCCGGCTGGGCCAACCCCAAACGCATTCTTGATCGGGTGATTTTGAAACGCATGGCCGTGGTGAACAGCGATATCTTGATCCGGTCACTTTTGCTGCAAGCGATCTTTGTCAGTTTCGCCTTTGTTGGGGCCTCGTTTTCGGACGTTGAGCTGGCCGCCAATCAGGTGCTTTTGCAATTCTTGACTGTCACCGCCTATGCGATGGATGGGTTCGCTTACGGGGCTGAGGCGCTGGTGGGCCAAGCGGTTGGTGCGCGCAATCGGCGGGCACTTCGGCGGGCATCTGTGATGGCCAGCTATTGGGCGGCAGGGATCGCGATCACGATGGGGCTGTGTTTCTGGCTGTTTGGACCTTGGATTATTGATCTTATGACCACCGCTGAAGACGTGCGTGTGGTTGCGAAAGTCTTTTTGATTTACATGGTGTTATCACCCATTTTGGGCTGGCCAAGCTGGATGCTCGATGGGATTTTCATCGGCGCCACACGTTCGGCGGACATGCGCAATATGATGGCAATTTCAGCGCTTGCTTATGCGGTTGCGCTGTATTTGTTGATGCCCATCTATGGGAACCACGGATTGTGGATTGCGCTTTTGATCAGCCTGACCATGCGCGGCATCACATTGTTTTTGCGCTACCCCGCACTCGAACGCAGCGTTCAGGCGGACCCGTCTTAAAGGATCTCCAAAACGCTTTCAGGCGGGCGGCCAATACGGGCTTTGCCACCGTGAAATACAATGGGGCGCTCGATCAGAATGGGATGTGCGGCCATGGCTTTGATCAGCGTGTCTTCCGCATCTGTTTTGCTTAACCCCAGCTCTTTGAACAGGCGTTCGCCGGTCCGCATGATGTCGATTGGGGCAACGGCCAATTGCCGACAGGCGGTGCGGATGTCCTCTGTACTGGGGGCATCGTCCAAATATTTGCGGATGTGCACGTCGCCTTTGTCCTCGATCAGCGCCAGTGTTTGACGTGATTTTGAACAGCGCGGATTGTGCCAGATGGTGATGTCACTCATAGCCATGCCTCGCGCCCGGTGCCAACGGCATCACTGACGTGATCAAACCCATCGCGCGCCAACAGATCGTCCAACCCGCGGGCAATCTCTTCCACCAAACTTAGCCCGTGATAGGCCAAGGCGGAGTAAAGCTGCACCACCGAGGCGCCCGCGCGGATTTTGGCATAGGCATCTTCGGCGGATGCAATGCCGCCAACGCCGACCAAAGGGAGTTTCCCGTCACTCAGCTGGCTTAGTTTTGCCAGCACGCGCGTAGACTTTTCGAACAATGGTGGGCCAGAAAGCCCCCCCATTTCCGATTTATGTGCACTTTTCAAACCTTCGCGCGATAATGTGGTGTTGGTTGCAATCACCGCGTCGATGTTCACCTCAAGCGCCACATCAACGATTTCCGCAAGCTCATCGTCGCTCAGATCCGGGGCGATTTTCAAAAAGATGGGGATGTATTTCTCAAGCCCGCCACGCACATCCTGAACGCCTTTTAAAAGCCCCCGAAGTGCATCCGCCCCCTGCAAATCCCGCAGTTTTTCGGTGTTGGGGGAGGAGACATTGACCGTCGCAAAATCTAGATTTGGGCCGCAGAATTCCAGTACTTTTGCAAAATCAGCGGCGCGATCATCGCTGTCTTTGTTGGCGCCAAGGTTCAGGCCAACAGGCACAGGGCGGCGGCGATCACGACGTGCTAAACGCGCATTCGCGGCCTCCATCCCTTCGTTGTTAAAGCCAAACCGGTTGATCACAGCCTTGTCGTCCGTCAGGCGAAACAAACGTGGCTTTGGATTTCCGGGCTGTGCGCGCGGGGTGATTGCGCCCACTTCGATAAAACCAAACCCCGCTTGGCAAAGTTGTGCAACGGCCTGTGCATTTTTGTCATATCCAGCCGCCAAACCCACGGGGTTCAGCATGTCCATCCCGCAAAAATTGGTTCTGAGCCGCTCGCTGGTCACATCCCCAACCAAAGGCACAACGCCCGCCCGCAGCGCCATAATGGACAGTGCGTGCGAGCGTTCGGGGTCCACTTGATGCAGGGCCTTGATGGCAAGCTTTTCAACGATGTTCATAGCATATCCTTCGGAAATTCATGCCCGTCTTTGCCAAGCGGTAAGGCGCAATGCCAAGACACTTCGCTGATCTTCAATTCGCGGAACAAATGCGGAAACAGCGCGCCACCGCGCGAGACCTCCCATTTCAGGGCCTCGCCCATGGCATCTGCGTCAAAGGCCACCAAGGTTAGGTCACGCTCATCTGTGAAATGCTTTGCCGCCGTCTCTTGGGCCTGATCAGCTGTTGAAAAATGGATGAAACCGTCCGCCAGATCAACGGGCGCGCCGGTGGTGCGTCCGGCGGCTTGAAACGCGGCCCATTCCGGGGCCCGGAGGATTTTGTAAATCAGCATGGGGATCACATGCCAAGCAGGGCGCCCTACGTCAAGGTCACGCCGCGGCTTGAGCGGCTGGAATGTGGAATTGGGTTGGCTCGGCAGGAGAATTTGTTAACAATGTGCTGAGATATCGAAACATGCAGTTTGAAAAGGCCCACCATGAGCAAACCCACCTATTATGCCCCGTCTGGCGGGCTGCCGCCGCAAACGCAAATTCTGACCGATCGCGCCATGTTTACCGAGGCTTACGCGGTGATACCCAAAGGTACATTTTCCGACATTGTGACCTCGGCCTTGCCGTTTTGGGAGGACGCTCGGTTTTGGGTGATTGCACGCCCGCTGTCTGGTTTTGCCGAGACGTTTTCGCAATATATCGCAGAGGTGCAGCCCGGCGGTGGGTCTGACCGGCCCGAGTCCGATGAAAACGTGGAATGCGTGTTGTTTGTGGTTGCGGGGGCGTTGACCCTGACCATTGATGGGATTGCGCATGATTTGGTCGAAGGTGGCTATGCATATCTTCCGCCGGCAGCAAAGTGGACGTTGCGCGCGACAGGGCAAGCACCGGCCAAATTCCACTGGGTGCGCAAGGCGTATCACGCGGTTGAGGGGCTGGATGCGCCGGACGCCTTTGTGACCAGCGATCAGGATGTTGCCCCCACATTGATGCCGGACACCGACGGCGCCTGGGCCACCACGCGCTTTGTGGATCCAACCGACCTGCGCCACGATATGCACGTCAATATCGTGACGTTTCAGCCCGGTGGCGTGATCCCGTTTGCCGAAACTCATGTGATGGAGCATGGGTTGTATGTGCTTGAAGGAAAAGCGGTTTACCGGCTTAATCAGGATTGGGTCGAAGTGGAGGCCGGTGATTTTATGTGGCTGCGCGCCTTTTGTCCGCAGGCTTGTTATGCGGGGGGGCCGGGGCCGTTTCGCTATCTTCTCTATAAGGATGTCAACCGGCACATGCCGCTCAGCTTTGGTTGATCACTCGCGCATCAGCAAATCGCGCAGGGCAGCGGGCCTGTCCTGCGCAGGATCAAAGCGCAAATCTGCCTCGAGATGTGACAGGTGCCGATCCATTTCAGCCAAGACCTGTGCCTCATTTCGGGCAGCCAAAGCGGTCACAATGCGCCCATGTTCGCCCTTGTCGCAATTGGTCCCTTCGTTCGCACCGTAAAGCCCGATGATCAAGGCAGAGCGCATGGTCAAATCCGCCAAAAATCGTTGCAGTACAGCGTTGTCGGCGATCTCAGCAATGCGCAGGTGGAAGGCCGAGGAGAGGCGTAGCGCGCGGGGGGTGTCGCCGTCCGAGCGGGCGTCGTCTTCGTCGCGCAAAATCGTGTTCAGGTCGTCCAAATCTTCGGGTTTCAGGTTCGTGCAGGCCTGCCGCAATACCGTGCGCTCAATGGCGCGGCGCGCTTGAAAAATATCCCGCGCTTCTTTGGGCGAGGGTGAGATCACAAAAGCGCCGCGATTGGGGATCAAATCTACCACATTTTGCGCAGCCAAAGAGGCCAGCGCCCGGCGTACATTGGCCCGGTTGCAGGCAAACATGTCGCTTAATGCTTGCTCGCCCAGTTTGGTGCCCGGCGGCAGACGACGTTCGGCAATGGCTTCTTGTATGGTCTTTTCAATCCGGTCTTCGATGGTCGCCTTCATGGCCTGTCCAATGCGTGTTTGGGCGCGATTTGGCGTGATAAATAAGGGCAATAAGCAATGATTGCAATCGCTGCCCCTAGAGCGGAGTTTCTGGTTGGGACGAGACGATAATCCACGGGGTATCAAAGCGGTGTTCTTCCAGATTGGGCGCCGTACCAATATGGTCAATCACCGCAAAAAGCCCCTGTCGGTCTAGTGGCGCCAACACCCCGTGCCAAGTGCCGCGATGCAGGTTGATGGCTTGATCCGGCCGCATGATGAACGCGTGTGGCGTGCCGGGGGTCCCACTTTCATTCGCGCAGACAGTTATCAAAAGAGGCACCCCATTCATCGGAATAAAGGCTTGTGACCCTTCGGGATGACGCTCCACCAGATCCAGTTCATAGGGAAAGCGACGCGGTTTGCCGTCAAACAGGCTAATGCCGGCCCGGCCAGACCCAAAGTCCAGTTGGGCCAGGTCGTGATGGCGCTGGCACATGCCTGCATTAATGGTCAGGCTGTCGCGATCTGCCAGCTCCAGCACATCCCCAAAGGGGGCAAAGGCGTCTGCGGTGAGGGGCTGGGCGATAATCGTCATGCAAACGCGTCCATCAGGCGAAATTCTGCGATGCGTTCTACCTGACGACAGGCTTCGTCAAACTCGGCGTCCGTATCTTGGCCGATCCGACGACGGAACGCTTCCAGGATAGAGGCTTTGCTGTGGTCGCGCACCGCGATGATAAAGGGAAACCCGTGTTTTTCCATATAGGCAGTGTTGAGGGCGGTGAAGCTTGCACGTTCTTCATCGGTGAGCATATCAAGCCCGGCTGTCGATTGCTCGGACGTGCTCTCGGCGGTCAATCGGCCAGCTCGGGCGAGCTTTCCTGCAAGATCCGGGTGCGCGTTCAACACCCCCAGCCGTTCCGTCAGACTTGCCGTGCGAAACGCCCGACATAGCACATTGTGAACGCCTGCCGGGCCGTCGTGGGCAGGGCCGAGTTCAAGGTCATGGGCGCGTTCAGCGACCCAAGGGGAATGTTCAAAAATGCCGCCATATGCCGTGATAAACCGTTCTTTCGCCATCTGGCTGGGGCGTTCGATGCGCCGGTGCGGGTGGGTTTTTGCCCAATGCTGTGCAATCTCGATCCGGCGCGGACACCAGACACCGGGGTGTGATTGGATGTGATCAATAAAGCGCTTTAGCCCGGCAATTTTTCCGGGGCGTCCGATCAGGCGGCAATGCAGTCCCACGGTCATCATCGCGGGGCGCCCGGCCTGACCTTCTGCGTAAAGCACATCAAAGGCATCGGTCAGATAGTCTTCGAAATCGCGCCCGGTGACCCAGCCGGGGGCTGTGGCGAAGCGCATGTCATTGGCTTCGAGTGTATAGGGGATGATCAATTGGTCTTGCGCGCCAAGCTCTAGCCAATAGGGGAGGTCATCATCGTAAGTGTCTGATATATAGTCAAAACCACCTTCTTCGGCGACAAGGCGAACTGTGTTTTCCGAACAGCGTCCTGTGTACCAGCCGCGCGGGCGGGTGCCGACCACTTCGGTGTGCAATCGGATCGCTTCAGCAATTTGAGCGCGCTCTTCGTCTTCGGGCATGTCCTTATGTTCAACCCATTTCAACCCGTGGCTGGCAATTTCCCATTCGGCGGATTTCATTGCGGCCACTTGATCGGGGCTGCGGGCGAGGGCGGTGGCGACCCCATAGATGGTCAACGGAATGCCCGCGCCGGTAAACAGGCGATGCAGCCGCCAAAACCCGGCCCGCGCGCCATATTCATAGATGCTTTCCATATTCCAGTGGCGTTGCCCTTGCCACTGCGCGGCCCCTGGAATGTCGGAGAGAAATGCTTCGGATGCGGCGTCACCATGCAAGACGCAGTTTTCGCCACCTTCTTCGTAATTCAGCACGAATTGCACCGCGACTTTGGCGCCCTGTGGCCAGTTTGCATTGGGGGGATTGGCGCCATGGCCGCGCATATCACGCCGATATCGTTGCATGTTCACCTCTATGTATCTTGCCGATTTGGGCGGAGAGTTATTGTCGTATGATAGGCTGAGCTGTGGATTGTTAACAAGATCTGTCAGCAAAAAAACACCATTCCTGTCAAAGGTTGCCGTTGCGGCATCGTGTAGGGGCTTTGACAAGCCCCCCCGACTCGCGCAACTCTTGCCCATCATAAAATTTGGACCACATTCAGGGGGGTTCCCATGTTGAAACGATTTTTGACGACGGCCGGTGCGCTGGCCATGACATCCGGTATGGCGGCGGCGGATTATTCGCTGACCATTTTGCACACCAATGATTTCCATGCGCGGTTTGAGCCGATTTCGAAATACGACAGCGGCTGCTCGGCAGAGGACAACACCGAGGGCAAATGCTTTGGCGGCTCGGCCCGTTTGATCACCGCACTTGCGGATGCGCGCGCGCGGTCAAACAACTCGATCCTGGTGGACGGTGGCGATCAATTCCAAGGCACGCTGTTTTACACCTATTATAAAGGCAAACTGGCTGCCGAGATGATGAACAAAATGGGCTATGACGGGATGACCGTCGGCAACCATGAATTCGACGATGGCCCAGAGGTTCTTCGTGGGTTCATGGACGCTGTGGATTTCCCCGTGCTGATGTCCAATGCCGATGTTTCAGGCGAGCCTTTGCTGCACGGTAAATTGGCGAAATCCACTGTGATTGAGCGTGGCGGCGAGAAAATCGGCATGATTGGCCTGACGCCACAAGACACGGATGAGCTGGCGTCCCCCGGTGCCAATGTGATCTTTACTGATCCGGTGGGTGCTGTTCAGGGCGAAGTTGATAAGCTGACCGCCGAAGGTGTGAACAAAATCATCGTGCTCAGCCACTCGGGCTACGGCGTTGACCAAAAGGTTGCGGCGGGCACCACGGGTGTCGACGTGATTGTCGGTGGCCACACCAACACGCTGCTTTCAAACACAAATGAGCGTGCCGAGGGGCCATATCCAACCATGGTCGGCAACACCGCAATTGTGTCGGCCTATGCGTATGGCAAGTTCCTTGGCGAGCTGAATGTGACCTTTGACGATGATGGAAACATTAAAGAAGCCAAAGGCGAACCGATCATCATGGACGGTGGCGTTGCAGAAGATGACGCCACGAAAGCACGTATCGCAGAGGCGGCTCTTCCGTTGGAAGAAATCCGATCAAAAGTGGTTGCCAGCGCTGCTGAGGCAATTGATGGCGAGCGCGGTTCTTGCCGTGCTGCGGAATGTGCGATGGGCAATATCATTACCGATGCGATGCTTGCGCGGGTGAAAGATCAGGGCGTGCAGATTGCGATCCAAAATGGCGGCGGTATCCGGGCATCCATCGATGCGGGCGATGTGACCATGGGGGAAGTGCTGACGGTCCTGCCGTTCCAAAACACGTTGTCGACCTTTCAAGTGGATGGGGCAACCATTGTCGCCGCTCTTGAGAACGGTGTGAGCCAGCACGAAGAAGGTGCGGGTCGGTTCCCACAGGTTGCCGGTCTGAAGTTCAGCTTCGATGTGTCGAAACCCGCTGGCGAACGGGTGTCAGACGTGATGGTGATGGAAGGGGACGCATTTGTGGCGATTGACCCTGCCAAAACCTATGGTGTCGTGTCCAACAACTATGTGCGCAATGGTGGTGACGGGTATAAAATGTTCCGGGATGCTCAGCACGCCTATGATTATGGTCCTGATCTGGCGGATGTGACGGCCGAATATATGGCCGCAATGGGGCCTGTGACGCCAAAACTGGATAACCGCATCACTCAGAAATAACGCAACATTACTGACTGTTGAAAGGGCGGGGGAAACTCCGCCCTTTTTTGTTGGGGGGGGCTGCACAGCGGCAAGCTGGTTGTCTCGTTTTAAGGCCCCTCAGCTTTTGGCACGCTCAGATTTTGGCACACTCAAATGTCCCCCACCACCCGAAGGCTTGTAACCGTACCGATCCAATTGAAACCTGATCCCAAAGCGTTAGACTATCCAAAACGGGAGAGAAAAATGGCTTTCACAGGCTCAGAGCTCTGCGCATTAGAGGCGCATGTCGTGGTGCGGTTGCTCAAGAGTAAGGAGCTGTCCCCGGAAGAGCTGATCAATGCGGCTGATGCGCGATTGGCGCAGGTGGATCCGGATGTAAATGCTGTTCCAACCCGGTGCGTTGAACGCGCCCGAACCCATGCGAGCGGGCTACAGCGCAAGGTGGATGATCCCGGCTGGCTGGCCGGGTTACCAATTGGGATCAAAGATTTAACCGCTGTTTCGGGGGTGCGATCGACCTTTGGCACAAAAGCGTTGGCACAAAATATCCCCACGGACAGTGATCCGTTGGTTTTGCGGCTGGAGGGGCGGGGGGGGCTGGTCATGGGCAAGACCAACACGCCTGAATTTGGTGCCGGGGGCAATACCTATAATGATGTCTTTGGGGCAACATTGAACCCCTATCACACACGTCTGAATGCGGGTGGGTCCTCGGGCGGCGCTGCGGTGTCGCTTGCGACAGGCGCATTTTGGCTTTCCCACGGATCTGATCACGGTGGCAGCCTGCGCACCCCGGCGGCCTATTGCGGCATCGTGGGGTTGCGGACCTCGCCGGGCTTGGTCGCGCGTGGATCCGTGACCGGGTTCATCGGTGAAGGTGTGGAGGGGCCAATGGCGCGTTCGGTCACAGATTGTGCGTTGTTTTTGGATGCAATGACGGGATTTGACAGTCGCTCTCCGATCAGTTTTCCCAAGCCTGTGGCGTCCTATCAGGATGCGCTTGACCAAGTGTCCCGGCCCCGCATCGCCTGGGCACCAGACCTGGATGGGTTTGCACCTGTGGATGCGGATATGGCACGTTATTTGTCGCGCGCAATGGGTCTGATTGAACGGGCTGGGGCGCATGTAGACGAGGCTTGTCCGGCGTTGCCCAATCTTGAGCGGACCTATCACCAATTGCGCGGCTTAATGTGGGCCGCAAATTTTGCCAAAGCCCCCAAATCCTTGACCCAGAGCTTCAAACCAACATTGGCCGAAAACCTTGCTTATGGGATGTCACTGACGGCGACGGATTTTGCCGAAGCACAGCTTGGCCGCTCTGTTATCTATGACAATATGCGTCAGTTCTTAAGCGGGTATGATGTTGTGGCCTGTCCCGTGGTGGGAAATATGCCCCATGCGCAATCCGAAGAATGGGTGCGTGAAGTCGGTGGGAAAACCCTGACGGGATATATGGATTGGCTGCGCTTTGCCTTTTTGGCGACCACTGCCGGGCTGCCTTCTGTTTCGGTGCCTGTTGGCTGGTCAGATGACGGCTTGCCCGTGGGATTGCAATTGATCGGCCCGCCACGCGGTGAGGCGACAGTGCTTGCAACCGCCAAATGGATTGAAGATGCCATGGGCGGGCCAAATCGCCCAATTGACCCGGTTGTCACGCCCGGATAACCGACAGATATTCGGATTTAACAAAACGAGAACGCAAAATGTACAGTCAGAACCATCTTGCCCATGCGATATCCAAAGCCTCTGATGGGCGACACGATGCGGTGTTTTTAACCGATTTTACCAGTGGCGATCAGATAAGTTTCGGCGCGTTTTGGGACAATGCAGAGCGTATGGCTGCGATGTTGGTTGGGCTTGGTGTTGTGCCGGGAGACCGAGTGGCGGTGCAAGCCCCCAAAGAGGTCCCGATGCTGGAGCTCTATGTCGGAACTCTGCTGGCAGGGGCGGTTTTTTTGCCGTTGAACACCGGGTATACGCCTGACGAAGTCGCCTATTTTCTCGGTGATGCTGCTCCGCGCGTTTTTGTCTGTGATCCGACGCGTTTAGACCTGATGACACCGGTTGCCACCGCCGCTGGTGTGGCGCATGTCTTGACCTTGGGAACACGCAGTTCCGGCACATTGTTGCCCGCGCGTGATGCGATGTCACCGGGGTTCGAGGCGGTCGCGCGTGGCCCTCTGGACCTTGCCGCAATCCTTTACACATCCGGCACCACTGGGCGGTCCAAGGGGGCGATGCTGACGCACCGTGCGCTCGCATCGAATTCCGAGACCTTGCGTGATTATTGGCAGTTCACGGACCAAGATGTGTTGATCCATGCCTTGCCAATTTTCCATACCCATGGGCTTTTTGTGGCGACCAATGTGACCTTGATGGCCGGTGCACAGGCAATCTTTATGGGTGGGTTCGACGCCGATGCGGTGTTACGCGCCATGCCAATGGCCACGGCATTGATGGGCGTTCCGACCTTTTACACCCGCCTTTTGAAAGACCCTCGTTTGGGCGAGGCTGCGGCAAATATGCGCCTGTTTGTGTCAGGGTCTGCCCCTCTGCTGGCCGAAACTCATGACCAATGGCGTGCCACCACCGGGCACGCGATCTTGGAACGCTACGGTATGACCGAAACCAATATGAACACCTCGAACCCTTATGACGGGGATCGCCGGGCTGGCACCGTTGGTTTTCCTTTGCCGGGGGTGGAGCTGAAGGTGGTGGACCCGGATACGGGCGATGCGCTGCCAAAAGGCGAGATCGGCGTGATCGAAGTGCGTGGTGACAACGTCTTTGCCGGCTATTGGCAGATGCCGGAAAAAACCGCAGAAGAGTTGCGCCCCGATGGGTGGTTCATCACGGGGGATCTTGGGTTTGTGGATGACGCGGGCTATGTGACCATTGTTGGACGCGGCAAAGACCTGATCATTACCGGTGGCTTTAATGTCTATCCAAAAGAGGTCGAGGGGCTGATTGATGATCTGCCCGGTGTCTTGGAAAGCGCCGTTATTGCCGTGCCCCATGCCGATTTTGGTGAGGGCGTTGTGGCTGTTGTCGTCCCCAAAGACGGGGCCGAGATTGGCGAGGCGGATGTGATGGCAGGCCTGTCAGGAATGCTGGCCAAGTTTAAGCAGCCCAAAAAGGTGATCATTGTTGGCGCGCTGCCGCGTAATACAATGGGTAAGGTGCAGAAAAACGTGATGCGAGAGACCTATAAAGACCTGTTGTCCAGCAGCTCGTGATCGGGCTTTGCGCCGGTTTCACGCTTCGGGGGATGACGGCGCAGGGCCATCAATCAGCCGATACCCCAAAAAAGCCGCATGTAAATAATTGCGTCGGAACCCTGCCATTGGAAAGCGTTTCAGCGGGCTTTGATGAACCTGTGACCCGGCGGTTTCCCCCATCGCCAGCTGGGCCAATTGTGCGCCAGCCCAGGTGCTCATCGCGAGGCCATTGCCGTGATAGTTCATCCCGGTCCAGGCATTCTCCCAGCGCCCAATGGGGCCGATATACGGCAGGAGATCCCGCGACAGGCTGACCAGTCCAGACCAGAAGTTTGGGGTCTCGACATGGGCCCATTTGGGAAATAGGGCTGACAGGTCTCGTTTGATTTGTCCTCGCATCTGACGCTGTCCCTGCGGACTGGCAGAAATATTTCCGCGCGTTCCCATCAGAAAGCGTTTGCCGGGTAACATTCTGAAGTAATGAAGCAAATTTCGGGTGTCATACGCCATGAGATCGGTGGTCCAGCCTTGGGCGGCTATCTCTTCATCGCTTAAAACTCGTGTGACAAGTATATTGGATTGCAGCGGCATGTAACGGCCACGCAGCCAATTGGGCACGTCATCGGATGAATATCCATTTGTTGCAAGAATGAGCTTTTTTGCCCGCAGCGTGCCAGTGCGCGCATGAAGAACATAGCTTCCCCCTTCGCGGGTGATCCGCGTGACCGGGCTGTGCGCGCGGATGTCTGCACCAGCCGACTGGGCTGCACGGGCGAGACCGAAGACATATTTTCCTGGGTTTAAGGCAAATCCTAAACGGACATGAAGGCCCGCCTGAAACGTGCCAGACATTCCACGCTCTGCAAGGGCATCACCGGGAAGGAACTGTGAGGAAACCCCCAGGGTTTTCAGTTGCTCTGCCTCTGATTTCAGGTCGGAAATCGCCTGTGGTCGATGGGCCAGCTGTAACTCCCCATCTGAATGTGTGTCGGCGTCAATTTCGTGTGTTTCCAATAGTTTGCGAACAAGATTGATCGCGTCGCATTGGGTGGCGAAATAGGCCTTTGCGGCCTCGTTCCCGAACCGTTTTGCGATTTTAGTGAACCCAAGCTTGTCGCCGCCTACACAGCAAAACCCCCCGTTGCGGCCAGAGGCCCCCCAACCGGGTTTTTCGCTTTCCAAAAGGGTTATCGACACACCGGATTGCGCAAGATGCAAAGCGGCCGACAGACCAGTATAGCCGCCGCCAATCACCGCAACCTCGCTGACGATGTCGCCGTTCAGTTGAGGCCACGGGTGGTCGGGCAGGGGCCAGATACACTCTGTCCGCGCCGCATCTGAATAGGCATATGGTTCATAGATACGGCGCGTCATGGGTTACAGCCGGCCAAGATAGGCGCGGTATTCCACTTGGCTAATCTCGCGGGTCAATTGCGTGATTTCGTCATGGCGAACGGCGGTGTGGATGTCCACATAGCGGTCCCCAAACAGCGCGCGCGCGATTTGGGAGGTGCCAAACCGATCAACAGTCTGACGCCAATCGTCCGAAAGGCTGTCAGCAGGAACCGCTTTGGGGTCATCCAAAGGCAAGGGCACAGAGGCGCCCGTTTCAAGGCCGTGCAACATCCCGCCCAGAATGGCGGCGATTGCCAGATAGGGGTTCACGTCGGCCCCAGCGATGCGGTGTTCCATACGTGCGGCGGGCCCGTTTGTCTCTGGAATGCGCACGCCTGCGGCGCGGTTGTCCAACCCCCAATCGGGGGCGGAGGGGGCGAAACTCATCGGTTTGAACCTGCGATAAGAGTTCATGTGCGGCGCAAAAACGGCCTGTAGATCCCGCATGGTGTCAAGCGTGCCACCGACCGCATTCAGCAACACTTCAGACGGGCCATCCCCCTGATGATCAAAGATGTTTTTGCCATCATTATTCACAACGGATGCATGCACATGCATTCCGTTTCCGGGATAATCCGCATAGGGTTTGGCCATGAAACTGGCTTCCATCCCATGCGCACGGGCAACGCCGCGCACCAATCGACGGAACCAGACGGCGGTATCGGCCGCATGCATCACATCATCGGTGTGGTGGAAGTTGATCTCAAACTGACCGGGGCCGTATTCGCAGATGAGCGTATCTGTCGCGAGGCCTTGGGCGGCGGATGCGGACAATATGTCATCCAGAATGCCCTGCGTGCGTTCCAACACCTCAAGGTCGTAATTCTGTGCGGTGGGCGAGCGATCCGGTGGGGTTGGACCGTCGCTTTCATTGTCGCGGGGTTTAAAAAGGTAAAACTCCAGCTCGGTCGCCAAAACAGGATGCCAGCCTTTGGCGTGAAATTTCGCGACCATATCGGCAAGCTTCTGACGCGGGGACAAATCACTAAGGGCGCCAGTGTCCGGGTCGATCATTTCGACCTGCACCTGCGCAACTTTGGTTGTCCCACCGCCAATATTGACCCATGGCACAGGCTTTAGGGTGCCCGCGATGGGAACGATATGACCATCTGGGTCGCCGACGATGATGCCAAGACCAGAGGCTTCGACCTCTTCACCCAAGATATTCGGGGCATAGGTTGAAAGGGGCAGACGTACCGCCCCTTTTGCCAATTTGTCCGCGTCCTCCCCCGGCAACCATTTGCCGCGCAAAATGGCGTTCATGTCACACAACATAAGCTCGATACGGTCGGGCTTTCCGTGCGCCTCACAATAGGCGGCGTATTCGGTCAGAAAATCGCTCATTAGATGGCTTCTCTCTCGTCTTTTTGCTTTTTGGCGATGGCGCGTTTTGTGGTGAGGGATGCCCCAATTACGCCGATGGTCACAAGGCCAATCATGATAGTCGACAGGGCGTTGATCTCTGGGGTGACCCCCAAACGCACGGCCGAGAAGATTTTGATCGGCAGGGTGGTAGAGCTTGGACCAGAGGTGAAGCTTGCGATCACCAGATCGTCCAGCGACAGGGTGAAGGCCAAAAGCCAGCCCGAGATCACCGCCGGTAAGATGATCGGCAGGGTGACAAGGCGGAAGGCCTCAAACCCGGTGCAGCCCAAATCCAATGCGGCCTCTTCCAGTGATTGATCAAAGGTCACAAGGCGTGAGGACACCACAACCGAGACGTAACACATTGAAAATGTTGTGTGTGCCAGCACGATGGTCAGCACGCCGCGGTCCAGCCCGATGGCGATGAACAACAACAGCAGCGACAGGCCGGTGATCACCTCTGGCATCACAAGTGGGGCGTAGATCATGCCTGAAAACAGCGTGCGCCCACGAAACCGTCCCGCCCGCACCATGACATATGCGGCCATGGTGCCAAGAATGGTGGCAAAGGTCGAGCTGATCACCGCGACTTTTAATGTGACCCAGGCCGCGCTTAAGAACGCCTCGTTCTGAAACAGCTCGCCGTACCATTTGAAGGAAAACCCGGACCAGACCGTGACCAGTTTCCCTGCGTTGAAGGAATAGAGGATCAGGATCAGCATCGGGATGTAAAGGAACGCAAACCCAAGCGTCAGGGTGAGCGTGTTGAACCAGCTGAGCTTTCTCATTTGCCCGCCTCCCGTTGTTTTTCTTCGTTCCGTTGAAAGAGCACAATTGGGATGATGAGGATGAGCAAGAGCACCACCGCCACCGCAGAGGCCACAGGCCAGTCGCGGTTCGCGAAGAACTCTTCAAAGAGCACCTTACCAATCATCAGGGTTTTGGACCCACCCAGAAGTGCCGGGATCACATATTCGCCCATTGCGGGGATAAAGACGAGGAAGCTTCCGGCGACAATGCCCTGTTTTGACAGGGGAAATGTGACCAGCCAGAAGGCGGTGAACCGTGAACACCCAAGGTCTTCCGCGGCTTCCAACAGGCTTTCATCCAAACGCTCCAGGGCTGCGTAAATGGGCAACACCATAAAGGGTAAATAGGTGTAAACGATGCCGATATAGACCGCGATATTGGTATTTAAGATGACCAGAGGTTCATCAATCAAACCGATCCCAATAAGGAATTGGTTCAGAAAGCCTTCGTTCGACAAGATTGCTTTCCAAGAATAAACCCGGATCAGAAAAGAGGTCCAGAACGGCAGGATGATCAGCATCATCAATGTCGGGCGCCATTCATCCGGCGCACGCGTCATGCCGTAGGCAATGGGATATCCGACCAGCAACGTCAGAACGGTCGAAATAATCGCGATTTTAAGGCTGGAAAGATAGGCTTTCCAATAAAGATCATCTTCGGTCAGCCAGACAAAATTCTCCATGTCCAAACCGGCCCACCATTCGCGCACACCCGCCCAACCCTGGGCGATGTCCAACGTCGGGGTATAAGGTGGAATGGCCAGTTCAGTGTCAGAAAGGCTGATTTTCAGGACAATTAGAAACGGCACCAAAAACAGCGCCAGAAGCCATAGATATGGGATAGAGATCAGCGCGAATCGTTTCATGACGTCAGTACCACACCGGCTGTGTCGGTAAAGGACAACCAGACCTGCTGCTCCCAAGTGATTGCGCGCCGGCTGATGCGTCGCGTATTGGCGGCCTGGGCTTTTATCAGCGTGCCATTCGCCGCCTCAATCACATAGGTCGACATGTTTCCAAGATAGGCGATGTCCAGAACCGTGCCGCTGAGCGCGTTGGTCACACCTTCGGGACGGTCGGTGGAAATGGTCACCTTTTCCGGGCGGATGGCCAGTGTGGCTTCGGTGCCATGTGGGATTTCATCATGGGCAATGCCGGTCAGATCTTGCTGACCTTCCGCCCAGGAAATGCTGGCGTGATCATTGCCCGATTTGACAACTTTGCCCTTAATCAGGTTCACATCCCCAATGAAATCAGCAACATAGATGTTGCCCGGTTCTTCGTAGATTTTTGCAGGCGTATCGACCTGAACGATTTTTCCGTGATCCATGACAGCGATACGCGAGGCGACGGTCATGGCTTCTTCTTGGTCGTGGGTCACAATAACAAAGGTGGTGCCGGTGGTTTCCTGAATATCCATCAGTTCAAATTGGGTGTCCTGACGCAGCTTTTTGTCCAGCGCGCCCAGCGGTTCATCCAGCAACAACAGTTTGGGCGCCTTGGCGAGCGACCGCGCAAGGGCGACCCGCTGCCGTTGGCCACCGGAAATCTGATGTGGCTTGCGAGAGGCAAACTTATTGAGCTGAACCAGAGATAACATCTCTTCGACGCGCGCGGCGATCTGATCCGCGGGAAGCTTGTCGCGTTTCAGCCCGAAGGCGATGTTGTCGGCAACGGAAAGATGAGGGAATAAAGCGTAGGATTGGAACATCATGTTCACCGCACGCTTGTTTGGCGGCACCGCAGACATATCCTGGCCGTCGATGGTAATTGAACCCTCGGTTGGCGTTTCAAACCCGCCCAACATCCGCATCATCGTCGTCTTCCCGCAGCCCGAGGGCCCGAGCAAAGCAAAAAACTCTTTTTCGTAGATGTTGATCGTCAGGTCGTCGATGGCGGTAAAATCGCCAAAGCGTTTGGTCACATTTTCAAAGCGGATCAAGGGTTTTTGGCTTGGGTCTTTCCAAGGTTCAAAAACAGGCTCAAGGGCCTTGGCGGCGTCAGACATTGGCATTCCTCGGGGAAAAGGGAACCCCCTGCGCCGTTCCACGGAACACGCAGGGGGCAAAAAGTGGGTTTAGGTGCCCGACTTGATTTTGGTCCAAAGACGGGTGGCAACCCGCTGAACTTTTGATGGGTAAGCACCCTTAACGTAAAGGTTTTCCATTGCTTCTGGTGACGGATAAATCGCCGGATCGCCGATGACATCCTCTTCCAAAAACTCTTGCGAGGCTTTGTTGCCATTGGCGTAGTAGACATAGTTTGATGCGGCGGCCATGTTATGTGCGTCCAAAATGAAATTGATGAACTTATGGGCGCCTTCGGCGTTTGGTGCGTCCGCCGGCACGGCCATTTGGTCGAACCACATCAAGGCGCCTTCTTTTGGCGCATTATAGGCGATTTCCACGCCGTTTTCTGCTTCGTCCGCACGATCGCGCGCTTGCAACACGTCGCCGGACCAGCCGAATGCCACGCAGATTTCACCATTGGCCAGCGCGTTGATGTATTCCGAGCTGTGGAATTTCTGAATGTAGGGCGCAACGGGGGCCAGAACCTCTTCGGCGCGTTTGATCACTTCGGGGTCTTTGCTGTTGGGGTCTTCGCCCAGATATTTCAGCGCGGCGGGGATAACCTCATCCGGTGCGTCAAGGAAATGCACGCCGCAGCCCGCCAGTTTTTCCATATTTGCAGGATCAAAAATCAGAGCCAAGCTGTCGATTGGTGCATCCGCCCCAAGAGCCTCGGTGACTTTGGCAACATTCACCCCCAAGCCTGTCGTGCCCCACATATAGTTGACCGAATAGGCGTTACCGGGGTCAAACTGTGCGGTGCGCTGGGCAATCACATCCCAAATATTGCCGGCATTGGTCAGTTTCGACTGGTCCAGGGGCTGAAATACCCCAGCGGCGATCTGGCGTTCCATAAAGGATGCTGTGGGTACAACGACGTCATAACCTGACCCGCCCGCCAGCATTTTCGTTTCCAGAACCTCGTTTGAATCGAACACATCATAGATCAGGTCGATCCCGGTTTCGGCTTCGAATTTCGCCAATAACTCTTCGTCGATATAGTCAGACCAATTATAAACGCGCACTTCTTCGGCGGTGGCTGCCGTGGCAACCAGCGCAAGTGCGGTCCCCAGTTTGAGCATTGAAGTCTTCATTTTATTCTCCCTGTGTGTGAGCCTTTGGCCCGTTGTTGGATATTTGATCAAAAAAAACGTCTTCGCGCAATATGGTAAAATTACCCCTGTCAGGTTAGGGTTCAAAAAAAGCTTAGCTATGACGCCCGAGTTGGCAAAGATTTTGTGACAGGAGAGAGCAAGGTGGAAGAAAAAACCGCCAAATTGCCGGACCACCAAAGGGTCTATCGCAAACTGCGTGAGATGATTTTGTTTGGTGAACTTGCCCCCGGGCAGCCCGTGACCATTCAGGGCTTGGTCGCTGAGCTGGATGTCGGCATGACCCCGGTGCGCGAAGCAATCCGACGACTGACCTCTGAGGGGGCTTTGGTGTTCAAGGGCAATCGGCGGGTATCCGTTCCGCACCCTGATATCGCACAATGGGAAGAGATCAGCTTTGCGCGCCTATCCGTGGAACCAGAGCTGGCCCGAAAAGCCGTTGAAAACATTGGGAAAGATGACATTGACCGTCTTGTTTTCTTTGACGACGAAGTGAATGCGGCCATCGCCCGTGGCGATGTGCGCGGGTATCTGGAAAACAATTATAGGTTCCATGCCTATCTCTATGAACGGGCGGGAACGGACGTGCTTTTGTCGATCGCAAATATGCTTTGGCTGCGCGCGGGACCGTCGCTTCGTGTTGTGTTGGGGCGCTATGGCACGGCCAATCTTCCAGACAAACATGCCGAGGCGCTCGCGGCCCTTCGCATGGGGGATGCCCAAGGGGTGTCGGATGCTATTCATGGTGACATCGAGCAGGGAATCGCACAGGTCAGGTCGATCCTGAAGGATGGAGATATTTGATCATATTTAACGCTCCCCGTTGACACCATTTTTTTTGATCATATTCTGGTGGCAAGTATGAATGTGCTGGTTGAACCGGCCTTAGGAGTGTCCGAAATGAACAAAATTACGAATCACCTGCCGACCGCTGAGCTGCAAGCCATCGATGCGGCCCACCATATGCACCCCTTCACCGCTGACGGTGAATTGAAGCAAAAAGGCGCGCGCGTCATCACCTCGGCCAGTGGGGTGTACCTAAAAGATAGCGAAGGCGAAGAGGTGCTGGACGCAATGGCCGGTCTGTGGTGCGTCAATATCGGCTATGGTCGGGATGAGTTGGCGGATGTTGCCGCGCGCCAAATGCGCGAGCTACCCTATTACAACACGTTTTTTCAAACAACGCATGTGCCGGCAATTGCCTTGGCGCAAAAACTGGCTGAACTGGCCCCCGGCGATCTGAACCACGTCTTTTACGCCAACGGCGGATCTGATGCGAATGACACCAATATCCGGATGGTCCGCACGTATTGGGCGGAAAAAGGTCAGCCAGAGCGTGACGTGATTATTTCGCGCTGGAATGCCTATCACGGGTCGACTGTTGGCGGTACCTCGCTGGGTGGGATGAAAGGCATGCACGGCCAAGGCAGCCTGCCGATTCCCGGAATTGAATTCATCGACCAGCCTCATTGGTGGGCAGAAGGCGGCGACACGACACCAGAAGAATTTGGTCTGGAACGTGCCCAGCAGCTTGAGGCGAAGATCAACGAGGTTGGCGCCGACAAAGTGGCTGCCTTTATCGCGGAACCTGTGCAAGGGGCAGGGGGGGTGATCATCGCACCTGACACCTACTGGCCTGAAATTCAACGGATTTGCGATAAATATGACATCCTGTTGATTGCGGATGAGGTGATCTGTGGATTTGGTCGCACGGGCAATTGGTTTGGCTCGCAAACGGTTGGAATCACACCTGATATTATGACGATCGCCAAAGGGCTCAGCTCTGGTTATGCGCCAATTGGCGGGTCAATCGTGAACGACAAAGTGGCCGCCGTGCTGGCCGCGACCGAGTTTAATCACGGCTATACCTATTCCGGTCATCCGGTGGCCTGTGCCGTTGCGCTTGAGAACCTTCGCATTATCGAAGAAGAGAAGATTGTGGATCACGTCCGTGATGTGGCAGCCCCTTACCTGGCCGAAAAATGGCACTCGCTTGCGGATCATCCGATGGTTGGTGAGACCAAAATTGTCGGTCTGATGGCGTCACTTGCTTTGACCCCGAACAAAGAAACCCGTGCGGCGTTTGCGTCTGATGCGGGCACCGTGGGCTACATCACGCGCGAATGCAGCTTTGGCAACAATCTGATCATGCGCCATGTGGGGGATCGGATGATCATCGCGCCGCCCTTGGTGATCACGACCGCCGAGATCGATATTTTGATTGAACGCGCGCGTAAATCGCTGGATCAGGCCTATGAGAAAGTGAAAGCCCAAGGGCTGTTTGTCGAAGCCTGATATCTGATTTTGAAGACGAGGTCTGCCGTGTGGCGGGCCTCAATCCCCTCCAATCGAGAGAGCATCATGGACATCCTTACAGCCAACGACCGCGTTGGACAGTACCCTGCATCTTGGTACGCAGCGACGGCTGATGCACCGGGTCTTTATCCCGAGGCCAAAGGGGATATCTCTTGTGATGTGTGCATCATCGGGGGGGGCTTTACCGGGCTGTCAGCGGCACTTCATATGGCCGAAAAAGGCTTTGATGTTGTGCTGGTTGAGGCGCACCGGGTTGGCTTTGGTGCCTCTGGTCGCAATGGCGGCCAAGTGGGCACCGGGCAGAGATTGGAGCAAGATGAGCTTGAGGAAATGCTCGGCAAAACCGTCGCCCGCTCGCTTTGGGATTTGTCGCTGGAATCTGTGCAATTGGTGCGCGACATGGTGGCGGAGCATGCGCCGGAGGCTGGGTTCACCGACGGGATCTTGCACGCTGATCACCGTGCGCGATTTGTGCCCGACAATCACGCCTATGCGCGCAAAATGAACGACGAATATGGCTATGATCTGATCCGGCCGGTGGACAAGGACGAGATGCGCCACCTCTGCGGCTCCCCCGCTTATCATGGTGGGACATTGGATATGGGCGGCGGGCACACGCACCCTTTGCGGTTGGCGTTTGGCATGGCGCGTGCGGCCGTTGCCAAAGGCGTACGGATCTATGAAACAACGCGTGTGACAAAGGTTGCTGAGGGTGATCCTGCAAGGGTGAAGACGGAAAGTGCTGATATTTCAGCGCGATATGTGCTTTGGGCTTGCAACGGGTATTTGGGTCATGCGCAGAAAAATGTCGCGGCCCGGGTGATGCCGATTAACAATTATATTCTCGCGACAGAACCGTTGGAGGACGATTTCGCCAAAAGCTTGATCCGTGAAGGGCATGCGGTGGCGGACAGCAAGTTTGTGATCAATTACTTCCGCCTGTCGGAAGACAACCGGATGCTGTTTGGCGGGGCTGAAAGCTATGGTTATCGGTTCCCGAAAGACATTGTGAAACTTGTGTCCAAGCCAATGTTGGAGATCTACCCGCAACTCAAGGACACGCGCGTCGATTATGCGTGGGGCGGGACATTGGGCATCACGCTGAACCGCATGCCGCATTTTGCGCGCTTGAACGGCAATATCCTGTCGGCGTCGGGGTATTCCGGGCATGGGGTGGCGATGGCCACACTCGGCGGGAAATTGGCGGCGGAAGCTTTGGCGGGTCAGGCGGAGCGGTTTGATCTTATGGCTGACGTTCCAACACCGCGCTTTCCGGGCGGGGCGACACTGCGTTGGCCGCTGTTGGTTGCGGCGATGTTGTGGTTTTCGCTGCGCGACAAGCTGTAAGTTTAGTCGTTCCAGGTTTTCCGAAAGGAGGACGGCGAATGCCCAAAGCGTTTTCGAAACTGAATGGCAAGCTGTGAAGTGCTGGTAAACCCCGAGGCCGCCGCAATTTCAGTAATCGACAAGCTGGTTTCATTGAGCAACGCATAGGCCCGTTTCACGCGAAGATCCGCGTAGAATTGTAGCGGCGTTGTGTGCACGTAAAGTTTGAATAACCGCTCCAGCTGACGCCGTGAAATATTCACCTCTCTGGCCACGTCGTCCATGCTAACACTGTCCTCTAAGGATGCATTCATGAATTGCATTGCATTGATAAGGTGTTGATTTCGAACGCTTAATGCCTCGGAATAGGCGGATTTTTGGGGCGATTTTCGGGTGTTGGATCGCGCGTGAATACACATATCTGCAACGATCACGGCAAGGTCTTTTCCGTGATCTCGTTCGATCATATTCAGCATCATGTCAAGCGACGCATTCCCGCCGCCGCAGGTCATGATGCCATCGTCAATTTCATATAGATTGTTGGTGGGCTCGAGCCCGATGAAATGTTCGACAAAGGCGGGTTGGTTTTCCCAATGCAGGGTAAAGCTTCGACCCCGTAAGAGACCCGCCTTGGCCAGGGTAAACGCCCCCGTGCAAATTCCCCCAATGTGACAGCCAAACGCACGTTGCCGGCCAATCCAGTTCAAAATTCTGCTGCTTGTGCTGTCAATTGGTTCGACCCCGGAACATATAAATGCCATTGAGGATTTCGGCAGGTTGATCAGGTCGTAATCTGGGGTCACCGCAATCCCGTTGGAGCATCGAACCGGCCCGCCGTCTTCCGTCAATAAATGCCAACGATATAGCTCTTTGTTGGTCACCTGATTGGCCACGCGTAACGGCTCCACCGCGGCGCTCAGCGCCAGCATGGTCAGTTTGGGCAAGAGCAGAAAATAGATGTCCGTCCCCGGGCCATCATAATCAATGTGAAAACAGGCGGCCCCTTTGGGCACAAAGCTACGTTGTTTCATGTCATAAGCCTAACACAGCTGTTGCAGCTGAAGGAATTCGAATGACCACACCAGATTTATCGCATGCGTGCGCATGGTTTCGCGACGTGAATGCTGAAATTGCGACTTGCAGAAATTCCCAATGCCCTTGGGAGGAGGGCCGCGCATTGGCGTGACACTGCGCCCCCAGTCGCAGAAGCAATCGTTCAGGGGAGCACCAGTTCAGTCTTGCAAGGGCGTGTAAGCGGAACCGCACGAGCGGCATTTTTGCTCGTGCGGTTCAAGATGATGTGACGTCAGGCCTTACTTAGAAATGGGCCGAGCGCGTCCCTGCCGGCTTTTCGACGGGTGGTGCGAATTTGGTCAAGTCAATGCCCTCAACTGCGGCTTTGTACTCGTCCACGGTCGGGGTGCGGCCAAGGATAGCTGAGAGCACCACAACCGGGGTCGAGGCCAAAAGGCTTTCGCCTTTCTTCTCAGCACTGTCTTCCACAACACGGCCCTGGAACAGGCGGGTTGACGTCGCCAGAACCGTATCACCTTTGGCCGCTTTTTCCTGATTGCCCATGCAAAGGTTACAGCCGGGGCGTTCGAGATAGAGGATGTTTTCATACTCGGTACGGGCATTTGCCTTTGGGAACATGTCGTCAAATTCAAAACCAGAATAACGCTGCAGGATTTCCCAATCCCCCTCGGCCTTCATCTCGTCGATGATATTGTAGGTCGGGGCGGCAACAACCAACGGGGCCTTGAACTGGACCGTGCCGTTTGCCTTTTCGAGGTTCTTCAGCATCTGAGCGACGATTTTCATGTCGCCTTTGTGCACCATGCACGAGCCGACGAAACCCAGGTCCACTTTCTTCTCCGCTTTGTAATAGGAGATTGGGCGGATGGTGTCATGGGTGTAACGCTTTGATACGTCGTCGTTATTTACATCTGGATCGGCGATCATCGGTTCAACGATCTCGTCCAGATCGACCACAACTTCGGCGAAGTATTTTGCATTATCGTCTGGGGTCAGGGCAGGGTTGCTGCCTGACTTGATCTCAGCAATACGGGCATCGGCTTTGTCGATCAGGCCCTGTAGGGTCTGTGCGGCGTTGTCCATGCCTTTGTTGATCATGATCTGGATGCGCGATTTCGCCAGCTCCAGGGATCCGATCAGCGTTTCGTCGTTTGAGATACAGATCGAGGCTTTTGCCTTCATCTCAGCGGTCCAGTCGGTGAAGGTGAAGGCTTGGTCCGCCAAAAGCGTGCCAATATGCACTTCGATCACGCGGCCTTGGAACACGTTGTCGCCGTGTTGGGCCAACATTTGCAGCTGGGTGGCGTGTACGACATCACGGAAATCCATGTGGTCGGCCATTTTGCCCTTGAAAGTCACTTTGACTGACTCAGGGATCGGCATGGTGGCTTCACCGGTTGCAAGGGCCAGTGCTACGGTGCCTGAATCCGCGCCAAAGGCCACGCCTTTGGACATCCGCGTGTGGCTGTCACCGCCGATGGTAATATCCCAGTCATCCACGGTGATGTCATTCAGCACTTTGTGGATCACGTCGGTCATCGCGGGGTATTCGCCCTTGGGGTCGCGCGCGGTGATCAGGCCGAACTTATTCATAAAGCTCATCAGTTTAGGGATGTTGGCCTGAGCCTTTTTGTCCCAAACCGACGCTGTGTGACAGCCCGATTGATAGGCGCCATCAACCGATGGAGAGATCACAGTGGCCGCCATCGCTTCAAGCTCTTGTGAGGTCATCAAGCCAGTGGTGTCTTGTGACCCCACAATATTAACGGCAACGCGCACGTCGGACCCGGCGTGCAGGTCGCCTTTGGTGGTGACGCCGCGGGCGTTGCGATTAAAGATCTTTTCGACGGCGGTCAGGCCACGGCCCTCGTCGGTGATTTCTTTCGACGGGGCAAAGGCTGATTTCAGCTCTTGGCCTAGGGCTTCAGCGGCGAAGGTTTGCAGCTTCTTGCCGAAAACAACGGCATATGATCCGCCCGCCTTCATAAACTCAACCTTCTGCGGGGTGAACGCGGCCGAGACATCCACCAGTTCAACGCCGTCAGCATCGTAAAGCTTTTTGGTTTTGGAGTTGATGGTCAGCACTTTGCCGGTTTCCACCGAATAAATTTGCTCCAGCACCGCGTCGCCGTTGGCATCCACAACCGTGTTGCCATCCGCGTCTTTCTTTTTGACCCAGTTCTTCAGATCAAGACCGATCCCGCCGGTCACGCCAACGGTGGTCAGGAAAATCGGTGAAATCCCGTTCGTACCAGCCACAACAGGGGCAAAATTGACAAATGGCACGTAAGGCGAGGCTTGTTTGCCGGTCCAAAGGGCCACGTTGTTCACGCCGGACATCCGGCTTGACCCCACACCCATGGTGCCTTTTTCAGCAATCAGCATCACACGCGCATCGGGGTGTTGCTTTTGCAGCTGTTGGATTTCGGCCTGTGCCTCGGGGGTGATCATGCATTTGCCGTGCAATTCCCGGTCGGCGCGCGAGTGGGCTTGGTTGCCCGGGGACAGCAGGTCGGTTGAGATATCGCCTTCGCCAGCGATATATGTCACAACTTTGATCTCTTCTTCTACGTCCGGCAGCTTGGTGAAAAACTCTGCCTTGGCATAGCTTTCCAGAATATCCTTGGCCACAGCATTGCCCGCTTTATAAGCGGCGTCCAGACGATCGGTATCGGCCTCATAGAGGAACACTTGGGTTTTTAGAACGTCGGCTGCTTGCTCCGCGATGGCGGCGTCCTCGCCCAAGGCAAGTTCAAGAAGCACATCAACAGATGGGCCCCCCTTCATGTGTGACAACAGTTCAAACGCAAAGGCCGGCGAGATTTCTTTGACCACAGAGGTGCCAAGAATGATCTCTTTCAAAAATTGCGCCTTCTCGCCAGCCGCACTGGTTGTGCCGGGCAGGGTGTTATAAATGAAGAAATCCAGCGAGGCATCGCGATGTTCATTCCCGGTATCTTTGATTTGCGCGATAAGGTCTTTGACCAGCGCACCATCATCGATGGGCTTGGGGTTCAATCCCTGCTCTTTACGGGTGGCGATTTCGGTTAGGTAATCTGTGTACAAGCTCATGACAAATCCAGCGGTTGGGTGTTCGAGAAAGCTTAAGCACCAAGCCACAGACCTCTCTGGCGACTCGGCGTCTAAACGCGTTGTATACTGACGTATACTGTACTGGCGGGGATTGCAAGAAACCTGACTGAAGATTGCCCCTCATAGCCATAATGATGTTTCATCACTCACGGGGTCAGGCAAACAGAACCTGTGTGCCGGCCTCCCGGCAAAAGTTGGCACAGGCCTGTGGTAAACCGCGATCCGTCACAAAAACATCGACATCGGCCATGGATGCAATCCGGGCTGGGGCCTTTCGTTCAAATTTTGAGCTATCTGATGCGAGCAAAACTTTGTCGCTTTGGCGAATAATTGTTTTACTCACGCCAACCTCTTGAACGTCAAAATCGAGAATGTCACCATCCTCTCGCAATGCGGAACATCCAATAACAGCGTAATCAAAGCGCAACTGCTGGATCGTTGCCTTTGCAAAATCCCCGACAAGACCACCGTCGGAACGGCGGAGATTTCCACCCGTAACGATAACTTCCACTTCTGTATTGGCGGACAGGATATTGGCGATGTTCATGTTGTTGGTCACGACCAAAAGCCCTTGGTGCCGCAGAAGCTCAACGGCGACGGCCTCTGTGGTGGTTCCAATATTCAGGAAGATAGAGCAATCGTTCGGAATTTGTTTTGCACACACGCGCGCAATATCCACTTTCATGGCTTGATTAAGGGCGCGACGTTCGCTGTAGCCAATGTTCACGGTCGTCGACGGTAAAATGGCACCACCGTGAACACGTTCGAGCTGTCCCGACTCAGAGAGTTCCGTGAGGTCCCTTCGAATGGTCTGAGGGGTGACGCCAAAGTGCTCTACAAGATGGTCAACGGTCACAACCCCTTCGCGTCGGGCTATGTTGATGATTTCTGGCTTGCGCCGCATCTGAACCATACCGACGTCTCCCCAATCTGTTGCTGTTCATTTGGCGCGATTCCCAAAAAGGGCCACGAATTCGGTCAGTGTTTGTTTCAACATTACTAAGTCTAGAAGCACGAAAGATGCAACCGGCGCGGAATTGACGAAATATTATATCCAGATATCAGCGGCTTGCGGAAAATCGAGCGCAAACGAACATTTTTATCTTCCATTTGGGCGCGTTTACCTTCATCGTCTTCGGATGCAGGAGGGAGCCTGCGTGGGAGGACTGTATGAAACCGGATTATGATCTGCTCATCATCGGCGGAGGCATCAATGGGTGCGGCATTGCGCGTGACGCAAGTGGCCGCGGACTGTCGGTATGTTTGGCTGAGATGAATGATATAGGCTCGGCAACATCCGGGGCGTCGACCAAGCTTTTCCATGGTGGGTTGCGGTATCTGGAATACTTTGAATTCCGTTTGGTGCGTGAAGCATTGGTCGAACGAGAAACCCTGCTGAAAGCCATGCCACATATCGCTTGGCCGATGCGTTTTGTGTTGCCGTACCACGCTGATATGCGGTTTGACCTTTCGACGCCGACCTCAAAAATCCTCAGCTTCGTTATGCCCTGGATGAAAGGGCGCCGCCCTGCCTGGCTTATTCGTTTGGGGCTTTTTCTATATGACAATCTTGGTGGCCGTGAACTCCTGCCTGGCACAAGCAAGCTGGATTTGCGGACGGCACCAGAAGGTAAGCCGCTCGTTGATAAATTTGAGAAAGCGTATGAATATTCTGATTGCTGGGTAGAGGACGCGCGGCTTGTTGTGCTGAATGCACGGGATGCCGAGGCGCGAGGGGCCACCATTTTGCCGCGTCATAAAGTTGTGAGTGCCGAGTGCCGCGATGGCATTTGGAACGTGCAGATGCACAACTCTCAAACTGGCGTCACGTCAACTGTGACCGCGAAGATGGTCGTGAATGCGGCCGGACCTTGGGTTGGCGATGTTTTGCACGACACCCTTAAAAGCACGCAAGCCGGCGGCGTGCGTCTTGTGCGCGGCAGTCACATTGTCACCAAGCGCCTGTTTGAGCATGACAAATGCTATTTCTTTCAAGGGACTGATGGCCGTATTGCTTTTGCCATCCCGTATGAAAACGACTTTACCCTTATTGGCACCACAGATGCGGAACATGTTGATGCAAACATAAAGCCCGAATGCACCGCAGACGAGCAAACCTATCTTCTGGAGTTCATCAACCAATATCTCGCAACCCCAATCACCGATGCGGATGTCGTTTGGACATACTCGGGTGTGCGCCCACTTTTCGATGATGGTGCAAGCAGTGCCTCTGCTGCCACGCGTGACTATATCCTGAAAGTCGACGAAAGCCGCGGCGCACCCGCGTTGAATATCTTTGGCGGAAAAATCACAACCTATCGCTGTCTGGCTGAAAGCGCGATGGAGGATATTGCTAAGTTTTTCCCAAAACTATCCCCGCCCTGGACGGCTGGTGTGGCGCTGCCCGGGGGGGATTTCCCCGTGGATGGGGTGCCCGCGCTTATTGAACAATTGTCAGCAGAGTTTCCCTTTTTGGATCAGGTCTGGGCGAAACGCCTTGTTCGGGCATACGGAACCGAAGCACGCGAAGTTCTGTCAGGCGCAGAAAAGCCAGAGGACCTTGGGCAGTGTTTCGGTTCAAGCCTGACAGAGCGCGAAGTTCTCTGGTTGATGGATAAAGAATATGCCGCCGAGGCTGATGACATCGTCTGGAGGCGCACGAAACTTGGCCTTCGGATGTCAAAAGATGACGTCAGCGTTCTGGATGCTTGGATGAAAAATAAGATGGCCGCGGTTGTAACTGCCGAAGCAGGGTAAGGGGATACTATGACGCTCGAATTTAAAAATGTGTCAAAGTTGGTGGATGGGAAAATCCATATTCACCCAACAGATCTGACGCTAGAGCGCGGGACAATGAACGTTCTGCTTGGGCCAACTCAATCTGGCAAAACCTCGCTTATGCGGCTCATGGCGGGGCTTGATGTGCCGACTGAAGGGCGCGTTTTCTGGGAGGGCAAGGATGTTACCGGGCTGCGCGTCCAGGATCGCAAGGTCGCAATGGTGTATCAGCAGTTTATCAACTACCCCTCGATGACGGTTTACGACAATATCGCATCCCCTTTGCGATTGATGAAAAAATCCGCAGGTGAAATTGACAAAGCCGTCAAACAGGCGGCCGACCTGATGCAGCTGACCCCCATGCTCGACCGTAAACCGCTTGAATTGTCCGGCGGACAGCAGCAACGCTGCGCTCTTGCCCGCGCTTTGGTAAAGAATGCGGGCCTTGTTTTGCTTGATGAGCCGCTTGCCAACCTTGACTATAAACTCCGTGAGGAAATGCGCGTTGAGATCCCAAAGATCTTCGAAGAATCCGGCGCGGTTTTTGTCTACGCGACAACTGAGCCAGAGGAAGCTTTGTTGCTGGGGGGGAATACTGCCGCGCTGTGGGAGGGTCGCATTACCCAATTTGACCGAACCCCAACCGTGTACCGCCAGCCTGTCGATGCAACAACTGCGCGGGTCTTCAGTGATCCGCCGATGAATTTCCTTCAGGTCAGCAAAACGGGCACTAAACTGATGTTCGGAGATGGCCAAAGTGCAACAGCAAACGGTCCATTGGCGTTGCTGGCGGATGGTCGTTAAACGGCGGGCTTTCGTCCAAACCATGTCGAGATCAAGGCGAGCGGTGACGATGACCTGATCTTTGAAACGCGCCTTTCCAAGCGAAATATGGTTATGAGCTGGGTGTTCCTGTCAACTGGTCTGCATATGAAGATATCGCTGAATTCTTCACCGGTCGCGATCTGACCCGCATGGGCGTTGATGGTGACGTGTTTGGCAATATGGACTACGGCAAAAAAGACCCCAGCCTTGGCTGGCGGTATACTGACGCCTGGATGTCCATGGCTGGCATGGGTGACGTAGGTGAGCCAAACGGCCTTCCCGTTGATGAATGGGGCATTCGTGTGAACGAAAAATCCCAACCCACAGGGTCTTGTGTTGCCCGTGGTGGCGCCACGAACGCACCGGCTGCGGTTTACGCTGTGACCAAAGCGATTGAGTGGCTTGAAAAATACTCTCCACCCGCTGCTGCCGGGATGACATTCGGTGAAGCTGGCCCAATTCCTGCTCAGGGCAACATTGCTCAGCAAATGTTCTGGTACACAGCCTTCACAGCCGCAACGGTTGTTCCTGATCTGCCAGTGATGAACGAAGATGGCACGCCAAAATGGCGCATGGCACCTTCGCCTCATGGGGCATACTGGAAAGAGGGCCAAAAGGTCGGTTATCAGGATGCAGGGTCATGGACGCTCATGAAATCCACGCCCGTTGATCGGGCCCAGGCAGCTTGGCTTTATGCCCAGTTTGTTGTGTCTAAAACTGTTGACCTGAAGAAGTCCGATGTTGGTCTGACCTTCATCCGCGAGTCGACAATCGACTCTGAGCACTTCACCGAGCGGGCGCCACGTTTGGGCGGCTTGATCGAATTCTACCGTTCGCCTGCGCGTGTGCAGTGGTCACCAACAGGAACCAATGTTCCAGACTATCCCAAGCTGGCACAACTGTGGTGGCAGAACATCGGCGACGCTATGTCGGGTTCAAAAACACCACAAGAAGCCCTTGATGCGCTTTGTGCGGATCAGGAAAAAGTGCTTGCTCGTCTAGAGCGTGCGGGCGTCCAAGGGGATCTGGGTCCGGTACTCAATGAAGAGATGAGTGCGGAGCACTGGTTCTCCCAGCCGGGTGCGCCTTATGGCCCACTGGCAAATGAAGATGAGGCGCCTCAGACCATCGCGTATGATGAGCTGATCAAGTCCTGGAACTGATCCGGGTTACGTCTCAGGTGCGGGCTGCCATTTGGCACCCGCACCACCTTACAACTTCCCTCTATAACTTCTATGATGGCGCAAACCACTGGGCGGCAAATAGATCGTCCTATTTTCCTGCGACCGCCAACACGTCAGATCATCACAATGAAACATGTCTTATCTATCGACCAAGGAACCACCTCTACCCGAGCGATCCTGTTTGATGAAACGCTTCAACCTGTTGCCTCGTCTCAGGAGGAATTTCAGCAGATCTACCCAAACTCTGGCTGGGTAGAGCATGCCCCTGACGATCTTTGGGCCACCACCGCGGGAACCTGTCGGGCTGTCATTGAACGTGCGGGCATTGATGCGCAGGATATAGTTTCTATTGGGATCACCAATCAGCGTGAGACCACGATTGTCTGGAATAAAACAACCGGTCAGCCCGTTTACAATGCGATTGTCTGGCAAGATCGCCGCACGGCTGACTACTGCAAATCACTGCGCGACGCCGGTTATGCCGACATGTTTGCAGATCGCACAGGATTGCTGATTGACCCATATTTTTCGAGCACAAAGCTAAAGTGGGTTTTGGACAATGTCGAAGGCGCGCGTGCCCAAGCACAGCGGGGTGAGCTGTTGTTCGGTACCGTCGACAGCTTTCTGATTTGGAAGCTGACGGGCGGGCGCGTTCATGCAACTGATGCGACCAATGCAGCACGCACAATGCTGTATGACATTCGCAAGGGCCGTTGGAGCCAAACAATTTGCGACCTGTTTGATATCCCGATGTCTATGCTTCCAGAGGTCAGGGATAGCGCCGCTGATTTTGGCCTTACCCGTCCAGATTTATTCGGACGCGCCATTCCAATTCTTGGGGTGGCAGGGGACCAACAAGCCGCAACGATTGGACAGGCCTGCTTTGAGCCTGGGATGCTAAAGGCGACCTATGGCACCGGATGTTTTGCATTGCTCAACACCGGGGATGTCCCGGTTCAATCGCAAAATAGATTGCTCACGACGATTGCCTATCAACTGGACGGCAAGCCCACCTACGCATTGGAAGGGTCAATATTCATAGCCGGTGCTGTTATTCAGTGGTTGCGCGATGGCCTTAAAATCATTCGGGAAGCGTCAGAAACGCAACCTCTTGCTGAAGCGGCTGATCCGTCTCAATCCGTTGTTCTGGTGCCCGCCTTCACCGGCCTTGGCGCGCCATATTGGAATCCAGAATGCCGAGGTGCTGTGTTTGGTTTGTCGCGCAACTCCGGCCCGAACGAGCTCGCCAAAGCCGCGTTGGAGAGCGTTGGATATCAGACAAGAGATCTGTTGGATGCAATGCATGCGGACTGGGCCAATGACAAGGCGCAAAGCGTGCTTCGGGTGGACGGCGGCATGAGCGCTTCAAACTGGGCGATGCAATTCCTGTCCGATATCATCGACGCGCCAGTTGACCGACCCAAGGTGCTGGAAACCACAGCACTTGGTGCTGCTTGGCTTGCTGGCATGAAGGCCGGGGCGCTTCCGGATCAGAAAGAGTTTGCTCAGCAATGGGAGCTTGAACGAGAATTCCAACCAGCGATGGCTGCCAATGTGCGCGAGAGTAAATACGCCAACTGGCAGCGGGCCGTCGCCTGCACGCTTGGATATTGATTCATGCAGCAGATAAATCCGTGACAGCTGCAATCTTGTCGACGCCAGCACGATCCCCATCCCCCCCCTCATGACCCGGCTTGACGTTCTGCCTGCGGGGGGGCGGTTTTTCGGCTCGCATCGAGAACGACGTCTTTTTTATGCATTTTCGCCGCATCGTTTCCTGCTGGCCGCGAAGGCGGCAGGTTTTGGTGTCACGCTGACGGAAAAAGCTTTGTCAGACATAGCGATAGACGTCGTGACAAAGCTTGAACCCGAATAGGCAAAAATGCGCCGTAAGCGCGCGCTTATTTCGCCGTCAATAAGCCCGTTGCCACTGTTTTCACACTGCGACCTCACCGAAATGACCCACAGCGACAACACGGGTTGCCGCCCTGCAATGCCGAAAACACGGCACATAAAATGAGGAATAACCAATGCGTAAACTCGCCCTGATCTCACTGTTGGTCTTTGGAACACCAGCGCTCGCCGAAGATATCTCGATGGACAGCATTCTTGGCACCACGATGAAAGAGGTTCAGGCCTCGTTGACCACCATGGGCTATGACGTACGCAAGGCCGAGATGGAAGACGGCATGATCGAGGTCTACTTCGTCCGGGACGGCAAAATGGGTGAGGTCTATGTGAGCCCCAAGACCGGGGCTGTGACCAAACTCGGCGTTAAGAACTAAGCCGATGGTCGACATAGCCAAACAATCGAGCGGGCGCACAAGCGCCCGCGACATCGCGGTCTGGGATCCACTGATCCGTCTGATCCACTGGACGCTTGCCCTAACGATCCTGCTGAATGGGGCCTTTATTGAAGCGGAAAGCGAGATGCACGAATGGATCGGGTATATCGCTCTCTCGCTCGTTGGTGTGCGTCTGATCTGGGGGCTGATTGGGCCGAAACACGCGCGTTTTGCGGCGTTTCCCCCAAGTCCGGCCCGCGTGAGCCGCCACATCAAGGCGATGTTGCGCGGTGATCAGACCATTCACCTTTCGCACAACCCGCTTGGCGCGCTGATGACCTACAACATATGGCTGACCGTCATTGCAATCGGGGTGACCGGTTATATGATGACCACACTTACCTTTTTTGGGATCGATTGGGTCGAGGAAGCGCACGAAACTATCTTTGGGTGGCTTCTGTTCTCGATAGCGTTGCATATTGCCGGCGTTGCCTTCGATACTTGGCGATCCGGTGTCAATCTGGTCCGGGCGATGGTAAGTGGGCGCAAAAACATCCCGCAAGGGCGAGAGGTGGAATGAAGCTGACGTTTTGGTCAACAAAAACGAAGGAAAGGCGCGCAACAGTGCTTGCGGGCCTTATCCTGTTACAGGGCCTGTGCGCGCTGTTCTTTATTGGCGACGTGGTTGAGGATTTTCGACTAGATGGCCATCTTGACGATCCACATCTCCTTCTTGAGTCAGTTGCTGCGGTGGCCTTGGTCGGCGGTGTGGCCTTTCTGATGTTGGAACTTCGCGGATTGCTGTCACGCATGTCGGACATGCAAACCGGCCTCGATATCGCCAGTGGGCATTTGGCAGAGGTAATCGAGACCTTTTTTGACGAATGGAAGCTGACTGCCGCAGAGCGCGATGTGGCGATCATGATCCTTAAGGGGTTGGACAATGATACGATTGCCCAAATGCGCAAAACCGCCGCCGGCACCGTTCGCGCTCAGGCAACCAGCGTCTATGCAAAGTCAGCGACGGACGGACGGGCACAGTTCATCAGCCTATTCATGGAGGAGTTGATGGCGGGAAAAATGGGACCCGTCGACGCAGAGGTGGCGCATGCGACTGGTCAAAATGATGACAGTCTGCCGCCGGGGCACCCCCATTCGTCCAAGTCATAAAACCATGGCGAACGTCGGTGTTGCCATCAAGCTGTCGGTTTGCGCGCGATGAAATCAATCAACGCCGACATGCCAACATGTGCGGATCCTGAACGCTGCTCGGCCTCGTACTCCTCATTGATGAGCACATCACACTCTTCAAAAACGCTGTCAAAATCTGCTTTGGAATACAGGTTTGCCGCATTTGACGGCCCGCCTGTCCCAAATTCAAGCTGCTTAGGGGTGTAGCCATGAATCATGATCAACCCGCCGGGGCGCGTTGCGTCTAACATCTTGCGCCAGAGGGTATCTCGTCCTTCCGGCCCCACGAACTGGAAGAACAATCCAAGGGTGATATCAAAGGCGTCTTGCGGCCAGTTCCATTCAAACAGGTCTGACCCGACAAATGTAACGTCTACTTCGTTCAATTCCGCCAGTTTTTTGGCTTTGGCAATCGCAGAAGGCGCGAATTCGACACCCGTGACATGCAGGCCCTTTTTGGCCAAATGCACGCCATTGCGCCCTTCGCCTTCTGCGATCGACAAGACCGATTGTCCCTTTTGAAAGCAAGCGTCATGTTTCAACAGGAATGGGACCGGCTCGGTTCCGAACAGATACCCTTTCTTGGCGAAGCGTTCTTCCCACATGACGTATTCCTTGCAGTTAAAGTGGCATTCTGTTTGCGGGTTAAATCACCAGCTTGATGGCATAGGCCACCACGCCAAGTGCAAGAACACTTGCGAGCCACAAAGCGACAAACCACGCCCATTTTGAAACCAGCGACTGTTTCATCAGTGGTACCCCTCGGCCGGATCGATTTTCCCGCGAAATACCCAATAAGCATAGGCGGTGTAGGCCAGGATAATAGGGATGAGGATCACCGCTCCGACCAAAGCAAAGGCCAGGCTTTGGTCCGGCGCGGCAACCTGCCAGATCGTTAGGGAAGGTGGCACCATCATCGGGTAAAAGCTGATGCCGATGCCGACAAAGCTGACGACGAAAAAGCCAAGGGCGGACAGGAAGGGTTGCAAGTCCTTGCCGTCGTTCAAGCCAGTAAAGAAAGACCAGATCAGGCCGACCATCACGACCGGAACAGCCATTGAAACCAGGCTGCCGGGAAGGTTGAACCAACGTTCAAAGTAGATTGGCTCGAGGAACGGGGTGATAAGACTAACCGCGCCGATTAGGCTCAGCGTTCCAGCCCCGAGCCACCATGCGTGGCGGCGCATCTGCACCTGGAGGTCACCTTCGGTCTTCAAAACCAACCACGTTGCCCCCAAAAGTGCATATCCGACCACGACCGCAATGCCTGTCAGGATGGAGAAAGGTGTGAACCAGTCAAACCAGCCACCTGAATAGGAACGCCCGGTCACCTCAATGCCCTGCACCAAGGCACCCAGAGCAATGCCTTGCGAGAATGCCGCAACGGTTGAACCGGCAAAAAAGGCGACATTCCAAACGCCTTTCCAGCGTTTCGTCCGCCAGCGGTATTCGAAGGATACGCCGCGAAAGATCAACGCCAAAAGCATCAGAATGATCGGCATGTAAAGCGCGGGCATGATGATTGCATATGCCAGTGGGAAGACGGCGAACAAACCGCCGCCCCCCAAGATCAACCAAGTCTCGTTTCCATCCCAGACAGGGGCGACCGAGTTCATCATCATATCGCGGTCTTTTTCGGACCGTGCAAAGGGATACAGGATCCCGATCCCGAGGTCGAAACCATCAAGAATGACATAGACGAGCACGGCGAACGCAATGAGGCCGGCCCAAATGAAGGCAAGATCGAATAACATGGCGCTCTCCTTATTCGCCTGAGATGAAGTCGGGGTCGACTTGAGCTGCGGGCGTAATGCCTGCTGTACGGAGTGGGCCATCATTCAGGCCGATATTAGGTGTCGTGGGGCGCTTGTTCATCATCCGCAGCACATAGAATGTACCCGCGCCGAAGACGAAGAAGTAGACCACGACAAAAGCCATCAACGAGGTTGCCACGGCGGGTGCATCAACAGGCGCGAGACTGTCCGCTGTCCTCAGAAGGCCGTAGACAGTGTAGGGTTGGCGGCCAACCTCGGTCGTGATCCAACCAGACAGAACCGCGATGAACCCGGCAGGCCCCATGACGATGGCGGCGCGGTGCAATAAGGGCCAGTCAAAGAGCTTGCCCTTCCAGCGTGCCAAGGCGCCCCAAAGCCCAAGGCCCAACATGGCAAAGCCGATGGCAACCATAATCCGGAAGCTAAAGAAGACAATCATGACCGGTGGCCATTCGTCTTTTGGAAACTCGTTCAGCCCTTTAATCTGCCCGTTCAAGCTGTGGGTCAATATCAGCGACCCCATGTAGGGGACTTCGATCGCGTAATCGAGCACACCGTCTTCGACGTTGGGAATGCCGAACAGCGCCAGCGGCTGGTTGTCACCGTGGCTGTCGAAATGTCCTTCCATCGCCGCGACCTTGATTGGCTGATGCTCAAGCGTGTTGATGCCATGCGTGTCGCCTGCAAAGATCTGGATCGGTGTCACGATGATCGCCATCCACATCGCCATCGAAAATGCGCGGCGCGACTCCTTGTCTGTCTTGTCGCGCAACAGATGCAGCGCGCTGACGGCGGCCACAACGAAGGCCACGGTCAGATAGGCGGCGAGCACCATATGGACAAGGCGGTAGGGGAAGGATGGGTTAAAGATGATGGCAAGCCAGTCTTCGGGAATGAATTGCCCGTTTTCGCCAATCGAATACCCCGTGGGCGTCTGCATCCAGCTGTTGGCCGACAAGATCCACGTTGCCGACATCAGCGTTCCGATCGCGACCATGGCCGTTGCAAACATGTGCAACCTGTCGCCGACCCTTTCGCGGCCAAACAACATGATGCCAAGGAAACCTGCCTCAAGAAAGAAGGCGGACATGACTTCATAGGCCAAAAGGGGGCCGATCACCGGGCCAGCCTTGTCCGAAAAGTTGGCCCAGTTGGTGCCGAACTGGTAAGACATCACGATGCCAGAGACGACACCCATGCCAAATGCAACAGCAAAGATCTTTTTCCAGTAGTTGAAAAGATTCAGATATGTCTCGTCCCGTGTCCGTAACCAAAGCCCATTTAGCACAGCCAGATAACTGGCAAGGCCGATCGAAAAGGCCGGGAAGATGATGTGGAATGAGACCGTGAACGCGAACTGCACGCGTGCCAAAGTCTCTGCTGTAAATCCGTCGAGCATGGTTTGCCTCGTGATGCATAATGGAAACCGAGGCCTGCAAGCAGACCTCGGTAAACGTGGTTAGTCGCGCGAGCCGATATCCACGGTGCGCAGATAAGGGCGGATTTCTTCAAAACCTTGCGGGAACTTCGCTGTGGCCTCGGCGTTGGAGACCGAAGGCGGGATAATCGCACGATCGCCCGGGCGCCAGTCGGCGGGCAAGGCTACACCTTTTGCATCAGCGGTCTGAAGGGCGTCGATAACGCGAAGGATCTCGTCAAAGTTACGACCAACGTTCATTGGGTAGGTCATCGACAGGCGCAGCTTTTTGTCAGGATCTATGATGAAAACAGATCGGACCGCCGCAGTTGCGGATTCGCTTGGGTGGATCATTTCGTACAGTTTAGCGATCTTGCAGTCAGGATCAGCGACGATTGGAAACCGCAGGGTTGTGTTTTGTGTGTCGTTGACGTCTTCGATCCACTTCAGATGCTCGGCGGTCGTGTCTGTGCTGAGCCCGATAGGTTTCACGCCGCGCTGCTCAAATTCAGAGGCCAGTTGCGCTGTGCGACCCATTTCAGTGGTGCAAACTGGTGTGAAGTCCGCAGGATGGCTGAAGAAGAAGGCCCACTCGTTTCCGATCCAGTCATGGAAGGAAATCGGACCGGTGGTTGTGTCAGCAGAAAAGTCTGGAACAGTATCTCCAAGAAGCAATGTCATTCTATTCTCCTATTCTTTGTCTAAGGCTAAACTAGGTGGTGCGCGCATCTGCTTCAGTGACAATGTCACCCATCTTGCATAAAGCTATAAAGCAAATATAACTTCTGTAGAGGTGATAACATGAAACTGACGTCCTACACGAATTTTGCAATTCGATCCCTACAAATGGCAGCGTTGAAGGCCCCAGAATTGATTCGCGTGGACGATGTGGTGCGGGTCCATGGTCTTGCGCGCCCGCATATCGTGAAGATTGTCCATGAGTTGGGCCAGGCAGGCTACATCATAACGCAGCGCGGGCGTGGGGGAGGTTTTCGTCTGGCGCGACCTGCCGCGGAAATCGTCGTTGGCGATGTTGTGCGCCTGACTGAAGGGCCCCTTGATGTGGCAGAGTGCTTCAATCCCGAAAGCAACACCTGCCCTCTAATAGGTATTTGCGAACTGTCACACGCCTTGCAAGAGGCCACGCGTGCATTCTTGGCGGTCCTCGATGATTTGACTTTGGCCGATATTGTGTCGAACCGTGGGGATCTGTTGGCCAGAATTGCACCTTTGGAAGCAGGGATCGTCGCACCAGTGAGGACGGTAAAATGACGGATATTGACTGGACAGAGCGGTTCAAGGGGACTGCTGCACTGCCTCGAAGTGTCCGTGATCGCCTAAACGCGGTGGCGCGGATCATACGTATGAAAAAAGGCGATCAGGTCTTTGGCCCGATGAATATCCCGGACAGTCTTTTTTTCCTCTCTGACGGGCGCATCCGGGTCTCGCAAGGCTCTGAAGGCGGGCGCGAAATCGTTCTGTACCGTATCGAAGCGGGTGAAAGCTGCGTGCTTACAACGGCGTGCATGCTTGCCGAAGAAGCCTACAACGCAGAGGGAACCGCCGAAACTGATGTGACGATGGTGGTTTTGCCAAAGCCCGCCTTTAATCGCCTTGCAGCAGAAGAAGATTCCTTTCGCAATTTCGTTTTTGCCGCATACTCACGCCGGTTGATCGACCTCTTGCGTGTTGTCGATGACGTCGCCTTTGGTCGCATTGATGTGCGATTGGCAGAGCGGCTTTTGACTTTAGGACATGAATTGAAAGAGGTGCGTGCCACACATCAAGGCCTGGCGAGCGAACTGGGGACGGCCCGCGAGGTCATTTCGCGCGTGTTGCAAGACTTTCAAAAGCGCGAGTTGATCGAGCAATCGCGCGGCCTGATCACCTTTAAGAACAAGCCAGAGCTTAGGGCGATCGCCGAGTCAACCTGATCCAGTTCCCCGGTTTCTGATCGTTTGGTGACAATGTCACTGAACGACGATGGCTAAAGTTATATCTCAAAGTCAACTTAGTTATCAGGGAGATCGGCATGACGACGAATGTTGGAACATTCGACCGAATTTTGCGCGCCGCATTGGGTGCGGTTTTGCTTTACCTCGCGCTTTTCAGTGGCCTGCCGCTTTTTGCGGCATCATTTGTTAAATACGCTGCTGTCGCCGTTGGCGTTGTCATGCTGGCGACATCTAGCCTCAAGATGTGTCCGATCTATTCGCTGCTTGGCCTCAAGACTTGCAAGACCTGTTAACACAGAACCGCATTTTCGCCGCTCTCGTCATTTGGCGGAGGCACTTTGATTGGGTCCGGGCTGTGCTTTTGATGCTTGGCTTGGGCCGCATCTCTGGTTCGACTGGCGTAAATTGGGGCCGATCCCTTGTGTCCAATTGCGGCATGTTCAACCGTTTTGACAACCGTCGAGATCACCGTTCACCCGATCCATCACGTTATTGGAGCTCATGATAGTGAAGCATATCAATGCACTTTTGACCGGCCTTGTTTTCGGTGTCGGCATCGCAATCGCCGGCATGATGACGCCGGCGACGGTTTTCAACGTCTTCGACAGTGCGGGCACTTGGGCTCTCGGTCTTGCCCTGTTTCTGGCTGCCGGCACCGCAGGGACTTATGCGCACCGGGGTCTTGCGACGTCGCAAATCACAGCGAAGGGGGCTTAGTTATGGAAAACAGAACAGGGCGCAAAGTTGCTTCCCTTCTGCTCGCCGTGGTCCTGGCTGGTGTCGTCGGGGCCGGAGGTATGTATTATGCAATGTCTTCGCGCGGCGGCATGATGGGTCACAATGGGATGATGGGCGAACATTCCGGCAGCATGCAACACGACGAAGTCAACATGCCGGGCCTGCGCGGCGAAAATGCAACCCCTGAGGAAAGCGCGGAACTGGCCGTCATGTTCCGCAACTTTGATACGATTACCCGGGAGGTGGAAAACCTGCCCAATGGTATTCGCACCGTAACACGTTCGTCAGACCCGGACGTCATGGATGCGCTTATTCGTCACGCGGTTGGCATGATCGACCGCGTTGGCCGATTGGATGACCCGAAAATCATGATCCAAAGCCCGACTTTGGATATTTTTTTCCTACGCGGCGAAGAGATACTGTCAGAGGTTTCTATCGAGGACGAGGGGATCGTTGTCATCCAGACATCGGACAACCCTGACCTCGTTGCGGCCCTTCACACCCACGCAGCTGAAGTTACCGCAATGGCGGATCGGGGCATGCAGGCCGTACATGAAATGATGGCGGCCGAGGGTCGCACACACGGCCATTGAATTAGAAAATCGGAGAATTGGAATGACCACATACCCCGTCAACATGGACATCAAACCAGACGTAGAAGCCTTCTTTGATGCGCCCACGAACACGATCAGCTACATCGTCAAGGATCCAACGTCCGACGCATGTGCAATCATCGATAGTGTGATGGATTTGGATTATGCCGCGGGCCGGATCACCCATGTCAGCGCTGACAAGATGATTGCCCGTATCAAAGAACGCGGGTTGAAACTGGAATGGATCATTGAAACCCACGTCCATGCGGATCACCTGAGCGCGGCACCCTACATCCAGCAGGAACTGGGCGGCAAGATTGGGGTTGGTGAAGGTATCATGATCATTCAGGAAACCTTTGGAAAAGTCTTCAATGAAGGCACGGAATTCCAGCGCGACGGGTCACAGTTTGACGCGTTGTTCAAGGACGGTGACACCTACATGATCGGCAACATGCAGGCCTTTGCGATGTTCACCCCTGGCCATACCCCGGCCTGCATGGTCCATGTGATCGGCGATGCCGCATTTACTGGTGATACCTTGTTCATGCCGGACGGTGGTTCTGCGCGGGCTGATTTTCCGGGCGGGGACGCGGGTGTACTTTACGATTCAATTATGAAGGTTCTTAGCCTGCCAGACGACATGCGGCTCTTCATGTGTCACGACTATGGCCCCGGCGGGCGCGACATCGCGTGGGAAACAACGGTCGCTGAGGAAAAAGCCAACAACATTCATGTGGGCGGCGGCAAGACCAAGGATGACTTCGTCAAATTCCGGACCGAGCGGGATGCGCAATTGGCAATGCCCAAGCTCATCATACCATCGTTGCAGGTGAACATGCGTGCGGGCGAGGTGCCAACTGACAAAGATGGAAATCCAATGCTGAAAGTGCCGCTCAACGCCCTTTAGCGCCGAAGCCTGTATCATTCACCCAACACGTCGCTGCAACTCGTTACGGCGTCAGTCTCGTGTGCTCCGGACCAGGCCCGAAGGGCACAAAGACGCGGAAAAAGGAAAGACTATGGAAATCAAGAAAATCACCGATAAGGTTTCAGTCGCGCCACAGATTTCTGTCGATGACATGGCTGCGATCAGCGCGGCGGGTTTTCGCGCGATCATCTGCAACCGACCGGATGGAGAAGGCGCGGACCAGCCAAATTTTCAAGAGATTGAAACAGCAGCCACGAAGGCCGGTTTGGCCGTGGCTTATGTCCCCGTTGAATCGGGGATGGTCACCGACAAGAATGTCGAAGATTTCGGGGCAGCCTTGAAAGACCTGCCGCGCCCCGTTTTGGGATACTGTCGGTCCGGCACCCGTTCGGCGACGCTATGGTCTTTGCACGAAGCGCAAAAGCGCCCTTTGCCTGAAATCCTCGCTGCAACAAAGGCCGCTGGGTATGACATGAACGGTGTCGCGCGGCGTATTGCCAATGGTGGCAAGACCCCCACCCAGACCGGGGACGCCAAATACGACGTTGTGATCGTGGGTGGAGGTGCAGGCGGCATTGCAACAGCATCCAGTTTGCTTGCCCGCAAATCAGGCCTGTCGATCGCAATCATTGATCCCTCGGACGTCCACTATTACCAGCCCGGTTGGACCATGGTTGGCGGCGGCGTTTTCGAAGCCCGTGATACCGCGAAAACAATGGGGTCTCTCATTCCGCGTGGGGTGAAATGGATCAAATCGGCAGTTGCTGCTTTTGCACCTGAGAACAATGCCGTGATCCTCGAAGGATGTACGGTTGTCACCTATGATCGCCTTGTGGTGGCGCCTGGTCTTAAGCTTGATTGGGGCGCGGTCGAAGGTCTGGAAGAGACCTTGGGGCGCAATGGTGTGACGTCGAATTACAGATATGATCTTGCGCCTTATACTTGGCAGCTCGTCCAAGAGATGAAAGAAGGTCGCGCGTTGTTTACCCAACCACCTATGCCGATCAAGTGTGCGGGGGCGCCGCAAAAGGCAATGTATTTGTCGGGTGATGCGTGGTTCCGGCGCGGGGTTCTCAAGGATATTGATATCCAGTTCATGAACGCCGGCGGGGTTCTGTTCGGGGTAAAGGAATACGTTCCGGCCTTGATGAAATACATTGAGAAATACGATGCGACGCTGAATTTCTTCAACACCCTCACATCGGTTGATGGTGCGGCTAAGAAGGCGACGTTCAAAGTTGCCAAGCCAGATAGTGAGCCGACCGAGATTACTGTCGATTTTGACATGATGCATGTGTGCCCGCCACAAGTTGCACCGGACTTTATCCGCGTCTCTGCGTTGGCGGATGCTGCTGGATGGGTGGATGTTGACCAAGCGACGTTGCGCCACAAAACGTATCAAAACATATGGTCATTGGGGGACGTGATGAACGCACCGAATGCCAAAACGATGGCAGCTGCCCGAAAGCAGGCCCCAACGGTCGCCGAGAACATCTTGGCCGACATCAAAGGGGGCTCTCCTGTCGCGCAATACGACGGGTATGGTTCCTGCCCGCTGACGGTCGAACGCGGCAAGATTGTGTTGGCGGAATTTGCCTATGGTGGGGCCCTCAAGCCGAGCTTCCCATCCTTTATTATCGATGGCACAAAACCCAGCCGTGCTGCGTGGTTCCTGAAGGAAAAGCTGCTGCCACCGTTCTATTGGCAGGCCATGCTGAAAGGTAAAGAATGGATGGCAAAGCCCGAAGAAATCGAGGCGGCCGCTGAATAGGCGGCGCACTTAATGATTGTCGCGGATCGTTTTGCTGTTTTTTACCTTAACGATCTGCGGCTTTGATCTTAACTTTCTTGACGTCTTCGCGCCCCGCGAAGCGACCTCTTTTCTGGACATACTCCCATGGACTTCCTTCGCCGTTACCTCCCAATCCTTGATTGGGGCAGCCGCTATGACCGCAACGCTTTGTCGAACGATATGATCGCAGCGGTAATCGTGACGATCATGTTGATCCCACAATCATTGGCCTATGCGCTCTTGGCGGGGCTGCCGCCCGAGGCGGGCATCTACGCATCCATCGCGCCGATTGTCCTTTATGCGATCTTCGGGACCAGTCGCGCGCTGGCTGTTGGTCCCGTTGCCGTCGTTTCGCTGCTGACGGCGTCTGCGGTTGGTCAAGTTGCAGAAACAGGGACGGCGGGGTATGCAATGGCCGCGTTGACGTTGGCATTTTTGTCAGGCGGATTTTTGGTATTGCTCGGGGTCTTTCGGTTGGGATTTCTTGCGAATTTTCTAAGCCACCCGGTCATCGCGGGCTTTATCACGGCTTCGGGAATACTTATCGCCACCAGCCAACTCAAGCATATCCTCGGCGTGGATGCCCACGGCCATACGTTGCCGCAAATGCTGGGATCACTCTTTGAACATCTGGGGCAGGTTAACTGGATCACAGTGATTATTGGGGTGTCGGCAACCGCGTTCTTGTTCTGGGTTCGCAAGAACCTGAAGCCCCTCTTAAACAAAATGGGGCTGTCGCCTCTCATGGCTGATATCCTGACCAAAGCAGGGCCCGTCGCCGCTGTTGTCGCGACGACAGTTGCTGTTTGGGGCTTCGGACTTGTGGATCGCGGCGTAAAGATTGTTGGGGACGTTCCGCAAAGTTTGCCTCCGCTCACGATGCCTAGTTTCTCTGCGGATCTGTTCGGTTCGCTGTTGGTGCCTGCGATCTTGATTTCCATCATTGGGTTCGTCGAGAGCATCTCTGTCGCGCAAACTCTCGCGGCAAAGAAGCGCCAACAAATCAAGCCCAATCAAGAACTCATCGGGCTAGGGGCGGCCAACCTTGGGGCGGCCTTTACTGGCGGTTTTCCCGTAACGGGCGGTTTTTCACGTTCAGTGGTGAACTTCGACGCAGGGGCAGAAACGCCTGCGGCGGGTATTTATACCGCGATGGGCCTGGCGATTGCTGCGCTGTTTCTGACGCCACTGGTCTACTTTTTGCCCAAAGCAACGCTCGCGGCGACGATCATTGTGGCCGTTCTCAGCCTTGTTGACCTCTCGATCCTCAAAAAAACATGGAACTACAACCGAGATGATTTTGTGGCCGTTCTTGCCACCATCGTCCTTACCTTGGGAATGGGAGTAGAGGTTGGTGTCGCCAGCGGTGTTGCAATTTCAATCCTGCTCCATCTTTACAAGACGTCACGCCCCCATGTGGCCGAAGTCGGTCTTGTTCCTGGCAGCCAGCATTTCCGCAACATACATCGTCACAAAGTGGAAACCGATCCGACGCTCCTGGCGCTGCGCGTGGATGAAAGTCTTTACTTTATCAACGCACGGTTTTTGCAGGACCTAATTCAGTCGCGAGTCACCGAAGGGACCAAAATTAAGAATGTTGTCTTGATGTTCTCAGCCGTAAACGAAGTCGATTACTCTGCGCTCGAAAGCCTTGAGGCGATCAACCTCCGGCTTAAAGATATGGGCATTGGGTTCCACCTATCCGAAGTAAAGGGACCAGTGATGGACCGCCTTAAGACGTCTCACATGATCGACGATCTGAATGGTGAGGTCTACCTTTCCCAGTATGATGCAGTAATGGCGCTTACACACAGGGACGCGAAGGCGAGCTGACACAGTCTTCGATGATCCGCGCGAGGCACGGGTGGCATTTGAAGGGGGCAGAGAATGTGGCTGGCAGGGCGTCCGAGAGCGCCCGCCTTACAGGGCCGATGGACGATCCCATGCCAGAGCAAATCGCTAGCAGCCTTTCGCAGGATGTAATGATCAACCTAGGTGGTTCTTGAGCGTTTCGTTCTGGCTGGGTTTTGTGTCCTACAACAAAGCCTGCATGAAGTGCCTAGTGGCTTAGATAGGTCACGCATGTTTCGTTGAAGGGATGCTAGCTGGTGCGTTGCAATCGAAAACAGTGTCTTAGCCGTGCCTAAACCTACAAAATCACCTCAGACTTCAAGAGCTAAGGTTTTGATTTTATTGGAGGCGAGTACCGGAATCGAACCGGTGTACACGGATTTGCAATCCGCTGCGTCACCACTCCGCCAACTCGCCGTCCGTGATGTTGCGCTTCTCTAGCGCCATTCTTAGTGGGTTGTCCAGAGGAGATCGGGCGAGAAAACAGAAAGTTTTGGTGGAAAAGTTTTGGGATTTGCGGCCTGCGCGAAATGTTTGCAAAATAGTTGCTATCATGCCGCACCTAACCCCTTGTGGGATTGCCGCAGACCGCTATCTATGGCAAAACAATGCAAATGTTTCTGACACGATAGGCTCAACGATGACCGATTTTGCAGCGCGCCGCACGATGATGGTGGACACACAAGTTCGCCCTTCCGATGTGACCAAATTCCCAATTATCGACGCGATGTTGTCGGTTCCGCGCGAAGATTTCGTACCGGATGCCAAGCGCGAAGCCGCCTATATGGGCGAAAACATTGATCTGGGTGCCGGGCGTGTTGTGCTGGAACCCCGCACCTTGGCCAAGATGCTGGACGCCGTTGACGTGCAACCCGATGAGATGGTGCTCGATCTTGGTTGCGGGCTTGGATACAGCTCAGCCGTCTTGGCGCGGCTTGCAGATTTTGTGGTTGCGGTTGAAAGCGACGAAGCAATGGCTGGTGAAGCGCAGGCTGCGCTGTCGGCTTTCGGTGCGGATAATGTCGCGGTCATTCACGGCGAGCCTGCGGATGGGAATGCCAAAAACGGTCCCTATGATGTGATTGTGGTTGAGGGTGCCGTTGAACAGATTCCCGACGCTGTGGTGGACCAGTTGAAAGACGGTGGGCGCATCGCGGCCATTTTCGCGGACGGAAAGCTGGGGACGGTACGTGTAGGGTATAAGATTGATGGTCAAATGGCTTGGCGTCATTCGTTTCACGCCGGCGCGCCGGTTATGTCCGGCTTCGAAACATCGCGGACGTTTGTATTGTAATACTCGTAAGCCCGCGCGCGGGCTGATATTGTCGAATGCAGTAGGATTGGATTGAAAAATGGGTATTAAATCAAAGCTGATCAGCGTTGCCGCTGTGGCCCTGATGTCGACGACCCCGGTCGCTTGGGCCGAGAGTCTGTCTGATGCGATGGCATCGGCCTATAAATCCAGTGGTTTATTAAAGCAAAATCAGGCGATTTTGCGCGCGGCTGATGAAGATGTGGCTATTTCCCTGTCTGCTTTGCGTCCGACGATTGAATATTCCCTGAGCCATGGTTGGGCAGACACCGACGGGCGGGGGCCGACCCCCGATGGACGCCAGACAAGCGCGACCTTGACCGCCAGTATGCTGCTTTACAATTTCGGTCGCGGTAAAATGGGGGTTCAAGCCTCAAAAGAGCTGGTTCTAGCCGCACGGGATACACTTGTTGGTGTGGAGCAGAATGTGCTGCTGCGCTCTGTTCGGGCGTATCTAAATGTTCGCTCGGCGATTGAAAACGTGGCCCTTCAAGGGAACTCGGTCCGTGTTCTGACCCAAGAATTACGGGCGGCAAATGATCGGTTCGACGTCGGAGAAGTGACCCAAACTGACGTGGCCATTGCGCGTGCGCGTCTGGCATCTGCGCGCTCTGGCGAAGTCTCCGCCCGTGGACAATTGGAAATCGCTCGCGAAGAATATCGCGCGTCGGTTGGCCACTTGCCAAAAGGCCTTTCGACACCGCCACATTTGCCGGCGACAGCCAAGTCGCTGGAGGCTGCGAAATCTGTAGCCCGCCAGAGACATCCGGACATTCAAGCCGCTCAGCACCAGGTTGCAGCAGCTGAAATTGGGATCAAAGTTGCCAAGACGGCCATGATGCCATCAGTCGTCGGGCAGGCGCAAACGGCCTATAGCGATACGGTTGGTGACAGCACGCAAGGAAATTTCAACAATAGTATCGGGATTACCGTGCGCGGCGAAATTTATTCCGGTGGATTACGCTCTGCGCAATATCGCAAAGCGGTTGCTCAGGCAGAGCAGGCACGCTCAGGCTTATACCTGTCGCGTTTGAGCGTGGATCAGAATGTGGCCAATGCTTGGTCGCAGATGGCAATTGCAGCGGCACAGCTGGAAGCGACTGATCGACAGATTCGGGCCAGCCGTGTTGCATTGCGTGGTGCGCGTGAAGAAGCCACGCTTGGGTCGCGCACGACCTTGGATGTTTTGAACGCGGAACAAGAGCTTCTGAATGCCGAAGCCGCGCGGATCTCGGCGCAAGCGGATCGGTATTATGCCGCTTATTCGCTGTTGTCCGCGATGGGCCTTTTGACGGCGGAGCATTTGAAACTGGGCGTCGTAACCTATGACGCAGAGGCGTATTACAACGCTGTTCGCAATGCGCCCGTGCGCCAGGTCAGCCCCCAAGGACAAAAGCTCGACGCTATTATTGAGCTTCTCGGCAAGAATTGATCGCCGTGTTGTGAGAATCAGGTATGGCCTGTAAACTGCTTGTGTAAACCCCGTTAAATACGGGAAAAAGAACAGTTTATGAGCAGGTATTCAGGTATGTCGGACCCCGTCACAAATGCAGAGATCGAGGATGTTCTATCCTCGATCCGTCGTCTCGTTTCCGAAAATGCCGTGCCACAACCGGCCGCCAAAGTCGTCGACACGCAACGGGATCAAGACCTGTCTCCAAAGCCTGCATTTGGGACCGTCAGGGCGGCGGACAAGCTTGTCCTAACGCCGGACTTTCGTGTGCATGAGGCCCGAGAAGCGAAGGATGAACCGCATTCGGAGCAGGTTCCGCTTGAGGTTTCCGAGACGCCGGAAAACGAGACCGAGCTTTCCGGCTCGGTGTCCGGTGAGGTGCCACAGGATGCCCAGCCCGAACATCATAATGCGCCGGACGCGGATCCCTGGCAGGATCTGAAAGATGATGTTTCCGAGCATTTAGAATCGTCTGAACACGAAGGGGCAGATGCCAATGTTCACCAGGATCAAGCGTCTCGTGACGCAAATCCTGAGGCGGAGCCAAATCCGGAAGAGCCCTTGCAACTTAACGCAAGCGAGCAGGTGCCAGAGCAGGACACGCCAGAGCCAGAGCCAGAGACAGAGACAGAGCCAGAGACAGAGGCAGAGCAAGAGACAGCGCAAGAGACAGCGTCAACGACCTGGCCCGCTGATATTTCTGCTTCTTTTGAGGATGTGAATGAAGAGACGCATCTTGAAGATCGTGTCGCCGAACTTGAGGCTGCAGTGAGCGATAGCAGTGTCGAATTTGAACCCGATCTGGGCGATGCTGTTGAAGATCTGGGGCCGGGAGTTTTCCTGCGTCAGCGTGCTGAGCGTGCGCCAATGGCCGACGATGACACATGGGAAAAGGTGGAGGCCGATGTTTCCGATTTCGTCGACGCTGCCCGCGCCGTCGATGGGGCCGCGGTTGATACCGAAGCTGACGAAGAAGATTTGAAGCTTGGTGAAGACGCCGCTTTGATCGACGAAGATATGCTCCGTGATCTGGTGGTGCGCCTTGTGCGAGAAGAGCTTCAGGGGGCGGTCGGTGAAAAGATCACGCGAAATGTTCGGCGTTTGGTGCGCCGAGAAGTCGAGCGCGCCCTGACGCTTAAAAGCTTGGAATAATACCCTATTTTGCGATTGAAAGCAGCATGTCGAGGTCAAGATGCGCTTCGATATGCTGCGCCAATGCGTCTAGGGTCGCCTCAACCTGTCCGTCGTAACTGGCGTCAGAGACGCGGGCCCCAAGCCCGGTCAGATATTGGCGCCGAAAGCCGTCAGCAGAGAATAAACCGTGTAAGTAACAGCCGCGCACACGCCCGGTTTCATTGCTTGCGCCTTCCGCTCTCTCACCGATCGACAACCAAGCTCGCGCGGTGTCAGGGCCCTCCGTGCGTCCGAGATGAATTTCGTAACCTTGCAGGGTCTCGCCGCTGTTACGATCTATTGCTTCGGTTCGGCTAAGGGTTTTCTTCGGCTCAAGCTTGGTCACAACATCCAAATGGCCCAAGCCTGGAACACGACCGGGGTTGCCCTCAATGCCGTTATCATCACAGATTTCGCGCCCCAGCATTTGATAGCCACCACAGATACCCAGAACATGGCCACCACGGCGGGTATGAGCTTGCAGGTCGATGTCCCATCCTTGGCGACGGAACTCTGCAAGGTCGGAAATAGTAGATTTGGATCCAGGGATTAAGACGAGGTCCGCATCAAGGGGCAGGGGGCGGCCCGGTTCAATGATTTCAACAGTCACATCCGGTTCATTCACCAGTGGGTCAAGATCATCAAAATTGGCGATGCGCCCCAGTTTTGGCACCACGATTTTGAACCGCCCCCCCTTGCGGGTGGCGATGTCGAGCACATCTTCGGCAGGTAATTTCCAGGCGTCGGCAAACCACGGAAGCGTGCCTAAATCCGACCAACCTGTCCGGGTCGCAATCTCTTTTGCGCCATCAGAAAAAAGTGCAACATCCCCTCGGAACTTGTTGACAAGAAAGGCTTTGATCAGGCTTTGATCGCTTTTTGGCAAAACGGCATGGGTGCCAACAAGCTGTGCAATCACGCCGCCCCGATCAATATCACCCGCCAGAACCACCGGGACATGTGCAGCCTCTGCAAATCCCATGTTGGCGATGTCGCCCGAGCGCAGGTTGATCTCAGCCGGGCTTCCCGCCCCCTCTACAATGACCAGATCGCGACCCTGTTTCAGACGCTCAAAGCTTTCCAGCACCCGCGGCATAAGCGTTGATTTCATCTTGCCATAGTCACGCGCGCGCAAGGTGGTCAGGCGCTGGCCTTGGACAATCACCTGTGCGCCTGTCTCCGTCTCAGGTTTCAGCAGAACCGGGTTCATATCCACAATGGGATCAAGACCACAGGCGCGGGCCTGAAGGGCCTGTGCGCGGCCAATTTCACCGCCATCTGCGGTCACAGCGGCGTTGTTGGACATGTTCTGCGGCTTGAATGGTGCCACGGACAGGCCGCGTTTTACACAGGCTCGTGCGATGCCCGCGACAAGCATGGACTTTCCGACGTTAGAGCCGGCGCCCTGGATCATGATCGATTTACTCATGCCCTCTGCTTATGAAATTTCATGCGCGCTGCACAGCCCCCGCACGACAGGAATTTACGGGGGGGCGACATATGTGGTTGATGCAAAGAAAAACGCGCCACAATTGGGCGCGTTCTTTTCGTGCTAACGGCTAAGGCGGTGTTAGGCCGCTTCGGCTTGTGCTGCATTGCGACGTTCGCTTTCTTCGCGGCTGAGCGCCACAGAGGTACGAATGCCTTTGTCGACAAATTCCATCAGGCCTTTGACCACACGTTCGTTCGGGTCGATGCCCGCACAGCTTAAGACCTCACGTCCGTCACGCGACCGTGCCCAACGGGCAATTTGGTCCGGCCCATTGCCGTATTTCTTGTCATCTGCAATTGCATCATCAAGGGCAGCCAGCACAACAGCGGCAAAAAGCTTGCGTGCGCGATTGCCTTGTTCGTGATTGAATGCAGTACCGTCTACGGAATCCAACATGGTTGTCCTTTACGTTTCTTGCTTGCGCTCACATGGCGTTCGGCCAATATGGCGTTTTCCCCGCGATTCGATATCCCCCTCAGCGCATGGCTGCCATGCTTTTGTTGCATAGCTGTTACAATGCGAAGTGCAGGGTAAAGCGAGCATGGCGTCGTCTTGCATGGGGAAGACCCGCAAGATATAGGTGCATCCAGACAAAAATCAACCTTTTAAAGGGTCCAACACCATGGCCAAGATCAATGGCAACGAAATCCGCCCCGGCAATGTGCTGGAACATAACAACGGCCTATGGGCCGCCGTCAAAGTCGACCACGTCAAGCCCGGCAAGGGCGGCGCCTTTGCTCAGGTCGAACTGCGCAACCTGCGCAACGGGTCCAAACTGAACGAACGGTTCCGGTCAGCAGACAAAGTGGAACGTGTACGTCTGGAGCAAAAAGACCAGCAATTTCTGTATGAAAGCAGTGGTATGCTGGTATTTATGGACACTGAAACCTATGAGCAAATCGAATTGCCAGCAGAGCTTTTGGGCGATCGCCGCCCGTTCCTGCAGGACGGTATGACCATTGTGGTTGAGTTCTATGACGACGAAGCTTTGAATGCGACTGTGCCCCAAAAGGTGACCTGCGTCGTGGTGGAAACCGAGCCAGTTGTGAAAGGTCAGACCGCCGCCAACAGCTTTAAGCCTGCGATTTTGGACAATGGCGTTAAGGTTATGGTGCCGCCTTTTGTGGGCCAGGACGAAGCAATTGTGGTTAACACCGAGTCGATGGAATACTCAGAACGCGCTTAAGTTTCTGAAAATTCTAGTTACAAAGGGGCAGGGCGATGGCGCTGCCCTTTTTATTTGAGGATCAGATGACCACCATTCTCTTCAACAAGCCCTTTAATGTGCTGTCGCAATTTACCGACAAAAGCCTTGAGGCAAGCAACCGCGAGACATTATCGACCTATATCGACATCCCCAAGGTCTATGCCGCCGGACGGTTGGATCGCGACAGCGAGGGGCTTTTGGTGCTGACGGACAATGGCGGCTTGCAGGCCAAGATTGCCAATCCAAAATTCAAGCTTGAGAAAACATATTGGGCGCAGGTCGAAGGTGAACCGGAAGAGGCCGCGTTAAAGGCGTTGGCAAAAGGGGTGGATCTAAAGGACGGACGCACGCGTCCGGCCAAGGTCACACGCATGTCTGAACCACAAATGCTCTGGCCGCGCACGCCACCTATTCGGGTGCGCAAATCTATTCCCGATACTTGGGTCGAAATTACGATCAGCGAGGGGCGAAACCGACAGGTGCGCCGCATGACCGCCGCGATTGGTCACCCAACCTTACGGCTCATCCGGTATCGCATTGGGGATTGGACGTTGGATGGGATTCCTACGGGACATTGGACCTATGCACCTGAGCGTCCGCGCTTTGGTGGGAATTTGTAATCCCCGTCGTTTTACGCGGGCCAGCTCACTTTTGCATCACCTGCCATCATCTCGCCACTTGCCCGGTCAAAACGCAGATATGCGATCGCCAGCCCACCTGATTGGGTGAACAAAGTGCCGGCGGGCTTGCCACTTGCGGTGATCTCCGTGCCCACGGGGGCGTGCCCCGAAATTCGCACCTGCACCAAGCCTTTGCGCAGCTCAGTTTTGTGCTTCATGCGCGCTGTGACCTCTTGGCCCACATAGCATCCCTTGCGAAAATCAACGCCGTGCAGCCGTTCAAACCCGGCCTCAAGAATGTAACTTTCAGAGCTCAGCTCAATTCCGGTTTCCGGGATCACATGGGCCACACGCACCGCGTCAAAATCCCCCTGTTCTGAAGGGCGACCATCATAGGCGCGCCAGCCCATATCCGGGTGGCGTGGATCGGGAAATGCCCCTTCGGGCGTCTCAGACAGGCCGCGCGCAGGCACGATATCTGTGGCAGAGATTTGCACATCGGCGCGCAATTTGTACATGGTCAGGCGTTGTGTAAGACCCGGCGCCAAACTGCTGTGGACATCCAAAAGAATGCCATCGTCTGTTGCGATCAGAAAGAAGTCAGCAAGGTATTTTCCTTGTGGCGTCAACATTGCGGCATAAAGCATCCCATCCGACAGGCCTTTGATATCATTAGTGATAAGGCCCTGCAGGAACTCGGTGCGATCCGCGCCGGTCAGGCATAAAACCGTTCTGTCAGTGGTACGGGTCATTTGTGCTCCTCATTGCGGCCAAAGCCAAACAGACGTTTCAGGCTGAACCTTCTCAGGTCAAATTTCTTTGCACCGGGGGGGGAGGCAATGGTGCGGGAATTGCCGAGCGCTTTCTCTTCTGCGGTTGGCCCACTGTCTTTGAACTGTAACGCATGGAGTTGGGCATAGATGCCGCCGCGCGCAAGAAGTTCATCATGGGTGCCTTGATCGACCACTTTGCCGTGATCCATCACGACGATTTTATCCGCCGCTTGGATGGTGGAAAGGCGATGGGCAATGACCAGTGTGGTGCGCCCTTCGGAGAGTTGATCCAGCGCGTCTTGCACGAGCTTTTCGGACTTTGCATCAAGGGCAGATGTGGCCTCGTCCAACAAAAGGACGGGCGCATCTCGTAACACAGCACGCGCAATAGCAACCCGTTGTTTCTGCCCCCCCGAAAGGTTTGACCCTCGCGGCCCGGCCGGGGTGTCGATCCCTTGTTCCAGTTGCGGCAGAAAATCGGCCACATGGGCGGTTTTCAGTGCGTGGTTTAGGCTGGTATCGGACACGTTATCGCGGCCCATCAAGATGTTATCGCGCAGTGTCTCATCAAACAGCAGCGCCTCTTGGCTGACCACGGAATAAAGCGCGCGCAGTTGATCCAATGGCAGGTCAGTAATATTGGTGCCGCCGATGGTGATGCTACCCTTGCCCGCGTCAGACAAGCGCGTAAGCAGGTTGAACACAGTGCTTTTCCCAGCGCCAGAGGCGCCGACAAGGGCGGTGGTTTGGCCCGCGTTTGCGGTAAAACTTGCGCCTTTTAAAACCGGCGTATCACCATAGGAAAACTGAACATTGCTTAGCACGATATCGGCGTTTTGGGCTGGGCCAGACAGTCGTTTTGGCGTGGCTGGCGACAGGATTGTCGCGCGGGTGTTAAAAACATCGCGGATGCGTTCCAGACTGGCAAGCGCGGCTTGCCATGCGCCTGACACACGGCCCAGATTGCGCATAGGGTCAAAAACCAGCGCCATGGCGGTGAAGAAAGACATGAACTCGCCCACCGTTTTTTCACCGGCAACGATCTGTAGGCCACCGTAGAACAGCACACCAAAAAAGCCGATCGCGGCGATAATGTCGATAAGCGCGACGATACCGGCCTGGCTGATCTGGCTTTTCAAATGGGTCGAGGCAAAGGTATCAATCTCATTCTCTACCCGGCCGCGCTCTCGTGTCTCTGCGCCTGCGAGTTTGATCTGATTGATGCCGTGGAAAATCTCATCCAATCGGGTTGAGATTTGCGCGGCCGAGGCGCGGCTGTCGGTTGTGGTGCGGCGCACGCGCTTTTGCAAGATGCCGACTGGGATGGTGAGGATGGGGGCAGCTGCCACCGCGATCAGCACCCAAACCCAGTCGATCCAAAACGCCACGCCAAGCAGTGCCAATAACGACACAACATCGCGCGCCACCGCCGAGAGAACCACCTCCCAAATGGTGGCGATCGCCTGCGCATCACCACGTACCCGTTCCATCAATGTGCCCGGTGAATTGTCACGGAAATAGTTGCTATCAAGGGTGAGCATATGCGTCACCATGTTTGATTGCAGCCGCGCGGCCACCCGCTGTCCCACATGAACCATCAGCGTTTTATGGCCAAAGGCAGAGATTGCGCGCACCACAAAAATGCCTGCGACCATCGCCGCCACGCCAAAAATTGCGGCGGTCGATCCGCCCGCAAAAGCGGTGTCAAACATTGGCTTGATCATATAACTTAACCCGCCAAGGGCTATGCCTTCGGTCGCCATCAGTAAAACGGCAATCACCAACGGCAGGCGATACGCCCGTAAGTACCCGCGCCAAAGCCAGCGGATCATTGGGTCCTTCATTGCGGTAGATTGCTTGACGTCACTCATGTATCGCTCCGCCCATTGCGCTTGTCGTTAAACGATGCGGTCAGCGCCTCTGGGTCATAATAGTCGCGGATCCAGTCGCGGATTGGCATTGGGTCGGCCTGGATGTGATCCCTGTAGGCTGCAATCACATGGTCCAATATCCCCGCCTTTGACCAATGCTGATGAGCATATTTGATCGACAGTTGCTTGGCGGCCTCTTCAACGGGCGCACCCTGATAATCAATCATGTAAAAGGCCGCCGCCAACCCGGTGCGGTCTGCGCCTGATTTGCAATGGATCAGCATTGGTTTTTCCACTTGGTCCATCAGATCAAACAACGCCAAATATTGCTCGGCGGGCAACAGTTCACGCGCTTCAAGCGGCAGGTCGTAAAGGGCCATGCCATAATCCGCACAGGCCTCTTTTTCAAAAAGGTAATACGAATACACATCTGCCCCGCGCAGGTTGATTACCGACTTGATGCCAATTTCGGACAATGCGGGAAAATGTACGGGGTCAGGCTGGTTTGACCGCCACGCGTCATCTGACAATTGATAACGATTGGGCAGCATACGGCGCAAAAACGCATGATCCACCAAATTGTTATGCGTGCGGGCGGAACGGCGCGCTTTTGGGGTTGAGATATCCATGCCAAACCCGTGCTTCCACGCGCGTTCTTTGGCCTTGATCTTGGCATAAAGGGTCGAAAACATACGCGCTCCGCAGATCTGGTCGCCGGGTTTCCACCGGTGTATCGTCAAAGGCCGGGGCAGACAAGCAACGTACTTTTTACCGGATCCATAAATAACTATTCTGATGAGCGTCACAAATTTGAATGGCGCCCGCGTTGACGGGTCTTTGTTCGCGCCTTACCCCTAATGAAAACAATAAACTCACAGTGAGGTTTCCCATGTCGCTTGCCCATGGACGCAGTTATCTGGCCATCCCTGGCCCCTCGGTTATGCCCGATCGTGTGTTGCAAGCCATGCACACCGCAGCCCCCAATATTTACGCGGGCGAGCTGGTGGATATGATGCCGGGGATCATGTCCGGGTTGAAAAATGTGGCGCGCACCAGACATTTTGCGACGATCTATATCGCCAATGGGCATGGCGCATGGGAGGCGGCTTTGTCCAATGTTCTTGCCCCCGGTGATAAGGTTCTGTCTCTTTGCACGGGTCGATTTGGTCATGGATGGGCTGAAATGGCTTGCTCACTTGGGGCTACCCCACAGGTGATGGACTTCGGCAATGCAACGCCAGTGGATGCGGCACATGTGGCCGCTGTCCTTCGTGAGGATCACAATCATGAGATTAAGGCCGTGCTCGCCACGCATGTGGATACGTCAAGCTCGGTGAAAAACGATATCGCAGCGATACGGGCGGCGATGGATCACGCAGACCACCCCGCACTGTTGATGGCTGATTGCATCGCGTCTTTTGGTGCCGAACGTTTTGAAATGGACGCTTGGGGGGTGGATGTGATGGTCGGGGCCAGCCAAAAGGGAATGATGGTTCCGCCGGGGTTGGGCTTTGTGTTTTTTAATGAAAAGGCGGTGGCGGCACGCCAGGAACTGCCCCGTGTGTCCAATTACTGGGATTGGGAGCCACGTAAAAATCCCGACCAGCTGTGGCAGTATTTTGGGGGAACGCCGCCAACGCATCACCTTTATGGCCTACGTGCTGCCCTTGCGATGATAGAGGACGAAGGCGGAATTGAAGCGGTTTGGGCGCGGCATGAACATCTTGCCCGCGCGATTTGGGCGACTTTTGACGCATGGGCAAATGCGGGGCCCGTGGCGTTGAATGTGGCCGATCGTGCCAACCGATCCTGCGCTGTGACCTCGGTTGGGATTGGGGCGCCAAACGGGCTTCGATTGCGCGAATGGTGCGAGGCCAAAATGGGCGTGACCTTGGGGATCGGACTGGGAATGGGCACCGACGAAGACCCCGACAGCACGGGTTTTTTCCGGTTGGGCCACATGGGGCATGTGAACGCGCATATGGTGATGGGGGCCTTGTCCGCAATCGAAGCGGGTTTGACGGCGCTAAACATTCCACATGGCGAGGGCGCCCTAGAGGCCATGGCGAAGGTCATGGCGGAAGCTTGAACGAACACTCTTGGTTGAGCGGGCCGTTAGTTGCGGGCCTCTCTCAACGCATCAGGCAAAGCTGCGGCAAACACATCAAGATCCTGAGGGCGGCCTGCTGACAGGCGAATGCATCGGTCCTGTGGGGCCGCAAAGGGCATGCGCACAAAGAGGTTCCGCTTTACCAGCGCTGCCAGAACCTTACGGGCGAAGTCTCCATCCTGACCGCAATCAATGGCGACAAAATTTGTACCGGAGGGCAGGGTGCTCAGGCCATTCTCGCGGGCAATGTCGTCGATCCGTGTGCGTGCCTTGGCGATGTTGTTTTGCGTCTCCGTAAGATAGTCTGCATCCTCTAACGCCGCCAAAGCGCCCGCTTGCGAAATCCGGCACATGCCAAAATGATTGCGGATCTTGTTAAAGGCCGTGATCAGCTCCGGATGTGAAATCGCATATCCGACGCGTGCGCCCGCAAGGCTGTAAGCCTTTGAAAACGTGCGCATACGGATGACGCGCGGATCGTTTGGATCCAGCGCAGGGGCCGTGCCTTCGGGCGCAAATTCGATATAGGCTTCATCCAACACCAAAAGACAGCCTTCGGGCACAGCGTCGATCATCGTCTGAATACGGGCGGCATCGTGCCATGTGCCCATCGGGTTGTCTGGGTTGGCGATATAGACAAGCTTGGCGCCGACCTCGTTGGCTTTTGCGATCAACGCCTCTGGGTCTTCGTGGTCGTTTTTGTAAGGGACCGTCACAAGTTCGCCGCCAAAGCCCGCAACATGATAGTTAAACGTCGGATAGGCCCCCTGCGAGGTGACCACCTTGTCACCCGGTTGGATCAACAGCCGCACGAGATAGCCCAAAATGCCGTCGATGCCTTCCCCCACCAAGATGCTCTCAGTTGGGATATTGTGATGTGCGCTCAGGGCGTTGCGCAAATCATAGTTTTCCGGGTCCCCATACATCCACGCCTCACTGGCGGCCTTTTGCATCGCGGCGACGGCTTTGGGCGAGGGGCCAAAGACATTCTCATTTGCCCCAAGACGCGCATCAAAAGCCCGCCCTCGCGCACGTTCTTGTGTTTCCGGGCCCACAAATGGAACGGCGGCAGGAAGCGTTTTGGCGAGCGGGGTCAGGCGAGCGTAAGTCTTGGTCATAAGGATGTTAGAACAGGCTGTCGTGAAGGGTACAAGAGCGGCCACGCTTGAAAATGGGTAAATTGACCTTACATGAGAATGGTTCGCAACTTTACGTTGCCATAGCAAAATTCAGGAGGCCAATATGCCCCAAATGAGCAGACGTTTGTTTCTGACCAGTGCCGCCGCCGCAGCAAGCCTTCGCGCCGCCCCACAAACCGCTGTCACGCTTGCCAAATCTCCCCCAGCCCGCAGGGTGTTGGAGCTTGTCTATGACAAATCCATGGGCATGATGCGCGCCGTGGAACGTGTGATCCACTGACCGAAAACGCAAAAGGCCGAGCATCTCGCCCGGCCTTTATAGCGTGTTTTCAAAAGATTAGATCTCTTTCAAACGATCCAAAGCCCCCAAAAGCTTGGCTTCCTCTGCCTCACGTGCGACCAGGTTCTGGCGGGTTTCCTCAACCACGTCAGCAGGGGCGCTTTCCGCAAACTTCGGATTTTTCAATCGTCCGCGCAGACCGCCCAGCTCTTTGGCAAGCTTGCCCAGAGATTTCTCAAGCCGGGCAATTTCCTCGTTCACGTCAATGATGTCGGCCAGCGGCAGGGCAAAGGTGCCGCCATCCACGGGCACGGTGATACAGCCCTTGGGCAGATCGGCCATTTCCGTGATGCTGTCGATGCGGGCCATACGCGTGACCAAGCCCTGATTTTCGCCAAGCGCCTTGCGGCCTTTGTCGTCAAGGTCTTGCATGATCACGGGGATTTTCAAACCAGCAGGCACATGCATTTGCGCGCGCGCGGAACGGATGTTTTCGATCAGGGAAATCACCCAGTTCATCTCGCGTGCGGCATCCTCATCCACCAGTTCAGCGCCGTAAGTGGGCCATTCTGCGTGGATCAGCATGGTGTCGCGGTCTGCGATTTGGCCCCAAAGCTCTTCGGTGATGAACGGCATGATCGGGTGCAACATGATCAGGCATTGATCAATCACCCATGCCATGGTCGCGCGGGTCTCGGCGACAACGGCCTCATTATCCGAGTTCAACAGAGGTTTTGAAAATTCAACATACCAGTCGCACACCTTGCCCCACGTATAGGCATACAAACCCAGAGCGGCGTCGTTGAAACGGTAAGCATCCAGCGCTTCATCCACCATGATCCGCGCTTTGGCGGTCTCTGAAATGATCCAGCGGTTCACGGTTTGCGTGGTGGCCGACGGGTCAAAATCCGCAGATGGTTTGCACTCGTTCATCTCGGCAAAGCGGGCGGCGTTCCAGATTTTGGTGCCGAAATTGCGATACCCCGCAATGCGCTCGGTTGAAAGCTTCAGCACCCCACCGATCGACGCCATCGCCGTGTTGGTCATGCGCAGCGCATCGGCGCCGAATTCGTCAATGATTTCCAGCGGGTCAATCACATTGCCCGTGGTTTTAGACATCTTCTTGCCCTTCTCATCACGCACAAGACCATGCAGGTACACCGTGTGGAACGGGTTTTGTCCCGTCACAGCCTGACCCATCATCATCATCCGCGCGACCCAGAAAAACAGGATGTCTTGCCCGGTGATCAACACGTCGCCGGGGAAGTAATCCGCCAGTTCTTGGGTGTCGTTTGGCCAGCCCAGCGTGCCAAAGGGCCAGAGGCCGGAGGAGAACCAAGTGTCGAGCACATCAGGGTCGCGCCAAACAGGGTAGACCAATTTGGTCGGATCCTGATCCATTTCGTAAGCCGCGAGGCATTCTGCTAACATATGGGTTGCGGCTGCGCGATCCGCCACCTCAACCACACGGGCCCCGTTCAACGGGGTCGGCAAACCGTCCAGAACATCTGAAAACTGTTTGACGACATCGTCAAAGCTGGCGGCTGCGTGGCTTTTTTCGTGACCCGGTAAAAAGTCTTGTTCCCACAACAGGCGGAGCATTTCGACCAAATCAAGCGCGCCATCATTTTCATCGTCGTGATATCCTTCGCCGGACAGATCAAACCCATACCAAACCGGCACCTGATGCCCCCACCACAGCTGGCGGGAAATACACCAAGGCTCGATATTTTCCAGCCAATGATAAAAGGTCTTCTCGCCACTTTCGGGCATGATCTTCACGTCACCGTTGCGCACTGCGTCCAGCGCGGGACCAGCGATTTCTTTGGCGTCCACAAACCACTGATCGGTCAGCATCGGTTCAATGACAACCTTGGAACGATCCCCAAACGGCTGCATGATTGGCTTTGCTTCAACATAAGGCACGGTCTCGGTGACCTCAGTCTCGTTGCCTTCGTCGTCTTTTATGGTTTTGGTCACCGTGGTCATCACCGCCAGCCCTTCGGCGGTGATGTCAGCGATGACTTTGGTGCGGGCCTCAAAGCGATCCAAACCACGGTATTCATCCGGCACAAGGTTCATCGCGGCGATCTTTGCCTCGTCAAAATCCTCTTCGCCATTGGCAATACGCTGGGCGATGGCCGCTTCTTCATCATAAGGGCGACCGTCCGCCCGCATGGCCCCACGGGTGTCCATCAGCGAATACATCGGGATGCCGCCGCGCTTGGCAACTTGATAGTCGTTAAAGTCATGCGCGCCAGTGATTTTCACCGCACCGGACCCAAAATCCATTTCCGGGTATTCATCGGTGATAATCGGGATCAGGCGGCGATGCTCTTTTGGCCCAACCGGAATTTCACAAAGCTTGCCAACAATAGGCGCGTAACGTTCGTCATCGGGGTGCACGGCCACCGCGCCATCCCCCAACATGGTTTCCGGCCGGGTCGTGGCGATGGAAATATAGTCACGCTCTTCCGTCAGGGTCACATTCCCATCTTCGTCTTTCTCGACGTAAGTATAGGTCGCGCCCCCGGCCAGCGGGTATTTGAAATGCCACATGTGACCGGGGGTCTCAATGTTTTCAACCTCAAGATCCGAGATCGCAGTTTCAAAATGCGGGTCCCAATTGACCAGACGTTTGCCGCGATAAATCAACCCCTTATCGTACATGTCGACAAAGACTTTCAGCACGGCATCGTGGAAGTTGGCGGAGTTTTCGTGCCCCGTGCGCGGATCACCCGGCGCACCGGCCATGGTGAAGGCGTTGCGTGACCAGTCGCAGGTGGATCCCAAACGTTTCAACTGGTTGATAATGGTAGAGCCGTATTCGCCTTTCCATTCCCAGATCTTGCCCAAAAACGCCTCGCGTCCCAATTCGCGTCGACCCGGTTGCTGGGTTTCTGCCAGCATCTTTTCGACTTGCAATTGCGTGGCAATGCCCGCGTGGTCCTGGCCCGGTTGCCACAGCGTGTTGAAGCCGCGCATCCGGTGCCAGCGCACCAAAATATCCTGAAGTGTGTTGTTGAACGCATGGCCCACATGCAGCGCACCGGTCACATTTGGCGGCGGGATCATGATGGTAAAGCTGTCCGCCCCGGGCTTTGCATTTGCGCCCGCCTTAAAGGCGCCAGCCTCTTCCCAGGTTTTGTAAATCCGCGCCTCAGCAGATGCTGCGTCAAAAGTCTTGTCCATGGCCATGGTTCTGTCCCGTCATATCACATGTTCACTGGGGTTTAACCGCATGGAACGCAAAGGGGAAGGGCCACCGCCTGTCTTCGCTTTTCCTCTTTCTGAAAATATCCCCGCCGGAGGCAGAAAACTGGGGCTTGCCCCACTTAACTGATCACATCGGGGTGGTCGCGCCCTGTGCGCGTGCGAATTCCGGTGATCTCTTCTGTTGCGGCAATCACATCCTTTAGCGCGACTTGGGCGTCCAGCGAATGATCCTCCTCGGGGCCTGCGTAGTTTTCGAGGTAAACGCGAATGGTTGCGCCCTCTGTCCCGGTGCCAGACAGGCGCAGCATGGCGCGCGCGCCGCCCTCAAAACTGATGATCAAGCCCTGGTTTGTGGTGTGGCTGCCATCCACTGGATCGGTATAGGCGAACTCTTCTGCGCTGGTTACCAAGCTTCCGGCGGCGGTTGTGCCGGCAAGTGTGTCGAGGCGTGCGCGTAAATCGGCGACGATCCCCTCGGCCAAGCCGCTGTCCACAGCTTCGTAATCATGGCGCGAGTAATAGTTGCGGCCAAATTCCGCCCAATGTGCGGTTAAGATGTCCGCCACGCTTTCGCGACGTACAGCAAGGATGTTGAGCCACAACAGCACCGCCCAAAGCCCGTCTTTTTCCCGCACATGATTGGAACCGGTCCCCGCACTTTCCTCGCCGCAAAGGGTCGCGCGACCCGCATCCAAAAGCGTGCCGAAATATTTCCATCCAGTTGGGGTTTGAAAAGCTTCGATGCCCAGCTTTTTGGCCACCCGATCAGAGGCGCCAGAGGTGGGCATGGACCGGGCGATCCCGTTAATCCCACCCGCATATCCCGGCGCAAGATCAGCATTTGCCGCCAAGACCGCAAGGCTGTCTGACGGGGTGACATAAATGTCGCGCCCCAAGATCATATTGCGATCCCCATCGCCATCAGAGGCGGCGGCAAAATCAGGGGCGTCCTCGTCCATCATCAGATCATATAGCGGTTTGGCCCAGACGGGGTTCGGGTCTGGGTGGCCCCCCCCGATTTGGGCGCCAAAGTCTTTAAGGGGCGCGCCGTTCAGCACCGTATTCGGATGGGCGCCCAATCTGTTCACAAGGATTTCTTTTGCATATGGGCCGGTCACCGCGTGCATCGCGTCAAAACGCATTCTGAAACCAGAGGCAAATAGGGCCCGAATGGCAGGCATTTCAAAAAGCTCATCCATCAGGACGGCATAGTCTTCGACCGGGTCCACAACCTCAAGGGTCATGCCGTCCAGGGTCAAGGTTCCCACTTGGCTCAGCGATGGGGCGGCGGTGTCGGTCATATGATATTCGGTGATGGTCGTCGCTTTAGAGACGATTTCATCGGTCACGGATTCCGGCGCAGGTCCCCCGTTTGCAATGTTGTATTTCAAGCCGAAATCACCGTCAGGACCACCAGGATTGTGGCTGGCGGACAGAATGATCCCTCCATCCGCTTTGCGCAAGCGGATCAAGTGACTGGCGGCTGGGGTTGATAGGATGCCGTTCTGACCGACGATCACTTTGGCCACACCATTGGCCGCCGCCATACGCAAAATGATCGCACTTGCCGTGTCATTAAAAAACCGCCCATCGCCGCCCAAGACGAGCGTCTTTCCGGGGGCGCCAATGGCATTCAACACCGCCTGCACATAGGTTTCCAAATAGCCCGGACTGGAAAATACCTGCGTCTTTTTCCGCAAGCCAGATGTCCCCGGAACCTGTCCGTCAATAGGGGCGGTGGGATAGGTGGTCACGGGCATAGAATTCTCAGCATGTTATTGATAAAAATGTCATTCTTGAAAGAATGTTACCCCAATCGGTCGATGCGCGTCGAGAGGTGGATCAAGCTTTCTGATCCTCGGACCCCATCAATTTCGCCGATAATGTCCAAGGCTTGATCAAGATGCGCGGTGGAGGTGGCGGCCAGACGTAAAATCATGTCGAACCGGCCAGAGGCCGTGTGTGCGGTTTCCACTTGGGTCAGCGTTTTCAACCGTGACACCACAGCCGGCGCCGAGCGCGGCTCAATCTGAATAAGAACGGTGGCGCGGATGACGTCACCGCGTGCCTCATCGCCAAGTTTTAGCGCATAACCCGCAATAATCCCGCGTTCTTCCAGACGCTCAATTCTGGCCTGCACGGTCGAGCGTGCCAAACCCAATCGCCGGGCCAATGTCGCAACCGGCAATCGGGCATTTTGTTCAAGCTGCGCAATCAGTTCGCGGTCCGTTTCATCCATTGTTTTTCCCATCGGTCGTCCATTTGTTCGTAAGGCGCGTCATTTAGTCGGTTAATTACATGCATTTTGCCCGAAGTCACACTGGAAATCGACGGTCAAGATAAAGAATCTGAAAGAAGAACACGCGAACGAGGATCAAATGAGCAGACAACCTTCTATCTGGACCACCGTGACATCGCATCTAAAGGCCGCCAATCCTACCGGCCCCGTGATGTATTTTGCGCCCGCTGTGCTTCAGGCAACGGCTCGCCGTTTCATTGACGGGTTTGACGGCTTGGTGACCTATGCGGTCAAGGCCAATGACACAAAGGTTGTGTTGGAAAATCTGGTGGCGTCTGGTCTGTCGGCTTTTGATGTGGCCAGCCCCGTGGAAATGCGCGAACTGCGTGCGGTTTCGCCGGATGTGGCGCTGCATTACAACAATCCGGTGCGCACACCAGAAGAGATCGCTGTGGCGGTTGAGATGGGCGTGGTGTCGTACTCGATTGATTCTATGCGTGAATTTGAAAAATTGCGGGCGCAGGTTCCCACCGATGGGGTGGAGATTTCTGTACGTCTGTGCCTGCCGGTGGAGGGTGCGGCCTATCACTTTGGCGAGAAGTTCGGGGCGGATCCAGAAGAGGCCGTTGCCCTTTTGAAGGCTGTGAACGCAGCGGGTTACATCACTTCGATGACCTTTCATCCGGGCACCCAATGCGCCGACCCCAAGGTGTGGATGCATTACATCGAGGTCTGCGCGGATGTGGCGAAAGCGGCGAATGTGACACTGGCGCGCCTCAACGTGGGCGGAGGGTACGCATCAAACCGTGGTGTCGCCCCTGATCTTGAGGCGATCTTTGCCGGGATTAAATCGGCAAAACAGGCGTATTTTGGCGATAATGCCCCAACTTTGGTGTGTGAGCCGGGACGCGCTATGGTGGCAGAAGCCTTTACCCTCGCCACGCGCGTGAAAGCGGTGCGTCAGGATGGCACGGTGTTTCTGAATGATGGGATCTATGGCGGTTTGGCAGAAGCCCACCAAATTGGCACCGTGGATCGGGTGCGTTGTTTGCAATCTGATGCCTCAGAACTGGCGTGTGACGGGCGTCCGCGTGTGATCTATGGCCCAACCTGTGACAGCATTGACCGGCTGCCCGATCCCTTGGCTTTGCCAGAAGGTTTGGATGAGGGGGATTATGTCTTGTTTGACGGCATGGGGGCCTATTCCATTGCCATGGGCACGCGATTTAACGGCTATGGCAAAGCAGATTTGGTCACGGTGCAACGGCTGACGGCCTAGCCCGCCAAGGCCCTAGTCAAGCTTCATGATGATGCAGGTGGTGGACCCGGTGGCGTAAAGCTTCCCGTCTGCCACCCCGCGCAATTCCCCAGAGGCCACCCCTGTTGAACGGCCCGTGTGTTGCGTGACACCAACCGCCTCAACCTTTGTTCCCGGCGGGATGGAACGGATGATATTTACCTTGAATTCCAAGGTGGTATAGACCGACCCTTTGGGCACTTTGGTCATGACCGCACAGGCCATGCAACTGTCCAACAGGGTGCCGTACCAGCCCCCGTGGACTGTTCCCATGGGGTTGCAATGCTCAAATTCCGGCGTGCCACGAAATGCCACTTTGCCATCTTCAACGGCATACAGCGTGTAATTCAGACCAACCGAAATGGGCGGGCGGGGCAGGGTGCCTGCAAGGGTTTGCTGCATGAACTCCAACCCAGAGATTTTTAACAGCTCTTCGCCGGTCAACAGGTCTTGCATTGATGTTGCTGTGGTCATGTCGCGCTCCCTTAGATGTGGATACAGTGTGGGTGCAACGACGGCGCGTCCAGTGTGACGCAGCGGCGTGTTTGGTTCACAAACGCAAAAGACGTGATCCAAGGACCACGCCTTTCGACAGGGAACACCTTGGAACAAAAGGTGCTTGGTGAACTTGATTAGGCCACGTTCTGCAGCTGTACTTTCGGTGTCACGCCAAGGGCATGACAAATGTCGCGGGTCAGCGCGGGTTTATTGAGCGTATAGAAGTGTAAATCCTCAACCCCTTCGTCGGTCAGGTCGCTGCACAGCTCGGTACAAAGGGCGGTGGCCAAAAGGTCTTCGCGATCGTCGCGTTTGGCTTTGTCAAACGCATCGTCCAACCATGCGGGAACGGTGGTGCCGCAGCTGGTGGCGAATTTGCGCACGCCGGACCAATTCTCAATCGGCAGGACGCCAGGAATAATTGGCACGGTGATCCCCGCAGCAACACAGGCGTCGCGGAACCGCAGAAAGGTGTCAGCCTCAAAGAAAAATTGTGTGATGGCGGAATGTGCGCCTGCATCCACTTTGCGCTTCAACCAATCTACACAGGCTTGCATGTCGTCGGCTTCCGGGTGTGGTTCGGGATAGGCGCCAACACGGATGTGAAAATCCCCGGTGTCAGACAGGGCTTCAATCAACTCCACTGAATTGGAAAACCCGTCTTTGTGGGGGGTGAATGTGTCGGATCCTTTTGGGGCATCGCCACGCAGGGCAACAATCTCTTTCACGCCAACATCCGCGTAAGACTTTGCAATCGCGAGGGTTTCTTTGCGTGTCGCATCCACACATGTCAAATGCGCCGCCACGTTCAGCCCGTATTGCTTGTGGATCAGCCCAACCGCATCATGGGTCAGATCGCGTGTCGTGCCGCCCGCACCGTAGGTGACCGACACAAAGCCTGGGTCCAGCGGGGCCAGATCGCGCACCGTGTCCCACAGGCGCCAGCTTGCTTCGAGCGATTGGGGGGGGAAAAACTCAAATGAGATGTTCGGGGTGGTCATCGGAAGCCTCGGCTGTTTTGTCTTTGGGTCGCGTGTGTCGTTGACCTCTTGTGTCTGATTTCGTGATGTGAGACAATTTCATAATTCTCACGAAGAATATGAAAGATGCACATGTATATTGAGTTTCGCCATCTGCGCACCATCCGCGCCATCCATCAGGCCGGCAATTTGGCGCGTGCTGCGGATATTCTGCACATTACCCAATCTGCGTTGAGCCACCAAATCAAAGGGTTGGAAGATCAAGTTGGGATGGAGTTGTTTCATCGCCGCACCAAGCCAATGAAACTGTCACCGGCTGGGGTAAAGCTTTTGCGCCTGGCGGAGCGGGTGTTGCCAGAAATTTCCGCGATCGAGGAGGAGTTTCGCGCGTTGCACGAAGGTCGTTCAGGCCGGTTGCACATCGCCATTGAATGCCACGCGTGTTTTGACTGGTTGTTTCCGGTGCTGGACAAATTGCGCCATGCTTGGCCAGAGGTGGATTTGGACATTCGTCAACGCTTGGCTTTTGATGCGCTTGAGGCGCTGCGCCGCGAGGAAGTTGATTTTGTGATAACTTCGGATCCCGTGGATATGCCCGGTGTCAATTTCACGCCTCTGTTTGACTATGAACCACGGTTTGTGGCGGCGGCAAATCATCCCCTTGCGGCAAAAGAATTCATAGACGCTGAAGATTTCGAAGAAGAAATGGTGCTGACCTATCCTGTTGAACGGTCCAAAATTGATCTTTTCACAGCCCTGCTGACCCCCGAACGGGTGGAACCGCGTGTGGTGCGTCAGGTTGAAATGACCGAGGTGATCCTGATGCTGGTGGCCGCGGGGCGTGGTGTGTCTGTGATGCCGGATTGGGTGCTAAGATCGGTGAAACACAATCCCGATTATGTGACCAAACGCCTGACAGAAAGCGGCCTGTCCAAACGGATGTATGCCGCCACCCGCGAAGAGGACACGATGGTGGCGTTTATGGCGCATATGATCCGGCTGTGCCGCTCGGAACCCGTGAAAATGCAGCGTTAGACGCGGGGATCGCCAGAAACATAGCGGACATGCGAATTCTTGGGGGCTTTAAGCATAAGAAAACTTGGCAAAGGCTTATATAAGGCTTATACGCGCGCTCTGAGACTTTAGGAGCGCCCCCATGCAATTCAGTGCCAACCTCAACGTGATGATCAAAGCCGCGCGTGCCGCAGGCCGCAGCCTTGTGAAAGACTTCCGCGAGGTCGAGAACCTTCAGGTGTCGACAAAAGGCGCGGGTGACTTTGTCAGCAAGGCCGATATTGCTGCTGAAGAGATCATCAAAGAAGAGCTGATGGAAGCACGCCCCAACTATGGTTGGATCGGCGAAGAGGGGGGCGCCCAAGAGGGCAAAGACCCGACACGTCGTTGGATCGTTGACCCACTGGACGGCACCACCAACTATCTGCACGGTCTGCCACATTGGGCAATCTCGATTGCGCTGGAGCATAAAGGCGAAGTGGTGGCTGGGGTCATTTTTGACGCCGCCAAAGACGAGATGTTCATCGCCGAAAAAGGCGCGGGCGCTTGGATGAACCAAACCCGTTTGCGTGCCTCGGGCCGTTCGCGCATGATCGAAAGCATTTTTGCAACGGGTCTGCCCTTTGGGGGCCGTTCCGACCTGCCAGCCACCCTTCAGGATCTGGCGCGCTTGCTGCCGGCAACCGCTGGTGTGCGCCGCTTTGGCTCTGCCGCGCTTGATTTGGCCTATGTGGCCGCGGGGCGTTACGATGGCTATTGGGAACGCCGCCTGAACTCATGGGATATCGCCGCTGGTTTGGTGATTGCCAAAGAGGCTGGCGCATTTGTGCAGCCGATCGATCCGGCAGGCAACATTCTGGAAGACGGCGAACTGATCGTGGCCAACGAGCAGATCTTTGAAAAGTTTGCCAAAGTCATCCGGGACTAACCCGCCCGACGACCGCTAAGAAATGTTATATTAAAAGCGGGCCTTAGCGGGCCCGTTTTTTTTCGCATCCCGATTTCCGAGGTCAGCAAAGGGGCGTTTCGTAAATTTAACCCTAACGCGTCACAGTTTGGCCCCATTTTTCGGCAAAAACAGCTTTATGGAACAGATATTTGTACTCATAGCCCGATTGCGAGGCCAGATCCGCGACGAAGACGGCGCCGTTACCGTCGACTGGATTGTACTCACCGCCGTGACCGTGATGCTTGGCATGGCCGCCGCATTTACGGTTGGGGCCAATATTCCCGGCTTGGCCAATCAGCTCAGCAAAACAGTCGAAAACACTGACATGGACGGCTGAACGCCCAGCACAGGGTGTCAGCGGTCTTTGGAATGGTTGCGCCCATCGGTCCAGGCCACCTGGTCTATTTCCCACACCTTTACCCCGTCCAGACAGGCGGCATTCACCCCAAATTCATTCGGGTTCGAGCGGCGCTGATGATGGGTGGAGATCCCACAGGTTGGACAGAACCAATGTTTTGCGACCTTTGTGTTCCATTGGTACATCACGAATGTGATTGGCCCCTTTTGTGATCGTCAGATCACCCACTTGGGCGGTGACAGCGATGGTGCCACGGCGCGAACAATAGGAACAATTACAGCGCACTGCACTGGTTAGCCCCGCGGACAAAACCACCTCAAACTCCACCGCGCCACAATGGCAGGATCCGTGATGTTGATCTTGTGTCACTTCTTTCTCCGAACCGCTGGTATGTGGCTTTTCTGAAACCGGTAATGCGCCACAGGATGATCCGGATGGCCATCCGTTATCTGCCAATAACGTGTTGCCCCCAGCCGTCGCCAGTATGGAAGCATGGCCAGAAATCCAACCACAAACCCGCCGATATGGGCCCAATAGGCAACGCCGCCCTGCGCGCCAAAATTGGCAACGCCCCCCCAAAGCTGAAGGGCAAACCAGATCATCAGCATGGCCCAGGCGGGAAATGGGATCACTTTGAAAAAGATCACGATAATAAACAATACGTCGACCCGTGCCCGCGGAAAAAGCAGCAAATACCCCCCCATAATTCCCGCAATTGCGCCGGATGCACCAACAATTGGCACGGCGCTGCCGGGGTCGGCCAATATCTGTACCACACTCGCCCCGATGCCCGTCGCAAGATAAAACAGCGCAAAACGGATATGGCCCAGTAGATCCTCCAGGTTGTCCCCAAAAATCCACAAAAACAACATGTTACCCGCAAAATGCATGAAGCCGCCATGCAGGAAAATTGACGTGACGAGCGTGTGGATTTCGCCGCCACGCCACACCTCAACGGGCACGGCACCATAGGTGAAATATACCTCGGCCAATGCATGTTCATTGCCGCGAAGGGGCCACATGGCTAGAAAAACCGCGAGATTGATGCCAATCAGCGCGTAGGTCACATATGGCACCCGCAGCGAAGGGTTATGGTCTCTGATCGGTATCATGACCCGACAAAAAGGATTTTTTCCCGCCGGGTCAAGCTGTTATCGACTGTGACTTAACCCGGCGGGGGGGATTAGCTGGCTTGCGCCTGTTTGGACGACAATTGCAACAGTTCAGCGTTGCCACCAGAGGCCGTCAAATCCACACAAAGATGACGTTCATGCCAAACGTCATTTAGGGTGAGTGATCCGGTGATCAGCGGCACAATTGCCCCGCTGCGCGCGGCCAGTGCTTGCACGAACTTGCGCGCCATCTCCGTCGAGCCTTCCCAAATCACGCCGCCGATGGGGCCATATGCCAAAAGGGCATCAGGGCTTAAATCCGCTGCAACAATCGCTTCGCCGCCCAATCCACGCACGATCTTGGCTTGTGCTTCCGCGGTGGCTTTATCTGGTCCCAGGCACAATAGCGCCGGGCGTAAATGCATTGACAGACGGTTGAGCTCTCCGGTTGGGCCGGGCAGCTGCACGGATAGGTTGGCTGGTGCTGCGCTTGCCGCGGTTGGCATGCAGAACCGATCGACATACATTGGGCCGCCTGCTTTGGGGCCGGTCCCCGAAAGTCCCTCTCCACCAAAGGGTTGTGACCCGACAACCGCACCGATCTGGTTACGGTTCACGTAGATATTGCCCGCCGAAATTCGCTCCGCCACATGCTGGACACGCGCGTCGATGCGGGTGTGCAGCCCAAATGTTAGCCCGTATCCCGTGGCGTTCACGTCATCGATGACCTTATCAAGCTCACCTGCCTTAAAGGTGATCAGATGCAGCACAGGGCCAAAGATCTCCCGCTCGAGATCCGTGATCGCGTTGATCTTGATAATTGTCGGAGCCACAAAATGACCCTCTTTGGGCACGCTGCCTTCATAGATCACACGCCCCTCAGAACGGGCGATGTCAACATGCGCACGGATGCCTGCCATCGCATCGTCATCAATCACCGGGCCTATATCGGTGGACAGATGCCATGGGGTGCCGATCGACATTTCTTTGGTCGCCCCGATCAGCATCTCAGTGACCGCCTTGGCCACATCCTCTTGCACATAGAGACAACGCAGGGCGGAGCAACGCTGCCCGGCAGATTGAAAGCTGGAGGCAGTAATGTCGCGTACCGCTTGTTCAGGTAGCGCAGTGCTGTCTACGATCATCGCATTCAGACCACCCGTCTCTGCAATAAACGGTGCGCCGGGGGCAAGATGGTCGGCCATAGCCCGGCGAATGATCATTGCGGTGTCGGTGCCGCCGGTAAAGGCCACACCATTGACGCGTGCATCCGATGTAAGCGCCGCCCCGACTGTCGCACCGTCACCGGGCAAAAGTTGCAAAACCTCAGAAGGCACCCCCGCCTGGTGCAGAAGCTTGACGGCTTCATAAGCGATCAACCCGGTCTGTTCGGCAGGTTTTGCCAAGACGCCATTGCCCGCCGCCAAAGCCCCGGCAATTTGTCCGGTAAAGATCGCGAGCGGGAAGTTCCAGGGCGAGATACATGTAAAAATCCCGCGTGCCGGACTGGACAGGGTCGCAATTCGATCTGCATAATACCTTAGAAAATCAATGGCTTCTCGCAGTTCATTCATGGCGTCCATCATGGATTTTCCAGCTTCGCGCGCAAGCAAAGCATAAAATAGGCCAAAACGGTCCTCGTAAAGGTCAGCGGCTTTGTTCAAGATCTCAGCGCGCGTCTTGCCGTCCGCATCCCACGGCGTTGCAGCCTCAAGCGCATGCGCGCAATCCGCGTCGCTGGCCCATGTGATTTTGCCAATATCCTCGCCCGTCGCCGGGTTTTTAACGGTGATGACATCGCCCCCTTTGGGCGTCTGCGCGGTCAGGGGAAATGCGGTGAACTGAGCGTTTTCATAAGGCGCGCGAGCAGCATCAATCAGGTCCAGATGCGGAGCATGGGTTAAATCGTAACCCTTGGAATTGACCCGTTTACCGAACAGGTTCGGGCCCGTTGGGATCGCAGGGGCCGGGACGGATAGATGATCAAACGGGCAGGCCGCGACCACTTCCGGGGGGACGGAATCATCGACAATCTGGTTCACAAACGAAGAGTTCGCGCCGTTTTCAAGCAAGCGGCGTACCAGATAGGCAAGCAAATCACGGTGTGCGCCCACGGGGGCATAAATCCGGCAATGGGTTTTGTTTTCGGCCATTACAATGGTATGCAATCCCTCGCCCATCCCGTGCAGACGCTGGAATTCATATTCGCGCGGGGTCGCCCCCATGTCTTGCGCCAAGTGTAATACAGCGGCGGCGGTGTGGGCGTTGTGGGTGGCAAACTGTGGATAGATCCGATCGCGCAGGGCAAAGAGTTTGCGCGCATTGGCGATATAACTCACATCGGTGGCCGATTTCGAGGTGAACAGCGGAAAATCTTCGAGCCCCATGACCTGCGCACGCTTGATTTCTGTGTCCCAATAGGCACCTTTCACCAAGCGCACCATGATTTTTCGGTCATATTTCTCAGCCATGTCATGCAGCGCGTCGAGCGCCTGTGCTGCGCGCAAACCATAGGCCTGTACAACCACGCCGAAGCCATCCCAACCGGCTAAGGCGTCATCGGCAAGCACCGCTTCGATCACGTCAAACGACAGCGACAGGCGGTCGGCCTCTTCCGCGTCGATATTGAACCCCATCTGCGCTTCTTTGGCGAGGCGGGCCAGTGTGGTCACACGCGGCACCAATTCGCGCATCACCCGATCGCGTTTGGCGACTTCATAACGGGGAAAAAGCGCCGAGAGTTTCACGGAGATACCAGGGTTTTCACGCGTGTCTTGGGATTTACAATTTGCGGCGATTTCCGAAATTGCATTGGCATATGCCATCTGATAGCGGCGCGCATCACCGTCGGTCAGGGCCGCTTCGCCCAGCATGTCGTAGGAATAGGTAAAGCCCTTTTCCTCCATCTTGCTCCCACGTTTCATGGCATCTTGGATGTCTTGGCCCAGCACAAACTGGCTGCCCATTTCGCGCATGGCGCGGGCTACGGCGGTTCTGATGACCGGTTCGCCCAGCCGTTTCACGGCGCCGCGCAAGGAACCAACCAACCCTTTGTTCTGCTCGTCCAAGACTTTGCCAGTGATCAATAACGCCCATGTCGAGGCATTGACCAATGAAGAGGTGGAGCGACCAAGGTGCTTTTCCCAATCCGAGGGTGCAATCTTATCTTCGATCAACGCATCAATGGTGACGGAATCCGGCACGCGCAAAAGCGCTTCAGCCAGACACATCAGCGCGATACCTTCATCGGTCGAAAGACCATATTCGGCGAGAAACACCTCCATCAGTCCCGGATTGTCCATCGCCCGAATTTGGCGCACGAAATCTGCCCCCTGTGCCGAGACCGCGGCGCGGTCAGCATCCGTCAGGTCAGCCTGTTTGATCAGGCCCGGCAAAATTGCGGATTGCGGCAGGTAGGTATGTTGGTCGAGCATGGCAGCCTCTGTATCTGTTGGGGGTGCTAACTTGATTGGTCAGTTGAGATATGGTAGCGACATTTTTGCGGGAAATATCACCAATTATTCCCAATATTCGGTGAATTCGACTGAAGAGGGTGTGCTATGCGGGAAAAAAGAGAGGCGGAGTTGGACCGGTTCGATCGTGCCATCCTGGATGCGCTGGCGTCGGATGGGCGAATTTCAATCACCGATCTGGCGGGGCACATTGGGTTGTCCAAGTCACCTACTCAGGCGCGGTTAAGGCGATTGGAGGCAGAGGGCGTGATCCTTGGCTATCGTGCGCTTGTGGATCCCCTGCGGCTGGGGCGTGATCACGTTGCGTTTGTTGAAATTAAACTGACCGACACGCGCGAAGCGGCGCTGAAGGCATTCAACAAAGCGGCTATCCGCATTCCAGAGGTCGAGGAATGCCATATGCTGGCGGCCCATTTTGATTACCTGCTTAAGGTGCGGTGTCGCAATATGCGGGATTTTCGCCGGGTATTGGGCGAGGCGATTTCGACGCTTCCCTATGTGGCGCAATCTTCGACCCATGTGGCCATGCAAGCGGTGAAGGAAGAGGGGCAGGCGGTGCCTGATGTTGTCGTTTAGCTGGGTCACATGTTTCTGACGGGGCTGTGATTTTGGCCTGTGGGGAAAGATGTGCTAAGCTGACGCCATGAAACGCTTATTGCTCATACCTTTGATGTTGCTGGCATTGTCTTCGACGGCACAGGCCGATAGCTGCCCGGATCCGCGTGATATTTCGACCGAAATGGATCTGTTGTTGGGGGCTGTGCAAAAGGCACGCAACGAAGGTGAGGCGCGGGTCTTTGTGAACCAGATGTGGCATTTGTGGCGGGATGCACCGGATGCCACCGCGCAAGAGTTATTGCAGGACGGGGCCTTACGTATACGCATTTCTGATTACGCAGGGGCCGAAGCTATTCTGAGCCACCTGATCGACTATTGCCCCGGTTACGCCGAAGGCTACAATCAACGCGCCTTTGCGTTGTTTCTCGCCGGCGAGTATGAGCGCTCGTTGAGCGATCTGGATCAAGCCCTGGCCCTGCGGCCGCGCCATGTGGCCGCGCTTGCTGGTAAGGTTCTGGCTTTGCAGGCGCTAGGTCGAAAGGATGAGGCACAAAAGGTGTTGCGCGCCGCGCTGGCGCTAAATCCCTGGCTGCCAGAACGCCACATGTTGCTGACCCCGCCCGGGACAGAGTTATAGAAGATATTTTAACGCGATCAGGCTCTTGCCCCCCGCAATCAAATCGCTATTGTCGCGCCACCTGACCCGTCAGGGTAACTTGTCGGGGCCCGCGTGGTGGAATGGTAGACACAAGAGACTTAAAATCTCTGGGCCGAGAGGCCGTGCCGGTTCGAGTCCGGCCGCGGGTACCAGGTAATCCTGACAATTTCACCAGTTTCGAGGCTTTGCTGCCTCGTCGTCACCTATGGTGCGACCCTTGAAATGCCCAACAACTTGCGCCACATCATTGTTCTTGGTGCAACAACAGGGTGTGATAGGCGTATGGCGCATGAAATGACCAACAGCACCCCCTCGGGACTTGTAGAAACACCGCCTGCGCGGGTGTTTCACACTGAGGATATCACCAAGATCTATCGCACCGGTGCGGTGGAGGTACAGGCCTTGCGCGGGGTGAATGTCGAGTTGATTGCCGGCGAGTTCACCGTTCTTTTGGGAGCGTCTGGATCAGGAAAATCCACACTTTTGAATATTCTGGGTGGACTTGATCACGCCAGTGGCGGTCGGGCGTGGTTCCGCGATCAAGAGCTTACTGTGATGTCTGACCGTGGGCTTACACGATATCGTCGCGACCATGTGGGGTTTGTGTTTCAGTTCTATAACCTCGTCCCGTCCCTGACCGCGCGTGAGAATGTTGCCCTTGTCACCGAAATCGCTTCCGAGCCGATGCCCCCCGAAGAGGCGCTGGAGCGGGTTGGGCTTGGGCACAGGATGGATCATTTTCCGGCCGAAATGTCAGGTGGTGAACAACAACGCGTTGCCATTGCGCGTGCGATCGCCAAGCGGCCCGAGGTATTGCTGTGCGATGAACCCACAGGGGCGCTTGACAGTAAAACCGGGGTTCAAGTGCTTGAAGCGCTTGAGAAGATCAATGCTGAACTGGGCACCTCCACCATTGTGATCACCCATAATGCGGGCATTCAGGCGATGGCGCACCGCGTCATTCGCTTTGCCGACGGCAACATCGCCGATGTGACGGTGAACGACACGCGCATCGCACCCTCTGAGATTGAGTGGTGAGATGCAAAGCCTCGACCGCAAACTCCTGCGCGATATGACACGGCTTTGGTCGCAAAGCCTTGCGATCGCTTTGGTGTTGGCGGTGGGCGTGGCGATCATGGTGATGATGGGCGGCGCAGAACGATCTTTGCGTGAAACCCGCGACACGTTTTATGAACGCAACCGGTTTGGGGATATCTTTGCCACTGTAACCCGCGCGCCCATGGATGTGCTGGGCCGAGTGGAAGCCATCCCCGGTGTCAGGCTGGCTGAAGCATCGGTGTCAAAATACGTGATTTTGGACATCAACGGCATGGCGGCCCCAGCCACGGGACAGCTGATTTCGGTGCCAAGCGCAGGGGTGCCGAAAATGAATGTACCCACATTGTCTCGTGGGCAATGGCCCGCGTCGGGGCAAACCGGGCAGGTGGTGGTGAATGAGAGTTTTGCGACCGCTCATGGGTTTGGCATTGGCGATCAATTCCACGGTATCATTAACGGGCAACGACGTGCGCTGACGATTGTTGGTACTGCACTCAGCCCTGAATTCATCTACACCATTGGTCCCGGTTCTATCATGCCTGATGATCGCCGATTTGGGGTGATCTGGATGGAGGGCACGGCGCTTTCGGCCGTCTATAACTTAACCGGGGCGTTCAACACTCTGACCGTGGGGCTGGGGCGCGATGCAAACCGGGACGAGGTGATCCGTCAGATTGATCTGATCCTTTCGCCCTATGGGGGCACCGGCGCGTATTTTCGTAAAGACCAGATTTCCAACGCGTTTTTGCAAGGAGAGCTGGATCAGCTGTCGACCATGGTGAAAGTCGTGCCGCCGATCTTTCTGATTATCTCGGCCTTTTTGGTGAATATGGTCCTTGGGCGACTGATCGCGCTGGAACGCGAACAGATCGGTCTTTTAAAGGCATTGGGGTATTATAAGGGCGAAATTGGCTGGCATTACGTCAAACTCGCCATCGCAATTGGGGCGCTGGGCGTGGCAATCGGTTGGGGCTTTGGTCTGTGGGGCGGGCGGGGCATGGCTGAACTATACGCGCAGTTCTTCCACTTCCCCTATCTGGTCTACGTGCCGTACCCATCGGTTTATGCGATCTCAGCACTGGCAGGATTGGCGGCGGCGGCATTGGGGGCGGTGACGGCGGTGCGCAAAGCGGTGGCGCTTTCGCCCGCTGTGGCCATGGCCCCCCCTGCGCCTGCGCGTTACCAATCAGGGGTGGCGGATCGTATGATCCATTTCATGAAGATGCGGCAGACCTCGGTGATGATCTGGCGCTCGCTCACGCGCTGGCCCATTCGGGCGGCACTGACGATGTTGGGCATTGCCACATCCGCCGCGGTGATGGTGGCGGCTCTGTTCATGTTTGATGCTATGGATGAGCTCTTGGACAAGAGCTTTGTGCAACTCAACCGCCAGGACGTTGTGATCAGCTTTGCCGGAGATCGGCCCCGGTCTGTGATCGAGGATGTCGGCCATTTGCCCGGTGTCATGGTGGCCGAAGGCGTGTGGTCGATGCCTGTGCGCCTGAAACATGGCCAGTTTAGCCGCCGCACCAGTCTTGAGGCGCGCGATCCCGGATCGGAACTGACTCATCTGCTGACCGAAGAGGGGGATCAGGTCACGCCCGAGGGCGGTATTGTGCTGACACGCCGACTGGCGCGCCAGCTGGATCTGGACCTCGGCGAACAGGTGACCGTATTGTTCCCCGCACTTGGTGGGACGTCCGCGCAAGTGCCCGTTGTTGGCTATGCTGCGCAAAGTTTTGGCATGGGGGCTTATGTGACCCCAGAGACATTAAGCCAACTTGCCGGGCAAGCCCCGCGCGTGAGCCTAACCAACGCTTCGATTGATCAAGATAAAAGCGAGGCTTTGTTCGCAGCGGTCAAAGCAACCCCTGCTGTGGCCGGGCTGGTGGAGATGGCGGCAATTCGAAAAAGCTTTAACGACACAATTGCACAGAATGCTGGAATGATGACGACCATCAATTCTCTGATGGCGGCGCTGATCGCGATTGGGGTGGTGTACAATGCCGCCCGCATTCAATTGTCAGAGCGCGCGCGCGAGTTGGCGAGCCTGCGCATCCTGGGGTTCTCGCGCGGCGAGGTCAGTTACATCCTGTTAGGAGAGTTGGCGGTGCTGACCATTGTGGCAATCCCCGTCGGGCTTTTGATGGGGCAGGGGCTTGCCGCGGCGATGGTCACCGGCTTTGACAGTGATTTATACGCCATTCCGCTGGCGATTACCCGCGCGACATATGTGCGCGCGGCTTGGGTCGTGGGCTTGGCTTCGGCGCTGTCTGCGGCGGTGGTGTGGCGGCGCATCGGACAGATGGATCTGGTGGCTGTAATGAAAACGAGGGAATAATAATATGGCCGAACAGCATAAGGCAGGAATGATGCGCAAAGTGGCGATCGGCGCCGTGGCGCTGGGCGGATTGGCGGCTTTGGTCTTTGTGGCGGGGCGGTCAGAACCTGTGCCCGTCGATTTGGCCAGTGTTACCCGTGGCCCGCTTGAGGTCACAATCAACGCCGAGGGGCAGACACGGATCCGCGATGTCTATGATCTTTCTGCGCCCGTGATGGGGCGGTTGTCACGCTCGCCTGTGACGGTCGGGGATGCGGTGACTGCGGGTGAAACCACCGTGGCGCGGATTGCACCCGGTGCGCCCGCTTTTCTGGATGACCGGGCCCGTGCGCAGGCTGAAGCCGCAGTTGCGCAGGCGAAAGCTGCGGTGCTCTTGGCCCAGTCCCAGATTGCCATGGCCGAAGCCGATCTTGGGCATGCACAGGTAAACCTGAGCCGCCTTGTTGACTTGCACGCGCGCGGAACGGCGCCGCAAGCACAACTGGATACAGCTGAGTTGAATGTGGATCTGGCTGCGGCAAAACTAGACGCCGCCCATGCAACATTGGACATTCGCGATGCCGAATTGGCCGCACAGCGCGCCATGTTGATTGAACCCAATACCGCAGGTGCAGGGGACAATGCGGCCTGTTGTGTCGAGCTGGTCGCGCCTGTGTCCGGCACGGTGTTAAGCGTCGCCCACGAAAGCGCTGGTATGATACAAGCCGGCGCACCGATCCTATCAATCGGCGAGACCAAAGATCTTGAGATTGTTGCGGACCTTCTGTCCTCGGATGCGGTGCGTTTGACACCGGGAGCCAAGGCCTATGTTGAGCGTTGGGGCGGCGCAGGGGTTTTGGATGCGCGCCTGAGCGTGGTGGAACCTGCGGGGTTCACCAAATTGTCGGCACTGGGCATTGAGGAGCAGCGGGTCAGGGTCTTGCTCGATTTTGACAGCCCGAAAGCGGCCCGCGCCAGCCTTGGCCACGGATTTCGCACCTATCTGCGAATTGTTGAATGGCAGGGCGATGATGTGCTTCGCGTGCCGGTCTCGGCGTTGTTCCGGCAGGATGGAAAATGGGCGACCTATGTGGTGACAGGTAATGTGGCGGTGCTGACCGAAATCAAGATTGGCCACCGCAGCGCAGACTATGCCGAAGTTCTCAGCGGACTGACCGGGGGTGAACGGGTCATCACCCACCCTGGCGACCGTGTGGTGAACGGCGTGCCGATCATCAATCGCGACGATCTGTGACGCCAAAGAACGACAAGAAAGCCAATTGACAGATTCGCGTCGAATCTGTCAGGGTTTGCTTATCCGCAGCGATGGCGTCGCTGCACCGGAGGCTGCCGCGCATGTGGGGATCTGTCGATCTGTCATAATGCGCATCCCGCAGCGGGCCGGGCCGGAGATCAACTGCCCTGAACGCCGGGGCATTGATTGACCGGGCGCAATATCTTCATTCCCCGGTCACGGATAAGGAAGACAAGATATGCAACGTCCTCAGTTTTTTGTTTGTGAAAATGGTGAAAAAGCCCCATTGCCGTTTTCAAACGCTGAATATGAACGCCGATTGACCCAATTGCGCGCCATTATGGCCGCCAAAGGGTTGGAGGCGTGTTTGTTCACCTCGATGCACAATATCGCCTATTATTCGGGCTTTTTGTATTGTGCTTTTGGGCGCCCCTATGCCTGTGTTGTGACGGCTGATCGTTGCACCACCATCAGCGCCAATATTGACGCGGGTCAGCCATGGCGTCGCAGCTTTGGTGACAATGTGATTTACACTGATTGGGAGCGCAACAACTACTGGCGCGCGGTGAAGGACGTGGCTGGCGGGGCAACGCGGATGGGAATCGAAGGCGACCACCTGACGCTGGCGCAACGTGCTTTGGCTGGTGAGTTCCTTGCGGGCGCCGAGTTTGTTGATGTGGCGGGTGACACAATGAACGCTCGGATGATCAAATCTGCTGAAGAAATTGCGTTGATCAAAGAAGGCGCGCGGGTTGCGGATATTGGCGGTGCCGCGATTCGCGATGCGATTCGCGTTGGCACCCGCGAAATCGACGTGGCGATGGCGGGTCGCGATGCGATGGAAGAGGAAATTGCCCGCGCACATCCTGATTCGGAGCTGCGTGACAGCTGGGTCTGGTTCCAATCTGGCATCAACACCGACGGCGCACACAACCCTGTGACGACCCGTAAGCTGGAAGGGGGCGACATTCTGTCGTTGAATGCGTTTCCAATGATCTCAGGCTATTATACGGCTTTGGAGCGGACGCTGTTTCTTGGGGAGCCGGACAAGGAAAGCCTGCGCATCTGGCAGGCAAATGTGGATGCGCATGAACTGGGGCTCAGCCTGATCAAACCTGGCGCTACCTGTTCTGGAATCACCGCGGAAATCAACAGGTTCTTCGAATCCGAGAACCTGCTTCAGTACCGATCCTTCGGCTATGGCCATTCGTTTGGGGTCTTGTCGCACTATTATGGTCGTGAAGCCGGTCTAGAGCTGCGCGAGGACATCGATACGGCGCTTGAACCGGGCATGGTTGTTTCCATTGAACCGATGCTGTTCCTGCCAGAAGGTTTGGCCGGGGCGGGCGGATATCGTGAACACGACATTCTCGTTGTGGGTGAAACAGGCGCCGAGAACATCACTGGTTTTGGGTATGGCCCGAAGCATAACATTGTAGCCGCATAAGAAACGGTCGTTTTACAATGTTCTCACGACATATCGTTTCTCGGCGTTTTGTGATGAAATTCGTCATAATTATCAAAGATTCGATGGGAAATGTCGTGAGAACACTCGTAAGATCTTGACGCGACAAGGGGTTGCAGCTTTTCCACTTTGGATCCAATTCGCTCCAACGCCTTGTCGCTAATGAACAAAAAATGTCGCTTTCCTGTTGCAATCTGTTCGGTGATCGTGTTGGCTTTAGCTTACCTACCGACAAGCAGTCAGGGCAACGTCCCGGAGTGTGAGCCGGAAGCGGATAAATAATGATGCTCACGATGCAAGCGTGGGCGCTGCAACAGAACGCCCGAAACGGGCACAGGGGGGTCACTTGACCGATACTGCTGCGAACGACGGCTTCGTCGTCTTTGATCGTGTTCAGAAAAGCTATGACGGGGAAAATCTGGTTGTAAAAGACCTCAACCTTTCGGTTGCTCGTGGTGAATTTCTGACCATGCTTGGGCCATCGGGCTCTGGCAAAACCACATGCCTGATGATGCTGGCCGGGTTTGAGACCGCCACACATGGGGACATTCTGTTGGGTGGCAAACCCATCAACAATATTCCACCCCATAAGCGTGGCATTGGCATGGTGTTCCAAAACTATGCACTTTTTCCGCATATGACCATTGCAGAAAACCTTTCGTTCCCGTTGGAAGTTCGCAAAATGGGTAAATCCGAGCGTGAAGCGAAAGTGAAACGTGCGCTGGATATGGTGGAAATGGGGGCCTTCGGTGGTCGTCGCCCTTCGCAGCTTTCCGGTGGTCAGCAACAGCGTGTTGCTTTGGCGCGTGCGCTGGTGTTTGAACCCGAATTGGTGCTGATGGATGAGCCGCTTGGCGCGCTTGATAAACAGCTGCGGGAAAAAATGCAGTTCGAAATCACCCATCTTGCGCATTCGCTGGGCATTACCACTGTTTACGTGACCCACGACCAAACCGAGGCGCTGACCATGTCAGACAACGTCGCTGTGTTTGATGATGGCCGCATTCAACAGCTCGCCCCCCCGGCTGATCTGTATGAAAAGCCGCAAAACAGTTTTGTCGCGCAGTTCATCGGTGAAAATAATACGCTTGAGGGTGTGGTCACGGAAATCAAGGATGACACCTGTATTGTCCGTCTGGACGGTGGGGAAGTCATTGATGCCACGCCGATCAATGTCTCTAATGTGGGGGATCGCACCAAAGTCTCGATCCGCCCTGAGCGCGTGGAATACAACAAAGATCGTATTCAAGAAGGGGCCCACACCCTTAAAGCCGAAGTGCTTGAGTTTATCTATATGGGCGACATCTTCCGCACCCGTTTGCGCGTGGCTGGCAATGATGAATTTGTCATCAAAACCCGCAACGCGCCGGATGTGGATCGTCTGGTGCCGGGACAACAAATCGAAATCGGTTGGTTGCCGAGCGATTGTCGCGCGCTTGACGCATAAGAATTTGTCTTTGCAGCTTTGGGGCTGACAAGGCCCCAGGAAAGCCGCTTTGGCATAATAGTCTGGGGTCACGCATGCCGCCCGTCTGCGGGCCCCACATAAATCTACGGGAATATAACAGGGAGAATAGTATGAAAGTAATGAAAACTCTTGCGGCCACCACCGCTTTGACAGTTGCCGCTGGCGCTGTTGCAGCTGAGGACATGGCCAACGAGCTGACGTTGGTATCTTGGGGTGGCGCATATCAGGCCAGCCAAAACAAAGCTTATGTTGAGCCCTATTTGGCGATGAACCCCGGTCTGACCGTGATCTGGGACGAAAGTTCAGCAGAAGCTGTGGCCAAACTGCGTGCCATGGACGAAGCGAAAAACGTAACTTGGGATCTGGTGGATGCGGTTGCATCTGACTCCATGCGCCTGTGTGACGAAGGTCTTGCGGAAGAGCTGGATCACAACGCTGTTTTGGCACCGGCGCCTGATGGCACCTCGGCCACTGACGACTTTGGTGATCTGATCGTATCCGATTGCTTTGTACCACAGATCGTTTACTCGACCACATTCGGTTATCGTACCGACATGGTTGGTGAAGAAGCGCCAACATCTGTTTGTGACATCTTCGACACCACCAAATACCCAGGTAAGCGTTCGCTGCAAAAGCGTCCAATCGACAACGTTGAATGGGCTCTCTATTGCGATGGCGTTGCCAAAGACGAGATCTATGAAACCCTGGGCACTGACGAAGGTGTAGCACGCGCATTTGCGAAGCTCGACACCATCAAAGACGATGTTGTTTGGTGGACCGCTGGTGCAGAAACGCCTCAGCTGTTGGCTGATGGCGAAGTTGTCTTCGGCTCGACCTTCAACGGTCGTCTGTTCTCGGCCATTGCCGAGCAGAACCAGCCGATCGGTATGCTGTGGGACATGCAGTCGTTTGACCTTGATGGTTGGATCATGCCTGCGAACCTGCCTGCTGACCGCAGAGCGCGCGCGCTGGACTTCTTGAAGTTCGCAACCGACACCCAGCGTCTGGCGGATCAAGCGGCTTACATTTCTTACGGTCCAGCGCGTGCGTCCTCTGCACCACTGGTTGGTAAGCATGCTGAGCTTGGCATCGACATGGCGCCACATATGCCGACCGACCCCGATAACTCGGGCAACATTCACGTCTATGACTACGAATGGTGGGCTGACAACCGTGACGATCTGAACGCAAAGTTCGAAGCATGGTTGGCGAAGTAATTGCCACATCGGAGGGGGCCGTGCAGGCCCCTTCCACCCCAGTATTTTTCTACTGATTTTTTGTTATCAACACATTCGTTAGTCACTTTAGACAGCTGCAAACAAAACAAAAAAGGCGAAAGCCGACAGGGATGATATGAGCGATATGACGGATACCGGCCCGGTTCTGGCCGCAGATGGGACCCCTCTTAAGCGCAGTTTGGCGCGGGCACTCAGGCGTCAAAAGTTACGCGCCCTGATGTTGATCGCACCGCTTCTGCTTTTTATTCTGATCAGCTTCATCTTGCCCGTGGGCGATATGCTGTACCGTTCGGTTAAGAACGATATTGTGTCGAAAACGCTGCCAAACACGGTTGTGGCGTTGGAAAGCTGGGATGCCAATTCCGGTGACTTGCCGGAAGAAGCGGTCTTTGCTGCGATGGCGACTGATTTGAAGTCAGCGGCCGCGGCCAAGATCCATACCAAAGTTGGTGGGCGTCTGAACTATGAAAACCCCGGCATCTCGTCGCTGTTTCGTAAAACTGGCCGTAAGGCCAAAAAGTTTGATCTTGAGGCTGAAACCGTCTGGAAAGACGAGCTGATTAAGATCAACAAAGGGTGGGGCGACACGGATGTCTGGCGCACCATTCAGACCTATTCCTCTCCGATCACTGCGGGCTACTTCCTGAACGCCATCGACATGCGGGTTGGCCCGGATGGGCCCGAAGCACGCCCGGAAGAAGAACAGATCTATATGAAGCTTCTAAAGCGGACGCTTTGGATGTCGATGATGATCACGGTCAGCTGTATCTTGTTGGCCTATCCCGTGGCCTGGATCTTGGCCAACTTGCCCGCGCGAAAAGCGAACCTTTTGATGATCTTGGTGCTTTTGCCCTTCTGGACTTCGTTGTTGGTGCGGACCTCTGCTTGGAAAATTTTGCTGCAACAACAGGGCGTTATCAATGACATCCTCGTGTGGCTGCATATTGTTCCAGATGATGCGCGCCTGGTGATTATCAACAACCAGTTCGGGACAATTGTGGCGATGACCCACATTCTGCTGCCCTTCATGATCTTGCCGATGTATTCGGTGATGCAGACCATTCCCGTCAGCTATCTTCGTGCGGCGAAATCACTGGGAGCAACCGACTGGACCGCCTTTTGGCGGGTCTATTTCCCACAAACCATTCCGGGCATCGGCGCGGGGTCCATCCTCGTGTTCATTCTGGCGATTGGTTACTACATCACACCAGCTTTGGTGGGCGGGACAAAAGGCACGTTCATTTCGAACCAGATTGCCTTCCATATCTCGACCTCACTGAACTGGGGTCTCGCGGCGGCACTTGGCGCCATTCTTCTCGCGGTCGTTCTGGTCCTTTACTGGGCTTATGATCGGATCGTGGGCATCGACAACGTGAAGCTGGGATAAAGATTATGAGCGGACTTCCTCCTTATGCCTCCACCGGTCAACGCACTTGGTACTATACGTTCCGGGTGATCTGCGGCCTGATCTTCTTTTTCCTGATTGCACCGATTGTGGTGGTGATTCCGCTGAGCTTTAACGCTCAGGATTTCTTCACCTTCACACCGGAAATGCTGCGTCTTGATCCGGAAGGGTATTCGTTAAAGCACTACCGCAACTTCTTCTCGGATTCGGGTTGGCAGGCTGCGTTGTGGAATTCGGTGCGGATTGCGCCGGTGGCGACAATCTTGTCTGTGTCCTTGGGGACATTGGCGGCGATCGGGCTTAGCCAAGACCACGTACCTGCACGACGCGCGATTATGGCGATCCTGATCTCGCCGATGATTGTGCCGCTGATTATTTCCGCGGCGGGCATGTACTTCTTCTTCTCGCGTATCGGCCTGCAAGGCAGCTACTGGGGGGTTGTGTTGGCGCATGCGGCACTGGGTATTCCCTTTGTGATCATCACGGTAACCGCAACGCTGGTGGGCTTTGATCGCTCGCTGACGCGTGCGGCGGCGAATATGGGCGCAGATCCTGTGACCACCTTTTTCCGCGTGCAAATGCCACTGATCCTGCCAGGCGTGATTTCGGGTGCTTTATTTGCCTTCATCACATCCTTTGACGAGGTTGTTGTGGTGCTGTTTGTCGGCTCGGCGGGTCAGAAAACCCTGCCATGGCAGATGTTCCTTGGCTTGCGCGAACAGATCTCGCCCACGATCCTTGCTGTTGCGACGATCTTGGTGGTTGTCTCAATCGCGCTGTTGACGACGGTAGAGCTTCTGCGTCGCCGGTCAGAACGGTTGCGCGGGATGTCTCCGAGCTGAGTTTGCCCACATGTAAACACAAGCGGCATCCCTGAATTGGGGTGCCGCTTTTTTTATGCATAATTCATCAGGTTTTGCAGTCTGCCTGCGCTTCAGAAGGGAATTGTTAACCCTTTTCCGGCAAGCCTGAGCATATGGCCCGGACCTTACCAAACATCCCCCCCTTGCAGCCCCTCGTGAGCGGCACTACTCTCTTGTCAGGTTGGTCCAGAACGGGCCTTCACGCGAGTATATGAAAGCAGGCAGAATGCACGACCCTATTGATCAATATAATAATACCCTCGTTCCCATGGTTGTGGAACAAACCTCGCGCGGCGAACGGGCCTATGATATCTTCTCGCGCCTGTTGAAAGAGCGGATCATCTTTGTAAACGGCCCGATTCATGACGGCATGTCGACCTTGATTGTGGCGCAGCTTTTGCACCTCGAGGCGGAAAACCCGAAAAAAGAAATTTCGATGTACATCAACTCGCCCGGTGGCGTGGTGACGTCCGGCCTGTCGATTTATGACACCATGCAGTACATCAAGCCTAAGGTCTCGACCCTGGTGATTGGTCAGGCCGCATCGATGGGGTCTGTCCTCTCGGTCGCAGGCGAGGCTGGAATGCGCTTTTCACTGCCTCATTCGCGTATCATGGTGCACCAACCCTCTGGTGGGTTCCAGGGTCAGGCAACCGACATTATGATTCACGCAGCAGAGACCCAGAAGGTCAAAGACACGCTGCACGCGATCTATGTGAAGCACACCGGGAACACCTTGAAAGCGGTCGAAAAGGCGCTGGAGCGTGATAATTTCATGTCACCAGAAGAGGCCAAAGATTGGGGGCATATCGATGAAATCGTCGAAAATCGCCCTAAAACAGACGAAGAATAATGCTTATTCAGGGCTCGGTTTCCGATCCGAGCCCTGACAATACCACAGCCGGGGCGGAAAATCGCATTGTACCCGGCTGGCCCCTGTCCTAAGCTAACGCAAATGGGCACACTCATGGCCCAATTGGGCATTTCAGGTTTCGGGCTTTGGCCCTAGGGAAGACAAAATGGCGAACAATTCCTCCGGCGACAGCAAAAACACCCTCTATTGTTCCTTCTGCGGAAAGAGCCAACACGAGGTGCGCAAGCTGATTGCGGGGCCAACCGTGTTTATCTGCGACGAATGCGTCGAATTGTGCATGGACATCATCCGCGAAGAAACAAAATCCGCGGGCCTTAAGGCCGCTGATGGCGTGCCAACACCGCAAGAGATTTGTGGTGTTCTGGATGATTATGTCATTGGTCAGGGCCACGCAAAGCGTGTTCTTTCTGTTGCGGTGCACAACCACTACAAACGGTTGAACCACGCGGCGAAATCTGGTGATGAGATTGAGTTGGCGAAATCCAACATTATGCTCATCGGCCCAACAGGTTGCGGTAAAACCCTTTTGGCGCAAACCCTTGCGCGGATTTTGGACGTTCCGTTTACCATGGCGGATGCCACGACTTTGACAGAGGCTGGCTATGTGGGGGAGGATGTAGAAAACATCATTCTCAAGCTTTTGCAGGCGTCCGAGTACAATGTTGAACGCGCTCAGCGTGGCATCGTTTACATTGATGAAGTCGACAAGATCACCCGCAAATCGGACAACCCATCGATCACACGCGACGTGTCGGGCGAGGGGGTTCAACAGGCTTTGCTGAAGATTATGGAGGGCACGGTTGCCTCGGTGCCTCCGCAAGGGGGGCGTAAGCACCCTCAGCAGGAATTCCTGCAGGTCGACACAACAAATATCCTCTTTATCTGTGGCGGGGCATTTGCTGGGCTTGACCGGATCATTGCGCAGCGTGGCAAAGGGTCAGCGATCGGCTTTGGTGCCGAGGTTAAAAATGATGACGACCGAGGCGTTGGTGAGATCTTTCAGGAGCTGGAACCAGAAGATTTGTTGAAATTCGGTTTGATTCCCGAGTTTGTTGGCCGTCTTCCTGTGATCGCGACGCTTGAGGATCTTGATGCGGACGCACTGATCACCATTTTGACCGCGCCGAAAAATGCTTTGGTCAAACAATATCAGCGCCTGTTTGAAATCGAAGAGGCACAGCTGACATTTACCGATGACGCTTTGGCGGCGATCGCCAAGCGTGCAATTGAACGCAAGACCGGTGCGCGAGGGCTTCGTTCCATCATGGAAGATATCCTGCTGGACACGATGTTCGATTTGCCAGCGTTGGAGAATGTGGATGAAGTTGTGGTGAACGAAGAGGCTGTGACAGGTGAAAGCAAGCCTTTGATCATCTATGCGGATCACGAAAAAGAAGGTGCTTCGGCAAGCTAAGCACCTTGTGAAAGAAATCAAAAAGCCACCGCGCTACGGTGGCTTTTTTTGTTGAAAAGATAGAATTTCCCCCAAAGTCGCCACAGTGGGGGGAATTCGGCGCAATGCACCGCCAATTCAGATGCAAAGCACTGGACCTTAGCGCGTTGTTGCGCCATATGAAGAACAGACAATGCGGAGATCGATATGCGGTTTATTCTATCCCTTTTGACCTGGTATCACGGCGAAACCATCGGCACACGACTGTTCACATGGCGCAAGGGCGTCAAAGTCGGCGAGGATGCGCAGGGTAACACATTTTACCACAATCGCGATGATAGTCGCCGCTGGGTGATCTTTAAGGGCGAACCGGAAGCAAGTCGCGTCAGCCCCGAGTGGCATGGTTGGCTGCATCATACGTTTGACAATTGCCCAACCGATGCTCCGCTGACCCATAAAACTTGGGAAAAGCCACATCAGGATAATATGACCGGCACCGAGATGGCCTATGCTCCGTCGGGATCCTTGCGCAATGCAAAACCAGCTGAGCGACGCGATTACGAAGCATGGCAGCCTGAATAATCTACGTGTTGCGTAGGCAAGGGACGGGGGCACAATGAGCCAGTCACACACGACCGAGGTAATCACGGGCGGTATTGTTCTTGCCGCCGCTGCCGGGTTTATGATTTTTGCGAGCCAAATTGTTGGGTTGTCCGGATCGGGCAATCTGAGCAGTTATTCGGCATCCTTTCGTACAGCTGATGGGATTTCGGTGGGCACTGACGTTCGGCTTGCTGGAGTGAAAGTGGGGCAGGTTTCTGCCATTACTTTAAACCCGGAAAGTTTCCGGGCTGATGCTGCGTTTTCGGTGCAATCCGATGTTGTTTTGCCGGACGACACCTCTGTTATCATTGCTTCTGAGGGGTTGTTGGGGGGCTCGTATGTTGAGCTGCTGCCTGGTGGTTCGCCGCTGAACCTTGAGCCTGGCTCTGAGATTGAAGACACGCAGGGGTCAGTTAGTTTGGTACAGCTGTTGATGAAATTCGTGTCGAACGGTGAGGCTCCGAAGTGATCTGGCGCGCTTTGGTTATGTCTGTTGCAGCACTATCGCCAGCGATGTCCTTTGGGCAAACAGCTAAGGCGCCGGGTGCGATGCTGCGCGGATTGGACAAAGTGTCTGGCATCCATGAAGATCTGAAATTGCAGGCCGGGGAAACGATTTCTCTGGGAAAGCTACAGATTACATTGGGTGAATGCCGTTATCCCACCGACAACCCTTCAGGTGATGCTTATGCGTGGATTGTGATCCGTGATGGCAATGACGAACAAACCTCATTTGAGGGGTGGATGGTTGCCTCGTCGCCTGCGTTGAATGGATTGGACCACCAACGCTATGATGTTTGGGTGTTGCGCTGCATCACGGAATGAACATTGGGCAGCGGTCTCTCTGAGATATCCGCAGTATATAGCAGCGCGTCTTTCAAGCGATATTGATAGATCGCGCGCGGAATTTCCTCGGCGCCCAAACTGGCCAGATGTTCTGTGATAAATTGCGTATCAAACAGCGTAAATCCACAGTTTGACAGATGTTTTGTGAGAAAAGCCAAGGCAATTTTCGATGCATTCGGCCGGCGTGAAAACATGCTTTCACCGAAAAATGCCGCGCCAAGGGCTACGCCATAGACGCCCCCAATGAGGGTGTTTTCGTCCCAAACTTCCAGCGAGTGAGCGTAACCCTTATGGTGTAATTGCGTGTAGAGATCGAAGATTTCTTCATTAATCCAGGTTTCGTCCCGATCGGCGCAGCCCGCGACAACGCCCACAAAATCACGGTTGAGTGTGATGTGATAGGGCATGTTCCGTAGGCAACGGGCCAACGAGCGTGAGATGTGAAACGTGTCTAATGGAAGAACGCCGCGGTCTGTTGGATCCACCCAGAAAATCTCGGGGTTATCGCGGCTCTCTGCCATGGGAAAGACCCCCATAGCGTAGGCGCGCAGCAACAATTCTGCGGTGAGGGGTGGGGGGGGAAGGGCCAAAGCCCTTACCCCATATTTTCATCAAGCCAGCGTTCCAGCCAGTGGATGTCATAGTTCCCGGACAGCACGTCAGGCTCCGCCAGCAGGGCGTGGAAAAGCGGAACTGTGGTTTCAACACCATCCACGATCAACTCACCCAAGGCACGCTGAAGGCGCGACAAGGCCTCTGGACGGTCACGCCCATGCACAATCAGTTTGCCGATCAGGCTGTCGTAATAGGGCGGGATGGAATACCCATCATAGAGCGCCGAATCCATGCGCACACCAAGCCCACCGGGCACATGGTATTGTGTGACCTTGCCCGGGCAGGGGGCAAAATTTGGCAGGCGTTCTGCATTGATCCGAATTTCGATGGCGTGGCCGTTCACTTCCAGATCCTTTTGTCCAAAGGACAGTTTCATGCCCTCTGCCACTCGGATTTGCTCGCGCACGAGATCGACGCCAAAGATCGCCTCTGTCACGGGGTGTTCGACCTGAAGACGCGTGTTCATTTCGATGAAATAGAACTCGCCATTTTCAAATAGAAACTCAATTGTACCTGCACCGCGATAGCCCATTTCGGCGATAGCATTGGCACAGATAGAGCCAATTTTCTCACGCTGTTCTGGGGTGATGCAGGGCCCGGGGGCTTCTTCGAACACTTTTTGGTGGCGCCGCTGCAGCGAACAATCGCGCTCGGCCAAATGCACACCGCCCCCTTGACCGTCGCCAAACACCTGAACTTCGATGTGGCGTGGGGTCTGGAGGTACTTTTCCATATAGACTTCGTCATTGCCAAAGGCACTTTTCGCCTCGGAACGCGCCGTCGAGAACGCCATTTCAATGTCGGCTTCGGTTTCGGCCACCTTCATTCCGCGACCACCACCACCGGCTGTGGCTTTAATGATCACAGGATAACCCATCTCAGCCGCCGCCTTGCGCGCCGCTACGATGTCAGGAACGCCACCTTCAGATCCCGGAACAACGGGGATACCCAAGTTGATCGCTGTTTCCTTGGCTGTGATCTTATCGCCCATCATGCGGATATGTTCTGCGGATGGGCCAATAAATGTGATTTCGTGATCTTCCAAGATCTGCACGAAATTCGCATTTTCAGACAAGAAGCCGTAACCGGGGTGAACCGCCTGTGCGCCCGTGATCTCGCATGCGGCGATGATGGCAGGGATCGAAAGATAGCTTTCGGTGCCAGACGGCGGGCCAATACAGACGCTTTCGTCGGCCATACGTACGTGCATGGCATCAACATCTGCGGTGGAATGCACCGCGACGGTTTTGATGCCCATTTCACGTGCCGCGCGAATGACGCGCAGGGCGATTTCGCCGCGATTGGCAATGAGGATTTTATCGAAATGGGCCATGATGTTTGCCTTATTCGATGATCATAAGAGGGGCGCCAAACTCAACCGCGGCACCATCTTCGACCAGGATCCGTTTGATCTTACCAGCGCGGGGCGCGGGGATCTGGTTCATGGTTTTCATCGCTTCGACGATCAAAAGCGTCTGGCCTTCGGTCACGGTGTCGCCAACGCTGACAAACGCGGGGGTGCCCGGTTCGGCTTGCAAATAGGCGGTCCCAACCATGGGTGAGGGGACAGCGCCTGGATCACTTGCCGGATCTTCGTTCACAGCAGGTGCCGCAGCAGCCGGTGTCGCGGCGGCAGGTGCAGCAGCAGGAGCGGCCATTGCGGGCGGCGCCATTTGTGTCATCTGCACAACTTCTTTGGCACGGCTCACGCGAACATTCAGGCTGTCATTTTCGCCATAGTCACGCATGACTTCCAGTTCTGTCAGGTCGTTTTCCTGCAAGAGCTTGGCCAGAGCCTCAATAAAGGCCACATCGGTTTCGTGGTTTTTCTTGGACATGGGTCCTCGCCTTTTTTACGCGCCCGGTCTAACGCCGAGCCATATCTGTTTGGTTACATATAGAGCGTGACGTAAGGGGAGAAAAGCGCGAACCCCACCAAAAGTGCATTTTGACGAGGTTCTTTACAGTTGTTTGTGGGGATGACGCCGATTGCACCCGTTTTCCACGATTTCTGGCGGGTCGTTTAGCCTGTTTGACTTAAACCGGGATGACGGCCGGTTTGGCAGCTTCGGATAAAGCGATCTGCGGTGTGTTCGGTTGAACTTCTGTTTGTGACGGCGGCAAGGGGTTTGGCGTCGCGGTTAAATTGCCAGCATCCGTGTTAAGTGGCATGCTTGCGGGGTCAGGATCCGCGCGCGAACTCTCTGAGCTTTGCACCGCCTCGTTGTTGGAGACATTATTCGCCGCAGGGTCAGTTGGCCGAATTGCATCTGCATTGGTGTCCTTGGCGCGGTTTGCTTCGATCCGTGCAAGGATGGTTTGCAAGTCTTGCTCCACCTCCAGCAAGGTAATCTGAAAGCTCGGTGTCGGACCCGTTTGGGTATAGGGGTCGATATTTGACTGATCGCCAACTGTGTCCGTGTGGGTTTTTAAAATGCGGTAATCAGCAGCGTTATCTGCCGGCCCCTGACCGTTGGCTGTATGTGCATCAGTATGTGCCTGTTCAGCGCCTGGGCGCGTTTCCACTCGCGTAACGTCCGGCGCACCGGACACCGTGCTGTGTGCCGCGACTGTGGCCACTGCGCTGATCGGCGACGGTGCCATGATATCCATTTTTCTGTTGCTCCGTTTTAGACGAAGCCCCCACCACCGTTCAAATTAAGGGGGGATGGTTTGTGAAGGGTTAATTTATCAAGGAATCTGTAACGTTGGTTAGCAAACCGTTAATTCGGCTGCGCACACAACAGGTTGCGATCAGTGTATCGTTGCTATTTTGGACTTAATGCCGCGCGGTACATTTGTTCCAAAAACTCTGCCGCTTGTTCAAAATGACTGTCCCCTTCTGGCGACAATATTCCCCGAACCTGCGCGTCAAAATCTGCGTAATGTTGCGTGGTGGCCCAGATTGAAAAAATCAGATGATGAGGATCAAGTGCTGCAATGCGGCCTTCGCGTGCCCAGCCCGAAATGATGCGTGCTTTTTCATCCACCAAATCACGCAACGGGCCCTCGATTTGATCCATAATACGAGGCGCGCCCTGAACAATCTCATTTGCAAAAAGGCGACTTTCCTTGGGCAAAACACGCGCCATTTCCAGTTTTCTTAGCACATATGCAACAATTTCGCCGATAGGCTCCCCATCAGGCTTTAGCGCTTCAAGGGGTTCCAACCAATTGTCCATCAACGCGGACAAAAGGGCGCCATGTACCGCGTCTTTTGACGGAAAATAGTAAAGCAAATTGGGTTTCGACAGGCCTGCCGTGTGCGCGATTTGATCCAAAGTCGCACCGCGAAACCCGTGTAAGGAAAACACCTCAAGTGCGGCTTCCAAAATCGCGGCGCGATTGCGTTTTTGAATTCGGGTTTGGGGACGTGAACTTACCATATACTTCTCCTGCTCCCGAGAGATTGCCATCACTTGGCGCTCACATGATTGGGGGTGCTACAGCGGCATACCCGCGAATTTTGCAACCAGCTCGGGCAACTTTCTAGCTCCAAATTTTTGTAAAAGACGCGCGCGATGTGCTTCTACTGTACGGTACGAAAGGCCAAGGCGCAGGCCTATTTCTTTCGATGTTTCGCCCTGACAAGTCAGGATCGCCACCTCGCGCTCGCGCATGGTCAATTCCACGACAGGGCGCTCAGCTGACAGATCAACAAAGCTCCATACACCTTGCTTGAACGGGTCCTCGGGCGTCAGCGAAGTGCCGCGCACCCGGCACCAAAACAAATCACCGTCAAGCCGTCGCATGACACGTTCATCTTCGTAACGCCCTGTTTCTCTTAATATATCCCCGCCAACAGTTGCGACTTTTTCGTAATCCTGAAGAGAGGGGTAAAGCCGTTCAAGCGGCATGTCTGAGAATGTGGTAATGTCTTCGCCAAACATCTCGGCAAAGCGATAGTTGCACTGACGCACGATACGGTTTTCGGTAAGGGCCAGCCCGGTTGGGGCGTGCAGGAAGGCAATGTCCATTTGCGTCATTTCGGTATCCTGCCAAATCTGGGGGCGTATTTCTACCCGCTTGTGTGCAAGGGGCGCGTGGGTGGATAATTCAACGATCACAAAGGAGAAGGCAATGGTGCAAATCGTCGGATGGAGCGCTTCGCGTGAACCTGTCGTCTGGGGAAAAGCCCAAAGGGCATCCCGTGGATTGTTCATTCCCATGGGCGGCTCTGATGCTGCATCTTACGCATCACTATTGGAGGCTGTGAAATGAATTTGGCACTTTGGTTAGAACGCACCGCGAAAGTACATGGCACGCGACCTGCGATTTTCAGCGGCGACGTTCAAGTGCATGATTACACGTCTTTTTTTCGCGCATCGTTGGGCCTTTCAGCTGCTTTGGGCGCGCGCGGCATTGCGCCGGGCGACCGCGTGGCTTTGTTTATGCGCAACTGTCCAGAATATCTGCTGGGTTTCTACGGTGCTTGGGCCGCTGGTGCAGGTGTTGTGCCGATCAATGCCAAGCTTCACGCCAAGGAGGCAGCTTACATATTGGAAAACTCGGGCGCCAAACTGGCCTTGGTCACACCAGAGCTTGGGGCGGAACTGGCAAAGGTAAGTGATCTGCCGATGGTGGATGTGACATCAGATGACTTTACGGCGATGTGCGCCCATGCCCCGCGAGATATCATTCCCCGTACTGACGGGGATCTTGCGTGGCTGTTTTATACCTCTGGCACCACTGGCCGCCCCAAAGGGGTGTTCATCAGCCACGGCATGATCCGAGCCACCTCATTGTCCTTTCTTTTGGATTGTGACCAGGTTCAGCCCGAAGATGCGGCTTTCTATATGGCACCAATGAGCCACGGCGCCGGGATTTATGCACCGATACATGTGGCAAAAGCCGCGCGGCACATCACCCCGGCCTCGGGCGGTTTTGATGAGATGGAGCTGTTACAGGCCGCCGAAACGCAGGGGCCGCTGTCGATGTTCATGGCCCCGACCATGGTGCGCCGCCTGACCGATGTGGCCAAAGCAGCGGGCAAACGGGGGGAGGGGATCAAAACCATCATTTATGGTGGCGGTCCGATGTATCTGGCCGATATCACCGATGCGGTTGATTGGTTCGGCCCGCGATTTGCTCAGATTTATGGTCAGGGGGAATGTCCGATGGCGATCACAGCACTTTCACGAGAAGAGGTTGCCGATCGCAGTCATCCCCGGTGGCGAGAACGGCTCGCTTCGGTCGGACGTGCGCAATCTGTGGTCGAGGTGATGATCGGTGATGAGGATGGGCAACCGCTCCCGATCGGTGACGTCGGCGAGATTATGGTGCGGGGCACCCCCGTTATGCCCGGCTATTGGCAGAACCCTAAGGCCACGGAAAAGACACTTGTGGGGGGATGGTTGATGACCGGTGACATGGGGTATCTCGACGAAGATGGGTATCTGACAATGCGAGATCGCTCAAAAGATGTGATCATCTCTGGGGGGACGAATATTTACCCGCGCGAGGTGGAAGAGGCATTGCTGACCCATCCGATGGTACACGAGGTATCGGTGGTCGGTCGCCCCAATGATGAATGGGGCGAAGACGTTGTTGCCTATGTGGTTCCCGCGTCGGGATCATCCCCCGATGCTGCAGAATTGGATGCGCATTGCCTTGCACAAATCGCACGTTTTAAACGCCCGAAAACCTATTTTTGGCTCTCTGAATTGCCGAAAAACAACTATGGCAAGGTTTTGAAAACCGAGTTGCGCCGCAAATTGCAGGGCTCAGATTGACATATTTTTATCTGTGACTGACCCAATGCTTTGCGTGTTGCATTAACAAGGCGCGGTGTAATATCCGCCATTGCCGTTTGCATAGGCGCATTCCTGCGTCTCATTGTTTTTCGCGATCAGATTGCCCGCTGCGGCACCGGCCAAGGTCGCGACAATCTTCCAATTTGTGTTGGCACCCAGCAAATCAGCGAGGGCTAACCCTGTGACGGCACCTGCGCCTGTGCTGATGGCTCTTTGCTGATCTGCAGGAAGTTGCTGACAACCGACCAGGCCAAGGCTGGTGGCAAATGACAAGGTGATGAGGTGTTTATACATGATCTATCCTTATAATTTTGCTTGCCGCTTTAGCTTTTACCGTTCGCGGCAAACAGGCAAACCTTCAATTTGGGGCCTATAAAACCGGCGACAACCAGCGCACAAAAAAACGCCGATGCAAAAGCACCGGCGCTGAAAGGTGAGGACCCCGACCCTGGGGCCCTCTCGGGGAGGTGGGTTAGCGTTTCAGGCGGTTTTCGATCAGGTCATCAACCACGGAAGGATCCGCCAAAGTGGACGTATCGCCAAGCGCGCCGAAATCATCCTCGGCAATTTTGCGCAAGATACGGCGCATAATCTTGCCCGAACGGGTTTTCGGCAGGCCGGGGGACCATTGGATGTGATCGGGGCTGGCAATGGGGCCAATTTCGGTGCGGACCCAGTTGCGCAGTTCCGTTTTCAGATCGTCTGTGTATTCTTCCCCATCCATCAAAGTGACATAGCAATAGATGCCTTGCCCTTTGATATCATGTGGGAAACCAACAACGGCAGCCTCGGAGACTTTGGGGTGTGCAACCAGCGCGCTTTCCACTTCTGCGGTGCCCATACGGTGCCCAGAGACATTGATCACATCATCCACACGGCCGGTGATCCAGTAATACCCATCAGCGTCGCGACGGCAGCCATCACCGGTAAAATAATATCCTTTGTAGTCGGCGAAATAGGTCGCCACAAAGCGATCATGATCACCGTAGACCGAGCGCATCTGACCCGGCCAGCTGTCTTTCATGCACAATACGCCTTCGGCTTCGGTGGTGGTGATTTCTTCGCCAGAGGTTGGCTCGAGGATGACCGGTTGAACCCCGAAAAACGGCGTTGTGGCCGACCCTGGTTTGGTTGCGGTCGCACCGGGCAGGGGGGTCAGAAGATGCCCGCCGGTTTCGGTTTGCCACCAAGTATCAACGATGGGGCAGGTGCCTTTGCCGACAACGTCATTGTACCAATTCCAGGCCTCGGGGTTGATCGGTTCGCCCACGGTGCCCAGCACCTTAAGCGATGAGAGGTCACATTTGGTCACAAACTCTTCGCCACGCGCCATCAGGGCACGGATTGCGGTCGGGGCTGTGTAAAATTGGTTGACCTTGTGTTTTTCACAAACCTGCCAAAAGCGTGACGCATCCGGGTAAGTGGGCACGCCTTCAAACATCACGGTTGTCGCGCCATTGGCCAGCGGACCATAGACGATATAGCTGTGGCCGGTGACCCATCCCACGTCTGCGGTACACCAATAAACGTCACCTTCGTGGTAGTCGAACACGTATTCATGGGTCATTGAGGCCCAAAGAAGATAGCCGCCAGAAGTGTGTACAACGCCTTTTGGTTGGCCTGTTGAGCCTGAGGTGTAGAGGATAAACAGCGGATCCTCTGCGTTCATGGGAGCAGCGGGGCAATCGGCCGAAGCATTTGCCATCATCGCAGAATAGCTGTGGTCGCGCCCTTCTACCATGGCAACGTCGCCGCCGGTGCGTTCCACCACCAGAACGGGTGTCTTGCCCAAATCGCCATGCTCAAGGGCGGCATCCACGTTGGATTTCAGCGGCGTATTGCGCCCGCCGCGTGGTGCTTCATCTGCGGTGACCACAAGGGCAGCGCCACAACCTTCGACGCGTGCCGCAAGGGCTTCTGGTGAAAAGCCAGCAAAGACGATCGAATGGATGGCCCCAAGACGGGCACAGGCCAGCATCGCATAAGCGGCTTCGGGGATCATCGGAAGATAAAGAACAACCCGGTCGCCTTTGCCAACACCCATCTCTTTGTAAACATTTGCAAGTTTGCAAACATTCTCATGCAATTCGCGATAGGTGATGTGCTTGGAAACATTTGGATCATCGGCTTCCCAGATGATCGCGGTCTGATCTGCGCGGGTCGCCAAATGGCGGTCAATACAGTTGGCGGCGATGTTCAACTCGCCATCTTCAAACCATTTGATTGAGACGTCAGGGTACGCAAAGCTCACGTTTTTCATGACGGTCGGCGCCTTGGTCCAATCAAGACGGGCCGAGTGTTCGCGCCAGAAATTGTCGGCGTCATTCACACTGGCATCATACATTGCGGCGTATTTGGCCGCATCAATATGGGCATTTGCAATAAATTCGGCTGAGGGCGGGTAGGTTTTGTCACTCATTGGTGAGCCTCTTCCTGTCGTCATGTTCTGGTTCAGAGCAGGGGAGCACCTGTTGGCTCCCCTGTCCAGAGGGAATGTTTGCGCGGCCGTTAGATCGCGAGGTATTCGTTACGAAGCGCTTCGTTTTCAAGCACTTCGCTCGCGGACCCATCATAGACCACACTGCCGGTATCAAGGATCACAGCGCGATCGGCGAGCTGAAGTGCGCGCACGGCGTTTTGTTCCACGATCACTGTGGTAATGCCCTGTTCTTTGATGATGTTGAGCGTCTTTTCGATCTCATCAACAATCACCGGTGCAAGGCCCTCGTATGGCTCATCCAAAAGCAGCACTTTGATGTCACGCACCAAGGCGCGGGCGATGGCAAGCATCTGTTGTTCCCCACCCGAAAGCGTTGTGCCTTCCTGCTTGCGGCGCTCTTTCAAACGGGGAAAGAGTTCATAGACGCGCTCCAATGACCAACCAACCGGTTCCACAATTTGCGCCAGTTGCAGGTTTTCTTCGACGGTCAGACCCTGAATGATGCAGCGATCTTCTGGCACCAAAGCCATGCCCAACTGGGCAGCCTCATAGCTTTTGCGATCGTGCAAATGCGCATGGTCCAGCCAAATCTCGCCGTGGGTGACCATCGGTTCATCCATCCGCGCGATGGCGCGCAAGGTTGACGTTTTCCCCGCACCGTTACGGCCCAAGAGGGCAAGGATTTCACCCTCATGCACATTAAAGCTGACACCCTGCACAATATAGCTTTCGCCATAATACGCATGCAGGTCCCAGACCGAGAAATAAGCGGGTGCCGTGGCGGCGTGGTTGCGGTTCTTTGAGAAATCCTTGCCGTTGGGCGTGGGTTGATCTTTGAGCAATGTCTCTGTCATTGATGAATCTGCCATGTCATGCTCCTTATTGCTGTGTCTCACCCAGATACGCTTCGCGTACCTTAGGGTGGTCTTTGATTTTGTCAGGACTGTCTTCGACAAGGGGGGTGCCCTGTGCCAAAACAGTGATCCGGTCGGCCAACGAGAACACAACATGCATATCATGTTCAATAATGGCCATGGTGATGTCGCGCTTTTCTTTGATCTCTTTTAACAAGTCGATCGTGTTGTTGGTGTCAGCGCGTGCCATGCCCGCGGTGGGCTCGTCCAGCAGCAGGAGTTTCGGATCCTGCACCAGGCACATGGCCATTTCTAACCGGCGCTTGTCACCGCGTGACATCGAAGACGCATGCATATGCCGCTTGTCGATCATATTCACGTCAATCAGCATTTGCTCGGCTTTTTCAACCAGATCCGTTTCTTCCGCGACGCTTTCAAAAGCATGCATTCGAAAGCTGCCGTCGCGTTTGGCAAAGCAAGGGATCATCATGTTTTCCATCACATTGAGATCTCCAAAGATCTCAGGTGTTTGGAACACACGGCTTACCCCCATTTGGGTGATTTCATACGGCGTACGACCCAACAAAGACTGGCCGTCAAACATTACCGAACCAGTGTCGGGGATCAGCTTGCCCACAAAGCAGTTCAGCAATGTGGATTTTCCCGCCCCATTGGGGCCGATGATGGCATGCACGGTATTTTCCTGCACGCTTAGGTTCACATCCCCAAGGGCTTGCAGACCACCGAAACGTTTGCCAACGCCTTTGACTTCAAGAATTCCCATCTTTCCGTCTCCTTTTACTCAGCCACATGGGGCGCTTGTTTCGGGTGATGCTCGGGGTCGTCACTGTCGCCCCCACGGCGGTTCTTGAAATAGCTCTTGATACGCTGGCCGCCCTCAACAAGACCGCCTGGCAAAAAGATCACCACGATCATAAAGAGCACGCCGGATGTCATGTGCCAGCCTGAGCCCACGAAATGTTCGGCCGCCCAGATGACAATGCTTTCCAAACTATCAGGCAACCAGCCAAACCATTGGTGCAACACTTGGTCGTTGATCTTGGAAAAGATGTTTTCCATGTATTTGATCACGCCTGCACCCAGAACCGGGCCCATCATGGTGCCGACGCCGCCAAGAATGGTCATCAGAACAACTTCGCCAGAGGCGGTCCACTGCATGCGCTCTGCACCTGCAAGGGGATCCATTGAGGCGAGAAGCCCACCCGCAAGACCCGCATACATGCCGGAGATCACGAACGCCGCAAGCGTATAAGGCCGTGCGTTCAACCCGGTATAGTTCAGGCGTTGCTGGTTCGATTTAATCGCACGCAACATCAGACCAAACGGCGAACGGAAGATGCGCAGGCTAAGGTAAAAGGCGATGATCGCGATGATGGCACAGAAATAGTAACCAGCAGAGAAGGTGAACTCCCATGAGCCGATTGCGATTTTCTGCGCAGCGCCCATTTCAATTCCAAAGAAATGCGTGCCGGGCACGTTGCCGCTTGCAGAAACCTGTTGGCCCAAGATACGTGGGTCATTCAAGGTCACTTGCAGACCGGTTTCACCATTGGTGATCGGGGTCAGCACCGAATACGCGAGGTTATAGCTCATCTGTGCAAAGGCCAGCGTCAGGATCGAAAAGTAGATCCCGGAGCGGCGCAAACTGACATAGCCGATGACCAAAGCAAACAGGCCCGACATGATCACCGCAAGGACCAACCCCGGCAGGACGTTCATCGACAGCAGCTTGAACATCCAAACCGCCGAATAAGATCCCACACCCAGAAAGGCCGCGTGACCAAACGAGAGATAGCCGGTAAGGCCAAACAGGATGTTAAAGCCGATCGCAAAGATGCCGAAGATGGCAAAGCGTTGCATCAGATCAGGATAGCCTGCGTTAAACTGGGCCAAGCCAGACCCTTCGGGGAAGGGTTGCAGAAGGATCGGGGTTGCCAATGTCAGGAAGGTGACAATCAGCAGGAATTTCATATCTTTTTTATCAAGTCCAAGCATTGATCAGTCCTCCATCACGCCTTTGCGACCCATCAGGCCACGAGGGCGGGTGAGTAGAATGAGAATGGCCACCAGGTAGATGATGATTTGGTCGATGCCGGGGATGATATCCTTGATCCAGTTCATCGACGCAAAGCTTTCCAAAATACCCAGCATAAAGCCCGCGAGCACCGCACCGGGCAAGCTGCCCATGCCGCCGACAACAACCACAACAAAGCTCAGCACCAAGAAGTCCATGCCCATGTGATAATTTGGTGAGTTGATCGGCGCATACATCACCCCGGCAAGCCCGGCCACTGCGGCAGCGATGCCAAACATGATGGTGAAACGCTTGTCGATGTTGATGCCCAAAAGCCCGACCGTTTCGCGATCCGCCATGCCCGCGCGCACAACCATCCCGAAGGTGGTAAAACGAAGGAAGGCAAAAACCGCGCCAATCACGATGGCAGAGAAGGCAAAATAGACGAGGCGCCAGTAAGGATAGATGATGACGTTGGGGTCAAACCCAAGCATCGTCCCGAAGTCAAAGCTGCCTTTGAACGCATCCGGTGCCGAGGTGGGGATCGGGTTGGCGCCGTAATAATGCTTGATCAGCTCTTGCATCACAATTGCCAGACCAAAGGTCACTAGGATCTGGTCAGCGTGGGGACGTTTGTAGAAATGTTTGATCAACCCGCGTTCCATCGCATAACCGACAAACAGCATAATTGGGATTGAAAAGACAATGGCCAATGGAACCGACCAATCAATGATTGATGCCCCCATCTCTGGTCCAAACCAGCTTTCCACATAAGGCGTCTTGACCTTAAGCGGGTTGCCAAGAAAATCGGTCTGCGTCGGATCAAGCGTCTCGAAGCTGATGCTAAACAGGCGTTGCATTGTAACCGCGCAGAAGGCGCCGATCATGAACAAAGCCCCGTGGGCAAAGTTCACAACACCCAATGTGCCGAAGATGAGTGTAAGCCCGAGCGCGATCATCGCGTAGGCAGAGCCCTTGTCGAGCCCGTTCAGGGTCTGAAGAAGAATGGCGTCCATAGTCCCCACCATTAAGTATAGTTTAAGAACCCGATCCCCTTGATTGGGGCCGGTTCAGGTGTCCCGCGCACCAAGATGCGCGGGTCGATTTTGTTGAAAGCTAACGCTTAGCCAGCGTTACACTGACCCAGGTTCCCGCCCGCAAACATTGGGTGGTTTGGATCATAAGTCACTTGCTCTGCCGGGGTGATTTCCACCACTTCCAGAAGGTCAAACTCTGATGTTGGGTTGTCTTTACCCTTCACAACCAGCACGTCTTTAAAGCACTGGTGGTCGTCGGCGCGGTAAATTGTCTTACCATTGCCCAGACCGTCAAACTCAAAGCCTTCCAGCGCTTCACCAACACCACAAGGATTGTGGGTGCCAGCACGCTCACATGCATCAGCATAAAGCAGGGTCTGACAGTACACAGTATGGGCCGCCTGCGACGGTGGGAAGCCGTATTTGGTGCCGAAGGATTTCACGAAGGCAGCCGAACCAGCGTCGGTCAGCGACCAATGCCAGTTGGTTGAACCCAGAATGCCTTTGATGTTTTCACCAGCACCACGCGCCATCAGGCGCGAGAACAATGGAACAACGATTTCAAAGTTACGGCCATTGACCTGCTTTTCACGCAGCCCAAACTGAACCGCGTTGGTCAGCGAGTTCACCATGTTGCCGCCGTAGTGGTTCAGAACCAGAACGTCTGCGTCTGTTTGCAGAACGGGCGTGATGTAGGATGAGAAGTCGGTGGCTGACAGAGGTGTCTTCACCGCGTTCACAGTTTCCCAACCCAAAGCTTCGGTCGCCGCCTTGATTGACGCTTCCTGCGTCCAACCCCAAGTGTAGTCAGCGGTCAGGTGATAGGCTTTACGGTCGCTACCGTAACGCGCCGCAAGCACAGGTGCCAAAGCAGCGCCTGACATATATGCGTTAAAGAAGTGACGGAAGCCGTTGGCTTTCTTATCTTTACCGGTGGTGTCGTTTGAGTGGGTCAGACCCGCCATGAAGATCACGCCAGCTTCTTGGCACAGACCTTGAACAGCGATCGCAACACCCGAAGAAGAGCCGCCAGTGATCATCACTGCGCCGTCTTTTTCGATCATCGACTTGGCTGACGCGCGCGCCGCGTCTGATTTGGTTTGGGTGTCGCCGGTCACATATTCGACCTTCTTACCCAAGATACCGTTCCCCTGAAGCGCCTTAGAGCTAAAGGTGTTCAGCATGCCGCCGTCGCCTTCGCCGTTCAGGTGCTCAACAGCCAGCTGATAGGCGCGCAGCTCATCTGCACCCTCATCCGCATAAGGGCCGGTTTGTGGCACGTTAAAGCCAAGGGTGACGGTGCCACCGGTGGGTTCGTTTGTGTAAGCAGCAGCTGACGAAGCTGTAAAAATCGTCGGCAGCGCAACGCCTGCACCAGCAACAGCGCTGGTTTTGAGCAAGCCGCGACGCGTGAAATTCGAATTGGACATGTAATCCTCCCGTTTGGTCATTTTGGGTCCGCACCTCCTCCGCGCGCACCCATGTCCTTTTACAGAACACATTCATCTTACGTTGGGGAATGAAAATTTCGCAACAAGGGCTTTTAAAATAACGATAATTTTGTTAATGAATGAACAGGCGGATTAACTATTTTGTAAAGTTTTTTTCTCGCACCTGCAGAAAGTCCCTCAAATAACAAGGAAAACTCATGCCACAGTCGCGCCTGACCGGAAGCCGAATTCGCGAAAGACGCCTGTATTTAGGCGTGAAGCAGGCTGCCCTTGCGCGTGGGGTTGGAATATCGGCCGCATACCTGAATTTGATTGAACACAACCGCCGCAGAATCGGCGGCAAGCTGTTAAATGATTTGGCCAAGGCCTTGGCCGTCGATCCTGTACAGCTGACCGAAGGGGCAGAGGACGCGCTGGTCGGCACATTGCGCAACGCTGCGGTTCGCGTGCCACAGGCCGGGGCCGAGACTGAAAAGGTAGAGGATTTGGCTGGCCGTTTTCCCGGATGGACAAGTTTGATCGCAGCTCAGCACAGGCGGATAGAGGAACTGGAGTTAACGGTTGAAACCCTGACAGACCGGTTCACCCATGACCCGCAGCTCGCCGCGAGCCTACATGAGGTGATTTCCACCGTGACCGCCATTCGGTCCACCGCCTCTATTCTTTCAGAAGGGCAGGACATCGACCCCGAGTGGCAGGTACGCTTTTTGCGAAATATGCGCGAAGAAAGCCGCCGATTGTCAGATTCCGCACAAGGGTTGGTGGATTATCTCGATACAGGCACCGATCTGGAAACCACCCCCTTGGTGCCGCAAGAAGAGCTGGCGGGGTTTTTGTCAGATCACAACCACCATTTCCCTGCGCTTGAGGATGGGTTTCTCGAATTGGGGGCGCAGATCGCACAATTGGTTTCCGGATCAGAGCGTTTGAAAACGGGTGAGGCGCGGACCCTCGCGGAAGCTTGGTTGGAGCGGTATGTTGAAGATGCGCTGGCCCTGCCGCTGGATCGGTTCCTGCAGGAATGGCGTCGCGTTCCGGGCGATGCCGCGGCCCTTGCCGAAATGTTTGGCCAACCGCTTGATCGGGTGTTGCGCCGCGCAGCCTGTTTGCCTGGCGAAAAAGGCGCGGACGGGAACGGTTCGCGTGGGCCCGGGTTGCTCATTTGCGATGGGGCAGGCGCGATCACCTATCGGCGGCCGGTTTCTGGGTTTGCATTGCCGCGGTTTGGGGCGGGTTGCCCGCATTGGCCGATGTATCACGCATTGGCACGCCCCGGATCGCCGGTTTCGGGTTTGGTGGAGATGGGCGGGCGTACACCAAAACGGTTTTTATGTCTTGCCATCGCCAACACCTTTGGGTCTCCACGCTTTGATGTCCCGCCCTTGATCGAAGTCACCATGCTGATCCTTCCGGAAGATGAAGCCGCACCCTTCGGGGGGCGCGCCGCCAAGGTGGGATCGTCTTGTCGGGTGTGCGCGCTTGCGGATTGCGCGGCGCGGCGTGAACCGTCGATCCTGAGCGATGCGCAATGATGCAGGGAGGCGGATCATAAATGATCAAGTCTTTTGACATGCGGCGCGGATTTTCTCATAGTTGCACGGGGACAGGCGGCGCAGATCGCCTTCTGGGGTAGATCTGGGGAGGAAAATGGACCAAATGAGCGATCAGACGCCTGATCTAAAGACGGGGGGCGATCCCGAACCATCAGCGGCGGTAACGTTGCCGCGGAATGTTTTGGTGATCGAAGATGAACCCAACATTATCGAAGCAATCAGCTTTATCCTCAGCCGCGATGGTTGGGTGGTGGCCACGCATTCGAATGGCGAAACGGCGGTGGAGGCTGTGCTGAAGCTGGGGCCGGATGCCCTGATCCTTGACGTGATGCTGCCGGGGCGGTCGGGATATGATATCTTGCAAGATTTACGTGCGAATGAGACGACGAAGGACCTGCCGGTTCTAATGCTGACCGCGCGTGGTCAGAAAAATGACCGCGAATTGGCCGAGCGCCTTGGGGTGAATAAATTCATGACCAAGCCGTTTTCCAATGCAGAAGTTCTCGAAACTATGCGTGCGCTTGTAGAGGCGTAGGGTCGACATGAATCCCTCTCGTGAACCTTTGTTTCTGGCGCGACAGAATTACCGGCGTCGGCGGATTTCAGATGCCGCACGGTTGCTGCCGTTTCTGGGCGTGATCTTGTTCATGCAACCCCTGTTGGCTGCGGGGCAAGGGGGCAATGGTACGGCTGGCTGGCTGGTCTATGTCTTTGTGGTCTGGGTTGTGTTGATTGTGGTGGCCGCGACTTTGTCGCGACGGCTGGCAAAAACAGGATCAGATGAAGCATCGCCACCGGGGCATGGAGTGGAGGACACGCGTTGATGGCGCTGCCGTTCAACATTCTTGTCCTGGTCTGCCTTGCGTATGTGGTGTTCCTGTTTTTGGTGGCGTTTGGCGCGGACAAACGGGCCAGCCAAGGGGGATCCAACTGGTTGGGTCTGCCGCTGATTTATACCCTGTCGCTGTCTGTTTACTGTACCGCTTGGACCTTCTACGGAGCGGTAGGATATGCCGCGCGTTCGGGGTTGGAATATGTGACAATCTATCTGGGGCCGACATTGGTGATGATTGGCTGGTGGTGGATTTTACGTAAGCTGGTGCGGATTGGCCGCGCGCAGCGGGTGACATCCATCGCGGATCTGATTTCCTCGCGCTATGGAAAGTCAAACGGGCTTGGCGTGCTTGTGACATTGCTCGCTGTCGTTGGGACGACACCTTACATTGCCCTTCAACTTCAATCTGTTACGCTATCTTTTTCTGTTTTTGCGGCGGCCGCCCCCGGTGGGTTCGACGGGGTTGACCTGTCTGCAACCGCCCTTTGGGTGGCGGTTGGGCTTGCGCTTTTCACGATCCTTTTTGGCACTCGAAATCTAGACGCCAATGAACGCCATCACGGTGTTGTCACCGCGATTGCAGTTGAGGCCGTGGTTAAACTGATTGCTCTGATGGCGGTTGGGATCTTTGTGGTGTGGGGCGTGGCTGGCGGCACCACCGAAATTGCCGAGATGATAACAGAAAGCCCTATTTCTAATTGGAATATCAACCCCGGTCGTTGGGCGGGGTTGACCTTTTTGTCGGCTGCCGCATTTCTGACCTTGCCACGGATGTTTCAGGTGCTGGTTGTCGAGAATGTCGATGAGCGCCAATTGGCCACGGCATCTTGGGCTTTCCCAACGTATCTCATGTTGATGAGCCTCTTTGTTGTTCCTATTGCGGTTGCAGGTCTCAATGTTTTGCCGCCAGACGCCAATCCTGATCTTTTCGTGCTGACCTTGCCGCTGCACTACAACCAACAAGGTCTGGCGATGCTGTCGTTCCTGGGGGGCTTCAGTTCCGCGACCTCCATGGTCATCGTGGCGTCGATTGCTTTATCCACGATGGTCTCAAACCACATTGTCATGCCGATTTGGCTGTCGGCCCGCAGGGATGAGGGCGCCACGGTTTCAGGCGATGTGCGCCATCTTGTGTTAACCTCGCGCCGATTGTCGATTGGGGCCGTGTTGTTGCTTGGCTATCTCTACTACTATTTTTCGGGAGGCGGGGCAGAGCTTGCGGCAATTGGCTTGATCTCATTTGCAGGTGTGGCGCAAGTTTTGCCCGCATTGCTGGGGGGGATTGTCTGGCGTGGGGCTGCGCGAAATGGCGCGGCAGTTGGCTTGATCGCGGGGTTTGCGGTCTGGGCCTATACATTGTTTTTGCCCAGCTTTGGCGAGGCTGGGATTATGAGCGCGCAGATGTTGACCAATGGCCCGTGGGGGTTGGAATGGCTGCGGCCTCGTGCGCTCTTTGGTCTGGCGGGGCTTGATCCCGTGGTCCATGCGCTGTTTTGGTCGATGCTGATCAATACTGGGGCATTTATCGTGGTCTCCCTGGTTTCTTTCCCGTCGCCTCTGGAACGCCTGCAGGGGGCGCAATTCGTCAATGTATTTGAACATTCCGCCAGCACCAAAGGCTGGGCACACGCGGGGGCCGAAGCAGAGGACCTATTGATCATGGCGCAACGGATCATGGGGGCAGACGAGGCGCAAACCCTGTTTCAGGCGCAAGCTTCTGATCAGGGGAAAGGTGGGTATCTACCTGATACAACACCAGATTTCATTGCTCGATTAGAGCGTGAACTGGCTGGGTCTGTTGGCGCGGCGACCGCCCATGCAATGGTTGGACAAATAGTCGGTGGGGCGTCTGTTTCGGTTGAGGATTTGATGGCGGTGGCCGATGAAACCCAACAAATGCTAGAGCATTCTTCGCAGCTCGAGGCGCAGCAAAAAGAGCTCACCACCACCGCGCGGCGCTTGTCAGAAGTAAATGAAAAACTGACCCAGCTTTCGATCCAAAAGGATGCGTTTCTTAGCCAGATCAGCCATGAACTCCGGACGCCAATGACCTCGATCCGCGCATTTTCTGAAATCCTGCGCGAAAGCGATCTGGATCATGCGGCACAAGAGAAATATGCCATGATCATTCACGGAGAAGCCGTTCGGTTGACCCGTTTGTTGGATGATCTGCTGGACCTCAGCGTGTTGGAAAACGGACAGGTGCAACTCTATCCACAGCACGAACCATTGTCGTTTGTTTTGGATCGCGCGGTGGCGGCGACCAGTTCGCTGTCTGCCGGGGGTATTGCCATTCGGCGCACCCCCGAGACCGAGGCAATTGGGCTTTATACCGATACAGATCGCCTGGCGCAGGTGTTTATCAATCTTATTGCAAATGCCGCAAAATACTGCGAGGCGCCGGCCCCCTGCCTTGAGATTAACGTCAGCCAGAAGCTCGGTGAATTGCGCATTGATTTTGTCGATAATGGGGGGGGAATTCCGCCCGAAAGCCAAACGGTGATCTTTGAGAAATTCTCGCGCCTGTCAGACCAGGCCGCGGCTGGTGGTGCGGGCTTGGGGCTGGCGATTTGTCGTGAAATTATGGACAAACTTGGCGGCACGGTGACATACCTGCCTGGGCAAAACGGCGCCGCGTTTCGGGTGACCTTGCCTGTCGCAATGTGATTTTCTATAGCAAATGCAATGAAATCACCGGATATTTTCTTAAAATCAACGATTTGTAAACCTTGTCTGGGCAACTTTCAGATCAAGAGTTTCAGGCAGAAAAATGAGCGAACCAAACCGATCAAATGTCAAACGTCGCCTCGCGGGCGAAGGTCGGCCACCCCCCGAAATCGGGCGGGTGACGCCGGAGCTTGCATTGCGTTTGGCGGTGGCGCGCGCTGGTGATGATTGCATGGAAATGGAGGTAATCGCCACTTCTGTCGAAATGTCGCGTTCCGTTTTAACCCCTTTGGTCGAGGGCATCGAGGAACATTCGTTGCTGGCCTTGCTGCAAGGCGAGTGTGGCCGGTTGGGGCTTGCACTTTTCAACCCGCAACTGATGGCCGCATTGATTGAAAAGCAGACAACCGGCCGTGTGGTTCCCAGTCCTGCCGCCCCCCGAGCGCCAACGCGCACTGACGCCATCATGTGCGTTGATTTCTGCAATGCGATTTTGGATCGGTTTCATGCCGAGACATTAGAAGCGAGCTTGCCTGTGGCACCTGCCCTGGCGGGGTTTCAATACGCGATGGCTCTTGAGGATCCGCGGGCGATTCAGATGGCGCTGGAGGATATCCCTTATCGGGTTTTCAATGTCACGATTGACCTGGAGAGAAAATCTAAAGAAGGTCAGATGACACTGGTCATGCCCTACGATTTGCCACGGGCAAAGCCCGCAACCGGCGCATGTGACGCAGGTGATCAAGAGGGGGTAATGGCCGAAATTGCAATGGATACGCAAACCGACATGAACGCCGTGCTTCACCGGGTAGAGATGACATTGGCGGATGTTACGGCCTTGACGGTTGGGGCGCAGATATCCGTGCCGCGTGATGCGGTTGTCCGGGTCATGCTTGAAGACATTTTTGGCGAAAAAATCAGCCTTGGTCGCCTCGGCGCAACGGCTGGACATCGCGCTGTTTGTGTGAATTTGACTGCGGATCCCAATGCCGAAACCGACTTTGCAGGCAGTGGGGCTGCAATGATGGAGCCTATGACAGCAAGCGCTGCCGTTGCGATGCCAGAAACCTCAAATATGATGGCCAATGCCACCGATCTAGGTGGTGGCGAACTGGCAGCTGCCCCCTTATCGGCAGCGCCAGAAATGATGGACCTACCCGATCTAGCGGAGCTTCCTGATTTGCCGCCGATGGGCGGTGTGGATGCGCCTGACCTGCCGCCGCTCGAAGGACTGGGGGATCTTTCCAATTTACCGGACCTTTCGGATCTAAGCCTGACGGATTGAGAAGAATAACGCAAAGGCAGTTGGTGATGGGTACAAAGCCGCGGGCGTGATCCAGTCGGCGAATACATCGCTATATCCTTGACCTGTATCAATGCCCCTAATCCATCGGGGTGTCAGCATCGATTTGAAAGGAGATCTGCGATGATCAATACGGAGAAATTTCGCAAGACCTTGCAAAAAAGGCTGCAGGAACTTGATGTACGCCTTCACGGCATTGAAGATGAATTAGACAGCCATCAGTCAAAAGATTGGGAAGAACTGGCCGTTGAACGGGAAGAGGAAGAGGTCCTCGAAGGGTTGGGGACGTCCGGGCAAGACGAAATTGTTAAAATCCGCGCAGCACTTCGCAGGATCGACGAGGGCGAGTTCGGGATTTGTGTCAAATGTTGTGACGAGATTTCGGAGGAACGATTGGCTGTGGTTCCCCATACGCCGTATTGTCAGAAGTGTGCATAGTCTGCGCCACCTCATAATGCTTTCTGTGTGACACATCTGCTGCATTATCGACCGGTTGGTCGGTAAAGTTGCGGGGCACGCGCACCGTGCATTGACTTTTGCAAAGAAAATCCCCCCTTTTGGGAACAAATAAGGAGAGGATGATGAGCGAAGCTGTCACTTGTGAAGTCCTAGATGGGGTGGCCATTCTGACTATGGACAATCCACCCGTAAACGCGCTTGGCCATGCGGTGCGCGAAGGGTTGTGGACCCATCTTGGGGCAATTGCACAAGATGACACTGTGCGCGCAGTGATCCTTCGTGCCGAGGGGCGGACCTTTCCGGCGGGCGCGGATGTGCGTGAGTTTGGCTCTCCACGGGCTGCACCGATCCTTTCTCAGGTCTGTGATCGGTTGGAAGCTTGCTCCAAGCCTGTGATCGCTGAAATCCATGGCACGGCCCTCGGCGGAGGATTAGAGTTGGCTTTGGCCTGCCATTTTCGCCTTGCAGACAAGTCCGCCAAAATGGGCCTTCCCGAAGTGAATTTGGGCGTGTTGCCGGGCGGTGGAGGTACGCAGCGCTTGCCGCGTCTGGTCGGCGCAGAGGTGGCATTGGACATGATGCTTTCGGGCAAACCCGTTCATGCGCAGCAGGCCGAAGCAACGGGGTTGATCGACAAAGCCGTAAACAAGAACCTGCGCCAAGCCACGATGGCAACCGCGCGTAATTTGATCGCGCATAATGCGGGGCCACGCCCGACGCGCGCGCAAACAGTGGGGCTTGGGGATCCTGCGGGTTTTGCCACAGCTGTCGCCGCTGCGCGCACCCGGCATGCAACCACGCAACGCGTTAACATTGCGCGTATCATCAACTGTGTAGAAGCGGCAAGTTTGCTGCCGTTTGAGGTCGGACTAGCGATGGAGCGCCAGGCCTTTGATGAGCTTGAAACTGGCCCCCAAGCTGTGGCTCTGCGCCACGCATTTTTTGCTGAGCGCCGTGCCGCAAAAATTCCCGAGCGAGAAGGGGCGACGCTGCGTGAGGTGAAAACAATAGGAGTTGTTGGGGCAGGGACCATGGGGTCCGGCATCGCGATATCCTGCCTCGACGCGGGCTTTCCTGTCACCCTCCTTGAACGCAATTCCGAAGGCCTAGAGGCGGGGCTTGCCAAGATCCGCACCAATTATGAAAACTCCGTGGCGAAGGGGCGCATCGATGCGCAAACTCAGTCAGATCGGATGGCGCGGCTGACCGGCAGTACAGACATGCAAGACCTGGGTGCTGTGGATCTGGTCATTGAGGCCGTGTTTGAGGATGAGACAGTGAAGCGTGATGTCTTCGCGCAATTGGATCAGGTCATGCGCTCTGGCGCGATCTTGGCGACCAACACCTCATATTTGGATATTGATGCGCTGGCAGCGACGATTTCCCGCCCAGAAGATGTGGTTGGATATCACTTTTTCTCGCCCGCCCACATCATGAAATTGCTTGAGGTGGTGGTAGGGTCCAAGACTGATCCTAATGTCGTGGCCACGGGGTTTGCCTTGGCTAAAAAACTACGAAAGGTCCCAGTGCGAGCCGGAGTGGCTGATGGGTTTATTGGCAATCGTATTTTGGCGGCTTATCGATTGGCAGCGGATTTTATGGTCGAAGATGGCGCAACCCCTGCGCAAATTGATCACGCAATGCGAGTTTATGGATTTCCGCTGGGCCCATATCAGGTGCTGGATATGGCTGGGTTGGATATTTCCTGGGCGCGGCGCAAACGCCTTGCGGCGGTGCGGAACCCGAAAGATCGGTATGTCGCTATCGGTGATAAGATTTGTGAAAAGGGCTGGTTCGGCCAGAAAACCGGCCGAGGATATTACGTTTACGGCGGCGAAAATGGCCCAATCGAAAACCCTGATGTTTTGGCGATTATTGATGCCGAGCGACTGGAAAAAGGGATTGCCCCTCGCAGCTTTTCTGACGATGAAATCCAAATGCGCTGTGTTGCGGCGATGGCCAATGAAGGCGCGCGACTTTTGGATGAAGCTGTGGCCTTGCGCCCGTCGGATATCGATGTGGTTGAGCTTTATGGCTATGGGTACCCGCGACATCGCGGAGGTCCGATGATGGCGGCGGATCAGCTGGGGCTGCTGACTGTAGAAAATGCGCTAAAATCTTATCAGCCCGAAGAACGCCAATTTTGGTCTCCGAGCCCTCTTTTTGCGGAGTTGATCAAAAATGGTCGGCATTTTTCTGATTTGAATGAGCAATAGCGCCGAGAAACGCTCTCTGTCAGCGGGGGGGTCAGGACAGTGTGACCCCGAGGATCACACACATCAGGCCCAGCACCGACAGGGCCATGGCCCCCATATTCAGCACCATCGCTTTTTGAATGCGCGCCCGCAAAGCCGCATCCTCTAGGCCGGCGCGTTTGGCTTTCATCACCTTCACGGCGCTGAGAACCAATCCGACCAGCCCAATAAAAGACACAACTGCGCCAACAATGATCAGCCATTCCATAGACACACCTCATCTCTTTGACAGGTTTCGTGCGACCCAGAGTGGCGGTGTCATACGAAACAATTTGGTGAGAATGCGCCTAACCTGCAAGTGTCGCGTGCGCAACCCCTTGAAGGGCGGCAAGGTTCTGGTTAGTCATGGTCCGCAACGCCAATAGACGCCCGAGAGGATAATATGGACGATCAAAATTCTGACATGAGTTACCGAGTGACTGCCGACGAACTTCGCCAGTTTATCGAGCGTTTTGAACGGCTTGAAATGGAAAAGAAAGACATTGCTGAACAGCAAAAAGAGGTCATGGCCGAAGCCAAGGGGCGTGGCTATGACACAAAGGTTATGCGTAAAGTGATTGCACTGCGTAAGCGCGACAAAGATGATATTGCCGAAGAAGAAGCGGTACTTGAAATGTATAAAGAAGCGCTTGGTATGTAAAATGCTCCGCCTTTTGTGCTATGAACAGCCCGCTTTTTGCGGGCTTTTCTATGCGCCCTATACGCTGATCAAACTCACGCCAGAGATGGATTTGATCTCGCGCATATCCTCATCATAGGTTTGCGAGAGTTCTTCCATCAGATCTTCTGTCCAGCCCGGCAGCGTAATTTCCTCGTTGACTTCGTCATCAAGCGCAAACTTATCCAAAAAGGCCGCCAACACCCGCCGACGTTGGATTTCGTTGTGGATTGGGTGCGTGTCGAGATACGCCTTAAGGCGCTGCATGCCCTCTTTGGCCATGATTTGATGCAAGACATCCAGGCCGCCCTGCAACCGGACATGAGGGTCAAGGCCGGTCACCTCGTGTAAGATTTCCGGCCAGACCAACGGCGTATCCTCGTTGCACCAGACCGTGATTGGGCAGTCTGGCGTGGCCTCGCGCATCGCATGAAGCGTGTCTGACCAATAAAGTTGGCGTGGATCCACGCCATTTAAAAGCTGTGCCAAGCGGTCTTCGGGGACTTTTGCCGCAAGGGCAGGGATCAAGGTGGCGATATCGCGCATCCCCATGAAAAACTCCACCTGATGCATCGGGAACAGGTTGCGCAGCCGCATTGTATTTCGTTCTGCGAGCGGGTAGAGCATCCCGCCCTCAAGCGCCCGGAAGGGCGCGCCGAGAAAGTTCTCATGGCCAAAGATGATCCTATCGGCGTTTTCCAAGTCAACAAAATGCTCTATTAGCATTTCTTGGGTATCTAAGTCGGCCTTTTCACCGTTCAACTTATTTAGAGCATCCGCAAGAATGCCCCGATAACGACTGGGACCGGGCACGCACACACCTTCTTCTGCCAAGAGGCCTGCGTTTTTCAGCAGCGATCGCAGCAATTGCTCGTCATCCGTGCAATGTGCGCCGATGTGAAAAGAGAACTTCATCTTGGTCTGTGTCCTGTTGGTTTCTTATCCAAACATATGGGGCTTTTCTGGACAGATAAACCACAATTGGGTTATGGGCAGGGGATGACCAAGCAAAAGACTCGAGTTAACGCGCAGCCAGCGCCAAAAATGGGCGCCAGCTGGTGGCCTAATTCGTGGTCCGTTGGCGCAGGTGCGATTGTGGTGTTGGTCTTAATGCCTATCCTGTCAATCCTGTGGATGGCTCTGACGCCTGTTGAAAACGCATGGCCACATCTGATGGCGACCACATTGCCGCGCTATGCGGTCAACACCTTGGTGATGTGTCTTTCGGTGGGTGGATTGTCTGCGGCGATCGGCATGGGATCGGCCTGGATGCTGACAATGTATCGGTTTTGGGGCTCGCGGTGGTTGCAGTGGTTGTTGCTCACCCCGCTGGCCATCCCTGCCTATGTGGGGGCCTATGCGTTGGTGGATTTTCTGGAATATGCGGGCCCCGTTCAATCTGCGTTGCGTGAGGTTTTTGGCTGGCAATCCTCGCGAGAGTATTGGTTCCCGGAAATCCGCTCGCGTTGGGCGGCCATTGTGGTCCTCACGGCGGCCCTCAATCCATATGTGTTCTTGCTGGCGCGAACCGCGTTGAGGGAACAGTCAGGGGATGCATACGAGGTGGCGCGTGCGCTCGGCGCAGGGCCGTTTGCTCGATTTTGGCGGGTGGGCCTGCCGCTGGCGCGCCCTGCCTGCGCCGCGGGTGTTGCGATTGTGATGATGGAAACTGTATCCGATTTTGGTGTGGTGGATTTCTTTGCGGTGCAAACCTTGACCACCGGAATCTTTTCGATCTGGCTTGAAAGCCATAATGCTGGCGGTGCCGCGCAGATTGCTCTGGTAATTTTGGGGTTTGTGTTTTTGCTCGCCGCCTTGGAAAAAGTCAGCCGTTCGCGCAGCCGTTTTTATCGGATGTCACGCCAAAGCAGGCCGGTCACGGCGCGCCGACTTGCGGGCCCCTACGCCGCTATTGCTCTGTTTTTCTGCGCCGTCCCTTTTGTGGTCGGTTTTGTGTTACCCGTAGGCGTTTTGCTCTTCCATGCAATTAACAAGCCGGAATACTGGTTCTCAAACGGGTTGCTGTCGGCATTGTGGCACACGCTTGCCGTAGGGGGGGCTGCGGCTGTTATCACCGTCTTGGGCGCGCTGTTCTTGGTCTATGGCGTCAGAATGTCTGGCCGCATGTTGCCGCGCAAACTGATGCCACTGACCACGATTGGATATGCGGCACCTGGGGCAGTTTTGGGGGTGGGTATCTTGATCCCCATGGCTGCCGCTGACAACACGCTGGCCGATGGGGTTTTGGCGCTGACGGGATGGGACCCGGGTCTTCTGATGACAGGAACCGCATTTGCCGTGGTCTATGCCTACTGCGTGCGATTCTTCGCAATAGCACAAGGTGCGACGGATGCAGCGTTTGAACGAATTTCGCCAAGCCTTCCAATGGCGGCTCGCTCGCTTGGGCGCAGCGCAAAAGGGGCTTTGTTAGAAGTTTATATCCCGCTGATCCGGGGATCCGTGGGGACCGCACTGTTGTTGGTTTTCGTCGATAGCGTGAAAGAACTGCCCGCCACATTGCTGCTGAGACCCTTTAATTACGGGACCTTGGCGACGCGTGTGTACGAGCAAGCATCGCTGGAGCAACTCGAACAAGCGGCCCCCCCCGCGATCATGGTGATCGCCGTCGGCCTCGCTGCTGTCGCTTTTATGGCCAAGGCGGGAAAATAGACTTGAACCCCGGCGCAGAGTTTCGTAAACGACCCAAAGTGCCCCTATAGCTCAGCTGGTAGAGCAACTGATTTGTAATCAGTAGGTCCGCGGTTCGAGTCCGTGTGGGGGCACCATTCAATCCTTAAGTATCTGAAATTAATGGGATATTTTGAATTGTGGACCGCGTTGGGCTGGTCTGTGGTCCACATTACCAACCGAATCCTGAAATCGACTTCATAGCTTCAGCTGCCATTGCGCGACGCTCTGCCCCTTTTGTGTAAATTGCTGACGTGCTTGGTTGGGTGTGAGAAAGAACCGCCATAATCTGGTGTTCACTGCATCCCTCTTCTGCCAGTAGTTCAGCAAGCGCCTTTCTCACCCCATGTGATGACCGCCCTTTCAGCCCCGCTTCGTCACAGCGTTTGCGAAGCCAATTTCTATAGCTGTCTGCGTTCTTAAATGGCTTCCCGTGTTCACTGAGGATGTAAGCATCCCCAATGCGGGCCACGGCAGTTATGGCATCACGTAACGGTTTTGCCATTGGGATTTCGACATATGCAGCGCCGCGCTTTTTGGGTTGCCACCCTAGCCAACGCACCTCGTGACTGCTGAACTCTTGCCCGCGACCAAGCCAAATAGCATCATTTGACCTTGCAGCGGTAAACATGTGCAGAGTTAGAGCTAGGTGGGCCATAGTGCCTTGTGGGTGGCGCTCTTTGAAATTCCTTAAATCCTCCGCTGTCCAAGGGGTTGCGCCGCCTTGGCTACGGTGGATCTTCTTAATTCCAACAAGGGGGTTTACCTCTGCGTGGCCGGAATCGCATGCCCAATGATACATCGACCTGGCCGCTTTGATCATGTTGTCAGCTTCAGCTGGAGTAGCAGCTCTTGCGTCTCGGACTTTAACGAAAGCGGCAGTAGGGGCGTTCAGGCTCATTTCGCCATAGAGATCGTCGCTGTCTGTCTTGTGTTGGCATAGTCGAGTTAACAAGCTTTTGCGTTGGCGCAAAGTGGCAGGAGAGGCTTGTTTTGCTGCAACCATTTTCTCTAGGTGCAGTAGGTACTTGTCGGTTAGCCATTTGATAGATTGGCGAACCGCCAGTGAAGCAGGTTCATATTCCAGTTCGATACCGGCGCGTGCGCTCCAGTAGTGTTCAGAGAATTTTGGGTGGTCGAGATCCACGTTGATGCGTATTTTTCGGTTTGGAAAGCCTTCAACGCGCACCCTAAGGCGCTGCTTTCCTGATTTCAAAGTTTCCACTGTCAATCCGGGAAAGTTCTTGCGCATGTTATCTACCATTGCTTCGGTCCCTGATCTTTACGCTTTTTGGGGGCTTCGTCTACAGGGCAGCAAATCTTAATGGTGCCGTCCGGGCCAATTTCAACTGCGGATATCGCTAAATCACACGCCTTAGCAGCTTCAACTGCGCGTGTGATTTCCGCTTTTGTGAACCGTGTTGCTGCCATGTTTTTTCTCTCTCGGAACGAAACTAGGTCAAGACATCGTCGATGTTGGCCAGGTGCGGGGTATTGGCCAATTCAAGCAGCGCGTCTGCATGACATGGCTGATCCAGCGGGCACCAGCACACCAAGTCTTTGCCCCGCAGTTCTTCAAGGTGATCCAAATGCGTCTGGACTACTGGAAGACCGCGCTGCATAGCATTGGTGAAAAAGCTCACACACAGGGAACGCATCTTTTCGTCGGTGCCGATGTGTCCTGAAGTGCGCGTTCCCTCTATCGTCCAAGGGTTCCCAAACTTGCTGGTGCGATCCACAATCACCGCGTCCTCGGGTTTGCGCCATCCCTTAGTGCGTTTGCGCTGGATGCGTTTTGGGTGGTCGGTCATGCTGCTTTCCTTTGCTCAATGTCTTGAAGTACGTGATTGGTCCATTGCGCGGCGGCGGCGGTCATCATCTCGACCGAGCTACGGCTGCGTTGTTTTGCGCGATTTGGACCGGGGGGCATGCGATGGATGCGGTTCCACCTTTTCCATTCGTCGCTGTCGCGCTCAGGCTCGATCAGGCGATCGGTTTCTTGAAGTTCGGGCAGGTCGCGCAAGTACCAGCCTGTTTGCTTGTAGGTCGGGTCGCCAAACCAAAATGGCTGCGTCATGTGTGGTGCCGGTAGGTCGTGTGGCATGCGTTCCTTGGCGAGGTCGTTCATCACCGGGTTCTCGATGGCCACATGCGCGATGGGCGCGGTCCAGCATGCGGTGAACACATCAACGCCAAGCTCGAATTCGTCCCGCATGGATTGCAGGGTGCGCCCTTTGGGGAGCAGCTTGGGCTGGGTCCACTTTCCTGGACCTGACATCCAGCGGCGACCGGACCGACACAGGCGGGTGCAGGGTGGATGCATGACCACCAACAGGTCCCAACCTTCATTCAGGATGCCGTCGCGCACGTCACAAACGATATGGCGGTTTGAGCGGTCTTCTGCGGGCAGCAAGTCACAGGACCAAACGTCAATGTCAGCGCCGATGCGCGCCGCGTGTGCCTCAAGGGCGCGGCGGGCGATGCCGCTTTCTTCGCATGCGACTAGAGCTTTAAGCATTGCAGCCCCCTGTGATTTGTGAGGAGGTTTGGTCGTCGGTTTTTCCTAAGACTTCCAACGCCAGCTTGCGCATCCGGCTGTCGTCTTTCTGGCGTGCTTCCATGCCAAGTGTCGGGTCGGTGATTCCGCGACTTTGGTCAGATTTGATGCCAAGAATGTCCATAATGATGGGGTCACTACCGCCGTTTGTATGCAGGTAGTGGGCTGTGACCTGTTTGGTTTGACCGGGGCGGCGCAATCTGCCAACCACTTGTTTGTGCACCTGTGGTGACCAGTCCAGTTCCCCAAACACTACGTCGCTGCAGTATTCCTGAAGCCCATCAAGGCCCGCGCCTGAACGTAAAGAGATCATCATCACGCGGCTGTCGCCGTTGATGAACGCCTCAACATTGCGGCGCTTCTTGGCGGGGCTTTCTGTGCCTGTGTAAAGGACGGGTGTGTGATGTTTCAGATGGGCCTGCCAAACGTCATAAACATCACGATGCCACCCGGCCAAAAGCACGCGTGGGGCGTCCTGAAGGAGAAGATCCACGTATCCCGCAACTGCACTGGCTTTTGCCATGCCGGTCTTCATTCGCATCATCATGTCAAGTTCACGGGCGGCTTGGCCGCGTTCAACAAAGCGACCTTCCAAAACTTTCTGCGCCAGCGTGCGCGCCAGTTCGTCAACAGCAACGGCGGCGTCTTCGTTCCAATCCACTTCCCAATCAACTGTGTTTAGTGGTGGGATTTGTGCTTTGACTGTTTCGTCATGTTCGGTCCGGCGCAAAAAGAAGCCTTTGTCGCGCATATAGGTGCCAAGCGCAGAAGGGTCTTTGACCAGTTTTCCTGAACACCATTCACGCGAAAATTCAGTTCGGTCGCCAAGTAAGTCTGGCGCAATGAACTGCATGATTTCAAAGATTTCATCGCCGTAGTTGTAGATTGGCGTGGCGGTCAGGCCCTGCACTACGTTTGCGCATGCGCTTAGAACTGCGGCGGCATGACCTTTCATGGTCTCGGTGCCTTTGCGCAGTTCCTGCACCTCGTCATAAAACACTGACTTGAATAGCGCGGTGTTGATGACATCGATCCACCCGGCAATGCGCGAATAGGTGAAGATATAGACATCGGCTATCGGCAGGTCATAAGGCTTAGTGCCTTTGATGATGTGTGTGGTCAGGTGGGTGAATTCTTCGATGCGGTCTGCCCATTGCTGCGCCAAGTGAGTTTGCACAACAACAGCAGCAGGCAACGGTGCGCCGGTTGTCATCGTGGCGCATGCAGAAATGGTTTTACCCAATCCAAGATCATCCCCCAAAAGCAGGTTGGGGTTTTGAAGGGTCAGGGCCGCTGCCTGCAGCTGATACCCATATGGGGATTTGTTGTCGCGAAACCCTGTGTTCGTCGGCGGGGTCCAATTGGGCAGCAGAATGCGTTCCCGATCAGCTGCGCGTTGGGTGAGGCGTTGCTGGCCCTCATGCAGCCGGACAGCGTCTTGTTGGCTGTGCTGCAGTGGATAGCGTTGCATGAACCAAGACAGGTCGGCGCGATTTTCGTCTGTGTCTGCCAGAACTGGTTCGGTCGCGCCTTTAAAGACCTTTGGAAAGACACGCTTCAGTGCAATTGCTACGTGGGGTTGCAGCCCAAGCATGCGCCAAGCGCTGTGTGTGTCGTCAAATTCCAGATTGCCGTAGTGCATCACAACGAAGCCCTCCCGCTGGATACGAGAAAAAGCGGCTTGCCATTTAAGGTTACTGGAAGCCCGGTGAATGTGCCGGTCACCAAAATCAATGCATTTACATCAGGGTGGTCGGCGTATCTGGCCAACTGTCGATGGATTTGGCGGCGGGCGCAGCGGGTTTTTACCTCGATCCCAATGCCTCCTTGCACCATGAAATCAATCCGGTTGCTGCTGCCCATACGGAGTTCGCGTTCAAAGGGGAATGCGTGATCCGTCAGTGCTTGTTCTACGGCATCCTGCATTGCTGCTTCTGTGGATACGGGTAATGGGATGCCACGTAGCACGCGAGTAACGAGCTCTGGTGTGGGAAATGCGTCAGGCATAGGTCTTGTTGCTCCAGTAGTATTTACGGGCGTCTGCAAGCTGCAGGGCGTAGACTTCGTGTTCTGTGAAGGCGATGCGCCCGGTACCGTTGCAGTGGTTGCAGGGTGGTGCTTCCTTTGATCCCAATGCGCGCCGCTGGCGGTCAGCTTCGCGGCGCAATTCACATGCGGGGCAGGTCTTGCCGTTGCCGTGAAGTGTTGGGTCTGGCATTGGTCAATTTCCATTTTCAGTTCTTGCCGTCTTGGCGACGCATGCGCCGGATGCATCGGTTCATTATCAATTGACGCTCGCTGACTATCTCGGCGCGACGTGCCTCAAGGCGGTTGATCCGTGCTTGCAGTTTTGCGAGGCGGCGCAATTCAATGGCTTTGGTGAAGTGAAGCCATGGGGTGCGAAGTCCAAAGGGTTCAGTGGGTTGCGCGCTATTGTGGCCAATTTTTGGTGTTTCTTGTGTATCGGTATCAGCTACACAAGAAACGTTTGCATTCATGCTGCTACTGCAGGGCGAGGAGGGCGGCTAACAGCGTCGCGCAACCCATCCAATTCGATGAACGTGTCTGCCTGACGGCGCAGTTCATCAGCGATGAAATGTGGGGAGGTTTTGATGCTGGACACCACACTGACGCGTTTGCCTTGTGCTTGAAGGTGTTGGGTCAGGGCGCAAAAATCACGGTCGCCGCTGAATAGGATGATGTGGTCGATGTGTGGGGCCAGTTTTATGGCCTCCACGGTCAATTCGACGCTCATGTTGCCTTTTACTTTGCGCTGGCCGTACTCGCCCGTGTATTCGCGCGCGGGCTTAGACACGATGTTCCAGCCGTTGTATTGCATGAAATCAACCAGTGGCCGCAGGGGCTGGAATTCTTCGGTTTCACAAATGGCGGTGAAATAGCTGGCGCGTACCAATCGGCCTGCCGTTTCAAAATGGGTCAACAGACGCTTATAATCCACGTCCATTTCCAGCTTTTTTGCGGTGGCGTAAAGGTTGGGGCCGTCGACAAAAAGGGCAATACGTTCGTCATTGTAAATCATGGTTTTGGCTTTCGGTTGGTTACAGGGTTCTAAGCAGGAATGTTGTTGTGGCACCGATCAGCACGCCAAGGGTGGTTCCGCTGACAAGGCCTGAGAGGAAAGCCCTCAGATCGCGGCGTCGGCGTACTTGGTTGCTGAATTTTAGTGCTTGATGGGATAGGTGTTGCATCGGGTTACCTCGGTGTTGGGATGCGCCCAGTCCATGCGTCGAATTCAGTGCGCAGGGTCTGGAAGTTTGACAGGGCGGCTTGGTTGTTTTCCAAGTCGCGGCGGGATCTGATTTGGCAGCAGCTGCGCAGGTATTCAGCAGTTGCTGTGCTGCAAAACTGTTGATCGGGCAGGCCGCAACGGGTGGCTGCGAATTTCTGAAACTGTGGATCATTGCAAAGAATGCCCGCTTGTTGCGCGGGTGAAAGGTTTGCAAATGGGGTGCGATGAACGCGGTCCATTATGCTGCCCCTAATTGATCTGGGGCGGGATGGACGGTGATGAAGCCATCATCTTCGATGTCTTCGATCTGGCAGAGTTTGCCCGCGAGACGTTTCCAGTTTGCGATTGCCTCTTCTTCTGTTGCACCGTCAGCGGTGATTGCGTGAAGGTCCAGTTCCCAGCGGTGTGATCGGTCGCCAGATGGCGGATCAAAGCGGCCAAATGTTTCCTGCACCTCATTTACAAAGGCGTCGTGCTGTTCGCTGGTGTCGCGACACTCAAGATTGTGCAGGAATGCGGGAAGGCGGTTGTGAAGCGTGTTTAGCATCACGCGGCCCTCGTGATTTGGGCCAACACATCAGTGGCGGCGTTCCGTTCTGTTGCGTCTTGTGAGTGTTCTAGGATGGTGTTGCAGGCGGTGAAGATCGCGAAGTTTGATTTCCCGTCACCCAAGAGAGTTGCGCGCGCTTTGCGCAGCTGGTCGTTCGCCTGATTGCGGAAGCTTTGTTCCAAGGCATGATCTTGCGCTTGGCGATGGGCCAGCAACTCACGGCACATTTCTGGAAGGGCTGTGGCCAGCAGGGCGCGTGTCTCGGTGTTAAATTCACCGCGTGTCGCGTCATAGTTTGGGTTTGCCAGTTCTGTCAGCAGGTCGTTGCTGATCAACGGCTTTGGTTCGATTGCGCTCATGTCTGCCTCCATCGGTTTGATGAAGGCACATTATCCAAAAAAAATGGACTTGCAAGAAATAAATCCAAAAAATATGGATTACTGGTGGTTGCTCTTAAATGCGACCCCTTTGTTTTTAGTGTGTCACATCAGCAGAAGTGGGGTGAGTTGACCAATGATGCATCCGAGTAGGGCGTTGCCCGATTGCTTTGGTGGAATTTTCATGGCGCCGGCAAGGACAGCAATGGCGACTGCCCCAGCTATGATCGCAAGCAGTAAGTTTTGCGCTACGGCGCTTGCACCGATGCTGGCGAAAATGAAGGCCACCGCTAAAACGGCTCCTTTCCAAGGCTCTCCGCCTGCAATGCGAATGCCAATTGCAGCCAAAATGATTGTGCTCAACATGGCCGTTATTATCAGACTTCCTGTCATTGTCGCTCTCCTGGGGGCTACCGTTCGCGCGATCATAGGTAGGTGTCAAATGCTTGGGTATCTATTTTTGGTTGTGTCAAGAGTGATGTGGTTCATGATTGACGCAAAAGTTGCGCTTTTCAGGGGCATTGGTCGAAGTGCTTGGGGGTATTTATATTTTTACCACCTGCGCACTCCATTATTTTTACCTACGGAGGGCAAATGCGAATGCCGTTAATCTACCGATTGGCTCGAGTTGCTAAATTACTGGGAATGGATCTTAATCTTGTGTTTGATCCCATTCACTATTTGCGCGGTCTAGTGCTTCGAAGAGGCTCTGCTGAACGTCAGCAGGGAGCTGAGAGAAATCCCCGTTAATTACAAAATTAAAGTCAATTCTGTGCGCGCGGTACAGATATTTCATAACGTCTCTATTTGGAAACTGAAGTCCCTTTTCGATGTTATTGTAAGAGGTTTTTGATATTCCGCAGGCGCGTGCGAAATCTTGCTGCTTTTCAAAGCCGCTCGTGTACCGTGCCGCCTTTACTCGAATGGCGCTTGCTTTCACGCCCATGTCGCCACGGTGTGCGAGGCTTTCTTTTTGCTCAATATCCATGGCTTATTTTTACGCCTTGTCCAAAAAAAATGAACTGATCTTGAGATGGATATGGACAGTCCACAAATTATGGATTAATGCGTTATGCATGACAAATGCATCCGAAATCTGTGACAGACTTGGCCGAAAGATCATGGCGGACAGCCTTGGCGTTGGAGTGACAACTATTAGCAATGCTGCTGTATCGGGTGTTTTCCCATCTAAGTGGTACGTTGTTGTGAAGGGGTTGTGTCGTGAACAAGGTGTCGACTGCCCTGATGGCCTTTTTAACTTCATTAAGCAATCTGCGAACGTGGATGGGCCTTTGCAGGAGGGTGTTCGATGATGGGCTGCTTGATGCTGTTTTTTTCATACTCCCAATCTGCACTTCAACTACACGCGTGCACAGGAAACGAGGTTTCCCATGCCTGATTTTCGCAAGATTGTTCGCGCCAATATGAAATCGCTGGTCGATTGGTTTGGTTGCTATGACGCGGTGGCGGAAACATTCAACGCCCGATGGGGTGGGGGGGCCAGCAAGGGCACGGTCAGCAAGAAGGTCACGGGAAATCTGGACTGGACGGTTGCTGATGTGATTGCCCTTGAGGATGCATCTGGTCGTTATCCTGTGACACGTATGCTGGCGCGTCGGCTGGAAAGCCGCCCTGCGCAGGTTGGTGGTAGTTTGCTGCAAGATGGGTCCAACATCGCCCGCGAAAGTGGCGAGGCGATTTCAGCCATTTTGGCGGCAGAGCAATCCAGCTGCGCAGATGAAAAAGCGCAAGCTATCAAAGAAATTGATGAGGCTATGTATGCCATGCGCCAAGCGCGGGCGCGGCTTGAGGGTTCTTCTTGTCTAAAACATGCGGTGCCTGTTGAACCGGTCGAACGAGGGAGTGCGGAATGAGTTTGCGTTTCTTTTGTAAGTTTTCGATTATGCAGCGTTGCTTGCAGCAAAATTCCAAACACGCGAACGGGGCCAAAAGTGAGCCTCAGAGCCATACCGTAAGGGGCGTGGTCGTTCGCATTGTGTGCCCCTTTACCTCCCTGTTGGGGGCGGGGCGTGGGTCTCATGGATCTGCGCCCCGTCTTTTGATTGGGGGTGTCGCATGACTGATAGCATTACGGCGTCAGCCCAACGCGGACTTTGTGCGTGGCAAGGGACATTCACCGAAGCCAAGCGCCAAGATTATATCGATGCTCTCAAAGCGGTGCGTGCTGGTTTATCTTCGGTGGTTTCATGCCCGGTGGTGTGTGCGTTTTTGCAGGACGTTTTGCATGCCGAGTTGCAAGGCGCGCCGCATATCATCGTTTTTGATGTGGGGGGCAAGTCGTGACTTCTGTCTCTCAAATGGGTTTAGATGGTCTTGATGATCGGCTGTTTGCCTTGTGGGCAACCGGCTTTACGCGTCGCTGGCATATGAACCCTGCCATGTCCTGTTTTGATGATTATGTGTGCAGCCATCAGGGGCGCTGTGCGCAGCTGGTGATTTCGCTTTTTCCTGACCACTCAATTGAGTTGTTGCGTGCTGCGATCACCCATGATGCTGGTGAAAGCCGTGTTGGTGATTTGGCGCGCCCGTTCAAAGAATGCGGCGGTGATCTTGTGGTGCTTCATGCCGCGTTGGAGGCGAAAGTTCTACGCGCCATGGGCTTTGCTGAAGGCCTCTCACCCCAAGACGCGCATCGCTTGCATCTGGTTGATTGTTTGGACGCGTTTTTGTTTGTACAGCTGCGCCACCCCGCTGAGGTGGAGCGCAATGGCTGGCCAGAAGTGCGTGACTGGTTGTTGATCCAACTGCAGCTGTTGGACCGCTTTGAGGTTGTAACTGACATGTTACGTGCCTCGGCTGCGGGTGATTTCACATGACCGGCGGCATCCTTCAGGACATCACAATTGGCAACTGCCGCCTGATTTTAGGGGACTGCCGGGAGGTGTTGCCGCTGTTGGATGAGCAGGCGGATATGCTGTTTTGTGATGTGGCTTATAAGCTGACCTCTGGTGGCGGTGCGCATCAATCCATGGGCGGGATCTTTGCCAAGGATCGGTATGACAATTCTGGTCTGTTGATGGAAGTGCCCGCGTGGGAAGAGTTGGGCGGACCGTTTCTGCGGGCCTGTCGGCCAGATGCTGACGCCTATATCATGACCAATGACAAGAACCTGTTTCGCGCTGGAATGGCGTTTGAGGGGGCGGGCTGGAAGTTTCACAACCTTCTTGTTTGGAACAAGATCCGGGCCACGCGCAATCAATGGTATATGAAGAACCTTGAGTTCACGATTTACCTTTGGAAAGGCAAGGCCGCACCAATCAATGATTGCGGGTCAATGCAGCTGTTCACCCTAAATGCCAAGAAAGAAACAGAGCATCCAACGGAAAAGCCGGTTGATCTGATTGATCAATATATTCGCAACTCATCCAATCAGGGCGACCTGGTACTTGATCCGATGATGGGGTCCGGGGCGGCGCTGGTGGCTGCGATGCAATCTGGTCGCCGGTCTGTTGGCATCGAGATTAATCCCAAATGGTTCAAAGTGGCAGTTGAGCGTGTGGCCCGCGCGGTTGAAGCCCGTGGTGGCGATGCCACCCCGCGTTTTGCTGTCGGTCAGCAGGAGGCGGTGACATGACATCACAGTTCAAGAGCAAACGAGCGGTTGCCAAGTTAAGCCCATTGGCAAGCATTTTTCATCCGCATTGGTCGTCACGTGATGACCATGCGTTGATGAAGGCCAAGGCGTCGGGTGACAACTTTACCCAGATTGCAGGTCGGCTTGGCCGTCAGCGTGTCGCGGTTGAGCAGCGTTGGCAGCGGCTGCGTGTCATTCCGGGAATTGTGAAAAAGTTGGAAGCACATGGCCTGACATCCAAACCCTATTCGATCAATGGGGGGCCGCATGGGTAGGCGTCTTTATACCAATATCGAAGTGCGTGGCGTCACGTACAAAGATGCGAATGCAGCGGCAAAAGCCTTGGGGGTTACTGCGGATGCGGTTCGTATTGCTGTTCGCAAGGGAACCACACACCGTATTGGAACTGGGGCGGTTGGGGCAGAGCCAATGCCGGTGCAAGTGCGTGGGAAGGTTTTCGGTTCTGCGCGGGAAGCTGCAGCGCAATTTGGGGGCACACCAGCTGGTGTGTATCGTGCGATCAATGATGGACGTGCGCAAGAGTTCAAAAAACCACTTCGATACAACGGTGCGACTTCCAAGCCCATAAGCATTGGCTCTCTTTCATTTACTTCAATGGAAGAAGCTAATCGAACCCTTGGATTTGGGCGTGGGTACATTGCGAAGGCGCTGCGCCGTCAGTCTAAATCGGCTATGCAGAAAATACTTGGCGCAGCGATGCGATATGCCGCCCAAAAGGGGGTGTCCGCACCATGACCCTATTGGCAACCCATGTTGGAAATGCACCGGCAGCGCGTTTTGAAATCGAACCATTTGCGGATGTTGCGTTTAAGGAATTGGCCGCATTTCCGCTGGTTGAGCCGGGTGTCTGCAGGAATCCATTTTGCTCCCAGCGTTTCGTCCAGACACGGACATGGCAGCAGTATTGCAGCAAGACCTGCCGCAAGAGGGATGCTGAGGAAATGCGCCTTATGGGCCAAAAGGCAGCGCCTGCGTTGTTGGCGTGGCGCGCGGGAAAATATGAGAAGACCGATGACGATTTGCGGGCGTTGTCCCGCGCCGGTCGCAGATATGTGTCGAAACTGTCCTCTGAGTGGTGGTGTGATCGGTTGCGGCGCGCAGCAGAGAGAGGGGCGCAATGAACAAGCCTGCAGAAACAATTCGGTTGGTGGATAGTGAGGATGTCTTTGACTATCCCATCCCATCAACCGAGCGGTTGGAAAGCCATTACTTCATCTCGTTTCACTATCGCCGATGGCTGAAATCAGAGTTTCGCAATCTAGCGGATCTTGATGTTCGCGCCGTTGGATTTGATTTGTTCTGTGAGGCGCAGGACGAAGCGCCAGTGGGTACGCTGCCCATGGATGAGCGCCTGCTGGCCAAACTGGCTGGTGTGACGCTGGAAGAATGGAAGCGCCTGTGTGAGAGGCCTATTGGCCCGCTTTATGGGTGGTCGGCCTGTCGGTGCGACAACGGCCATATGCGGCTTTATCACAAGGTTGTGTTGGAAATTGCCAAGGAAGCCTTGGGGATGCGCGAAGACCATCTGGAGAAGCGCGCAGCGGATCGAGAACGCAAGCGCCTGAAGGATTTGCCGGGGCAGATTGTTCGGGCTGGCGGCACGGCGCGGATGGGTGAAGACGCCGTTTTTATCATGCAGTTTGATCAGTTTCTTTTGGACTATTTCGAAGGCCGACAGCGCCGTCCAAATGTTGTGCGAGAGGCGTTGGAAAAGTGGTCCATTGAAGGGGCCAGTGGGATGAATTTGCACCAAATATAAACAGTCGCGTTTCTTCCGGCGGAAGGAACTTGGAAGGAACTTGGAAGAAACCGGACGGATTTTGGAAGGTTTCTGGATGATTTAAGCGGGTTTTCCTCTTTTTTTGGGCCGGTTTATTCCGGACTGACAAGGACAAGGAAATAATAAGAAAAAAAAAGATTTACGGATCGCCCAACATTGGGGGGTCAGGACAATTGGAAAGGTTGGAACGCTTAGAAAATGGGAATGAGCCAATGGACAGTGCCAAGCAGGCTGAAGGCGAAAAGCAGGTCAGAGAGTTTCTGATTAAGCCATTGATGAACCGGGGATTGGCAAAGCCAAGCTCGGTCAAGAAAGACGTGTTTGAAGAGATGCTGAAAGTTATGTGCCAAAAGCTGGCGTATATGTCAGGTGGTGGTTTGGCTGCTTTGGAGGAAGAAGTGGCCAGCCGGGTTGCCGCAAGCGGCAAAGATCGGTTCCCAATTGCCAACCAAATCTGTGAGTGGGCTGGGGCAATTGAAAAACCGAGTGACAGTGCATCGCCATTAATTCGCAGCGTGTTTTCCGGTCGGATCGGGCGCGCTGCGCTTGCGGAAGGGTGGGGGCCAGAGCTTCTAGATCAGTTGAAAGATATCAGGCGCTGGCCAAATGAGTTTGTGCTGAAGCTTTGTCGGGAAAAGGCCGATGATCACATTCGTCGGTTGCGTCGTCTGGAAGGCTCCCTGTCTGAGAGCGGTGCATTGTCACCAGTTGATGCCAAGTGGCGCGATGGTCGTTTGGCGCGTTTGAAATGGTGCGAAGAAATTGCCGCTATGGGTGCAGATACCGGGGGCGAGGCATGAGCATGATGGGGCAAGTTATTGGGCAAGAGCTTGAATGGTTCGCAGTGCGGGCAAAGCAGCAACAGGTTGGCGGCGTGCGGACGGCCACGGTCGGCGGTCAATTTGAGGCCTATCGTTCGCGGACGGGGGCCGAGCGGCAGCGGCGGGTTGTTGGTACCGGCCAGCGCGTGTTTGTTCCCGAGCATATCCTAAAGCGGGCTGGGTTTGAGGTGTTCTTGCCGGTCAAGCGTGAGTTAAAGTTGAAGAACCGATTTTCCAACGAAAAGCATTGGGTGGCGAAACCACTGTTGGTCGACTGGATGTTTGTTGGGTGGCCGGTGGGTGAAAGCCGATGGCATGAATTGATGTCACACGATGTTGTTGCGGGCGTCATGGGGACAGGCGGTCGCCCGGTACAGATCCCGGCGCGGCGTGTCATGCGCTTGATGCAAGCTTGGGGTGGTGGAAAGCTTTCGCCAAACCTGCATCGGTATGTGAAGGCAGGTTGTGATTTTGTACCGGGGGATAAGGTTCGGGTTGTCGATGGTCCGTTTGAAGGAAAAGAGGTGCGTGTTGTTGATGTCAAAGGGGCGTCGGTGAAGGCGCTTCTGAAAATCCTTGGCGGGGATATTGAGGTGGAAATGTGCTCAACTTCGATGGTGGCGGTGCCGCCCCCATTTGTTTGTTAAGCTCTACCACAAATTGTTAAGGGGGGTTGACGGCATACCGCATCTTCCCTTAACACTCAGCTAGACGAAGGTTTTTTGGCCACTGTTGAAAGATACATGCCAAGGTTCCGGACGGTTGAAGGCGCCAGACTTGTTCCCGATTTCAACTGTATCCCGTCAAGTTCAGGTGACCACGCAATAGCGGCTTCACCTGTGACACTGCTACTGCATTGGAAGACGTAAGCCCGGCTGGTTCAGCGCGGGCTTTTTTTCTGTGTGGCGTCGACATGAGGATATGGGCGGCGCTGTTTCAAGAAAAGTTTTGATGGAGGAAGCTATGAAGAAATTATTGTTGTCTGGACTGGCGGCGCTGGCGGGCGTTGCGATGGCGACCGCTGCTATGGCGGCGGATGTTGGTGAAGTTCTGATTGGCCCTGATCCAATCGATCTGGCACAAATTGAAATGCTGCATGATCTTGATGGTATGACCGGCGAAGCGTTGTTGATGGCGTTTTCGCTCGATCTGGACGAAATGGCCGCGCCTGTGCCGGTCAATGTTGTGCTGCAAACGGCGGGCTTGGGTGATGGTCTGAGTTGGTCCGGGCAGGGCGCGATGCTTCGCGTTGATCCAGCCGCTGACCTGACTCGCGATGTGTTTTACAACGTTCCCTATGCTCTGCTGATTTAAATCACCGCATTGTTGAATTTAAAATGCCGGTCGCGGGTTGCTGCGTCCGGCTTTTTTTATGAGTGCGGCTAGGTGTAGGTGCCCAACAAACTTCAACGAATTGTGTGAAGTGCCGCACTCAACAGATTGGAGCGCGCGATGTTCAAGGTCGGTGAAGTTGATGTGGCCGATCTAAAGCAATTCGACAACTTGTTGGGTGCTTTGGGTCAGGATGGGCCAAAGGTTATCAATCGCGCCTTGAACCGCACCGGAGATATGGCCCGCACGTGCGTTGTTCGGGAGTTAGCCAAGCAGACAGGTCTTCCGCAGAAAACCATTCGCAAGGCGGTGAAGGTTAAACGCGCATCGTGGCAGGATCTTGAGTATCGCCTGACATCGTCGGGCGGTGATGTGTCGCTGAAGTACTTCAAGGCAAGAGAGACGCGCCGTGGGGTGACGGCCTTTGTCCGTGGTGAGCGTGAGTTGTTTGAGGGCGCGTTTATCAAAGGTGGCAGTTTTAGCCGTGGCCGCGTTGTCTTGAACATGGGTGGCCATGTCTTCCAGCGCATAGGTGGTCGCACCGAATTGGAGAAGTTGAAGTCAGGTGTGTTCATCCCAATTGAGATGGTTGAGGGCGCAACAGCTAAAGCATTCGAAGAAATCGTGGCGGATGTGCTGCCGCGTCGTCTTGATCACGAAATCAATCGCTCTTTAGGGCTTTGAGCCGTCGAAAAAAGCTAGGGACCGTAGGCCGTTCCGGAAGCACGCGGGGCGTAAGCTGCCCGAGGGTTTGCTAGTCAGACAGGTTTTTGAAAGCCTTAACAAATGGGGGTGTCACTTAACGCCGGTGCTTAACGGTTCAGCCCACCCGGCGCGGACAGGATAAGAACGCAGATGGCCGAGCCGATTTACACTGAGATTTCACAGGCAGAGTTTGCGCGAAAAATGGAGGTTAGCCGCGCGGCTGTTAGCCAGTGGAAAACCAACGATATCCTGCGCGATGATGCCTTTAGCAAACCGGGAAAAAAGGGAAAGCTGCGATATGAAATTGCGGTTGAACAAGTCCGGCGCAATCGGGACATTGGTCAAGCTCTAGGAAATGGGATCGAGACCCGAATTTCTGCTGATGTATCTCAGGAGGCATGTGCACCTAAACCTAAGCAGCCAGTTGAAGATCAGCTTGATTTACTATCAGTTCCTGCGCCTGTTTCAGATGAGCAGGCGCCTAACGGTCAGATTCAATCAAAGGCTCCCACGGTTCAGGATGAACTGGCAAAAGCGAAGCTTGAAGAGCAAAGGCGAAAGAACCGCATCGGGGCAGCTGAGGAAGCGCTGCGTCAAGGTCAGCTGATGTCCGCTGAAGACGCGCGCGCGCAGATGACCCGAATTGCTGGCATGATGTTGCAGATTTTTGAAGGATCTCTGACTGATTTTGCTGCGGTTATTGCTTCGCAGTTCAAAGTGCCGCAGCGCGATGTCCTCCATCTGCTTAAAAATGAATTCAGGAACGTGCGCAAATCTGCAACGCAAAAAGAGCGGTCGCGCATTGCGAATTTGGAAGAAAACACAACGGCATCGGTTGATTTGGAAGAGTAATGTTAGATATTGCAGTCACAAATGCGGAATGGATGGCGGGCGATGTGCTCGCGGAAGTTCTGGATCCGCCGCCGCCAGTTGACTACCTGAATTGGGCTGAAGAAAACATCGTCTTTTCTGAGCGAGAAAGCGAGTTCTCCGGACCATATAACCGTCAGAGGTTTCGCTATTTTGACGAAATCCTGATTGCTTTATCACCTGATGATCCTTGCCGCATTGTCACGTTGGCCAAATCGGCTCAGCTTGGCGGTACAGTATTGGCTAACATCTTCACTGGTGGCTCCATGGATATGGACCCCGGTGATTTTCTTTATGTCCATCCGACCCATGACAACGCTGTCCGGTGGTCAAAAATGAAACTGGTGCCAATGCTGAAAGGCACAACGGCACTACGCAAAATTTTCCCGATGAAAGCCCGCGATGGGCAAGACTCGGTCACATACAAAGAGCGCCGTGACGGACGTGGTGCAATTCTAATTTCCGGGGCGAATTCGCCTTCCTCATTGTCGCAGGTTTCAATGAACCGTCAGGTTCAAGATGACCTAGCCAAATGGGACATGAACAGCGCTGGCGACCCAGAGAACCAAGCGGACAGTCGCAGTCAAGGGCGAGAGTTTGCCAAGATATTTAAGATTTCAACGCCGATGGTCATTCCAGGCTGTCGGATCACTGTAAACTTTGAAGCGGGAAGCCAAGAAAGCCCCTATGTGCCGTGCCCTCATTGCGGGTTCATGCAGGTTCTCGAGTGGGAAAATATGCTGCAAAGTCTAGAAGAAGAGCATCCGGAGCGCGCGCATTTTACCTGCACGGGGCCGAAATGTGGGTGTGCGATAGAGGATCATCACCGTGCGGAAATGATCCCGCATGTGGAATGGCGGGCGACTAATCCAAAGCAGAAGCGATACCATCGGTCATTTTACCTGTGGTCTGCATATTCGCCCCTGCAGTCTTTTGAACGGATAGCCCGCTCATGGTTGGCCGCAAAAGGTGATCCGCCAAAGGAGCAGACGTTTTGGAATGATGTTGTAGGTAAAGCCTACCGTATTCTCGGGGATTCCCCGCCATGGGAAGATCTGCGCGACCGGGCATCAGAATCGGACTACGTGCATGGAAATATCCCTGCTGGTTACCCGCTCCTGACATGCGGCGTGGATTGTCAGGGTGATCGAGTTGAATGGCAGGTTGTAGCGTGGGGCAAAAACAAGCGGCGAGCCGTTGTTGAATACGGCGTTTTCACTGGGCACATTTCGGATGAAAAATGCCAAGCCAATTTGAACGGTTTGTTGAAGCAAGGGTTTCGGAATGCCTACGGTCGAAAAATTGAAATCGACCTGCTGGCCATCGATGGGAATGCATATACGGAAGATGTCTGGGATTGGGCGCGCAAGCATCCAGCTGGTCGCGTCATCATGGTTCGTGGTGTGCATCCAGAGGGTGCGCCGTTGTTGGCGCAGGTAAAGAAAGAGCGGAACCGGCGCGGTAAGTTGGTTCGGTATTCAAAACGGTTTTACAACTTTGCGTCCTCAGTCATGAAGATGAGCCTATATCGAAACCTGAAGAAAGATGACCCTGAAGAACGAGGATTTGTCGCGCTTCCAAAAGGGTTGGAAGATGAATTCTATCGGCAGATGACAGCGGAATCCCGTAAGGCAAAAAAATCTAAATCTGGGTTCACGCAATATCTTTGGGTCAAAGATCCAAATCAAGCGAACGAGGGGCTGGACACGCATCTGCAGGCAGAAGCCGCGTGGGTGCGTCTGTCAGGCTCCCAGCGTGATTTAGTGGAAACCGAATGGGACCGACTGATGGCGGAGCGCGAATGCCCGCCAACAGATGTTCAGGGCGATTTTGAAGATTTATTGATGGCAACGCAGCAACCTGCTGACCCACCAGATGATCAGGGCAAATCGAGCGATGTGAAAGAGCGCGCTCGGAAAAAGTGGAGCAAGAAATAGCTGTGACTGGCCTTATCAAACCTGACGGAACACCACTGGTAGCATCGCCTGCTGCAAGGCGTAACACTGCGCGGTATTTGAGGGATACTAAGAGTGGGGCCATTGCGTCGCGCGTCGCACCCCTCACTAACAGCCGTGATGATATCCGTCGTGCATGGTCTCGCAGTGCAGGTTTGGCGATGGATCTTATCCAGAACTCAGGTCGTTTAAAGGGGGCCTGTGATCAGGTTATTGCGGACACAGTTGGAGTAGGCCTCACACTGACGCCAGACCCGGATCTAACGGGTCTGGGATACTCTGATGAAGAAAAGGCAAGCCTAATACGTCTGTTGAAGCGTCGCTGGAAAGCGTATTGGAACGACAAAAAAGAATGCGATGTCCGTGGCAAGTTAAGTGGCCCACAAATGGTTGATATTGGCCTGCGTTGGGATATCGCGTTTGGTGAAGTTACTGGTGTGTTTGATTTCTTTAACGCCGCTGAACGCAGTCACTATCGGATCTCAACTGGCACAAAGCTGTGTATGGTGCCGCCCCAGAAGTTGGTGCAGGACACCAATACCTTTGAAGGTTTGTTCCAAGGCGTACGCCATGATGCCAAAGGTCGACCAGTTTCTTATCGTTTTGATGGAGCTAAGGAAAAGCGGGACTATGCTGCTTTTGATACTGATGGTCGCCCTTTGGTTATGCATATTTTTGATCCGATGGATGCCGACGATGTGCGCGGGATTTCAAAGCTTGCACCGGCGTTTCGCAAACATATTCAAGCAGAAATGCTGGATGATGCGACCTTGCAGATGGCGCTGTTGCAAACCATTTTTGCAATCACACTGACCAGCGATCAACCCAGTCAGGATGCATATGAAGCTCTTGAGGTGTTGAAAGAGACTGATGGTGGTAGGAGCTACGCGGCAGAATATCTGGGTTATTTATCAGGAACCTTGGATGCAGCTGCGGATAGTAGAATTTCTGTGGGTGCTGATCCGCAAGTTTCGCATTTGGGGCCAGGTCAGAAGCTTGGATTAGAAACTGCCAATGTTCCGGGCAAGGACTTCTTGCCGTTTTCAAACAGCCTTGCCCGTGACATGGCGCGCACAATTGGGTGTTCATATGGTGGCTTAACCATGGACTATACGGATGCAAGCTATGCCAGCGTCCGAATGGAAACTTCATCTTTGTGGCCGGTAGTGGCGCGGCGACGCGAACGGGTTGCGGCCCCGATGTGCCAGATGTCTTATGAAAACTGGCTGGACGAAGAAATTGGCGAAGGTCGCATCCCTTTCAAGGGCGGGTATCAGGCATTCCGTGCAAATCGCGCGCGGGTTTGTATCGCCGGATGGCAAGGCCCGCCAAAACCAACTGCAGATGACCTTAAGTCAGCGCGGGCGTCCACTGAACGGTTAGAGAACGGAACCAGTTCGGTCGAAGATGAAACAGGTGATTTGGGAATTGATGCTGACGCGCTTTTTGAGCGTCGGCAGCGCCTTCACGAACGATATGTCAAATCAGGGATGAAGTCGCCTTACGCGGCAAAGTCGGATGCATCAATTATCCAGACCGAGGTTGTGGAATGACAATCACAAGCACAGTAAAGATTGGCGCAGATCTCATCGACATCTCGAAGCCATGTGATGTCGTGACTGCCTTGAAGAAAATGCAGCTGAAGCTCGCTGTTGGTGGTGTACGGGAGACCGTCCGCATCGATGGCGAAGAGGTCACTTTCATGCGCGCTAATGATCGACGATTGGCGTCATTGATCGCGCATTACGAGAGCGAATGTGCCCGGTTGGGCAGCGGCAAAAAGCGAAGCCGTTTTGCGAAGCGCTTCCGCTTCACCTGATAATTAGGAGAATGAAATGACCATTTTAGTGGGCGGCGAACTCGTACTTTACGGGTTCGTTGGGGATAGCTATTGGGGCGAGGGCTTTACCGACAGCGATGTGGTTCATGCCTTGGCAGAGGTTGGTCGTACAGCGGATATTACTGTACGGATTAACTCTGGCGGTGGTTACACCGATCACGGTGTTGCAATCTATAACGCACTGACGGCGCATCAAGGCAAGGTTAGTGTCGTCATTGATGCAATGGCTGCTTCATGCGGGTCTTTGATCGCAATGGCAGGTGACACCATCACGATGCGTGCTGGATCGCAAATGATGATCCATGGTCCATCAGGTCTAGCTTATGGCAAAGCAACTGATCTTGAATCTTACGCCGAACATACTCGCAAATTGGGCCGTCAGATGGCTGAAATTTACGCGGAAAAATCAGGCGAAGATGTCGAAGACCTTCTGGAAGAAATGGAAGGTGAAATCTGGCTAAAGCCGGAGGAAGCCGTTGATCGCGGTTTCGCGACAGATATCGCGAAGGCGAAGTCATCGAACGTGACCGCCTTTGATTTCAGGCAATACGCAAACGCACCCAAACGGCTCGTTGCTATGGCGAAGAAGGAGAATTGGTCCTTTGACGCTGAGGTGCAGAAGGCGGCGTCCGCTGCCCCAACCCAAGCCAAGGATAAGGAGAAACCCACCATGGCACTAGAACCCGCAACAGCGGACCCCAATACCGCGCCAGCTACGGCAGCGGCTGCGGTATCCGCTGACGATGTGAAGGCCCGGATTAAGGCCATCATGACTTGTGATGAGGCCAATCAATTCCCAACGTTGGCGAGCCGACTGGCTTATGAGGAAGATGGCCCCGCTGAAGACGCCATCGCAACTTTGAAAGCGGCAGCATTGGATGCGTCTGCACCTGACGAGGGTGAGCCTGCCGATCCTAAAAGTTATCAAGCCAGCCGGTCAGCTGCTGCTGATTTGGCCCAACCGGGCGGCGGTTCTTCTGCACCTAAGAAAACTAAAGCAACCATCGACACTGGCGGCATCTATGCTTCCCGCCGAGCGCAGAAAGGGGCGTAAGATATGGACAACGCAACAATGCAGACCCGCAATCTGGCGTTCCTTCTTTCTGAAGGTTCTGGCCGCATTTCCCGCGCAACTGCCACCATCCCTGCCGGAACAGGTAAAGTCGCCGCAGGCACAGTGATCGGTCAATTGACAGCTGCTGCTGGCAATTTTGTACCATCGCCCAATGCTGAAACGGTCGGCCTTGAAGGTGCTGAGGTGGCAACGGCCATTCTAGCATATTCGGTGGATGCCACAGCTGCTGATGTGGAAGTGACCATCATTGACCGTGATGCTGAAGCCAAGCTGCCGATGTTGACGTTTGATACGTCAGTGGACGACCCAACCAAAACCACAGCCAAGATTGCCCAGCTGAATGCTGTTGGCATTCGCGCGCGCTAAGGGAGAGACCTTATGGAAGACGAATTTGACATTGTAACGCTTACGGCGTCCGTAAATAATCAACCGTTTGTGCCGGGTCAAATGGGGGCGACGGGTGTCTTTGACGAAGAGGGTGTTCCGACAACATCCATCAAAGTTGAAGAGCAAAACGGAAAGCTGGATATCATTGAGCCATCACCGCGTGGTGGGCCGGGGCAAACTGTCGATGATGATGACCGCCAGACATTTACATTCGAAGTTGACCATTTCGAAATCAACGATTCAGTGAACGCAGATGAAATTCAAGGTGTCCGGATGTTCGGTACCAATGATGATCTGGAAGTTATGGAAAATCGCATCGACACCAAGTTGGCACGCCATGCCCGCTCGATGGATGCCACTTTGGAACACCAGCGCATCGGTGCCGCAAAGGGGATTGTGCTGTCTGGTAAAGGCAAAGTTTTGCACAACCTCTATGATCGGTTTGGTATGGCAGTGCCTGCACCAATTGTGTTGGGTTTGGGCAGTGAGGTCTCAGGGATCGCAACGAAAATTAAAGGTGATGTGGTCTTCGCCATCGAAGACGAACTTGATGCATCCTATGACCATATTCATTCGTTGTGCGGCCGTGACTTCCATGCGGCCCTTTGGGACCAGAAAGAAGTCCGCGAAACCTATATGGCTGACAATGAAGGCTACCGCTTGCGTGATGGAGCGCCGGATGTTTTCAAAATTGGTCATGTCACATTTGAACGTTACCGCACGGGTCGTCGTGCCAAAGCCGCAAATGCTGCGGGTGCTTTCATCGCAGACAATGAAGCGCGGGTGTTCCCTGTTGGTGTGCCAGATTTGTTCATCACACGCTTTGCGCCCGGGGATTGGAACGGTTTGCCAAACACAATGGGTCTGCCGCGCTATACGCGGATGAAGGCGATGTATAACGACAAAGGTTATCATCTGGACAGCCAGATGAACGCGATTTCACTTTGCACGATGCCGGGTGTTTTGCGGAAACTGACTGTCTGACGGGTTTTTCAACATCTCAAATCAGTGGCCCGGTGTGAAAGCGCCGGGCCTTTGGCTGCATCCCCATGCGATTTAGCGCATCGGAATTCAGCCATCAAAGGAGATCATCATGGCAAACGCGAAAAAGAAGTGGGTGGCCTTTAAAGGCAATTTGACAATTCCAGCGGACATGGCGGGCGAAGAAAAGGATGTCAAAGTACAGGTGGGTGAGCCAGTCCAGGTCCCCGCATTTTATGCTGACAGTGTTGTGCAAGACGGCATCGCGGAGCATTGCGAGGCACCAGAGGCAAAGCCTGCGGCGAAGAAGAAACCTGCGGCAAAGAAGAATTCTGAGCCAATCTTTGAAGGAAAAACCACTGCCACGAAAGCCGGAATGCTGAAAGCTGCTGAACAGTCTGTGGTTGAAGCACAGGCCGCGCTGGATGCGGTTGGGTTGGGAAAACCTGCAGGGGATGAGATTGCCGCCTTGAAGGTCGCAAAGGAAGCCTTTGAAGCGCTGCAAGGTTGATGGAAAGCGGTTTGCGCGCAGAGTTGATGGGGGAAGTGGATGAAGTCTGGTCGGAGACGCTTAGACATCTTCCGCTTTCCTCTGGGCAACAAGACCCGACGCGCGAAAAGGTCGAATTTGTTGCTGTCGTCCGGACGGGTGATCGCGAAGCTGAGAGAGTGAGTTTTGGTCGCGGAAGCACTTCGCGTTCAAGTATCATGGCGGCTGGTGGTTATCTGCGCATTGACCGGCTGGCTTATCCAGATTTGCAGCTGCGCAAAGGTGACAAGCTTGTTGCCTTGGAGCGTGAAAATGAACCAGCATTTGAGGTTTTGTCGGTGGATGACCGATCTCACCTGCGCTTGATTTGTGAATTAGGGGATGCCTGATGTCGTTGACTATGATGGCCATGCGCATTGCTGCTGTTGAAGCCTTAAAGGCAGGTGGCACACTGGTTGGCGAAAATGTCCTCGACAGCCAGATTTCGGCCATTGATCAAACTGTAGATGGTGGTTTGCGGACGGATCAAAAGCGCCCCTTTATTGCTGTTTATTCGGATGCGGCTAAAGCATCTGATTTGGGCAGAACCGGGTTGCGGGCAAACGGTCAGGTGGAGCTAACATTCAATTGCGGCGTGTCTTTGACGATGGGGCAGACCGACAAGGTTTCCGGTGTCACAGAAATTATCGAAGGCCTGCCCGCGACGGACGCACAGTTTGAAGCCATTCTGGATATCGTTGGTTGTCAGATTTGTCGGGTTTTGTCTGATCCTGACAATCCATGGGCGCAAATCTTTGGCAGTTTTGGCCAGGTGATATCTAAGGCGCAGATCCGCTCCAGCAACGTCGCAGAGAGTGTTCGGCTGGCCTGTGGTCAGCTAAAGCTGATTGTGGATGCTTATGCGGATCCGCCGCTTGGACAGGAGTTTTCAGAGGGAAGTCACTGGCCAAGTTTCATGGCTTTAATGGCAGATCATGACATTGAACAGCTTGGTCTTTTCCAGCAGTTGCTGGGGCAACCAACAGAAACACCCTATCCAAATCTGGAAGCCCTGACAGGCATGACTTCGCGGGATGCAACATCATTGCGGGTTTACTCTTTCGACAGTGTTCCTGCGGTGAGCGTGCTGAGTGAATTGTCGGTAGAAGTGGATCAAAACTGATGGGATTGGTCGAGCAACTAGACGATATGCGCAGAAGAATATCCGAGCTTGAAAGGCGTGCTGGTTCGAAGGGACGCACGGGGGTCGTCACAGAAGTTGATGCCGCCAATGGTCTTGCACGCGTCCAACTGACAGGTGGTGATGCGCCATTGGTGACGGGTTGGATACCTTGGGCGGAACAATCGGCGGGTGCAAACAAAACACACAACCCTCCCTCTGTTGGACAGCAAGTCGAAATTTCGTCCGAAAGTGGCGACCTGCATGACGCAAGTATTCAAGGGAGTTTGAATTCTGCAGCCAATGGTAGGCCGTCTGCAGCTGGCGATGAATTCGTTCTTCTGTCGGTAGGGGGGGCATCAATCAAAGCGTCCGGTGGCGGATCAGAAATTGTCATCGCAATCGGTGGTTATTCTTTGACGCTTTCAGCATCGGGAACGGTCGAGGTTGGAGGCACCAAATCCCATAACGGAAAAAATATTGGCGACACACACACCCACAAGGGGGTGATGTCTGGGCCGTCCAATACTGGAACACCAAACTGAAGGAAAGACTATGACTGGATTGAAAGATTATGAAGTGACGAAAGGGCGTTTCATCGAGGGGCAGCACCGCAAGGTGGGTGATCCTGTCCGGATGACCGAACGCGCCGCCAAATACTACACCGCCCCTTATGGTGAAGGTTTGAAGTTGGCAAAGCCCGCGAAAAAAGCAACTGAAAAAACGCCTAAACAAGAAAGCTGATTTCGTATGGATTTGGATCACCACACGGGGGCAACGGTCGAAGGTTGGGCGCATGTGGTTCAAAGCATTGAAACCATTCTGGCGACGCGTTTGAACACACGCGTTTTTATGCGCCAGTTTGGTTCTGATGTCCCTGTGATGGTGGACATGCCCATGAATGACGCCAACATCATGGCGCTTTACGTATCGGTTGCTGAGGCAATCGACCGATGGGAACCACGATTTGAAATGACGGATGTAACCCTATCTGCAGGTGCAGATGGGGTCATGTCTTTGCAGCTGAAGGGCAATCATTTGCCTAACGCCCACTTGGGTGACGACACGGTTGTGAGTGATGAAACGCAGGTCATTCGGGTGCAGGGCACCCATGTAGACAATTGGAGCCTTGCCGTATGAGCCGTTTTGCAGCCCTTGATCTTTCCACACTGCCGGATCTGTCTTCGGTCGCGGTTCTGGATTTTGACGCAATTCTGGAAGCCCGCTTGCTGGAGCTTGAAGCGCAGCTGTCGGAGGTGTTTGAGGCGCCAAAGGTTGCGGAGGTTATGGCATTGGCACGCAACATTGCCGCCAGCCCAATGCGATATCTGAATGAAGCAGCCGCTGCCCGTGAGTTGTATCTATCCAATCAAATCAATGCAGCTGTCCGATCTGTGTTTTTGTCAACGGCGCGTGGATCTGACCTTGATCAGATTGGTGCAAATCGCGGTGTCGCACGCAAGATTGTGGATGATACGGATGCCAGCAATATCATCATGGAAAATGATGAAGCGTTTCGTGCCCGCATTCAGTTGGTCATGGAGGCTTATTCGCCGCATGGTACAGAGGGATCTTATGTTTATTGGGCGCTGGATTCTGATGATCGGGTTGTGGACGTTGCTGTGTACGGTCCAAATCATGGATTGGACCCTGCAATTCCCCCAGCGGAACCCAAAATGGTGGTGTTATCCTCGGAAGGTGATGGGACTGCTAATAGTGAGTTGTTAGAGGCTGTGTTTAACAACTGTACGGCTGATAAGCGCCGCCCGGTTGCAGACAAGTTGACGGTTATTTCCGCAACGCCAGTGCCTTATGAGATTGAAGCCGTGGTGCATGTTGCGTCTCCGTCTGCGGCAGGCGTTGTGTTGGCGGCAGCGCAGGCAGCGGCTGAAGCATTTGTGAACAACAGATTGCGCATCGGCCGCAAGTTGTATCGAACCTCTTTAGCTGCCGCTTTGAGCGTGGAGGGTGTGGTTGACGTCGTCATCACAAAGCCTGCTGGTGATCTGGAAATCGGGCCATTTGATGCACCGCATTGCACAGACGTTACGTTGACTGCGGAGGCCGTGTCCGGGGGGTGGCGTGATGTTTGATCAGTCACAGAGCATGCTGCCAGCAACGGCGACGGATTTAGCCAGGTCTCTGGATGTTCTTGAAGGACGCTTATTCGACCTTCCCGTGGGAGAGATTAGCAAAGATCCAATGACGGTTTCCGAAATCTTATTGGATCATCTTGCATGGGAAAACTCAGTTGATGCATGGGATACGAATTGGCCCGAACTGGTGAAGCGGAGGGTCATCCAGAACAGTCCGGAGGTCCATCGCTACAAGGGCACGCCCTACGGCATTCAGCGAGCGCTTTCAGCGTTTGGAATTGAGATTGAACTGGTTGAATGGTGGGAGCCAGAAGGCTCTGGTGTTCCGGGCACCTTTTTGGTTCGGGCGTTTGTGACTGACCCTCTGGATGGGGGTGAGGAACTTGGACCCACATCGGCTGTAATTTCGGCAGTCACCGCCATGCTAAATGGGGTGTCCCCTGTTTCGCGCGGCTGGTCGCTTCAGCTTGGCGTTCGTGCAATTGGCGCGGCGTATGTTGGATTGTTTCAGACCACATTTATCAAAGCGACGGCAGAATACAAAATTGAGCCACCGCCTATTTTGAATGTCTCTTCCGCACATTCTGTGCACCCGCACACGCAAATCAGATCAACCGTGACATCTGCAGAGGAGTAGTTATGTCGTCATATGCTTTGATGACCAATGTTGGTCGCAACAAAGAGGCCGCAGCGTTGGCAAATGGGACAAGTTTGTCCATTTCGCAAATCGCTTGGGGGGATGGGGATCGTTCACCCTCTGGCGGTGAAACCGCCCTTCTGAATGAAACAGGACGGAAAGATGTTCAGGGGACAGGGCAAGTTGCTGAGGCGCTTAATACCGCTTTCTTTGAAATTCTGCTGGATGCAAATGAAGGGCCGTTTGTGATCCGTGAGGCTGGTCTGTTTGATGTGGATGGCGACCTTATTGCAATCGCAAAATATGATCCGCCTGTTAACAAGCCTAAAGACACAGTGTCTGCGCTACTTCGTATTCATGTGGTGTTCTCGGATCTCGAAAATCTCATTTTGCAGGTGCAATCTACCGATGCGTATGTGCCTGTTGAGAGAAAAGTTACTGCTGGTGCTGGTCTGGCTGGTGGAGGTGATCTATCCGGTGACCGGACCGTGGTTGTTGATTTTGCGACCCAAGCTGAGGCTTTAGCGGGTGTTGCGGCGACCAAGGTTATATCGCCCGCCACTTTGAAGGCGCGGATTGACGCTTTGATTGGTTCTGCCACGCCCGAAGCCTTGGATACTTTGCAAGAAATCGCAGCCGCGATGAATAACGACGACGATTTGGCGGCAACGTTGACCGCCCTCATTGCCACGAAAATGAATGCCGCAAATGGTGTTGGTACAGGCATTACCGCCCTTGAAAAACTGATCACGGGCGGCGCAATCGAAGTCAGCACCCACGCCAAAGCGCAGATCAACGGCTTCATTCGGTCTGGTGCGTTGCTAGTGTATGCGCACCAAGGCGACGACGCCTTGAACCCTCTCATTGCGGGCAGTGTCAAAGCTTTGATGAACCGCGCAACCGACAACCGCCCAACATGGGGTGGTAGCCCGGTTTGGACGGATGATGCGGGCGGGCGCAGCCTTCCCGGCATGAGCGGTGCAACTTGGTGGCGGTCGCCTGACGGGCTGATTATTCAAGCCGCGTGGCCGTCCGCCGCAGACGGTCAAACGGTCACATTCCCCATCACTTTCCCGAACGCTTGCAACGCTGTGATGCTCACTGAAAACCACCCAACGGCGGTGCTGAGCATTTGCGCCCAAAACGTCACGCCTAGCGGTTTCACATTCCGCGCGCACAACACCGTAACCAACGTAACCCACTCCGGCGCATCGCAGCACATGATGCTGGCGATTGGGCATTAAGGACAGGCCATGACCAAGTTTGCACATTACAATTCCGAGGGTGTGATTGTCGGTTTTTATGACGATGCCCTGCACCATGAAATTCCTGAGCCGCATCTTGAAATCGAAGATGACGCCCACTCGGATCACGTAAATGGATCAACGATCTTGCGTGTCGAAGAGGTGGACGGCGAGGCGCAGTTTTTCGAATTCGCACCGCCACCACCGCCGATTGAGGTCATACAAGCTGAGGCAAAACACTCTGTCATCGGCTGGATCAACGCCCTGACAGACCAACTGACCAGCAAATATTCCACCATCGAAATCGCGGGTTTTGTTGCCAAGAAAATCGAGGCCCAAAAGGTACAGGATGGGGAACCTGGACCATTTCCCATGCTGGAAAGTGAAGCCAGTTTGACCGGCGAAACAATCCACGAATTGACCACCGTCGTTCTTGCGAAAGATGCGGCATACGAGGCCATCACCGCTGCTGTGACTGGTCTGCGCCGCAACACCTTTACTGCCATTGATGCCGCCACCAGCGCCTCAGACGTGCAAACGGCCATTGTTGCGGCAAAGGTGAGTGCGTCGGCCATGGCCGAGGCCATGGGGTTGACCGTGCCAGACGCCTTGGGTGCTTAGAGCTTCCCCGCAGAAATATCGAAGATTGTAAAAAGGCGTAATTCGCGCTGCTAAAATCCCGGCGGATGCCGGGTCGCCCGGCAATATTGTGTCGGGTTTTCTTTTGTCAAAGGAGAGAACTATGGCTGACCTCAGCTACCATCACGGCACGCGTTTGTCGGAATCCAATGAAACCCCTGTTCTTGTGCAGGTGGAGCAGACCGCTGTCGTCGGCCTGTTGGGCACGGCCCCAGATGCGGACCCCTTGAAGTTCCCGTTGAACACTCCGGTGCTTTTAAAAGGCACCCCGGCTGATGCCGTTGGGATTGGTGACGCGGGCACATTGAAGGACGCCATTGATGACGTGTTTGACCAGATTGGTGCTTATACTGTTGTCATTCGCGTGGAAGAGGGATTGGACCTTGCTGCCACGATGTCCAATTTGGTTGGTGACGCCACGGCGCGCACGGGTGTTCACGCGCTGCTAAAATCCGAACCGATGCTTGGTATCAAGCCACGCTTGATTGCGGCACCGGGGTTCACATCGGGTGACGGCGTCACTGCGAACCCTGTGGTTGCTGAGTTGATTGGTGTGCTGGATAAGCTTAATGCCAAGGCGTATGTGGATGGGCCGGATACAACTGACGCGGCTGCACTCGCATATCGGGCTTTGATTAACTCGCAGCGAGTTGAGGTTATTGATCCGAAGGTTCTGGTTTACGATACAACTTTGAACGCCGCCGTTGCACGTCCAGCGTCTGCACGTTTTGCCGGTGTTCAGGCCCGTGTCGATAAGACGTTAGGTTTTTGGCACTCAGCTTCGAATAAGGCTATCAATGGTATCGTTGGGGTCACGCGGCCAATCACCTACGGTGAGCATTCAAACTACTTGAATGAAAACCATGTCAGCACAATCATCAACACCGGTTCCGGCTTCATTACTTGGGGCAGTCGCAGCGCTACTGATGATGACCTGTGGGTGTTTTCCTCTGTTCGCCGCACCGCAGATTTCATCAACGAAGCCATCGAAAAGGCTTACATGGAATTCGTGGATAAGCCGTTTTCGGCTGCGAACGTCAAGTTGATGATCGAGTCTGGCAATGCCGCGATGCGCACATTTATTGCGGAAGGTGCCATCATCGGCGGCAAGGTTTGGTTGGCCCAAGATCTGAACGATCCTATTCAAATGGCATCTGGTCGCATCACGCTGTCGCTTGATTTTGAACCACCTGCACCGATGGAAGACATCCGTTTCATCGCCCATCGCAACATCGAATACTATCTGGAATTGACCAAACAGGCGCTTCAAGCCGCAGCCTAAGTCCGGTCAATCCGTAAACCCATGAAGCGGATGCGCCGACGGTGCATCTGCTCTGATGCCATGTAAGTGGCCCTTTCAGGAGAAACGATATGAAATCCACCCCTGCATTCCTGCTTCGTGACTGTGCGATGTGGTTGAACGAAGATGTGAAGGTTGGTCAAGTGTCAGAAATGACCATTCCGCCTTTCAAGGTAAAAACGGACAAAATCCGAAATGCTGGCATGGTTATGGAGCGAGAAATTCGCCAAGGCTATGAACGCGAAAACGCCAAATTCAAGATGACCGCCCTCGATCCAGCAACTGTTTCTGCAATCAACGGCATGCAGGGCACCGAGGACACTTTGATGATCACCGGTGCGCTGGTTGACGAAGACGGCACCACCACAAATGCGACGTGTTACTTGCGCGGCTTTCTGAAGGAAGCAGACTTTGGCAGTTGGAAATCCGGTGACAAAGCTGAAACCGACTACACGTTCGTGTGGGAATATCTGAAACTGGAAATTGGCGGCTCTGAAATGATCGAAGCTGATGATTTCACTGTCTCGGTTGGTGGTAAGTCACAAACCGGCGACATCCGCGCCGCACTCTTGCTGTAAGGGCTGAAAGCATGGATCTACCAATTTCTGTTCCACTGTCTCGCTCGATTGAATTCAATGGCGAGACGCATAAATCTCTGTCGTTTGATGAACCCGACCTGGCATCGCAAATCGCCTATGCGGAGTTGGAGGCCACACTGGGGCCACTGCGCGAGGTTGAAGGGCCTGGGGGCATTGTCAAGATGCGGGCACCAATCGATGCAGCGCGGATCAATTTGTTCTGGATTGCCAGCTGTGCAGGTGTGCCTGAGGCGATGGCAGGAAGGATCAAAGAGTCAGACCTTCCAGCAGTCAACGCCGCTGTTTCTCAAATATTGGCGAGCGAGGCCGTCGACGGAGAAGGTGGTGCGCCGGGAAACGAAGTCCCGGCAAAGTAGTAGAGGACCTGCGCTTTGCCGCTGGCTTTGTGGCGTCCGTGTTGTCGACGCCTTTGCCGCAAGTCTTGGCTATGAAGCTATCCAGTTTCAACAAATGGTACGATGCCGCACAGAAGGTGCGGGATGCGACCAGTTTGAAGATTGCATAGCTTCAATTGTCGGACAGGGTTCGTTGAAAAGCATTAAGCGTGTCCCGGTCGGTAGATCGGACGGGGCCGCTTTGAAAGGTGAATGTCCGGTAGAGGGTGAATAGCAGCAGTGCAAACGCCCCCGCGGCCCAAAATCCACCGGCATAGATACCTAAAGTGATCGCCGCGGCAATAGCCGTGGCAATCATCAGAACTGCAAAAATCATCGCAAAGATATCCATGCCTTAGACTTAGGCATTTTCCCCAATTTTTCAAGGTGTGTGACATAATGTCGGGTAAACGGATTACATCAGAATTGGTCATCAAAGCGGTTGATCAATACTCGAATAAAATGCAGTCAATGCAGAAGGTTACGGGGCGTTTTGCAGATAAAGTTCGTTCTGAAATGCAGCAGCTGCAGAAAATGCGGGGCGGGCTTCAGTTAATTAAAGACTTTGACACCTTGCGTTCCAAAGCCAAAGCGTCCGGATTGGCGATGGACGCTGCGCGTGAAAACGTACGTAAGCTTGAGCGCCGGTTTCGGTCTGCCAAACAGCCAACTCGGCAAATGTACCGCGAGTTGGAAAAGGCGCGTGGAACGGCTGATAAACTGACTGCGAGCCATCGGCGAAATCGACGTGCGCTTGATGCTTCATTTAATGGGCTGAAACGGGCAGGGATAAACACGGCTGATTTGGCTGGTGAGCAACGACGTTTGGCTAGGTCTCTAGGTGTCGCCAATACTGCCTTTGCAAAGCAAGAAGAGCGGATGCGCCGCCTGAAGGCTATGCAGGACCGCGTTGCGACAAGCCGTCAGAGGATGGATCGTTCTCTGGCGACGGCGGCAAATATGAGCTTTGTTGGCAACGCTGCGATGGGTGTGGGTGGTCGCGTGCTGTCATCGACCACAGATGTCGCAAACCGATCTGGTGACCAACAAGCGGCATTTACAAGTTTCCAAAACCTGACAGGCGCGGATGACGCCCGTATTGTGAAGTTGCGTGAAGAGCTTCAAGGTTTGCGTGGCGAGACAAAACAAAGCGTCGATGAGATGCTTGAAGGGTTAGAGGTTCTGGTTGGAAAGGGCATGGATCTTGAGGCGGCGCTATCAGCATTGCCTGCCACCGCGCGAGCGGCCTTTGCGACAGAAACCAGTTCAAATGAAATGGGTGCCGCTGGTTTTGCGCTTTATGACAATTTGAAAGTTGCCCCTGAAGAACTGGCAAGCGCCTACGATATTATGGCCAAGGGCGGTAAAGAAGGTGGATTTGAACTTACTGCGATGGCGCGGAAGTTCCCTGAAATCACTGCCGGTGCGCGGGCGTTGAAAATGGAAGGGTTGGATTCTGTTGCTCAGCTGACTGCGGCCTTGCAGGTTGCCATGAAGTCGGCAGGGTCTGAAGATCAAGCGGCGACCAACTTGTCCAATTTCCTTGGGAAAATCACATCACCAGAAACTGTTCGTAAGTTTAAGAAGATGGGTGTGAGTGTTGAAAAGGAACTACAAAAGGCGGTTGATCGTGGCGTTTCCCCCATGGAGCATATGCTCGAGCTCATCGCAGAAAAGACTGGCGGCGATGCGCTTAAAATGGGTGAACTGTTTGGTGATAAGCAGGTTCTGGATTTCCTGCGCGCAATAATTCCTAACATGGAAGAATATGCCCGCATCCGGGATGGGTCACGTGGTGCAGAAGGCGTTGTTGATGAAGATCTGGATCGCCGTTTGCGGGACTTCAATGTTCAAAAAGAGCAGCTGAAGGAATCCTTAGGCAATTTGTTTACATTGTCACCTGAAACGTTGGACACGCTGACGGCAATGCTGGAGCGTGCCGATGCATTTGTCGAAACGCTCATTGAGTGGAAAAAGGAACATCCCGGCTTCACCAAAGCTTTGTTCCTTGGGGCAACAGCGCTTGGGGCCATGGCTGTGGCCGGTGGCGCGTTGTTAACCGTGGGCGCGGGTGTTCTGGGGACCATGGCGGTGATGCGCTTTGGGCTTTCGACGTTGGGTGCACATGCCATGTTCGCAGCTGGCGATCTTAGCGCTCTAGGTGGCGGCATAGACCGGCTTGGGCGGCGGAAAATGCGTTTGCGCAGGCCAAGCTTTGTGGGGCATTTGCTTGATTTCGCAAACTTTCGCCGGGGGGCTTCAACCGAACTGGCCCGTCTTGAAAGCCGTCATGCGCGCTCTATGAGGACGCTAGGACGTCAGCGAAATGCAATGATGTTGAAGGGGGCAGGTGCAGGTATCTTGGGATATCTGGCTATGCAAAATGTACCGGAAGATCCAAGTGAACTCGCTGAGTTTCAGGACGCCAATGTCCGTTCTATTGAAAACTTTTTTCGAAACACGCCTGGACTAAAGCAGCTAGGGAATGGCTACGAATGGGCATATGAATTGGTCCATGGAAAACCTCCCCCTCAGCATCCTGCTTTTAAAGAGCCGGTTGGGGAAACGCCCGAAGAATACAAGGAGTTGCAAAGTTGGGGAGTTAGGCCGAGACCTCAGATGAGGCCTGATGGAATTGCCTTGAAAAATGGCCGTTCGCTTAGACCGAAGCTGCGAGAGGATCGGGCTGCTGAGATGATCCAAAGCACCCTTGCGTCTGGTTCGCTTCCAACGCCTGCACATCTAAAAGAGTTGCGGGATTATGCAGCATCGCTTCGGGAAGAGATTGCAAGTATTCAAGGTGAGATCGACAATCTAGGCCAAGGGCCAATGACAGCTGCGATGGCTATTCCCCATCAGCAGGAGATGGATGCGCGCAAGCGTGATTTGCAAGAGGTGGAAGTTGAACTTGCTGATGCGGAAACAAGATCTGTCACTTTAACGTCGGCGCTTCAAATTTTGGACGACACTGAAGTCGCGCCTGAAATCAGCACAGAGTCGATTGATCGTGCCTTGGAAAAGGTAAAGCAATTGTCTGGGCGTCTTCAGTCGATGCCGTCAAACGGATCATTGCAGACAACCATTGGACCGGCGCGTGAAGTGGTTCCCTTGGCTGGTGCACGTGCTTTGGGTGGTCCCATGCGTGCTGGTCTGCCGTATCTCGCTGGTGAGCGGGGGCCGGAACCCATCTTTGCAAGCCGGTCAGCTTTTGTTGCAACCAATGAGCAAATGAAACGCATGCAAAAGGGGTCACAACGGGTTCGTGCAATTAGCATGGCAGCGCTGGCGACAACTGCACTTGTGGGGTCACCGGCTGCGGTTGCTGCTGGTTCACCTTCAGAAAGATCCACAACTGCGCATGTTGAAATCAACGGTGGCATACACATCACGGCACCGTCTGGCATTTCAGATCCAGAAGGGTTGGTGGATCTGTTGGAGGCGAAATTGGGTGATCGACTTTCGGCCACGTTCGCAGCCAGTTTTTCTGATTAAAGGAATGTTGAATGTCTGGACCTGTAACGATGGCGCTTGGGCCATTTATGTTCCGCGCGCATGGCTTTGGTTATACTGATGTGAGCCGAAAGTTGGACACAACGTGGGCTGAAATTGAAACTGCAGGGCGCTTCAACGCCCTGCAGTGGACTGGACCGCGTTCTGAGGTGGTCACCATTACTGGTGTCTTGTTCCCGTCTGAATGGGGCGGGGCAAGCACGTTGGAGGGGGTTAGGCTGGCTGCAAAAAACGGGATCCCTCTGATGCTTGTGTCTTTAGGGGGCAAGGTTTTTGGAAGTCACGCAATTCAAAAAGTCGATGAGGACCGCACTTTTCACGACAGGTTCGGTGCGCCGGGTCGAAACGCATATTCGATTGAAGTACGGCAAGTTGGCTCTGGGTTTTCACTGCTTTCACTGTTGGGGATAATTTAATGTCGGCGAGCCACATCACATCCGCAAATGACGCCTTGGATCTAATCTGCGCTCGGTACTACGGTCGCCAATCTGGTGCTGTTGAACAAGTGCTTGAAGCTAACCCTGATATCGCGCAGGTGGCGCATCGTCTTCCGGCAGGTATGGAAATCACGCTGCCGGACATCAAGTCTGGAATTGCACGGAAAACAGTCAAGTTGTGGGACTAGTAAAACCACACTCCGACCAAGAAGCAAATCAAAGCCCTTTGCCAAACAAAAAAAATATTCTGAAAATCTCGCATGATTACTGGGAGGTAACATGACGCATCCGAAAGTTCTTGTCGACATCGATGGTGTGCCAGTGTCGGGTTTGTTCTTCAAGCGTTTGGTGAAGTTGAGCGTTACCGATCGGGAGGGGATTCAATCCGATGCGTTGGAGATGACCTTTAACGATGATGAGCCGCATTTTGCTAGCCCACGCCGTGGTGCTGTCGCCAGTGTAACCATTCAATCTGGCGATGTTGGTTTTGCAGGATCTTATATCATCGACCGTGTTGATCACAGCTGTTTGCCATACACCATTACGGTTGGTGGGCATTCGGCAGACCTTCGTTCTGAGATGAAAACGGGCAAATCGCGCCATTGGGATGATGTGTCGGTAAAGGAGATTGTGGCCGAAATTGCAGCTGACCATGGCCTGAAATCCAAAATCTCGGATGTTGTGTCTGGCCATGTCTATTCTTGGATCGGTCAGCAAGACGAATCCGATCTGCACTTTTTGAGACGTCTGGCAAAGCGCCACGGTGCATTGTTCACTATCAAAAATGGCACATTGCTTTGGTTGGAGTTAGGGGCGGGAAAAACAGCGGACGGGACTGTGGTGCCGTCAGTTAAAATCGTTCGGACAGAAATTATCCTTGGAACCTGTAAGACGTTTGAAAGCGATGTGGATCGTTTTGGGGCGGTGAAGGCGTTTTACCAAGACCGTGGGAGTGCCACGAGGCAAGAGATTGTCGTTAAGGGTGACCCTGAAGCTGATGGCGAACACGTAATTCGAGACCCCTTTAGTTCGAAGGAGGAGGCGCAGGCCGCTGCTGAAGCATACGTAAAAGAGATGTTGCGCGGGTTGATGACAACATCTTGTTCTATCGTTGGTCGGCCTTCGTTGATGGCTGGACAACCTATCTCATATTTCGGGGTGCGACCTGGCATCGATGGCCGGGAATTCATCACCGAACTGGTGAAGCACACCTATACCAAAAAGGGCGGCGTCAGAACTTCATTTGATGGGAAGTTGAGAGTGGTCTGAAACTAGGTCGCTGACCTCGTCAGGCCAGTTTCTGGGAGAAATCGTCATGCCGGATTGGTGTGTGAGGGGCGGGGTGCGCGGCTATGTGGTCACGCGCCCTTTGCTTTGGGATATCGGCAAGCGCGGTTCTGGCTGGGTTCTGGAAATTCCAGTGGGCAAAGAGTTTGAAAGCTCTGTGCCGTGGGCGTTGAGATGGGTTTTTTCGCCTGACGATCCGGCCTTTCTGAAAGCGGCGGCAATTCACGACACGCTGCTTGAGACGGGATATCGACGCGCCTTTGCGGACAGTCAATGGTTTGAGGCGGCAATGAGCGAACAGGCACCGGCGCTTAAAGCGTGGGTGGCATATTCTGGGATGCGCGGGCGGCGTTTCCTTCAATGGGTTTTTCGAGTTGAGAGGCGAGCATGAAAACAACGGAATATTACATCGCACTGGCGTCTGCCATTGTGTTGGTTTGGCTTCAGCACAAAGGCAAGCCGTGGCTGATCAGAACGGCGATTGCCGGGGCCTCAGGCGGGGTGGCCTATGGTATCGCAGATGAGGTGGCCGCATCTGTAACTTGGATGGGGGAGGGAATTGCGATGGTGCTGGTCACTGGTCTTGCCTACCTCATTTTGGATGCGATGGGGGCGTTGATCGCTGATCGCGCCGCGCTCAAGGCGTTTGTCCTACGGGCAGTCGGGGGGAAATAATGCAGCACATGCGAGATGTAATGCGCCGCCAATTGTCGCCGTGGTTTTTGCTCATCTGGCTGGCGCTCGTGTTGGGGTGGCAAGCCCACGAGATGCTTACCTGCGTACCGCCACAAACCCACAAAACAATCGAACCGTAACAGCCCGCCGCATGGCGGGTTTTTTAATGGAGGGCGCTATGTCCATTCAATCGGCTTTGGCCGACCTAAACGCACGTTTCAAATATCGTTCTGACCGGGGCGAGAGTTGGAAAATCTTGAAAGGCAAAGCGTCAATTTTTGGCGATTGCGAAGACTACTCGCTGACCTTGATTTGGCTGGCGGAGGGCAAGTCACTGCTGCGCTTTTGGCTGGCCCTGCTGACGTTCAAATATGTGATGTTTTACTGCAAGACGCCTCGTGGTGTCGGGCATGCGGTCCTCTGGGTGCGCGGGCATGGCTGGGTTGACAATATCCAGCGCGAGTTCGTGCCATCCCTGCGCCAGAAAGGCTATCGACTGCGTTTCCCCTATCTGGTGCCGCATATGTTGCTCTTGATGCTCCTGCGGCCAGTTCTGAGGTTCTTGCCTGTGTCTTCTGCTGGCGCTGGAAAAAAGATAGCGATTGTCGTGGGGCATAATGCGCGCGCTCAGGGTGCAGTGCGTTCGATTGATGGCATGACTGAGTTTAAGTGGAATGGGCATTTGGCTGAATTGATACGAGCGCATGACCCTCGAAATATCAAGATTTTCAACCGAGTTCCGGGCGGCGGCTATAGCCGCGAAATTGACCGTGTTTATGGCGAGGTCGATGCTTGGGGGGCGGACTGTTCCATCGAGTTGCATTTTAATGGAAGTGTGAATCCTCGTTCCACCGGTTGCCTTACTCTCACTTCTGGAACGCGCGGATCTCGAAGTCTTGCCCGTCGGGTTCATGATCGTGTTCTGACGGTGATGGGGAATGAGGACGATGGCGTCAGGGCGCGTGGCCGACGTGACCGTGGCGGTCGTTCGCTTTGGCAAGGTCGAGCGCCGGCAATCATGACAGAACCTTATTTTGGTTCCAATGCAGACTTTTGTCAGGTGGCGGACGCGCATAAGGATGAGCTGGCGGAAGCAATCTATCGCGGGGCTGTTGAATATCTGGAGGCGGCATGAACCGCGTCTGGGTTCTCTTTCTGATCGGGGCGGTGTCTCTTGCCGGTTGGCAGGGATATCGCCTCGGATACCGCGCCTCGGAGGCTGCGAAAAACGCGGAGCATCTTGCGCAAATCGAAGCTGGGAAAATGCTGGAAGCGGCCCGCCTGAAGGCGGCGGCGGAACGTGATGATCTTCACCGAAAACTAGAGGAGAAAGCTTATGCGGATCCCGTTGTTGTTGAGCGTTGCCTTGGCCCTGATCGGGTGCAGCGCCTCAACGCCCTACGTTGAAAGCGCTGACCCGTGCGCCCAGCCGGTGCAGATCCCGCCCGGCTGGGTGAGTGATCAGAAAATTGAGCTGCTTTGGGGGGCTGATCGCAAGGCGCTTTTGGATTGTGCGGACAAGGTGGAAGTCTTGTCCGGTCGCAAACCCGGAACGCAGCAATGAAGGAATCAAAAGACCTGCAAAAGAGCAATCTCTGATCACTTCAAACTGTTCGGTTGCCTCTTATCTGTGACGTGTAACAGGAGGAAAACAATGCAGAATATGATTTCAGAAATTGCCCGCAAGCATCTCGGCCTTGAAACACTTGAAGCGCAAAACTCTGACAGCTTGGATTTCAAAGAGCTTTCGGTTTGGGAAATTGAGGCAGCGCTAAAAGCGGCCTTTCAAGCCGGTCAGAAAAGCACGCAGGGAGGCGTGGAATGAAAGGCGCAACCTGCGAAGCAATGGCCGTAATGATCCAACACCGCATTGCAAAATCATAAGAATTACCCCGCCTGAGAATTTGGGCGGGGGCAGGTGGTGCGCTAACACCACCCACCACACAGCCATAGTTTGAACAAAGCTGTGCCGACGCCGACCTTCCGGTTTCGCCGCCCATACTCTCGCGAGAGTGGTGCGGCTTTATGCTGGAATCATATCCAATGACAATGGAAAATGTTCGCCCCGCTGCGCCTGTCGCGCCGTGGATGGGTGGTAAGTCGAAGCTTGCCAAAACTCTAATTGAGCGCATCGAGCGCATTCCCCACAAAACATATGTTGAGCCGTTTGTGGGAATGGGCGGTGTGTTTCTGCGTCGTGGTTTCAGGCCGCGAACCGAAGTCGCCAACGATTTGAACGGCGAAATCATCAACCTGTTTCGGATCCTGCAGCGCCATTATCCGCAGCTCATGCAGATCATGCGGTTTTCGATTGCATCCCGCCGCGAATTTGAGCGGTTGCGGGAAACCAATCCATCAACCCTGACCGACCTGGAGCGCGCTGCGCGCTTTTTGTATCTGCAGCGCCTTGCATTTGGTGGTCAGGTTCGGGGCGTGTTTGGCGTGTCTGCCGATCATGCGCCACGCTTTTCCATGACGCGCCTTGAACCAATTCTGGACGCGGCACACGAACGCCTAGACGGTGTTGTGTTTGAATGCCTCGACTGGTCAGACCTGATTGCGCGTTATGACACGCCTGACACGCTGTTTTACCTCGATCCACCCTATCACGGTGGTGAGAATGATTATGGCAAGGGAATGTTTGAGCGCGCCGATTTTCAGCGCATGGCAGACCAGCTTGCCGAGATCAAAGGGGCGTTTGTCCTGTCGATCGTAAGCGGTGCGCTGCCCCCACCTTCCAGACGACAAGCTGATCTGCGAGTCCGTTTCCACGTGTAGATTTGGAATGGAGGCGGCGTTGGTAGGACATATAGAGCACCATATGGAGGACATTGG
>NZ_JAHEVJ010000010.1 GCF_018599245.1 Aliiroseovarius lamellibrachiae
GTGATTGGTGAGGATACGTCGGAGCGGTTGGACATCATCCCTGCCCAATTCCGCGTGATTGTCACCCGCCGCCCGAAGTATGCTTGTCGCTCCTGCACGAACGGAGTCGTCCAAGCGCCCGCACATCGAACTCGGACTCCGATAGCTGCTTGGTCTTGCTCAGCCCCGCTAACGGCCAGAAGAAAACGAAGTGGTTGGGGAAATCTTCATAGGTGCAGGAAACCGTTTCGCCTGTGGAGAGGTCCTCAGCTTCAAATGTCTGACCGTCGGTGGCCAACAGGAAGCGAACTTTGTTACGCTTCGTCTCGGTCGCTTTGCTGTCACGCAGGGTCGTCAAGGTTTGTGGGACTTGGCCAACGTCACAGGTCTTGAGGTGGATGTGATTTACCTGAAGAACGCCCTCGATATCAGATTTGTTGGACACCCCTTTGCGCAGCTTCTTAATGGTAGCTCCCTTATTCCCAAACGATTCAAGGAAAGCGAATGGAAACTCAGCCGCATCAAAGGGTTGGTCAGCCAAAACAGTGATGGCCTGTTCAATTTCGACAGCGTTCAATTGGTCTCACCCGTTCAAATTACTTCGTGCAGCCCGCAGCTTAGTTCGGTCTGATCTGGATGACGCGATTAATGCACAACTTGGTTGGCAGGCACAATGTCATTCCAAGACAAACAAAACACCAACTATATCAACAGGAAGGTTAACCGCTTATGTCCGGTGACAACCCCTAAGCCCGACATAATTAGTAAAGAGTTCTTACAAGACAGCGCCAACAAAACGCCCCGCGAGTGCGGGGCACTTCATATTGGCTGTCATGCTCCGCGCCTCATTAAGAGCGCTAAGAGCGAGCCGCCGTCGCCGCAAAACCCATCTGAGAGCGCATCAAAGCCATGGGTGAGACGCTAAACTCTTCCGCCCACTGTAAAAAACCCCACATAATCTCACAAAAGCGCTCTTCAGCCCCAGCCGGACCTTTAGGAAGTGGCGGAACGCCTGCCCCATCGAGAATAAAGACTCCCGGCTGGGAGCGACCACTGGCAAGATCTGGGCGGCGGACAATCACAAGAACGGAAGTCGCATCCTTAGGAATTTGGACGTCGCACGCCATGCCCAGCTGTGGCACATCGGTGGCACACCCGGATAGCCAACCTGCCTTAGACACGCCTTGCAAGGCAGAAACGGGCAAGCACGTGATCCGGAATTCACGTTCGGGACGTTGATCAAACCAACGCTGTGCATTTTTCATCCATGGGTGCGGGGTGTTTTGGGTCTGCTTGGACAAAACATGTCCTTTCGGTTTGTTAAGTTTGGTCGCGGACCGGGCGGCGTCCACGGCAATTAAATTTGCGCCCTTGATTTGAGATCTGGCCATTTCCTATCTGCAGATGTGCTGTTGGTACCGCTTTCAGTTGGCTATTAAAGTCGGATATTGATGCCCTGCCAAACCGCCCTGACTTGCGCGCGTTAGAAAAGGATTGAGAGGGGATTTCCACAGTCCGAACAAGCAACTGAGGAAACATTCGACTGGTTCCGGCAGACGGCATTTTCTTCCACCACAGTAGTTTCGCCCTATGGTAAAACCACCGTGGTGGAGGGTGCGCTTTAAAGCGCGCGCACCTCCGCCCCGTTTGGTATTTTCAAAGCCGCCCCACAGTCGTCCACATTTAACTGTGGAACTGAGGATGCCCCGCTGCCGGAGGCTAATACTGTGGCCGTTGGTAACCATTAAACAGCCAAGCCCATGGTGGTGTCGATGTCCTCGCATTCGATAGCGGGGTTTCCAGTTTCAACATATTGCACGGGGCGTCCGGCTCGCCCGTCATGGTGCTCCACGACCTTTAATCCACCGTTGCTCAGCCAACCGTTAAGCATGTCTTTAGCACTTTGAAAGTTAACGGCTTGTTCTGGGGTTCGCTCTTCTGCCTTCAAGCCCCTACCAGCATCCATCCCCAGCGTATCTGCAATCAACCAGCCGACCCAATCCCCAGCACGATAATCTGCACGTGGCCTTTTCGTTGCGCTCATGATTGCGGCCTGCATTCGGTAAAGGTCGTTTGGAGTTCCCTCGACTGGGCCGGGCGGCACCCAATCCTCCACCACAACAACACTATCACCTACAGGATAATCCCGCGTGGCGTTGCCCAATGACACAGGCGTGAGGCGACGCCAGCAGGCAGCTTGAAGGGGGGCCAAATTTGCTTTCCCGTTTGCCACACGCACATAGCTGTGGCGTTCATCCTCGGGAATTCGCAGCTTTTTTGCCTCATTGGTGGTCATGCGGACCACCTGCCTGACATTGCGCGCCCCATCCACAATAGCGGACGCGCCCCGCGCAGCATTCGCCCCGGCAGTGTCCATATCCGATCCAGCAGCTTTCGATGTGTGATGGACCAAAACGATGGCTGCGCCGGTCTTTTCTGTAATGTCGCGCAAGACACCGAGCAGGATGTTCGCAGCGGTATTGTCATTTTCTGGAAGGGTGTGGATCGCCCCAAGTGGGTCCAAAACCAACACGTCCACCTGCGCACCGCACATGGCATCAACAAGCCCGTCTACACATTCCTGCACGACTTCGGGGCCATCGCGCCCTGCCCGAACCAGACACAAGGGCAGTTCACGGCCTGACGTGACAAACAGCCTCCCGCCCAATTCAGCGTCCGAAACCATGTGGTGCATTAGCACAGCAGCTAGACGGCGGTGTTGTTCGTCTTTGGGGTCTTCCGCATTATGAACCCAAACTTTAAGCGGGTGGTGGGGCGCGTCCCCATTGAAAAGCGCTTTTCCAGACGCCATAGCCACTGCCTCGGCCATCATGAGTGCAGACTTGCCCGCTCCACCCGGAGCAACCACTACCGAAATGAAGCCTGCGAAGACAACTTGACCATAAAGACGTGCGCGCGGGGAGATTTGTGAGGGCGCAGGGGAAACGGCCGGAGACAGCGTGAAATTCGACCATGCTTGCTGCATCGCGACACTGCCTTGCTCGACATGGCTGGTGTTGCCGCGTGCGCAAGCAGCGGCCAAGGTAGAAAGGGTCGACATATGCGCATAGTCCTGTTGAGTGAGAGGTGAGCCTGCGAACGCAGCCTGAGCCTCGACAGTTTTTACCGCCTCAACGCCTGCCGGGTTGGTCCGATCTAACGCCTGCATGAGCGTACCCCAACCTGTGTGCGGGTCGCGGCAAGTGTCCCAAAACTCTGCGTCTTTTTCGGGAACACTGAATGCACAACGCGCGGACCAGCTCAGAAACAATTCTCGACCCTCAGCATCCAAACCGGCCTCCTGTGCCGCACCCTTGATGGCATGACCGATGCTCGCCCACTCGCCGCGACTATCAAAAGGGCCATCATTGGGCAGTTGCGCCAGCAGCATACGCAAGGCCTCTAAGCTGGGCGCAGGTCTGCCCCTCTTTGGCGCTCCGCTCGCACCGAGGGAGCTAGAGACCAGAGCAGCAATGCTATGAGCATTCCCTTTTCTTTGCACACCGGGTAGCCCAAGGCGTTCCGCAATTGCCTTCACTTCACTGCATACAACTTCGAGCGACCGCGAGACGGCTGTTTTGCAAGGAACGTCCAGAGGCAAAGCAAACTGCGTGACGTTGCCCCGTTTAAGTTTGCTCGCGCAGGGCAAGTTTACCGTGAAGGGCATGCGAGCGATACGCGCGGGATCAGACATATTGTCAGCCCCAAGACGTTGCATGGCGTCTTTGAGCGGCGCTGCGGCCACCCGCACCGCATCAGTTCCATCCATGCCATCCAAAGCCAGATGCACGTGAAAACCGTTGCCGCTGTTCAGGACAGAGACAGGGGCAAGCGAGCGCAGAGCCTCCAGCGTCCGCGCCCAACCCGGATCCACATCTGGCGCGTCTTTGTTGTCGAGGTCAAAAAACACTGCCCGTCGCGCAATCACGTCGACACTGTTGGCAGATCTAGCCGTTCCTACTAAATCCGCTTTGCGCGGGTTCACCCCAAAATACAGATTCCGAAGACCATTGTAGCGACGAATGAAGGTAGCCATTTTTTCGCGCTCGTCAGAATCTCCCAAGCAACCATTGTAAGAAACGCCTCCCCCTGCCGGATCTAGCGCACGCAACTCAACAGTGTCATTTGGCTGGAAATGATCGGCGAGGACCGCCAGAGAGCGCTCAGCAGCTACACCTCTTGTTAGCGCTTCGTTCAAAGCTTGCGGCAAAGCATCTGCGGCAATCGCTCCGACTGCAAATGCACTTTTAATATTATCCCTCTCGGCGAAGGAAATCAGCCCGCGTTCAGCGGTAATTGTGAACACAGCCAAAAGACCGTGATCAGCGTTGCCGGGTTGTGCGAATGAAGAGTTTTCGCTAGGGTCGAATGACATAAGTAGACTCCTTTCGTGGGCAAATTTTTGGAAGGTCAGCCCCACGAACCGAGGCTGGCCTTTTAAATTTTTGAGATACGGTGAGGGCTTACACAGCGGCGTGACTGTCGGCTTTGCGTGCTTCAATCCAGTCGGCGATTGCATGCTCGCTCCAACGGGACGCACGCCCAATCTTGACGGGTTTTGGAAACTCACCAGCGGCCATTTTCTTGTAAATTGCACCGATCTGAAAACCGACCATGGAAATTACATCTTCACGGGTAAGAAGGCGGTCATTGTGGGCATTGCGGGGGGCGTCGATCATCACACGATTTCCAATTTATTGTTGGGATACCGGAGTAGAATCAGGTGATTTTCTGTGAGCGTCAATGACAATTACAGATATTTATCAATAGCTTATCTGACAGATCAGACAGATATTAAATATTATTCAACAAAGTCAGCGCATTCCAGAGGCCCAAAAAACTGTGTTTTTTTAGCTTCATAAATTTCAAGCCTGACAGGGCAGTCAAACTTTCTGACTACCCTGTCAAATGAAATTTGGGGAGTCGCACTTTGGGATGCGCTATGCCCCGACCGAAGGGCGAATCAAAACCACTTTTCCGGCTTCATCTCCCATATTTTTCACCACCCAAGAATGCAGCCCAAACATCCATCATTTCACGACGCTTCACGACGGCCTGTTCCCGGCGATATGCGCGTTCGGTGCCGCCCAGAGCATGTGCCAGTGCTTCCTCGGCCAGCTCGCGGGGGAAATGTGTTTCAGACCCAGCCCAATCCCGAAACGTCGAACGAAATCCATGCGGGACGTATTCCCCCAATTCCATACGACGCATAACAGCCCGGATAGTCATGTCTGACATGGGCCTATTCTCTTTAGCCCCCTCAAACACGTAGCTATCTGCAGTCGGGTCAGTCAGGCGCAGTCGCTTCGTTTGTTCGAGAATATCCAAAGCGCGCTCTGAAAGTGGCACTACATGCGGTCTCCGCATTTTCATTCTACCTGCTGGGATGTTCCACAGTTTTGCTTCCAGATCGAATTCTGACCAGTGGGCAAGCCTGACCTCCCCTGACCGCGCTGCGGTCAACACGAGGAATTCCAGAGCAAAAGCACCCATGCTCTCTTTGCTCCGCAACGCCTGAATAAATGCTGGCATGTCTTTGCGCGGCAACGCTGGGCGGTGACCGCCTGTCAATTTGCGTGGTGCTGAAAGAGTTGCGTTGAACAATGACCAACGGGCCGGGTTGTCCCTCTGATATGCACCGTTCTGAATGGCGTGATCGAACAAATTCTCAAGCCGCCCTCGGAGGCGCGACGCGGAAACGTGCTTGGTCTCCCACATTGGTTTGAGTAATTCAAGAATGTCCTGCCGGGTGATATCTGCAAGAGGTTTAGCCGCCAGAGGGGCAGCATATTTGCGAAGCGACATACCCCATTGCGCGATGTGCTTTGGATTTGAAAAATTTTGCGTTTTCCACGGCAAGAATGTGTCCACGTAGTCCGCAAACGTAATTTGACTGGCGCGCTCAACCGTCCGGCGCTCCGCATCTGCAATCGGGTCCACGCCCGCTGCAATCAAATCCCGTGCAGCGGCAACTTTCAGTCGGGCATGAGCTAGCGTCGTTCCGGGGTAACTGCCCTGCCCCATTTCTCTTTGAGACTGGCCTTTCATCTTAAAGCGAAACACCCAGCGCTTATGGCCACCAGCAGTGACACGCAGGGACAAGCCACCTCCATCGCTCAGGCTTTTTCCGGGGGCCGCGTTCTTTATTTGTTGCGCGGTCAGGCGGTGAAGCGTCTTTGTCATTTTCCAATTCCTTGATGCAATTGATTAAGTCCGAACTGGACACACAGAAATTTCTACTTCGGCAATGCGATAGCACCGGAAATCCGATCTTTGTTGTTCGCAAAGATCTAGACGATGAGCGGATTTGATTGCACGAGGCTCTCTCTTACTGGTTGGGGTTTATGCCCCTAACATGCCCCTAATATTTAGGGGCAGCAAGTGAAATTCAGTGAACCGACATAAAATCAGTAAGGATCTAAATCCATATATAATCCTGATAAACAACAACTAAATAGAGTTTAATGTAAGTCTATGGAGTTATTAGTGGCGGACTGTCTCTCCGCCATTTACAAACAAATTGAGCACAGCTGCGCCCTCGGCTTATCGGACGACGATCGCGCGCTTTCTTAATAAACGCAGGCCACGGATGTGGATCATTACGCCCCCACCACAATTTCATCCACAAATGATCATTGGATAAAGGGCGATCAGGATCCGCCGGTTTGGCGCGCATCTGTCACTTGGCTGAACCCAGCGTCTATGGATCAGTGGAAATTGGTCTTGTCCTGCGCGGATGACGCAGACCTGGTGTGGTCGGTTCCCCGGACGCGGGTGTCCGACCACAGCCAAAGTGGCACGCGCCTGACGCACTCAGCCGTCACCGCTCAGGCCTTAAACCCGGTCGCCACCACAAATTTCTCAGAACTGTCTGAACGGCTCGACGGGGGTTTCATATATTGAACCTTCTTGAACCTCATGCGCAACAACTTTTGCAGCTCTGCTTCGGCGCCGCCCGCCAGAACCTTGGCGACAAAAGTCCCGCCATCATCCAGCACATCAAAGGCAAAATAAGCCGCCGCCTCGCACAGCGCCATGATCCGAAGGTGATCGGTTTGCTTGTGGCCAGAACTGGACGCGGCCATGTCAGACATCACCACATCCGCCTTGCCACCCAACAGCTCTTTCACCTTTAGGTCAGCGTCATTTTCCATGAAATCAAGCTGGTGGAACTCCGCCCCTGCCAGCCCTTCGACCTCTTGCAAATCAATGCCCAGAAAACGCCCGGTGCGCTTGCCCGGTTTTTCGCCAAGCGCATTGATGCGCGGCACGGCAACCTGTGCCCAACCGCCCGGCGCACAGCCCAGATCAACAACCCGCGCGCCATTGATCAAAAAGCGGAATTTATCGTCGAGTTCCATGATCTTATAGGCCGCGCGACCGCGATAACCTTCGGCGCGCGCGCGTTGCACATAGGGGTCGTTTAACTGGCGCTGCAACCAACGGGTCGACGAATTGCGGCGACCGCGCGCCGATTTCACCTTCACCGTCAGATCCCGCTGTCCCCGACCCGAGCTTTTGCGCGCCCGTTTGGAATAGGTCTTGCCTGTCCCCGGCGTACCCGTTCCAGAGGTTTCACCCGAATTTCCGTTATCGTCCGTACCGTCTGACATCAAAAAGGCCCATCTTCCAAAACACCGTCCGAAGACATCTGCGAATAAAGAATGCCCTCTCTAAGGCCCCGATCCGCAACAGACAAGCGATCCGTGGGCCAAATCCGCAAAAGCGCCTGTAAAATCGCAGCCCCCGACATGATCAACGACTGACGATCCCGGCCAATATGGCTGTTCATGCGCCGTCCTTGTGGCCCAAGCGCAAGATATCCCTGAATGACCCGCTCGATCTGATCCGAGGTCATGCGCAGCCCATCCACCTTGGTGCGGTCATAGCGGCGCAGGCCCAGGTGGGTCGCCGCCACCGTCGTCACGGTGCCCGATGTGCCGATGATCTGAAACCCTTCGCGGGGGGGCTCGTGATAAAACGGGCTGAACCCGGCCAGTTGTTCCTCAAAATGCACCGACATCAGCGCATAACGCCCGCTGTCATCCTCAACATCGTCAAACATCTCGCGCAGGGTCGCCACGCCCAAAGGCACCGAAATCCAATCCACCACAGAGGCGGCCGGAAACGGGCTGGCCCCGCCGACAAACCCACGCCCCATGCGCATGATCGACCGGGGGCGTTCCAAGGGGGGGACTTTTGACAGATCAAGCCAAACCAGTTCGGTTGACCCGCCGCCAATATCCACCACCAGCAATTGTTCTGTGCGCGTGGACACCAAAGGCGCACAGGACACCACGGCCAAGCGCGCCTCTTCCTCAGGCTTGATAATCTCAAGCTTCAGACCGGTTTCGCGGCGCACATAATTCATGAAATTTTTGGAGTTTTGCGCCCGGCGACACGCCTCGGTTGCCACCAACCGCATCCGACCCACATCATGTTTGATCAGCTTTTTGCGGCAAATGCGCAGCGCCTGAACCGTGCGCGCCATAGACGCACGCGACAAGCGGCCAGAGGCCTCAAGCCCCTTGCCCAATTGAACAGACTTGGAAAAGCTGTCCACGACGTGAAACTGACTGCCCTTAGGTTGGGCAATCAACATACGACAACTGTTTGTGCCAAGATCCAAGGCCGCATAAAGCGCACTGGGATCCGGGGTTTTCGGCGCGGGGGTTCGGACCGCTTTTGGGAACGCGCCCGCACCATCGGGACGCTTGGGCGCCATGACAACACGCCCTCCATTTCAAGTTACCCTATAGATAGGCCCGCGCGCGTGCATAAGCAATCCCCAGCAACCTGCGCGCTTATAATCATCTTGAGAAGAATTCACAGGGTTTCGCCGCTTTTATCGCGGTCAAACCATAGCCGCAGAGGGCAAATTCTCTTATGTGGGGGCGCAAAGGCGACAACGCGTCGCTAGTGATCATCGCCATGTCGAAATCCGCCCCTAACATCTGAACGGCGCGTTTTAGAACGGACGAAGTAGTTAAAGGGAGAATCGCAAATGCCTGACGTCACGATCGTTTATTGGCGGGATATGCCCGCACAAGTTATCGTCGGCAAAGGTCGTCGGGGTGCCAAGGCCCCCCTGCCCGAGCGATTTGAACAGGCCATTGACCGGGCCGCCATGAAAATCGGCGCACGCGACAGCGACGCCTATTTGGCGGAATGGCGCAAGGCTGCCCCTTATACTGTTGAGGGAGACCCGCAAGAGATTGCCAAGGCCGAAGCCGCACGCATCGACGCGGAATATGATCAGGAGCGTCTAAAAGCGCTTATTGCCAACGATGGCCAGGCATAAATAAATGCCTTGGCCCAAGCTGATGGAGGCAGCCATGGCGCTGTTGAATTTCCGTAAAAAGACGTCCGAAGATGTCAAAACCTCAAGCCCCGAGCTTCAGGCCTTTTTGAAAGGCTACTCGATCGAGGTGATGCCGCGCACGGCCGCAAAAGTGGAAGATTTCCGCGACCTGCTGCCCCAAGGCACCCGCGTTTACGTGGCCCATATCGAAGGCACCCCAATCGAGGAAATGGTTGAAACCGCCAAGCGGATCAACGGCGAAGGCTATGAGGTGATGCCCCATTTCCCCGCCCGTATCATCAAAGATGAGGCCACTTTGGCCGATTGGATCGCGCGTTACCAAGGTGAAGCCAATGTGAAACAAGCCCTGCTTTTGGCCGGTGGCGTGGCACAGCCGCATGGCGATTTCCATTCCTCGATGCAGCTTTTGGAAACCGGTCTTTTTGATAAGGCAGGCTTTACCCACCTGAACGTCGCGGGCCACCCCGAGGGCAACAAAGACATTGACCCTGATGGATCCCACAAAAACGTCGAAGACGCGCTGCGTTGGAAACAGAAATTCTCTGAAACCACGGATGCCAAAATGGCGCTGGCGACCCAGTTTGCCTTTGAGGCCGGCCCGATCATCAAATGGGTTGAAGACATGCAAGAGGCGGGCATCAACATTCCCGTGCATATCGGCATCGCTGGCCCCGCCAAACTGCAGACCCTGATCAAATTCGCGATCGCTTGCGGCGTTGGCCCCTCGCTGAAAGTGCTGCAAAAGCGCGCGATGGATGTCTCAAAACTGCTGTTGCCGTATGAGCCGACCGAGGTGTTGAACGAGCTGGCCGCCCACAAAGCCGCCAACCCCGATTTCAACATCACCAAAGTTCACTTCTTCCCACTGGGTGGGATCAAAACCAATGCAAATTGGGCCATCAACAACGGCGGCGCGAACACCGCCCCCGTAAATGCAAACAAGGGCTGACCCATGACCAAGACCATCGTAGAATCCGGCACTAAAACGGCCATTATCGGCTTTGATCAGCCCTTTGCCGTGATTGGCGAACGCATCAACCCCACGGGCCGCAAGATCCTGAACGCGGAACTGGAAGCGGGTGATTTTTCCCGCGTTGAGGCGGACGCCTTGGCACAGGTTGCCGCGGGTGCCACCATCCTTGACATCAACTCGGGCGCTGTGTTCTCGGGCAAAATGGCCGAAGATCCCCGCTATGCGGACAACAACTTTGTGGAACCCACATTGATGCGTCAGCTGGTTGAGGTGGTTCAGGCCGTGACCGATTGCCCGCTGTGTATCGACAGCTCGGTGCCCGGCGCGCTTGAGGCAGGCCTTGCCGCCGCCAATGGCCGCCCACTTTTGAACTCGGTCACCGGCGAAGAAGAACGACTGGAACAGGTTCTGCCGCTGGTCAAGAAATACAATGTGCCCGTGGTGGCAATTTCCAACGATGACACCGGGATTTCCGAAGACCCCGATGTGCGCTTTGCTGTGGCCAAGAAAATCGTTGAACGGGCCGCTGATTTCGGCATTCCGGCGCATGACATTGTGGTTGATCCGCTGGTGATGCCAATTGGCGCGATGGGCACCGCTGGTTTGCAGGTCTTTACCCTTGTGCGTCGTCTGCGCGAAGAGCTGGGCGTGAACACCACCTGTGGTGCGTCAAACATCTCGTTTGGTCTGCCCAACCGTCACGGCATCAACAACGCGTTTTTGCCAATGGCGATGGGGGCTGGCATGACCTCGGCGATTATGAACCCGGTTGCGATCCCGGTTGGCCCCAAGAAGTTCGCTGAAAAACGTGCGGAAATCGAAGCCAAAGGCATCATCATTCCCGAAGGTATGGATGACGAAACCATCTGCGAAATCTTTGGCCTTGGATCGACCAAAGCCAAAGCTGGCAAGGAAATGGAGGCCATTCGCGCCGCCAACTTCCTGACCAACAACGATGATGGCGGGGCGGAGTGGATCAAGTTCAACTCGTCCAATTCCGGTGCGGCTGGGGCCGCTGGTGGGCGTCGCGGTGGTCGTCGTCGCCGCGCTTAATGCACCCCATTGTCTTTGACAGTGTAAGGGTTTGACAGTGTAAGGGCTCGCCTCGGCGGGCCCTTTTTCATGCCAGCCCCGCCGTAAACCCCGAGTTTTGCCGATCTCGCGGATCTGACCCTCACAGGCGATCCACCGCCCGAAATCCGATGCCCCCAACAGGCACCTTGCGTCTTGCGCCGATGCCCATATCGTCATGGCATAAACCCTAACGAAGAAGACCACGCACGCAAACACCCCCGTGCGGCAGCTAAAGGAAAGAGGTTCCAATGATGATTTTCAAAACCGCAAGCGTCCTGCTCCTTGCCGCAACCTTCGCCGGTTGTGCCCCAAAACCAGAGCCGATCCCCGCCCCGGCCCCAGTCACGCCCGACGTCACCTATGACAAGCTCGGCAATCCGGTTTATTCGGGCGCGTCCTGACCCAATCAGGTCAGACTTCGCTTAAAACCAGAAAGGCCCGCATCATGCGCGCCTTTCCAAGCTGAACACCCAATGCGACACGCGTTGGGAAATGCGATCCCCCCCCAGAATACGGGGGGTACATCGCGCGCAACTCTCATGGTTTTTGGTGTTTCCCGCACAAGCACGTATCGCGTGACCGCAGCATCACGGGAAACGCCAAACGCCTTAGCGGATGTCACAATGACCTTTGCCGTGAAATGAATTGCGATACCCCAACGGCGTTGCAACAATGCTGACGGCGCCCGTGGCCTTTTTGATAGATGCCCTGAACTTAAAGGCCACTGTTCGTTGATTGCTCTGGCTTCGGGTTCCCTTCACGACCCAGCGCAACATCATTTTATCGGCGCTGTCGCGGATCAGCGTGGAACTGTCAATTCGGCCGTTCAGTTGATCGGATGTCGGCTTTAACAGCTGAACCTCTTTGCTGTCGGTGTTGACCTTGACCAGGGCGACACGGGGTATCCAGCCGCCGCCGCGCGACAGGTCGGTCATTTTACAATCAAGTGTGACGGTTTCGGCAAAACTGGTGTTCGCAACACAAAACGCGAAAAAAGTGGCAAGCAATGCTAGGCGTGACATGGTTATCCTCCAACAAAATCAGTCGAAGGTCATCTATCAACGCCAGATTGATAAGTCCACAAGTTCAAAAGGTTACCGTAAAAATCGCGGCCACTTCACCTCACTTCAGGTGAGCGGCGCGCAATCGCTGCGCGCGTCGCTCACCGGTGGATCACTTCATCATCGCATCCATCGCCATCGGGGCATCGGTGGTGAAAATGTAATCCTCAGCCCCGGAATGACAGGCAATGCAGCCCACATCCGCCCCTTTGGCCACACGGCCCGCAAGGCGCATGCCTTTGGGGTTCATATCCAGCGACCCGTCGGGCAAGTATTTCGCCCAGAACCAGTTTTGGTTATCCTCGTCATAGCCTTTTTCACGCTGAAACATCACCGTATAGGCCCCCAGATGCTTGCCGGGATCCGCCAGCACCTGATCCACCTCTACCCCTTCCGGGCCGAAATTACGTTTTACAATCAAGGTGCCGGTGTGCCCCTGCACCTCGGCGCTGGAATAGAAAGTCTCAAGCATCATGCCGTGCGGTGCGACCCCCTCATAGGGAAAGCTGCGGATCATGCCGTCGCCTGCCAAACGCTGGGCCACCATTTGCGCCCACACGGCCTGCGCGTAATCCGCATCTGCGTCTGTGCCAAAGGGGCTGTCTTGGGCGATGCCCTGCCCGGCGATCCCGACGGCAAGGGCCGCGGCCATTGTTACACTGCGTATCATCACTTTTCCTCCACATGTTTCATGGGATCAGCCTAGCCAATGAAAAGATCACAGGTGCGCAACACTGATCACCTCTGCGCGACAGGACGTGACGAGGAGTGAATGGACAGGGCGGGCCGCGACACCGCACGCTGATCCCATGAAAAAACGTCTCAGGATACGATCGGCTCTGCTTCTTGCCAGCCTGCCTTTTTTGCCACAAACCGCCGCTGGCGAAAGCTGTGTGATCAACGGATCAAACCACAGCTATTTCTTTGCGGTCACCCAGAAAAACGCCCCGCGCCTGACCGCTCAGCTCGCGCCCAACGAAACCCTTTGCACCCCGCAAGTCACCGGTGCCACCGTCAGCGTCTATGAAACCGCCGAGGTGCAGGAAGGCTGTTCGCGCCTGGTGGGATCAAATCAAAGCGACACGCTGGTCACCTATGCGGAATTTGACCGATGCCGCTGGGCCTCTCACGAATAAGGCGCGTCCGGTGTTCTGTGCAGCATCCGATATCGTTGTTGCGTTGAGCGGTGCGAATGGCCACGCATCAGCAATCCGATGTTAGCGCGAAACGCGCGCAGGCCCAATTGACGCCTTTTCCCCGGCGGCATAGCGGCTATGCACCCAACACCCCAATAAAATTGATTTTCGTCAAAGTCCTTTAACCGCGCGAGCGCTAACTGGGTCATACACCGCGCGAACCCAAAGGACTTTTCCCGTGACAACACCCATGACCGCCCCCCTTAAAGGGATCACCATTGTCGACCTGACCCATGTTTTGGCCGGGCCTTATTGCTCGATGATCCTGTCCGATCTGGGCGCCACGGTGATTAAAGTAGAACAGCCCGGAACCGGCGATGACACCCGCCAATTTCCACCCTTTCGCGATGGGCATTCCGCCTATTTCGCCACCATCAACCGCGACAAGAAATCCATCGCGTTGAACCTGAAAGATGACGCAGACCGCGCTGTGTTTGAAGGAATTTTGGCGAAATCCGACGTGGTCATGGAAAACTATCGCCCTGGCGTGATGGAGCGTTTGGGCTATGGTTGGGACGACATTCACGCCAAACATCCACAGATCATTTACGGCGCTGTGTCGGGCTTTGGCCACACCGGACCTGAGGCCTTGAAGCCCGCCTATGACATGGTGGTGCAGGCGCGCGGTGGGGTGATGTCGATCACCGGCGAGAAGAACCGCGAACCGGTGCGTGTGGGGGCGTCTGTGGGGGATATTGTTGCGGGCATGTTCTTGGGGCATGGCTTGCTTGCTGCGCTTTATCAGCGCGAAAAAACCGGATTTGGGCAAAAAATCGACGTGGCCATGCTCGACAGTCAATTGGCGATTTTGGAACATGCGGTGGCGATCACCAATGAAACGGGCGTGGCACCGGGGCCTTCTGGTGCGCGCCACCCGTCGATTGCGCCGTTTGAAGCCTTCCATGCTGAAGATGGGCTGTTTGTGATTGCCTGTGGGAATGATGTCTTATTTTCAAAGCTTTGCGCTGAGCTGGGCAAACCGAAGCTGGCCAAACGTCCCGAGTTTGCGACCAACCTTGACCGGTGCCAAAACGTCATGCAGCTACGCCGGCGGATAGAGCTGATCACGCTGGAGCATCCCGCGGCCTATTGGATTGAAAAACTCAGCGCCGCCGGCATTCCCTGTTCGCCCATTCAAAATGTCGCACAAGTGATGCAGGATCCGCAAATTCTGGCCCGCAATATGGTGCTTGATCTGCCTGCGCCAGACGGGGGGAAACCGTTTAAAGCGGCGGGAAATCCGATTAAAATGGGTGCGATTGTGGATGAAAATGACCACTCTGCGGCCCCTCTTTTGGACCAGCATCGCGCGGAAATACTGGCCTGGTTGGCGGCATAAGGGGGCTGCACATTACGGATTAGGGGCGCTGGCTATTGTGGATTTTGGGGCGCTGCCCATTGTGGATTTAGGGGCGCTGCCCCTCGCCTTACAGGCTCACCCCGAGATATTTCTGGCAAGAAAAAGCAAGGGCCGTTGGGCGTGACCCGCTGTTTAACATGTGAAATCTGCCGCAAATTGACCAGTTGTGCCGCGGATTGACATTGCGCACGCCTGTGTCATGCGTAAGTTGATCAAAAATCAGCTTTACTCAGGACGCGCGCGACATGTCTCAGGAAAACACCTCTGGTTCCCCACAAGATCCTCTTGTGATTTTCACACCCTCTGGCAAGCGGGGCCGGTTTGCGGTTGGCACGCCGGTTTTAACGGCGGCGCGGCAATTGGGTGTGGATCTGGACAGCGTCTGTGGTGGGCGCGGGATTTGTTCAAAATGTCAGATCACGCCGAGCTATGGTGAGTTTTCCAAACACGGTGTGACCGTGCAGGAAGGCGCCTTGTCTGAGTGGAACAATGTTGAGCAGCGCTATGATGATATTCGCGGGTTGCCCAAGGGCCGCCGCTTGGGCTGTCAGGCAAAGGTCGAAGGTGACATTGTCATTGACGTGCCCCCCGAAAGCCAAGTTCACAAACAGGTGGTGCGCAAGCGGGCTGAGGTGCGCGATATCACGCTAAACCCCACCGTGCGCCTGACCTATGTCGAGGTGGAACAGCCCGACATGCACAAGCCATCGGGTGATTTGGAACGTCTGATCACCGCGCTGAAAGCCGCCACAGGGCATGCGCATATTGAGATAGACACCCATCTTTTGCGCCCCTTGCAGCCGATCCTGCGCAAGGGCGAATGGACCGTCACAGCCGCCATTCACGAAGGCCATTCCGGCGGCCATCCCCGCATTGTTGCGCTTTGGTCCGGGTATTTTGAGGGGCCGATTTATGGTCTTGCCGTGGATCTTGGCTCCACCACCATCGCCGGGCATTTGTGTGATCTGTCCACAGGCGAGGTTGTCGCCTCATCCGGGTTGATGAACCCGCAGATCCGTTTTGGCGAAGACCTGATGAGCCGCGTATCCTATGGGATGATGAACGCAGGCGGCGATCTGGAAATGACCGCTTCTGTGCGCGATGGGCTGAACCAACTTGTTGAAGACATTGCAAAAGAAGCGGATGCGGACAAAAGCCAAATCCTTGATTCGGTCTTTGTGATGAACCCGGTCATGCACCATCTTTTCATGGGCATTGATCCGTTTGAACTGGGCCAGGCCCCCTTTGCGCTGGCCACATCGGATGCGCTGGAATTAAGCGCATCTGAGATTGGGCTGAACATTGCGCCGGGCACGCGCACCTATATCCTGCCCTGTATCGCGGGCCATGTGGGCGCGGATGCGGCGGGCGTTGCATTGTCCGAAGCCCCCAATAAATCCGACGACCTTGTGCTGGTTGTGGATGTAGGCACCAACGCGGAAATCCTGTTGGGCGACAAACAGGGCGTGCTTGCCTGTTCGTCCCCCACCGGGCCCGCGTTTGAAGGCGCGCAGATCAGCTCGGGCCAGCGGGCCGCCCCCGGCGCAATTGAGCGTGTGGAAATTGACCCCGTGACCAAAGAGCCGCGCTTTCAGGTGATTGGATCGACCCTGTGGTCGGATGATCCCGAATTTGACACCGAGATCGCCACCACCGGTGTGACCGGCATTTGCGGGTCCGGCATTATCGAAGTGATCGCCGAAATGCGCATGGCCGGGCTGGTGGATGCCAGCGGGTTGATCGGATCAGCCGAGCAAACCGGCACCGATCGTTGCTTCCTTGACGGGCGCACCAATTCATACCGCGTGTGGGACGGCAACGAAGATCACCCCGCGATCACCGTCACAAATGGCGACATTCGCGCGATCCAAATGGCCAAGGCCGCGCTCTATTCCGGGGCGCGCCTGTTGATGGACAAACGCGGCGTGGAAAACGTCGACCGGGTGGTGCTGGCGGGGGCTTTTGGCGCGCATATTTCGTCCAAACACGCGATGGTTTTGGGCATGATCCCGGACGCGCCCTTGGACCGTGTGACCTCGGCCGGGAACGCGGCAGGCACCGGCGCGCGCATTGCGCTTTTGAACCGCGAGGCACGACGTGAGATCGAGACCCTTGTGCGCCAGATCGAGAAAATCGAGACCGCGGTTGAGCCAAGGTTCCAAGAGCATTTTGTAAATGCCTCCGCCCTGCCCAACGCCTCTGACCCCTTCCCCACGCTGCGCTCGGTTGTGGCGCTTCCGGAACCCAGCTTTAACACCGGTGGGGGCGATGGCGACGGTGGTGGACGCAGACGTCGTCGCCGGGGGTAAGCCTTGGCTGCACCAGTGGCGATCTGAGGACATCAAAAATATCTGCGGTGTCAGGGTTTCAACCTTGACGCCCGCGCCCCACTGTCATACCTCACCCCCATCGCGGGTGTAGCTCAATGGTAGAGCAGCAGCTTCCCAAGCTGAATACGAGGGTTCGATTCCCTTCACCCGCTCCAATCCCCCGCCAAATCGAACATGTCATCCGGCGACCGGGGTGTTTCAAATTGAGTAAGGTTTTTATGTCTGATCCAATCACCGCCCCCGCCCTAGATTTTAGCAATGACCCCTTTGCCCGTATTCCGCTGGTCACCCCGCTGAATGCGGCCCAAATGCAAACGGTCGGCGTGCCGGATGGCTGGCATTACGGCTTGGCGGATCGGGTGCGGTTTCACGAATTGGACGCTTTGAACCACGTCAACAACGTCGCCTATTTCCGTTGGTTTGAATCAATCCGCATCCCGTTTTTCGCCCATTACCATGTGTCGTCCTACACCGACGACGACCCACAAGTTGTGCTCGCCACCAACTATGCGCGCTATTTCAAGCCGATGCATCTGGGCGACAATTATGTGATTGCAACCCGCTGTAAATCCTTCCGCAACACCTCGTTTGTGATGGACTATGGCGTCTATGTGCAGGGGCAATTGATGTGCGGATCGGAAAGCGTGATTGTGACCTTGGACCAGGACGGCGTGACCAAGCGCAAACTGCGTGATGAAACCGTCGCGGCCTTTATGCGGGACGGGGCGGAAAACGCCGGTTAACTGCGGGCGAAAAATCGGCAGATTGGGCGCGGAAAACTTTAATGTTTTGCCATCTGCCCCTGTAAACTGTTTACAGTTTTGCCTTTGGGACCTTTAAAGAGTTTACAGTTTCCGGTTTGAAAACTTTAAAGAGTTTACAGTTTTGACCTTACGGTAAACTCAGCCAATCCTTGACGCCACCGGGCAGATCTGGCCGGAAATAGGCCACCATGCGCCCCTCTGGCGGCGCAACCGCCTTTGCCCCCCAAGGCGCCACACCGTGTAAGGTGAACCGGTGCATCAGATACGCCTCTCCCGGCGTGGCATGGACCACCCGGCGCGGGCAGCTCTCAAAGACCTTTTTGCGTGCGTTTACATAGGCTTCTGTGATATCATGGCGGCGCATATCCTTGGGCGCGACCCCGTAAAAGGCGGTCAACATGGCGCGGCGCATCACATGGTGTGAGCCCTCCCAAACCACCAAGGGGCTGGCGTCTTCTGAGGTGAAATTCAGTGGAATTCCAATGACATAGCCATGGGTCTCATCGACGCAACGGCGCCCATTGGACAGCTCGGGCTTGACCCCGTCCAAATGCGCCGCATCGCGGTTTTTACGAAACCTGTGGGCCGCGTCACTCTCATCTTTGTCCTGTTTGGGATAGCCCGGATAGGTGATCGAGATCTGCCCTTTATCAAGCGCATGCCAACCATATGTTTCATCAATAAATTCAAAGAGTTGACCACCTATCGCAGGGCCATTTTCAACCCGGCCTTCCCCATCATTTTCAAGCGCATTCACGCCAACAAACCATGTGCCACCGGCCCGCAACCAATGCGTTTGTTGGTGTGGATCCTCGGTCGCCGCAAGGGCATGCTCGCGCACCTGCGCCACCCAGTGTTCGATGGATTTCTCCGTCGGGAACCGCGCCCAACCAAGGGCAAAAAATGGATGTTTCAAAACCCCAAAGCCTTGCGCAACATGTTAAGCGCAACCAATGTCAGAAAGACAGCAAACACGCGTTTCAGCGGTTTTGGATCCATCGAATGCGCAATTTTCACGCCGTAAGGTGCTGTAATCATTGTCATTGTGATGATGAGCAGAAAGGCCGGAATATTCACCGCACCGATCGTCCATGGCGGGGTCACAGCGATATCAACAAACAGAAACCCGATCACTGACGGCACCGCGATGATCACCCCAAAGCCCGCCGCTGTCGCGACCGCGTTGTGAATTGGGCGGCCATGTAAGGTCATGGTCGGCACGCCGAAACTGCCGCCACCGATGCCCATCAGCACGGATAGAAATCCCAAAACAGGCGAGAGGATCGCGCGCTTCACACCCATTGGCATCTCGTGCGCCAGCCGCCATTCCGCGCGACCAAACCCAAGGTAAGCCCCTACAATCAAACCCAAAACACCGAAAATGCCTTGCAGGACAGTGGACCGCAAACCAGAGGCCACCAGCACACCAATCACCGCACCAACAACGATACCGGGGGCCCAGGATCGCAGAATGGTCCACTCTACCGCGCCTTTTTTGTTATGCGACAGGACCGATCGGACCGAGGTTACGATGATGGTCGCCAAAGAGGTCGCCAAACACACTTGCATCAGCTGGTCAGATCCATAGCCAAGTGTCGAGAATGTATAGAAAAAAGCCGGAACAAGGACGATCCCGCCACCGACGCCCAAGAGCCCCGCCAGCACGCCGGCAGAGCCGCCAATGACAAGCAAAAGCACCACCATCGGCAAAAGTTGGGTCAGTTCAGGCATTCGCCTCTCCTATTCCGGGACATGTGACAGGGCGTGGGCCACAACGTCAATGCCCGCACCGGATTGATGCGCATTTTCGGACAAGCTGCGACGCCACATGCGCGCGCCGGGGCGCCCTGTGAACAGCCCAAGAATATGGCGCGTAATGGCATTTAGCCGCACACCTTGGGCCAGTTGCCGTTCAATATAGGGATACATTTCCTCTACCACCTGATGGGCGGTTTTTGGTTTGTTTTCAGCACCATATATATCTTGGTCCGCGGTCAAAAGCAGGTCACCCGGATTGTGATAAGCGGCCCGCCCAATCATCACCCCGTCCATGTGTTTGAGCTGTTCTTTCGCCTGATCCAAACTCGCAATACCGCCATTGATCGACAGATGCAGATGCGGGAACGCCTCTTTCATTCGGTGCACAAGCGGGTAATCCAACGGGGGAATGTCGCGGTTTTCTTTCGGGCTAAGCCCCTGCAACCACGCCTTTCGCGCATGGATGGTAAAGCGGTTGACCCCGGCGGCGGACACTTTTTTCAGGAAGTCCGGGAGGATATCTTCGGCCTGCTGATCATCGACGCCAATACGGCATTTCACCGTAACTTCAACACCTTGCGCCGCATCTTTCATGGCAGACATACAGTCCGAAACCAGTTGTGCGTCCCGCATAAGAACCGCGCCAAAGGTGCCTGATTGCACCCGATCCGACGGGCAACCGACGTTCAGGTTCACCTCGTCATAGCCACGTTCCACACAGAGTTTGGTGGCGGCAGCGAGCTCTTTTGGATCTGAACCGCCAAGTTGAACGGCCACTGGATGCTCTTCTTCATTGTACCCAAGCAAATGCAACGCCCCACCGCGCACCAAAGCGGGCGATGTGACCATTTCCGTATACAAAAGCGCGTGCTGGCTCATCAAACGATGAAAATACCGACAGTGACGATCGGTCCAATCCATCATGGGGGCCACGCTCAGGCGCGCTGCTGATTTAACAGGGGTCTTCAAGGCGATGCTCCGTCTGCAGTCGATCCGAGGGTTTTCATCCAGATCTTCGCAAAGGGCAAGGGGGTGGGTGTGGTTCCGTCATGTTTGGGAACGCGGCATGAGAGACATCAGGCACAATGACAACCCAATCTCAGCATATAAAAATGGCGACTTCAGGAGAGCCCAAAGCCGCCATTCTCTTTACTTTACAATCACTTCGCGTCAGCAGCGTTGGCCATCAGATATTCCATGACCAGTGCGGCTTCGTCTTCTTCAAGACCTGCGCGTGGGAACATCGAAGGGGTGATGCCTTTCCACTGTTGCTGCGTATAATGGGTCACTTCGCGCGGCGCGTGACAGACGGTGCAGCGTTCATAGAACAGTTTTTCACCCGGTGTCATATCGGCATAAAGCGATGCGGTTAAGGCTTCCAGCCGTTCCAGACCCAACAGCTCATCATCAATGGTTGCAAGCTCGATATCATCGATAATGGCTGGTTTTTCATAGGCCAAGTTGGGACCATCCGGGTCATCACATTTCTTCATCGACACCAAGGTGGTGTTGGCGGTGGTCGCCTGTGACAGGCCAGAGGCACGTTGGGTTGAGGTCAGGAAGTTGACCAGACCCGAGTTGCAGCGCCCTTTGCTGTCCACTTGTGGCCAGCAACCTTCATAGATCGAAATCACGCCGGGCATAATGTCATCGGACACCACGGCCCCGGCCAGAACGGCCCCACGATCATTGTAAAGCTCGACCAGATCCCCGTCTGCGATACCGCGGCTTTCGGCGTCTTGGGTGTTGATCCGAACAGGTTCACGACCTTGCACCTTGTAAAGACCGCGCAGGCTGGACGATTGGTCCATTTGGCTGTGCAGGCGGAACCAAGGGTGTGGGCTGACCACATGCAACTGACCTTCTTTCGCGTTGCCGAGGTATTCGTGTTTTTCCATCCAGACCGGCATGCCGGGGCAGTCTTCGATCTCCATATCCGCAATCAGATCACAGAACATTTCAATTTTGCCAGAGGTGGTGTGCAGCGGGCTGCCTTCTGGATCTTGATAAAACTCGCTGTGACGGGTCCATTTGCGCGCCTCATTCGGGACATTCATCAAGGCATAGCCTTTTTCCCAGAATTCTTCGAACGGCGTGGTTTCAGCCGCGGTGGAGCGTTCGTAGGCGGCTTTGATATGGAACATCTTGTCTTCGCTGTCGGTGAACTGTGCCCAGAGACCCAATTTATCCGCCAGACCTTCAAAAATCTCATAATCCGGCAGGGCATCCCCAATCGGCTCAATGACCTTTTTCATCGCATAGACGCGGTCGTTGGAATAGGTCCCACCCGAGGTGATGTCGTCCTGTTCCAGCGAGGTCGCAGCAGGCAAAGCAATGTCCACCCAACGGGTCGCCGCCGTCCACCAAACATCAACACTGACAATGGTTTCGACCTTTTCCAGCGCGCGGATCAACCGGTTGGTATCTTGCTGGTGCGACATAAAGTTGTTGCCCGCATTAAAGATCATCTTCACGTCAGGATAGGTGTCTTTATTGCCATTATAGCTGAACTCTTTGCCGGGGTTTTCCAGCATTTCAGTGATCCGGCTGGCCGGGCAGATTTTCTTGACCCAGTTGCGGCCTTGGCTCAGGCCAGACGGTGTGGATTTGCCCGAAGCAGGCATCCCGCCATTGCCGTAATGCCACGAGAAACCAACACCTTGGCCCGGCTTACCGATCTTGCCGGTGAGGGCCGCAAAGTTGATGATCGCCCAGTGGGTCATCTCGCCGTGTTGGGCGCGTTGCAGCGACCAAGCGCCCGCAATTTCGGTTTTAGAGGTTGCCAGAAGCTCCGCCAGATCTTTGATCTCTTGGGCGTCCATTCCGGTGATGCCAGCGGCCCATTCCGGTGTTTTTGGCGTGCCGTCTGTGTCACCTTTCACATAGGCAATCCACTTGTCGGCGCCCACGGTGTATTTGGCCATATACTCTTTGTCATCAAGTCCTTTTTCCAGCACATGATAGGCCATCGCATTAAACAGCGCGACATCGGTGTTGGGGATGATTTGCTTCCAGTCCGCGTTCAGATATTGGTCGGACGCAGTGCGTTGTGGGTTGATCGAAATGAACTTGATGCCCGCATCGCGGATGTCTTCCCAATGTGAATACATGCCGTGGTCTGCCACGCGATATTCAACGCGGTTATTCTTGATCGGATCACAACCAACCAGAACAAAGACTTCGGTTTCATCGCGGATGGTTTCCCAAGCGGATTGGGCGGAATACACTTCCATATCACCAATGATATGCGGCAACGCCACTTGGCTCGCCCCGGCGGACCAGTCCCCTGCGGTGTTGGTGCAACCGCCCATCAGGTTGATCAAACGCCCCTGAAGCACGTTTGGACGGAAGGTGCCCGCGTTGGACCAGCCCCCGTATGACGAGCTAAAGATCGCTTCATTGCCCTGGTTGGTGGCGGTATCAAGCAGCGCTTTTGCGGTTAGGCTCCAGGCGGTATCCCAATCCACGCGCACGTATTCCTCTTTGCCACGCAGTTCAGGTTTGGTGTCGCCGGTTTCCCAACCCTCAAGATAGGATTTGCGCACCATAGGATAATCGATCCGGGTTTTGTCATATGTGCGTTCCAGCAGGCCGGTGTTCAGCATTTCGGTTGGCCGGGCATCCAGCTCCATCATATTGTTGATGCCAACAATTTTGCCTTCGCGCACGACGGCTTCAAACGGGCCAAAGTGGCTGGCGTGAAACGTGCGGCCAGAGAAAGAGTTCGGATCAATCGACGCAATCGCAGTAGATCCCAAAAGGCTGGTGGCGCCGAACATCGCGGCCCCCCCTTGCAAAAAGGCGCGGCGGGTTGGGGTGGCATAGGTCATGATAACCTCCATCGGTTAAGTGTTCCGTTGCCCCAAACCTTAAGCATGCGATGTGAACCGGTCTTTCATCTGCAATGAACAGGCTGTTCGAGTTTGTAAAAGAATGTAAAAATGGTCTAAAATCGCTGGAGGGCCTTCCCCACAAGGACTAAGACACCGTCATGGCACAGCATATTATCATCGTAGAAGACGACAGTGTGACCCGCAGGCGGCTGGCGGCCTCATTGCGTAAACAGATGTACCGCGTGTCAGAAGCCGAAGATGCGGATCAGATGGAAGAGATATTAACCCGTGATCCCGCGGATCTTTTGTTGGTGGACATCAACCTTGATGGCAAAGACGGGCTGACCATCACCCGCGAACAACGTGCCAAATCAAAGGCGGGTATCATCCTGTTGACCAGCCGCGATGATCAGATTGACCGGATTATTGGGCTTGAAATGGGCGCAGATGATTATGTGACCAAGCCGTTTGATAAACGAGAGCTGTTTGCCCGCGTGAAAAACCTATTGACCCGGATCAGCGAAATTGGCCTGACCTCAGCCCCTGCCCCCGACCCGGTTTGGCGTTTTGGCCGTTGGGTTCTTGATCCCATGCGCCGCCGGTTGGTGGATGAGACAGGCGAGGTGGAACCCCTGACCCGCGCCGAATTTGAACTGCTGCACGCCTTCACCCGCTATCCCGGTGTGATCCTATCGCGTGATCGTTTGCTGGACCTGATCCAACACCGCCAATGGGCACCGGACAATCGCACCATTGATGTACTTGTCGGACGGATCCGCAAGAAGATCGAGGTCAACCCCGCCCTGCCCAACTGGATCATCACGGTGCATGGCGAGGGTTATGTTTTTGCCGCATCAGATGTCTGACTTTCCAGGCTGAGCTGCGCCTGTTTGGCAGCCAGTAACAGTGTCTGGCGTGCAGCGTCTGCCGAGATCACAAGCGCATCCTCATAGGTTTCCAACACATCTCCATCCGCAGAAGATGCTTCAATTTCAGCCAGTTGCGCGCAAAACTTGGTCAAACGGTAATTTGCGGACGCGCCTTTTAGCCGGTGTGAAAGCTTGCGCGCGGCCTCACCATCGTTCTCACGCAGTGCCGTCAAAAGATCCGGCACTGTGCTGTCCAGTTGGCGCAGGTATTCCCCTATAATCTCAGCCGTTTCTTCCGCCCCAAGGTCTTCCATATCCTCACGCAGCGCCGTCAGGGTAGAGCTGTCGGTTTCACGGTCCGCCTCCACAAACGCCTCTCCTCCGAGCACCTCGCGCAGCATCCGGGGGGACACAGGTTTGGTCATCACCCGCGCCACACCCAAACGCGCGCGCTCCTCTGGGGTGTCGGAGATATTATGCGCGGTCAAGGCCACCATAAGGGGGGGATTGGACAGCTGTTTGGTGATCTCAGCGGCAACCTCAATCCCTGTCATATCCGGCAGATCCAGATCCAAGAGGATCACATCAAACGCGGCGCCATCCCCCTTTATGGTCGAGGCCAAAGCGGCCTTACCCGTTGCGGCATCCGTCACCCGACAGCCCAGGCGTTCCAGATATCCGTGGGCCACCATCCGATTGACCGCGTTATCCTCAACCAACAACACATGTTGTCCAAGGTCCGCCACAGGCGAGGTTTCCGTAACACGCGCCACCTGGCTCAGGTCCCCTTCTGGCAAAGAAACGGTCAAAGAAAAGCGCGACCCCATGCCCGGTTCGCTTTCCACACTCAGCAGCCCGCCGATCACTTCGGTCAAGCGGCGTGAAATCGACAGGCCAAGCCCCATGCCTTGAATGTCCGCTTTTTGCCCCGGATCCGCGCGCCCGTAGGCGTCAAAAATGTAATCCATGTCCTGTGCGGCAATGCCAATGCCGGTATCGACCACCACAAAGCTGATGACATGCCGCGCTTTTTCATCGTCAAAAGCATGTTCCACCACCAAATCGACCCGCCCGTGGTCGGTATATTTTGTGGCATTTGACAGGAGGTTCACCAACACTTGGCGGATTTTGGCAACATCACCGTAAAACGCAAAAGGAAGATCCGCAGGCACCTGTACGCCATATCCAAGCCCGCGTGCCTCGGCGCTGACGCTGAGATAGGTGCCCAACTGGCCCAAAAGATCCCGCGTATCAAAATGCACAGGGGCAGCACGCATTTTATCGCGTTCGGTGCTCGCGTAATCCAGCAGATCATTGGTGAGACCCAACAGATGTTCTGCCGACAGCCGCGCGATGTGCAACCGGTCACTTTCTTTGCGATCTTGCCCCTGCCCCGACATGTCACTTTCCAACAGGCGCAACATCCCGATGATACCGTTTAACGGCGTGCGGATTTCATGGCTCATCATTGCGAGGAATTCTGACTTGGCGCGATTGGCATCCTCGGCTTCCGCGCGTGCAACATCATGGGCTTTCATCTCGGTCACAATGTCACCAGTGCGCAGCCGCACGGTTTCCTCAAGCTCATCACGAAGCTCACGCGCCTTGGCGGCCCGTCCGCGCAGGATGTGCAGCGCCTTTTCCATCTCGCCAATTTCATCGCGGCCACTGACCGGAATATCGCGGTCGTACTCCTCATGCGCCAATGCTTCGATATGTTGCGCCACGCCGCGCAGACGGCCCACCACCTGGCGGCGCGCAAACTGCCAGCTGACAAAGGCCGCCCCTGTTGCCAAGACCAGCAGCAACCCAAGCCCGACAGAGATCCGTCGCCCGAGCGTTTCGGTGCGCTGTTGCGAGCGCACCGCGTTGGCCTGAAGACGCGACAAAAGATCATCCGATAAATTGGTCAGACGGATCACATCCTTGCGGATTTGCACAAGCAAGCTCGACATTTCGCCACCATCCGACAGCACCACAGCCTGCCGGGCGAAACTCCCCCCGGGCAAGAGTTCTTTGCGCAGCAAAGCCATCAGGTCCACAGCCCGCGCCCGTGCCGCATTTGCCACGAGATAGCTCAAGCGTCGTTCCGCAAATTCAAGTTCCGCAATCGCCAGCGTCCGCTGCTGCCCCAATATCTCCGCATCGGTCAGATCCACCACGCGCAACAGCATGTTTCCCGCTTTGTCGATTGCGCGCCCCAGCTCCACCTGACGGTCGTAGGCAAAGAAATCACGGTCCGCCAGCCCATCCAATGTCTCGCGCGATTGCGGGCCGGATTTGACATAAAGATCCGCGATTGTCGCTGTCACGCGCACACGCGCGATATCCAGTTGGCTGGCCAACAGATCCTGCATTTCTTCCAATATGTCCGCGACGAAAATCATCTGCCGATCAAGACCCTGCCGCTGTATCAAGCGGCTTTCGGCGACCTCACCAAGACGCGAGATCGCGGTTTGCAATTGCTGTAACAGCACAATGCGGTCACGTTGCGAAGGGACAGCGTCCTTCCGGTCCAAGGCTTGGAAATCCGACAGCAGTTCATCCAGTTCAAATTGCAACGAACGCACAAGCCCTTGCAAATCGTCCAAATTCCCCACTTCGGAAAAGGATGGGGCCAGCGCGGCCACAAACACACTTTCATCAGAGATTTTGCGTGCCAAGGAGAGCGCAGGTAGGTTGTTTTGTATCAAAGCGCGCTGTTGCCCGGACAGATACCAGTTTGCCCCAAGGGCGACCAAACTGACCAAGACGGATAAGCTCACAATGAAGGTGAACACCCGAAGCAATTGTTTATCAAAGCCGATCTGCCGCATGGCGCGACGGTATGGCGAATTGCGGCCCGCTGCAATCCTAACCCTCATCTGCGTGTTGATGGGGATGTCCGCCCCGTTGCCCGCCGTTGCACAAGGCAAAGCGCGCGCATCGATCTGCGTGGTTGTTCCTCATTTCAAGGACGAATATTGGCTGAGCGTCGGTTTCGGTCTGCAAGAGCAAGCGGCGCAATCCAGGGTGGATTTGCTGTTTTACGAATCTGGCGGGTATCTGGCCTTGTCTCGACAAATCCCCTTGTTAGAAACCTGCCTGTCCAACGGGGTGGATGCCATTTTACTGGGGGCCGTGTCGGCGGACGCGCCAAAGATGTTGGCAGCTGTGAAAGCGGCCAGCCAAACCGTGCCTGTGCTTGCTTTGGTCAATGCGTTGCGCGCGCCGGATCTCGCCGCCTCCATCGGGGTGGATTGGCGCGAGATGGGGGAGGCTGTTGGGGCATATTTGGCAAGTCGCCACCCCAAAGGCACCGCGCCGGTTCAGGTGGGGTTTATCACCGGCCCGAAAGATAGCGGATGGTCCCCCCTTCTTGAGGACGGTCTGCGACAGGCTCTCGTTGAAAGCTCGGCCGAGATTGTCACCACCCGCCATGCTGATACTGGGCTTCGCGAACAATTGCGCGAAGTTGAAGCAGTGTTGGCTGAAATTCCCGATCTGGATTACGTCATTGGCAGCGCCCCCGCCATTGAGGGCGCTATGGGACTGGCTGCGCAAAATGTTGGGAACTCCCCAAAACTCATTGCCACCTATATTAGCCATTCGGTGCGCCGGGGGTTGCAAAGCGGCAAGGTGCTGGCGGTCCCCTTTGATGATCCGGTCGCGCAGGGTCGATTGGGGGTTCTGGCTGCTTTGCGCGCCATCAACGGCGAGATTTCCCCCACCCTTATCGGGCCAGACATCAGGCTGATTGATACAGACAATCCAGACAAAGACCACCTGCCCCTGGCGCCTGCTGGGCTTGTCCTGGCGATTGAATAGGCGCGAAACCGGCGCGCTGTATTTTTCAACGAGCCGGTTTCAATTGTTCCGTTTCCGCAAATTATGCTGCGATCTTTGGATGGTTAGCGCGGCGCCATACGGATTGCGCCGTCCAGACGGATCACTTCGCCATTCAGCATCGGGTTTTCCACAATGTGGCGGGCAAGGTTGGCAAACTCATTTGGGTCACCAAGACGCGATGGGAACGGCACCTGAGCGCCAAGGCTGTCCTGCACCTCTTGCGGAAGGCCCGCCACCATGGGTGTTTTGAAAATACCCGGTGCGATGGTCATCACCCGCACACCGTCGCGCATCAGGTCGCGCGCCATCGGAAGGGTCATCCCCACAACGCCCCCCTTGGAGGCAGCATACGCCAGCTGGCCGATCTGACCGTCAAAGGCCGCAATTGAGGCCGTATTGATGATCACCCCGCGCTCGCCATCTGCGTTCAATGCGTCGGTTGCAACCATGCCTGCTGCGGCTTGGCTGGCGCAGTTAAACGTCCCGATCAGGTTTACGGTGATCACTTTGGCGAACATCTCTGCGTTATGCGGCGCGCCTTTGGATACGGTTTTTGAGGCGGGCGCGATGCCTGCGCAATTGACCATAATGTGTTCTTGGCCGTGGGCGGCGCGCAGGGTCTTGAAGCCTTCTGCGACCGAAGCTGGGTCCGCGACATCCACCTTGGCAAATGTCCCACCGATTTTGGCGGCCATTGCGGTGCCTGTTTCTTCATTCAGGTCGAAAATACCGACTTTGGCCCCTGCTGCGGCCAAGGCTTGCGCCACAGCGCCGCCCAATCCGGATGCCCCGCCCGAGACGACGGCAACGGTGTTTTCTGTGATCTGCATGAAAGCGTCCCCCAATGGAATGAATGTTGGGCTGGCCTAGCATTAATTGCACAAGCGTTCAATTGTCGGTCCGCAAAGTTACGCTGCGTCCCCTTGCGCCCTTTGTCGCGGGTCAAAGGTTTCATTCAACCACAGCGAGACCTCCTCCGAACAGGTCAGCCCCTCGTAACGATGGATAATGCGAAAATGTTGCGTGCCGATGGCCAGCCCATTTTGTGGGCGGCGCAAGAACGATTTGATCACCACTCGGTCCGATTTCGAAGAATGAGACCCTGCATTCAACTGTGGTGGTGCTCCGCTTGGGCGCGGAACACCTGTTTTATCAATTGGTTATCGGTTGGCCTCTGCCATTGACCACAGGATCTCGCAACGTGTTCCAGACCGGCAATAGGCAAACACTGGCCCCGGGGCTTCATCCACAACGCGGGTGAATTCCGCCATCACCGCCAGCGCATCTTCGCGGCTGGACATCGGCAAAAAGGACGTTTGCATCCCGGCAGCCTCAGCCGCTTGGGATATTTCGGCCCAAGTGGGTTGGCCGGGGTCTTCGCCATCCGGGCGATTACACATCAAGACGGTGAAACCGGCTTCTTTAATGGCTGGCACATCCGACACCGCAATTTGCGGGGCAACCGTAACCCGGTCGCTCAGTTTCTTCGCTATCATATGATCCTGTCCTCATATTTGCGCGGCATCAGCCACATTCATCGGATAATCAGAATGCGTTCACAGCGCGTTCACCGGGACTTTCAGAAAGGTGTTCCCCTCTTCATCCGCCGGTGGCATTTCTCCCGCGCGCATATTGACCTGAAGTGAGGGGATGATCAACTTCGGCATGTCCAATTCTGCATCCCGTTTGGTGCGAAACTGCACGAATTCCTCTTTGGTCTTGCCGCCGCCCACATGAATATTGTGGGCTTTCTCATCCGCCACGGTGGTTTCCCACTGAATGTCGCGGCCGTTTGGACCGTAATCGTGACACATGAACAGGCGCGTCTCATCTGGCAAAGACAGCACTTTTTGGATCGAGTCATAAAGCTCGCCCGCATCCCCACCGGGGAAATCAGCGCGCGCTGACCCGCCGTCTGGCATGAAAAGTGTGTCGCCGACAAAAGCCGCATCCCCCATCACATGCACCATACAGGCGGGCGTGTGTCCGGGGGTGTGCACCACCTGCGCCTGCATTTCACCAACCATATAGCTGTCGCCATCCTCAAACAGCTGATCAAATTGGCTGCCGTCGCGCTGAAATTCTGTGCCTTCGTTGAACACTTTGCCAAACACGTCTTGGACAACGGTGATGCCCGAGCCAATGCCAATTTTTCCACCCAGTTTTGATTGCAAATAGGGGGCGGCTGACAGGTGATCCGCGTGCACATGGGTTTCAATCACCCATTGCAGCTCCAACCCATTTTCTTGAATGTAATCAACAATCTGATCCGCATTCTCATGGGAAATCCGCCCGGCGGCATAGTCGATGTCCATCACGCTGTCGACCACCGCACAGGCCATCGTCGCGGGGTCTTTCACAACATATGAAATCGTGTTGGTGGCTGGGTCGAAAAATGCTTTGACCACGGGTTTGACAGTGGCAGTGATACCCATCGACATATGCTTTCCTATTCTATTGTGGCGCCCGGTGGCGCAGCTGCGCATCACGCCGTTTTGCGGTTTGGGCAATCATCCAGCGGGCGGCGAACAGCCCCGCGATCATCGAAACCATGAAAAGGGCAACGTCTTGATTGCCGGTTGAAACCACCGGAAGCGCGGCCCCCGGACAAAAGCCCGCAAGCCCCCAACCTAGTCCAAAGGTCAGGCTTCCCAGCACCAATTTGCGATCGATAAGCCGCGTGCCCGGCAGGGTGAACTCCCGATTAAACAGGGGCTGACCCCGGCGGAAAACAAGATAGTACCCAGGCGCCGTGACCAACAGCGCGCCCCCCATCACAAAGCCAAGGCTTGGATCCCAAGTTCCTGCAATATCGAAAAAATTCAGCACCTTGGCTGGGTTCGCCATGCCGGAAATGGAAATCCCCAGGCCAAAAATCAGCCCAATGGCGTAGATCAGAATAAGCTGCATATTCACCCCCCCACCAAATGACGCATGACAAAAACCATGACCGCGGTTCCGGCCATAAAGCTGAGTGTGGCCACGATCGACCGGGGGGACAAACGCGCCATACCACAAACGCCGTGGCCAGATGTGCAGCCTGCCCCATAGGTCACGCCAATGCCGACAATAAAGCCGCCAATGATCATAGTTGTGCGGCTGATCGGCACCTCAATCGTGGGCAAGCTTCCGGTCAGGAACAGATAGACAAAAGGCCCCGTCATCATGCCCAACAGGATCGCGGCGCGCCACGCCCAATCGGTTGAACTGCTGGGTTGCAAGAACCCGGTTAAAATGCCCGTGGCGCCAAACACATTGCCCCGCGCCCACATCAGCATGACTGACGCCAAACCGATCAATAGCCCCCCGAAGGTTGACGCCAAGGGGGTGAATTCTGTTTCCATTTTGATTGCCTCACTCAGATCCAATTCGCATGAGACAAAGGTAATGCGGTGCGTGAGGGCTGGCAAGCGGTTACATTCGGTTTAGTGAATGCTTTTGACTCAGATCAAAGACACACCCCGACGCGCCAATGCGATCACTCAGCAACCGCCTCTTGCACAATTCCATCAAGCAAGTCCTGCACCGCCTGCATCTCGCCCTCAGGATATTTGCGATAGCCCACGACAACTTCGCCCTCACGATCCGACACGAAAATCGAATAGGGGCAATATGAGATATTCATCGGGTTGGCTTCCATCACCTTTCGGCTAATGACAGCAGAGCAGAATAGAAAAATATCAGCGTTTTCAAAGAGAACCACGTCAGATCCCACATCTTTTCCAGTCCGTGCCAGCATCTCGCCAGTGTGGCTGGTGTGGTCAATTTTCAGGCCGGCCCCAACAATTGCGCTTTCCACTGCAAAGGTTGCATCGTCAAAATCGCCATCAAATGGATAGACAATCCCCGTACCCACGTCGCGTGCATTTGGCCCTTGGGCGGCAAGCGGAGCGGCGAGAAGAAGAGTGGTGATTACACCAGAAGTGACGATCGACAAAAGGGGGCGCATGGGGGTCTCTTTCCACGGTTATAGGGCGGAGCCATAGGCGGACGGACCGCCACCGGATCCTGAACACATTCAGTTTCAGGCATATTCGCAGCCCTTTCACCGTCTGGCAAGACCTATCACCAAACCTCTGGTGTCAATCCCTGTTCCGCCAAGGTCTGAAACTCCGCCTGCAAATAACGTTGAAATAACTGAGACTTATACGCATCTGATGACACGTATTCGAGGGACTTTAGAAAGTGAAACGGCTTGAAATACCCCGGCATGCGAAACACCTCTGCCGCCACGCCCTCTTCTTTGGAAAAGATCACACTGGTTGGGGTGAAATTAATCCCCCATTGCGCCGCCAATTCTCGTTCTTCGAGGGGGGTGCCGTTCAAATCAACCACCTCGCGCGCGCCCCACAGATTAAGCTGCACAACCACAAAATGCTGTTTCAAATGGCTGACAATCTCGTCACGCGCAAAGTTCACCTGATGCAGTTCACGGCAATAGGGACAGCCCTTTTGTTCAAACAACACAAGCAGATCCTTACCCTCTGCTGTGGCCTCATCAAGATCATCGGCGAGCTCAAGAAAACTGTCGGTGAGCCACGGCTGTACATACAGGCCATCGTCGCCCAACTCGGCCGCCGTTGCGGGCATAAGATGAAGACAGATCACGGTGAGTAGGCACACGAAACGTCGCATATCGCTCTCCTGTTTAAGCAGTCAGACCAGCCTAACACGAGATGGGGATTTCACCAAAACCCAACGAAAAACGCCGCACATTTCTGTACGGCGTTTTGAGTGTCTTAGAGGGGGTGGACTACTGGCTGTTGGATTTCAGGAATTCCAGAACAGCCGCGATATCCCTCTCTTTCTTTAGACCGGAAAAGGACATTTTGTTTCCCTTCAGGTACTTACGTGGATTTGCCAAATAGCCAGACAAGGTATCTTCTGTCCAAACAAGCCCACCGTCGCCGGCTGCCAGCATCGCTTTGGAGTATTTGAACCCCTCAGTGGTCGCCGCAGCACGCCCCCAGATCCCGTTCAGGATCGGACCCGTGCCGTTCTTGGCCTTATCGCCGACCTTGTGGCAGGCCTTACACTTTTTAAAGACCTTGGCCCCTTTTGTGGCCAGCTCTTCATCAAATGTCACCGCCGCCGGAACCACTTCGGCCACTTCAGCCACTGCGGGTGCGGGTGCGGGTGCCGCCGCTTGGGTTTCCAAAGGCTCAGCACCTGCATTTGGGTCGCCCGGGAACACCACAGTTTTCGTGATGCTCACCGCCGCTGGTTTACAATCGCTCATGCAGCGGTTGGTAAAATTGCTGTATTCGGTGGCGGCGCGGTCATCAATGACGAACCCATCTGAATTGGGCATTTTTACAGACGTAAATGTCTCTTTTGACAGGACAAAATCGTCGTCAACCAGATCGTTGGAATAAAGGATATAGGCCACGATCCCATAGACATCATCATCTGAGAGGGTTTGGGCCGCGCCAAACGGCATAGAGCGGCGCACATAGTCAAAGGTGGTCGACAGATATGGCCAATAGGAGCCGACGGTTTTCAGCGGATCCTCATCCGCCAATGTGTCCGCTCCGCCCGAAAGCTTGGGCCAATTGCCCACCCCTTCGGCAAAATCGCCGTGGCAGACCGCGCAATTGTCGACGAACACCTCTTCGCCCACTTCAACGCTACCGGACCCTTCGGGCAGGTTTGAGCCATCGGGAAATACGTCCCGATCCCAGGCTGCAATCTCATCTTGGGTGGCAGTGCGCCCAAGGCCATATTTCTCGGCCAATACCGGCGTTGTGATCACGGTGGCGATCGCAGTTGCCATCAAGAGTTTAGGAAACTTCGACATTGTTCGCCTCCCCGTTTGCGTCGACGTGCCAGGTCTGAATGCAGTTGTTGTGGTAAATTGAGTTCACCCCGCGCACGTCGCGCAGCTGGGCCTTGGTCGGTTGCACATAACCGGTGTCATCCATCGCGCGCGATTGCAGGAACATCTCTGATCCGTCCCAATCAATATCCAGATAGAACCGCGTCAAAGCCATGGCTTTTCCGGGTTCGGCCAAGCGCGCCTCGGCCCATGTCACACCACCGTCCAGCGACACATCCACCGCCGTGATCGCCCCACGGCCAGACCACGCCAGCCCGGTGATGACCAGTGGCCCTTTGCCGTGTTTGATTGGCATTTGCGGGCTGGGGCTGGTCACAACGGATTTCGCATCCATCACCCAGGTCCACTTGCGCGATGTGCCATTCTCAAGCGTGTCAGTGTATTTCGAGGTTTCTTCGCGGCTTTCCACCGGGGCGTCCATGACCTCCATCCGGCGCAGCCATTTCACCCACATATTGCCTTCCCAACCGGGCACAACCAAGCGGACCGGATAGCCATGCTCCATCCGCAGCGCTTCGCCATTGGCTTTGAACGCAATCATGCAGTCATCCAGCGCTTTTTCCATCGGAATGGACCGCCCGTTAGAGGACGCATCGGCGCCTTCCACGTAAAGCCATTTGCCCGCGAGATCGCCCGCGGCGTCCAGCCCAGCCTCTTCCAGAAGCGTGCGCAAGGAGACGCCGGTGTATTCCATATTATGGATCATACCGTGTGTGTATTGCGAGCCATTGAGCTGCGCGCCCGCCCATTCCATGCCGGTGTTGGCCGCACATTCGAGGAAAAAGGTGCGGCTCACCCGCGGAAAACGCTCAAGATCAGCATAGGAAAACACCAATGGAGTGTCGACCAAGCCGTTGATCATCAAGCGATAATCTTCTTTCTTCAGCGAAATCGCCCCCGAATGGTGGCGTTCAAACGCACAGCCCTGCGGCGTGATGGTGCCATCAAGCGCGTGGATCGGTGTGAAGTTGATCGAGCTGATGGTGTCCGCCGTCAGCCATTCCACATTGCGGCGCACCACGTCACCCTCAAACTCAATCGGCATGCCATAGGGGCTGGCGTCCACGCCGTCCCCCAAACCACTGGCCCATTCCTGAACCTCGGTGATCAGCGGATCACCCTCGGCTTTTGCGGCCCCCGCGGCGCCAACAGCCACACCCGCGGCGGCGGCCCCTTGCAGAAACCCGCGCCGTGAGGGCCCGTTTGTGTTAGAGCTGTCACTCATCTGGCATCTCTCCTCTTACATCTCAACATTCACCTATGTGCATGAATAGGCGCGAAAAAATTGGCCCAGGCGCGATGCGCCCAGACCGTTGGGCTTAGGCGCCCACCACTTCTACGGAATTGTTCGGGTCAAGCTTGATGGTGCCTTGCTTGCGGATATGGCTTTCCACCACGTCCCAAATCTGCGGCCCTTCTGTGCCCTCATTCACCGAGGCCCAACCGGCCACCACATAGGTTTTCGACGGATCAATGGCCTCGCCTGTCTTGAGCAAAGTCATCTCGGTGATCCGGTCGCCCTGCGGCTTGGTCACATCAATCCGGTACCCCATGCCACCGATGCGCACCATATCGCCGCCCTGCTGGTAATAGGGGTCAGGGTTAAACAGGTTGTCCGCCACATCCTCTAAGATCGTGTGGATGAATTCCCCTGTCATTTCAGAGCGGTACGCCTCGCCGTAAGACATAGAGGTCACGTTAAAGATGTCTTCGCGCGTGATCTCTTGCCCCGGCAAGATCGACGGCCCCCAACGCACGCCCGGCGACATCGCAATGTCGGCCTCGCGTTCATTGATCAGCGCATCACAGATCAGATCATCCCATGAGCCATTGAAATTGCCACGGCGATACAAAAGCGTATCGGTGGTGCCGATCACCTCTTCCAGCTCGGCCTTATAAGGCGCACGTTGGTCGTCGATCAGCTTGGTAATTGTCGCATCTGGCGTGATCACATCCGCAAAGATCGGGATCAGTTTATGGCGAATGCCCATCATCTTGCCGTCGCGCACATCAAGATCAATGCGGCTGACGAACTTGGAATTCGATCCCGAGGCGATGATGAACGTCTGTTCCACCTGCACGGGTTCAGGCAGCGCATCATGGGTGTGCCCGGACAGGATCACGTCGAGCCCCTTCACACGGGTCGCCATTTTCTTGTCCACATCAAAGCCATTATGCGACAGGCAAACAACCAGTTCGGCCCCTGCGGCGCGCACTTCGTCAACCATCGCCTGCATGTTCTCATCGCGGATCCCAAAGGAGTATTCAGGGAACATCCAACGCGGATTGGCAATCGGCATATAGGGGAAAGCCTGACCGATCACGGCGATTTTCACCCCGCCCCGTTCAAAGAACTTATAGGGTTTGAACAGTTCTGCCGGTTCATCCCACTCCGCGTCAAAAATGTTCTGGCCAAGGGCAGCAAATGGCAGACCTTCGACGATTTCATTCACACGATCAGACCCCAGCGTGAATTCCCAGTGGAAGGTCATCGCATCTGGCTTCAGCGCGTTCATCACATTGACCACATCTTGGCCTTGGGTGTGATGACAGGTGTAAGATCCGTGCCAAGTATCGCCACCATCCAGCAACAACGCATCGGGGCGATCCGCGCGAATGGCGTTCACAACCGTGGCCACTCGGTCCATACCGCCGACTTTGCCATACCCTTTAGCCAGGGCCGAAAAGTCATCATACGTCAACGCGTAAGCCGAAGGGGAACCGTCTTCGATCCCGTAAGCTTTGCGGAAATCCGCACCGGTCACATGGGGCATCTGGCCATTGGCGGCCCCGACCCCGAGATTGATCGACGGCTCGCGGAAATAGATCGGTTTGAGCTGGGCGTGAATGTCTGTGATGTGGATCAGGCTGACATTGCCAAAAGTATCAAACTTCAGAAGATCATCCTGCGTCAGCGCTTGCTGGGCGGCCAGTTTGGCCCAATTGCCAAAACCAGAGGTGCCGTAAAGGGCTGAGGCGGCCATTGAGACCTGAAGAAAGTCGCGGCGAGAGATCATGTGCGGTTTTCCTTGATTTCAAGTTCGGCGCGAGCTTACCCATGCCGAGGTTTGAATGTGTTCAAATAAAGAAATCCCGCCCGAGCAAAAGCCCGGACGGGGTTTGATCAGTTGCGGACTGACGGTCCTTCGATCGACAAGCCATTGCCGCGCGATGCCACATACATTTCCAGCGCGATGAATTCATCGGAACCGGGCTTGTAGGTTTGCGCGCGCGTGTCACGTACGCAGCCCTTAAAGCGGGAATGCACGCCATTCAGCTTGGCATTTTTCAAACGGTACGTTGGAAAGCCATTGATCTGACCCTGTGACAGGTGGTCTGCGCGGATCATGTTGCCATAATTTTCTTCATGGCAAGATGCACAAGACAGATCCAGTTGGCCGGTGCGGGTGTAATAGAGCTCTTTGCCCTTTTCCCACGTCGCTTGACCGGGGCCATCGATGGCAACATTCACGGGCATGCCGCGCGACACAGAAGACAACAGGGCCTCCATGTTGATCGCAGGGGATTTGTCATACCCCCAAGCTTCGGCGCCCATGCGGTTTTCACGGCAATCGTTCATCTGCATCTGCAGAGTATAGACTTTTTCGGCACCATCATTCCATTTCGGGAACGTGGCTTTTACGCCCGCCATGCTTTCCGCGTCGCCATGACAATCGGCACAGGATTTGCCCTTTTCCCCTTCTGGGGTGGACCATGCTTCCTCGGCGGCTTCAACCCAGATCATGCCGGGATTATCAAAGTCGTCGCCTTGCATTTCCTGAGTTTGGTCTGAGCGAAACACCCAACCCGAGATCACTTCGTCCAGCGCATCAGACAGATGTGCAGGAGCCGCAGTGCGGGTCACGATTTCAATCTCGCCGTTTACGATAAGTTCAGCGCTTTCATCGGCCGTGGCTATATTTGCCCCGATCATTGTCGAGGCAGCCAGTATTGCTGCGATGCCGTATGTTTTCATACTTATTCCTCCCTTACGCTGATCTTTAGGCGACCTTGATTGATTTGGTGGTGTCGTAAACCGACCCATCGTCATCGTACCAAGTGAACTTGAAATCACCTGCCGCATCGACTTTGGCGTCGAACTCAAAATACGGGTTGGTCGAAATCGCGCTTTCCATCGTCACATCCACGACCATCGCACCGTTGAATTCACAGGTGAAACGGTGGATGATCGAACGCGGAATGACGTTGCCGTCTTTGTCTTTGCGCTGGCCTGATTCCATCTTGTGGCTGATCAGGGTTTTAAGGGTCACGACATCGCCAGCAGAGGCAGATTTCGGGACTTTCACGCGAGGTTTTACACCTTTTGCCATATTTCAGATCTCCAATATCTTATGTGGTCGCAATCCCGAACTGCAAAACCGGTCTCCCGTTTTGCTGGGATCGCCTCCTGTATGTCGCAATCCCGAACCGCAAAACCGGTACCCACTTTTGCTGGGATTGCTCCGCGATTAGCCGCCGCAGCCGCCGATGGTGACCTTTACGGTCGATTGCGCTTTGGCAAAACTGCCGTCCGCCATTTTGGCAATGGCAACAACGTCTTGCGTGCCAGCCAAACGAATGCGGGTCGAGGCCGCTTGCGAGCCTGCAGCCGGTCCAAAGTTGAACTGCGCCACACCTGGGGTTGGGTTGCCCATTGCCAGAATAAGGATCGCTGCTGCACCGGGGGCATCCACGGATACTGGAACAGTGTTGCCGTTTTCTGCGATTTCCGGCGCGGTCAGTGTGACCCCGCCTTCGCCAACGTCAGCCCCGCCCGTAAAGGCAGCAATGGCTTCGTCGGCGGCGGCGCTGGCGCGCATTGGCAACATGGCAACGGCGGTTGCACCGAGACCAAGAGCCAGAGCTTCACGACGTGTGAATTTCATGTTTCTCTCCTGTGAGTATTTCTGTGGCCCACGGACCGCTTATTTAAGCGTCATCAGATAGGCGACAACATCTTCGATCTGCTGAGCTGTCAGCAGCGGTTCAACAGCACCTTCATGGGCTTTGCCTGTGTAGGCTTTGCCAAGGCGGTTGAAACCTGTGGTTTTGTAGAATGCCGGCATGACCGTTTCTTCAAACGTGCGTTTGCTGTCCACCAAAAGGCCGCGCAGCTCTGCTTCGGACCAGCGGTCGCCCGCCCCATCCAAAGCTGGCCCGACTTCACCGTGAAACGGCACATCGGCCAGATCGGTGATTTCGTGACAAGCAATGCAATTGCCTTGCGATTTGGTCGAGGCAATCTTTGCCCCCGACATCGCGTCTCCGGGTTGGCCAGTCAGCGATTGCGCGACAGCCCCTTCTTCGAACGTGACACTTTCTGGTGCCACTGTTTCGGCGTTTGCCGTTGTAAGCCCTGCAAGCAGAGCGACAAGCGTGATCGTTGTCCGCTTCATGTTACCTCCCATGACGTAATAAGAGTAAGCTACGCATGTGAAGCAAATTTCGCAACATCAAATTCCATTGTTTGAATTGATATAGATCAAGTGCGAAATATTGTTACCCACACCCTCATAATATTAACGAATCCTTTGGTATACATCGCGTATTCAGTAGTTTTCGAAAACGACAAGCGCGCGTTTCACACACCACATCAGGTCAGCATATATGACCCATTTGTAACGCAAACCCATCGTTGAGTTGCCCAGTCAGGCCAAACTGCACCCCGGAATTCAATCGCTTGGCCAAGATCACAAATATGTGATTCCCGTTAGCCAAGTCGCGTCAATGAAGGGAACCAATCAATCAGCCATTGCCCAATGATATTCACCTGACCCGATGCGATCAGCAGCGCAAAGATGATCAGCATCACCCCCATCGCCTTTTCCACATAGGGCAGAAACCGGCGGTGCCGCGCGGCCCATTTGATAAAGCCAACCGAAAAGAACGAGGCAACGACAAAGGGGGCCGTCATGCCCAGGCCATAGATGGCCAAAAGCAAGGCCCCACGCCACAACTCTCCCATACCAGAGGCGATCATCAGGATCGAGGCAAGCACCGGCCCCACGCAGGGGGTCCAGCCAAATCCAAACGCCAACCCCATCAGATAGGCGCCAACAAGGGTGCTGGGCTCTGCGCGGCTGTCCAAACGCGCTTCTCGGTACAACAGTGGGATGCGCATCACGCCCAGGAAATGCAGCCCAAACAGCACCAAAAGCGCCGCCCCTGCATAAGCAAAGACATCTTTATACTGTGCAAATGCGGTGCCAAGCGCCGTGGCCCCCAGCCCCAACAGCACAAAAACTGTGGTCACGCCCAGAGAAAACGCCATGGACGCAAAGATCAATCGTTTGCGCGCGCCGGGGGCAATGCCGCCTTCATCCTGCAACTCAGACATCGACAAACCCGCAAGATAGCTCAGATAAAACGGGACCATAGGCAGGATACAGGGGCTGGCGAAAGACAACAGACCGGCAAGCGCAGCACCTGCAAAACTAATCTCAAACATCGACGGCCCTTTTCTGTCCCCAGGTTAGGCGTTTTGCATTCAGATCAGATGGGTGACTTGAAACCTGAACATATTCAATTTATGTGTTCTGAACGACCGAAGGTCAACCTGGGACGTTCAACATGATCCATCGCATGAAAACCATTGCGCTTTCCACCACCCTCGCTTTTGCGGGGATGATCTCGGCCGTTCAGGCGGCGGATTTGGTGATGGTGGAAGAGCCCGGTTGTGTCTGGTGCGCGCAATGGGAACGCGATCTGGGCGCCATTTATCCCAAAACCCCAGAGGGGAAATTTGCCCCGTTGCAACATGTCCAAATCCGCGACACCCGAAAAGACACGCTTGGCTTTGCCCTGACACGTCCAGTTTCCTTCACCCCCACCTTTGTGTTGGTCGAAGATGGTGCCGAAATTGGCCGGATTGAGGGCTATCCCGGCGAAGACTTCTTTTGGGGCTTGCTTGAACAAATGCTGATCAACACCACGGATTATCCCAAGCCGGTCAGCTGACAGTAGATCCCCTGCCCCTACATGTTCCGGGCTTTGGTTGACGCGACACCCCGCCACGCTGCAACGTTTGCAATATTCGCGAAGTCTTCTATATAATGCCTGAAAGGCGCAATGCTTGTGATCAAGCATGAAAAACGCTGTAAAAAGACGAAATCAAAGGATCAGGTGATGGCGCTACCAGTCATTCGTGAAAATATGACCTCTGACGAGCTGGATCAAATGATGACCAGCGCGTGCGACGCCTCCACTTTGCTAAAGGCAATCAGTCACGAAGGGCGGTTGATGATCTTGTGCCACTTGGTCACCGGCGAGAAATCCGTGACCGAGTTGGAAAAGCTTTTGTCGGCCCGCCAAGCGGCTGTTTCCCAGCAATTGGCCCGTTTGCGGCTTGAAGGTTTGGTGACGCCACGACGTGACGGCAAAACCATTTACTATTCCTTGACCGATGATCGGCCCCGGCGCATCCTCGAAGTGATCTATGAAATGTTCTGCTCCATTGATACCCCCGTCGAACCTAAAGCGGCTGAATAAAAGAGAAACGGGACAGGTCTTTGATTAAAAAGGGTTTTCAAGACGCTCACGCGACATTCAAGGGGCCAATCCGCTAGAAACGGCGCTGGCTGGTTTTTTGTCATAAATCGCAGTTTGGTCAACTCATCAAGCGCCAAGATGTCGGCCCAGACGTCTGGCACCCGGATGTAAGGGAGGAGGCGCATGTTAGACTGGATCAGCGATGCCAATCTGGCCGCCCTGGTGGGGCTTCTGGGCGGGGTCATGCTCGGTTTATCCGCGCGTATGGGCCGCTTTTGCACACTCGGCGCAATAGAAGACGCGCTTTATGGCGGGTCTTTCCTTAGGTTGCGCATGTGGGGCGTGGCCATTGGTGTGGCTATGGTTGGGACCTTCCTTTTGATTGGCGCCGGCGCCCTTCCGGCCGCGGATGCGGTTTACCTGCGTCTGGCCTGGAACCCGCTGGCGTCCATTGTGGGCGGTTTGGTGTTTGGCTATGGGATGGCGCTGTCTGGCAACTGCGGCTTTGGCGCATTGGCCCGACTTGGCGGCGGAGATCTGCGGTCTTTTGTGATCGTTTTGGTCATGGGGCTGTCTGCTTATGTCGCCATTTCGGGGCCCCTTGCACCGCTTCGCGTGGCTCTTTTCCCAGAGGCCCCAGCCGAAGGCACCCTGCCCTCATTTGCCTATGGTATTGAGCGTTTGACCGGAGTTTCCGCCAGCATGATTGGTCTGATCGCAGGCATACTTCTTTTGCTTGTCATGCTGTCAAATTCGGAACTGCGTGGTGCCAAACAAGAACTGATTTGGGGCGCCATCGCCGGGCTGGCCGTGGTGACAGGCTGGGGCGGCACCGCTTGGGTTCTGGGCAATGGGTTTTCCGCTATCCCCCTTGAAAGTCACACGTTTTCAGCCCCGATTGGGGACACGCTTCTCTATCTGATGACCTCAACCGGGAACACTCTGAACTTTGGTGTTGGATCGGTCGCGGGCGTGCTTTTGGGGGCCTTCATTGGCAGTCTTTTTCGTGGCCATTTTCGTTGGGAAGCCTGCGAGGACCCGCGCGAGTTAAAACGGCAAATCGTAGGGGCAATGATCATGGGCTTTGGGGCGGTGATCGCCTTTGGCTGTTCAATCGGTCAGGGCTTGTCGGCCTTTGCCCTGCTTTACTACGGCGCGCCCGTCACATTTCTGGCAATCGTCGCTGGTACGGCCCTTGGGTTGCGACACTTGATTTCTGGGTTTGCGGCGGCCGAGTAATTCCCGCCCCAACGCACACTCTTTGGCGCGGCGCATCACACGGAAAATCCGACGCTTTTCACCTTTCCCCCTCATGCGCCTGCCTATAGGGTCTGCGCGACATGGAACTGAAATGCGCAGGCAGTCCAACGATGAAAAGCTTTTCCCCCGGCCCGGAACACGCGCTTGAACTGCGCGCAGCTCTTGGCACCTTTCCCACCGGAGTGACCGTGATCACTGCCGCCCCCCCCGTGAAGGGAAAAGTGACACCTGTGGCAATGACCGCCAACAGCTTCACTTCGGTGTCATTGAACCCGCCGTTGATCCTCTGGTGCCCTGCACAGATCTCTGCGCGCCATGACGCCTTTGTCAACGCAGTGCAGTTCTCGGTGCATATTCTGGCCGAAGATCAGCGTGCCGTGGCCCAGCATTTTGCCCGTTGTGGGGATGATTTTTCCGCTATTCCTCATCACATTGACCCCCACGGTGTGCCCCATCTGGACGGCTGTGTGACGCGTCTTGATTGCACCACCGAACAGGTGATGGATGGCGGGGATCACTCGATCATTCTTGGCCGTGTACAAAGTGCGCACGTCACAGACGCCCGCCCGCTGGCTTTTTGCACCGGACGGTTTTCCGACGTGAGGGTCGACACCTAATTCACTGATATTTTTGGAAATTCATCAGTTCATCAAAATTCCGGCGCGTTCGAATTGGACATCGGCCACCTGACCATCATCATAGGTCAATTGCACATCCACCGTGTTCACCGATTTCAGATCAAACCGGACAAAGGGCAAAGCATCGGTGGCCTTGATCGCGTTGGGTTGTGCTTCATCTTCGTAGCAAGGCTCTGCATCAAACACCTGTTGCGCCCCGCCATTGATGCTGTAACGCACCCCCTCAAGGCCGCAACGCCAAGCCAAAAGATGGGTAAAATACAACAGATCCTGTCCGTCATATTCCCGCAGTGCCACCCAAGTGCCCTTGGTGGCCTCAAGAATCGGGCGCACCTCATCCGCTGTGGTAAATTGCCCCGCCGCGGCGGTCTCGGTTGAAAGTGTCAAAGTGCCCGTCGCAAGGCTGGTGAAAATCCCAGCAAGAACCAATTGTTTTTTCAACATTTTGAGCAACATCAGCAGCACCCTTCACATAATGAATTCCCGCGCATTTGATCAAAGGAGGCACCTTCGCCCCCTTCCCAACGCAATGGGATCTGACCTATACTGCCCGAAAAGAACAGGGTGAGCAAAGACCAATGGCTAAATCGGCGAAAAAGCAGGCAAAATCGGCCAATTCCATTCGAAAAGAGGCGCCCACGCCTGCAAAAAGCAATGCAAAATCGACGCCAAAGGCGAAAACCGTCAAACCAGCAGCGAAATCCGATGCATCCAAGCGGAAAAAAGCAGATGGAAAAGCCAGCGGTTTCAATATTTTACTGATTGGGCAAGCGGGACGTCTGTCTTATGAGGCATTGCTGTTTGTCGCCTCTCTGCGCAGCGCTGATCCTGACTTCAAGGGCCGGGTGTTCATCGGCGAACCTCAGCCGAGTGAACGCTGGCCCCATGATCCTCGTATTCGCCCCGTCGTACGAGAGGCGCTGGAAAGCTTGGGCGCTGAAATTCTGCCCTTTGAAAACCAACATTTTGGCGCCAGCTACCCCAATGCCAATAAAATCGAAGCGCTGACAAAAATGCCCAAAGGCGAGCCTTTTGTGTTTTTTGACAGTGATACTGTGATCACCGGAAAACTGTCTGACATCGCGTTTGATTTCGACCGCCCGTCCGCCTCAATGCGGCGCGAAAACACCTGGCCAAAGCTTGAGCTTTATGGTCCGGGCTACGGCGAGACGTGGAAATCCCTTTACGACAAGTTTGGCTTGGATTTTGACGCCTCGCTTGATCTGTCTGAACCAGATGAACATTGGGAACGCTATATGTATTTCAATGCCGGGTGGTTTTTCGGGGCCTGTCCGCAAGACTTTGGGGCGCGCTACATGGAGTATGCGTTGGCGATCCGCGACGATGCCCCAGAGGCGCTTGTGTGCCAGGAAAAATTCCCTTGGCTTGATCAAATTGCGCTGCCTCTTGTAATCGCCTCTTTCGGGGGCGGACGACCGGGGCCGGAACTTGACGGATTGGACGGCGATGTCAGCTGTCATTGGCGCATTCTGCCCTTGGCCTATGCGCGCGAAGCTGACCAGGTCATTGATGTGATTGAGACGGTTTCTGCACCCAATAAACTCAAGAAAATCTTTAAAGAATACGAGCCTATGTTGCGAATGATCTATCAAGGGCGTGGTCAAAAAGTCCGCGCCATGTTTGATCGTGAAAACCTGCCACGCCGCGAGCAGATGATCCGCAATCGGATCAAACGCGAAGGGTTTTGGATGCGGTGATCAACTGGCGAAGACATCCCCCATATCTTTGAACCCTTTGACTTCTATGGGGTTGCCAGATGGATCGCGGAAAAACATCGTCCATTGTTCGCCCGGTTCGCCTTTGAAGCGCGCAGTCGGGGGGATCACCCATTGGATCCCGGCGGCCTCAAGCCGGTCCGCCAAATCGCGCCAGCGATCATAGGGCAACACAATTCCAAAATGCGGCATCGCCACCATATGCGCACCAACTTTTCCGCTGTCGGTGGTGGCAAAAGGCACCCCCAGATGCAGGCTCAACTGATGACCAAAAAAGCTAAAATCCACCCAAGTTTCAGTTGATCGCCCTTCACTGCACCCCAAGACATCGGCGTAAAACGCACGGGCAGCGGCAAGGTCCGTCACATGAATGGCAAGGTGGAACGGGGTTAACATCGAGCATCCTTTCGTGGGGGGCTTTGCCTAATGTGGCACGCCTTTAACCTGAGATGGGGAAAGGGAGAAACGCCACGAAATCCAGCAACATGTGGACGTTCTGTCACAAACCAGTGTTTCAAGGTCATGACGAAACGCTTTAACCTGCGGGCGTGGGAACGTCCAGCGCGCAACCGACACCAAGGGTGTCTTTAAACGCGCAGGCCCCACATGGGATCGCGGCCCCCTCACCGAAAAAAATTCCAGAGATCCGCCAAATCGCAGAATTTGTTCCCAGACGGAAAATTCCGCGTAAACGCCCTCCCTATTCGCAACGCCCCGTTGAAGCCATCAAGGCTTTCCCCTAGCCTGCCCACAACAGACATAAGGGAGAGTTCCATGTCAGACGATCGCCAATTGGGCTTTGATACATTGCAAATTCATGCAGGCACCGAGCCTGATCCCGCGACCGGTGCCCGTCAGGTGCCGATTTATCAGACCACCGCCTATGTGTTCAAAGATGCGGATCACGCGGCGCGTTTGTTTAATCTTGAGGAAGTGGGCTATATCTATTCCCGCCTGACCAACCCCACCGTGGCCGCATTGCAAAACCGCATTGCCGCACTCGAGGGGGGGGCTGGTGCCGTGTGCTGCTCGTCTGGACATGCCGCGCAAATTATGGCGCTGTTTCCGCTGATGGGCCCCGGGCTGAATATCGTTGCGTCGAACAAGCTTTATGGCGGCACTGTCACCCAGTTCACACAAACATTCAAACGGTTCGGCTGGTCGGCTAAACTGGTTGATTTCGACGACCCCGCCGCGGTTGAGGCGGCAATCGACGACAACACGCGCGCGCTGTTCTGCGAAAGCCTTGCCAACCCTGCCGGCGTGCCAACCGATATTCCAGCAATGGCCGCGATTGCCGACAAAGCCGGTGTGCCACTGGTTGTCGACAACACCGCCGCTACGCCGTATCTGTGCAACCCCATTGAAATGGGGGCGACTTTGGTGGTGCATTCCACCACTAAATATTTGACAGGCAATGGCACCGTAACCGGCGGCGCAATTGTGGACAGCGGCAAGTTTGACTGGATGGCCTCGGACAAGTTTCCATCGCTCAGTCAACCCGAACCGGCCTATCACGGCATCACTTTTGGCGCAGCACTTGGCCCGATGGCCTATACGTTCCACGGCATCGCCATTGGCCTACGCGACCTTGGCATGACCATGAACCCGCAAGCCGCACATTACACGCTGATGGGGATTGAAACCCTGTCATTGCGCATGGAAAAACACGTTGAGAACGCGCAACAAGTGGCGGAATGGCTGGAAGCCGACCCCCGAATTGACAGTGTGTCCTATGCGGGCCTTGCCTCGTCGCCGTATCATGCGCGCGGCAAAGAGCTGTTTCCGAAAGGCGCGGGTGCGTTGTTCACAGTCGGCGTAAAGGGCGGATATGACGCCTGCGTTAAGCTGGTCGACAGCCTGAAGCTGTTCAGCCATGTGGCCAACCTTGGCGACACCCGTTCGCTGATCATTCACTCCGCTTCCACCACCCACCGCCAACTGTCGCCAGAACAGCAAGAGGCCGCAGGCGCGGGTGCAAATGTGGTGCGCATTTCCATCGGAACTGAGAACGCAGCGGACATCATCGCCGATCTGGATCAGGCGCTGACCGCGGCAACCGCATAAGTTTACACCAAACCAAAAATGGCCGTCTATTTATTGGCGCATTCCGGATTTTGGGACACAAAAAGACCTCGGCAAAAATATGCCGAGGTCTCTCTATTTCTTAGGCATGATTTGAATCAGCTTAGATTTCAGCGGGAAGCTCTTCCGCATCTTTATTGTTTGCTTCCATTAGCTTCTCCTTTCTCCGCGCCATTGTTTCATGCCATTCCTGAGCTTCACGGTCTGTGAAAAAATCAGCGTCGGGAGCAAGCCTGATTACCGCACTTTCTACCTCATCAAGTGAAACTCGGAAAAATTCTTTTCGCATGTTCGCCATATTCACACGCTTTTCCGCAAACTCTTTATGGAGAGCTCCCTCCAATGCTGGGGCCTCCTCCGAATAGATCATCGCATGAGTGTCAAAGGTGAAAGGAACACTGGCATCGCCCAACTCCCGAACGCGATCATTGGGGTCCAGGCGTCGGGTCAAGCCAATTTTGACCATGTCCTCTCCGAAGGAGCCGATATTTGAGATGACATAGACATAGCCAGACCTGGTCATTTCGGCCATAGCACGCGCCCTTTCGCTCGTGGCGTGAGCTTGCTCCAATGCGGCTTCAAGTTCTTGAAGCTTCTTTTGCATGGCCTCGCTGGTCTCGCCAACGTCTGCTTCTTTCCGAGCTTTTTCGAGAAGCGCTTGATACTTCTGCACCTCTTTCTCAGCAGCCCGAGCTTCCGCGAGGAGTTTCTTTTCTTCTCTTTCCGCCCTGGCGAGTTCTGCCCGCTCATCTTTTTCGATTTTCATCTGCTCGCGGTATTCATGGGTCAGATGCAGTTCATCAATTTTCATCGCCACATAGTCATCATTGATGTCGAGATTCATTGAGGTGTTCTCTTTCGAGATCGCTTTGGCGGCATTCAAAATCCGCTTTTCCATTGCAACCACATTGTTCCAACGCGTGTTGGCAATCGCGGCCTCGCACTCATTGTTAAAAGCTCGCATGGTCAATCGGGTTTGACGGTTGATCATTGTTTGCCCTTTTGCGCGACTACCTTCGACGGTCCAATCTGTCGGGCAAATTGTTGCTTCCCTGGCCGATACCATCGCTTTCTCGCGGGCCCGGATTTCTTTGATCTGGTCCTTATAGGTTTCGCTATCACCAAAATCAAAATGTGGCTCATAGACACCGAGTTCTGCAATAGCCAATCGGTCGTCATAGACTGCAACCTGTTCCTTCAATTGGTCAAGCAGCTTGCGCTTCTCCGCATATGATGCCCGCGTTTTCTGAATGCCACCTTCAAGCTCGACAGCATCCCTCTGCAAGCGTTCGACTTCAGTTTCGATGGATGTAATCGCTGAATATTTTGTCTTGAGATTGCCCAACTCTTCATCAACTGCTTCGGCTTCTTTCGATGCTTTTGCCAGCTTCTTTCGGGCCAAGATCCATAGAATGAAAAATAGAGGAGCACTGAAAAACCAGAGCAATGCGATGATAGTATAAGGGTCCATAAAAGTTCCTTTTTCGCAAATTGAATTGAAAAGCCACACTCCTGCACAGCTCATAGGGTAGTTGTGGCTTTGCGGCGTCGCAAACAACAATTTCCCTGGATCGCGCTAATCCAACAACCTCAACAAAAAGGATTTTTACCGTGTCTCGAACTTCTTCCAGAGCGGTGTTCCGTGATACAGCCACGGCCTATAAAGGATGCGCCGTGGATCACGGGGTGGCACGAGTGGTCGGTGTCATCCTACGCGCATCAGCTCCCAACCTCAGCGCTGGCGTGCTTTGGACCGGTGCCAGCTTTCTTTGCTTGGGTGCTTTGACTTTCACCTTTGACCCAGGGTGCCGGATTGACTGCGTCCCGCTTGATACCGCGACCTGATTGGAACTCCTTGCGGAAGCACTCGAATAGGGGCGCACTTCGAACCAGTTATAGTAGATGCGATAGATGGTTAGGAACGCCACTAAGACTGCAGGATTGTAAGTAGCGCCGTTAATGTAGCTTGGGCCATTTCGAGCGGATCTTCCTCCAGCCCTTTTGGTGGGACTAACCCTCTCACGGAGAGAATTCATGAAGCTTGAGACCGGGTGGATAGTTGCTTTGATGTATCGGCGAGCAAGTGCATCGCAGAGATCTGCGTCTGTAGGCATTACATGAAATGCACTGCGTTTTAGTTTCTGCCGATATTTCTTTCGAATGACAGGAAAGCCAACGACTTTCCGCGTCTCCCCATGGATTTCCATGCCAGACTTGACCCATAGCTGGGGAAACTGCGCAGACCGGAAATTGGTGATTGGGAATGGTGTCATATGGCTCGTGGGATCACGACTGAAGGCAGGAACCATTGTGCTGGCGCAATACTGAGACAGGAGCGCGTAATCAGATGTTTGTGTCTGCCCGGACGCATGCGCGCGCCTTGAAGACATCGAGAGCTGTTTTGAATGCCGTTGCTCTGCGGGAGTTTTCGGGCTCCGAGGCATTTTTGTCGAAATGCATGACATGCCATTCGAAACGGTCTTCTTCGATCCAATCGCGGAAAATGTGCGGCACGACCCGAACCATGGTTGCTTCTTGCTCACCAACGATTGTCAGGCGCTTAGCAGGCAATAGATCACGAAGACACGCCAGGTGGGCGGCCTTTGTGTATGTTGGCTTCACAACAGATCCATTGAAACTCCCGCGGGAATCGCGGTCTGTTTCCTGAAAGCTGAAATATCCATTGCGCAAAGTATTGATGATTTTCCTATGCTCGTTTGCATTGGCAATCTCATCCAGTGCATCCTGTGGAAGTTGGGTCAACCCTTGGGCTGCATATGCCTTGTCGAGCCTTTGACTGAAGACACGCCAATGGCTTTCAGCACTGGCAAACAGTGCGGCTTCTTCGTATCGCCCTGTTGGTCTTTGGAAATGCATTGATGGAACGGTAAAATTGTGCCCGGATTTCTGTGCATAGGCCTGTCGCACATTGGTGGGCATCAGTTGGTCGTCCAGGTAATTCTCCTGAACTGCCTGAACTGGGTCGACCGTTGTGTCGAAATTTGCATCTATGCGAAACACATAGCCTGTGTCGATATCGGCACTGACGGAGCACTGCAGAGGGGTCAGGCGTCGATCGGAGCGGCTTTCCCAATTGACGCTGATAACAACATCATCATGGGCAATTCGCATGTGAGGGTGGCCACCCTGTGCTTCGCTCTTGTCCCTCCATTCTTTCAGCTTCGCCCGCTCAAACGCCAACAGTGTTTTTTCCAGCCAGAATATCCTGTTATAAACACGCTCAACCCCGCATTTCTTACTCGTGTCTGGATCAGCCAACAGCTTCCTCAGAGCGGAGATACCGGCACCATTGACCAACGCGCGCAGCAGTCTGACATTGTCATGCATTTTTTCCTGCTGTTGGTGATCAACGGATACTGAAAAACGTGCACCCGCTTTGCCCTTGCAAGGCTTGTGAATAACTCTGAATCCAGCTGGCTTTGCTTTGCGCCCGTTCTTTCCGGCGGGGATCTTCCCATGGGCGCCATTGAAAATGAAGTCGCCCGGCTGTTCGAGATATCTTGCGCCGCAGTGGCCGCAAACTGGGCCTTCCAGAACCCCGTTTGAGTGATCAGTCGGCCAAACTCTGACTCGAAGTGTTTGTTCGAAAGAACATTGAAAGATACGTCGCAGTCGTGATTGTCCTGCAGGTGATGGCATACCAGAGACTTCCCATCTTCCCACTGCCGAGCATCCTTCGAGTATTCGAGGGCTGTTGAGACAACCTGAGAATCTTGGTCGCCAGTGATGGTGTATTTCCCTCTACCTTTGCCCAACGAAGGATTTGTCGCAAATGCCTTTTGCTTTCTCGCCTGAGCGTTTCTACCTACGAAGGATTGGTAGATGAAGTCAGGCGCAATACCGTAGTTCCCGCAGTCGGGATCGCCACAGCAGTTGAGGTTGATTGTATCCCCGATTTCAGGGTAGATTTGAGGAAGAGACAGTTTGGGCACGGACTTCACAGCGACACAGCCTTTCGTTCTGTTTCGTTTGGTCAAGTCGCCCTCCGCCAGGCGGTGTTCATATTGGCCAACTCTCCCAAAACCAAAGACTTAACCGCATTTTTTTGAAAAGTGTGGCTCCGGGACTTTTCTCCCGGGCAATGAACAATCTACTATCAGAAAAGACTGTTCAATATCAAACGCCTGCCGAGCGAAAACTCGACAGGCGTTGCTTTTGTGTCCCAAAATTCGGAATGCGCCATCTATTTATGGCGGCCATTTTATTTCAATGAGTTACGTTGTGAACTTAATCTCTCGACATCAATTATTATGCCATTTGAACCTGCGCCGAAATCTCCGCGTTACCCGCTACAATCGGCATGTTTGATGCATCTGCCATACCGCGCACGCCCATGTTCGGCATTGCCCCAGACGACGGGACGAAAGACAGCACAGTAATCTTTCCCAGGGCCATCCCCGCCGCCATCCCAGCCGCCATCCCAGCCTCCGATGCCACGCCTACTGTCCTCTGACCGCAACCGCATCATTCGCGTCAAGCGCACGCCCAATAGCGATCGCGCCATGTCTGGTGCGGCCGAGACACTGGCCCAGCCCGTGATCCGTAAGGTCGCAACCGCGCCTGCGAGCGCTGAAACAGACCCCAATGCGCAGCGAAAGTGGCAAAAATACCGAGTAATTTCTTCATGTTACGTCCCTATTTTCCAGCAACTTGCGCCAATTGTCGCCCCATTCAATCGAAAGCCTCGCGCCCCCTTCCCATGGGCAAAATCCTGCTATAGTTTCAAAGCGGTGGCAGAAAGAATATGGCCAGGACATCTTTGGTGTGAACTGGTCGGGGTATGTGGCGCTGGGGCCTGCGCGGTTTGATCGTGTGTGTTTGGTTGCGGGAATTAGGAATGTGAGACGGGTATGACGCCAAATTTTGCGCTTGATCTGACCCATGACGGTATTGGCCTTTTGCATCGCAGCAAAGGGGGCTGGCTGCTGGCAGGAGAGGTTCGTCTGGACGACCCAGACCTGACCGCCCGCCTTGGCATGATGCGCCAAACAGCAGTTGATCTGGAAAGCGGTGGGTTCACCAGCCAATTGATCGTCCCTGCGTCCGAGATCCTGTTCACGACAATGACAGCGCCCGGTCCCGATAACATCACCCGAGAAGCGCGTATTCGCGAAGGGTTAGAGGGGCTGACCCCCTATCCGGTTGATGAGCTTCTGTTCGATTGGCACGCAGATGGCGACATGGCCCATGTGGCGGTCATTGCCCGCGAAACCTTGGCCGAGGCCGAAGGGTTTGCACTTGATAACCGGTTGAACCCAGTGTGCTTTTGCGCGCGCGCCCATGGAAGTTTTGACCGGCAAGTCTATTTTGGCGCAACCTCCTGTGCGGATCAATTTTTGCGAAACGGCGCCAAAGTCGATCCAGATCGCCGCCCTATTCCGGCGTTGATGGGCACAGGCGTCGCCACAATCGAACGCACAGAGATCGCCCCCACAGAGCCTGACGCAGCGCCCGGCGCACCCGACGCAAATGTCAAAGCATCACCTTCTCAGGCACTGAAAGGTGCCCCGGATGAAGAGGCAATACACCCGCCGCAAATGACGGCCTCGTCAAAATCGCCTGCGGTTCAATCCCCCTCGGATATGCCTGAACTTGCCCCTTTCCCTCCGGCATTTGAACCCGCAGATGACAGTGCTGAACCGGGCGCGCAACCCGCCCCTCTGGGCCGCCTGCCAAAAGCACCAAGCCTCACGTCGCCCGCTCACCAAAATGACGAGGCGGGCCAAAATGACGAGGCGGGAAAGACGGCCGACGCCCCTGTTGCCGCAGCTAAATTGGACAGCGCACAAAAGCCACCAGCCCCAGTCACGGGACCATCGCCTCGCACCCCAGCGGCCGCCGATGCCCCACCCGCGTTTTCGACACGGCGCAGCATTGACGCGCAGCCAGACGCCAGCACAGATGCGCCCCTGCCCAGCCAAAGCATCGCACCGCGCATCCTTGTCGCCCCTCCAAGCTCAGGAAGTGATGTGGGGCGCCCGGCGCAACCGCAAAAACAGGCCCATGTTCCAGTCACCGCGCCAAATGTGGTCGGCAAGTCCGAGCGGTCGGCGGCGCCTGCCCCCACGAAGCGCGCCAAACAGGGCGCACGAAAGCTGCAAGACGCCGCCCGCGCGGGGCTTGGAAAAGGATTAAGCAAAGGAATTTCAAGTGGCCTGGCCGGCGCAACAACAGCCGCCAGCGCCGCGTCTGCGTTGGCCAGTCGTACCGCGAGCGCCTTGCCCAAACGCCAAAAGGCCGCCGCACAGGAACACCCGATCGAAGACACCTCGGTCGCAGGCCCTATCCCCGGTGACATGCCGCCATCCCAATCGAGACCTCGGGGAGCGCACCACAAAACAACCGCAGCAAGTGCTGCAACAATCGAGGCCGACGCCCTCACCATATTTGGCGCTCGTGCCCAGCAGACTGTTGGTGGAAAGCCCAAATTCCTTGGTCTTTTCCTCGTGCTTGGCCTACTTTTGGTTTTGGCAATCGTTGCTGTTTGGTCGATGTTTTTTCTGTCCGACCAAAGCACGGGCCTGTTTCCCGGACGCGACGATCAGTTTGAAAGTGCAATCACAACCGGACCGGAGACTGGCACAGAGGATCGCTTCGCCAGCCTGCCTGAATTTGACCCAGAGGGAGAGGATCGGTTCAGCGAGTTTGATCCTGATGCCCCGTCAGGTGCCGATACTGAGACAGACGCCAGCTTGGGTGAAGGTGATCCGCAGATACGACCTGAGCCTCTCTCGGCGGAAGCGGCAGAAACCCGATACGCGGCCACCGGAATATGGGAGCGCGCGCCAGATCCGCTTACGGATCATGTCGTCGGGCGGCTTGACGGGCTGTATGTGGCCTCAATCGACCCCGTCACCTCGGGGCATGATGCGGTTGCCTTGCCCTCGGACAAGTTGGCGGCGCTTGAAAACGCCCCAACGGAGCTTTTGGCCCCGCCGCCCAGCGGTACGCGATTTGATCTTGATGAACGCGGATTGGTTCGGGCAACGCCGCAGGGCAGTCTGACGCCAGAAGGGGTTTTGGTCATTGCCGGACGCCCCAGCGTGGTTCCCGCAGAACGGCCAGGGGATGATACGCAAGACACCGCGCCATTGGTGGAAAACACCGCCCCCAGCATTCGCCCCAAAAGCCGACCTGATGGGCTGATCGAAAGCAATGAGCGCGAGCTTTTTGGCGGACGGTCCCGCGTTGAAATGGCAGGCCTGCGTCCCAAACCGCGTCCACAGTCCATCGCAGCCTTGACACAGCAAGCCGCGGCGATTTTCGACGCCGTTGCCAACGCCGCAATTGATGACGCTGCCGCGGCGGCGGCGGCGGCGGTCACCGCGCCCACTCAGCTGGCTGTTACCCGGTCCCCCGAACCGAAGTCGCGCCCGCAAGGGTTTGATAAATTGATGGAAGCCGCCCGTGCAAAGGATGCCTCAGATGGATCTGTGGTTGTGGCCGCTGCCCCGCGCAATCAAACAGTCACCCCGGCCATTCCCACCCGTGCTTCGGTGGCAAAGCAAGCGACTGTTAAAAATGCCATTTCCCTTCGCAAAGTCAGTTTGATTGGCATCTATGGCAGTTCATCCAAGCGGCGCGCTTTGGTGCGTTTACCGTCGGGGCGATATGTAAAGGTTGGCATTGGGGATCGTTTAGATGGCGGCAAGGTGGTGTCAATTTCCGCAAGCAAACTGGTCTATAAAAAAGGCTCTCGGTCCAAAACATTGCAGGTCTTGCCGTTTAGCTAATGCGTATTGCGCCAAACCTGTTTTTCAGATTTCCACATGCATTTGAGGCGTCTGTGTTCAAAGAAACAGCCGCCCCTAAAAAGGAGCGGCTGTTGTCGTGAGTGGTGTTTTCTTTCAGGGACTTAGGCCTTACGCCACATCCCCGAGTTCGCCGTTTTCAATCTGCTCGCGTTCAATCGATTCAAACAGAGCTTTGAAATTGCCTTCGCCGAACCCATCATCGCCTTTGCGCTGGATAAATTCGAAAAAGATCGGGCCGATCACGGTTTTTGAGAAGATTTGCAGAAGAATGCGGGTCTCGCCACCACCAACAACCCCTTCACCGTCGATCAGGATGCCATGTTTCATCATCAGCTCTTTGGGCTCGTCATGGCCGGAGACGCGGTCATATGACATGTCGTAATAAGCTTCATTTGGACCGGGCATAAATTTCAGCCCGCGATCAGCAATTGCGGCGACCGACCCATAGATATCTTCTGTGCCCACGGCGATATGCTGGATGCCCTCGCCGTTGTATTTCTTAAGGTAGGCAACAATTTGGCCTGTCTCGCCGCGGTCTTCGTTTAACGGGATACGGATCTTGCCACAGGGCGAGGTCAGCGCACGCGAGAAAAGCCCGGTGAATTTGCCCTGAATGTCGAAAAAACGGATTTCTTCAAACCCAAACAGATCACCGTAGAATTTGAACCACACATCCATATTGCCCTTAAAGACGTTGTGGGTGAGGTGATCGAGGTAATAGAACCCTTCGCCTTTCGGATAGGCATCGGCCACCCAGTCAAACTCGGTATTATAGGCGCTCTGCTCATGGTATTGGTCGATGAAGTAAATCAGGCTGTCACCAATGCCGTAAATCGCAGGCACATCCAGTGATTTTCCACCACCTTCATAGGGTTTCGCCCCCATCTTCACCGCATGATCAAAGGCATGCTGGGCATCCACAACACGCCAGCCCATGGCCGACGCACAGGGTCCATGTTCTTCGCTGAATTTCTCAGCCTGACTGCCGGGTTCCATATTGATGAGATAGCTCACATCGCCTTGTTGCCACAGTTCTACATTGCGGGTTTTGTGGTTGGCGGTGTGGGAGAAGCCCATTTTTGCAAACACATCGCGCAGCTCTTGTGGCTCGGGATGGGCAAATTCGACAAACTCAAACCCATCCGTACCTGCGGGGTTTTTCTCTGAAATCATGGCGCGTGGCGCATCGTGGGGGAACGGACCCATTGGGATCTCCTCATTCGCATTTCTTAACCTGTGAAGATCGTAGTCCATAGAACAGACGGAAAGTGCGCATTGTGGTGCGGAATCGACCCTGATATTGCGCAGTTTTCGCACATATGCTAAATAATGCGCGCAATTTCCGCACCAAAGGACCATCCCATGCCGACGCTCGACCAAATAGATTCTCGTCTGCTTGAAGCATTGCAGAAAAATGCCCACCTCACCGCGCAAGAGTTGGGCGAGCGGCTAAACCTGTCGGCCAGCCAAGCCGGGCGGCGCCGTCAGCGGCTTGAGGAACAAGGCCTGGTGACAGGCTACGCCGCGCGGCTGGACCCCATGAAGCTTGGCCTGTCGGTACAAAGCTTTGTTCAGGTCGAAATGGCCAGCCACGCCCCAGAAGCCGCAAAATCTTTTGCCCAATTGATCGACACACGAACCGAGGTGATTTCCGCCTGGACCCTGACAGGGGCCGCCGACTATTTGCTGCGGGTTTATTGTACCGACCTCGAAGCACTTAACCGATTGATTCATGACGTTTTATTACCGCACCCCTCTGTGTCGCGGGTGCAAAGTCAAATTGTCATGAACCAATTAAAGGCGGACGCGCCCTTACCCACACGATGAAACGAAATGCGCGAACGAATGGGTCATTTTTCCACCAATATTAACCAACCGGGAAGATCTTCACCTTAAAACTAAGGTATCTGATCTAGAGAGTGGAATTGACCTGTGAGCTTTGTTAACCGCCGTATTGAAAACCGTCCTGAAACAGGCGAAGCCCCCTTTCATTTCAACGAGATCTTCTTTTCACGCACGGACGATCGCGGGGTTATTCTCTCGGGTAACCATGTCTTCCAACGCGTTGCACATTATCAATGGGACGAACTTCTTGGGCGGCCTCACAAGATCATCCGCCATCCGGATATGCCGCGTGGCGTGTTCTGGAAAATTTGGGATGAGCTAAAAAGCGGCCGTACAATCGGGGGCTATGTTAAAAACCTCTCGAAAGATGGGCTGCATTATTGGGTCTATGCCGTGATGGTCCCCTTCGGTGACGGGTATCTCTCGGCGCGGATCAAACCGTCCTCTGACATGCTGCAAACCGTTAAAACCCTTTATGCTGAGTTGCTGCACGAGGAAAACACAAACAATTTGCCACCCGAAGACAGTGCAAACCTGATGCGCGAAAAAATCCTTGCCCTTGGTTTTGACAGCTATGAGCATTTTGCGTCCTATTCTCTGTCCGAAGAGTTAATGTCTCGCGATGCAAAACTGGGCAAACCAGAGGACCGCGAAGTCGCTGACTTCCGGAAAATGATCGATCTGGCGCAGGAATTAACCCAGCAAACCGAGCTGTTGATCAGCGAATTCGAAGCCATGCGCACCATTCCTCATAACTTGCGGGTCATCGCCTCACGGCTCGAACCCACGGGAGGCCCCGTTTCAACGCTGTCACAGAACTACGGAACCATGTCACGCGAAATGTCACAATGGTTTGAAACCCACGTCCTTGGGGAAACAAGCAATTTTTTAACCATCAAGGGATCTGTGCTGCGTGCATTGGACCTTGCAGGAATGGCCCGTATCCTCGCAGAGAGTGAGGCCCAACTAGCCGATGAGCGCCGCAATCTGGGCGGGGTCAACCTGGGCGACGAACGTGCTTTGTTGCAGAAGATTGTCTCGTCCTACAGGCAAAAATATAAATCCTGCTTCAACGAAGTTGTTCATGAAGCGGATCGGATTACCAAAGCCTGCGAAGTGATGAACCGCCATATCATTGGCCTGTCCACAACCCGCGTCATGTGTAAAATCGAAAGCGCCCGCCTGCCCGATGCGGGCGACGCGCTCAACGATATTATCACACAGCTCATGACGTTTCAGGAGCGGATCAAAGCACAGCTCGAGCGCATTGGTCGTCTCAGCAATGAAATTCAGCAGGCCCGCCGATAAACCTGACCCACCAATATGCCGAAATGAGCGCAACAAATCACCGTTGGAACAGGATGTGAGGCCCAGCAAAACGCCCCAATAAATAGGGGCGTTTTTATGGGGGAACCTTATCGTATCAGCCCGCTGACACACCCGCTTCTGCAAATGTGGCCATACCAGAATGGCAGGCGATTGCCCCCTTCAGAACACCAATGGCCAAAGCGGCACCTGATCCTTCACCCAACCGCATCCCAAGCGCCAAGAGTGGCTCTTTGTTCAAGGCTTTCAACACGCGCCCATGGGCTGCTTCTGCAGACACATGGCCTGCAACAGTATGGTCAAGCGCACCTTGCACAGATTTTTCCAAGCACATCGCGGCGGCTGAACAGATGAACCCGTCCAAAATGACCGGGATACGTTCAACGCGCGCACGCGCAATCGCCCCAGCCATTGCAGCAAGTTCACGCCCTCCCAGGCACCGCAAGGCTTCCAACCCATCCCCATTGGCCGTGGGGTTGGCCGCAAGACCTTCAGCAACCACCTGAGATTTCAACATTATTCCGGTTTCATCCACGCCAGTTCCACGCCCGGTCCAATCACCAGCCTCGCCCCCCAGCAGCGCATATGCAATTGCCGCCGCAGAGGTCGTGTTGCCAATGCCCATTTCCCCGGTAACCAAAAGATCTGCCTTGGGATCAACCGCATTCCAACCCGTAAGCAACGCCGCCACAACCTCGGCTTCGTCCATAGCAGGCCCCTGAGTGAAATCCTGTGTTGGGCGGTCAAGGTCCAAAGCATGGACATCCATATTGGCGCCAAAGGCTTTGGAAAGCTGATTGATTGCAGCACCGCCATGCTGGAAGTTCAACACCATCTGCTCAGTCACTTCCGCCGGAAAGGCAGATACGCCGCGCGCGGTTACACCATGGTTTCCCGCAAAGATAACCACCTGAGGGGCGGTCAGTTCCGGACGCCCCGTGCCCCGCCAGCTGCCGTACCAAATGGCCAAATCTTCCAATCGCCCCAGCGCGCCAGGAGGTTTGGTCAGTTGCCCGTTCCGCTCTTGCGCCGCGTCGCGCGCCGCGCCATCCGGCCCAGCAGCCCCTGCAAGCAACGCATTAAACTCTGCAAGTGTCGAAAAAGTCTGACCCGTCATGACCCGATCCCCGATTGATTCCTGTTGCCCTCCTCTTTACCGATGACAAGAGATCCGAACCAGAGCGCATGAGACCAAAAATGGCCAAACACGACACCCCCCTCATTCAAATGATTGACCTGCCCGCAGCAATGGGATTGCTGACGCGGTTGCCAGTTCCTGTAAATGCCGAAACGGCCACCGCTCGCGGTGCTGCGGGGGCCTGGGCGTGGCCGCTGGTTGGAGTTGTTGTTGGTGCGATATCTGGGTTGGTCGCTCTTGCGTTAATGACCCTCGGGTTGCCCCTGCCCCTTGCCGCCATTATTGCGCTATCCGCTCAGGTCTTGATGACAGGGGCTTTGCACGAAGACGGGCTTGCGGACACCGTCGACGGGCTTTGGGGGGGGTATTCCCCGGCGCGACGCCTTGAAATTATGAAAGACAGCCACATTGGCGCATACGGGGTGATCGCAATTTCCCTGTCGCTTTTTTTGCGCGGCATGGGCTTGATGGCCGTTCTGGCAGCCCCCTTTTCCATTGCATCGCTCATGGTGGTTGGGTTGCTCAGCCGGGTGCCAATGGTGATATTAATGGCCGCCATGCCAAATGCGCGGGGCACAGGGCTGTCTCAATCTGTGGGGCGCCCCACACGTAAAACCGCAATTCTTGGCACGGTGGTGGCACTGGCGTTGGCCGTCCTAATCGTGGGAACTGCGGTATTGCCGATGTTCATCTGGATTAGCGTGACCACCATTGGATTGGCCGCACTTGCCAAGGCCAAAATCAATGGGCAAACCGGAGATATCCTTGGGTCCAGTCAGCAATTGGCCGAAATCGCCGCCTTATGCGTCTTGGCCAGCCTTGCGACATAATCAAAAAAAACCGCCGCTTAGATCACATGGATTTAAGCGGCGGTTACGTGTTGCAGGCACGAATCTAAAAAATGACTGCTACAAATTACGGGCAACTATAACCGATTTAGGCCGCAGCGGCACGCGACATAAGGACATCGCTGACTTTTTTCTGTGCGGCCAGCTCGTCCCCGCCACCAACGGCGGCAACTTCGCGGGTCAAACGCTCAAGTGCGGCTTCATAAAGCTGACGTTCGGAATAGCTTTGCTCGCGCTGATCATCGCTGCGGTGAAGGTCGCGCACCACTTCGGCAATTGCAATCAGATCACCCGAGTTGATTTTCTGTTCATATTCCTGCGCACGACGCGACCACATGGCGCGTTTAACACGAGCTTTGCCCTTAAGCGTGTCCATGGCTTTGGACACTTCAACGTCACTGGCCAAGCAACGCATGCCAACCTCGGTCGCCTTATGGGTTGGAACCCGCAGGGTCATCTTATCCTTTTCAAAGGAAATGACGAACAATTCCAATTCGATACCAGCGATTTCCTGCTCTTCGATCGAGACGATTTTGCCCACCCCATGCGAAGGGTAAACGACATATTCGTTCGGGCGGAAATCAAGCTTTTTCTTGCTCATTCAAGTCTTCCTTTACGGGTCCAGACATATTCATTCAGGCCCCACCACCTCGTCATCACAGTCGCGCCATTCAAAGACGAAAACTCCTCGCGGGGGTGCAAAAGCGCCCTCGAAAGGTGTGTTTTGAACGGAACTGCCGGAGCGAGACCAAGGCGCGCGCGCACCAAATCGGGGTGGCGAGACCTTAAGCCGCGGATGGGTCCTGACTATCAGTTCGATTAGTATAACAGAAAAAACCGCCATACAAAAGCGCTACGGTGCAGAAAGTGGGTATTGCCGTTTCTAATCAAAGGATTAGCACCGCATTTTCACCCGAAGAAACGGAAAATTCCATGCCAGAGGGCGAATCACGTTTAGACCGCCCAAGCGGGATCGCAATGAAAACCCTGCGACCCGCAACGCATCATTCCCCGAGGCCAGGCGCAATCACTCAGCAGCAGGTGCCTCTGAGAAATGTGTTTCCAGCTTACCCTCTTTACCGTCCAGCTCTTCAGCATCAGGCAACGGATCTTTGCGTTCCACAATAACCGGCCACAGCTCGGAATATTTGCGGTTAAATTCAACCCATTTCTCGGTTCCCGGCTCTGTATCCGCGCGGATCGCATCTGCGGGGCATTCCGGTTCACATACACCGCAGTCGATGCATTCATCCGGGTGAATCACCAGCATGTTTTCACCCTCGTAGAAGCAATCCACAGGGCAGACTTCCACGCAGTCGGTGTATTTACAGGCGATGCAGTTGTCTTGAACAACGTAGGTCATGTTGTGTCCTCAAACCTTAAACTATGCCCCACTTATTTCAGCAGGCGCAATCAATCAAGCGGGTCACGCTTTGTTTTCATCAAGTTGCGACGATCTTTCTTACTTGGTCGCCCCTTGCCGTCAAATTTTGGCGCGCTGGCCTCGGCTGGTGGAATATCGTTCCGCGCGGGTGGCGGAGACAAATCCTCATACAACGCCTGTGCCTCTGGGGCGGGGCCACGACGAGTCGAAAGATCCACAATCTGAACAACACGTACATGGCGCCCCTGTGCAAAGGTCAACACGTCACCCGGGCAGATTTGATAGGCCGCTTTGGCCACCTTTTCACTGTTCACCCGCAGATGCCCGCCCGTGATCAGCTTGGTCGCCAGCCCACGCGTTTTGAAAAACCGTGCATGCCACAACCATTTATCAGCCCGCATTTTGGGGGCCGCAACGCCGCCCCCAAGTTTCTTTTCCGCCACTTATTTTTTGTCCTTCAGCGCAAGGAGCGCCGCAAACGGATTGTCTGGATCAATGGCCTTGGCCTTGCCCTTATGCGCCGGACCAGAGCTGTAGGTCTTGGGTTTATTGTCGCGTTGCGGCGGCTTGCCCCCACGGCGCGGACCACCCTTTGGCCCACCTTTGCCACGCGGAGAATCCCCGTCACGGCGCGACCTGCCCCCCTGAGGCTTGCGCTCGCCACGGGTCCCATCGGCGGTGGCTTCGCGGTTTTCACCACGTTGTCCACCGCGTTGCCCGCCCCCTTGGCGGCGGTTAAAACCACCCCAAGTGAAGGTAAAGAAGACCTCCATCTCTGGCGCCTCTTTTGCTGATCCCTCTTCATCCGACGCAGAAGGAGCTTTTGCTGCCGTGTCGGCGGCACCCTCTGTGGCACTTGCATCAGCAGGAGCCTCAGAAACGTCTGACGCATCGGTTTGGGTGTCATCCGCTGGTGTTACATCGGCAGCCGGGGCTGCGTCAGCGGCCGGTGCAATTGCCGCGTCACCTGCGACTTCAGCTTTCACCTTCACCCGCTCGCCTTGCACAGACTTATAGCCAAGCCCTTGCATCAAATCGGCAAATTGTTCCAGCGTCATACCTGTGATTGACAGCATATCCGCCTTGGCTTCAAATCCACCGCGACTGTCTTCGGTGCGCAACTGATCGGCCAAGCGTTCCAACATATCGATGCGAATCGCGCGGGTGCCGGATGGGCGATAGCCCGACAACAGATAGGCCGATGGATCGACGGCTTCGATCACAGGAATGGTCACAAGCCCCGCGGGGGGCGCTTCGGGAAATTCCTGCAAATCCGTCCAAAGCGAATGCAGCACAAGGCGCAAACGGGTCGGTGCGGGCTTTAGCAGCAGCGGCATAAAGATTGTGAACTGACCGAAACGGACACCGTGTTTGCGCAGCGCACCACGGGCCTCTTGATCCAAATCCTTGACCTCAGCGGCGACTTTATCGCGCGCAATGATGCCCAGCTCTTCGACCAACCGAAACGCAAAACCGCGCGCCATACCGGTCAGCGCGTCGTCTTTTTGCATATTGGTCAGCGGTTCAAACAACGCCGCCACCTTGCGGTCAATGAAATGCTGCAAGCGACGCGTCACTTTCTCAGCAACATCTTCACCCGCCTCATCGTCAACAAACGCGGTCACGCGCGGGCGCATCACATCGTCGCCTTTGACCAGCTTGCCCACCGCATGTTCGCCCCACATCAGACCGCCCTGCTCGGTAAAGTCCAGCTCGGTATCGGGTGCATTATAGAACCGGTCCGCCCGCAGGTGGAATTCCGGCGCCAGCGCCTTTAGGCCCGCTGCGCGCAGCGTTTTGGCCTCTTCCGGGCTTTGCGAGGCATCCTGGCTAAACCGGAACCCCTCAAGACGACCAACCAGTTGGCCCTCTACAGTCACTTCACCCTTGTCATTCACGTCAGCCACGAGGCTCTCCTTCTGCTTCAACCGGCGCAAAAGCACAGATGTGCGCCGATCAACAAATCTTTGGGTCAATGCATTGTGTAATGCATCCGACAGGCGGTCTTCTACAGCACGCGTGGCCCCGCGCCAATGGGCAACATCACGTAACCAATCGCGGCGTTGCGCCACATAGGTCCAGGTGCGGATAAAAGCCAGGCGTTTTGACAATGTATCAATGTCGCCGTCGCTGCGATCAATGCGTTTAATCTGCCGGGCAAACCAATCTTCGCGGATCTCGCCATGTTGGTGCAAATCGTTAAAAAGCGAGGTCACAAGACCTGCGTGTTCACCGTGGCTGATGCCCCTAAAATCAGGCAGGCGGCACACCTCCCACAACAGTTTGGTCGAAGCGCCATCCGTGGCCCGCGCCATCACCTCTGCGTCCGCAGTCAGCGATTTCAGCGCAATCAGGTCATCGGCGTCCCGGGCGCGGGTCAAATGTTCATTCTGACTTGTTGCTTCCAGCGACCGGATCAGCGCCTCTGGCGTGCCAAATTGCAGATCGGCATTGCGCCACATCAGCTTTCTCTGCGGCGTGAAACTGTGGTTCATAATCGCTTCGGCCACCTCATCAGGCAGCGGCGGTGCTTCGCCGGTTACACCAAAAGAGCCGTGGTTCATATGGCGCCCCGCACGCCCGGCGATCTGGGCGAGTTCATGTGGGAACAAGGGGCGCATCCGTCGACCGTCAAATTTCTCGAGCGCCGAAAACGCCACATGGTTGATATCGAGGTTCAGCCCCATCCCGATTGCATCGGTCGCAATCAGGTAATCCACATCCCCGTTTTGGTACATTTCAACCTGCGCGTTGCGCGTGCGCGGGCTAAGCGCGCCCATCACCACAGCCACGCCCCCCTTTTGGCGGCGCATCAGTTCGGCGACAGCGTAAAGATTATCAACCGAGAACCCAACAATCGCGGAACGCCCCGGCATCCGGCTGATCTTTTTTGACCCGCCATACACCAGTTCGGAAAAACGCTCGCGGTGAATAAATTCGACCTTTGGAACCAGCGCGGAAATCACACCGCGCATGGTGTCTGACCCCAAAAACAACGTCTCGTGGGTGCCACGCATATGCAGCAAACGGTCGGTGAACACATGGCCGCGTTCGGGGTCACATGCCAGTTGGATCTCATCAATGGCGACAAAATCAGTGCCCATGCCCGGCGGCATCGCCTCGACCGTGCAGACCCAATATTGCGCACGGTCCGGCACGATACGTTCCTCGCCCGTAACCAGCGCGACCGCATTGGGACCCCGGATCGCAACCAATTTGTCATAGACCTCACGCGCCAAAAGGCGCAGCGGCAGGCCGATCACCCCGGTGCGATAGCCCAGCATCCGTTCCAGCGCATAATGGGTTTTTCCCGTATTGGTCGGCCCAAGAACCGCTGTGATCCGCGTGCCTGCACGCGCCGTATCGGATACCATCGGTCTGCCCTATTTGCGGTTATGGTTCAGGTTAAAGATCGGTACTCAGCGCCGCACGCAACCGCGCCACCGCCTCTTTTACGTCTGGGCTTTGCGGATGTATAGCAAGGACTTGCTGATACGCAAAAAGGGCGCGCCTTGGGTCGCCCAACTCTTCCAGAATCACGCCTAGCCCCTCAATCGCCCCAAAATGACGCGGTTCAAGAGACAACGCATGAGCCAGATCATCAAGTGCGACCCCCAACCGCCCCGCCACAAACTGCGCAGTGGCGCGCGCGTGCCACCCTTCGGCGAAATTCGGCGCATGATCAGTGAGGGCCGAAAGGTGGTCCAGCGCCGCTTCGACATCGTCACGCTCCAACGCCTGTCTGCCACGTTGAAGCAACAGATCCATCGCATCAGAACCAGAGTGGGACCACCGGGTTTCAATCTCACGCTCCAGAACCTGCCAATTGCTGTCATCTGCCTGTTTTAACTGCGCTAAAAGCGAAGATAATTCATCGCGCGGTTCTGCACGTACCGCACCAGATACGACAAGCGACACGACAATGATGCAAGAGAGGATGTGGTGTTTCATACCCAATCCTAACGCCAGCGCAGCCATGGCGGCAATGGGCATCACATCACTCCCGTCAGGCGCGAGGTGTGAAATTTCCCATACGTCAATAAGTAGAATACCCGTTTACGTCCGCGTAAAGCATGCGTTAGCATTCTGCACCTACACATCGCCCAATCTGGGCCTAACAGGAGGACGACACGTGAGCGACGTGATCACCGCGGCAGTGGCCGCATTGAATGAAAAAATGTCAGGTGGATTTGATGCAGGATCCGCAAAATTCGTGATCGAAGGCGAAGGCGGCATTGTCGTGGATGGCGATGGCGCCCGCGCAAGCGACGACGACGCCGACGTGACCCTGACTGCGGCGCCTGACGTGTTCGAAGATATGATGGCCGGAAATCTGAACCCGACCACTGCCTTTATGACCGGTAAACTGACCGTCGAAGGCAACATGGGCCTGGCGATGCAGTTGGGGGCCGTTTTGGGATAACCCCCCGAACAATCTTATGAAAAACGACGAAAAGTGACCAAAATGCAAGATGCCCCACTATTTCATGAAATCACCAAAGGCCCTGACACCGGCAAGGCCTATTGGGTGACCGCGTCTGATGGGGTGCGCTTGCGCATGGGGCACTGGCCGAACTCAAGCAACGGGGCGGATCCATCCTCCCCGTCGCGCGGCACCATTTTACTCTTTCCCGGCCGCACGGAATATATCGAGAAATATGGGCTGATCGCGTCGGATCTTTGCGCGCTTGGCTACCATGTCCTGACCGCCGACTGGCGCGGGCAAGGGTTGGCCGATCGCCCTGATCAAGAACGCGTGCTGGGGCATGTGGGGCACTTTGACGAGTATCAGCTTGATGTGGACGCGATGGTTGATCTAGGCCGCAAGCTGAACTTACCCGAGCCATGGACGGTGTTGGGACATTCCATGGGCGGCTGTATTGGCCTGCGCTCGTTGTATAATGGGCTCCCGGTGAAATCTGCGATTTTTTCGGCGCCCATGTGGGGCATTTCCATGGCCCCGCCCTTGCGCCCCATTGCCTGGAGCCTGGCTTGGGCGCTCCATAAAACACCCTTGGCAACCTCTCTCTGTCCCGGCACCAAACGCGAAACCTATCTGTCGATTTCCCCATTTGAAGACAATATGTTAACCACTGATCCCGAGATGTATGCCTATATGGCGGATCAGGCCAAGGCCCATCCCGAACTGACCTTGGGTGGGCCAACTGTCGGCTGGCTTTATGCCGCGCTGCGCGAGACACAGGACCTGATGTCCCGCCCCGCCCCAGCCACGCCAGCGGTGAGCTTTTTAGGCACGCAAGAACGCATCGTGCAACCCGGCCCAATCCACAACCACATGGCAAAATGGTCCAATGGCGAGCTGGTTTTGGTGCCCGGAGCAGAGCATGAAGTTTTGATGGAATCCCGTGACATTCGCCAACGGGTCTATGACGCATTGGACCGTCTGGAAACCGACATCCCAACGGCCGACCCGGTGTCCGCATAGCCCTTTGGACAGGATTTACGTTAAATAATCAACAAGTTGCTGGGTAGACCCATCAAGATCTGCTGGGGACGCTTCGCCGTTCAGGACCGGCTCTAATGCGGTTGCCAAAACCTTGCCCAATTCGACGCCCCATTGGTCAAAGGAATTGATCCCAAGGATCACCCCCTCAACAAACACGCGATGCTCGTAAAGCGCCACAATCTGCCCCAACATCCGCGGGGTCAGCTTGTTGTAAAGCAATGTGGTCGAGGGACGATTGCCGGGAAAAACGCGGTGCGCAGCTTGGCGCTCCAACTCATCGCCCTTTAACCCGGCCTTCTCCATCAAATCACGCGCGACCTCAACCGATCGCCCAACCATCAACGCCTGTGACTGCGCAAGGCAATTGGCGGCAAGCAGACGGTGTTGATGAGCCAGCTCAGGTTCATGCCCTTCGCGCGCCAACATAAATTCACACGGAACAATCTCCGTGCCCTGATGGATCAGCTGATAAAACGCATGCTGCCCATTGGTGCCGGGTTCGCCCCAGACAACCGGGCCTGACACAACGGACAACGGCGTGCCGTCCATCGCAACCCGCTTGCCGTTGCTTTCCATTTCCAACTGTTGCAGATAGGCAGGAAGACGTACAAGCCTTTGATCATAAGGTAAAACTGCGCGGGTAGGATATCCACAAATCTGGTGATGCCACAGTCCAACCAGGGCCAGCATCAAGGGCATATTATCGCGCCCCTTGGCAGACCGGAAATGGGTGTCCATCGCTCGCGCACCATCCAGCATGTCACCGAACCGATCAGGCCCAATTGCGATCATCAGTGACAGACCAATGGGCCCCCACATGGAATAACGCCCGCCAACCCAGTCTTCGAACCCAAAGACCCGCTCGCGCGCGATGCCCCATTCGCCGGTCTTTTCTTCGTTAGAGGACAAGGCCACAAAATGCAGCCCCGCCGCCGCCTCGCCCACCTGCGCCGCAATCCATTTGCGTGCAGTTTCGGCGTTGGTCATGGTTTCAATTGTCGTGAATGTTTTTGACGCCACAATGACCAGCGTGTCAGCCGGGTTCAAACCCGCCAATGTGTCGGCAATATGCGCGCCGTCGACATTAGAAACAAAATGCACACGCGGGCCGTCATGGTAGGGTGACAAAGCACGAACCGCCATAGCGGGACCCAAATCAGATCCGCCAATGCCGATATTCACCACATCCGTGAAACGCCCGCCCGACGGCGTGCGCACCTGCCCTTTTCGCAGCCGAACGGCAAAATCCCCCATCCGCTTCAGGCTGTCTTGCACGCCAGGGATCACATCTTTGCCCTCGACGATAATCTTTCGCGCGGTTGATGCCCGAAGAGCCGTGTGCAACACCGCGCGCCCTTCGGTTTCGTTGATCGCCTCGCCTGAGAACATCGCCTCTAGCCGGTCGGTCAACCCCGCCTTTTGCGCCAAGTCCAACAGCAGCGTGACAGCCCGATCATCCAGCGTGGTTTTCGACCAGTCAAAGAGCATATTTTCCGCTTGGGTGGAAAACGCCCCTGCCCGCTTTGGATCCTCAAATAAATCCTCGATACGGCGGGGTTGAATATCGGCCCAATGTGCGGCCAGCGTTTCAAAACTCATATTTTCCTCATTCCGCCCAATGGACGTTCATGTCTTGCAGCACCGCCTTGACCGGCGCGTCCTGCGCGTCATCGGCCTCAAGTGCGCCGGCCAGGGCGGCTCGTTTTGCGGCCCCTTTTATCACAAGATGTTTGCTCAGCGCGGAATTGATCGCCCGTGCGCTCAACGTCACCCGAGGCTCGCCCGCGCCTTCGGCTTGCATGGACAGCACCGCTGGCGCGTTGCGCGACAACGCTTTGGTCAGATTGTCCGCGCCCGGAAACAGGCTGGCCGTGTGCATGTCTTCGCCCATGCCAAGCAAAACCACCGACAGGGGCAATTTCGCCTCAACCCCTTGGGACAGCGTGGTTAAAGCCGCATCGTCCAACGGTCCAGCCCGATAAAGCGGCACCAGATTGGCCGCCGCCGCGCGGTTGGTCAAAAGCCGTTTCCGCAGTAAAGCGGTGTTCGAACGCGGATTGCTTTCAGGCACCCAACGCTCATCGGTCAGCATCACATTCACCCGCGCCCAATCCAGGTCAGCGGCGCAAAGCGCGTCAAAAACCGGCCCCGGCGTGGTGCCCCCCGGCACCGCCAGGCTCGCGGTTTTACTGTGATCAAGAACGGACACCAATTCAGAGGCGATGACATCCGCGAGATCCAGCATCATCATGTCTTGGTCGGGATATTCTCTCAGGTTCATTCGCGCAACTCCCGCCAGCGACGGCCATCTTTATGCAACAACATCAACGCCTCTTCTGGCCCCGATGAAAACGCGTCATAGCCATGGGGTGTGTCGCGCCGGTCTTGCCAGCCTTCGATGATCGGATCTGTCCACGCCCATGCGGCCTCGACCTCATCCCCGCGCATAAACAGCGTCTGGTTGCCACGGATCACATCCATGATCAGCCGTTCATAGGCGTCTGGCACGTCGGCGACCTCTTCCCCAAGGGCTTCGGCAAAGGTCATATCCAGCGGCACGTCGATCAGACGCATGCCCCCCGGCCCCGGTTCTTTGATCGTCACCTTCAGATCCATGCCTTCGTTCGGTTGCAGGCGAATCGAAAGTTCATTTGCCGTCTGGCCGGTGTCCTCTTCAAAAATCGAATGGGGAGGTTCTTTAAAGCGCACCACAATTTCGGACATGCGCGCGCGCAGACGTTTTCCGGTGCGCAGGTAAAACGGCGTGCCGTTCCATCGCCAGTTTGAGATATGCAGCTTCATCGCCACAAAGCTCTCGGTCTGGCTGTCCGTCGCCTCGGCATCCTGAATATAGGACGCGATGTCATCGTTTCCGCGATACTGTCCGCGCACCAGATCGTCCGGCTCGACCGGGTCCAACGCCCTGATGACTTTTAACTTTTCATCGCGCACCGCGTCGGGATCAAATTTTGATGGCGGTTCCATCGCGGTGAGGCACAACAGCTGCATCAAATGGTTTTGAACCATATCCCGCATCGCCCCTGAGCGGTCATAATAGGCGCCCCGCCCGGCCACACCAACGGTTTCGGCCACGGTGATCTGGATATGATCCACATATTGCGCGTTCCAAAGCGGTTCAAACAACATATTTCCAAAGCGCAGCGCCATCAGGTTCTGCACCGTTTCTTTCCCCAGATAATGATCGATCCGATAAATCTGATGTTCGGTGAAATGCTGTGCCAAAGTGGCATTGAGGTCGCGCGCACTGTCCAAATCATGGCCAAAGGGTTTTTCCACAACAATGCGTGCTTCATCACCGGCGATTGCGTTTGATTTCAGGCGCTCAGCAATGGGGCCAAACAGACTCGGGCCAACGGAAAAGTAAAACGCCTGAACCACATCCGGGCGCATCAGCCCCGCAAGATCGCCCCACCCTTGATCCCCCAACGCATCCACCGCCACATAAGACAGGCTGTCGAGAAAGGGGGTCAGGATTTTGGGGTCACATTTCTGTTTCGGCACGAATTCCCGCACCGATTGTTCCACGAAATCGCGAAATTCCTTGGTGGTCATATCAGAACGCGCCGCACCGATGATGCGCGCGTCAGGTGGAATTTGCCCATGTTTGAAGCGCCGGTACAAACCGGGCAGGATCTTGCGGCGGGCCAGATCCCCGGTCCCCCCGAAGATCACCAAATCAAAAGGGTCTACTGGAATGACACGCGAAGCCATGGTTCTCTCCATTTGATGTTAGCGCTAACGCTTCCTGTTGCCCGCGTACTTACCCCACCGCGCAATCAAAGTCTAGCATAGCTTTGGACGGGCAAAGGATCAAACCCCCGCCCTCCATTTTAACGTATATATATCAGGGTTTTGGCGCCATGACACACAACAGTTCAAACATGATCGACGCCCCAAGGTACGCGGTGGCGCCCGAGGCATCAAACGGGGGCGACACCTCTACCAGATCCGCGCCAATAATATTCAAGCCAGCCAATTCACGCACCACCTGAAGCGCTTGATATGAATTTGGTCCCCCCACCTCGGGCGTCCCCGTGCCAGGGGCAAAGGCCGGGTCAACAAAATCAATATCATAGCTGACATAGGTTTCCTGGGATCCGACGATACCACGAGCTTCGGCCATGACATCTTCGACACCGCGCGTGTGAAACTCCTCAATCCCGATCACACGAATGCCCACAGACTCGGCAAAATCCCGATCCTCGCTGTCATATGCGGTGCCGCGAATGCCGATCATCACCACCCGCTTGGGATCTAATAGCCCCTCTTCCACGGCACGGCGAAACGGGGTGCCGTGGGTGTACATTGTACCGTCAAAATACGAATGAAACAGGTCCGTATGACTGTCAAAATGCACCATGCCGACAGGGCCATCCTTGGCCAGCGCGCGCAAAATCGGCAGGGTACACAGATGATCCCCTCCGCCCGTCAATGGCCGAATCCCCGCCGTTTTTACCCGTGTGTAAAACGCGGTCATGCGTTGCAAGCTGTCCATGACATCCGCCGGGTTCGGTGCGAAATCCCCCAGATCAGCACAGTTCATCGCCTCAAAGGGGCGCACGCCCGTGGCCCCATTTTGCGCGCGGATCATCGTCGACATATCACGCAATTGCCGGGGACCATGGCGCGGACCGGGACGATTTGTGGTGCCCCCATCCCACGGCGCGCCGATCAAACCGATATCGACATCACCAAACCGGGGATGATCAAAATCCACATGCGGCAGGCGCATAAAGGTTGGCACGCCAGCAAAGCGCGGCAGGACAAAGCCGGAAATGGGCGTGAAAAAGTCATCTGATGTACGGGGCATGGTATCCTCCTGTTTCACCTGTGCAAATGAAATGACACAGAGTTTTCACCACGCTAGCAGGCGCATTGCCCGTCGTCATGCCCGGTGCGACATTATCATGTCATAAATCAGTGATTACCCTTCAAGCTCCGTATCCCAATACAGAAAATCCATCCAAGTCCGGTGCAATCTTTCACGCGGATGGGGCAAACGGCGCGCCACGGCATCAAGTTCATGCGCCGTGGGTTCATAGGGGGCGCGCCGCAATTTCATCCCCGCCTGTTCCGGCGTGCGATTGGCCTTGCGCACATTGTCGGCCCCGCAACAAGTGGCAATGTTGTGCCAGTTTGAGCCACCATTTTTGCTGCGCGGCACCACATGATCAAAGGTCAGATCACGGATGTCGAATTGCTCGCCACAATACTGACAACGAAATTCATCGCGCAAGAACACGTTGTACCGGGTAAAGGAGACGTTTTTCCGTTTTCGGTAGCGTTTCAGCGCAATCACGGAGGGAACTTCGAACGCTTGCGTGGCGGAATGCACCACCACATCCTCATAGGTGCGCACCTCAATCACCCGATCTTGCAACACAGCGACCAAAGCGCTTTGCCAGCTCCAGATCGACAAGGGCGCATAACTCAGCGGCTGCATATCGGCGTTCAAAACCAGCGTGCGCATATGTGTCATAGCATTCATGATGCCCCCCCGGCCAGCGGGCCAAAACACTTGATGGGCGCAATAAAAAAGCGCGTGAAATTCACGCGCCTTTGCAACTTAAATCCATGAGATACGGTCATACTTGGCCACATGACAAAGGGGCGAAACTCGCCCACCGTATGTCGCCAATTGTCTCGTCTGAAATCGCCATCCATTGTGACAGTTTCCTCGCCCTGCAATTTCCTGTCGCGGCAAACACCGCGACCCAAACGGGGCGAGAGCTTTCGCCCCATCGCATAGGTTAACTATATATGGGATAGCCAACCAAACAACCCCCTAGATAAGGGGTTGCCTTAGGCATAATCGGGTCAGGTGACAGGGATGTGACGGATACGAGCGTTACTCTTCGCCTTCATCCCCCATTTGCATCTTTTGAATGCCAAGCTTGTCGAGCATGAATTGAAGCGCCACGGACAGACCCTCCATATCAATGCCGTGGCCCGTGCCTTTCATGATGTAGCCATAGGTTTCAAACCCATTGGCCTCAAGAATTTGACCGCTTTCGGTGAAATGAGCAGGCGGCACCATGTCGTCCTGATCCCCATGCACCAGCAACACCGGCGGCTTAGAAACAACATGATCAGCGAAATCATCCGGCTCAAGCATACGCCCGGAAAACGCCACCAGACCAGCGACAGGTTCAGCACGGCGCGGCAAAACACGAAGCGACAACATCGTCCCTTGAGAAAAGCCAAAAACAATGAGTTGCGAAGGGGTTATCCCCTCTTCCTTCAGCACATTATCAAGAAAATTGTTGATGTCGGTATCCGCCATCTCGATCCCGCGCAGACTGTCTTCCTCAGATGATCCGTCCAGCCATGGAATAGGAAACCACTGATATCCCATCGGGTTGTTCACGCATTTTTCAGGCGCGTCAGGCGCGATAAAGACCGTGTCGGGCATATGCTCAACCAACGGGTCAGACAGGCCCAAAAGATCCGCGCCATCTGCGCCGTAGCCATGCAAAAACACCACAACCGATTTGGTTGTGCCCGAAGCCGCAGCGCGGCGTTTTGCATCCAAAATGCGAGTCATCAACGGATCCCTTCTCTCTTTTTGATAGTGCGGTAATAGGCCCACAAGAGCCGCGCCGCAACGCCCCGCCACGGCGACCACGCGTCAGACATCACGCGCATCTCGCGCGAGGTTGGGCGCGCAGGCAATGAAAACAGCACTTTCGCCGCCTCTTGCAGGGCCAAATCCCCAGCTGGAAAAACATCGGCACGACCCAATGAAAACAGGGCATAAATTTCGGCGGTCCATTCGCCAATGCCCGACACAGCGGTCAGGATTTTCATCACCTCATCTGTGGGCATGCCCCGTAAGGCCGGGTAATCAATACCGGCCCGCGCCAGCGCATGTGCATATTTAATCTTTGGCCGCGACAGGCCCAACGCGGCCAAATCGGCGTCACTGGCCGCAGCCACGCGGTCAGCCGCGGTCATCTCGGCCCCCTCAATCCGGGTCCAAATCGCAGCGGCGGAGGCGGTTGAAACCTGTTGGCCGATGATCGCGGAAAACAGCGCCTCGAACCCATCCCCGCGCAGGCGAAGTGGAATTTCGTCAATCGCCTCAATCACCTGCAAAAATCGTGCGTCTTGCCCAACCAACCAATTGGCCCCTTCGCGCAAACAATCTGGGCCAAGGATCACACGTTCATCCATTCTGACGCTCCACCAATTCCGCCACCCAGGTCAAGGCGTCAGCCACATTCTCCACGGTTGGCGCATCGGGGCCTTGCGGCCGGTCGATCATCGCCACAGACAGCCCCAGCGCGCGCGCGGCATCCAGCTTTGCGCGCGTGGCCCCACCCGCGTTCTTCGCCACGATCCAAGTGATTCCTAGCTCATGAAACAGGGTGGTTTCCGCATCCTTAGAAAATGGAGGGCGCCCGATGACCCATCCCCCAGACAGGGGAAATGGCTCTGGTCCCGCCTCTATGCGCCGACAAAACAGCACCCGCCCCGGCAGCGCCTGTGCAATATCGTGACTATGGCTACCGGTTGTTAAAAAAACCTTTTCTCCCAAGGGCATAAGGGATGACAATTCCTCAACCGTTGCAACAGGGTGCCAGATCTCATCCGGGTTCGGCGCCCATTCTGGACGATTAAGACGCAGATAGGGGAGCGCCAGTTCCTGGCAAATTTCATGGCTGCGGTGGGGGATCTTTTTTGCAAATGGATGGGTCGCATCAATCAGCATATCAAAGCTTTCGCGGCGCATATACTCAACCTGCGCCTGTCGCCCGCCAAACCCACCGCGTCTGGTAGGAACAACCAGCGATTTTGGTGCCGCAGTCACCCCCGCCAAAGAGGCCACAACCTGATGGCCCGCTTGTACCAGGCCTTTCGCCACCCCCCGCGCCTCTGCCGTTCCGGCCAGCAAAAGGATCTTTAACCCGCCGTTCATTTTGCCCGCGCAATGACCGCGCCGTTGCGGTCAATCACCACGACATCTGGCACACATGGCGCATCACGCAGGAAAAACCGAACCTGATCCAAAGCCCTGCCTGCAACCATTTGAGACATGTATTTTCCATGCTTTTCAAGAACTTGAAGGGCAGTATTCATATGTCGAACAGTCTCATCGCCCAACCATTCTGCCAACAGATCAAAATCCACCTGACTGCGCCCGGAATGCAAATCCCGCGCCCCTTGGGCCAATTTGGTCAGCTTACCGATACCACCACCAACCGTGACACGATCCACCGGGTGACGGGCGAGATATTTCAACATGCCCCCGGCAAAATCGCCCATATCAATCATGGCCCCTTCGCTAAGATCATAAAGCCCCTGAACCGTTGCTTCGGAGGTGGCGCCGGTACAGCCCGCGACATGAGTTAATCCCGTCGCGCGGGCCACATCAATGCCGCGGTGAATGGATGCAATCCACGCCGCACAAGAAAACGGGCGCACAATGCCTGTGGTGCCAAGGATTGACAGCCCGCCGACGATTCCAAGTCGGGGATTCCATGTCTTTTGCGCAAGCGCCTCACCATTTGGCACAGAAATTGTCACATCAAGATCGGGGGCGCGACCAAATCGCTCACTCGCGGCCTCGATCACGCCGGTAATCATCTGGCGCGGCACTGGATTGATCGCGGGTTCGCCCGCTGGGATTGGCAGCCCCGGTTTGGTGACCATCCCCACGCCCACCCCCGCCAGGAAGCGAATGCCTTGCCCGGGTTGGCCGCTGCTGACGCGCGACAGGATGAGCGCACCATGGGTTACATCCGGGTCGTCGCCTGCGTCTTTTATCACCCCCACCTCGGCCCAGTTTTCACCGTGTCGGGTTATGTCCAACGCAAACTCAGGGGTTTCACCTTTTGGCAAGGTAATCACAACACGCTCTGGAAACGCGCCCCCCCACAGCCGTTCAATCGCAGCACAAGTGGCGGCGGTGGCACAGGCACCCGTGGTCCAGCCACGGCGCAATTGGGGGGCGTCAGGTGATGTCATCCGGGCGACTATAGCCCCGCGACCGGCCGCCGCCAATCACCCTTTCACGCGCTTTGCCAAACGTTTGCGACCTTATTTGCCCCAAACGCTTCGCAGGTTTTTCGCCAAATGTCGCAACCTGACTTTCCCACGCCCGCGACGCCGCCTATAAGGCAGGCATGCAAGAGACACACACATATGCACCCGCGCTTCCCGCCTCTGACTGGCCCGCCTCTGACTGGCCTGAGTTTAAACCCGGCTGGGTTTGGTTGGTGGGGGCTGGCCCCGGTGACCCCGGCCTGTTGACGCTGCATGCATTAAATGCGTTGAAACAGGCGGATGTGATTGTCTATGACGCGCTGGTGCAAAAAGTTATTCTGGACTGGGCGCGCCCGGACGCCGAAATTGTCTATGCAGGCAAACGCGGCGGCAAGCCATCGGCCAAGCAACGTGATATTTCGCTGCAATTGGTGGATTACGCCCGCGCGGGCAAACGCGTGTTGCGCCTGAAAGGTGGCGATCCCTTTGTGTTTGGGCGTGGCGGCGAAGAGGGGCAGACCCTTGTGCAACACGACATCCCCATTCGCATCATTCCCGGCATCTCGGCGGGCATTGGCGGGTTGGCCTATGCGGGCATCCCTGTGACGCACCGCGATGTGAACCAATCCGTGACCTTTGTGACCGGGCATGATCAATCAGGGGCCACGCCCAGCTCGCTTGACTGGGCCGCGATTTCCAAAGGATCCCAGGTGCTTGTGATCTATATGGGCATGAAACATCTGGACCGCATTCGGTCTGCGCTGCTGTCTGCAAACCGGCCCGAGGAGGAGCCTGTGGCGATCGTTTCAAACGCCACAACGCCTGAACAAAAAGTGCTGGAAACCACGCTTGGCACCTGTGTCGAAGATGCAGAGGCCCAGGGGTTTGGCCCACCTGCCATCATCTGTATTGGCCGCGCGACAATGATGCGTCAGGCGCTGGATTGGCAGGCCATTGCCCGAGGGGAGCCACCACGTAACACAGACCCATTGGGGCGTGGTCGCCCCGCCGAGGATCGGTGATGCCATACACTGGTACATCGCGCGGTTTGATCATCGCGGCGCCCTCCTCCGGGTCGGGAAAAACCACACTTACCCTTGGTATTTTACGCGCATTGACCAATCAAGGCGTGGCAGTGCGCGGGGCAAAATCAGGCCCCGATTACATTGATCCCCGTTTTCATGCCGCCGCTTGCGGGCGGGAATGTGTGAATTTGGACGCTTGGGCGATGTCGCCAGATCGTCTGCGTCGCCTGGCGACATCCGGTGACGATGCCGAAGCGAGTGCGGGCGACGATCTCTTGATCATCGAAGGGGCGATGGGTCTTTTTGACGGCGCTCCGCCTGTTGGAAAAGGCGCCACGGCGGACCTTGCGCGCCAATTGAACCTGCCGGTTGTGCTGGTGGTGGATTGCGCCCGGATGGCACAATCCCTGGCACCCTTGGTGGCGGGATTTGCCGCCCATGACCCTGATGTCCGGGTGGCTGGCGTGATCCTGAACCAAATCGGCAGCGCCCGACATGAGGCGATGCTGCGCGGAGCCATGGCCCGTATCAACCTGCCTGTGCTGGGCGCGGTGTATCGTCAGGATCAAATGACCCACCCGTCACGTCACCTGGGATTGGTACAGGCGGGAGAGCACCCCGATTTACAAGCCTATCTCGACCGGGTTGGCGCGGCCGTCACGGAAGCGGTTGATCTTGAGGCATTAACGTCGCTGGCGGCGCCGCTGCCCACGGCAGGCAAAGCCCCACAACTGACCCCGCCCGGATCGCGGATCGCTGTGGCACATGACCGCGCTTTTGCCTTTGCCTATCCGCATATTCTGGCCGATTGGCGCGCGGCAGGGGCTGAGGTTTTGCCCTTTTCACCGCTTGCGGATGAGGCGCCAGATCCTGACGCTGATTTCATTTTTCTACCTGGTGGCTATCCTGAATTGCACGCGGCCCAATTGGCTGCGGCCAAGACGTTTAAATCGGGGATGCGTGGCGCCACTTGTCCGATTTATGGCGAATGCGGGGGGTTTATGACCCTTGGACAAACCATTGTAGACAAAGAGGGAATTTCCCACGACATGTTGGGTCTCTTGGCATTGGAGACCAGCTTTGCCACCCGAAAATTGCATTTGGGGTATCGTCAAGTCATCGCCCATGATGGCCCTTTTAAGGGGGTGTGGAACGCGCATGAGTTCCACTACGCCACCATATTACGTGCTGAAGGTACACCGTTGTTTGAGGCAACAGATGCCGAAGGTCAGACCCTTGTGCCGATGGGATTGATCCAAGGCAACGTGTCGGGCAGCTATGCCCATCTCATCGACAAAGATGCGCCATAAGCAAGACCAATCCCCTGCATCACGAAATTTGATTGGTGCACAGGTGAAACGACGGATACGGATGCAGCATGACGCATATGAACGCCCTTCCCGCTGACAACAGCCGCGCAAAGCGCAATGTGACCATCCTTGTATTGGCGCAGGCCATTCTTGGGGCGCAGATGCCGATGATTTTCACCATGGCGGGGCTTGCGGGGCAGTCTTTAGCCTCTAACATTTGCTGGGCGACCTTGCCAATCTCGCTGATGGTGGGCGGGTCGATGTTTTGGGCAAACCCGGTCAGCTGGGTGATGCAGACCTTTGGCCGTCGTATTGGCTTTTGGCTGGGAACACTCGGCGGATCCGTGGGGGCGGCAATCAGTGCATATGCGCTGTCTCAAGCCGATTTCACCCTGTTCCTTGTCGGCTCCTTCATCATGGGGCTTTATCAATCGGCACAGGGGTTTTACCGCTTTGCCGCCGCCGACACCGCCACGCCTGAGTTCCGCCCCAAGGCGATTTCTTATGTGATGGCCGGGGGGCTGGCCGCGGCCGTGATAGGCCCGCAGCTTTTCAACCTTACCAATGACATGATGGTGGTTCCCTTTATGGGGGCGTATGTGGCGGTGATCGGCATCAACCTTGTTGGCTCGCTCCTGTTCTTTGGGCTAGACATTCCAAAGCCTGAGAAACCCCACGCAGATGCCCCCAAAGGCCGCACTCGGTTAGAGTTGTTGCGTGACCCGGTGATTGCCGTCGCGATCATCTGTGGCATGGTGTCTTATGCGTTGATGAACCTGGTGATGACCTCAACCCCACTGGCGGTGGTTGGCTGTGGGTTTGAAACCGATATGGCCGGGAATATTGTCACTGCACATGTGCTGGCAATGTTCATTCCCAGCTTTTTCACCGGTCATTTGATTGCCCGCTTTGGCACCCGAAAGGTGATCGCTTTGGGCCTGACCATCCTTGGCCTTGCCGGCATTATTGCCCTGCAAGGGGTTGAGCTTGAGAACTTCTTTCTCGCGCTCGTCATGCTGGGCCTTGGTTGGAACTTTGGCTTTATTGGCGCCACCACGATGCTGTCCGGCGCCCACGCGCCAGAAGAACGCGGCCGCGTACAGGGCATGAACGATATGATCGTGTTTGGTTGTGTGACTGTGGCGTCCTTGGCCTCGGGCGGTTTGATGAACTGTTCTGGCGGCAGCGCGGTTGAGGGCTGGTCCGCCGTGAACCTCGCCATGGTGCCCTTCTTGGCGCTGGCTGGCGCGTCGCTGATCTGGTTGATGCTGCGCCCGCGTGATGAGATTTGATGTTCAAACGCGCTGCAAGACATACGCGGCTGTGGCTGTTTATTGTCGTTTGTGGCCTACCGGACCTCGCCATATCTGGGCAGACAGGGGTTGCAAAATCTCTTGAAGAGAGATCGCCGCGCGTGAGCGTTCGTCGCGACATTCCCATGAAGGACCTTTTGCCCGGCTGCATTCCAAACCCCGATAAACTCCCCTGTGGAAAGATGAGAACAATTTTGTTTCAGGGGCCATTTGAGTACCCACAGGAAAAGGCGGTCCAGTTAGGTCTGGAAGGCTTGCCTTATAGCTATGTTAATGTGGCATGGTATTGGTCAAATCGAGATATAGACCAATGGAAATGTACACCCGAAGTATTTACGGAGTTTCGCGATTGGTACAGTGCCACTGCAGCCGCTTCTTTGACAAGTGATTGGTATATTTCACTGCTACCAAACGAACCAAGTCGCTGCCTGTTTGCCTTTCCGCCTAACGAGCAAAACAACGGGGATGTGTTTGTGGTTTATTCGCAGGGGAAAATTCTAGGGCGGCTAAGTTGCAGTACATTTAGGGCATTCCCCAATCCGCAATGCGAATTGAAGTTTACTTACCAAAATGTGTTTTGGGCAGATTTAGGGCGTTTTCCACGCGCCAGCGCCGAGCTTGTGCTAAGCAACCTCCCCCACATTGTCGCCACCGCAGAACAGAGCTTTGCGCGTGACGTAGATGTGCCGTTACATTCACAGACCACAACTGACGCGGTGCATTTGGATGAGACCGCCAAGGTGCGTATTGGTGAGATCAACCGTGAATTCAAAAAACGTTGAAAGGGCCATGTTGCGCCGGGCTATTAACCGCCGATAACCCGTGACTTTCGCCCACCTCGCCGTTTCGCCTCGCCTTCCGGCGCGTCTAGGGCCGCTTGCAACACGCCGGTCATGGGATGGTCGGGCGCGGCGTTTCCATAAGCTTCGATCAGCAACTTGATCCGCTCGGCCTGCGGCATCTCATGATCTTCAAACAGCGCCCAGTCCAGAAAAATTGACCGGCATTCCTCTACCCGAATACCCTCAATCAAATAGCTGTCTTTGATCAGCCCGCGTTTGTCGATTTCTGCAATCATATCGCTCATCTTTTCTTCCCTTTCCCCCACTTTGAACACCTTTTGTGTCCTTAGGACGGAGGCGCCGCGAGCACTTGTTCAATCGCCGCAGCCGCCAGTTTTGCCTTCTGCTGCAGATCGCGAATAAGATCATCTTCGCTTTCCGCCCCAGTTTCACGCAGCAGTAAATCCTGCCCACCCTGCCCCACATCCTCAAGATCCAATGGCGCATCGCTGAGCAGTTTTGACGCTGCCTGCATACGCCACATTAGATCGTGACTGGCCGCCATCGCTTGACCTTGCGCGTCAGAGAACCATCCAATTGCGACCCCTTGGGCGATCTGATCACTTGGGGTACGCGCTGTGTCTGGCGACAGTAAAGCGGCGGCTTGGGCGACCAGCTCCACATCTTGCAAATGCCCAACGCCCAATTTCGCCTCTAGTGCGCCGCGTCCTTCGCCTTTGGCCGCAGCCAATTTTTCGCGCATGTCCTGCACATCGGTGATGACCTTGGCGGGGTCGCGATCAAAGCACAACACCTCTTGTCGCGTGTCCTCATAGGCTTGTGCCAGATCACTTGGACCCGCCACAACACGGGCGCGCGTTAGGGCCAAATGCTCCCACGTCCACGCCTCAACCCTTTGGTATTCCTTGAAACTTTCGATAGAGGTCGCCACCGGGCCTTGCCGACCAGAGGGGCGCAGGCGCATGTCAATTTCATAAAGCTTGCCTTCCGCCATAGGCGCGGACACCGCTGTCACAAAGGCTTGTGTTAAGCGCGCGTAATAGGGCTTTGTGGCCAAGGGGCGGCGCCCCTCAGACATATCTTGTCCATCGGCGTCATAGATCACAATCAGGTCGAGGTCTGATGTGGCCGACAGCGACCGCGCGCCCAGGCTGCCCATACCAACAATCACCGCGCCTTTGCCCGGAGGCGGTCCGTGTTTGGTTGAGAAATTTTCAATAACTTCGGGCCACAATCCCGAAATCACCGCATCCGCAAGGTCGGTATATTGCCGCCCAGCCTCTCGTGCATCCACCAAACCACGCAAAAAATGCACCCCAATCCTAAAGTGCCATTCCTTCATCCAACGCCGGGTTGTGTCCAGTTTCGCCTCGTAATCGGGCGCATCTTTCAAACGGGTCGAAAGACCATGAAGCAGCGCATCTGCCCCCGGCCAAGGTTCAAAAAATCCCCCACCAATCACCGCGTCCAACACCTGCGCATTATGACCCAAATAGGCCGCAAGCGCTGGGGCCGTGGCGGCGATATCAACGATCAAATCCACAAGCGTTGGGTTGGCTTCAAACAGGGAAAACAGCTGAACACCAGCGGGCAAACGCTTTAGAAACCCATCAAATTGGATCAGCGCATCATGTGGCCTTGGGGCTGCGGCCAGCCGCGCCAGTAGATCAGGTTTTAGCCGGTTAAAAATCTCAACCGCGCGCGAGGATCGCAGACAGGAGTAACTCTCCCATTTTGCGACAATCTCCGCCTCATTTTCCGTAAGCTCTGGTACGGATTTCCCACCATCCTCGGGTGCAAAAAAGCCCTCGGTCACCTCATGAACTTCGTCCAATGCCGTGTGAATGCGCGTCTTAAGCGCGTCCGTGTCCCCCTCGCCCATCATCCGCGCCAAGCGATCAAACTCCTCATCGGATGAGGGAAGCTTATGGGTCTGTGCGTCGCGAAACATCTGAACGCGGTGCTCCACTTCGCGGTGGAAACGGTAGTGGTCCGTCAAGATCTCTGCGGTCTCAGGCGGGATCCAATTTGCAGTCGCAAGGGCCGCGAGCCCCGGCACGGTGCCGCGTTCACGCAGGCTCTCATCACGTCCCCCTGCAATGATTTGCCGGGTCTGGGTGAAGAACTCAATCTCACGAATGCCACCACGCCCAAGCTTCATATCATGCCCCGGCAGGGTGATTTTGCCATGCAAGCCCTTATGTGCCCGGATCCGTAACCGCATGTCGTGGGCATCCTGAATCGCTGCAAAATCAAGGTGTTTGCGCCAAATAAAGGGCCGCAGACGTTTCAAATACGCCTCCCCCGCCGCAAGATCCCCACCGCAAGGGCGCGCCTTGATATGCGCGGCCCGCTCCCATGTCCGGCCCAGGCTTTCGTAATAGCGCTCTGCCGCTTCCATCGACACACAGACCGGCGTCACCGAGGGATCCGGTCGCAGGCGCAAATCAGTGCGGAATACGTAACCATCCGCCGTCAGTTCTGACAACATCGCGCTCATCCGGCGGGTGGCGCGAATGAAGCTCGACCGGGCCTCGTGAAAATCATCATCCGAGAATTTGCTGTCATCAAAGAGCATAATAAGGTCGATGTCAGAGCTGTAATTCAGCTCTCCCGCGCCCATTTTCCCCATCGCCAGCGCCACCATGCCCCCCGCTGTCTCAATGTCATCTTCGCTCACACCGGGCAGCTTATTGCGGCGCACCTCTTGCCCCACTTGAAACTTCATGGCCGTGTCGGTGGCATATCCAGCAAAATCCGTGAGCGCCCCGGTGACCTCTTCCAAGGTCCAGACCCCAGCAAGATCAGCCAACCCCGTCAAAAGGGCAACGCGCTGTTTGGCAATGCGAAGTGCGGATCTAAGCGCGCTGTCACTGTCGCCAGTAATGTCCGCCATGGCACCCGCAAACGCCGCTTCGGGACTTTGGGACAGCGCGTCGCGCAACCAATCCGCCTGTTTCTCCATCAACCCCTTCAAATAAGGAGAGCACCCAGCCCCCCCCGTTAAAACATCCCGCACATCAGCAGCAACATCGCCAAACTGCGCAGCGATATCGCCCGCGGGATCAGGGTCGTAAGCGATGGGCGTTCGGGTGATGCGGGCGGCGAATGGTTTATGGATCATAGGCCAAAAATGCGCCGGGGGTGCGGGCGGGTCAACCACCCACTGACCCCTGCGACAATCAGGTTGCTTGTTTTGCCGATGGGACCATATGTTAGTCGTGATCTTAACAAGAGGCGACCATGTCAAAGAGCTTAAAACGGGTGCGTGCAGCGTTAGAAGCGGCCGAAATGAATGTGGACATTCTGGAAATGACCGAAGGCACACGCACGGCGGCAGATGCGGCGAAAGCAGCAGGGTGCCATCTTGACCAGATCGTCAAATCCATCATCTTTAAAGGCGAGGCCAGCGGCGCAGCTGTGTTGTTCTTAACCGCAGGCGGCAATCAGGTGGATAGCGAAAAAGCCGCAAAACTGGCTGGCGAACCCTTAGGCAAAGCGGATGCGGGGCTGATCCGTGCCCAAACCGGCTTTGCCATTGGTGGGGTGGCCCCCATCGGGCACCTCTCGCCGATCCGCGCCTTTTACGACGCGCGATTGATGGCGTTTGAGACGGTCTGGGCCGCAGCAGGCACGCCGCGTCATGTGTTTGAGGCCCCACCACACGCGCTGATAACAGCCAGCGATGCATGCCCCGGTGATTTCACCGTCTAAAGCAGCACATCCAGAGAAAATCGAAGGGACCGCCCCTTCCGACAATTTTTTTCGTTTAAATACAGTTATATAAAAAATAAATGTAAAAAACATTCACATACACTCTTGCAGCCACCACCCCAAACACCCAAATGCTGTAATGTGAAAGGCATTCACATAAACATCAAACACGGAGAACCATCATGACCATCGCCGCCCAACCGCAAATGTCAAACACCCCTCAGGGCTGGCTGTCACGCGCAGAGCACTGGCTGGACCAACGAGGCAAAGGCGCCTGGATCGCTGCCATGGTTGTGTCCTTCATCTTTGTCTGGCCCATCGGCCTTGCCCTTCTTGCCTATATGATCTGGAGCAAACGCATGTTTTCAAAATCCTGTTCACGTCGTAACCACAGTGGCTTTACCGGCGATCAGCGTTACGCCCGCCGCCATGGGTTCCGCAGCTCAGGCAACACGGCATTTGATTCCTATAAAGCCGAAACCCTGCGCCGCTTGATGAGCGAGCAAGACGCCTTTGAGGCCTTCTTGGAACGTCTGCGCGCCGCCAAAGACAAGTCAGAGTTTGACCAATTCATGGATGATCGTGCAGAGACCGCCAGCCAATCGCGTGCGGATGTGGAAGACATCGACGATACGACAGATGATGGCGAACTGCTTGACGAGCCGAAGAAATCGGACAAATAAGCCCTGTCCCCCGCCCCACTGGTGCCTCGCCAGTGGGGAATTTCCCAACAAGACCTGACAAAGAGATCCAAGCCAATGTCGCGCACCCTTGATGCCCTTTGGGGTCTTCCTGACCCGGAAACCCAGCCCGAGTTTTACGACCACGTTGCCATGAAACGTGCGTTTGCTTGGATGATTGATGCCGGGTTGATCTTTGCACTGACCCTGATGATTGCGCTCCTGACCTTTGGAATAGGTTTCTTTGTCTTCATTCCCCTGTGGCTGGTGATGGATTTTCTGTACCGGATGATCAGTGTCAGCAATCGGTCCGCAACACCGGGCATGCGCCTTATGGCGATTGAGTTGCGCACTGGCCGCGGCGAACGCTTTGACGTCCCCACCGCCTTTTTTCACGTCGCCGGCTATTACATCACAATGATGACCGTTATTTTACAGGTCTTGTCGATCGCAATGTTGTTCAGCACGGCCCGACGCCAATCTCTGACCGATATGTTCCTTGGAACCGCAGCCATCAACCGATTTGCCACAAGCTGACCCCGTGGGGTCAGCCCATCCCACAGCATATCCCAAAGCATTTCCGCAGAAATCCCCACGGGCGTTTACCCTTTTCTCTTAAGGGGCTTGAAGGATGAGGGTCTGAAGCGTTACCTTTTTGGAAACCATGATCAACATCGGATCCCTATGCGCCATTCATTGCCTCTTGCCCCGCAGTTCTACGTGACGGCTCCTCAGACGTGCCCCTATTTGGACGACAGGCAAGAACGCAAGCTGTTCACCGCGCTGCAAGGTGAACATGCAAACAAGCTGAATGACACACTTTCCAAACAAGGGTTCCGTCGATCGCAAAACGTGCTTTACCGCCCGTCATGTGCCGAATGCAACGCCTGTATGTCCGCGCGGATCCGGGTGGCCGACTTCACCCCAACCAAAAGCCAAAAGCGCACCAGTAAGAAAAATGACTTTCTGAACCGTCGCGCCCGTGCCCCCTGGGCCACAGAAGATCAGTTTGATCTGTTTCGCACCTATCTTGACAGTCGCCACGCGGATGGCGGCATGGCGGATATGGATGTGTTTGAGTTTGCCGCGATGATCGAAGAGACCCCAATCAAAACGCGTGTCATAGAATATCGCCCCACAAGTGGTGAAAGCAAAGGCGAACTGACCGCGGTTTGCCTGACCGATGTGCTCGATGATGGGTTGTCGATGGTCTATTCCTTTTATGACCCTACCCGGCGAGACCTGTCGCTTGGCACCTATATGATCCTTGATCACATCGATCTGGCCCGCGAAGTTGGGCTTCCTTACGTCTATCTTGGCTATTGGGTGCCCGGCAGCCCGAAGATGGATTACAAAGCCAAATTCGCAGCCCTTGAGATCTATAAAAACGGCACTTGGGTTGATTTGGAGCATGTGCAAGACCACGAAGATGACATGCACCCCCTGTCGACCGATCCGATTGCAGAACAGGTTGCGGGGATTGCGTTGCCTGATCTTGGCGCCATCGAAACCTGATTTTCGGCACTGATTTCTCAAGACTTAACGCATTTGAATTGAGCTGAGCATGCTCGCTCTTGCTGGTGAATGCTGCAATCGCAGAAAAACTGGCTTAAATTTCCCGATGTTTCCAAAAATTACCGAACCGCGCAATAAAAGTACAAAAAATCGCACGCTGCGACACTTTATTCGTTCATTTCGCTGTTGACGCCCCCGCGCACCAATCATAATGTCGCAAACGAAGTCAACAAAGCCTCAAGGGATCACAGAGATGCAAAGCCTTCTCGTCGTCATTGGAAATTCGCGCATGGGCCGGTAACGGAACCTAAATATTCCCCATGCGCCCTCGACACTCTCGGGGGCTTTTTTTTAGACACTTCAAAAATGTAAGCGTGCAGACGGAGAGCAAGATGACACGTCAAATGACCGGAGCGAAAATGGTAGTTCAAGCCCTGAAGGATCAGGGTGTGGACACAGTCTTTGGCTATCCGGGGGGCGCCGTCCTACCGATTTACGATGAGATTTTTCAGCAAAATGACATTCGCCACATTCTGGTACGTCATGAACAAGGGGCTGTGCATGCCGCCGAGGGTTACGCGCGTTCCACCGGCAAACCGGGTGTTGTTCTGGTGACCTCCGGTCCCGGCGCCACCAATGCGGTGACCGGTCTGACCGATGCGCTTTTGGATTCGATCCCGATTGTGGTTCTGACCGGTCAGGTTCCGACCTTCATGATCGGCACCGATGGCTTCCAAGAGGCCGACACCGTTGGCATCACCCGCCCCTGCACCAAGCACAACTGGCTTGTGAAAGAGACCGATAAGCTCGCGGATGTGATCCATCAGGCGTTCCATGTGGCCATTTCGGGTCGCCCTGGCCCGACGTTGGTGGATATTCCAAAGGATGTTCAGTTTGCAACGGGGTCTTACACCCCACCGGCAAAAGCAAACGTCGCCCATTACCAGCCGCCAGTGCGCGGCGACAAAGATATGATCACCGAACTGGTGGCCGCGATGGAAGCCGCGGAACGCCCCGTGTTTTACACCGGCGGCGGGGTGATCAATTCGGGCAATGGCGCGTGTCAGTTGCTGCGTGAATTGGTAGAAGCCACAGGTTTCCCCATCACCTCAACCTTGATGGGCCTTGGCGCCTATCCTGCCTCTGGCGAGAAATGGCTGGGGATGTTGGGGATGCATGGGCTTTATGAGGCCAATATGGCGATGCATGATTGTGATCTGATGATCAACATTGGCGCGCGTTTTGACGACCGGATCACCGGCCGTCTGGATGCCTTCAGCCCCGGATCACAAAAGGCGCATATCGACATTGACCCAAGCTCAATCAACAAAGTGATCCATGTGGACCTGCCCATCATTGGCGACGTGGGACATGTGCTTGAGGATCTGTTGAGGATTTGGAAGGCCCGTGGCCGCAAAACCAATAAAGCCGCAATCGGCCAATGGTGGGATCAAATCGCAACTTGGCGCGACCGCAAATGTCTGAGCTATAACAACAGCGATGAGATTATTCAGCCGCAATTTGCTCTGGAACGCCTTGAGGCGCTGACCAAAGACAAAGACCGCTATGTGGCCACCGAAGTGGGCCAACATCAGATGTGGGCGGCGCAATTCCTGGGCTTTGAAGACCCAAATCGGTGGCTGACCTCAGGTGGTCTGGGCACCATGGGATACGGGCTTCCGGCCACCGTGGGCGCACAAGTGGCACATCCCGACGCCCTTGTGGTGAACGTCGCGGGTGATGCGTCATGGTTGATGAACATGCAGGAAATGGGCACCGCCGTTCAATTCCGCCTGCCGATCAAACAATTCATCCTGAACAACGAGCGTCTGGGCATGGTCCGTCAGTGGCAAGAGCTGCTGCATGGTGAACGCTATAGCCACAGCTGGTCGGAAAGCCTGCCTGATTTCGTGAAATTGGCCGAAGCCTTTGGCTGTAAAGGCCGCCAGGTCAGCGACCCGGCCGAGCTGGACGACGCCATTCAGGAAATGCTCGATTATGACGGGCCGTTCATTCTGGATGTCTTGGTCGAGAAACACGCCAACTGCTTCCCGATGATCCCATCGGGTGCCCCGCATAATGACATGTTGATGGGCGAAGCGGATACACAAGGCGTGATCGGCTCTGCCGGCGCAACTTTGGTTTAAGGAGGGTTATGAAATGTCTGCTCTAAATATCAAAAAAGGCTCCTCCCGCAATTCGGCCTATGATTTGCGCGACCCCAATTCCGATGTGATCGAACGCCATACGCTGGCCTGCATCGTGGACAATGAAGCGGGTGTTTTGGCCCGTGTGATCGGCCTGTTTTCAGGGCGCGGATACAACATCGAAAGCCTTACGGTGGCGGAAGTTGATCACCAAAGCCATTTGTCGCGGATCACTGTGGTCACCACAGGGACACCTGCGGTCATTGAACAAATCAAAGCGCAGTTGGGCCGGATTGTTCCTGTGCATGACGTGCATGATTTGACTGTCGAAGGCCCTGCTGTTGAACGGGAACTGGCGTTATTCAAGGTTGAAGGTGGTGGCGAAAAACGCGTTGAAGCCCTGCGTTTGGCCGATATTTTCCGTGCCAATGTTGTGGATTCAACGCTTGGAAGCTTTGTGTTCGAAATCACCGGAACAACTGAGAAAATTTCTGCCTTTGCCGAATTGATGCGCCCGCTTGGATTAAAAGAAGTGGCGCGAACTGGTGTCGCAGCCTTGTCGCGCGGCGAGGTATAAAAGCCAGAAAGGCGCAGCTTCGCTCAGGGGGCTGCGCTTTTACTTTGCATATTGGGGATCTCTCCCCTCTTAAGCCACAACTTTAAGATGGCGAGTTTCTTGAAGGGCATTTGACGTATCATGACCGTCATTGACCAGCAACTTATGCGGATCAATATCGCCGGTGCCTCGATGGCAACTGATCACGCGCGCGATCTCGCGCATGGGGCCCTCGTTTTCCGTGTGAAAGACAATCTGATCCCCAGACTCAAACCCATCAATACCTGCTAAAAGCTCTGTATTTCCGGTGATGCACGCCAATGGCCCTTGATCTTCACACCACACCAGCCCCAGCTGCTTGTCTGATTTGTACCAAAGCACAATACCGTTCATGGTATACTCCATTCCTACGGGAATAATTCTATTCACAGGTGAAACGCGCATCCAGCAGATAAGTGGCCCAGAACTGTGCGCAATTGGCGTCACCCCCTCCAAAAACTGACGCGCTTACGCGTCACTTTCCATAAGATATCACATTTCACTTGCCATAACTTACGCTAGGTCAAGTTTTGCAAAATAATTTCGCCACAATATCGAAAACAATGATGGCACCGCTTTCATCACCACAAAAGCATTGCCAAAAAAGAAAGGGTGCCCGAAGGCACCCAGTTTCGCTGATAAGGCTCGTCATTGTACCGCTCAGATTTGTTGCCTGCGGCCTTATCCACGTCAGGGGCGAGCGCACCCGTCCCGTGTTAAGGTGAGGGGGCAAACCGCCCCACCCTATCTCTGCGACGCCCGCCCCTTGGGACAGAAAGCAGGCGCCGCAAACTGTTTAACCCACTAGGAACAACCAGAGGTGCCCCCACAGGTATTGCATTTCATGCAGGTGCCATTGCGCACCAGCGTGTAATTTCCGCACTCGCCGCAAGGGTCGCCTTCATACCCTTGCATCTTGGCTTTCACACGTTCGTCCATCGCGGTGACTGACCCGGTGGCCACCGTGGTTTCAGAAACCGTCACCGTTGCGGTTGCGGTTTCAGGCACCAAGGTGTTCAGCGCCCCCACAGGGTCCGTTCCGGTCAAAGACGTTTTTTCTTGACCGCCTTGCAACACCACCAATTCTTGTGGAAGACGTTTGCGGAGGTAGCCGGTTGAGCTGATTTGTTTAAGCACTTCCAATGACTTAGAGGCGGCGCTTTCGCTCATTTCCTGAACATTAGACACGCCTTCTTCTTCACCGCGACCCAGGTCATCAAAGCTGGCACCGGTTGGCTTTACGTGTGCCAGATCGGTACGATCCAGATAAGACACCGCCAATTCACGGAAGATGTAATCCAAGATCGAAGTGGCGTTTTTGATCGAGTCATTGCCCTGCACCATGCCCGCAGGCTCAAACTTGGTGAAGGTGAACGCATCAACAAATTCCTCAAGCGGCACACCGTATTGCAGGCCAACCGACACCGCGATGGCAAAGTTGTTCATCATCGCACGGAACCCTGCACCCTCTTTGTGCATGTCGATGAAAATCTCACCCAGATTGCCGTCTTCATATTCACCAGTGCGAAGGTAAACTTTATGCCCGCCAACGATGGATTTTTGCGTGTATCCTTTACGGCGACCGGGCAGTTTTTCACGCCCGCGCGCAACCTCTTTGATCACCACTTTCTCGATGATTTTTTCGGCCAGCGTGATCGCCTTTTCATTGGGCGTGCCGGTGGCAAGGATTTCTTCCGCCTCGTCGTCGTCTTCCACAAGGGACGCGGCCAATGGTTGTGACAGTTTTGATCCGTCGCGGTACAGCGCATTGGCCTTGATGCCCAATGACCAGCTCAGCTCATAGGCGCTCTGACAATCTTCGATCGTCGCGTCATTTGGCATGTTGATGGTTTTCGAAATCGCACCCGAAATAAACGACTGCGCGGCCGCCATCATATAGATATGGCTGTCAACACTCAGGAAACGCTTACCTTTTTTGCCACATGGATTTGCACAGTCGAAAATCGAATAATGCTCTTCCTTCAAATGTGGCGCGCCTTCCAGCGTCATCGTTCCGCAAACGTGGTCATTTGCGGCCTCAATATCTTGACGGGTAAAGCCAAGATGCGCGAGCAGGCTGAAGCTCGGATCGTTCAGTTTTTCCTGAGGAATCCCCAAGACATTGGTGCAAAACTCTTCGCCCAGCGTCCATTGGTTGAACACAAAGCGAATATCAAAAGCCGACGGCAAGGCCGCTTCGATCTTGGCAATCTCGTTCTGCCCAAATCCGTGTCCGATCAGCGTGGTATGGTTGATCCCCGGCGCATTGCCGATGGTGCCGTGACCCACCGCATAGCTGACAATCTCTTCGATCTGGGCCGAGCTATAGCCCTGCATTTCCAACGCCGCAGGAACCGAGCGGTTGATGATTTTGAAATACCCGCCACCGGCCAGTTTCTTGAATTTCACCAGCGCGAAATCAGGCTCAATCCCCGTGGTGTCACAATCCATCACCAAGCCAATGGTGCCAGTTGGGGCAATCACCGAGACCTGAGCGTTGCGAAAGCCGTGCTTTTCACCAAGCAGCATCGCTTCGTCCCAAGCGCCCATCGCCAGATCGACCAGTTTGGCATCGGGACAGTTGGCATGATCAAGTGCAACCGGCTTAATATCCAGTTTTTCATAGCCTTCGGTGGCGCCATAGGCCGCTGTGCGGTGATTGCGGATCACCTTCAACATGTGCTCTTCGTTGCGCTTATAGCCGTCAAACGCCCCCAATTGCCCGGCCATTTCAGCCGAGGTGGCATAGGCCACACCGGTCATAATCGCGGTCAGCGCACCACAAAGCGCACGCCCCTCGTCGCTGTCATAGCTAAAGCCCATGTTCATCAACAACCCGCCAATATTGGCATAGCCCAGACCCAAGGTGCGGAAGTCATAAGACAGTTGCGCAATTTCCTTTGATGGGAACTGCGCCATCATCACCGAAATCTCAAGCGTCACAGTCCACAGGCGGGTGGCGTGCATGTAATCTTCGGCCTGAAAGACACCGTCCTTCAGGAACGTCAGCAGGTTCATGGACGCCAGGTTACAAGCGGTATCATCCAGAAACATATATTCCGAACACGGGTTTGATCCGCGGATCGCACCATCCTCTGGGCAGGTGTGCCACGCGTTCACGGTGTCATGATATTGGATGCCCGGATCGGCACAGGCCCAAGCGGCGTGGCCGATTTGATCCCACAGATCGCGCGCCTTAATGGTCTTGGCGACCGAGCCATCGGTGCGGCGGATCAGCTCCCAATCCGCATCGTCCTCAACGGCCTTCAAATAGGCATCAGTCACGCGGACTGAGTTGTTAGAGTTTTGACCAGAAACGGTGGCATAAGCCTCTGAATCCCAGTCGGTGTCATAGGTTGGAAACTCAATCGCCGCAAAGCCCTGCTTAGCATAATCCAACACGCGCTTCACGTAAGCCTCTGGAATTGCGACTTTCTTGGCGGCCCGAATTGCACTTTTCAAACCTTCGTTGGCTTTGGGGTCAAACGCGTCTTCCTCTGCCCCGTCCCATGTGCGGATCGCAGCAAAAAGATCGTTCAAATGCGCTTCGTGCATCTTGGACCCCGCCACAAGCGAGGCCACTTTCTGCTCTTCTTTGACTTTCCAATTGATGTATTCTTCGACATCCGGGTGGTCCGCATCAACGATCACCATCTTGGCTGCACGCCGTGTGGTGCCGCCGGATTTAATCGCGCCCGCCGCCCGATCACCGATTTTCAAGAAGCCCATCAGGCCCGAGGATTTGCCCCCGCCAGACAGCTTTTCATCCGCAGCACGAAGGCTGGAAAAGTTGGTGCCGGTGCCGGATCCATATTTAAACAGGCGCGCCTCGCGCACCCACAGATCCATAATGCCGCCATCCCCCACCAGATCGTCACCGACCGATTGGATGAAACAAGCGTGCGGCTGAGGATGCTCATAAGCCGACGCCGATTTGGTCAGCTTTTTGGTGTTGTGGTCGACATAATAATGCCCTTGGCTTGGGCCGTCGATCCCATAGGCCCAATGCAGGCCGGTATTGAACCATTGCGGGCTGTTGGGCGCCGCGCGCTGGCTGGCCAGCATGTTACGCATTTCGTCGTAATAGGCGCTGGCGTCCTCTTCGGTTGAGAAATAGCCGCCTTTCCAACCCCAATAGGCCCATGCGCCCGCCAAACGGTCAAACACTTGCTTGGCCGACGTTTCGCCGCCGAAACGATCCTCTTCGGGCAATTTTGCCAATGCTTTTTCATCAGGAACTGAGCGCCACAGAAACTCTGGCACATCTTTTTCTTTGACCCGCTTCATCGCTGCGGGCACGCCAGCTTTGCGGAAGTATTTTTGTGCGATCACATCTGAGGCGACCTGGCTCCAGCTTGACGGCACTTCACATTCGTCCAGCTTAAACACGATGGTTCCGTCCGGGTTCCGAATCTCTGACGAGGTGTGGATGAAGTCCAAATCTGCGTAGGCGCCTGCCCCGGCCCGTGTGAATTTGCGCTCGATCTTCATTGTGCCCGATCCATCCTCATATCTATTCGGCAGATCCTGAACGAACCCAACCTGTCCCAAAATTCATGCATGATCCATTATCGTCTCGGGACAGCGCACAACTCTCCGGTGGCCACGACAAAAGTCGTCCGGCTGTGACCCAAAAAAGGGTAACAAAGTGCTGTGCTCTCCCGCGTGACCTTCCCCACTATATGTAGTGGTCGCCATGATCAGCACCCACAAACTGACGTATTGACCCACAATCGGTCAACGCATTTTTCCAATCTATCCACAACTCTTTTTCGTTGACCTAATCCAAGGATTTTGCGCGGGGCGATTAACCAATCGATTCCATAAAGTACCACCTATACGTGTAGCCTTATTTTACTAGCGTCTCGGCAGACTTACGCCAAAACCCTAACAAAAAAGGTGAAAGTCGGCATGTAAGATGGCTAGTCCGCTCGGCTGTGGACAACATTGTGTATGAATAGGATTTGTGACCCGCAGAACACGTTCATACAGATTAACATCTGTTCATACCCTGACATCACCAAGAGAATCTCTAATCGAAAGATTGAGCTTCACAAGATCTAGGGGCTGCCCCGTCTGCTCAACGCGCAATTGGAGTTCACCCAAGAGTGCAAAACCAAACGGTCGCAAACGATGATAAATCGGCAGTAAAGAGGAAGATGGTCGGGACGGCAAGATTCGAACTTGCGACCTACGGTACCCAAAACCGTCGCGCTACCAGGCTGCGCTACGCCCCGACTGAGGAGACTGATAACGATGTCTTTCGGGGGATGAAACCCCAAAATGCACTCCAAATGCAATTTCTCGTCACAAGAAGAATAATCAGTTCTCGTCACACGGCCAAAGGGCCACGCGCTGCTTAATAAATGGGGATTTTAACTGACTTCCCACGGTGATTCCGATCTTTTCTGCCAAACCACCGTTTAGCTCGAGCACGTAACGCACGCCTTTTCCGCCACTCACCGGCGTCAAATCACCGGGTTGCGCGTTTTTATGAATAAAAGCGACTCGCCCATCCGTGGTCAGAAACAACATGTCCAAAGGAATCAGTGTGTTCTTCATCCAGAATGCCGGTTCATGGGCAAAAGGGTAGACAAACAGCATCCCCTGCCCCAAGGGCATTTCTGTTCGCCCCATCAGACCTTTGGCACGGTCGCGATGGGTTTGGGCCACTTCAACCGTAAACCCGGCCTGCCCCCATGCCCCGCGCAGATCCACGCGCTCTTCCCGACAGGCCGCATTGGCCGCAGTGACAGAAAAGCTGGTCAGCACTGACAGAACTGAGAAAAAGGCAGCGTATTTGAAGACCTGCATCACGAGCCCCCTTTGGGTAGGATGTCCGGTAGGGTTCCCTTGGCAGCCATTCTGCGCGAGCTTACCGAACGGGTTTATCCAACTTCGTTCACGGCACTGTCCCAGGCGGACACAACCAGCGCCAGCTTGCCACGTTTCCCTTGGATTGTGCGCAAGCAAATTGCCTCACCGGGCTGAAGATCTGCCAAACCGGAGCGGCGCAGCACCTCGATGTGAATGAATACATCCTCGTCAGAGCCAAAGATATTGGCAAAACCAAAGCCCTTGCCTTTGTCGAACCACTTCACCCGTGCCGGGACAACCGGGCCTGCATTCTCCAAATCAAACTCTTCGGATTGTTCTTCGGCAAGGCCTAAGATTTCGGTGGTTTCGGGGGGTGTAATGGCACGTACGGCCACAGCCTGTCGTCCGCGCTGGGTGTCTTGCACCTCAATTTCAATTCCAGCCCCATCCGCGACGGAGCTTTGGCCGAAATTCCGCAACACATTTGCATGAAGCAGGATATCTGCGCCGCCTTCATCCGCAATTACGAAACCAAATCCCTTGGTGGGATCAAACCATTTTACATGTCCGTGCAGAATCGTGGTGTCCTGCGCCTCAGACTCTAACGTCATCTGGTCACCCTATAAGTTCACATCCCCATATATAGTAGTGAAACAAATGAGGCGACCTCGCAAGCCAAAACTACCTGTACTTTTAGGCAGGTTCAAAGGGGTAAACCCGCAGAATTAACGCAGAATTTCGCTTTTTTTATGGATTAAGTCGCGAAATGCACCAATCGGAATTACACGTCTCGCGAATCCAGCGAAACCGATCATGCAACCTAAAGGCGCCATCCGCCCAGAACTCGATTTCCGTTGGGTGAATTCGGTATCCCCCCCAAAAATCCGGGCGCGACGGCGATGTGCCATGCGTCGCCGTCACGCGCGCAACCTCTGCCATCAAGCTGTTGCGCGACTTGAGTGGTTGACTTTGATGTGACGCCCAGGCGCCCAAACGGCTTTTGAGCGAACGAGACTGGTAATAGGCGTCAGCCTGCGCCCCCTCTTCTCGGGTCACGGTCCCACGCACGCGAATTTGGCGGCGCAGAGATTTCCAATGCATCACAAATGCAGCTTTGCCTGCCTGATCAATTTCCTGCGCTTTGGCAGAGCCGTAGTTGGTGTAAAACACAAAGGCGTCGTCTTCGATGTCTTTCAAAAGCACCATTCGCGCGTTTGGCATTCCATCCTTGTCGACCGTGGACAGGGCAATGGCATTGGGGTCATTGGGTTCTGCGGCTTCCGCCTCAGCCAGCCAGCTGCGCGCCAAAGCGAATGGGTCATCGCCCGCGAAAATTCCACCACGTTCCGACATTGTCCGTCCCTTTTCTCATTTTCACCCATAAAAGGCGCCACCTGCGCAGCCCGGCTTTTTGTTGCACCATTCTGCCGAATGCTCCAGTTTAAAGAGCGAGGCTTGTGGAAGCTGGGGCAATCGCATAAACGGGCTTAAACCAGAAATGTGGGACGGGGAACAGAGAATGTCGACCGGTTTGATGAACGGAAAACGCGGCCTGATTATGGGGCTCGCAAATGACAAATCCATCGCGTGGGGGATTGCAAAAGCCTGTGCGGAACAAGGCGCGGAACTCGCGTTTTCATATCAGGGCGATGCGTTGAAAAAACGCGTTGATCCGCTGGCTGCACAGCTTGGGTCTGAGATTGTGGAACCTTGTGATGTGTCGGATGAGGCGTCAATTGATGCTTTATTCACCACGCTGGAAGCCAAGTGGGGCAAGCTTGATTTTATCGTGCATGCCATTGGTTTTTCTGACAAAAATGAGCTTCGTGGGCGGTATGTTGACACCAGCCCTGAAAATTTCCGCATGACCATGGACATCTCGGTTTACAGCTTTACCGCTGTTGCACGCCGGGCTGCGGCCATGATGCCCGATGGCGGATCCCTTCTGACGCTGACCTATTACGGTGCCGAACAAGTGATGCCGCATTACAATGTGATGGGGGTCGCCAAAGCCGCCCTTGAAGCATCTGTGCGTTACATGGCCGAGGATCTTGGCAAAGATGGCATCCGCGTCAATTCAATCTCTGCTGGTCCGATTAAGACATTGGCCGCATCGGGCATTGGTGATTTCCGCTACATCCTGAAATGGAACGAGTTGAATTCGCCCCTTCGCCGCAACGTCACCATCCAAGACGTCGGCAAATCCGCGCTTTACCTGCTGTCGGATCTGGGATCCGGCGTGACCGGTGAAACACACCACGTTGATGCGGGCTATCATGTCGTTGGTATGAAAGCGGTTGATGCGCCTGATATCGATGTTTCTGCGGGAAGGAAATAACAATGAGTGATCACCGCCTGCCCCACGAAAAAGGCTTCCATATCAGTTGGGATCAAATCCACCGCGACAGTCGCGCGCTTGCTTGGCGCCTAGATGGCCAAGGCCCCGATGATGGGGCTTGGCGCGCTGTTGTGGCGATCACCCGTGGCGGCATGGCCCCTGCGATGATCGTCAGCCGCGAGCTGGACATTCGCACCGTTGATACCATCAGCGTGAAATCCTACCACGCAGGCGGCGGCAAAGCCGATGAACAGCGTGAGGCAGAGGTGTTGAAATCCCCGGACGCCGAGCTGATGGGCGACGGCACTGGCATCCTGATCGTTGATGATCTCGTTGACAGTGGCAAAACCCTTGAGCTTGTGCGCGAGCTTTATCCAAACGCTCATTTCGCCACGGTCTATGCCAAGCCAAAGGGCCGACCAATGGTCGACACCTTCATCACCGAAGTCAGCCAAGACACCTGGATTTTCTTTCCATGGGATATGGCGCTGCAATATGTGGAACCCTATCGCGGCACCGACTAAATCGGCGTTCGAACCTATGATGAGACAAAATACAAAAAGCCCGGTCGATTTGACCGGGCTTTTTAATGTCTTTTAACGGACGAAACGAGCTTACTCAGCTTTATCCACTTCAACCGGAGCAGCGGGCGCCGGTTGAACCGGGGCGACATCAGGTTGTGCTGCCTCTACCTTACGAGGCTTGCGAGGCCGTGGCGCGCGCTTTTTCGGTTTGCTTTCAGGCGTTTCCACAAGACCACTATCCGGCTCGCTGATCACATCAGGTTGCTCGGTGGGAATATTCGGCGCCGCAGGCTCCACAGGCGCATCAACAACATCGGGTTGTTTACGCTCGCGATCATCTCTTTCACGCTGCTGCTGTTGTTGTTGCTGACGCTCGCGGTTCTGCTGTTCCGCCTGCACGCGGCGCGCGTCGACTTCACGCTGCGCCTCGCCCAACAAACGGGTGTAATGCTCAGAATGCTGCTGAAAATTCTCGGCCGCCACGCGGTCATTCGACAAAAACGCATCTCGCGCAAGCTGAGTATATTTTTCAATGATTTGCTGAGGGGTGCCACGCACCTTGCCCTCGGGCCCAGAGCTGTCAAACACCCGGTTGATAATATTTCCCGGGTTGTTGTTATTGTTCCGGTTACGGTTCGATTTATTACGCGAACGGGACTTCGTAGATCTCATAAGCTTTTGCTTCCAGCCTTGGCTTGTGCCTGTGACCCAAACAGGGCCTGACGTTTTTGATCGAACGGGGCGCTGTCGCGCATCCTGCGGTCCGATTTGTGGGCTTAACACCGGCGCATGTCCGACTGGACTGTTGCTTCCGACCCCTCTTTCGTAACCATCAGATCTGAATGAAACAAGCCCAAAGTGCGCAACATACAGGGATATTTGCGGGAATCTGCCTGAATCGGCTGCATTTGGCGCGAAGTCAGCGAATTGCGTTACGCCAAGTCACCGCAAACGATACGGTCGCGGCCGTCCATATCCTGCCCCACCCGAACCATTTCAAACCCAGCCGCACGAAACATCTCAGCCACGGCCGGCCCCTGGCTGGGACCAATTTCAACAATCAACCGGCCATTTGTGTTCAGGTGGTCGGGCGCTTGGCGCGTGAGAATGCGGTAAGGTTCCAACCCGTCCCCCCCCGGCGTAAGCGCAAGATGGGGTTCCCACAGCAACACATCTTGCGACAGGCCCGTCATTTCATCCGCCGCAATATACGGTGGGTTTGAGACAATCAGATCAAAGCGCCCCTGCACCGGTCCAAACCAACTGCCCGATACAAACTCAGCACGCGCATCAAGGTCCAATGCCGTGCGGTTTCGCGTTGCAACACGCAACGCCGCGTCTGACAAATCTGCGCCAATTCCCGTGGCGTCACTTCGCTCCGCCAGCAAGGAAAGCAAAATACAGCCCGAGCCAGTTCCCAAATCCAAAACCGTTTCAAATGGATGTTTAAGCGCCTCAGCCACAAGCTCTTCCGTCTCTGGTCGTGGGTCAAGAACATCACCCGTCACACTAAAAGATCGGCCATAGAACAATCGCTTACCAATGATTTGCGCAACGGGCTGACGCGCCATTCGAGCAGCGATCGCCGCATCAAATTCCGCTTCCTGATCAGCCGTCACCGCGTCCGCTAAAACCAAGGTCAAACGATCCCGCGGGATGCCCAGCACATGGGCCAACAGCACCCGTGCGTCCTGTGCAGCCCCGTCAATACCGCCCGCCGTCAAATGGCGCACGCCCGAAACCAACAGCCCTTGCGCCGTGGTCATCCGTCGATCTCAGCCAGCTGGGCCGCCTGCGCCTCGGCGGTCAACGCGTCGATCACTTCGGTCAAATCCCCCGCGATAATCTGGTCGAGCTTATAAAGGGTGAGGTTGATGCGGTGGTCCGTCATGCGCCCTTGTGGGAAATTATAGGTGCGAATGCGTTCTGATCGATCCCCAGACCCAACTTGGCTTTTGCGATCGGCGGCGCGTTCATTGTCGACCCGTTGCCGCTCCAAATCGTAAAGCCGCGTTTTGAGCACCTGCATCGCGATCTCGCGGTTGCGGTGTTGCGATTTTTCCGAACTGGTAACGACAATCCCCGTTGGGATGTGGGTGATACGCACAGCAGAATCGGTGGTGTTCACATGTTGTCCGCCCGCGCCCGAGCTGCGCATGGTGTCGATCCGGATGTCATTTGCATCAATCTGCACATCAACATCTTCGGCCTCTGGCAGGACCGCAACCGTGGCAGCCGAGGTGTGAATACGTCCACCGCTTTCGGTTTCCGGCACCCGTTGGACCCTGTGTACACCGCTTTCGTATTTCAGGCGCGCGAACACCCCGCTTCCCTTCACATGCGCGGTGACCTCTTTCACCCCCCCAAGCTCGGACAGGGTTTGGTCCATAATTTCAAATGACCACCCCTGCGCTTCGGAATAGCGTTGATACATCCGCAAAAGGTCGCCCGCAAAAAGCGCTGCCTCATCCCCGCCGGTTCCCGGGCGGATTTCGATCATCGCGGGGCGGGCATCGGCGGCATCTTTGGGCAAAAGCGCCAACCGCATCCCTTTTTCCGCATCCGGCAATCGCGCCTTCAGCGTGGGCAATTCTTCTTCTGCCAGCTCCCGCATATCCGGGTCATCCATCATCAGCTCTGCCTCGTCGATATCGGCAATCAGCTGCTTATAAACCAAGATTTCTTCGACGACGGGCTTAAGCTCGGCATATTCCCGACCGACGGCCGCGATTTCATCGCCCGTCAGTCCTTGCGACATCCGCGCTTCGAGAAATTCGAACCGTTCGGTGATCGCGCTGAGTTTTTCCATAGGAACCATAAGGATCGGTCTGTCGCATTGTGAGAATTTGGTCAAGAGCTGGAACTGTGCTAGACTGAATTCATGCGAAATTTCGTCACTCTTTTGGGCCTTTGGGGCATGGCGATCGGGACCATCTCGGCCCCAGTTTGGGCCGATGTTGTGACCCCGGGTGGCAAAGTCATTGATTGTTATTGCACCGACACCCAAGGGTCGCGTGTTGAGCTGGGTCAGGAAATCTGTCTTTACGTGGGCGGGCGCGCCTTTATGGCGCTGTGCGACATGAGCTTGAACGTGCCAATTTGGCGCGACACGGGCCGTGGTTGCATGACATCAGGGTTGCTCGACAAGCTGCTCAAGCCAGCCATCGACACGGGCGGCGTTGACCCCAAGATCTGATTTTCCAATCACCAAATGCGCATGAATATGCAGCTGGCCGTCCTGTTCCCACAACAAGGTAATGTCTGGGAAACCGAAGACTTTGGACCGGGTGACAAATGCCCGCCCTTTCTGGGTTTCATGCGGTACACTGCGCGGGCTCGCCTTGATGATCGCTGCCAATTGGGCCAAGGCGTTGTTCGGCAGATCGGCCAAGGGCAGGACGTATTTCACGCCCCCGACCAACATATGCTTTCCCGGCGTGTTTGGCCCAGGCCACCCCGAGAACCGTTCCGACGGCAAGGGCTTCACACGGGCAAAAAGCGCCACCCCAACCACAAGAAAGAGCACAATCCCGGCCCCGATCATAAGAGTTTTCATTCGCTCAACCTTCTAAAACCGAAAGCGTGAGATAGCATGGGCATCAGGACGCTACGAGCTTTCCCAAGGGTCAGCCAAAACCCTTTGATCAAGGATCAAACGACCGCGAAACGACACTAACCACGGCGCGTAACCGCCCATAAATTAAGGATTTCCATTGCGACATGCGCACCCGCAATCGCGGTGGCACCAGTGGTGTCAAAGGGCGGCGACACCTCGACTATATCGCCCCCCACAAGATTGATACCCGCCAAATCCCGCAGCATGATCGAGGTTTGCGCGGTGGTCAGCCCGCCCCAAACAGGCGTACCCGTCCCTGGCGCAAAAGCCGGATCAAGCGCATCAATATCAAACGTCAAATAGGTTTGATGATCCCCGAGGATCGATTTGATCTTTTGAACCACCGCCACGGGCCCCGTTTCATGCACTTCGCGCGCATCAATGATATTCACCCCCAAAGTGTCCGCATTATGGGTCCGAATGCCCACTTGGACCGAGCGTTTCGGATCAATCAGCCCTTCTTTTACCGCCTTGTAAAACATGGTGCCATGATCCACCCGCCCCATATCATCATCGGGCCAGGTGTCGGTATGGGCATCAAATTGCAACAGGCTAAGTGGCCCGAATTTCTTGGCGTATGCGCGCAGGATTGGAAAGGTGATATAGTGATCGCCCCCAAGCGCCAAACTGGCACAATCCTGATCCAAAATGCCCTTGATATGCGCCTCAAGTGTTTCTGGAAACTGGCTGATCTGTGCATAATCAAATGCCATATCCCCATAGTCAGCGACGGCAAACTCGCTCAGCACATCAAAGTCCCAACCATAGGCCTGATCCGGAGATTGCAAGGCTGATGCCTCGCGGATCGCCCGTGGCCCAAGGCGCGTGCCGGGCCGGTTGGTCACGGCCTGATCGAAGGGCACACCTGTCACCGCAATATCCACATTGTGCAGATCTTTAGTATAGGTACGGCGCAAAAAGGACGTGATACCGCCAAAGGTGTTTTCAAACGACAGACCTTTCAGCCCGTCGCGTGTGATCGCGGTATCAACCTCATTGCCGGCGTCTTCGAGTGCCATGATACTCTCCCAAATGATTTTCCCTTAGGTAGCATGGATATTTCCTTACCGCCATATTATTTGATCAAATATGCAGAATATCAACGTAACTCGCTGTTATAGATGATTAACTTTTTCGATCAAACGCGCAAAGAAACTGGCCCCATAAGGGGCTGCATCATCGTTGAAATCATATTCCGGGTGGTGAAGCCCTGCCCCTTCGCCCTGCCCCAAAAAGAGATACGCACCGGGGCGTTCTTCGAGCATATAGGCAAAATCCTCCGCCCCCATCTCGCGCCCAGCCTGTGCTTGGACACGATCTTCGCCCGACAGCTCCCGTGCCACAGAAACCGCTTTGGCCGTCTGGGCGGCGTGGTTGATGGTCGGCGGATAACCACGTTCGTAATTGATCTCAACCGTAACGCCAAAACTGGCGGCCTGACCCGTTACAATGTCATGCACGCGACGTTCGACCAAATCTCGGATCTCGGGCGAAAAGCTGCGGATTGTGGCGCCGAACCATACGGTTTCTGGGGTGATATTATCCGCCGTGCCGCCATGAATTTCAGTCACGGACAGCACCAGCTCTTCAAGCGGCGGAAGGTTGCGTGACACGATGCTTTGCAACGCCTGCACCATCGAGACCATCGCTATGATCGGATCCACACACTCCTGAGGATAGGCCGCGTGGCCCCCCTTGCCTGTCACACGCACCCGCAAGGTGTCCACGGCGGCCATGATCGGGCCAGGCGTCGTGACAAATTCACCAAGTGCATGGCCCGGTGTATTGTGCAGCGCATAGACCTCGGAGATATCAAACCGGTCCATCATCCCTTCGTCACACATATGCTTGGCCCCGCCGAAATTCTCTTCCGCCGGCTGGAAGATTAACGCCACCCGCCCTTTGAAATTCCGCGTTTCGGCCAGATATCGCGCCGCGCCCAACAGCATGGTTGTGTGCCCATCATGACCACAAGCATGCATTAGCCCCGAGTTTTGCGAGGCATGTTCTGCCCCAGTCTGCTCCTCAATCGGCAGCGCATCCATATCGGCACGCAAGCCAATTGTAGGGCCGTCCCCCTGCCCGTTGATGATCGCCACCACACCCGATACGCCAATCTTCTCGTGGATCTCATCCACTCCGAAGTCGCGCAACCGCTCCACCACAAAGGCTGCGGTTTCAAAGCATTCCAACCCAAGTTCGGGATGCGCATGCATCCAACGACGCCAGGTCTTCATATCTTCGCCAAAATCAGCAATACGGTTAATGACGGGCATTGGGCTCTCCTTTAGAGTTTCCAAAAGGGTTCCCCGAAAAAAGGGTCAATTGCAATGTTGAAAAATACCGAACGCACCACGTCGGACAAGATTGTCCATACCCCCAATGGTGGCATGGATCGCCTGCGCGAAATCATGCGACGCCTGCGGGATCCAAATGGTGGCTGCCCGTGGGACCTTGAACAGGATTTCCACACCATCGCGCCTTATACCATTGAGGAAGCGTATGAAGTGGCCGATGCGATCGAACGCGAAGCTTGGGACGAGCTGAAGGGCGAACTCGGCGATCTGCTGTTTCAATCCGTGTTTCACGCGCAAATGGCCGAAGAGCGTGGATTATTCAGTTTCGACGATGTGGCCGATACGATGTCAAACAAAATGGTCACGCGTCATCCACATGTGTTTGGCGATGACGCGTCCGACAAGTCAGCCGAGCAACAGACCCGCGACTGGGAAGCAATCAAAGCGATGGAACGCGCAGCCAAGGCGCAAAAGGGCGTGCTTGACGGGGTTGCGATTGGCCTGCCGGCTTTGTTGCGCGCGGTTAAACTGCAAAATAGGGCCGCGCGTGTTGGGTTTGATTGGCCAGAAACAACCCAAGTTCTTGAAAAAATTCAAGAAGAAGCGTTGGAATTGGTCGAGGCAAAGGACAGTTTAAGCCAAGACGAGGTGCGCGAGGAGTTTGGGGATCTGCTTTTTGTCATGGCCAATCTGGCGCGGCATCTGGACGTGGAACCCGAAGAGGCGCTGCGCCAAGCCAACGCCAAGTTTGAGCGGCGTTTTGCAGGAGTGGAACAGCGCCTTGCCACCATCGGGCGCCGACCAGAAGAGTCCACACTTGAAGAAATGGATGCGCTTTGGGACGCGGTGAAGCAGGCGGAGCGGGAAAAATAGTTCCTGATTTTTTTAATCAGGTATTGACCTGAGTAATTCACTCGGATTTAAGCGCCTCAAGATTTCTCAGGAGATGCAACATGAAACGCACAATCATCACCGCCACTATTTTGGCCGCAACCCTACCGTCCATCATGGCCACCACCGCCAGCGCCGACGACGTGAATGTTTATTCCTATCGCCAGCCCGAGCTGATCCAACCCTTGATGGATGCCTTTAGCGCGCAAACCGGCCACAACGTCAATGTTGCATTCCTGCAAAAGGGCATGATCGAACGCCTGCAAGCCGAGGGCAAACGCAGCCCTGCTGACCTGATCCTGACCACCGATATCTCGCGCCTTGCGGGCGTCGTAGATGCGGGCCTGACCCAGCCAGTTCAATCTGACACACTAAAGGCAAATATTCCTGCGCAATATCGCGACACGGATGATCAATGGTTCGGCCTCACCTCGCGCGCGCGGATCGTTTATGCGTCGAAGGACCGTGTGAACGAAGGGGATGTGACCACATATGAAGATTTGGCCGACCCCAAATGGAAAGGCCGGATCTGCACCCGGTCGGGAACCCACGCCTATACGCTGGCTATGGTCGCGGCATACCTGAAACACCACGGTCCAGAGGCCACCACCACTTGGCTAGAAGGCGTGAAAGCCAACCTCGCACGCAAGCCCCAAGGCAATGACCGCGCACAGGTCAAAGCAATCTGGGCCGGCGAATGCGACATCGCCATCGGCAACACCTATTACATGGGCAAAATGCTCAGCAATGACGAGCAAAAGGCTTGGGCAAACAGTGTGAATGTCGTGTTCCCGACCTTCGAAAACTCGGGCACCCATGTGAATGTCTCGGGCATGGCCCTGACCAAATACGCCCCAAACAAAGAGGCGGCCATCGCGCTGATGGAATTTCTTGCCTCGCCAAAAGCACAGGAAATCTACGCGGCTACGAACTTCGAATATCCGATCGCACCCGGCACACAAGCGGACCCGTTGGTGCAAAGCTGGGGCAGCTTTGTGGCTGACGACCTGAACCTGATGGAAGTGGCCGCGGAACGCCCAGCAGCGCTGAAACTGATTGAAGAGATCGATTTCGACGGCTGATCAACTGCTGAAACGACACAATAAAAGAAACGCCCGGAGCCATCGCTTCGGGCGTTTTTTATCAAGTGGTCACAGGGAATGCTGCTTCGCTTTATCGCGCTCAACCAGGGCCAATTGCAACATATCGGCAACCCCTTGCGACATCACGTAAGCCCCTGATAACACGTCCTCAATCAAGGCAAACTCTGCCTCCTCCGCATCATCCCCCGCAACAGGATCACCACGCAGATAGCGACAGGACACGCCCATCAGAACATAGTGAAACACCGGGGGTAAAGCCGCGTCCTTCGCAGGAACAATCACCTCTTGCGTGCCAATCACCGCGCCCGCCGTCGCACTCACTCCGGTTTCCTCAACAAGCTCCCGACAGGCCCCATCCTGCAAGCTTTCTCCATATTCCAGACGCCCACCAGGAAAGCCCCAAGTGCCCGCGTCCGGATCATTCTTCCGCTTGACCAGCAAGACCTCTGCCCCACGCAAGACAATTGCCAAGACCGCCAAAACGGGGCGCAATGGGGGCTCGATCTGTCCGCTCACAACATGTCTTTCAGATAATGCCCTGTATGGCTGGCCGTCACTTTTGCAACCTGTTCCGGCGTGCCTTTGGCGACTATTTCACCGCCGCCATCGCCCCCCTCGGGGCCAATATCGATGATGTAATCCGCAGTCTTCACCACATCGAGATTATGCTCGATGACCACAACAGAATTGCCTTGATCGACCAGTTCATGCAGCACTTCCAATAGCTTACGCACATCTTCAAAGTGCAGACCCGTGGTGGGTTCATCCAGAATATATAGGGTGCGACCGGTGGAACGCTTGCTGAGTTCTTTGGACAGTTTCACCCGCTGCGCCTCACCGCCCGACAGCGTGGTCGCCTGCTGGCCAACCTTGATATAACCCAGCCCAACCCGCATCAACGCATCCATCTTTTCACGGATCGTCGGCACCGCTTGGAAAAACGTCTGCGCGTCTTCCACGGTCATATCCAGCACATCAGCGATGGATTTGCCCTTGAAGGTAACTTCCAAAGTTTCGCGGTTATAGCGCGCGCCATTGCAGGTTTCGCAGGTCACATAGACGTCGGGCAAAAAGTGCATTTCAATCTTGATGACACCATCGCCCTGACAGGCTTCGCACCGCCCGCCTTTCACGTTGAAGCTAAACCGCCCCGGCTTATAACCGCGCGCTTTCGACTCGGGCAGCCCGGAAAACCACTCACGAATTGGCGTGAACGCCCCGGTATAAGTCGCCGGGTTCGAGCGTGGCGTGCGTCCAATCGGGCGTTGATCAATGTCGATCACCTTGTCCAGATGCTCTAACCCTTTGATGGTTTCGCAAGGCGCCGGGGTTTGGCGCGCACCATTCAGGCGCATCGAGGCGGTTTTGAAGAGCGTTTCGATCGTCAGCGTCGATTTCCCGCCGCCCGACACGCCGGTTACACAAACAAATTTCCCCAAAGGAAAGTCCGCCGTGACCTTTTTCAGATTGTTGCCCGTGGCCTTGACCACCTGTATCTTTTTGCCGTTTCCTTTGCGGCGCTTCGTGGGTACGGATATTTCACGAACCCCTGTAAGATACTGACCCGTAATGGATTCCGGATTGGCCTCGATCTCATCCGGGGTGCCGCGCGCGATAATTTCGCCACCATGCACACCAGCCCCCGGGCCGATATCCAGCACATAATCCGCCTCGCGGATCGCTTCTTCATCATGTTCCACCACAATGACTGTGTTGCCCTGGTCGCGCAGGTTTTTCAGCGTGACCAACAGCCGACCATTATCGCGCTGATGCAGCCCGATCGAAGGTTCATCCAGCACATAAAGCACGCCGGTCAGCCCCGACCCGATCTGGCTGGCCAAGCGGATCCGCTGGCTTTCCCCGCCACTGAGCGAGCCGGAATTTCGGCTCAGTGTCAGATATTCCAAGCCAACATTATTTAGGAACCCAAGCCGTTCGCGGATCTCTTTTATGATCGCTTTGGCAATCTCATTTTTCTGATTGCTCAGGTGATTTGGCGCATCTTCGATCCAGGCCAAAGCCTCGCGGATCGACAGTTGCACAACCTGCCCTACATGCATGCCCGCAATCTTCACCGCCAGCGCTTCATCCCGCAGACGATAGCCCTTACACGCGCCACAAGGGCGGTTGTTTTGATAGCGTTCAAACTCTTCACGCACCCAATTGCTGTCCGTTTCGCGGTAGCGGCGTTCCATGTTCGGGATCACCCCCTCAAACGGTCGCGTCACCTCATACACCCGGCCGCTTTCGTCAAATCGAAACGGGATTTCCGCATCGCCAGAGCCGTAAAGGAACACCTGCTGCACATGTTTCGGCAGGTCTTTCCACGGGGTTTTGCGATCAAATTCATAGTGTTTCGCAATGGATTCAATGGTTTGCAAAAAGTATGGTGACTTGCCTTTGCGCCAGGGGGCCAAGGCACCGTCATAGATTTGCAAGGTCACATCCGGCACCACAAGCCGTTCGTCAAAAAACAGCTCTTTGCCCAGGCCGTCACACACCGGACAGGCCCCAAACGGCGCGTTAAACGAGAAGAGGCGTGGTTCGATCTCTGGAATGGTGAACCCTGATTCCGGGCAGGCAAAATTCTCAGAGAAGGTGTGAAGCTCCGGCTCCCCCTCCTTTGGGGCCGTCTCCAACACGGCAATGCCATCCGCCAAATCAAGCGCCGTGCGGAAACTGTCCGCCAAGCGCTGCTCCATGCCCTCACGCACCACAATCCGGTCCACAATCACATCGATATTATGGCGAAACTTCTTGTCCAACGTGGGCGGCGCGTCGAGCTCATACATCTCTCCGTTCACCTTGACGCGCTGAAAGCCCTTTTTCTGAAGCTCTTGAAATTCCTTGCGATATTCACCTTTTCGGTCGCGCACGATCGGGGCAAGCAAATAGGCCCGCGTACCCTCTTCCATCGCCATGACCCGATCCACCATATCTTGCACTTGCTGTGCCTCAATCGGCAGGCCCGTGGCAGGGGAAAAAGGTGTACCAGCGCGGGCAAACAGCAGCCGCATATAGTCATAAATTTCGGTCACAGTGCCGACGGTGGAGCGTGGGTTCTTTGATGTGGTTTTCTGTTCAATCGAGATCGCCGGGGACAGACCCGCAATGTGATCCACATCGGGTTTTTCCATCATATCAAGGAATTGACGCGCATAGGCGGACAGGCTTTCGACGTACCGCCGCTGCCCTTCGGCATAGATCGTGTCAAAGGCCAGACTGGATTTTCCAGATCCGGACAGGCCGGTGATGACCACCAATTGGTCTCGCGGAATATCCACATCAATGGATTTCAGGTTATGTTCGCGCGCGCCGCGCACCTGGATCTCTTTCAGCTCGGCCATAATGCCCCCTGTTCACACTGCCTTAACCGATAGGACAAACGGGCTTTGGGGACAACAGAAAAGTGAGAACATTAAACGAACACAGGTCTCGCCTCAATCACTCTTTACTTGACCCATAATAAATATTCACATTTTAGAATATTTCTCCTTTCAACTTGTTGACCAACAACCACACACCCCTATATCCCAGCAGACAAGACATTACAGACGGGACAACAGATATGTTTGGCTTTTTGACAGGCGGCGCAAAGATGGCGCCAGACGAGGCGGTACGCAAATCCAAAGCGGGCGAGCTGACCGTGATTGACGTGCGCGATCACAGTGAAGTGCGGTCAACCGGCAAAGCCAAAGGCGCAATTGTGGTCCCGCTTGCGGTGATGCAATTTCAATGCGACCCCAAGGGGCCAGATTTCAACAAAGCAATCGACCCCTCCAAACCCATCGCACTGTATTGCGCCTCTGGGGCGCGGTCGATGATGGGCATTCGTATCCTGAAAAAATTGGGGTATGAGCAGGTTTACAACATCGGCGGGCTGGGTCACTGGCACCAAGCAGGTGGCGAAGTCTCCAGATAAGCTTCTGTAAAGTGATATAAAATCCGCGCAGCCCCTGCCGCGTGGATTTTTTTGTGCCTCTATCAAACCCCTGCACACACATGATTCACCCAACTGGTTGACTGAACTGATGCGCCATGTTATTCACCCATATGGTTGAACCACAGAAATCCAACCGCCTGAACACCGTTCTTAAGGCTGCATCCGATCCAACGCGCCGGGCCATCCTGACCCTTTTGGCGCAACAAGGCCCGCTGCGGGTCACGGATATTGCCCGCCGGTTTGAGATGAGCCTGAACTCGATCTCAAAGCACATCAAAGTTCTGGAAGGATCCGGGCTTGTGACGCGTCGCACAGAATGGCGTGAACATCTGATCGAGGTGAACATGGCGCCGCTTTCTGAGATTGACCAATGGTTTGCCGAACTCCGCTCGATCTGGGCGCTTCGGTTAGACGCCCTCGACGCTGCCTTGAAGGAGGATCACAATGACTGAACTATCCCTTGAGATTTCCCGCCACCTGCCCCATCCGCCCGAACGCGTTTTTGACGCCTGGCTCGACCCCAAGATGTTGTCGAAATTCATGATCCCTGGCGCAGGCGTGAGCGTGCCAGAAGCCACATCGGACGCCAAAGTTGGTGGGCGGTTTCGCATCCTTATGCGCGTCCCCGGTGCGGGCGACTTGCCCCACGAAGGCACCTATCAAACCATTGATCGTGCAACAAAACTTGCCTTTACATGGGAATCCCATAACAGCATGGAAAACTCAGTTGTCACGCTTGACCTTGCGCCGAAAGACGGCGGAACCGACCTGACCCTTCGACACGTCCGCTTTCCGTCTGAGCAAAGCCGTGATGATCACCAAGGCGGCTGGACCTCGATTATTGCCAAGCTGGAAGAGACGCTGGCGTGATGGGGCGCGCGGACTGAATTGTTACATCAGCCCCGACTGGCAAAGCGACGCACACCAATCCACAGCAGACGAAAGCAAAAGGCCGGGCATAAACCCGGCCTTTTCAATTAGATATGAACCGCTTTGTCATAAGCGTCCAGCACCGCTTCGTGCATGGATTCGCTGATCGTCGGATGCGGGAAGACGGTGTGCATCAACTCTTCTTCCGTTGTCTCAAGCGTTTTTCCGACCAGATAGCCCTGGATCATTTCGGTGACTTCCGGCCCAACCATATGCGCGCCCAAAAGCTCGCCAGTTTTGGCATCAAAAATGGTTTTGATCATGCCCTCCGCATCCCCCATTGCGATGGCTTTACCGTTGCCAATAAACGGGAAGCGCCCGACTTTAATGTCCAACCCCTGCTCTTTCGCTTTCGCTTCGGTCAGGCCAACGGACGCCACTTGCGGGTGACAATAGGTACAACCGGGGATGTTTTCTGGCTTTACGGGATGGGCGTGCAGACCCGAGATTAGCTCTGCCACCATCACGCCTTCGTGGCTGGCTTTATGCGCGAGCCAAGGCGCGCCAGCGATGTCGCCAATGGCCCAAAGACCCTCAACGCCCGTACGGCAATGCGTATCCGTAACAACATGGGTGCGGTCGATTTTCACGCCCAGCTCCTCCAACCCCAAGCCTTCGACATTGCCCACAATACCGACAGCAGAAATCACAGTGTCAAAGGTCTGTTTTTCTACCTTACCGCCCACTTCGATATGCGCAGTGACCTGACCTTTGCCGCGATCAAGCTGCTTGACCATGGCTTTTTCCATGATCTTAAGACCCTGTTTTACAAAAGACTTCTTTGCAAAGGCGGAAATTTCAGCGTCCTCCACAGGAAGCACGCGATCCATCACTTCGACAACGGTTGTGTCAGCACCGAGGGTGTTAAAGAAGCTCGCAAATTCGATGCCGATCGCACCGGATCCGATGACCAACAGCTTTTTCGGCATGCGTGGCGGGTTCAATGCGTGTTTATAAGTCCACACCAGATCTCCGTCCGCCTCAAGCCCAGGCAATTCGCGCGCCCGCGCCCCGGTGGCGACAATGATATTTGGCGCGGTCAGCTCTTCTGTGCCCTTGTCGGTTTTCACCGAAACCTTGCCTTTTCTGGGCAGCGTCGCCGCCCCCATAAAGACTGTGATTTTGTTCTTTTTCATCAAGTGGCCGATGCCCGAGGACAGTTGCTTGGCCACCCCTCGAGACCGTTTAACGATGGCAGGAAGGTCATAGTCGATCTTGCCAGCGCTCAGGCCAAACTCAGCCGCGCGGTGCATCAGGTGAAAGACTTCCGCGGATCGCAACAACGCTTTGGTGGGGATACAGCCCCAGTTCAGGCAGATCCCGCCCAAGTGTTCACGCTCAACAATAGCGACCTTTTGGCCAAGCTGGGCTGCACGAATTGCGGCCACATAGCCCCCCGGACCGGCACCAACTACGATTGTATCAAAAGCGTTCACTGACATGGGACTCTCTCCTGAATTCAAGATAGTTTGGCATTAAACTATTTTGTTGAACGGATCAATGAGTTTGAGAGGCGTGGCATTTTTGCCAATACATCCACTCATTGCATATTATTATCAACAGCTTGCAACATTCATCGTCAGGTAAGCACGATGACGGAATAAAAAAAGGGCTGCACGCCTTAGCGAACAGCCCCCCAAATTCACCAAATATTGGCCCACTACACGGTGAGCTGCTGTAACACCGCGCCATATCCACCTTGCTCAACAAAGGATGCTTCGGCCCCGGTCGAGTTGCGAGATAAAGCGTCATTGCGATATGGGAAACGACCAAACCGGCGGATCACCTCGCGATGCACCCGCGCGTGCAAGATATTGCTTGGTGCCGCGTCACTGTTCATCCGCGTCAACATCAACCGTACACAGCGTTCTTGATCGGGAAGGTTCTCACTGTGCATCAACGGAAGATAAAAGAACTGGCGTTGCGGTTCTTCGATCCGCTTATCCCAGCCCGCCGCAATGGCCCGTTTGGCCGCGGCAACGGCCAGTCTGTCCGTTGAAAAAGCTTTCCCTGACCCGCGGAACATGTTGCGTGGAAATTGATCCATCAAAATGATATAGGCCAATGCACTTTCTGCATCGGTCAACCAAAGGTCATAACGTCCGCGCTGTGCGGCCTCCCATTCACGTTCAAATCGATCCCGGATGGATTGGTCCAGTTCTTCTGATCCCTGATACCACCCTGCCGGACCGACCTCGTTCACCCAAAAATCCACGATCTCTGTCGGCGTGCACATGGTTTCCTCCTCGCCCAATGCCTGCTAACTGTGACCGTTACAAAAGTTTTACACCTTCGCAAGAATTTTTATTAATGTTGCGTAGCCCCTGTTGCATCTTCGTCATTTGCCTCATCAGCCCAGACCTCTTGCGCCATGTCCATAACCACGGCTGACATGTTCGGTCCGACGTTCATATAGCTACTGGTGTCATCTATTTCAGGCGCCGCGCGTTGCGTTGATCGCCATGTCCCATAGACCAACAGCGCCAGAAGCAGCACGGCAAGATAGGCAAAAAATCCAAGCGGGCCAAAGGCTTCCATCATCCAACCGGTCACAACCGGCCCCGCGATTGCACCAATACCGTTGATAAAGACCAAACCCGCCGAGGCGGCGGCCATATCCTCAACCTCAATGAGGTCATTCACATAGGCGATCAGCAACGCGTAAAGCGGGTTGATCATGCCGCCAATAAAGAAGGCCGCAATCAGAAACATCATATAAGTCGGGCCAACGACAATCGGCAAAAGCGACGCGAGCCCCGCAAGTGCGCAAACCACAAGAATAAGAAAACGCCGGTCCGTACGATCAGAAATCCAGCCAATAGGGTATTGCAGCAAAAGCCCGCCAATATAGAACATCGACACGAAAAACGAGAGCTGTGGGATGGTCAGCCCAGCCTGGCTGCCAAACACCGCGGACATCCCAAACATCGCCGAATAGACGCCACCAATCACCATGATCCCCACAAAGCCCAGCGGCGAAATGGTGAAAAGTTCGCGCAGGCTCATCCCTTTGGTGTTCTCAAACGCGGGCGTTGGGCTGATCGACAAAAGGATCGGTGCAAACGCGATCGACACGAGCACCGACGGCAGAATAAACAGGATAAAGCCGCCGGGATCGCCCAGAACCAGCAAGGCCTGTGCGGCAATAATGCCCACCATCTGCACGATCAGGTAAAGCGACAGGGCCTTGCCCCGGTTTTCATTGTCAGACGAGTTGTTCAGCCAGCTTTCTGCGGTCACATAAACGCCGGAAAAGCAAAACCCGATCAGCACACGCAGCACGGTCCAGGCCCAAGGATCGGCCAAAGCCGGGTACAGGATCAACACTGCCGAGATAAACGAGCCAAGGGCGGCAAAGACCCGCACATGACCCACGCGGCGGATCATGATCGGTGCCATACGCGAGCCAAACAGGAAGCCCGCGAAATACCCCGACATCACCACCGACATCTCAAAGGTCGAAAACCCTTCGATCCCGCCACGAATACCCAACAGTGTCCCTTGCACACCATTGCCCACCATTAACAACATGATCCCGAGCAAAAGCGCCCATGAGCTTGACAAAACCTGAAGCATCGAGGCCTCCGTTACCGATATCTGACCCCCTAGCATAAAGAGGTTTCATGTCAGTTATCCGACAATCACGACGCGATAAGGTCGTGTTTCGTCACTTCGTCGTGCTGGAATGATGAGGCAGCAACAGCGAGCTGTCCCCATAAGAAAAGAACCGATACTGGTTCTCAATGGCATGGGCGTATATTTCGCGCATCCGCTCCACCCCCATCAAGGCCGAGACCAACATCATTAAGGTCGATTTGGGCAGGTGGAAGTTGGTCATCAACGCATCTGCCAGTTGAAATCTGTAACCAGGTTTGATGAAAATATCCGTCTCGCCAACCCAAGGCGCGATCTGCCCCGGTGCGGTGGCCGCACTTTCGATCAGGCGCAACGCGGTGGTTCCCACAGGAATAATCCGTCCACCGGCCGCTTTCGTGGCATTAATTTCGTCCACAGCCTGCGCACCAACCTCGCCCCATTCCGCATGCATCTTATGGTCACGCACATCATCAACCTTCACCGGAAGAAACGTCCCGGCGCCCACATGCAAGGTCACTTGGGTCAGCCCCACGCCCATCTCGGTCACGCGGTCCAACAGATCTTGGTCAAAATGCAACGAGGCCGTGGGGGCGGCGACCGCCCCGGTATGTTTGGCAAAAACTGTCTGATAATCTTCCGCGTCCTGCGCGTCTGCGGCACGTTTTGCGGCGATATACGGCGGCAGGGGCATTTGCCCCGCAACCTGCAACGCCGCATCAAACGCATCCCCCGTCATGTTAAACCGCAAAAGCGCCTGACCGTCCTCTTTGCCCAGCATTTCCGCACTCAATCCCGCCGCAAATTCAACCACTTCCCCTTCGCGGAGTTTGCGCAGCGGCTTGACCATCGCGCGCCAACTGCCATCAGGCACCGGCGAGAGCAAGGTGACTTCCAGCTTGGCCACGCCTTCCCCTTCCGCCTGACCTGACCGGGTACGCGTGCCAAACAGACGACCGGGAATAACCTTGGTGTTGTTCAGAACCAAGCGATCTCCGGGGCGCAACCACTTACACAGGTCATGCACATGGGCATCCACCATCTGATCGCGCCCAGCCACCAGCATCCGGCTTGCAGGGCGCGGGCGCACGGGACGCGTCGCAATCAGCGCCTCGGGCAAATCAAAATCAAAATCACTCAGCTTCATATTTGGTCTCAACTGTCTTGGGGGTGCGCGTGGCGGCTGGTCACGTTACTGATCGGGCTTTGGCGGCGGGGACCGTCGAAAGATGTCCCTAAACATTCCTGGCGTGAAAAGCGAGAGCGGATTTACCCCGACATCGGGTGCCTCCGGCGTGCCTTTCAGCGTATAATTAAACCCGATCAACCCCTCGCCTTTGCGCGCAAACAGACGCCCCGCAGAATTAACAATGAAAAACGGCGACACCACCCCCTGCATCTCCATCTGACCGGTGCCAAGGTGATAATAGCCATCCATCGAAATCCCCATGGAATGGCCCGCCGCTGAGCTGCGGTAAATCGTAACCTTGTCAGGATCCAACCGGAAACGCGCCTCGACGTCTGTAAAAGAAATTCCTTTTCCGCCAAGCTGTTGCAACAGGCCCACCACCGAAACAGCGGACAAAAGCTCCGCCATAGCCGGGGCGTTTTTGATGTCGACACTTTTAATTTTCAGCTCACCCTCATACACGCCTTTGCCACCGCCGGGGGTCAGGATCAGCTCCATTTGCCCTTCATGGGCGGTCTTGAACACCCCCGCATCGCGCAGCACCGCACCGGCGTCTGTGGCACTGATCCGAAACGCGGTGCCATTGGCTTGCGGGGCTGCGGTCCCTTTGATCCGGGCCCCGCCCCCCACGCGTGCGCGAAACGTGCCTGACGTGCCGTTGTTTTGCACAAAATTGCCTTCAAACTGGGTCAGCGTGATGCCGCTTGAAATCACCAAGCGATCAAGGATCAAACTGATCGGCACCGCCCCCGGAACGCTGCCCCGGGTGCCGGATCCCAAGGTTGCTCGGCGCATATCAACCTCGCCCCCGGTGACCGAAATGGCCAAAGGTTGCCCGGCCCCACGCCCCGTCAATGTGACCGGCGCATCCAGCCAACCGCCAAGTTGCACGCGGTCGAACTGTGCAGCGTCCAATCCACCGCCGGGCGAAAGATACACTTTGCCCTGTGCTGACAATCCCGGCGCCTCGACATCCAAACGGGTGACCTGGGCGGGTTTGCTCAGGATGGCATCAACCGCAAGCGATCCGGTGCTGTTTTTCGGCTTGGACCACCCCAGCGATCCAATGGAAAGCCCCATCCCCTTTAAGTCAGACCGAAGCGACAGGCGCGGGGCATTATCCGCGGCGAGATCGACCTGAAAACGCGCCTCGGCCTGCCCTTGCACGGCTCCATTGGGGGCAATGATGTTCAGATCTCGCAACGCCGCATCACTTAGTGTCACCGTCCCAGTCACCTGCGAGCGGCCCCGCGCATCGGGCGATGACAGATCCTGCACCCAACGTGCAGTCACAGGCGCGCTGTCCAGCCGCCCCTGACCCGAAAGCTCAATGCCAGAATTTCCGGCCGTCACAGTGGCGCGTCGCAGCCGAAGCTGATGATCTGGAACCAGTTTTTCACTCACAACATCGCGCAAAGTTGCTGCAATATCATAGCGGACCTCGCCCGGTGCCAATTTTGGTTTGAGCACGAGATCCACTTGCCCGGTCAGGTCAAACTGTCCGCCACGGGCAAGGTCAGCCCCTATGGTTTTGGAGGTTTTGAAGATTCGGTACGGCGGTTTATCCAGCAAGGCAAGCGCAGAGGGAACATCACCCCGTAACGCCAAATCCACCCGCGCAGGAGAGGGTTTTTGCGTGATATCGTCGATCACAAAGACCGTGCCAGCCAAATCAATGGCCCCGTGCCCCTCGGGCTGCACATGCCCAGTGTCAGCAGCGGCGACCAACTGTTTATTGTATATAGACAACCGCCCGGCAACATCCTTGACCGGAACCATACCCTTCACCACCTGGGCATGCATCCCGGAAAACTCAGCCGTCAAAGACAGATCAGGCTTTGCACCGGGCAACAGGCGCACCGCCGCGGTGGCATTGGTCAGCTGCCCGTCAAAAACACTCTTGATGATCCAATCCCGGGTGCGCGTCGTTTTATGGATCGGCCAAAACGCAACCACATGTTCGGGTAAAACCTTGTCCGCGTGCAATTGCAGCGCCGCATCCCAGCCCCTTGCATCTGCCGCGGCCCGGCCCGAGCCCGTCAGCCGCAAATCTGATTGGATGACCGACAGAGACCCAATTTCCAAGGTAAATGGCGCCAATCTCAGGCGAAAGTCAGCCCCGCCCCCAGTCAACGCAACCGGTGCCTCAAAAACCCCCGGAGGGTTGATCAGCGCCGAGGTAAGATCAAGCTGTCCGATCATTTCTGTTGGCCAGCCTGCGTCCCATCCGCGTAGATAGGCTTGCCCCTCGATCCGGGCCTCACCCCAATCCGTCGTTACGGAAAGCTCTGTGAAATCAAGGCGCTCTCTCTCTGGATCATAATCCAAATAGACCTTACCGCCCTCAAATTCGATCGGCTCCACCCCTGGATCTGGACGAACAGCCCCTGCGCCAAACTCCAGTGTTCCAGCAAGATCGCCGATTGTCCCTGCGTCACTGATCACAGTGTGTAACGCCCCCGAAATGGGCGCATCCACCACCCCTAAAAAGGCCAGAACAGGAGATTGCGCGGCGATGTCGACGGCCCGTGCATTTTTAAACGTGGCCGTCAGACTGGCCCCAGAGCGCCCCTTAAAGGCGCGAAAGCCAAGCACAGTTTCCGCCAGTTCTTCGGTTTGGTTAAACACATCAAATGACACAGTAATATCAACCGCTTCATCGTTATGTGTGACCTTCATCCGCCCATCCGTGACCTGCCACAACCGGCCGGAACGCGCATCTTCCAGAGTAATGGTCAGCCCCTCGGTCGAGATATCCTGAAGGTCCGCCAAACTGCCGTTGGTGAACTCGCTGTCAATCAAATCCAAGATCGAAGCCAGATCCCCGGTGGCCCCGCCGCCGGTGCCAAAGGTCAGATCAAACTCGCCGTTCGCCCGTCGGCGCAGCGTCACCTGCGCGCCAAACAAGCGTAACCATGCTGGTTTCAAATTTCCACGCAGCGCATCGCTCAGGCGCAACCCGCCTTCAACCGCGTTCAACCGCGCCACTTCCAGCCCGGTCAGATCACGCACCCCCACATCAACCAGACGCAGACGCGGGATCCCATGCGGGCTGATGCCAAGATCCACACGGTGCAAAGATAAATCAGCGCGGTCCGTTTGGGCATTGATCCCAGCCTCGATCCGCTCTGTCATCCAATTTGGCAGCGACACCACCCGCCCGGTCATGGACATTGACAGTATCACAACGAATAAAATCGCAAGCAAAATCAACAAGATCGACCAAATACTGACATGCCATTTCAAGCGGCGGCGTCGGCGGGCCTTGCGTGCGGCGATCGGGCACATGGGGCCATCCGGGCCCGGAACAATCACATGATCGTCGAGCGGAAAGCTTGCCGCATCTGCCGTATCCGGCGGCTGAACAATGGGCTCCGCCTCTGGCAAATCCTCTTCCGGGGGGGCATTGATTGGGACGTCTGCGCCGGTCAACTTGGGCAAATTGGGCAACAGGTGTTCATCCACATCCACAGACGTGCTTAGAATTGGATCAACAGACCCAAGGGGATCCTCCGGCACTTTCCCCGGTTTTTTTCCCGTCTGATCGGTTTTATTGCCCTGGCTCATGCCGTGCAATCCGCCCTTCTCTGCCCATCGGTCCAAATTTGCAGACGCATTCTTGTCGTCTTGCCTTGGCCTGCTTTCATCTTGCTGCGTTTGCCAGTAAAACGAAAGCCTTAGTATTGCTAGAGCCCAGCGTAAAGGAAACCAAGAGATGCCGGCACAGCCTCTTGAAATCGGCGCAAACGCGCCAGAGTTCAATCTGCCTCAAGTTGGGCCACAAACGGACATGCCTGCCATCCCCCTGCCGCGCGCGGCCGCTGGATCAGCGCCGGGGCTGGTGGTTTTGTTCTTCTACCCCAAAGACAACACGCCCGGCTGCACCAGTGAAGCGCTGGATTTTTCTGCGTTGCTGCCCGACTTTGAAGCCCTGCGCGTGCGGGTCTTCGGCATTTCGAAAGACAGTGTGAAACGGCACGAAAATTTCATCGCAAAACACGGGTTGTCCGTGCCGCTCTTGTCCGACGCCCAAACAGAAGTTTGCGAGGCTTACGGCACTTGGGGCGAGAAAATGAACTATGGCCGCACCTATATGGGCATCACCCGGACCACATTTTTGATTGACGAAAATGGTGTGATCGCGCGGGTCTGGACCAAGGTGAAGGTGAAGGGCCACGCGCAAGAGGTGCTCGAGGCCGCAACAGCCCTGGTTCGGGGGGAATAATCATGTCCACGCTCAGCAAACCCTTGGCAGAAATGGCAAATGACGTCTTGCGCACCGCAGATGGGCGGGCAAAGGCGGCCCTGTCCCGTCAATATGCCCGCGACTGGTTTGCCGCGCGTGAAGACGGCGATTTCCCCGATGTGGGACGCGCGACCCCGCCCGATTACCCCGCCCGGCCTGACACTCCCGAACTGAAAGACCCCCGCGATGTGCCAAAGCGCAAGCCCGGCACACCAGAAGGGCGCATCGCGCTGTTACATGCGGTCGCCCACATCGAGCTGAACGCCGTGGACCTGCACTGGGACATTATCGCACGGTTTTCCCACATCAAAATGCCCGCCGGTTTTTTTGACGACTGGGTCAAGGCCGCTGATGAAGAAAGCAATCATTTCAACTTGGTATCAGACCGCCTTGAGGCCCTCGGCAGCCATTATGGCGCGCTGGCCGCCCACGCGGGCATGTGGCGCGCCGCCGAAGACACCAAAGACGATTTCATGGGCCGATTGGCCGTTGTTCCCATGGTGCTAGAGGCGCGCGGGCTGGATGTCACCCCCGGCATGATCGAGCTTTTTCGCCGCGCCAAAGACAGTGAAACCGTCGCCGCGATGGAGGTGATTTACGCCGAAGAGGTGGGGCATGTGGCCTATGGATCAAAATGGTTCCACTTTCTTTGTGGCCGCCATGAGCTTGATCCAAAAGACGAATTCCACCGATTGGTGCGCAAATACTTCCACGGGTTGCTGCGCCCACCCTTTAATGAAGAAAAACGCGCCGAGGCAGGATTGCCGCCAGATTTCTACTGGCCCCTGACCGAAGAAACACCCGGCAAAAACCGCGGCACACCCGGTTAACCTCGGCAAATTCACAAGGCAGGTTTTGGCGCCCCGCACCATCGGCAATATCCCGCGCGTTTCAATGCATTGGCCCGGGAAAACGCAAATTTTCTTGCACCAATGGGGTCTGCGCGCTAAGCACCTCGCGTGCGCTTTTTGGGGGGCGGGTTTTAACGGAACCTGCTGGACAAAAGCGCCAAGGGAAAGGGATTGGCCCATCCGGGTCAGGCAATGGTGTGAATGTGAAGACACGTCTGATTGACAAGGTTAATCACGCGCTGGAACGGTTTTTTCCGGAACAACGCTTGTTCCTACGATCTGAGGAGGGCACCCGGTTTATCCGCCTGTCCCCTATGACACAAACACTTGGTTGGATCGGTTCAGCCGCGTTTATCGCTTGGTCCATCATCGCCACTGCGGTTTTGTTGATGGATTCCATCGGCTCGGGCAATATGCGCGATCAGGCACGCCGCGAAAAACAGCTTTACGAAGAACGTCTTCAGGTTTTGTCAGAAGAGCGCGACACCCGCGCGAGCGAGGCCGCCTCAGCTCAGGTGCGCTTTAATCTAGCCCTGACTGAAATTTCAGAAATGCAAAGTGAACTGCTGGCCTCTGAAGAGCGCCGCAAAGAGCTTGAAACCGGGATTGGTGTGATCCAAGGCACCCTGCGCCGCACCATGAGCGAACGTGACGAAGCCCGCGACACCGTTAAAGGGTTGCAAGTCGCCCAGACCGATGGGACAGCAACCGCCGCCCCAATGCCGCCAGAGGCCCGCAACACCGTTAGCTTTCTGACCACCGCGCTGGAAAACACCGCAGCCGAGCGGGATCTGATGGCCGGGAAATCCGCCGAGGCGGAGCAATACGCCCAAAGCATGGTTTATGAGACCCGCCTGCGGGATGAACGCAATGACCAGATCTTCCGCCAACTCGAAGACGCCGTGACCATTTCGCTTGAACCGCTGGACAATATGTTCCGCAAATCGGGCATGTCTGTGGATCACATCCTAGGACAGATCAAACGGGGGTATTCGGGCCAAGGTGGCCCCCTGACGCCGATGATCCTGTCGACCCGTGGGGGAACGTTGGATCCAGAGGCCGCCCGCGCCAATGACATCCTTGGTCAATTGGACCGCATGAACCTTTATCGGATCGCCGCGCAAAAGATGCCGTTCGACATGCCGGTGAAATCCGGCTTTCGCTTTACATCCGGATTTGGGCGTCGTTGGGGCCGCATGCATTATGGCACCGATTTTGCTGCCCCGATTGGGACACCGATTTACGCCCCTGCGGATGGGGTTGTCACCCACGCTGGGTGGAGCTCGGGTTATGGCCGTCTGGTCAAGATCCAACATGAGTTCGGCATTGAAACCCGCTATGCGCACCAATCTGCCATTCGCGTGAAAAAAGGCCAAAGGGTCTCGCGCGGGGATCGAATTGGTGATATTGGAAACTCCGGACGTTCTACTGGCCCACATCTGCATTACGAAGTGCGAGTCGGTGGCAAACCCATCAACCCGATGATCTACATCAAGGCAGGACAAGATGTTTTCTAAATCTAGGATCAACGAGCCTGGCCCGAAAGCCGGCGACAGCGACGCAAAACCAGCAGCGGCTGAAAAGCCCGCCGTGCCGACCCCCGCAGCCCCGCCTGCGACCCCCAAGGCCAAACCGCCTGCATCCACTTTGTCATCGGACATTGTGATCAAGGGCGACATCAAATCGACCGGAGACATCATTGTCGAAGGCACCGTTGAAGGCGACATTCGTGCCCATCAGTTGACGGTTGGCGAAGGCGCCACGGTCAAAGGCGAAGTCGTTGGCGACGATGTGGTGATCAATGGCCGCATCATCGGCCGTTTGCGTGGCCTAAAGGTCCGGCTCACCTCTAGCGCGCGGGTTGAGGGTGACATCATCCATAAGACCATCGCAATTGAAAGCGGCGCGCATTTCGAAGGCACCGTTCAGCGTCAGGATGACCCATTGGGCGGCGGAACAAAATCCTTACCCCCTATGCCGAAGCCTGCTGCAAAAGAGTAAAGAAAACAATACCTTCACTCATAAAAGAGGCCGCTGACGGGATGATCCGACAGCGGCTTTTTTGGTCTGTGAAACCAATTTCCAGGCTTAGTCATCAAAGCTCATCGAACGGCGATAGAGGTGCCAGGTGGCATGGCCAAGCACAGGCATGATCACAAAAAGCCCAAGGAAAAACGGCAGCATGGCGAGAACCATCAGCACCGTAATAACAGCCCCCCACGCGAGCATCGGGATCAGGTTTTGTATCACCAATTGGAACGATGAAATCATCGCCGTGATGAAATCAAGTTCGCGATCCAACAAAAGCGGCAGGCTGGTCACGGTGATCGAAAAGGCAATGAACGCCATGCCGCCACCGACTGCGGACCCCACCAGCAACATGGTAATCCCATTGCGATTGAGCAACGCCTCGCGCCAGTCAGAGGTGATATTGGTCAGCGGCTCCAGCCCCATGAACAGCGTAAACACCAGATGCGCCACAAAGACCCAGAACATAAAGCCCATGATCAAAACCATGGCGATAGAGGGGAACTGACGATCCTTTTGGTTGACCACAGCACCCAGGATTTTCGCCCAGTCCAGCTCTTCTCCGGTCTCGATTCGTCGGCTGACTTCATAAAGCCCAACGGCCAGAAAAGGTGCCAGTAGCGGAAAGCCAAGCCCCACTGGAATAATCCAATAGCTCTGTTCCAATACACCCAATTCAAGGTAAATGACGATCCCGCCAATCACGTAAAACAGGGCAAAAAACAACCCAAAGGCCGGGGCGGATTTGAAATCTGACCAGCCCGCGCGCAGGGCCGCACCGATATCGCCAAAGGTTACCTGTCCAATTGTCGGCGGCACCGAGGCCTCCGGATGTGTCACATCTGTCATTCTCTCTCCCAATACGCTTTGTTTATGTTTCTGTTTTCGCGCGTAAAGAGAGTGTTGCGCCTTGCGGGCCATGCGTCAAGATTATGAACATGTGAATTTCCGCAGGCCCGCCAATTCTCTGTCCATAATCCCTTTCCGACACAAAAAAGGGGCCCGTGGGCCCCAAATTTTTGCGATGTTGATCCGATCAGTCTTCGGCGTTGGCTTCGGCACGGGATTTGCCTGCCACGTCTTGCGCCAAAACGGCCGCCATGAACGCGTCCAGATCGCCGTCCAGTACACCTTTGGTGTCAGACGTTTCATGCCCCGTACGCAGATCTTTGACCATCTGGTATGGCTGAAGAACATAGGACCGAATTTGGTTGCCCCAACCCGCGTCCCCCTTGTTTTCATGGGCTTCGTTGATGGCGGCGTTCCGTTTGTCGAGCTCCATTTGATAAAGCCGAGATTTCAGGGCCTTCATGGCAATGTCACGGTTTTGGTGCTGCGATTTCTCGGATGAGGTCACAACAATCCCGGTGGGGTGGTGGGTGATCCGAACCGCAGAGTCGGTGGTGTTTACGTGCTGGCCCCCGGCCCCGGACGACCGATATGTATCAATGCGAATATCGGCTGGGTTCACATCAATTTCAATATTGTCATCCACCACCGGATAGACCCAGATCGAGCTAAAGGATGTGTGGCGTTTGGCGGCGCTGTCATAGGGCGAAATGCGCACCAAACGGTGCACTCCGCTTTCCGATTTCAGCCAGCCATATGCATTATGGCCCGAGATTTTATACGACGCGGATTTGATCCCCGCCTCTTCGCCAGCACTTTCCGATTGCAGTTCAACTTTATATCCGTGCGCCTCAGCCCAGCGGACATACATGCGTGCAAGCATCGAGGCCCAGTCACAGCTTTCGGTGCCGCCCGCACCTGAGTTGATCTCGAGGAAGGTGTCATTGCCGTCCGCTTCACCATCAAGCAGCGCTTCCAATTCCGCCGCAGCCGCCTTTTCCACCAACACCTTCAAGGCCCCTTCGGCATCGGCCACAACCTCTGCGTCGTCTTCCATTTCACCAAGCTCAATCAGGTCAATATTGTCCTGAAGCTCTTGCGCCATGGCTTTGTAATTGTTGACCGCATCCAAAAGCGACTGGCGTTCACGCATCAGCTTTTGCGCGCGCTCTGGGTCATTCCACAGATCAGGATCCTCGGTCATGGCATTGAACTCTTCCAACCGATGTTCGGCGGTCTCCCACCCAATGCGCTGGCGCAGCAAGGCCAAGGATTTCTCGGTCGCATCTACGTTGTTCTGAGCCTCTGCCCGCATGGGTCCGTCCCTTGTTCATGACTTTGACCCTCGCAATATCAATCGCGGTGGAAATGGGCAAGAGAGGACCGCACCGCGCGCAATTTCCTGGAAAGGTTGCACCGCGGATTTGTGCGCCACTCTTCCACTTTTGGAAAAAATATCTCGGTGTAAGCCAATCTTAACTCTCCCTGTCCTACATATTTCTACACCGGATTTTTGAAAGGGCATCTTGTGACAGTGAATTGCGCACATGCCATCAGGGGACAGTTATGAGCGGCACAAACCTTACTCTCAACGCAAAACTTGATCTTCGCGCGGCCGACCCGCTGAAAGAGAATATTTTGGCATACCGCGGCCAGGATCTGACACTGGATGCGAAAGAGGTCACCCAACTGGGCGCTCTCTGTCTTCAGGTCATCCGGTCTGCCGCAAAAACATGGGCCCAAGATGGGAAAACATTAACCTTTTCCAACGCATCACTGGAATGTGCTGAGCAACTCAATTTGCTGGGCTTCAACTCTGACACCATCAGTAAATGGGAGGCCGCATAAACATGCAAGTTCTGGCCGTTGATGATTCACGAACAATGCGCGATATGGTGCGACTAACACTGACGGGTGCAGGAATTGATGCACATCTCGCCGAAGATGGCGTGCATGGGCTTGAGGTCCTAGACGAAATGACACCCCCAGACGCGATTATCACAGATATCAATATGCCGCGGATGGACGGATTTGGGTTCATCGACGCCGTACGGTCCCAAGAAAAATATCGAGGCATTCCAATTCTGGTGCTCACCACAGAAAGCGCGGACGACATGAAAACCCGTGCCCGCCAAGCTGGTGCAACCGGATGGATTGTCAAACCATTTGACCCGCAAAAACTGGTCAAAGCTCTGAAAATGGTAGCGGGGTAAGGCTCATGTCAGATCCTATGGCAGAAATCAAAGCGTCATTTTTTATCGAATGCGATGAACTTCTCGAAAGCTTGCAAGACGGCTTGCAATTGATGGATGAGGGCGAAGCCGATAGCGAAACGGTCAATGTTGTGTTTCGCGCGGTTCATTCGATCAAAGGTGGCGCGGGGGCATTTGGCCTCGATGATCTTGTAAAATTTGCACACCGATTTGAAACGGCCATGGATGATGTCCGCTCCGATAAGTTGGAGGCGACGCATGATGTGCTCAAACTGTTTTTCCAGTGCGGCGATATTCTAGCGGATCTGGTGCGTGAAGCGCGCGAGAATGAACCCCATGACCCAAGCCGTACAGCCCAGGTCCTTACCGAAATCGATAGCCTATTGGGCAGCTCCGCTGAGGATGAAGACGAGGAAGAGGTGGAATTCCAACCGATGACCCTGTCTTTGGATTTACCGGGGATTGACGCGGATCCAATCCCTGCGAGCGAACCAAGCTATACGATTGTTTTCGAACCGGAAAACGAACTTTATAGCCTAGGCAACGAACCTCTTTTCCTCTTGCGCGCCCTCCGCGAGCTCGGCGACATGCACGTCACCTGCGAAACCAAGTCTCTGCCGGATCTGGACCAGCTTTCAGCCGAGATCGGCACAATGATCTGGACCATTCAACTCACAACCTCCGAGGGGGAAGCCGCCATCAAAGAAGTCTTTGATTTCGTTGATGGGATTTGCCGTTTGGAAATCACCGAAAATAGCCCTGCAATGGCAAGCCTATTGCCTGATCTTGACTTGGCACCAGACTTGGCACCAGAGCTGCCCCCTTTGCCAATGCCCGCTGCTGCTGAAAACCCCAGCGTCGAAACGCCATTCGTGGCACCCGAAAAGAGTTCACCTCCCTCCCCCCCCGCGACAGATGCAAAGCCTGCACAAGCCACACCCAGCCAAGATACCAAGCCCGCTCCAAAAGCCAGCGGCGCAGCCACGGCCCCTCGTGCGACAGTACGCGTCGACCTGCATCGTATCGACCGGTTGGTAAATTTGGTTGGGGAAATTGTGATCAACCAAGCCATGCTGACGCAAAGCGTCGAAGAGGCTGGACTACCGCCAAATTCAACGGTTCGAACTGGACTGGAGGAGTTTTTGCAACTCACCCGTGACATCCAGGAAAGCGTTATGATGATCCGGGCCCAGCCGGTAAAATCCTTATTTCAGAGGATGGGCCGAATTGTTCGCGAGTCTTCTGCGGATATCGGCAAGGATGTTCGCCTAAAGACCGAGGGTGAAAACACCGAGGTCGACAAAACCGTGATCGAGCGGCTGGCTGACCCCCTGACCCATATGATCCGCAACGCCGTTGATCATGGGCTTGAAAGCAACGCAGAACGAGAAGCTTCAGGTAAATCCGCGGCTGGGAACGTACATCTGACCGCAATGCACCGCTCAGGCCGTGTGGTTATTGAGGTATCTGATGACGGTGCCGGTATCAACCGCGAGAAAGTGCATCAGATTGCCGTCGAGAAAGGGCTTGTGCCCCCCGAGCTTCAATTGACAGACACAGAGATTGATAACCTTCTCTTTCTTCCGGGTTTTTCCACAGCAAAAGAAGTATCAAACCTTTCAGGACGCGGTGTGGGTATGGATGTCGTCCGCAGCGCTATTCAGGCTTTGGGTGGACGGATCTCCATTACCTCGGAACGCGGAAAAGGGACGACTTTCTCAATCTCCCTCCCGCTCACGCTTGCCGTCCTGGACGGCATGATTATCAGCGTTGCGAAAGAAACGCTGGTTGTTCCACTCAACTCAATCCTCGAAACATTAACCCTTACGCCAAGCGATTTGCTGGAATTTGGCCCCGAAACCCATGTGGTCAATATTCGCAACACGTTTGTACCGCTATTGGATTTGGGGGCAGAACTCGGATATCGCGAACCCCTAAGCGACTACTCAGGAACCGTTGTCCTTTTGATCATGCAAGAGGATGGCTCTCGTGCAGCCGTTGTGGTTGACGCCATCGAAGACCAACGCCAGGTGGTCATCAAAGGTCTGCAAGACAGTTATGGGCGTGTCCCGGGTATCGCCGCTGCGACCATTCTTGGCGACGGAAAAATAGCTCTTATCCTTGATCCGGTCGACCTGATCACCCAGTCCAGTGGCCGCACGCGCCCCATGTCAAACCTCGAAAAAATTGCGGGATAACCTTATGACTGACACTTCAAAAACACCCGATATTCACAAAGACGGTGATGAAATTGAACTATTGTCTTTCCTGGTTGGAGGGCAGGACTACTCCGTTGATATCATGAGCGTTCGTGAAATCCGCGGCGGAGCCCAAGCAACGTCTCTGCCACATTCCCCAAGCTATGTTCGGGGCGTAATCAACCTCCGAGGCGCAGTTTTGCCAATCATCGATCTGGCCAAACGACTTGGAATGCAGGAAGAGCAAAAAAATGATCGTAACGTCATCATCGTTGTCGCCGTTGGCGAGCGGACTGTTGGGTTAATGGTCGATGCTGTGTCTGACATTTTGTCAATCTCGCAAGAAGACATGCAACCACCCCCAGAAATGCGCGCAGATCAGAACAGAAATTTCGTTTCCGCTTTGACAATAGTCAATGATCGGATGATCCGCGTTCTGGACTTGAATGCAGTAATGCCCGAAACAAACGAGGAAGCCGCGTGAATTTAAGCGATCAAGAAAGCTTCAACTCCCTATCTGGGCCGAGCTTGGACGACCAATCCTTCAAACGGATTTCCAAATTCGCCTATGACGCGGCGGGCTTGTCAATTGCGTCAAGCAAGGCAGCAATGGTGCGCACACGCCTTGCCAGACGCTTGCGTCATCTGGGGTTAAATAGCTTCGGCGCTTATTGCGACTTTATCCAAAGCGATGATGGTGGCCAAGAACGTATCGAGCTGATCTCAGCGCTCACGACAAATGTTTCTCATTTTTATAGAGAAAACCACCATTTCAAGTTGCTGACCAGTCAGGTTCTTCCGGATCTGGCAAACCAACGTAACCGCCCCCTCCGGTTTTGGTCAGCAGGGTGTTCAAATGGTCAAGAACCCTATTCTCTTGCCGTTTCTCTTTATGAAAGCGGTTTCCTCAACACCAATACTGACTTGAAAATCCTTGCCTCAGATATAGATCCAAGAGTGATCGATTTTGCTCGCAAAGGAGAATATCCGGAACGCATGATTGAAGGCCTCAGTACCGAACTACGAGAGCGATACTTCTCCGAAGTCCCTTCAAATAACTCTGAACGCCAGTGGAGTGCACAAGAAAGCTTGCGTAAACTAATCTCATTTCGAAGGCTGAACTTGCTGGACACATGGCCCATGCAAGGCCAATTCGACGTCATTTTCTGCCGGAATGTTGTCATCTATTTCGACCAGAAAACTCAAGATACCCTATGGGGCAAGTTTTCAAAGATTTTACGCCCAGGAGGATGGCTATTTCTTGGCCATTCAGAACGTATCTCTGACGGATTTCAAAATCAGTTCGAGACATTAGGCGACACAGCATACCGCCTTCGCAAAAGTTAAGGCTCATGGCAAGTCGATGCCGAAAGGAATAAAATGGCACTTCGAGATCAGTTAAGAACCATTGTCGTTGATGATATGTCGACCAGTCGCGGCCTCATCACACAAGCGCTTGAAGGATTCGGGCTTCAACAAATTGAGACGGCAGTCGACGGGCAAAGCGCGTTGCAGAAAATTGCAACCTGGCCGGTTCACTTGGTGATTTCCGACATGAACATGCCAGGCATGAACGGTCTTCAATTATTACATTCCTTGCGCACCACACCACAAACCAAAGGGGTCGGTTTCTTGCTTATCACGGGAAAAGCGGATCGCGAAATCATCGAGTATGGCAAAAAGCTTGGGATGAATAATTTTGTAAAAAAGCCATTCCAGCCAGACCAGCTCCGAGTGGCGATCGAGGCGATTGTTGGTAGACTATAGGTGCGTCCATGTCAGGAGATATGAAGCCATCAATGCATTCCGACCAACCTGCAAAAAGCACAGCACTTATGGCCGCTTCGGGAGAGTTGGAAAACCTTGCGCATCTCTGCAAAGAGATTCAATGGGCAATTTCCGCTCTTTTGGAAACAGCTCATCACCCCGATTTAACGGTTGAAATGCATGTAATTCAGGATATTGACCGAATGCAGCAAACCCTCGTCGACCTTGCCAATTTGGTCGGCGAAACCGCCAAAATGGTCCCTGCTACTATGGTGGATGACATGAAGCTCAAGAATGCAATTCACTTGGAAAGTCTCCGGCATCGACTTTTTCCGAACGAACGAAAAATTGACGACCAACTACACCAAACTGACGATATAACTTGGTTCTAAAATATGGCAAAAAAGGGCTGCTCTCACGAGCAGCCCTTTACGATTCTAGTAGTCGTTAAAATAACTCTACGTCATTTACTTCGATCTTTTGGGGCGCGGTAACTAAGATATCTTTGAGAACAAACTTTTGCCGTGCTCGGCCAGAAGCAGGCCAAAACTCCAAACGCCGAGCTTTATCCCCCCCTAAATCTCCACCAACATATTCAATGTCTTCGCGCTTCAAAAAATCAACGACGAACTCACCGTTCCTGCGCCCGGCATCAGATAGACCCGCGATCATGCGGGCGCCACCAAACACCTTTGCCTTCAAGTTGCAACGGCGTGCGCCTCTTTGGATTAAACCGTTAATCAGAAGTTCCATTCCATTGACACCATGCCCAAACACCTCTTCAGCATTTTGAGTATCATCCGTGAAGAGAACATGGTTCATCCCCCCAACGCCAATCACGCCATCCCACAGACAAGCTGAAACACAAGATCCCAGAAGTGTCGCAATGACTTTGTCCTGCCCCTGCTCAATCGCAAATTCACCTTGCGAGATGTAAGTGCGCGTTGATTGCTGTAAAAGTGATGAGAACTGGTTCATTGAGCAAGCCTTTCTGCTACACTTTTGCGCAGGCCTTCAGAATGGCCTCCGGGATTTTTCGGAGAGGTAGAATATTTCTCACCCCTCCTTTCTCAAAAGCCATCTTGGGCATCCCATATACAACGGAGCTGGCTTGGTCCTGCGCATAACAGTCCGCCCCATTCGAGTTTAACACCCGGATACCTTCTGCCCCATCATAACCCATTCCGGTCAAGATCACACCGACAGTCCGATGCGCAAAATGCTTTGCTGACAACATCATTTCATCAACTGATGGCCTGTGCCCTGATCGCCTCGGCGCACGCAATAGACGTACCTTCGGGCTGGGTTCGTCAGTTAAAACCAGATGGAACGCGCCTCCAGGAGCAAGCAACACTTCACCCACCTTTGGCATGTCTCCACTTTGTGCCAGCTTAACAGTTGGCTTCGATAACCTGTTTAATCTATCGGCGAAGTTCACCAAAAACTGTTCTGGCATATGCTGTGTAATTAGGATTGGAGGGCAATCATGTGGGAGGCAAGACAGAATATACTCAAGTGCCTCTACCCCACCTGTTGAGGCGCCAATCATAACAAACTTCCCATTCCATCTCTGGTGGTGATCAGGAATGGATCTTTTTGCACCCCGCATTCCGACACGGTGTACAACCTGTGCTTCGGAAGCCATCAGAAGGGTTTCGGACAAGTTTTCAAATGGGTTTCGACCGACTGAAAGACGCGGTTTCAAAATGCATTCGACCGCTCCTAGAGAAAGTGCTTTGACAGCTGCGTCACTTCCTTCTGCCGTTACTGAAGACAACATCACAACAGGTGTGGGGCGCGCGCGCATGAGCCTTTGAAGAAAATCAAGCCCATTCATCCCAGGCATTTCGATATCCAAAGTCAAAACGTCCGGAGCTAGTGATCGAACTTGATCTCTAGCTTCATTCGCAGAGGCCGCCTCGCCGACAACCTCAATTCTAGGGTCCTTCTCAATCCCAATCCGAATGAGGCTTCGCATCGTTGAACTGTCATCAACCACCAGAACACGTATCTTTTTCGACATTATTGCACCTTGAAAATTCGCCGCCCGATCAAAAGTCATCCCAATCGTCTAGATCATCTTGCGGCAGGTCCTCGATTTTTTGCACTGCGGTCACCTGCGTCATAGGTTTGGCTGCGGAGTGTGTCTGGGCGCTGACATCTGCAT
>NZ_JAHEVJ010000011.1 GCF_018599245.1 Aliiroseovarius lamellibrachiae
AGCCGAGGTCTATATCCTGACCAAAGACGAAGGTGGCCGTCACACGCCGTTCTTCGCGAACTACCGTCCACAGTTCTACTTCCGGACCACCGATGTGACCGGGACTGTTGAACTGCCAGAAGGGACTGAAATGGTTATGCCAGGCGACAACCTGAAGTTCGGTGTTGAACTGATCGCCCCGATCGCCATGGAAGATGGCCTGCGCTTCGCGATCCGCGAAGGCGGCCGTACCGTTGGTTCCGGCGTTGTGTCGAAAATCATCGAGTAATTGCGACAGCAATTCTTGAACGAGAAGGGGCTGCCAATCGGCGGCCCCTTTTGCGTTCAAGTTACGAGATGATTTGAGGCGCACAATCAAACATGTGTCGAAAATTATCGAGTAATTACGGGGCGGCTTCGCGCAAGCGAAACGCACCGAAGACTAAACTGGGCGACAGGTGAATTGGCAAAGCCAAATCACCGAGAGCCTTGCGATAAAGACTAAAGAAGGGCGTCCATCAGGGCGCCCTTTTTGCTGTTTTGGTCACTTGTGGCGCACGCATAAGTTGCTAGTGTGCTGACATATTTATGCTTGCCCTATCTGGATTCCGATTTTGAAATTCCTCATTTCCGTCGTTATATTGTCCGCGCTTTGCATCCTGTTTGCGTTGATCTTCCCCGCATGGTCAGACCTTTTACTGCTCGCGCTTCCCAGCTTTCTTGCAAGCCTTCTTCTTTTGTGGGACCAGCGGCGGGGTCAGGGGACACACAGGGGGATTCTCGGGGGCGCGCTGCGGGATAGACGCAGGGGAAAACGCGACGGCCCGCGGGGGCGGGCCATCGTGGATGGGTCCAACATTATGCATTGGCGCGATGGCGAGCCCAGCTTTGACCCTTTGCACGATGTCATTCACCGCCTCAAAGCCCTCGGTTTTGCGCCGGGGGTCATGTTTGACGCAAACGCGGGGTATCTCCTTGCGGGCCGGTATCTTGACGATAGCAGCATGGCCAAGCGACTGAAGATGCGCGAGGACGCGGTGGTTGTCGTGGCAAAAGGCAGCCCCGCTGACCCGGTCATTTTGACAGCGGCACGGGAACTTGGGGCGATTGTCATTTCAAATGACCGGTATCGCGATTGGGCGGAGGCGTTTCCCGAGGTCAAAACGCCGGGAACTTTGGTGCGCGGTGGTTATCGTTCTGGCCAGCTGTGGTTGGAATGTGAACCGGAGAAAGCTGAGGACGTGCAGGGATTAGGGAAGCGATAGGTTTTCAAGCCGACACTTTTTTCCCCTCAAACGCCCCATCCCCATAAATCCCTCTTGAACCCACCCGCGCCATCGCGTATTCCGGCGCGCAGTAGGGGTATAGCTCAGTTGGTAGAGCGACGGTCTCCAAAACCGTAGGTCCCGGGTTCGAACCCTGGTGCCCCTGCCATTTTCAAAAAATCTCGGTTGTTCGCTGCGTGTAGGTGCGGTGTGATTTTGCTGTTCACGCTTGTGTCGCTGATCCTGCTGATCAGCGTTGTGACCCTGATCCAGTCACTGGTGATTGCCAATAGCCGCGCCAAGACCCGGTTGAAAAACGGCTGACCGTGCAGCCTCAAATCGACTTTTCCTAAATCCCTGTGCCTAAATCCGTGTGCCCAATCCGCCGCACGCGAGCTGATGCGCCCGCAAATCGCCGCGGCGATGCTTGCCTTTGACACCCCCAAAAGTGCCGCCTTTTGGGACACACCCCATCTGGTGGTGTTTGAGGGGGTGGACGTGGAGGTTCTGGTCACTGTGGTCGATAGAAACGCAAGTGGGCAGCCGGTGAGGGTGGGAATATTCACCCATTAGAACACTCCTACGCTTCACTCACACCCAAGTTAGCGCATTTTTTTACGCCGCGAGCCTCCACATGCAATTATTTTACTCCGCAAAACCTATGGATTTAATTGATCTATCGAAAGACCTTCCAGCTCATACACAATAGGTCGTTCAATGTCTTTGCGGAACGGAAAAAGCTTTAACTTCTGAGCGCCTAGTGTGTGTAACTCATTGAGGATTGGCTCAAGCCTCGATAGAAAATCTCTACTGAATTCGGGCTGTTGAAATCCTGGGAAATATACTGTTTCAGCCGACATCTGGATTTGGAACGGATCATCTGACGCATTAAACCCAAAAGATGGAAACACCGTTTCCGCAGGGGAACACAGATAAATCGGTTTTTGTTCGGTACCTAATTGGCAAACCAAACCAGCGTCCTCAAAAACATTAACGACAGCTTGCGGGTCAATTTCCGTTCCCTTTTCAAACACAATATACAATTGAGCATGAGGTGTTGCACACGCACTAACAGCAACCAAACCAGAAAATATCATTAACCTTCTTAGCATATTATCTTCCTTCACTTACTGCAGCGCATTAAGCACGCTCCCAATTCTATGCAAATCCCAAGGTGTTGAAACCCCACCATATACCGGGTTTTGGCGACCCATTGCACGCGGCAATCCCGGTGAACTTACCTGAGCTGCCGTTAGAGCATCCCCCCTTACATACGTGTTTATAATATCACGAGGCTCAAAAACCTTCCCAGCGGTACGAGCCTTTGTAACGATTGATACTCCAGCTGCATTGTAAGTTTTGGCTTCCCGGTGAGATCCAGCAACATAACGCGAATTAGCTGCGGTAGCCGCCAACCCTCCTCCAAGAGAGTGCCCTGTAAAAGACAAGTCAGCCCCAGCCGCAGCGACGGCCATAGACGTTGCACCCGCAAGTTGGGCTGCTTGAGTATATTGTTTTGAGGCCCCGAGAATCTGCGAAACATCATTAATAACATCCGCAGAATTTTGAGTGCCTGCAAATGCTAAAGTGTACTCTCCTGTCTTAGTATTGATGTAGAGTCTGGATTGGAACCCAGTCTTTTGATCAACAAATGTTTCGTCAGCCAGCCCAAGCTTCTCAATCTCCGCATCTGTTGCGCGGCGGATATTAGTTTTCTTAGCTAGTCGGGTTGTCTCGTCATCTTCATAGACATCACTAGAGACCTCCGCCCCATCTTTCACAGTAATATTCCCACTCGGGTCCATTTTATTCACAGGATCATTCGCTGAATAGGAGTACCTGTTTGTCCCGACGCCCGGCATTGTGACCTCAAACCAATCGGGCCCAATGAACATGGCGAGTTTGGGGTCGTAATAGCGCGCGCCCTAGAATTGCAGCCCGCTGTCATCATCAACCCACCCGCGCCATCGCGTATTCCGGCGCGCAGTAGGGGTATAGCTCAGTTGGTAGAGCGACGGTCTCCAAAACCGTAGGTCCCGGGTTCGAACCCTGGTGCCCCTGCCATTTTCAAAAAAGCTCGGTTGTTCGCTGCGTGTAGGTGCGGTGTGATTTTGCTGTTCACGCTTGTGTCGCTGATCCTGCTGATCAGCGTGGTGACCCTGATTGGGTCACTGGTGATTGCCAATAGCCGCGCCAAGACCCGGTTGAAAAACGGCTGACCGCGCAGCCTCAAATCGACTTTTCCTAAATCCCTGTGCCTAAATCCGTGTGCCCAATCCGCCGCACGCGAGCTGATGCGCCCGCAAATCGCCGCGGCGATGCTTGCCTTTGACACCCCCAAAAGTGCCGCCTTTTGGGACACACCCCATCTGGTGGTGTTTGAGGGGGTGGACGTGGAGGTCGTGGTGACCGTCGTGGAGAGGGGCGCGAGTGGGCAGCCGGTTCGGGTCGGGTGGAACCAATGACCGAGTTTATCTGGCCCGCTGATACGCTTCGCCAAGCAATATTAGTCGCCTTCAGGCAGAGTATCCCGTTCCACCTGGAAGGCATGAGTGGGCTTAGAACTAAGAAGCCTACTTTGGCTATTCTGTATAGCTTGCGAAATAGTCTCATTCTTGCAGCCGTAGATATCAGCATACGCCATTGCAGTGACGCGATCCGTGGCGTTGAATTCTATAGACCTTCCTGCTTCTGTTTCATAATAAGGGTGGACAAAAGGCTTATCTACAATTGTTTTCGTTAACACAACGTCTGTGATAGGTGCTGAAAGGGGTTGTCGAGGGTCCAAATCACCAAGCAAATACACTCCTGTCTCAGTTGATGGTCTGATCCGCGCAGTAAGCTCAAGACCGGTTTTGCTGTTTGTCAAAGAGACACCCGAATAAAGACCTTTCTCTGCCCCAATACAAAACGGAATTTGCTGTGGGTTTTTAATTGTAATCCGATAGACCATGCCCGGAATTTTGTTCGGAAGAGGACCCTCGATTTCGAGTGAAATACTTTTAAAGGACAGGGCTTTGACTTGTCTCGGCTTAGTCTCCACAGTGGTGTTACATGCTGCGAGACCTGCACCAATAGAAAGACTAATGACTACGATTTTCATGACTAGTGCTCCTAACAAAATCCCATCGCGCAAGTAACGCGATCATTAAAATTAGATATTCCGAGTTGGTTGGCCAAGTCGATTCCGGGCCACCTGTAGCCTAATACCTTTTTGCCATACACCCGCACATTTGGCCCCAGTGTAAGTTGCGAATTACTTTTTAGCCCTAATTGGTCAGTGCGATCGAACGCTGCGTGCCCAGTTTCGTGTACCAACGTTCTAGTTCTGTTAGCTTGGGTTCGCGGTTTCCCATCGTGTTCGAAATAGCCATCGTGAATATTAATGGCATTGGTATTGCGACCAGCAGTTGCCGTGGTGCCAGGTTCACCTGGGGATCGATTAACATGCAGACTGCTAGCTTCCCCCAGCGCACCAATTGCATCAAGTCCTGCCCTGGCATCAGCTTGAGTTTGCCGAACCATATCTATTGTAACATTTTCTACTGACACCCCATTCGCTTGCGCAATGTTTTTCATATTGGGTATATTATATCCCCAAATTTTCTTACCTGAGGCAAGACGGTCGATAGCGACTTGTAGGCGGTCTATTAATCGCCCAAGTTGTTTTCTAGCCGCCTTAAAGTCCTCCTGGACAGTTTCTAGTTCTTTCTCACTCCAATCATCCTCGTCTTTGTAAACTTCATTCCCACTCGGATCCATTTGGTTCACCGGATCATTAAACGAATAGGAATACCTGTTTGTCCCCACCCCCGGTTGGGTCACTTCAAACCAATCGGGCCCAATGAACATGGCGAGTTTGGGGTCGTAATAGCGCGCGCCCTAGAATTGCAGCCCGCTGTCATCATCAACCCACCCGCGCCATCGCGTATTCCGGCGCGCAGTAGGGTATAGCTCAGTTGGTAGAGCGACGGTCTCCAAAACCGTAGGTCCCGGGTTCGAACCCTGGTGCCCCTGCCATTTTCAAAAAAGCTCGGTTGTTCGCTGTGTGTAGGCGCGGTGTGATTTTGCTGTTCACGCTTGTGTCGCTGATCCTGCTGATCAGCGTTGTGACCCTGATCCAGTCACTGGTGATTGCCAATAGCCGCGCCAAGACCCGGTTGAAAAACGGCTGACCGTGCAGCCTCAAATCGACTTTTCCTAAATCCCTGTGCCTAAATCCGTGTGCCCAATCCGCCGCACGCGAGCTGATGCGCCCGCAAATCGCCGCGGCGATGCTTGCCTTTGACACCCCCAAAAGTGCCGCGTTTTGGGACACACCCCATCTGGTGGTGATTGAGGGGGTGGACGTGGAGGTTCTGGTCACTGTGGCCGAGAGAAACGCATGTGGCCAGCCGGTGAGCGTGGGGGTGGGAGCACTCGACCTAAGATGATTACATCTCAAAGTATTCTTTCAAACGTGTCCACCGTTACACTTAAGAAATTTCGAGAGGTTATTTGGCTCACTCAAATCCATTCGACGGGATAAAATCATGATCATCAAATTAGTCAATTGAAGTCCAGATTATCTCGAAACTGTCTTTGTCGACATTAAAGGTTTCGCTATAGATATAGGCAGATTTTTCTCTCTCATGTCTAGCCACTTCAAAAGTCACCGTGTAGTAGTCCTGACAAAGTGACATATTTAAATCTGGCCAGCTTTCATCTGACGCATATCGCGCTGGTCGTTCATATCCACGCTCTTGTAAATCCCGTTTTACAATTTCGGTAAGCTTCATTGTTGTCTCTGCAGACAAGATTCCATCACAAAGGATGATTTCATGATCAGTCGCGCAGGATACAAGAAAAGTAAATGCGACCATAAGCGATGGTAAAACATGGTAACTCTTAATACCCATCAGTTCCAAATCCCCAAATCTTGTGTTTTCCAGTGACGACCAGACCGCCAGTCACCCCATAACTATTTCTCCATGCCGGAGCGGCAACTCCCACATCTGTCTGGCTTGGAATTCCACTTACAAATCGGCCATCGCGAAATGCCACGCCGGGAGAGTTTGGATGTGTGTGAAAGGGAAATCGTATTTTTCCCTCAGAGCCTGCTGGAGGCGGAGGTAGATGAGTACTTCCCGGCTGTGCGTTGCGATCAACATAGGCATGGTACGTAAAGGTTCCTGTAGTCTTGTCCATCACAAACCACCCCGATACTTCTGCGCGATTTTTTCTGTGTGGAGACTGGTAATTTGACCGAATTAACTCGTCCCACATATCACTTTTTACACCCGGTGTATTCAGCAATCGAGCCAACTCCGGATTGCCATTAATGTACGAAGGGTTTGCGAATGTGAGCATCTTGTCGATCACCGAAGAGAATGACGTCGTTTTCCTTTCTCCATTCCTGTGCTCCCTCCAAGCTCGCTCTTTACTATCGTCATCATTAATTGAGTCCACCTTCACAAGGTTCGTGTCACCGTAACCTATTTGTTTTCCGTCATCATTATAAACATTCCCTTTTGAACCCATGGTATCATTCCCCCCCCAACCCATGGTATCATTCCCCCCCCCGGGTCCATTTTATTCACAGGATCATTCGCTGAATAGGAGTACCTGTTTGTCCCGACGCCCGGCATTGTGACCTCAAACCAATCGGGCCCAATGAACATGGCGAGTTTGGGGTCGTAATAGCGCGCGCCCTAGAATTGCAGCCCGCTATCGTCATCAAACCGCTCGCCCATCGCCGCGACAGGGGGGCCTTACACTCGCCGAGAGCGGGATAAAGCCTTTGGTTTCCGGCGTGTGGTCGGGTTTGCGGACATACTAGATCTCTTCACCGAAGGGTTTGTAAAGCGAATGCTTCTCAGCCGCACCTGCGCCATTGGTGATAGCGCGCACCGATCCCAGCTGGTTGGTGTGCAGATATGACACCTTCTCAACCAGCGCCTCAGACGCTGTATCCGCGCCGGTGATTGTGTTGGTCAGGCGCACCGAGGGGCAGGTCGGGGATGATTTCAGTGGTTCAGATGCGATTAGAAGCCCCCGCATGCACAGGTGGGCTTGAAAATCCCGCCCGCTTTGCGTATCTCCCCGTTTGACCCCGTTAGGCAGAGAGAAAACATGACCAATCCGCTTCAATTCATCCAGCAGGTGCGTGCTGAGGTTTCCAAGGTCGCATGGCCAACCCGCCGCGAAGTGCTGTTGACCACGGCGATGGTCTTTGTGCTCGCCTCGCTGACCGCATTGTTCTTTTCCCTGGTGGATCTGGGCATTCGCAGTGGTTTGGGCGCTGTTTTGGGCATGTTTGGCTAAGCCAGACGGTCGGGGAAATCCCCCCGTAAAATATCGAATTGCCCGCACACTCCCCCTTGAAATCTCACCGTTTCAGGAGTAGTTCGGGCGCTGTAATTGGGATGGGCGTGCGGCGAATCAGTGGCACGCCGATTTTTTATTCCCGAAAGCTGCCGGCCAGATATGCGGATGCATGATGGCGACCCGACCGAAAAGGCGACCCGAACGAAAGTTTGTGGATGTTTGCGGACGGCGGCGGTGATCTGAACTCTGGGGGCGACAGGCTCCCGAACGAAACTGAGAAGAGGCTGACATGGCGAAGCGCTGGTATTCGGTAAGTGTGCTGTCGAATTTCGAAAAGAAGATTGCGGAACAGATCCGGACCGAAGTGGTCGAAAAAGGTCTGGAAGAGCAGATCGAAGAAGTTCTGGTGCCCACCGAAGAAGTGATCGAAGTGCGTCGTGGCAAGAAGGTCACGTCCGAACGTCGCTTTATGCCGGGCTATGTGCTGGTGCATATGGAAATGTCGGACGAAGGGTATCACCTGATCAACTCGATCAACCGCGTCACCGGCTTTCTGGGCCCGCAAGGTCGCCCAATGCCAATGCGTGATGCCGAAGTGCAAAGCCTGTTGGGCCGCGTCGAAGAAGGTGCCGAGGCGCCGCGCACCCTGATCAGCTTTGAAATCGGTGAAAAGGTCAATGTGACCGACGGACCGTTCGAAGGCTTTGACGGATCGGTCGAAGAAGTTGACGAAGAAAACAGCCGCTTGAAAGTGACTGTTTCGATCTTTGGCCGGGCCACCCCGGTTGAACTGGAATACACACAGGTTGCGAAACAAGCCTGATGTGGTGTCGCCCATTCGGGCGGGCGTGGGAGGGGCAGGGATCGCGATCCCCAAACCAGACCACGACAATGAAAGGCTGCGGGACGCGTCCCAAGGCTGTTGTTAAAGGAGAAGCCAAATGGCTAAGAAACTAGCTGGCACAATGAAACTGCAGGTTCCTGCAGGTCAAGCCAACCCATCCCCACCCGTCGGCCCCGCACTGGGTCAGCGCGGCATCAACATCATGGAATTCTGTAAAGCGTTTAACGCGAAAACACAGGAACTCGAAGCAGGCGCGCCTTGCCCGACCGTGATCACCTATTACCAGGACAAGTCGTTCACCATGGACATCAAGACGCCCCCTGCGTCTTATTTCCTGATCAAGGCCGCTGGCCTGAAATCTGGTGCCAAACTGCCAGGTCGTGAGACCGTGGGTTCGGTGACTGCCGCTCAGGTGAAAGAAATCGCCGAAGCGAAAATGAAAGATCTGAACGCGAACGACATCGACGCCGCAATGCAGATCATCCTGGGCTCCGCCCGCTCTATGGGCATCGAGGTGAAGTAAGATGGCGAAACTTGGAAAACGCACCGCTGCCGCACGCGAAGCTTTCGCTGGCAAAGAAAACCTGACCGTTGAAGATGCTGTTGCACTGGTTAAGGCCAGCGCCGTTGCGAAATTCGACGAGACCATCGAAATCGCATTGAGCCTCGGCGTTGACACACGTCACGCAGACCAAATGGTTCGCGGCGTGATCGGCCTGCCAAACGGCACCGGCAAATCCATGCGCGTTGCTGTGTTCGCACGCGACGCAAAAGCGGAAGAAGCCAAAGCTGCTGGTGCAGATATCGTTGGTGCAGAAGACCTGATGGAAGCCATCCTGGGCGGCGCAATCGATTTCGATCGTTGCATTGCAACCCCTGACATGATGCCCGTTGTTGGTCGTCTGGGTAAAGTTCTGGGCCCACGCAACCTGATGCCAAACCCAAAAGTTGGCACTGTGACCATGGACGTGAAAGCGGCCGTTGAAGCAGCCAAAGGCGGCGAAGTTCAGTTCAAAGCTGAAAAAGGCGGCGTTGTACATGCTGGTCTTGGCAAAGCGTCTTTTGACGAAGCCAAGCTGGTTGAAAACATCCGTGCCTTTGTTGGTGCCGTTCAGAAAGCCCGGCCAACTGGTGCAAAAGGTGCGTATATGAAAAAGATCGCGCTGAGCTCGACCATGGGTCCAGGCGTGACTGTCAACATCGACAACGCAACCGGCAACTAAGTCAAGCAGTGTTAAGATTTAAGGGCGTCCTTCCGGGCGCCCTTTTTTTGTGCCACGCAGGCAGGTCAGGACTTTTTGGTGACCAGCAACCGGGCGGATTTCGGGGTGAACTCCTCATCCAATGCCTGTACGTCCCCATAGGCCTGAAGCTCGGCCATGGTGCGTTCATATGTCCGTTTGCGGATGTCTAGGATGATCTGGCCGCCTGGTTTCACGGCATCACGGAAGAAGGCGGCATATGTGCTCCAGGGATAGTGGAACCCACAGGAAATGAAGCTTACGGCCATATCCTGATCTTTCACCTTTTCCACGGAGCCCTTGAGCGGGTTAATCGTCGCTATATTGTTTTTGGCAACGCCATTGTCGGTCAGAAACCTTTTGGCAACATCAAGGTTGGAGTAGGCTGAGCCACTTTCCTCAAAGCCGAAATGACGTTCTTCCGAGGTTTCCAAGTCGATCAACGTCAGTTTGCATTTGAAATCCTGTGCAAGGAACAGGTCAAAGATTGCATAGCCACATCCGATATCCGTCACGGCTTTTGGAGAGGAGGTCTCAAGCACCGGCTGGAGTTCCTGATATTCGAGGTGAATGAAGGCAATCGCACGTCGAATAAGCGTTTCGGCTCCCATTTTCTCGATGACTTCAAGAAGGGGGGCGTCCTTCCCTTTTGACCATTGCTTGACAAGTTGATGCCGCTTTGGGTGGTCCATGATGATTTCGGACCGTTGGAGGATCAGGTTCAGCACGTCTGTTTCTGAGAAAGCTGAGATGTTCAGGGAAGAGACGGTGTCTGTGTCTGCAACCTGTACTGCGTTGTCGAAAGAAATCATCGTACCTGCCTGTTTTGTGTGTTCGCTTGGAAAACCTGTGTGAACATCATATGTGAATATAGTGGTAAACGGTGGGTCGTCCCGTCAATAGCTGAGTGTTGATATGATGGGGGCGAGGGCGATCCAATCAAATGTCAGGTCGACCAGGGTGACGGGCGGTTTGAGAATGTCTCTATTTGTGCTATGCTCGGCGAAAGCTGTCAATCCGCATATGTCGAGCGGATTGCATTATTGGGGTTGGAAAACCACCCCAGATCGCCTACTGACATCCTTGCAACCCAGCGTGCGATTCGTCGTGCGCTGTTTTGCGTTTCGTCCGAGACGGTGGGTGATCCCAGTGCGACGGTTCTGACAACACAGGATCGACAAGCGTTTATGGGTCATAATTCCTGCCTGAGATGGGAAATGAACAAACGAATTCCTGAGGCCTGGCGCTTTCAGGGGCGATTTGCGAAGGACCCGTAAGGACCCGATTGCTGGGTTTTCTCTTGAAAATCCAGTGAAGTATGAGCCGGAGGGGAAACCCTCCAAACTTGGAGTGAAACTGTGGATAGAGCACAAAAAGAAAAATTGGTCGACGAACTCGGCCAGATCTTTGACAGCTCTGGCGTTGTAGTGGTTGCCCACTACGCGGGTATGACAGTTGCTGAAATGCAGGACCTGCGCGCGCAAATGCGCGAAGCTGGCGGGTCGGTGCGTGTTGCCAAGAACAGGCTTGCCAAAATCGCTCTGGAAGGAAAGCCGGCCGCTTCTATCGCCGACCTTCTTTCAGGCATGACCGTACTTGCTTATTCCGAAGATCCTGTGGCTGCGGCCAAGGTGATGAATGCATATGCTAAGACCAACGACAAGTTGGAAATTCTTGGCGGTGCAATGGGTGAGACGGCGCTGGATCTTGCTGGTGTTAAAGCTGTTGCTGCTATGCCGTCGCGTGATGAGCTTATTGCTTCGATCGTGTCGTGTATTGGCGCTCCTGCTTCGAACATCGCTGGGGCCATTGGCGCACCTGCTTCGAACATCGCATCCATTCTCTCGACCATCGAAGAGAAAGCTGCGTAAGCAAACTGAAATCCCCGCGTGGAGCATTCGCTTACACGTTGGAACACAACTGAATAGAACGGGAACAGTATAATGGCTGATCTGAAAGCACTTGCCGAAAGCATCGTGGGTCTGACCCTGCTGGAAGCACAAGAACTGAAAACCATCCTCAAAGACGAGTATGGCATTGAGCCCGCCGCTGGCGGCGCTGTAATGATGGCTGGCCCTGCTGATGGCGGCGCAGCTGAAGAAGAAAAAACCGAGTTTGACGTTGTTCTGAAGAACGCCGGCGCCTCGAAAATCAACGTGATCAAAGAAGTTCGCGGCATCACCGGTCTTGGCTTGAAAGAAGCTAAAGAGCTGGTTGAAGCTGGCGGCAAAATCAAAGAAGGCGTTGATAAAGCAGAAGCAGAAGACGTTAAAGGCAAGCTGGAAGCAGCTGGCGCCGAAGTCGAAATCGCTTAAGCTTTGCGCTTTTGGGCCTTGCGCCCAAGTAAATACTGGCTGGGCCCGGAGAAATCCGGGTCCAGCCGAACCTGTCTTGGAGAGGGCCTGATCAGATCGGGTGTTTTCCTGGGAAAGGTTCGGACGGGAGGAGGCCTTTGGGACGGTCTCCACGAATTTGTCCACCCCCTATCTCGGACGAGGCGTTGCCGGGGACCCGACGGTCGGCGCCGCAGTAGAGAATTTGAAAGGTAGTTACCGAATGGCGCAGACCTATCTTGGCCAAAAACGCTTGCGTAAATACTACGGTAAAATCCGTGAAGTATTGGAGATGCCGAACCTGATTGAGGTTCAGAAAGCATCTTACGATCTTTTCCTTAAATCCGGCGACCAGCTTCAGCCGATGGACGGTGAAGGCATCAACGCCGTCTTCCAATCGGTTTTCCCGATCAAGGATTTTAACGAAACAGCTATTCTTGAGTTCGTGAAATACGAACTGGAAACGCCGAAATTCGACGTAGAAGAATGCCAACAGCGCGACCTGACATATTCAGCGCCGCTGAAGGTGACCCTGCGTTTGATCGTGTTTGATATCGACGAAGATACAGGTGCGAAGTCTGTTAAAGACATCAAAGAACAAGACGTGTTCATGGGCGATATGCCTTTGATGACACCGAACGGCACATTTGTCGTGAACGGTACCGAGCGTGTGATTGTATCCCAGATGCACCGCTCGCCGGGCGTATTCTTTGACCATGACAAAGGCAAAACCCATTCGTCGGGTAAGCTTTTGTTCGCCTGCCGCATTATCCCTTATCGCGGCTCGTGGCTGGACTTTGAATTTGACGCCAAAGACATCGTTTTTGCGCGCATTGACCGCCGTCGTAAACTGCCTGTGACCACCCTGCTTTATGCGCTGGGTCTGGACCAGGAAGGCATCATGGATGCCTATTATGACACCGTTCAGTTCAAGCTGAAGAAGAACAAAGGTTGGGTTACCAAGTTCTTCCCAGAGCGTGTTGCCGGCACCCGTCCGACACAAGATCTGATCGACGCCAAAACAGGCGAAGTCATTGCCGAAGCTGGCAAGAAAATCACACCGCGCGCCGTGAAAAAGCTGATGGAATCTGGCGAAGTGGCCAATCTGTTGGTGCCGTTTGACAGCATCGTTGGTCGCTTTGTGGCCAAGGACATCATCAACGAAGACAATGGTGCGATTTATGTCGAAGCCGGCGACGAGCTGACGCTTGAGTATGACAAAGACGGTGAGCTGATCGGTGGATCGCTGAAAGAACTGATGGATGCCGGTATCACCGACATTCCTGTTCTGGACATCGACAACGTCAATGTCGGGCCTTACATCCGTAACACCATGGCCGCCGATAAGAACATGGGCCGTGAAACCGCGCTGATGGACATTTACCGCGTGATGCGTCCGGGTGAACCGCCCACGGTTGAAGCGGCGTCAAACCTGTTTGACACCTTGTTCTTCGATAGCGAGCGGTATGACCTCTCGGCTGTTGGTCGTGTGAAAATGAACATGCGTCTGTCGCTTGATGCGGAAGACACCCAGCGGACCCTGCGTCGTGAAGACATCATCGCCTGTATCAAGGCGCTGGTTGATCTGCGTGATGGGCGTGGCGGCATCGACGACATCGACCACCTCGGCAACCGTCGTGTGCGCTCGGTCGGTGAGTTGATGGAAAACCAATATCGTGTTGGTCTTCTGCGTATGGAACGTGCGATCAAGGAACGTATGTCGTCGGTCGAAATTGACACCGTCATGCCACAAGACCTGATCAACGCGAAACCTGCCGCGGCGGCTGTGCGTGAATTCTTCGGCTCTTCGCAGCTGTCGCAATTTATGGACCAAACCAACCCGCTGTCAGAAGTGACCCACAAACGCCGTCTTTCGGCGCTTGGGCCTGGCGGTCTGACCCGCGAACGTGCTGGTTTTGAGGTGCGCGATGTTCACGCAACCCACTATGGCCGTATGTGTCCGATTGAAACACCGGAAGGGCCAAATATTGGTCTGATCAACTCGCTGGCGACCTTTGCCCGCGTGAACAAATACGGCTTTATCGAAACACCTTATCGTAAGGTTCTGGACGGCAAGGTGACCGATGAGGTCAACTATATGTCCGCCACAGAAGAGATGCGTCACACCGTGGCTCAGGCCAACGCGCATCTTGATGAAGATGGCCGGTTTGAAAACGATCTGGTGAACACCCGTCAATCGGGCGAATACACCATGGCACAGCGCGAAAGCGTTGACCTGATCGACGTGTCGCCGAAACAGTTGGTTTCGGTCGCGGCCTCGCTTATTCCGTTCCTTGAAAATGACGATGCGAACCGGGCCTTGATGGGGTCGAACATGCAACGTCAGGCGGTTCCACTTTTGCGCGCCGAGGCGCCTTATGTGGGCACGGGGATGGAGGGCAAAGTTGCCATCGATTCCGGCGCTGCTATTCAGGCGAAACGCGGTGGGATTATCGACCAGGTGGATGCCACCCGGATCGTTATTCGCGCCACGGAAGACCTGGAACTGGGCGACGCGGGCGTTGATATCTATCGTCTGCGAAAATTCCAGCGCTCGAACCAAAACACCTGTATCAACCAACGTCCGTTGGTGAAAGTGGGTCAGAAGGTTTCGAAAAACGAAGTGGTTGCTGATGGTCCATCGACGGACATGGGCGAACTGGCCTTGGGTAAAAACGTGATCGTCGCGTTTATGCCTTGGAACGGCTACAACTACGAAGACTCGATCTTGATCTCAGAGCGTATTTCGCGCGATGACGTGTTCACCTCGGTGCACATCGAGGAATTCGAAGTCGCGGCCCGTGATACCAAGCTTGGGCCAGAAGAAATCACACGCGACATTCCGAACGTCGGTGAAGAAGCGCTGCGCAACCTCGATGAGGCGGGTATCGTTTACATCGGTGCGGACGTGGAACCGGGTGACATTCTGGTGGGTAAAATCACACCAAAAGGCGAAAGCCCGATGACACCAGAAGAAAAGCTTCTGCGCGCCATCTTTGGGGAAAAAGCATCAGACGTTCGTGACACCTCGCTTCGTGTGAAACCGGGTGACTTCGGCACCGTTGTAGAAGTACGCGTCTTTAACCGCCACGGTGTGGAAAAAGACGAACGTGCCCTGCAAATCGAGCGTGAAGAGGTCGAAAGCCTTGCGCGTGACCGTGATGACGAGCTCAATATCCTTGAGCGCAACATCTACGCCCGTCTGAAGTCGATGATCCTTGGCAAAGTGGCTGTGAAAGGCCCGAAAGGCGTCAAATCTGGGTCCACCATCACCGAAGATCTGCTCGAGACCCTCTCGCGCGGTCAATGGTGGCAGCTGGCCCTTGAGGACGAAGACGACGCCAAGATCGTAGAAGCATTGAACGAACAGTTCGACCTGCAGAAACGCGCGCTTGAGCATCGCTTTGAAGACAAAGTTGAAAAAGTCCGTCGCGGCGATGACCTGCCACCGGGTGTGATGAAGATGGTAAAAGTCTTTATCGCGGTGAAGCGTAAGCTTCAGCCAGGTGATAAAATGGCCGGTCGTCACGGGAACAAAGGTGTTATTTCCAAGGTTGTCCCTATGGAAGACATGCCGTTCTTGGCCGATGGGACCCCGGTTGACTTCTGTCTGAACCCACTTGGTGTTCCGTCACGTATGAACGTTGGTCAGATCCTTGAAACCCACATGGGTTGGGCCGCTCGCGGTCTGGGTATCAATGTTGATGAAGCCTTGGGTGAATATCGTCGTTCCGGCGATCTGACCCCGGTTCGCGAAGCCATGCGCATCGCTTATGGCGACGATGTCTATGAAGAAGGCATCGTGGGCATGGAGGAAGACGAGCTGGTGGATGCGGCGGGCAATGTGACCCGCGGTGTGCCGATTGCAACGCCCGTCTTTGACGGCGCGAAAGAGGCAGATATCAACGATGCGCTGACCCGCGCGGGCTTTGATACCTCGGCACAGTCGGTTCTGTTTGACGGTCGTACCGGTGAACAGTTTGCCCGCGAAGTGACGGTTGGTGTGAAATACCTGCTGAAACTGCACCACCTTGTGGACGACAAAATCCACGCGCGTTCAACTGGACCATACTCCTTGGTTACTCAGCAGCCGCTGGGTGGTAAGGCACAGTTCGGTGGCCAGCGCTTTGGTGAGATGGAGGTTTGGGCCCTTGAAGCATATGGCGCGGCTTACACGCTGCAAGAGATGCTGACGGTGAAATCGGATGACGTTGCTGGCCGGACGAAAGTCTATGAAAGCATCGTCAAAGGCGAGGACAACTATGAGGCTGGCGTGCCAGAATCGTTCAACGTTCTTGTGAAAGAAGTCCGTGGCCTCGGCCTCAATATGGAACTCCTGGATGCGGAGGGCGAGGATTAAGGCCCCGCGCCTTAATCCTCCCACCCTTCCCCTGATTATAAGGAACGCAAAATGAACCAGGAACTGTCAACCAACCCGTTCAACCCGTTGACCCCACCAAAAGTCTTTGACGAGATTAAGGTGTCGCTGGCCAGCCCTGAACGGATTCTGTCTTGGTCTTATGGTGAGATCAAAAAGCCAGAAACCATCAACTATCGTACGTTCAAACCCGAACGCGACGGTCTGTTCTGTGCCCGTATCTTTGGCCCGATCAAAGATTACGAATGCCTGTGCGGTAAATATAAGCGCATGAAATATCGCGGCGTTGTCTGCGAGAAATGTGGTGTTGAAGTTACCCTTCAAAAAGTACGTCGTGAACGTATGGGCCACATTGAACTGGCCGCACCTGTTGCGCACATCTGGTTCCTCAAGTCGTTGCCATCGCGCATCGGCCTGATGCTGGATATGACCCTGCGCGATCTGGAACGCATTCTGTACTTTGAAAACTATGTTGTGATCGAACCGGGTCTGACCGACCTGCAATACGGTCAGCTGATGGTTGAAGAAGAGTATATGGACGCGCAAGACACCTACGGCATGGACGCGTTTACCGCGAACATCGGTGCCGAAGCGATCCGTGAAATGCTCAGCCAGATTGATCTGGAAGCAGAAGCCGAACAGCTGCGTGCTGATCTGGCCGAAGCCACCGGTGAATTGAAGCCGAAAAAGATCATCAAACGTCTGAAGATCGTTGAATCATTCCTTGAATCGGGCAACCGTCCTGAGTGGATGATCATGACCGTTGTGCCTGTGATCCCACCAGAGCTGCGCCCGCTGGTGCCGCTGGATGGCGGTCGTTTCGCGACCTCGGACCTCAACGATCTGTATCGTCGGGTGATCAACCGGAACAACCGTCTGAAGCGTCTGATCGAACTGCGTGCGCCTGATATTATCGTGCGAAACGAAAAGCGGATGCTGCAGGAATCTGTGGATGCGCTGTTTGACAACGGCCGTCGTGGTCGCGTGATCACCGGTGCCAATAAGCGTCCGTTGAAATCGCTCTCGGACATGCTGAAGGGTAAGCAAGGTCGCTTCCGTCAAAACCTTTTGGGCAAACGCGTCGACTTTTCCGGTCGTTCGGTCATTGTGACCGGTCCGGAACTGAAGCTGCACCAATGTGGTTTGCCGAAAAAGATGGCCTTGGAACTGTTCAAGCCGTTCATCTATTCGCGTCTTGAGGCCAAAGGTCTGTCTTCCACCGTGAAGCAAGCCAAAAAACTGGTCGAAAAAGAGCGTCCCGAAGTGTGGGATATTCTGGACGAAGTGATCCGCGAACACCCGGTCATGCTGAACCGTGCGCCCACCTTGCACCGTCTTGGCATTCAGGCGTTTGAACCGGTTCTGATCGAAGGGAAAGCCATCCAGCTTCACCCGCTCGTCTGTTCCGCGTTTAACGCTGACTTTGATGGTGACCAAATGGCGGTTCACGTGCCCCTCTCGCTGGAAGCCCAGCTGGAAGCACGCGTTCTGATGATGTCGACCAACAACGTGCTGTCGCCCGCCAACGGCGCGCCGATCATCGTTCCGTCACAGGATATGATCTTGGGCCTTTATTACATCACCATGGAGCGTGATGGCATGAAGGGCGAAGGCATGGTCTTTAGCGACGTGGACGAAGTTCAGCACGCTTTGGACGCTGGCGAAGTGCATCTGCACGCCAAGGTGAAAGCCCGCTTGCCGCAGGTTGATGCCGACGGCAACACCGTTATGGTGCGCTTTGACACCACACCGGGCCGCATCCGTCTTGGCGCGCTCTTGCCGCACAACAATAAGGCACCGTTTGAACTGGTGAACCGTCTTCTGCGGAAGAAGGAAGTGCAGCAGGTCATCGATACCGTCTACCGTTATTGCGGTCAGAAGGAATCGGTTATCTTCTGTGACCAGATCATGTCGCTGGGCTTCAAAGAAGCGTTCCGCGCCGGTATTTCCTTTGGCAAAGACGACATGGTGATCCCTGAAAACAAATGGACGCTGGTGGATGACACCCGCGATCAGGTGAAGGGATTTGAACAGCAGTACATGGATGGTCTGATCACCTTGGGCGAGAAGTACAACAAAGTTGTTGATGCTTGGTCAAAGTGTAACGACAAGGTCACCGACGCGATGATGGGGTCGATCTCGGCCCTGAAACGCGACGAGAATGGCGCCGAAATGGAACCGAACTCGGTTTACATGATGGCCCACTCTGGGGCGCGTGGTTCGGTTACTCAGATGAAACAGCTGGGCGGGATGCGGGGTCTGATGGCCAAGCCGTCGGGTGAAATTATCGAAACACCGATCATCTCGAACTTTAAAGAAGGTCTGACCGTGCTTGAGTACTTCAACTCGACCCACGGTGCCCGTAAGGGTCTGTCAGATACAGCGCTTAAAACGGCGAACTCGGGCTATCTGACCCGTCGTCTGGTGGACGTTGCACAAGATTGCATCGTACGCGAGATCGACTGTGGCACAGAGAATGCGATCACTGTTGAAGCGGCTGTAAACGACGGCGAGATTGTTTCTTCGCTGGGCGAGCGTCTCTTGGGGCGTGTGGCTGCTGATGACATCATCAAGCCGGGCACCGACGAAGTGATGGTTGCCAAAGGTGAACTGATTGACGAGCGTAAAGCGGACACGATTGAGGACAGCGGTATCGCCGCCGTTCGCATCCGCAGCCCGCTGACCTGTGAAGCCGAAGAAGGCGTTTGCGCCAATTGTTACGGCCGTGACCTTGCGCGTGGTACACGCGTGAACACGGGCGAAGCGGTTGGGATTATCGCAGCACAGTCCATTGGTGAACCTGGCACACAGCTGACGATGCGGAACTTCCACATCGGCGGTGTTGCTCAGGGTGGCCAACAGTCGTTCCAAGAAGCGAACCAAGAAGGCAAAATCGAATATCGCAACGCAAATGTTCTGGAAAATCGTGACGGCGAAACCGTCGTGATGGGCCGGAACATGGTGCTGGCGATTGTCGATGAAAACGGTGAAGAGCGTGCCTCGTTCAAACTGGGCTATGGCTCGAAACTGTTTGTCAAAGACGGTGCTGATGTGGCCCGCGGCGACAAGCTGTTTGAATGGGATCCTTACACGCTTCCGATGATTGCTGAGAAAGACGGTCAAGCCAAATTCCTTGACCTGACAACCGGTATTTCGGTGAAAGACGAGACCGATGATGCGACAGGTATGACGCAGAAAATCGTGATCGACTGGCGCGCGGCCCCCAAAGGCAACGAGCTGAAGCCGGAGATCATCATCGTTGATAAAGATGGCGAACCCGTTCGCAATGATGCGGGCAACCCTGTTGCCTACACCATGTCAGTGGACGCCATTCTGTCGATCGAAGAAGGCCAGGACATCAAAGCGGGGGACATCGTTGCACGTATCCCGCGCGAAGGTTCAAAGACAAAAGACATCACCGGTGGTCTGCCGCGTGTTGCTGAACTCTTTGAAGCACGTCGTCCGAAAGATCACGCGATCATCGCGGAAATCGACGGTTACGTGCGCTTTGGCCGCGACTATAAAAACAAACGTCGCATCTCGATCGAGCCTGCTGAAGAGGGTCTTGAGACCGTCGAATACATGGTGCCCAAGGGGAAACACATTCCGGTTGCGGAAGGTGACTTCATCCAGAAGGGCGAATATCTGATGGACGGTAACCCCGCGCCGCACGATATTCTGGCTGTTATGGGTGTCGAAGCCCTTGCCAACTATATGATCGACGAAGTTCAGGACGTGTATCGTCTGCAGGGCGTTAAGATCAACGACAAGCACATCGAAGTGATCGTTCGCCAGATGCTGCAAAAGTGGGAGATTTCGGACTCCGGTGAGACCACATTGCTCAAAGGCGAACATGTGGACAAAGCCGAGTTTGATGCCGCCAACTTGAAAGCGTCGAACGAAGGGCGCCGTCTGGCCTCCGGTGCGCCGATCCTTCTGGGGATCACCAAAGCATCGCTGCAGACACGTTCGTTCATCTCGGCCGCGTCGTTCCAGGAAACCACACGCGTTCTGACCGAAGCTTCGGTACAGGGCAAACGTGACAAACTGGTTGGTCTGAAAGAGAACGTGATTGTGGGTCGCTTGATCCCAGCCGGCACCGGTGGGGCAACCCATGACGTGCGTCAGGTTGCACAAGCCCGCGATGCTGAAGTGATCGAAGAAGCCCGCGCCGAAGCCGCCGCTGCTGCATTGCTGGTCGCGCCGGTTCCCGAAGCAAACTCGGTCTTTGGCGATGACAAAGCGGATGATCTGGGTCTGGTCGACACCCCAGAGATGAGCGGTGACGAGCAGCCGTAAGGCGCTTTACCCGAACACAAAATAGAAAAGCCCCGCCCAACCCGGCGGGGCTTTTTGTTTTTTAGCCGCAAATTGGTGCGCCTCTTTCCCCATTTGCGCCGCCCCCTGTCGCGAACGGGATGGTGTGGGGGCGGGCTGACTGTTAGCTCGGACAGAGGAGGAGCCCACATGGCATTGACGGACAACATGAAAGGCGCGGTGTTGATGACGCTGTCGATGGCGGGGTTCACCCTGAATGACGCCTGCATGAAAGCGCTCGCGGGGGATCTTCCATTGGCGCAAGCGGTGGTGTTGCGCGGGGTTCTGGCCACGGTGCTGATCTATCTTTTGGGGCGCGGGTTGGGCGCGTTGCGGTTTGATCTGCCCGCCCGCGAATGGAAGCTGATCGGCCTGCGGGCCGTGGCCGAAGTGGGGGCGACCTATACGTTTCTCTCGGCGCTTTTCAACATGCCCATCGCCAATGTCACCGCGATTTTACAGGCATTGCCGTTGACGGTGGCGATGGCGGCATGGCTTTTTCTGGGCGAGCCGTTGGGGTGGCGCAGGCTGTTGGCAATCGGCGTTGGCTTTATCGGCGTGCTGCTGATTATTCAGCCGGGCGGATCTGGGTTTTCAACCTGGTCGATCTACGCCCTGGGCACGGTGGCATGTGTCACCTTTCGCGATATCATCGTGCGGCGTATGGCCAAAACCACCCCTTCGATGACCGTGGCATTTCTGAACGCGGTGGCGATCACATTGGCTTTTGCGTTGCTGTCCTGGGGCGAGGTTTGGGCCCCGGTGGATGCGCGCTCTGCCAGTTTGTTGGCGCTGGCGGCGGTGTTCATCTTTGGTGGCTATCTTTTTTCTGTCATGGTGATGCGGGTCGGCGAGATCGGCTTTGTGGCACCGTTTCGCTATACCGGGATGATTGCGGCGCTGGTTGTCGGCTATCTGTTTTTTGGCGATTGGCCCGACGGATTGACCCTGCTTGGGGCTGTGATTGTGATCACGATGGGGCTGTTTACGCTTTACCGCGAGCGGGTTTTGGCGCGGCGGGGATAGCATCGGCCATCTGCATGTGGCGGATATACCGTGGGTCTTCCCAAAACCCATCGCCGCGCTTTTCGGCCAGGGCACGCACAAAGTCCGCACAGCACAGATGGTGCAGCCGCATCACATCGGGCAGGGCACACAATCGGGCAAATTCCGCATCAAACCGGGCCTGATATTTGGCCACATCCGTGCAGTTTGTATGGTTGTGATTGAAGCGGGTGAAGAACGTGTCGTCATAGCGGTTGGTGCGCCGCGAGGCGCTGAGCGTGCCGCGCTTATGCTCGAACTGCTCAATGGATTGCAGCATGTAATGATGTAGGCTGGCCGCCGAAAACCGCACCTGATCCTGGGTCACCTGATTGATGACATTGTTGTCCGGGTGATAGGTCGTCCAGTCGGATCCATCCGTTTGCACAAGTCGGTTGTCGCCCTGTCCCCACGCACCTTCCCCTTGCCAATACCGCGGCGTATGGGCCCGCCATCGGCCAAAGCGGTGCGGTTTGTGCAGGATGGTTTTCACAAACCGGCTTTGCTGGGTCGCCTCATCGGCGCATTTGTGAAACCGACGATGGACCAAAGTATCATGCCACATGATCTGTTTGTCGCTGCCGAAAATCCGCCAATTCACCACCATTCCCGCGTGATCCTGCGGCACCGCGGTCAGGAGATCAGACAGTGTGCCGTCGCCGCGGTGAACAACCAGAAACTCGTCCACGTCACAGCAAAACAACCAGTCGGCTTTGCGGGTTTCGGGCAGGTTGCGCGCCACCTCATAGGCCCAGGGCTGGGGCGCTTCGTCCTTTGGGGGTTTGTGGCGTTTGGCCGAGATTTCACCCAGTCGCTTGAGCTGGCGCAGCAGGGAGGGAGAGTGATCGGTGCAATCGTTAAACAGGATCAGGATCTTCTCGAACCCCAAGATCTTTTGCCATGCCACCCATTCCAGAATAAACGGGCCCTCGTTGCGCATTGTGGTCAGAACCAACGATCCTTTCATCACGCGGCCTTCGGCAGCTGAGCGGCCAGATCGCGGTGATGTTGCCACCGGGGGTCCTTGCGGAAATCCTCGCCACGCTTTTCACAAAGCGCCTGCACAAAATCGGCGCAGTTCAGATGGTGCAAACGCATCACGCCGGGGATTGCACAAATTCGCGCGTATTCCGCATCAAAGCGAACCGAATGCTTCAACGCGGTGTCATTTGGGGTGCTGTTGTGATTGAAGCGCTCATAGAAAATATCCGAGTAGCGATCCAGCCCTTCTGCGGCGCTGGCCCGGCCACGTTTGAATTCAAACTGTTCTTCGGTTTGCAGGATATAGTGGTTCACCGAGGCGTGCGTATGGATGATCTGATGATCCTGCGTGCCATTCAGCGACGTGGTTTCGGGGCTATAGCCTTTCCAGCGCCGCCCGTCTGAATAGACAAAGTAATTGTGCCGCGTGTCCCAAATCCCATCGCCGTTCCAATGGCGCGGGGTATGGGATCGCAAACTGCCGTAATTCAGCGGGTTGCGCACAAAGCTTTTCACACAATTGTTCTGGGTGGCATCAACGGGGGCAGAGTGCAGGAATTGCCGATGCACCAGCCGATCTTCCCAGCGTTTATACCCGTTGGTGCCAAAGATACGCCAATGCACCGCCATGCCCTGCCACGGCACATCGCCCCCCTGTAGAAGATGATCAATGGTACCGTCGCCCTTATGCACAACCAAAAATTCGTCCACATCACAGGTAAACATCCATGTCGCGGCTTTGACCATCGGATGGGACCGGCAGGCGCGATAGGCCGAAGGTTGCGGGTGCTGATCCGGGCCGGGTTCATGACGTCGAATGCCAATTTCGCCCGCCTTTTGCAAAAGGCGCAATAATTGCGGCGAGTGATCGGTGCAGTCGTTGAACAAGATCAGCACGTTTTCAAAACCAATCGACTTTTGCCAGGCGATCCATTCCAAAAGGAATGGGCCTTCGTTGCGAACCGTGGTAAATGCCAGCGTGCCTTGCATTATATCCCTGTTGACTGATCTGACTTGACCACAGACTATTTAGACGTGAAACGCGGCGCAATGGTCTAATGTCAGCATTTGGCCCAGCATTGGCAGGCTGGCGGCTGTGGCCGTTTCTGGTGGTGCTGTTGACAGCCATACCGACTCTCTCTATACGCGCGTACATCCAGCAAAGGGGCAATCCCCTGCGCTCATCACGTATTGTGGGATCAAGACCGGATCTACTTAGAAGAACCGGCCCTCTGTGAACCAACCGCGTCGTTCGCCTCGGTACGGGAACGGTCGCGGATTTTCGCTTTGTGTCGCAGCAATGTTGCACGAAGCGGGTAGAATTTCACCGCATGGGTTCGCCTGTGCAGACTGAGTTGAGAAACGGGAAAAGAGCCCTATGCCAACGATTCAACAGCTGATCCGCAAACCGCGCCAGCCTAAAGTCAAGCGTTCCAAGTCAATGCACTTGGAAAGCTGCCCCCAAAAGCGTGGCGTTTGTACGCGCGTTTATACAACAACCCCGAAAAAGCCGAACTCGGCTATGCGTAAAGTTGCGAAGGTTCGCCTGACCAATGGTTTCGAGGTTATTTCCTACATCCCGGGTGAAAGCCACAACCTTCAGGAACACTCCGTGGTTCTGATCCGTGGCGGTCGTGTAAAAGACCTTCCGGGTGTCCGTTACCACATCCTGCGCGGTGTGTTGGATACCCAAGGTGTTAAAGACCGTAAACAACGTCGTTCGAAATACGGCGCGAAGCGTCCGAAGTAAGGAGAGCCAGATATGTCTCGTCGTCACGCCGCTGAGAAGCGCCAAGTTCTGCCCGACGCCAAATTTGGCGATGTAGTTCTTACAAAATTCATGAATAACCTGATGATCGATGGTAAAAAATCGGTTGCAGAAAAAATTGTTTACAACGCGCTGGATCGTGTTGAAGACAAAATCAAACGTGCCCCTATCGAAGTGTTCCACGAAGCACTTGATAACATCAAACCGTCGGTCGAAGTTCGTTCGCGTCGGGTTGGTGGTGCAACGTACCAGGTTCCTGTCGAAGTGCGTCCAGAGCGCCGCGAAGCCCTTGCCATCCGTTGGTTGATCACAGCCAGCCGCAAGCGCAACGAAAACACGATGGAAGAACGCCTTGCCGGTGAACTTCTTGACGCTGTTAACTCGCGCGGGACCGCTGTTAAGAAACGCGAAGACACCCACAAAATGGCCGATGCCAACAAAGCATTCAGCCATTACCGCTGGTAACGCCAAGGAAGGAAGAAAACCATGGCACGCGAGTATCCACTCGAAAGATACCGTAACTTCGGTATCATCGCGCACATCGACGCAGGTAAAACCACCTGTTCCGAACGCATCCTGTTCTATACTGGGAAATCCCACAACATCGGCGAAGTGCACGATGGCGCGGCGACGATGGACCACATGGAGCAAGAGCAAGAGCGCGGTATTACCATTACCTCGGCTGCGACCACCACATTCTGGGAACGCACCGAAGATGGCAAAACAGCGGACAGTGAAAAGCACCGCATGAACATCATCGACACCCCAGGCCACGTTGACTTCACCATTGAAGTTGAACGTTCGCTTGCGGTTCTCGATGGTGCTGTGTGTGTTCTTGACGGCAACGCCGGTGTTGAGCCGCAAACAGAAACTGTTTGGCGTCAGGCTGACCGCTATAAAGTTCCACGTATGGTGTTCATCAACAAGATGGACAAAATCGGCGCGGACTTTTTCAACTGTGTTGAAATGATCGAAGACCGGACCGGCGCGCGCGCTGTTCCAATCGGCATTCCAATCGGTGCGGAAACCGAGCTTGAAGGTCTTGTTGACCTCGTGACCATGGAAGAATGGTTGTGGCAGGGTGATGATGTTGGCGCCACTTGGGTGAAAGCACCCATCCGTGCCGAGCTTCAGGACATGGCCGACGAATGGCGTGGTAAGATGATCGAAGCGGCCGTCGAAATGGACGACGACGCGATGATGGAATACCTGGAAGGCAATGAGCCCGACGTTCCAACCCTGCGCAAATTGATCCGCAAAGGCACCTTGGAAATCGCGTTTGTACCTGTTCTTGGCGGCTCTGCCTTCAAAAACAAAGGTGTTCAGCCGCTTCTCAACGCTGTTGTTGACTATCTGCCGAGCCCGCTCGACGTTGTTGACTACATGGGCTTTAAGCCTGGCGATGAAAACGAGGTTCGTGACATTGCGCGCCGTGCAGACGACGACATGCCGTTCTCAGCCCTTGCGTTCAAAATCTGGAATGACCCCTTTGTGGGCTCGTTGACCTTTACCCGTATTTACTCCGGTAAAATCGAAAAAGGCGACAACTTCCTGAACTCGACCAAAGGCAAAAAAGAGCGCGTTGGCCGCATGATGATCATGCACTCCAACGACCGTGATGAAATCACCGAAGCCTTCTCCGGTGACATTATTGCGCTTGGCGGTCTGAAAGACACGACAACCGGTGACACACTTTGTGCCATCAATGATCCTGTTGTTCTCGAAACAATGACATTCCCCGATCCCGTGATCGAGATTGCCGTTGAGCCGAAAACAAAAGGCGACCAAGAGAAAATGGGTATCGCTCTGCAGCGTCTGTCCGCAGAAGATCCCTCCTTCCGGGTGGAAACTGACATCGAAAGCGGTCAGACCATCATGAAAGGCATGGGCGAACTTCACCTTGATATTCTTGTCGACCGTATGCGTCGCGAGTTTAAAGTTGAAGCGAACATTGGTGCGCCTCAGGTGGCTTATCGTGAGACGATTTCGAAAGAAGTCACCCACACATACACCCACAAGAAACAATCGGGTGGTTCCGGTCAGTATGGCGAGGTCAAAATGACCATCACGCCGACCGAGCCAGGCGAAGGTTACTCGTTCGAAAGCCGCGTTGTTGGTGGTTCGGTGCCGAAGGAATATATCCCCGGCGTTGAAAAAGGCATCAACTCGGTTATGGACAGCGGACCCTTGGCGGGCTTCCCTGTGATCGACTTCAAGGTTGCCCTTCTCGAAGGTAAATACCACGACGTTGACTCATCGGTTCTCGCCTTTGAAATCGCTGCTCGTATGTGTATGCGCGAAGGGATGCGTTTGGCCGGTGCGAAACTGCTCGAACCCATCATGAAAGTCGAAGTGATCACGCCAGAAGATTACACCGGTAGCATTATCGGCGATCTGACATCGCGTCGCGGTCAGGTTTCGGGTCAGGAAAATCGCGGCAACGCGATCTCGATTGACGCAAACGTACCGCTGGCAAACATGTTCGGCTACATCAACACTCTGCGTTCCATGTCTTCGGGCCGCGCGCAGTTCTCGATGCAGTTCTCGCATTACGACACCGTACCGCAGAACATCTCGGACGAAATTCAGGCAAAATTTGCCTAACGAAAAACGCCGGGCAGGGCGACCTTGCCCGGCACCTGACATTAAAGGAGGCCTCTCATGGCTAAGGAAAAGTTTGAACGTTCCAAACCGCACGTCAACATCGGCACAATTGGCCACGTTGACCACGGTAAAACCACTCTGACCGCTGCAATCACCAAATACTTTGGTGACTTCCAAGC
>NZ_JAHEVJ010000012.1 GCF_018599245.1 Aliiroseovarius lamellibrachiae
ATCTTCTCGCCGGGGCTCTTGGTTGTCTTTCTCATCGTCCACTCCTCGGTGGTCACGATGAGCCAGAAACACTCTCTTATCAAATTGCCCTATTTGGACCCATAAGCGCTGACGTCAGACAGGTTCAAATTGGACCACTCAAGTGGGGCTGCTCATCCGAACATCAGCAACCGAGCGATTACAAACGTGACAACACCGAAAATACTTGTGCAACGTTATCGCCCGTCCACCAGATGTAGAATTTCCTTGCACGAATCCGGCTTGTGCGGCAATAGTCACGGAAACGAGGAGATAAACGTCAATTTCCGTGAACACGCTTGAACGCCCTGACTTGCTTTGTTGCAATGATCAAGCTCATCCCGTTCACCTTGGCGTCCCCCTCACGTGCAACCAGTTGGTGCGCGAGACAGAAACCGGGCAAAACCGGAATAACCGGGTAAGACCGGAAAAATAACCGGGCAACGCCGGAAAAAAAAGAAAATACCGGCACGACCGGCAAAGAAAGACAGGCAAATGGAAGCGGGACATTTAGACCCTGACACCCAACATGAAGATCTGAATGGCGTCATCCGGCAACATGCGGAATGGTTGGCACAGCAGCTTTATGCGCAACGCGAAAGCCTGTTTCCGCCGGACGCCTCTAAGGTGATGCGCAAATTCACCTCGGGTGAGGCCGCGACGCTTTTGGGGGTGAATGACAGCTATTTGCGCAAATTGCATCTGGATGGCAAAGGCCCTTCGCCGGAAATGTCGCCCGGCAATCGTCGCATCTATTCCCTGACCGACATTCAGGAATTGCGGGTGTTGTTGGAAAAAACTGCCCGTAAAACTGGCGACTACCTGCCAGGTCGGCGCGAGGGCGACCACCTGCAGATCATCGGCGTGATGAACTTCAAAGGGGGCTCTGGCAAAACGACAAGCTCTGCCCATCTCGCCCAACGTCTGGCGCTTAAAGGCTACCGCGTGTTGGCGATTGACCTTGATCCGCAGGCCTCGCTGACCGCCCTTCATGGGGTTCAGCCAGAGATCGACCTGACCGACGGCGGCACGCTTTACGACGCAATCCGCTATGAGGATCCGGTGCCAATCGCCCAAGTGATCCGCAAAACCTATATCCCAAATCTTGACCTGATCCCCGGCAATCTTGAGCTGATGGAATTCGAACATGAAACCCCCCGTGCGCTGGCACAGGGCCAAGCCGGGCTGTTCTTTTTCCGGGTAAAAGAAGCACTGGCACAGGTCGATGCTGACTACGACGTGGTGGTGATCGACTGCCCGCCGCAATTGGGCTTTCTCACCATGTCGGCCCTGTCCGCCGCGACCGGGGTCTTGGTGACAATCCACCCGGAAATGCTCGACGTGATGTCAATGTCGCAATTCCTGCGCATGACCGCCGACTTGATGGATGTGATTGCCGAAAGCGGTGCGGATATGTCCCATGATTGGATGCGCTATCTGTTAACGCGGTATGAACCTTCCGATGCGCCGCAAAACCGGATCGTAGCCTTTTTACGTACGATGTACGGCGACAAGGTGCTGAACGCGCCGCAACTTAAATCCACCGCCATTTCTGACGCCGGCCTGACCAAACAAACCCTGTATGAGGTCGAGCGCAGCGCCTTTACCCGGTCCACCTATGACCGGGCGATCGAAAGCCTGAACGCGGTGAATGATGAGATTGCCGAGCTTATCCAGAACACCTGGGGCCGCGGCGCGTCGTGATGACCAGACGGCCAAGAAACGGGCCAAAACAGTGTCTATCGGCCCGATTAGGGTCAGTTCTTCCCCAGAGCGGGGAAATTGAAAGGAGAGGCGCAGATGGCGAACAGTAAGAAAAAACGCATGTCGCTTCTGGATAATTTGGCCGCAACAGGCATGACCCCTGCCCTGGCCGCTGCCCATGCCGCGACACCGATGGGCGGCGCCGCTGGGACGATGATGAGCTCAAACCGTGCGCTGCGTTCGGCGCGTGACGCGGTGGATGGGCATCATGTGTGGGAGTTGGATCCAACGGTGATCGACGACCTGCGCCCGGCGGACCGATTAAACCCGGAAGACGTGGTTGATCTGCGCGACGCGATCGAGGCAAACGGCCAGACCGTTCCGATCCTTGTGCGCCGCAATCCGAAAAACACCGACCGCTATCTGTTGATTTATGGTCGGCGGCGGCTCGAGGCGATCCGGGCGTCGGACAAAGTGCCAAAAGTCCGCGCTTTGGTTGCCCAAATGGACGATGACGACGCCATTCGGGCGCAAATTTCCGAAAACATGGCGCGGCGCGATCTGAGTTTCATCGAAAAGGCTTTGCTGGCAAAATCCTTGGTCGCAGAGGGGCTGGGCAACCAGTCACAAGTGGCCGAAATCCTGACCGTGACAAAATCCTCGGTGTCGATGTCGATTTCTGTGGTCGACGCCTTGGGCGAAGATCTGGTGCGCGCGATTGGTGCGGCGTACGGCGTTGGGCGGCCACGTTGGGACGCGTTGGTGCGGAATTTGGCGGAACAGGGCGTTGAGGGCACATCGCTGGTCGATGTGGCCTATGCGGCCCGTGATGCGGCGGCGCTTGCGGTAATGGACGAGGGTCAGGCGGATCTTGATCCATCACAGGTGGCCCTTGAGGCGGTGGAGCGCGCGGTGGCGCCGGTGGAACCGACCCCATTGACGCGCAAACCTGTGACGGCGCCTTTGTCGGGCCGCGCGGTGCCGCTGACGATTGCTGGCCAGCGTGGTGGCGCGGTGAAACGCACCGCCAAAGGGGTGACCTTATCGCTGGAAGATGGCGAGTTTGCGCGATGGGTTGAGGCCCAGGCGCAGGATTTGATTAACGAACTTCACACGCGCTGGACAAGGCGCGGCGAAGACTGAGGAAGAGCAACGAGAAAAGGAGGCACGAGCAGGCAAAAGAAAAGGCCCCGCAAAGACGACACTTCACGAGACCCTGACTGTTTTTAGCATCTTCAAGTTAGGCACCGTGGCATGAATTCGCAAGTCTTAAGTGATTCGCGGGCCAGTATTTCTTTGTCTTCGTGATGAAAAATCATGCAATACACACCTGTCACGCCATTTCGGCGACCGGTAGCGGCTGCGCATTTGAAACATCAGGCGCACAGCCAAGGCACCCTTCCCCCTCAAGGGGTTAACAAGTGGGAGGCGCTGCGCGAATTGTCCGCGTCACGCACGGTTTTTGGTCTGTCGGACCGCGATATGACCGTGCTTCAGACGCTTGTGAGCTTTCATCAGGCGACGATGTTGGGCGGCAATGACAGCAATCTGGTGGTGCACCCGTCCAATAAGGCGATTTGTGAGCGGTTGAATGGGATGCCCTGTTCGACGATGCGCCGTCATTTGGCGCATTTGGTTGCGGCCGGGGTGATCCTTCGACGCGACAGCCCGAATGGCAAGCGATATGCGCGCCGGCGTGGCGATGAAAAAGAGGCGTTTGGGTTTGACCTTGCGCCGCTGGCGAGCCGGTTTGGCGCTTTTTGCGAGGCGGCCGAGGAATTGCGCGCGGCACAAGACCGTTTCAAACGCCAAAGAGAGGCCGTGAGCCTGATGCGGCGCGATCTTGCGGGCTTGGCTGAGTACGGGGCTGAGACGCGCCCTGACCTGCCGTTTTGGGATGCCTGTTCGGATCTTGCCCGCCTCACCGCCCGCGCGCTTCGTCGTAAGTTGTCGATCGAGGATTTGCACGCGTTGGAGGAGGAGCTGAAGGCGGCATTGGATGAGGTTCGTAGGGTGTTGGATCCGTCCGTTTCTAACAATATGAGCACCAATGATGCTATATCTGAGCAGCACTATCAGAATTCAAATAAAGACTCTTATGATTCTGAACTCCACTTAGAAAAGGCGGTGGCGGTGGATCTGATGGTTCACACCGATGCGCTTGAGGATTCGACAGCAGAGGATCCCGGGGATATCGCTGATCCGACTGGGCCGCCCGCTGCAGATCGACACGCCTTGCCGAATATTCCGCTGCCGTTGGTGTTGGAGGTGTGTCGCGAGGTGCAATCCTATTCGGATGGGCCCATTCGTCACTGGCATGAGTTGGTGCGTGCTGCCGATCTGGTGCGGCCCATGATGGGGATTTCTCCCTCGGCCTGGGATGACGCGCGACAAGAGATGGGGCCAGAGGTGGCGGCGGTCGTGTTGGCGGCAATGCTGGAACGATTTGAGGATATTCGCTCGCCCGGTGGCTATCTTCGATCCCTCAGCGCAAAGGCGGCCATCGACGCATTCTCCTGTGGCCCGATGGTTATGGCATTGATGCGGCGCGAGGCGGCATGACGGGGAAAATCCGTCCAAGATCAGCGCAAAACGGTCTGTTTCGGCGGGGACGCCCGTGCCCCCTGCCCTTTCGCGGAACCACAAAAAACGAGGCGCAGGATTGTGTCCCACGCCTCGTCTCAAATCGGTCACTTGGCGGGAAAAGCGGGTCTAACCCGCCCTGTCCCGCTAGGATCGGTTCAGGAAATCCCACCCATGCAGAGGTATTTCAGCTCTAGATAATCATCCATGCCGTATTTCGAACCTTCGCGGCCAAGGCCCGATTGTTTCACCCCGCCAAACGGCGCCACTTCGGTGGAAATCAGCCCGGTGTTGATGCCAATCATGCCGGTTTCAATCGCCTCAGCCACACGCCAAACGCGCGCCAGATCGTTGGCATAGAAATACCCGGCCAGACCAAATTCGCTGTCATTGGCAAGGCAATCACCTCGTCTTCAGTGTCGAATTTGATCAACGGAGCAACCGGGGCAAACGTCTCGTCTTTCGACACAATCGCATCCACCGGCACATCGGCGATCAAGGTGGGTTCAAAGAACGTGCCGCCCAATCGTTTGCCGCCGGTGACAATACGCGCGCCTTTCGACACGGCATCAGACAGATGCTCTTCGACCTTGGCCACGGCAGCCTCATTAATCAGCGGACCAACAGTTACACCCGCGTCCATCCCATTGCTGGGTTTCAACGCCTTGATTGCCGCGGCCAAATTGTCCGAAAACGCCTCGTAAACGCCCGCCTGCACATAAATGCGGTTGGCACAGACACAGGTCTGGCCGTTGTTGCGAAACTTGGCAATCATCGCACTCTCAACCGCCGCATCCAGATCCGCGTCGTCAAACACTATGAACGGCGCATTGCCGCCCAGCTCAAGCGACATTTTCTTGATCGTATCGGCGCCCTGCCGCATCAAAATCTGCCCGACACGGGTCGACCCGGTAAAGGTGATCTTGGTGACCTTCGGATTGGCACACATTTCTTGCCCCGTGCCCGACGCGTTGGAATTCGGCACCACGCTGAACACCCTGCCCGTTCCGCCAAAACCGCCGTGGCAATCGCCGCCAACGGGGTCAATTCCGCCGGACGGACCACAAAGGAACAGCCCGCCGCCAACGCCGGTGCCACTTTGCGCGCGATCATAGCATTGGGAAAATTCCAAGGAGTGATTGCCCCAACAACGCCAACTAGTTGTTTTTAAAATAAAAATTCGCTTATCTGATTGATGGCCCGGAAAGGTGTCACCATACACACGCTTGGCCTCTTCGCCAAACCATTCGATTAAAGACGCGCATACGCAACCTCGCCTTTCGCCTCGGCCAGTGGCTTGTCCATCTCCGCACAAAGGTTCATTGCCAGATCATCCTGCGCCTGTATCATCAGCTCAAACTACTTGCGCAAAATCCTGCCGCTATGCCCAAAGGGTTGCCGCCATACGTACCGCCCAAACCGCCAGGAGTGGCGGCACCCATCACGCCGGCACGGCCGGTTACGGCGGCCTAAGGCAGACCGCCAGCCAGACCTTTCGCCATGGTGGTGATGTCGGCGGCAACGTCATATTGCTCCATCGCAAACAGATGACCGGTGCGGGCAAATCCGGTTTGCGCCTCGTCCGCAATCAGCAAAATGCCGTGTGCGTCACATAGGGCACGCAGCGCGGTCATCAGCTCGGCGGGGGCCGGGTAAAAGCCCCCCCTCCCCTTGCACAGGTTCCAGAATGATCGGGGCAACGCGGGCCGGATCGAGCTCGGATTTAAACAGGCCGGTTAGCGACATGCCCATAAAGGTGCGCCCGTAAAACCCGCCCCCGAAGGCAATGACTGTTTGTCGACCGGTTGCGGCACGAGCGTTTTTACGGCGTTTTCAACGGCTTCTGCACCGGTAGTAACAAGTACGGTTTTCTTGTCAAAGTCACCGGGAGCGGCGTCGTTCAGGCGTTCTGCGAGGGTGATATAGTTTTCGTAGGGCATGACCTGATGGCAGGTGTGTGTGAAGCTTTCCAATTGTTTTCGCACGGCGGCCATCACTTTTGGGTGGCGGTGGCCGGTGTTGACCACGGCGATCCCTGCGGCAAAATCAATATGGCGGTTGCCTTCGACGTCCCAAACTTCGGCGTTTTGGGCGCGGTCCACATAGACCTGTCTCATCATGCCAACGCCGCGGGTGATTGCGGTGTCGCGGCGGGTAGCGATTTCTGTATTTTTCATCGTCTTATCCTTGTTTGCGGCGCTATAAACATCTGGCCCTGTGGCGCATTGGAAATTTGCGAAAGTCTGTCTGGTTTTCGATTGCGTGAAAAGTTCGTTAGTTGTTGGATGAAAGTCTTCGAAATTGTGATGTTGAATTGTATTGTGTTCATTATGATGAACACTCAAAACACCCCGGATGTGCCCGCAACGGATGAAATCGACCTTGGTCCGCGGCTGCGTTATATGCGTGAAATGGCTGGGTTATCTCAGCGTGCATTGGCCAAAAAGGTGGGGGTGCAAAACTCGACCATTTCGCTGATTGAGGCTGGCAAGATGAACCCTTCGGTCGGGGCGTTAAAGCGGGTGTTGGAAGGGATTCCGGTGGGATTGTCCGAGTTTTTCGCCTTTGCGCCGGATTTGGAACGCGAGGTGTTTTTTGCTGCGGAAGAACTTCAGGAAATTGGCAAAGGTAAGCTGTCGCTCAAGCAGGTTGGCGGCAATTTGCTGGGGCGTAATTTGTAGATTCTTCACGAAACTTATGCGCCCAACGCCGACACTGGCGCTCGGATGTATGTGCATGACGGCGAAGAGGGTGGGGTGGTGGTTTCGGGCCGGATTGAGATCACGGTGGGGGGCGAACGCAAGATCCTTGGGCCCGGTGATGCCTATCTGTTTGACAGCAGTCGCCCGCACCGATTTCGTCAGGTCGGGCCAGAGCCTTGTGAGATCATCAGCGCTTGCACTCCACCGACGTTTTGACCTTTGGTTTCGGGGCCGGGGCCTGGCAGCTTTTTGGCGGGTCTTCATTGCGGTTTACTGATTGGAATGCAGTTTTAAGCCTGTTGAGTTTTAGAAGTTCACAGCTGTGAACTTTGTTTTGCGAACTGATTTCTGGGTTGGAGTTCACAGCTGTGAACGTCTGTAACACCCAGCAGGATTGCCATGATGCATCGCAACGCCGGCACCAAAATACTGTGAGATTGGCGCAGCCAACATTTTGCCCGCCCTTGGAAAGGGGGGAGGTGATCGGCGGCAATGATTAGGTATTCAACGAATGCGGCGAGGGGAGGCATCTGACCTCACACGACGGCCAACACCGGATCGACAGGCCGGGCGGCAAATGTTGTGAGGCGCTGGGGGCAACACAGAAATCGCAGACGTGATGGCCAACCAAGCCTATGACATGGCCTATTTTTCCGCTCAGCAATACGGCGGCGGCAAAACCCGAATTTGTGCTATCGTAGCCCAAAATCCCGAACTAAATGAGGTTGTCGTTACCTACGGCGCAGCAAAATTCGGACAGCATCCAGTGGCTCAGATCGACCGTCTCAGCGTGGTATATGACCGGTTGCCAGCAATTTCGCGCCATCAAGAAATGAAAGGCATTCACCCCAAACTGGCGTGCCAACCTCGACGCTTGACTTTTCTCGGGCGTCGTAAAGCGGGGCAGGGGCATCGGTTGCTGTTGCCTGACCCTTACCACTCCCTCAGAATGGCCGCTGTCAGATTACTGCTTTGGTGATTTGGGAATACCAAGGGATAGCCTAGGAAATGCTGAAAATCTGGGTTGAATACTGTGTTCGGGTGGTGCGAGATGGCGTCAAGTAATGGATGTTTTTCAATAAATTAGCGGGGTGTGGGGGGGCTCCATTGTGTAGGCATGCAGGCCGCCCTGTCTGCCTCGGTCTCACCAAATGGCGCCCTGGGTCGGGAGGTGGCAGGGCGGCGGGGGCTTCCCCCGTCGCTGGTTTGGGGGTTTTTTGAAAACACGCTCTGTCAGGAGATCCCGACATTCCGGTGGACACATTTTTCCGCGCAACCGAGACCGTGATGCCCGCATTGCGAACCAAGTTTGGTGATTGCCACGCGCAAACCCTCAGTGACGTAGAGCGCGCCCGTCGCGCTTGGGCAGACAGTTTCCGCCGGGATCTGGTGTTGCGGCTGCGTGGACGCTTGGTTTCTGTGGGTTTTGTTTCATAACTCCGCGGGAAGGAAAACTTCTGGAATAGATTTATCACACACGATAAATGTTACGAGATTGAGGCTCATTCGGAGGATTTTATCGCGCAGGGTAAAAATCTCTTGAAATTCCAGCTGGAGGGAGTATTTTATCATGCATGATAAAGGAGAGCGATGTGACGCAATCAGCAGAGACCCTCGTTTGGGCTAAAAAGATTGGGGCCAGTATAAGAACCAAAAGGAAACTTTTGGGACTAAATCTTGAGGATTTGTCACGCCTGTCCGGATCCACAGTTCCAACTCTTTCTCATATTGAACGTGGAACGCGAGACGTAAAACTTTCGACATTGATATCTCTTGCCGGAGCTCTTCGGACAGATTTGGCTGAGCTGATTGTCGGAAACAGGGATCAGCAAAGCCCCCAACCTTCATCCGCGGACGGTGGGGATGGATATGATCTGGGGGATGATTGATCTTGATGCTAAAGTCAGTGACAATCTTTTATGAGACTTTTTCTGTAGGGTATATCCATCTGAAAGATCAGGGAAAACTTTCCTTTGAATATGAACAGAAATGGCTCAACACGACAGGAAACTTTCCTTTGTCGACCACCTTGCCTTTGCGGGAGGGGCTATTTCCTGACGAGGTGATTATGCCGTGGCTGGCGAATCTATTGCCTGAAGAAAAACAGCTTCAGGTGCTTTCTCGTGCTCTTGGTCTGGCGACGTCGGATGTCCTTGCCATTCTGCGGGAAATCGGCGGAGATACAGCCGGAGCGATTTCGATCGGCGAACCAAGTATCCGAAAAGATTGGCGCTATGTTCCGATTGAGGCGTATTATGGCAAGGAGAGCCAGAGCAGCGCGCTGGCACGGCATTTCGATGATCTTGGCAAGCGACCCTTCCTGGTTGGCGAGGATGGGGTAAGACTTTCTCTTGCAGGAGGTCAGGAAAAAACCGCACTTACTGTGCTTGGTGAGGACGGGAAGCCAAAACTTGGTCTGCCATCTGCTGAGGATCAACTTGCCATCCCAAAGGAAGGGGCGCCTTCGACAATTATCATCAAGCCGGATAATAATACTTGGCTTCCGGGCATCGTCGAAAACGAAGCATATTGCATGACCTTGGCAGGCCTAATTCACCTGCCTGTGGCAGAGTGCATGATCCTTGAGGCGGAAGGTCGAAGGGCGCTTGGCGTGGCCAGATATGACCGAACGATACGAGGGGATGGTTCTTTGCGTCGCCTGCATCAGGAGGATTTTGCCCAAGCCAACGGGATCTATCCGGGGCAGAAATATGAACAGGGAACCGTAAAGGGCCTCGATATGGAAGGTCTGCTGCGCACAGGTGTTTATCTGCCACCCAAGGACGCGCTGAAGCTTCACGACCAGGCGATTTACAATATTCTGGTGGCCAATACTGATGCTCATGCCAAAAACTATTCCATGCTTTTCGGGAAGAAGCCCGGCATGGCGCCGCTTTACGACGTTTCATCGGTTTTAGATTGGGATCATGTGAATCAGTATCACGCGCAGAAAATTGCGGGGCGTCGTCGCAAGCCAGGAAACACTGCGGCACGGCACTGGGAGGCGATTGCAAGGGGATCTGGCCTCAACGGGGCGGCATTGCGGCGCCGCGCCGGGGATCAGATTGATGCGATGGTCGCGATGCGAGTGAAAGCGACGGCACTTGTCGCGAACCAACCTGGGGCATCTTCGGATTTGGTTGAGCATTTTGCGGAGCTCATTGAGAAAAATGCCCTGAGAATTGGTGGCCGGTTAAAGGAAGAGTTCTAAGAACGACACGCTCGAAGGGGTAGGGCAGGTCACCCCCTCAACACCAATAGGAATCGCGGTTTGAGGTATCGCCCACATTGTCCTGCACTAATAACACAGCGAGTGCGTGAAGACCGGAAGATTGCTTTCCGACTAGGGAGCACGAGATGAAATGCGTACTGGGTTACCGTGGCTGCGCATATCTTCGATCATCCGCTCACGCAGCGGCAGCGGCTTCGTCCTTGTCCGCATAGCCGCCGTCTGGGTCACGAAAATGCTGCGAAGCAGGTTCAAGGTCAGCTTTTGGCAAGCCTTAGTCCGACGATTGCCAGTCAGTGAAAGGCCGGTTTGAGCCGTTCAGGTTAGATTCCCCTCCAGACGGCTGGAACTTCTTGTGCCATCGATGAACTTTCCTGATCTTACGCCTAGTTTTTTAGGCGCAGGATTAGAATTTAAGCGCAAGAATTTCCTGCACATAAATGCCAGCCCCAAAAATCCAAACCGGGGAGAAAGAGAAGAGAATTGAGGGTGTAAAATTAACGCCGGCTAAGACGCTTCCGAAGTATCAAATTGCGCCCATTCAGCAATACCCGCGCCGCTTCTTCAACTCAGCCATCTGCATCAACGCGTCCTGGGCTTCTTCGTTGCTCAAATGGTTGCTGATCTGCACTTGCCCGCCGCGACCAATTCGACCCCACTCGCGCACCAGATTGGTTCCGCCAAAGAGGTCCTTTTGCAAGGCCATGCAATAATACCGGTGCATGCTCAGATCGGGATCAATCCGGAACAGACAAAGCTCCTCCTGAGGTGATGTAACATTGTGCTGCTGAGCTTTACCCATCTTAGCCCCCTGATCTTGATTGCCGCGAAAGGTGCAAACGTTCCAAGTCTTGCGCCTTCAAGATCAATGGTACGCGATTTATCCGCCAATAGGAATCCTCTCACTAAAGAACGTTCTTAGTGCGCCAAACGCTGTTTGGCGGATTGCTTTAGGACCTGCTGGTCCTCGCGCCCGCAAGACAAAACAGACCCGCCCGTGTCCTCGGCATTCGCCTGCGGGCCGCACCAGCGGATCAGTTTTATCTTGCAGTTGCTCACCCCGGCACTTCGCCAGTGGGTCAGGTTTTAGAGACGACGCCCTGAAGGGCTTTGCTCAAAACCAGAACTTACGAGAGCGAGAGACCGAGATGTCCACCCGAGCCACATACCAGATCGAAGATATGACGTTTTACTGCCATCATGATGGTTACCCTCAATATGCGGCGGTGCGATTTGCACGGATGATCGCAGTATTCAATGTGCCAACCGTTGAGGACACCTTCCGGGAGGTCGAAGATCGGCGCGGCTCGCTGATGTTCGCCTTTGTGCGGGGGAACCTGGATGCGCAGCCCACAGAGAGCCATGAGGTACATGGCGACACCGAATGGCGTTATACAATCAGGTTTTGCAAAAAACAGAAGTTGTGGGTGGTGACATCTGAATGCCGGAACTGGTGGGAAGATGACGAAAAGGCGCAGTGGCATAGCCAACAAACTTACCCGCTTGATCAGTTCATCACCATTCATGGCAATGATTTTAAGGCAGAACCGGTGGTGCAGTTTCAAATGGATGGCGGCACGCATATTGCAACCAGACCACATGCTGCCGCCATTGGCGCAAACCTGCAGAAACGGGCAGGTCAGTTTCAAGAGGGCAACCCCAACAAAGCGCGGTATGCGGCGCGGGCCGAGGTCTGGATACTGGCTGCAGCTGAAGGGCCGACCGCATGAACCTGACCTGCTGGCCCCATTAAATGGGGCCAGCCCTTTATCCCTGAGAACGCGTTCTGTAATGAGGGGAATTGGTAAGTCTATTTGAGGGAATTTTGATCTTAATGGCCATTGCAAGTGCGATCGTGGCGCTTGGGTCAAACAACAGGCAATAGCAAAGAATTCAGAATCAAAAAGTATAAGTGTAAGGAATTGCAGTCATGAGTAAGTTGGTAACAGGTATCCGTCAGACATGGCGCTCAGCGCAGCTTTATATCGGGTTTCACCGTGACCCAAAGGGCAACCAACGCGCCCAAGAAAAGGTCTGGCCACCGAAAAATGGCAATGCCAGCATTCATCCCGATCCGGACACGCAGGAAGCGTTTATTGTGGTCAAAGCGGCAGACAAAGACGCACCGCGCGACGTGCAGATCAAACTTCACCCAAATAAGATCGTGTTGCGCCGCGATCCAGGTGTCAGCTGGGAGGGCATTGTGGTCGATGACTATATGATTTCAGTGCAGGTGGGTGGCGCTTGGGTGCGGATCAGTGCCGATGGCTCGATTTCTCATGAACGAGATGGCGACATGACTTACGTCGAACCAGACGGCGCCGTATTGAAAAAGACCGAATTTGTTGAAGCCATGATGTCTGGCAACGGGGTTGAGCTTTCGCGCCGCACCCCCACAACTATTGCAGCGATCAGCAAAGATGGGGTGATCGCCAAGTCTCGAGAATAGTGTAGCAAGAGAACTTGTTGGCAGGGCAGGGGGCGCACCTAAGTCCGACGAACCAGTTCCCCATTTAGGCCGCCTTTGGACCCAAAAACTCTGCCGACGCACAGATGGTCGCTGCTTCTCGTCCGGATGGCCGCTCTGCACAAAAAGCGAGTTTGCAAAGCACGTGACTCGGAGAAGTGGGATAGGATGAACGGTCCAGCCAAGCCATCTGAAGGCGCTATCGCGACGACCGGAGGCGGACACAAGCTGTCTCAGCCGTTCTGTCGGCAGCGCATGGCTCCTGGTCGAACGCCTCACGCATCCGCCCCATGCCATTTCAGTCGTCTCTTGGGACATGCGGCAACTTATGGGCGATGCCTTTGTGACAATCAATGCAGGTTGAGCCGTCGCCGAGATATTCCCCTGTTGCCACGGGTTCCATCTTCTCGCGCGCCCGAGACGATTGGTGTTTGAAATCCATCGCCTCAAAGCTGTGACAGCCTCGACACTCGCGAGAATCATTGGCCTTCATTGTCTCCCAGACATGGGTGGCCAGCTCGAGCCGTTTGGCCTCGAATTTCTCCGGTGTATCAATCACGCCTGTGAACTTGCCCCACAATTCGCCCGCGGCCTGTATCTTGCGCACCACTTTGGGCCCCCACGCGTGTGGGACATGGCAATCCGGACAGATGGCCCGCACCCCTGACGGGTTTTGGTAGTGCGGGCTTTCTTTGTATTCAACATAGACTGTATCACGCATCTCGTGGCAGGAAATGCAGAACTCGAGGCTGTTGGTGGCTTCCATGCCGGTGTTGAGTCCACCCCAGAAAATGATCCCGGCGACCAGCCCGATGCTCAGCAGCACACCCTGCCCGATCTGTATGCTAGGGCGTGCATACCAACGCCACAGTTTCCCAATCCATTTGAACATCGGCGCACGCTACCCTTCTTTCACGTCAGACCGCCTGGGAGGTTTCAAGCCCCGGCAGCGGCTTTCATCGTGAGTCTGTTGACTGAGTTTATTCTTTCGGGAGTGTTGCCAGGTAGGCCAGGACATCAGCCGCGACCTGATGGTCGACTGCGCGCAAGGCGGGCATCCGTTCGCTCGGCTGACCGTTCAAGACCTTGTGCATGATTTCCCATGGGTTGCCCATAAGCGAGCCAAGAGGTGGCATATCTTTGGGCAGCATGCCGTCGACCGCGTGGCAGTTCGCGCAGATCGTATTGTAAACCTGCTCCCCTTGCGCGGCGTCGCCTTTGGGGGCTTTGGTCGCGCGGTCGATGTAAACGTCCATGTCGATCTGACCGGCTGTGACAAAGTTTGCCAGATCCGCGAGATCGTCTTCCGACAGCTTGTCGCCATAGCCATGCGCATCGCCTGTCAAAACCGCAATTACCGCCGCCGGATCGCCGCCCGCCATGCCGTTGATGCCCTTGATACCGGTCGAGTGGCTACCCGAGGCATAGGCACCTTCGACACCCATTCCGTCCCATCCATGACATTCCTTGCAGCGCCAGTTGGCGCCTGGATTGTCGGCGTATTTCTCGTTCGCTGCGGGATAAAGCTTATGGGATTCTGTCGGGACATCCGCTTTAATCACTTTATACCACTTATCATAAAGCCGTCCGCCGCGTGCGATGGAGCCCTGATCTTGTGCCATCACCGAAGGTGCCATGAAAAGTGTGAGGAGAAGTCCGGTGGCAGAGGCTTGCAGTACGGTTTTCATGAGATAATCTCCAATTTGCTGGCGAGGGGAAATGAGTTTCCCAGGTCCTTTATTCACCAAAGCAGCCTGAACCCAAGAACGCTGATCGGAAATCTTTGCGAAAGCGGCTTCGATTTTCTTCGGTGTTTGATCGGAATCATTGCGGGAAGCTGTGCGTACAAGCAAGGGTGAATGCATATGAACGCTGAGGAATGGAAGCATGCCTAAACCGAGGTTCAGAAAAGTGAACTGAGGCTTAGACGCTAGAACCGGATCTTCTGCAAAACACTTCAGGCACATTGGAGGAGTTACAATGCTAATCAGAGCAAAAAAGGAGCCCGGAATAGAGCGTAGCGCTTTCATCGTCGCGCTATACTTCTTCTGTGCACTGGCTTTTGGAATAGACATCATTCTAGAGATCGCCCCCGAAATGCGTGAAGGGCAACACCCGTCCTTTTTGATGACGGTCCATTTAGTCATGGAACTGTTTGCCGAAACAGCCCTGATCCTGGCCGTGATCCTATCCTTTCAATCCTACTTTCGTCTTCGGGAAATTTCGAAACACGAGTTCGACCTTGGGCATGCAATTCGCACAGGATTCGACAAGACCCTCATGGAAAAATTTCATGTTTGGAGCCTAACCAAGAGCGAACGCGAGATTGCAGTTTTGGCCGTCCGGGGACTCAGTATCGCGGAGATTTCCGTTCATCGAAAGTCCAAGGAAGGCACTGTCAAAAGCCACTTGCACAACGTTTATGTCAAAGCCTCGGTCGGGTCGCGTTCAGAGCTCCTCGCGGTGTTGATGGATGAATTGTTGTACAGCCAAGATTTGTCACTGGACCCTGTTCATACTCCGACCGTGGTTTACGATGTCAACCAGGCACGGGTACAGTCGGCCGGATAGGTTGGCATATCTGTTGGGTCCACAAGCATTTTCGTGGCATCGTGAACAGCCTTGTCCCGGCTTCATCCACATCGCTAAAGCTTGTGTCGCGCTAAAATGAATACCAGCTCTTGGGTCGGGAGCAGACGTCGCCTTGAGCAGCACCAAAGCCCGTTTTGTCCCGCATCTGAGACATTGGTGCGACCTGTAGCGAAGGTCGGGATGACTTCTATTTAACATAACATCTATTAAGCGTATTGCTATATTGTCCGTCGTCATATAAAATGGAACATCAGAGGGGCTTGACCATTGGAGGCTCTGGTTCGTTTGTGTGATTGATTATGCAGCCTGTTCTTGATGTTGCAAGCGGCGTTGTTGGATTGCCATTTTCTTGATTTTCTCCCTTTCTCTGATGATGGCTTTGTCACGCCCAAAATAGACGTCAGCCGGTGTCACGTTGTTCAGGCTCTCATGGTAGCGTTCGTTGTTGTAGTAATCGACGAAGGCCCCGATCTGGCGTTCGAGGTCGCCGGGTATATAGTAGTTTTCCAGCAAGACCCGGTTCTTCATTGTTTGATGCCAGCGCTCAATTTTGCCCTGGGTCTGCGGATGGAACGGTGCTCCGCGAACGTGATCCATCTTGTGATCCTCCAGCCATTCGGCCAAATCACCGGAGATGTAGCAGGACCCATTGTCGCTCAACAGACGTGGCATGTGCCGAACGACGGCATGGTCGCACCCTGACGCCGCCAGTGCCAACTCAATTGTTGCCGTCACGTCCTCGGCCCGCATGTTCGTGCAGAGCTTCCAGCCAATGATGTAGCGGCTGTAATCATCCAGGATCGTGCTGAGATAAAACCAGCCCCAGCCAATGATCTTGAAGTAGGTGAAGTCGGTTTGCCACATCTCGTTTATGGCAGTCGTTTTGTCCGTGAACTCGTCGGCTGCTTTAATCACCACATAGTCTGGCGCTGTGATCAGATCAGCTTCCTTCAAAAATCGGTAAGCTGATGATTCAGAAATAAAGTATCGTTTCTCGTCAGTATATTTGACCGCCAGTTCGCGCGGCGTCAGCGCCTCATGCTCCAGCGCGAACTCGATCAGATTGTCCCGTCTGGCCTGTGGAATACGGCTCCAGACAGACTTTGGACAGGGTGAGCGATCCGCCAGGGCATCAAGCCCACCTTCGACATAGTGATCATACCAACGGTAGAATGTGGTGCGCGGGATGCCCAGCATATCGAGGGTCTGCTTTACAGGCAGATGAGATCCCTCAACGGTGCGAATGATTTCCAGTTTCTCAGACGCGGGGTATCTCATTCCTCGAACTCCCCAGCCCCTGTCATGCTTTTTTTGAGCAGACGGTTTTCCAAGGTCAGATCAGCGACACATTCCTTCAGTGCCGTTGCCTCGGATCGAAGCTCTTTCACTTCTGGCGACGTTGCTTGCCGGGCCGTATCGCCGGACAGACGGCGTTTACCCGCCTCAAGGAACTCTTTCGACCAGCTGTAATACGTAAGCGGTGCGCTGATCCCACCTATTTGACGTAGTTCCATGGTAGCAGGCCATTGATCTGACTTTGTTTATGCCCGTTGACAATGGCAGTGAGCGTCGCGGTTATATAGGCGTGGGGATCA
>NZ_JAHEVJ010000013.1 GCF_018599245.1 Aliiroseovarius lamellibrachiae
TGATCCCCACGCCTATATAACCGCGACGCTCACTGCCATTGTCAACGGGCATAAACAAAGTCAGATCAATGGCCTGCTACCATGGAACTACGTCAAATAGGTGGGATCAGCGCACCGCTTACACATGGGTCAATTCTCAGTGACAATTTATGGGGCTACCGGGTCAGTTCTCAATGACATTCAACAGGCAGGTCACGTGATGCGCGCAAAACGCTGGAAGAATGGCAGGAGGATTACAATTGGCGCAGGCCGCATTCAGCGTTGGGAAACCTGACCCCGATGGAATTTTTGCAGAGAAAGACGATGGACAAAATGGCCGCCTAAGGTCACAGATTTAAACCCAAGGACTCCGCGCAAAGCTGGAGGGAACTTGGGGTTCAGGTCAATGGCAGCGTAGCTAAGACAAATCAGCCTCCGGCAAACCCGGCGCGGTTCAGACAGCAACACGTCCACTAATTGGTCCCATAGGTGCTGACGTCAGGCATAACACCAAAGGCGGCTTATATCTGCGTGAGGAAAGGCGTCTTCACAAAAATCAAACAAATCGTCAAACTTTTCTTCAAAGTAATTGTAGTCGTCAACTGAGAGCTTTTGTATCGACTCCCATCTTTTCATTCGACCGATCACCGGCGCTACGTTGCCCAAGTTTACACCAACAGCCTTTTGGAGAAGCTCAATTGCATTTTTTTCAACTAAGCTCTCAAAAAAGAGAAAAACCGGACGACCGCCATAACAAGCACTTAAACGCTTCACTGTACCGGGGAAATCAAACAAATGTTTGTCTTCAGGGGACGCTGAAATTTTTGACATTTCTTGAATTAGATTAGCGTAGTTGAGATTATTCCCTTCGTATTTGAGCCGATGTTCAGCCAAGGATTTTAACAGATATACAGGGTTGCGCATAGTAAATACGGGAACCAGCTGTATATCGCGGTCTGCAAACTCTGTATCAATTTTTTGAAATGCCGACATACTCAATTTCAGATGGCTTTGCGAAAAATCACCAGAAATACATATCCCACTCCTCCGCAAAACTCCCAAAAAATGATCGAAGTAAGAAGGGGGGTTCGCAAGGAAGGATAGCAATTTCGATTTGGGAGCTCCACGCCATTCAGAGTATGGCCGGAAAACAGCGTCTTCCAAACCTCTGACCACCGCCTCCCGACGCTTTCCCGCGCCCGGATTGAAAATAGGCTCCAGCATGTCATAATCATACCTAAACCCGAAATCCACATGTTGCTTTTTAGACAACGCTCTAGCCAACTGATAACTCCCAGCCGCCCTCGCCCCTATTCCTAGCAGGAATATACCATTTTCTTTTGTTCCCACAACAGACCCTAATACCTATATTTATTGACACATTGGGCGCGTTCTAGCTTTAGCTCCATATATATCACAACGTTAATCCACTCGCAGCGTCCCATCCAGAGATGTCTGTCTTGATCTGTTCTTGCTCAGTCGACAGGAGCAACCACGAAACCCATTTCCTCAACAGGCCTACCTTAAATATATAACCTGATTTCAGTTGCCACAACGCTCCTCCTTAACTAGTTTGGCGCTTGTGTAATCGAAAACTGAGATAGGTCTAAAGTAGAATGTATGATAGAGAAATACTTCTCAAGTTTTTTTATGACTTAAGAGCTGACAACCCAAACTTAGCCAAAAACTGTAACGACATTGAAAATGCAGTGATGCGATTTACTAAGCGTATTGAGGACTCCACAACTATCACCAAAAATGACGCATTGATAATTTACAATTTTGGTTCAGAGTACCCTTCAATCAAATTATCATTTCTATCAGATGAAGAATTTGACGCAATCTTGGATGTATTCGAGCTTGCGTCAGATAGGATCGAACGAGCTTTAACCGAACAGGCTCTAACATCAAAGAAGCTAAATGGTCAAATTATTCCTCATGGACTGCAGGCGGATGACGAATAATGGGCCAAGCGAGTACTAGCTGTGTTTTACATATAGGAGCCCATAGAACGGGCACAACTCTGCTTCAACAGTTTATGTTCCGTAGGCGCCAGGTAGCACGTGAGATGGGAATTCATTTCATTGAAATTGACCAAACCCGAAAGCAAGGATGGCTTGATGGGGTGATTTACGGAAACACTCAACTGAACAAGGCAACGAGTGTAACCCGGCTGTATGATAAGCTCCAACAAGCCCTAAAAGACGGGGGAAAAGTCGTCTTAAGTGATGAAAACATAATGGGGACGATGGAGACAAACTGGGTGACCAAACAACTCTACCCAGACATCCAACAGAACTTGCTACGCTTAGGGCAATCCAAAGATCTGTTCGGCACAGTTTGCATCACCTTACGTTCTCCCGAAGACTGGTGGGTGTCTGCCTTATCTTTTCTCGCACAACACGGTCACAATATAGAGTGCTTTGATACAGCAGTTTCGAAAGCGCTAATGTCTAAGCGTGGCTGGCTTGACGTCTTAAGAGATCTCATGTCAGTAATGCCGAATGCTTACATTGTAGTCAAAGAGTTTGGTTTTCACACATCAAACCCTAAAAGGCAGCTAAGAGAATTCACAGGCTGGAACGCCATTAAGGATATAAAAAATATTCCTAAATCAGTATCAAATCATTCTAATAGAGGAAAAAAAATTTTGCGGGAGCAGTTCCCCTATTCAAAATACCTTTCAAACCAACAACTTTCTCTCGAAGGCACCGCTACACTACGGAGCGCTTACGAAAATGAACTAGAAGAAATTAGCTCCTTTCTAGGATCTCGCGGACGTTTGTTGAGCCACTCCCCGAAAAGTGGACTTGTCACGGTTTAGTTCCGGTCTCTTTCGAGCGATATTCGCAATGAAGGAGATTTAATCATGGCGACGAGTTCAGACGTGATGCGGTTCTCATAACAACGACCAGCGGGCTGACGCGACCCCAGGTTACGTCAGTTTTAGGCGTTGGGGTTTCGACTTTGAACAAATGGGTCAGCCGTGACCTGTGCCCCAAAAACTCCTCCAAATTTATGTAGAGTCCGCCCAACAAAAGGACGGATACATGAAGGCACGATTTACGGACGAACAGATCATAGCGATGATCAAGGAACAGGAATCTGGTGAGAAGACCGCTGACGTGTGTCGTCGGCACGGGATCAGCTCGGCGACGTTCTACAAATACAAATCGAAGTATGGCGGCATGGAGCCGTCAGATGCGAAGCGATTGCGGGCATTGGAAGACGAGAACGGCAAGCTGAAGAGCTGTTGGCAGAGCAAATGCTCGACAATGCGATGCTGCGAGATATCAATTCAAAAAAATGGTGACGCCCGTTGGAAAGCGGAAAGCTGTGGCGCATCTGATGGAAGCCCATCAAGTCAGTCAGCGGCGGGCGTGTGATGTTTTGCAGATCGATAGATCAACTGTGCGGTAAGTGGTGCCTGACCCCCGTTGTCAGTTCAGCTTGACGGTTTTTGGAATGCCCACGGCATGAGGTCGTCGATGCATGACGCGGGGTGTCCGCCCGCAATGGCGGTCAGTGTTTTGCGCAAGTAGGCGTAGGGGTCGACGGCATTCAGCTTACAGGTTTCGATGAGCGAGGCCATGCGCGCCCAAGTCCGGCCGCCTTCGTCGTGACCTGCGAAGAGCGCGTTCTTACGATTGAGAGTTATGGGTCGAATGGTATTTTCGACTGGGTTGGTGTCCATCTCGACGCGGCCATCCGTCAGGAAGAGTTGCAAGCCGTCCCAATGCCGATGGATATAACCAAGCTTCTCGCCGAGGCGGGACTTGGCGGAGATGCAGCTGCGCTGATGGGTCAGCCAAAGACGGAAGTCGGTGACTAAGGGTGCAGATTGCGCCTGGCGTGCGGCAAGACGTTCTTCCGGCGATCGCCCTCGGACGCTGGCTTCGATCTTGTAGATCTGTGCGATGCGGCGCAAACCTTCGGCTGCAATCACGGAGCCGTCCTTCTGATGGATATCATGCAGCTTGCGCCGGGAATGCGCCCAGAAATAGGCAAGCTGGAGGGGCTCTCCACCCACGCGCTTGGGTTCGGCCAATGCATTATAGCCGGTATAGCCATCAACCTGCAGGGTGCCGTCAAAGCCAGTCAGAACGTCCATCGCATGGCTGCCATGGCGCCCGGGGGCATAGGTGAAGACGACGGCGGGCGGATCGGCACCACCCCAGCCGCGATCATCGCGGGTCAGCGCCCAGAGGTAACCAGTCTTGGTCTTGCCAGTCTTGGGGGCAAGCACCGGTGCCCGGGTTTCATCCATGAACAGGCGACCTGATCGCTTAAGGTGGGTGAGCATCCGGTCAACAACCGGAGCCAGATGATAGGCTGCTGTGCCACACCAGCTTGCGAGGGTGGACCGATCGAGAACCACACCACCCCGGCTATAAATCTGGCACTGGCGGTAAAGCGGCAAGTGGTCTGCGTATTTGGAGACAGCAACGTGGGCGAGTGTTCCCTCGGTTGGCAGACCGCCTTCGATCAGCCAGTTTGGCGTCGCAGCCTGTGTGATGCCTGCATCGCAACGGCGGCAGGCATAGCGGGGGCGGACGGTGACGATGACTTGAGAGCGGGCGGGAATGATATCCAACCGTTCAGCACGATCCTCGCCGATTTTCACCATCTCGGCGCAGCCGCAGGGGCAGACTTTTTGTGCAGGTTCGATCACCTGCTCGATGCGCGGCAGATGGTCTGGCAGATGGCCAAGATTACGTTTGGCGGCAGGGCGTCTGGGTTTGCCATCGGCATTGCGTTCGACCAGCGCATCCCGGGTGGCCTCGGCCTCGGCGACAGCCGTTTCCAGATCTTCGAAAGCCAATTGACGCTCGTCGGGATCCAATTGCTCGGACCGCTTGCCATAAAGCGCGTGCCGCAGTTCGGCGATCAGATAATCCTGGTGTTCAGTCTGGGCCTCCAAGCCCGCGACCCTGGCCTGCATGGCCTCAAACGCCTCGCGCACAGCGGGCGGAAGAGCATCCAGATCAATGGGTTGTGAGGCGGGCGCAGACATGGCTGTTCATACCGCGTGCCCCTACAATTGCCCATATTTACAAAGCAACCCGAGTCATTCTGTCGCGGTGAGCTGCAGCGGGCGCGGGGCCCGGATACGGCGCCAGTCAAGGCCTGCGAACAGTGCCTCAAACTGCACGCGCGACAGGCGCATAACCCCGTCGCTGACCTTGGGCCAGGCAAAGGCGCCTTGTTCTAACCGCTTATAGATCATCACGACTCCGCTGCCATCCCAGAAGAGAACCTTGATCCGATCACCACGTTTAGAACGGAACACCACCATCACCCCCGCCTTGGGCGCAAAGCCCAACTCGGTATGCGCCACGGCTGCAAGTCCGTCGTGCCCCTTGCGGAAGTCCACCGGCTTGGTCGCGATCACGATCCGAACCGCTTGATCCGGAAAGATCACAGCACCTTCCTCAATGCTGCCGCCAAAGCGGCCGCACGCTCCGGGTTGCAGTCCGGTGTCACATGCAAAACAACACCGCAAATATCGACCCTGATCACGCCTGTGTCCGTGGGTGCGGCAGCGGCTGTGTCTGGAGGTGATGGCTCAATCACCAGCGGCACGAAAGTCGGGGCCGCATCACTTGGAAGAACAAGTTCGCCTTTGCGTGCAAGGCCACGCCATCCGGAAAGGTGCCGGGCGATCAATCCATACTTCGCAGCAACATCGCAGACCCGCGCGCCCGGCAGAAAACTCTCCGCCACAATCCGCGCCTTTACATCATCCGGCCAGCGCCGCCGTCCAGTCAGGCCATCAAGAACCTCGATCCGCGACACTCCCTTCGATCCCCGCGCCTCCATCCGGTGCTCATTTTGGTGCTCCACTGCCAAACTCCTGCAAACTCAGTTGCAGAATGGTATGCATCAAACGTCACCAAGCCGAAACGACGGGGCTGACGCACCGCTTACACTGTGCGGTATCTGTCGCGTCGTGATGATGATGCCGAACTACGAGATGCCATCAAGCGAGTTTCGAGGGAACGCCGACGGTTTGGTTGCCGTCGTGTCCACGTGATGATCGCGCGGGAAGGTTTTGCCGTGAACCACAAAAGGGTAAGACGCATTTATACCGAAGAAAAGCTTCAAGTGCGCCGCAGAGGCGGCAGGAAGCGCGCATTGGGCACGAGGAAGCCGATGGTGTTGCCAGATGGCCCAAATCAGCGCTGGTCGTTGGATTTCGTGTCTGATGCGCTGACGGATGGTCGCCGGTTTCGCATTCTGGCGGTTGTGGATGACTTCAGCCGCGAGAACTTGGTGCTGGTGGCCGACACGTCATTGTCTGGCCAACGGGTTGCGCGTGAACTGGACCGCATCGTCGCCGAACGCGGCCTGCCAAAGACGATTGTGTTGGACAATGGCACCGAGTTCACCAGCATGGCGATCCTGAAGTGGGTTCAAGACACCGGTATCGATTGGCATTACATCGCGCCAGGAAAACCCCAGCAGAACGGCTTCATCGAAAGCTTCAACGGCAAGCTACGGGATGAATGCCTCAATGAAACGCTGTTTGGAACACTGGGTGACGCCCGCGAAACGCTTGAAGAATGGCAGGAGGATTACAACTGGCACAGGCCTCACTCAGCCTTGGGCAACCTGACACCGATGAAATTTTTGCAGAGAAAGGCAATGGACAAGATGGCGGCCTAACGCCAAAGATTTAACCCAAGGACTCCGCGCAAGCTGGAGGGAACTTGGGGCACAGGTCACCACCTATTTGACGTAATTCCACGGTAGCAGATCGTTGATCTGGCTTTGTTTGTGGCCTGCGACGATGGCTTTGAGCGTTTCAACCAGATACGCATGTGGATCGACAGTGTTCAATTTGCAGGTCTCGATCAGGGACGCGATGACACCCCAGTTTGCAGCACCGGCATCGTGTCCAGCGAAGAGCGCGTTTTTACGGTTCAGAGCTATGGGACGGATTGTGCGTTCCACGGTATTGTTGTCCATCTCGATGCGGCCGTCAGTCAGAAACAGGCAGAGACCATCCCAGTATTTTGCGATGTATTTGAGCGCTGTGCCCAAAGGTGCTTTGGCTGAGAGGTGGGCGCGGCCGGTATCTCGACAACATCTTCATCGAACGGCTGTGGCGGTCGCTCAAGCAGGAGGCCGTCTATCTGCATGAATTACAGGACGGCTTCCAAGCCAAACGCGTGATCAAAGACTGGATCAGCTTCTACAATACCGAGCGGCCTCACACGGCTCTCGACAAGCGCCCCCCTGACGACGCATTCTTTGACACAGAACGATCCCAGAAGGCGGCATGAAACCAACCAGATTACATCTTAGCTGAGCCGCAAAACTGTCCGAAAAAGCAGGACCACTTCAGTTTTAGGGGCGCAGGTCACTAGGAGATTAACCAACAATGGATTTTTAAGTGTACGTATCCTTCTTGCTCAGTAATACTATACATTATGATAAGTAGAGAAAACTAGGTATACACGGGTGAGACATGTTGCTTTTGTTAGCTTCTATAGGACTGCTCGGAGGGAGTTTGCTCTTGACGTCTGAAGTCGAAGAGGACGAGTCAGCGAGCGCGGCGGTTGATAGCGTTGACAGCCAAGAAGACGAGGAAACGTCGGTCCGAGATCTGATTGAGATTGTTGATCTTGGTTCTTCTGCAGACGGCAACAACGAAGACCGGCCGGAAGAAAACACTACTGATACTAGAACTACAGGCTTCGATGATAGTGGCTTGCGGGAAGATCATTCTAGCGGAAGCGGCGAGTCAAGTGAGAACAATTCAGTTGCATCGCATGGAACCGCAGGGAATGACACGATAACTGGCGTAAGCGTACATATCGACGAAGCATCAAAAATAGTTACTCTTCAGGGCAATTCCGCGGACGAGATGAATGGTGGTGATGGAGACGATGTTTTGCTATTGGGAGAGGGCGACATAGCTACCGGAGGCCGTGGATTTGACGAGTTTGTCATTGACGGTGATATTCAGGGAACTGACATCGAAATTCCTAAAATTATTGACTTTGACGTGGAAACAGATGTCATACACATCTCCCTTCCTACGCCAGAAAATCTGCTCGCTAAGGTATTTCCTGACCGCCCTGATTTTGAAGGCGAAATCGGCGTCGAATACGGAGATAATACAACGCACATCTCTGTGAATGGTTCGCAGGTTTGTGAGCTACAAGGAGTGCATGATATTGATCGAGAGAACATCAAAGTCTTATACGATTACCATGCCAATGTTCCGACAGACTTCCAAACTGAGTATGGTTATATCTGATGGTGTAGAGGTGGTTGCGATGAGACAGAAACACTCTCTTATCAAATTGCCCTGTTTGGACCCTTAGGCGCTGACGTCAGACAGCTTGAGAAGAACTAAACAGTCTCCGGTAAAACCGGGGCGGTTCACTTCCTAAAAAACAGGACCACTTCACCATCGCCTAACTCAACCTCACACCATCAATTGCTCGACATAATTTTTCTTTCGTGCGACAAGTGAACGAAGCAAAAAAGGTTTAGAACCGTAGAAGGACATAGTTTGTCAATAACCATTTATGCAGTAGTGACCCCAGAATTTAAGCGATGAATACCTTCCAAAACAATCCCAAAGAAATTATGAGCTTACGAGAGTCTTTGGTTTTACGCTGGCCTGAAGTGGTACACCGGCTCAACATGGACCCGGATGATTGGAAGCTAGAGGAGGTTTCGCACCGCGAAGAGGCAAGAGTTGCACGAATTGTTGTGCGTGCCACGCGAGAAAATGGGACACGACTGACTTTAAAACATGAGTTGCGCCCATGGGATTCCGACCAGTTTTCTCATCAGTACGCTTGCCATAATGCTGCTTTTGCGGCGTATCCTAAGTCTGATGAATTTGCGGTCTCTAGGCCAATCTTACTCGATGCGGATCAGCAATGCGCCCTCTTCGAATACGCGGAGGGAAAGAACTTGAAAGACCATTTGACCTTTCTTTGCAACAATCCCGATGCTCAGTTAAAATTGGTCGAAGCCGCGGGCCGCTGGCTAGATATTTTTCATAGATCCCGCATCACGGAGAAACGCCGGTACAATGTAAGTTGGTCCCTCAATCGCTTTGGCACTATTCGATGCGATCTTGGGGACGGCCGCATTGAGGTTCCGGCCCGAGCCTTATTTTTGGACGGCATTTCTAAAATCGAAAAGATTGCAAAAGATGTTACAGATGTGGAAACATATGGTTGTGTGCAACATGGTGACTTTCATATTGGAAATTTGATTTGGGATGGTACATGCATGACCGGCATAGATATCTCTGCCAAGCACGTAGCGCCCGTTGGTTATGACATTTGCCAATTTTTAGTGGATTTCGTCAGACGCTTTTGGAAAGCCCCGGAAGCAGGGCAGGTTATTCCACCCGAGGTATTAGATGCCTTCTTTGCTGGGTACACTTTGGTCGGCAAGGACGATCCAAGCGTCTGGTTCCTTTCCTTCGTGCAAGTTCTTGAAAGTTGGTTACAAATCCCTAAGAATCAGACTGATCGCACCAAAGCCAAACAGCTTTCCATTAAGCAGTTGCGACCTATCGCAAAGCGTGCTTTTTGCCCAACATCAATTTAATATCAGTGCGAGGACAGACTACAGTCGCGAGAACTTGGCACTGGTCGCGGACACATCGCTGTCAGGGCATCGTGTTGTTCGAGAACTGGATCGCGTTATAGCAGAACGCGGTATGCCAAAGACGATTGTGTCGGATAACGGCACCGAGCTCACCAGCATGGCGATCCTGAAGTGGGTTCAGGATACGGGCATTGACTGGCATTACATCGATCCGGGCAAGCCCCAGCAGAATGCCTTCATCGAGTCATTCAACGGTGTCTGACGTCAGCACCTGTGGGTATTTGAGAAGGTTTAGCATCAGGAGGATTTCTGGTTCATCGTAACCGTCAAGGAGTGAAGATGAACAATAAATCCGGAACCAGCAAAGCTTCGGCTACTAAGCTGGTCAAATCCATCCGCCGCAAGACGCGGCAAACCTATTCTTCTGAAGAGAAGATCCGTATTGTTCTGGCGGGCCTTCGTGGTGAGGAAACCATCTCAGTGCTGTGCCGTCGCGAGGGCATCTCTGAGAGCCTGTATTACAGTAAGCGGTGCGCTGCCCCCACCTTCCAGACGACAAGCTGATCTGCGAGTCCGTTTCCACGTGTAGATTTGGAATGGAGGCGGCGTTGGTAGGACATATAGAGCACCATATGGAGGACATTGG
>NZ_JAHEVJ010000014.1 GCF_018599245.1 Aliiroseovarius lamellibrachiae
TCAAGTTACGTCTCAGGCGATCTGGCTGAGTGGTTGCAGGACAAAGGCATGAAGCATTCACGCGGCGCACCCTACCACCCTCAGACACAAGGCAAAATCGAACGGTGGCATCAAACCCTGAAGAACCGCATCCTGTTGGAAAATTACTTCCTGCCTGGTGATTTGGAAGCCCAAATCGAAGCCTTCGTCGATCACTACAATCACCGTCGTTATCATGAGAGCTTAAACAACGTCACGCCGTCTGACGTCTACTTCGGACGGGACAAAGCCATTCTACAACAGCGAGAAAGGGTCAAACGAAAGACGCTCGAAGCGCGCCGCTTGCATCACAGGCAACGCGCCGCATAATCAAACCAACCAGATGAGCCAAACTCTCTCTTAGTTTAGGCCGCCTTTGGACCCAAAAACTCTGCCGACGCACACGGCAGGGCAGGGGGCGTCACTTTGGCCTTGTGATGAACTGAGTTGTAACTCTTATGCGGTGCTTCAACTGACCCGATCAGGATAAGCAGCCATTTTATCAGTTTGTCACCAACTCGACCAGTTTGAATCAAACGCTTTCCCAGAACACTTGGAACGGCCAACTCAAAAAACCTCGTAGATTTCCAATCAACGTCAGTTTTGACCCAACTGGTTTTTGTCTTGCTTGCAAGTTCAAAATCACTATCTGTCGACCCGCCTTCGGAAGTAGCCGCGCTGGTTGAGATAACGAGTGAAGCAAGCGAAATCGTGAGGAAATGTCTACCGTTCATGCGGGTGACAATACTCCGTATTCTCAAACGCCAGTATTGGTTTTTTGGTGGAAGAACTCGCCGTTGGCTCGGGAAGGGTTCACACGTTATACACCCATGCGTAAGTCACCGTAAACATTGTACTTTCGGTGATTTTGAGCTTAAAACCTGGATCGTTAAATAAATCAGTAATAACAAAGGGTTAGGAGGCGTGGGCCGCCAGTGGGCCATTGTGGCCCGCAAAGGCCCAGTGAATTACCCACCTGTGGCTCATACTGTGAGGTAGTTTTTTGATGTCATTTTGGGGAGGGTGTGTTGCGTTGCTCGACAGGCAATTGTGCTAATCAAAACTGTCCACAGCAAGGTAATGTTTACGATGTTATAAATTTTGGGTTTCAAGAGCGCACTTGCCTCTTTTTAACTTCTTGGCCCGCGAGGCATAGAAGGGTATAAAGGTCTCAGCATCAGACAGCGGGGCTTCGCAAGTCGCTGATGCAAGCGTACCCTTGAGGTCAGCATACCACGGTAAAGCGCACCCGCATGAATACAGGCTTCCCTTGGGGAGCCTTCTTTTTTCGGGTACCAATCTGCTCTTGGGTATTTGAACATTCTGAAAAGCAGATCTCTTAATGAGTGTTTTGATTTTTTCTCGCCTGGGGCGTTTGGTAAAATCCACGTATTTTGAGTAATAAGATGTCCAACATTATATGACGACGGACACTTCTGGGTCTCCGGCAAACAAGGGGCAGTTCGGAACGCTTTGGCTTGACCTTTTTTGGCGCGCGCATTGGCTCGAAAAACTATTTGCAACAGGGCCCTCAAACGCTTGTTTATTTGCCTTCTAACACCTCCTGCACATCTGCGCACAAGCTCTCGAGGATGCTGTCGACATGGCATCGGATAACAATCAAACCAACCTGCAAATCACCTTCGTTAAGGTCTCCCGAATTTTCTATTAGCTCCTTGATAGGGAAAATTATCTTATCCGAAGCTGCTTGCCTCTTATGTGAAATGGAGTGTTTCATTACATTCACCACTGGATATTTTTCCTTTACTTACATAAGCTTACGACCATTCCAAGCAGTCTACTCTCGAGATATCCAGAGACTTTCAGACTCTTGGTGAACAGCTGCGTTGTCATGGCCTCAGAGGTTGTGTGTTTCATCGGTACCTTCAGCTAATGCCCAGCCCTAGAGCTTAGGAATTGTTTCATCATCTGACGGGACTAATATCTTCCAAACTTGTAGCATTCACTATAGATGACACATTTTGGTTTATAATTGGTTAATTGTCTGAGCTACCCCCGAAAATCGGACACTGACGTAAGCTGCAATTTGTAGTCCTTTGATCTTCAGCACGAAGGAGATCGACGATGTCGAAACGGAAGCAACATTGAACCGCGCCGGGTTTGCAGGAGGCTGATTTGTCTTAGTTACGCTGCCAACCTCATTGGTTCTGTTTTTCTTTCATAGGCCTCATCTGGCGTCAATATTCCGTGGGTCGAATGTGGGCGTTCAGAGTTGTAGTAGGTCAGCCATTTGCCGATCCCAGCCCGCATCTGTGAACCTGCCTCAAAGGCGTTTAGATAGACGCATTCATATTTCAGGGACCGCCAAAGCCGTTCAATCATTCGGATATCAATCCAGCGTCCACGCCCGTCCATGGATATTTTTACCCCGGCATCTTTTAGCGCCTGTGTCCATTCAAAGCCGGTGAACTGGCTGCCCTGATCGCTGTTCATGATCTCGGGTTTACCATATGTGGCCAACGCCTCATTAAATGCCTCGATGCAGAAGTCCGCTTCCATGCTGTTTGATAACCGCCAGCTCAAAACCTTGCGGCTGTGCCAGCCCATGATTGCCACCAAATACAAGAACCCGCGCCGCATCGGAATGTAAGTGATGTCGAAGCACCAGACCTGATTTGGCCGATCAATTGTCAGCCCCCGCAGCAGGTAAGGATAAATCTTGTGCCGGGGGTGCTTCTTGCTGGTGTTTGGCGTCTGATAAATAGGGACCAAACGCATCAGACGCATCAATCGACGGACCCTGTGGCGGCCGCACTTTTCGCCTTGCCGCTGCATATAACGGGCCATTTGACGCGAACCGTACCACGGTGTCTCCAGGAACTGCTTGTCGATGATTGCCATGAACCGCAGGTTCTCGGCACTTTCACCCTTCGGCTGATAGTACAGGTTGGAACGCGTCAGCGTCAGCAATGCGCACTGACGACGAACGCTCAGCTTATGATCCTTGCTCACCATTTTTTGCCTCGCGTCCCGAGCAACTGAACAGAGGCGTTGGCCAAAAAACCCCGTTCCACTACCAACTGACCAATCTTGGAATGCAGCTTATCGATTTGAGCTTCATCGACCCGCTCCAAATCGCCGCCTCGTTTGGAAAATGTTGAGGCCATGTTGTCAATCGCAGCGCGTTTCCACGTCCCTATCTGGGTAGGATGTACGCCGTGCTTCTTGGACAACTCAGCCAGCGTCATCTCCTCGCGGATCGCTTCAAGCGCAACCTTGGCCTTGAAATCGGGCGAATGGTTCTTTCGTTTCGTCATTTTGAATCGTCTTTCTCATAAGTCGATCCATCTTAAACACTGGTCCGAAATCCCGCGGCCACCTCTGTTTTACCGAAGCCCAAATAATCGGAATGATCAAAGCACCGGACATTTCAGGGGAGCAGGTCAGTTGGACCACTCAAGTGCGGCAGCTCAATTTTTTCAGAAGTCTTAAATTCCTATTTACATTTATTAGCGAAACTAGAGATGAAGATAGATGGAACCACAAAATGATAATTAAAATCGGTCATTTCCTCCCCCAACAAAGTAGCGCAGTTGAGGTAGACGTCTGTGACATTTCTTTGTCAGAAGTTGAAGGCCAGAATGACGTTATGCGCTACATCACTTTAAAAGCACTTGACGAAAGAAAAATCTCCCTGCTTGATATAGATGAAAATGTGTTTTCTATGAGCAAGGGTGAGCTACTCCCCAATAGCTGGACAGGATCTAGCGTAATTTAAGCTACTCTTCGTTCCTGCTGATCTGGGTTTGTTGTTTCAATTCTCTGCCAATAGACCACAGCTGGAAGCTTGCCGCCAAGTGCTGAGTGTGGGCGTTTGTAATTGTAGAACTCGATCCATTTTCTGACACCTGCCTTCGCCTCTGATCCGGTCTCCCAGGCATGTAGATAGACGCATTCATATCTCAGGGGCCGCCAGATTCGTTCGACGAAGATGTTGTCGAGGAACCGCCTGGACCTGTCGCGGTTTGATGCCGCTCCTTTGATAGCATTTACTGCAACAAAGGAGATTGACTATGGGACTGAAACGGACGGACGAATTCCGCCAAGATGCGGTGCGTATCGCACTTACCAGCGGGCTTACCATTGCCCGGCAGTCGTTTGCTTGCAAACGATGAGAGGGGCGTAAGCAGGTGGCGAATGATCTTGGCGTTGGAATGTCGACGCTGAATAAATGGATCACGGCACATCCGCTGCCCGGCAGTGCATGTTTACATGCATGAGAGGGGAGACATAGACGTGGTGTCAAAAGAGGATATGAGCCTCGCTCAAGAGAATGACCGGCTTCGGCGCGAGATCCGCATTCTCAAGGAGGAGAGGGAGATCTTAAAAAAGGCCACCTATTACCCGGCAGGTGATTACGTAGTAATCTGCCGAGAGGGCAGTTCTTTGCGGGCCAAAAGCCCCTCTCAGCGATGTAAACATCGCCTGTCAGGCAGCGCATGAGGTTCAGGTTTGTCGAAGAACATATTGCTCGTTTCCCGATCAAACGGTTGTGCCAGGTTGTTGGCGTCAGCGCGCGTGGATTGCGGGCCTTTCGAGGTCGCCCTGCCTGCCGCAGGCAGCGGTCTGATATGGTCACACTGGCGCACATCCATTGCCCGGCAGTCGAAACGCAGTTTCGATGAGAGGGGAGGAGCAATCGCGTCTCAGCTTGGGTAGTTATGGCAGGCCGCGCATGACGGAAGAACTGAAAGAGATTGGCTTGGATGTTGGACACCGCCGTGTGGGAAGATTGATGCGCCAGAACGGCATATCTGTTGTTAGAACACGTAAATACAAGGTGACGTCCATTGCCCGGCAGGCGATTGCAAAGCAATCTGCCGAGAGGGGGACAGTAACCACAAGTTCAATATTGCACCAAACCTGCTGGACCGCGACTTCAACGCTGATGCCCCAAACCAAAAGTGGGCTGGTGACATCAGTTACATTTGGACGCGTGAGGGATGGTTGTATCTGGCTGTCATCCTCGATCTGCATTCTCGGCGGGTCATTGGCTGGGCCCCCTCTCATCGAAACTGCGTTTCGACTGCCGGGCAGTGGTCAGCAACCGCATGAAACGTGATCTGGCGATCAGAGCCTTGCAGATGGCCATCGCATTCCGGTCACCGCCGAAAGACTGCATCCACCACACGGATCGCGGCAGCCAATATTGTTCTCATGATTATCAGAAGATCCTGCGCCAACATGGGTTCAAGGTGTCCATGAGCGGGAAGGGCAATTGCTACGACAATGCGGCGGTCGAGACGTTCTTCAAAACCCTTCTCGGGACATTGCTACGCAATACCCTGTCAGGCAGTGCATCAAAGCCGAACTGATATGGCGGCATCCCTGGGAGACACGGCGCAAGGCAGAGATGGCGATCTTCCACTCTCATGGTTTGCAAGCAAACCACTGCCGTGCAGCGGAATACATCAACGGGTTCTATAACCCGCGACGTCGCCACTCAGCACTGGGCTTGAAAAGCCCCGTCGCCTTCGAACGAAAGGTGGCTTAAACGAGCACTTGGGGCGGCACTAAAACGTGACAGGTCCAATTTGTTCAACAGCCGCCGCGTGCTGGAGCCTATCGGGAATATCCCGCCAGCCGAAGCTGAGGCAAACTTCTATGCAGCTCTGGAAAGATCAGACATGGTAGCGTAACTAAGACAAATCCGCCTCCGCCAAACCCGGCGCGGTTCAATTTGTTGATCTGTCTTTGGTCTTGTCGCGCACTTCACCAAGCTTTAACTTTAGGAGTTTAAGTATTGGTCACAAATTAGCCATTTTTCGGCAATCACTTAGTAAGTAACCTCCCTCAATCTCAGTGGAAACGAGATTGTCGAGATTGCTATGCTTACATTCAAAATCGAAGATGGTGACAACCTAAACGGCGCCGAGTCCGGCAATACAATCACTTTGTCACATTTTGGTATGAACTTTGTTGCCGAATATGAGCGAATTGGTGATCAGCCATGGGAAAAATACGACGAAGTTGTTGCCTCAATTGGGCCAGGCGCAATTCGCTACCCAGGAGGTTCTTCGGCTGAGGAGAATTTTGATATCAAAAACCCCAATGCATCCGAAGTGACGCTATCGAATGGCGCCACCCGAAAGACTATGGGGGCGTATGATTTTGCAAGCTATTGTAAGCAGGCAGGTCTGCAATCAACATTCATTATTCCAACACATCAATTGTTGAAATCCGATCCCAATAATCCCAATAGACTAGTGCTAGACCCTAGCTTGATCCCATTTGTAAGGGAATTCGTGTCAACCGTATTGGAGTTATCAGGTGGGTCCATTTCATCCTTTGAGATCGGCAATGAATATGAAACCTATATGGACAATAAAGAATACGGGCAGCTTGCAAATGAATTAGCACCCATTATTCAAGATGAAATCAACAAATACAAATCCGAAAACGCGTTTAATTCGGATTGGGACGAACCTGAGATTGCTGTCCAGGTTTGGACATGGGTGGCCCAAGATAATTCAAGCGTGACTACAGAAGATCTGGGTGTTCGTGCGCATACTGAATTTGGATTATTTTCAAATGAAGCACTACAGTCAATAGATTCCTTAGTAACACATTGGTACGCAAAAGATCGCTCAGGTGGGTTCAAAGAAGCATACTGGGATCTCGAAAAAAGCATTCAAAACTCGTTGGGCATTCTCTCAAAATGGGAGGATTATTCCTCAAATGATGTCAGTTTCCTCATTTCTGAATGGAACACGCACCTCAGAGAGGACACGTTTTACGGGTTAGCTCAAGTACCAATCGTTGTCAAAATGTTCACCGAGTTTGTGCAGGCGGGCATGGATAAACTAAATTTTTGGTCAACGCAGTACCACGGGAATGCACTGGCGCTAGATAATGGAACCTTAACTGCCGTGGGAGAAGTATTTGCGTATTTGAGCGATAATGCCACTGGGATGGCAGCATATGACCTGTCATCAGGAGATGATAATGTAGGCTCCGTGGCTTACTTCAGCGAAGAAGAGGGTATTGTCTTGATTTCGAACCTTTCCTCGTCGGCGATCAATACTGATGTGCTATTGAATGGTCTAGATGGTCGTTATCATATCACCTCGGTAGGGGTGGTCGGAGTGGATACTACCACCGCAGATGGGGCTTATCGGAATTATACTGGTTTGGAGATTTACAATGAGCCCGACCTTCCAGGCTATATCCATTGGTCAGATTTAAATTTAGGTAGTTGGCAAGAAATAGAAGTTCAAATTGATCCTTTTGCTACTGTTATTCTTGAACTAGAAAAGGTGCCTGAGGTCGTAGGAACTAGCTCGGATGATCAGTTTTTTGCCTCTTCGTTTGCGCAAGATTTTTTGGGAAAATCAGGTTTCGACATTGTCTCTTATACTGAAGCGACGGAAGGTGTCACAGTAAGCTTTCAGGATAATGGAAATAATTCTGGTTGGGCACAATACGATATCTATGACAGCATTGAGGGTGTCCGTGGAAGTGATTATAATGACATTCTTCTTGGAGACAGTGCCGCCAATAGTTTTTGGGGCGGCAGCGGCAATGACGAAATACACTCAAAAGCGGGCAATGATTTTGTAAATACTGGTTTGGGGGTCGATACCGTTCACTCAGGTTGGGGGGATGATCACTTGGAATTGGTCGGGACCTCAGGTGAAATTTATGCTGGGGATGGAAATGACTTCATTTCATATTTGCAGGGTGGCTATGAGATTACCGGGGGCAATGGCTTCGATACGCTGTCTTTCGCCGACGCGAAACAGGGGGTTAGCGTTTGGTTTATGGAAGGGGTAGTCGAAATTGATGATAGCCAGGAAGAGGTGATATTTACCGATATCGAGCAATTTGAATGCACTAATTTTGACGACAGGTTTACGATTCAAATAGGTCAAGCAACCGCAGACCTTTCTGGTGGCAATGATACTTTGACCGTTGGTGGGTTTGGCGGAGGAGAATTTTATCTAGGCGGTGGCGACGATTTTTCAGTTTCGCATGGGAATAACGTAACCATTCACGGCGGTGAAGGAGAGGATGTGATGTTTTCGTTTACAGGTGCTGTTTTGGAGGGGGGCGGTGGTGATGATAAGATACTCAGCGTCGGACAGGACCAAATAATTTTTGAACTAGATGATGGAAATGATGAGATCCGTTTCTTTTCTGTGAATTCTGATGTGTTGACACTTGGGGACATGGCGGTAAGTGAGGTCAGAGCTGGGAACTACTCTATTTTAAGCACCGAAGATGCAGTTGTATTGGACTTTACTAATGGCGGTTCGCTCACGTTTTGGGATGCCGACGCCCATCAAATTGCTGTTATGATTTATCTGGATTATTGTTGAATGTCATTGAGAACTGACCCGGTATTGTCACCGAGATTTGACCCGCTCTTAGTTATGTATCGGTAGCTATGCTTTGGTCAATGTGGTGGCCTCCTTTGTGGTTTTTTTGCAGCCTCTGAGCTGGCCTTGAAGCGGTAGCTGTCGTTGCCTGTTTCGAGGATGTGGCAGCGGTGTGTGAGCCGGTCGAGGAGTGCTGTTGTCATCTTGGCATCGCCGAAGACCTGCGCCCATTCGCTGAAGCTGAGGTTGGTCGTGATTGAAGTGGTCCTGCTTTTTCGGACAGTTTTGCGGCTCAGCTAAGATGTAATCTGGTTGGTTTCATGCCGCCTTCTGGGATCGTTCTGTGTCAAAGAATGCGTCGTCAGGGGGGCGCTTGTCGAGAGCCGTGTGAGGCCGCTCGGTATTGTAGAAGCTGATCCAGTCTTTGATCACGCGTTTGGCTTGGAAGCCGTCCTGTAATTCATGCAGATAGACGGCCTCCTGCTTGAGCGACCGCCACAGCCGTTCGATGAAGATGTTGTCGAGATACCGGCCGCGCCCATCCATTGAGATTTTGACATCCGCCTCGCTCAAGGTGGTGATCCAGGCTGCACCCGTGAACTGCGATCCCTGATCGGTATTCATGATCTCTGGCTTACCATATTTGGCAATTGCCTCCTTCAATGCCTCGACACAGAAGCTGGCGTCCAGCGTGTTCGACAGCCGCCATGCCAGCACCTTGCGCGTCGCCCAATCCATGATCGCGACCAGATATAGAAAGCCACGGCGCACTGGGATGTAGGTGATATCACTGCACCAAACATGGTTCGGGCGCGTTATCGGCAGCTTTCTCAGCAGGTATGGGTAGATGCGATGCTCGGGGTGTTTCTTGCTGGTGTTTGGCCCTTTGTAGATGGCCTGTAGCCCCATGATACCCATCAGGCGGCGCACACGATGACGACCTGCGTGGAACCCATTCCTCGGCAAGTAGGCCGCAATCTGACGGCTGCCGAAGAACGGGTATTTGGTGAACCCCCGATCAATCTCGTTCATCAGTTCCAGCGTCTCTGCATTCACACCAACAGGCACGTAATACAGCGACGAACGACTGATCTTCAGCAGTTTACATTGTTTGGTTAGGCTCAGATCGGTTCGATCTTTTCGGATCATCGCCTTGCGTTCCGTCGGGCTCATCGCTTCAACCCTTGTGACAAAAAATCGTTTTCGACCGCCAGCTTCCCGATCTTGGCGTGAAGCTCTTTGACTTCGGCCTCGTTATCCTCAGCCCGCCTGACCTTATCGGAAAATACCCCGGTCAGCCCATCAATCGCCTGCCGTTTCCACGTCGTCACCTGCGTAGGATGAACCTTGTGCTTCGCCGCAATCTCTTGCGCGGTCTTATCACCACGCAGCGCCTCAAGCGCCACCGTGGCTTTGAACTTGTCGGAAAAACTGCGTCTCTTCGTAAGCGGTGCGCTGCCCCCACCTTCCAGACGACAAGCTGATCTGCGAGTCCGTTTCCACGTGTAGATTTGGAATGGAGGCGGCGTTGGTAGGACATATAGAGCACCATATGGAGGACATT
>NZ_JAHEVJ010000015.1 GCF_018599245.1 Aliiroseovarius lamellibrachiae
ATCAACCGCCGAATTGAAATCCACTCGCAGCTGGTCGTAGTTCTCACTAAAGGCATCGGTCAGTTCAACGGTCAGATCACCGTCAGATAGGCGGCTTAAGCCATCGCGAAGTGCATCAACCACTTGATTTTGCGATGCTTCCATCACAACCCGCTGCTCCTCTGCGCGCTCAATCTCGCGCCGAGCCTCCGTCACATCATTCGCTATCAATACCACGCGCAACAATTGATCCTTTGCATCAATTACTGGCGAAAATCCACCATCAAGCGCAACCAGTTCACCATCAGATCGACGCATCACAAAACGGCCAAATACGCTTTCTCCATTACACACGCGGTCAAATACGTTCCCGCGTTCTTTCGCCAGTGTTTCATCGAACTCAAACAGGTCCGAAATCGCTCGTCCCACCAAATCACTTTCGGGTTCTGCCAAAGCCGAACATAGCAAAGCATTGCCGTTTGCAACTGCGCCTTCTGGTGTGAATTCGATTTTTATTTGGTTGGCCTCAATGGATTTAAGCAAAGCCTGATTGATAAACTCTACAGAAACATCAGCCCATTCCACCACATAGCCAATCGCCTCTCCTGACGGGCCTTTTACACGGTTAATTTCAAGCGTGAGGCGCATTTCATCCACAGCAATCGTCGCGTGATATGGAAGGTTTGCATCGTCTTCCAGAATACTGCGCACCCGTTTACGCAATTCTGGTGGATGAAAGATATCAGCACATTGGCCAACGACATTGTTGGCCTTAAACTCGGGGACAACTGACTGAAAGACCTCTTCATACTTCGTCAACAGAGAGATCCCTGTTTCATTCATATGAAGAATATCTAAGTCATTCCCCACCATCATAATCGCGGCAGAAGAGCTTGCAAAAGCTGCTCCACGGAACTCGCTTTCCTTTGCCGCGTCCTGCGCCTCAATCAACGACACCCGGAAGCTCTCCAATGACTTGGCGATTGCTCCTATTTCATCACCGCGGTTTGTCCCACCAACGGCTGTTTCATAATTTGCACCGGCAATAGCTGTCATGGATCGCGACACTGTTGATAAGGGTTTCACCAAGCTGCGCGCAACGAGGAATGCAATCACCGAGATACCGGCAACGACGATGAGCCCATTGAATATCAGCGTGCGGACTAATGAATCAGCACCTTGGAAAACTTCCTTTACATCCTGCTCGGCAACCACAGCCCAGGTTTTTCCAAACGCATTTGTGGGAGCAAATGCCGTAATGACGGGTGTACCGTCATCACCGAGACCTTCGGCGATCCCCGTTTCTCCGGCCAGCGCCTTTTGCACGGCAACCGAGTTTACACCGCTTAAACCTATTCGCGCGGGAGCGCCTTCAACACCACTATCGGACCGGAAGAGTGCATCTTCACCCAACAGATAAACTTCCCCGGTTTCCCCCATACCCGTCGGTGCATTCATAACTTCTGAAATTGGACCATCCGGGAGTTGAAATGAAACGACGCCCAAACGCTTACCCTGACGGTTGAAAATCGGATGGGCCAGAAAAGCAGCAGGCGCATCCGCACTTGGCGCATAGGGGGTGAAATCTTCAAAGATCACTTGGCCTGCATCGGCTTTCAGCGCCCGCCGATAAGCGCGGGCCAAGCCGCTGTCTTTATACTTGCCTACTTGTAGGTTGGTGGCAAAATCAGACTCTTTGAAAACCGAGTAGACTATATTTCCCTCGAGATCGATCAGAAAGATGTCATAGTATCCGTAGGCTTCTAGCATCGCGCGAAGCTCAGGATGAGCCTGCGCATGTACCGTGGAATATGTACTGTCGTCGCCCGACCATGTCAGGTTCTGCTTACTTCCAACAGGGTGAGGATTATCCGTAATATAGATTTTCTGAAGCTGCTGTCGTTGATTTTCCCCCAACACAGCCCAGGAGCGGACAAAGCCATTCAGTGCACGCGCTGTGGCGCCACGCGCAGCTGTCACAATCAGCTCAGACTCCATCTGAGAAAACTCATTTTCCAGCCGTCCAACACGTTCGTCGAGCAACGCCTTCAGCGTGTTATTCACCTGAGATAGGAGCGTTTTTCGTTCTTCCTGATATGAGACGATGGTGAAAATTCCAACCGACAAAGTCACGAGTAAAATCATGACAACTGGCAAAACGATGGCAATCGAGAACCGACTAAGCAAACGCATATAACGCTCCATTCACATGGTCGACATCATCGCGGCTTTTACGGTGGTCTGCTCAGGTGCTTGCCCAAACTGAACGCATTAAACCTCAACAACGTCACATTGGATTTAATCCACTTGTGACAGCGAGACATGAAAAATCGCTTAAGGTGTAACATCGGCTTAAAAACAGTATTTTGGCACAATCAATAAATGCCAAACAAGCTGCGCCCCCAGTCTTTCACCGAAACATACACTTAAATATTTGGAGGATCGGCGCGTCGAGCGTTTGCATTGAAAACGCGGGGCCTTTTGTCAAAAGGGAATATGGGCAGACCACGCATCTGCCCATTACAAACCTTCATTTGTCCAAGTTATTGGAATACCGCGTTTGGGTTGTCCAAGCTGTCTGAGCCTTCGATCGCGACGCCTTTCGCCCCAACAACGGCGACGGCACGCTCGATATTTCGCGTTTGTGCCACAAGCTTATCAATCGCCGCCTGAATCAATGCACCACCGGGATGATCAACGCCCAGCATCTGGTCATAAGAGGTACCTGCCTCCGCCGCGGTGCGAATGTCACCAAGTGCCATCATGGTTGCATTCAAATCCCCCAACAAGGCATCCGCCAATTCAGCGTCTTTGCCGCGCACCAGATCGTATAGCGACGGCCCCTCAACGAGAGATCCATCAATGCGCACATAGCGACCGGTATAAACATTCCGAACACCAAGACCATCAAAGTAATGCGAGTTATGAGTGTTGTCCGAGAAGCAATCATGCTCTTCTTCCGGGTCATTCAGCATCAGGCCCAATTTCATCCGCTCGCCTGCCTGCTCGCCATAGGAAAGGCTGCCCAACCCAGTAAATGCCATCACAATGCCCTGCGACGCATCCGTGGTCACATCTGTACGCCCCTGCCCGCCAGCGGACCAATTGTCCACAGCATCTTCTAGATCAGACATGAGAAGATGGGTGGCCGACACGAGGTATTGAACGCGGCGATCACAGTTTTCGCCCGTGCAATTTTCAACATCAAAATCCGTTGCTGGGCGCGCCCCGGCACCATGACTTGTGCCAGACAAATCCTGCCCCCATAGTAAGAATTCGATCGCATGATACCCTGTGGCGACATTCGCTTCGATGCCTTCAACCTCATGTAAGCTTTCAAGAAACACAGGGGTGATGTTGCTTGCGTCAATCATTGTGCCCCCTACATTCAGCTTCGCATTTGCAATCACATTCGCTGTCGAGAATGGGTTTTCTTCGTTCTCACCGTGATCTGTGGCGATATAGTCAATAAGACCCTCATCCAATGGCCAGGCATTCACTTTGCCTTCCCATTCATCCACAGAGGGGTTCCCAAACCGAAAGGCTTCTGTTTGCTGATACGGAACACGAGCCTGCACCCATGCCTCTTTGGCAGCAGCCAGCGTCGCATCGCCGGGGTCGGACACAAGCGCGTCCACCGCTTCTTTCAAAGACGTGGCAAGTGTCAGGCTGTCCTCATACCCTGCCAAGGCGATATTGGCATAGTTATCCAACACATCCTTGACCTCTGCGGCATGTAAAATTGCGGAGGAGCCGAATAGGAATGGCAGGGCGTAAAATGGAGTGCGGAGCATGTCAGTCCTCATTGCTTCGATTATCCGTCACGATATACATGAGTGTTTTAGTCAGGTAAAGGGTGATCTTAGGTTTTCGTGCCCACCGTCATTTTTGACAACGCCCGTTAGCACCGCCGACCATCGACCTATACCCAACCTTCACGACATGATTGTGACGATAAATCACGGTGGATTGAGGTGACCACAAGCTTTGACCAACCTGCTCGCAAAGAGACAGAAAGGATATCCTTCCACCCCTGTTGCGCTTAGGAGTGCGGTGGTGGGCAAAAGCAAATCGTCGTCTTGCGACGTCATCACAATGCGCAAAACAGGCATAGCTCGCCTATGGCTGTTTACATGACGTTGATCTTTGTGTGCTGTGCATTCTACTTTTAGCGGTCCCGGGCTGGTAATTTCCAGCCATGTTCCCTGGGGCGTAGGACCCAATGTAGGGTAGCTCTGGGTTTGATCGGCCCGGTCGTTATCTCTTCTTTCTTGAAACCGCGACCGATTTTATCTGTCTTTGACCGAACCCCGCGACAGCCATGCATCAACCGACCGACCAATTGGCGCTTAAATTATTGGTTTCAAGGATAAATGGTGCCCCCACACGGCCCACTAATATCACCCTTTTGGCCATAAAAATATCACTCATGTGGACCACGAAAACAGGTAATCAGCGCTTAAACAAATCAATTACTTACAATGAAGGTGGACCACGATTAACTCGAACCTGCGCCAATGGCTGCTACCAGCCCAAAGCGGTCCTTGCCTGATGACACGTTGGGCGGAAAAAGCGGAACTTCGCTGCAGGCGCTAACAAACTTCTGACGTACTTAAAAGCGGACGTAACCAGTCTACTCTTGAAAGCTTGTCTTGATCACGATTTTTCCTTTAGAAGCTTCCACTTCGTCTCGTACTCTGCAACTAATGCGATAACGCACCCGGTCATTTTTGGGCCTTGTGAAGTCATTGAAGGTACGTAGAGATGAAGCTGGAAATACAATCAATTTCGAAAAAGCTATCCCCAAGATTAAAAGCTTATAAACCGGCGCGAGCTGATGTTGATAGTTTTGCTCAAAACCTCAAATCTTACTTAGATCACATCGATAGCAAAGAAACCGAAGAAAACCTCAAGACCCATTTCATGGGGCTACTCAAGCCGACATACCAGCCGTCGCATACGATTGAACAATATGGAGACATCGACTTCGTTATTCGGACTGGAGGAAAGGGCAGCCCCGCCGCAGTCTTGTTTGAGGCCAAGCGCGAAATCAACAAGGCTGACATGATCCGTCATGGCGATATCAATCGTAAAGCGTTGCATGAACTCATTCTGTACTTCTTGAGGGAACGGAGTGCGGGCAACACAGATATCCGCCACGTCGTGATTTGCACTGAGTTCGAGATGTATGTCTTCGAAGCATCTGATTTTGAGAGAGCATTTTATCAAAACAAGGCTTTGCGGAAGGATTTTGAAGACTGGGCCGCAGGTAAGAAGTCCGACCGCACCACTGATTTCTTTTATAAAGAGATAGCCGCGAAATTTGTTGCTGCCAGTGAAGCCGAACTTAAGGCCGTCCACATTGATTTGAGAAGCTACGAAGCAAAACTCAAGCATGGAGCAAACGACTACGATCTCGTCAAACTATTCAAGTTGCTCTGCCCTCATGGCCTGATCGCTAAAGAACTTTCGAACGATAGTAATAGCCTGAACAAGGCCTTCTATGATGAATTACTTCACTTAATCGGGCTGGAAGAACGAAAGGATGGAGCGAAGCGCGTGATCGGTCGTCTTAACGCGGCCAAACGAAATCCCGGCTCGCTTTTGGAAAATGCAATCAGCCAGATTAGGTACGAGGACGATTTCAACAATCCGACAATGATTCAGACCTACGGTTCATCGAACGATGAACGCGAATTCAATATCGCCTTGGAACTATGCCTTACATGGGTCAACCGTCTGCTCTTCTTGAAGCTACTAGAAGCCCAAATCTTCAAGTTCCACGGTCAAGACCCGGCCTACAAGTTTCTATCGACTTCAATGGTCGCCGACTTTGATGATCTGTCGGACCTGTTCTTCAAGGTACTTGCTTTTGCGCCGTCTGAACGGCCCCCGCTCATAGCGGCAAAATACGAAAAGGTGCCTTACCTCAACAGTTCTCTCTTCGAACTGACCAAATTGGAGAAATCTTTCAGAATCAATGCCCTGACTAACGGACTGGACGCACCACTGTTCGGCCGAACCGTCCTTCGTGATGCAACTGGCCGACGCGCCTCAGGAAGGAAAGGAACTCTGTCCTATATCTTTGATTTTCTTGATGCATATGACTTCGGAACCGTTGGCGGTGGGGATGTTCAGGAGGAAAGCAAGACCATAATCAACGCTGCCGTACTTGGTTTGATCTTTGAAAAAATCAATGGATACAAAGAAGGCGCGATATTCACGCCAGGCTACGTTACGATGTACATGGCGCGAAAGGTGATCGAGAAAACCGTCCTTGAAGCCTTTCAAAAGGAAAACCCAAGCTGGACGCTCACCGACACGGACGATCTCCGAAACAACATTTCAGATGATCGATCCAAGTCGGCAACACTGCGTCACAACGCAGTGATCGACAATCTGAAGATCTGTGACCCAGCCGTTGGATCGGGTCACTTCCTTGTTTCATGTCTCAATGAACTGATTGCTCTCAAATCTCGGCTCGGCATCTTAGCCGATGCAGATGGCAACAGGTTGTCTGACTATGTCGTCGAGGTGGACAACGACGAGCTCATAATTGTGAATGCGGACACCGACGAGGTCTTCGCTTATCAAGTGCATGGCACCAAAGTGCCGAAACGCTTACAGCAGGTCCAACAAACCCTTTTCCATGAGAAGCAGAAGCTGATCGAAAACTGCTTGTTCGGCGTGGACATCAACTCGAACTCGGTACGCATTTGCCAACTCAGGCTTTGGATCGAACTTCTGAAGAGCGCTTATTATCGGGACGGCCAAGACTCCCAGCTCGAAACGCTGCCGAACATCGACATCAACATAAAATGCGGCAACTCACTTCTGTCTCGGTTCAAGTTGGATCAGAGCCTTTCGGATGCTTTCAGCAAGGCTAAACTGACTGTGAATGAATACCGCAAACTTGTGAGCGATTACAAAACCACCAAAGACAAGGCTGTAAAACGCGACCTGCAAGAGAAGATCGATAAGGCGAAAACGCGATTTCAAGAAGAGTCGATGGGGCGTCTGACAAAAGAAATTGATGCAACTATCGCTCAGCTGAAGGCAGATGAAGCGCAGGCCGACTTGTTCGTTTTGGGAGAGGAACAACGAGCGGAGCAAGACGCAAAAATTGATGAAATTCAGAAGAAGATCGCTGATCTGAATGCTAAACGTACCAAACTTCTGCAAAATAAGACGTTCCTTGCCGCCTTGGAGTGGCGGTTCGAATTCCCTGAAGTGTTGGATGAAAAAGGGAAATATGTCGGCTTCGACATCATCATCGCCAACCCGCCCTACATGCGGGTCCAGGAGATCGAAGCGACCCAGCCCGCACAGCGAGAGTTCTATGAGCGCGATTTTCGGACTGCGCGGGGGGCCTACGATTTAGCAAACCTGTTCTTCGAATTGGCTGTTCGACTCGCCAAGCCAAAGGGGAATAACAACATCTTCATCTTCCCCCATAAGCTCTTCAACTCTGCCAACGGTGCTCCTCTGAGAGAGTACCTGACGAACACTCGCGCGATGAAACACATCACGCATTTTGGAGCCAATCAGGTCTTTGACAGTGCAATTACCTACACCTGCATTGCATTGTTCAATTCAGAACCATCGGAGACATTCAGCTTTAAGCGGTTTAGCCTCTCGGATGATCATGAGCGTGAAATTGGCAATGAGGCACTTTACTCTGATTTGAGCTACAAAGATATCGCGGATACGTCAGCCCTCTATGGCAAGAACCAGTGGATATTTTTTGACAATCCACATGGTTTTTCTTGCTTTAAAAAGATCCATGAAAACTCTGCGCCCTTGGAAGACGCGCTTTCAGTGTTTGTTGGGCTGCAAACAAGCAGAGATACGCTCTATGTCGCAAGGAAGCTCGATGAGACTACGGACACCTTTACGATCATGGTAAACCCAGAGGAAAAATCTGATGCGCCGCACGTTGAGACCAAAGTGTTTGAGGTCGAAAAAGCGCTGTTCAGATACTTCTTGAACGGCAAAGATGTGCATCGGTTTGACTCGATTGAAACAGACCGTCTTGTCTTTTTTCCTTACATCTTGAATCCGAAAGCAGAATTGGTTAGCGCGAAGAAATTGAAGGAGGATTTCCCCAAGACATCCAAATTCGTCGATCACTATGCTGGTGCTTTCGCTGCGCGAGAGAACGGTAAGGCCAAGAAAGCAAAGGAAATTTACCAGTATCTTCGAGAAAACAATATCTCTCGGTTCGATCAAACTAAACTGGTCTCAATGGAGATTTGTTCAATCCATACGAATGTTACTATCGACTACTCGTCGACCTACCACACCACAAAGGTTTACAGCATCACCAAGAAGCCCAACGCCACTGCGTCGGACGAGTTTTTTGTCGGTTTGCTTAACTCAAAGCTAATGTGGTGGTATTTGAAGCATACTGGGGACACGCTGCAGGGTGATGCAAGAACTATGAAAACCAACTACATCAACCCGTTTCCTCTACCTGCAACAGTGAGCAATAAGGAGGATTTTGCAGTCTCTGCACTCGTCGCAGAGCTAGTGAAAGAGAAAGCTGGGCCAGCGCGTACCGAGGAAATTCAGCAGCTAGAAGATGCGATCAATGCCTCCGTCTACCAGCTCTACGACCTAAGCCAGGAGGAGATCAAGGTGATCGAACAGGCGATCTGACTAAGTGTTGCGAATTTTTCCAATGGCCGCTTTCCGAAAATTGCACTGCAGAATCTCTGAAGATATCAAAGTCCGCTGTGGGCTGTTCGATCAACTTTGCAAAGGTCGCAACCTGCCCAAAGCAGTCATAAGTTTTGACCGCAATAAACGGCATGTGTGGATGGCAACAACAGTTTCGAGATCAATCCGAACTTCAATCACATAATTCTGATACGCAAACGAAAAAGCCCCGCGCTGGAGTTAACCGGCGCGGGGCTTTTTACTTCACAGCAGCCCTGCAGGGGCTTCACGGTTTGAGATGATCAACTCGCCAACCTTCCCCGCCGACGCCTTGCGACCGACCGTGTAGGACAGGCGCACCTCATCAGATAGGAAGGCCGAGAACACCTCGCGGATTTCAGGCGTGTCATTGATCGACAGTAAGCGGTGCGCTGATCCCACCTATTTGACGTAGTTCCATGGTAGCAGGCCATTGATCTGACTTTGTTTATGCCCGTTGACAATGGCAGTGAGCGTCGCGGTTATATAGGCGTGGGGATCAA
>NZ_JAHEVJ010000016.1 GCF_018599245.1 Aliiroseovarius lamellibrachiae
CGATCTTCTCGCCGGGGCTCTTGGTTGTCTTTCTCATCGTCCACTCCTCGGTGGTCACGATGAGCCAGAAACACTCTCTTATCAAATTGCCCTATTTGGACCCATAAGCGCTGACGTCAGACATTTTGGTTGGTTTTGCAAATTTAGCACATCACCAAACTATCGCCACCTCCCATTGCCAGCACAAGCGGGGGATAGCGTAGCGATCAATCACAATTCGAGGTTTATTATGTCCCAAAATATTTAGCCGCAGTCGCATTGGCGCTGACCTTTTCAACCCCTGCCATTGCAGATCCCACAGTTGGTCTTGGCCTGAACTTCACCTTTGGCGGTGGCCAGGTGAACACTGGCGTTGGTGTGCGTGTCCTTTCCAATGACGAGCAAAACAAAGCCGCCGCATCCGTGGGGCTTGATTATATGTTCACCAACCAAAGCTGGCGCGGTTCAGTCGGTGCGGCCTATCTGATGGACAACAGCTATGTCGAGCTGAATGGCGGCTATAATTTCAACGGCGGTGGTTTTGATTTCGGTATCGGCGGTGGTTGGGCGGATACTGCACCTCAATCAACCAATGGCGGAAACGGAGCAGGTGGGGCTGTAGACCCAGACACTGGCGAACCTGTATAACGAGTTGATAGCCGCCTGGTCACTTAGAAAAGAGCCCCCTATCTAACGCCCTGATCGCCAGATCTCGCTCCATCCGGTTGCTAATTACGCGGCGAGAGTACAGCTCAAGGATGACGGCCAGATAAAGCCAGCCCTCACTGGTCCAGATGTAGCTGATGTCTCCGGCCCACTTTTGATTGGGGCCATCCTGCTGGATCAGCTCATAATCCGAGAGCAAACTCCATTCGTTCGTGTTCAAAAGCTGGCGCGCATCTTCTGTGCGCGGCCCCGGTAATACCATGCTGGCGGAGTGTTTCGCCCCAGATCTCGGTTACCGTGGTTGCCATTTCCCTGGCCATAGTCCTGGCATCATCTTCCTTAATATCAAAGAAGGGCGCGGCTTCGACAACTGCTTCCACTGAGGGTTCAAAGCCGTGAATGTCGCTGATCCCAGTTTCTAAAGTGGGCTGTCTGCGTGGTTGCGGGTTTACGTCAAACATCGGTGACAAGCGCCATCGATTGTCGCGCACATAGAGAAATCCATGATTTTTCAGGTGATCATCGGTGTTTGTGATCAGCACGGTGAACAACAGGCGCTGCCACAGCTCCAGAATGTCCCTGTCTGGCAGAACAGACATTTGACGAAGAGCATCTGCAATGTCGGTGTAATAACCGTGAGCAGATCCTTTTTTTCCCAGAGCCGTACGGGCCGACATATATGGCAGTCGACCACCTTGGCGGCGATCAAAACGCTTGATAAGGCCGACGGGATGCCTACTGGCCGCCAGCTCAAGCCGAGCCTCCGGTGTTCGAATACCGACCGCGCGGGCCATATTGAGGGTCGCGATTTCCAACCGCTCAACGGGCCATGTATCATCGATTGAGGTGAATTTGGCAATCCAAAGCTCCTGGCCATCCTCGACATTGGCTTTGGGGCGCGCACCACCAAGCGAACCAGCCGCGCCGACAAGATCACGCGCTTCGGCTTCAGCTCTATCCGGATCCCGCTCATACCGTGCTGCGATCGCACGAAGCTCTTCAATATTTGCCAGACGTGGCACAGGGGGCTGATCCGGGTGGAACACCTCTCCCTTTTCATTCAAAAACCGCAACGCCCCTTGGCGGGCCCTGTCATCTGCGGCAACCAGATAGTCAAACTCTGTCGCGCCCTCGCCATGCACCCTGCGAATGAGCTTGCGCCCCCAACTATCAGGCGATGTGTCCGTAAAGGGCCCCGCCATGACATCTCGACGACGGCTGTCGCGCCCCTCAGACGAAGAATGAAAAGGCGCGCCGTCGCGCGGTATGTCAGGCGCGAGATCAAATCCAATCGGGTTTTCAAGCCATCTTTCATCATAGATAAATGTGGAGTGAGACCGACGTCCATCGGTTTCAAAAATCAAACGACCGACGGGGACACAGGCGTCCCCAAGAACAACAGATGCCTCAGGCATTAAAATGCCGTCCCTTCATCATCATCTAGCACCGTCAGCCCCTGTGACGCATCACTTTGGTTGGCGGGGACGGTCTTCGTGCCCTTTTGCCCACGCTGCCGGATGCGTTCCGGGAGTTTCTCCCTATCCAGTCCGATGCCAGTGAAATCAGAAGATGGGTCTGCGATCTCAGCCAACCGGTCCAGCATACCCAGAGCGAGGAGCGCCATGGCAAAGGTCTCAAGCCGGACACCACCATCGCCCCTCTCAAGCTTTGCAAGAGTCTTGTCGCTGACACCAATCCGGCTACAGAAATCAGCAACCGACATGCGGCGCCTTTTGCGCGCCGTCTGTATATCGCGACCGAGCTGCGACAAAGCGGATTTAACTTGCAACGAGCTCACAACTTTCTCCACGAGTTACATCGGATATTTTTCCGGCTTCAAAAGCTTAGTCCGGAATTTTCTCCGGTATAAGGCCTCGCCTCACATAAATCAAGGCTTCACAACCTAGTCCGTCTGAACCTCCGATCTAAACAGCATAAAGCGAATTTTTCTCCGGCTTATTCGGAGTACAGCCCGCATCCCCTCCCCTGCCCCATGATCCACGGCAAAGCACTCAGGCAGGCTCGCGAAAAGTTCGGACCATATTTGCTAAATCCTGCAGATTCACTGTTAAGCAAACCTGCGCGGCATCGACCGGTGACAGCCTTCTTCATGCCGCTTGACCACTGAGCCTGCCATAGAAACTGCGCTCGAGATGCAACTCCCCTGCCCCAGCTTTTTGGACGATGCCGCGCAGATATCCGCCCGGAGACGCCACCTCACCGGCGCAATGCTTGTCGAAGGTCAGAACCAGCGCCGCTGTTGCGATTTGAGGCCCAAGTCGGTCCTGAGCCAGGTTCCAGGCATGTTCAGAGACGCCAATCATCGGCCTCAATTGCCCGGTAACGCGATGAAGATCGCTCCAATCCTTCAGATACCCGCCCATATTGCGCGCCCAAGACGTAAATTCAGGACAAGCCTGCATGATTGTTGGCAAATCAAGCGCTGCTCCGCGTTTCTTGCGCGTCTCGGCAACCCAATCTTCCAACTCCCTATCCACCCACTCTTCGGCTGGCGCACTCAGCACCACGCCCTCCGCTTGCTCAGTTTCTGAGCGATTACAGGTTACAGGATTAAGTTGAGTTGTAATTAGTATATGAGGTTCAGAAATGACCTCCCTGGGGTCCAATTCTTGAGTCTTTTCACTAACGTGTTCGATGTTTTCTGCTACGTTTTCCACAACCTCATCGGCCCGAACTGCCTTGAGATAGGTCGCCTCTTCTCCTCGGCTGAATAAGTTTGGCGCGTCTTACGGCGGATGTTTTTAGCCACCTTGTCGGCGGCGTCTTTCGATGTTTGCGGTTTCTTCGACATCTCGATGTCCTAATCGATAAGATGAACCAGAAATCCTCCGCTATTCAAATCCTCAAATCTGTCCCAAGGGTGCTGACGTCAGGCACTGAATGCACCTGCAGCGTTCGACTTCACAAACGTTGCGCCATGGTCTCTTTGGGCTGAAAGTAGACATAATGGATTATTTCATGCGCGGGGTATTGCAGGCATATTCGTTAAGCTAGTTTACGAAGGGGGAGTTAATTGCTTGGGGAGGTACCAATAAACTCGCATATTCAAGAGTTTGCCGTTGAATGCCTATTGGTCGAAAAGCTTGACCCATGCTCTGTGGTTGCTTTGATAGCGCGAAAATTTCCAGAGACTACCGGATTGGAGATGGCTTTCTTTTTAGTTTCTATCGCTAACAATCTATCAAACTGGCAGTCGCTTGATGCGAGTGATATTGGATTGCCTGCCAAGTTGTTTGAAGCATGTTCTGTGCTATCTGCCGACCTGTATGCGCTGGAAGTCAGTGGGATCTCGCCTGCAACTTGTTTGGATTTGGTTTCCTTCTGGGGGGCAGTGATCCATATTTTCCGATGCCATAGGTGTTAGGTAACCAGTCAATGACCGCGTTTGTTAGGATCGGATATCCGGGTGCTGTTTAGGAATGCAATATGTGTTGCCGCGAAGCCACGCCTGAAAATGAGGCAGGTTTCGAATTTGATAGCGGAATTCAGTTCTTACTCCGTGTAAGTCACGCTACGTAGATTTTGAGAACGCAACTATGTGCCTTTTATTTCTATTGCCTGACCTATCTGGTTTCATGGTTATTGTAACTGTAATACAAGTTCCAAAGTGAGAAACCTGGGGCGATAACTGTCTTGGAGTGGAGTTCAAAAGGACTGGAACGTGGAAAAGAGCCCTTTGTGGATGGTTAGCGTAATTGACGACCTGATTAGAGTGGCCTGCTCATATGAGGCTTATGAGGTTGCAAACTTATTGGCATTGACCCGCAAAAACTTGATAAAGTTAAAGCCGGGTGAAATGGGTGCGATTGGCACGATGGCCGATGTTGTGACGCTACGATTGGCTTTGGAAACTTGCTGGCAGCTTGGCGAGGGTTATGTTGGCGTTCAGGAATACGTCGAAAAGGCATTGGAGCATACTCCAGCCTTGGAAACTGAAAGTGGTGCTCAGCTTGTTCCCGTTTGAAACGTTGGCAGATTGTGGACCTGTCGCGGTTTGATGCCGCTCCTTTGATAGCATTTACTGCAACAAAGGAGATTGACTATGGGACTGAAACGGACGGACGAATTCCGCCAAGATGCGGTGCGTATCGCACTTACCAGCGGGCTTACCATTGCCCGGCAGTCGTTTGCTTGCAAACGATGAGAGGGGCGTAAGCAGGTGGCGAATGATCTTGGTGTTGGAATGTCGACGCTGAATAAATGGATCACGGCACATCCGCTGCCCGGCAGTGCATGTTTACATGCATGAGAGGGGAGACATAGACGTGGTGTCAAAAGAGGATATGAACCTCGCTCAAGAGAATGACCGGCTTCGGCGCGAGGCAGAGATGGCGATCTTCGAATACATCAACGGGTTCTATAACCCGCGACGTCGCCACTTAGCACTGGGATGGAAAAGCCCCGTCGCCTTCGAACGAAAGGTGGCTTAAACGAGCACTTGGGGCGGCACTAAAGCGTGACAGGTCCAGAGTGCTTCAACATGCCGAGAAGATTGGCAATGCCCGCAAAGCTTGCCGATATTTCGGAATTGGGAGATCCAGCTTCTATAGATGGCGGGATGCACATCAAAAGCATGGCGAAGCCGGTCTGAAGAATGCCAAATCTATTCCAAAGAACCCGGCCAACCAAACGCCGCCAGATATCGCAGAAAAGGTTCTGTATCTGCGTCGCAAATATCACCTGGGGCCAATCAGGATCGTCTGGTATTTGGCACGCTATCACGGCATCAAAATCTCTGACGCAGGAGTTTACCGCATCCTCAAGCGCAACGGTCTCAACCGACTGCCTCGAGGCACACGAATGCGGAAACTGCACACCAAACGATATCAAAAGCAGGTGCCAGGGCATCATATACAAGTCGACGTTAAGTTTCTGACTTTCAAAGGAAAACGCGGAGAGAAAGTGCGCAGGTTCCAGTATACTGCAATCGATGATGCAACACGCGTTAGAGCGCTCAAAATCTATGGGAAGCACACTCAGGCAAACGCAATCGACTTCATTGATCACATCATCGAAAAGTTCCCGTTTAGCATTCGAGAAGTTCGGACGGATAACGGCCACGAGTTCCAAGCCAAGTTCCATTGGCATGTCGAGGATCTTGGGATCAGGCACGCCTACATCAAACGCGGCACGCCCCAACTTAATGGAAAGGTCAAACGTTCCCACCGATCTGATCAGCAGGAGTTCTATCAACTCTTAAGCTACAAAGGTGACATCGATCTCGAGGCTAAGCTGGACGAATGGGAACGGTTTTACAACTTTGCCAGACCTCACGGCGCTCACAATGGCCAGACCCCTTACGAAGCACTCAGAGAGAAGCTACAGTAACACCACAAGTGTCCCGCCGGTCTGTCGAGTTTACACCTCCGGCAAACCCGGCGCGGTTCACTATTGCAATATCGAATCCATCTGTTAACCATTTTATCTGTGACGAGTTAGATTGCGAAAGTTATGATTGCGTAGACTAACTAGGGGTGGCATTTGCCGCCCCTTTCTATTTCATGAATGGTAATTTCATATGGTTGCCTAAGATCACTCTTTTGGCAGATTGGCACCGACCTCACACGCTACCTGAGATCCGTTGCATTTTAAGGGTCCTGTCAATAGATTGTGGTACTCGAAAAATGTGGCATGCATGCACTGAGCCGCGCCAATTTTTTCTTCGTTGGAACCGCCCCAATTCCCCTGCGATTCAGAATAGTACGGACACTTACACATTTCCCACCCCCACGATGGACAAAAATACTGGTGATGAATTTATCAGAATTCAAAAGATAATTGTTGGAACAGCTAAATGTTTAAACAAAATGATTGAGAATTAATATCTATTAACACTTTTTTTACCACAAACGAGGAAACATAGATCTGCCAATAATGGCAAACAACTTATATTTCCGATCAAAACAGCTAGAAAAGGGGTGGCAATGCTGCTCCTTTTCGCTTTTGCGCCTCTCGATTAGAATTTTGATCTGTTGAGAGGTTTCCTATTGCCGTCAGGGGTATACAAAGAGCATCAAGACTCTACCATTATGAGAGTGATGGCGGCGATACCGTTTAACCACCTTGTCGGCGGCGTCTTTCGATGCCTGCGGTTTCTTCGTCATCTCGATCTCCTAATCGATAAGATGAACCAGAAATCCTCCGCTATTCAAATCCTCAAATCTGTCCCACGGGTGCTGACGTCAGACAGTGCTGATGTTGCTGAACCCACTTGAGTGGTCCAATTGGTGTTGTCACGTAAACCGTCATCTGATTGTTCTGAAGTGATCCGGCAAATTTGGACGAAACTTGGGGCCCAGGTCAGTGCGTCGCGCGGCGAAGGTCGGCTTTCCGCCCGGAATGTTGATCAGCCTTGCTCACTTTGGGCTGGGTGCTGCCATAGGTATGCTCAGGTAGTACGAGCGGGATCGATTCAATTTGAGGTAACTCCCGAGGTGCAAAAACTTTCTGTTAGCTGTTCTGAGAATAAATTATATTGGAAAAAGAGGGTAAGATATGAGTGCGCATTGGCAATGTGACGAGGTAACGCTGAGGAGAAATCTGCTTTTTAGATTGTTGCAAAACTTTGACTTTGAAAAGCCGGTTTTTCAGTATGAGGCTATTTCAGAACCCATCATGGAAATGTCATTGATAGATGATGTTGACTCATTTGTTTTCAAGAGGGACCTAAAATCGCGCAAAAGTATCGCGAAAATAGACGACCCACTTTGGCTTTGATCGTATCTCTAGTAGTGAGTGCCCAAACCCGCTCATACGATCCGTCAAAGCCAAGATGTACCAAATCCGCATGCATCTGCTTGGCCGCGTCGGCGTCTCGAAGCTGGGCTCAACGATATCAGCCCGCAGATACTTCCTGATGGTGTAGCGAGACAGCTCTGTCCGCCGTGAAATCTCGCGAATGGGCATCTTGTCCCTCAGTGCTCATCGACGAATTACACTCAAAAATCCCATGTCTATCACTCCAATAACCCCCGACAAATCCCCTCAGGGGCAAGGTTGCACATGAGTCAGTTCTCAGTGACAATTCTGACCGCTACTGGGTCAGTTTTATGTGACATCCAACAACTCAAAACTGTGCGTCGGCAGAGTTTTTGGGTCCAAAGGCGGCCTAAACTAAGAGAGAGTTTGGCTCATCTGGTTGGTTTGATTATGCGGCGCGTTGCCTGTGATGCAAGCGGCGCGCTTCGAGCGTCTTT
>NZ_JAHEVJ010000017.1:2500-6123 GCF_018599245.1 Aliiroseovarius lamellibrachiae
CGAGCGACAGCGATTGGCGCAGCCAATTGCGTGCGAGCCAATCTGTGCAGCAAGAGTTTCGATTAGATCGGCAAGCATTCATTTGAATGTTTGCCCGTCCAATCGGACGCAAATTTGACATCGTTTAGAGAGAAAATAACAACATTGTTGGCGTTGCGCGTATGCAATTAGCCTCAGTTGGCGCGGATCCTTCGGGTGACGCAAGCTTGGTACGGCCCCTTTCCTCGGGCCCTCTAAAGTTTACCGACTGAAACGATGATGTTGTCCAAGTCAAGTACACTAACCAAGCTGCAATCCAGCACGGAATTGCAGTTTTGTTGATCTGCGAAGATCAACATTGTGCTTCATAATGGATCGAAGATCGACATCCTAGATCCAGTCTTAAGTGACAGTTATGAAGCGCGGGAAAATGTATGCTTTTGATCCAGTAGCCAGGGGATAGGAACTACAAAAGGCCTATCTTCTTCTGGATCAAATCAAGCGCGAGAAGGGCGTTTGGTGAATGCCTTGGCAGTAAGAGGCGATGAAGGACGTGATACTCTGCGATAAGCTTTGGGAAGTCGAGAATAGACGCAATACCCAGAGATCTCCGAATGGGGCAACCCACCTGACAGTTCATTATAATTACTTCGGTAATTTATAGTGTTCTGAAACAGGTATTTTTAGACTGAATACATAGGTTTAAAAAAGCAAACCCGGGGAACTGAAACATCTAAGTACCCGGAGGAAAGGAAATCAATTGATACTCCCCTAGTAGCGGCGAGCGAACGGGGACCAGCCGAGCCTCAATTGTGATTAGAATGGTCTGGAATGGCCAACCATAGTGGGTGACAGTCCCGTATAAGAAGCATGAGAGGACGTATTAAGTAGGGCGGAACACGTGAAATTCTGTCTGAAGATCGGAGGACCACCTTCGAAGGCTAAGTACTCCTTACTGACCGATAGTGAACCAGTACCGTGAGGGAAAGGTGAAAAGCACCCCGACGAGGGGAGTGAAACAGTACCTGAAACCGAACGCCTACAATCAGTCGGAGGCCCCTTGCGGGCTGACGGCGTACCTTTTGTATAATGGGTCATCGACTTGGTCTATCTAGCAAGCTTAAGCCGTTAGGTGTAGGCGTAGCGAAAGCGAGTCTTAATAGGGCGAATGAGTTAGGTGGATCAGACCCGAAACCGAGTGATCTAGGCATGGCCAGGTTGAAGGTGCAGTAACATGCACTGGAGGACCGAACCCACATCTGTTGAAAAAGATCGGGATGAGCTGTGCCTAGGGGTGAAAGGCCAATCAAACTCGGAGATAGCTGGTTCTCTGCGAAATCTATTTAGGTAGAGCGTCGGACGAATACTCTCGGGGGTAGAGCACTGAATGGGTAATGGGGGCCTACAGCCTTACTGATCCTAATCAAACTCCGAATACCGAGAAGTACTATCCGGCAGACACACAGCGGGTGCTAACGTCCGTTGTGGAGAGGGAAACAACCCTGACCTACAGCTAAGGCCCCTAATTCATGGCTAAGTGGGAAAGCAGGTGAGACGACCAAAACAACCAGGAGGTTGGCTTAGAAGCAGCCATCCTTTAAAGATAGCGTAACAGCTCACTGGTCTAATTTAAGTTGTCTTGCGGCGAAGATGTACCGGGGCTCAAGCCATGAGCCGAAGCTTAGGGTGTGCACTTTGTGCATGCGGTAGCAGAGCGTAGTGTGACATAGTTCCATTCCTCATTAGATCCTTCGGGATCATTTGAGGATCGGAGCTTTCTGTGAAGCGGGCCTGTGAGGGATCCCGTGGAGAGATCACTAGTGAGAATGATGACATGAGTAGCGACAAAGGGGGTGAGAGACCCCCTCGCCGAAAATCCAAGGGTTCCTGCTTAAAGCTAATCTGAGCAGGGTAAGCCGGCCCCTAAGACGAGGCAGAAATGCGTAGTCGATGGGAACCAGGTTAATATTCCTGGGCCGTGGAGTGGTGACGGATCTCGAAGGTAGTTCATCCTTATCGGATTGAATGGGCTGCTTAGAGGTTCCTGGAAATAGCCCTCCTTTCAGACCGTACCCTAAACCGACACAGGTGGATAGGTAGAGTATACCAAGGCGCTTGAGAGAACTATGTTGAAGGAACTCGGCAAAATACCTCCGTAAGTTCGCGAGAAGGAGGCCCAGTTCTTACGCAAGTAATGACTGGGGGCACAAACTAGGGGGTGGCGACTGTTTACTAAAAACACAGGGCTCTGCGAAGTCGCAAGACGACGTATAGGGTCTGACGCCTGCCCGGTGCCTGAAGGTTAAAAGGAGGAGTGCAAGCTCCGAATTGAAGCCCAGGTAAACGGCGGCCGTAACTATAACGGTCCTAAGGTAGCGAAATTCCTTGTCGGGTAAGTTCCGACCTGCACGAATGGCGTAACGACTTCCCCGCTGTCTCCAACATAGACTCAGCGAAATTGAATTGCCTGTCAAGATGCAGGCTTCCCGCGGTTAGACGGAAAGACCCCGTGCACCTTTACTACAGCTTCACACTGGCATCAGACACAATTTGTGCAGGATAGGTGGTGGGCTTTGAAACCGGAACGCCAGTTTCGGTGGAGCCTCCCTTGAGATACCACCCTAATTCTGTTTGATGTCTAACCGCGGTCCGTTATCCGGATCCGGGACCCTGTGTGGCGGGTAGTTTGACTGGGGCGGTCGCCTCCCAAAGAGTAACGGAGGCGCGCGAAGGTTGGCTCAGAGCGGTCGGAAATCGCTCGTTGAGTGCAATGGCAGAAGCCAGCCTGACTGCGAGACTGACAAGTCGAGCAGAGTCGAAAGACGGCCATAGTGATCCGGTGGTCCCGAGTGGAAGGGCCATCGCTCAACGGATAAAAGGTACGCCGGGGATAACAGGCTGATACTGCCCAAGAGTCCATATCGACGGCAGTGTTTGGCACCTCGATGTCGGCTCATCTCATCCTGGGGCTGGAGCAGGTCCCAAGGGTACGGCTGTTCGCCGTTTAAAGAGGTACGTGAGCTGGGTTTAGAACGTCGTGAGACAGTTCGGTCCCTATCTGCCGTGGGTGTAGGATACTTGAGAGGAGTTGCCCCTAGTACGAGAGGACCGGGGTGAACGTTCCACTGGTGGACCAGTTGTCGTGCCAACGGCAGTGCTGGGTAGCTATGAACGGACAGGATAACCGCTGAAGGCATCTAAGCGGGAAGCCCCCCTCAAAACAAGGTATCCCTGAGGACCGTGGAAGACTACCACGTCGATAGGCCGGAGATGTAAGCATGGTAACATGCTCAGTTGACCGGTACTAATGGTCCGATAGGCTTGATTTGATCCAGTAGTAGATAGACCTACTCCTGGCGTCGGAAGTCTCCGACGTTATCAAAAGCATACACCACAGTGTAATGACTTGGACTTGGAACTTTTTTTGGTTTGGTGGTCATAGCGCAAGTGAAACACCCGGCTCCATCCCGAACCCGGCAGTTAAGCACTGTTGCGCCGATGGTACTGCGTCTTAAGGCGTGGGAGAGTAGGTCACCGCCAAACCTAATAAAGTTCCAAAAAAACCTCTCTAATCGATATCAATCAATAATATAAACGCCGTCAGCCAAAAGCTGGCGGCGTTACTCGTTCCAAAAACTACTCAG
>NZ_JAHEVJ010000018.1 GCF_018599245.1 Aliiroseovarius lamellibrachiae
AAGACGCTCGAAGCGCGCCGCTTGCATCACAGGCAACGCGCCGCATAATCAAACCAACCAGATGAGCCAAACTCTCTCTTAGTTTAGGCCGCCTTTGGACCCAAAAACTCTGCCGACGCACACTTCTATGACAGATGCTCGCGGTGTGGTTTCCACAAATGAATATGACAATGGTGGCCGCCTAGTAGCACGCAAGTTCCCTGCTACACCAATTGAAGATCAGCTTTTCACCTACGATGGTGCGGGTGGGCTACAAAATCTGGGAAAACTCACTGGTGCAACGAGTCATAACGTTGAAAACAGAATTGGGCATTCTTCACAGACAGCCACGCTGGTCTACAACAAGTTCGTGCTCGACGGTTACTCCTATCAAGTGAAATACCAGTGGAACCGCATGGGCGAACTATATCGTCTATATTACCCAGGTAGTCGCAAAATGGAGCTGTTCATCTACCGTGATCTTGATGGGCGTATTTCCAAGATGAATATGCGTCGCAAAGGGGACAATGGTAAATGGTTGCCCCGTGTCGATATTGTCGATCAGATTAAATACCTGCCCAACGGGCCAATTAAGTCGATGACTTATGGCGATGGGTTCACCCACACCGCGCAGTATGACAACTCATACCGTCTGACGGGGCTTAAGGATGAGCTTTCATCGACTGTCCTGCGTGACATGTCATATACATGGACATCTCGCGACAATCTCGGCTCGGTGACAGACCTGTTGGTGGGGGCGAACTCCAAAACCTTTGGCTATTCACCGCGCGAAGCTTTGTCCTCGGCGACGGGCCCTTGGGGCGATCTTGACTATACTTATGATGGCGTCGGAAACCGATTGACTGAGGTTGCCGCAAACGGGGCCTCCCCCGGAACGGATACCTATCAATACGGGACAACCGACAACCGGTTGGCTTCAGTTGCGGGAACCAGCACACGCAGCTTCACCTATGATGCCGCTGGTAATGTGATATTCGACAACCGCACCGGGCAGCAATATGGCTATACCTATAATGCCGCCGGACGCATGGACAGTTTTTCCATCAATGGCGTTGTTCAGGCCGAATATGAATACGACGTGCTTGGCCGTCAGGTGATCCGCCGTCTGAACCAATTGGGCAAAACCATCCACAATATCTTTGATGTGGATGGCAACCGGATTGCGGAACATGAGGTTGACCAAACCACCGGTGCCAAAACGCTTTTGCGCGAATATATCTGGCTAGAAGGCATGCCGGTTGCCGTTGTTGAAAACAACGAGGTCTATTTTGTCCGCAGCGATCACATCGGCCGCCCGGTTTTTGCGACGGATGTGAATGGGTTGAAAGTGTGGGAGGCATCTTATCTGCCCTTTGGCGGTGTGCATACCAGCACCGGAGCCGCCAGCAACCTGCGCTTCCCCGGCCAATGGTTCCAGTCCGAGAGCGGTCTGCATCAAAACTGGATGCGCGATTATGATCCGACCACGGGACGGTATATTCAGGCAGATCCGTTGGGGTTGGTGGATGGGGCGAGTGTTTATGGCTATGCGCGTCAGAACCCGGGGCGGTATGTGGACCTGAGGGGAGAAAAAGTTGTCTATGTTTGTCGACCACTAGAAACAGGTGGAGGCGGAGTGAGTACTTGGCGACAACACTGTGCAGTCTTCGTCGTCGAAGATGACAACGACTGTGGGTGTGATATGGCGGGTGATCCTGATGGTATTTTAGCACAATTTTCGCTGGCGGGAGGTAATAGCAGATTTGATGATCAACAAAACCCAAGTAGTGTGTTTGTCACTGATCGGAATGCATACTTAGCGCCGGACGATCCCGAGAACGTTGGAAAATGGCACATTCAACCACCTAATGGTGTTTCTAGCTGCGAATATGACAATAGAGTAATTAGGCGCGGCAATACTTATAGCCAGAGAGACTATAGCAATTGGCCAGGTGGTGCTAACTCTAACACAGCCGCTACACAATTGATTGTTCAAACTGGGGGTACCCCCCCGTACCCAGGTGCCTGGAATGAAAAATCTAAACCGTAGATAACCGTTGGAGTTCGATGATATGACTATTCCTAGACTAATTGTTCCGGTAGTTTTGACACTCATTATCATCACAATGCTATTTGCGGTATTTCATAAAAGGATAGTGCGGCGTGGTTCTTTTGACGGGTTTGTTATTGGGGAAAGTAAGCAAGATATATTGATGCAATTACATGACCGACCTGACCTTTCAGTGATTGATATTTTTGACCCAATGCAGTTTTCAATTTCGAAAGGCGAACTCGACCGAATAGACCGCTTCGATGGTGTTGAAGCTATTCAGGTCTGGGGGCCCGGTGTTTCAGGTATTTTTTTTCTGTCAGATGCTCGAGTGGATAAAGTGAATTCTGACCTACTTGCTGGTGAATTCGATGCGATCACTGTGGGCACGTCACTATCTAATCTAAAGGATGAACTTAGAAATTTTTTAGACAAAGATGCTTTGAGGGGCGCGATGTCGAGAGTTCGGGGGTATCGGCCAGACTTAATGCGAATATTTGTCGACGCAAAGGTGCAAACTTTGCAATCAGACCCAGAGGCGATTGGGTGGTTAATGAAACAAGATATATGGTCACTGAAAGCCTTGAATAGCTATAAGAGATATCGCCTATTCTTCTTGGACAACAAGCTTAAGGAAATTGAATATACAAACTACTTTGTTGAATTGCCATGATGTCTTCAACTGGATCGACGGCCCCAATAGAGCACTCTCCAACTATTGGGCAGGATCTGTCGTAGATTAAGCTACTCTTCACACCTTGTGATCTGGGTGGGTAGAGATTTGTTTCAGCCGGTAGTCTACAACGTGCGAAAAGTGCAGGTGGACCGATCTGCGGTCATAGCTTCCATCGGCAGAAGGGCGCGGTAGGTAACCATCGCTAAAGCGACAAATCCTTGTCTTCGCCGGTTCCACCCTCCACCCCATCTTTCCCAAGGCTCGACAGCGCGGGTTGGGCATTGCCTGTCGGTTCAGAATACAGATACGCCCGCCCCCAAGGATCCTTAAGCCCACCTGCGCCAGTCAGATAAGGTCCGTTCCAATTGCTGTCCCCGGGGGGCGATGTCACCAGAACATCTAACCCTTCAGCATCTGACGGGTATCGCCCGGTATCGATGTAAAAAAGCTGAAGGGCAGTGCCGATTTGATTGATCTGCAATTGCGCCATTTCAGATTTGGCGCGGCCCAAATACCCAATCAACCGAGGTCCGGCAACGGCGGCGATCATCGCAATGATGGCCAACACGATGAGAACCTCAAGAATGGTCACACCACTTTCGGATGTCCACTTTGGCTTTTGTCGCATCATATCCCAACCTTTGACAACCAAACACACCAGGCAGAAAGACAAAGGTAAGGACCGAATGCAACCATTAATTGATTAGGGGGGGCGTGTCTTTTGCCGGGCATGATCCTTGGCAACAAAAGCACCAAAATGCCAGCGAGCGCTGCGCCAAGTACAACGGTGATTGTATCAAGCAACCCGCACCAAAGTCCGATACCGGCGATAAGTTTCACATCCCCCAGACCAAGGCCATGCGCCTTGCGGAACAGGAAATGCCCGATGCGCACCGCATAAAATAGTACAGGCCAAATGAGGGCTCCCAAAATATGTTCATATGCGTTGAGGGAGGGTATTGTGAAGATCCAGATGCTGCCACCTAGGACAAGCAGGGCAGAGACTTCGTCGGGGATCTCGTAGCGGATGATATCAATCACACTCCCCCAAATGAGAGGCGCGCACAGGGCAATTGCAGGCCATCCCGCGCCGGGAGCGATGATGAAAAGTGCTAGGCCATAGACCAGTAAATGTAGCAGAACCAAAGAATGAAATGAGACCTTTTGCATTTGTCGATCTTAGTTGGCATTCTAGCGGTATGGTATTGAAAAATAGAAATAACCGTGGATTTGCGTTGATCGTCGTTTTGTCCATGCTCAGCGTTATAACCTTCCTTGTGGCGGGAACAACCACGCGTGTGGTTTCTCGTGCAACGGACATTGATACTGAAAAAAGGATAATGCGAACTGCACATGAAACTGCAGCGCTATTAAGCTTCGCTATTGCAGCGTTCGGATCATCCCCCAAACAGATACCGCCAAGCCAAAAGGTTACGGTGCCCTGGCAGGATGACTATGCCGAACTTCGTTTGCAAGATGTGGCGGGGTTGATCGATCTAAATACTGCCGACACTGCACTTGTTGAAACTTTTGTCTCCGCAATGGGTTTGCCTTCAAGCGTGATTGATACACTTCAAGTGCGGCGAAGTAATTCACAACGACTAGAGAGTGTTGGAGAGCTTCCCCGAGTGGTGGGGATGCCAATTGAGGATATGAACGCCATTGCGATGTTTGCAACGGTTCATTCCGGGCGTCGAGGATTGGCATTGGATGTGACCCCAGAAGACCTCATTGAAGCATTGGGTGGACGTGATCACCTGCAATCAAGATTTCAACAATCCAAACCGTCCGGAGCCGTCTATCTTGCAATTGTTAATGGTGATGGCAAAGATAAACTCCTGGGCGTCGTTTTGCTGAGTCAGGGAGTAAACCCGGGTACGATATTGGAGATCTACTGAGTGTTAGTAGGGCATTTACTATGAGTGACAGTCATGCCGCGAGAGTTTCATGGTGCAGGGGAATATAAGAGTTTCACTGTGAACTGAGGCGTATCTGAGCCTATTTGTACCAAGTTTGGAAGATAAGTGTTCTCAACCCAGTGTTCGTACCAATCACCAGGCGCATCAACAGCACTGAAGTACTGAAAATTAAGATCACTCTCATTTGAGAGTTGGTACTGATGGGTTTGATACTGCTCTCCGTTTTCACCGATCTCAACGGCTGTTAACACCAACCCGCTGGAATCTGAAACTAGAGAAACCCTGTGCGTCGGCAGAGTTTTTGGGTCCAAAGGCGGCCTAAACTAAGAGAGAGTTTGGCTCATCTGGTTGGTTTGATTATGCGGCGCGTTGCCTGTGATGCAAGCGGCGCGCTTCGAGCGTCTT
>NZ_JAHEVJ010000019.1 GCF_018599245.1 Aliiroseovarius lamellibrachiae
GACGCTCGAAGCGCGCCGCTTGCATCACAGGCAACGCGCCGCATAATCAAACCAACCAGATGAGCCAAACTCTCTCTTAGTTTAGGCCGCCTTTGGACCCAAAAACTCTGCCGACGCACACTTTCGCCCGTGACCGTGAATGCGATCCGTCATTTCCTTGCGGGCCACCCTTCGCATCCAGTCTTTATGTGAGTGGCGGATAGAATAGGGGACCTTGCGGAGTTTCACCCAAACCGCTGCCTTCTTCATCGCCTTGACCATGAGCTGAGATGCCGAGCCAGGGCCACCGAGCGCTGCATATCGAGGGAACACGTCCCCTTCGCCGCCTGTCAGGCCTAGCCTCCCCTTCAACACGCCATACCCATCGCCTACCAATGGGACGCTTCGCTCGGACCCTTCTGTCTTGATGGGTCTTCCTCGCTCCGCGTTGATGCGGATGTGAGGGACTTCAGCATCTAGGAACACGTCACTCCAACGGAGGCGGCATAGCTCAGACGGTCTTGCGCCAGTGAACACCAGTAGCGTCCAGAGAGCTTTGATCTCATCGTTACTTCTGGCAATCTCAACCGTACACTTCCTAATTTCGTCCACCGTCAATGCTTCCCGCTTTTCCTTGGCGGGACCGCCGCGCTGGGCTTTCGGCAGTGATACGCTCTCAAAAGGGTTCAAGAGGTTGGGTTGGTTCAATCGCCTCCTAGCGACGTTGTAGACAGCCCTAAGCGATCCAATGCGCTTCTTGACGGTATCCGGGGCTTTGCCCTGGTGAAGCAAACTGTCTCGTAGCTTATAGGCATCCTTGAAGGTCACCTCTGCAAGTTTGGGGTTCTGATCCCCGAGGACCTCACAAAGAACCCGTGCTGCGAGCTCAGTTTGTTTCTTGAGATTTGGAAAGTTGTCTCCGGCTCTCTCGTCCAGGTAAATTTCCACCGCTTGGTCTAGGCGCACATCTGGGGGCTTCACCCCGGCGAACTTCGCCTTCAGGAGCATATCCTGCTTCTTGGGGTCGTTCTCGGCCAGGATCGCATCAGTCATCTTCTGAAAAACGGGAGCCGGTGCGGTCTCCCAGAGTATAGGCCCCTGAGCTGATTGCCCTTCCCCCCAAAGACCGAGGTTCTTGAGGGCCGTTACGCTGGTCTCATACTCCAACCTATCGGGCCCGCCCTTACGGAGCTCAGCAAAAAGACGTTCAACCTCTTGGTGGACGACATGTCTCTTCTGAATTGCCACGTTCTCGTCCTTAGTTTCGAGAGAACGATCCAAAAAAGTCTTACCTATCGCCAGCCGGAGGTCTTCCGGGACCCGCCTTCTGTACCTGTAAACACCTGAGCGGTTTTCTTTTCGGAGATGTGGGATCGACACGGTTAGCCTCATCGCTGTCTTCACTCCAATGTAAAGCGAATGTGAAGCGATTTCCAGCTAAGCTGCTGTTTTATCTGAGTTTTCAAGGATAAATGGTGCCAGAAGAGGACTCGCCACCTACAGAGAGATATTTGGAATAAAAGGAAATACTAGGTTTGTTATTTTCCGATACCCCCAACGACACCCCACACCTGCGCCGTGTTCGGAGATTCGAACACACATTCGGGACCAGTGTTCCCTGCGTATTCGAGGACTCGGCGTCCCATCCGCGAATGTTGCTTCTGTTTCGACATAGCTGATCTCCTTCGTGTTGAAGATCAGCAGACAGAAAATTGCAGCTCACGTCGGTGCCCAAATTTCAGGGGGCAGCACAAACATTTCATATATGGACGCTAAAGCAGCCTTTGAGCCCAAAGACAAAACGTCGCCGAGCTGATCCCGTGCCACCGACACACATTCCGTTCAGGACTTTTGGTCCATCTAGTATAGACAAAACTCTCTACCTAGCAATTGGGCCACGCTTTGATAGCTTGGAGCCATGGCGAAGTCGGTGATTTCTGATTGTAATATGTGCAGAAATAATCTGACGCCATTGCACATCATCTAACCCGAGATGCTTGCGAACCGCATTGTTAGAATAACTAAAAAGTTCATTCTGATCCTCAATACCCTTTGTCATGGCATCAATAAATTTGTTCTTTTGGGTAAAGGAAGCCTTCAGCATATGCATTGGGAGCGCCCTGAATTCTCGCGGGGTAAGCTCGAGTACGCCACCACCATAGAAACGCCCGTCAATTTCGGAGAAAAGTAGTGTTATGGAGTTGTAAAATGATAGGCACAAGTTATCGATATTGAAGTCGGGCTTCATTGTGATTTGGTAAGCGGTATCGGTCGTTAAGATATCTGCAGGGTTGCTGCATATTCTCGGTAAAACGTGAGATCTTTTGAAGAAAAAGCCGTCACTGCTTTTTACAATTGGAATCTTATACCACGGTGTTCGGTGGCGGCATTTGTATCTTTGGTCTAGATTTAGGCTTTCGCCATGTGTGATGTAGTTTTTTGCGTTTTCCGACAATACCCCAACGTCGTTACTGGCAAAATCCAAAAGTGTCTGACGTCAGCGCTTATGGGTCCAAATAGGGCAATTTGATAAGAGAGTGTTTCTGGCTCATCGTGACCACCGAGGAGTGGACGATGAGAAAGACAACCAAGAGCCCCGGCGAGAAGATC
>NZ_JAHEVJ010000002.1 GCF_018599245.1 Aliiroseovarius lamellibrachiae
GGAGAGTAGGTCACCGCCAAACCTAATAAAGTTCCAAAAAAACCTCTCTAATCGATATCAATCAATAATATAAACGCCGTCAGCCAAAAGCTGGCGGCGTTACTCGTTCCAAAAACTACTCAGATCCGCTTTTTTCCGTTCTTGCCCTATTGGCCAAACCTAAGCCATAAAGAGAGCAAGTACGATTTGAGGATGGTCTGGTGTGATCGACATACAAAAAACGGCTATCAAACATGTTCTTGTGATTTCGCCGCGAAAGTTTGAGGACCACCGGGGTTTCTTTCGGGAAACGTGGAACCAGAGCGCGCTAAAAGATGCTGGCATCAATCTTGAATTTTGCCAAGACAATCAAAGCATTAGCTTTGAAAGAAACACAATTCGCGGGCTTCACTTTCAAACGCCGCCGTATCAGCAAGCCAAACTTGTGAGATGTGGCCAAGGGGCGTTCTTGGATGTTGCGGTTGATATCCGCCGAGGTTCGCCAAGTTATGGAGCTTGGGTCTCGGTCGAGTTAAGTGCGGAAAACGGCAAGCAAATGTTAATCCCGGAAGGGTTTGCGCATGGGTTTCGAACGTTGATGCCAAATACCGAAATTCTTTACAAATGCACTGCGGCTTACGCGCCGGAATGTGATCGAGCCATAAGGTTCGACGATCCTGATATTGGAATTGAATGGGGCATATCGCGCGATTTGGCGATATTGAGTGAGAAAGATGCGATGGCCGCGCGGCTTTCTGAATGCGGCAGCCCGTTCACTTGGGACCGTTCGCAATGAAAATTCTGATCACAGGTGGCGCGGGTTTCATTGGTTCCGCAGTTGTCAGATTGGCCATTTTGCAGGGGCATGAGGTGGTCAATCTGGATGCGCTGACCTATGCGGCCTGTCTGGAGAACCTGTCTGAGGTGGAATCCAACCCTCGCTATCACTTTGAAAAAGAAGATATTTGCAACCTCCACGGGCTGAAAAAGGTAATCGCAAAGCACAAACCAGACAGGATTATGCATCTCGCGGCGGAAAGCCATGTGGATCGCTCGATTGATGAGCCTGGGGCGTTTGTTGAAACGAATATCAATGGCACCTACAATCTTTTGCAGGCCGCGCGATCCTATTGGGAGCAGCAAGGCCGGCCGGACAATTTCCGATTTCATCACATCTCAACCGATGAGGTCTTTGGCAGTTTGGGTCTGGATGGCGTCTTTACAGAGGATACGTCCTATGCCCCAAACAATCCCTATTCTGCGTCAAAAGCGGCATCGGATCATTTGGTTCGGGCTTGGTTTGAAACCTTCGGTCTGCCCGTTGTTCTGAGCAATTGTTCCAACAATTATGGTCCCTATCAATTCCCGGAAAAACTGATCCCTGTGGTGATCCTGAATGCTTTGGCCGGTCACCCCATTCCTGTTTATGGCACGGGGAGCAATGTGCGCGATTGGCTTTATGTTGAAGATCATGCGGATGCGCTTTTGACTGTTCTAAAACGCGGTCAGGTTGGGCGCAGCTACAATATTGGCGGCGAAAACGAGGTGCGCAATATTGATCTTGTCCGAATGGTTTGTGCGGTGCTGGATGAAATGCACCCCGGACCAGCGCCCTATGCTCAGAGCATCAAACTTGTCGCGGACCGCCCAGGCCATGATCAGCGCTATGCGATTGACCCGTCGCGCATTGGCGCGGAGCTGGGCTGGCGTCCCTCTGTTACTCTGGCAGAAGGGCTGAAAAAGACAGTGCGTTGGTATTTGGAAAACGATGTTTGGTTGCGGTCGCTGTACGCTCGACATGGTGTCGGGGAACGGCTTGGCGGTGGTGTGTAGCATGTTGAAGATTCTGGTCTTTGGCGCGGACGGACAGATTGGTCGGTCGTTGTCTGCGCGCGCCAGCTCTGATCTTGAGGTCATTTCCCTTGGCCGCAACGACGCCGATCTTGGTGTTGCCGAACACTGCGCCGCCCACATTCGACGCGCAGATGTCGACGCTGTCATTAACGCGGCCGCCTATACGGATGTGAATGCCGCCGAGAATAACGAGGTTTTGGCCACACAGATTAATGGCCTCACACCGGGCGTAATGGCACGAGCATGCGCCGAAAGGGATCTGCCATTTTTACAAATTTCGACCGACTATGTGTTTGATGGTTCAGGCACTCGGGCTTTTGCGCCGGAAGCGTCCCCAAATCCAATCAACGCATATGGGAGAAGCAAAAAAATCGGCGAAGACCTTGTGCGTGCGGCAAAAGGGAAGAGCGCCATTTTACGCACGTCTTGGGTGTTTTCTGAGCACGGGACAAATTTCGTCAAAACCATGTTGAATTTGGCAGAGACACAGAGTTCGCTGTCCATCGTGGGGGATCAGGTTGGTGGGCCGACCCCGGCAATCGAAGTCGCTGATGCGCTGGTTATCATGGCCCGCGCGATGGTCGCGGGGCATCCCGGAGGGATCTTCCACTTTGCGGGTGAACCTGTGGTCAGCTGGGCAGAATTCGCGCGCGAGATATTTTCGCAAGCGGGTAAACATACAGACGTGTCGATCGTTGCGTCAGCGGATTTTCCCAGTGTGGCCAAACGTCCGTTAAATTCGCGGTTGGAATGCGCCAGTTTCACCAAGGGGTTCGGGCGCCCCCTACCGGACTGGCATCTTGATCTGAAACGGGTCATTAAGGTTTTAGAGCGAGGATAACAGGATGGCGCAGCGCAAAGGTATCATACTTGCAGGTGGCTCTGGCACGCGGCTTTACCCGATCACTTTGGGCGTGTCGAAACAGCTTTTGCCAATTTATGACAAGCCGATGATTTACTATCCGCTATCGGTTTTGATGCTGTCGGACATTCGAGAGATTGCCATTATTACGACGCCTCAAGACCAGGAGCAGTTCAAGCGGACGCTCGGGGACGGGCACCAGTGGGGGCTGGAGCTCAGCTATATCGCGCAACCAAACCCCGAAGGCCTGGCGCAGGCTTATGTTCTCGCGGAAGGTTTTCTGAACGGCGCGCCGAGTGCGATGGTGCTGGGGGATAATCTCTTTTTTGGACACGGCTTTCCGGAAATGCTCGTGGACGCAAATGCGCGGCCAGGTGGCACGGTGTTTTGCTATCGGGTGCAAGACCCCCAGCGATATGGCGTATTGGAATTTAATGCGGCGGGGGGCGTCGACCGAATTGTGGAAAAGCCCGTGTCGGCACCATCGCCTTATGCTGTTACGGGGCTGTATTTTCTGGATGAAACAGCACCTGAACGGGCGAAATCGGTGCAACCCTCGGCGAGGGGGGAGCTGGAAATCACAAGCTTGCTTGAACTGTATTTGGCTGACGGCCTGTTAAATGTTCAGCAAATGGGGCGTGGCTTTGCGTGGCTGGACACGGGCACCCATGCAAGCCTTTTGGATGCCGGAAATTTTGTGCGTACACTCAGCGAACGTCAAGGACAGCAAATGGGTAGCCCAGAGGAAATCGCCTGGGGCAAAGGGTGGATCACCCGAGACGCATTGCGCGCGCGTGCGCGCGCGTTTGGGAAAAACGAATATGGATCATATCTGATGCGGTTGACCGAAGAGGGATGATCAGGCCCCGCCAGCAAGCCCTTGCATTTTGGCGATAGCCGCCTCAACCATGGTGTTTAATGCGATGCGGGTTTGATCCACAAATTCCACATAGTGATCCAATGCGGGGGACAACGCGGGCAGGGCATCGCCCAGCAACGACGCATAGACGTAAAGCCCCACAAACAAGGCAGCAATTACCACCACCATCAAGAAGCCACGCCGAAATCCCCCGCCGCTTGAAACAGCTTGAACAGGGGCCTCTTCCTCTTCGTCCACATGATCTTCGTGATTGGCATCTAGGGTCGAATTGATTTCTTCGATATCAGGCAACAGGTCGCGACCGCGCCCTTCGGGTAGGGCTTCTGTGGCTTCAAACTCATCCTCGGCCCCACGCAATCGGGCCATGCGTTCGCGGATCGACTGGCGATGTGCCTCGTCGGGGTTCACGTCGTCCAGGCCCATTTCGGTTTGGGTTTCCAACTGTTCCTGTTCAGATTGCCGTGCGTCCAATTCGCGTTCCGCTTCCTCTTGCAGGATAGAGGTCACATCCGGACTAAGCTCGCGTTGGTTCGGCGTGTCAGCTGCGGGGGCGCTTGGATCGTCTTCGGGATCAGCTGCGGCGTCGTCCCCAGCGGTGTCCGCCCCCTCGGAATTCTCGGTCTCTGTCGGGCGGGCAGGTGTCTCTTCGATGATCTCATGATCGGCTTCACCCGCTGCAAGGGGCGCGTCCGCTTCGGTCAGATCCGTGGCTTGCTCTTCCGCGTCCGCGCTATGAGGGCCGCGCTGAAACCACGCATGCCCACAAGCCGAACATTGCACATCTCGCCCGCCCTCAGGCATGACGCGATCGTCAACCTCGTACTGAGCACCGCAATTTGGACAAACCAATCGCATCTTCTCACCCGCTTTTTTGCCGCTATGGGCAAATTCACCTGCCACTTTCGGCTTTAATATGCGTTAGATAGACCTGAAAATCAAACTAAGGCAATCATTACGTTGAAACAATTACGCGTGTGGGGCAAAACTGTCGCCATATCAGGCGGGGGTATATTGTGATTGAGCTGACACAAGTGTCATACGGGTATGGTGCCGGAACGCTTTTAAACGACATGTCGTTAAAGCTTGCGCCAGGGTCGTTTCACTTTCTTACGGGCCCGTCGGGCGCGGGAAAAACCACATTTTTGAAATTGTGTTACGGCGAACTCGTGCCGACTCAGGGCAGCATTTCGATCTTTGATCAAGATGCGCGCCACATGAGCCGCGATGACGTGGCCTTGATGCGGCGACGCGTCGGCGTGGTGCATCAGGATTGCCAGTTCCTCAACCATCTAAGCGTGGCGGAGAACATCGCCTTGCCGCTGACGGTCTCGGGTCGCCCGATGCAAGACATGCGCGAATTGAACGAGCTTTTGGCATGGGTCGGATTGACCTCTCAGGCCGAAGCAAAACCGCCCGAACTGTCAGGGGGCGAACGCCAGCGGGCGGCCCTTGCGCGCGCTGTCATCATGTCCCCGGACGTGATTTTGGCGGATGAACCCACCGGCAATGTTGACTGGGATATGTCCATCCGATTGCTCACTCTGCTGATCGAACTGAACCGTCTTGGTAAAACCGTGATGATTGCCACCCACGACATGAACCTGATCCGACATGCGAAATCTCATGTGCAAACGCGCGTGTTGCGGATTGCGGGCGGGCAATTGAACACGGCGGGGGCGGATTTATGAGCATGCTCTTTTCCCAAGCCCGCAATTTTTTTGCCGCGGATGCGCAAGCGGACCGGGTTGTGCCGCCCACCGGATTTACCGCGCGTTTGACGATATTTGCAGCGGGTGCCATGGCGTTTCTTGCGGTGTTTGCTTTGGCGCTGTCACTGGCGTCTGGCCGGCTGGCAGATCGCTGGGGGGATGCGCTGGCCAAAAGTGCCACGATCCGGATCACTGCCCCCACAGATCAAATGGACATCCAAGCGCTTGCCGTGATGGAGGTTCTGGCCACCACCCCCGGTGTGAAATCTGCGCGACCCTTAAGTGACGAAGAGCAACGTGCGTTGCTAGAGCCATGGTTCGGCCCGGACCTACCGCTTGACCGGCTGCCCATTCCGCGACTGATCGAACTGGTTGAGGATGAAAACGGTGTGGATGCCGACGGGCTGCGTGCGCGTCTGGCGGGCGAAGCGCCCGGGGCCGTGCTTGACGATCACAACCGCTGGCGCGAGCCGTTGGTGCGCGCCGCAGACCGTCTTAGAATGCTCGCTTACGTGGCGATGGTGTTGATCACCGCGCTGGCTGGGGTTGTTATCACCTTGGCCGCCTCGGCGGCACTGGCCGCGAATGAGCAGGTCATCAGGGTGTTGCGTCTGGTTGGCGCCCAAGACAGCTATATCGCGCGCGCCTTTGTGCGCCGTTATACGTTGCGCGCCCTGATTGGGGCCGCTGTGGGAACGATGCTTGGCATGATCGCGATGCTATTGCTTCCCGCCACGGGCGATCAGGGCAACTTTTTGACGGGGCTGGGCTTTCAGGGCAGCCATTGGCTGGTGCCCGCTGTCATTCCCCCAGTCGCGGCCCTTGTCGCCTTTATTGCCACCCGACAGGCCGCATTGGCCACCTTGCAGGAGAAACGCTGATGAAGAACGCCATTCAATGGGTGCGCTCGCTTTTGTTCATCATCCAGATGTATGTGGTCCTTGCTGTGATCGGTTTTGGCATGGTGCCGATGGTCTGGCTGAACAGGAAATACGCCTTTGTCGCCATTCACGCCTATTGCAATTGGGTGCGCTGGACCGCGTCTTGGATGGTGGGGCTGAAATCTGAAATCCGTGGCGAGGTGCCGCAAGGCGAGGTTTTGGTGGCGGCCAAACATCAAAGCTTTTTTGACATCCTTCTTCTGGCCAGCGTGCTGCCACGCCTGAAGTTCATCTATAAGAAACAGCTCAAATGGGCCCCTGTGATCGGGATCTATGCGGTTTATACCAACTCGGTTCCTGTGGATCGTGGCAAACGGGGGGCCGCGATCAAACAGATGGTGGCAGAGGTGCGTGATGGGCGTGTCGAGCCGGGCCAACTCGTGATTTTCCCTCAGGGGACCCGCGTGGCCGCTGGCGCCAAAAAACCGTATAAAGTTGGCACTGGGGTCCTTTACAAAGAAACCGGGCAACCTGTTGTGCCCGCCGCGACCAACGTCGGTGTCTTTTGGAAACGTCACGGCATCATGCGCTATCCGGGCCTGGCGGTGCTTGAATTTTTACCTGCCATTGAGCCGGGGCAAGAAATTGGCGCGTTCATGAAACGCGTTGAAGAAGATGTTGAAACCACCTCGGATCGGTTGATGCAGGAGGCCGGGTTCACGCCGGACATCTGATGGAATTCATTGAGGACATCACCGAACTTGAAGCGCTTTATGGCACCCCCGGCGAAGCGGCTTTGGTGAAAGTCGCGGGGACGCTTACCCCGACCTATCGCAAATGGATTATGGCGTCGAAGTTTTGCGTGTTGTCCACAATAGGCCCGGAAGGCACCGATGCCAGCCCGCGTGGCGATGATGGGCCTGTTGTGCAGGAACTGGACGCGGGCCATCTTGCGCTTCCAGATTGGCGGGGCAATCAGCGGTTGGACAGCTTGCGCAATATCGTGCGTGATCCGCGCGTCTCGCTGATGTTTTTTGTACCGGGGTCTTTGAACGTGGTGCGCGTGAATGGCACGGCAAAACTGACCACTGACGACGCCCTTTTGGCACGGTTTGAACGGGCAGGGAAACGCCCCCAGACTGTGACGGTCATCCAGATACACGAGATCTATTCCCAATGCGCCCGCGCCATTATGCGTGCCGGCCTGTGGTCGTCTGGTGATCTATCTGAGGGGCTGCCGACGGTGGGTGATATGTTGAAAGAAATGACCTCAGGTGCGTTTGACGGCGAGTCCTATGACAAAGAGTGGCCAGAGCGTGCGGCCAAATCGCTGTGGTAAAGAAAAGGGGCTGCAACCTTTCGATCACAGCCCCTTTTCACAAATGAAATAAGGTGTTCGTTTAAGCGGCCAAGCCTTTTGACCCAATTTTCAGGAACTTCTCGCGACGCTCTTTGCGCATCGTGTCGCCTTTTGCACGGGCGGTGAGGGCTTTCAGCTCTGCTTCGATCGCTTTGCCGACCGCCTCAATGGTTTGGCTGCGATCGCGTTGGGCACCGCCCATTGGCTCTGCGATGATGGTGTCGCACACACCCAGCTTTTGCAAATCCTGGGCGGTCAGGCGCAGGGCTTCGGCCGCTTCGCGCATTTTCTCGGCGTCTTTCCACAGGATTGAGGCACATCCTTCTGGTGAGATCACCGAATAAACGGAATGCTCCAGCATCATGACCGTATTGGCGGTGGCCAATGCCACAGCGCCGCCAGAGCCACCTTCGCCAATGATCACCGAAATAACCGGGACATTTGCGTTCAGGCTGCGTTCAGTAGAACGGGCAATCGCTTCAGATTGGCCGCGTTCCTCTGCCCCTTTGCCGGGATAGGCACCCGGCGTGTCGACAAGCGCCACAATCGGCAGGCCAAACCGGTCGGCCAGATCCATCAGGCGGATGGCTTTGCGATAACCTTCGGGACGGGCCATGCCAAAGTTACGCTCGATGCGTGATTTGGTGTCATGGCCTTTTTCTTGCCCCATCACCACAACGGCAGTGTCACCAATGCGGGCGAGGCCACCCATAATGGCGTGGTCATCGGCAAAGTTACGATCCCCTGCCAGCGGTGTGTATTCGGTAAACAGCGCCTCGATGTAATCTTTACAATGGGGACGTTCGGGATGGCGGGCGACCTGACATTTGCGCCATGCGGTCAGCCCCTCGTAAAGCTCTTTCAGCATGGTGTCGGCTTTGGCGTCGAGGGCCGCGGCTTCACCCTCCACATCCATCTCTTCATTGGCACGGGCCAGAGCGCGCAGCTCCTCCGCTTTGCCTTCGATTTCCGCCAAGGGTTTTTCAAACTCGAGATAATGTGTCATGGCACCGCCTGATTAATGCGTGTTTTTTGCTATATGACGCTTGGGAAGCGGCATTGCAACTGGTGCGCGGGCCCAAGGGCGCGCAACTCAGCAAGATTTATGCACGTCACCTGTCGCAAGAACAGGGGGAAACGTAAAAAAGGACGCTCAGATGCGATACGAAGACCGGCTTTTGCGGGTGTTGAATTACATTCACGACAATCCAAATGGGGACCTGTCGCTGGACAATTTGGCAGATGTCGCCGCGATGTCGCGGTTTCACTGGCATCGTGTGTTTCATGCGATGACAGGTGAGACATGCGCGCAGGCGGTGCGCCGGATGCGGTTGCACCGGGCGGCGGGGCGGATTGTGCGTGAGGATACGCCGATTGATCAGATCGCCAAGGCTTGTGGTTATGCCAATCCGCGCAGCTTTGGCCAAACATTCCGGTCCAGTTATGGCCTGAGCCCAACTGCGTTTCGTTCTGCTGGCATAATTGATGCGCCAGCGCTTTTGCAACGAGAAGGAAGACATGAAATGCATACAATAGAAATCCGCGACATGCCCGCCCGCACCTTGATTGGGGTGCCGCATAAAGGCGCCTATATGGAAATCGGGAAAAGCTTTGAAAAAATGGGCGCGATGATTGCGGCGCGCGGTCTGTGGCCCCAATGTGGCCCCGTTTTGGGTGTGTATTATGATGATCCCGCAGCCGTGGCTGAGGCAGATTTACGCAGTTTTGCAGGTGCTGATTGGCGCGGGAATGACGCCCCGGAAGGATTTGACAGTGTTGAACTGGCGGCCGGGAAAATGGCGGTTCTGACCTATAAAGGCCCCTATGCGATGATCAAATCCGCCTATGACAAGCTCTATGGCGAGTGGTTGCCGCAGTCTGGCCAAACCCCCGCAGATGCCCCGTGTTATGAGGTGTATCTGAATGATCCGCGTGAGACAGCACCAGAAGACCTGTTGACGGAAATCTGCATGCCATTGGCTTAAGGGGACATCCGAATTATGTGGCGGGATTGGCACCCGCCACATTCAGTTTACATCGCTGACGCAAGCTCGATCAGTTTGGCAAACTGTTCAGGGCGCAACACTTCACGCCAATGGTCGGTGCAATTCGACCGCATCATCACAAGCTTTACTTCGTTGGCTCCGATTTTGTCTGCCAAGGCTTGCCGGGCGTCCACAGGTGCTCCATTGACAATCGCGGCCCTCATTTCCGCGCGCAATGCCACGGTTTCATCCTCAAGCGCTTTGCGGTGGGCCGGCATCGTTGCCACCCAGTTTTTCACATCTTCTTTCTGTGTGGCATCCAACCCAATGACATCTTGGTTTTTGTTCAGAATGCCCGTTAGGCGGATGACGGGCGCAGATAGTCCGGTTTTTGCTGGATTGGATTGTGCAAACACTGGGGCCGCCAGAACGGTTGCCAAAGCAGCGGCATAGAAAAACAATTTCATTGTGACCTCGTTGGTATGAGGCGTCCCTTTGGTGGTGGATGTCGTCATCATCCAAAGCCACAGTATGAAACAAATTCACAAAGCGATATGCGACAAGTTGTGCAAAAAAAAAGGCCCCGCACTTGGCGGGGCCAGGTCGGGGTGTAATGCTTTACGAGCTGGCGATCAGCTCTGCTTGGGCGACAATCACCTCGGCTTGTTTGATCGATGCGATATCCACCAAACGCCCCTTATAGACGGTGGCGCCTTCGCCATTTGCTTTGGCGGTTTCCATCGCGGCAAGGATCTCTTTTGCCTCAGCGACGGCCTCATCAGAGGGGGTGAACACCTCATTTGCCAATGCGATTTGCTTTGGATGGATTGCCCATTTTCCGACCATACCCAAAGTGGCAGAGCGTTTGGATTGGGCGATGTACCCTTCGTCATCTGAGAAATCGCCGAACGGGCCATCAACGGGCAGAACGCCATGTGTGCGACAGGCGGCGACGATGGCGGTTTGTGCCCAGTGCCATGGGTCTGACCAGTGTTTTTCACCGTCGCGCAACATGTAATAGTTTTCCTGCGTGCCGCCAATTCCGGTGGTTTGCATACCCATCGAGGCGGCGAAATCCGCAGCCCCCAAAGACATGGCTTGAAGACGGGGGGACGAAGCTGCGATGGCTTCTACGTGGGCAATACCGGCGGCCGATTCAATGATCACCTCAAAGCTGATTTGCTTGGTGCGCCCTTTGGCGCGTTCAATCGCGGTGACCAGCGCGTCAACGGCATACACGTCCTCTGCGCAACCGACTTTTGGGATCATGATCTGATCAAGGCGCTCGCCTGCTTGTTCCAGCAAATCCACCACGTCGCGGTACCAATAAGGGGTGTCCAGGCCGTTGATCCGAACGGACACATATTTGTTGCCCCAGTCGATGGTGTTGATGGCTTCAATGGCGTTGGCGCGGGCCATGTCTTTGTCGGAGGGGGCCACCGAATCCTCAAGATCGATATTGATCACATCCGCAGCGGAGGTTGCCATTTTGGCAAACAGCTTGGTGTTTGAGGCTGGTCCGAACAGTTGGCAACGGTTGGGACGGGCTGGGGCGGCGGGTTGGATACGGAAGGACATAGGGGCGCCTTTGTAATGAAGTTGCGATTTTCTTGCGCATATCGTTATGAAATTGCGTGGCGGTGCGCAAGGAAATTCTGCACTTGCAGCATGAATGCCGCGCGGCGGCGTGGATGGTAAGGGATTCTTGCGTGCAGCCCATCATGACAGGAGAAAGTTGCGCCAAATCGCCAATGTGGCGGAATAACTTGCGATAGTGTCGTGAAAAGTCGAAACTTCACAATGATTTTCGGTGATAGATCGTCAGAATGCCTGTTGAGACATGCAAACTACTTAACACTGAAGCGAGGAAAGGGCCTAGGCCATGATTCAGACACCGTATCTTCTGTTCTTGGGCGATGCGCCCGATCAACTCGCTGTGAAAGTGGCGCAGGGCATCAAAGATTGGCGCCCGGAAAACGCCGTTGGCCAGTTCCGTATGGACGGCTGTCAGGCGGATTTGGGTTTGGCCGATATGACGCTGGCCGAGGCAAAAGCCGCTGGTGCCAAGACGCTGGTGATTGGCGTGGCCAACCGTGGCGGTTTGATCTCGAAGGCTTGGAAAAAGGTTCTGGTGATGGCGCTGGAAGAAGGGTTTGATCTTGCGTCTGGCCTGCACAATCTTCTGACCGAAGAAGCGGATCTTGTGGCCGTTGCCGAAGCCACGGGTCAGGCCTTGCATGATGTGCGCGTACCAGAAGTGGATTACCCGATTGCCAACGGTAAAAAACGCACGGGCAAACGGTGTCTGGCGGTTGGGACCGATTGTTCGGTTGGCAAAATGTACACCGCATTGGCGATGGACAAAGAGATGCGCGAGCGTGGCATGAAGTCGACGTTCCGTGCAACCGGCCAAACCGGCATCCTGATCACCGGGGACGGTGTGCCGCTTGACGCGGTGGTTGCCGATTTCATGGCGGGCTCGGTGGAGTATATCTCGCCGGACAATGACGATGACCACTGGGATTTGATCGAAGGGCAGGGCAGCTTGTTCCATGTGTCCTATTCGGGTGTGACGATGGCGTTGATCCACGGTGGCCAGCCGGACGCGTTGATCCTGTCGCATGAACCGACCCGCGAACATATGCGCGGCTTGCCGGACTATCAGCAGCCATCGTTGGAAGCGCTACGCGATACCGCGCTGGGCCTTGCAAAAGTGGCAAACCCCGATTGCAAAGTGGTGGGTGTTTCGGTGAACACTCAGCACATGTCAGAAGCAGATGCGCTGGGCTATTTGGCTGAGATTGAAGCTGACATGGGCCTGCCGGCCACGGATCCGTTCCGTTTCGGGGCGACGAAGCTGGTGGATGCGCTTGCAGCTCTGTAAGTTGAAATAGAAACCGTTCGTCGGGGGCTTTTGTGGGAGCCTCCGGCGGGGATATTTTTGACAAGAAAAAACGAGGTCGGGCGCTTGGAAATCTCAGTCACTCCGGATGTGTTTAAGCTGGCGCAGGTGTTCACTATTTCACGCGGATCGCGCACGGAAGCCAAAGTGCTGACGGTGCGGGTCGAAGATGGGGATCACCAAGGCTGGGGCGAATGTGTGCCTTATGCGCGCTATGACGAGACGCTGGAAAGCGTGACGGATGAGATTATGGGCTTGCCCCGCGATGTCACCCGAGAGGCGCTCTATGGTTTGCTGCCGGCTGGGGCTGCGCGCAATGCCGTTGATTGTGCACTTTGGGATCTGGAAGCCAAGCGCGCGGGCAAGCGGGTTTGGGAGTTGGCGGGGTTGACTGTACCAGGCCCAGAAATCACCGCCTATACGTTGTCCTTGGCAGAACCTGCTGAAATGCAGGCGCAAGCTGCGAAAAACGCGCATCGGCCGCTGCTGAAAATCAAGCTTGGCACGCCTGATGATATGCCCCGTTTGGAGGCCGTTCGTGCCGGTGCGCCAAAATCCCGGATCATCATTGATGCCAACGAAGGGTGGTCTGCAGAGGTTTACGCCGATCTTGCCCCACATTTGGTGCGCTTGGGGGTGGATCTTGTGGAGCAGCCTCTGCCTGCTGGTGACGATGATGCGCTGATTGGCATGGATCGGCCTGTGCCGGTTTGTGCTGACGAAAGCTGTCATGACCGGACGAGCCTGCCCAAGCTCAAGGGTAAATATGATGTTGTGAACATCAAGCTGGATAAAACCGGCGGCTTGACCGAGGCGTTGCGCCTGCGCGATGCGGCGCTGGCTGAGGGCTATCAGGTCATGGTTGGCTGTATGGTCGGATCATCCCTTGCGATGGCCCCCGCGACACTTGTTGCGCAGGGGGCGTTGGTGACAGACCTTGACGGGCCGCTTCTTCTGGCCGAAGACCGTGACCAACCGTTGGACTTTGACGCAGATGGCGTACACCCACCCATCGCAGCACTTTGGGGCTAAGGAGAGATTGATGACCCGTACCGTTTACGTAAATGGCGAATACTTGCCGGAAAATGCCGCGACTGTTTCGATCTTTGATCGGGGCTTTTTGTTTGCGGATGCGGTTTACGAAGTGACCAGTGTTCTGGGCGGAAAGCTGATTGATTTTGACGGCCACGCCGTGCGTTTGCAACGGTCGTTGACTGAGCTTGGCATGGAAAACCCCATTTCCAAGGAGGACCTGCTGGCGGTTCACCGCGAGCTGGTGCGCGCCAATGAGATCGAGGAGGGTTTGGTTTATCTGCAAATCTCACGCGGCGCTGACAGCGACCGTGACTTTGTATTCCCAGATCCTGAAAAGGTGAAACCGACGGTGGTGCTGTTCACACAGAACAAACCGGGTTTGGCGGCGAATGTGAAGCCGGTCAAAGTGATTTCGGTCGATGACATCCGCTGGGGTCGTCGCGACATTAAAACCGTTCAGCTGTTGTTCCCGTCGATGGGCAAAATGATGGCGAAGGCGGCTGGGGCTGATGACGCATGGCTGGTCGAAGACGGCTATGTGACCGAAGGCACCTCAAACAACGCGTATATCGTCAAAGGCGGTAAAATCATCACCCGCGCCCTGTCCAACGACATCCTGCATGGCATCACCCGCGCCGCGGTCCTGCGCTTTGCGCGTGAGGCCCAGATGGAAGTGGAAGAGCGCAATTTTACCATCGCAGAAGCACAAGAGGCGGATGAGGCGTTCTTTACCTCTGCCTCGGCCTTTGTAATGCCGGTGGTGGAAGTGGATGGGGTGCAGGTTGGCACAGGCAAGCCCGGCCCAGTCATGACACGTCTGCGCGAGATTTATCTGGAAGAGAGCCTGAAAAAGGCGGAGTGATCTACTTGGATGTTTAGATGTCATAACCCTGCGAGGAATCGCAGGGTTATGCTGATAACACTTAATCAGGCATTTTCGCGGATTGCAGCCAGTTGATCTTGTGCATTTGACTGTCTCGCAGCTTGAGCCAATTCCTTTGTTACAACGCGACGTCCAACGGGCCAAAGCGAAATTCCAGCCAGCTTGAAAGCCTGGATACCGAACGGGATGCCAATAATGGTGATGCAGTTCAAAATCCCGGCAAAGATGTAAAGCACACATAGCGACCAGCCAAAAGTTAGCAGCCAAACGATATTTGCAATAAAGCCAATCGTACCTGTTGCCGCGGTTGTCTTGGAAAGTTCTTTTCTGTCTAACTCGCGCACATGAACAACGTCTTTCCCAAATGGGAAGGCGCTCATCTTAGCCATCTCAAGAGCAGCTCGTGTCACAGGGAGGCCGATAATACTGATGGCGAAAATTACGGCGCCGATCAGCCAGTAGAGTGCAATGACTGCACCACCTAAAATAAACCAAATTGCGTTTCCAGCAAATCTCATAAATCACCCAATAATTGAAAATTTCAACCATTGGTTAAGTCTCGATTTGTGGCTGTGTCAAGTAATATTGGTGTTTAGAAAGCCTGAGTTGAGGTTTCTGTACTGAGATGGCGCACCAACCCACCCACCGTCAGATCCTCAATCCCTTCCGGTGAACCACGCCCAATGCGCGCAATGATCCGGGGTAGAACCTCGGCAAACAACTCCTCAAGATCCAACATCAGATCGTTGATCACATGATCTGTGGGGCGCAACGGAAGCGGGTGGTTGGGGGACGAGCAGGTCGTCTGTATCTCTTCATAAACGGCACGCGCCACATCGGCATCCACTTCAGGCAACGCGGCGAGAAAACTGGAAAAATCCTCGCCTTCACGGTCGCGGTACACCGCGAGCATTTTTTGCCCACCGTTCCAGATTGACACGCCCATCATCACCGCCCCACCAAGGGCAAATATGCCCAGTAAGGGATGGATCATAAATCCGGCCGCAACGGACACGCCCGCCGTGGCCAACATAAGTAATGTGGCGCGGTTCACGGTTTCTCTTCACCCACGTTCTCAGAGAATGCGACTTTGAACTCAGCCTGCTTCTCGGCGCTGGCATCTGTCTGATAATTGGCTTTCCATGCGTCCATGGTCATGCCGTAATAAATCTCGCGCGCCTCGGTTTTGGTCATCTCAATTCCGCGCTCATTGGCGGCCTCTTGATACCAGCGCGACAGGCAGTTTCGGCAAAAACCGGCAAGGTTCATCATGTCGATGTTCTGCACATCCGTGCGTTTTTCCATCAGATGTTCGCGCAAGGTGCGGAATGCGGCGGCTTCGATTTCGATACGGGTTTGGTCGTCCATCATGGGCTCCAATTACATAAGGTCTTTGACATAGGACGGGCTGAGGTCGGCGACGTCAACCGACAGGCTGCCCACAGTTGGCAAATGCGCGCGCATGGTACGCAGGATCAGCTGCGCAAGCTCTGTCTTCACCCCATCCGCCCGCCCGGGCAACAGCTCAAGGCGTGCATGGGCAAAACTGTCCGGAAGGGTGCCGATCCGGTGGGCCTCACAACGACAACTGCGGATTTTCAAAGTTTCAGGATGCGGGATCGCGTCATGACCGGACAATGCTTCAAACACAGCCTCACACAGCGCGGACATATCTGCGTCTGATCCAGAGTGTTCAATTCTTACATGGGGCATTTGCGCGCTCTTTTTCTTGCCAAAATATCTCGGGGTGAGACCGCAGGTCGAGGGGCGGCGCCCCTAAACCCCAGCCTCAACCAGTGTGTCGGTCAAAATTGGCGCAAGACGTTCGGCCCACCATTCCTGTTGGGCGTCGGTCACGATCAGGTCATTGCGGATCTCGATCAGCACATTGGCGTGGCCCTGCGCAAGCGCTTGGCGATCAATGCTGTCGCCATCCAAATGTCCGCCGTAAGGCTCATTTTCACCCACGCACCATTCGCCCTCGGCCTTAAGTCGGGCAATCAGCGGGGTTGCGATGCGGCTGTCTTTTTCGTGCAGAACAGCGATATGCCAAGGGCGCATTTCACGGCCCTTGAGCTGCGGAGTATACGAATGCATCGCCAGCAACACAGGCGCGTCGCGCTGGGCAATCAGCCCGGCCATGGCATCGTGATACGGGCGGTGAAACGCGGCCAGACGGCGTTCGCGTTCGTCTGCGTCTGCGTGGCGATTTGCCGGAATAATTGACCCGTCATAAAGTTTCATCAAAACGGTGGGGTCGTCTTCGCCCCGGTTTGGATCAACCACGAGCCGTGAAAATCGGGACAGAATCGCAGGACTATTGAGCAGCCGCGACAAATGACGCGACACGCCCGCCGCCCCGACATCATAGGCGATGTGACGGGCCATATCCTCTTCCGGCAACCCCAGATCCCCGCCATTTACACAGGGGGGCACGCGGTTTGAGGCATGATCACATGTGATCAGCCAGCGTCCGGGCAGGGTTTCGCCAATAATCTCAAATGCGTCGTGTTGAATTGCGTCTTTCATGAGGTCTCTGTCGTGGTGTGTCACGGAATTGTCGTGAATTTCAACGAGACCCATTTAAGACAGACAACACCAAAGTGCCAGTTCTAGTGATGAAACATTTCGATGTGAGCGCTAACATTTCGTTTCACAATCCAACAAAACCGACTATAGACACCACAAACCACATGACGCCGAGGAATAGGAGCAACACATGAGACGCTTACGGAATGTAAAAATTGTTGCCACTTTGGGACCCGCGTCCAACGACTACGACACCATTCGCGCGCTGTTTGAAGCGGGCGCAGATGTGTTTCGCCTGAATATGTCGCACGGCACCCATGAGGAACAACGCGCGCGCCACGCGATTGTGCGCCAAGTCGAAAAAGATCTGGACCGCCCGATCTGTATCCTTGCTGATTTGCAGGGGCCGAAACTGCGCTGTGGTACATTTGCGGCGGGAGCCACCGAGATTGAGGAAGGTCAGCCCTTCCGCTTTGATCTGGATGAGGCGCCCGGGGAAAGCCACCGCGTATGCTTGCCGCATCCTGAGATTTTTGCAGCCCTTGAGGTTGGCTCAACTTTGCTCGTCAACGACGGAAAACTGCGCTTGAAGGTGACGGATTGCTCGCCCGAGCACGCCAATTGCATTGTCGAAGTTGGCGGCACAATCTCAGACCGCAAAGGTGTGAACGTGCCGGACGTGTTGCTGCCACTGGCGGCTTTGTCGGAAAAAGACAAAAAAGACCTCGAATTTGCTTGTCAGATTGGCGTTGATTGGTTGGCGCTGAGCTTTGTTCAGCGTGCAGAAGACGTGGAAGAGGCGCGCGTGTTGGCGGGGGGCCGCGCTGCGGTCCTGTCGAAGATTGAAAAACCTTCAGCCGTTGATCGTTTCGAAGACATTCTGAAGGCGTCAGATGGCATTATGGTCGCGCGCGGTGATCTGGGTGTTGAACTGCCGGTACAAGCTGTGCCGCCCATTCAAAAGCGTCTTGTGAATGCCTGCCGCATCGCCGGTAAACCGGTGATCGTGGCGACGCAAATGCTGGAAAGCATGATTGAAAGCCCAATGCCCACGCGCGCCGAAGTGTCAGACGTGGCCAACGCCATTTATGACGGGGCCGATGCGGTGATGCTCTCGGCAGAAAGTGCCGCCGGACAGTACCCTATCGAAGCGGTGTCCACGATGGATGCCGTCGCGATTGAGGTGGAGCATGACCCAACCTACCGCGAGCAGATCGAAGCCAGCCGCAGCCCGCTGAAGACGTCTGTCGCGGATGGAATTGTCGCCGCCGCACGCGAGATCGCCGAAACCACGGATATCAAAGCAATCTGTTGTTTCACACAATCAGGAACAACCGCGCTGTTGACCGCGCGGGAACGCCCGCGTGTGCCGATCATTGCCTTGACCCCACTAAAAGGCACTGCGCGTCGCCTTTGCATGTCTTGGGGAACGAATTGTTTCGTCACCCCTGGTGAGGTGGAGCGGTTTAAAGCCGCCGTTGTTTCAGCCGCCCGCGCGGCGCGGTCCGCCGGGTTTGCAACTGAAGAAGATCAGATCGTTGTCACAGCGGGTGTTCCCTTTAACGTTCCGGGCACCACCAACATCCTTCGGGTTGCCCCATGTGATGAACGGTTGATTTTCGCGACAGACACCTAAATGATCGTCGTATTGATTTCCGTAAGGACGATATGATGACCAATGATATTTATCTCGTGGTTGGAATGGTGGTATTGATCCTGTCGATCCCATCTATTTTGAGCGCATTTTTGGAGGGCCGCGCGCCCCGGTTCGCGGCGATTACCCTGTTGATCGGCGGGGGATTGGTCTATATCGCCATCTCACGTAAACCGGGCGGTTATCGGATCGAAGAGCTCCCGGATGTGTTCGTTCGCGTGGTCGGGCATTTGATCAACTGACCCGCCGTCGCGGGGCGCTCGCTTTTCGCGGTGTGGGCCGCGAAAAAACACTTGCCTCGCCCGCGATTCCCCCCTATGTGCTGCACTTCGTACGCGCCCGGCTTAAGTGGCATGCCTCGCGCGTCGTAACGGAACCTCGAACTTAGGAGACCGAAATGCCCAAGATGAAGACCAAATCGAGCGCCAAAAAGCGCTTTAAGGTGACCGCGACCGGTAAGGTCATGGGAGCCCAGGCTGGTAAACAGCACGGAATGATCAAACGGACGAAGAAATTCATCCGTAACGCCCGCGGTACAACCGCTCTGTCCGCCCCCGACGCTAAGATCGTCAAGGGCTATATGCCCTACGACCGCTAAGAGGAGATTGAACTATGTCCCGCGTTAAAGGTGGTACCACAACCCACGCCCGTCACAAAAAAGTCGTCAAAGCCGCGAAAGGTTATTACGGTCGCCGTAAGAATACCTTTAAGGTAGCCCGCCAGGCCGTCGACAAAGCCAACCAATATGCAACCCGTGACCGTAAGAATCGCAAGCGCAACTTCCGCGCGCTGTGGATCCAACGGATCAACGCTGCTGTGCGTTCGCATGACGAAGCTCTGACTTACTCGAAATTCATCAACGGCCTGAACATGGCTGGCGTTGAAGTTGACCGTAAAGTGTTGGCTGACTTGGCCGTTCACGAACCGGAAGCTTTCGGCGTTATCGTTGAAAAAGCAAAAGCTGCGCTGGCTGCTTAAGTCGCGCTAATTTGCAATCGAAGAAGACTTTGAAAGCCGCGGGGGAAACCTCGCGGCTTTTTCTATTCCACCGGTGTCGGCTGGGGGCGCATGCGATAGTAGCGGCGCGCGTGGCCTCTCTTTGGATGAAATGACCGTCACCAAAAAAGAGGCCAAAGGGGGCTTAGCCCTCAATCGCGTCAATCATTCCGACGCGCGTGGCATGCCGCCCGCCTTCGAAATCGGCGTTCAGAAATGCGTCCACGATATCAAGTGCAAGCCCTTCGCCCACCACGCGTGCGCCTAAGGACAGCATGTTGGCATTGTTGTGTTGGCGGATCATGCGGGCCGAAAACGCGTCGGTGCAGACGCCGCACCGGATGCCTTTGACCTTATTGGCGGCCATCATGATGCCCTGACCAGTACCACACAGAATGATGCCCAGATCGCAGTCACCTGAGGCAACAAGCCGCGCCGCCGCTTCACCATGCTTTGGGTAATGTGTGCTTTCGGGTGATGTTGGCCCGATATCAACCACTTCCCAGCCCTGCGTTGAGAGATGATCGGCAATGACCTGGCGAAGGTCGATGGCGGCGTGGTCGCTGGAGAGGGTGATGCGTTTGTTGGTTGTCATGGCGAGGTTGTCCCGTTTCCCAAGATGATTTTCTGGTCTGATGGCCTTAGATCACTTGTGCTCTGTGGCGTCAATTTTTCGGTTTCCGAATGGGGCTTTCGCGACGTGAGCGGTTCGGTTGCCCCCCGACCCGGGGGCGATGCCCGCAATTTGGAAGTTTTGCACCAGCCGAAATTTTTTGCCAAAAAATGTCGATTTTGCCGTTTCCCAAACGTCTGGTACATAGAAAGGCCGTGACCTTTCCTGGAACTGCCCCAACGGATGGAAGGAAATCCAATGCAATACATGCTTTTGATCTACAATGCAGAAGACAACGGTCCGCAACCCGGCACCGAAGAATTCGGCCCCTATATGCAAGGCTATGTGGACTTCACCAAAGAGGTTCAGGATGCCGGAAAAATGCTGTCGGGGGATGCGTTGCAACCCACCGCAACCTCTTCCACCGTTTCTGTGCGTGGCGGCAAAACCGAAGTGATGGACGGCCCCTTTGCCGAAACTAAGGAGCAACTCGGCGGGTTCTATATCCTCGATTGTGATGACCTGGATGAGGCGCTGGCCTATGCCGCCAAAATCCCAGATGCTGCTTATGGCCGTATCGAAGTGCGCCCTGTGATGATCTTCGATTAACTTATGCAGCCCCCAGTTGATGCACATATCACACGCGTGATCCGCGAAGATTGGGGGCGCATTCTCTCTGCGCTCACCGCGCATGTGGGCAATTACGCTTTGGCCGAGGACAGCTTGCAAGATGCGGTGGTGGTCGCATTGGACAAGTGGCAACACGGCCTGCCCGAACACCCCGATGCGTGGCTTTTAACCGTTGCCCGGCGCAAAGCGGTGGACCGATTGCGGCGCACCGCCAATGCCAGCCGCAAAGAACAAGAACTGGCGTTGTTTTTGGAACAGACCCGCCCAGATCAAGAAGAGGCGGGCGTCATTCCCGATCACCGGCTAGAGCTTATCTTTGCCTGCTGTCACCCCGCGCTTGAGGAAAAGTCCCGCACCGCCCTGACCCTGCGCGCCATCGGTGGGCTGACCACCCCCGAAATCGCCGCGGCGTTTCTGGATAAACCTGATGCCATGGCCGCCCGTCTGACCCGTGCCAAACGCAAAATCCGTGATGCAGGCATCCCGTTTAAGTTGCCCGATGCGGCTGATTTGCCCGACCGGGTCGAGGCTGTGTTGCGGGTGATTTACCTCATCTTCAACGAAGGGTTTCGCACAAACGGTGCGACGCTGACCCGTGCGGACCTGGCCGAAGAGGCCATTCGCCTTGGCCGCATCTTGTCTGCTTTGTTGCCCCAGGATGCGGAGGTAAAAGCGCTGTTGGCTTTGATGCTGCTTGGTGACAGTCGCCGCCACACCCGGATGGATGATGCGGGCGGCTATGTTCCGCTAGAGGGGCAAAACCGCGCCCGGTGGGATAAAGCCAAAATCCGCGAGGGCACTGCACTTGTGAAGCAGGCGCTCGCCGATGGTCCTGCTGGCCCCTATGCGCTTCAGGCCGCGATCAACGCGGTCCACGCCGAGGCCACGACCTTCGCCGCCACCGATTGGCCGCAAATCGCAGCACTCTATGACCTTTTGGCTGTCCGCGCCCCGAACCCTGTGGTTGCGATCAATCAAGCGGTGGCGCGATCCTATGTGGATGGCGCCGAGGCCGCCCTGTCCCTTCTGGATCAGGTGGCAAAGACCGCCCGCCTAGAGACCTATCAACCCTATCACGCCTGTCGCGCGGATCTGTTGTCGCGGCTTGACCGCCCGCTTGAGGCCGCCGAAAACTACCGTGCGGCGATTGCGCTGTCCGCCTCCACCGCGGAAAAAGCCTTCCTTGCCCAAAGATTGGCCGCGTTAGACCCCACATAGCCCCTGCCTGACTTGCCTTTTCCCCTGCCAGTCGATAGCACTCGCACCTGAAAACGACAGGATTTGGTCACCAGATTGACCACAGCGGTTGGTCGACAATTTGGTCAGGGAATGAACATGGACGATCTGAGGCATAAATACATCGAAGCCGTGGCGGGTGCTGCGGATGAGGCGACACTGGAAGACATCCGGGTACAGGCCGTCGGCAAAAAGGGCGAAGTGGCGCTGAAAATGCGCGAGCTGGGCAAAATGACGCCCGAAGAACGCCAGATCATGGGCCCGAAACTGAACGCCCTGAAGGACGAGATTAACTCGGCCATTTCCGCCAAAAAATCGTCGCTGGCGGATGCCGCCCTTGATGAACGGCTGCGCACCGAATGGCTGGACGTGACCCTGCCGGGCCGCCCCGCGCGCCAAGGCAGCGTTCACCCGATTTCACAGGTCACAGAAGAGATCAGCGCGATCTTTGGCGACATGGGCTTTTCTGTCGCCGAAGGGCCGCAAATTGAAAGCGATTGGTACAACTTTGATGCGCTCAACATCCCGCCGCACCACCCCGCGCGGCAGGAATTTGATACGTTTTACATGCACCGGGACGGTGCGGACGAGCGTGCGCCACATGTGCTGCGCACCCACACCAGCCCCGTGCAAATCCGCGCGATGGAAAAGCAAGGCGCGCCCATTCGGGTGATTGCGCCGGGCCGCGTGTACCGATCAGATTACGACCAGACCCACACGCCGATGTTCCATCAGGTAGAGGGGTTGGCGATCGACAAAGACATCTCGATGGCGAACCTGAAATGGACGCTGGAAGAATTCTGTCGCGCGTTTTTTGAAATCGACGGGATTGAACTGCGCTTCCGCGCCTCGCATTTCCCGTTCACGGAACCATCCGCCGAAGTCGACATTCGTTGTTCTTGGGAAGGCGGCACGCTGAAGCTGGGCGAAGGCGACGACTGGATGGAAATTCTGGGCAGCGGCATGGTGCATCCAAAAGTGCTGCAATCGGCGGGCGTTGATCCTGACGTCTGGCAGGGCTTTGCCTTTGGCCTCGGCATCGACCGTCTGGCCATGCTGAAATACGGCATCCCCGACCTGCGCGCGTTCTTCGACAGCGACCTGCGCTGGCTGCGCCACTACGGGTTCAGCGCGCTTGACGTGCCAACCATGCGTGGGGGGCTGTCGCGCTAATGCCCATTTGGTTGAACATCCTTCTGGTGCTGGCGCTGTGCGGGCTTGTCCTGTGGGGCATGCGTGGCCTTGCCAGATCCATTGATCAATCGATGGAAAACTCAGAGACGGATGAAGGTGCAGCGGATGGTAAAGAGGGCGAGCAATGACCGATGACATGGAAGACCTGCAAGTCACTTACCCCGGTGCGGGGACGTTTAAGTTTGGCGACAGCGCCAAGCTCTCGGCCCGGTTGCTGGACCTTGTGCGCGAGGGCAAAAAACGGGCCACTTGCGGCGCGCTGGCGGAGTTTAAAGACGATCCCGACGCGATGCCAAAAGTGGGCCGCACCGATATCGCCGCCAATTGGGATGGCACCCCGGCGCTGGTGATCAAAACGGTGAAGGTCGAAGAAATCCGCTTTTGCGATGTCACCGAAGAGATGGCTTTGGCCGAGGGCGAAGATGAAACACTCGCCGGATGGCGCAAGGGCCACGAGGCCTATTTTACCCGCAACGGCGGGTTTGACCCTGAAATGATGCTGGTGTTTGAGCATTTTGACCTGATTGAGGATTTGGCAGACCGCTGAGCGGTGCCGACGGAGGATACGACATGAAATTCACTCTTTCCTGGCTGAAAGATCACCTTGAAACCACGGCATCCGTGGATGAGATCGCCGAGGCCTGCACCGATCTGGGGCTTGAGGTCGAAGAGATTTCGAACCCGATGGACCGCCTGGGCGCGTTCACGTTGGCCAAGGTCACACACGCCGAAAAGCACCCCGATGCGGACCGTTTGCGGGTTTGTACGGTTGCGACCAATGAAGGCGATAAAACCATCGTTTGCGGTGCACCAAATGCGCGCGAAGGCATCACCGTGGTGCTGGCGAAACCCGGCGACTATGTGCCGGGCATCGACGTCACACTGTCTGTCGGCAAAATCCGCGGTGTCGAAAGCCACGGCATGATGGCGTCGGAACGCGAACTGGAATTGTCCGACGAGCATGACGGTATTATCGAGCTGCCCTCGGGTGAGGTTGGCGATCGCTTTGTCGATTGGCTGGCGGAACACAACCCCACCAAAGTCGACCCGGTGATTGAGATCGCGATCACGCCGAACCGGCCCGATGCGCTGGGCATTCGCGGCATTGCCCGCGATCTGGCGGCGCGCGGTCTGGGCGAGATGAAGCCGCTTAAGGAACACAAGGTCGAGGGCCGTTTTGACAGCCCAATCAATGTGACCATCGCCGATGACACCGCTGAGGATTGCCCCTTGTTCATGGGGCGCCTGATCAAAGGTGTGAAAAACGGGCCCAGCCCCGCGTGGTTGCAGGCCCGTCTGAAGGCGGTTGGTTTGCGGCCGATTTCGGCGCTGGTCGATATCACCAACTTTTTCACCTATGACATGAACCGGCCGCTGCATGTGTTCGACGCGGACAAGGTGACGGGCGATCTGATCGTGCATCGCGCCAAGGGTGGCGAGACGTTGGTTGGCTTGGATGAGAAGGAATATACCTTCGGCGAGGGCATGGTTGTGATCTCGGATGAGGCGGGTGTGGAAAGCATCGGCGGCATCATGGGGGGCCTGTCCACGGGCTGTACTGAGGACACCACCAATGTGTTTCTTGAGGCGGCGTTTTGGGAAAATATCCAGATCGCCAAAACCGGCCGCGCGCTGAAGATCAACTCCGATGCGCGCTATCGCAATGAGCGTGGGATTGATCCTGCGTATAACGCGCCCGCGATCGAGGCTGCGAGCCAGATGATCCTTGATCTTTGCGGTGGTGAGGCGTCCAACGTGGTTGTGGCCGGGGCCGAACCGGATGTAAGTCGCGCCTATAAGCTTGATACCGACCGGGTGCAAAGCCTTGTCGGCATGGACATTCCGGCGGATGAGCAACGCAAAACACTGACCGCGCTGGGCTTTGTGCTTGATGGCGATATGGCCCAAGCGCCCAGCTGGCGTCCAGATGTGTTGGGGTCGGCGGACCTGGTGGAAGAGGTGGCGCGGGTGGCCTCCCTGACCAAGCTGGTGGGCAAACCCTTGCCGCGTACCCATGTGGGGGTGCCAAAGGCGATCCTGACGCCGATGCAGAAACGCGAAGGCATGGCGCGCCGGACTGTGGCCACATTGGGCTACAACGAATGTGTGACCTATAGTTTCATCGACCAAGAGGGGGCGGCCCGGTTTGGCGGCGGCACCGATGCGGTCAAACTGGCCAATCCGATCTCGTCTGAAATGAGCCATATGCGCCCCTCGCTTCTGCCCGGTCTGTTGGCGGCGGCGGCGCGCAACCAATCGCGCGGCTTCATGGATTTAGCGCTGTTTGAGGTCGGCCCGGTGTTTCACGGCGGTGAGCCGGATGAATATGAGGTGATGGTCACCGGGATCCTTGTGGGCCACACCGGCCCGCGTGATCGTTTTGGCGCGCGTCGCCCTGTGGATGCGTTTGACGCCAAAGCGGATGTCGAGGCGGTGTTGGCCGCAATCGGCGCGCCCGCCAAGCTGACCTATGTGCGTGAGATGAACGAATGGTGGCACCCGGGGCGCGGGGCCAAACTTGGTCTTGGGCCGAAAAACATCCTTGGCGCCTTTGGCGAATTGCACCCGAAAACCATCGAACAGTCTGGTGTGAAGGGCCCGGTTGTGGCCTTTGCGGTGCATCTGGCCAAAGTGCCCTTCCCGAAAGCCAAGGGAACCGGGCGTGGCGCTTTGGATGCATCGGATCTGCAACCGGTGGAACGTGACTTTGCCTTTGTGGTCGACGACACGGTTGAAGCGATCAAGCTGGTGAATGCCGCCGCGGGAGCGGACAAAGCGTTGATCGCTGACGTGAATGTCTTTGACGAATTCATTGGCGGATCCTTGGGCGAGGGTAAGAAATCGCTCGCGATCACCGTGCGCTTGCAACCGCGTGACGCGACGCTGACCGACAAAGATATTGAGGCGGTCAGCACAAAGATCGTGCAAAAGGTCGAAAAGGCCACCGGCGGCGCGTTGCGCAGTTAAGACATAAAAACGGTCCCCAGACATCTGCGGGGCCGTTTTCATTTGGGAGGACTGACATGACTTTATCCGTATACCTATCTGGTGAAATTCACACCGACTGGCGCGAACAAATCATCGAAGGGGCCAAAGGGCTCGATGTGACATTCTCCGCCCCAGTGACCGATCACGACGCGTCTGATGATTGCGGTGTTGCCATCCTTGGCGAAGAACCCAACAAATACTGGCACGACCATAAGGGCGCGATGGTGAACGCCATCCGCACCCGCAAAGGGATTGAGGATGCGGATGTGGTGGTGGTGCGTTTTGGCGAGAAATACCGCCAGTGGAACGCGGCTTTTGATGCCGGTTATGCTGCCGCGAAAGGCAAATCGCTGATTGTTTTGCAACTGCCCGAACATGATCACGCGCTGAAAGAGGTTGACGCCGCCGCCCTTGCCGTCGCCCGCGAGCCGGGACAAGTGGTTGAGATTTTGCGTTATGTCCTCACAGGTTCGCTTCCCACCTAAGGGGAGCCAGCGCGCGCGTTTCCCCTATTTCCCAACGACAACTTGGGGCAAGTTTGGTATTGTATAACTGCAGGGAAAACCTGTGCGCGAACAAACTGAAGGGGACAACATGCTTAAAGAATTCAAAGATTTCATTGCCAAGGGCAATGTCATGGATATGGCCGTCGGTATCATCATTGGGGCAGCCTTTACCGCCATCGTGAAATCCATGGTGGGGGATCTGATCAACCCGTTCATCGGGCTTTTCATGGGCGGCGTGGACTTTAACAATATGTATGCCGTGCTGGCCGGCGATGTGGCGGCAGGGGCGTCACTGGAAGCCGCGCGTGAAGCGGGCGCCGCTGTCTTTGCTTACGGTGCCTTCATCATGGCCATCATCAACTTCCTGATCATCGCCTTTGTGGTGTTCATGTTGGTGCGCTACGTGAACAAAGTGAAAGAGGCCACCGCCAAGGAAGAAGAGGTCGTTGAAGCGGCCCCCGCTGGCCCAAGCGAGGTCGATTTGCTGACCGAGATTCGCGATGCATTAAAGAAATAATCTCGCAAAATTGCGAATTCAAAGGGCACCGGGATCGTGGTGCCCTTTTTTTTGTGCTCACGTATGATTTCTTGGGGCGAAAGGCGCAATTTCCATTTGACACCGCGCGCCCTGCGGCCTACTTACCGCCCACGATATGAGACGGCGTGGTAGCTCAGCTGGTTAGAGCACAGCACTCATAATGCTGGGGTCGGTGGTTCAAGTCCACCTCACGCCACCATATCAGGCCAGGTCCGGCGCAAGCGGGAAACCAGCAAAAGAAAGCCCCGCCAATTGGTGGGGCTTCTTTTGTTTTAGCGGCTATTTCAAATGATATGTCAGCGCGCGTGAAATCAAAAATCTTAGCTTTTCCAAGGGCAGATCATCCCCGGCGCTAAACACGACAGCACGGTTGCCATCAAAGGTGAAATCATTGGGAAACAGGGCCTGAAAATCAGACATGATGCTGGTTTGGCAATGGGTGAAAATCGCAAACCCGCCCGACTTTGGACAGCCCAACCGAAGTGTGCTGCCCGCCTTGGTTTTCTCGGTCAAATAGGACGGTTGCCCCCATTTTAGGGTCTCAGTAATTGGCCCAACGCCCGGGGTGTTTGCCGCTGTCTCGAAAATCAATTGCCGAAGGTCACCCAACGGGTCTTGTACGTCTGGTGGCAAGTCTTCAAATGCGCGGGCAACGTCTTTGGGTGGGGCGGGAGGTTTGGGTGTCATCCCGTCAGCATAGGGTCCGGGTCGACCGTCGCAAGCCCCACCCCCCCGCGCTCCTGACGTCAGCTGTCATCTGTGACCACCACAACGTTCCCGCGTTTGTGCCCTGCCTCCATATGGCGATGGGCGTCAATGAGGTCGGACAGCGGATAGCTGCGGCTCATGACAGGGGCCAGCAGACCCGCATCAATGGAGGACAAGATTGCGTCCAACATCTGTCGCAGCTTGTCAGGCGGCAACAATCCGGTGGCCGAGAAGCGTGCTTTGCGCGCCCCAAAACAAGACGTGCGCAGCATGGCCCCCACCAACGGTAGGCTCAGAACCGGACAGACATACCGCCCCTGCGCGGTCAGGGCGTGTTTGGCGTTGGCATAAGAACTGACGCCAAGAGTGTCATAAATCACATCAAATTGCGCGGCTTGGTCCAGCGCATCCTCGCGGGTGTAATCCACCACATGTGCGGCCCCGAGCGCGGCAACCATCCCCGCATTTTTTGCGCTACAAGTCCCGGTGACATCTGCGCCAATGTCATGGGCGATTTGCACCGCTGCGCTGCCTAGGCTGCCGGATGCGCCAAGGATCAACACACGCTCCCCCGCCCGCAATTGCGCCACATGGTGCAGGAAATTCCACGATGTCAGCACGCCGTCACATAGGGTTGCGGCTTGATCATGGGGAAGGGTGGCGGGCTTAGGCAGGATGACACCCTCTTGGCTATGGCAAATATGGCTTGCGTTGGCGCCAAACTGCGTTCCGGCCTCGCCAAATACGGCCTCGCCCAGCGTGAAGCGTGTGACGTCAGGGCCGACCGCGATCACCTCGCCAGAAAATCCGGTTCCAACCAAGTCATTGCGCGGGCGGCGCAGCCCCAGAAAAAGGCGGGCAAACCGCGGCGTGCCGGCGCGCATCATGCCATCCGCACGCGTGACGGCAGAGGTGTGGATGCGAATGAGCACCTCGTTCTTCTGCGGTGTGGGTATGGGACGGGTCACGGGCACCATCACCTCTGGAGCGCCGTAGTTTGTGATTTGCCATGCGGTAAAATGGGCGTGCATCTTTTGATCCTTTCGCTGTTGAAAAGGATTTAGTGGACAAATTGCGCCCCAAACACTGGCGGAAATGGTCCAGTACGGTTAAAATATGTTCCACTATGCTTGATTGGAAATCTCTTCCCGCGTTTCTCGCCGTGGCCCGCCACGGGTCATTGCGCGCCGCTGCTGAACAGATGGGCGCAACCCACGCCACGATGCGACGTCAGGTTGAAGCGTTAGAGGCACGCCTTGGCGCGCAACTCTTTCGGCGCGGGACGGATGGGTTTCACCTGACAGCCGCCGGGCGCACGTTGTTGCCGGATGCACTTGAGGCGGAAAGCGCGCTGCTCAAGGGGTTCAACGCCGTGCAAGGGTTGGATCGCGAGGCGTCAGGCCGTATCCGATTGTCCGCCGATCCGATGACCGCGCATTTCTTGCTGGCGCCTGTGTTGGCTGATTTTTCGGCGCTGTATCCCGATATTGAGATTGAGCTGAACCTGTCTTTTGATATCACATCGATTGAAAAGCTGGAAACGGATGTGTCGATCCGGCATGTGACGAAGGTCGATGAGGATGTGGTGGGGCGCATGCTTTTCCCGCTGTCGATCGGTATTTATGCAGCACGAGAGTATCTGGACCGCGCGCTTCCAAAGGCTGGCCCAAAGGGGCAGGGGCTGACCTGGATCGGCTATGGCCCTGTGCCTGAATTGCAGCATTTCATTGATACGTCCCCCTTTCCAAAAGCGCGGGTGCGCCACCGGGTTCCGGACCCGGAAATGCACCTGCATATGGCGCGTGCGGGTGCAGGGATGACGGTGCTTGCGTCCTGGGTTCAGGCGCGTTTTCCGGAGTTGCAGCGCGTGCCCGGCACCGATCTTGATACGCGCCGGTCCACTTGGGTGCTGTTGCACAGCGATCTGCGCCGTGTGCGGCGGGTACGTCTGTTTGTTGATTACCTTTGTGCGGCCCTGATGGAGCGACGGGCGGATTTTATTGGGTGATGCAAAAGAAAACGGGCACCCGAAGGCGCCCGTTTGTTGGTGATAAAGCGTGCGGTTTTACCGAACCACGTAAACCGAAGCATCCGAGTGGCGCACAATGCGCGCCGCATTTGGCCCCAGAAGATAGTCTTTGAAATCTGGGCGATGCGCCCCAATCACAATCAGATCTGCTTTGTTCAGTTTGGCGGTTTGCAGCACTTTTTCGTAGACCGAGCCAATGGCGACCACACGGCGCGCCCTGGCGTTTTCATCCGCTCCTAATGCATCCTCTACCATTTTGGACAAAAGCTCGTTTGCTTTGTCTTTGGCGGTCGAGATGTGGTGCTCTTCGAAATAGGCCCCTACAACGCTTGCCCCAAAGTCTGGCACAACGGTGATCACATCAAGCGACGCCCCATCCAATGCGGCCAGCTTGGCGGCGATTTTTAGAACTTTTTGGTCCTCTTCGGGGCGGTTGATGTCAACGGCACATAGAATGGTTTTGGTCATGCTGTTGCTCCTTGGGTTTCAAGTTTGCGGGCGCGTCCGGTTTGCAGGAACGCAACCAAAGCCAAAAGCAGAAGGGCCGGAATAAAGATCAGCTCTTTTGGCATTTGGATGGCGGTTGCTTGCACGCTTGTGATGGCCACAGGATCGTCACCGTAGAAGTCAAATGACGACAGTTTATCCGACAGCTCGGTGCCAAAGGATGGCTCGTCCAGCTTTTGAACGTCGCCTTCAGGAACCAGTATCAGGCCAAGGGCGGCCATCCGGGCGTCTGCACCATCGGCATCTGGAACAATCAGTGGCACGGTCAGGTCTTTCACCTCAAGCGTGTCAAAGTCTGGGCCCGATATCACTGTGCGCAGTTGGCTACCGGGTTCAGCGTCTGCCAAGGCTTGTGCAAAGCTTGCCGGGGCGATGTCGTCAAACGGTGGCTGGATTTGGTCCATGAAGAACCCCGGCCGGAACAGCGCAAAGGCGACAACCAGCAAGGCCACGGTTTCCCAGACTTTGGTTTTGGTCAGGAACCAGCCCATCGTCGCCGCGGTGAACACCAGAATGCCGACGGTTGCGACGATAAAGACGATTACGCCTTGATACCAGGTGACATCAATCAGCAAGAGGTCCGTGTTGAAGATGAACACAAAGGGCAAGGCGACGGTGCGCAAACTGTAGAAGAACGCGATGAAGCCTGTACGGATGGCATCGCCACCAGACACAGCCGCCGCCGCAAAACTTGCAAGTCCCACAGGGGGCGTCACATCCGCCATGATCCCAAAGTAGAATACAAAGAGATGCACGGCGATCAGCGGCACAACCAGCCCAGATTGCGCGCCAAGTTCCACGACCACGCCAACCATAAGCGAGCTGACCACGATATAGTTCGCGGTGGTCGGCAGGCCCATGCCAAGGATCAGCGACAGGATCGCCACAAAGATCAGCATGAGGATCAGATTGCCGCCCGAAAGGAACTCTACAAAGTCCGCCATAACCTGACCAATACCGGTCAGCGATACGGTGCCCACGATGATCCCAGCGGTGGCCGTTGCAAGGCCGATGCCGATCATATTGCGCGCACCATCAATCATGCCTTCGATCAGGTCCATAACACCTTCGCGCATGCGGGAAATGGCGTTCAGCTCGCCCCGGAACATTGCCTTCAGGGTCTTTTGCGTCAGCAAAATGCCAAACAAAAGCATGGTGGCCCAGAATGCGGACAGCCCGGGCGACTTTCGTTCAATCATCAGAAAGTAGACCAGCACGATGATGGGCATCAGATAGTACAGGCCGGATTTGTAGATCTTGGCCACATCAGGAAGCTCAACCACTTCTGCGTTGGGATCGTCTGGTTCCAGATCTTCGGTTTGCGCCGCGAGATAAACGAGGCCCACATAGATGACCAAAAGCAATAGCGTTAGAACCAGGCCTGACCCTGCTGGAAACAAAGATACGATCCAACCCACGGGGAATTGCGTTGCGTAACACAGCGCCGCGAAGCCCGCGAAAAACACGAACATGCCGCCAATGGTGCGGCCCATCGAGACCACTTTGTTGCCGATGGTCGGCATGTTGGTTTTCACCGCTTCAAGGTGCACGATGTAGACCAACGCGATGTAAGAAATCACGGCGGGCAAAAAGGCGTGGGTGATCACTTCGACATAAGAAATGCCCACATATTCCACCATCAAGAACGCCGCCGCGCCCATCACGGGGGGCATGATTTGCCCATTCACGGACGAGGCCACTTCGACCGCACCCGCTTTTTCAGCGGAAAACCCAACACGCTTCATCAAAGGAATGGTGAAGGTCCCGGTGGTGACCACGTTTGCGATCGATGACCCTGAAATCAGGCCGGTGGCGGCAGAGCCAACCACAGCTGCTTTTGCCGGGCCGCCGCGCAGGTGACCCAACGCGCCAAACGCCATTTTGATGAAATAGTTGCCCGCGCCAGCCTTATCCAAAAGCGCGCCGAAGAGCACAAACAGGAAGACAAATTTGGTCGAGACACCCAAAGCGATGCCAAAAACACCTTCGGATGTGATCCACATATGGCTCATGGCTTTGCGCAAAGATGCGCCCGCCCAGCGGATCTGATCCGGCACCACCTCTGAGGACCCCCAGAACACATAGCACAGAAACACAATCGCCAAGCCGACCATAACCGGACCCAAGGTGCGGAACGCGGCAATGAATAAAAAGATCAGGCCAGCCAAAGCGAAATAGGCATCTGACGCATCCGCCAAGCCACCGTTGCCAACGATCTTTTCATAAAAGAAGAACCCGTACATGGCCAGAAACGCCCCGCCGAGCCCCAACGCCCAATCATACCACGGGATGTGGTCGCGTGGGCTGGATTTGAACAGTGGATAGGCCATTGCTGCCAGAAAGACCGCAAATGCCAGATGGATTTGGCGTGCATTGTTGATCAAGTCGCCGCTGAGCACATAGTTGGAAATGGGCGATGCCAAAAGCACCTGAAAGACGGCCCAAACCAAGGCCACACCCGCAATCATCAATCCGACCCAGCCGGTTGGTGCGCGTGCGCCGCTGTCGCTTGCGGCCACCAGTTCCTGAAGCTCTTCTTCGCTTAAGGCGCGATTTTCGCTGTCAGCCATGAACGTTCTCCCCGTTCGATATGTAAATTTTTAATTGTACGTTTTTGGCCCCCAAAAAGGGCAGCTGGGCCAGAGGTTCCCCCCCGGCCCAGTCGTTTGCTTATTTGATGATACCAGCTTCGCGGTAATACTTCTCAGCGCCGGGATGCAGTGGGGCTGACAGACCGGCAGTCGCCATTTCCTTGGGGTCAAGGTTGGCAAAGGCAGGGTGCAGACCTTTGAAGTCATCGATGTTTTCAAAGACCGATTTCACCAGCGCATACACAACATCATCCGATACTTTGTCTGAGCTGACAAAGGTTGCGCCCACACCAAAGGTGGCCACGTCCGCGTCATTGCCGCGATACATGCCACCCGGAATGGTGGCCGCACGATAGAAGGAATTGTCCTCGATCAGTTTGGCAACTTCGGGGCCGGACACTTCTACAAGCACGGAATCACAGGCTGTGGTTGCTTCTTGGATCGAACCCGATGGGTGACCAACGGTGTAAACCATTGCGTCGATTTGATTGTCGCAGAGGGCTGCGGACTGTTCGGACGCCTTCAGCTCGGTGGCCAAAGCGAAATCATCCATGGTCCAGCCAAGGGCGTCGACCAGAACTTCCATCGTGCCCCGCTGACCAGAACCAGGGTTGCCGATGTTGACGCGTTTGCCTTTCAGGTCGGCAAAGGTTTTGATGCCACTGTCGGCACGGGCCACAACGGTAAAGGGCTCTGGGTGTACGGAAAATACGGCGCGCAGACCTTTGAATGGGCCAGCATCTTTGAATTTCGAGGTACCGTTATAGGCGTGGTACTGCCAATCAGACTGCGCCACACCAAATTCCAGCTCGCCTTCGCGGATGGTGTTGATGTTGTAAACCGAGCCGCCGGTTGATTCGACCGAACAGCGCACGCCGTGTTCTTTACGGCCTTTATTCACCAGGCGGCAAATCGCACCGCCGGTTGGGTAATAAACACCCGTCACGCCACCGGTCCCGATGGTGATGAATTCTTCGGCAAAGGCTGCCGGGGCCATGAGACCCGCAGCGGCCAGGCCGATTGCGGTGATTTTCAGCTTGTGGAACATTTAATTTCTCCCCTGTTCACTTGGTTGCTGATGTAACTGTCTCTTCGTCCGAAACCTCGGACAAAAGACGGTTGCTATCCTCGACGTCCGCGATGCGCAAGCGGGCCTTTTCGCCGGATCGGCTGACAAGTTTGCCAATCAGGACCTCCGCTAGAAACAACGTGGAAACGTAAGAAGAATAAAAATGCGGGCTATCTGAGGGAACCACAAATCCCGCATGAGCGTGGCTGAGCGCGGGGCAGCTGTGCACATCTGTGATGACAATCACATAGGCTCCGCGTGCGTGCGCAATTTCGGCGGCTTTAATGACGTGGGCCGCAAAGGGCGGTTTGGTCACAACAATCAACGCGTCTTGCGATGAGATGTTGCTTAAACCGCTTCCCAAAGAGGCGCCCATCCGGCCCAGAAGCTGCCAGTTTTCGACACACATATTGGCCATGTAGCTCATGTATTCGATGATCCCAGTCGACCCCAATGCGCCAAGCAAATTGACGCGCCGTGCCTGACACAGCCTATCCACGGCGCGATTTAAAAGCTCATGGTCAATGCTTTCGGACAGCTGATTCAGATTTCCCTGACAGGCGGACAGATGCGCCGCCATAAAGTCAGATTTTCCGACACCATGGTCGTCCTGAAGGCGCTGGGCGCGATCGGCGAAATTATCAATCCGGCGGCCGATCTTTTGGCGAAATTCTTCGCGCAGATCATCAAGGCCATCATATCCCAATGCACGGGACAAGCGCGTGTAAGCCGCTGGGGATCGTCCACTGGCCTTTGCAATCGCTCGAAGCGGACGGGTTGCTATGTCGACCGGATTTTGCAGCACAAAATCCGCCGCCCCCTGCAACGTATCCGTTAGGTCGCCATAGCGGGCGGCCAATCTTTGTTCGAACGTTTTGGTCAAGCTTCCCCCCTGAAATGGCAGCCTGCGACGTATTGTTTCAGGGATTGTTCATTTTGTTTCACTCCATGTCAACTCTTGACTGATTTGTTTCAATCGCGCTATGGCGAATGGGAATGAGGACGCCATGACACATATATTTCCACGCCACACCAAGCTTAACCCACCCGTCGCAGAGCGCGGAGAGGGCATCTATCTCATTGATAAATCAGGAAAGAAATACCTTGATGGGTCCGGCGGTGCGGCTGTGTCATGCTTGGGGCACTCTGATCCCGATGTGCTGGACGCCATGCGCGCGCAGATGGAGAAGCTGTCCTTTGCGCACACGGGGTTCCTGACATCCGAACCCGCCGAATCGCTTGCGGACCGTCTGATTGCCCATGCGCCAGAGGGCATTGAACGGGTCTATGTGGTGTCCGGCGGGTCAGAAGCGGTCGAAGCGGCGCTTAAGCTTTCGCGTCAATACATGATTGAAATCGGTCAGCCACAGCGCAGGAAATTCATTTCGCGCAAGCAAAGCTATCACGGCAATACGCTGGGGGCTTTGGGCACCGGCGGCAACATGTGGCGCCGTGAACCGTTTGATCCGGTGATGGTCTCGGCCAGTCATATCAACGCCTGTTACGAATATCGCCTGCGCGAAGAGGGCGAAACCGAAGAGGACTATGGCCTGCGCGCGGCAAATGAGCTTGAGGCCGAATTGCTACGCCAAGGCCCCGAAACCGTGGTGGCCTTTTTGGCCGAACCTGTTGTGGGCGCAACCGCTGGCGCGGTGCCCGCCGTGAAAGGGTACTTCAAACGTATCCGCGAGATTTGTGATCAATATGGCATCCTGTTGATCTTGGATGAGGTCATGTGTGGCATGGGCCGCACGGGCACGCTGTTTGCTTGCGAACAGGATGAGGTGTCGCCAGATATCTTGACCATCGCAAAGGGACTTGGCGCGGGGTATCAGCCGATTGGTGCGATGCTGTGCTCCGGCAAGATCTATCAGGCGATCGAAGAGGGATCCGGTTTTTTTCAACACGGTCACACCTATATTGGCCATCCCATTGCCGCTGCCGCCGCAGATGCGGTTGTGAAAAAACTTACCGAAGGCGGGATGGTCGCGCGCTCGGCGCAAATGGGTGCGGTGCTGCAAAATGCGTTGCTGGCAGAGTTCGGCCAGCATCCAAATGTGGGGGACATTCGCGGGCGCGGCATGTTCCGTGGGTTAGAACTGGTGCAGGATCGCGACAGCAAAACCCCCTTTGATCGCAGCTTAAACGTTGCGGCTCGGCTGAAGAAACAAGCGATGGCCAATGGGTTGATCTGTTACCCGATGAGCGGAACCATTGATGGTCAATCAGGTGATCATGTCCTGCTCGCCCCGCCGTTTATCATCACCGAGGATCAAATCGCCGAGCTTGTCTCGAAGCTGACGCAATCACTGAGGGACGTTCTGTGATGGCGTTGCCGCGTATCATGGTTGCCCCCAATGGGGCGCGAAAGTTGAAAGCCGACCACCCCGCTGTGCCCCTGACCGAAGATGAGATTGTCGCCTGCGCGCGCGATTGTTTCGTGGCGGGTGCGGATGGGTTGCATCTGCATATTCGTGACGCGGATGGTGGGCATTTGTTGGACGCAAAGACGTACCAATCTGCGGTCAGCGCGGTGGCGCGTGCGGTGCCGGACATGGCCATCCAGATCACCACCGAGGCGGTTGGGACTTACGGAACCGAGGTGCAAAAACAGGTGGCGTTGAATTCCGGCGCCAGCATGGTGTCGGTGTCCATCGCTGAGATGTGTCGCGATGGTGAGCATGCGGCACAGTTGTTTTACGCAGAATGCGCCGCCCGAGGGATTGCCGTTCAGCACATTCTTTATGACGTCGCGGATGCCGCCCTGTTGGCCCGTGTGCTGCCTGAAGCTTTGTTCCGGGCGGGGGCTTTACAGGTGTTGTTTGTGTTGGGGCGTTACAGCGAAAGCCAAACCTCTGACCCGGACGAATTGACGCCGTTTTTGGATTGGATGTCGCAAGAAGACCTTTCCCCGGATTGGGCGCTGTGTGCCTTTGGTCCACGAGAAACGGAGTGTCTTGCGCGCGCGTCCGAGGCCGGGGGGAAATGTCGGATCGGGTTTGAAAACTCGCTTTTTATGGCGGATGGGCGTGTGGCCAAAGACAATGCGGAACGTGTGGCGGAATTGGTCGCACGGCTCGCGTCGGACGGTCGGTAAGTTACCCCAAAACAAAAAACGCCGACAGGATGCTGCCGGCGTTTTTCTTTGGTGGAGGGGGGCTGGATCAGATTTCCAGAGCTTGCTCGCCGGTGATGCTTTCCATACCTAACGCCTCGCCAACGGCCGCATAGGTCAGTTTGCCCGCGTGTACGTTCAAGCCGTTCAAGAGGTGCTTGTCAGCAGCACAAGCGGCTTTCCAGCCTTTGTCGGCCAAGGCCAGCATGAAAGGCATGGTCGCATTGCCAAGCGCGATGGTCGAGGTGCGTGCAACGGCGCCCGGCATGTTGGCCACGCAATAATGCATCACGCCGTCCACTTCATAGACAGGGTCTGCGTGGGTGGTGGCTTTTGAGGTTTCAAAGCACCCACCTTGGTCGATTGCAACATCCACCAGAACCGCGCCGGGTTTCATGGTCGACAGCTGCGCGCGGCTGATCAGTTTGGGGGCCGCCGCACCCGGGATCAGAACCGCACCGATGACCATGTCGGCGGTGGTGATCAGTTCAGCCGTGGCCGCAGCGGTGGAGTATTGGTTCTTGAAGGTACCGCCGAAAACGTCGTCAAGATAGCGAAGGCGTGGGATTGAACGATCAAGGATGGTCACATCTGCGCCCATGCCAGCGGCGATTTTCGCAGCATGCGTGCCAACGACGCCACCGCCGATCACAACCACTTTGGCCGGACCAACACCGGGAACGCCACCCATCAGAACGCCGCGACCGCCATTGGCTTTTTGCAAGGTCCACGACCCAACTTGGGGGGCCAAACGACCGGCAACTTCGGACATTGGGGCCAGCAAAGGCAGGCCGCCACGGTCGTCGGTTACGGTTTCATAGGCGATGCAGGTCGCGCCAGAAGCGAGCAGATCTTTGGTTTGCTCGGGGTCGGGGGCGAGGTGCAGGTATGTGAACAACAGCTGACCTTCGCGCAGCATCTTACGCTCAATCGCTTGGGGTTCTTTCACCTTTACGATCATGTCGGCTTTGGCGAACACTTCTTCCGCGGTGGCGATGATTTCAGCACCAACCGAGGTGTAATCTTCGTCAGAAAACCCAGCGCCCATGCCGGCGTTGGTTTCAACAATCACCGAATGACCGCGGCCAATGGCTTCATGTGCGGCGGCGGGGGTCAGCCCCACACGGAATTCTTGGGGTTTGATTTCTTTCGGGCAACCGATCAGCATGGGAAAATCCTCCGCTCCCTGAGCATTGTTTTTAAACTGCCCTAATTTTGTGCAGATCCCCCGTGCAATTGCTTTGTAAATTACACCGCATTTCCACTGGTATTGACGAAGGAATGAGCGTAAATTGCGTGTTCTACGCAAGGAATGTGTGAGAATATGGAATTAGACAGCATAGATCGTCGTATCCTTGGGGTGCTTCAGAAGACCGGAAGAATCTCTAATGCGGACCTGTCAGACCGGGTGAATCTGTCGCCATCAGCCTGTCATCGGCGGGTTCAGCGGCTCGAGGCGGAGGGGTTTATCAAAGATTATGTGGCGCTTTTGGATGCGCGCAAAATGGATTGCCCCTCGACGATCTTTGTCGAGATCACCTTGTCGGGGCAAGCGGACGAGCTGTTGGATGCGTTTGAGCGCGAGGTCGCTTTGGTGCCGGACGTTTTGGAATGCCACTTGATGGCGGGCAAGTCGGATTACCTGTTGAAGGTGGTTGCAGAAGACACCGAAGATTTTGCCCGCATCCACCGACAGTATCTCGCGCGCTTGCCGGGGGTGCAGGGCATGCAATCCAGCTTTGCCCTGCGCACTGTGTTTAAAACCACGGCGCTGCCGGTCTAAAGCGTTTCGAGATTAAGTTGGATCACAACTTGATTTCGAAACGCCCACATCATGGATAGGTTCCGCGCGTTTCGACATATTGTCGTGCCTCAACAATAAGTCGAAATGCTTTAGGCGATGCGCGCTTTCAGGGCGACCTCTTTCACCGGCAAATGCACAATTGCAGAAAACGCCCCGACGCCCACGCCGATCCACCACACAAAGGTATAGTCGCCAAAGGTGTCATACATGCGCCCACCGAGCCAAACGCCCATAAAGCTGCCCAATTGGTGGCTGAAAAAGACGATGCCATAAAGCGTGCCCATGTACCGAAGCCCATAGATATGCGCGACGAGACCAGATGTCAGCGGCACCGTCGCCAACCAAAGCGACCCCATGGTGATCGAGAAAAGGATCACGGTGGTCGGTGTGATGGGCATCAGGATGAAGGCCGCCGCAACGATGGTGCGCAGGGTGTAAATGATCGCCAGCAGGTATTTCTTGGAATAGGTCTTGCCCAGATATCCCGCAAACAAAGTGCCGCCGATATTGGCCAGACCAATCAAGGATATCGAAATCGCCCCAAGGGCTGAGGTGGTGGACACGCCCAATGAGGCAAGCGTGCCTGACGGATCAATGCTGCCGCACATCTCGGTCACAAATGCCGGGAAATGCGCGGTGATAAACGCGAGCTGATAGCCGCAGGAAAAGAAACCAAGGAAGATCAGTGAGAAACTGGGATCACGTAATGCTTTGACAAGGATCTGGCCAAGGCTGTCTTCCAGCTCGGCTTTGCTGGCCACCTCGTCGGTTTTCATCAGCGGTAGCAGCGCAAGGATCGCAAGGATGGCCGCCGCAAACACCACAAAGACGTTCTGCCACGACATTATGCCCAGAAGATACTCTGCCAGCGGGGCGCCAAACACTTGGCCAGCAGAGCCCGCCGCCGTGGCAATCGCCAGCGACATGGAGCGGTTTTCATCGGATGAGGCACGGCCCACAACGGCCAAAATCACCCCAAAGCCCGTTCCCGCAATACCAAAGCCAACGGCAATTTCCCAAAATTGGTGGGCCTCCGGCGTGACCGCAAAAGATGAGGCCACCAAGCCAACAGCATAGATCAAGGCGCCCATGATGATGGCTTTTCGGTCGCCCATCTTTTCGGCAATGGCCCCAAAAATCGGTTGGCCGATGCCCCACGCAAGGTTTTGGATCGCAATCGCCAATGAGAACTCGGCCCGAGGCCAGTTGAATTCTGTCGCGATCGGAATCTGAAACACGCCAAACGACGCCCGGATCGCAAAGCTGACAAGGATGATAAGACAGCCGGCCACAAGGACGGGGGTCAAAAGCGGCGCGCGCGCGGGGGACATGTTCTGGGTCATTTGATTAACATCGCAAAATTGTCCGCGCGGTCAATTCTTTGTTTTTGATGTCTCGGTTCACCTTTCCTTATCTGACGTGGCGTTTTATGCATTTCACATGAGCAGTTTGTCAGAAATTTACCAAGATCTGGTCCAAAAGGGCGCGATCACACCCGATCCCGCGCAGGTGGCCGTGCTGCCCGCGTTGGAAGATATTCGTTGCCATCTAGAGGCCGTGCCGAAGCGGAAACGGGGCATTTTGGGCGGGCTTTTTCATAAACCCGCAAATGTGCCGCAGGGGCTGTACCTATGGGGCGGCGTTGGGCGGGGCAAATCCTGGTTGATGGATCTGTTTGTTGAAAACCTGAACATCCCCGGTAAGCGCCGCGTGCACTTCCATGCGTTTATGCAAGAGGTGCACGAAGGCATGAATGCGGCGCGCAAAACCGGTGTGGATGACCCGCTGGCCCCGGTGGCTGAGAAGATTGCCGCAGATGTGCGCCTGTTTGCATTTGATGAGATGCAGATCACCGACATCACCGATGCGATGATTGTCGGCCGGCTGTTTGAAAAGCTGCTTGAGGCGGGCGTTGTGGTCGTGACCACCTCAAACCGCCACCCGGACGAGCTTTATAAACACGGGCTAAATCGCCAATTGTTCCTGCCGTTCATTGCGACCCTCAAAGAAGAGATGGTGGTGCATGAGCTGGTCAGCCCAAATGATTACCGCCAGGATCGGCTGGCCGGGGGGCAAGTGTATTTTACCCCTGCCAATTCCGAGGCTCGCGCGGAAATTGACGCGATCTGGTCTGACCTTTCGGGTGGTGCCGCCGAGCCTTTGATCTTGACCATAAAGGGTCGAGAGGTGGTCATTCCAGCGTTTCGCAATGGGGCCGGGCGCGCGCGGTTTCATGACCTGTGTGGCGCTATGTTGGGGCCGGGGGATTACCTCGCCATCGCAGCCGCGCTTAAGGTTCTGGTGTTCGAAGACATCCCGCGTTTGTCACGTTCAAACTTCAACGAAGCCAAACGCTTTGTGACGCTGATTGACGCGCTTTACGAGGCAAAGGTCCGCTTGATCGCCTCTGCCGCCGCCCAGCCTGAAATGCTTTATGTCGAGGGCGAAGGCTCGTTTGAATTTGAACGCACCGCCAGCCGATTGCGCGAAATGCAAGACAAGGATTGGGGCGATGACGATGGGGAACACCCATGACCCCTACGCCCCCCCCCGCGTGATCGCGCCGGTGCTTGGCCGATGTTTCGTCCGTCGCGGATATGTTGTCCCGCGCATCACCCTGAACACCCTCTTCACCGCGGACTGAGCGCATTGGGGCGCGCTTTTAGCCGATGAACAATGCGGCCATGGGGGTAAAAAGGGGGGGGGCAAAAAGGGGGCAAAAAAATGGGGCCACTCGAAAGTGACCCCTGGGTCGGTATTCCAGACTGCTCGTTAGGCTTCCGACCGTATTCCAAATGTAGCGTCAGACACCCGTGATCGCGGGGATGGTCAAACGCTGCCCTACCCGGATTTGATCCGGTCCCGGCAACAAGCGCCGGTTGGCTTCGTAAATTTGGGTGAACTTCGCAGCGTCGCCGTAAAACTTATGGGCGATGGCGCCAAGGCTGTCGCCGCGTTGCACGGTGTAAAACCGGTATTGTACGGTTTTGCCCGCTTGTTGAACCACGCGCACCTCAACCCCCGCGCCACCGGCAATCACATCGTCACTCGGCGCTTCGGCGGTTTCTCCCGCTGCGGCGCGGGCCAGTTGCGCGATCATTGTTGCTTTGTCCACTTCGCCTTCTGCGGTGCGCAAAGATTTCGGCACTTCGATCAAACCGCGATCAATCGCCACGCTCAGCAACGCGCGGATCTCTGCGTCTGACTGGCCGTTGCCCAAGGGGGTGGCCTGTGTAACGTCGCCCGTATTTTCCGGAATCGGAGCGATGCCCAAGCCCGCCAGAACCGACGAGGTCATGGCCCGCATTTGATCTTCGCCTGCGTTGGCGCTTGGCGCGGGTTCACTTTTTTTCACGCCCAGACCGGCCAGAACTGAATTGGTCATATCCAGCAAATCAGAGCTGGTGTTTGCCGTCTGTGGCGGCACTGCGCTGACCGTGGCGGACACATTTGCCACATTGGTGATCGGTTCCGCCATTTCCGCAGGGGCAGCTTGCGGGACGGCTGGCAAAGCCGCGCTTTCATCCGTCTTGCCGGGCTGCAAAAAGACCAAGCCAGCGATCGCAACGGAAAACCCGCCTGCGATGATCATGTATTTGTACATTGTGCGATCTTCAATCAATTGTTCGCCCCCGTCATGGTCAAACCCAGCAGCTTCCAAACTTGGATGCCGCCGCGATAATATTTAATTTTGTCAGCGGGATAGCCCGCATCCAATAATCCGCGAATGGCGCGGGGGCTTTGATCGCACCAAGGGCCATTACAAAAAAGAAGAAGGTCGGTGGCGGCCGCAAAGGTCCAGCTGTCACCATTTTGCACCCCGCCAAAGGCGCGCAAAATCTCGTTGCGATAGGGGTTCTTGGGCTCAAGCGTTTCCGACGGCACATTCAACGCCCCGGGGATGGAGCCTTTGGAAAACCAATCTGGCGTGCGGGTGTCCAAAAGAAGCCCGGTGCCAGAGGACACGGTTGTTTTCAGAAAGTCGATGACTTCCAGCTCGCCAACCGTCGCAACGCCGTCTGCGGCGCTGATGGGGGTCACGCAAGACGGCGGACACGCGCGCGAGGTTTTTGAAAACTCGGGATCAATAAGATGGGCGGGGTCCTGGTTGCGTTGGATTGTGACGGTTTGCCCCTTTACCGGGAAACTTGTTTCCGCCATGTCCGCCGTAATCTTTACGCTTTGAGCGTAGATCGGCGCACTTGTGATCACAAGCGCCAAAGCGGCGCTTTTTAACACACGAACCATGAGACCCCCCAGTCTTCTGTACTGCTCGACAGGCCTGTTCGCTAAGTGAACTATTATGCCCGTAGAATGGTCCATATATAGAGTTTAACAGGGTAACTCGTCAACATTATGGGGTGATTTCCAGATGTGCCTTGCCGAAGGCGGAAAAAGCGAGTCGTTTCAGTGGGATGAGTCGCAAAGCTCATTTGTCTTTGAATCGAAACGGAAATTTTTTTTGTGATCACGGATCCCAAAAAACAGAAAATTTGCTGTATTCGCCCCCGCCATCGGCTGATTTGCGCAAATCAGCCGTTCCGTTTCAAGACATCGCCAGCCAGATAAAGGGACCCGCAAATCAGGATGCGACAGGCCGGATCCGCTGTGGTGAGTTGTTCGATGGCATGCTGCACGCTGTCCGCGGTTTGGGCGGCCATCCCGACGTTCTGTGCTTCTTGCGCGGTCACCTCGGCGGGCAGCGTGTTGGCTTCACCGGGAATGGACACAGCGGTCAGGCTGTTGGCCACAGCAGCCAGTGGGCGCAGGTATCCAGCGATGTCTTTGGTGTTGAGCATGCCGCAGATCAAATGTGTGGGGCGTTTGGGCAAATCACCAAGCACTTTGGCGAGCGTTTCCCCCGCCGCGGGGTTGTGTCCGCCGTCCAGCCAAAGGTCTGCACCCCCTGCTGCGTCAATAAGGGGCCCGTATTTCAGGCGCTGCATCCGCGCGGCCCAGGTGACGTTGGTCATGGCGGCCTCGCAGGCGCCCTCGTCAAAACCTAGCACACGCAATGAAGCAATCGCGGCCCCGGCATTTTCAATCTGATGTGGGCCGATCAAGGCAGGTAGGGGCAGGTCGAGCAAGCCGTTTTCATCTTGGAAAATCAGCCGACCACGCTCTTCCCACATGTGCCAGTGCTGACCGTGGACAAACAGGGGACAGCCAAGGCGCGCGGCTTTTTCCTCGATCACCTCAAGGGCCTCGTCCGGTTGCGGTCCAACCACGCAAGGCACGCCACGTTTCAAAATGCCCGCCTTTTCGCCAGCAATTGCCGTCAGGGTGTCGCCCAGAAACTGGGTGTGGTCGATGGAAATGGGGGTCAACACGGTCAGGGCCGGTGCCTTTACCACATTTGTCGCGTCCAACCGTCCGCCCAGCCCGGTTTCCAGCAGGGTGTAGTCGCCGGGGGTTTCAGCAAAAGCCATCAACCCCGCCACGGTGGTGATCTCAAAATAGGTGATATTCTCGCCGTTGTTTTTCGCATAGCAACGATCAAGCACTTCACTGAGCGCGTCTTCGGAAATCAACTCTCCCGCCAGCATGATACGTTCGTGAAACCGCGCCAGATGCGGCGAGGTATAGGCGTGAACGCGTTTGCCCGCCCCCTCAAGCCCGGCGCGGATCATCGCTTGCGTAGATCCTTTGCCATTGGTGCCAGCCAGGTGAATGACCGGCGGCAAATTGTCTTGCGGATTGCCCACGGCGTCCAGCAGGCGCCATACCCGATCCAACGTCAGATCAATGATCTTTGGGTGCAGGGCCATCATGCGATCAAGGATAAGGTCAGAGCTGGGCGCGGGCGTGGTCATGGCGGGATCTCATGTGAGTGGGTTTGAATGTGAAAAGGGGCCACCCTTTCGGTCTGGCCCCAATTTGGCCCGAAGTTATGCGGGCAAGTATGGTGATTTGCGACAGATCAGGCGCCGGTTACGCTTTGGCGGGCGTGTCATCTTTGTCGCCATCCGAAGCCTCGGGGGCTTCAACCGCTGGCACATCCTCAGGCTTTGGCAGATCGCCTTTGATGGCGGGGCCAAGGCCGGTGAGCATGCGCAGAATGGTGACCAGCTCGTCTTTCATCTTGCCGCGGTGTGTCACCCGGTCAAGCATGCCGTGATCCAGCAGATATTCGGCGCGTTGGAACCCTTCGGGCAGTTTTTCGCGGATGGTTTGTTCGATCACGCGTGGACCCGCAAAGCAGATCAGCGCGTTCGGTTCTGCAATATGAACGTCGCCCAGCATCGCGTAAGACGCGGTCACACCACCGGTGGTGGGATGGGTGAGCACAACGATATAAGGAAGGCCTGCTTCTTTCAGCATCTGCACCGCAACCGTGGTGCGCGGCATTTGCATCAGGGACAAGATCCCCTCTTGCATCCGGGCGCCACCTGCGGCGGAGAAAAGAACAAGCGGGCGTTTGGCGGCGACAGCGCGTTCAGCGGCCGCGATGATTGCGTTGCCCACATACATGCCCATAGAGCCGCCCATGAAGCTGAAATCCTGGGCGGCAGCAACGATTGGCGTGCGACCAATTTCGCCCTCGGCCACCAGCATCGCTTCCATTTCACCGGTCGCTTTGCGGGCACCTTTCATGCGCTCAGGGTATTTTTTCTGATCCTTAAAGGTCAGCGGGTCGTCAACCGGGGCAGGCACCGCCACCTCGGTGAAAATGCCGCCGTCAAACAGCCCAATGAAACGTTCACGCGGGGTGATGGCCATATGGTGATCGCAATTGGTGCAAACATTCAGATTATCGGCCAGTTCCCGGTGGAACAGCATGGTGCCGCATTCTTTACATTTGGTCCAAAGGTTCTCAGGCACCTCGCGGCGCGAAAACAGCGAGTTGATCCGCGGACGGACATAGTTCGAGATCCAGTTCATCACCTAATCCTCTACCGGTTTCGCCCTAGTTAGTGTCCTTGGGCGGGTTTTGCAATTCCTCGACGTCAATTGAGGCCGCATTTGCTTTTTGACGCGTCATATGCCGCCAGATCACAAAAGCCACAACCATTGAAATGGTTTGCATCACAATTGAGATGCCCACAAAGGGCCCGTCCAACTGTGGTGTGGTCAGATAAAGCGACAACCCATCCAAGCTGCCGGCATTCCCGAGCACCAAAAGCATTGCATTGTTGGCCATATGCAAGCCTGCCGCCGCACCAATATTGCCCGTTTGTATCGTGATCAAAGCAAGAATGATCCCCACCACACTTGTATGTAGCACATAGAAATAGGCGTTTACACCATAGGTGCCGGGGTCGAAATGAAGGGTGCCAAAGATGAGCGATGGGACGACGGCCCAAATCCAGACAGACGAAAATCGCGCTCGTAGCTGTTGTAACAGATAACCGCGAAAAACGAGCTCCTCTGCCATGATCTGAATGAAGATCAAGGCTACCGTGGGGACCAGCAACATGACCCATATCATAAGGGGCATGTTCTGAATTGTCTCAATCTCGCCTCCTTCTGGCACGGGAAAAAGACCTGTCGCTTCCAGCCCAGAGGTGATTGCAGACAAGGTCCAAGCTGCCAGCAGGCCAAAGAGAAAATGTCGCCAGTTTACCCGTCCAAGTGCGCCAAAAAGGCTGCGATAGGGACGTTTGTGCAAATATCGGGTCACCAGCCAAAGCCCAAGATGATAGCCAAGGAAGGTGGCGAAAAACACCATTGCCTTAGCGGGCGTGTTGGCCGCGACAATTCCCTGCGGTGTGACGCCAATCGACCTTGCCCCCACCAGGATGATGCCAAAAGTGGCTGCAAAAAAGGCCAGATGGATCAGGAAAAGACCCAAAAGGCTGCGCCAAATCTCGGCGCGTTTCACGGCAGGCTGCCAAAATGGCTGAGGGGTTAGATTAGAGTTTGGCACAAGGCGTCCTTTGAATTTCTTCAAACCTTACCGGGCTTTGCGGGTATGGCAACGGGGAAAACGATGAAAATGTCGACTTGTCCGGGCAGGGTCACTCGGCTATGTCAGTTCGGAATTTGGAGGGGCCGATGTTGCGTTTGCTTGTTGTATTTGTTGTGTTGATTGGTCTGGCGGGCTGCATGGGCAATCGGGATGGTACCGCGGGTGGGGCTGGGTTTTTGTCCGGGATTGGCGCATCGAAAGCCACGCAGCCCAAGCTAAAAGTACAAAAGCACCGCGCAGTTTTAGGGGGCGCTATTACTGTCGCTGGTCCGAAAGGCTATTGCATTGACCTGTCTGGCGTAAGCGACACCGAAAGCGGAGCGTTTGTGCCTCTTGGGGCCTGCGCAGCCATTTCCGGTCGCCGCACGGATGGTGCCCCGAAGACCCTTCGATTTTTGGCTGCTGCGATCCGGCCTGTGTCACCTGACGCCTTGATGGCGGCGCCTGATCTTGTGCCTGCCGCCCGTCGTGCGATGGAGGATGAAACCGTGCTTGCGGCCCTCTCACAAGGCGACAATACCGCCAAGATTGTGACGCTGCGTGGTGAAGGGCAGGCCCTGATTGCCAAAACGCAGAATGCAAATGGGCGTGACGGGCTGGCCGCAGAACAATGGCGCGCAATGTTCTTGACGCGAGGTCATGTGGTGGGGCTGACCGTTTCTGGCTTTGCTGGGCAACCCGCGTCAGAGGATGGCGAAACGGTGTTGATCGCCTTTTTGAACGCGATGCAAGCCGCCAATCCCGAGGGAAAAATCCACACAAAGGGTGTGGCGAAATTTTTCGGTCGTTTGCTGAATTGAAACTATTAGGTTTGAAAATGGAAACAATCGCCATAAAGATGGCAATGTCAAAAAGTTAACACGAATCTGATCCCGTATGTCCAAACGTGAAACCGGCCTTCGACATCGTATTATCCATTGGCGCGCCATGCGTCATTGGGGGCGTCTCGCCCGTAAAGTTAACCAATACGATTTGTCCACCCTGCGCTCTCTGCGTGCTGCCGCCCGTCAATTGCGCGGGCAGCTGGATCAAGTGATCCGAGTGGCGGACAGCAGATTGGCGTTGCCAATGATCGGCTCTAACGCTTTTCCCAAACCGCTTTATTGCGATTGGTCCTACCGGCCAGAGCTTTGGCGTATGCCCATCACACCAATCGGCATTGCCGCGGCAGAAACCAAATCAACATTTGGCGAAGAGATCATGTTGTTTCATGATTGCCGCAGCTCAGAACTCACCGTGCGTCAGGTGCGGAATACGCGCGAAAGCGATCTTGCCCCTTTCGGGCTTCGCATGGACGTGTTCCGTTTTGATGGGTCATTCTTGTCGCTGGTGATCGAATTGCCCAGCGCCGCAGTCGAGGGGCTTCAACGTCGCCATCTTGTACGTCTGTCCGCTGTGGTCGAGATGGAAAAAAAGCTTGAAATCTTCGCGCGGCTAAACATCAAGCACGGCCCCAACACCGAACAATTGGTGCGTGAGCTGCCGTTTGGCGACCTGGATGACGCGGGCCGGGCTGAGATCGAGGTGGAATTTGACCTCGCCTACACAAAAATGAACGAAAAACGCGTTGAGCGGATGTGGGTGGACCTGGTGATTGAAAATCCGGAAATGAGCCAGGTCGTGATCCGCGATCTGAATTTCAGCCGTCGCCCTCGTGCCGAAGTCTGATGGGCAACCGACCCGCTTGAAGGAGAATGCAATGTCCGAGATGACCTTGACCAAAGCCCGTATCCAAGCAGGCGTGTGGGAAGGTGTGCTGGCTTTGGGCGCGCACACGGATCTGCCACAGCTGGAGCTGACCCATCTAGCCAAGCCCATTGCGGGAATGAGCGTTGAGGAGGATCCGGACCATCGCGGACAATATCTGGTGCGGGTGCCAATCCCGGTGGAATTGCTGTCCGATGGGGTGCAGACATTTGTCATCTCTGCTGTGGAAAGTGGCGAAAAGCTCACCCATTTCTCGGTCATCACCGGACAGCCGGTGGGGGATGATATCATTGCGGAAATGGATCTTTTACGCGCCGAACTTGATATGCTGAAACGTGCCTTTCGTAAGCATTGCCTGGAAACGATGTAACCTGTGGCGCCGCCATTTCGCCTTTTGGTCAGCGCCTGTTTGATGGGGCAAAAAGTGCGCTATGACGGGCGTGCAAAATCATCCCCCACCGATGATTTGAACCGCTGGAGGGATGAAGGGCGTTTGGTGATTTTTTGCCCTGAAGTGGCAGGCGGATTGCCGACACCTCGATTGCCGGCAGAGATTGAACCCGGTTTTGATGGTGCGGATGTTCTGGCAGGACGTGCGCGTGTGATCGACAGCGAAGGCGGGGACGTCACCGATGCCTTTATCAATGGCGCAAAAAAGACCGTGACCTTTGCACAATCCGAGCGATGTACGCACGCTGTTTTAACCGAGGCCAGCCCATCATGTGGATCCGCACTGCTCTACAGTGGTCGGCATGACGGAAAACAGCGCGGTGGTTTCGGTGTCACCACAGCGGCTCTCCGTGAGGCGGGCGTTGAGGTGTTTGCCCCAGACGCTTTGCCCGATGTGCTCCGGATCCTCGCAAAAACGCCGATCTAAGCCCACGGGTTACGCTGCGTTTTAGATGACAGTGCTTTACGCGCACGTCAATGTGGCCGCAGCAAACGCCAGCCACAGGATCACACCATGACCAACTATCCCCATCTTCTCGCTCCGCTTGACCTGGGTTTTACCACACTGAAAAACCGCGTGTTGATGGGGTCGATGCACACCGGGCTTGAGGAACGTGGCGATTGGACCCGCGTGGCAGAGTTCTATGCCGCGCGCGCGCGCGGTGGGGCCGCCCTGATTGTGACGGGCGGCATGGCGCCCAACGCCGAAGGCGGCGTTTTTCCTGGTGCGGCGGGGCTGTTTTCTGACCAAGACATTGCCAACCACAAATCCGTCACGGACCGGGTGCATGAAGAAGGCGGCAAAATCGCCATGCAGATCCTGCACGCAGGGCGGTATGCGTATGGGCCAAATTGCGTGTCCGCCAGCCCGGTGAAATCCCCCATTTCGCCTTTCCCACCGAAGGAATTGGACGAGGCGGGCATTTTGAAACAAATCGATGACTTTGCAACCGCCGCTGCCCGCGCCAAAGACGCGGGCTATGATGGGGTCGAGGTAATGGGGTCCGAGGGCTATTTCCTCAACCAATTCCTCGTCACCCACACCAACAAACGCGAAGATCGCTGGGGCGGGTCTTATGAAAACCGGATGCGTCTGGCGATTGAAGTGGTCAAAGCGGTGCGGGCCGCCGTTGGGCCAGAATTTATCGTGATCTATCGCCTGTCGATGATCGACCTTGTGCCAAATGGGTCCAGTTTTGACGAAGTGATCCAATTGGCCAAAGAGGTTGAGGCCGCAGGGGCCACCATCATCAACACCGGTATCGGTTGGCACGAAGCCCGCATTCCGACCATCGCAACATCAGTTCCCCGTGCGGCGTTTACGTGGGTTACGAAAAAGCTGATGGGCCATGTGTCGATCCCGGTGATCACCTCAAACCGCATCAACACGCCTGAGGTTGGCGAAGAGGTGCTGTCCGGCGGCGCCGCAGACATGGTGTCCATGGCGCGCCCGTTCCTTGCTGATCCCGAATTTGTTGCGAAAGCGGCAGCAGGAGAGGCGGATCGTATCGCGCCTTGTATCGGCTGTAATCAAGCCTGTTTGGACCATACTTTTAATGGCAAAATCTCAACCTGTCTGGTCAATCCGCGCGCCTGTTATGAGACAGAGCTTGCGTTTGACATGACCGATACGCCGAAATCCATCGCCATTGTCGGGGCCGGTCCCGCCGGTCTTGCGACGGCATTGGTGGCGGATGAACGCGGCCATGATGTGACCCTGTTTGACCGCGCCGATCAGGTCGGTGGTCAGTTGAACATGGCCAAAAAAGTGCCGGGCAAAGAAGAGTTTATCGGGCTGGTCGATTGGTATGACCGCATGGTTGCCGCCTCAGACATCGACCTGCAACTTGGCAAAGAGATCAGCGCGGAGGATCTTGTTGGCTTTGACGAAGTGATCGTCGCCACGGGCGTCTCTCCGCGGGATCCGGGCATCAAAGGGCAGAACAGCGCCAAGGTGCTCAGCTATATCGACGTGCTGCGCGATGGCGCACCCGTGGGCGATAAGGTCGCCATTATCGGTGCGGGCGGCATTGGCTTTGACGTGGCCGAATTCCTGACCCAAGCGGGCGAAAGCCCCACCCTGAACCTGGACGAATGGCTGGCTGAATGGGGGGTGACCGATCCCGGTGAGACCCGTGGTGGTCTTGCGCCTGATGGCCCGAAACCCGAAGCCCCCGCCCGTCATGTCACCTTGATGCAACGTAAGGCGCAGGCGCTGGGCAAAGGCCTGGGCAAAACCACCGGCTGGATCCACCGCGCCACGCTTAAGATGAAAAACGTTGAGATGCTGGGGGGGGTGAATTATGAGGCCGTGACCGACGAAGGCCTGTTGGTGTCCACTGGCGAAGCCCATGAAAACCCGCGCGTGATTGACGTCGACAATGTGATCCTTTGCGCCGGGCAGCTTCCAAATCGCACACTTGCTGATCAACTCGCCGAAAAAGGCATCACCGCCCATGTTATTGGCGGGGCAGATGTCGCAGCAGAGCTTGACGCGAAACGTGCCATCGACCAAGGATCGCGCTTGGCGGCGTCGCTCTGATCTTTCAACCAAGACCAGACGGCGCATGATTGCATGAGGGCGCTATGGTCTTTGTTTCGATATTTCTGGGTCTCCTCCCCTCGTTCCTCTTGGTGGGGCTGGGTGGGATTGTGCGTGGTCGGCTGTCGGCAAATGCTTGGCAGGGGTTGGATCGCCTGAATTTTGAGATCTTGTTCCCGGCGCTTTTGTTTGTTGCGGCCTCTGCCCGTCCCATTGCGCTGACCGATGTTGCGGTGATGGGACCGGCGGTTTGGGCCATTCTGACCGCTGGATTGGCGTTGGGCTGGTTGGCGCGCCCTGTGGGGCCACAGCGTTTTTTGGATTTTGCAGGCGCGTGGCAAGTGAGCTGGCGCTTTAATACGGCTGTGGGCTTGGTTGCCGTGTCTCTGTTGTCGCGTGGCGGGGTGGCGGAAATGGCGGTGGCCGTTGGGCTGGCCGTGCCGGTCGCCAATGTTTTCGCCGTGTCAGCCCTTTCGCGCGGTGGCGCGATGACCGTGGGGGCCACGTTGCGTAAGGTGGCGTTAAATCCGTTTCTTCTTGCGTCCTTAAGTGGTGTGATTATCGGGCTGATGGGATGGCAATTGCCTGCGCCGGTTCTGGCCCCGCTTGAAATGCTTTCACGAGCTGCCATTCCGGTTGCCCTGCTGTCGATCGGTGCCACAATGAATTGGCGCGCGCTTGCGCGACTGGACCGCTTCGACGGTGCGATTTGTGCGATTAAACTGTTGATCTTACCCGCTTTGGCGCTTGCGGGCGGCCTGATGCTGGGGCTGGATCCCGCGATTGGAACGGTGCTGGTGTTATTTGCGGCCCTGCCAACAGCTTCTGCCGCGCATGTTTTGGCATCTGGCTTTGGCGCAGACCGCGAACTGGTGGCCACATTGATTGCCCAAACCACACTACTGTCCGCAATCAGCCTGCCGGTATGGATCACATTGGCCGAGCTTTTGTTTCAGTGAGACGGGGTCAGCAACAGCGCGGCTTCGTGTTTGCGCAGCACCCGACGAGCCGTGACATAATCGGCGAATCCGGTTGTTGCGAACTCTGGAAACAGGGCTCCAAACTCGCAACGTGCATCTTCTGACAAACCTGCACTGTCACCAGGAAGATAGCTTTCGGTTGCAACCCCCTCGGAATAGATCACCTCGTGGCGATCAAACATCAGGTGGTAGTAGGTGACCTCGCCGCCCGGCTTTCGAAAGCCCAAGCCAATGTCCGCGAGATAAAGCGCGGGGGCCATCACCTCGGTTTCGCCAAACAACAATTCTGCGCGCGGGCCGGACAGCAGCACCCGGTGTTGCGCAGACAGCACCAGGTCGCGATCATTGCCGATCGCACCCTTCGGCAGAACCACCGGGGCGAAATTGCCTTGGGCAGGTACGGTGCGATGGGCCACCCAGCGCAAAGCCTGCGCGCCGTGATCATGGGTCGTTACCAAATCGCCTATCTGAAGATCCTCAATGTTTACCCGCCCGGTTGGGGTTTCAATCAAAGTGCCGCGTGCGAAGCACGCAACATATTCATTATATTGGTTGCCCTGACGATAAGACGAGCGTTCGACGTTAAAGGAATAGCTTTGCCCAGCGACCAAAGGTGCTGTCGATGCCAGCCCTTGTACAGCCCCTTGTTGATACCCATCGCCACCAAAGTGCAACGTGGTAACTTTCAACCCGGATCCCGAGTTGATCAGATCATACGCCGCATGTACGTCCGTGCCAGCGCCATAGGTCGTGCCGCCAATCGTGACATCGGCGACCAAGCTCTGGCTGTCGTTCACCTCTTGGAACGTCCCTTCGTCGTCCTCAATGGCGATCAAGGTCGGGGTGGCCCCTGGTTTTAGCGTGAGGGTGAACGTGGGGGTGCCCAGGGCCGCCCCGTTTTGCTCATTTGGTACACCGCCCACAAAATCAGACGGGCTGTAGACGTAGAGATAATGAACAGACATGTCTTCGATCCTTTGGCAGCTACATGGTTAAGGGCGTTGTCTTGTTGCTTGGTTAAAATTTGGGATTGGGTAAGGAAATGTCAGGGGGAAAACCTGCCCCGTGTTGGCAGATTACGACTTGAATGTGATGGGTGCGGATTAACTTATTGAAATATAACGTTAAAATTGATGGTCGCGGTTGGGCGCCATTTTGAAAGAATTTCGAAGACATAAACGATCCGCGGTAATATCACGGTATTGTCCATTCACGATCACAGTCTTGCCCCATTTGCCCGCGATACAATTCCTCGTTGGGGACAGTATTGTAGAAAGAAAACAAAATGGATCGACTGACCGAAATGGAAGCCTTTGCCACCGTGGTGGACCAAGGCGGATTTACGGACGCGGCACGGAAGATGGGGATTTCAAAATCCGCCGTCTCCAAACATGTCTCCAGTCTGGAAGCGCGTTTAGGCGCGCGCCTTTTGAACCGCACCACTCGGCGCGTTAGCCCAACTGAAATTGGGTTGGCCTATTATGACCGCGCCCGTCGCGTTCTGAATGATGCGGGCGAAGCGGACTCTTTGGTGACATCCATGCAATCTGCCCCCTCGGGCATGTTGCGTATTTCAGTTGCGACTGATTTTGGCGTGAACCACCTGAGCCCGATTTTGGGTGACTTCTTGCAAGAATTCCCGGACATCAATGTAAACATGGTGCTGAACAACCGCTATGTTGAACTGATCAGCGAAGGTTTTGATATGGCGATCCGCGTCGGCGAGCTGGAGGACAGCTCACTGCGGGCGCGCAAAATCTCGGCCACCACGCGCCGGATGGTCGGCAGCCCCGAGTATTTTGAGAAATACGGCCGCCCCGAACGCATTGACGATCTGAATGAACACAAGCTTTTGCATTATTCGAGCCAGAGTTCGGGCAATATGTGGAAGATCCCCGCACCATCGGGTGAAATTCGCCAAGTGCGGTCAGCCGGTTGGTTGTCAGTGAACGACGGGCAGTCCCTATTGAATGCGGCCATTTCGGGCCTCGGTATCGCCTATTTGCCCAGCTTTCTCTACGCAGATGCAATGGATCAAGGGTTGATCGAAGATGCGATCCCCGAGCTTCCGATGGACACGCAAGGCATCTATGCCATCTATCCACCCGGCCGGTTCACCCAGCCAAAAGTCCGCGCATTTATTGATTTCCTCGTCCACGCCTTTGCGGAAAAAGGGCCTGACCACTGGTAATCCCAGCGGTCCGCCCGCGACGTCAATCCGAACACTGCCTGTCCTGAAATTGGGACAACTGAGCGGCCAAGCCTTTGCTTGTGTCGCTCTTTTTTTGATTGAGGTATTCTGTGGCTACGGCGCTGTGTTCAAGAGGACCGCCTCTACCCGTCGATTGGCATCTTGCCCGGCTTGTGTGAGGTTGGTGGTGATTGGCGCCAAATACCCGACACCTTCCGCTTGCAAGCGATCACCAGAAATGCCGTGACGTTCGATCAGTCTGGCGCGCACACTCGCGGCGCGTTTTCTGGACAGGGCGGTGTTCGCGTCCAGACCGCCGACAGCATCGGTATGCCCGACCAAAGCGATGCGCCGATCTGGGTTGGCGGCCAGGTAGCTTGCCAATTCTTTCAATCGCGCGATGGACCCTTCGGACAGGGTGGCGGAGCCGGTGTCAAAGTTGACGCCGTCCAAAACGACATGGCCGCGGTTTTCCAAGGCTTGCCCCAAACTCCCATCGGAGACACGCGGGATATGCGCTGAGGGGGCGGTTGTGGTGATCTCTCGCAGTGCGCTGTTTTGGCTGATCTGCACAAACCCATCGGACCCACCATGGCTGACGAGCAGCCCAACGTAGGCATCGCCCTTACGCAACGTGGCATAATGATAGCGGCCCAAATCAATGAACAGATCGGGCGGTGCAAACTGTCCCACCGCAAAGCGAAAGTCATAGCCCCCGCATGACACGGCCTGACATTGAAATACAATCTCATGTCCCTCCGCCACGAGCTGTTCTGTCAAAGAGGTGATCAGTTGGTAATTGGTTTGGGCATCACCTTCGATACGCCAAGCTTGCAGGTGCAGTGTGCCCGGTGCGGTTAACATTGGCACGCCTGCGCCATCAAACGGCGCGCGCGCAAAAGTGGCAGGCGCATTTTCGCTCTGGGCGGTCATTTCCGCGCCAGAGGGAAAATCTAATGCGCACACGGGGCCGGCAAACAAAGTGCCAACCAACGCGCAGCTGATCAAAAAAGTGCGGCTTGAAATCATCGATGTAGGGCGTGGTACGCGTCGTTAGGTTGCATCCCCACCGCAGAGGCCATGCGGTTGGACATTGAGAAGAAGCCGACCGTTGCGGCAATGTCCCAAATGTCTTTGTCGGTGAAACCGAGAATGCGCATCGCCTGACGGTCGTGTTCATCGACTTCGCTGGATGTCTTGGCGACCTTTTCGGAAAAGGCCAACATCGCGTGTTGCCGGTCGTCTATGTCTGCCATGCGCCAATTCATGACCATCGCTTCGCCCAACAGTGGATTGCCCGACAATTCGCGCACCGCAGCCCCATGGGCCACCTGACAATACCAGCAATTGTTGATTGAACTGACCACCACCGCGATCATTTCGCGTTCCAGTTTCGAAAGCCCCGACTCGCCCAGCATCAGCTCGTTATACATCGCCATGAACGGGCGCAGCTTTTCCATGTCAAAGGCATAAGCCTTAAGGACATTTGGTACGAGCCCAAGCTTTTCGTCACAAATATCGAAATACTTCTGAATATCTTCGGGTAAGGGGGTGACCATTGGCAGATCCAGCGCCGTGACCCCGTTATTGTTCTGCGTCATATCTGCCTCTCAGGATTGTTTCATGCGATAATGATAATGTCCCACCAGATGCATCCCCATATTGGCATAGAGCGGATTGGCGGCGTGATTGCCCTTGGTCACAATCAAAGACAGGTATTTCGCCCCTTTTTCTTCTGCCCAACGGGCGGCCTGACGCAATAGGTTCTGCGCGGCCCCTTTGCGGCGCAGGGCTTCGTCCACATGCAGCGCATGCACCATCGCAATCCCATTGTGAATGCCGACAAACCCAACGCCGGCGGGGGTGTCATCGGTGCGCGCCAATAGGCCGGTTTTTACGCAATCTGCACGCGCCATCACCGCGCGGCGGTTGGCATTGATGGCCCCGCGTTCCCACAACTCGTTCATAATCGACAGAGGAGGCCAGACAGCAAAGGCGGACACAGGCGGGGGAGCTTCGCGGGTTAATTCGGCAATTGACATGACCCAAATATTCACCACATCCACCTTGGCATAACTGTGCTGGGCCAGCATGTCGTCCAGATGTTCGTCGCCTGCACGGATCTGGAACAAGGGGTCTTGGCCGATGGCGCGCATGGCCTCTTCGGCGGCGGGCAAGTCGGCCTCGGTGGTAGGCCAGTTTTCGGTTGCGGCAGAGACACGTTTGCCGCCGCCTTTGCCATCGCGTATGGCCCAGGCGCCCACCCGTTGGGTGTCGGCGGCGGGCCAGGTGGCTTCGCACACGTCAATCAGCGTTTCGGGGCTGGGCATATCTTGGATCATGTGTCCTCCGGAAAGGTCTGGGTCAGGGCCGTGGTGGCGCGTTTTAATTGTTCGGCGTCTACACCGCGCAACACGATATTTGCACCATAAACCCCTTCGTGGTGAAATGGGTAGGACCCGATGGAAATCTCGGGAAATTTTGCGGCCAGATCGCCCAAAGGCCCGGCAATATCGCCTTCGCCCCGGTTTATCTGAATGGTTTCGGACAAAAGCGGCGCACCACCAGTCAGGCGGGGCAGCACGCTGTCGACCATGGCCCGAAAGACGCTGGGCACGCCGGCCATCACATGCACGTTTTGCACAGAGAAACCGGGGGCAACGGAGACCGGATTGTCGATCAATGTGGCACTGTCCGGGATGCGGGCCATGCGTTGACGGGCGGCGTTAAACTCTTTTCCGCCTTGCGCATAATGGGCGGCCAAAAGGTCGTAAGCATCAGGCCGGACATCGATCTGATCGCCGAACGCCTCGGCGATGCAATCGGCGGTGATGTCATCATGGGTGGGGCCAATGCCGCCGGATGTAAACACATGGTCGAACCCTTTCGACAGGGCTTGCACAGCGCGGATGATCGCTGGCGCATCGTCTGACACCACACGGACCTCTTTCAGATCAATGCCATGTTCGGTCAGCCGACCTGCCAAATGATACATATTGGCGTCACGGGTGCGACCCGATAGGATCTCGTCTCCGATTACCAACATTGCAGCGGTTGGGTTTGTCACAGAGTTTGCCATCGCTTGCTCCTTTGTCTCCTTCGGTATAGGCCTCAGACATGGAGTTTCCCACCCCCCTTATACCCGCCCGGCTCATTCGTCGCTATAAACGTTTCCTTGCGGATGTGACGCTTGAAGATGGTCGCGAAGTGACCGCACATTGTGCCAATCCCGGATCCATGATGGGGCTGGCGGACCCCGGTTGTAAAATCTGGTTGGAACCCAATGATGATCCGAAGAAAAAGCTGAAATTTGGCTGGCGTTTGGTGGATCATGAAAACGGCCACTTTACCGGCGTGGACACTTCGGTGCCCAATCGTGCGTTGAAAGCGGCCCTTGAGGCGCATGAAATCCCTGAGCTCGGCCCCTATGAGACCGTGCGCCCTGAGGTGAAATACGGCGAAAACTCTCGTATTGATTTCTTGCTGGAAGGGGCCGCGCCTGAAACAGGCCTGACCTATGTCGAGGTGAAATCTGTGACGCTCAACCGCACGCCCGGTCTGGCCGAATTTCCCGACAGCGTGACCAAACGGGGCGCTAAACATTTGGCAGAGCTGACCAATATGATGCGCGAAGGCCACCGTGCCGTGATGCTTTATCTCGTGCAGCGGACCGATTGTGATCGGTTTGATCTGGCGCGTGACATTGACCCAGCCTATGCCGCGGCCTATGAAATTGCCCACGCCGCCGGGGTCGAAGTGATCTGCTACGGCACCAACATCACGTCCCAAAGCATCGAAATTGGCAAGCCTCTGGCGGTTTTGGCGTGAACACCCTATTTAGGGCGAAAGAGAACAAGGAATGCGTCGATGGATGACAAAATGCGTGTAACCAAAGAAGGCATCCGCCTTTACAACCCCGAAGATTTCGCGGGCATGCATGTGGCGGGAAAACTGGCAGCAGAAATCCTCGACCGGATCGCGCCAATGGTTGGCCCCGGTGTGACAACCGCCGAAATTGACGCCGCGATTGAAGCGATGGTGGACGAGGCGGGCGCGGTCTCTGCGACCATCGGTTATAAGGGCTATCGGCACGCGTCCTGTATCTCGCTGAACCACGTTGTGTGTCACGGCATTCCTGGGTCCAAAACCCCAAAAGGCAAAAACGAAAAGTCCAAACGCAAACATGATGAGCTGATCGACGGCGACATCCTGAATGTGGATGTGACGGTGATTGTTGATGGGTGGTATGGCGACACGTCGCGCATGTATAAAGTTGGCAAGTTGAAACCCTTTGCGGATCGTTTGGTGCAGGTCACCCATGATGCGCTGATGCTGGGAATTGAAGCGGTCAAGCCGGGCAATACCTTCGGCGATATCGGCCACGCAATCCAAACCTATGTCGAAGATCAGCGCATGTCTGTCGTGCGTGATTTCTGTGGTCACGGTCTGGGTCGCGTCTTTCACGCGCCGCCCAATGTGCTGCACTATGGCCGCGCTGGGTCCGGTCCGACGCTGGAAGAGGGTATGTTTTTCACCATCGAACCGATGGTCAATCTGGGGCGACCCGACACGAAAATCCTTGGCGATGACTGGACCGCAATCACGCGTGATAAATCGCTGTCTGCCCAGTTTGAACACTCCATCGGTGTGACGGCAGATGGGTGTGAAATCTTTACCCTGTCGCCAGCGGGCAAGTTTCACCCGACGTGGGGTTAAGAAAGCATGGGCTGATTGCTGGGGCGCGGCGGGTTACTCCGCCACCTCGCAAATCGACATAACGGTGTCGCCATAGCGTCGCGTGTCGAGCAGCTCGATGCCGTCGGGCAGCGTGACCTCGGCGTTTTCTTCCCAGACGATCAACGCGTCAGGGGCCAGCCAGCCCCCGGCCATCGCTGCTGCCAACGCCTTTTCTCCCATTGCCTTGCCATAGGGAGGGTCGAGAAAGATTAGGTTGTGTGGTGTGCCGTTGGATCCCAATGGCGGCAGCCTCGTCGCGTCTCGGCTTATCACGGTGATTTCATCCCCACAGCGGCATTTTTCAACGTTTTCCCGGATCAAAGACAGCGCCTTGCGTCCGTCGTCGACCAGTGTCACATGGGCCGCTCCGCGCGACAACGCCTCTAGCCCCAAGGCACCGGTGCCCGCAAATAGATCCAGCACATGCGCACCCTCAATCGGGTCGCCAAATCGCCCGCCGGCCAGCATCGAAAACAGGCTTTCACGCACCCGATCTGTGGTCGGGCGCAAATGCGCACCTGCATCCCCCTTGCCAACACTCGCCAAAGCCAAGCCGCGAAATCGCCCAGAGATAATACGCATTACATCAAGGACTTAAGTTCAATGTTTGTGTCCGCCACAGACCCACGGTCGGGGGATTTCCCGCCCTCAATCAATCGTTTTCCGATCATATAGGCGCGGGGGTCATTCATTGCATCAACAGCCAAAAGAGTGTCGCCCTGATAATACCAATAACTGACCGATCCGTCCTTGTCGCCGGGGCGCGTGACCACATTGTCATATCCGCTGTTCAGCCCGGCAATTTGCAATTTCACATCGTATTGGTCAGACCAAAACCACGGTTTTGCGACGTAATCTGCGCCCTCACCCATCATGTTGCGTGCGACGACTTCTGCCTGATCAATGGCGTTTGGTACACTTTCCAACCGAATGCGCCCGCCGCGATATGGGAAGGATGCGCAGTCGCCCGCCGCCCAGATTGCCGGGTCAGAACTGCGCCCCTGCGCATCAGTTTTGATGCCATTGTCAATTTCAAGCCCAGCGGCGTCCGCCAGCGCACTGCCTGGTGCGATGCCCACGCCGACGATCACAAAATCCACCTCAAGTTCAGTGCCATCTGACAAGCGGGCACCTGAAACGCGCCCCTCACCGGTCAAGGTTTCCAACCCTACGCCCTCAATGATGTTCACCCCGTGTGACGTATGCAAATTGCGAAAATAATCCGAGGTTTCCGGTGCCGCGACCCGCTGCAAAATCCGGTCGGCCATTTCGACCACGGTCACAGCCACACCCTTTTTGGACGCAACCGCGGCGGCCTCGAGTCCGATGTAGCCGCCCCCCACGATCAACACCCGACGCCCTTTCGAAAACTCAGGCTCGATCCTGTCAACATCTTCCAACGTGCGCACCACATGCACACCATCTAGCGCGCCACCGATTGCTGCGGGCAGCCGACGCGGCGTTGACCCTGTGGTCAGGGCCAATTGGTCATATTTCAAACGTTCATCGCCAATCACAACTTCGCGCGCATTTCTATCAATGGCGTCGACCCGTGCGCCCAATCGAAGGGTGATGTCGTTGTCGGCATAAAAGCTCTCTGGGCGCAGGTACAACCGTTCCAGGGTCATCTCGCCGAGCAAATAGGCCTTGGACAAGGGGGGGCGTTGATAGGGCGGGGCGGTCTCTTCGCCAATCAAAGTCACCCGCCCGTCAAACCCGGAATTGCGCAGTTTTGCAACCAAAGATGACCCGGCCTGACCGGCCCCAATTACAACAATATGGCTCATCGTTTGTTCCTTTGCTCGGCATGATTTGCACAGCCTAAACCGGGGGGATTACAATTGACAACGACCGACCGCGCCTATTCTGTGTCTCTTAGGTAAATTACCCGGCCAACACGTCCATTTTTTTTGCCAATTTCACATCCCGCCCGCTGAGTTCGCCCACGTCATGTGAGGTGAGCGTGACCTCTACTCGGTTGTAAACATTGGACCATTCCGGGTGGTGGTTCCATTTTTCGGCAAAAAGTGCAGCACGGGTCATAAACCCAAACGCCTCAACAAACCCAGTGAACTTATATGTCTTCACAATGGCGTCACGCCCGTCAATCAACACCCATCCGTTGGTCAAAAGTGGGGGCAGGGCGGCTGTGCGTTCCTCTTGGGTCAAAAGGCTCATGGGTCATCCTCTGTTTTGCGAAACGGGCCCATTTCAGCCAGCGCTTCAATGTCATTGCCAATCATTTGGGCCTCTTGCGCGACAAAGCGCTCAACGGCGCTGCGAAAGCCTGCGTCGCGGATCCAATGTAGGGAATGGGTCGCAACTGGGGCATACCCACGGGCGCGTTTGTGATCCCCTTGCGCACCGGCCTCGACACGGGAAAGCCCGTTGGCGATCGCATAATCAATGGCCTGATAGTAACACAGTTCGAAATGCAGGCAGGGATGGTGTTCGGTGGCGCCCCAATAGCGACCAAATAGCGTGTCACGGCCAATGAAGTTCAGCGCCCCCGCCACAGCCTCGCCGTTGCGTATGGCGAGAACCAACAGCACATCATCGCGCATTGTGTCCTGTACCAGATCGAAAAAGGCACGGGTCAGATAGGGGCTGCCCCATTTGCGGGCGCCGGTATCTTGATAAAACCGCCAAAACGCGTCCCAATGTGCCGGCTTCAGATCGCCGCCCGTCAGCGAAACAATCTCGCCGCCGAAGGACTGTGCGCTGCGCCGCTCTTTGCGGATGGCCTTGCGTTTGCGCGAAGTCAGGCTCGTCAGGAAGCCATCGAAATCCCGAAAGTTGTTGTTTTCCCAGTGATATTGCAACCCAACCCGTGGCAACAATCCCATTTCCTCGCCCGCTTGCGCTTCGTCTTCTGTGCAGAAAGTAATATGCAGCGACGATAGGTCGTTGTCCGCGGCGGTCTGCACCGCACCTTGCACCAACGCAGCCTGGCCGATGGTTTCAAACCCCGGACGCACGAGCAGCCGTCGTCCGGTGACGGGGGTGAAAGGAACCGCGAGCTGTAGCTTGGGGTAGTAGGATCCACCCGCGCGTTCAAACGCCTCGGCCCAACCATGATCAAACACATATTCGCCTTGGCTATGGTGTTTTACGTAGAGTGGCGCACAGGCAATGACACGACCGTCGACCTCAACCGTGAGATGATGTGGATGCCAGCCGCTTTGCCCCCCAACGCTGGCGGAACGTTCAAGGGCCGATAGGAAACGGTGCGTTGTGAACGGGTCAATTGCGCGACCATTTTCAGCCTCTGGACAGGCACAGGCATCCCACGCCTGCGCGGAAATAGACGCAAGATCGGGGTGGGCGCGGATCTCGACCTGAGTTTGTGTGTTCGCGGGTTCAGTCACCGGCGCATTGGGGCAGGTGGCGCGGTTTTGGTCAAGGCTCATAGCCCTCAAATGTGATATTATCTGCGACGGCACGCGCGATCGTCTCGACCTCTTGCGATCGAACGGTCCAGCAGAGGATCGATGCGCCGGCTTCCTTCAACCGGGTCACAGCCGGGTTGGACAGGTCATCCACATCATGGCTGATAAAGCTTGCGCCAACACGGTCAAAATCAGGGATGTCACGCAGAAATTTGCGGGTGGCGGCAGGTATAAAGGGCCATTCGCCCTGCAAATAGGCGCATGTGGTCAGGCCCAAAGGCAAATCATTGCGGTGTTGGGCAAAGCGGGCCACGGAATTTGGGTTGAATGACATTACAGCCACCTCCCCATCATACCCCTTCAATTCGCGCGCGGCGACCTCTTCCAAATCCCCGGTGCGTGGCCCCATGGCGCCATCCTGGTCTTTGATTTCGACCAAAAGCGGCACCCGGCCAGCGACCAAATCCAGCACTTCGGCAAAGGTGGGAATGCCCTCATCCCCACCCAGCAATGCAGTTTTTCGCAAGGTGTTAGCATCGACCTGCCGGATTGCCCCCTTACCGTCGGCCAGCCGTGCAAGATCATAGTCGTGAAAGACCATGGCCTGCCCATCCTTGGAAGGTTGCAGATCAATCTCAATGCCATAGCCTCGTTCAATCGCTGCCCGGATCGCCGCACGCGAATTCTCAGGTCGCCCGGCAGCCACATCGTGAAACGCGCGGTGGGCAATGGGTGTGGCTAAGAACGACTGGGGCAAAGCCGTGCGAGCGGTCTCGGGCAGGGAGATTTGGGTCATTTAATCTGAAAAATCCCTTCGATTTCAACGGCGACACCAAAGGGTAAACTTGCGGCAGAGACTGCCGAACGGGCGTGACGGCCCGCTTCACCTAGGGCTTCAACCATGAAGTCTGATGCGCCGTTGATAACTTTGGGCTGCTCGCCAAAATCGGCGGTCGAGTTCACAAACCCCACCAGTTTTACGACGCGCACCACGCGGTCCAAATCGCCCCCGCAAGCGGCTTTGGCTTGAGCCAGCAGACCAATGGCGCAGGTTTTGGCGGCGGCGGCCCCTTCTTCTGCGGTCATTGTGTCACCCAGTTTCCCGGTGATGAAGGCGCCATCCGCCATCGAGATTTGGCCCGACACATGCACCAGATCACCGACCTGTACATAAGGCACGTAGTTGGCCGCGGGGGCCGGTGCATCGGGCAGGGTCACACCCAGTTCAGCAAGACGCTTTTCAAATCCGCTCATGTCACATTTCTCCTCTTTCCTGACCGGACGCTAGCCCGGTTCTGACGTCAGTGAAAGGCCAAATGCGCCGCTTATCTTTCGCGAAACGCCTTGTCGAAATATCCGCGTAGAGGCTCGATCAGATAGGCAAGGGGGGTCTGATCCTGGGTGCGGATGAACCCGGTGGCTGGCATGCCGGGAAGCAACGATGCGCCCTCGGGCAGTTTGGCCAATTCGCCGTCATCCAAGTGGATTTCGGTGCGATAAAAGCTGGCCCCCGACCCCTCATCCGTAAATGCATCGGCGGATAGTTTGGTGACATGGCCGGTCAGATCGGGCGTATTTCGTGCGTCAAATGCGTTGAATTGCAAACGTACTTTCTGGCCAACAAAAACCTGATCGACGTGGATCGGGTCAACCTGTGCCGCGATCACCAGCGGGCGATCCTGTGGCACCAAAAACATGACGGGATCGGCCGCGCGGATCACCGCGCGTTCCGCAAAAACACGCATGCCCAACACGATGCCTGACACGGGCGCGCGCAGATCCAGCCGGTCCAATGTTTCAGTCAGGCTCAATCGTTGTTCGGCCAGATCCAACCGAGAGCTTTCCACATCGCGCAATTCGGTCATCGCCTCCTCGCGGCGCTGCGCGGTGAGTTGGGTGATGTTCAGATCAATTTCGGTGATCCGCCCTTCTGCCTCGGCCCGTGTGGCGGCCAGCTCGCCAATGCGCCCCAAGAGCCCTGCCTCATCTCGTTGCAAGGCCAAGACGCGGCTGGCTTGGGCCAAGCCTTTCGCCAAGAGTGTCTTCTGGTTCTCAAGCTCTTCGCGGATCAGCGTTAGCTGTTTGTTCATGGCCTCCTGTTGGGCATTCACCCCGTCGATCTGGGCGCGAATTTGCCCGGTTCGTTTGGCCAGCTGTTCTGCCTGTGTGGCCAAAGTATGCGCGCGCGAAGTGAACAGGCGTTCTTGCCCTTTGATCAAGGATGCGATTTCTGGCCGTGTCTGCGCAATGCTGTTCAGCTCGTCCGGAAAACTAACCGTGGCGGCGCCATCACGTTCGGCCCCGAGGCGTGCGGTACGGGCCAACAGCTCAAAATATTGGCCCTCCACCACATTCAGGCGCGATTGCAACAGGGTGCTGTCAAGCCGAACAAGCACGTCGCCGGCGGAAACAAAATCCCCTTCTTTTACGACAATTTCCGAAACGACGCCGCCGTCAGGATGCTGCACGACCTGCCGGTTTTGATCTACCTCAATGGCGCCCGCGACAATGACGGCACCAGAAATATTGGTCATCACAGACCATGCCCCAAATCCGCCGACCAGCAAGGCCAGTGCAAGAAACCCAATGGTCAGGGGCGTGCGGGCTGAAAAGTCTTGTTTTGCCACTAATTCATTCCCCCTTGGCCTTTGGATTGCTGGATTTGTCTTGCGTTCTGTACATGTTCCGCGAGGATTTTGTCGCGCGGGCCAAAGCCGCGCACCATACCGCCGTCGAGCATCAAGAGAACGTCGCATTCCGCAATTGCCGCTGGGCGGTGCGCCATAATAATCACGGCACCGCCCGTCGCCTTGACCGTGCCAATGGCCCGGTTCAGCGCGAGTGTGCCTTCGTTATCCAGGTTCGAATTGGGCTCATCCAGAACCAATAAAACAGGCGACCCATAAAGCGCGCGCGCCAGCCCCACCCGCTGCATTTGCCCGCCGGACAACATGCCGCCGCCACCGGATACACGCGTATCATACCCGTCAGGTAGGCGCAGGATCATATCATGGGCATCGGCGCGACGTGCGGCTTCGACCACTTTTTGATGATCTGGCGCTAATGATAGCCCCGCGATGTTCTCGGCGATGGTGCCATCAAAAAGTGAAATGCGTTGGGGGAGGTACCCGATATGTTTGCCAAGGGTGGCGGGGTCAAACTGTTCAAGTGCCGCGCCGTCGAGCCGGATTTTCCCGCCCGCGGGGCGCCAGACGCCGGTAATCACCCGTGCAAGGGTGGATTTTCCCGCACCCGAGGGGCCAATCACGCCCATTGCCTGGCCGGGCTTGAGTTCAAAATTCACCATGCGCAGTGTGGCACTGCTTTGTCCTGGTGGTACAACGGTCACGTTTTCTGCACGCAGATGCGCCTGCGGTCGTGGAAGCTCCATCCGTTTCGGGTCGGGGGCAATCTCGCCCAGCAATTCAGACAGGTCGCGCCAGCCACTGCGCGCCCGTTGCACCACCTGCCACTGACCGATCAGCAGATCAATTGGCGCGAGGGCACGCCCCAATAGGATTGAGCCTGCGATCATGGCGCCGGGCGACATTTCGCCCTTAAGCGCAAGATAGGCCCCAAGGCCGAGCATTGCGGATTGTAAAAACAGCCGGAATGTTTTGGACAGGGCCGTGAATTGCCCCAAACGGTCGGTGGCCTGTACCCCCTGTTTCAAGGCTTCGGCACGGGCGAGGTGCCATCGGTCATAAGCGGCGTCTTGCATGCCGAGGGCGCGGACCATTTCCGCTTCGCCATGCAGTTGTGCGGCCATATGTTCCGCGCGCAGGGTTGCGGCATTTGCTTGAGCGACCGGAGGGTTGGTCGTGATTTGGTTCAGGATCGTAATCGCGATCAAAATTGCCCCGCCCGACACCGCCAAAATGCCCAGCCATGGGTGGAAAATTGCGATGGCCAGCAAAAATACGGGCGTCCAGGGAATGTCGAAAAAGGCTGTAAATGCGGGACTTGCCAGTAGTTTTTGCACCGCTTCCAAATCACGTAGGCTGTTGCTACGCCCTTGTCCGGGTGTCGCATGAGCCGCCCGTCGCAGTGCGGCGGCAAAAACGCGACGCTCTAACCCCACCTGAAACCGTGCGCCTGCCCGTGCCAAAACGCGATTTCGGGCAAAATCCAACACACCCATCATGGCAAAAAGAAACCCCATCAGGACGGTCAGTCCGATCAAAGTTTCTACGCTGCGCGAGCCCAATACGCGATCATAGACCTGCAGCATGTAAATCGGCCCGGTCAGCATTAGAATATTTACAAAAACCGAAAATATGCCTGCGGATGCAATCAGCCATGAGGCCTTGCGCCGCATCACCCGCAACTCTTCTTTGCCGTTTTCTAACTTTGCCTGTCGCATGGGACCCCAGTTTTAGGTTCATTTTGCATAATGGTATTAATTTTCGGCGAAAATCCGCGTTTTTTCGTTCAGTTCTGTCGCCAAATAGCCACAATTGTAATTGCAAACCTGATACCCTCTGGGCATTCGCCCGTCATCCATTATGTGTCAGGCGACGTATAAACCATCTGAAAGATGCGGACTGTCGCCGGGGTGACCGGGGGGAACCGCCGAGCTGCTTAATATGAAAAAGACGACTTTGATTGCGATTGCGGTGCTGACCGTGCTTGGTGCCTGTGCAAAAGCGCCGGCGCCTACGGGTTATGATGATCCACATGAGGCGCAGAACCGACGGACCTATAAGGCCAATATTGCACTTGATCGGGCATTGATCAGCCCGGCGGCGGATTCTTATGGGCAAGTGCCCAAACCGGTGCGCAATTCGGTTGCCATGTTCGCGGAAAATGCCAGCCTGCCGGGCGTGGTGGTCAATAAGCTTTTGCAAGGTCAGATTGACGATGCGGTGCACAATACGGTGCGCTTCTTGTTCAACTCGACGCTTGGCCTGTTAGGTCTGTTTGATGTGGCCAGCGACATTGGTCTGGAGGAGCGCAAGAGTGATTTCGGCGAGACCCTGCATGTTTGGGGAATGCCCGAAGGCGACTATGTTGTGCTGCCTTTCTTTGGTGCGTCAACGGAACGTGATGGCCTGGGTATCTTGGGCGATTTCATGCTGAACCCGCTAAGCTATGTGTTGCCGACCGAAGTGCGTCAGCTGCCGAAAGCTGCTTGGGTAATGTCAAAATTCGGTGATCGTTATGATTTTGCCGATAGTGTTGATAGTATTCTTTACAGTGATGGCGATGGCTACGGCACGCTGCAACTCTATTACCTCGACAGTCGCCGGTATGAGCTGGGGCAGGTGGTCGAGGATAATGAACTGGACGATTTGTACGATGCATATGGTGGGTAAAGTGATGTTGAACCGACGCACAATGATGGGTCTTTTGGCTGGCGCAATGGCGGCCCCAGCGGCTGCTTTTGCGGCAATCTCGGGGGGGCAAGCGGAAACCCTGATTGGCAAGGTGGTGGGCGATATTAATGCGATCATCAATTCCGGCGCAGCCGAGGCAAAGATGATTTCCCGTTTCAAAGGTGTTTTCACCAAATATGCTGACGTGAATTTCATTGCTCTGTCAGCGCTTGGTGTGGATGGTCGCAGCGCGACGGCGTCGCAGAAACGCGCTTTCACCAAGGCGTTCACTGGTTATATTGCGCAACGCTATGGCAGCCGCTTTCGGGAATTTAAGGGCGGGAAGATCGAAGTCGTGAGCACCAAGGCGGTGAAAAACCGGTTCGAAGTGCTGACGATGACCAAGCTTAAGGGCATGTCCCCCTTTGATGTGGTGTTCATTGTGGCTGCGAAAAACGGTAAATTCATCGACATGCAGGTCGAAGGAATTTCAATCGTGAAATCTGAGCGCAAAGAAATTGGCGCGATGTTGGATAAGCGCAAGGGTGATCTGGACCTGTTGATCAGGGATCTGTCCAAGGTCTGATCGCTTGGATGCAAACGGGCCTGCCGCAGAATCAGCACAAGTTAATCATGCGTCAGACAGCCCAGTCGCGCCCGCGCCTTACCCATAGGTAAACCTAAGAAAACCCTGACGCGAAATGCGCCGGGGTTTTTTCGTATTTGAATGAACAAATCCGCAGCATTCTGGGACAGATCCGCACGTTGACGTGTCTTGGGCGCGTTTTTACTTGCCATATAGGGCTGGTGGTTTATCCGTTTCCGGGACCAACGAAAAAGCAGGCGCATGAAAGATACATCAGACCACCCGCTCAACAGCGAAACCCTTTCCGCACGCGAATGGGTGAAAACCTTGGCCAATTATCGCGAACCAGATGCATTGCGCAGCAGCTTTGAGCTGGGCGTGACGTTCATCCCCTTCATTGCCCTATGGGTTTTGGCGTGGCTGTCTCTTTCCGTCAGTTACTGGTTGACCTTTGGCATTTCGGTCCTGAATGCGGCGTTTCTATTGCGCCTTTTCACGATCCAACATGATTGCGGACATGGCTCGTTCTTCAAGCATCGCGCCGTGAGCGATTGGGTGGGCCGCGTGATTGGCGTGCTGACGCTGACCCCATATGATGTGTGGCGCCGGACCCATTCAATCCACCACAGCTCGGCGGGTAATCTTGGCAAACGTGGCATTGGTGACATCCATACGATGACCGTTGCCGAATACGAGGCTTTGACCCCGTTCCACCGCTTGATGTATCGCCTGTACCGCAACCCTGTTGTGTTGTTTGGTTTTGGACCAAGCTATCTGTTCCTTTTGCAAAACCGCTTGCCCGTTGGCCTGATGAACAGCGCGCGTTATTGGATCAGCGCCATGGGCACCAACCTGTCGATCTTTATTGGCATCGCCGTGATCTGGTATTTTGGCGGTCTCTCGGCCGTGTTTCTGATTTTCCTGCCCTCCACTTTGCTGGCGGCGACAGGGGGCATGTGGCTGTTTTATGTTCAGCATCAGTTTGAAAACACGACATGGAATGAAGACGAAAATTGGCAACTGCATGATGCGGCCCTGCACGGCAGCTCGCACTATGTATTGCCACCAGTATTGCAATGGTTCAGCGCCAATATCGGCATCCACCATGTGCATCACCTCTACAGCCGCATCCCGTTTTACCGCCTGACAGAGGTGCTTAAAGATCATTCCGTCTTGGCGCAAATCAACCGGATGACCATCCGTGAAAGCTTTGCCTGCGCGCGTCTGCATCTTTGGGATGAGAAAAGCAAACAATTGCTGTCTTTCCGTCAGGCCCGCCAGCTTTACGGCTGATCGGTCCACGACATTTGTGAACAACGGACTGCCCCACCGCGCGCCGCGCTGTGGGGTTTTCTATGACCAAAGGCCTGAATCCTCTGCGTTTTCCGTAACGTATCTTGCGCGAGAATTGCCCCCCATGACGCAACCTATTAGAGAGGGGCGTGACAATATTTAGGAGCGAGCATTTGGACCGCATTTTTATTCATATCCTTCTTTTGCCGGAATGGACGCTGATGTTTGCCGGCATCCTTTGCGCCATTTTGGGGGGGCTAATTGCGGCGTGGCGCCTGACCATCCGCCACTCTATCGGACGACTGGCTTTTCTGTGGGCCAAGGCGCTGTTCAACGTTGGTGTCGTGGCCCTTCAACTGGGGGGGCATGCGGTGCCGTTTGCTGCAGACCTTGGCCTTCTTTGGATCCTGATCACGGTGATTTTTACCGGCGCCGCTGGTCTAGGGGGAATGCTGTATTACGCCTCGGCCGCCCGCTCGATGAACATGCGCGGAGACAGCAAATATGCCTGGATGGGGTTTGTTCCAATCGTCGCTCTTGTTCTTCTTTTCACCCCTGCGATGGCGGACCAACAGAAACCCATGCGCGGGCGAATGGTGCGTTATGTCCGAAACCCAATCTTGCTTGTCACAGCTCTGGTCGCAATCATCATGGGGCAGGCCTTATCGAAGGTGCTGGATGAAACCCCCGCGTATGATGTCGTGGACAGCACCACACTCGTTGGTCTTATCTCGGGTGCGATGACCGTAGAGGAGTATTTCGCAAGCGAAAGCGAGGGGATGCGCGCAAGCCTTCCGATGGAACTAGATGAGGTGAAGACCTTAACGCGAGTCGATGCAGAGGGAAAATCGCTGGAGTTTGTGTATGTCGTGTCGGACCACCAACCCGGGGTCGCCATGAACTCAACCTCCACCTTGGCAGAGATCGTCTGCCCAGCCGAAAGTTTTGGTGGGCCGCTGAGCCGTGGAGGGCAGGTGATCTTTACGTACCGTGACCCTGACGAAATCCTGATTGATCGCTATGTGATCAGCGTGGCGGACTGCTCCGCCTGATTGTTTTTCGTGATCTGGGGCCGCGATCACTGCGTCCCCAGATCACGTTGTGGCTTAGTTGCCTTGGCCAAAAATCGACCGCAGGGTGTTGATGATTACATTCTCAACCGCATCCTGAAGATCATTTCCACGCGGCTGTGTTCGTGTGCCATTGCCACCCGCATTGGGATCAGAGGAAAAATTCTCGCCCTCAAATTGCGGGGCAGCGCCGGGGCGGATCATGGGCAACGGGCGCGGGGGCAGCCCCTCATGGATCTTCGCCATCGCGTGCTGCCACACCTCGGCTGGTAAGCCACCGCCGGTTACGCCCTTCAGGGGGGTGTTATCATCATACCCCATCCAGACACCCGCCACGTAATCGGCGGTAAACCCAATGAACCACGCATCTTTGGCGCCCTGGGTGGTCCCCGTTTTCCCAGCAACTTCGCGCCCTTCGATACGGGCGCGATGACCGGATCCAACCTCAACCACCTGATTCATCATATAGACAAGCTGCTCATCGGCCGATTTGGAAATCACCCGTTCACCCATGCCGCCGGTTTGCGTCATCAAAGGAGAGTTATCCCCCACCAGCGACAGCTCCGTCAGGCCGTAAGGCGTGACCGAACGACCACCGTTCAGAATGCCCGCATAGGCACCTGTGGTTTCCAGCAACGTGCTTTCCGAAGCCCCAAGCGCCAGTGCCGGACCGTCCGCCAGATCGCTTTCAATGCCAAACATTGACGCCACGGTTTTTACCGCCTCGCGCCCCACGGCCTCGGACACTTTCACGGCCGGCACGTTCAGCGATTTGGCCAAAGCGTCGGTGAGGCTGACGTTGCCATAGTGCTTGCGGGTATAGTTCTTGGGGCACCATTCGCCAGATCCAGGCACATTCAGACAGTAGGGTTCATCGAGCACAAAATCATTCCAGCTGTACCCAAGGTCCAGCGCCGCCGCATAGACAAATGGCTTGAATGACGATCCGGTCTGGCGACTGGCCTGGGTTGCGCGGTTGAATGCACCGGTCACCCGCATGTCGCGCCCGCCGACCATGGCGCGCACGGCGCCATCCGCGCTCATCACCACAATCGCGGCCTGTGCTTTGGACCCGTCGCGGACCTTATTGGCAAACACCCAGTTCACCGCTGCTTCGGCTGCGGTCTGAATTTCAGGATCCAGCGTTGATTTGATCACTACATCTTCGGTTGTTTTGCGGGTCAGGAAAGCGGGCATATCGCGCATGATCCAATCAGCGAAATATCCCCCTGCCTGGGCTTTGGCCGCTTTGGACAGGGTCGCCGGGTTGGCCTGAAAATAGGCCTCTTGCTTGGCGGTGATATAGTCCTGTTCGCGCATCAATCGCAGCACTGTGGCTGCACGATCCTGCGATCGCTTCAGATTGTTCGTCGGCGCATAAACCGATGGCTTGGGCAGCATGCCCGCCAACATCGCGGCCTGTGCCGGGTTTAGATCTGCCGCAGGAATAGCGAAGTAGCGCCGTGACGCGGCATCAAACCCATGCGATCCTGCGCCCAGATAAGCGCGATTAAAATAGATCGTCAGGATTTCTGCCTTGGAAAATTTCGTCTCCAACGCCATCGAATAGACAGCTTCCTTGACTTTGCGCCAGAGCGACCCCTGCCGACAGTCCGCCTCATACGCCGCTTCGTTTTTCCAGGTGTCCGCATCATAAGGCACACCAAGGCACAGCAGCTTTGCCACCTGTTGCGTCAATGTCGACCCACCGTTGCCCGACAAAGGCCCGCGCCCGGCCCGCAGGTTGATACGCACCGCGGAGGCAATGCCGCGCGGGCTTACACCAAAGTGGCGGTAAAACCGCTTGTCTTCGGATGCGACCACTGCGTTTTTCAGATAGGGGCTGACAGTTTCAGACGTGACCGTGCCGCCGCGCTGATCGCCGCGCCATGCGTAGACATCGCCGTAGCGGTCCAGGATCGTTACCGACCCCTTGGCGCGCCCATCAAGCATTGTGGTCAACTCGGGGAGGGTTGAGGCCACATAGAACACGGACGCCGCAATGATCAATGTGACCACGACGGCCCCTTTCCACATCAAACGCCAGAGCATCCGCAAAAGCCACATCACGAAATGCACGGGCCACATCAGGATGCTGCCGCCCCCTCCGCCCCCGCCGCCCCGCTTGGGTGCGGGTGTGCGCCGCTTGGCGGCTGTTTTTCGTGCCGCAGGCTTGGCCGCAGATTTAGACGCAGTTTTACGGGCGGGCTTTTTCGCCGCGCTCTTTGCGTTGGGATAGCGTTGGTCCGCCACCAAGGTGGGGCGTTTGCGGCCGGTTGGGCTCATGGTCTCAAATTCCAGATCTGCTCGTTGATCACAAAGTAACGAATCATATGGGGGCTGTGTAGCCCGATCCCCACCCCCACGCGAGAATTCGCGGTGTTTCCCCCGGATCTTTGCGTAATTCCGCGTTCTTTCCCGCTTAGGCGGTGCGCGTTTGGTTAAAGTTGGCTGCCCAATAAACAGGCAGACCTATTTTGCAGGTGCAGCATTTTTGCGCAGCGACGGTTTTCTACGCTTTCGCCGGGCTGTTTTTCACCCAAACCCCTGCCCATTCCCGCCGCTCTGCGCCCCGATAGGGACAACCAGACACAGACCAAAAAAGGAGAATGGCGTGAAACTGATCATAGCAGCGATCAAGCCCTTTAAGCTCGACGAGGTGCGCGAAGCCCTCGTGGCGTTGGGCGTGAGCGGCATGATGGTGACCGAAGTCAAAGGCTTTGGCGCCCAATCAGGCCACACAGAAATTTATCGCGGGGCCGAATATGCGGTGAACTTCCTGCCGAAACTGAAACTGGAAATTGTGGTGGGGGATGAACTGGCTGACGACGTGGTTGCAGCCATCGCCAAATCCGCGCTGACCGGCAAAATCGGTGACGGCAAAATCTTTACTCTGGATGTCGCCAGCGCCCTTCGGGTGCGCACCGGCGAAACCGACATGGACGCAGTCTGAGGGGACGATGATGAAACGACTATTGATCACTGCTGCATTGATTGCAGCTCCGGGGATGGCGCTGGCCGAGGGTGAAACCGCCGCGCAGACCCAGTATATTTTAACAACTCTGCTCTTTTTGGTCGGCGGATTTCTGGTCTTTTGGATGGCGGCGGGCTTTGCGATGCTCGAGGCCGGATTGGTGCGTTCCAAAAACGTGACCATGCAGCTGATCAAAAACGTGACGCTGTTTTCGCTGGCGGCGATCCTTTACTGGCTGGTTGGTTATGGGCTGATGTATCCGGGCGATGCGTGGATCATTCCGGGCTTTTTAGGGGCGATTGCACCGGCCACATTGGAAGCGGTTGGCGTTGGGGCGGACGGCGTTGACGTGGGTTATGCCTCTGTTGGCTCTGACTTTTTCTTTCAATTGATGTTCTGTGCAACCACGGCGTCGATTGTGTCTGGGACGTTGGCGGAACGTATTAAACTGTGGCCGTTCCTGTTGTTTGTGCTGCTTCTGACCGGTGTGATTTACCCGATTGAAGCGTCATGGAAATGGGGCGGCGGCTGGCTTGATGGCCTGGGCTTTCAAGACTTTGCAGGCTCGACCCTTGTACACGCTGCTGGTGGGTTTGCCGCTTTGGCTGGGGCGTTGGTTCTGGGGCCGCGTTTGGGCAAATTCAAAGACGGTCGCGTTGTGCCTATGCCGGGGTCAAACCTTGCACTGGCCACTTTGGGGACGTTCATCCTGTGGCTCGGTTGGTTCGGCTTTAACGGTGGATCACAGCTTGCGATGGGCACCATTGGCGATGTGACCGACATTAGCCGCATCTTTGCCAACACCAATATGGCGGCAGCATCTGGGGCGATTGTGGCGCTGGTGTTGACCCAAGTGTCCTTTGGCAAGCCTGACCTGACCATGGTGCTGAACGGCGCACTGGCTGGCCTTGTGTCGATTACTGCGGAACCCTTGGCGCCAAGCCTTTTTCAAGCGCTGATCATCGGCGGCATTGGTGGCGCGATTGTGGTTTATGCGGTGCCGTTTTTGGATAAGCTCAAGATCGACGACGTTGTTGGCGCCATTCCGGTGCACTTGGTTGCTGGCGCTTGGGGTACAATGATTGTGGCCTGGACCAACTCTGACGCAAGTATCGTCAATCAGTTCATCGGCTTTGCAGCAATCGGCGGCTTCACCTTTGTGGTCAGCTATATCCTGTTCACTGTGATTAAAAGCACAGTTGGCCTGCGGGTGGATGCGGATGACGAGATGCGCGGATTGGATGTGGCTGAGCTGGGCATGGAAGCCTATCCCGAGTTCACCAACAGCTGATCAGACCGAAATAACGCCGCGCAGCCTGCGCGGCGTTTGCCTTCGGCGAGGATATTTGGAACAAGAAAAAAGCCAAAATCGCGTTGAAGGGGACGTAAGTCCAACAGGAAAAGGGGACGCCTTATGCGTCCCCTTTGGTTTTCGCTTTGTTGGTGCGGATTATACGCCAGCGGCGATGATCGCATCTGCAAGGACTGGGATCGTTGCCTCGTTCAGCCCGGCAATGTTCATCCGGCTGTCGCCCACCATGTAGATACCGTGATCGACGCGCATTTTCTCAACTTGTTCAGGGCTGGCCCCAAGGCGCGAGAACATGCCGCGGTGATCGGCAATAAAGCCAAAGCGATCAGATCCAGAGCGTTCGCGCAGGGCGTCCGCCAGTTGTGTGCGCAGGCCAAGCATGCCGGTGCGCACCTCTTCCAGTTCTGCCATCCAATCCGCTTTCAGGCCATCGTCTTCCAAGATCATGGTCACCAAACGTGCGCCGTGATCGGGGGGAAAGCTAAAGTTCTGACGGTTCAGGTGGGTCAGGTTTTGCTGGGTCACTTTGGCTTGCGCCGCGTCATTTGAGACGGTGAACAACAGCCCAGTACGCTCGCGGTAGATGCCGAAGTTCTTGGAACAGCTCGCCGCGACCATGGTTTCTGGCACCATTTGCGCCACCAGACGTACGCCTGCGGCATCTTCTTCCAAACCGTCACCAAAGCCCTGATAAGCAATGTCGATGAAGGGGGTCGCGCCTTTGGCCTCGATGAGTGTCGCGACCTCTTTCCACTGTTCAACATTCAGGTTGGCACCGGTGGGGTTGTGGCAGCAGCCATGCAAAAGCACCGCGTCGCCGGCTTTCACGCCCTTCAGGTCTTCCATCATGCCGTCGAAATCCACCGCACGGGTTTCATTGTCGAAATAACGGTATTCCGCCATCGCCATGCCAAGGTGTTTGATGATCGATGGGTGGTTTGGCCAAGTGGGGGCCGACAGCCAGATGGTGGCATCGGGGTTGGCCATTTTGATCAGCTCAACCGCTTGGTGGATCGCGCCGGTGCCGCCCGGTTGGGCCGCCATCGACAGGCGGTCCGCATCAACAGTGTCGCCCAGAACCAGCCCGGACAGCGCCTTGCCAAACGCAGGGTCCCCCGCAAGCCCGGTGTAGGATTTGGTGCCTTCCACGTCCCAGAGCACCTTTTCGGCAGCTTTCACCGCACGCATCACTGGCGTTACACCAAGCGCGTTTTTGTAAACGCCAACGCCAAGGTCAATTTTACCTTCGCGCGCGTCTTCGCGGTACATTTGCATCAGCGCCATGATTTTATCGACGGGCTGGGACTTCAATGTGTTGAACATCGCGTTATTCTCCGGTTGCGACTTTCAGGTCGTTATACATGCCCCATTCTGACCAGCTGCCGTCATAAACGGCGTGGCGGTCATGGCCGATGCGTTCCAGCCCAAGGGCAAGAATGCTGGCGGTCACGCCTGAGCCACAGGACAGGATGGCGGGTTTCTTCAGATCAACATTTGCGGCCTCAAAGGCGGCGCGAATGGCGTCTTTGTCCTTCATGGTGCCGTCCGCATTAAACAGCTCGCCAAAGGGCAGATTTTTTGAGTTCGGGATATGCCCTGCGCGAAGGCCTTCGCGCGGTTCAGCCACGTCACCGCGGAAACGCTCCGCCCCACGCGCGTCAACGATTTCATAATCGCCCAGCTTTGAGGCCGCCGCCACTTGGGTCACATCTTTGATCATATGGGCCTGACGCGACACGGTCATATGGCGATCGCGAATGACGGGGGGGAGATCCTCGATCATCCGACCTTCGGCTTGCCATTTGGCAAAGCCACCATCCAGCACCGCGATATCTGTCTTGCCCATCAGACGAAACATCCACCACACGCGGGCGGCGGAAAACATGCTCATCCCATTTCCGATGCCGTCATAGACAACAACCTGATGGCCGTCGCCAATACCCATCGCGCGCATACGCGACATGAACTTTTCAACCGGGGGGACCATATGTGGCAGGTCTGAACGCAGGTCGGCAATTTCATCAATATCAAAATAGCGCGCGCCGGGAATATGCGCGGCGTTATACTCCGCCTCGGCGTCGCGTTCCATATCCGGCATATACCAACTGGCGTCGATCACGCGCAGGTCAGGATCATTCAGGTGGGTTTCGAGCCAATCGGTCGAAACAAGGGTTTTCGGGTCGCTATGCGGCATAAGAAGGCCCTCTTGTAAAAGTCACTTTATGCCTACAAAGCGACGCGCCGTTAGGCAAGGGAGCTTGCGGGAATTGCTTTGGAAAAGGGGCGGGAAAGAGCGATCTGGGGGTAATTCTGCGCGGCGTGCCCAAAGAAAAAGGGGGCACATGGCCCCCTGAACACTCGTTAAACAAACAACACCCGGCCCCACCCGGTATTTCTGTTACTTGGCCATCGCGTTTTTGATCACGCTGACAATGGCCAGAACCACGCCGCCGCCAACGCCGCCAGACGCCAGTTGACCGATGATACCCATCAAATCCATGCCGCCACCGGCCAAGCCGCCAGCGCCAACCATCGACAGGATTTGACCGCCAAGCCCCCCGCCCACGATGCCCGCGATTGAGTTGATCAACGTGCCTTGGTTGATAGATGACACAGCTTTGCCCGAGACATTCCCGCCGATGGCGCCTGCGATAAGGCTAATCAGTAATTCCATGTTCCCCTCCTGAAACAGACCCGAGCTTGCGCTCTTGCCCCAGAACACAGGAGTTGAGGGTGTGAGATAAGGGGAAAACGGTGCGGAAAAGAACCATGAGCAGGCCCGATGCTTGGGCGGTGGCTAGATCAGGGCGCGCTTTGCCGCCAAAACGGCCCGGTCCAACCCATCGCGAAACCGCGAACGATCTGCTTTGGAAAACGGTTTGCCGCCGCCTTGGCGAAAGGGATCCGCCGCGCGCAGGTCTGTCATGAGGTCGCGCGTGGCGAGCGTCTGGCCGATGTTGCGCTCAGACAAGGCTTCGCCGTTGGGGCGCAGCACTTGCGCGCCGGTTGCCACGCATTTTGCCGCCAACGGAATGTCGCCGGTGACCACTACGTCACCCTTGCCCGCCCGATCCGCGATCCACATGTCCGCCACATCTGGCCCGTCGGCGACATAAATCATCTCAACCAACGGGTTTTGCGACGGGCGCAATCCGCCGTTTGAGACGAAATAGATCCGCATCCGGTGGCGCGTGGCCACCGCTTCGGCTTCGGCTTTCACCGGGCAGGCGTCCGCATCAATATAGATCGCGGGCTCTTTGGGCGCGTCACTCATGCGTAAAGCGCATCCGCGTGGAAGGCGACGTGGTCTTCCATAAAGCTCGATACAAAGTAATAGCTGTGGTCATAGCCCGGCTGCATCCGGAATGTCGCCTCTTGGCGTTTGGCGGCAATAGCTGCGGCCAAAGCTTCGGGTTTCAGAAGGTCGAGGAACTGATCGGACGCACCCTGATCAATCAGGACCGGCCCGTCAAAACCCTTATCGGCCATCAAAAGCGATGCGTCATGCGCGGCCCATTTGGTGTCATCGTCGCCAAGATAAGCCCCCAATTGCTTGCGGCCCCAGTCGGATGCGGTGGGGTTGGCGATGGGCGCAAAGGCCGACACAGACCGGAAGCGGTCGGTCAATGTCATCGCCATTGTCAGCGCACCGTGACCGCCCATTGAATGCCCGGTGATGCCTTGGCGTTCGCTGTCTAAGGCAAATTCGTTGAACACCAATTCGGGCAGGTCTTCGACCAGATAATCCCACATACGGAAATGCTTGGCCCAAGGGTCTTGGGTGGCATTCACATAAAACCCGGCCCCCTGACCTAGGTCATAGGCCTCATCATCGGCCACCCCTTCGCCGCGCGGCGAGGTGTCGGGAAAGATCAGTGCGATGCCTTCGTTTGCGGCCCACGCTTGCGCGCCCGCTTTGGTCATCGCGTTCTCATGGGTGCAGGTCAGGCCAGACAAATACCAAAGCACAGGCACCGGGCCGTCCAGCGCTTCAGCCGGTTGAAACAGGCCAAAGGTCATATCCGTTCCGGTGGCCGAAGAGGCATGTTTGTAAACACCTTGGGTGCCGCCAAAGCAGGCATTTTCTGAGAGGGTTTCCATAAGGGTGCTCCTGATTTTCTGTGGGGCAGAGGTAACTATGCGCGCGGGGCAAAGGCAATGGGCAAAGCACGGATCGCAAAAAGGATCATGCCGAGCGCCCACAATGTGCCACCTGCGTGAATAAAGATCATCGGGTCATCCGCCCATTCGGCAACCACCCGCAGCACGGCGCCCAGATGCAGAAACACCAAAAGCGCCCGGTCAATCGGGGTGGCAGTGATGGCGCGCCCGGAATGGCCCAAAAGCGCGCGCAACATGACAATCACGGTCATGGTGCCAATCGCGCCCGCCCCCAACGCGTGGCGGACTTGCGCAAGGCTGGACAGGTCGGTGAGGGACGTCAAAGCCAACAAAGCCATGGACACAGGCAACCAAAGATATGCGGCATGTTGGGCAAACAACAGCGGTTCAGAAATGACCGACCACCCGCGCCAACGGACCAGCCGTATGGTCAGGGCAAGGGCGGCGAGACTGGCCACAAAGCCGGTAACCTGTGTGGCCCCAAAGACGACCCAAGCCACGGCGGCCGTGACCGCAATGATCAGGCTGACCCGGTCCAGGGGGCTAAAACTGGGCGGCAAACCCGCGATACCGCGCGCTTTCAACCAGTTGCGGCTAAAGGCGGGCGTTACCCGTCCACCGATCTGCGCCATGAGGACAAAGGCCAAGGCAAACCCCATGGTCAACCCAAGTTCAGCATCCGCCCATAAAAACACCGCTTGCGAGATGGCAAGCAGCATCACCATCGCCGCCACCACAAAGTTGCGGCGGTTATCTGAGGCCACCAACTCGCGCAGGGCAAGCCCGGCCACGGTGGGCAAAAACGCCACGGCGATCAGTTGGGAAATGAACGCTTCGGGTGCAAGAAACATCAAGATCCGCGCAAGCAGCCACTGCGCAAACAACGCGCCAAGCGGTGCAGGCGACAGCGGTGGGCGTCGGGTCCAATTGGGAATGGCGGTAAAGAGGAACCCTGCCAAGGCGGCGGGCAAATAGCCCCAAAGCATCTCGTGTTGGTGCCAGGCCAAAGGATCCTCAACCAAATCAGCGGCGCCCATGTAAAGCACCAACCAAAGGGGAATTGCGATTCCGGCCAAAAGGCCCGCCGCGGGGAAAAACAGACGATAGGCGCCGGTCAAAAGGATCATACACTCACCCATGCAATAACGGTGGACACGGTTAGGATCGACACCAGGGTCGAGACAAGAATGGCGGTCGACACCCGATGCGGGGCCACGCCATAATGCTGCGCGAGGATATAGACATTGCCCGCCACCGGAAGGGCAGATGCCGCAATCATCACGCCAGCGGGATAGGCCGCGACGTCAAAGACCACAAGCGCGAAAAAGGCGACAAGGGTGGGGTGCAGCACCAATTTGGCAAAGCTGAGCCAACTGGCGACGGACAAGCGCTCAGCCGATTTGATGGCCAGAGAGGCGCCAATGGCAAAGAGCGCGCCGGGGGTTGAGGCCCCGCCCAGAAGTTCCAAAAACCGATCAACAGGGCCGGGCAGCGCCCACCCCGTGGCCGACCATAAAAACCCCAATCCGATCGAGACGATCATCGGGTTGGTGGTCAGCCCTTTGGTGATGGTCGCAAGGATTTTGGGGCTCACACGCCCATCGCGATATCCGGTGATGATGATCACAATCAGGCTGCCAAAAAGGAAAAGATCAACCGCCAGCACCAGCATGACCGGGCCAATCGCCGCCTCGCCCAACAAGAGCGCAAGCATGGGTACGCCAAGAAAGCCGGTGTTGCCGATCACCGCGCATTGCGCTTCTACTGCGGCTTCTTCGACGCCAACTTTGCGCAACAGGGCGATGACCGTGGCAATGGCATAAAGCACAATCCCACCAGAGGCATAGGCCCAGATAAAGGGCCAATCCAGCACCTCTCCCAACGACAGGTTCGCCGCAAACCGAAAGAGCATTGCAGACAGCGCGAAATAGAACACAAACCGGGTCAAATAGGCCGTGGCCTCCGGTGGAAAAAACCCACGCGCCGCCGCCCCAAAGCCAAGACCGATCAGGGCGAAGAACGGCAGGGTTTGTAGCAAGACATCAATCATCTGCGCGTCGTGCCATGGAAAAGAAGGGGGTCATCGGTCATCCGTGCGACTTTGGTGCATCGAGCAATTCAACCTCAATAAAGGCGCAGTCAAAGTCGTTGTCGCTGATCACGTCATGCTCGACGCCCAGTTCGCGAAAGTATGGCACGCCGGTCTTTAGCTCGGCCAAGATCACCTCACCCCCCGGCAATTCAATGCGCAAAACACCGTCAAACATGGGCACAACCACATAGTCATATTCATGTGTGTGCCACCCTGTGCGCGCGCCTTTGTGCGGGAAACGCCATTCGGTCACGCGCACCCGGTCGTTCAAGATCTGCTCGGTTGGAATTGCGGTGCAATCAGACGTGGGAGTGCACATGGGGCTGTCCTTTCAGGATTTGCCCCATCCAGCATGGCTTAAGGTCCTTTGGCAATGCGAAATCGCGTGCGTGATGTGGGTTTTCTTGCCTTCGGCGAGGATATTGTGAACAAGAAAAAAGACGCGCGCTATCCCGCGCCAATCAGCGCGCCGGCGGCAAACACCAATGCTCCGCCCAACACCACTTGGATTGTGGCCCGCAGAAAGGGCGTTTGCATGAATTTATTCTGGATCCAGACGATGGCCCAAAGTTCCAAAAACACGACGATGAGTGCGATGCTCGTTGCGGTCCAGAAATCGGTGATCAAATAGGGCAGGGCGTGGCCCAATCCGCCGACCGTGGTCATGATGCCAGAGGCAAAGCCGCGCTTTACCGGGCTTCCGCGTCCCGACAATTCGCCGTCATCTGAGGCGGCTTCGGTAAAGCCCATAGAAATGCCCGCACCAACGGATGCTGCCAGCCCAACCAGAAACGTGGTGTGGGTGTCATGGGTGGCAAAAGCGACCGCAAAAATGGGCGCGAGGGTAGAGACAGACCCATCCATCAGACCCGCAAGGCCAGGCTGCACCCAGGTCAGAATAAACTGGCGATGCTGATCTGCGTCTTCCTCTGATCGTTCATTGTCGCCAAGGTGTTTGGCTTCAAGCTGCCCGGCGATATTGCCATGGTCGGCTTCAGCGGCGGCAAGGTCGCCCAACAGCATGCGGGTGTCTGCGTCTGATGTCCGGTCGGCGGCTTTGCGGTAAAACTGCTCGGCCTGTCGTTCCATCTCGCGCGCCTCAGCCCGGATGGTTTCAAGGCCGAGGTTTTCCACCAGCCACACGGGGCGGCGGGCGTAGAACCCAGCCACATGTTCGCGGCGGATCAGGGGGATCATATCGCCAAAACGGGCTTTGTGGGCGTCGATCAGGATGCGGCGATGCTCATCCTCTTCCTCGGCCATTCCGTCAAACACCTTTGCAGATGACGGATAATCAGCGCGCAAAAGCTCGGCATATTGACGGTAAATCCGCGCGTCATCTTCCTCGTTGGAAATGGCCAACGCGAGGATTTCTTGTTCTGACAGATCAGAGAAACGACGACGGTTTAGGGTGCCGGACAGCATGGAAAGCTCCTGATTAGAATGGTTCTAATTTACTGAATTATATCCCGAAAGCAACCGTTGTCGACAAGAGTTTCTAAGCAAAGATTTACCCCAAGGACAACGGCGAGATATGCAACAAAAAGGGGGGCGCATCGGCCCCCCTTTTCGTCGTTATGTAACCCTGATCAATAGATCACAACACCGCGAATGCTTTCGCCTTTGTGCATCAGATCAAAGCCTTTGTTGATGTCATCCAAGCCCATCGTGTGGGTGATCATCGGGTCGATCTCGATCTTGCCGTCCATGTACCAATCGACAATTTTGGGCACGTCCGTCCGGCCAGATGCGCCGCCAAATGCGGTGCCGCGCCAGCTGCGCCCGGTGACCAATTGGAACGGCCGGGTGGAGATTTCGGCACCTGCGGGGGCAACGCCAATGATGATGCTTTCGCCCCAACCTTTGTGCGCCGCTTCAAGTGCGGTGCGCATGACGCTGACGTTGCCGGTGGCGTCAAAGGTGTAATCCGCGCCGCCGCCGGTCAGTTCGACCAAATGCGCAACCAGATCGCCCTCAACTTTGGACGGGTTCACGAAATCGGTCATACCGAAATGCTCGCCCATTTCGATTTTGCTGTCGTTCAGGTCAACGCCGACAATCTGGTCCGCCCCAGCCAAGCGCAGGCCTTGGATCACGTTTAAACCGATGCCGCCCAGACCAAACACAATTGCGGTCGACCCGATTTCAACTTTGGCCGTGTTGATCACCGCGCCGATGCCGGTGGTCACGCCGCAGCCGATGTAACAGATCTTTTCAAACGGCGCGTCTTTGCGCACTTTGGCCAGTGCAATTTCCGGCACAACCGTATGGTTGGCGAAGGTGGAGCAGCCCATGTAGTGATGGATCGGCGTGCCGTCGAGCATCGAGAACCGCGTGCTGCCATCGGGCAAAAGCCCCGCCCCTTGGGTCGAGCGGATCGACTGGCACAGGTTGGTTTTAGGGTTCAGACAATAGTCGCATTCGCGGCATTCTGGGGTGTAAAGCGGGATCACATGATCGCCCACTTCCAAAGATGTCACGCCTTCGCCCACCTCAATCACAACGCCTGCACCTTCGTGGCCCAAGATCGCCGGAAAGATCCCCTCGGGGTCATCGCCGGACCGGGTGAATTCATCCGTGTGGCACAGACCGGTGGCTTTGATTTCCACCAAAACCTCACCCGCGCGCGGGCCTTCAAGGTTCACTTCCATAATCTCAAGCGGTTTGCCGGCCTCAACGGCGACGGCTGCACGGGTGCGCATCATCGGGGGATCCTCCAATTTCGTTGTCTTAGGTTGGGCGAAAGCCCGCGTGAAATCAACACGCGCACGACAGCCCGTTGTCTTTGCCCGACATAGAGAGGAAAAAAGGGTATGAAAACAGCAAAATTATATGCGGTTGGTGCGGGTTTGGCGATGCTGATCCTAAGCGCGTGTCAGTCGGAAAGTGATGAAAACGCCATGGTGGATCCGGCGCCAAAAGGCAGTTGTGGTGCGGCGGCATTGACCCATTTGATCGGTCAACCGGTTAGCACCTTTGACGCCTTGGGTCACAAAGGTCCAGTGCGGGTGATCCGCCCAGGACAAGCGGTTACAATGGATTATCGGCTTGATCGCTTAAATGTTGTGCTGGATGAACAGGACGTCATCACCGGCGTGAATTGCAGCTGATATTACAAAAAAAACGGGCCCCAAAAAGGACCCGTTTTGATATGTGCCCCAGGGATTACTTTTTGCGGTAATCACTGTGGCAGGCTTTACAAGCTCCGCCCACTTGGCCCAAAGCAGCACCCACTGATCCTGCATCGGCAAGGGTCATATTCGCCTTTGAAGCGACGGTAAGATCATCCATTTTTTTCACGAAATCGTCCCAATTCTCCCAAATCGCCGGAAGTGCTTCGGATTCTGGGTCGGTTTCATTGGCTTCAAACAAAGGGGCTGCCATTGCGCTTTTCTCTGCAATGACGGCCATCGCGGCATTCGCTTTTTCGGCATCAAAAGCCATTTCGCCTTTGGCCATCCCAACAAGGGTTTTCATGCTGCCACCGATGGCTTTCATGGCCATCATCCGGGTTTTGACGACAGGATTTTTTACCTCTTCATGCGCCAATGCCGCAGTTGAGAAGGCTGAGACGCTTAGCGCGAGCCCAATGGTGGCGGTGGTGATGAGTTTGGTTTTGTGAAACATGGGAACCTCTTGTTTGGCAAAATAGCTAAGGCCACATTACAAACGAATGTGTGAATTGGAACTAACAGAAATGTGATCGGCGGGAATTGCGCATAAAACTGTTCGATTTTGAGGTCGAGGCTGAGGTTACAGAGCCTTAATGCCACCCAGCAGCATGTCAGTCACCAGATCCGCGTATTCTTCACGGCTCAACCCTTGGCCGGGGCGGTTCCACATATAATACCAGTTCAGAATACCAAAGACTGACATGGTCACAGGACGCAGCCTGCGCCCATCCCCAAGTGCCTCGGGCGCGGCTTTCATCAGCGCGTCCCCCATCATGTCAATCAGACGATGTTGAAGCGCAAAAAGCTTTTGCTGTGCTTTGGGTTCCAGCACTGACAGCGCATCCAGCTGCAGTTTATGCTCGGCATCCGCCCCTTTATAGGCCACCAAAATAGCCCGCACCAATCCACGTAACCCATCCGTTTCCGGCGCGGCTTCTACCTCGGCAACCAAGGTTGAAAGATGGCTGTCGAGGATGTCATACAACAGCAATTCCTTGCTGTCGTAATAATGATAAATCAAAGCCTTAGAGACGCCGCAATGTTTGGCGGCACCGGTCATCGACGCGCGATCAAACCCATGTTCAGCGAAATAGGCCGCGGCCCCCTTGCGGATGGCGGTGCGTTTTTCTTCGTGGTCGCGGGCGATCCCTCGCGGCATGGGTTACTCCTTTGGCCGGTTGTCGACGATCCTTACCGCTTTCCCCTCGCTGCGCGCAACCTTTCCGCTGTCGGTGACATGGACCTTGGCGGTCACGCCGACGTTGGATTTGATCTTGCCAGACAGGGCATGCGCCGCGGCTTCTGATGCGGCGGCGGGCTGACCATCGGCCAATTCCACATAGACATGCATTTCGTCCATTCGGGCGGGGCGGGTCAATTCGATCTGGAAATGTGGGCTCAGTGCGGGCACGTCCATCAGCTGTTCTTCGATCTGGGTCGGGAAAACATTCACGCCGCGCAGGATGATCATATCATCGGACCGGCCGGTGATTTTCTCCATCCGGCGCATCGAACGCGCGGACCCCGGCAACAGCCGCGTCAGATCACGGGTGCGATACCGGATGATTGGAAACCCCTCTTTGGTGAGCGAGGTAAACACCAGTTCGCCCAACTCGCCATCTTCCACCACCTCACCTGTGTCCGGGTTGATGATCTCGGGGTAAAAATGGTCTTCCCAGATGTGCAGCCCGTCTTTGGTTTCCACACATTCGTTGGCCACGCCGGGTCCGATGACTTCGGAAAGCCCGTAAATATCAACAGCATGCATATCAAACGCATCTTCGATTTCACCGCGCATTGCGTTGGTCCAAGGCTCTGCCCCAAAGATCCCAACCTTTAGTGGGCTTTTGCGCGGGTCCAGCCCCTGTTTGGCATAGGCGTCCAGAATGGATAGCGAATAGGATGGGGTCACGGTGATGCCCGTGGCGCCAAAATCTTCGATCACACGGACCTGCCTTTGGGTCATGCCGCCGGACACGGGCACAACGGTCAATCCGTATTGTTCAGCCCCGCCGTGAATGCCCAAGCCGCCAGTGAACAGCCCGTAGCCATAGGCGTTGTGCAGCACATCACCGGGTTTCAAACCTGAGGCCCGCAGGCACCGCCCCACAACATCGCCCCACATCTTCAGGTCGTTTTGCGTGTACCCGACCACGGTTGGCTGCCCGGTGGTGCCAGAGCTGGCGTGAATGCGCGCGATTTTTTCACGCGGGACCGCAAACAGGCCAAACGGATAATTGTCGCGCAGGTCCTGCTTTACGGTGAACGGGAATTTCGCAAGATCCGACAGGGATTTAAGATCGTCTGGATGCACGCCCGCATCGTCGAACTGTTTGCGATAAAACGGAACATTGTCATAGGCGTGCTTAAGCGACCATTTCATCCGTTTAAGTTGCAACGCAGAGATTTCGTCACGCGAGGCAATCTCAATTGGATCAAGGTCTTCGCGGCGCGGTGTCAGGTCTTCCATGCGTTCCTCCCAAAAACGCGGGCAGTTGCCCGGAATGTCATGTGTCCAAAGGCTCAGCCCTCGGTGTGTTCTTCGTCAAAATGGACGCCTTTGATTTGGCGAGAATGCCCCCGGAAAAGGGCCAGTTTGCGCCCATCTTCGCCGGTGACTTCAACATCATAAATGCCGGACCGTCCCGCCCGGCTGACTTCGGTTGCACTGGCGGTCAAAATCTCGCCTAACTGGCCGGGGCTCAGATATGTAATCGAATTATGCTGGGCCACAACACGGGTGTTGTAGCTGTTGCAGGCAAAGGCAAAGGCGCTGTCGGCCAGGGTGAAAATGAACCCGCCGTGGCACATGCCGTGTCCGTTGGCCATGTCACCGCGAACGGTCATGCGCATCACCGAACGGCCCGGCCCGATGTCATCCAAGGACATGCCAAGCGCTTGGCTGGCGGGGTCATCGCCCCACATCACCTCTGCGGATTTCTTTGCGCGCAACTCTGGTGTCATGATCTCTCCCTGATCTTTCCTCAAGGATGCACAAAGCCGACCGCTTGGTCAATAGTGTCTTGTGCCGAAGATGACGCACCCCAAAAACACCAAAACCCGCGCAAGACTGCACGGGTTAGGTCGTAGGCCCCGGTGCCACATACTGGGTGGGGGCTGTAATTCGTGACACCGGGGTGAGCCTGCGCTCGCTACTGACCCTGAAATGACAGTGGATCGGGGCGGGGGAAGGGAAAGGAAAAGGAATTCTCGGGTCCATTTTGCGGCAACTTTGTGGCGATCAAGGCTGCGCACAAGACTGTGTTGCGTGCGGGGATTGATTTGCGGGGGGAGGCAGGGCAAGCTGAGCGTATGAACATGCACCCCATCACCCCATCATCCGGGGGCGCCAATGCGCAGCCTCAAGTGGCGTTTCAACGACAGGAACTGAGTCTGATCATGGGGCTCTATGGGCGCATGGTGGCTGCGGGTGAGTGGCGAGATTACGGCATGAGCTTTCTGCGCGATATGGCGGTTTTCTCCGTTTTTCGGCGCACCGCTGAACACCCAATTTACCGCATCGAAAAACACCCCAAGCTGCGGTTGCGGCAGGGGCAGTACGCCGTCATTGCAATGAACGGTCAGGTGTTGAAACGCGGCGACGATCTGCGCGCGGTGCTCCGCGTGCTTGAACGAAAGCTGATCCGGTCCGTTGATTAGGCCCGCCGCGTTTAAGGCAGAAAACGCCTTTGCGCCGTAACCGCCCCGTCACCTTGCTCTGCAATTCGGGCAATCGCCGCCTCAATCGGTTCAAGCGCAACCGCCATGTGATGTGCATTAGCGTGGATCAGGCGGTCATGGTCAAAGACCATCGCCACATGGCCTTTCCAAAAGAGCAGGTCCCCACGATTAAGCGGCGCCCCCTCGGGAATTTTTCGCCCAATCTTTTCCTGCATATCGCTGTCGCCCGGACAGTCATAGCCCGCGGCCATCAACGCGGCCTGCACCAGCCCGGAACAATCAATGCCGGCGCTGGAATTGCCGCCCCAAAGGTAGGGTGTGCCCAGAAACAGCGCCGCCGTTTTGGTGGGATCGGGAAGATGCGTGCCAACCGGCGTCAGATGGGTCGAGGGCACAAATTGACCGTCAGCGGTTTCGCTAAACCGACCGTGGTCTGCGGTGATGTTCAGCCGAGATCCAAAAGACAGCGGCGCCGTCTCGCAGGTTTTGAAATCAGGCTGCGGGTAAAGATGACTGGCGGCCGCGCTGACCCAATGGCTGGCCCGCTGGGCGGTGCCCAAATGCGCCGTTTGTACATACCCCACATAGCCGTCCCGCTCGGCCTGAACAAACCCATGCCCGTCAACCTCTTCCAGCATCAACACATGTTCGCCGAACAGCGCCTGACGATCGCGTGCCCCGTCGGGGGTGCGCAGGATATCCGCAACGGGTGAGGTCACGCGCCGCAACATGCCGGGGGTGAACCGATCCGCCTGGACATGACCCCGCAGGGTGTCATGGGCCACGCGGGGATTTGCGGGGGTCAGGCGTGGATCGCTCATAGGTCAAGCAGCTCTGGCAAAGCGGCAAGGATCGCGCGCGCGCCCATGCCAACACCACCTTTGGGGCGGGCAGGGGCCGCGGTCGGGTTCCAGCCGTAAATGTCGAAATGCATATAGCGCGGCGTGTCGGTGACAAAGCGTTTTAGGAACAAGGCGGCGGTAATGGATCCGGCAAACCCGCCCTTCGGCGCATTGTCAAGATCAGCAATGCCCGGTTCAATCATCGCCTCGTAAGGGGCCCAAAAGGGCATTTCCCACACCGGATCCGCGCAGGCCAATGCGCCGCCACGTACCGCATCAGCATCATCGGGCGTGGTGGCATAAAAGGGGGACAAATCAGGACCAACCGCAACCCGAGCAGCCCCGGTGAGCGTTGCCATCGAGATCACCAAATCTGGCGTTTCCTCATCCGCCAGCGCCAAAGCATCCGCCAGCACAAGCCGCCCTTCGGCGTCGGTGTTGTTGATCTCAACCGTCAGACCCTTGCGGCTGGTCAGAATGTCGCCGGGGCGAAAGGCATTGCCCGCAACGGCGTTTTCAACGGCGGGGACAAGTACACGCAGGCGCAGGTTTAACCCCAACGCCATAATCATATGCGCAAGGCCCAACACGGTGGCCGCCCCGCCCATATCTTTTTTCATCAAACCCATTGATGCGCCGGGTTTCAAGTTCAGCCCACCGGTGTCAAAACATACGCCTTTGCCCACCAATGTCAGCGTCGGACCCGTGTCGCCCCAACGCATGTCGATCAAACGGGGCGCGCGGGTGGATTGATCCGCCGCGCGGCCAACGGCGTGGATCATCGGATGGTTTTCCGCCAAAAGCGCGTCACCTTGGATGGACGAGATCTGCGCCCCAAACTGATCTGCGAGCTTTGACATCGCGGCCTCAAGATCGGCTGGCCCCATGTCTTCGGTTGGGGTGTTGATCAGGTTTCGGGTCAGCGCTTCGCCAGCGGCAATCGCCTCGACCCGCGTGGCATCAATGCCGTCGGGGGCTGTCAGTTGGGCTTTGGGCGCGGCGTGTTCACGGTAGCGATCAAAGCGATACCCCGCCAAAAGCCATCCCAAAGCGGCCTCTTCCAACTCTGCCCCAGATAAGTCGCTGTGCAAAGAATATGTTCCAGCAGGCAAAGATGCACGCGCGGCGGCCAGCCCAAACCGCTTGCGGGCGCGATCTTCTGCGGTGCCATATCCGACCAAAGCCATGTTTGGGTTGCCGTTTACATCAGGCACAACCAAAGCCGCGCCCAACGTGCCGGTAAACCCATTGGCCTGTGCCCAGTTGCGCACCACGTCGGGCAAGCGGTCGATGGCCGCCTCATCCCCCTTTGGGATCACCACAAGAGGAAGGGCAGCATCGGTTTGGGGGGCGAAACGCAAGGTCATTTTGGGGCCTATCTAAATGAGATTTGCCCCTAGATTAACGTGCCCACCTGTGCCCGCAACCCGTCTTAGACAGACATGTCTTGCAAATCCCACACGGCGATCAGTGACCCTTCGCCAATACGTGTCAATCGACTGAGAACCGCGTGGTATCCCACAGCATCATTTCCCCCAGTCAGATCCAGCGCATCACGCGCGACGCGCGCCAAAGTGGTCATGCCGAGCTTGCGCGCGATATCGACCAATTTACGAATCTCTTGCCGGGTTTCATCTACTTGCCCGGACAGATACTTTTTTTGGACATGTGACAGACCCACAGCGAGATCCTCTAGTGATTGGTTGACCAGCTTGTCGGCCCCTTGTGGACCAAGTTGCAGGCACAATACCTCTAGTTGGTCACGGTCCAATCGGACCGTTTCTTTATGGTGAAGTTGCTTTATTTCGCTCACGGCGACACCCCATGCGTATTCCCTCATTGCGAACACAATGCGGGCGGATGTCTCAAGAAAAGGTATATCTACCTAGGAGAAATCTCTCGAATTCCCTGAAAATATTCGGTAAAACCGTTCGAAATCGGAGGAGACCGTGATGGACAAGGCAAAACCACTTCCCGCGTATCTTGTGCAGCGTTACCAGGGTTGGAAAGCCACTGGATATGCTGAAAACAAGGCGTGGTATCGTCGTTTGGCAGATGAAGGTCAGCGGCCGCGCGCGATGATCGTGTCTTGCTGTGACAGCCGGGTGCATGTGACCTCTATCTTTGGGGCGGATCAGGGTGAATTCTTTTTGCACCGCAACATCGCCAATCTGGTGCCTCCCCATGAACCCGGCGGCGATTATCACGGCACATCGGCCGCGGTGGAATACGCGGTGACGGCCTTGAATGTGACACATCTGATTGTGCTGGGTCATTCCAACTGTGGCGGCGTCAAAGGCTTTCATGATATGTGCCACGGCCATGCGCCGGAACTGGCGGATGAGAAAAGCTTTGTGGGGCGTTGGATGTCGATCCTGAAGCCCGGCTTCGAGAGACTGGGGGGACATGACGCCCAGATCCCTGTGCGCGAACTTGAAAAAGAAGCGGTGATTGTCTCGCTCAACAACCTGATGACCTTCCCTTTTGTGCGGGATGCAGTGGAAAGCGAAGTGTTGTCGTTGCATGGGTTGTGGACCGATATCGGCGAAGGTGGGTTGGAGTATTTCGACACTGAGACGAAGACGTTCCTACCTGTATGATTTTGTCCTGTGTGGCTTTCGCCCTTTTGCCGGGGGAGTGTTCTGTGCGAAGGGGTGAAACTGGTGCCTGACGCGTGAGTTTTGTCAGCTGTCGCCCGGCTGGTTAGGGCTCGGTTAATATTTCTGCGCACATGCTTATGTATGGCTCAGGTAACATTACGAGTGGAACTTCCACTGGAAACATTGGTGAAACTCAAGCACACCGCCGACGCGCTCGGGGTGTCTGTCAACCGGTTCATCCAAAATCAGCTAGAGGCGCAGGTCTGTGATGACCTGCCCCCCTATAAATCAAACGACCTTACCAAGGCTGCCAGTTAAGCTGATATCCTTCTGGCCAGCTGAGGGATGTGTTGATGGTCACCTCTTTCGTGGTGCCCGGCGCCACGTCCAGATCCCATACGGACAAGCCGCGTTTGTCGTCGTGATTGACCTCATCCGGGCGCGGGGTGGCGGTGACCTCCACCTCAAGATCCTCTTGCTCGGAATAGGTCAGCGGATAAAACGCGCGGATTTTCTGGGCCTCGCCGGTCAGGTTGGTCACACGGAACGACGTGTCCTGTTCGCGCGTGTTGGTGGTGGAAATAATGCCCCGATCACCGGTCTCATTGTCGGCGACAATATGTTCCAACCGAATCCCTTCGATTGGACCAAAGGGCAGGGTGATGTTGTCGCCTGCGGCGAGGAATGGCATTTGCACCTCACCGATAAGGGTCTCACCGCGAAAGATCGTCGCCGCCCCGCCAAGGAAAGGCTCTGGCGTGGTGTTTTCCAGCTGCGCGACCAGAAACGCAGTCTCATCCCGGCGAGGAATGGCGTAAATCTCGGTGGTGACTGGAAGGGTTCGGCTGTCGAGCTCAAGGATTTGGGCATCCCCGGCCAGCGCTGTCACTTTCTGAGAATAGTGATAACTGACCGCAATGCCGCCAGTGTCGACCTCCATCCCGCGTGAGTCTTGAACTTCCATTAGGGCCGGTTCCGCCATCGGCGCCGCCGCCATATCCATCATTTCGGAAGTGGCCTGAACCTTGCGCGTGGCAAGCGCGGGTTTGTGAATGCTGGCGTGATTGGCTTGGGGCGTGGACGGTTCAACCTGTTCTGATGGACGCAGGGTGGACAAGGTCAGGTCAACATCGTTCCAAACGGCCTCTCGCGGCAAATCAATTGCGAAATTGCGCCCGATGGTGAGTGATGGGCTGTCGCCTTCGTTCAGGTGAACATCATAGATCGGCACCCAACCGCCACCATAGGATTTGCTGTCGATCAGAATGGTTACCGTTTGTGCTGTTTCCAGGCGAACGGGGATCGACAATAGGTCCGGGTTGTCCTTTGGCACAGACAGGCGGTCAAAGGTGCGTTGGGCGTTGGTCAGATCGGCGTCCAGCTCGGCGCGGCGTTCGGCCTCGTCAGTCAACGCGCGGGTTTTGGCGGAAATCTGCGCTCGGATGTCTTTGGACTGATTGCCCACAAGCCCCAACATCGCGGTCAAATCCTCAACCGAGGCAGCGTCACTTGGCGCGCTGATCGAGGTGACAAAGTCGAGCTGACCTTGAAGGGCGGCAATGTCATCTTGCACCGCTGTCAGCGTTTCACCATGCGCCTTAATCGCGTTTTTTGCGGCCTCAACCTTGTCAAATGCGGTGCGCTGGGCGGGGGTGAAAAGGGTCTTCGGGTCGATTGAGCTGTCCGGAAGATAGCTCAGCGCGCCAAGGACCGCGTCTCCCGATCCCAGCTTGATAGTGGGCAACCCAAACTGCGTTTCAGATGTGATCATGGGGAGAAAGATCCGGTGCTCTCCGGCAGGCAGGTCAAGCGTGATCTTATGCGTTTGCACGGCCCCTTGCGGATATAAAACCACTGAGGCCACCGGGGCAGAGGTGTAAAAATCATCCGCCAAAACTGGCGTGGGCAAAAGAGCGGCAAAAATAAGGGCGCGGCGCATGAAATGTCCTTTCAAATCAGCTTTGTGGCGAGTGGATCATGCAAAGCCATTGAAAGAAAGGGGGGAGTTCCTGACCGGCGACGGTTTGCCCAGCGCCATACAAAAAGGCCCCGCCAGTTTGACGGGGCCTTTCATGTCTGTTGGGTAAGGCTTAGCCTTTTTTCAGAACCTCACGGCCCAAAAGCTCTGCGATTTGCACCGCGTTGAGGGCCGCACCTTTGCGCAGGTTATCTGACACACACCACAGGTTCAGGCCGTTTTCCACGGTCACATCCTGACGGATACGCGAGATGAAGGTGGCGAAATCGCCGACACTTTCAACCGGGGTGACATAGCCGCCATTTTCGCGCTTATCCACCACCAGAATGCCGGGGGCTTCGCGCAGGATATCGCGGGCTTCGTCTTCGTCCAGAAACTCTTCGGTTTCAATGTTGACTGATTCTGAGTGGCCCACAAACACAGGAACGCGCACGCAGGTGGCGGTGACCTTGATGTTCTTGTCGACGATTTTCTTCGTCTCTGCGATCATCTTCCATTCTTCTTTGGTGTCACCGGAATCCATGAACACGTCGATGTGTGGGATCACGTTGAAGGCGATCTGTTTTGGGTAAACAGACGGCTCCACCTCTTGACCGGGGACATACATGCCCTTGGTCTGGTTCCACAGCTCATCAATCGCCTCTTTGCCGGACCCGGACACCGACTGATAGGTCGACACCACAACGCGTTTGATTTTCGCGCGGTCATGCAGGGGCTTCAGCGCCACAACCATCTGTGCCGTTGAACAGTTGGGATTGGCGATGATCATCTTGTTTTTATAGTCGTGAATGGCCTCAGGGTTCACCTCTGGCACAATCAACGGGATCTCTGGATCATAGCGGTAAAGCGATGAGTTATCGATCACAACGCAACCCGCCGCCGCCGCTTTTGGCGCGTATGTCTTGGTCGCATCCGATCCAACCGCAAAGAGGGCCATATCCCAGCCAGAGAAATCGAACGTATCGAGGTCTTTGGTCTTTAGGGTGGTTTCGCCAAAGCTGACCTCGGTACCGAGGGACCGACGCGATGCAAGCGCGACAATCTCGTCCACAGGAAACTGGCGTTCAGCCAGGATGTTCAGCATTTCGTGGCCCACATTACCGGTGGCGCCTACGACAGCGATTTTATAGCCCATTACGGCCTCCTATATTGGTTCTGCCCCTAAGTTTACGATCGAGGCTGCGCGGTCTTTAACGGATTTGCTGCAATTGCGAAAGAGGGAAGGCGGGTTTTGCTTGACTTAACACGCTGTGACTGTGATAGGGGCGCATCTGTCTGGTTGACGCGTGAGCAACCCGCCCCAAAACGTGGCAAGACAGCAAACGGCGTTGGGGTGGCCAAAGGTTCACCCGATACGCCACAACAAGTTCCCAAATCACGCGGGGTGCTGACGGCCAGATCGGCGCATGGGCATTCGGCCCGGTGCGCGAGGCTTGGTCGCAACCGACTGCGACGGGGTGCAATGGCACCTCGATTTCCCGCGTGAAATCGGCATGCATGTGGCGTGCCAGAAAGACGATTATGAACAAATTTGCAGAGCTTGGGCTTGACCCGAAGCTGGTACAATCCGTGGCCGATGCTGGCTATGACACCCCAACCCCGATCCAGGAAAAAGCGATCCCGCTGGTTCTTGACGGACGTGATGTGATGGGGCTGGCGCAAACCGGCACCGGCAAAACCGCGGCCTTCGGCCTTCCGCTGATCCATCAGTTGTTGGGCAACCATGACAAACGTCAGGCCAAGTCGATCAAAGCGTTGATCCTTGCCCCCACCCGCGAGTTGGTGAACCAGATCGCCGTGAACCTGCGCGAATATGTGCAAGGCACACATCTTAAGGTGATGACTGTTGTGGGCGGCGTTTCCATCAACCGTCAGATTGAGAACCTGAACCGGGGCACCGATATCCTGGTCGCCACGCCCGGTCGTTTGATCGACCTGATGGACCGCCGCGCGATCCGTCTGGACACGGCGACCTTCCTTGTGCTGGACGAAGCGGACCAAATGCTCGACATGGGCTTTATCCATGCGCTGCGCCGGATTGCCCCCGAATTGGGCACACCGCGCCAAACCATGCTGTTTTCGGCCACCATGCCCAAACAGATGGAAGAGCTGTCGCGCGCCTATCTGACCAACCCGGCCAAAGTGCAAGTGTCGCCCCCCGGCAAAGCCGCCGATAAGGTCACACAGTGCATTTACTACGCCCAAGACAAAGAAGAAAAAGCGCGCCTGCTGATCAAGCATTTGCGTGATGAACCCGATGGGTTGTCGCTGGTTTTCTCGCGCACCAAACATGGTGCAGAAAAACTGATGAAGCATCTGGTGGCCGACGGGTTCAAAGCCGTTTCCATCCACGGCAATAAATCACAAGGCCAACGTGATCGTGCGCTTGCGGCCTTTCGTGCCGGCGAAGCCCGCATTCTGGTGGCAACTGATGTCGCCGCCCGTGGGATCGACATTCCCGGTGTCAGCCACGTCTTTAACTTTGATCTGCCAGAAGTGGCCGACAACTATGTGCACCGCATTGGCCGGACCGCGCGCGCGGGCGCTGATGGGGACGCGATCAGCTTTGTCTCTGGCATGGATCTGAGCCTTCTGCGTGATATTGAGAAAATCATGAAGATGGAAATTCCGGTACTGGGTGGCACACGCCCGGCCGAGGAAAAACGCCCCACCCGTGGTGGTGGCGGTGGTCGTCGTGGCGGCGGCGGTGGCCGTGGTCGTCCCGGTGGACATGGCGGTGGTGGCCAATCTGAAGGGCGCGGACATGGCGGCGGCAAGCCGGCCGGACGCCCCGGTGGCAAACCAGGCGGTCGTCCGGGTGGCAATGCCGGCGGTCGCCCCGGCGGCAAGCGTCGCGGCGGGCCACGCTCTAAATCGGCATAAGCGGCGCCTTAATCGGTGCGGTCTTGGCTGAACAGATAGATCACGCAGCCGATCAAACACGGCACCGCGAAATATAAAAACACCGCTTGGTAGGGGGCTGTTATGGCCCCCTCAGCACCCGCAGACGCCTTGGCCGAATTAAAGATATTGGCTGAGGTGAACTGGAAAAAACCTACCCCTCCGATCCCAAACATATTCATCAAGGTCACGCCGCGCCCGACCAAATGCGGCGGGTAAAAGCTGCGTCCATGCGCCATGATCAGCGGGAAAGATGCGCCAAACAATCCGATTGCCGCCATCATCAACGCCACGGACCACACGCCAGAGGTGGGCATCGCCCAAAGGGCAAAGACAAATCCCACCGCGATGACATTACCGGGCAAGATTACCCATTTGCGGGTCTTAAAAATCCGGTCGAGCGGCCCATAGGCAAAGCTGCCCAAGACCATCGCAAGGGCAATGCCCATCGTGACCCAGCCAATGCCGGTGGCATCCAACCCGTAGACATCCCGCATAAACGGTCCCGCCCAGCTGCCGCGCAACCCAGCGGCGGGGGCGTATTGCGCAAACATCAGCGGGAAGATCATCCACAGCGCGGGCATCTTCAAAAGATCCAGCACAGATCCTTTCCTCTGTCCGTCTTCCAGCGCAACCTTGGGCGGATCTTGCACGGTGAAGAGTATCGCCAAGGCCACCAATAACGTGACCGCCACCAAGGCCCACAGACAGGCCCGCCAGCCAAAGCTTTCCACCGCAAGCGCCAAGGGCAAGGCCCCAGCGATGTTGCCAAGCGCGCCAAACCCGATGACCATTCCGGCCAAAGTGCCAAAGATAGCGGGGGAATACATGCGGGCAAAAATGTAATAGGACGCCATCAAAACAGGGGAACACCCCATGCCAATCAGCATCATGGCGTAAAGAATGTGATCGGGGCTGGTGGCATTGGCGAACACAAGCGCCCCACCGCCACCGCCAATGGCCAGAAGGGCCGCCGCCAACCGCTTTGGCCCGATGTTATCAAGCGCCCAACCAACCGGCAGCTGCATCAACGCAAAGACAATGAACCATGCCCCAGATGCGCGCGCCAGATCCTCAGGACTCGCCCCCAAATCCGCCTTTAGCGCCGGGGTCATCACCGCAAGAAACGCACGATAAAACTGGCTCAAGACATAGGCAATGATAAGCGAGAAAATCCCGATCCGCATACTGCGCTCCTTTTTGACAACTGCGCCACAAGACACGGGATTTACACCCAAAACAAGCCCTGCAAAAAGACTTAGGGCGCAGATCGAAATCCGCGCCCCTTTTTCTTGTCACAAATATCCTGGGGTGAGGCGAAAGCCGAGGGGCAAAGCCCCTATCCGTTGCGAACGGTGTCGATCATCAGCTGCACATTCTCAGGGTCTGCATCAGGGGTGATCCCGTGACCAAGGTTGAAAATATGCGGGCCGTTTTTGAACGCTTCAACCACCTTACGGGTCTCATCCACCAGTTCCTGACCGCCAGTGACCATATGGCGCGAGGCAAGGTTGCCCTGCACACAGCCATCCACTTGCACATTGGCGGCGGCCCATTCTGGCGACACCGAATTGTCGATGGCAACACAATCGACGCCGGTTGCCTTGGCAAAACCAATATAACCATCACCCGCTTCGCGCGGGAAGCCAATCACGGGAATGCCCGGATGACGCTTTTTCAATTCGGTGGTGATCACACGCGCAGGTTCCAGCGCATATTTCTGGAAATCTTCGCCCTTCAGCGACCCAGCCCAGCTGTCAAACAGCTTCACAACCTCAGCACCCGCCTCAATCTGCATCGACAGATATTCAATGGTGGCGGCGGTCAAACGGTCCATCACCGCATCAAACAGCGGCGTGTTCTCAGCCTTCAACGCGTGCGCCGGGCCTTGGTCTTTGGTGCCCTGACCGGCAATCATATAGGTCGCCACGGTCCACGGCATCCCGGCAAAGCCGATCAAAGCGGTCTCTTTTGGCAAGGTCTCGCTGAGGATGCGCACGGTTTCATAAACCGGGTTCAGCACCTCGTGAATGTCATCTTTGCCCTTCAGCACATCAAAATCGGCCTGCGACTGGATGGTCGACAGACGTGGCCCTTCACCGGTGACAAACCACAAATCCGCGCCAAGCGCTTGGGGCACCAACAGAATATCGGCAAACAGGATCGCCGCATCAAACCCATAGCGGCGGATCGGCTGATGGGTCACTTCGGCAGCCAATTCAGGATTATAGCAAAGCTTCAGGAAATCACCGGCCTCGGCCCGCGTTGCACGATACTCGGGCAAATAACGCCCGGCCTGACGCATCATCCAGATCGGAGGGGTGGGCAGGGTCTCGCCCGCAAGGGCCCGCAGGATTGTCTTTTGCGTCTTCATTTGCTCACTCATCTTTCATGCCTTTCCTGTCTGCACTCATGGCAGTCGCGTTTTCCGTGGGTGTTGTCAAGCATACACTCCGCCGCAGTTACTTAACCTATGTTATGGACAGGCGGTTTTCTCACGCGTAAAGGATGCCCATGACCAAGATGTTACCGACCCCCGATGCGCCCCTGAATATTGGCACCCGCGGCAGCCCGCTCGCGCTGGCTCAGGCCCATGAAACCCGTGCGCGCCTGATGGCGGCCTTTGACCTGCCCGAGGCAGCGTTTGAGATTGTGGTGATTCATACCACCGGCGACAACCGATCCATGATCGACGCGGACCGCCCGTTGAAAGAGATCGGCAACAAGGGTCTTTTCACCAAAGAGATCGAAGAGGCGATGATCGACGGTCGCATCGATATTGCGGTGCATTCGATGAAAGATATGCCGGTAGAGCAGCCCGAGGGGCTGGTATTGGAAACCTATCTTCCCCGCGAAGATACCCGCGATGCCTTTGTGTCGTTGAAATATAAATCCATTGCGGAATTGCCCGAAGGGGCTGTTGTCGGCACGTCCTCTTTGCGCCGCAAAGCGCAGCTTTTGAACCGCCGTCCCGATCTGAACGTGGTGGAATTTCGCGGCAACGTGCAAACGCGCCTTAAGAAACTTGGCGACGGCGTGGCCGAAGCCACCTTCCTTGCGATGGCCGGTCTTGCGCGTCTGGGCATGGATGATGCGCCGAAAACGGCGATCCCAACCGAAGACATGCTGAACGCCGTGGCCCAAGGGGCGATTGGGATTGAACGTCGCGCCGATGACGCCCGCGCCAAAGAGATGCTGGATGCGATCCATGACATCACAACGGGTCAGCGCCTGGCCGCGGAACGTGCGTTCTTGGGCGCGCTGGACGGGTCATGTGAAACACCGATTGCCGGACTTGCCACGCTTGAAGGCGACGTATTGACGCTGAAGGGTGAGATTCTGCGCACGGATGGATCAGAAAGCGAAAGTGCTGAGATTTCCGGCCCCATCGCCGACGGCCCCGCGCTTGGTCGCAAATTGGCCCAAGAGCTTCTGGCCCGTGTGGATGATGACTTCTTTGACTGGAAACAAAACTAGAAAACTAGAAAACTAGTTTTCTAGTTTTAGTGGTGAGAAGGGCGCGGAATTCCACGCCCTGTTCTTGTTTTTCAGTGTGATGTTCCCGGTGTCAGCAGCGCTCAATCGCGATCGCAATACCTTGCCCGCCGCCAATACACATGGTGATCAACGCCTTGGACCCACCGGTCCGTTCAAGCTCATGCAGGGCTTTGAGGGTGAGGATCGCCCCCGTCGCCCCAACCGGATGGCCCAAAGCAATTGCGCCGCCATTTGGGTTAACCTTGGCAGGATCCAACCCAAGGGCTTTGTTCACGGCAATGGCTTGGGCGGCGAAAGCTTCATTTGATTCAATCACATCAAACTCGCCCACGGACAGTCCGGTTCTTGCAAGCAGGGCTTCCACCGCTGGCACCGGGCCAATCCCCATCACCTCGGGGCGCACACCGGCGGTTGCATAGCCCAAAATGCGCGCGCGTGGCTTCAGGCCCGCAGCTTCGGCAGCTTCAGCGCGTGCAAGCACCATCGCCGCCGCACCATCGTTGATGCCAGAGGCGTTGCCCGCCGTGACGGTGCCGTCTTTTTGAAAGGCGGTGCGCAGCCCGGCCAGTGCTTCGGCTGTGGTGGGCTTTGGATGCTCGTCACGCTTAAACTCAACCATCTCGCGACGCTGTTTGACCTCGATCGGCACAATCTCATCGTCGAAAAGACCGGCTTCAATGGCGGCTGCTGCGCGCTTTTGGCTTTCGAGCGCAAAAGCGTCCTGATCGGCGCGGTTGACATCATGTTCGGCCGCCACGTTTTCGGCGGTAATGCCCATGTGACCGGTGCCAAATGGGCAATTGAGCGCACCAAGCATCATGTCTTGCGCCCCCACGTCGCCCATCTTTTGCCCCCAGCGGGCTGCGGGCAAAATGTAAGGGGCGCGGCTCATGCTTTCGGCCCCGCCCGCAACGGCGAAATCCGCGTCCCCCAGCATCAAAGCTTGGGTGGCCGAGACAACGGCTTGTGCGCCAGATCCACACAGTCGGTTCACATTCATCGCGGGCGTTGTGTCAGGGATGCCTGCGTCCATCGCCGCGATACGTGACAGATACATATCGCGCGGTTCTGTGTTGATCACATGGCCAAAGACCACTTGGCCGATTTGGCCCGGCTCAACGCCCGCGCGCGCCATGGCTTCGCGGGTCACATGCGCGCCCAATGTGCTGGGTGGAATGGCGGCAAGGCTGCCCCCAAATGTGCCAATTGCGGTACGTGCGCCGCCGAGAATGACGATATCACTCATGGGAAATCCCCCTTATTTCGTTGCCGAAATCTTGCCACGCGGGGACCGGTTTGTCGCTTGTGACGTTTCGTCAGACATTTGCGCCGCAGCGTCAATATGGCATCAATCGTCCGAAGTGCGCCCATTGCCCAAGGCGTCGATCAAAAGGTCGATTTGCTGGCGGAAGTCTTTCGGGTTTTGCATCAAGGTCTCAAGCTCTTCTTGATAACTGCGGGCAATGGGGGCGAGGGCGTCAATCATCTCGCGGCCTTTTTCAGTCAGCTCAAGTTCCACCAAACGCCGGTCATGTGGATTGACGGTTTTGGTGATAAATCCGGCCCCCTCAAGCCGCGAGGCGGCGCGGCTGACCTTTGGCTTGTCCATGTCCACGCGTTTGTGGATTTCGCGCACGCTGACGCTGTTGGCTTGGCTTAGATGCGCCACCACACGCCATTCGGACACGGTGATGCCATATGCGTCGCGGTAGTGTTTTGAAAACTCTGCGCTGATGCGGCTGGACAGAACGGCGATTTGATAGGGCAAAAAGTCGTTGAGTTTAAATGCGGTCACGAATGCGGCCTTTCGTTGGTTGGTCAAAATCCTGCCCGGAAACGGGGGGCGAGGCAAGCAAGATCAACGCAGATGTGGTTCAGATCAAAGGATCATAGGCCCATTGCAACAAGGCTTGGCGTTGGCGCGGACGGCAGAAGATATCCCCCACATCGCAATTGGCGCGGATTTGGCCCGCATGCCGCGCAAAACCCCGCCAGCGTTTGATCTGTGTGGTATCGGTTTGCGGCAACCGGCGTCCCATGAAATAGCGACAATACCACTGAAACCATCCCCGTGGGTCAGGACCATAGATCCAACCCTTTTCGCGCCAGACCGACAGGGGTTGGCGGCTTTTGATGGCGAAGTAATTCAGCGCCGGATTGGGGGCGTCTGACAGTTTCGCACCCTCATACCAATCGGCGGGAAATTCATCCCGGCAATCGTTCAGGTATTTGCCTTCAAACACCCCCATCGCCAGCATTTCAGGCGGCGTGTGAAAGGGGGTGAAACCGGGATCGAACTCTTCGCCCATCGGGGCCTCAAGCTGGTATGAATACCCGGTCTGCATCCGGTCATTGACCTGGATGAAGTCCCCAACAGTCACAGCTCAGACCCATTTGGCCATTGGTGGCAGGCTCATCAGCACGGCGTTGGCGTCATGCCCGGTTGTCAGGCCAAACTTGGTGCCGCGATCATAGACCAGATTATATTCAGCATAGAGCCCGCGGTGCACCAATTGCTTGTCCTTGTCGCCCTCGTCCCAGACGGTGTCGCGGCGTTTTTCGGTCAGCGGGACAAAGGCGGGCAAAAAGGCGCGGCCAACGTCTTGGGTAAAGGCAAAGTCCGCCTCCCAATCACCGGTGTTGTGATCGTCGTAAAAGATCCCGCCCACGCCCCGCGCGCGACCCCGGTGCGGGACAAAGAAATACTCGTCCGCCCAGGCTTTGAATTTGTCATAGTAAGCCGGGTCATGGCTGTCACAGGCGCGCCCCATTTCCGCATGAAAATGCGCAGTGTCTTCGTCATATTCAATGCAAGGGTTCAGGTCTGCCCCGCCGCCAAACCACCACGCTTGCGGTGTCCAGAACATGCGGGTGTTCATGTGAACGGCGGGGGCGTGTGGGTTTTGCATATGCGCCACAAGCGAAATGCCTGCCGCCCAAAACTGTGGGTTGTCCTTGATGCCGGGTACGCCGCGCGCGGCCATTGCGCCCTGTGCGGCCTCGCCCAAAGACCCATGCACGGTTGAGATGTTCACGCCCACTTTTTCAAACACACGCCCGCCGCGCATCACGCTCATCAAACCACCACCCGCATCAGACCCATCGTCAGAGGTGCGTTTGGTTTCGGTCACCTCAAACCGACCCGCCGGAAGGGTCGCTGTGGGGCCTGTGGTTTGGCTGTCTTCTAGGGCCTCAAAGCTGGCGACAATCTGATCGCGAAGCTCCCGAAACCACGCGCTTGCACGGGATTTTTGGTCATCCATTTGGGTTGGCGTCTGGCTAGACATCTGTTCGGTCATAAAACTCTCCTGTTTCGCGCGCGGTTTGGTGGTGTTGAGCTAGCAGTTTTTCCCCTGACAAGCCAATGCGGCTTTTTTGTAAAATGACATGTGAATAGGGTGGAACACCGCAGGAGCAGCCCTGATATGTTTAGAAAAACCGCCACTGTGATCGGATTTACTGTGGTGCTCAGTGCATGCCAATCGCGCCCCCAAACCGTTGCGGTCTCTGCTGCTGATGGATGTCGACGCCAAATTTCGGCGAAACTGCAAGCGGTAGACACGCGGATTACGGCGCTTGAAGCCCTGCAATCGCGTGGGTATCGCACCCAGAACGCGCCGCTTAAAATCGCCAATCCGCTTAAGGTTTGCGCAAGCCCGGTGCCATTTGTCTCGCTTTGCACGCCGTCACCAAAAATCAAATCCAGCTTGCCGAGTTACGCGGACTACAAAGTGTCACAACGCGAGTTGGTGGCGCTGAAACACCAGCGAAAAGCACTGTTATAGCAACGCAAAAATTGCGGCTGAGGCATCAATGTGATGGGTTGCCCACCACATCAAGCAAGCTGCGCCCGCCGTCAATGGTCAGGATGTGACCGGTCATAAAGCCAGAACTGTCCGAGGTCAGGAATTGCGCGGCTTCGGCAATTTCATTTGCGCTGGCGATGCGGCCCAAGGGGGTGCCTTCGATCACATCCGCGCGGGTTTCTTTGTTGTCGCGGATGGTGTCACGCAGGCTTGCGCTCATCACGGAGCCAAAGCTGACGGCGTTGACGCGGATCCGGCTGGGGGCCAAAGCCACCGCCAGCGATCGGGTCATTTGATCCACCGCTGCGGACGCGACAGAATAGGCCAAAAGCCCCGGTTGCGTGCGCGTGGCCGCAATGGACGACAGATTTACAATGGCCCCAAGCGGGGTATCTTGCTCATCTTCCCCAAGATCCAACCCTTGCTGGATCATGCGTTTTGCCACCAACTGGCTTAGCCGCAAACTGGTCATCAGGTTTTGATCAAGCAGTGTCTGTACCGCCAGATTATCCGCATCCAAAGGGTCCGCGAGCATCACCTGACGCGAGGCATTGATCAGGATATCCACCCGTTCAAACGCGTCCATTGTGGCGGACAGCAGGTTGTTGATGGTCAGCTTTTCGCGAAGATCCCCGGCAAAAATGCGCGTCGGCGCCTCGGATGTTTCTTCGTCTTCGGGGTTTGGACCCCATTCATTCAACAGACGCGCCTCATCCATATCGGCGCACATGACATTTGCCCCGTGGTCGGCAAAATGGCGTGCGATGGCAAGGCCGATCCCATTGGCGGCACCTGTGATGATGGCGGTTTTACCAGCGATGGAAAATGACATGATGTCCTCCCTTAGTCCCGATCAGACCGACTGATCTTAGCGTTTCGCGCGACGTGGTTTTGCACATCGGATCACTTTAAACGCCGAAGTGCCACCAATTTCCGCAACTTCGTTGAAATGCTGCGAAAGTGTCTCTTCGTAGGGCAGGTGCCGGTTGGCCACCATAATGAACTGTCCGGCAACCTTCACGTTGTTCGCGGCCGAGCGAATGAACGCCCGTCCGATATCGGGATCGCCCTTGCGCCCTGTGTGAAACGGCGGATTTGAAATGATCAGATCATAAGGCGTGACATTGACATGTGTGGTCGCATCGCCCCAGATGAATTGCACGCGCTCGTCTTTGATATTCTCACGCGCGCAGTCAAGCGCGGTGATATTTGCCTCGACCAAATGCAGCTCCGCTACGTTTTCATGGCTGAGAATGTGGCGCGCCAGATAGCCCCACCCCGCGCCCAGGTCGGCAACCCGACCTTTGATGTCTTTGGGCAAAGCGGCGATCAGCGCAGCCGAGCCTTTGTCGATCCCATCAGCGGAGAATACGCCGGGTCGAGTGATAAACCCATCGGGCAACACGTTGGTGGTCGCCGCCCAATCGGCGACATCCGCATCCGTCATCCACGCGATTTTGCCGTGCGCTTTTGAGATCACGCCCTGCGTCGTTGATCGTTTGCTCAGCGCTTTTAACAGGCTTTCGATCCCGTCGGTCTTTTGCCCGTCAACGATGATCAAACCGCCATTGGTCGCAGCACTCGCCGCAGCAATCCAAGCTTGTGCAAGGGCTTTTGCGCGCGGCACACAGACAATGGCCGCTGTGAATTCGCCCTCAGGCGGCGTTGCGCTGACCGTCCAGCCGCGTTTTTCCCAAGCGTTATGGACCGGAAAATCCGGGGCCACGATCACGCAACGATCTTTGGGCAAATCAGACAGATTGGCATCGGCCGCAGGACCAAACACAACAATAGACCCGGTGTCTGGCAGGGTCAGGGCGCCATCTTTCAGCGCCAGTGGATATCTTGTTTGAAACATGTTTTCGCCGCTTGCGCGGTCACTCTCTTTCCATGGTGCATTGCAGGGGGTGCTGGTGTTCGCGCGCCATCTGCATCACTTGTGTGACTTTGGTTTCGGCCACTTCAAACGAGAATACGCCCGCCACGGCAAGTCCTTTTTTATGGACCGTCAACATCAGTTCAAAAGCCTGAGCATGGTTCATACCGAAAAAACGCTCGAGGATCATGACCACAAACTCCATCGGCGTGAAGTCATCGTTCAGGATCATGACCTTATACATTGGTGGACGGCGCGTTTTCGGCTTGGTTGCCAGCGCAAGGCCCGCATCACCATCATCGTCGCCATCTTGGCCGGTCAATACATAAGGATCAACGCTCAAGGAAATACTCCAGATTTTCAAGCGTGGCCATTTTGGCCAATCTAGGGCTCGACATCTAATATAAGGTTACAAGCGCCGTTTCTAAAGTGCCCAAAGCCATTGTGGCATTGGGAATAGCGTGGCTCTTATCAGACTGCAGGTAAAAATCACAACAATTGGTTTCAGCGCGGGGATTTTCTGTGGCAATTTGAACAGCCTTTGTTTGATTTGGCGGTGCGGTTTTCTGGGACTTTAAGTGGCGAAAAACAAGAGAGTTAAGGGTGATGTTTGTGCCCCGATCGGCAAGCAAAGCCATAGATCTGGTGGGGGATCTTGCCTCTGACCACGACATTTTGTGGGCGTGTTTTCGCGGCCACGCCGAAAACCATTGAAAAGAATATGTTTTCCAGAGCGCCTGCTTCGTGTTAGTCTGTAAAAAAACAAACGGGCGCTAGATCCGATTTGAGGCAGAAAAGGTGACGACGTGCGGACACGTCTTGGGCAGTGGGCCAATTTTTGGCGATTCCTTGCAGTATTTAGCTGTTTTTCGATGCTTGCCGCGATGCAAGCCGCGGCCGCGCCCTATGCGGCCATGGTTATTGACGCGCGCTCGGGCAAAGTGCTTCACGCACGCAATGCGGACACGCAATTGCACCCGGCATCTTTGACAAAAATGATGACACTTTACATCGCGTTTGAAGCCATCAAACGCGGTGAAATCACGTTGGATACGGTGGTGAAAATCACCTCCAAGGCTTCTGCGGAACCGCCCTCCAAACTGGGCTTGCGCACGGGGCAGAAAATCAAGTTTCGCTACTTGATCCGGGCGGCTGCGATTAAATCCGCCAATGATGCGGCCACGGCAATCGGGATCGCGATCTCTGGATCAGAGGCCGCATTTGCGCGCCGCATGAACCGGACCGCCAAAGCATTGGGCATGACACGCACACGGTTCAAAAACGCCAACGGGCTGACCGAAAGCGGTCACTTGTCCACGGCACGGGACATGACCACGTTGGGGCGCCATTTGTTCTTTGACCACCCGGATTACTACAACCTCTTTTCGCGCCGCACAGCGGATGCTGGAATGCGCAAGGTCAACAACACCAACACGCGGTTCTTAAACAGCTATCGCGGCGCGGATGGGATCAAAACCGGCTATACGCGCGCCGCTGGGTTCAACCTTGTGGCGTCAGCAGAACGGGGCAGCGAACGGATTATCACCACGGTGTTTGGCGGGCGTTCAACCGCGTCGCGCAACGCCAAAGTGGCCGAGCTGATGGATCTGGGGTTCCGCCGCGCACCCAGCCGGGTTGCCGTGCGCAAACCCGCACTTCCAACCTATGTGGGCGAGGTGCCCGCGCCAGGGGCCGCCGGGAAAACCATTCGCCTGGTGACCACGGTTAAGACAAGCCCACGCCCGAAAATGCGACCTGCAATGGCAGCACCAGAACCGGTGTTAACCGCACAGCTGAAAGCGATCACCGAGGGGATTACAGAAGCGGTTGCTGACGTGGCGCGCGCGGACACTCAGGTGGCGGACGCACCCATTACAACCCCGATCGCCCCGCCAACCACGGCGCCTGCGAAAGTCACCCTCGTCGGCAGCGATATTGCCCCCGCATCAGCGATTGCGCCGCCGCCGCGTCCCGCTGCGATTGTACTGGCCTCAGCCGCCCCGCGCCCTGCCACCCCTGTAAAACAAGAGGTGGTCACGCGAATGTCCACATCTGGCGGTCGCCATTGGGGCATCAACGTCGGCGTTTTGGCGTCGCGCTATCAGGCTGAACGCTTGTTGTTGAAAACCGCGCTAAAGGAAATCGACACCTTGGATGACGCCTTGCGCAAAGTCGTGAACCGTCCACGCGGATGGTATGCAAACTTTGTTGGCATGACCGAGGAACAGGCAAGCATGGCCTGTCGTCGCCTGCAAGCGCGCAGTTCTGATTGCAAGGTGATTGGGCCGTCCTGATCCTGCGAAAATCGCAATTCAAAGGGCGTGTCTTGGACGCGCCCTTTTTTGTTGCGGCATGCCCTTATTGTGACACAGCGTCGGATGCTTTCATATCAAACGCAGCGGCCATCAGGGCGCGGGTATAGTCGGTCTGTGGCGCGTCAAAAATCTGATCGGCCGAGCCGCTTTCCACAATGTCCCCGGTGCGCATCACCAGCACCTTATGGGCCAAGGCACGCACCACCCGCAGATCATGGCTGATGAACAAATAGGCCAGCCCATATTTTTCTTGCAGGTTCCGCAACAGATCAACGATTTGCACCTGAACCGTCATATCAAGCGCCGACGTCGGTTCATCCAACACCACCAGTTTCGGCCGCAGGATCATCGCGCGGGCAATGGCAATACGTTGGCGTTGACCACCTGAAAACTCATGCGGATATCGGTGCATCGTGGCCGGGTCCAGCCCGACCTCTTCCATGATCTCTGCAACCATTTCCGTGCGATTGCGACCGGGTTCCAACCCGTGGACCGATAGACCCTCGGCGATGATTTCCTCGGCTGTCATGCGCGGGGAAAGCGACCCGTAAGGGTCCTGAAACACGATCTGCATGTCACGGCGCAGGGGTTGCAATTGGCGCGACTTCAGCCCCTGAATATCTTCGCCCAAAAACACCACAGGCCCAACGGAGCTGATCAACCGCATCACAGCAAGCGCAAGCGTGGTTTTGCCTGATCCACTTTCGCCCACGATGCCCACAGTTTCGCCTGCGCGCACCGAAAAGCTTGCGGCATTCACCGCCTTGATGTGACCCACCGTGCGGCGCATCAACCCGCGTTGCACCGGGAACCAGATGCGCAAATCATTTGTGTTGGCGATTTCAGGTGCATTTTTCGCAACCGGGACAGGGCGTCCTCGGGCTTCGGCGTTCAGCAGGCTTTTGGTATAGTCATGCTGTGGGTTGTCGAAAATCTCAGCGGTGGGGCCAGTTTCAACGATTTCACCACCTTTCATCACACAGACCCGGTCGGCGATTTTGCGCACGATGCCAAGGTCATGAGTGATGAACAAAAGGCTCATCCCTTCGGCCTCTTTCAGGTTCATCAACAGATCAAGAATTTGCGCCTGAATGGTCACGTCGAGCGCGGTTGTCGGTTCATCCGCCACCAAAAGCTCCGGCCCATTGGCAAGCGCCATCGCGATCATCACCCGCTGGCGTTGCCCGCCAGACAGCTGGTGGGGATAGCTTGACAGTCGGTCTTCAGCGTCCCGAATGCCGACCTTTTCAAGCAGATCCAGAATGCGCGCGCGCACCGCGTCGCCGGTGAGGCCCTGATGCAGGATAATCGATTCCGCCAGTTGCTTTTCAATGGTGTGCAGCGGATTGAGCGAGGTCATCGGCTCTTGGAAGATAAAGCTGATATCATTGCCCCGGGCCGCACGCAGATCCGCGTCTGACGCGCCAATCATTTCGCGGCCCTCATATGTGACCGAGCCTTCGACCGTTGCGCTATCAGGCAACAAGGCCACGGTCGACAGGGCGGTCACGGATTTCCCGGATCCGCTTTCGCCCACCAACGCCACGGTTTCGCCTTTGCCCACCTCAAAACTTACCCCACGCACGGCGGGGTGCAGCTGGCCGTCTTGACGAAAACTCACACGTAGATTGTCAACTTTGAGAACACTCATTGGAACGTCTTTCGCGGGTCAAACGCGTCGCGCACACCTTCGAAAATGAAGACAAGCAGCGACAGCAGGATGGAAAAGGTCATGAAGGCGGTAAAGGCCAGCCACGGCGCTTGCAGGTTGGCTTTTGCTTGCCGGGTCAGTTCACCCAGGGACGGTGCTGAGGATGGCAGGCCAAAGCCAAGGAAATCCAGCGTGGCAAGGGTCGAAATGGTGCCGGTGATGATGAAGGGCAGCATGGTCAGCGTGGCGACCATCGCGTTGGGCAACACATGGCGGTACATGATCACGCGGTTTGACACCCCAAGCGCGCGGGCGGCACGCACGTATTCAAAGTTGCGGGCGCGTAAGAATTCCGCCCGGACCACACCCACCAAAACCGGCCAGCCAAACAGCACGGTGACAAAGACCAACAGCCAGAAGCTGCGCCCCAGAATGGCAAAAAGAATGATGATCACGTAAAGCGACGGGGTGGATCCCCAGATTTCCAGCACACGTTGGAAAATCAGATCAACCTTGCCGCCGAAATAGCCCTGAATGGCCCCGGCGGCGATGCCGATGATCGAGGTTAGGATGGTGACGATAATGGTGAAAAACACCGAAAGTCGAAAGCCATAGATCACCCGCGCCAGCACATCGCGCGAGGTGTCATCGGTGCCCAACAGGTTCTGTGCGGTGGGCGGTGACGGCACCGCCCCGCCGGTGTCGACGATGGTGGTGTAACTGTAGCGCACCGGTGGCCAGACTATCCACCCCGCCTCGATATTCGCACCATTCACCACGCCGGTTTGGGCCTGTTCAATCACCCCTTCGGGATCATCCCAACAGTCTTGCAGCCCGCCGGATTTGATCAGGCATTGCACTTCGATATCGTCATAGGGTGCTTCGGTTTTGAAATCCCCGCCAAAGGTGGTTTCGGGATAAAACTTCAGGATCGGCGCATAAATCTCGCCGCGATATTGCACAAGGATCGGTTTGTCATTGGCAAGAACCTCGGCGAAAAGCGTCAACCCAAAGAGGATGCAAAACAGGATCAGCGACCAGAAGGCGCGGCCATTGCGGCGAAAATTGCGCCAGCGGCGTTGGTTGAGGGGGGAAAGCGCCATGGTCAAGCCTCCCGCGCTTCAAAGTCGATGCGGGGATCGACAAAGACATACATGAGGTCGGACAGGATGCCGACAACAAGGCCAATGATGCCAAACACAAAAAGCGTGCCGAAAATCACCGGATAGTCACGCTGCAACGCGGCCTCGAACCCAAGGCGGCCAAGCCCGTCGAGCGAGAACAGCGTTTCAATAATGACCGAGCTGCCGAAGAACACACCCAAAAACAGGGACGGGAAACCGGCGATCACAATCAGCATCGCGTTGCGAAACACATGGCCATAAAGCACCTTGTTTTCCGCCAAGCCTTTGGCGCGCGCGGTGACCACATATTGTTTTTTGATCTCGTCCAGAAAGCTGTTTTTCGTCAACAGGGTGAGCGTGGCAAAGCTGGCAATTGTTGAGGCGATCACCGGCAAAGCAATGTGCCAGAAGTAATCCACCACTTTTCCGATCAGGCTCAGATCTTCCCAATTGTCCGACGTCAGCCCGCGCAACGGGAACCATTGAAAGTAAGAGCCACCCGCGAACAAAACCAGCAAAAGGATCGCAAACAGAAAGCCGGGGATGGCATAGGCCACGATGATCATGCCCGAGGTCCAAGTGTCAAAACGTGATCCGTCACGCACCGCTTTTTTGATGCCCAAGGGGATCGAAATCACATAGGCGATGACCGTGGACCAAAGCCCCAATGTGATCGACACGGGCAGCTTTTCCGCCACCAATTCAAACACGCCAATTGACCGGAAATAGCTTTCACCAAAGTCTAACCGCATGTAATTCCAAAGCATTCCGAAAAACCGCTCAACGGGTGGCTTGTCAAATCCGAACTCTTTTTCAAGCTCGGCAATGAATTCCGGTGGCAATCCGCGCGAGCCGAGGTAACGTTCGTCCCCGCCTGCGCTGCTGACCTCGCTGCCGCCACCGGTGATCGCCTCAAACACATTCCCTTCGCCTTCCATCTGGGCGATGATCTGTTCAATGGGGCCGCCCGGCACAAATTGGGTCAGGGTGAAATTGATCACCATGATCCCGAACAGCGTCGGAATGATCAGAAGTAGCCTGCGCAGGATATAAGCGCCCATTTTGGGTCCCGTTCTTATCTGTTATGCTCAATATTGGGTGGTGTGTGATTAACGCAGCACACCCGAAGATTTCAAGGCCGCGGCTTTGTCCGCATTCACCCACCAAAAATCCAGATAGCCCAAATCATAGGGGGGCAGGGGATCAGGGTGTTCAAACTGGTTGTAATAGGCGACGGTGTATTTGTCTTTGTACCATTGTGGCACGGTGAACCTCAGCGCGCGCAGCACGCGATCCAGGGCCTTTACGCCCACCACCAGCTCTTCCTTGGTGTGGGCGTTGCGGATCGTTTCGATCAAGCTGTCAACCGCTGGGTCGGACACACCGGGCGAGTTGAACACCGACACCGCCGCTTCTTTTGACCCAAAGCGCTGTTCCAGATTGCCGCCGGGTTCATACCCAAGCGCCAGACTGTCGGTGATAATGTCGTAATCAAACGCATAACGCCGATCGACAAACTGCGATGTATCGACCCGGTTCAATTTGGCATCCACGCCGATTTTGCGCAGGTTTTCCACGTAAGGTGTGATCACGCGATCAAAGGTCGGGGAATAGGTCAGAAACTCGATATCAAGGGTTTGGCCTTGCGCATTGCGCCGCATGCCATCGTCGCCCACAGCCCAACCCGCATCGTCCAAAAGTGCCGAAGCCTTGCGCGCGTTTTTACGGTCAAACTGGCGCTTGCCAGAGGTCGGCGCCATGATGGCTTCGCCCAAGGCCCCATCAGGCAAGAGATCCGCCAAAGGTTCCAATAGGGCACGTTCTTCGGCCGAAGGTTCGCCCGTCGCCTCAAGGTAGGAATTTTCGGTAAAGCTGTTCACGCGCTCGTAAAGCCCATAAAACAGCGCCTCATTGGACCACTTGAAATTGAACATCAGGCCAATGGCCTCGCGCACGCGAATGTCCTGGAATTTCTCATGCCGCATGTTGAACACATAGGCCTGCCCGGATGCTTGGCTGCCATCCTCCAACTCGGTCTTGATCACATGCCCATCGTCGATGGCGGGAAAATCATAGGACGTCGCCCATTGTTTTGAGCTGCTTTCCACGCGGAAGGTATACGCCCCGCCTGTAAAACCCTCAAAGGCGGCGTTGCTGTCGGCAAAATACTCCACCCGGATGGTATCAAAATTCCAGCGCCCTTTGTTGATCGGCAAGTCCTTGCCCCAATAGTCGGGGTTCAGCTTATAGATAATGCGTTCGTTGACCTTAAAACTGTCAAGCACATAAGGGCCGGTGCCCAGGGCCTGTTCCAACCGGCTTTCATCCAACCGCGCACCGGTTTCTTTGTACCAAGCCTCAGACATGACAATGCTGGCACCTGCTTGCTCAATCCGTTCGCGCACCGGGCTTTCATCGGTAAAGGTGAACTTCACCCGGTCCTCATCCAAAGCTTCAACGCCTTTGATGATCCGACTGACCCCTTCGCGGTAACTGATCAGACCCTGCTCCATAAAGAGATTATGGGTAAACACCACGTCGCTTGCCTTCACATCGCTGCCATCGGCAAACCGTGCTTTGGGATGCAACGTGAAAATAACCCAGCTTTGATCCTCGGGGTATTCGATGCTTTCGGCAAGAAGCCCGTAAGAGGTGCCAATTTCATCCGCTGTCCCGGTCAACAACCGCTCAAAATTCATCGAGGCGAGCGCCCCCGGCACCCCTTTGCGCGCGTAGGGGTTAAAGCTGTCGAATGTGCCGCGTTCCGAGGCGATGATAATCTCTCCCCCTTTGGGCGCATCCGGGTTCACATAGGCAAGATGTGTGAAATCTGGGCCGTATTTGGGCGTGTTGAAATAGGAATAGGCGTGTGTCGTCACCGTGTCTTCAGCCCGCACCCCGTGCGCCGACATCAAAACACAGGCCGCCGAGATCAATCCCATAAGCGCAAGATGTAACCGAGGGTGAGGTTGGGCGTGGGGTTTGGATGTGGCTTGCGGGGTGTGCTGCATTGGGGGCTCCTCCGATGACGCGCGCATTTCAACTGTTCCAAGCTAAAACTGCACCTTGGTAACATTCAAGGCGCAACTTGGTGATCAGCGTATTATCACACCGTCCCGCGCATCTGACGTGAGCGCAACAGAAAAAGGCCGCCAGCGCGGGGCTGACGGCCTTTTAATGGAAAAATGTCAGGCGCTTAACCGGCGCATGCCCGGCGTTTAGCCACCGATCGTCTGCAAATAGGCGATCAGGTTTGCGCGGTCGGTCTCTTTCTTGAGGCCCTTAAAGGTCATCTTGTTGCCCGGCGCGTAAGCTTTCGGGTTTTCCAACCAATGGTTCAGGTTCTCTGGTGTCCAGTCGCCACCCAACCCGGTCAGAGCATCCGAATACTTAAAGCCGTCAATTGCGCCAACCGCGCGGCCAACAACCCCAAACAGGCTGGGGCCAGTGCCGTTCGCGCCCTCTTCCAGCTTGTGACAAGCTTTACACTTGCTCCAGGCTTTTGCACCTTTTGCAGGGTCCGCAGCAGCCAGAAGGTCAGCAAAAGGCACGGCCTCTACCACTTCTTCTTCAGCATGTGCGCCATCAGCAACCGCCAGCACATAGCCGGTGGCTGCGTGGTCTTCGCCACCATGCCCGCCGCCCGAGGTATACAGGCTTCCTGCTACCCAGTTGCCCAAAAGGAAGATCAGCAGCGCACCGCAAAGGGCCCCGCCAGCTTTCGTCAGTGTCATTGTGTCGAACATGTCGCGTTCCGTCTCATCCAAAGTTAAAAGCCTTCTAGCCGCTTCCCTTGTGACATTTCAAGCGATATGACGCCGCACTACGGGTGTAATGCAGCTAATTCGCAGGAGAGTGGCACAAATGACCGGTCGGATCGCATTTCAGGGGGACCCTGGCGCCTATTCACACGAGGCTTGTATCGCGGCACGCCCGGATCTTGAGCCGATGCCGTGTGAGACATTTGAAGACGTGATTGCCGCGGTGCGCTCTGGTGCTGCCGATCAGGCGATGCTGCCAATTGAAAACTCGACCTATGGCCGCGTGGCTGACATTCACCGCCTGCTGCCCGAAAGCGGGCTGCATGTGTTGGACGAAGCATTTGTACGCGTGCGCATCAGCCTGTTGGGGCTGCCCGGCAGCAAAATCAGCGACATCCATCAGGTGCGTGCGCATCTTGTGCTGCTGCCGCAATCCGCCAACTTCCTGAAATCACATGGGATCAAAGGGATCGCAGCGGCGGACAGCGCCGGGGCGGCGGGCAAGCTGGCCAAAACCAAAGTGGCAAATGAAGGCGTCCTGGCCTCATCCCTGGCGGGGAAAATTTACGGGTTGGAGGTCCTGGCCGAAGATATCGAAGATCACGGCCATAACACAACGCGCTTTGTGGTCATGGGCCGCGAACCCAATCATACGCGGCGCGGCGATCACGGCATGATCACAACTTTCGTCTTTCAGGTCCGCAACATTCCCGCCGCCCTTTACAAAGCGATGGGTGGGTTTGCGACCAACGGTGTGAACATGACCAAGCTGGAAAGCTATATGGTCGACGGATCCTTCACCGCCACCCGGTTTTACGCCGATATTGACGGCCACCCAGATGATGCGAATGTGAAGCGGGCGTTGGACGAGTTGGATCACTTCACCGAAACGGTGGATATTCTAGGTGTCTACCCGCGCGACCCAAGCCGGGATTAAAACCCAAGACGGAACAGGGTGTGATGCACAGGCGATTCGCTGCGCGATCAGATCAGGCCCGCGATTTGGCCTGATCTTCAATGTTCTGCGCAAAATCTGCGACCCGACGGCGGAATTTCTTCACCATATTTCCACGCGCCAGCTTCATGGATTGCAACAAAAGTCGCGCAGGAATGGATTTCGGTTTCAGGTCAAGAACCAGATCCAGACGGGTGCGGTTCGGTGACAAGGCCATCAATTCAACCAGAACAGTTGCCTCGATCCCCGACACTTTTGACAACAACGTCAGCCCGTGCGGCGCATCATATCCGATCAGCTTCATATTGGCCTCGCGGTCCCGGTTGCGAAACGGAAACTTGGCTTGCCAAGACATGCCCGCGCCCGGCGCCGACAGATGGTCGGTGCGTACAACCTCTGCCCCCCGTCGCAGCGCGGCCCGTTCCAGACCATCAAAATCGGACACAGAGGCAAAGACATGTTCGATGTCAGCTGCGATATCTTCGCGGGTGGTGAACTTCATGTTTGCCTCTCAGTAGATGGTGACGCAGGGTAAGCCCCACGCTATATTTTGCGTGCCTTAACTTGCGTTTAATCGAGCCGATCCGCAAGCCAGTTTCGCAACAAGAAATGCGCAATTGAGCCGGGGCGTGCGGGCAATAGATCAGGATTTCCACCGGCAAAGGACGTCATTGCTTCTTCGCGGGTGATCCACAAGGCGTCTTCCAACTCGTGCGGATCCAAGGTGATCTCATCGGTCAGGGCTTCGCCTTGGGTGCCAATCATCAGGGACGCAGGAAATGGCCACGGTTGCGAAGCAAGATAAGACACCTCGCCGACCTGAATGTTGGTCTCTTCCAGCACTTCGCGACGGGTCGCGGCCTCAATCGTTTCACCGGGTTCCATGAACCCAGCAAGCAAGGAATACATCCCATCCGGCCAGCCCGGCGAACGCCCCAGCAACACGCGATTTCCGTGGGTGATCAGCATAATGACCACGGGATCGGTGCGCGGAAAATGGAACCGGCCACAGGCAGGGCAATTACGTTGCCATCCGGCCTGCGCCATGTCGGATTTCTCGCCACAGGCGGCACAGAATTGATGGCTGCGATGCCATTCCAAAATGGCGCGGGCGGTGGCGGCAATCTCGGCCTCTTTGGGGGACAGCGCGGTCAACATCATTCGGATTTCCATAAACCCAGCGTCGGCATCTGCCTGCGGATGGGGATATGTTTCAGTGTCCAAAAATGTGTTTGCCAGATCTGAGCTTGCCTCTTCCCAATCGGGAATATTGCAGGCGAAAATGGCGTGTCCGTCGGACAGCCCAAGGAAAACCGGGGGGGTATTGCGTTTTGCAATGATCGGATGCGTTTCGCCAACCATCACCAGGGCACGCGCCCCTTGGTGGTCTGTTTTCACCAAAGGTTTGCCCCGCCAAATCGGTAGGAACTGCCCGGTTTTTTGCAGCTTTTTCAGGTGCGCCTGATCGGACCTTACGGTGGCGGCGCGATCAAGAAGGCCAGCGCCAAGACTTACAGTTTCAGATAATTTCATAACTATTTCCGTGTTTTACCGAAGGGATGAGCCAGGATTACGCATTTATTAACATAGGAAAGGAACATCCTTGAGTAGAGTTTGACGGTTTCACTCATCTTTTGCTGGTGAGTGTCGCAGATCGACGATAAGCTGGTGTTGCAAAACAATAATCTCGACGCTGCGAAAGGCCTTTTGAATGCCTAACGCAGCTTCAGGTAATGGGAAAGGTGCAAAGGCGTGGCGGATGCCTTGGCAGATCAGAACGACCGGACGGACCACCACGCTGACTGCTGTCGGATGCGTGTGCGCCTGTTGGCGACCACTGATTTGCATATGCATATCTTGCCCTATGACTATCTGACGGATCTACCCACCGGACGCTGGGGCCTGTCGCAGACCGCCAGACTTATTCAACAGGCCCGGATGGAAGAACGCAATTGTTTGCTGTTGGATGCGGGTGACTTTCTGCATGGAACGGCAATGGGGGATTTCGTCGTGGACAGCGCGCATAGTGCAGACGGCGAGGCTGAGGGTGACGGCCCCGTGCACCCAATGATCGCGGCGATGAACCACCTGCGCTATGATGCGGCGACCTTGGGAAATCATGATTTTGACCGCGGCGTGGATGTGCTTTTATCCGCCATTGAACAGGCCGAGTTTCCAATCGTTTCGGCCAACACCGTGTTTGAAAAGGGCGACCGCCCGGTTCACGACAGTACATTTGTGCCGCCCTACACCATCCTCAACCGATCCTTTGAAAACAGTTTTGGCGAACGGCAATTGGTGCGCATCGGGGTGATCGGCTTTTTGCCGCCAAACTCGATCCACGCAGGCGCTGACCAAGCCCTCGCCCCGCAAACGCGTGACATTATTGAAGCGGCGAAATCCTTTGTGCCTCGACTGCGGGCCAAAGGGGTCGATCTTGTGGTGGCGGTGGCGCACACGGGCATCGGCGATGCGACCCATACCGAGGGGATGGAAAACGCAGTTGTGCCGCTTTGTGCAATCGACGGAATTGATGCGGTCATCGGCGGGCACTCTCACCAGATTTTCCCGCGCCCTGAAAACGGCACGCCGCCATCGGAACATCAATGGTTTGATCAGGCCGAAGTGGATGCCACGCGGGGGCTGGTTCACGGTGTGCCAGTGGCCATTCCGGGGTTTTGGGGATCCCACCTTGGGGTGATTGATCTGGACTTGGAAGAGCACCCGGATGGGTGGGCCGTTGTCTCGCCGGCCGGGGCCGCCCCCGCGTCGTCGTTAAGGGAAGTCAACAATGAGGATAGCCAAGCGATTGAACCGGTCACGCCCGAGTTTTCTGAACTGCTGGGACAACTGCACGAAAGCACGTTAATGCATGTCCGCACGCGGGTTGGCTATGTGCATAAAAACCTGAACAGTTATTTTGCCCTCATCGGGGCCGACCAATCCACCCGGTTGGTGCAACAGGCGATGACATCTTTTACCCAGCAGCTGATCGACGCAGGGGCCGCCCCCGATCTGCCGGTGCTTGCCTCATCTGCCGCCTTTAAATGCGGGGGGCTTGGCGGGCCGGGATATTACACGGCCATCCACCCCGGCGAGCTGACCTTGCGATCGGTTGCTGACCTTTACATGTTCCCGAATGAACTTGCCTTGGTGCGCGCCAATGGGGCCTATTTGCGGGCCTGGCTGGAACGCGCGGTGAGTGTGTTTAATCAGGTTGAACCGGGCAAGCGTTGTCAGGCGCTTAAGGACGCAAGCACACCTGGTTATCTGTTGGAAAGCGTCTTCGGCCTCAACTACCGGATTGATCTGTCCCAGCCCGCGCAATTCACCCCCACCGGGCGGTTGCAAAATGAACAGGCGGGGCGGATTGCGGATCTGGCTTTTGCTGGCAAACCGGTTCGCGACCATGATGAATTCCTTCTGGCGACCAGCGATTTTCGCATTCGTGGTGGCGGCGGCTTTCCGACCATCAACTCCGATCGAATCGTCCCAGTGAAACCAATGTCGATCCGCGACCTCGTGCGCCACTATATTCAGGACGTTGAACGGGTCGAACTGGTGGAAGAACCGCAATGGTCGTTTGTGCCTGTTGACGGCGCATCGGTGCAATTCCCTTCCGCGCCAAGTGCGGCGGCCTGTCTGAACGAGGCATCGTGGCTGAATATCCGGGCGATGGATGAAAAAGACAGCTATGGGTTTGCGCAATTTGAACTGATGCTTTGATGTGCCTTGGGCTTGCATCCGGCCCAAACCCCGCCTATATCAACGCCTGAGAGGTTGGCGCGGGCAGGCGCCTCGCCAACCTGGTCAGATCCGGAAGGAAGCAGCCACAACGAGCCCCGCTTGGGTCGTGATCAGCCTCTCACCCACGTCAACATCCGAAGGATTTGACGGCGACAGGTGAAACACCGTTTCGCCGAGAGCATAAACGCCAGATGGAGGGACTTTATGATTGTCATGCACACCCTTCAGGCAGCGTCATTCTGATCCGCACTTGCGCGATTTCTGCCTGATCCACCTTTTTGCCATCGCGCCTTGCGGTGTCCGAAAAAGCTGTGAATTTTTGAAGCAGGCAACACAATGACCTACACTCTTAAGGACCTGGGATGGTCCAACTATTTTGCACAACAAACACACGAACTCGCGGGTGATCTCGACACTGACATCACTGAGGATGCGATGTTTCGTATCATCGAGGTGCGCCGTGACAAGCTTTTGGGATTGGGCGCCGCTGGCCCCCAAACCCTTCACCCGGATCGTGAAACCGGGGAATTTGTGGTCGGCGACTGGGTGGCCGTGGATGATCTTTTCCGCGTGATCGCTTTGTTTGACCGCAAAACGATCTTAAAACGCCGCGCCGCCGGGACCGATGTGCGCGTGCAGCTGATCGCCGCAAATGTCGACACGCTGTTTGTCGTCAGCTCGTGCAACGCCGATTACAACGAGGCCCGGCTGGAACGCTATATGGCGCTTGCGGCGGAGGCGGAGTGCTTTCCTGTTTTGGTGCTGACCAAATCCGATGAATGTGACGACCCACGCAGCCTGATGCGCCAAGCCGAACGGCTGGCCCCGGCCTTGCCCGTTCTGACCGTGGATGCCCGTACCGAAGAGGCGGTGGCGCAATTGGAACAATGGGTGCGACCGGGGCAAACCGCCGCCCTTTTGGGGTCCTCTGGCGTGGGAAAAACCACTTTGTCCAATGGTTTGACGGGGATCGAGGCCGCAACGGGCGGCATTCGTGAAGACGACGCCAAAGGCCGCCATGTGACCACCGCGCGTTCGCTTCGACCGATGAAAAACGGTGGCTGGTTGATCGACACACCGGGGATGCGCGCGCTTCGGCTGGCGGATGCAACAGACGGGATCAACGCGCTGTTTGAAGACGTGGTTGAACTGGCGGGCCAGTGCAAGTTTTCCAACTGCGCACATGATACGGAACCGGGATGTGCGGTCCAATCGGCCATCGCGGCGGGGGATCTGGAGGTGGACCGTCTGACGCGTTGGCGCAAGCTGACGGCAGAGGATGAGCGCAACAATCAAAGCCTTGCCCAATCGCGCGCGCGCGACAAAGCGTTTGGCAAAATGGTGCATTCCACCCTGAAAGGGGCGCATCACAAAAAGGGGCGTTAAACCCCGGACAAATGGGGAGCAGCGGCCCAGAGCTGTTGCTCCTCGGTTTCGACCGCACAGGGCCGCACGGCGCGAAGCCGCGCCAAAGCCGTGTCAGGCGCCTCGCCCATTTCCACCATCAACCGCATCGCCATCATGCCCGACCGGCCACAGCCGCCGCGGCAATGCGCCAGCACTTTGCCACCAGATTTCAAGATCGCATTCGCCAGCATCGATACCTCGGGCCAGGCGGCAATGATATCCTTGGACGGTGCGCCGAAATCTGTGATCGGCAGCGCATACCAACTGATATCGAGGTCTTGCAGGTCGTCACCCAAAGTGGCCGCGCCTTCTGCCGCCATTTCACTGTCTTGTGTCATGGTCAGCACCAAATCGGGCGCCCAGCTTTCTAAGATTGCAAAATCGTCGGCGTAGCGGCCAAAGCGACCGGGCAGGGGGCAAAGGCCCAACTGGCCTGCCCCAACCTGCAACGCGTGGATGGTAAATGTCTCGCTCATGCGGCGGGTCTAACATGGGGGCGGGGCAAGGCCAAGCTGCGGCGGCGTTCTTTGGTGGACGCGGGCGGTCGGGATGCCTAATCTGGCCCGGAACGCATACCGTACGAATCCGGCTCAGAAAGACCACATGTCCGACACGCTCTCACCACCTGTTGAAGAACCCGCCAAGGACGCCCAACCCTATCAGGTTCTTGCCCGCAAATATCGCCCCGAAACCTTTGCCGATCTGGTTGGCCAAGAGGCGATGGTGCGCACGCTGAAAAACGCGTTTGAAAGCGACCGGATTGCGCAAGCCTTTGTGATGACAGGCATTCGTGGCATCGGCAAAACCACCACCGCGCGGATCATCGCCAAGGGCATGAACTGTGTCGGCGAAGATGGCACCGGGGGGCCGACGGTTGAACCCTGCGGGAAATGCGAAAACTGTGTGGCCATTGCCGAAGGGCGCCATGTGGATGTGATGGAAATGGACGCCGCCTCGCGCACCGGGGTGGGCGACATTCGTGAAATCATCGAAAGCGTGCATTACCGCGCGGCCTCGGCGCGCTACAAGATCTACATCATCGATGAGGTTCACATGCTGTCGACCAGTGCGTTCAACGCGCTGCTCAAAACCCTCGAAGAACCCCCCGCCCATGTGAAATTCATCTTCGCCACCACCGAAATCCGCAAAGTGCCGGTCACGGTTCTGTCGCGCTGTCAGCGGTTTGATCTGCGCCGGATTGAACCGGAAGATCAGATCGCCATGCTGCGCCGGATTGCCACGGCCGAAGGCGCTGAGATTGCCGAGGACGCGCTGGCACTCATCACCCGCGCCGCCGAAGGCTCCGCCCGTGATGCGCAATCGCTGCTGGATCAAGCGATCAGCCACGGGGCGGGGGAAACCACCGCCGACCAAGTGCGCGCGATGCTGGGGCTCGCGGATCGGGGCCGGGTGCTGGATCTGTTTGACCTCATTATGCGCGGCGATGCGGCTGGTGCGCTGACGGAAATTGGCGAGCAATATTCCGACGGGGCCGACCCGATGGCGGTGCTGCGTGATCTGGCCGAAGTGGCGCATTGGGTGAGCGTGATCAAAATCACCCCCGATGCCGCCGAAGATCCCACCGTGTCGCCGGATGAACGCACGCGCGGACAGGCAATGGCCGAAAAGCTGCCGATGCGGGTGATGGCGCGCATGTGGCAAATGCTTTTGACCGCAATTGAAGAAGTTTCCCATGCGCCAAACGCCATGATGGCCGCCGAAATGGCTGTCATTCGCATGACCCATGTGGCGGATATGCCAACCCCAGAAGAGCTGGTGAAAAAGCTAAAAGACACCACTCCGCCGCCGATGCCTGCGGGGCCGTCCGGGTCCGGTGGCGCACCGATGCCAAACGGCGGCGGCGGTCAACCCTCTGGCAACATGCCCTCCGGTCCGATGGGGTCAGGTGGGGCGACATCTGGCCCAACGGCACTGGCCGTGGCTGAGGTGCCGGAAAACGCTTTGGCGCAATTTGCGCGCTTTGAAAACGTGCTGGAACTGATCCGCGCCAACCGCGACGTAAAGCTGTTGGTCGAGGTGGAAGGCGGCGTGCGTCTTGCGGCTTACCAACCAGGCCGGATTGAATTCACCCCCACGCCCGATGCGCCCAAAGACCTTGCGGCACGGCTGGCCCAACGTCTGCACGGTTGGACCGGGGTGCGCTGGGGCGTCACGCTGGTCAACGGCTGCGAGGAACCCACGATTGTCGAAGTGCGCGACGGTGAAAAACTCGCCCTGCGCCAATCTGCGGAAACGCATCCCTTGGTTCAGGCCGTAATCTCCGCCTTTCCCAAGGCCAAAATCACCGACATCCGCTCCGCCGAAGACCTTGCCAATGACGCCGCCGAAGAGGCATTGCAAGAGGTCGAGGATGAATGGGATCCGTTTGAGGAAGACTAAGCGGACGCCTTGTAACCCGACACAGCGATCCGTATCTAACACCCAAGTTGAAACGTGAGGAGCATCCAATGTTCAAAGGACTGGGCGGGCTTGGCGATATGGCCGGCATGATGAAAAAAGCGCAAGAAATGCAGACGCAAATGGCCGAGATGCAGGACAAGCTTGAAACCATGACCGTGGTCGGTGAAAGCGGCGCCGGGCTGGTCAAAGCCACCGCAACCGCCAAAGGCGTGCTGACCGGGCTCGACATTGACCCCACCATCTTTAACCCAACGGAAAAAGAAGTGGTCGAGGATCTGATCCTCGCCGCCATCAAAGACGCACAAGCCAAAGCGGCGGACCGTTCGCAACGCGAAATGGCGGAACTGACCGAAGGTCTTGGCCTGCCCAAAGACATGAACCTGCCGTTTTAATGTCAGAGGCCCCGCGCGATATCGAGAACCTGATCGAGCTGATGGCGAAAATGCCGGGGCTCGGGCCACGCTCGGCCCGCCGCGCGGTGCTGTACCTTATCCGAAAACGCGCATTGGTGCTGACGCCTTTGGCGGATGCGATGCAAGCGGTGGCCGAAACCGCCCGCGAATGCGTGACCTGCGGCAATGTTTCCACCACAGATGTTTGCGACATCTGCACCTCAAACAAACGCGCCACCGGCGAGATTTGCGTGGTTGAGGATGTGGCGGATCTTTGGGCGATGGAACGTGCGGGTATTTTCAAAGGGCGCTATCATGTGCTGGGCGGCACCCTGTCCGCGCTTGATGCGGTCGGGCCAGAAGACCTCGGTATTCCGCGCCTTGTTCAACGGGTGCACGACGAAGACGTGACCGAAGTCATCCTCGCGCTGAACGCCACCGTGGATGGCCAAACCACCGCGCATTATGTGGCCGAAGAGCTGGAAGGCCGCTGTGTCATCTCGACCCTTGCCCAGGGTGTGCCTGTGGGCGGCGAGTTGGATTACCTTGATGAAGGCACAATTTCCGCGGCTTTGTCAGCCCGCAAACGGTTCTGACGCCACGCCTTTTTCTTGTCCCAAATATCCTAGGGTGAGGCTGCAAGCCGAGGGGCAAAGCCCCTTATCCCACCCCTCAAAACTGCTCCAACAACCGCTCTAAATACTCACGCTCATCTTCGGGCCGGGTCACATCCCCAGACCGACGGCGCAATTCATCCGCCAGCTCTTGTGCCCGCTTGCGCAGGTCTTCGCGGTCGGCCAATCCCCCATCGGTGGCCGAGCGCCCGGTTTGGGCTCCGCTGTCACGTCCCAAGGGATCCCGCGCGTTTTGACGTCCACTTTCGGTGCCTGCCTGCCCCTGTTGCCCTTCGCGGTTGGCTTGCTGATTGTCCATCACGTCATCAAACCGGCGCATCCCTTCGCGCATGGCCTCAAGCGCTTCGGCCTGACGGTCCAGGGCGCCAGACAAATCGCCCTGATCTAACGCATCTGCTGCATCCCCCATCGCACGCCCAGCCTCGCCCAAGGCATCGCGGGCGGCGTTTCCGGCCTCTGATCCAGCACCGGGCAATTGTCGCCGCTGTTCTTCCAACTCCCGTTGCAAATCGCGCTGCCGCTGGGCCAGTCCTGCACCTTGCTGGCCGTTTTCACCCTGTTCGCCCCCGTCGCCCGAGTGGCTTTGCCCGCGTCCCTGACCGCCATCACGCCCGGTGTTTCCGTCGCTGGATCCAGCCTCATTGCCTTGCCCGGATTGTTCTTGCAGATCGCGAAACGCCTCATCCGACAGACCCTGCTGGTCGCGCAACGTCTCTGACAATCCGTCCCGCGCCGCTTGGCTGCCGCTGGGATTATCCCCTTGGGTGACCTGCATATTTTCCATCATTTGCTTGAGGGCATCAAGCATCTGCATTGCCTCTTCCATGCGCCCTTCGCGCATCATCTGCTCGATCTGATCCATCATCGCCTGAAGATCGGCGGCGGTCATTTCCATCTGTGGCGCGTCCGCCCCATCCGGGCTGTCTTGGTCCGCCTCAGGGGATTGCGCCAGCCGGTCCAGATAGTCTTGGGTCGCGTCGCGCAGCTCATCCATCAGTTCGGCCAACTCTTCAGGCGTAGCCCCTTCTTCAATCGCTTGTTCCAACCGCTCTTGCGCCCGCGTGAGACGTTCGCGCGCATCGCCCAAACCGTCCTCGTCGATCTGAACGGCAATGTCCCAAAGGGTGGCGGCCAGGTCTTCCTGAAGCGCCGGGGTGGGCCCCTTTTCCCCTGCCTGCTCCAATTGGCGAATAACCGCGCGCAGGGACAGATAAACCCCATCCGGCAGCGATAAATCCGCAGGGCGGTGCAGTGCGGCACGCAGAATAAGCGCCACCCGTGCCGCCCCCGCGCGTGCCCACAAAAGATCACGCCGCATCTCAATCACCGCTTTCGCGGAGGGTGCAAAAAAGCGACGGGAGGGGAGCGGTCTTGTGATTGGATCGGCCAGCCCCATTTGTCCCGCGCCGTCATGGGCCACCAGCGTGATGGACACGGGCAATCCGGCCCAAGGATGCTCCATCAGGTTTTCTTCCCAAATTTCGTCGATCTGGCGCAGGTCGCCGCGATAGGGGCGGGGTAAATCCACGGTTAGGTCCGGGCGAGGATCAGGGGGGGGCGCCAAGCCATAACGCCGGTCGACTCCGTTCAGGTTCAGGGCAATTCGCGCCTCGCCTTGTGTCACGCCATAGTCATCAGTGGCGACAAACCCTTGGGTGAAATTGCCCGAGACATCAAAGGTCATTTCGCCATCCGCGCGAATGCCGGGGGGCTGATCGCCAATCGCTGACAGACGCCAAACCGGCCCGTCTGGTCCAAGCTGTAAGCTGCCGTTTTGGGTGATACGATGACGCAGTTCAATCGGCGCCGAAGTGTCTGTGTCGCCCTCTTTGGGCCACGTAATCTCCGCCAAAAGATCGCCACCAATGATGCTGTGCGCGACCTCGCCATAAAGACGAAGGGTCAGCTGGCTGCCCACAGGAACGGGCAATAAACCCGCCGGTTGGTCGTTTAAATAAAGGCTGGGGTGGCCGGTGTACGCGGGCGGTTCAATCCACCCTTCCCACGTTACACCCACAGCGCAATCCGCACATGCTGCCCTTGGCGAGGCGCCTTTGGTTGCGGGGGGCGGTGTTGCAAATCCGACCGCCATCACGGCGGCCACCAAGGCCATCAAACGCAGCCCATATGGGTCTTTGGTGGCGACGCGAAGATCGGGGGCCACGGCGCGCGCGCGACCGGCAATCCTGGCCATGCGGTTTTGGTGAACGTCCCAGATCTCTTGTGAAATTGGATCACTGCCTTGCGGGACCGGCGTGTCGCGCAAAGCCGCCAAAGGTGCGCCGGGCAAAGCGGCATCTACGCGCGCCTCACTTAATTCTGCGTCTGGCCAAGAAAACCGCCGCCAGCCCCCGGCCAGAGTGGCCAGTGCCAGAACGCCGAAAATGCCCAAGGATGCCGTGCCAAGCCCGACAAACCGCCAAATGGCAAAGCCGATCAGACCGACCGTGACCAAAGGCCAAAACGCTTGCCATGCCCGCTCCACACCCAAACCGGCCCTAGTCAAACGCAGGGGCCAGCGCAGCCTTCGCTCCAGTTCAGAAGCCAGCTTTGGTGGAAAGTTTTGCCGGGTCATGTCACCCCATTTCGATCAGATCCATTCTGGGATCGTATCGCGAGCGAGCATTTCTTCATAGGTGGGACGTGCGCGGATGACTGCAAATTGATCGCCAGACACCAAAACCTCGGGAACCAATGGCCGCGAGTTATACTCGGATGCCATCACCGCGCCATATGCGCCAGCCGAACGAAAAGCGACCAGATCGTCGTCCTTCAGCGGGGCAAGATTACGGGATTTGGCAAAGGTGTCGCCAGTTTCGCAAATCGGCCCAACGATGTCATATTCCGATTGATCAACGCCGGGCGTGGCCTCGTTCACCGGGATGATATCGTGGTGCGCCTCATACATTGCCGGGCGGACAAGGTCGTTCATCGCGGCGTCAATGATCAGAAAATCACGACCCTCGCCCTCTTTCACATAGATGACCGAGCTGACCATGATCCCGGCATTGCCCGACACCAAACGCCCCGGTTCAATCTCAATCTCACACCCCAGATGACCAACGGTGTCTTGCACCATTTGCCCATATTCAATCGGCAGCGGCGGCGCCTCATTTGAGCGTTCATAAGGGATGCCAAGCCCGCCGCCCAGATCAAGCCGGGTGATGTCATGGCCATCTTCGCGCAAGGCTTCGGTCAGCTCCGCGACCTTTTGATAGGCAAGGCGAAAGGGCTCCAACTCGGTCAGTTGCGACCCGATATGCACATCAATGCCCACCACTTTCAGACCCGGAAGCGCGGCGATTTCGGCGTAAACCTCACGCGCGCGAGCAATGGGAATGCCGAATTTATTGTCCGACTTCCCGGTGGAAATCTTCGCGTGCGTTTTGGCATCCACATTCGGGTTCACCCGCACAGCGACCCGTGCTGTCACACCCATTTCAGACGCGACAGCAGACAGCGCGCGGTATTCCGGTTCGCTTTCCAGATTGAACTGGCGGATGTCGTGGCTTAGCGCCAATTTCATTTCTTCGCGGGTTTTGCCGACGCCAGAAAAGACGATGCGATCACCGGGCACACCGGCCGCCACCGCGCGGCGCAATTCGCCCCCCGACACCACATCCATCCCCGCCCCCATGTCGCCCAAAAGCTTGAGCACCGCGAGGTTGGAATTCGACTTCACCGCAAAACACACCAGATGATCCGCCCACGCCAGCGCTTCGTTAAAAAGCCCGATGTGACGTTTCAACGTGGCGGCGGAATAGACGTAAAACGGCGTACCCACTTGGGCCGCAATATCTGTGATGGCAACGTCTTCGGCGTGCAAGACGCCCTCGCGATAAAGGAAATGATCCACGGGCTTGCCCTTTTCGTCTTGTGATCTGTCAGCGCTGATCCTGCCCTAGCCCAAAGGCCCCGTGCTTTCAATCGTCAAGACGTGTGAAGCAGGGCCGCGATCAGGCGTTTTGTGGTGTCAGCTGTGGGATTATGCCCAAACAACCCCCGGTGCAGCGTCAATCCGTCGAAAACAGCAACCAATGAACGGGCGGTGCCAATCGGGTCGGGTAAGGTTGGGCAAAGATCACGAAGAACCGTCGCCAGATAGTCCGCAAAAGCGTCAAAAAACCCCTTGAGGGGCGCAAGGATTTTTGGATCCTTCAACGCACCGCCAAACAAGGTGAAAAACCGCAAAAGCTCTGACTGCACCGGGCTGTGTTCCTCGAGCAATTGCAGCAACATATCTTGGAATTCTCCGACCGTAGCGGGCACTGGAAGCCCCGACAGGCGTTTATGTGCGGACTGAAAGAAGCGGTCGACAAGGGCACTGATCAACGCATCTTTTGACGGGAAGTAGAGATAGATTGTCCCTTTGGCGACGCCCATTTCCGCTGCGATATCAAGCATTTTTGCCTGCGTGACACCATCGCGCAAAAACACGGTTTCTGCGGCGGTCAAAATGGCGTCTCGCATCTCTTCTTTGTTGACGATTTTGGGCATGGCTCCTCCTGAGTTCTTTTAATGACTTGACGGTCATAAAAGCAATTCTTTATTTATGACCCGAAAGTCATTAAAAGGATTCGTACAATGACACATGTGATTGTGGCCGGGGCCACGGGGTATTTGGGCCAGCATTTGGTGACAGCTTTGCGCGCGAATGGTGATCAGGTCTCAGTGATCATGCGTCCCAGCAGCAAGGTGACTTTTCCCGCCGATGTGCGGGTGATCTATGCCGAAGCCACCCAACCCGACAGCCTGCGTGGTGTCTTTCAGGGTGCCGATGTGGTCATCTCTGCGCTTGGGCTGACCAAACAAAGTGACAAGCTGAGTTACGACGATGTGGATTACCGCGCAAATCTGAACTTGCTTGAGGCCGCGACGGCCGCAGGCGTGGCGAAATTTGCCTATGTGCATGTGTTGACCCGTGGGGGAATGGCGTCAGAGTTGGTCGCGGCCAAAACCCGTTTTGTAACCGCGCTGCAATCCGCCCCCATCGCATCTTTGGTGATCCGCCCAGGCGGGTATTTCTCGGATCTGGCCGAAGTGTTCAACATGGCAAAATCCGGACGGATCTGGCTGGTCGGGGATGGATCGGTGCGGCTAAACCCCATTCATGGTGCCGATTTGGCCGAGGCAATTGTGCAGGCATTAAAGGATGGTGAAACGGATATCGAAATCGGCGGGCCAGAGGTTCTGTCGATGGATGACATTGCCCGTCTGGCGTTTGAGGCGCTGGGAAAACCACCCAATATATCACATCTGCCCGCGGGGCTGTTGCGTGCGGTGCTCAAGGTGCTCAAACCGCTCACGGCCAGGCGAATATGGGGTCCACTGGAGTTCTTTTTGGCGGCTTCAGCCCAAGATATGATTGCGCCGGCTCATGGGGATAATCCGAACCGGCGCTTAGGACGTTTTTTTCGGGGATTGGCGGCTTAATTGGTCGCCACATCCTCGGCAGATCCGGGGCGGATGGGGTCGCCATCAGCCCCACACCCAGCCAGCCCAAGAAGGGTCAGGATCAGGGCGATGCGGATCATGCCTCAGCCCCTTCGGCCAACACCTCTTTCCAGCGCGCCACCTGTTTGCGAACCTCCGAGGGGGCGGTGCCGCCATAGGATGTGCGCGAGGCGACGGAGTTGTGCACGCCCAACACGTCAAACACGTCTTGCGTGATCTCGCCGTGCACCGATTGCATGTCGGCAAGGGTCAGGTCCGGCAGATCGCAGCCCTTGCTTTCCGCCATCGCCACCAAAGATCCGGTCACATGATGGGCGTCGCGGAACGGCATGTTCAGCGTGCGCACGCACCAATCGGCCAGATCGGTCGCGGTTGAGAACCCGGATGACGCTGACGCCTCAAGGCTGTCAGTTTGCGCTTCCATATCCGTGACCATGCCCGACATCGCGGCCAGTGCCAGCATCAGGCTGTCGGCGGCGTCAAACACCTGTTCTTTATCTTCCTGCATGTCCTTGGAATAGGTCAGCGGAAGGCCCTTCATCACCGTCATCAAGCCCACAGACGCGCCCATGATCCGGCCAATTTTGGCGCGCAACAACTCGGCCGCGTCGGGGTTGCGTTTTTGCGGCATGATCGACGACCCGGTGGACCATTTGTCAGACATGCGCACAAAGCGAAACTGCGCCGACGACCAGATCACCAATTCTTCGGCCAAACGCGACAGGTGCATGGCTGTGATTGAGGACGCGGATAGGAATTCCAGCGCAAAATCACGGTCCGCCACCGCATCAAGAGAGTTGGCGGCCGGGCGGTCAAAACCCAAGGCCTCCGCCGTCATGTGACGGTCAATCGGAAACGAGGTGCCCGCCAAAGCGGCGGCGCCCAAGGGGCTTTCGTTCATCCGTTTGCGCGCGTCGCGAAAACGCGAAATATCGCGGCCAAACATCTCAACATAGGCCATCATGTGATGGCCCCAGGTCACAGGCTGCGCGGTTTGCAGGTGGGTGAACCCCGGCATGACCCAATCAGCGCCTTTTTCCGCTTGCGACAAAAGCGCGCGAATGACCGCTGTCAGCCCATCAATGGCGGCGTCCATCTGGTCGCGCACCCAGAGTTTAAAATCGGTCGCAACCTGATCATTGCGCGAACGCCCTGTGTGCAAACGGCCTGCGGGCTCGCCAACGATCTCTTTCAGGCGCGCTTCGACATTCATATGGATGTCTTCAAGGGCCGTGGAAAATTGGAAGGTGCCGCCTTCGATCTCTGACAAGACCGTGAGCAGGCCTTCACGAATGGCGTCAGCATCGCTATCTGTAATCACGCCTGTGGCGGCCAACATGGCGGCATGGGCGCGCGAGCCTTCGATGTCTTGTCGGGCCATGCGCTGGTCATAGCCGATGGATGCATTGATCGCTTCCATGATGGCGTCTGGACCGGCGCTGAAACGGCCGCCCCACATGGCGTTTGCTTGAGCGTTTGCTTGGGCATTTGCAGGTTTCGTGCTGTCACTCATTTGGTAAGCCCCTCGGAGGTCTCATGTCTGTCTTGCGTTCCGCCCTGCTATACGCGTCCTTAGCACTTGGTGCAAATACCGCTTTTGCAGATCCCGTTGATGTGGCTGCGCTGCGCGAAGGGGACATGAAAAAGCTGGTGATCCATACGGTCGCGAAACCGGCAGGCACGGCCAGTTTTCTGGACACAGAAGGCGGCGCGCATGATTTGACCGAGTATCGCGGTAAATATGTGCTGTTGAATTTCTGGGCCACATGGTGTGCGCCGTGCCGCAAGGAAATGCCTGCCCTTGACGCGCTGTCGCGCGAGTTGAGCGGAGAGCGCTTTGCCGTGGTGCCGGTCGCCACGGGGCGCAATCTGGTGCCAGCGATCCAGAAATTCTTTGATCAGGTCGGCGTCGAATCCCTGCCGATCTTGCTGGACAAACCCCAAGACCTCGCGCGTCAAATGGGTGTGTTTGGCTTGCCTGTCACGGTGATCCTTGACCCCGACGGGCAAGAGATTGCCCGGATGCGCGGTGATGCGGATTGGGCGTCCGACAGCGCCAAGGCCATTCTTCAAGCGTTGATTGAGGGCTAGGCGCCCCCTGCCGTTTTAGCGCAAATAAGGGGCGTTGCCCCTCGCGAGGCAAGCTCGCTCACCCCAGGATATTTCCCACAAGAAAAAGAGCCAGATCTGGCGCTGACCTTTGGGAAATATTGACAGGGCGCCTGTGAGGCGGGCCATATTCTCTCAAACACCACCGAAAAGGTGGGGCTGATCAGGGAGAACGGGATGCCGCTAGAGGTTATGGCATCAATTGTCGTGGTGGGTCTGTTGGCCGTCTACGTCATGATGCGGATCATGAAATTCGACCAAACGCTTGTGCTGGCGGACGGCGCGATTGCGCGCGCCGAATGGGGGGCCGACAATGTCACCGCCCCCGCCGAAGAGGTGATCGTGGCCCAAAGCGGGCAGGCGGCTTTGGTGCGGTCGCGTCGTGGTTGGGGTGTTATGTGGGTGATGGGGTTGGATGCGACAAGCCACGATCTGGCGGGCGCAGATGTTCAGGCACATCCCAAAGGTTTGATCCTGAAATTTAACGATTTTGCAGCGCCGTCCGTTGTGCTGCATTTGACCCCGGATGAGGCCGCCGCGTGGCGTGCGCAGATTGAAGAGGGGCTGAAATGACGCTCGATTTTCCGAATGTAACCGATTTGGCGACGCCGTTTTTTGTGCTGGCAATTGCGCTGGAAATGGCTTGGATCTTTTATAAAAAACGCGGTGGGCGGTACGAGGCGCAGGACGCGATGACCAGCCTTTTCATGGGAGTCGGGTCCGTGGTGTCCGGTCTTTTGGTCGGGTTCATAGCCTATTGGTTTTTCATGGCGCTTTGGGCGATCACGCCGCTTGATCTGGGCCATGCGTGGTGGGTGATTGCGATCTGTTTTGTGCTGGATGATTTGCGTTATTACTGGGTGCACCGGTTTGGCCACCGGATCCGCTGGGTCTGGGCGAGCCATGTGAACCACCACTCCAGTCAGCATTACAATCTGACCACGGCGCTCAGGCAAACCTGGACCGGGACGTTCACCTTGATGATGATCGTGCGCGCGCCATTGGTGCTGATGGGGTTTCACCCGGCGATGATTTTTTTCGTCGGCGGGCTGAACCTGATTTACCAATTCTGGATCCACACAGAAGCCATTGATAAATGCCCGCGTTGGTTTGAGGCGGTGATGAACACGCCCTCGCACCACCGCGTGCACCACGGCCGCAATGCGCGCTATTTGGATGCCAATTATGCGGGCGTGTTCATCATTTGGGACCGGATGTTTGGCACATTTGTCCCCGAGCAACGCGACGAGCCGGTGGATTACGGGTTGGTGCACAACATTGGCACCTTCAACCCGCTGCGGGTGGCCTTTCATGAATGGGTGGCGATTTTCAAGGATTGGACCCAGCCCGGTGTGACGTGGTATGACCGCTGGAATTACGCGATCAAACCGCCCGGTTGGCGACATGACGGCAGGGGCGGCTCCACTGAAATGCTTAAACGCATCGACGTGAAACGGAACCCGGAAAAGGCGGGCACGCCGGGGTTCGAGGAAAACCGGATGTAGCGGGTAGGCGTTGTTTTGTCCCCACAAGCGAGGTTCCGCCGCGGTTCTTCATTGTCTATTCATCTGACGATATCTCGATTATGCTGCCCACATAGGGCGGAGATTTATTGATGTATTCCAGACGTTTGATTTTAGCAGGGTTGACAGGTTTGGCCCTTGCGCCGCGCGCAGCCCTTGCCAATGCGGGCTTTCAAAGCTGGCTGTCCGGGTTCAAAAAACGCGCCGCCCGTGCGGGGATCAAACCGGCCACGCTAAAGGCATTAAACGGCGCACAATACCTGTCGGGCGTGATCAAGTCAGACCGCAAACCGGCGGAAACGGCCAAACCGCTGGAGTTCTATATCTCCTCCGCCGCGGCCCCTTCGCGGATCAAAAACGGGCAGGCCAAGCTGAGAAAACACAAGACTCTTTTGGCCCAAATCGAACGTAAATACGGCGTGCCGAAAGAGATTATCGTGGCGATTTGGGGCATGGAAAGCAGTTTTGGCGGCTTTCGTGGCAAGACCTCAACCCTTTCCGCCTTGGCCACGTTGGCTTATGAAGGGCGCAGGCGGGACCAGTTTGAAAAAGAGCTTTTGGCCGCGCTGAAAATCCTGCAATCGGGCGACATTTCCCCCGCTAAAATGCGCGGATCTTATGCGGGCGCAATGGGGCATACGCAGTTCATGCCCTCGTCTTATTTGAAACACGCGGTCGATCACAACGGCGACGGGCGGCGCAATATTTGGTCCGATGATCCCACAGATGCGCTGGCTTCGACCGCGAAGTTCCTCAAGACAAATGGTTGGTCCAAAGGGCCGCGTTGGGGCGAGGAAGTGCAACTGCCCAAAGGGTTTGATTTGGCGCTGACGGGCCGGGTGTATCCGCGCAAAATGTCAGACTGGGCAAAGCTGGGCGTGACCCGCGCAAGTGGTCGCGCCGTAAAGGGATCGCGCAAGGGTGCGCTGATCCTGCCCGCCGGTCCCACAGGGCCTATCTTGATGATTTATCCCAATTTTCACATCATCAAGACCTATAATTTCGCCGACAGCTACGCGATTGGCGTGGGGCATCTGGCGGACCGTTTGGCGGGCGAAGGTCCGTTTCGATCGGGCTATCCGAAAAAACCGTGGGGCATGTCGACCAAAGAACGTGTCGCGCTTCAGACCCGTCTGAATGCGGCCGGATTTAATGCCGGTCGCGCCGATGGGGTGATTGGGGAAAAGGGCCGCGCGGCGATCCGCGCTTATGAAGCCTCACAGGGATTGCGTGAAACCGGTGTGCCCAGCGTCAGCCTTTTGAAGAGGCTGCGCTAAGCACGGCGTAGCGATCACAATCTGTGGTGTGGTTCATGAAAAGCCCGCAGGCCTCCATCCACGCATAAACAATCGTCGGGCCACAGAATTTGAACCCCGATTTCTTCAGATCTTTTGAAATTTGCATGCTGAGGTCACTGGCGGTCGGCACCTCGGAATGTGTGGCGTAGTGGCCGATCATCGGCGCGCCGCCCACATAATCCCACATCAGCTTTGAAAACGCCTCGGCCCCGCCCAAATCCAAATAGGCCTGCGCGTTGCTGATGGTGGCCGCGATTTTGCCGCGGTGGCGAATGATGCCGGGGTTGCCCAACAGCTCTGTGATTTCGGCCTCACCCCACCCGGCAATCACTTCTGGGTCAAACTGAGCAAAGGCGTCGCGGAAATTCTCGCGCTTTTTTAGGATGGTGATCCAACTGAGGCCGGCCTGAAACCCATCGAGAATCATCTTCTCCCACAACGCGCGACCGTCATATTCCGGCACACCCCATTCGCTGTCATGGTAATTTTGATAGATCGCTTCATCGCCAACCCAAGCACATCGTGTCATCTTATTCCTCAGTTTCAATAGGTTGCAGAATGTCTGTACAATTATAAGCAAAACCCAGCTTTTACAGGTTGTTAGGGTGTTTGTCCACAATATGGAGGGACTGGGATAGTGACACGAATGCGACAAATCTGCCGCTCGGGGACGACATGAATAAGACAACGAAAAGCAGCCCGTTTGATATTGCGATGCAACATCGGCAAGGCGAAACCATGGATATGGTGCGCACGGCCTTGGTCCGAAAACAAGTGAAACTGGCGTTTCAGCCGGTGGTGCAAACCGCGCAGCCCGACAAAATGGCCTTTTACGAAGGCCTGTTGCGTGTCGCGGATGAGCAGGGGCGGATCATTCCCGCAAAAGATTTCATTGATGTCGTTGATAATACCGACATGGGCCGACAGCTTGATGCGCTCGCCCTTGAAAAGGGAATTGAAGCATTGTTTGAAGAAGCGAGCCTGCGTCTTTCGATCAATATGTCCGCCCTGACCATTGGCTATGCTCAATGGAATGACGTGCTTAGAAAAGGGTTGAAAAAGGATCCGACAGTCGGCGAAAGACTGATCATCGAAATCACCGAGCGTACCGCGCTTTCTGCCCCCGACGAGGTGCGCGATTTCATGACGGATTTGCAACACAAAGGCATTAGTTTTGCGTTGGATGATTTTGGGGCCGGTTACACATCCTTCAAATATCTCAAAGACTTCTACTTTGATATCATCAAAATTGACGGTGAACTGATCGAAGGGGTGCATGATGACCCGGATGCCCAAATCCTGACCGAAGCACTTCTGGACTTGGGGCATAAGTTCGACATGTTTGTCGTGGCGGAAAATGTCGAAACCTTTGAAGACGCAGAATTCCTGACATCGATCGGAATGGACTGCATGCAAGGGTACTATTTTGGCGTGCCGACACTGACGCCCTATTGGCAGGTGAACAAGCTTTTGGGGCGTACCGCATAGCGCAAAACCTCGCCAAAACGTCCCCCGTTTTCCCACGCTTGATTTTTTCTGCGATGCAGCACAGGATGCGGCCAACCGTGATTATGCGGTGAGGGCTGGGCTGTCTTGGGGAGAGATGGTTTCTTTCAGACCCGTTCCCCAACAAGACAGAAGGTGGAGGAAGACCATGACCAATGTCGTAATCGTATCGGCCGCACGTACCGCGGTTGGCAGTTTCTCAGGTGCGTTTGCAAACACGCCCGCCCATGATCTGGGCGCAACAGTTTTGGAAGCCGTCGTTGCGCGCGCCGGCATCGACAAAGCAGATGTTGATGAAACAATTCTCGGTCAGGTTCTGACCGCAGGCCAAGGCCAAAACCCCGCCCGTCAGGCACACATCAACGCTGGTCTGCCAATCGAAAGCGCCGCCTGGGGCATCAACCAGGTCTGTGGCTCGGGCCTGCGCACCGTGGCCTTGGCCGCCCAGCACGTTCAGCTTGGTGACGCATCTATTGTCGCCGCTGGCGGTCAGGAAAACATGTCGCTCAGCGCGCATGTGGCCCATCTTCGCGCCGGTCACAAAATGGGTGACATGAAATTCATCGACTCGATGATCAAGGACGGTCTGTGGGATGCCTTTAACGGCTATCACATGGGGCAAACCGCCGAAAACGTCGCCAGTCAGTGGCAGATTTCCCGCGAGATGCAGGATGAATTTGCGGTCGCTTCGCAAAACAAAGCGGAAGCGGCACAAAAGGCTGGCAAGTTCGCGGATGAAATCACCCCTTTCACCGTAAAGACCCGCAAAGGCGAGACAATTGTCGACAGTGACGAATACATCCGTCACGGCGCGACCATGGAAGCCATGCAAAAACTGCGTCCCGCTTTTGTGCGCGACGGGGGCACTGTGACCGCCGCCAACGCTTCTGGCATCAACGATGGTGCGGCCGCCGTGTTGCTGATGTCGGCGGATGAAGCTGAAAAGCGCGGGCTAGAGCCTTTGGCGCGCATCGCCTCTTATGCAACCGCCGGTGTGGACCCGTCGATCATGGGTGTTGGGCCGATTTTTGCCTCGCGTAAAGCGCTGGACAAAGCAGGTTGGTCCGCCGGGGATCTGGACTTGGTGGAAGCCAACGAAGCCTTCGCCGCGCAGGCGTGCGCCGTGAACAAAGACATGGGCTGGGACCCGTCGATCGTGAATGTGAACGGTGGCGCGATTGCCATCGGTCACCCAATCGGTGCGTCGGGCTGTCGGATCCTCAACACGTTGCTGTTTGAAATGAAACGCCGTGACGCGAAAAAAGGTCTCGCGACTTTGTGTATCGGTGGCGGCATGGGCGTGGCGATGTGCCTTGAGCGTCCGTAACACTTATCAAACTGATGGAAAGGGGCGCTTCGGCGCCCTTTTTTTGTGCCCGGATTAATTCCCCCAGAGGCCGCCGCGCCCGCTTTGCGTGATTGTCATAGAATTTGCGCACCCTACTTGCGGGCCCCCAATGATTCGCTAGGCTTAGGGTGACCAATGGGAAAGAAGCGTGCAAAATCGCGAAAAAAATGAGCGTTTCGGCGTAATAAATGCTGCCGTTGCAGCGAACTAGCCGCAGTGCAGAATTTCTTGTCGCAATATTGTTGCGCTTTCATGTTTCCACAAGTAATAAGATTACCAACAAGAAGATATCAACTGGGAGAATATATCATGGCAAGAGTTGCACTCGTCACTGGGGGATCGCGCGGCATTGGCGCTGCTATTTCAAAAGCCCTGAAGGCCGAAGGCTATGACGTGGCCGCCACATATGCGGGCAATGACGAGAAAGCCGCGGCTTTTACCGAAGAAACCGGGATCAAAACCTACAAATGGAATGTGGGCAGCTATGAGGATTCCAAAGCGGGTCTGGAACAGGTCCAGGCCGATCTTGGCCCCATTGATGTCGTGGTTGCCAACGCCGGCATCACCCGCGACGCGCCCTTCCACAAAATGACACCAGAACAGTGGCAAGAGGTGATCGACACCAACTTGACCGGCGTGTTCAACACCGTCCACCCACTGTGGCCCGGCATGCGCGAACGCAAATATGGCCGCGTGATTGTGATCAGCTCGATCAATGGCCAAAAAGGGCAATTCGCTCAGGTGAACTATGCCGCCACAAAGGCCGGTGACTTGGGTATCGTGAAGTCCTTGGCGCAAGAAGGTGCGCGTTTTGGCATCACCGCCAACGCGATTTGCCCCGGCTATATCGGCACGGAAATGGTGATGGCAGTTCCCGAAAAGGTCCGCGAAAGCATCATTGGTCAGATCCCAGCGGGGCGCCTTGGCGAGCCCGAAGAAATCGCACGCTGTGTGGCTTTCCTTGCGGATGAGAAATCAGAGTTCATCAACGGCTCGACCATCTCGGCCAACGGCGCGCAGTTCTTTGTGTAACGTCACAGTGTTTGGGGCGCATTGCGTCTAACACCCACAGGATACCAGATCGGGCTGTGCCAATCGCGCAGCCCGTTTTGCTTTCCAACCTTTCGCGGTGTGAATGGGGCTGATGATCCACGCAAAAACGGCGCCGAACATCTGTGCCCGCAGGCGATGTGCGGTTTGGGAATGGTGATACATCTCTTGGGTATTGGCGGTTTCAAACATGGGGTTTCCTTAAGAAGAATTTGTCTGTATTGACTATCCCCTTTTGATATTTTTAAACAAACGAGACTTTCTCAGGTGTCAGTTAAGTGATACTAATCTGAAATGTCCGATCGTTTGCCCCCTTTGACTGCCCTTCGTGCCTTTGATGCCGCTGCCCGACATATGTCGTTTCAAAAGGCCGCATCCGAGCTTCACGTCACCCCCGCCGCCCTGTCTTTTCAGATCAAATCGCTGGAAGAACATCTTGGCGCCCCCTTGTTTTACCGCATGAACCGCGCGGTGGAGCTGACCGAGGCGGGCATGGTGCTGGCCCCCGGTGCGCAAGAAGGGTTTGAGGCCCTGACAACCGCATGGCGCGCGGCCCGCCGCACCCTTGATACCAATGTTTTGACCGTAACTGCCGGCCCGGCTTTCACATCAAAATGGCTTGCCCCGCGCATGTATGCCTTTGCACAGGCCCACCCCGAGGTGGAGCTGCGCTTTGCCGCCAGTTTGAACATGGTGGATCTGTCGCGCGATGAGGTCGATGTGGCGATCCGTTTTGGCTATGGTCCGGACGGCGGATTGTTTTCACATCCCTTGTCCGAGGAGTGGATCACCCCGGTCATGACGCCGCAATTGGCGGAACGCTACCCAACGCCAGAGGCCTTGTTGACGGCCCCCTTGATCACCGATCATTCGATTGACTTCCTGCAACCCCGGTGTGATTGGGCCGCTTGGTTTCGCTCTGCTGGCATCGACGCAACCCCCGGTCCCGCGCTGAGCTTTAATCAAGCAGATCACGCGCTGGATGCCGCAATGGCCGGGGCGGGGGTGGCCTTGGGGCGTCGGTTCTTTGTCTCAAAAGACTTGATGGAGGGGCGTCTTGTGGCCCCATATGGTCAGGCGATTTCCACCCGCGCGCATTTCCGCTTTCTCTGCGCGCTTGGGCGAGAGGCGCGCCCTGAAATTCGTGCATTGCTGGACTGGATGCTTGAGGAAATTGAAAAAACCGCCCATGTCTCGGACAATATGAAAATCACCCCGGTAGAGGAATTGCCATGACCCGTTCAAAAGCCACCTTGGTGGGGTTTGGGGCGGTGCTGTTGTGGGCGCTTTTGGCGCTGTTCACCGTTGGATCCGCACCGGTTCCGCCGTTTCAACTGGCGGCGATGTGTTTTGCCGTTGGCGGCACATTGGGGGCGGTTTGGATCGGCGTCACAACGGGATTTTCCGTTTTGCGCGAGGTCTCTTGGCGGGTTTACCTCTTTGGAACGCTTGGTCTGTTTGGCTATCACGCGCTGTATTTTTCGGCCCTTCGCATGGCGCCTGCGGCTGAGGCCGGGTTGATCGCCTATCTCTGGCCGCTGATGATTGTGCTTTTCTCGGGGCTTTTGCCGGGTGAGCATCTGCGCCCCCTGCATGTCATCGGTGCGCTTATCTCTTTTGCGGGGGCTGCGTTAATTGTGCTGGGCGGGGCCGCCGGGTTTTCCGCCCAAGCGTTGCCGGGATATGGATTGGCGCTGTTATGTGCGCTGACGTGGTCGGGGTATTCGGTGCTTAGCCGTCGTCTTGGCGACACGCCCACGGCGTCGGTTGTGATCTTTTGTCTTGCAACCGCAGTCTTGGCGCTGGGCGCGCATCTGTTGTTTGAAGACACGGTTTGGCCCGCAAACGGCCTTGGTTGGCTGTCGATTTTGGGGCTGGGCCTAGGGCCGGTTGGCTTGGCGTTTTATGTCTGGGATATCGGGGTCAAGCGGGGTGACATACAGCTTTTGGGCGTGGCAAGTTACGGCGCGCCATTGTTGTCGACACTTGTGTTGATACTGGCCGGGATCGCCGCCCCAAGCCTGTCTTTGCTGGTTGCTGGGGTATTGATCACGGTTGGGGCCGTGATGGCCGCGCGCGCTGGCAACTAGACGAACCGCAAAGTGGGATCGTTCATGGCGATGCGCGCGCGTTGGAATGTGAACGGCGAGGCGTTGGCTGTTTATGCGTTGACCAGGCGTTCAATCTCTTCCTTGAGCTTGAGTTTCTGCTTTTTCAACTCGGTGACTTCAAGGCCCTCGGAGCCCGGCGCGCGCTGTGCGGCTTCTACTTTGCCTGCCAATGCTTCATGCTTGCGACGCAGCTCTTCGACGTGTGAAGTGACGCTCATGGGGATACTCCTTATCTTGATGATTACCCCCTGAGTGCATCATAAAATTTCGCCTGTGTCACGAATTGGTTGCAATTAGCGGCATAATTTCGCCCGCGTTGAAATATTCGTTCTGCGATCACCAAAGGGGAAAGGCAGATCCTTCGCGAAGAATGGCGGACACCTCGGGGGTGTAATGTTCCACATCGCCGACATGTTGCGGGCCTTCGTGCAAAATCAAAGGGGCGGCCAAGCGGAACGCGCCCCGACCGCCTTTTCGCGCCTGCACAATCACCAAAGTGGTCACGCGGCCAATGCGCGGGGCGAGGGGTTTGACCAAAATGGATCCCAATCGGTCATCCATCGCCGCCAGCACCTCTGGCAGGCGTTCGGCCTTTTGGATCAATGTGATATAGCCGCGCGGCTTGACCCGTTTGGTGGCCTGATCCAGCCAGACCCTCAGCGGCACATCTTCGCCAAGCGCCCCTTCGCGCAACGCATCCGGCGAGGCGCTTCCGCGGTCGCGCAGGTAATAGGGGGGGTTCATAATCACATGATCAAAGCTGTCTTCGCGCACCTCGCTTGGAAGGTCGGCAACGTCGCCCTCAAACACATCAAAATCAATCATATTGTCGTCGGAGTTTTTGCGGGCAAGTTCGGCGTATTCATACTGGCGTTCCACCCCAACCAGCCGCAATCCGTCAACGCGTGCACCAAGACACAAGGCCGCCGCCCCCGCGCCACAGCCCAGATCCAGCACTGATTCCCCTGTATGGGCCTGAATAGAGGCGGCCAAAAAGACCGGATCAACCCCCGCACGGTAGCCATTTAACGGCTGGGTCAGCACCAGCCGACCCCCCAGAAATTTATCTTCGCTCAAACCCATTTGCATCAAACTCATCCAATCACCCTTCAATCGCAATATTATTATCCCGCAGGATCACTTGCGCATCGGCAAGGTCCTGATCACGGACCATAACGCGACGAGGTAAAATTCCTATTGATCCCTCTAAGGCACTCATATGGACGTCCATAACAAATAGGGCTATACCCTCGCCCTCAAGAAGGGCTGTTACATAGGGGATCACGGTGGGGTCTGTTGTGCGAATAAGCTCTTTCATACTCAAAGACTTAAGGGCAACCCTATGGGTTTGTCGAGCCATGTGACGGGATCGTGAGCATGATGAAAGATGCAAGTTACAAGCCGCATGAGCGTTTGGCGGCCACTTTGGACCAAGAATTAACGGCTGTTAACGCCTTGATTCGCGACCGGATGGCGTCAAAACACGCCCCGCGTATCCCAGAAGTGACCGCGCATCTGGTTGAGGCGGGCGGAAAACGTCTGCGTCCGATGCTGACCTTGGCGGCGGCAAAGCTGTGTGGCTACGATGGACCCTATCATTTGCATCTGGCCGCCACGGTGGAGTTCATCCACACCGCAACGCTTTTGCATGACGATGTGGTGGATGAAAGCGCGCAACGCCGGGGCCGCCCCACCGCGAACCTGCTTTGGGACAATAAATCAAGCGTGCTGGTGGGGGATTACCTCTTCTCACGTTCCTTCCAACTGATGACCGAAACCGGGTCGCTGGATGTGTTGCGCATTCTGTCAAATGCATCAGCGACAATTGCCGAGGGCGAAGTGCTGCAACTGACCGCCGCACAGGATTTGACCACAACGGAAGACACCTATCTGCAAGTGGTGCGCGGCAAAACCGCGGCGCTGTTTTCTGCCGCCACCGAAGTCGGCGGAGTGATTGCCGGGGTGGATGAGCCACAGGTGAAAGCGCTTTACGATTACGGTGATGCGCTGGGCATCTCGTTCCAAATTGTCGATGATCTCTTGGATTATTGGGGCGGGGACGCAACGGGCAAAAACATCGGTGATGATTTCCGCGAACGTAAACTGACCCTGCCGTTGATCAAAGCGGTGGCGCGCGGTGATGCCGATGAACGTGCCTTCTGGACCCGGACCATCGAGAAGGGGCAGCAAGAAGACGGCGATCTGGAACACGCGCTCGCGCTTCTGAACAAACACGCCGCATTGGAAGACACCCGCATTGAAGCGCTGGCTTGGGCGGAAAAGGCGAAAACGGCGATGGCGGAGCTGCCCCAAGACCCGATCCGCGATATGCTGATTGATATTGCCGATTACGTGGTTGCACGGGTCAACTGATCCTTTTGCATGGCAGAGGTCGGGTGCCTCCGGCGGGGATATTTGAAACAAGAAAAAAGCCGCAACGGTTTGTTAACCATTCATGCCCAACATGGCAGCGCGGTACAGGCGGGGACGCCGATGACCGCACAAGGAAAAAGCTTAGGCTTTGAAAAGAGAGGGTGCTCCCCTCTCTTTTTTCTTGTCACAAATATCCCGGGGTGAGGCCGTTCGGCCGAGGGGCAGCGCCCCTAAAGTAACTTGGCTTACCTTCCCCCCAACAAAGGGGGGACAGTTCCTTTATGAAAAATGGCAGGGTACAACCCACCAATCCGGCTGACAGTTCTGAAGAGCAGCGGCGGCCTTTTTGGCCTCGTCTTGTGTCTCAAACAGGGCAAAACATGTGGCACCAGAGCCAGACATACGTGTCAGTTTAGCAGCAGGCAGGGCGCGCAAACTTTGAAGTGTATTGGCGATCTCAGGGGCACAGGCGATGGCTGGGGCCTCCAGATCATTGCGTTGTGTCGCCAGCCATTCGATCAGCGCTTTGGTGGTTTTCCAACGCGGCAATTTCTTTGGCATGGGGGCGTTGGCTTTGTCCGTCAGCGCATTGAACACATCCGGCGTGGGCACATCTACACCGGGGTTGGCAAGCACTGCAAAAAGTGGTGGCAAGTCTGCGACGTGGTCAACCGTTTCGCCAATGCCGCGCATCCGGGCAGCCTGTCGCATCAGGCACACCCTTACGTCCGCCCCAAGCTCACTTACGTCAGGCAGGCGACTGTCCTCGGAAAGCTCTGCAAGGGCCAGCAGCGTGGCGGCCGCATCAGAGCTGCCCCCGCCGATACCCGCCGCGTTTGGCAGGTGTTTGGACAGGGTGATGTGAACCGGCAGGCCGAACAGATCAGCCGCTTTGCACACCAGGTTTGATCCGTCGGTCGGCACGCCGGCCGCTTTGGGACCGGTCACATCCAGTTTATTGGCCGCGGCCAAGCGCACCGAAATGCGATCGCCCACATCCGCAAACACCACCAGACTGTCCAGCAGGTGAAAACCATCGTTGCGCTGGCCTGTGACATGCAGGGTCAGGTTGATTTTGGCGGGGGCAAAGACCTTGGCGATCTTCAGCGCGGACAATTCCATCGGTTACTCGGGTGCCTTTTCTGTGGCCTTTAGGGGCGCATCGCCATCTTCTTTCAGCACTTGATCCAGACCTATTTCCAGTTTGCGGCGGATGCGGTCGGGGTTCAATTCTTCCAGATCGGTGTCTTCGGTCACAAAGCTGAGCGCGCGTTTCCACTGAAACTCTGCCTCGCGCGTGCGCCCGACGGCCCAAAAGGTATCGCCAAGGTGATCATTAAGGATCGGATCTGTGGGCAAAAGCTCTACCGCGCGTTCCATTTGCACCACGGCCTCTGAGTAACGGCCAAGGCGGTAATAGACCCAGCCCAGGCTGTCGGTGATATAGCCGCTGTCAGGGCGAGCGGCGACGGCGCGTTCGATCATATCCAGCGCTTCATTCAGGCTTTCATTGCGCTCGACCAAAGAATATCCAAGGTAATTCAGCACGTTGGACTGTTCGGGGTTCAGCGCTAGCGCCTTGCGGAAATCGGCTTCGGCGCCGGGCCAGTCATCCAGCTTGCTCAGGGTGATGGCCCGCTGAAAATAGACGCGCCATTGGGCGGGGGTTTCCCCCTGAAACAGTGCAACCGCCTGATCAAATGCGATGCGTGCCTCTTCCTGCCGGTCCTGACGCGACAGAAACTCACCAAGCAGGGTGGGGACGCGTGCGCGGGTCGGGAATTGCCCGGTTAGGGTGCGCAGCTCGCCAATCGCCTCATCCACACGGCCGGAATTGTTCAGCGCCAAAGCGCGCCCTAATGCGGCCTGTAAATAGACCGGGCTGTTTTGTGGGATCCGGGAATAGGCGGCGACGGCCAGATTGTAATGCGCCATATCTTCGTGCATTTGCGCCGAAAGGATTGTGGCGGCATGGAGTTCGGGTCCGAGGTGTTCGGCGATCCGGCTATAGATCAGCACAGTGTCGGGGGCGGCATCCGGGGCGAGGTTTTCTGCGATCATATAAAACAGTTCTGCTGTCCCATCGCGCGCGCCGGTAATGGCGGTATAGGGCAGGGGTGTTTCGGTCTTCAACTGATCCATAATGGCGGTCAGTTCCTCATCCATCACCCCCCCGGCGGCCTCGTCAATCAGGGTGATGGCATCGTCAAACTGTTCCAGCTGGCTTAGGATTTGCGCATAGGCGATGACCCCGCGTCGGTTCAAACGAAACTCTGACAATTGGCTGCCCAAAAGATCAGCGGCGGTTTCATAATCCCCCACATGGGCGGTGGCGAGCGCCTTTTGAAATAGGGCGAACCCCTTGGCGCTTTCGTCTTTTGCGAGGGTGTCGTAAATCTCTAGCGCTTGTGACATCTGCCCGCGGCCAATCTCGATCCAGGCGCGCAACATGTCGGCCATAAGGGGGCCAACCGGCACGCCACTTTCGAGCACAGCAAGGGCAACATCCCAATCCTCGCGCCCCAGTGCATCGCCCAAAAGAACCAGCCGTGCGACGCGGTTTTCCTCATTCAAGGCCTGGAGGCGGCGGGCATAGGGCGTGGCTTTGTCCAGCGGGTTCAGCACCAGTTGGGCAATGGTCACGCCTTCAAGAATGTCTTCGTTTTCCGGGTTTTCCGCGATGGCGCGCGCGCCGTATTCGGCGGTTGCAACAAAGTCGCCTTGAAAGTCTGCTGACCGGGCGGCGAGATATGACCCAAACGCACCTTCGCCAAATGCAGGGGCGATGAGGGGGCTGGTGAAAAGCGTCGTGGCGGTCAGCGCCATGGTAAGAGTGGCGCGGAAAAATGGCATGACGGGCAAAGCTCTCTCAGTTGCAGGGTCGCGGTTGCTGTGAACTTAATCCCCTCGCGGGGCAAAAACAATGAGGGGCCGCACCTGCAGCCCCTCACAAAGTATCAATTTTTCGCCGATTGGGCCGAATATGGCCGGAAACGCCCGGCCCGATTTACATGTTCGGGTAATTCGGCCCGTCACCGCCTTGTGGCACGGTCCATGTGATGTTTTGCGACGGGTCTTTGATGTCGCAAGTTTTGCAATGCACACAGTTTTGGAAGTTGATGACAAAGCGCGGGTCTTTGCCGGCCTCTTCCACCACTTCGTATACGCCCGCTGGGCAATAACGCTGTGCTGGCTCTGCAAATTGCGGAAGGTTGACCGAGATGGGGATGTCCGGATCGGTCAATTTCAGGTGGCAGGGCTGGCTTTCCTCGTGGTTTGTGGCCGCAAAGCTGACGTTGGTCAGGCGGTCAAACGACAGGGTTCCATCGGGCTTAGGATACTCCAGCACCGGGTAATCCGCCGCTTTGCCGGTCGCCTCGGCGTCGTTTTTGCCGTGTTTTACGGTGCCAAACAGCGACACGCCAAACAGCGTGTTGGTCCACATGTCCAACCCACCCAGCATCAATGATGCGGTCAGGCCGAACTTCGACCACAGGGGTTTCACGTTGCGCACCTTTTTCAGGTCTTTGGCGACCACACCGTTGCGCAGTTCGACCTCGTAATCTGACAGCTCATCGCCCGAACGCTCGGCCGCAATGGCTTTCGCCGCCGCTTCCGCTGCTGCCATGCCGGAATACATCGCATTGTGGTTGCCCTTGATGCGCGGCACATTCACCAGCCCCACGGAACAGCCCAACAGCGCCCCACCGGGGAAAGAGGCTTTTGGCATCGACTGATAGCCGCCCTCGGAAATGGCGCGCGCGCCGTAAGCGACCCGTTTGCCGCCTTCCAAGAGCTTGGCGATCTCTGGGTGATGCTTGAAACGCTGGAATTCCATATAGGGGTACAGATGCGGGTTTTTATAGTTCAGGTGAACCACAAAGCCGACAAACACTTGATTGTTCTCAAGGTGATAGATGAAGGATCCACCACCCGCGTTTGACCCCAAAGGCCAGCCCATCGTGTGGGTCACGGTGCCTTCGGAATGCTTGTCTGGGTCAATTTCCCAGATCTCTTTCATGCCAATGCCAAATTTCTGCACGTCACGGCCCGCTTGCAGGTCGTATTTGGCGATGATTTCTTTGGCCAAGGATCCGCGCACCCCTTCGGAGATGAACACATATTTGCCGTGCAGCTCCATGCCCGGTTCGGTGTTCGGGCCATAAGTTCCGTCTTGTTCAAGACCAAACACGCCGGCCACAACGCCTTTGACTTCGCCGTTTTCGCCGTACACCAGTTCTGATGCGGCCATGCCGGGGAAAATCTCAACGCCCAGCTCTTCGGCTTGTTCGGCCATCCAGCGGCACACATTCGCCATTGAGACGATGTAATTGCCGTGGTTGTTCATCAAGGGTGGCATTGGAAAGTTTGGAATGCGCAGATGACCCGCGGGGCCAAGCACCAAAAAGTTGTCTTTCTTGACGGGCGTGTTTAACGGCGCGCCTTTTTCTTTCCAATCCGGGATCAGCTTGTCCAAGGCGCAAGGGTCCAGCACAGCACCCGACAGGATGTGCGCGCCCACTTCTGAGCCTTTTTCCAACACCACAACCTCAAGGTCGGCGTTTATCTGTTTCAAACGGATGGCTGCTGACAGGCCTGCGGGGCCTGCGCCCACGATGACCACATCGTATTCCATGCTTTCGCGTTCAATCTCGCTCATAATCTTTTCCCCGGATGGTCCGTTTCGCAAGATCGTTAGCCCGCCACTCAAGCAGGGTCAATCACTACACGGCGTCATTGCTTGAGAAAGCAAAACTTCTGGCGGTTTTAAGACAATGTTTGCGCTGTCACCGACTTGGACGATGCGGCGAGGTCTGAAACTTGGGGGGTCTCACTGCGCTTCTGCGCCCGGCGACGTAGGAATGCCCACAGGGTGGTGATCGCGAGAATCGAAAAATACCCGTCCACCGCGTAATGCCAGCCCTGATAAACCGACAGGAACTGATAGGTGCAGGCGATCCCGATTGAGAGCGGCAGGAAATAGCGGTGCCGCTCAAAAAGATACAGCGAAAACACCGTGGCCATACCCACATGTACCGACGGAAAGGCCGAAATGCCCGACCCCACCTGTTGCGCGCCGCTTTCATATGCCACCCAAAGATGGTCAATCAAACGCCCGACCCCACTTGTGGTGATCTGTGCCTGCTCAAGCCCGCTCACCAAGGCGGCAAAATATTCGCCGCCATAGAGCCGGTCAAAATAGACAGGCCCCGCCGAAAGAAAGCTGAGGGCAACCAGATTGCCCAGCCCGACCCATGTGAACATATAAAGCAGGATGAAACGCCTTGTGCGCGCGGCATCTGTGTCGAACATCGCAAGCAGAACCGGCAAATACATCGCAGGCAACAGCCAGGCATTATAGTAGATGTTGATGACGTATTTGATCGGGATCCACGCGGTCAAACGATGGGTCAGCACCCAGGGATCCACGCCAAAATGCAATATATTGTCCATCTTCACCATCAAAGGATCCGCCCAAAACGGTGTGATCATCGGCATGGTGGTCTTTAGAATCGTGAAATACGTGAAAAACGCAGTACAGATGAACGCGGACAGGATCGTGTTCGACAGACGTTTAACCAATAGCTTGCGATCGACCACCAGTGCGAACATCAAAAAGATCGGCACCAACCACCACCCAATCGCCAAAAAACTGGACAGCCCATGGGGGATCGTCGCCAGCATCTCGCTGATCAATGAAATCGGGTTGTCCCGAAACAGAAGTAAGACCACACTGCCGATCAGAATATAGATCAACGTGCCTAACGCAAATAATGGCATTGCAAACCGCTCGATTTTGCTTTTCTTTTATGTGCAATCTAGCGCCCAACCGGCGCTTTGCCTATACGTTTTTAAAAAGATCGCTTGGCGTCATGCCAGCACAACAGGACCACAGAGCTTTATGGACAAGATACCGTTGACCCGCGCGGGCCACACCGCGCTCAGTGAAGAATTGAAAACGCTCAAATCCATTGAGCGTCCCGCCATCATCGAGGCGATTGCCGTCGCCCGTGAATTGGGCGACCTGAAGGAAAACGCGGAATATCATTCGGCGCGTGAAAAACAGGGCTTTATCGAAGGGCGCATCAAAGAGTTGGAGGGCGTCTTGTCGCTCGCCGAGGTGATTGATCCGCGCAATATGTCCGGCACCGTCAAATTCTCGGCCACCGTCACTCTGGTCGATGAAGACACCGATGAAGAAAAGACCTATCAGATTGTGGGCGAACCGGAATCTGACCTCGAAAGTGGGAAACTCAACATCAAATCCCCCCTTGCGCGCGCTTTGATTGGCAAAGAAGAAGGCGATAGTGTTGAGGTGCGCACGCCCGGTGGAGAGCGCGCCTATGAGATTTTGAAGATCGAATTTATCTGATCTCAGATGTGATGATGATGCGGGCCGGGGGGTTGGTCCAAAGGCAAGGGCCAAGGGTAAAAGCATGCAAGCGAACCATCAGGACCAACAGCCAACACCAGGCACCTCTGTCGATACAGGCGCCCCGCGTCCCGTGCCAAATATGCCCGAGCCCCCCCAACAAGGAATCAGCAACGGTGAAAAAGTCGGCCTGATCCTGTCAGGTCTCTGGCTGTTTGCCTGTGCGGCGTTTTTTATCGTCTTGGGCGGCGGGGGCACCGCAGACAGCGATCCGTTGCGGTTCGTGATGACAATGCTTGCGATCTTTATGCCCGTGGCCCTGATCTGGGTGGCGGTGGCCGCCATGCGGTCCGCCCGGATCATGCGCGATGAAAGCGCGCGCCTTCAGGCCGCCATCGACGGAATGCGCCAGACCTATTTGCAAGGGCAACAATCCGGCGCCGGCCACGCCCCGTCGCAGGTTGAAAAGAAACTGGATGAGATCGCGCAGGTCAGCAAAAAGACCGAAACGGCGCTGGCGACCTTTACCTCGATCCGTCCCGGCGGGGTGCAAACCGACCAGGCGGCAACGCCCGCGATGACGCCAAACCCGGATGCAGGGTCGACGCCCATGGCCGCCGATCAGGCCAGCCTCGCGCTGGGCACCCCGGTCGAAGATCTGGTACCACCCTTGTCGATCGAAGATTTCATCAAGGCGCTGCATTTCCCCGAAAATGAAAACGACGCAGACGGCTTTCGCGCCCTACGCCGCGCCTTGGCCGACCGTCAGGTGGCCGGGCTGGTGCAAGCCGCCCAGGACGTGCTGACCCTGATGTCGCAAGACGGGATTTACATGGATGACCTGCGCCCGGACCGCTCAAAACCCGAGGTGTGGCGCAAGTTTGCCGCCGGCGAACGTGGCCGTGCGGTGGCCCCGTTGGGCGGTGTGCGCGACCGGTCCTCGCTTGCGCTGACCGCCGGACGGATGCGCCAAGACCCGATTTTTCGCGACGCCGCCCACCATTTCCTTCGCAAGTTCGACCAGACCTTTTCCGGGTTTGAGAAGAACGCCTCTGACGCTGATATCGCCGAGCTGTCGGACACGCGAACCGCGCGCGCCTTTATGCTTTTGGGCCGGGTCACAGGCACGTTTGACTGAGCTTTCCCAAGGCGCCCTCTGCGCTCTCATGACACTTCCCTTGCGGTGAAAAGCCGATAAACTGCGCGAAAGCATGGCGCAGGGAAGAGGGAATTCATATGACCGTATTGATTGCAGGGGCCGGAATTGCGGGCCTAAGCCTTGGGCTGACACTCCATCAAATCGGCATCCCATTTCGCATCTTTGAGGCGGTGCGCGAGGTCAAACCGCTTGGTGTTGGCATCAATCTGCAACCGACCGCTGTGCGTGAATTATACGAACTGGGGCTTGAAGATCTGCTGGATGAGGTGGGCCTGCCCACGCAGGATTACGGGTTTTACACCCGCACCGGGAAAAAGATCTGGTCCGAACCACGCGGACGGGCGGCGGGCTATCACTGGCCGCAGTATTCGGTGCATCGGGGCCTGTTTCAGGTGGCGCTTCATGACGCTTTGGTGGCTCGCGCGGGGGCTGATTGCATCGTCACCGGCGCACGTGCTGTGGGCTATGAAAACACACCGGACGGCGTGACATTACAGCTGGAAACGGCGGATGGACCACGTACTGAGGCTGGGGATCTGTTGATCGCCGCCGATGGCATCCACTCTGCCCTGCGCGCGCAAATGTACCCAACCGAAGGTGCGCCGATTTGGGGCGGGGCCGTGTTGTGGCGTGGCAACACGCGGGCGCGCCCGTTCCTGACCGGGGCGTCCATGGCGCTTGCGGGCAACGATTGGCAACGCTTTGTCAGCTATCCGATCACACGTCCTGACGCGGACGGGATGGCCACGATCAACTGGATTGCCGAGCTGAAATACGACGCGGACGCCGCGTGGAAAAAAGAAGATTGGAATCGCCGCGCCAATTTGGACGAGTTCTTGCCACTGTTTGAAGGCTGGACCTTCGACTGGCTTGATGTGCCTGACCTGATCCGCCGGGCCGAGACCGTTTATGAATACCCGATGGTGGACCGCGACCCGGTGCCCACATGGCTTGATGGGCGCGTGGCGTTGATCGGGGATGCGGCCCATGCGACCTATCCGGTGGGGTCCAACGGTGCCAGCCAAGCGATTGTGGACGCCCGCGTTTTGGGCGCCATGATGCAGACCCAAGGGGCGACCCAAGCGGCCCTGACCGCCTATAACGACGAACTTTGCGGCCCGGTCAGCAAGGTGGTTCTGGCCAATCGCGGCTCTGGTCCCGATGCGATCATGCAGATGGTCGAAGACCGCTGCGAGGGGGATTTCTCGCGCATGGATGCGGTGATGTCCGAGGCGGAAAAGGCCGAGCACGCCGCCAAATACAAAGCCCTTGCGGGGCTGAGCATTGACGCCTTAAACGCCCAACCCCCGCGCATTACGGTCTAGGGCGTGTTGCGTTAAATCGGACCCAAAACGCGCGGCCTATGGCGGCGCTCAAACGCGCTTTTTGCGACATTCTGAAGTCAGCAAACCGCAACACGCTGTCTAGGATCCGCGGCTGCCCGCGGGACGCCACATCGCAAAGGCAACGAGGTATGCCAAAAGCGCCAGCACAAAGCTGGCGGCCACAAAGGCACCAATCGCTTTGAGCGTTGCGCCAAAGGCAATGAACCCGCCGACACCCGCAAGGATCATCGCAAGGCTCACCAGCCCCATCAGGATCACCGGCCCGCGCACCGCCCGGTGGCCCCGTGCGCGCAACATGCGCTTAAGCGCCGCGACCATGCGTGCCACATCTGCCTGCATCGCCACCAAAGCGGGCACCACCAACAGCACAAGCACCATGCCGAACCCAAGACCGTAGGTCAGGGTGATCACCGTGGGCTTTAGAAACTGCGCCTGACGCGAGCTTTCATACAACAGCGGCGCAAGCCCCAAAACCGTGGTCAGCGTGGTCAGCATCACGGCCCGTAACCGATCAGACGCGCCGTCAATAATCGCAGGGACCAACCCCCGATCCCGCGCGTGTTCGTCAATGGTTGTGACCAGCACAATACTGTCGTTGATGATGATCCCGGTCATGCCAATCAGACCCACAACAGAAAACATCGACAGCGGCACGCCCCAGTTGACATGGCCAATAATCGCCCCGACCAGCCCAAAGGGAATGATCGCCATCACCACAATCGGCCGTGTCCAGCTTGAGAAAATCCAGGCGAGCGTCAGGTAAATGCCCAACAGCACAAGGATCAACCCGGTGCGCGCGTCCGACAGAAATTCGTCTTGCTGCTCTGCCAGCCCGCCAACCTGAAAGGCAATGGCGTGGTCTTCGGCCAGTTTCGGCAGGATCTCTTCGCGCAGGGTGCGGGTGATTTCCTCGGCCCGCGCGGGGTCTGTTTCGTCCACATCGCCGGTGACATTGACCAGACGGATGCCGTTTTCACGCTCGACGGATGAAAACCCCGTGCGCGTGCGCACCGACACCAGATCCGCCAGACTGACATAATCGCCCGCCTGCGTGCGCATCTGCATGCCGTCCAGAAAATCCGCCGTCAGCTCATTTTTCGGCAGCTCCACCCGGATGGTCGCGGTGCGCACACCGTCGGGAAAGGTTGCCGCCTCAACGCCGTTTAAGCGGTTGCGCAAGACGCGCCCCAGCCCGTCGATGGTAAAGCCCAAGGCCTGGCCCTGTGGGGTCAGATCAAGGATCAGCTCGTCCTTGTCATAGGCCATGCTGTCCTCAACCGCGGACACTTCGGGGTAGCGTTGCAAACTGGTTTTCAGCGCTTCTGCTGCGGCCTTAAGCGTGTCGCCATCGGCGCCATAAAGCCCGACATCCAGTGCATCCCCACCGGGGCCATAGCGCGATCCGCGAAAGGCGAGGGTTTCCAGCATGGGATGGCGCGCCACATTTTCCTGCAACGCACGCACAAAGGTCGACGCGCCATAGGGCCGCAAATCCGCATCGGTGAGTTCGATCAAAATCGCCCCCAAAAGATCGGTGTCTTTTGCCTCAACCCCCGACAGGCCGCGCCCGGAATTGCCGCCGATTTGCGACAAAACATAGGCGACGGGCGGGGCGTCATATTCGGCCTCAAACGCCTGCGCGGTGGTCTCAACCGCCTCTTGCGCCAGCCGCATCATTTCGGCGGTGTCGTCGCGTGTGGCCCCTGACACCATGGCGAAATTGGCGGTGACAATGCTTTGCTCGGGCGCGTTGAAAAACCGAAATGTCAGATCACCGCGGATGAAAATCGCAACTTGGGACGCGAGCAGGAGGATCACCGCCGCCATCACCGGATACCGCCCCTTCACCACCCAGTGCATCAACGGGCGAAACCCGCGTTCGCGCACAAACCGAAACCCCTTATTCACTTGGCGCGATGGCCAATCATACCAATGTTCCTTGGCCGTGTGCGTTAAGGCATGGGCCATGTGATGGGGCAGGATCAGAAAACATTCGACCAGGGACGCGGCCAACACCACAATCACCGTGAACGGAATATCGGCGATCATATCGCCAAAGCGTCCCCCAATGGCCGTCAGCCCGAAAAATGCGATCACCGTGGTCAGTGTGGCGGAAAATACCGGTGGGAACATGCGTTTGGCCGCATTTTCAGACGCTTCAATCGGGCTTTCCCCCAGACGTCGCGCCCGGTGGTCGGCATGTTCGCCCACCACAATCGCGTCATCGACCACAATGCCCAGCGTGATGATCAGCGCAAAAAGCGAAATCATATTGATCGTCAGCCCGGACATATACATGAGGAAAATCGCCGTGGTCATCGCCACCGGAATACCCGCCGCCACCCAAAGCGCCGTGCGCGCGTTCAGGAACAAAAACAGCAGGATCAGCACCAGCGACAGACCCTGCAAGCCGTTTTCCATCAGCATTTTGATCCGCGCGGTGATCAATTCGGACCGCGTGCGGATCAGCCGGATTTCAACCCCTTGCGGCAGGCTGCGCAGCATCTCTTCGCGCACCGCTTCCACCTCGGCCTGAAGCGCAATGGCATCCCCCGCGGCTGAGCGTGAGATGTTCAGCGCCACAGCCGATTGATCGCCGACGAAATACGACCGGTCCCGGTCGATGCCCCGAACGTGCACCGATGCCACGTCGCCCACCCTCAACGAGGATCCATCCGCATTGGCCCGCAACACGATGTTTGCGATCTGATCGGCGGAGCGTTTCGCCTCGCCGGTGCGCACACGCGCCGCACCCGACGCCACATCGCCCGCCGGATCGGTGGACACCTCTTCGCTGATCGCGCTGGCAATCTGCGCCATGGTCACGTCATGCTGGATCAAGCTGGCGGAGGGCACCTCGATCAAAGTTTCAGGCGCCACCACGCCGCGAATGGTTGTCCGGGTCACGCCGCGTTCAAACAGACGCACCACCATTTCATCGGCAAAGCGCCCCAATTGATCAATGCCAACCGGGCCGCTGATCACCAGATCGGTCACAGAATCGCGCCACGCGCCCCGCCGCACGGTGGGTAGATCCGCATCTTCCGGCAGGGTGGTGATCGCATCCACAGCGATCTGAACATCATCCGCGGCACGCCCCACATCCCAGCCGGGCTCAAAGTCCATCACAATGCGCGCACGCCCCTCGGTGGCGCGCGAGGACACCTCTTCCACGCCGTCCACGGCCAGCAGGGAGGGTTCCAAAACCTGAATGATGCCCGCGTCCACGTCTTCTGCGCCCGCGCCTTGCCATGTGACCCCAACGGTGACGGTTTCAATCACCACATCGGGGAAAAACTGCGCCCGCATCCGTGGGTAGCTGACCAACCCCAGCGCCAAGAGGACCACCAACAACAGGTTGGCGAGCGTGGCGTGGCGGGTGAAATACGACAAGATGCCATCCGCGTGTTTGATGGGGGTGAGGGCAGGACCTTTCATGGATCAGCCCCCCATCCGCGATTTGATCCGGGCCAGACTGTCGGCGGGCATTTTCCCTGCGTCCACCTGCTTTAAAATCCGCGCTTTGGCGTCCTCGGCCATGCGGGTGTTGCTGGCCACAAACGCCCGGATCTTTTCCTGGTCTTCGGGGGCTAAGGTCACCATTTCCGGGGCTTCGGGCATGGCACCGGCGCGCACCGGTTTGACCTGAATGCCTGCGCCCAATGTTGGCGTGCGCTCTGCCACAACCTCGCGACCATTCAACCCGTTCGCGCGCACCAAAATGTCGTCACCTTGGCGGCGCAAAAGCGTGACCGGGGCGTCTTCCAAGCGATCCCCATCGCCCAAAATCAGCACCGTGCTTTGGGTGCCAAGCGCGCTGGCGGGCAGCCGGGCAACATTATCCAGCGGCGGTTCCGCCACTTCAACAACCACAAAGTCACCGGGGCGAAACCCGGTCGCGCTGTCCAACGTGGCAAAGATCAACCGCCCGGTTTGCCCATCGCCAACATTTGCGCTTTCTCGCGCGATTTTGCCCGTGGCAATCAGGGACGCCCCGGCTGTTTCCAACCGGATTGTCACAGGGGATTTCGCAAGCGTGCCATCCGCGTCCAACAGCCGGGTGTATTGCGCGGTGGACAGGCGAAAGCTGACCTCAAGCGTGGATGGATCCACAATGCGGGCCAGTTTTTCATTGGCGGTGACAACCCCACCACGCAGGGCGGTCACATCGCTGAGCGTGCCTGCAAACTCCGCGTAGATCTGTGTTTCATTTAACCGACGCCGCGCCTCGTCCAGCGCAATTTCACGCCGCGACAGGGTGGCGGCGGCGGTGGACACACGCGCTTTGGCGGTGATCACCGATTGGCGGCGCGACAATACCGCCTGTTTCGCGGCGGCATCGGCAAGGGCGGCGTTTTCCACGGCGGCCTCTGTGCCCACACGGCGCGCGACCAAATCTTGTTGACGTTTCAAGGCGGCGGCGCGCAAATCGGCCTGCGCGCGGGCATTTTCCAGATCATCACGCGCCAGTTCCAAAGCGGCTTTGGCATCCCTCCCATCGGCAATAGCCTGTTCCAGATCGGTCTGCGCCAATTTCAATGCCGCCTCAAAATCGCTGGGATCAATGCGCAGCAAAAGCTGGCCTTTGCTGACCTGCCCGCCGGTTTCAAACCCCTCTGCCAAGTCCACCACCGTACCGCCGGTGCGCGCGCGCACATCCAGCGCGCGGCGCGCGGCCAACTCGCCAAACACTGACAGGACCGGCACTTCGCGGCCCGCCACGTAAGGGATCACATTGGCCGAAAACACCCGTTCGCGCGCCGACGGCTTGGCGCTGTCGCGCTCGGCCCGCGCCTTAAACGCAGATGAGATTTGCAAGCCCGCAAGGGCCAAAAGACCCAAAGTGGTGGCAAGCAGGAAAAGCCCGGTCAGGCTGCGGCCAAGAAAACGCATGTGATAACTCCGTAACGACACCCCCATCTTGCCTGCCTGCGCGGCAGAGGCAAGGCACGGATGGTCACATCTGTTAGGGATTATACGCGCGCGCGTATTATTTCCGTCGTTTATGTTCGTCCAAACGCGGGAAAATTTCGACGAAATTGCAGGGGGGGTGGCGGTAATCCAGTTGGTGCACAAGGATCTCGTCCCACGCGTCTTTACACGCCCCGGTGGAGCCGGGCAGCGCAAAAAGATAGGTGCCATTTGCCACGCCGCCCGTGGCGCGCGATTGCACGGCGGAGGTGCCGATTTTCTTCATCGAAACGATGGTGAACACGGTGCCAAAAGCGTCGATCTCTTTTTCATAAACATCGCGGTGGGCCTCGACCGAGACATCGCGCCCGGTCAGCCCCGTGCCGCCGGTGGAAATCACCACGTCAATCTCAGGATCCAGCGACCAAGCGCGCAGCTGATCGGCAATTTCACCCCGTTCATCGCGGATGATTTTGCGATCGGCCAGAACATGCCCGGCGCCCTCAAGCCGTTTGACCAATGTGTCACCCGAGCGGTCTTCGGCCAGGCTGCGCGTGTCGGAGACGGTCAGAATGGCGATACGCACCGGGATAAACGCGCGCTCGGCGGCGGTGGTTTCAGAGATGTGGGACATGAGCGTGCCTTTTCGGGATGGCTGATCGAAAGTGTGTTGGGACACCAGTGGCAGAAACGCGTGCCGGCGCCATGATGTCGGTCAAGTTGGGCGGGCAAACGCGTGGGAAACGGGTCAGATGAACGCGCGCAGTTTGGACTGTAACGCCAATAAATCCGCCCAAGCATCGCGTTTGGCGGCGGGATTGCGCAAAAGATAGGCGGGATGGAACATCGGCAGCATGGGTTTGCCCCAATGGGTTGCCCAGCCACCGCGCATCCGGGTGATGCCGCGTTTGCCCAGCACGGCTTGGCACGGGGTGTTGCCCATCAGGATGATCACTTCGGGGGCGACCAGTTGCACATGGCGTTCCACAAAAGGCACCATCATCGCCATTTCCTGCGGGGTTGGTTCGCGGTTTTGCGGCGGGCGCCAAGGCATCACATTGGTGATGTAAATTGCGTCTTTGGACAGGGGGGCGTCGCGGCCCATGTTGATTGCGGCAAACATCCTGTCCAACAGCTGACCAGCGCGGCCGACAAAGGGCTTGCCGGCGATATCCTCGTCCCGGCCCGGCGCCTCGCCAATGACCATGACGCGGGCGGCGGGGTTGCCATCAGCAAACACCGTGTTGCGCGCGCCTTTTTTCAACTCGCAGCCATCGAAATCTTTCAGCGCGGTGTGCAGCCCAACGAGATCCGAAGCCCCAGCCGCGGCCTGTTTGGCAAGCGCGACATAGTCGACCTCCACCTCGGCCACGCGACCGGGCATGACGGCGGGACCGGTGGGTTTTACGGTTGCGGGTTTGGGCTGTTTGGCGACCAGTTCATATCGGTTGACCGGCGCATCACAAATGGCCTCGGTCACCCCAAGGTCCACTTGCCATTCCAAAAGCGCGCGGGCGCTGTGCCAATCTTGTGCCGATTCCATGAGGGGTAAGGTACGGGGCTGGGGGGGCAAGGACAATAGCGGGTGATTGGTGGGGCTTGACGGAGATCAATACCGGAATACTAGTTTTCTAGTTTTCTAGTTTTCTAGTTTTCTAGTTTTCTAGTTTTCTAGTTTTCTAGTTTTCTAGTTTTCTAGTTTTCGCACCTCCGTGCCTCCCGCCACCCCGCGACGCATTGCAGGATGGACGCCGCGTTCCCACAATCCTATAACGGCGCAACACTTGCCCACGCCCGACCGGAGGTCCGCCATGACATTTCGCCAACGCCATCTTTTGGGCATCGAAAACCTGCACCCAGAAGAGATCAAAACCCTCTTGGATCTGGCCGATACCTATGTCGATCTGAACCGGTCACAGGTCAAACGCTCCGACGTGTTGGCGGGGCTGACGCAGATCAATATGTTCTTTGAAAACTCGACCCGTACGCAGGCCAGCTTTGAAATTGCGGGCAAGCGCTTGGGGGCGGATGTGATGAACATGGCGATGCAGGCCAGTTCGATCAAAAAGGGCGAGACGCTGATTGATACGGCGCTGACGCTCAACGCGATGCACCCGGATCTTTTGGTCGTGCGCCACCCGCATTCCGGCGCGGTGAACCTTTTGGCGGAAAAGGTGAATTGCGCGGTGTTGAACGCCGGGGACGGCAAGCATGAACACCCCACACAGGCGCTTTTGGATGCGCTGACGATCCGCCGCGAAAAAGGCCGCTTGCACCGGTTGACCATCGCGATCTGCGGCGACATTGCGCACAGCCGTGTGGCGCGATCAAACCTGATCCTTTTGGGGAAAATGGAAAACCGCGTGCGCCTTGTTGGTCCCCCCACCCTGATGCCCAGCCAGATCGACCAGTTTGGGGTCGAGGTCTATCACGACATGGAAGAGGGCCTGAAAGACGCTGACGTGGTGATGATGCTGCGCTTGCAACGCGAGCGTATGGACGGCGGGTTTATCCCCTCGGAACGCGAGTATTATCATCGCTATGGGTTGGACGCCGAAAAGCTGGCCAACGCCAAAGATGACGCCATCGTCATGCATCCCGGACCGATGAACCGCGGCGTGGAAATCGACGGCACCATCGCCGACGACATCAACCGATCCGTCATTCAGGAACAGGTGGAAATGGGCGTGGCGGTGCGCATGGCCGCGATGGATCTTTTGGCGCGCAACCACCGGATCATCCGTGCAGAACAAGCGGAAAAGGGCGTAATGGCGTGAGCGCGTCTGACTGGGACGGTATTTTGCGGAACGCTGAAACCGTGCTCTGGCAAGGAAAGTCGGATGACGGTGTGTTTCTAGAAGCTTCTCGGCGCCTGACGTTTTTCACCACTGCGGGTATGTTTGTGATTGGGCTCTTCATGGCCATCGCGGTATTGGTCATGTCAAGCGGTCAGAAAAACGGGCCTGATTGGGTGTTTGCCCTGTTCTTCTTTGTGTTCCTTCTGTTTTCCGGCGGCCTTGCGCTCGGCCAGCTTTATTGGCCGGCTTATAAGCGGCGGCACACCTTTTACACGCTGACCAGCCAGCGAGCCATTCTGGGGGTGGATCTGCCGTTTGGGTCAAGACGTTTGCAAACCTATGACATCAACGCGGATCAGGCCTATGAATACCGACCGACTGCGCCCGGCGCCCCCGGATCAATTGTGTTTGAGTATCGGTACTCCGGCATCAGGGTGAACAAAATCCCCCAGACATTTGCGGTGGGGATGATGTATGTCCACGATGTGGAAACCGCATGGAATAAGTTGCGAGAGGTGCAGCGGAACTTGACCCAGAAGAGACCTGAAAGGGGTGCAAATGCCTAAACGCGAGGCCAAAGAATGGCTGGAAATGGACCCGGATGAGGTCTTGATCCTGCGCGGGGTTGCCGGGCGCAGGTCCGCGATCCGCTTTGCGGTGCTGACCACGCTGGGATCCACCGCGATCTACGGCGCGTTGGGGACATTTGTGGGGCTTTTCAGCTGGGTCATGGTGCCGGTCTTTGCCGCGATCTTCTTTGCGCTTTTTGCACTCTTTGCGCTGGGCCTGCGCCACCAAGGTGACTGGGCGCTGACCGATCGTCACCTGTACCTGCGCAAAAACCTCCGCTTTTCCCGCGATGCCATCACCCATGTCAAAACCGGCGAGCGTGGCGTGATTGTTTCCCTGTCGAACAACGGCGCAGTCGCCACCCAACGGCTGGATTGCGACACGCCCAATTGCCCCACCCCGGCAGCACTTGCCGATGAGATTAGGACATCCCTTGATGGCTGACATGATACTTGAACCCCGGCTCGAAGATCAAAAGACCCCAGACCTGAACCCCGGCGAAGAGGTCATCGCCCGGTTCCAAGGCAGCCTGCGCACCTATGTGAAAGAGCATGTCTTGCTGGCGGCCTTGGGATCGGTCCTGATGGTGGGCGTGCTGATCTATATGGGCAACCCGCATGCCTGGACCGGCGTGGTCGGCGCGGTTGCAGCCATCGCCGTGCGCGGGCTTTATGTGGCGCGTGAACAGCTTGGCTTTGTCTGGACCCTGACCAACCACCGGCTGATCGGCCCCACCGGATCTGGCATCCTGTTGGGCAACATTGAAAAGGTGAACACCCTCTTCACCGCCGCCCAAGTGGTGACCATCGGGGGCGACAAATACATGCTGAAATACCAAGCCGACGCCAAAGACACCAAAGCCCAGATCGAACAGGCCTGCGCGCGTTAATTGGGGGGGGCGTAAATGCGGACGGGGGCGCAAATCACCAGCCTTGCCCTTGTTGGTGCTGCAATCGCCGTATCTGCCACGTTTTCGCACCACATTTGGGTTGGCGGCGTGTCGTTTGGATTGATTGCCGCGGGTCTTGCTCTGGCGATTGGGCCGCTCACCTACCGCTTCCTGCAACACCGAAATGTGATCTACACCCTGACCAACAAACGGGCCCTGATCTCACGCACAATGCTGGGGCCGACGGGGTGGGTGGATACCGATGGTTGGGCGTTAGAGCATGACATCCGCCCCACGCCTGATCTGGGCGACATTGGTAATCTCTGGTTTGCCGAAGAACCACATCCCGATGGGCGGCGAACAATTCGATTTGGCTTTCGTCACATTGCACAGCCCCAACAGGTGGCGGGTCTGATGCAACAGGCCATCAAACGGCGAACCGAAGAATGATGCCCCCTCCTTCCTCTTTCCAGAAATATCCCCGCCGGAGGCTCCGCCCCCTCCACAGCCGCCACGCAGAAACTGACAGTGGAAACGCCCGCCAAAACCGATTAGGACATTGGCAAGCCACGCGCCCCAGACCGGAATGAGAGATAACATGACCACTTTCACCAACGCCCGCCTGATCAACCCCGAAACCTATGAGGATGCGCTGGGCAGCCTGACGGTTGAGGGTGGCGTGATCACCGCGATCAACGCGTCCCCCAAAGGGGATGTGCCCAAAGATGACGTGATCGACTGTGGCGGCAAATGTCTGGCCCCCGGCCTCATCGACGTGGGTGTGAAAATCGGCGAACCGGGGGAACGCCACAAAGAAAGCTTCCGATCAGCGGGGGCGGCGGCGGCGGCTGGCGGTGTGACCGCCATGGTCATTCGCCCTGACACCACCCCGGCCGTGGACACCCCCGAAACGCTGGCCTTTACCGCACGGCGCGCGGGCGAGGTGGCCCCGGTGAACGTGGTCCCCTTGGCGGCGCTGACCAAAGCGCGTGCGGGGCGCGAGATGGTGGAAATGGGCTTTATGCTCGATGCCGGCGCCGTGGCGTTCACCGATTGCGACCATGTGGTCACCGATCCCAAAGTCTATTCCCGCGCGATGACCTATGCGAAATCCTTGGGCGCGCTTATCATCGGCCACCCGCAGGATCCCACCCTGTCCAAAGGGGCGGCGGTGACGTCCGGAAAATTCGCGTCATTGCGTGGCCTGCCAGCCGTGTCGCCCATGGCCGAACGCATGGGGTTGGAGCGTGACCTTGCGCTGGTTGAAATGTCCGGCGTGCGGTATCACGCCGACAACCTGTCCACGGCGAAATCCTTGCCCGCGCTTGCGCGTGCCAAAGCCGCCGGATTGGACGTGAGCGCCGGGGTGAACATCCACCACCTCTGTCTGAATGAACTCGACGTGGGCGACTACCGCACGTTTTTCAAACTGAAACCGCCGCTGCGCTCGGAAGATGATCGTTTGGCGATGATCGAGGCGGTGGCGTCCGGCCTGATCGACGTGGTGTCGAGCTTTCACACCCCGCAGGATGAGGAAAGCAAACGTCTGCCGTTTGAAGAGGCGGCGTCTGGCGCTGTGGGCCTTGAAACCCTGCTGCCTGCTGCGATGCGGGTGGTGCATTCCGGGCTGATTGACCTGCCGACCATGTGGCGCGCGCTGTCGCTGAACCCCGCCAATCTGCTGGGTCTGCCCGGTGGACGGCTTGCGGTCGGTGCCCCCGCAGATCTGGTGCTGTTTGACCCGGACGCGCCCTTTGTGCTTGACCGGGCGACGCTGCGGTCAAAATCGAAGAACACACCCTTTGACGGTGCCCGCATGGAAGGCCGCGTGATTGGCACTTGGGTTGCGGGCAAGCATGTGCACGGCTGATCCCATTCGCCCGGCCACGGCATCTGACCTTGCGGCGATGAACGTGATGGTCCTGCGCGCCAAGGCCCATTGGGGGTATGACGCTGACTTTATGGCCGCCGCCACGGATGAGCTGACCCACAGTGCCGATGAGCTTGGCGACGATCTGGTGGTCTGGGCGAATTCGCTCGCGGTGCTGGGCATGGCCAAAGTTTCGGTGTCCGGAGAGATGGCGCAGCTCGACAGTCTTTTCATTGATCCCAAGGGCATGGGGCAGGGCATTGGGGCGGCGCTGTTTCGCTGGGCCGCCACACGCGCGCGGGACCAAGGCGCCAACGTGATGCGCATTGACAGTGACCCTTTTGCCGAGGCGTTTTACCTGCACATGGGGGCCATTCGCGTGGGCGACGTGCCGTCAGGCTCCATTCCCGGTCGCCTGCTGCCGCTTTTGGACTATGCCCTTGACCAACCCACCAAAGCGCCGCAAAGCTGAACGCAAAAACAGGACAGTTCTTCATGCCAGATTTTACGTCGGCCCCTTTGGCCCTGATCCTCGTGGCGGTGCTTGGCTATTTGCTGGGCTCAATCCCCTTTGGCATCGTGATGGCGCGGCTGTTTGGGTTGGGCGATTTGCGCCAGATCGGATCGGGTAATATTGGCGCGACAAATGTGCTGCGGACGGGCAATAAAGTCGCGGCTTTTCTGACGCTGATTGGCGATGCGGGCAAAGGCGGGGCGGCGGTGTTGATTGCACGCATGATGCTGGGCGAAGACGCCGCGCAAATCGCCGGTTTCACCGCTTTTCTGGGGCATTGTTTTCCAATTTACCTTGGCTTTAAAGGCGGCAAAGGGGTGGCGACCTGGTTGGGCACTATGCTGGCGCTGTCGTTTCCCGTTGGCCTTGCGGCTTGTGCCACTTGGCTGGTGGCCGCCGGTTTGTTCCGCATCTCAAGCCTTGCGGCACTGATCGCCGCGGCCCTGTCACCGCTTGTGGCGATCTTGTTGGGGCAGGGCGGCCTGACGGTGTTGGCCTTGGCCCTCGCCGCGCTCATCTTTATCCGACACAGCGCGAACATCACCCGCATTCTGGCGCGCACAGAGCCGAAGATCGGCAAGAAATAAGCCGTTTTATCGTTGATTTACTGCCGCACTAAGGCCAGCCTATACGCAGGAATACGCCAATTTGCCCCGCCGGTTGACCTGCCACTTTCAGGCGGTTCCGCGGCGAAAGAAGCTTTGAACAAAAGAGGATGTGACCCATGGATTTCCAAACCGCAGTCAAAACCTGTTTCTCAAAATACGTGACCTTTTCAGGCCGCGCCGCGCGGTCGGAATTTTGGTGGTTCATGCTGTTTGTCTGGGTGGCTCAGTTGATTTTAACCGTGGTCGACAGCACCATGTTTGGCACCGTCACCACCACCGAGGGCGGGTTTGAGGCCTCCACCAATACGCCGGTCCTGTCGGGGCTGTTTGCGCTGGTGACCTTTCTGCCGACCCTCTCGGTGATTGTGCGCCGCTTGCACGACAAGGGCCGCACTGGCTGGTGGTATTGGATCGCTTTGGTGCCATTGGTTGGTGCGTTGTTGTTGCTTTTCTGGTTTGTGACCGAAGGCACGCGTGGCGCCAACAGCTATGGCCCCGATCCCTTGGGCGATCTGCCGGATGATTTTGACGATGGCTATGCCCAATCGTCGATCCCGCGCGTGGGGGACTGATCCCGGCGTGCGGCCACGGTATGTGCATCCCCGGACGTGCATAACCGAATAATCGCGCAAAGGAACGCCGACCCGCGCCTTCCCCTTTTTAACGGCACCCCGGTCCCCTATATCCGGGGTGTCCCTTTTCGTAATGGAGCATTTCTCAATGGATTTTCAAACCGCAGTCAAAACCTGCCTGTCCAAATATGTCACCTTTTCAGGCCGCGCCGCCCGGTCGGAATACTGGTGGTTTAGCTTGTTTCTCATTGTCGTCACCATCGTGCTGTCGGGCGTCGATTATCTGGTGTTTGGTATGGGAGAGATCTTTTCTCCGCTGTCTGACCTGTTTAGCCTGGCGACCTTTCTGCCGGCCATCGCAGTGACGGCGCGCCGGTTGCACGATATTGATCGGTCCGGCTGGTGGATGCTGATCGGTATTGTGCCAATCGTCGGCTGGATTTTGATGATCTATTGGCTGGTGATCCAAGGCACCGATGGTCCGAACCGCTTTGGTCATGACCCGCTGGGCACCCCCCCGTATGGCGATGATGATGGCGACTATACCCAATCCTCTATCCCCAATGTCGGGTCTTAAGACGCCTTAATCGACCCGAAACACCTTGTCGCGTGACGTGGCCCCATGGGTCAGCGTCAGGCGTGATTTGGAAAGGCCCAAGGCGGTGGACAAAAGCTTTACCACCGCCTTGTTGGCTTTGCCGTCTTCGGGCACCACGGTGACCAAGACCTTCAATCCCCCTTCCACCTCTTCCACCACATTTCGCGACGCCTTTGGGGTCACGCGCACCGCAAGGGTCGTGCCGGGGATCGCGAGGTGAGAGAGGGCGCCTTTTTTCATGCCCCCTTGGTGGCCGATTTTGCTGGACGGGGCAAGCCCGGCGGGTAAGGTCGTGGCAACAAACGCGGTGAAACGGAGCGAGAGATGAGCACGGGATTTTTCTGGGACGAACGCAGTTTTTGGCATTCCGGCGGCAATTACGCGGGCAACCTGCCGGTGGGCGGATTGGTGCAACCTTTGGCGGCCGGCGGCTTGCCGGAAAGCCCGGAAACCAAGAGGCGGCTCAAGAACCTGATCGACGTGACCGGTCTGTCGAAAGATCTTGTGACCAGATCTGCGCCGGAAGCCGACCGCGATATGCTTGCCCGTGTGCATCCCACCGCGTTTCTGGACGACTTTAAACGTGTGTCTGATGCGGGTGGCGGCGAGCTTGGCTTGCGCACCCCGTTTGGCCAAGGCGGGTATGAGCTTGCGGCGCTGTCGGCGGGGCTGTCTGTGGGGGCGATGCGTGCGGTTTTGACGGGCGAGCTGACAAATGCCTATGCGCTGTCGCGCCCGCCCGGCCACCATTGCCTGCCTGATTTTCCCAACGGATTTTGTCTGCTCGCCAATCTTGCCATCGCGATCCGCACCATGCAGGCCGAAGGGCTGGCGCGTCGTATTGCCGTGCTGGATTGGGACGTGCATCACGGCAATGGCACCGAGGCGGTGTTTATTGAGGATCCCAACGTGTTGACCATTTCGATCCATCAGGAACGCAATTATCCGATCGACACGGGGGACGCGGATGTGCGCGGGATCGGCGCGGCTGAGGGGACCAATATCAACGTGCCGCTGGCGCCCGGCGGTGGGCACCGCACCTATCTTGAGGCGATGGAGCGGATTGCGCTCCCCGCCATCCGGGCCTTTGAACCTGAGATCATCGTGATCGCCAATGGCTATGATGCCGCGCTGATTGACCCGCTGTCGTGCATGCTCGCCACCGCCGACACCTTTCGCCAGATGACCAAGATGGTGAAAGACCTGGCCGGGGATATTTGCAACGGCCGCCTGATGATGGCGCATGAGGGCGGGTATTCCGAGGTTTACGTGCCGTTTTGTGGCCATGCGGTGCTGGAGGAAATGTCAGGATCCAAGATCACCGCCCCCGACCCCTTGGCCGAGACCTTCGCCGCCCGTCAGCCCAATGCCAAAATGGACGCCGTTTTTTCCGCGCATTTGGCAGAGCTTGCGGGGTATTTTGGGATTTAGAGGTTAGGGGCGCTGCCCCTCGCGCGGCAAGCGCGCTCACCCCGAGGTATTTGTGGCAAGAAAAAGGGCGAGGATTTTGAAGGTCGGAGTTCTGTGTTTATGAAGAAAAATGGGTTTTGGTTTCGGTTTTTGGGTCTGCATTTGCTGGATGGATTAGGTTCGATGGTGAAGGTTTTGCTCGCAGCAATGGGAATTATCGCGATGATGATTGTATTGCGGGTGCTTTTTCACTTTGTCACAGGCGCTTTTTAACTTTGCGTATTACGTGAAGCGGAAAAAACAGTATGTAAATCGGCTTTACATCTTGACGTGAGCGGTGCGAGATACGACATGACACAAAAGCCAGTCGCATCTGCGGCCAAGCCAGCAGAGTGCTGACCAGAAAGACGATTTATGCCTGAACGTAATGACGCCGCCCTTGAATTTTTGCTGACCCGCCGCTCGCGCCCGGCCAAAACGCTGACCGGGCCGGGCCCAATGCGCGACGAGTTGATGCCCATCCTGACGGCGGCCGCGCGCACGCCGGATCATGGCAAGTTGGAGCCGTGGCGGTTTATCGTGGTTGAAAAGCCTGCGTTGGAGCGGCTGGGCCATCAGGTCACTGCGCGCGGCGAGGCCTTGGGCATTGACCCCGCCAAGATCACCAAAGAACGCCACGCCTATGACACCAGCCCTTTGGCGGTTGTGGTGGTCGAAAGCCCGAAAGCATCTGACAAAGTGCCCGCGATTGAGCAGACATATTCGGCGGGGGCGGCCTGTTTGGCGTTGCTGAATGCCGCGCTTGCCAGCGGTTGGGGGGCCAATTGGCTGTCTGGTTGGGCGTCGTTGGATCGGGATTTCATCCGTGACGGCTTTGGTCTTGAGGATCATGAAAGCGTGGCCGGCATCTTGCATATTGGCACCCAAACCGTGGCCCCGCCCGAACGTCCGCGCCCGGATGTGGACGCAATTACCCAGTGGATAAAGGACTAACAGATGTTTTTTGACGATTTCTTTCGCGCATTGGGGCAATTGGGCGACAGGCGGTTTCGCAAGGTTCTGTGGAAAGGGCTTGGTCTGACCGTTGGGCTGTTAATCGCGATCACCTGGGGCATGACCACGCTGGTTGGGTTTCTGGTGCCCGACGTGATGACCCTGCCGTTTGTGGGGGAAATCTCGTTTGTTGGTGGGCTGGCGATGGGCCTTGCCGCCTTGGTTATGGTCATCCTGTCCGCCGTGTTGATGGTGCCTGTCGCGGGCGCTTTCACCGGGCTGTTTCTGGACGAAGTGGCCGACGCGGTTGAGGCGCGCCATTACCCGCATCTTGCCCCCAACGCTGAACAACCCCTGACCGAAGCCATCCGCGAAAGCCTTGGGTTTTTCGGCGTGATTGTTGGGGTGAACCTTGTGGCGCTGATCCTGTTTTTCTTTGTGGGGCCATTTGCGCCGATCCTTTTCTGGGCGGTGAATGGATACCTTCTGGGGCGCGAATATTTCGTCATGGCCGCAATGCGCCGGATGGAACGGAAAGAGGCCAATGCGCTGCGCAGTCGCAACACCCTTCAGATCTGGATTGCCGGCACGTTTATGGCGATCCCATTGTCGATCCCGCTGGTGAACCTGATTGTGCCCATCTTGGGGGCGGCGACCTTTACCCATATGTTCCACCGGCTGGCGCGCAGCTAACCAGACCGAGAAGGTAGACAAAATGCCCCCTCGCGCGGGCGCGCGCGCTGGGCTAAACAAGCGCCATGTCACAGATTGAATCGCTCTTTGCCACCCGCCTTTACCGCGCCGCCTTGTCCGAATTGGGCAAACCGGTGGACGCAGACGAACTCGAAGCCTCCTGCTGGGCCATCGCCGAAGATGACGAAGCGGGCCAGAATTGGTGCGAGGAAAACGGATATCCCGGCTACACCAGCTATGCGTCTTTGGACGATTTGCCCTGGCGCTTTCCGGTGTTCAAAACGCTGAAAAAAACGCTCAATAAACATGTCGCGGCGTTTGTTGAAGATCTGGAGTTTGATCTGGGCGGCAGTAAGCTGAAACTCGATAGTCTGTGGATCAATATCCTGCCCCCCGGCGGCACACATGCCAGCCACATCCACCCCCATTCAGTGATTTCCGGCACCACTTATGTGGCGATGCCGGGGGGGGCCAGCGCAATCAAATACGAAGATCCGCGGTCCGCCCGGATGATGGCCACCCCGCCGCGCCTGAAAACCGCGCGCCGAGAGAACCAGCCGTTCATCTATGAGGCCCCAAAAGTCGGGGATGTCCTGTTGTGGGAAAGCTGGCTGCGCCACGAAGTTCCGCTGAACATGGCCGAAGAGGACCGCATTTCGGTCAGCTTCAATTACAGCTGGGGCAAGCCCTGATCCACTTGTAGGCTGCAGATACAAAAGGGCGCAGATCGGCATATCCGACTGCGCCCTTTTTACGTGTACGGGATGGGTTTATTCCGGCGTATCCAACCGGTTGAACCAATCAATATCCTCAATGGTGATGATGCCAGAGACGATGATCCCGGCGACAATCGCCCAGACAATGGTGCCCCAGATGGTCACGATCAAAAAGGTGCGCCCCAGTTTGAAATTGGCAGGTGCACCCGCGTGGGTGCCGGGAACGATTTCGCCTTCATCGCCTTGCGTGCGAAGGCGGATGGGCAGGGTGACAAACATGGTTACAAACCAGATCACCACATAAAGGACAAGGGCGGCTGTGATGGTCATCAGACTTGTTCCAACTCAACCAAAGTTCCGTTGAAATCCTTTGGATGCAGGAACAAAACCGGCTTGCCATGTGCGCCAATCTTTGGCTCGCCCGTGCCCAGAACCCGTGCGCCCGAGGCTTTCAATTTGTCGCGTGCGGCGATGATGTCATCGACCTCATAACAGATGTGATGAATGCCACCGGCTGGGTTTTTCTCAAGGAAGCCCGCAATTGGGGAACCCTCGCCAAGCGGATACAGGAGTTCGATTTTCGTATTTGGAAGCTCGATGAACACCACGGTCACCCCATGATCGGGCTCATCCTGCGGTGGGTTTACCTTGGCCCCCAATGTGTCGCGATATTGCGCAGCGGCCGCGTCCAGGTCTGGCACAGCGATGGCGACGTGGTTCAGGCGTCCAATCATGTCTCTCTCCCTTACATCTTGCGTTGCAGCCTTATGCCGCGTGCGCGCCGGTGGGGCAAGGGCGCCCATGCCGCAGGGGCTGGGCGGCGACACGGGGAAAGATGGGCGCGTTAACCTCTCGTTCACCCCTTTTCGGATTTAGTAGAGGGGAAAGGAATCGCTGCCATGAGTGATGATCTCGAACGTTTCTTAATGACACAGCCTGCCACCGCCGACCGGCCCCTGCAGGGCAAAACCGTGTTGGTGGTCGAAGACAGCCGATTTGCCTCTGAGGCGATCCGCCTGTTGTGCTTGCGATCAGGCGCCCGGATCAGGCGGGCAGATACCCTTGCCTCGGCGCATCGTCACCTGCGCGTCTATCGCCCGTCGATCGTGATTGTGGATATGGGCCTGCCCGATGGATCCGGTGCGGATCTGATCCGCGAATTGGCGGCAGAGGCCGCGCGCGTTCCGGTGATCCTTGCAATCAGCGGCGATGACGGCGCGCATAATCTCGCGATGAAAGCAGGGGCCGATGGCTTTATGACCAAGCCGCTGGAAAGCCTCGCGATTTTCCAAAAAACTGTGTTGGAGCTTTTGCCCGCTGGCGAAGGGCCCAAAGGCCCCCGAAAACTGCCCAGTGACATGATCGAGCCCGATGAAATGGCGCTTCAGGACGACCTGAGCCACATGGCTGAGATTATGAATGCGGAACCAAACCCACATGACATCGAATATATCGCACAATTTCTCGGCGGGGTCGCCTTGTCGGCCCATGACGAAAAACTAAAGGCCGCCGCCGAACAATTGGGCCGGACCGGACCTGCGGACAGCAATTTGCGCAGACGGTTTGATCGTGTTGCCGGGATGGTTAATGAACGCCTCGAGGAACGGCGCGCGCTTTAATGCATTTCGCAATCGGCCTGAATTCCCAGGCGCTACCTGAAATCAAGGTTTCAACGCGTTATCGGTGCCTCTTGCCGCAAATTGAACGCGAAAATGCTTTCGCCCCCCGCGCATTCGCTACGTGGAAAAGGTAGGCCTCGTGCCTGCCTTTTTTGCATTTGTCGTGTGGGTGTTTGATGCGCTTGCCGGCCTCCATTCCAATCCGGCCCGGAAATGTCGCTGCAGGTTCACATTTCCGCCCCAATCCCCCGGCAAATTACCCGAGACACAAGATTTTGGGCTGAGCGGGTGAATTTGAAAAGGATCTTAATGATGAAAGCTTTGCTGAAAAAATTTGCGGATGATGAGTTTGGAAATGCCGTGATTGATTGGACCGTGCTGATGGCCGGGACCGTGATGATGGCGATGGCGGTTGTGTTCACGATTACCAACAATGTCGACAACATCACCGATGACACAAATGAGCGGATCGAAATGGTCGGCTCTGAAATGGCAAATTCCTGATCCGCCTCAACGCCTCAGGCAACTTTGAATGATTGCACAAAAAATGCCCGAGGCGTCCCCCGGGCATTTTGCATTTTCAGCTGTGTGGCGCATCAGTCCTGCGGAATGACCCGCAGATGCAGCTCGCGCAATTGGTCGTTCATTGGCTCGCTTGGCGCGTTCATCATCAGATCTTCGGCGCGTTGGTTCATCGGGAACATCATCACTTCGCGAATGTTGTCCTGATCGGCCAAAAGCATCACAATCCGGTCCACACCTGCGGCACAGCCACCGTGGGGCGGGGCGCCGAATTGGAACGCATTGACCAGCGCCCCAAAGCGGTTTTCGACTTCGTCTTTGCCGTAACCTGCGATTTCAAACGCCTTGAACATGATCTCTGGTTTGTGGTTCCGGATCGCGCCGGACACCAGTTCATAGCCGTTACACGCAAGGTCATATTGATAGCCAAGCACCTCAAGCGGATCGCCATTCAGCGCATCCATCCCGCCCTGCGGCATGGAAAACGGGTTGTGCTCAAAGTCGATTTTTCCGGTTTCTTCGTCGGCTTCATAGATCGGGAAATCCACGATCCAGGCAAAGGCAAACCGGTCTTTGTCGGTCAGGCCCAGCTCGTTGCCGATCACGTCGCGCGCACGGCCCGCAACCTTTTCAAAGGCTTTTGGCTTGCCGCCCAAGAAGAACGCCGCGTCGCCCACGCCCAGACCCAATTGCTGGCGGATCGCTTCGGTGCGCTCTGGCCCGATGTTTTTGGCCAATGGACCGGCGGCTTCCATGCCCCCTTCCACTTCGCCCGATTTCAGCATCGCTTGTGCTTCTTTGACCTTGATCCCCAGCTCTTGCGCCACGGAATCGGCGGTTTTTTCGCGCCAGAAGATGTACCCCATGCCGGGCAGGCCTTCTTGCTGGGCGAATTTGTTCATCCGGTCACAGAATTTGCGCGAGCCGCCTTTCGGGGCGGGAATAGCGCGAATTTCAGTGCCTTCGTTTTCCAACAGCTTGGCAAAGATCGCAAAACCAGAGCCTGCGAAATGCTCTGACACCACCTGCATCTTGATCGGGTTGCGAAGGTCGGGCTTGTCCGAGCCATACCAAAGGGCCGCGTCACGATACGAGATTTGCGGCCAGTCGCTGTCAACTTTGCGCCCACCACCGAACTCTTCAAACACGCCTTGCAGCACCGGTTGAATGGTGTCGAACACATCTTGCTGGGTGACGAACGACATCTCAAGATCAAGCTGATAGAAGTCGGTGGGCGAGCGGTCCGCGCGGGGATCTTCGTCGCGGAAACAGGGCGCGATTTGGAAATATTTGTCAAAGCCCGCGACCATCATCAGCTGTTTGAACTGTTGTGGGGCTTGCGGCAGGGCATAGAACTTGCCCGGATGCAAACGTGACGGCACCAGAAAATCACGCGCGCCCTCGGGGGACGATGCGGTGATGATCGGCGTTTGATACTCGCGGAAATTTTGATCCCACATGCGTTTGCGCATCGACATCACAACGTCTGACCGCAGCTTCATGCTGTCTTGCATCTGTTCGCGCCGCAGGTCGAGGTAACGGTATTTCAGGCGGGTTTCTTCCGGGTATTCCTGATCGCCAAACACGATCAATGGCAATTCAGCCGAGGCCCCCAACACTTCCAACTCGCGCGCGAATACTTCGATTTCGCCGGTCGGAAGGTTTGAATTCACAAGGCTTTCGTCGCGCGCCATGACGGTGCCGTCAATGCGGATACACCATTCTGACCGGACCTTTTCCAGATCCGCAAACGCCGGGCTGTCGGCATCGGCAATCACCTGCGTGATGCCATAATGGTCGCGCAAATCGATGAACAAAACGCCACCATGATCTCGGACGCGATGCACCCAGCCCGACAGGCGCACGGTGTCACCCACATTGGATTTATTGAGTTCAGCACAGGTCTGGCTGCGATATTGGTGCATGGTCTGGCCCTTTGTCGGCAATAGCGTCTGGTGATGCGCGCAAATCGCGCGGCGTGTCATGTTTGCGCCCAATGCGCGCGGTTTGCGCATTAAAACGTGTCTGGGCCGATACACAAGGTTGCGCCGCACTTGTCAAGCGATGTGGGCGTTTTGGCCCTTGTGATGGCGCGGTTTGGGCCGCTGCACGCCGATATTTTCCAATTCACCCCAAGATCTTCAAATTTTTGCCCAATTGTTTCGCTAGCGATGTGGAAAATAATTGGGTCACTTATGCAACTTTGTCGCGCGTATATCTATGTTCTTTTGGCATTCGGCGGGGTGTTCCTTGTTGGAATGGGCCTGTTGAGCCGGGTGGATTTTTTGCCCGTTGTGTGGCGGCCAGATTTGGGCGCGGCCTGTCAGGCGCTTTTGCTGTGGGGCGCGCTGAAACTGGTGGCGCGTAAATTGGGGCGTCGTCCGTTTGCTTTGCGCATGGGCGAGGTCTTGGCCGAAGGGATTTTCCTGATTTACCTGATGGCGATCATCCTGCGCTTGTTGGATCACACCACCAAAACATTCGCACTGCCCCTGGCGGATCAGGCCTTGGCTGGGCTTGACCAAATGTTGGGCCTGTCATGGCTTGGCTATTTTGACTGGATCCATGCCCACCCCGCGTGGCATGGCGTGATGAAATGGGCTTATGATGCGATCAATTCCGCCACGGCGGCGGTTGTGTTGGGTTTGGTGGTGATCGGACAAGGCCCGCGTGCCAAAGCTTTTGTCGAAGCGTTTGTGATCTGCGCGTTGATTTCGATTGTGATCGGAAGCATGTTTCCCGCGCGTGCTGCGGTGGATTTCTGGGTGGCGGACCTTGCGTCTTACACGAATTTCACTTCGCCGCCCGGCGTCTATCACCTTGATGCGTTTGAAATGCTGCGCGCCCCCGATGGCCCAATTGTGATTGGAACCGAGCAATTGGTTGGTCTGGTCACTTTCCCATCGCTGCACACGGGCATTGCGGTTTTGATCATGCTGGCCGCGATGCGCACCTGGCTGTGGGTGCCCGCTTGGGCCTATGGTTTGGTGATGATCCCCTCGACCCCGATTTGGGGCGGGCATTACTTTGTCGACCTGATGGGCGGCACGGCGATGGCTGTCACAGTCTGGCTGTTTGTGAGGAAAAGCTTGGCGCCAAAGGCGGCGGCGGACCCGCTCCCGTTGGATGCGCTTACCCCAGCACAGTAAGCTCGGCCGCAATCTCCCCGCGCAGCGCGTTCATCAAGATCACCTTGGATGCGCCCCGCACATCGTCCAGCGTCAAAACCGCCTCTTCAACTCTGCCGTCATCCCGCACATGCTGCCGGTAGGTGCCGGGCAAACAGCCCGAGGACAGCGGCGGGGTCAGCCAGACGCCATCAATCAGAGCGGCAATATTGGTGATCGTGCCTTCGCAAACTTCGCCCCGTTCATTTAGGAACAGCCATTCATCCACGCCGTCAGGCAGGGCCGCGCGGGCACGATTATAAAGCGCGCGCTGGGTGGTTTTGTGGCGCAAAAATGGATCATCTGATTGCAAACGCGTCGGGTGGATCGCAATTCGCCACGGCGCGGTCGCGGCGGCAGGCAGGGGCGCGGTGGTCAGATCCAGCGTGCCGTCTTGGGCCAATGTCAATCGCACGCGTTGGGGGGCAGGTGTGTCAACTTCCGCCACAAGCGCACGCATATGCCCCGCATCAAAGGAAAAGCCCAATGCCTCTGCCGATCGCGCCATCCGCGCCACATGCAAATCCAACCGCGCCACACCACCTGAAGTAAGCGCAAAGGTCTCGATCAGTTGGGTTCCATCTGGAACGCTTGTGCAAATCGCGCTTTCCATAAGGCTTCCTCATATTCTGACGTGGCGGTGCTGTCCCAAACCACGCCGCCGCCCACATTCAACGTGGCCGCGCCATTTTCCACCATCAATGTGCGGATCGCGACGTTAAAACTCGCGGCTCCATCCGGGGCGGCCCAGCCGATGCTGCCACAATAGATGTCTCGCGCCGCAGGCTCCAAGTCGCGAATGATTTCCATCGCGCGAATTTTCGGCGCGCCGGTGATCGACCCGCAAGGAAAAAGCGCGCGCAGGATATCCGAGAGCGTTACGCCCTCGGCCAATTCCGCCGCCACGGTAGAGACCATTTGATGCACCGTCGCATAGCTTTCCACGCAGAAAAGTTCGGGTACATGCACCGATCCGGGGGTCGCCACGCGCGAGATGTCGTTGCGCAACAGATCCACAATCATCAGGTTTTCGGCGTTGTTCTTTTCATCGGACACCAGAAAATCACGGTTGGCGCGATCCAGAGTTGGGTCATCCGACCGGGGCTGGGTGCCTTTCATGGGTCGCGTTTCAATGCGCCCCCCCGCCGTGGTGCGAAAGAACAGCTCGGGCGAGCGGGACAGGATGTCTGGCCCGTCGTGATCGGTGATCAGCGCGCCGTGCAACACCGGCTGACGCGCGGCCAAAGCGGCATAAAGCGCCTTGGAGGCCCCATAGGTTTTGCAAGTGAGCGGAAAGGTCAGGTTGGCTTGGTAAATGTCACCGGCACCAATCGCATCATGCACCACGTCAAACGCCCGCGTGTATCGCGCCGCGTCCCAGCCGGGCTGTAATGGGCCAAGACCGGCATCTTCAACACTTTGCTTGGGGGCCTCTTCAGGGGCCTCATAAACGCCAAAGCGGATCAGCGGCAGACGGCGATCTTTGGGCATCAACGGGGCCAGGCGATCTTCCAATGCATAGCCCAGTTCATAGCTCGCGAACCCGGCCAGCCAATGCCCCGCCGCACGCGCACGGTCGAGCGCGTTTAATGCGCTGTCCACCTCGTGCGCCTCAACCGCCTCGATCACCTTTAGCGGGCGGGTAAACTGGCAGGCGCTGCCGGTTGGGCCTTGGTCAAAACGAATCTGCACCCTTTGATCCTTTGGGTTTGGCGGTGTGTTCGGTGGGCATGTATAGCCTGCGGGCGCACTGTTGAAGGGCCGAAAGCGCCACTTTGGCAAAGTTTTCCGATCCATGTCCCAATCCGTGCCCAATCCCCCTTGCGCTAAGGGCGCTGATGTCTATAACGCAGGACAATTTGCGCGCGTGGGGTTATGCCCGCGCGGTCATCCAGCCAGCCTGCCAATGGGGGACATCATGCCAAAAAGAACCGATATCAAATCCATCATGATCATCGGGGCGGGCCCCATCATTATTGGGCAAGCTTGTGAATTTGACTATTCCGGCGCCCAGGCCTGTAAAGCGCTGCGCGAAGAAGGCTACCGCGTCATCCTGGTGAACTCAAACCCAGCGACGATTATGACCGACCCGGACATGGCCGATGCGACCTATATCGAACCGATCACCGCCGAGGTTGTTGCCAAAATCATTGAGGCCGAACGCCCCGATGCGCTGTTGCCGACCATGGGCGGGCAAACGGGGTTGAACACCGCGTTGGAGCTTGACGATCTGGGGGTGCTGGAAAAGTTCAACGTCGAACTGATCGGCGCAAAACGTGACGCGATTGAAATGGCAGAAGATCGCAAATTGTTCCGCGAAGCGATGGATCGTCTGGGCATTGAAAACCCCCGCGCCACCATCGCCACCACGATGGAAGAATGCATGGAGGCGCTAGAGGATATCGGTCTGCCCGCGATCATTCGCCCGGCCTTTACCATGGGCGGCACCGGCGGCGGCGTGGCCTATAACAAAGAAGAATACATTCATTTCTGTGGCACCGGGCTGGACGCCTCGCCCGTCAATCAGATCCTGATCGACGAAAGCCTGTTGGGGTGGAAAGAATATGAGATGGAAGTGGTGCGTGACACCGCCGACAATGCGATCATTGTCTGTTCCATTGAAAATATCGACCCGATGGGCGTGCACACCGGCGACAGTATCACCGTGGCCCCGGCGCTGACGCTGACCGACAAAGAATACCAATTGATGCGCACCCATTCGATCAATGTGCTGCGCGAAATTGGCGTGGAAACCGGCGGGTCCAACGTGCAATGGGCGGTGAACCCAGCGGACGGCCGCATGGTTGTCATTGAAATGAACCCCCGCGTGTCGCGCTCGTCTGCGCTGGCGTCAAAAGCGACCGGTTTCCCGATTGCCAAGATCGCCGCGAAACTCGCCGTGGGCTATACGCTCGATGAGCTGGACAATGACATCACCAAGGTCACGCCGGCCAGCTTTGAACCGACCATCGACTATGTGGTCACCAAAATCCCGCGCTTTGCGTTTGAGAAATTCCCCGGATCAAAACCCGAACTCTCCACCGCGATGAAATCCGTGGGCGAGGTCATGTCGATCGGCCGCACCATTCACGAATCGCTGCAAAAAGCCTTGGCATCCCTAGAAACCGGCCTGACCGGATTTGATGAGATCGAGATCCCCGGCGCCCCCGAAGAGGCCGCGATCATCAAGGTCTTGTCCGAACAGCGTCCCGACCGGATCCTGAAAATCGCCCAAGCGATGCGCCACGGCATGACCAATGCAGAGATCCAGCGCGTCACCGCCTTTGACCCTTGGTTCCTGGACCGGATCCGCGAAATCATTGATGCGGAAAATGGCGTGAAAGAAAACGGTCTGCCCTCGGACGCGGCGGGCCTGCGCAAGCTTAAGATGCTTGGCTTTTCCGACGCCCGTCTGGCCAAATTGACCGGCTTTAAAGAGGTTGATGTGCGCGCCGCGCGCCGCAAGGCTGGCGTGAACGCGGTCTTTAAACGCATCGACACCTGTGCCGCGGAATTTGAGGCGCAAACCCCCTATATGTACTCCACCTATGAGGCCCCGATGATGGGCGAGGTGGAATGCGAAGCCCGGCCATCTGATCGCAAAAAAGTGGTCATTCTGGGTGGCGGTCCAAACCGGATCGGCCAAGGGATCGAGTTTGATTACTGCTGCTGTCACGCCTGTTTTGCGCTGACGGAACAGGGGTATGAGACCATCATGATCAACTGTAACCCCGAAACCGTGTCCACCGATTATGACACCTCGGACCGGTTGTATTTTGAACCGCTGACCTTTGAACACGTCATGGAAATCCTGCGCGTGGAACAGGAAAACGGCACTTTGCACGGGGTGATTGTTCAGTTCGGTGGGCAGACCCCGCTGAAGCTCGCAAATGATCTTGAGGATGCGGGCATCCCGATCCTTGGCACCACGCCTGACGCGATTGATCTGGCCGAAGACCGCGAGCGGTTCCAAGCGCTTGTGAACCAATTGGGCCTGAAGCAGCCGCACAATGGCATCGCGTCCACAGATGCAGAAGCTATGGAAATCGCTAAGGAAATTGGCTATCCGCTGGTGATCCGCCCGTCTTACGTTCTGGGGGGGCGTGCGATGGAAATTGTGCGCGACACACCACAATTGGAACGCTACATCGCCGAGGCGGTTGTGGTGTCGGGCGACAGCCCGGTCTTGCTCGATAGCTATTTGTCAGGCGCGATTGAGGTGGATGTTGACGCGATTTGTGACGGTGAAAACGTCCACGTCGCGGGCATCATGCAGCACATCGAAGAGGCCGGCGTGCATTCGGGCGACAGTGCCTGTTCCCTGCCGCCATACTCGCTGTCAAAAGAGATCATTCTTGAGCTGCGCAAACAGACCCACGCATTGGCCATCGGCCTGAATGTGGTGGGCCTGATGAACGTGCAGTTCGCGGTGAAAGAGGGTGAGATTTACCTGATCGAAGTGAACCCGCGTGCCTCGCGCACCGTGCCTTTTGTGGCCAAAGCGGTGCAAAGCCCCATCGCATCCATTGCGGCGCGGGTGATGGCGGGCGAAAAGCTTGACGCCTTTGATTTGGTCGACCCGGAAATCGACACCTACGCGGTGAAAGAGGCGGTGCTGCCCTTTGCCCGCTTCCCCGGCGTTGACACGTTGCTTGGGCCAGAAATGCGCTCAACAGGCGAGGTTATGGGCGCGGACAAAAGCTTTGCGATGGCCTTCCTGAAGGCGCAACTTGGCGCGGGGACAGTCCTGCCGACCACCGGCAAAGTGTTCCTGTCGATCAAGTCGTCGGACAAGACCGAACAGCTGGTTGATACCGCTAAGATCTTGAAAGACATGGGCTTTGCGATCATCGCCACCCATGGCACCGCGACCTTCCTTAAGGAAAATGGCGTTGAAGCCGAAGAGGTCAACAAGGTCTATGAACCGGGCCGAAATATCGTGGATCACATGAAAGATGGCGATATCCATCTGGTGATGAACACCACCGAAGGCGCCCAGTCGATCAATGACTCGCGCAAAATGCGCAACGTCGCCTTGATGGATAAGATCCCGTATTTCACCACCCTGGCCGCCAGCCACGCCGCCGCGCGTGCGATGAAAGCCCGTCTGGAACGCGAGATCGAGGTGCAACCGCTGCAAGCGGTGTAAACACGCCAACAACCAAAGAAAACGCCGCCTTATTGGGCGGCGTTTTTCGTTTCAGATACGTCTACTTGCACCGTAATTATGTGCCGGGCCGTTGGGGGTATCCTAAAGGCGTCCCATTTTGGGCGAGGCATCATCTGTCATCTAACGCATTGAAATTTTGATATCTTTTCGCATATGCGATTCCGGGCCGACGCGGCACGCTTTAGTCCACCGTGTCAGCCTGCCTTTGGGATGCTGGCTCACCCGACTGAGGCGCATCCAGATGGGCAAAGGGCCGGTTTGGACTGGGGGATTGGCTGACCAATCCCATCGCGACGCGGAACCAGCGCCAGCATTTGTCGGCCTCAGCTTCGGCGGCTTCCACGCGCCCAATCCCGGCAATGGCACGACCCAGATCAACAAAATGCTCCATCCGCAGGGTCCCCGCCTCAAGCTCGTGCCGCAGGCGCGCCACGGCGGCCAAAGCCTCATCCTGACAGTCGCGCTCAATCGGCGCGTTGCCAATTTCACTGGCGATGGAGTTCAGGAGCGCCCCCAGCCGGAACTGTTGATCCTCGGCCAATTGCGCGCCGGGGGTCGGGGTGTGGCGGGCCATTTGAATGCGCAGACCAACCAGAACCTGATCAATCTCATCGCGCAATTGATGCACATTGGCGGCGGTTTTTTCAATCGGTTGCGCGGGTTTGGTCAGCGGTTTCAACGCCTCAACCCCCAGCGCATCCGCGGCGGCCAGAACTTTGTTCACATAGGCCAATTGCGCCAAGGCCGGGTCACGCCCATCGCGGCGCACATCATCATCCAACGTCTGGCGAAATTCGCGTTCGAGTTGCAAAAACGCCAATTGGTCATCGGGGGGCAGATCCGGATAGGGGGGCTGCATATCGTGTCCTTACTCCTCCAGATCCTCACCTGTTCAGACTAGGCGCGTGGGGGAGGTGACGCAAGGGGGTTCTGCTTGGGGTTGCAAAAGGGGCGATCAGCGGCGCAATTGCCCCCACAAATCATACTCCCCAGCCTCATCCACCTCGACGCTGACAATCTCGCCGACGCGCAGCCCTTCGGTGCCTTCGTCGATAAACAGGTTCCCGTCGATTTCCGGTGCGTCCGCTTTGGTGCGGCAGGTGGCGATGCCGTCTTCGTCAATATCGTCGATGATCACGTCGATGGTGCTGCCGACTTTCGCCGCCAGTTTCGCCTCGGAAATCACCTGCGCCTTTTCCATGAACCGGTCCCAACGCTCTTGTTTGACCTCGGCGGGGACGTGATCCGGCAGGTCGTTTGAGCGCGCGCCGTCGACGTTTTCATATTGAAAACAGCCCACACGATCCAATTGCGCCTCGTCCATCCAATCCAGAAGCGTCTGGAATTCCGCCTCAGTCTCACCTGGATAGCCGACGATAAAGGTTGAACGCAGGGTGATGTCCGGGCAGGTCGCGCGCCACGCCGCGATCTCATCCAAGGTTTTGGACGCCGCTGCAGGCCGCGCCATGCGTTTCAATGTCTCGGGGTGCGCATGTTGGAACGGAATATCGAGATAGGGCAGGATCAGCCCCTCGGCCATCAGCGGGATAAGCTGGCGCACATGCGGATAGGGATAGACGTAATGCAGCCGCACCCAAAGGTCTTTGCCCGCGCCCAGATTGCCCAAATCGCGCGCCAAATCGGTAATATGCGCGCGGTGTCCACGGTCTTCGGCATGTTTGATGTCGACGCCGTAGGCCGAGGTGTCTTGGCTGATCACCAACAGCTCTTTCACACCCGCCTCCACCAGCTTTTCCGCCTCGCGTACAACCGCATGGGCCGGGCGTGACGCAAGCCGCCCACGCATGTCGGGGATGATGCAAAACTTGCACTTGTGGTTGCAGCCTTCCGAGATCTTCAGATAGCTGAAGTGGCGCGGGGTCAGTGACACGCCGGAGGCTGGCAACAGATCCACAAACGGGTCGGGCGAGGGCGGAACGGCGGTGTGCACCGCGTCCAACACCTGTTCATATTGATGCGGGCCGGTGACCGCCAAAACGCTGGGATGCGTGCCGCGAATATAGTCTTCTTCCGCGCCCAAACAGCCGGTGACAATCACCCGACCGTTCTCTGCCAGCGCCTCGCCAATGGCCTCAAGGCTTTCGGCTTTGGCTGAATCAAGAAACCCGCAGGTGTTCACGATCACCGCATCGGCGCCGGTGTAATCCGGGCTGATCGCATAGCCCTCGGCGCGCAGGCGCGTCAGGATCCGTTCGCTGTCGACCAACGCCTTGGGACAGCCCAAGCTGACCATGCCAATTTTCGGTTGGCCGGGTCGGGCGGGATCGGTGATCCGGGCCTTGGGGGCAAGATCGGGGCGAAGGCTTGGCGGGTTGGCTGAATGCGTCATGGCGGCGCGTATATCGGCTTTGCGTCAGGCGATAAAGGGGTTTCTGCACGCGGCCTTATCTGTACCGATTGCGTGTCGCGCATGAAAAAAGGCGCGTCGGTTGCCCACGCGCCTTTCTCAAATCTTTGTCGGTGTGCTTACCGTTTACGGTCGCGACGCGAGGACATGGGCTGGAACGCCACGCCCACATGCGCTTCGCAATAGGGTTTGCCTGCTTGCACGCCCAGACCGCAGAACCAGAACTCATCCGTGGCGGGGTCGCCGATGGGCCACTTACACGTCCGCTCGGTCAGTTCCATCAGGTTCAGCTTCTTCGCACCCTTTTCAACCTCACGCACCGAGGCAAGCGCCTCTGGGCTGATCTCATTGGCAGAAGGTTGCGGGGGCAGGGGTTGGCCTGCTGGAATGATCTGTTTGCGCGCAGGAATTGGCGCGGGCTTTGCCTCAACCGAAGCCGCCGGTGCGGCCTCTTTCTTGGGGGCGGGCTTGGGCTTTGGTGGTGCCTTGGGCTTGGCCGCGGCCGCCGCTTTGGGGGCTGCCTTTTCCTTGGCGGGCGCCTTTGTGCCGCTGGTCGCACGATTGGACAGGCCAAGACGGTGGACTTTGCCGATCACGGCGTTGCGGGTCACACCGCCAAGTTCTTTGGCGATGACAGAGGCCGATTGCCCCTCGCCCCACATTTTTTTAAGTACTTCAACGCGTTCGTCGGTCCAGGACATATATCTTCCCGTCTATTCGGTCTGGTTGGGCAAAAATGCCCCGGTGAATTCACAAGCGTCTATTTTAGTCACAAGTGCGCGGGATACAAGCCATTAGCGTGCGGGATTTGATTGCCGCGCGCGATTGCGCCCCTCGCGCCAGGCCAAAAGCACGCCGCCCGCAATGATGATCGCGGCCCCGATCAGGCTGGTGGACACGGGGATCACCCCGAAACTGACAAAGTCGTAAAGCCCGGCAAAGATCAGCGTGGCGTATTGGAAAGGGGCGACAAAGCTTGCGTCGGCCCGCTTCATGCCTTGGATGAAACAGGCCTGTGCGGCGGCCATCATCATGCCCAATGCCGCCAAGGCCAGCCATTGCCCGGTGCTGGGCCATTGCCAGACCCAGACCACGGCAAAGGTCGCAATCGCACAGCCAATTGCATTGTTAAACCACAGAATTTGCAGGGGAATTTCACGACCCGTTAGGCGTTTGATCAAGGTGATTTCAAAGCCCATCACCAGTGCCGCCGCCAAAGCCAACAGGGCTGCGGGGTGAAAACTGCCGCCGCCCGGCTGCACCAAAATCACCGTGCCGATCAAGGCGATGCCCGCCGCCGCCCACCGCCACGGGCCAACCCGTTCACCCAGCAATGGCACCGCCAGCACCATCGCAATCACCGGATTAAGAAAGCTGATCGCCGTGGCATCCGCCAGTGGAATAAAGGTCACCGCCGCAAACATCAGCGATATGCCCATCCAGCCAGAGGCCGAGCGCGCCACATGCAGCCCAAGGTGCGGGCGCGCAAACTTTGGTCGCATCACCCCAACCGCACCGCTGATCGCCAGAAACGCAAAGAAAAACCGCCCGTGGCTGATCTGTAACGGATGCAATGGATCGCCCAGGTGATTCTGCCCCGCCAGTTTGGCCAGCAAAGTTGTCCCCGCAATCAGGCTCGATGCCAGCAGGATAAATCCCGCAGCGGCAATGGGGTTTTGGCGCGTTTCCATCCAAGCTGCCTATCGCGGGTTGCCCCACAAGAGAAGCCATTTTGTGAAAAGACTGGACAGAATGCGGCGCGCTCGTTATTTCCGCCTCATGATCAAACGGACCACCCTTGCCCGCGGCATGACCGCAGACCGACGCCGACGCACCCGCGCCTGACGTCCGCCCGTTGATCCCTGCGCCCTATTGGCGCACCCACTTCAAACGTACTGAAATTGTTGACTTGCGGTTCGCCACGCGGCACCACATGACTTCTTGATTTGTGAAGGACAGACCTATGATCCCATCGCTTTTGCCCACCTATAACCGTGTCGACCTTGCCTTTGAGCACGGTCAAGGCAGCTGGCTTGTGACGGAGGGCGGCGCGCGATACCTTGATCTGGGCGCCGGTATTGCGGTGAACGCTTTGGGTCACGCGCATCCGGCCTTGGTTGCGGTGCTGACCGAACAGGCGCAGAAGCTTTGGCATGTTTCGAACCTTTATAAAATCCCCGCGCAACAGGCGCTTGCGGATGCTTTGGTGGATCAAACCTTTGCCGACACTGCCTTTTTCACCAATTCCGGCACCGAGGCGTGCGAGCTGTCAGTAAAGATGGCGCGCAAATACTGGTACGATCAGGACCAGCCCGAGCGGGTCGAGATCATCGGCTTTGAAGGCTCGTTTCACGGGCGCTCCTCGGCCGGGATTGCGGCCGCCGGTGGGGAAAAGCTGACCAAAGGCTTTGGCCCGCTTTTGCCCGGATTTACCCATATTCCTTTTGCGGATTTGGACGCGCTGAAGGCGGCGATTTCCGACCAAACCGCCGCTGTGATCATCGAACCCGTGCAGGGCGAGGGCGGCATTCGCCCGGTGTCTGACGCCGATCTGAAAGCGATCCGCGAGATCTGTGACGCGGCGGGTATCCTGCTTATCTTTGACGAAGTGCAATGCGGCATGGGCCGGACCGGTAAGCTTTTTGCCCATGAATGGGCGGGCGTGACGCCTGACATTATGATGGTCGCCAAGGGCATCGGCGGGGGGTTTCCGCTGGGCGCTGTGTTGGCCACGCAAAAGGCCGCATCGGGCATGGTTGCGGGCACACATGGCTCAACTTACGGCGGCAATCCACTTGCTTGCGCGGTGGGCGGCAAGGTGATGGACATCGTGTCCGATCCCGACTTCCTCGCAGATGTGAACCGCAAAGCGGGCGCGTTTCGTCAGGGGCTTGAGGGCTTGGTTGCCAGCCACCCGGACGTGTTTGAAGAGGTGCGCGGCACAGGCTTGATGCTGGGACTGAAATGCAAAGCGGTGAACATGGACGTGCTTGCCGCCTGTTATGATGCGCATCTTTTGTGTGTGCCGGCGGCGGATAATGTGATCCGGATCCTGCCTGCATTGACCATCGAAGACGAAGATATTGGCGCGGCTTTGACGCGTCTGGACCAAGCGGCGACCGCTGTTGAGCAAGCCGTAGAAGGGAACACCCAATGACACATTTTCTCGACATCAACAAAACCGATGTGGCCGACCTAAAGGGGATGATTTCCCAAGCGCACGCGATGAAACAGGCGCGCAAAGGCCAGCCGAAAGCAACGCCAGACGCGGACCAACCTTTGGCCAACCACATGGTTGCGCTGATCTTTGAAAAACCGTCCACCCGGACGCGGGTCAGCTTTGATGTGGGCGTGCGCCAGTTGGGCGGTCAGACCATGGTGCTGTCGGGATCAGAAATGCAGCTGGGCCACGGCGAAACCGTTGCCGACACGGCCAAGGTTCTGTCGCGTTACGTCGATATGATCATGATCCGCACGTTTGAGGAAGCGACCCTGCTTGAGATGGCGGAATACGCTGACGTGCCGGTCATCAACGGGCTGACCGACCGCACGCACCCCTGCCAGATCATGGCCGACATCCTGACCTATGAAGAGCATCGCGGGTCCATTGCCGGCAAAAAAGTGGTCTGGACCGGCGATGGCAACAACGTCTGCGCGTCGTTCATTCACGCGGCGGGCCAGTTCGGATTTGATCTGACCTTTGCCGGGCCAGAGGTGCTGGACCCCGAGGCGGTGTTCGTGCGCGAAGCCCGCGAAAAAGGCGTGAAGATTGAGATTGAGCGTGACCCGATGAAAGCCGTCGAGGGTGCGGATCTTCTGGTCGCGGACACTTGGGTGTCGATGCATGACGCCCCATCCGCGCGCGAACGTCGCCACAATCTGCTGCGCCCCTATCAGGTGAATGACGAACTGATGGCCGGCGCCAAGGAGGACGCGCTGTTCATGCATTGTCTGCCCGCGCACCGCGAAGAAGAGGTCACAAATTCGGTTATGGACGGGCCACAATCGGTGATTTTCGACGAGGCGGAAAACCGGCTGCACGCGCAAAAAGCGGTGATGCGTTGGTGTCTGGGCAAGTAATCGAGACACTGGTCTGAACATCAAAAAAGCCGCGCTCATGGGCGCGGCTTTTCTAATTCTAGGCTCGGCCTTTCAAACGTGATTGATCAGCCAACCATCGCGTTCAACACCAGGAAAATCACAGCCGACATCGCGGCGGCGGCGGGTACGGTGATCACCCAGGCGGCGACAATGGTCATGAAATGTGACCGGCGCACCAGCTTGCGGCGACGACGTTCCTCGGCCGGGATGCGTTTCACTTCTGGGCGGTTGGCGGCGGTGCGGCGCAGGCGACGCTCCATATGAAACTCGCGATAAAACCCAACCCCAAACACGCCGCCCACGGCGATATGGGTGGAAGAAACCGGAAGCCCCAACCAGCTGGCCACAATCACGGTGATCGCGGCAGACAAGGCCACACAATAGGCGCGCATTGGGTTCAGTTTGGTGATCTGGCTGCCGACCATACGGATCAGTTTTGGACCAAACAGCACCAACCCGAACGAAATTCCGACGGCCCCAATCACCATCACCCAGAGCGGGATCGGCACCTTGGCGGCAAAATCCCCCACGCTTTCGGCATGCACAATCGCGGCGAGCGGCCCCACCGCATTGGCCACGTCATTGGCGCCATGGGCAAAGGACAAAAGCGCGGCGGAAAAAATCAGCGGCAGGCCAAACAGCGTCTTGACCGACTTCGTGCGGTTTTCCAGACCTTCGGCCTGTTTTGCAATCAGGGGCGCGGTGATGGCATAGGCCGCCCCGCCGATCAGGGCGCCGATGATGATCGCGGTTACCAGGTCGATCTTAATGATATGTTTGACGCCTTTGATCGCCAGATAGGCCCCGAAAGCGGCGGCCATGATGCCGATCAACACCGGAACCCAGCGTTTCGCGGCGGCAATCTTGTCGTCCTGATAGATGATTTTGGCCTTGATGAAGGCGAGAAACAGCGCCGCAATCGCGCCGCCCAGGACCGGGGAAATCACCCAGCTTGCGGCGATTTTGCCCATGGTGGGCCAGTTGACCGCGCTTATCCCTGCCGCAGCGATACCCGCGCCCATCACGCCACCGACGATGGAGTGGGTGGTCGAAACCGGTGCGCCAACCCAAGTGGCAAGGTTCAGCCACAGCGCCGCCGAAAGCAGCGCCGCCATCATCGCCCAGACAAAGATACGCACATCGGCAAACCCCGAGGGGTCAATGATGCCCTTGGAAATGGTTGACACCACATCGCCGCCGGCCAGAAGCGCGCCGAGGCTTTCGAAAAGGGCCGCAATCACGATTGCCCCCCCCATGGTCAGCGCATTTGCGCCCACTGCCGGGCCCATATTGTTGGCCACGTCATTGGCGCCGATATTGATCGCCATATAGGCGCCGAAGGCTGCGGCCATCACCACGACCAGCGAGGTCGGCGTACCACCAAAGAACACCGCAGATCCAATGGCCACCAACACGATAAAGGCCAGCGCGACCCCCAGACCAACCATTGGCCGCGAGATATATTGTGCCGCATATTCAACTTGGCTGATCTTGTTCAGATCCTTGTCCAGCGTCTTCCACTGGCTGCCGTTTGGTTCACCTGCCATCGCCCTCAGTCCCCTTCGTGTTGGCCCTTTGGTCAATGACCATGTTTCCGGGCCCAAATGCCACCATTGGCGGCGCGTGTGCATTTGTGGATTTCAACCTGTCACCAAGGGTGAAAAGCTGTTGTCACACAGACGTTACATTTCCCTGCACGCGCTAGCGTGTCAGGGCTTAGATTGCAACAGATTCGAAAGGGGATGTGAGGTTTAGAAACGCCGCAGCAGCTTTTTCAACCCAGGCTCATTGACCATCTTGGCGGCCTCTTCCGGGGCGACCCAAGTGCGGGTGCGTTCACAGGCTTCGGGGAATTCGTCCGCCATCTCTTTGACACGCAAGGGAAATACCTTGGTGGAACAGCGCGCCACCGCACCATTGTCCAGTTCTTTGTCGTAGGTGAAAGCGCCAATCGGGTCTTGCTTTGGCATGCCATTCACAACGCCGGCCTCTTCCCAAGCTTCTTGGGCGGCGGCCTCTGCGCTGTTTTTACCCACCATCGGCCAGCCTTTTGGCAAGATCCAACGCCCGGTGCCGCGCGATGTGATCAACAACACCTCTTTCTCCGCACCCTTACCGCGATAGCAAAGGGCGGCCACCTGCTCATGGAACGGGCGACGAAAAAGGGGAGAGACAAGCTCTTCCCAAGCGGTTTGAAAAATGGGTGGCATTGGACTTAATCGGGCCTGTCGCGTTGCTTCATTGGTTAATTATTGCGCTTCTAGGTAAATAAAGTGTTTCTTCAGCATGTTACAACCCCGCTGCCCCACGAAATCCTCACAAAACCGCGATAATTGGCCAGAAAACCCCTCAAATTGCGGGTTTCATCGCCAGTTTCCCACTTTTTCAGCGTTTTCGCGGTTTGGCCCGAAGCGTTGGATCCGCCTGTGTCGGGTCCTCGGGCCACGGATGTTTTGGATACCGCCCGCGCATATCTTTACGCACATCCGCATAAGAACTGGCCCAAAAACCGGGAATATCCAGCGTGGTTTGCACCGGTTTTCGCCCCGGCGACAGAAGCGTCACGCGAAGCGGCGTGCGCCCGACCATCGGATGACGCGTCACGCCAAACAGCTCTTGCAGACGGATTTCGATCTCGGGATGGTCCCCCGAATAATCAATCGGCACCTTGCGCCCCAAAGGTGTGGTGAAATGCGCGGGCGATGCTTGATCCAGCGCCTGCATTGCGTTCCAATCCAGCCGTCCGCGCAACGCGTCCAGCGCGTCGAACTTCTTCCAATCGGCGGTGGTTCTCACGCCGGTCAGATGGGGCAGCAACCAATCGTCAAGCTGGTCCATCAACGCGGCATCAGACATGTCCGGCAGGTCAACACCCCCCTCGCGCACCAATTCCACCCGCGCCACAAATCGCTTGGCGGCATCGCTCAGTTTAAGTCCCACCTCCCGAACGCCGTCCAGCATCGCGCGGGCCACAGTGTCCGTGGGCACGTCTTTCCAGATGCGATCCTCCAGCACCAAGGCGCCCAAGCGTTCTTGCTGGCGGGCCACCACGCGCCCGTCCCGTTTGGACCAAACGCAGGCGTCCTGCCATGAGATTTGATCAGCAAACAGCGCCCGAACCTCACCGTCAGAGATTTGCACCGCTTGGCGGATTTTGGCCTCGCGCGGGTTGCCGTCGGTATCCGTGACCACAATCAGACGGGCGTTCGCAAGCGGCGACGCCTCGTCCATCACACAGCCTTTGCCGCCGGACAGGATGAACCGGGGCATGTCACCGGGGCGGCGCATCCCGATACGGTCGGGATAAGCGAGGGCCGCCATTTGCGCGTCGGTCAGATCACCCGCCAACGCACCCGCCGCATCCACCATGCGCGCGATGCGTTTCATCTCTGCCCGGATGCGCTCAACCCCGCCGCGATTGGCGTTGATGCCGCGCCGATTTGCAAACCCCTTGGGGTCACGGATCGCCTCAAGCCGCAGGGTCAGGTCCAGATCAACGCCGCGCGGCAGGGGGTCGCGATCCCCCCACAGGGCCGCCAAAGGCGCCGCCGCCCGCCCGGCCATCACCATCATATGGCCAAGGCGCGGATGCATCGGCAGGCGGGCAAGCTGTCGCCCGTGTTTGGTGATGCTGCCGTCTTTGGTAAGCGCCCCGAGTGCGCGCAACAGCGCCTGCGCCTCGCCCAAAACACCCGCATTTGGGGGCGTCAAAAACGCCAGATCGGACCCATCCGCCGATCCCCACGCCGCAAGCTCCAACGCCAAAGGGGCCAGATCAGCGGTTTCAATCTCAGCAGGTGGGAAAGGGGGCAAGCCGCCCTCTTCGCCGCGGGTCCACAGCCGGTAACAGGTGCCGGGGGCCACACGCCCCGCGCGGCCTTGTCGTTGTGTGGCCTCAGCCTTTGACACCCGTTCGGTGACCAGTCGCGACATGCCTGATCCTGGATCAAACCGCGCCCGGCGCGCCAGCCCCGCGTCGACCACCACGCGGATGTCCTGAATGGTCAGCGATGTTTCGGCGATCGCCGTGGCCAGCACAATTTTGCGCCCCTCTTTGGCGGGGGCGATGGCGGCGCGCTGCGCAGAAAACTCCATCGCGCCGTAAAGCGGATGCAGGTGGCAGCCCTTGGGCAGTCGCGCCTTTAACGCGCCTTCGCAGCGGCGAATTTCCCCTTCGCCGGGTAGAAACACCAAGACGCCACCTTCGGTTTGCGACAGCGCCTCCATGACCAGATCAGCCGTCGCCTCTGGCACCCGCGCGCCCTTGGGCAAAGCCCGTTCCAGATGGCGGGTTTCCACCGGAAAGGCCCGCCCGTCAGAGCGCACAATCGGCGCGTCATCCAGCAACTTCGCCACCGGTTCGGCGTCCAAGGTCGCAGACATCACCACCAGCTTCAGATCCTCGCGCAGCGCGCCCATCGCCTCCCACGTCAGCGCCAATCCAAGGTCGGCGGTCAGGGAGCGTTCGTGGAATTCATCAAAGATCACCGCGCCCACGCCCGCAAGCGAGGGATCGGATTGCAACATGCGGGTCAGAATGCCCTCGGTGACCACTTCGATGCGGGTGGATTTCGACACTTTCGCCTCGCCGCGAATGCGGTAACCAACGGTGTCGCCCGCCCGTTCGCCCAAGGTCTGCGCCATGCGTTCGGCGGCAGTGCGCGCGGCCAAACGGCGCGGTTCCAACATCAAAAGCCGCCCGTCAAAGACGCCCGCCGATAACATCTCTAGCGGAACCACAGTGGTTTTCCCCGCACCGGGAGGGGCCATCAACACCGCGCGACCCGCGTCTTTTAGCGCGGCCAAAAGGGCAGGGATGGCGTCGTGGATGGGCAAATCTGTCGTCATCCCCCCTTATCAAGCGCTTGGGACAAATCGTCCAGCCCCGCGATGGTCTTGCACTCTGGACATGCGCGCCCGCACAAGGCAAAAAACCTAAAACCGGGAGGGGCGCAAATGGACATTCAGGATCTGGCAAAACGTGTGGCTGCGGGCGAACGACGCGCCCTTGCGCGCGCCATCACCTTGGTGGAAAGCGCACGCGATGATCACCGCGCGCAGGCTTGCGAGTTGCTTGAAACCCTTGCGCCCTTAAACCGACAGGCCCTGCGCATTGGCCTGTCTGGCACGCCGGGCGTGGGGAAATCCACTTTTATCGAAGCTTTCGGCATGTTCCTGATCGAAAAGAACCTGAAGGTTGCGGTGCTGGCCGTGGATCCAAGCTCCACCCGGTCGGGCGGATCTATTTTGGGCGATAAAACCCGGATGGAGAGCCTGTCACGCGAGAAAAACGCGTTCATCCGCCCGTCGCCATCCCAATCGCAATTGGGCGGTGTGGCGCGGCGCACGCGCGAAGCGGTGGCGCTGTGTGAAGCGGCCGGGTTTGACATCGTGCTGATTGAAACCGTCGGTGTGGGGCAATCCGAGACCATGGTTGCGGAAATGTCCGATCTGTTCCTGCTGCTGCTCGCGCCGGCTGGCGGGGATGAGCTTCAGGGTGTGAAACGCGGCATCATGGAAATCGCTGATCTGATTTTGGTGAACAAAGCCGACGGTCCGCTTGAAACCACGGCCATGCGCACCTGTGCCGATTACGCCGGCGCGCTGCGCCTTTTGCGAAAACGGGTTTACGACCCCGAGGGATTTCCCAAGGCGATGATGGTCTCGGCCATGACGCAAAAAGGTCTGCCAGAGGCGTGGAACGCGATGGAGGAGCTGGTGGGGTGGCGCCGCACTGAAGGACATTGGACCAAACGCCGGTCTGAGCAAGCCCGTCATTGGTTCGAAGAAGACGTGCGCATCGGGCTGTTGGCCGCCTTGGAACGTGGGGACATCCGCGACCATTTGCAAATGCTGGGCAGTCAGGTTGCGCGCGGCGAAGTTGGCCCCACCAAAGCCGCTGAGGAAATGATCGCGCATATTCGCGGCGCTAAGGTTTAAGAGCCAAGTTTTAAAAGCTTTCTTGCCTTCGGCGAGGATATTTTTGGAAAGAGGAAAAGGGCGGCCTGTCTTCCTCTTTCTATAAATATCCAAATCGAACCTCTTTTGCAGGCGCGCGGGGGCGGGTTTGGCACCTCCGCCACTCAGCCCTTGATATACGCTAACATCTGCGCTAGGCCTTATGTCAGCCACGAAGGAGATGTGACGATGAAGCCAGTCAGGACCCTATACCGACATTAAGTCGCCGGTTCTGCTTGTGGGTTGGTGTCTGTCGCCCGCCCCCCGTTTCATCCCATCCTTCCGCGCCAAATTCCTCTTTGCGTCTGTTTTTCGGCCCTCGTTGGCCTGCTTGGAGCCCTTATGTTTCGCTATTTTGAGAACCTCGTCGATCCCTTTGCGCCCGATGACGGCGCGACCCCGCCCGCCACGCTTTGGGCCTATATGAAAACCCATTACGGTCCCTTTAAAAAGTGGATGGTGTGGTTGGCGCTGACCGGTGTGATGGTTGCGTTGATTGAGACGGGGTTGATTTTCTACACCGGGCGTGTGGTTGATTTGATGAGCCGTTCTGCGCCCGAAAGTTTCTGGGCCACCCATGGGATTGAACTGTTGTTGGCAGCACTTTTCATCCTGATCCTGCGGCCCATTGCGATTGTCGCCAACAAGTTTTTCCTGGAACAAACCCTTGCGGGCAACATGCAGGAACAGGTTCGTTGGCGCGCGCATAAGCACCTGTTGGGCCAATCGCTGTCGTTTTTCCAAAACGATTTTGCGGGGCGTTTGTCGAACCGGGTGATGCAGCTGGGCGGCGCGGTGGAAGACAGCACCTATATGTTTTTTGAGGCGATTTTCTATGCCACAACTTATGTGCTGTCGGCGATGTTGATCCTTGGCGCGGTGGATTGGCGCCTGTCCTTGCCGCTTGGCATCTGGCTGGTGCTTTACGTGGCATATGTGCGGCATATTTCGGCCCGTGTGGCGATCGCGTCTGAGAAATGGTCGGATGCGCGCTCGCTTGTAAATGGCCGTGTGGTCGATGCCTATGCCAACATTGAAAGCGTGAAACTGTTTGCCCAAGGGCAGGGCGAAGAGCGGTATGTGCTGTTTGCCATGCGCCGGTTGCGCCTGCGGTTCATGCGGTTTTTGCGGTTGATGACCGAGCTGTCTTTTGGCCTGAACATCCTCAATGGTTTGCTTATTACCGGCGTGCTTGGCCCGGCGCTTTGGCTGTGGACAAAGGGGGTGATTTCGGTGGGTGAGGTGGCTGCGGCCTCTGCCCTGACCGTGCGGCTGAACGGCATGTCCGGGTGGATTATGTGGGTGACCATTCGTCTGTTTGAACATTTCGGTGTGATCCGCGAGGGGCTGCGCTCGATCGCGGTGCCGCATGAGCTGACCGATGTGCGGGATGCCCCCGCGCTTCAGATCGGCAAAGGCGAAATCCGCTTTGACGCGCTGACGCATCATTATGGCAAGGGCAAAGGGGGCTTGGACAATGTCACCATCACCGTGAAGCCCGGCGAAAAAGTTGGCCTTGTGGGCCGGTCTGGCGCGGGAAAATCCAGCCTTGTGAACCTGCTTATGCGGTTTCGTGACCCCGAAGGCGGGCGGATTGAGATCGACGGGCAAGATGTGTCCAAAGTGACCCAAGACAGCCTGCGCGCGCAAATCGGCATGGTCACCCAAGACAGCAGCCTGCTGCACCGCTCGGTGCGCGCCAACATCCTTTATGGGCGTCCCGATGCCACCGAGGACCAGATGATCGCCGCCGCCACACGGGCTGAGGCGCAGGAGTTCATCACCACGCTTGAGGACCCTCAGGGGCGCAAGGGCTATAACGCGCAAGTGGGCGAACGCGGCGTGAAACTGTCCGGTGGGCAACGCCAACGGGTCGCCATCGCGCGGGTCATGCTAAAGGACGCGCCGATCTTGGTGCTGGACGAGGCGACATCCGCGCTCGATAGCGAAGTGGAAGCCGCGATCCAGAAGACCCTTTACGGCATGATGCAAGGCAAAACCGTGATCGCCATCGCCCACCGCCTGTCAACCATCGCGCAAATGGACCGGATCATTGTGCTCGATGAAGGCCGCGTGATCGAAGACGGCACCCATGATGAACTTCTCACCGCGAAAGGCACCTACGCCGGGCTGTGGGGTCGTCAGTCGGGTGGGTTCCTGGCTGAGGAATAAAACAGCGTGTGCCTCATGCCCGTATGCCGATATAACTATTGTGAATTTGGAGTGATCTGTTGAAACGCTTAAAGGAAAAAGCAGGAGCAGTTGCCGGTGTGTGTGCTGCGTCAGGCATTGGGATGAAAGCCGCTGGCTTGTATGCAATCGTCAATGCATCAACTGGGGTCACTATGCTTGGCTCGGTCGCCGCTGGCTCGACCGCAGCTGGTACGACTGGCATCATTGCCGGCACCGCTGGTGTTATTGGTGCAACTGGGGCAATTTTAATGAGTCCCGTTGTTATTGGTGGGGGCAGCATAATTGCCGCCTCAGTCTATTTGCCGAAGCTCATTAAGTCGGTCAAGAAATAGGCTTCAAACGATGCTTCCACCCTTGTCCCACCGCACCGTTTGCCATAAACCACGCTTAAGTTGGCGCGGTATGTCCTCAACTCGAAAACCCCCTTGCGACTCACTTGACGCGGACCCTGATCCCCGGTAATGAGCGCGAACGGAATTCGAGGTGCGGCCGTTGGCGGCGCCTATTACTATAGACCGGCCAAACGTGGGTATCCCATCAGGACGGTGTAAGGGCAGGGGCCGATCCCCATGTTCGCGCACCGAAAATCCCACCAATCTGGCCCGATAAGCAAGGAAAAGACCATGTCGCGAGTTTGCGAACTGACCGGAAAAGGCCCAATGACTGGCAACAATGTCAGCCACGCCAAAAACAGAACCCGTCGTCGGTTTCTGCCAAACCTGAACGATGTGACGCTGCAGTCGGAAACCCTGGGCCGTGGATTTAAATTCCGCATCTCAGCTGCTGCTTTGCGCACCGTTGATCACCGCGGTGGTCTGGACGCGTTCATGGCGAAAGCAAAAGACACCGAGCTGTCGGCCTCTGCTTTGAAAATCAAAAAAGATATCGCTAAAGCTCAAGCTGCTGCTTAAGGTTTAGATCCCGGTTCACACCGGTAGGATGCGCCGCCCTTGGGAAACCTTGGGCGGCTTTTCCTGTTTGGGTGTTGCCCGAAGGCCCCACCGGGAGGTGCCGGTCACCGCCGTTTATGCCTGCGTTTTGCCCCTGTGCCTTTTTGTCTCTTGCATGGCTGAAAAAAGAGGCATAGCTCTTGTGCATGATCCGCGGTTTGATTTCATATCTCTTGGCGCTCGTGCTGACTGTGACCGGCTTTTCGCTGGCACAAGCCCGTGGCGAGAACCCCGGGGCCGGTTTAGGGCTCGAGATGGTGATCTGCACCGGGATCGGCATGACAACCATCACGCTTGGTCCTGATGGGGAACCGGTTGAGACACAGCATGTCTGCCCGGATGGCGGCCAGATCTTTACCACCGCTTTTGCGCTGCCCAGCTTGGACCGGCCCGAAGCGCGACTGATTGCGGTTCTCACCACGCCAGATCATGCCTCTGTCACCCAGAACCCCGCGCTGTCACCCTCAGCCCGCGGCCCTCCCGCATTGATCTAAACGCATTCGTCAGAAGCGTTTTGTTGTCTGTTCATGGGGCCGAACTGCGCCCAAATTCCATCTGAGCAGAGCGCAAAACGACCGCTGATATGCGGCGTTCCCCCACACGCGCTTGATCCAAAATATCCAAGATCTCCTGTGCGTTTCTTAATTAGATCAATATGATAGGAGCTACTATGACCCAAACTATGACCCCGGTGAAAACCCTTCTGGCCGCAGGCGCCGCCGCCCTTTTCGCCCTTCCGGCATTTGCCGATAGCCAGATTATGGTGAAGGATGCCTATGCGCGCGCTTCTGGCATGATGGCCACCGCTGGGGCGGCGTTCATGCAAATTGAAAACCACGGCGACGAAGACGATCAGCTGATCGACGCGCGATCAGATATTGCGAAAAAGGTCGAGCTGCACACCCATAAGATCGACGATCAGGGTGTGGCCAAGATGCTGCATGTCCCCGAAGGCTTCACCATCCCAGCGGGCGGCATGCATGCGCTTGCGCGGGGCGGCGATCATGTGATGTTCATGGGTCTGAATGACAAGATGGAAGATGGCAAAATGGTCACCGTCACGCTGGTCTTTGAAAAAGCCGGCGAGGTCACCATCGAAGTGCCCGTGGACCTTCAGCGCAAGCCAATGAATGGTGCCATGAAGATGGACCACAGCAAAATGGGCAGCGGCGCAATGGCCCCAGCCGCCAGCAACTAAAGTGTGTCCAGTTTTCATCGAAGCATCTGTGCATCTGTCATCGCATTTTGCGTTTGAGCGAAGCGAAAGGCAGCGAACAAGCGATACGATGTGAACTGGAAACGCTCAACCTTGTTGGTCAAAAGAATTTCGGGGATCGAGCCCGTGGATTTGCGTCCCCTGCAGGCTCGATCGTCCCGATCTCGGGGACTAGTCACCCCCAATGGTCGCACCCTAGGGTGCGGCCATTACTTTGTCAGTGTTACAGGTTTTCTGCAACTCAAACTGTTGGAGAACCTCGGCAAAATAGACCTTAAAGCATCACGCCTTTAGCCTGAGGCCGGGAAAAGGCGAGGCGCCTCGAAACCAATCAATGGTGTGGGCGTTTTGCCATAAACCCGTGATTCACGTTTATGGCAAAACGCTTTATTGGCGCAGAATATCCTGCACCCATTCAGGAACAGTTTTCGTCGCTGGCCCAATCCGCGCGTGATCAAAAAGTCCGTTGGTGGTGGATGGCTCAAGATTAATCTCAAGCGTTTGGGCGCCCACCGCATGTGCCTCTGCCACAAAGCCCGCCGCGGGATAAACCGTGCCCGAGGTGCCGATGGCCACAAACAGATCGGCGTCCTGAAGGGCCGTGTAAATCTCCTCCATCCGGTACGGCATTTCGCCAAACCACACGATGTCCGGGCGCGTGTCCGGCCCGCCACAAGACGGGCAGGCGGCCAGATAATCCATGCTCGCAGGTGCCGGCCAGCGATGATCACAGACCGCACAAAGCGCGCCGGGCAGCGTGCCGTGCATATGGATCACATCATCCGCACCTGCGCGTTCATGCAGGTCATCGACATTCTGCGTGACAAGGGTGACACGCCCGTTAAAGGCATCCTGCAGCCGGGCAAGTGCTGCGTGGGCGGCGTTGGGGCTGGCGGCCAGACAATTCGCGCGACGCGCATTATAAAACCCATGCACAAGCGCGGGGTTTCGGGAAAACCCCTCTGGCGTGGCCACATCCTCCAGATCATATTTGGTCCAAAGCCCGTCCTGGTCGCGAAAGGTGCCAAGGCCGCTTTCGGCTGACACCCCGGCCCCGGTCAAAATCACGATGTGGCGCATGTGCCTCCCTTATCGGTTATCGGTGCCCGCCCAGAATATCGATCGCCTTTTGCAAGAGATCCAGCAAGGTCGCGACCTCATGCGGATCCTGTGCTTCAATGCCTTGGGTCTGGGCAAATTCGGTAAAGCGCACATTGCCGCCCGCCACCCGGTCCACATCCGCCCAGGCAAAGGCAATCCGCACTGGCGGAAGCGGCAAGGGCCCCATTTCAAGCGAGACATGCCCATCGGCCACCACCAGCCCAAAAGGCGCCTCGTCAATGATCAGCTCGGCCCGCAAATCGGTTTGCGGCGCCACCGCACGCTCAATCGCGCCGGCCAAAGACACCGCACGATGGCGGCTGTTTTCCGGGTCTGCTGGCTTGTCGGGCGGGGGCAGGCTGCGGCCAAATCGGGCCAGTTCAAACAGGATCGGCCGCGTGGCGGTCCCCTGATCGGTCAAGCGATAGGCCCGACCCGTTTTATTGACCAACCCAGCGTCGACAAGCTCTGACAATCGGGCGGATAACATGTTTGTCGCAATGCCCGGCAACCCCGCCTTGATCTCACCAAAAGAGGTGGGACCCGCGTGAAGTTCTCGCAGGACATGCAACGCCCACCGGTTCCCCATGACATCAAGCGTCAAAGAGATCGGACAGGACTGAGAGTATGGTTTTGCGCGTTTCATACCGCCAAGTATGTGATCCGGGTGGGGGTTTGCAAGTCGCTGGTTGCATATGGGCAACAACTAGCGGATGCATGCAAGGACAGGGGCGATACTCGTGTCCCAACCAGGAGGATCAATGACCCAACATGTGCTTTTCGTCTGTCTCGGCAACATCTGCCGATCCCCCAGTGCCGAAGGGGTCGCGCGTGCGCTAAGCGCCGGACATGACATAGAATTCGACAGCGCGGGAACGTCAGACTGGCATGTGGGTGAACCGCCCTATGCGCCAATGCAGGCGGCGGCAAAGGCGCGTGGATACGATCTTTCCGGCCTGCGCGCGCGCCAATTTACCTCGGCGGATTTTCACCAGTTTGACCTGATCATCGGCATGGATCGCGACAATTGTAAGGGGATCGAGGCCCTGCGCCCGCCCAAAAATGACACGCCGGTGCGTCTTTTTACCGATTTTGCACCCGAGACCGGCATGGATCATGTGCCCGACCCTTATTACACGCGGGACTTTGACCAGACCTTGGATTTGGTCGAGGCGGCGTCTCGTGGATTGTTGCGGGATCTGACGTAAAAAAGGGCCGCGTCTGGCGTGTGCATGGCGGCCCCGTTTCAAGCGACTGTTTCAAACGCTCAAAGCATTTCCAGTTCATACGGTGTCGCTTGTTCGCGGCCTTTCGCTTCGCTCAAACGCGAAAAGCAACATAGGACCACTTCAATGAAACCGGAAACGCTCAAAGCATTTCCAGTTCATACGGTGTCGCTTGTTCGCTGCCTTTCGCTTCGCTCAAACGCAAAAAGCAACATAGGACCACTTCAATGAAACTGAAAACGCTTCAGATCAACTTTCGCAATAGGTGCGTACGGCTTGACCAAATTGTTTGTACTTTTGCCAAAACCGTTCGTCCGATGCGCGATCAGATTGCCGGGTGGATTGGCTTTGATGCGGGTCATTAAAGAATTTCACCACGCGGGTTTGTTCTTTTCGGTTCAACATCGCACTGGCAACATCCTCAATACAGCCACAAAGACTGCGGGATGCGGCGCTGCGATCGGCGCTTAAACACGCTTTCTGGATCCCGCCAGCATGGGCCGCCTGGGATGTCAGAACCGTTGAACTCAGAACACAAGCGATAACCAAGTGTTTCATTTTTCTGCCTCTTTTGCATTGTTCGTCATGCACTGGCCGATTGGCCTGTATTGGGTTCAGATGACTCTCTGCTCCTCATTCCGCATAAGATAACACAGCCCGACCCCCGGTGGCAATTTCCCAAAAGATCACCCCGCTGAATGCGCGAAAACTGTCAGATTTCGGTGACGGTGATCCGGGGCAAAAGCGCATCAACGTCACGTTTCGCACAGAGCGCCGTGGCCGCAGACATCACCGCAGCAGACGCCGCCGCAACCCCGTGGGCCAGCGCAGTCTTTGGCGTGTCTCCCCGTGCCAAGGCCAATGTGAACGCGCCCAGAAAGCTGTCGCCTGCGCCCACTTTGCTGTGGACCGTCACATCCGGCCCGCTGCCGTGCCAGGCCGTGTCCTTTGTGGCCAGAACCGACCCGTCTTTGCCGCGCCCCAGAATGACCATCTCGGCCACGCCGCGTGCGATCAGCCCTTGGGCAAAATCTGCGGCGTCTTGTGTGCTGGGCAAGGGGTGGCCCGCCATCGCTTCGCTTTCCACCTTGTCCAATCGCAGCACCGTCACCCGCGCGTTGCCGTTCAGCAGATCGCCGCCCGTGGTGTCAAGCACCAGCTTTGCGCCCGCTTCAGCCGTAAAGGCGGAACAATCCTGAATAAAGCTGTCGCTGATCCCCGGCGGCATGGAGCCGGATAAGACCACAAATTGCCCCGCGCACAGATGGGATTTGATCGTGGCAAGACAGGCGGCGTTTTCATCCGCGCCCCACAGCGGGCCGGGCATCACAAAGCGGTATTGCGTGCGCGCGGCCCGGTCGCCCACGGCCAGTGACAGGCGGGTTTCACCGGGGATCTCTACCACCACATGCGGCACGTTTTCGCGGGTCAAAAGCGCCGCCACCTGCTGGCCGCGAAACCCGGCCAAAGCGACCAAAGCCGTGGCTTGCCCGCCCAGAATGCCAATTGCTCGCGCCACATTGATGCCCCCCCCGCCGGGGTCAAGCGTGGGTGCGTCACACCGGATTTTATCCTCGGCCACGACGTGATCCGCGTCGCTGGACATATCAAGCGTCGGGTTCAGGGTGAGGGTCAGGACAGGTGCGTTTTGAACGGGCATGTTGTGCGCTCCAGCATAGGATTTCGCCAAACGCTAGGCGGATTTCAAATGCCCGTCCTTGATATGTGTCAGCGTTAACTGAACCGGTTAAGGGACGCTTTAGGCCGCCCGTTCGGTGATCGCGCGCGCCACCACATCTTGGGCCACATCCGCGGGGCTGACCCCCTTGCGCGCGGCCTCTCGCAGGATCGCATCCATTGTGGCATCCAAAGCGGCAACCTTGTCATCGACCCAAGTTTTGCGATTTGCAATCTCAAGGATTTCGGTCGCCACATTGATGATCCCACCACCATTGGCGACAAAATCAGGCGCATAAAGGATGCCTTTGTCGTGCAGCAAAGCCGCGTCTTCCGCACGCGCCAATTGGTTGTTGGCCCCGCCCGCAACGGCGGTGACGTTTAACTGCGCAATTGTGTCTGCGTTCAAGATGCCACCAATGGCGCAGGGGGCGAAAATGTCGGCCTGCACGCCGTAAATCGCGTCCAGCGCAACCGCTTTGGCGCCCAGCTCAACCACCGCCGCATCGACGCGGTCTTCAGAAATATCGGTGACGATCAGCTTGGCGCCCGCGTCCCCCAACAGTTCACACAGGTTCCAACCCACATTGCCCAAGCCCTGCACCGACACGGTTTTGCCGGTCAGATCCGGGTCGCCAAACCGGTGCTTGGCCACGCAGCGGATGGCGTTGAAAATCCCGCGCGCGGTGATGGGCGAGGGATCACCAGAGGCAAATTCCCCATCCGCAAGCCCCGCCACAAATCGTGTCTCACGCGCAAGCTCAGCCATATCCGCCGGGGTCATGCCCATGTCCTCTGCGGTCCAATAGCGCCCCTCGCAGGCCTCAATCGCGCGGGCAAAAGCATGCAGCAGTTCCGGCGTCTTCAGCGCCTTGGGATCGCCCAAAATCACCGCCTTGCCGCCCCCAAGCGGCAGGCCCGCCGCCGCGTTTTTATAGGTCATCCCCTCAGACAATCGCATCACATCCGTCAACGCCTCTTGCTCCGACGCATAGGGTTTCATCCGAAGCCCGCCCGCCGCTGGCCCCAATTTGGTCGAGTGGATGGCGATAAAGCCGATCAGCCCCAACGCTGTGTCCTCAACGCGGCGAATATCTTCGTGGCTGGTCGATGGAATGGATGTGATTTTCATGTCTCTCTCCCTTGGTGCGGCGACTTTAAGGGCGCACACGCGAAGATTTGCACCAATTTTCGGCGTGATTTATGTACCAATTAGGGATAATCTGCTGCCCAAGGAAGATTAACGCGAGAAATACTATGGACAGCACCGATCGCCGCATCATCAAAGCGCTGCAATCTGACGGCCGGCAAAAACTGGGCGATCTGGCGCAAAAGGTCGGCCTGTCGCCCACCCCCTGCGCGCGCCGGGTGGCCGCACTTGAGGCGGCGGGCGTGATCACAGGTTACGGCGCGCGGGTCGATCAGGCCAAACTGGGCCTGCCGGTCAGCGTGTTTATCGAGGTCGAACTGGCCAGCCAAAGCCGCGAGGCGATTGACGCCTTCGAACGCGCCGTGTCGCGCATGGATGAGGTGATGGAATGCCATTTGATGAGCGGCAATCGCGACATCATGCTGCGCGTTGTGGTGGCTGACCTGACCGCCTTTGACCGGTTCATGGAAAACCACCTGATGCGCATTGACGGCGTCAGCCGAATGCGGTCGAGCTTTACCCTGCGCACCATGGTGCGGCGGAACGTGCTGCCGGTCGGGTAACACAACACCAGGGCCACGCCCGACCCTGGGTGGGCGTTTCGGAACAGGACCATGTGGCGACCGGTTGAAAACTCTCTACACATTTCCGAACCCTGAGACGTCGCAAAACGCCCTCCCATGGGGGAGGGTCGGGCGTGGCCCGAGCATTCGCTCGTGCCGGGGATGTGTTTAGAACAGGGTGCCCAACCAGTCTTGAGCTGCTTTGATGATCTCGGCAATCTTGTCGCTGTTGAGCGCCAGCCATCCGGCACAGGCTCCGCCACCCCATTTTCCGAGAGACTTCGCGAATTCATCTGCGGCTTTGTCAAGTTTGCCAAGCGGCCACTTGCCGATTGCGATCAAGGCAGCACCTAATTTCGAGATGGCGGATTTGATACGAGAATTATCCGGCGTTTCAGACTGCGTTTCCGCTTTCAAATCTTCGATGGGTGCCCAAATAATTTCCTGAACGATCCTGATGTCATCTTCGAGGGCTTCGGGCGGGTTATTGCCGCCAATTCCAAGCCGTGCGCGTTCTTCCCAGACATGCTTTTCGGCCTCTAATTCCGCAATACGTTTTTCAAGCTCAAACCGTGCACGGATCTCTTCAATCTTCTGGGCAATATGCTCCGGTCCCTTTTCCCAATCGTCATCAGGAATTAGCGCCACGCGGCGTTGCAGGTCCCAATCGAGGGGTTTGCCGTCGAGGAAGCCTTGGTACCAGTCGCGCCAGAAGGACCAGTGAGATGCGGACATCCATTCGTGCCCCCATAAAGAGATGAACTCATTATTTTCGGCTATGGCCCAACTTGGAATCGGGTATGCATCTAATGGCTCTGAAAACCCTTCAATGATAAGACACTCATCGTTCACAAGTTCCTGCTTGAGCGGAGCGAGATGCCTGTGAGCGAAGTACAATAGGCCTTCTTCATCGATTCCGTTCGCAATGATTTGGTCCGCAGAGCGCAAAAGCCCATCAAACTCGGATATGAAATCAATATTAAATGGTCCTGCTAATTCATAGGCTCTGGAGGAACTTAAGCTTGCAGCACCCCAAACTTTGTTTGATGGGGTTCTTAGGTTTGATATGTGTGCAAGGATCGATCTTAGTGAGTAAAGAAAGCAATTGTTCTCTTGAAGTCCTTTGTTTTCGATTTTGGGCAACCCACTTCCTCGGAGAGGTAAACGCCGCAGTAAAAGTGTCATGAGCAGGGCTGAACCCTGTTGTGGCGATGAAGTTCTGGCTATGTGCCCAATGGCAGTCACAGTAAATGATGAAATCTCGAAGCTATTCGGTGTTGTGTCCATCAATTGACTCACTTGACCAATCCCCAAATCCCTATAATACGCTACCCTTATGACCGACCTGAAACACATCCGCAATTTCTCGATCGTGGCGCATATTGACCACGGTAAATCCACCCTCGCTGACCGCCTTATCCAAGAGACGGGCACGGTGAAGGATCGTGACATGCAGGCGCAACTGCTTGACACGATGGACATCGAACGTGAACGCGGCATCACCATCAAGGCCAACACGGTGCGCATTGAATACCGGGCGGATGATGGGCAGGATTATACGCTCAACCTGATCGACACCCCCGGCCATGTGGATTTCGCCTATGAGGTCAGCCGCTCGATGCGCGCGGTTGAGGGGTCTTTGCTGGTTGTCGACAGCTCGCAAGGGGTTGAGGCGCAGACGCTGGCCAACGTGTATCACGCGATGGAGGCGGACCATGAGATTGTGCCGATCCTCAACAAAATCGACCTGCCCGCGTCCGATTGTGATCGCGTGGCCGAGCAGATCGAGGATGTGATCGGCATTGATGCGACCGGCGCCATTCAGGTGTCTGCCAAAACCGGGCAGGGCATCCACGAGACGCTTGAGGCGATTGTGAATGAGCTGCCCGCGCCCACCGGCGACATTGACGCGCCGCTCAAGGCGATGCTGGTGGACAGTTGGTATGACGCCTATTTGGGCGTGATCGTGTTGGTGCGGATCATCGACGGCAAGCTGAAAAAGGGCGACCGCATTCGCATGATCCATACGGATGCCGTGTACCCCGTGGACCGCATCGGCGTGTTCCGCCCGCAGATGGAAATGATTGACGAGCTTCGTCCCGGCGAAATCGGCTTCCTGACCGCCTCGATCAAACAGGTGCGCGACACCCGTGTGGGCGACACAATCACGCATGAAAAGAAAGGCACCACAGATGCGCTGCCGGGCTTTAAACCTGCGCAACCGGTGGTGTTCTGTGGCCTGTTCCCGGTGGACAATGCCGAGTTCGAAGACCTGCGTGACAGTATCGAAAAACTTGCGCTGAATGACGCGTCGTTTAGCTATGAAATGGAAACCTCGGCCGCGCTGGGCTTTGGCTTTCGCTGCGGGTTTCTGGGCCTTTTGCACCTCGAAGTGATCCGCGACCGGATTGAACGCGAATATAACATTGAACTGATCACCACCGCGCCCAGCGTGATTTATCACGTCTACACCCGCGATGGCGAAATGTCAGAGCTGCACAACCCCGCCGACATGCCCGACCCGTCAACCATCGACCACCTTGAGGAACCGCGCATCAAGGCGACGATCCTGGTGCCGGATGATTACCTCGGGGACGTCTTGAAACTGTGTCAGGACCGGCGCGGCATCCAGCTTGACCTGACCTATGCCGGCTCGCGCGCGATGGTGGTTTACGACCTGCCATTGAACGAGGTGGTGTTTGATTTCTATGATCGCCTGAAATCGGTAACAAAAGGTTACGCCTCGTTTGACTATCAAATGGACGGCTATCGCGAGGATAACCTTGTGAAAATGTCGATCCTTGTGAATGACGAACCGGTGGATGCGCTGTCGACCATGGTTCACCGCGACCGGGCCGAGGCGCGGGGCCGGGCGATGGTTGAAAAGCTCAAAGACCTCATTCCCCGCCACATGTTCAAAATCCCGATCCAAGCGGCGATCGGCGGCAAAGTCATCGCGCGCGAGACCCTGTCGGCCATGCGCAAAGACGTGACCGCGAAATGTTACGGCGGCGATGCCACGCGGAAAAAGAAACTGCTGGAAAAGCAGAAGGCCGGTAAGAAGAAGATGCGGCAATTCGGGAAAGTGGATATTCCTCAGGAAGCCTTCATTTCAGCCCTTAAAATGGACTAGTCCATTTTAAGAACTGAATGAAGGCAGTGGGCGAAAGCGAATTGCAAAGCAAATCGCGTGCCCACCCCGCCAATGTTCTGCGATAACCCAGCCAAAAGCACCCCAAAGCTCCGCCCAAAACGCGGGGCTTTCTTTTGGTCACATACACTGCAAAGTCCCGTCCGGACGATAGACCGGACAGCGCCCGTTCGTCAGGGCTTTCGCCGCCCCACTGGGGCGACGGCCCCTTCCTCATCCCTGCGGGAGGGCGATTGGGCGCCCTTGCGAATTTCTGAGCAGGTAAGTTGGAATGGCTCGTGTTGCAGTCGTGGGCAGATAGTAGAGTTAGCTACCTGTTGGTGCCGTTTCCGTTGGAGCGCCCTTTTATGAGCAGGGTAACCCCTCCCAGAGCGGCAGTGCCAAGAAAAAATCCGGGGATAATTTCACTATCAGTGAATATTGCCGAAAGCAGGGCGCAAGCGATAAGTAGAGCAAAAGTCCCTGCTCCTAGCCACATCCCTAGCTTTCGGTCTGCGACCTCGGCAGCAACAATTCGTTGGTCCATCTCTATGTGATGGACTTGCTGTGCTTCGGCCATCGAAATAATGCGATCCGCTGCTCCAGATTGAATACGTTCATATTTCTCGAGATGCCTAGGGTGTGCGATGGGGCCTGAAAATTGCTCACTCATAAGTACAGTAGTAATTCTAGATACGACTGCCTTCCTTGCTCCTTGTGGAACAAGATCTCCAATTTGCTTATCTACTACGGCCTCAAAAGTATCGACTTCGCCTTCAACTACTGGAGTGGTGTCGTTTTTCTTTTGCGGAGGTTTTCCCAATTCTTTTTCCTTCGGAAATTGTTGAATTCATTAAAAATGAGCCCACTTCTTTCCACGCGACTCCTGTAGTATCATATCGCCGATATGACGTTTTTAGAGTGGACGATGCGAAAACACAGAAAGGAGCGATGAAGCCAGCCTTATAGCCGCTTCGGAAAGCACTGCTTAGATTCATCTTAGTCATAATTTTTCCTCTCATCTTCTTTCACCATATATGGTGAGTCTTATCAAGATTGACAAATCACATTTTTTATGAGCTTTATTAACAAAGGGTTGTGAGGCGTACGGACCAAAAAAATCCTCTGTGCAACACTCTGACGCATTGTTGGCGGGTATTCGCTAGTCACATGTTTCGTTTTTTTGAAAATTTTCACGAATTGCACTGGCGAGATGGCAAGCGCCCGTTCGTCAGGGCTTTCGCCGCCCCACTGGGGCGACGGTCCCTTCCTCATCCCCACGGGAGGGCGCTTCTGCAACGGCGGAGTTAAATCCAACGTCACGGATTTTGCGAAGAACCACCCAACACAAACCGTCACCTGCGCCCACCCAGGGTCGGGCGCTGCCCTCGTTTGATAACGCTCAACTCGTCCCCAAAACCGGTTCCCACTTTTCGGATTGCGCTTGGATGTTTCACAACACATTAACCACGCGCGCGCCCAAACCCCCACCAACGCCGCTTCACTGTCTCATCAGACGTATCGCTATTCACATCCTCCACATCTGCCAGCGCGCCCTCGCCCCGCTCTTGCGCCTTCTTTCGTTCCTCTTGCTGCGCATCAAAGGCGGCGCAGCGGGCGTGGAAGTCGGCTTCCATTTGCTCAAAATCTATCGGGGGCTTTGCGGGGGTGTCGTCCGCTTCTGTTTGCATCCCATATCGCCGCATCAGATCCTGAAGGTCGGGGTCTTGTGTGGTGGCTTCCTCCTCGGCCAAGGGGCGTTTCCAGCCGGTGGCTTTCACCCAGGCCGCCCCGTGCCGGCGCCCGGTATCGGGATTAATCGGCCCGTAGAGCGTGTAATCTTCGTCGCGCCAAATCAGGTCAAGTTCATCCATCGTGACAAGGGCGGCGATTTGTTTTCCGTGGCGGGTGAGGATCACCCGGTTCTGGCGCTGAACGGTGGCATCCAGTGCTTCGGTCAGGCGGCTGCGCAATTGGGTCAGGGGGATGATCAGTCGGGGGAGCAATCGGGACATTTTGCACCTTTAAAGTGTTTAAAGTTTCCGGTTTCGTTCCCTTTAAAGAGTTTACAGTTTTGCGCCTGCGACCTTTAAAGAGTTTACAGTTTGGCCGTCAGAATGATTAAAGAGTTTAAAGTTTCTCTAATTGCTACGAACGGAGCCAAAATCATGTCTTGCCCTCTCTGCTCAGCGGATGCGCCGCTGGAAAATTACGAAGTAACGGGCGGCCCGGCGGGTGCGTCGGTGGCGATCTGTGGCACCTGTGTGGGCCAGCTTGACGGGACGTTAGAGGCGTCGCATTGGCGCGGTTTGGCGTCTTCGATGTGGTCCGAGGAGGTTGCGGTGCAGGTGATTTCTGCGCGTGTTCTCAAACGGTTAGGTGAAGGTTGGTCGCAGGATTTGCTGGATCAGCTTTATCTGGATGAAGAGACGCAAGCCTGGGCGGACAATGTGGCGGCCGAAAGCCAGCATAGGGACAGCAACGGTGTGACGTTGAATGCGGGCGACAATGTGGTGCTGATCAAGGACCTGCCGGTGAAGGGCGGGGGCTTTACCGCCAAGCGTGGAACGGCGGTGCGTGGCATCTCATTGGTGGCGGACAATCCTGAACACATCGAAGGTCGGGTTGAGGGTCAACGCATTGTTATTCTTACACAATTTGTGAAGAAAAAGTAATATGCGCTCGCCCTTGTTCAAGATTGTCATGACATTTTACGGCATCATCGGATCGACCTTGGCGTCGGTTCTGGTGGTGGTGGCATTGGTCAATGGGATCAGCGGATTGTGGCCCTTGTTGGGGGCCGCAGCCGTCGGATTTATCGTTGGTTTGCCAGTGAGTTATTATGTCGCAAGGGCAATGATGGGCGACTGATCCAGGTCAAAGTTTTGCGGTGGCGGAGCATGCACAAATTCACTTGATTGCATATCACTAGCAAATGAGGGATTCTTATGCTCCGCCTGACTGCCGTTATTTATGTTTTGCTTGGCACCACTTTGGCCGGTATTTTCATCATCGCCGCCCTGACCATGGGGCTCGATACCGGCAAGCCGATCATCTATGCCGCCATCGCTGGTTTTGTGGTGGGACTGCCGATTTCTTGGGTTGTGGCCAAGCAGATTAGCAACCTGTCGTAAGATTGCGGTTGAAAGGGAGTGTTGACCAAGGGTATGCGTTGCTCCAGCGGTCCCTTAGCTCAACTGGATAGAGCATCTGCCTTCTAAGCAGAGGGTTGCAGGTTCGAGTCCTGCAGGGATCGCCATAGGCATGCCACATGATTTTTCGGCCTGCCACAGGCGCGGAAGCTCCGCCTAGATCGCCTCATGGTGCATGTCATAAAGCCAGTCGCAAAATTGTGTGACCTCGGGGCGTGCAGGGGCGCCGTCAGGCGTGATCAAAAAGAAACTCCGGGGCAATGGTAGCTTGAATTCAAACGGCGAAACCAACTGCCCCTGCTCTAGGTATCGCCTTGTAAAGGCACAGGAAATAAGGCCTGCACCGGTGCCGCCTGCCAGAATTTGCAGCGCGATGAGCGAGGAATCTGCTTTGAAACGACCCGCCATCGATGGGGCGTGCGTGCCCAGATGCTCCGCCATTTTGCCCCAATCCGCCTCTGATCCGATGATTGGAATCGCATGGGCCGCGAGGTCTGGAAACGCAATTCCGGCCCCAAATTTTGCCGCGATATCCGGGTGACACACCACCTCTGCAACCTGATGACCAAGGTGGCGGATATTGCTTTCCTCCCAATCCCCATGCCCATAGCGAATTTCCACATCAACTGTGTGATCCTCGACGGGTTCGGTCCAGACGGCGGTGGTGATCTGGACGTCAATATCGGGGTGGGCGGCGTGAAACTCCGACAGTTTGGGGGCCAATATCAAGGCGGCATAGCTGATTGACCCATGCACGCGAACCCGGCGCTTGCGATGCGCCCCAAAAAGCCCGGTCGTGGCGTCCTGCATCTCGGCAAAGGATTTTCGGATGGGCTGCGCGTAGGCGTGGCCAAGATCTGTGAGAACAACCCCTCTGGGTAGTCGTTTGAACAATTGCGCGTCAAGGTGCTGTTCTAAAAGCTTAATTTGCTGACTGACGGCGGCGGGTGTTAAGCCCAGTTCCACCGCGGCGCTGGAAAAGCTGCTGTGGCGTGCGGCAACATCAAAGGCGCGCAACCAGGTCACATGGGGGATTTTCGACATAGGGCTAAGTCACTTTGCTGGGGTTGCAAAAGGGCGGGCCTTGCGGCCCAATATTTGCATTAAATATTCTTTAGGCTCAGAGATCAAAACCATTGTTTGAATTAAGGCCCCGCGCGTCGCAATTTGAATAAAACGCAGCATTTGGACAGATGAAAAGGCGTGGTTATGGAGTTTGACTACATCCTTGTGGGCGCAGGATCTGCCGGCTGTCTGTTGGCCGAACGGCTCACTGAAAACGGTCGTAACAGGGTGTTGCTGCTGGAGGCCGGCGGGTCGGATGCCAAGTTTTGGATCAAAGTGCCGCTGGGCTATGGGATGACCTTCTCAAACCCCAAGCTGAATTGGAACTACCACGCTGCCCCTGATCCCGGTTTGAACGGGCGCAGTGTTTACTGGCCGCGCGGTCGCGTTGTCGGGGGGTCAAGTTCGATCAACGCGATGGCATATGTGCGCGGGCTTGGGCATGATTTCGACGATTGGCGCCGGTCCGGGGCCACGGGTTGGGGGTGGGACACCGTGCGCGATACCTACGATCGGCTCGAATGTTACGGGGCTGAAAAAGCCGGAAAAGCCGCGCTTGCGGTCACCGATCTGTCCAACCAAATGCACCCATTTTCCAAACGGTTTTTGGCGGCTGCACAGGATATGCACTGGCCGGTTCTAACGGATCTGAACGGGGCTGAAAGCGACGGGATCAGCGCGTATCGCAGCACCGTTCGAGATGGGTTTCGCTGTTCGTCTGCCGATGCATTTTTGCGCCCGGCATTGAGGCGCGGCAATGTGAAACTTGTCACCCATGCGGTGGTCGAAGATGTGATGATCACGAATGGGCGCGCGACCGGGGTTCGGTATCGTGTCGGTGATCAGCAATTCATGGCGCAGGCGCTGGGCGAGGTCATTCTGAGCGCAGGGGCCATTAACTCGCCGAAATTGTTGCAGATTTCGGGTGTCGGGCCTGCGGAGTTGTTGGCGTCTCACGGGGTCGACGTGGTGCAAGACCTGCCTATGGTTGGTGAGGGTCTGCAGGATCATCTGGCAGTGACCCAGCATTTCACCGCACGGGTTCCGACGTTGAATTCGCGGTTGGGTCATCCTTTGGGACGGGGGCTCGCCGGGCTGCAATATGTGCTGACCCGCCGCGGGCCGCTGGGTGTGCCGGTCAACCAAATTGGCGGTTTTGTGCGTTCTGAGCGCACCCTTCACGCGCCGGATTTACAGATTTATTGCAACCCGGCCACATATTCGACCCCACCGGACAGCAAGCCGGTGATCGACCGCGATCCGGGGTTTATTCTTTCCGCCCAACCGTGCCGTCCGACCAGTCGGGGGCATGTGCGGATCGCCTCAGCCAACCCGATGGATGGGCCGATTATTCAACCCAACTCGCTTGCGACGCGCGAGGATCAAGAGGTCGCGGTTTGTGCAGGAAGGGTGCTGCGCGCCCTTGCCTCGACCCCAACCTTGCGTGCGGTGATCGACGCGGCGAAAGCGCCGGACATCACACAGATGGACGATGCGGGGATGCTTGAACATTTCCGCGCGCGCGCCTCTTCGGTGTTCCATGCCTCTTGCACTTGCCGGATGGGGGCCGCGCCGTCACACTCGGTTCTGGATGCGCGTTTGCGGGTGCATGGGGTTCGGGGGCTGCGGGTGGTGGATGCCTCGGCGTTCCCCAATGTGACGTCGGGCAACACCAATGCGCCCACCATGATGCTTGCCATGCGCGCGGCGGATTTGATCCTTGAAGATGGCGGGCGATAACCCAAACCGAAAAGAGGTCCCCATGCGTTTGGACAAAATCGAAACCTTTGTGGTTGCCAACCCACCGCCGCGTCATGGCGGACGGTATTTCATTTTTCTGCGGTTGACCACGCGCTGTGGGATTACGGGCGTGGGCGAGATTTACAACGCGACGTTTGCGCCGGATCTTTGTGCGGCCATGGCGGTGGATGTGTTCACGCGTCATTTTGAAGGCAGCGATCCGCATCACATAGAACGGCTTTGGCGGCGCACTTATGGCGCTGGGTTCACACAACGCCCGGACGTCACCGTGATGGGGGTGCTTAGCGGATTGGAGATGGCCTGTTGGGACATTATCGGCAAAGCGGCAGACCGGCCTGTTTATGACCTATTGGGCGGTAAGGTGCATGATCGCCTGCGCAGCTATACCTATCTGTATCCCGCAAAGGGTGACGTTTATCCCGACCCGGATACGCCCAATGTTTACACCTGTCCCGACCTTGCCGCCAAGGCCGCACTGGCCGCGGTGGATCAGGGGTTTACGGCGGTGAAATTCGACCCGGCGGGGCCTTATACCGTCTACGATGGCCACCAGCCCCGGCTTGAAGATCTTGATCGCAGCGAGGCCTTTTGCAAGCGCATTCGCGAGGCGGTGGGGGACCGTGCGGACATGCTGTTTGGGACCCACGGCCAGTTCACTGTGTCTGGCGCCAAACGCCTTGCGCGCCGCATCGAAGCCTATGATCCGCTGTGGTTTGAAGAACCTGTTCCGCCCGAAAACCCAGCGGATATGGCCGAGGTTGCGCGCTTTACCTCGGTCCCTGTGGCGGCGGGTGAGCGCCTGTGCACCAAGCATGAATTTGCGCGGCTGCTAGAGGCGGGGGCCGCTTCTATCCTGCAAATGAATTTGGGCCGTGTTGGCGGGCTTTTGGAAGCCAAGAAAATCGCGGGCATGGCGGAAACACGGCAGGCTCAGATCGCCCCGCATCTTTACTGCGGCCCGGTGGTGGCGGCGGCCAATATCCAGATCGCAACCTGTAGCCCCAACTTTTTGATCCTTGAAAGCATCGGCACCTTTGACGGCCCTTACATGTCCGCCGTGACCACCAAAATCGACTGGCAAGAGGGGTATGTCATCCCCCCCACCGTGCCGGGCCTTGGGGTGGAACTGAACGACGCCTTTCTCGCGGCCAACCCCTACAGTGGGGCCGAACTGCATCTTGAAATGTCGCATGATCCGGTGACGCCCTAATCAAAACACCCTTGGAATTCGGGAGAACTCTGATGAAAACGCTTGATACATTCTATATCGATGGGGCGTGGGTTGCGCCCAACGCCACCACATCAATGCCAGTGATGAACCCGGCAACCAACGGGCAAATTGGCACCCTTTCCATGGGGGACGCGCGCGATGTGGACCGCGCCGTTGCCGCCGCAAAAGAAGCGTTTAAAAGCTTTTCCAAGACCAGCAAAGCGGAACGTCTTGCCCTGCTCGAACGATTGCGAGAGGTGACGCACCGCCGCATTGATGATCTTGCCCAAGCGATCAGCCTAGAGATGGGCGCGCCGATCACCATGGCCCGGGATGATCAGGCCGGCTGTGCAATTGGCCATCTTGACGGGTTTATCGACGCGCTCAAGGCACAAGACGACCACGAGACCCTGCCAAATGGCGATATTCTGACCCGCGAACCCATTGGGGTCTGTGGTCTGATCACCCCGTGGAACTGGCCGATCAATCAAATCGCGCTGAAGGTCATCCCTGCGCTGGCGTCTGGGTCGACCTGCGTGTTGAAACCCTCTGAACACACGCCTTTGTCGGCCAAAATCTATGCGGAAATTGTGCACGAGGCGGGTTATCCGGCGGGGGTGTTTAACCTTGTGTATGGGGATGGTCCCACGGTTGGGGCGGCGCTGTCGCGGCATCCGGATGTGGCCATGATGTCCTTCACCGGGTCCACCCGCGCGGGCGCTTTGGTCAGCAAAGATGCGGCCGATACGGTCAAACGCGTGACGTTGGAGCTGGGCGGGAAATCCCCCAATCTGGTCTTTGCCGATTGTGATCTTGAAACGCGCATTGCCGAAGGGGTCGCCACCTGTTTTTACAACACTGGTCAATCCTGCGATGCGCCCACGCGGATGTTGGTCGAGCGGTCCGTCTATGATCGGGCACTCGCCTTGGCCGAGGCGGCGGGGGCGGCGCAAACCGTGGGGGATCCGGCACAAGACGGCGACCACATCGGTCCGCTCTTTGACCAAATCCAATACGACCGCGTGCAATCCCTGATCCAAGCGGGGATCAACGAGGGGGCGCGGGTTTTGGTGGGTGGATTGGGCAAACCAGAAGGGTTTGAGCAGGGCTGGTACGTGCGTCCCACAATCTTTGCGGATGTGACCGCCGACATGCGCATCACCCGCGAGGAAATCTTTGGCCCGGTGCTGGTGATCATGCCGTTTGAGGATGAAGACGAGGCGATCCGCTTGGCCAATGACACCGATTACGGGTTGGCGGCCTATCTGCAAACCGGAAGCGAAGACCGGGCATTGCGGGTGGTGGCGCACCTGCGCGCAGGTGGCATTCACATCAACGGTCGCGGGGCCGGATATGGTGCGCCGTTTGGCGGTTATAAACACTCTGGCAACGGGCGCGAAGGCGGGGTGTTTGGTCTTGAGGATTATCAGGAAATCAAGGTGAGACCTCCCTTTTCTGTGTGACGGGGTGGGGGCCTAAATAAGAACGCGGAGGGCGTTAACCCTCCGCGTTCTTCATGTGCGGATGAAAGCTTATTACCGCGGAGGCACAACCTCATACCCCGGTTCTTCGGGTTCATCGTCGGTCATTTCCGCAGGAAAACCCGGCGCGCGGATGTCCAGCCCGGTGGCATCCTCTAGCCGGCGGATGATGTTTGGGGACAATTCCCGGTCGCCATACCGCGCAATGCCATCGTCAAAGATCTTGACCAAAAGCGGGCTGATTTCCAGCGGCACGTCATTCCGCTCGGCGATGTCCTGAAACAGGCCAATGTCCTTTTTTACCAGATCCATCGTAAAGGAAATGTCGCGCGACCCGTTCAGGATCACTTGGCTTTCGGTGATGTGCGAAAACGAATTGCCCGAGCTGACTTTGATCGCTTCATAGGCGGTGTTCAGATCCATCCCGGCGGCTTTGGCGGTGACCAGTGCTTCGGCATTGGCGACCAGATGCACGGTGGCAAGATAGTTGGTCAGCACCTTTAATACGGAAGCGGAGCCAAGCTCGCCCGTGTGCAGAATGCGCCGCCCCATGGTGGTGAGAAGCGGGAAAATCCGGTCAAACGTCGCGCGATCACAGCCAGCGAAAATGGCGATATTCCCCGTGTCCGCCCGGTGGCACCCGCCGGAAACCGGGCAATCGACCGCCGCGCCGCCACGTTCGATGACTTGTGCACCCAGGCGTTTCACCTCCGCCGCATCGGTGGTGGACATTTCCATCCAGATCTTACCGTCTGTGACCTCTGGCAACATCTGCTGCATCACCGCATCTGAGGCCGCGGGCGAGGGCAGGCAGGTGATGACCGCATCACAATCGCGCATCAAAGCGGCGGGACCATCTGTGCGTTTGGCGCCGCGCGCCACAAAGCCACCCACCAAATCCTGGTTCAAATCATGCACCGTCAGCTCGATGCCATTTCGCAGCAGCGAGCCGGACAGTTTGCCGCCCACATTGCCCAGTCCAATAAATCCAACTTTCACCGGTATCCTCCCCTTCCCGCCCTGCGGGACGTTCTATTTTTGGGTATGATTTCAGATTACCGGCCCAAGCAGCAGCAATAGATTTTCTGCCTATGGCCTAACAGGTATTGAACCTCGGGGTGGGCAAAATGGGAAACGGCCCCGGAGGGTATGAACCCCGAGGCCGTTTTTTGGGTTTGCTTGTGTAGCGGCGGGCGTATCAGATGAATTCGGCGCGGGGCTCGACCACGGGTTTTGCAACCTCTAACGCCTCGGCCAAATCAACGCTGCGATCAAACAGAGCGCGGCCAATGATGGTGCCGGACACATGCGGGACATATTGCAGGCGCGACACATCGTCGATTTCACAGATGGTTCCGCGCGCAATCACCGGTGCATTGGCTTCGCCCGCAAGCTGGGTGATCAGCGCAAGGCTGTCCTCGGCATCGCCAATATCGGCGTCGATGTCGGTGATCACGATCGAGGCCAGCGGGTCGCCCTCGAAGGTTTTCAGAAAGGTCGAGGCATCAAAGGCGCTTTTGTTGTGCCATCCATCGCTGACCACTTTGCCTTCGAACACATCCACCGCGAGAACAATCTGATCGGGGTAAAGCTTTGCTGCTTCTTTGATGAGGTCGGGTTGATAGACCGCCATGGTGCCCACCACGATACGGGCCGCACCGTGGTCAATCCATTCGCTGATCCGGTCGAGCGTACGAAAGCCGCCGCCCAATTGCACAGGAATGCCAACGCCGTGGATGATCTCGCGGATCATATCGGCGTTGCGTTCATCGCCTGACATGGCGTCGAAATCGGTGATTTGCAGGGCTTCTGCCCCCGCTTCGGCATATTCCTGTGCGCGTTTCACCGGGTCCACATGCCAGATCTGCGGTTCCTCTGTGCGGCCGCGATACAGGCTGACGCAACGGCCTTCGAGCAGTTCGATCAAGGGGTAAATAATCATAATGGCCTCCTTTGGCTGCGAGGGTCGCAGGGTTGTGTTTACCAAGCGCGATTCCCGTGCTGTCGTCGGAACGGGAAACGACGCGAATTGGGTGAAAACAGACAGAACCACCACAGAATGCAGTCAAGCAAGTCTATATCAAAAAGCGTTTCATTGCATCCAAGCGGCGCGCAGGGATCAAAACACAATCACATTTCGCTTTGCTGCCCCGGTTTTGGTGTCGGCAATGGCGGCGTTGATCTGGTCAAACCGCCAAGTGCCGGACACAAGCTCGTCCAGCTTCAGGCGCCCCTGCATGTAAAGGTCGACCATCCACGGGATGTCGCGCTGAATGACCACATCCCCCATCAAGGTTGCTTGGATCCCTTGGCCAAGGGCGGCCATGACCACCGGTTCATATTGCGCCATGTCGCCGGAATGGGGCATGCCCACCGCGACCAGCTTTCCACCCGGCGCAAGGTACCGCGCGGCACTGTCATAGGCGGGAATGGCCCCCACGGTGACAAACACCGCATCCGCCCCGCGCCCCGCCGCCTTATAGGCCGCTTTCCAAGGGGCGTGCCCATTGCCCAACACGGCTGCGGTTGCGCCAAACTCCATCGCCATGTCGAGCTTTTCTTCGGTCATATCCACCGCAATAATATTGGCGGCCCCCGCCAATCGCGCACCTTGGATGGCATTTAGCCCAACACCGCCCGCGCCGATCACCACCACGTTTTGCCCCGCCCGGATGCCCGCCGTGTTGACCACAGCACCCACCCCGGTGATGACGCCACAGCCCAACAGGCACGCGGCGGTCATTGGAATTGCATCGGGCAGTTTCACCACTTGCGAGGCTTCAACCACCACCTTTTCGGCAAAGCCCCCGGTGTCCAACCCCTGGGTCAGTGCACTTCCGTCCGTGCCGCTGATCGGCCCTTTGGTGGCGTCATACCGCGTGGAACAGCGCACCGGATGGCCCGAAGTACAAGGCGCGCAGGTCTGGCAGGACCGGATCAGGGTGACAACAACCGGATCACCAATGGCCAACCCCTCGACATTCGACCCAAGCGCTGAAATACGCCCCGCTGCCTCATGCCCGTAAACCGCAGGCAACGCCCCACCCCATGCCCCTTCGGCGTAAGAAATGTCGGAATGGCAGATCGCAACCGCCTCAAGCGTCACCTCAACCTCGCGGCCCTCGGGCGCACGGATCTGGATGTCTTCGATCACAAGATCTTCGCCAAAGGCGTGGCAAACGGCGGCTTTGATTGTGGGCATGGGTCACTCCTTCTTTGCCGATCACAGTGCAAAGCAGGCGGGGAGGGGGCAAGGGGTTTTGCACCCTTGCGTGCCGTGACGCTAGGTCAAACCCGCGCTGATCTTATCAAGCAAGCCCGCCAGCCCGGCGGGATCGGCGAAAAAGGGCGAATGCCCGGTGTTGAGATCATATGTCGCCCCGCAGTTCTGGGCCATCTGGGCCTGATACGCGGGCGGAATGGCACGATCTTTTGTGCAACGAATGTAGCTGCTGGGGGCGGTGTGCTGTCCTGTAATCGCGGTCATCGACGGGGCCATCGGTTCGTCGCATAGATGAGCACGGGCAAATTCCAACACCTCGGAACAGTCGTGATACAGCCGGTCTTGGATCAGCGCGGGCTTAAAGCGAAAGCTTTGCCGGTTTGCGGCGACATCAAAGGCCTTTGCCAAAGGTTGCTCGGGCCACGCCTTGCGCATCTCAACAAGGCTTGTGTCTGGGGTGGGAACATAGGCGCAGAGATAGACCAGATGGCGGATATTATCCGGTTTTAGGCAGGCCGCTTGGGTGATTGGAAAGCCCCCCATGGAATGCCCGACGATGATGGTTGGCGCCTCAAGCGCGTCCAAAATGGCTTCGGCATAGCTGGTCAAACTGGCGTCGCCGATTGGCGCATGATCTGCGCCATGACAGGGCAGATCAATGGCGCGAACGCGGTGCCCCAAACGCGCCAGTTCAGGGATCACATCCCGCCAACACCATGCGCCGTGCCCTGTGCCGTGGACCAAAAGAAACTCAGACATGTTTGGTGACGTCCAGAAAACGGGTGAGGGCAGCGGCGTAGATTTCTGGTTGTTCAACGGGCGACATATGGCCGGATTTTCGGATCAGCTCAAACGTGGATCCGGGGATCAGGTCGGTCAATTCGCGCACCAGATCAGCGGGGGTGGAGCCATCTTCGGACCCGGCGGTTACCAAGGTGGGCAGGGTCAGCCGGGCCGTGCTCTCATAAAGGTCGGTATCGGCAATTGCCGCCATACACCCCAGATACCCAGCCAGCGGTGTTGCGCGCATGATGTCTGCGGCGTGATGGATCAATTCTGGACGGTCGCGGTGGGTGGCGCGGGCAAACCAGCGTTGCATGTTGGGGCCAAGCACAGCCTCGATGCCTTGTGCCTTAACCTCGGTGATCCGGGCGGCCCACACTTCCGGTGTGGCGATCTTGACGGCGGTGTTGGACAGGATCAAAGCGCGGATCAGGTCTGGGCGTTCGGCCGCCAAACCTTGCGCAATAATCCCGCCAATTGACAGCCCCACAAAGGCGCAGTCCTTGACCTTTAACCGGTCCAAAGCGGCCGCCGTATCACGCACGAGATCGGCCATGGGATACGGCCCATCCGGGCAGGGGCTTTGACCATGCCCGCGCATATCCATGCGAATGATCCGCAGGGTTTTCGGTAAAAACGGCAGCACCGCGTCCCACATCGTCAGATCCGCCCCCAAGGCATGGGCAAACACCAAGGCTGGGGCGTCCTTTGGCCCCTCATCCACCACGTAAAGCGGGCAGGGTTCATCGCCCGGCAAGATCATTTCGCGCGCGCCTTGCCGCTGCGCAAGGTCAGATGCGCCATGATCTGACCGTGATCGGACGCGAGCTTGTTATACGGCGCCTCGGGGTGGGATCCGTCGGTGATATGGTCGTTCAGAACGCTGAAATAGGTCATATCCGCGATACGGTTTTCGTAGTCCGGATGGAACGCGCGGCTGAGGAAAATCTGGTCGATGCTTTCAAAGACACCGCCAAATGAGGCCGTATAGACCATGTCGCGCAAGCTTTTGCGCACAAACAGTTTTTCGGCGGAATGCAGGCGCACGGCGTCAATCTCTTCGGTGATTTTCACGCTCTCAGCCTCGGAATACCGATCGCGCGGGGTCTTGGCATCATGGCGCAACATCCAGGCGTAGTTTTTGAACGGCACCTCGCCTGAGATGATCTCGGAACTCACCGCGTGTTCGCCGTCGTTAAAGTCGCCCAGCACCACCACCGGGTGGCCGGCGTTGATTTCCTCAACCACCAATTTGCGCAGAACCCAAGCCTCGGCCATGCGGCGCATCGCGGCGCGGGCGGATCCCAGCGCGCGGGACACGGGATCATAGTTGGTCAGGTCCTGCTCGGGCGCAAAATCGGTCCCTTCGGGGCGGATAAATTCCCCGAGTTTTGATTTAAGGTGACAGTTAAACAATGTGATCACCTGATCACCCACCGGGATGCGCACCTTAAGGATCGGGCGTGACAGGCGGGTCAGGGTGAAATGCCCACCGCCGTCGGTGAAGGGGATGGAGAGCGGTTCGGGCAGCTCTTGCACCACCTCGGGCGTGCCAACAAAGCCAAAGCGTGACAGCACGGCCAACCCGGGGCGACGGTGGCCCGGCGTGCCGTCGTTCACATTAGGGGCAAACGCCACATGGCGCATGTCCCACGGCTCCACCGCCAATTTGCGGAAAATCGCCTTGCGGTGATAGCGTTTTGAACGGTCAGGGATGGTGGTTTTGTTCAGTTCATCCGCGCGCAGGTTCGCCTCGCGGATCACATCACGCAGCGCGCTTTCCTCAAAGATTTCCTGAAACCCAATCACATCCGCATCCAACGACAGCATTTGATCCGCCATCCAATCGCGCTTCCACGCGTATTCCTCGGGCGTGTAGGATTGAAACTGGTAATATTCCTGATCAGGGCCAATCAGGTTTTTGACGTTGAAGGATGCAAGGGTGAAATCGGTAAGCTCGGGTTTGGTCACGGGGTCAGTGCCTCCAACGCGCGGGTAAACATAGGGGTGTCGACGTTGCCGCCGGTTGCCACGACGATCACGGTGTCGCCGAAGATTTCATCGGGGTGGAAAAGCGCGGCGGCAAGGGCCACGACCCCGCCGGGTTCGATCACGATCTTCAGTCGGGCAAAGGCAAGCGCCATGGCCCGCAAGCACTCCTCTTCGCTGACCTCCAGACCAGACCCACAAAGGCGGTGCAGGATCGGGAAAGTCAGATTGCCGGGTTGCGACGTGATGATCGCATCACAGATCGAGCCTGCTTTCGCAGCGTTGCTTTCAATGCGGCCACTGGCCAGAGAGCGGGCCACATCGTCAAACCGCTTCGGCTCCACCGGGCGGACCCGCATTTTGGGCGCATCAGCTTCAAGACTAAGCGCAACGCCGGACGTCAAACCGCCCCCGCCGCAGGGGACAAGTACCTCTGCGGCCTCAATCCCCAGCTCAGTGGCCTGCGCGGCGATTTCCAACCCTACGGTGCCTTGCCCCGCGATCACTTCTGCGTCGTCATAGGGGCGCACCAAGGTCAAACCGCGCGCCTTGGCCAGATCGTCACAGATTGCATCACGGTCATCAGTGGCCCGATCAAAGAACACAACTTCAGCGCCATAGCTGCGGGTATTTTCGACCTTCAGACGCGGCGTGTCGGACGGCATCAGGATCACAGCAGGAATGCCAAAATCCTGTGCGGCCAGTGCCACCCCTTGCGCGTGATTGCCCGAGGAAAAGGCAATCACACCCTTGGCGCGGATGTCACCAGGCAAGGCGGAAATAGCCGCCCGCCCGCCGCGAAACTTAAAGCTGCCCGTGTGTTGCAGGCATTCGGGCTTAATCAACACCCGGCGCCCGGCAATCTCATCCAGAAACGGCGAGGACAACAGCGGCGTTTTGCGTGCGTGCCCATCAAGGCGTTGGGCGGCGGCGCGGATGGCATCAACGTCCATGACATTGCTCCAACCAGGCACGGATCACCGGCAACGCTTCGGGTTCATCCAAAAATGGCACATGGCCGCGATCTGGCACGTTGGCGTAAAGCATATCCGGGCGGCGGGACCGCATTTCGGCAATCGTCGCATCGGTCAAAAGGTCCGAGTTTGCACCATGGATCAGCGCCAGCGGCAGCCCGTCAAAGGCATCAAACATCGGCCACAAATCTGGGGTCGGTTGGGCACTCGCCTCCTCCACGGCTTTGCGCAGCGCGGGGTCATATCGGTTCTCAAGCTTGCCATCTTTTTCCGCGTAAAGATGACGTACTTCTTCGTCCCAACGCGCCATCGACACATTGTGAAACCCGGCCTGCTCCATCGCGGCCGCGCGCATTTTGGTGGCGGACCCAAAGGCGCGCCACGCAGGACGGCGCCCAAGGTAGGACATGATGTATTTCAACCCACCGGGGTCAATCTCAGGACCGATGTCATTCAGACACACGCCGATCAGCCGGTCCTTGACGACGCTTGCCAATCCCATCGCAATCAACCCACCACGCGAGGTGCCAAGAATGGCGGCTTTCTCAAGCCCCAGATGATCCATCAACCCCAATACATCTTCGGCCTCTTGCGGGACCGTATAGGTCTGATGCGGCGCCCAATCCGATTGCCCACGTCCGCGATAATCCATACGGATCAGGCGGATGCCGGAAAGATACGGGGCGACAAAGTTGAAGTCGTCAGAGTTGCGTGTGAGCCCGGAAAGGGCCAGAACCGGCAAACCTTCGCCTTCGTCGCGGTACGCCAATGTGACACCATCTGATGCTGTAAATGCTTTCATCTCATCGCCCTTCAATCTCTCTGTGTCAGTAAGCACAGTTCCAAGCGGCTCGTCCAGACGCCCTTTTTTCTTGTCGAAAATATCCCCGCCGGAGGCCAGAAAACATCCGGTTCAACAAAAAAGGCCACCCGAAGGTGGCCTTTGCAATGCTCGGTCTTTGGGTCACAGATTATCCGGCTGCGGCATCCCCAAGACATGAAACCCGCTGTCCACGGTGATGATCTCACCGGTGGTGCAATTGCCGTAATCTGAAGCAAGGTAAACCGCGGTGCCGCCCACGGCCTCAAGCGTTGCGTTTTGCCGCAACGGCGCGTTGGCCTCTGTATGGCGGAAGGTTTTACGCGCGCCACCAATCGCGGCGCCGGCCAGTGTTTTCATCGGGCCGGGCGAGATGGCGTTGACGCGAATGCCGTCGGGGCCGAGGTCATTGGCAAGATACCGCACCGAGGCCTCTAACGCGGCTTTGGCCACGCCCATCACGTTATAATACGGGGTCACGCGGTTTGACCCGCCGTAGGTCAGCGTCAGGATCGTGCCGCCTTTGGTCATCTTAGGGGCCGCACGGCGCGCCACCTCGATCAGGGAATAACAACTGATGTCCATGGAGTTTTTAAAGTTCGCGCGGCTGGTGTCCACGAACCGTCCGGCCAGCTCGTTCTTGTCGGAATAAGCAATCGCATGCACCACAAAATCAAGGCTGTCCCAACGGTCAAAAAGCGCATCAAAACCTTTGTCCAATGCGGCATCATCCGTGACATCCATGTCGACCAGAAAATCTGACCCAACACTTTCCGCCAATGGGGCCACACGTTGCCCAAATGCATCCCCCTGATAGGAAAACGCCAGTTCCGCGCCTTCATTCGCCATGGCCCGGGCAATGCCCCAAGCGATCGAGCGTTGGTTGGCGACCCCCATAATGAGGCCCCGTTTTCCTTGCATTAATCCAGCCATGTTATCGTCCTCAAATTAATCTTTGTATTTGCTCAAAAGCATCGAGCCATTGGTTCCGCCAAAGCCAAAGCTGTTGGTCATCACCGTGTCCAGCCCGGCGTTTTCCACCAATTCGGTGGCGATCTCTTCGGGGTTGATCGCCGGGTCCAGCTCTTCGACGTTGATCGACGGGGTGATGAAATCATTCTCAAGCATCAACAGACAATACACGGCTTCTTGCGCGCCGGTGGCGCCCTGGCTGTGGCCGGTCATGGATTTGGTCGAGCTAATGGGCGGGGTCGATCCCTCACCAAATACACGCCGCACCGCTTCCACTTCGCCCACGTCACCCACGGGGGTCGATGTGCCATGCGCGTTGATATAGCCGACTTTGCGACCCTGTGGCAGCATGTCCATTGCAAGGCGCATCGCGCGTTCGCCGCCCTCACCAGAGGGCGCCACCATGTCGTGCCCGTCGGATGTGGCCCCGTACCCGGTGACTTCGGCATAGATCTTGGCGCCGCGCGCTTTGGCGTGCTCCAATTCTTCCAGAACCAAAATGGCCCCACCGCCGCCGATCACAAACCCGTCGCGGTTTGCGTCAAACGCGCGCGAGGCTTTTTCCGGGGTGTCATTGTATTTCGAGGACATCGCGCCCATCGCGTCGAAAAGGCAGGACAGGGTCCAATCCAATTCCTCGCCGCCACCGGCAAACATCACATCCTGTTTGCCCATCATGATCTGCTCGGACGCGTTGCCGATGCAATGCAGGCTGGTCGAGCAGGCCGAAGTGATCGAATAGTTGATCCCCTTGATTTTGAACGCCGTCGCAAGGTTGGCCGAGATGGTGGATCCCATGCATTTCGGAACCGCAAATGGCCCGATGCGTTTGGTCGCACCCGTTTTCAGCGCGGTTTGGTGGGCTGCGAACATTGCACTGGTCGATGGCCCACCAGAGCCGGCGATCAGGCCGGTTCGCGGGTTCACAACATCATTTTCACCAAGCCCTGCATCGGCAATCGCCTGTTCCATTGCGATATGCGCATAGGCGGCCCCAGGCCCCATAAAGCGCAGGGTGCGTTTGTCCACATGGGCGGCGATGTCGATATTGGGCATACCCGCAACCTGACTGCGAAAGCCATGTTCGACCATGTCAGCATTGGCTGAAATGCCGGATTTTCCAGCTTTTAGCGAGGCAAGAACTTCTTCGGCATTATTCCCGATGGCTGAAACGATGCCCAACCCGGTAACGACAACACGACGCATATGCGCACTCCTTCATTTTGCCCGTCTGGGCGCAATAATCTGTGGCTGGATCAGCTTTCCGACAAGGCCACTTTCATGTCTTTGACTTGATAGATCACATCGCCGTCCGCTTCGACAATCCCGTCTGCAACGCCCATGGTCAGGCGGCGGGTTTGGATCGCTTTGGTGAAATTAATACGGTAGGTCAGCATTTTACGGTCGGGACGGACCATTCCGGTCAGTTTTACCTCGCCCACACCCAACGCATATCCGCGCCCCTGCCAGCCGCGCCAGCCAAGGTTGAAACCAGTCAATTGCCACAAGCCGTCAAGACCCAGGCAGCCGGGCATGATCGGGTTGCCGGGGAAGTGGCAGTCAAAGAACCAAAGGTCTGGGGTGATGTCAAATTCGGCAATCACATGCCCCTTGCCATGTTCCCCACCGTCACCGGAAATTTCGGTGATCCGATCCATCATCAACATCGGCGGCGCCGGAAGCTGCGCATTGCCGGGGCCAAACAGCTCTCCGCGCGCGCATTTCAGAAGATCTTCCTTGTCAAAGCTGGTTGGGTAGTCCGCCATTTGCCGCCCTATATCTTGTGTGTTTCGTCCCCTCATCCTCTATCATCCGGGCAAACATGGACGCAAGGGCGGCGGGCGGGCTGCGCCAATAAAATAGGGCCAGACGGATCACTTGCGCAAAAAATCATGGAAACCTGACGAAAGCGCGCCTATATTCTGACGCACCCATATGGATAGAACCGCATGACCCAAGTTGAAATCGCCTCGGAAACACACTGGCTGGCCAGCGCCGGTTTGCGCCCCACGCGGCAGCGTTTGTCATTGGCCCACTTGCTGGTTGGCGATGGGCAGCATCGCCATGTCACAGCCGAAAGCCTGTATGAAGCATCGCGAGATAGCGGAGAAAAGGTTTCTCTGGCAACGGTTTACAACACTTTGCGGGTGTTTTCAGACGCGGGTCTGCTGCGTGAAATCACGGTGAATGGCGCGCGCAGCTATTTCGACACCAATGTGACAAACCATCCGCATTTCTTTTGGGAAGACAGCGAAGAGCTGATGGATGCGCCGGACGAAGATCTTGAAATTGCCCGCCTGCCAGTGGCCCCCGAAGGGGCTGAGATCAGCAAAGTAGATGTGGTGATCCGGCTGCGCCGCACCTGATTCTGCGACAGATCCGCAATGTCAGACCTGAAAAACCGCCCAAGCGTCTCGGGCGGTTTTTGTTTTTTGCTCTGATCAACCGACCGAGACAATCTCGAAATCAAAGATCAGGGTCTTTCCGGCCAGCGCGTGGTTTGCATCCAATGTGGCGATTTCATCGGTCAGATTGGTGACTGTGACTGGAATTGGCTGGCCCTGTGGTCCGCCCATCTGAAGCTGCATGCCAACTTCAAGCGGGATTTCGGCGGGGATTTCTGCACGCGGCACTTCCAGAATGGCTTCTGGTTGGCTGGCGCCGTAAGCCTCTTCGGGGGCGATGGTGACCTTTTTCTTCTCACCCACGCTCATGCCGGGCAGGGCTTTGTCGAGGCCGGGAATGATCATGCCGGATCCTACGGTGAATTCCAGCGGATCGCGCCCTTCGGAACTGTCAAAGATGCTGCCATCTTCTAGGGTGCCGGTGTAGTGAATGCGCACGGTTGCGCCTTGAGTGACTTCGGTCATGGTGGCCTCGTGTTTTTTGGGGGGATGAGTGGACGAGGCCGCGATCATGCAGGTGCTCGTATGATGTTGGTACCTTAACGAAGTCCTTGAAAAAGGAAAAGAGTGATCAAAACCACTGCCCGGGTTCCATCAGCCCCAAATCCAAAAGCTGTTTTGAGGACCATTCAAATTCGGTCGAATTGTGCCATTTGAACGTGTGGATATCAAAGGTCGATCCGGCGTTTGATTTCAAGGCTTTAGCGGTGCGAAAGCTGGCAATTGCGACGGTGATATTGTTGTGCCATGGGCAGGCATAGGTGTTGTATTCTTCGTCGTTAAAGGTGTGATCGGCCAGCAACCTTAACCCAGGCCGTGCGCGAAACAGCGCAATTCGGTCAATCTTGCGGCGCAAGGCGGGGATGTGTTCTTCAAACCGCCAACGCAACCCGCCAAAGAAATCAAGCTGCCGCTCTTTTGGGTGGCCGTCGTTTTCCGGGTCAGGGCGGCCAAGTGCATAATAGCCCGACTTGTCCATCCATGCATTTTCCAGCGAGACAGCATTGGGATTATGGCCAAGGTCATCCGCGTAAAGGTCCACCACATAGCTTAGAACGCCACTGCGCCGCTCTTCGGTGTGAAATGCCAAAAGCTCGGCAATTGAACGGGTTTCGCAGAAGGGGTGAAACAGATATTCGGCGTTATAGCAGTAGTAAAGCCAAACCTTGGGGGCGGCTTCGATCACCTTGTTTACTGTGGTTTGCAATGCGTTGGGGGCCGACATATCAAAGTCGATGCGGTGGATATCCACCTCTAGCGCGCTGGGCAAGTCAAGGGCATCGGGGGCAAACACCAACACCTCTTTAAAGCCTGCGTTTTGGTGGTGGCGGATGGTGCTGTCGACCTCAACCAGATCTTCGACAAAGATCATTGCGACCGGCCCTTTGGCCAAAGCCTCGGGACTGGAATTCAGAAAATCGCTTAATCCAGAATATCGCATCACTGCTCCTACTATCCGCGCACTCTGCGGAGCCATGGTTAAAAATCTACCAATTTCAAACGCTTTGCAAGGGATCCATGGCACAAGTTCGCCTGCGCCCGGGATATGGGCGCAGGGGTTTGCGGCGTGGTCTCGCGCGCAGCCGTTGCAGCGCCGCACAGATTTGTGTAGGAGCGGGCCTTGATCCCTGCCCAGATCCATTGGGCCAGATCCATTGAGAAAGCCTGAAGATGTCTGACGCGAAAACCGACCCGAAGAAACTTTTCATCCGCACCTATGGCTGCCAGATGAATGTTTATGACAGTGAACGCATGGCCGAAGCGCTGGGCGCGGATGGTTATGTGGAAACGGACACGCCGGAAAACGCGGATATGATCCTGCTCAACACCTGCCATATTCGCGAAAAAGCCGCCGAAAAGGTCTATTCCGAACTGGGGCGTATGAAGGCGCTTAAGGTGGATAATCCCGACTTGAAAATCGGGGTCGCCGGATGTGTGGCACAAGCCGAGGGCGAAGAGATCATGCGCCGTCAACCCGCTGTCGATCTGGTGGTTGGCCCGCAAACCTATCACCGCTTGCCTGAGATGATGGAACAGGTGGATCAGGGCAAAAAGGCGCTCGACACCGATTTTCCTGAAGAAAGCAAGTTTGAGCATTTGCCCACCCGTCACGGCGTGCGCGCAGGGGCCCAAAAAGCACGGCGTAATCCAGCCGCGTTTTTGACCGTTCAGGAAGGCTGCGACAAGTTTTGCGCGTTTTGCGTGGTGCCATATACCCGCGGCGCCGAAGTGAGCCGCCCGGTAGAGCGGATCCTGCGCGAAGCCAACGATCTGGTGGATCGCGGCGTGCGTGAAATCACCCTGTTGGGGCAGAATGTAAACGCCTATCACGGCGCGGGGCCAGATGGGGATTATTCATTGGCGCGGCTGATTTGGGCATTGAATGACGTGGATGGGCTAGAGCGGATCCGCTTTACCACCAGCCACCCCAATGACATGGATGACGCGCTGATCGCTGCGCATGGCGAATGCGAAAAGCTGATGCCTTATCTGCATTTGCCAGTGCAATCGGGGTCCGACAAAATCCTGAAACGAATGAACCGCAGTCATACGGCCGAAAGCTATTTGCGGCTGATCGAGCGCATTCGCGCGGCGCGGCCCGACATCCTGATTTCCGGTGATTTCATTGTCGGCTTCCCGGAGGAGGATGATCAGGACTTTGAGGACACGATGTCACTGATCCGCGAAGTGAAATACGGCCAAGCCTTTAGCTTTAAATACTCGACCCGCCCTGGCACCCCGGCGGCGGAACGCGCTTTGGTTGATGATGCTGTTGCCGATGAACGGCTTCAGCGGCTACAGGCCTTGATCACCGAACAGCAACGCGCGGTGCAGGACAGTATGTTGGGGCGTGATGTGAATGTTCTGTTTGAAAAATCGGGACGGTTCGAGGGGCAGATGGTCGGAAAATCCGAATATCTTCACGCGGTTCATGTGAATGCGGATGTGAAACCGGGGGATTTGCGTCGGGTAAGAATCACCGAGAGTGTGAGAAATTCGCTCAAGGGTGACGTGTTGGATTGACGTAAAGACAGAGTTTCCGTCCCAAAACACAACAATGCGGTTGCATTGCGCCAATTGTGGCGTATTCGCACACAATATATAGGGAATATCTCTTCCTTTACCCACGAAATTTGCTACACTTGGCGAAAATCTTAATCATCTTTGGTGATCTTCTGTCTCACCAACTCAATTATTTAGTGGGGGAAAACGTGGCTGGGAAACTTTCAAATGCTCTTCGCCTTGCTTGCGCATCCGCAGTTGCGGGTGGTCTGTCGCTGGCATTGATTGCCGGGGCCGCTTCGGCGCAGCAATATGTAAACGGATCACGCTATGTGCCGACGATCTGGGTCGATCCGGATGGTTGTGAACATTGGGTGATGGATGATGGTGTCGAAGGGTACATGACCCCACATGTGACCCGCGATGGTCGCCCGGTCTGCCACCGGGGTGACATTTGCGCCGTAATGAATTCAGATCAGCTTTTTGCGACCGACAAGTCCAAAATCACCGCATCGGGCAAAGCCCGTCTGGAAGAGTTCTTCACCCAAGCGGGTGCGGCGTCTTACGTGATTTCGGGTCACACCGATGCGCGTGCCAGTGACAGTTACAATATGCGCCTGTCAGAGCGACGTGCTAATGCGGTTGCCAAAGTGGCACAAAGCGTTGGCGCGCGGGTCGCCTCGATCCGAGCTTACGGCGAACGCCACCCTGTGGCTTCCAACTCGACCGCGGCTGGCATGTCCAAAAACCGCCGCGTCGAAATCATCTGCTTGCGCTAAGGAGACCGGATTATGAAACTGATCAAAGGGATCGCACTTCTCGGCGCAGCATTGTCGCTGTCGGCTTGTTTGGGTGATAAAACCGATAAAACCGTTGACCGTGGGTTTGACAGCAAACACCTCAGCCAACTTGTGGCCGGTATCTGGACGGATCCGAATGGCTGTCAGCACTGGATCATTGACGATGGTGTTGAGGGATATCTGTCGGCGCGTATGGACAAATACGGCAAGCCAATTTGTAACGACATCTATCCCGAAGGCTACGCCGTTGGGAATTACAAAGCGGGCAGCAACTTCGCCGACTCGATCTAAGCCACGTTACACTTTTATTTCAAAAGGCCGCCGGACATCTGGCGGCCTTTTTTTGTATCAACTTCGTGAAGATTGGATCATTTGGCTTGCAACCACCCGCCGCTCTTGGCACCATTTTCACACGGACCCTTAGCGAAACGGAGATTGTCTTGGGATTAGAAAACCTGACCGCCGCGCCTGTTGATGAAAACAGCCTCGAGGTTTTGCTGGAATTTCCTGACAATCGACTGCTGATTGATCTCTGCGGCGAATTTGACAAGAACCTCACACATATCGAAAGTTTTTTGGGCGTGCAGATTGTGCGCCGTGGCAATCATCTGGTGATTTTGGGCGAGGCGCGTGAAAAAGCGGCAGAGGTGCTGAATGCCCTTTATCTGCGGCTTGAGGCGGGGCAGGCGATTGAACCCGGCGACATCGACGGCGAAATCCGCTTGGGCGGCACGGACGAAGGCACCGGCACACGGGACGGCGACCAGATCGAGATGTTCAAGCCGGGCAACACCGAAATTATGACCCGCAAGAAAACGGTTCAGCCCCGCACTGAGGCGCAAAAAGCCTATGTGGAAAGCCTTTTCAGCAACGAGCTGGCGTTTGGGATTGGTCCGGCCGGCACCGGGAAAACCTATTTGGCTGTTGCCGTTGGGGTGAATATGTTCCTTGGCGGGCATGTTGATAAAATCATCCTGTCGCGGCCTGCGGTTGAGGCCGGTGAACGGCTGGGTTTTTTGCCCGGTGACATGAAAGACAAAGTCGACCCATATATGCAGCCACTTTATGATGCGCTGGGCGACTTTTTACCGGGCAAACAAGTGGCCAAGCTGATCGAAGAAAAACGCATTGAGATTGCGCCGCTTGCTTTTATGCGTGGACGCACGCTCGCGAATGCCTTTGTGGTGTTGGATGAGGCGCAAAACGCGACCTCGATGCAGATGAAGATGTTTTTGACCCGTCTGGGCGAAGGCTCGCGCATGGTGATCACTGGCGACCGAACGCAAATTGACCTGCCGCGCGGGGTGCAGTCGGGGCTGCGGGATGCTGAAAGCTTGCTGCGTGGGATCAATCAGATTTCGTTCAACTATTTCACCTCAAAAGATGTTGTGCGACATCCGCTTGTGGCGAAGATCATTGAGGCTTATGACGAGGCTTCTGAAAATGCAGCGGCCCAAAAAGCCGCAGCCCAAAAAAACGCAGCACAGGCCACCGATGGCTCTTGATGAAAGCTTCTGATGTCTGTCGATATCGTTTTTGAAGATGCCCGCTGGGAAGAGGTGGGGTTCGAGGCGTTGGCTGAGGCCGCGTCGCGGGCGGTTCTGTCCCATCTTGGGGTCGATCCGGATGCTGAAATTGCCTTTTTGGCCTGTGATGATACACGTATCGCCGAACTGAATGCCGAATTTCGCGCCAAGGGGCAGGCGACCAATGTGTTGTCATGGCCGTCGGATGAGCGTGCGGCCGAAACCGCGGGGGCGCACCCTGATGCACCAAGGCCAGATTTCCCCGATGCGCCGCTTGAATTGGGTGATATTGCCATCGCTTATGACACCTGTGCGCGGGAAGCTGTGGATCAGAGCAAAGATTTTTCGACCCATGTGACCCATCTTTTGGTGCACGGAACCCTGCATTTGTTGGGTTATGATCACATTGACGAAAAAGATGCGACCCTGATGGAGGGGTTAGAGGTTGAAATTCTTGGCAAGATGGGCATTTCGAACCCATATTTAAGGTAAGGCGCATTTCGCGCAAATACGGAAAAGGATCCATGAGCGACAGTAACGACGGCTCTTCTAGCGCAGCGCAACGCGCGCGCCACCCTGAGGATGAGAGTGCAGGGCAAAGCAAAAGCGGCTTTTTTAGCCGGGTGATTGGGGCGCTCAGCCCGACTGACACCGGTGATCTTGCGCCAAACGATCTTCCGCAGGCTCTGCCTGGCATGCCTCAACAGACCACGCCGGGCATGGTTAATTTGCGCCGGATGCGGGTCGAAGATGTGATGATCCCGAAATCTGAAATTCTATCGGTGTCGGTGGATATCAAGAAAACCGAATTGGTCGAGTTGTTTCGCGAAAGTGGGCTGACCCGGCTGCCGGTGTTCGATGGCACGTTGGACAGCCCGGTTGGATTGGTGCATCTGAAAGACTTTGCGCTAACCCACGGATTTGGCGGTACAAAAGGCGGCACCTCTGAGCGTTACGCGCTGAAGAACCTGTTGCGCCCCTTGCTTTACGCGCCGCCTTCGATGCCGATTGGCGTGCTGTTGCAGAAAATGCAAACCGAACGCATCCATATGGCACTGGTCATTGATGAATATGGTGGGGTGGACGGTCTGGTCACGCTTGAGGATTTGATCGAACAGGTCATTGGCGAGATTGAAGATGAACATGACACTGAAGAAAGTGCGTTGTGGCTTGAGGAAAAACCCGGTTGCTATTTGGTAGAGGCCAAGGCGCCGCTGGATGAGTTCGAAGCGGCCATTGGCGTGCGTCTCATGGGCGAAGATGATGACGACGAAGAGATCGACACGCTGGGCGGGCTGGTCTTTTTGCTGTCTGGTCATGTGCCTGCCCGCGGCGAAGTGATTTTGCATCCTGATGGACCGGAATTCGAAGTGGTCGATGCGGATCCGCGTCGGATCAAGCGACTGCGCGTCCGTATCCCAGCCCAACAGGATGGCTAAGCCCTCGCGCATGGCTGCGTTACGAACCGGGGTGTTCCCATCGGTTGTTCCGCCGCTTTTTCTGGGCGGTCTCGCGGCCTTAGGGCAGGCACCATTCGGTTGGTGGATCTGCACGCTCATCGGCTTGACCATCGGCATGATCATGGTCCTTCAGTCCGCGCGTTGGCAACAGGCGACCTTGCGCGGTTGGGCGCTTGGGGTTGGGTATTTTGGCGTTTCATTGTCGTGGCTGGTGGCGCCCTTTATGGTCGACGCCGCCCGGTATGCCTGGATGGCCCCTTTTGCGCTTTTGTTAATGGCCGCTGGGCTTGCCTTGCTTTGGGGCGGGGCATCGGGGATTGCGCACCGGCTTGCAGCGCTTCGTTGGCGCTGGCTTCTTCTGGCGGTTGCTTTTACCGGGGCAGAGTTAATGCGCGCGCGCTTGTTCACCGGCTTTCCCTGGGCCAGTCCCGGCCATATTTGGATCGACACGGTTCTGGCTCCAGCAGCGGCCTGTATTGGCGCCGCTGGGCTGGGCGCGGTGACCTTTTTGCTAACCACACTGTTGGCGCAAGTGGTTCTGGTCCGGCGCATGGAGAAATTGCCACTGGCGATCTTGGTGCTGTTTTTTGCGGGCATCGGCGTGACAGCGACCCAGCGCGCGGCCACGTCGCCAAGTGATCAGCCAATGACTGTCCGCCTGATCCAACCCAATGCGCCACAGCATCAGAAATGGGACCCGAAGTTCGCCTATGACTTTGTGCAGCGCCAGCTTGACCTGACTGCGATGCCCCCCACCGGCGCGGCGCCTGATCTGATCCTCTGGCCTGAAACCGCCGTTCCCACCTTGATGCAATGGGCGGATGGTGTTTTGCGTGACATGGCGGCTGCGGCCCAAGGCAAGCCGGTGCTGTTTGGTGTGCAACGCGGAGAAGGGGTGCGGTTTTTCAATTCACTCGCGCTGCTTGACGCTAACGGCCAAATCAGCACCACATACGACAAACACCATTTAGTGCCCTTCGGCGAGTATATTCCCTTTGGCGATCAGCTTTCATACATCGGTATTAACGCCTTTGCCGCGCAGTCGGGGCAAGGGTATTCCGCCGGCCCTGGCGCGCGCGTTCTTGACCTTGGAGCGTTGGGAAAGATGCTGCCGCTGATCTGCTACGAGGCTGTTTTTCCCCGCGATATACGTGCTGCACCTGAGCGTCCCGATTGGATATTGCACGCGACAAATGATGCCTGGTTCGGCAATTTTTCTGGTCCGCAACAGCATCTTGTTCAGGCGCGGTTCCGTGCGATCGAATTTGGGTTGCCGGTGATCCGGGTCGCAAATACGGGTGTGTCCGCGGTGATCGAAGCAAATGGTAATTTGCGCGCAGAAATTCCGCTGAACACGTCTGGTTTCATTGATGAAAAAATTCCCGGATCTCTGCCTGCAACACCTTATTCGCGCTATGGTGATCTTCCATTAACTTTCCTCGTGTTAGCCGTGACCGGTGTTTTTGTCGCTCGGCGGCGCACGAAAAGCATTTGACCATGCCCATCAGGGCATGTAACGCGTAGGGGCATCCCCACCACAACGGCTTCCTGACGTGGTGGGCTATATGTATTGGAGCACTTCTCATGACCCGTAAGAACCACGTATTTACCTCGGAATCCGTATCTGAAGGACACCCGGATAAGGTGTGTGACCGTATTTCGGATGCTGTCCTTGACGCATTCCTTGCCGAAGATCCACACGCCCGCGTTGGCTGTGAAACCTTTGCCACCACCGACCGTGTCGTGATTGGTGGCGAGGTGCGCGGCCCGCAAAGGGTGCTCGACAATGTTGTCGATATCGCGCGCGAATGTGTGAAAGACATCGGCTATACCCAACAAGGCTTCCACTGGGAAACCATGGATGTGTCGAACTTTCTGCACGCCCAGTCCGTTGATATCGCGCAAGGGGTGGATGCCGCAGACAACAAAGACGAAGGTGCCGGGGATCAAGGTATCATGTTTGGCTATGCCACGGTTGAAACCGACGCGCTGATGCCGGCCCCCGTTCAATACAGCCACGCAATTCTGCGGCGTTTGGCCGAGGTGCGCAAAGATGGGACCGAGGCCTGGATGGGCCCGGATGCCAAGTCACAGCTGTCGGTGCGCTATGAAAATGACCTGCCGGTTGAGGTGTCATCGCTGGTTCTGTCGACCCAGCATCTGGATGAAACCATGACCCCGGATGACGTGCGCGCCGCGATTGAACCTTACATTCGTGATGTGCTGCCCGATGGCTGGCTGACCGAAAACACCGCATGGCACGTAAACCCGACTGGCAAATTTGTGATCGGTGGCCCAGACGGGGATGCCGGTCTGACCGGTCGGAAGATCATTGTTGATACCTACGGCGGTGCGGCCCCACATGGCGGCGGTGCCTTTTCGGGAAAAGATCCGACGAAAGTGGATCGCTCTGCCGCCTATGCCGCGCGGTATCTGGCGAAAAATATCGTGGCCGCAGGCTTGGCAAAACGCTGCACGTTGCAGCTGTCATACGCCATCGGTGTTGCACACCCCCTGTCAATTTTGGTCGACACGCACCGCACAGGCGAGGTGGACGAGGCCGAGATTGAACGCGCTGTGGGCCAAATCATGGACCTGACCCCGCGCGGTATTCGCGAACATCTGGGCCTGAATAAACCGATTTATCAGCGCACTGCGGCCTATGGACACTTTGGTCGCACCCCCACTGATGACGGCGGATTCAGCTGGGAACGCACCGATCTGATTGACGCGCTGAAACGCGCAGTTTGATCCACGAGATACCGATCAAAGGCCCGCCCAAACCGGCGGGCCTTTTTCGTTGCCACCTTGACGGATCATCCGCCACATGCGACAGGCCGCCCATGACGGGACATGATATGACAGACAGAAAACACTCCTCCGGTGCGCCGTGGCGCAATTTCTATGGCCGCCTCAAAGGCCACAATCTGCGCGACAGCCAGCAAGAGTATCTGGACGCGGATCTTGTGGCCCTTTCTCCCGGTGCCGTGGGGTGGGAAGAAAACCCGGACCGCACACCTTTGGATCTGAAAGCACTGTTCGGGGATAAACCGGTCTGGCTCGAAACCGGATTTGGCGGTGGCGAGCATATGGTGCATCAGGCCGCCAGCAACCCGGATGTGGGCATCATCGGTTGCGAACCTTACATCAACGGCGTCGCGATGCTGTTGGGCAAAATTCGCAAAGCAGGGTGCGAAAATGTTGCCGTGCATCCCGGCGATGTGCGCGACATGTTTGATGTGCTGCCCGAGCATTCGATCGACAAAGCATTTTTGCTTTACCCCGATCCCTGGCCCAAAAAACGCCACCACCGGCGCCGCTTTGTAACTCAGGAATATCTGCAACCGTTTCATAAGGTCCTTAAACCCGGCGCAGAATTCCGCGTGGCGACCGACATTCCCGACTACGTGCGCCAAACGCTTGAAGAAGTGCCAAAGGCTGGGTTTGAATGGCTGGGCGAAACCCCAGATGATTGGCGCAATCCTTGGGGCGATTGGATTTCCACGCGGTATGAGCAAAAAGCCCTGCGCGAAGGCCGCACACCGCATTATCTCACTTTCCGCCGCATCTAACGACCCTTTGACCCGCGCCCTTTTTCTTGCCAAAAATACCTCGGGGTGAATGCCGCAGGCAGGGGGGCAGCGCCCCCAACGCGTTTTCCGCTCTGGAAACTCCGCCATGTGTGCGCTATCAGAAATCAACATCTGAGGAGAACGCATATGTCCGGCCACGGCCCCGCCATTCCCATGACTTCGCGCAAATCCGGCCCCCTTTCGGGTGTGGCCAATGTGCCCGGTGACAAATCCATTTCGCACCGTTCCCTAATCCTTGGTGCCATGGCCGTGGGCGAAACCCACATCACCGGCCTTTTGGAAGGCGAGGACGTGATCGGCACTGCGAATGCAATGAAAGCCTTTGGTGCGGATGTCGAGCGTTTGGGCGACGGCGAATGGCGCGTGAACGGTGTTGGCGTTGGCGGCTTTCAGGAACCCGAAGACGTGATTGATTGCGGCAATGCGGGCACCGGTGTGCGGTTGATCATGGGGGCCATGGCGTCCTCGCCGATCACCGCGACATTTACGGGGGATGCAAGTTTACGCTCGCGTCCTATGGGTCGTGTGACAGACCCAATTGCGCTTTTTGGCGCGGCATCTTACGGGCGCGAAGGCGGCAAACTGCCGATGACCGTCATTGGCGCCGCGGACCCTGTGCCGGTGATTTACACAACCCCGATGGCGTCAGCGCAGGTCAAATCCGCCGTGCTGCTTGCTGGGCTGAATGCGCCGGGCAAAACCGTGGTGATTGAGGGTGAAGCCACCCGCGACCACACCGAACGTATGCTCGTCGGTTTTGGGGCTGAGGTCACCGTGGAAGACACCGATGAAGGGCGCAAAATCACCCTCACGGGTCAGCCCGAACTTATGCCCCAAACCATCATCGTCCCGCGCGATCCAAGCTCGGCCGCTTTTCCGGTCTGTGCGGCCCTTATCGTGCCGGGGTCAGACGTGCTTGTGCCAAATATTGGCCTTAACCCCACCCGCGCCGGGTTGTTTTACACGCTGCAAGACATGGGTGCGGACCTTGTGTTTGAAAACGAACGACTTGAGGGGGGCGAACCTGTGGCGGATCTGCGGGCAAAATACTCGCCCAATATGAAGGGGATCACTGTCCCCCCAGACCGCGCCGCCAGCATGATTGACGAATACCCGGTCCTGTCTGTGGTTGCCGCCTTTGCCACCGGCAAAACCGAGATGCCCGGCGTGCACGAGCTGCGCGTGAAGGAAAGTGACCGGATTGACGCGATGGCCAAAGGGTTGCGCGCCAATGGCATCACCGTGGAGGAAGGCGAAGATTGGTGGTCAGTAGAGGGGCTAGGTCCGGAAAACGTTCCGGGCGGCGGCACCGTGGCCACCGTGCTAGATCACCGCATCGCGATGTCTTTCGCCTGCCTTGGGATGGCGACGCAAAAGCCCGTGCATCTGGACGACGGCGGGCCGATTGCCACCAGTTTTCCGGTGTTTGAACCGCTGATGGCCGGGCTTGGTGCGCAGATCACCCGAGACAATACATGACCCTTCATCGGGCCTTTTGGGGCGTCTTCGTGGCCGCGATGGCGATTTATCTGACAATGCTTTTTTGGACATTGCCGGGTATTTCCGCCCAAGCGGGTGGGCTGTTCCCATTTGATATGCGGCCGGGTGGGTACACGTTTGAGGACGCCCAATCATTTCTTGCGGCGTTAACCGAACAGGGCCGCGCGCTTTATTTGGGGCCGCAGCATGTTTTGGATCTGCTCTATCCAGGGCTGTTGATGCTCACCCTGATCTTGGGGTATTTTCTTCTGTTTTCTAAGCGTTGGGCCATCGGTTTATCTGTGGCGGCTGGTTTGGCGGCCCTCTTTGATTGGTCCGAAAACGCAAAAGTTGCAGAGCTTTTGAAAACCGACCTCGCGATAATCACACCGGAACAGGTTGCAAGCGCCTCTCTGTTGACTGTGTTGAAATCCGGAACTGTTACCCTGTGCATGAGCGCTTTACTGGTTGGTGCAGGGCTTGCTCTATTCAAGCGCATAAAGAGAAAACGAACATGACATTCACAATTGCGATCGATGGGCCGGCGGCGGCGGGCAAAGGGACAATTTCAAAGGCGGTGGCGGCGCATTTCGGGTTTGCGCATCTCGACACGGGGCTCTTGTATCGTGCGGTTGGGGCAAAAACGCTGCGTGGAACGGACCCGATTGAGGCCGCAAAATCCCTGACAGCAGAAGATATGGTGGGGGATTTGCGCACGCCTGAAGTGGCCCAAGCGGCCAGCAAAGTTGCCGTGATCGCCGAGGTGCGCGCGGCCCTGGTTGCGTTTCAACGCAGCTTTGCGGCGCGTGACGGGGGCGCGGTTTTGGACGGGCGTGACATTGGCACGGTGATTTGCCCGGACGCTCCGGTGAAACTGTTTGTGACCGCCAGCGCCGAAGTGCGGGCCGAACGTCGTTTTCTGGAACTGTCACAAAAGGGTCTGCCGGACACACGGGAACAGGTTTTGGCTGACGTGATCACGCGCGACGAACGCGACCGCGAACGCAGCGAGGCCCCGTTAAAGCCCGCGACCGACGCGGTGATCATCGACACGTCGGATTTGTCGATTGAGGCCGCGGTTGCCAAGGCCATAGCCCAGATCGACGCGCGCCGCTGACCTCAGGCGCGCTTGCCCGCCTCTGCGTGCTTCACGTCAAACTCCGCGCGGGCCTCGTCGATGTTGGGCAGGTTGTCCAACGCCCACATTCCCAATGCTTTCACCGGTTCGCGAAACGAATGGCCCAGCGGGGTCAGGGCGTATTCGACCTTTGGCGGGATGGTTGGGTAATAGGTGCGACTGACCAGCCCATCACGCTCTAATTCGCGCAGGGTCAGGCTGAGCATGCGTTGCGAAATGCCTAGGTTGCGTTTGAGTTCATTGAACCGCAGCACGCCGTATTGCGCGAGCGAGATGACAATCAACACAGACCAACGATCGCCCACGCGCGCCAGCACTTCGTTGATGCGCTTGCAATCTGGACAGCCGGTTGCAGTGGCGGCTTTGCTGTTGGTCATAGGGTGTCCTTTCGGCGCAAAGGCGCGTGTGGGGCAGGGCGGTTTCACGGGTGATACCGGGTTTCAAAAAAGTGCCTTCTTGCGGCATCATCCAGTGCTTCTTATATCGTCGGTATCAAATTTATACCACCCCCTGCCGGCGACACAAACCCGGCTTCGAAAAGGAACACCGACATGGCATTGGATAATCTGTCAGAGCTGATGAACTGGCGTTATGCCACAAAGAAAATGGACCCGGCAAAAGCAGTGTCCGAAGCGGATGTTTCGCGCATTCTGGACGCGATCCGCATGGCCCCCACCTCTTCAGGCACGCAACCTTTTGAGGTGTTTGTGATCACCAACCCTGAAATCCGTGGCGAGATCCGCAAAGTCGCATGGGATCAGGCGCAAATCACCGATGGCTCACACCTGTTGGTGTTTGCCGCATGGGACAATTACACCGCCCCGCGCATTGATGCGGTGGTCAGCCAAATGGAAGACGAACGCGGTGGGGCGAACCCCCTTTTGTCGCAATATTACGACAACCTGAAAGCCAACTATCTGCCGCGCGAGGCGGATGTGAACTTTGAACACGCCGCGCGTCAGGCCTATATCGCGCTTGGGTTTGCTTTGATGGCCGCCGCGGAAGCACAGGTCGACAGCACCCCGATGGAAGGCTTCGATCCGGCTGAAGTTGATAAGATCCTTGGGCTGAAAGACAAAGGCTTGCGGTCGGTCATCCTGTTGCCTCTGGGCTATCGCGACACGTCAGGGGACTGGTTGTTGCCACTGAAAAAAGTGCGCAAAAGCGATGACAAGCTGTTCCATCGGATCGACTGATCTTCGGCCTTTTTTCTTTGTCTGAAATATCCCCGCCGGAGGCATTCTTTTCGTGGAAAAGCCTCCGGCACCTGCGGCGCTTGCCCCTTGCTTTATTGGCAAATCCGGCGTATGACCCGCCCTGTCGACAAGGTGAAAACGCTGCGACTCAGGTGACATATTGAAAGGGGTCGGTCCGTCCGGCCCTGTTTTCTTTGCGAAAGTGCCCGCATTTTGTGTGTCGCGGGTTCATAACCACTTGATGCGGCGTTTGGAAAACCTTCGTGGACCAAAACGTAACCGAAGACCCGTGGAGACAACCACGAGGCCCGAAAACGACTTGAAAAGGAATCTGAGACCACATGGCTCAAAATGTATCAATGGAAGACTTCGAAGCTCTCTTGCAAGAAAGCTTTGAAATGGACACACCCGAAGAGGGTTCAGTTGTCAAAGGTAAAGTCATCGCAGTCGAGAATGGCCAAGCCATCATCGACGTAGGCTACAAAATGGAAGGCCGCGTTGACGTAAAAGAATTCGCGAACCCTGGCGAAGCCCCAGAAATTGCTGTTGGCGACGAAGTAGAGGTTTTCCTCCGCGCCGCTGAAAACGCCCGTGGCGAAGCTGTTATCTCACGCGAGATGGCGCGCCGCGAAGAAGCATGGGATCGTCTTGAAAAAGCATATGCTGACGACGCGCGCGTCGAAGGTGCGATCTTTGGTCGTGTTAAAGGTGGCTTTACGGTTGATCTGGGCGGCGCTGTTGCGTTCTTGCCAGGGTCACAAGTTGACGTGCGCCCTGTGCGTGACGCTGGCCCATTGATGGGTCTGAAGCAGCCATTCCAAATCCTGAAAATGGACCGTCGTCGTGGCAACATCGTTGTATCACGTCGTGCCATCCTTGAAGAGAGCCGTGCCGAACAGCGCGCCGAAGTTATCGGCAAACTGGCGGAAGGCGACTCGATTGATGGTGTGGTTAAAAACATCACCGAATACGGTGCATTTGTTGACCTCGGCGGCGTTGACGGCCTTCTGCACGTCACCGACATGGCATGGCGCCGTGTGAACCACCCATCTGAGATCCTGACAATCGGTGAAACCATCAAGGTTCAGGTCATCAAGATCAACAAAGAAACCCACCGCATCTCGCTGGGCATGAAACAGCTGCAAGACGATCCTTGGGATCTGGTTGCTGGCAAGTACCCACTGGAAACAGTGCACACTGGCCGCGTGACCAACATCACCGATTACGGTGCATTTGTTGAGCTGGAGCCGGGCGTAGAAGGTCTGGTTCACGTCTCTGAGATGTCCTGGACCAAGAAAAACGTACACCCAGGCAAAATCGTTTCCACCAGCCAAGAAGTCGAAGTTATGGTTCTGGAAATCGATGGCGCCAAGCGTCGCGTTTCCCTTGGCCTCAAGCAGACCATGCGCAACCCATGGGAAGTGTTTGCAGAAACACACCCTGCCGGCACCGAAGTCGAAGGCGAAGTCAAGAACATCACCGAATTCGGTCTGTTCATTGGTCTCGACGGCGAAATCGACGGCATGGTTCACCTGTCCGACATCTCGTGGGACGAACGTGGCGAAGAAGCGATCCAGAACTTCAAAAAAGGCGACATGGTGCAAGCCGTTGTTTCCGAAGTGGACACCGACAAAGAGCGTATCTCGCTGTCGATCAAAGCCCTGGCTGGCGACCCGTTTGCAGAAGCCATTGGCGGCGTGAAGCGCGGATCCATCATCACTGTTGAAGTGACGGCCATCGAAGAAGGCGGCATCGAAGTTGACTATGAAGGCATGAAATCCTTCATCCGTCGCTCAGATCTGGCCCGTGACCGTGCTGACCAACGCCCAGAGCGTTTCGGCATCGGTGACAAGTTTGACGTTCGCGTAACCAACGTGGATGCCAAATCGCGTCGTCTGGGTCTGTCGATCAAAGCTCGCGAAATCGCAGAAGAAAAAGAAGCCGTAGAACAGTATGGTTCGTCGGATTCGGGTGCTTCGCTTGGCGATATCTTGGGTGCAGCCCTGAACAAAGACTAATCCATCTGGATTAAATCACAGTGAAACGGCCCCGCTTCGGTGGGGCCGTTTTCTTATGCGAGGCCTGATTTTGGTTCCGAATCATAGTTTTGCGGGTTTCGGCACCGGGGGCATATCCGATATTCTGTGCAGAACCCCGGCTGAAAACCTTGCGAATTCACCGCCGTTTGGTCGGAAAACACAGTCCAGTCCAGTTTTTTTGCCGGAAAATCGCCGACTTGGCGCCTCAGGGCTTGTTTATCGAAAGGCCGTTTGCTCCTATGGGACAACAACAAAAGGGTGGCAAATTGATGCCACACCGAAAGCTTGGGGGGATATGTATGATCCGGTCGGAATTGATCCAGAAAATCGCGGACGAAAATCCGCATCTTTATCAACGTGATGTCGAGCGCATCGTGAATACGATCTTTGATGAAATTGTCGAAGCGATGTCGCGCGGTGATCGGGTGGAGTTGCGCGGATTTGGCGCATTTTCAGTCAAGCAACGGGATGCTCGTGTCGGGCGTAACCCACGCACGGGTGAATCGGTTCAAGTCGAAGAGAAACATGTGCCCTTCTTCAAAACGGGCAAACTCTTGCGGGACCGTTTGAACGGAAAATAAGAGGTATTAATGCGGTATATTCGTTACGCATTCCTAGCGGCCCTTGCGGTCGTGTTGGTGACCATTGCCATGGCCAACCGAGCCGTGGTGACGCTGAATCTGTTGCCGGAGGAGCTCTCGGGCTTTTTGGGCTATAGCTGGTCCATCAGCCTGCCACTCTTCATTGTGATCTTCCTTGGGCTGATCGGTGGTGTGTTGGTCGGCTTCATCTGGGAATGGCTTCGGGAACATAAGCTGCGCGCCGCGGGCAAACGCACAATGAAAGAGCGTGATGCCCTGATCCGCGAAGTCAAAAAGCTCAAAGAACCAAAAGCCAAAGCGGGCGACGATATTCTGGCGATGCTGGAAAACGCGAAGTGACCGGATTTGTGATGCCCGGTGGGGCCTCTGGCAAACCAAACGCTGCGGTCAAAATCTGTGGATTGAAAGACCCCGCACATGTGCAGGCGGCGGCGGATGCCGGTGCCCGCTATGTGGGGTTTGTCTTTTTTCCCAAATCTCCGCGTCACGTTGCACCCGATGACGTCGCCGCTTTGGCCGAATATGCCCCGTTTGGCGTGGCAAAAGTTGCGCTGACAGTGAATGCGGATGATGCGCTTTTGGACGAGATCACCACCAAAGCGCCCATTGATATGCTTCAATTGCATGGGGCTGAAACCCCAGAACGCGTGGCCTATGTAAAGGCGCGTTATGGCTTGCCCGTGATGAAAGCCATCGGCATCGCAGCCGAAGAAGATGTGGCGCAAATCGACCTCTATGCTCCCGTCGCGGATCAACTGCTTATCGACGCCAAAGCCCCCCGCGGGGCCGACCTTCCGGGTGGCAACGGCATCAGTTTTGACTGGCGCTTGGTGCAACGCAAATACTGGCCCTGCCCATGGATGCTGGCGGGCGGGCTGACGCCGGAAAACGTGGCCGAAGCGATGCGCCTGACCGGGGCGAAACAGGTGGATGTCTCTTCCGGTGTGGAAAGTGCCCCCGGCGAAAAAAACGCCCGATTGATTGCGGATTTTGTAGCCGCAGCAACAGGGCGCCCGGCCTAACCCGGCCTTTTTCTTGTCAAAAATATCCCGGGATGAGGCGGAAAGCCGAGGGGCAGCGCCCCTTTTCTCTGCCTTTCCGCAGGCCGGTCCAAAAATCCGCTGGAATTGGCCTGCCGTCCAGCCTATGCACATAGAACCTACCTACAAATAAGGGGCGCGCGCCATGTCCAACGATCTCTTTAACAGCTTTATGAACGGTCCTGACGAAAAGGGCCGCTTTGGTGATTTTGGCGGCCGATTTGTCTCGGAAACGCTGATGCCGCTGATCCTGGGGCTTGAGGCAGAATATGAAAAGGCCAAGACTGACGATAGTTTCTGGGCGCAGATGGACGATTTGTGGACCCATTATGTGGGCCGCCCGTCGCCGCTTTATTTCGCTGAAGGGCTGACCAAGCATTTGGGTGGTGCCAAGGTCTATATGAAACGGGATGAGTTGAACCACACGGGTGCGCATAAGATCAACAATGTGCTTGGCCAGATTCTGTTGGCGCGCCGTATGGGCAAAACACGCATCATCGCCGAAACCGGGGCAGGGCAGCACGGTGTGGCCACCGCGACGGTTTGTGCCAAATTTGGTTTGAAATGTGTGGTCTACATGGGCGCGCATGATGTTCAGCGTCAGGCCCCAAATGTATTTCGCATGCGCCTGTTAGGGGCCGAGGTTGTGGCTGTGGAAAGTGGCCGTGGCACGCTTAAAGACGCGATGAATGATGCCTTGCGCGACTGGGTGACCAATGTGCGCGACACCTTTTATTGCATCGGCACCGCCGCTGGACCGCACCCCTATCCGGCGATGGTGCGTGACTTTCAGTCAATCATCGGCAAAGAAGCCAAAGAACAGATGCAAAAGGCCGAAGGCCGCCTGCCCGACACGGTGATTGCCGCGATCGGTGGTGGCTCCAACGCAATTGGCTTGTTCTACCCATTCCTTGATGATGAAAGCGTGCTCATTATCGGCGTCGAGGCCGGCGGTAAAGGTGTGAACGCAAAGATGGAGCATTGCGCGTCTTTGACGGGCGGCCGGCCTGGTGTGCTGCATGGCAACCGGACTTATTTGATGCAGGATGATGATGGGCAAATCCTTGATGGGTATTCGATTTCGGCCGGTCTGGATTATCCGGGCATCGGGCCCGAGCACAGCTGGCTGCATGAAATCGGCCGCGCGGAATATGTGTCGATTACTGACAAAGAAGCGCTAGAGGCGTTCCAACTGTCATGTTCGACCGAAGGGATTATTCCCGCTCTGGAACCAAGTCACGCGCTGGCCCATGTGATGAAAATCGCACCGACCCTACCCGCGGATCATATCATCTGCATGAATATGTGCGGACGCGGTGACAAAGATATTTTCACGGTGGCGAAATATTTGGGTTTTGACATGTCCGACACCGAAGGGCGTGATGCGGACTGACCCGGCGGGGTGATCGTTTGATCGCGGGCTGTGCACAAGGCGGGGGGAACCTCGCCTTTTTGCATTCCAGTGAGATGAAGGATTAACAAATTGTTTCGACTGCAAATATTCTCGGGGATCTACATAAACTGAGGTTTATGCGCATAGGTCCATTGTTTAGGGCGGCGCTCATAAACCAAATGCACCTGTTCCATATGTGATTTCGCTCGCACCCTGTCCGTACCAACCTTTCAGGCACGCAGGATGAAGGGTGAACGAGAGTGACGGCACATAAAGGAAACGAGTTATGTTGAAAAAAGTGATATATATTTCGGTCTTGTCTGGTCTATTGACGAGCACCTCGCTGGCGCAAACCAGTGACCCAGTTGTCCAAGAGATTTTCGAAAAGCTGGTGGACGAAGGGTACACCCATGTCGAAATCAAGAAGCGTTATAACGGCTACAAAGTTGAAGCCACGGGGGCGGGGGGGAAAACTGAACGTCGTTATGGACGTGACGGTGGGCTGACCAAGCGAGAAGATGGACCTGGTGACGACGATGATCACGGGGACGACGATCACGGGAATGGGAGTTCGACCAATGGTGGGTCTTCTGAAGGCGACGATCATTCCGACGATGATCGCGACGACGACCGTGATGATGATCGCGACGACGATCGTGATGACGACCGTGACGATGATCGCGATGATGATCGCGACGACGACCGTGATGATGATCGCGACGACGATCGTGATGACGATCGTGATGACGACCGTGACGATGATCGCGATGATGATCGTGACGATGATCGCGATGACGACCGTGACGATGATCGCGACGACGACCGCGACGATGATGACAGCTAAGCCTGAAACAGGAGGCTGAAATTGCAACAACCTGCCCCTGCCGCTTGGCGGCGAGGGGCAGACATGCTTTAGTTGACCTATGATTAAGATTGCTCACATACGTGCGACATTCCTAGCGGCGCTGCTGTGCCTCTGCGTGTTGCCTGCGCCCGCCATGGCACAAAGCCGTGCTGTGGATTTGGTAATCTCGCAGCTGGCGACGCAAGGCTATACCCGTGTTGCCAAATCGCGCACATGGCTTGGGCGCATTCGCATTGTGGCGACGGGAAATCGCCTGAAGCGCGAAATTATCATCAATCCAAACACAGGCGAGATTTTGCAAGATCATGTGTCTGATCTGAGTGGGCAATCTGTTTCCGGGTCCAATATCGCCAATATACCAGACCGCGAACGAGAGCGTGACCGCGACCGGGAGGATGGCTCGGGCGCTGGGTCAAATGATGACGACGACAACGGCGGCCACGACCGCGATGATGACGACGACGATGACAAAGACGATGACGATGATAAAGACGAAAAGGATGATGATGACGGCGGGGAGAAAGACGAGAGAGATGATCGGGATGAGAAAGACGACCGGGACGATGACGACGATGATGATTGATCGGCGCGTTCCACAGCCCGTCAGCGACCCAACTCGGGCCAACCCCAGATGAAGATACGCGACAGGCATGTGATCGCGATTGCGCTTTTCATTCAGGCGGTTTGCGCACTTTTCTTCCTGTTTGATCTACTCTCGAGCATCTTTTCATTTCGCAGTGAACCAATTCCTTGGCAGCTGCGTGAGGTTATTGAAATCGGGGCGGTGTTTGGTCTGGTGCTTGGGTTTGCGCTGGGTGCGTTTGCGCTGCGGCGTGTGACCCAAAAACGGCGCCATGTCGAGGGGCAGTTGCGCCTGGCGTCCGGTGCATTTTCAACACTTTTGGAAGAGCGGTTCGATGATTGGGGACTGACCCCGGCAGAACGGGATGTCGCGCTGTTTTCGATCAAAGGATTATCAACACGAGAGATCGCCGGTCTGCGAGATACATCAGAAGGCACGGTGAAGGCGCAGACCAACGCGATTTACCGCAAGGCGGGTGTGACGGGGCGCCCGCAGCTTCTCAGCCATTTCATCGACGAACTGATGGGTGGCATCGTCCCGTCGAAATAGGGGCTATTGCGCGGCGCGTGCTAAGGCCCGGAACATTTCGATGTTGGCGCGATGCGCCCCGTCTTCGCGAAAGCCTCGATCAGCGGAGTTGACGGCAATAACCACCCCATGGGGCTGGTCGACAAAGATGTATTGCCCATAGATCCCGCGTGCAAAATATTCCCCCTCTGGGGCGTCCGGGGCCATCCACCATTGAAACCCATATTGCCGGTTGCCTGGCTTGGTTGGCGCAGAGGGCACAGTTGAAGCATTGACCCAGTCGGCCGGCACCACCTGTTGCCCCTGCCACATCCCGCCTTGCAAAAACATCTGCCCAAAGCGGGCATAGTCGCGAGTACGCAGGTTCAGCCCGCCCAATACAAAGGCCACATCTTCGCCATCACTTAGATAATAGGGGGCCGCTTCAAACCCCATTTTACCGACAATATGCTCGTTCATCAGGTCGGGAATGGACCGGCCAGTGGCGCCGCGGATGACCATGCCAATCACATGGGTATCGATCGACACATATTGCCATTCCTTGCCGGGGGGGGCGAAGGTTTCGGTCAAATCCGCGGCAAACCCATCCATGGATTTCCCAAGGGCCAATACGCGCCCCATGCGGTTGATATCGGAATTGAAGTCGAGGTAATCCTCGTTGAAACGCACACCTGACGCCATGTTGAGCACATTTCGGATGCTCGCCCCATCATAGGCACCGCCGATCAACGAGGGGGCATATTTGGTCACGGGATCGTCGATCGACGCGATCATTTTTTGGTCCAGCATGACGCCCATCAAGGCTGACAAAAAGCTTTTGGCAACGGACCAGCTGATGCGTTTGTCTTCACCCGTGGTGCCCAGATGATAGCTTTCATGGCGGATCTCACCATCTTTGAGCACCACAAGTGCGGTGACGGCGCGCGCGTCGATCCAGTCTTGAAGCCCCTGGGGCAGCACCATATCTTTTCCCCGCGGCAACGGGCTGACGGTGCCGGTGTTTTCGGCCAAGGGAACGGTCAAAAATGCCGCGTCCATATTGGAGAAATTGGTGACGATCTTCTCTTGGGAAAAGAGCGAGTTGACAGCCAATAGTCGGGTGATTTGCTCGCGTTTCCATACGGCCGTTACAGCCAAAAGGATCAATAATACCAATGCGCCTTGGACAAGGCGTTTCATCCAAGTTTTCATATTCTTTCCCCCACGGCGCCGCCCAGTAAGGCAGGCACCGATTTGGACTTGACCGAGAGGGGTGAACAAATACTAGTTTTCTAGTTTTCTAGTTTTCTAGTTTTCTAGTTTTCTAGTTTTCTAGTTTTCTAGTTTTCTAGTTTTCTAGTTTTCTAGTTTTCTAGTTTTCTAGTTTTCTAGTTTTCTAGCTTGTGCGCCCCGTGCGAGTTTTGCCTAGGGTGCCGTCCAATCCACCCAGCGTCCATGAAAATCTACACGACCTAACGTCAGCTTTTCACCCTCGGGCCAAAGGGTCAGGATGATGGCCGCCCCTTGCCCCTGCACTGCGTCTGCCTCCATCGACAGATGGGCAATCGGCCCGCGTTGTCCCGCAGAACGGATAGCTGAAAGGCAGCGGGTTTGCGTCGCGACCGGGAAATATTGCCATGCAATTGTGTGATAGATCAGGGTGAGGTGGTCCGTGCGGTTGCCCGCAAGATGTGTTTCCAACCACTCGGCGGCGTCCCCTTGGTCTACCACCGCATCAAATACCGATAGGGCCGCCCGGGTGCGTGTCAAACGCTCCGGCTGATCAGCCCAGAGATAGGATTGCAAGCGCAGGGCGTCCTCAGGGTCATGCGCATCCAAAGGGATCAGATCGACGCCGCGTCGCGCCGTGATATGGGGCGGCACGCCGGTGGGGGTATCCCCGCGCCAATCGGGCATCAGCACAACAGGGGCGTCGTCTGGGCCAAGTCGCGCACCGGGGATCATCAGTGCAAAATGATCCCACATCAGATTTAACCCGCCAGAGGCACCCAGCTCCAACATTTCGATTGGCAGATTATAGCGCGCGGCCAGATAATGCCCCGCAGCAATCATCACAGCGGCCCGGCGGACTTCGTTGGTTTGGGGGGGATTGTTCAGCCAATGATCCAGCACGTCCGGATGCGCAGTCATAGCACAATCGATGGCAGCCCAGAGCGTGGTATCATCGGGGGCTGCGTTGGGCGGATAGACCGCAACCAGTTCGGGGCATTGTTTGGTCAGGACCAGCGCGTGCAACCCCGCCAAAAGGCGCAGCGGGACCGACTGGCCAAAGGCACCCGTGTTGCCGCCCCAGTCATACATCCGGTCGGTCAGGGGCGTGCCAGGGGCAAGATGTGTGGCCAACAAACGCAATATGCGCGCGGTAAAGGGGCTGTCTAACCGGTCATTATTGCCGGCCTGTACCTCAAACGCCTCACGCAGATCCGTTTGCTGGGTCATGTGAATTTATCCATCAGCTTTTGCATCGGCGAGCGGGTGTCTTCGGGTTCCACCATCTTCTCGGGCTTTTTCTCAGCTTTCTTAACGGAACCGGAAGAGCGGGGCGGGTTCACGCGCAGCCCAATGGCGTTCATAAACTTGCTACTGTCGCCCCGCGCAAGGTCTGGTGCGCCATCTGCGGCACCGCGCAGAACATCGTCCAACCAGCCCTGCTCGGCTTTGGCAAAATCGCTCAGCACATAGCGCGCAACCGCATCTTTGTGGCCGGGGTGGCCAATGCCCATGCGCACCCGATGATAGGTTTCGCCGATATGCTGGTGCAATGACCGCAACCCGTTATGACCGGCATGACCCCCGCCGGTTTTCACTCGGACCTTGCCTGGCGCCAGGTCCAGTTCATCGTGAAAGACGGTCACATCAGCGGGGGTGAGTTTGTAAAACCGCATCGCCTCGCCCACGGATTGGCCCGACAGGTTCATAAAGGTTTCGGGCTTAAGCAGGATGGTTTTTTCACCCCCCAGATTGCCCTCGCAAAGCGCGCCCTGAAATTTGCCCCGCCACGGGGCGAAGTGATGGGCTGATGCAATCTCATCCAACGCCATAAAGCCGATATTGTGCCGGTTTCCCGCGTATTTCGCACCGGGATTTCCGAGGCCAACAAAGAGTTTCATGTGTGTCTCCGCTCTGGACAACAGGTCAGGTTTCATGCCTGATTTACCCCATTCCAACCCCGCACTCAATGCAGGGATAAAATGATAAAAGGAACGTTATGGCACACTTCGAGATTAAGGGTATTCATTTGGACATTCCCGATGGCCACCTGACCGATGGGCTGCGCCGCGAATTTGAACGAGGCATATATGAATGGGGCGAGGTGCGTGCGTTGACAAACGTATTGCGCGCCGAGGATCGGTTGCTTGATCTTGGGTCGGCGATTGGATTTGTCGCCTGCAATGCCGCGAAAATACTGGAGCCGCACAATATCATCTGCGTTGAGGCCAACCCCGATCTGATTCCCGTGCTTGAGGCCAATTTGGCCGCAAATGGTGTGCGTCGCGCCCGCAGTGTACAGGGTGCGGTGGTGCCAGATACGTTTGACGATGAAGAGGTGAGTTTTGAGTTACGGCAAGCTTTTTATTCCTCGCGCGTTGCCGGTGAGAATGTGAAAGAGGCCAGTCGAATTGTCACGGTCCCCGCATTGAAACTATCAGATTTGCTTGAGGCATTTGCACCGGATGTCGTGACAATGGATCTGGAAGGGGCAGAGGCGGCGCTCGCGGTGCAACATTGGCCCGGAAAGGTGCGGGCCGTCATCATGGAGATCCACACCGGTGTCTATTCCCTTTCGACGGTGGGAATGATTTTTGCGGGGATGTCTAAAAACGGGTTTGCGTTTCAGCCCAATGGGTCGCGTGGTGATGTGGTGGTGTTTCAGCGGGTGGGGACAGAATAGTCGGCTTTGGGCCGCATGTCAGATGGTCCCATCGGCGTGCCTTGAGCGATGACTTCTGTCAAATCGCCCGCGCCCACAGAAAAACGGGGCCCCGAAGGACCCCGTTTCAGTCAGCTTTCGCTAAAGAAGCTCTGCTCAAAGGCAGACGCGCACCTGATTATTCCTCAGCTGCAACCTCTTCTTCAGCTTCGCCATCATCTTCACTGTCCGACGAACGGAGCGACGATGGTGCGGAGATGTTTGCAATCACAAAGTCACGGTCGATGGTGGTTTTTGCGCCCGATGGCAGGGTGATGTCAGAAATGTGGATCACATCGCCAACATCACGGCCAGTCAAATCAACAACGATCTGATCAGGAATGTCACCAGCAACAACGTTCAGCTCAACCTCGGGGCGTACAACAGTCAGAACGCCGCCTTTTTTCAGGCCGGTGGCCTCTTCGTGGTTGATAAACTCAACATGGATGAACAGGCTGATCCGGGATTTCCGGCTCAGGCGCATCAGGTCGATGTGTGTTGGCAGGTCTTTAACAACGTCACGCTGAACATTGCGGCAGATCACGCGCACGTCTTCTTCGCCTTCAACCTTCAGGTTCCAAAGGGTCGACAAGAAACGGCCAGCGCGCAGCTTGGTCAGCAGTTTGTTGAATGGGATGTTGATGGCCAGTGGTTCGGCGTCGCCACCATAAACAACACCAGGGACCAGACCGTCACGACGTGCTTGGCGAGCGGCGCCCTTGCCTGTCCCCGCGCGGACGGTGGCTTCGAGATCAGGGATCTGTTTTGCCATGAGAATTCTCCAATATGTAAAGGGCGGGGCTCCTCCAAGGCTGTAGTCCCCGCGATGAAGTCGTGCGCATACACTGATTCAGGCGTGTTGGGAAGGGGGTAATCCCCCAACCCCTTTGTTTTACGCCTTAACCCGGTTGCCCGTGGGAATGTGCCACTGGCGCGAGGCGTTATTTGGTCCGACGAGGGGCGGCATTTGCCCCGCGCGGTTGATCCTTGCGTGGCTTACCTTTGCCAGCGGGCTTTCCCGCGGGTTTCCCCCCCGGCTTCCCTGCAAATTTGCCGCCCGGTTTCCCACCCGGCTTGTCATCACGCCCACCGGCTTTTGACTTTTTGTTGGGCTTGTCGTTTTTCCAACGTTGCTTTTTGCCTTCAGCGTCGCGTTTCTTGTCAGCTTTGGGCTTGGGGAAGGGCGTGCCGGCGTCTTTGGCGGCAACTTTGGCTTTGCCAGCAGAACCCGCCTCTTCGGACTTCTTCGCAGGGATTTTGTAATCCGCTTGCGTGTCCTTGGTCAGTTCGGGCGACCACCGCCCGCCTTTGTTGGCAGAGGGGGCCGTGGCGCGGTCATCCCGTTGATTTTGCGGACGCAGCGGTTTGGACGGCTTGCGATCGGACGGTTTGTGATCAGAGGGCGCACGATCTGCACCCGGCCCTTTACGGTGTGGCTTTGCGGGGCGTTCATCCCGTTTGAACCCACCTTTGGCCCCGTGTTTGCCCCGCGGTGGGGTGCTCAGGTTCGGAGCTTTATCAAGTTTTGTGACCTTAATCCCGTCTTCCAACTCGCCTTTGTTCAACGCAGAGAGAAACCGGTCAGAGCTTTCCTGCGTCAGTTCTACAAAGGTTTCCTCTTGCTGCACGCGGATCGCGCCAATGGCGGATTTGTCGATGTTTCCAGTGCGGCACAGCATCGGCAGCAACCAACGGGCTTCGGCGTTTTTGGTGCGCCCAATGGTGAGCGAGAACCAGGTCGATGGCCCAAAATCACGCTTTTCGCGGCGTTCTGGTTTCGCATCCGGGGCCGACAATTCTTCGGGGGCCGAGAATTGCGCGCGGTGCATTTTCAAGCAGGCACTTGCGATTTGCTCGGGTGAAAACTTGCCCATCAGATCAGCGGCCAATCCGGCCTCTTCTTCTGAAATTGCCTCATTCCACATCGGGTGTTCCATCAGACGTTCCGTGTCGCGCGCGCGGATCATGTCAGCCGAAGGGGGCGTGGTCCATTCCGCGTCGATCTTGGCCCATTTCAACAGTCGTTCGGCTTTACGCGCGATGTTCATCGGCACAATCAGCGCCGAGATCCCTTTGCGGCCAGCCCGTCCGGTCCGGCCGGAGCGGTGCAAAAGACCTTCGGTGTTGGTGGGCAGTTCGGCGTGGATCACCAGTTCAAGGTTGGGCAAGTCAATGCCGCGTGCGGCAACATCCGTGGCCACACAAACCCGCGCACGACCGTCACGCATCGCTTGCAGCGAATGGGTGCGTTCGTTCTGGCTCAGCTCGCCCGACAGGCTGACCACGGACAAGCCGCGGTTCGACAGGCGGGTGGCCAAACGGTTCACTGTGGCGCGCGTATTTGCAAAGACAATCGCGGTCTGCGCGTCTTGATACCGCAGCAAGTTGATAATGGCGTTTTCGGTATCTTTCGGGGCCACTTGCAGCGCCTGATACGAAATATCGGCGTGCTGGGCTTTGTTGCTGACCGTGCTGACGCGTTTGGCGTCACGCTGATAGTTCTGCGCGAGTTTGGTGATCAGCGGCGACACGGTGGCCGAAAACATCAGGGTGCGGCGCTCTTTTGGGGCTTCCCCAAGCATAAATTCCAGATCTTCACGGAACCCGAGGTCAAGCATCTCATCCGCCTCATCCAGAACCACAGCCTTCAGTTCGGACATATCCATCGCACCACGGGTGATGTGGTCGCGCAGACGGCCGGGGGTGCCAACAACAATGTGCGAACCACGTTCCAGCGCGCGGCGTTCGGTGCGCTGATCCATTCCCCCCACACAAGACACGATGCGCGCGCCGGCTTTGGCATAAAGCCAATCCAGCTCGCGTTTCACCTGAAGCGCCAATTCGCGCGTTGGTGCAATGACCAGCGCCAAGGGGGCGGAGGCGTGGGGCAAAACCTCCGCCTCGCCCATCAGGGTTTTTGCAATCGCAATCCCAAATGCCACGGTTTTACCGGACCCGGTTTGCGCCGAGACCAAAAGGTCGGCGTCTTGCAATTCGGGGTCAGTGACCGCCTGTTGCACATCGGTCAGGGTTTCATAGCCCTTGGCGGCAAGGGCATCAGCGAGGGTTTGGATCATCATTTCGGCGGCTTTCAGGCGGATTTTTCAATCGGATTTCTGGGGGGTGACGGAGAGGACCATACCCCATTTTGCCACGCAAGCCCCGCGCATATACGGGTTTGGATGAAATTGACAGGGATTCTTTGCATGGCCGCTATGCAATGGGGCAACAGGCGGGCCGTAGGGCGTGGGTGAATTGGGTTGCCCGCCCGGTGCCGCTTGGATCATTATGAGAGGGAGCCGCGCAACTATAAGGATCCAGCCAATGTCCGACCGTTTCACCAAAACGCCCGAGCCCCCCTATTACGCGGTGATTTTCACCAATCAACTTAGCCCGAATGACGCAGGCTATGCAGAGATGGGGGACCGAATGTTTGAACTGGCCTTGGAACAGCCCGGATGATTTGGCGCCGAAAGTACGAGGGACGCCGATGGGTTGGGCATCACCGTATCTTATTGGAAAGATGAGGCGAGCATTGCCGCCTGGAAAGCCCAAGCCAAGCATCTTGTCGCACAGAAAATGGGCATTGAGCAGTGGTACGCGCATTACGAACTGCGTGTGGCCAAAGTCGAGCGGGCCTATTCTGGCCCCGAGGGGCGAGAGCCAAAATAAAAGCCCCCCTCAGTCACCTGAGAGGGGCATTGGGATGTCACCGTGAGTGGATTTATTCCCAATTTCCAGAAAACCCTTTGGGCACATAAAGGATGTCGCGGTTCACAGTGTTGATGTCTGTATGGCCGCAAAACGCCATGGAAATCTCAAGCTCCTTATGCATCATCTCAAGCGTTTTGGTCACGCCCGCCTCGCCCATCGCACCAAGACCATAGACGAAAGCGCGGCCGATATAGGTGCCTTTGGCCCCCATGGCGATTGCTTTTAGAACGTCCTGACCCGAGCGGATGCCGCTGTCCAAATGCACTTCGATTTTGTCGCCCACTGCATCCATAATCGCAGGAAGCGCACGAATGGATGACAGCGCGCCGTCCAATTGCCGCCCGCCGTGGTTCGACACAATAATCGCGTCGGCCCCCACGTTGCACGCCTCGAGCGCATCCACGGGTTCCATGACCCCTTTGATGATCAGCTTACCATCCCACATCTTGCGGAACTGGCGAATACGGTCCCAATCAAGCGAGGGGTCAAAGGCTTCGGCGGTCCAGGTGTGCAGCGAGGAGGGGTCTTTCACGCCCTTTGCGTGCCCCACAATATTGCCAAAAAACCGCCGTTTGGTGCCCAGCATGCCAAGCCCCCAATGCGCCTTGGTCATCATATTCGCGATGGATTTCACCGTCAGTTTGGGCGGGGCGGACAGGCCATTTTTCAAATCTTTGTGCCGCTGACCAAGCATCTGAAGGTCCACCGTGATCACCACAGTGTCGCAATTTGCCGCTTTGGCGCGATCAAACAAACGCTGCATGAAATCATCATCTTTCAGCGTGTAGACCTGAAACCAAAACGGCGCGCTGGTGTGTTCGGCCACATCCTCAATCGAGCAAATCGACATGGTGGAGAGCGTGAAGGGCACGCCAAATTTCTCTGCCGCTTTCGCCGCTTTGATCTCTCCATCCGCGCATTGCATACCGGTCAGCCCAACAGGTGCCAGTGCCACGGGCATCGCGACATCGCGTCCAATCATCTGGGTTTTGGTTGATCGCCCATCCATGTCGACGGCCACGCGCTGTTTGAAATACAGCTGCTCGAAATCCGAGGTGTTTTCCCGAAATGTCTGCTCCGTCCATGACCCGCTTTCGGCGTAGTCATAAAACATCTTCGGCACGCGCCGTTTATAGATTTTTTTCAGATCATTAACTTCGGTGATGACAGGCATTTTGGCATCCTTGCGAGAATTGGTTAGAAAATATTACCAGTTGAAAGCGGGCGAGGCAAGCCTTTTGACCACCAATTCGGCAGCTGGAGGTTTGCGCATTTCGCGGACTTATCCGGATGTTTTCAAGGGGCGCGATCTGTGCAGAGGGGCGTGGATGTTTTGGCGATGCTGGCGGCACTACCGATGCGGTGCATGCTGTCTGTGCAAGCGTTGCCACAATGTGGCAAAGCCCAGAGTTGCAACGCACGTCCGACCAGCGGCAAATTGAAAGTGATCTGCTGCCGCGTCCACGCTTGGGCTTTCTTCTGTCGGGCGTGATCAAGGATGGTCTTGATCTGCCAAAGGCCGAGGCAGATATGCTTGAACCGGAAGAGATTTGGGTGGACGTCTACGACAGCCATGCACCAAGTTTGGTGCATCTGCTGCGGCGGTGGCCGCCGATCTGTGTGTGTCAGATCCGCGGCGCTTTGGGTTAAGGTGCGAGATCAGGCGCGATGCGCCCCATCCGCCAGTGTTTTCACAAAAGCCAACACCTCAGCGACCGGATGTCCGGCAGCTATCTGGCTGACAATCGCGCTTCCAACCACGGTGCCATCGGCGGCCCCGGCAATGGCTTCGGCCTTTTCGGGGGTGTTCACACCAAAGCCAACGATCACTGGGATATCGGTTTTCGCTTTGATACGGGCCACTTCGGGTGCCACGTCACTTGTCTGGGCTTCGGCGGATCCGGTTACGCCGGTCACGGACACATAGTAAACAAAGCCCGAAGTGTTCTGCAGCACCTTGGGCAGGCGCGCGTCATCGGTTGTGGGGGTTGCGAGGCGAATAAAGTTCAACCCGGCTTTTTGTGCGGGGATGCAAAGTTCGTCGTCTTCTTCTGGCGGCAGGTCGACCACAATCAACCCATCAATTCCTGCTGCTTTGGCATCCACCAAAAACGCGTCAACACCGTGATTGTAAATGGGATTATAATACCCCATCAAGACGATCGGCGTGGTGTCGTCCGTTTTGCGAAACTCTGCGGCCATGGCCAGCGTTTTCTTCAGCGTCATTCCAGCATTGAGCGCGCGTTGCCCGGCCAATTGGATCGTCGGCCCATCGGCCATTGGGTCGGTGAAGGGCAGACCCAATTCGATGATGTCAACGCCGGCATCTGGCAGGCCTTTCATCACCTCAAGCGATGTGGCGATGTCGGGATCGCCCGCCATGATATAAGACACAAAGGCTTTCTTCCCCTGCGTTTTCAGCTCGGTAAATTTTGCATCAATTCGTGTCATATTCGGTGTCATTGCGCGCCCCTTCGATTTCTTAAACGATCTGCCCAAGGGCAGGGGGGAAAGTCAATCCCGCTTATGTGACTTCGTTGCTGGTATTGGTTCTGCGATCGTACCGAAATGGCTGTGCGGTTGGGCAATCTTGGGGATGGACGTGAATGTCATTGGGCATTTCGTGACCTGAGGGACCGACAAAGGCAGAGTTTGAGCGTTTTCGCGGGGTTTTGTGACGAAAACCGTTTCCCCCCTACTGGATTGCGCTATAGAACGCGCGAGAACCTGATCGCGCATTGCTGCGCACCAGACACCATAAAAAGGAGGCCGTGATGGGTTTCAAGATGGGTATCGTGGGTCTGCCGAATGTCGGTAAATCGACCCTGTTTAACGCACTGACCAAAACGGCTGCTGCGCAGGCGGCAAATTTTCCGTTTTGTACGATTGAGCCTAATGTGGGTGAGGTTGCCGTGCCGGATGGCCGTTTGGACAAGCTGGCCGCCGTTGCCGGATCCAAGGAAACCATCCCAACGCGCATGACCTTTGTGGACATCGCGGGATTGGTAAAAGGCGCGTCACAAGGTGAGGGGCTGGGCAACCAGTTCTTGGCCAACATTCGCGAAGTGGACGCCATCGCCCATGTGTTGCGCTGTTTCGATGACGGGGATGTGGTCCATGTCGAAGGCCATGTGAACCCGGTCGAAGATGCCGATGTGATCGAAACAGAACTGATGCTGTCGGATATGGAATCGATCGAAAAACGCCTGCAAAACATCGTGCGCAAAGTGCGTGGCGGTGACAAAGAGGCCGTTCAGCAAGAACGCCTGATGCGGGCCGCTTTGGCCGCCTTGGAAGATGGCCGCCCCGCGCGCACCGTTGAGGTGGACGAAGAGGATTTGAAAGCGTGGAATATGCTTCAGCTGCTGACCACCAAAAAGATCCTTTATGTCTGCAATGTCGGCGAAGGCGATGCGGCAACCGGCAATGAATACTCGCAAGCCGTTGAAAAAATGGCCGTGGAACAGGGGGCTGCTTCGGTTGTGATCTCCGCCAAGATCGAAGAAGAGATCAGCCAGCTTGACGCCGATGACATGGAAATGTTTTTGGAAGAACTGGGCCTGACCGAAGCTGGCCTCGATCGTCTGATCCGCGCCGGTTACGAGCTTTTGCATCTTGAGACCTATTTCACCGTTGGCCCAAAAGAAGCCCGCGCCTGGACCATCCGCGAAGGCACCCATGCCCCGCAAGCGGCCGGTGTGATCCATGGGGATTTTGAACGTGGGTTTATCCGCGCCGAGACAATCGCCTATGAGGATTACGTCACATTGGGCGGGGAAGGCCCGGCAAAGGAAGCCGGTAAAATGCGCGCAGAGGGCAAAGCCTATCTGGTGAAAGACGGTGATGTTTTGCACTTCTTGTTCAACGCCTGATGACGCGCCAGTCGTCAAACAGATGCACAGTTTAATGAAAACGGCCGGGCAATCACTCGGCCGTTTTCATTTGTTTTATGCTTTGGGCAAGCGCCCGTAGGACATGCGTTTCAAGACATCATCTTTGCGTATAAAGTGATGCCATAGCGCGGCCCCTGCGTGCCCAATTATAATCGCCGTCAGGGCCCAGGCCGACAGGAAATGAACCTCTGCGAAGATATCAGACAAGGCTTCATTGCCGGGCACAAATGGGTCGTACATCTCAAACAGATCAAAGACCTTGTTCTTCACCCCAAACCGATCTTGTAGCGGCGAAGCCGAGGCCATCAACCAACCAGACACGGGCATGATGATCATCATCGCGTAAAGGCCAAGATGTCCCAAATGGGCCATCGCCCGTTCGATCCAGGTCATGCTGTCAGGCAAAGCTGGCGTGGTGCGATGGGTCTGGCGCCAAAGGATGCGAATGAGCGCAAGCGTGAAGGCGACAAACCCCCAGCTTTTGTGGATTTGCACCAGCCGAAACTGTTCCAGCACATCCTCGACCAACAGGCCCATGTAAGCGCCGAGGAACAAAAGAAACAGGATCACCCCCGCCGTGGCCCAATGCAGGAGGCGCGACAGCGCCCCCCACGATGTTGCGGTGTTGCCGATCATTCCCAGCCGCCCGCGCGCATTTCAGCTGAAATGCTCAGCGTGACTTCGTCAGAGGTGACCGGGGCAAACATGCCAACACCAAAATCTGACCGCAGCATCTCGCCGGTGCCTTGCACGCCAATCCAATCGCCTTTGTAATAGTCGAAGAAATCACCCAGCGGGTGCGCGCCTTGGTGGTTCAGTTTGAACGACATGGTGATCGGTTTGGTAATCTCTTTGATGGTTAGATCCCCCACCAATGTCACGCTGTCATCACTGGTTTGCTCAACCCCTGTCGAGGTGAAGGTGATGGTTGGAAAGTTCTCAACATCGAAAAAGTCACCGCTTTTGAGGTGCTCATCCAACGGGCCAACCCCGGTGTCGATCGACGCCGCATCAACGGTCACGCTGACTTTGGTGGCCGCAATGTCGTTTGCGTCAAAATCAACTTCGCCATCGATGATTTTCCACTGGCCGTTCTGGTCGGACAGGCCCGCGTGGTTGTAGGTAAAGCGGATTTCGGTGTGGCCGGGATCGAACTTATAGATCTCGGCGGTGGCGGCGGTGCTTAGGGCCAGAAGGGGGGATGCGATGGCCGTTGCCAGAAGAAGGGTTTTCATGGGGTCACTCCAAAGTGAGTTGAATAAACTAGATGCATATGCATGTATCTAGTTGCGCCGCCCCTTGCAAGCGCCTTTCGGGTGGCATAACAGGAATGTGACATGACACCACCAAACCCAAATGAAGACACCACCGCGATCTGGGTTCTTTTGAACCTGGTGAACCGCCATGTGGTTGGGCGATTTGAAACGGAGCTGAAACGCGCCGGTCTGCCCAATACGCGTTGGTATGATGTGCTGTGGGCACTTGAACGACAAAATTGCGAGGGGCTGCGGCAATTTCAGCTCGAGGAATTGAGCCTGTTTGATCAACCCAATTTGTCCCGCATCCTAAAGCGCATGGTGGAACAGGGGCTGGTCACCCAATGTGCCGCCGAAAACGACGGCCGAGGCCGGGTGCTTCGCATCACAGATTCGGGCCGTGAACTGCGCACACAAATGTGGGCCGTTTATGGTGGACTTATGCTAAGTGAGATCGAGGAAAAGGTTGCGCCCGAACATTTGGAGGGGCTCAAAAACGGCCTGCGCGACTTGTTGCCAGAAGAATGGGCAACGTCAATCTGAGTGCTGCCAAATGTTTCGTCGAATAGTGCCCGCATGTGATCAGCGAAACCGCGTTTAGGTTAAAGTGGCGTGGGTGGAGCACAGGGCGGGGAGCCGTCATTCGCGGCACTTGCGCGGGCTTATCCCTAACGCAGCAAAAGCGCCCTTTCACACAGCCAAACAACGTGTCACCACTGCGTAATAGCCTGCGTCCTCATCGCTCAACTGACTGTTGAAGATGACGGCGTAATTGGGAGACCTCGTGAAGCGAACAGTGGCTTTTGGGCAAGACACGTAATGAGAGCTTTTCCGAGGTAGATCTGTGCGGACGTGCTTCAATTTCCACTCGTCTGAGGGGCGACCCGTTTCCACAGGTGACGGCCTCGTTTGAATCGTCGAAAAGGAAAGGTCCCTATAAGCTACCGTTGATTGTTGCTCGCCATGCGGCCAAGGCGCGAGATGTGGCGGTCGTGTCCTCAAGAAGCAACCGTTCCACATGCTGGGCCATGTAAATACCAATCGCGCTGGAGGTAACCGCAACCGGGTCAAGCCCGAGGGAATCGACCTCATTGGCTTCTTTGACAAGGCATTCGATCCATTCGCGCCCGGCGTTACGGCGCTTGATGCCCTTGGCCCCTATGAAGTGTTGAAAATGATCCCCGGCGTGGACTTGCGCCTAGTTGCGCACGGAGCTGGGCCTGTCACCACCGACCGCGATACTCTGGTTGTCGGGGCCACGCATTCATTCGATGAAACGCCGACGCCTGATCTGGTGCTGGTGCCCGGGTCTGAGGTAAGCACCTTTGACGCAGCAAGTGATGTCAAACTGACCGTGTGGTTGAACGCGATCCACCAGCACACGACCTTCACCGTGTCCGTCTGTTCGGGGGCCGTGGCCCTTGGCGCTTCGGGTCTGCTGAACGGTCGCCCGGCAACAATTGGGCGGCAATGGAAGCGTTGAGACAGTTCGGGGCCGAGCCGAAACCAGCTGAACGCATTGTTCGTTCGGGAAAAATCTGGACCGCCGCCGGCGTGTCGGCCGGGATTGACCTTGCCTTTGCGCTTGTTGAGGAGCTGACCGATCGCGCGACCGCCGAGCGTATTCAGCTGTTGGTCGAATACGACCCCCATCCGCCGCAGGATTCGGGCCATATGAGCAAAGCCTCCAAAGAGGTTGCCGATGCCGCATGGGCCGAGATGGCACAGCATTCCCAAAAGTTGGCGAATGCGACGACACCCGCCTGATTTGGCACGGGACAACAGGGGGCGCGCACGAAAATCCGGGCGCGCCCTAATGATACCTGTCGCAAATGATCCCCAGTAGCGACGGAACTACTCCGACATCCTAAATCACCGCGAATTGCCCCATCATCCCTCCGTCTTCATGTTCCAGGATATGGCAATGGAACATGTAAGGCAGGCTTTCGCTGGCTGGCCGATCAAATTTCATTAGGATATCGGCTTGGCCATTTATCAGGATCGTGTCTTTCCACCCGGTATTCTGAGCCTTGGGTGGGCGACCGTTCTCGCTCAGCACCTGGAACGCCACGCCATGCACATGAAAGGGATGCATCATCATGTCAGCTGAGATCGTCCAGCGTTCCATCTCACCGCGCGCCACGCTCATATCGATACGGCTCATGTCGAATGCCTGACCGCTGATCGAGAACCGGTTGCCCTTTCCGCGCATCATCATTCCGGGCCCCATGGCCATGTCCAGCGTCACGTTCCGCTTGTGGGCACCCACTGGATCCATGTCAGGTCGGGAGCCGCCGAGATCATCTGGCAAGGTCGTAATCCGCGCGACTACGGTAGGATCCACCTCGAAGGGCAATACTTCGAAGGGTGGCCCGGATGGTTGGCGCCCGCCCATCATGCCACCACCCATCATGCCCATGTTGGTGTTCTGTCCGCTCAGAAGGGACACGCTGCCACCATCTCCGAAATCCACCAGTAGCTCATAACGTTCGCCGGGGGCGAGGGTCAGGTCCTGCAAGGTGATCGGTCGGTCAAGCAACCCGGTATCCGTGCCAACAAGCTGCAGGGGGCGATCGTCTGACATCATCAGCGTGTAAATTCGAGCGTTCGAGCCGTTCAGAAGCCGCAGGCGAACGATGCCTTTGGGTACCACGGCCGTTGCGCCTACTTGTCCGTTGACCAACATTGTGTCGCCCATAAACCCCATCATGCGGTCCGGCATGGATAGGTTGTAATCCATTCGTCCACGCTGATCGAAGCGCCGATCTTGAAGCACAAGTGTCAAATCGTCCACGCCATAGGTCGACGGCAATCCACGGTCATCATCCAACCCATCACTCAACTGCAAGACGCCAGCCAACCCATTGTAGACTTGCCGCGCTGTCTCTCCATGGGTGTGGGTGTGATACCAGACGGTCGCCGCGGGTTGGTCGATTGGCAGCACCGGCGACCAGTTCTCGCCCGGCGCTATGGTTTGGTGCGGCCCGCCGTCTACATCGCCAGGGATGACCAGCCCATGCCAATGCACCGAGATTTGCTCATCCAGACGGTTGGTCACATCCGCCCTTGCCTCTGCCGAGGTCGCGACGCGAAGCGTGGGGCCAAGAAAGGGTTGATTAAAACCCCAGGTCTGGCTTTCTGATTGCCCAAGGAAGTTCACGCGCCCGTGTTGCGCATTTAGCGCGAATGCCCCGCTTTTCGTTGCGTCCATCAAAGGCGGCAGTGCCAATTTTCGCGGTGCTGTGTCCGCCCTGGAAACCCCTGGGAAGGGCGACGAGAGCAGGCTGGCACCGAGGCCGGTCAAAACATTGCGTCGTGAAATCATGGTGGGACGTCCTTACTTTGTGTCGGTCTCGTTCGACGGATTACGGTCTTCCCCACTCAGCCCTTGGAGGATCGGGCAATCTGGGCGGTGGTCTCCGGCGCATTCCTTGGCAAGATGAGAGAGCGTGGCATGCATCGCCTGAAGGTCGACAATCTTCGCCTCGATCTCTTTGAGGTGCTTGTTGGTGATCTCTTTGACGTCCGAACTGGCCCGGGTTTCATCCGCATAGAGGGTCAGAAGCGCGCGGCAATCATCAATCGTGAACCCAAGGGCGCGCGCGCGGGCCAGGAAGGTCAGCTTGTGCAGATCGCTATCTCGAAACACCCGATAATCATTGGTGTCCCGCAAGGGGGTGACCAGTCCGATATCCTCGTAATACCGGATCGTCTTGGCGCGCAGATTGGACCGTTTGGCCACATCTCCAATATTCATTTCGTCCTCCTGTTCACTTGGCCAATGCCGGGCGAAGGGGTGCGGCGGCGGGGGCGTCCGTCGCGTGTGCATCGCTCAGAACCGGCTTCACCCAACGAAGGCGCAGCGCGTTGGTCAACACGAAGACCGATGACATCGCCATCGCCCCAGCGGCCAACACGGGCGACAACACCAGACCAAAAGCAGGGTAAAGCGCACCCGCGGCCACTGGAATGAGAAGCGTGTTGTAACCGAAAGCCCAGAACAGGTTCTGACGGATGTTGCGCATCGTGCGACCGGAAATGTCAAAAGCATTGACCACACCGGTCAGATCCCCGGACATCAGCACCACATCAGCCGCTTCGATTGCGACGTCCGTGCCGGTGCCGATGGCAATGCCCACATCCGCGGCCGCAAGCGCCGGAGCGTCATTGATCCCGTCCCCGACAAAGGCCAGTTTTCCCCCCTCGCGAAGCCGGTCCAAATGCGCGACCTTCCCGTCCGGCAACACTTCGGCGATAACCATATCAATGCCCAGCTCAGCCGCGATGGCATCAGCTGTGCCCTGATTGTCGCCGGTGATCATGGCAACCTTAAGCCCCAAATCATGCAGCGCGGAAATTGCGCCCGGCGTGGTCGGCTTGATCGGATCCGCCACGGCAATCACGGCGGCCACTCGCCCGTCGATGGCGGCATAAAGTGGGGTGCGGCCTTTACGGCCCAAGACATCTCCGGTGTCGCACAAGGTGTCCAGCGACAGACCCTCGCGGATCATCAAACGATCTGCGCCGACCACCACCTTGCGGCCATCAACCATGGCCTGCACACCATAGCCGGTAATTGATTGAAAATCGCAGAGTTCTGCGGCCCCGACATTTTGCGCCTCGGCAGCACGAACGATGGCTTCGGCAATCGGGTGCTCGGACCGGGCTTCGACAGCGGCCACAAGTCGTAAAACATCTGCCTCATCAAACCCTTCAGCCACCACAAGATCGGTCAGTTCCGGTCGCCCGGCGGTCAGCGTTCCGGTTTTGTCGACCGCAACCACGCGGGCCTCCTGCAGCATCTGCAGCGCATCCCCCTTGCGAAACAGCACGCCCATTTCGGCGGCGCGTCCGGTGCCCACCATGATCGAGGTCGGCGTGGCCAGCCCCATCGCACAGGGACACGCGATGATCAGCACCGCAACCCCGGCCACCAAAGCATAGCTGATCGCTGGCGCGGGACCAAACAGGAACCACGCCAAGACCGTCACAGCGGCGGCCCCAATGACGGCAGGCACAAACCACGTCGTGATTTTGTCCACAGCGCCCTGGATCGGAAGTTTGGCGCCTTGTGCCTGTTCAACCATCTGGATGATCTGCGCCAGCATTGTGTTCGCCCCCACGGCTGTCGCGCGAAACGTCAGTGCTCCGGTGCCATTCACCGTGGCACCCACGACGTTGGCCCCTTGCGTCTTTTCCACCGGAATGGGTTCGCCGGTGATCATGCTTTCGTCGACATAGGACGCGCCAGACAGGACTTCGCCGTCGACGGCAATCTTCTCTCCGGGTCGCACATGGATCACATCCCCCAATATGATGTCCTCGATTGGCACCTCTATCACCGCACCGCCCCGTTCAACGTGGGCGATCTTGGCCTGAAGCCCAACCAGCTTGCGGATTGCCTCGCCCGTGCGCCCCTTTGCGCGGGCTTCAAGGAACCGGCCCAGAAGGATCAGCACAACGATCACCGCGGCGGCTTCGTAATACACATTTGCCGTGCCAGCCGGCAGCAGACCGGGCGCGAAGGTCGACACCAGCGAAAAACCATAGGCGGCAGATGTGCCCAGAGCGACCAGAGAATTCATGTCTGGCGCGCCTTTAAACAGCAGTGGGAAACCTTTGGTATAGAACAGCCGACCGGGTCCGAACAACACCGCCGTGGTCAGCGCAAATTGAACCAAACGACTGTTTTGCATGCCAATTGTGCGATCAATCAGCGCGTGCATTCCGGGAAAGACGTGACTGCCCATTTCGACAATGAACACCGGCAGCGCCAAAAGCGCAGCAATCAGGGTCAGCCATCCCAACCGGGTGATGTCAGCGGCCTTACGATCCGCCTTGCGTTTATCTTCGCCTGCCTTGAGCTTCGCCGGGTAACCAAGGTTCGTTGCAACGCGCGCCAGATCGGCGGGCGTAACCGCCCCTTCGACATACCGAACAGTGGCCGTTTCGGTGGCGAGATTGACCTTTGCATCCACCACGCCCTGCGCTCTTTTCAACATCCGTTCCACCCGCCCCACACAGGACGCGCAGGTCATATTCTCGACATCCAGAACCACCTGCGCCGTCACGGCCGGATACCCGGCCGCCTCCAAGGCTGCGGTTATGCTTGCCAGATCGGCGGGCGCCTGAAAGTGCAACTGCGCGGTCTCGCTTGCCAGGTTTACCGTGGGATCAAAAACGCCAGGCACAGCGGCCAGCGCCTTTTCCACACGCCCCACACAGGATGCGCAGCTCATTCCTTCGACGGACAGTTTGATGGTCTTCTTTAGTGACATGTCATGCTCCACGACTCACGTCTTTGATACATACATGCGAGGTTCCAGTAAGGGGAAGGTCAAGGGCGTTTGATCACAAATTCTTGAGTATTGACCTTACCCCGTGGGAACCCCTACGTCGGAAACACCCCAAGAAAGGAGAGCCCATCATGATCATGTTCAACGTTCCCGACATGAGCTGCGGCCATTGCACCGCCGCCATCGAAAAGGCTGTGAAAACCGCCGACGCCGACGCGGTTCTGAGGTTCGATCTGGAAGCCCGCACCGTGCATGTGACCAGCCAACTCCAAGAAGAAGCCCTCGCGAAAATCTTGGAAGACGAAGGCTATCCCAGTTCACGCGTCGCATGAGTCAGTGGACCATTTGACCGGTTGCCATACCCAAGTGATGCTCTTGATGATGCGCGCCGACGGCCATCAGACCAAAGAACCCTAACGCGCGAATGGTCTGCGCTTCGGTGTCTGATGTCACAGTCCAGACGAGGTGATCCCCCTTGTCGGCGACCTCGCTGATCCAACCCGTTTCGGCCGTCAGAAATGGGGCATGGGCCGGCACCATGCGACGGGCGGCAGCACCACCTGGCCCAGTCGTCGAAATCTGAAAGACAGCGCCGCCAGAAACATTTTCCGCGCTCACCTCTGCGTGGGTGATCAGCAGGTCCATATCAACCAGATGGTCGCGCAGGGCGCTGATATCGACCCGCGACCAATCCGTATTAGGATCAGCCATCAGCATCGCGACGATTTCAGAGACAGCGGCAAAAGCACCCTGACCAGGTTCGGTCGGAACCGCAGATACATGCGCCATTGCGCTGTGATCATGTGAGGATTGCGCATCCGCAGGTGCGATGAAAACGCCCATCGCGAGAAGGAAATTGAGGACGTGTCGAAGCATGAATGACCTTTCTGTTCGCTATGTCCAACAAACTGGCAAACCCGCCGAATAAGCTTTATGATTTCGATCATAATGAAGCAAATCAATGAACTCCCACCCCCGTTCGGATCGCTCCCCAGGCACGGGATATCACAGCGAGATCTGCGCAGCGGCGATGCCTTGTTTCGGCAAGACGACCCGAGCAGGGCGATGTTTTTTCTTCAAAGCGGGGCGGTCAACCTGATCCGGCACACCGAAGCTGGACAGAAAGTGACGATGTTCCGCGCCACCGCCGGAGATACGATTGCCGAGCCGTCAGTGTTCTCAGACCACTACCATTGTGATGCGATTTCGCAGCAGCCCAGCGTCGTCTTGGCATTCGACAGGCAGAGCGTGTTGGCGGCCATGGCCAAGGACAGCGCATTTGCGACGGCCTTTGTAAAACGACTGGCCGGGCAGGTTCAAACCTATCGTCGACATTTGGAACTTTTGGCGATCCGATCTGCAAAGGACAGGGTTCTGGCCGGCTTGGCCGATGGGCGGCTGACCGGCACCGTGCTGGATTTTGCTGCAGAACTCGGCCTTTCGCACGAAAGCGTTTACCGGGCGCTGGCCGAGTTGACCCGCGACGGGCGGGTTGAACATCCCACCCGCGGGCAATACCGGCTGAAACCGTGCTGAGCGTTGGTGGAGGCGCGTCGGCGGCCGCAGTAGCAAGCAAAACAACTCGTCCTGCCAAGAGTAATATCTGTTTGCGGCTCATCATGTTGTGACCCACAATCAAGTTTTCATGCCGGCTACCTGATGGGACAGCATGTGGCAGTGCAAAAGCCAGTCGCCCGGATTTTTGGCCCGGAAAACGATGGTTCGTTCTTGCCCGCGACCCATCAAGATCGTGTCGCGCAGCGGGCGGAGGCTGTCGTCTGGCCTTTCCTCTTGAAAATGATGCCCATGCAGGTGCATCGCGCGAATAACATCAGCATCATATGCGATCTGCCCTCGCATCATGGGCGTCAGCACCTTGAGGGCCTTTTTCATCACGCCCATGCCGCCATAGAAAGCAACGACGCGGCCACGGCGCCAATCGCAAGCTTCTCGATTTTCATATTATTTCTCCTGTCCGAAAATATCGACGCGTGGAAAACCCGCGCAGGTTCGCATTTTTTAGATCAGGTAGCGGGGAGGTGGCGGATCGAAAGAGGATGAAACGGGCGAGGCCTGAGTTGCTTCGGGAATGCTATGTCGCGCCTATTGTTCGTCGAATTGTGGCACCACCTCAGATGAGAAAACGATCACGGAGCCAGAACAAAACGCGCCACCGTGGCAATGTCGTTTGTGATCAGTCGCGATGTGCTGGGCCTCATCGACACTGACAACGGCTTCCATGCTCTGGCCGTGTTTTCCGTGCGCCAAAGCGGGTTCACCCAAAGCAATAAGACCGACAAAGACCACGCCGATCAAGATGAGCAATTGCCCAAATTTATTGCCGATGAAGATACTCAACGATCAGTTTATCCCATTCTCACGTTGTAATTCTCTCACGTAAGAAACGATGGTAGCACTGTCAGCGTTGGTCACGCCTTCGACTGGCGGCATGTCGCCAAAGGGCCAGTGGTGTGCCCCGACCCCAGGCTGCGCAGCAAGGACAAACGCCATATCAGCATGGAGTCTGGGCTCATAGATTTTGTGGGTCAGCGGCGGAGCGGTCCCTTGTTGACCGGCGGCATTCTCACCGTGGCAACTGGCGCAGGCCGCATCAACGGCACGCTTGCCCATGATGGATTGATCACTCAGCTCAGCTGGCAGGCGAACCTCAACTGTCTGAGGTCAGCGCCCATGGGACCAAACAGTTCTATTTGCTAAGAGAGGGTTTGTTGCTCATCGTAACCACTGAGGAGTGGATGATGGCGGGAGGTCAACGACTTGAAGTCTTGGGAACGAAAGGCTTGAAAACGATGCGATGCCACTCCTGTGGAATGCGTGGTTGGGCTGGTTGCCTTGTCGCAACATAATGAGCCCTAACTCTGTTTTGCCTTTGACGCTGACGTCGTCGAAATGTCTTAGACATTGGGTTTGTAAGGCATTTACCTGAGTGCACCGGCCGTTTCGGTGGGAATGATTTGTTCAACTGGAGCTGAGAACATCACGCAGTATAACTGCGGTGAGCATTGGGTATCGCTAAAATACTGCAATAAAATGGGAGCTGAAGAAATTGCCAAATTCTTGCCAAACACTGGTGCATTACAGTTCCGATTTGTGCCGAATTCCGCAAGCTTCTTGTCGTTGAGGTTTTTTCAAAAGGTTGTATTTTTTGGCCTTGTTTATCTGGTTTTGCGCACTTATACGGGTCGACGGAGACGTGGCCGAGTGGTCGAAGGCGCTCCCCTGCTAAGGGAGTAGGCCCGGAAGGGTCTCGAGGGTTCGAATCCCTTCGTCTCCGCCAGAAACCCCATCAAGTTGTTATTTTTAAATAAAACTTACTAGATGGGGGTTTCTTGCCACCATTAAATTCGCAATTCAATGCAAGCGTATGCAACCTCATGCACCAGCTGAATACTGGATGGTTTTAGCGTGGGGGTATGTCCAACGGGCCTGCGCACTGTAAGAAAACCACCTAGCAAAAAAAGTAAGCGACTAGTGAACTTTTTTGGTCGCTCATTGGTGAATACTTCCATTGGGCCGTGGTAATTCCTGCTTTCGAAAGTTGATTGGAAAAATGGGTGTTGTAAAGAAATTAATTATCGCGCGTAAATTATGGGTCGCTTTGACTGGAAAGGAGTGTGCTGCGATCTTACGCAATGGGCACTTGAAATTAGGAACGTTTAGTGAACATAAATATTGATGCCCAGCCAATTCGCAGATGTATTCCCCTTAAAGCCTTCTCGGTACCACGAGGTTACTGGAGCAGGGGCGTATAGCTTTGCGTCGATCTGTTGCGGGAAGACTGAGGGAACCGCGATTTGGTTTGTCGAGGGGTGGGTAACAGAGGTGGTAAACCCCCTTGGCTTACAGATGCATTGTGACCCACATCAGGTGTTGATCGGAAAGTGTAATAGCCCAACTGATGTGCTGGCTGCGACGGAAGAAGCATTGCGATCGGGCGTTGTCTCATTGGTGATAGCCGAGCTTACGGCGCCCTTGTCGTTGACATCTGGGCGAAGGTTGCAACTGGCTGCAGAGGCGGGTGGCTCAACCGGTCTTATGATTGTGTGTGATGGCATGGGCAGCAATGCGACACAGACACGTTGGCATGTCGCCCCCGTTTATTCCTCTGATGACTCGACTCAAATGCGGTGGTCGCTTAATAAGAACAAATCAGGAACAAATGGGAGTTGGAATGTAAGGTGGAATGAAACGGCGCGTCGTATCTCTGTGGTTTCCCAGCATGTCGAGCGAACGGCTCCTTCGGAAACGCTATCGTGAAGGCCCTTTCGCGGTCATTGCACAGATCGGGAATGCAGACCGCTTATTGTGTCTAAATCCGCTTGCTGAACAACGTGGTTTAAGACGCGGGATGGGGTTGGCGGATGCGCGTTCATTCTGTCCCGAACTCCAGACGGACGAACATAATCCACGGGCGGATCAGGCGTTTCTAGATGGCCTTGTCAGATGGGCCAAACGGTATTGTCCGTGGGTCGGTAAAGACGGGCCTGATGGTTTGCTGCTTGATGTGACAGGGTCTGCGCATCTGTCTGGGGGGGAGATTGCGATGTTGCAGGATATGCGTATGCGGTTGGGAGGGTCCAAACTCACGCTGCGCATCGGTTTGGCTGATACGGTCGGTGCGGCATGGGCATTGGCGCGATTTGGTGAAGGTCTCGCACAAGTGGGCCAGACACGACAGGCCATAAATGCGCTGCCTGTTGCCTGTCTTAGGATTACACCCAAAGAGGATATAACCCTGCAACGGCTGGGTATTAAGGCCGTTGGACAACTTGCGGACTTGCCTCGTGCAACTATCGGTCAAAGGTTTGGGGCATCCGTTCTCATGCGCCTGGATCAGGCTTTGGGGCATCAGGCCGAAAGCCTCTCTCCTGAGAAAAACCAACAGAACTATGCGATGCGGCTGACCCTTCCTGAACCAATTGGCTTGGCCAAGGATGTAATGGCGGGTGTTGAGCGTCTGTTACTGCCATTGTGTGAAAAGCTGGCCCGGGACACGTCTGGTGCGCGGGTGTTATGTCTGATCTGTCGCCGTATTGATGGGGCCGACCAAAGTGTTGAGCTGCGGCTTGCACGGGCCTTACGTGATCCGCACAGAATGCTGCCGCTGTTCGCAAAGGGCGTAGATGGGATTGATGCAGGCTTTGGCATCGACCAATTGCGCCTTGTGGCCACACAGGTTGAACCGCTGCCCGTCGAACAGATTTCCCAAAGTCACAGAGGGCATGACAGCGGCGATTTGCACGATTTGATGACACGATTAGGCAATCGCATCGGTTTGGAAAACATCCAAAGGTTCCTGCCCGCTGACAGTCACATCCCTGAACGCAGCTATATTGTTTCACCTGCAGCATGGTCTGAACCAAACGGGTCATGGGGTCTGACGAACCCGCGGCCTATTCGGTTGTTCCCACCTGAATATATCGCGGCACAGGGGCATCGCCCACCAAACAGGTTCAAGTGGCGGGCGATGTCATTCACCGTTGGGCGTCTCACTGGGCCAGAACGGATTGCCCCTGAATGGTGGTTAGAGGATGAGAACTGGCGGCATGGTGTCCGTGATTATTGGCAGGTTGAGACGAGAGAGGGACATCGCCTTTGGATGTTCCATACGCCGCAAAATCCAAGTTGGTTTGTGCAAGGGGTGTTCGCATGACCTACGGCGAACTTTGTGCCACCAGCAACTTTACCTTTCTCAAAGGGGCGTCTCACCCCGAGGAACTGGTCACACGGGCAGCGGAACTGGGCCTGTCTGCGATCGCGATAACCGACCAGAACTCGCTGGCAGGCGTGGTGCGGGCCTATGCTGCGTTGCAAGAAATCAAACGCATGGCCGCAAAGGATATTGCGATAAAATCAACCCAGCAGGTGGACCACAGCAGCCGGACAATCACGCAAGCCAATTCAATCCGCCGCCCTGACATTGGGCATCAGTTCCCCAAGCTAATCGTCGGGGCCAGGTTGGTCCTGCAAGACAGCACGGTGCATTGGATCGCGTTGCCCAAGGATCGAAAGGGGTATGAGGCGCTATCGCGATTACTGACCCTTGGCAAACGACGTGCCCCCAAAGGACAGTGTCATCTGTCATATCGCGACCTGACGGCGGGCGGGTCTGGCATGACATTGATTGCGATCCCCCAAGAGAACGACGGAGATGCCGCAGGCCATATCGCAGAGATGGCGCGGGTCTTTCCTTCGAATGTGTATCTGGGATGTGCGCCACGCTACGATGGCAGTGATCAAGCGAAATTTGACCGTTGCATGTCATTGTCCCACGCCACGTCTGCGCCAATGGTCGCCATTGGCGATGTGCTGATGCACCACGGATCACGTCGACAGTTGGCGGATGTGCTGAGCTGCCTGCGTGAAGGATGCAGCATTGACGATATCGGGAAACGTGCCCTTCCAAATGCGGAACGTCGGCTAAAGGGGCTTCAGGATATGGCCCGCCTTTTTCACAAGCACCCGGCGGCCATTCGGCGAACACAAGAAATAATCGCCAAGTGTAGCTTTTGCCTGTCGGAGCTGTCTTACGACTATCCGACAGAGGTGAACGATGGGGAAACGGCGCAAGACAGGTTGATACGGTTGACGCATCTTGGCCTGAAGCGGCGGTATCCCAATGGGGTGTCAGAGCATGTGCAAGGCTTGGTGCATAAGGAACTGAAACTGGTGAAATCGTTGGGGTTTGCAGCCTATTTCCTGACGGTGCATGACATTATTGTCTTTGCCAGATCACGGGGGATTTTGTGCCAGGGGCGTGGATCGGCGGCGAACTCGATCCTGTGTTATGCGTTGGGAATCACCGATGTTGGCCCAGAAACCATCACGATGGTGTTTGAACGGTTCATGTCGGAACATCGCGGCGAGCCACCAGATATTGATATCGACTTTGAACATGAGCGCCGTGAAGAAGTGGTGCAGCATATCTATGAGAAATATGGCCGACACAGAGCTGGCTTGTGTGCCACCGTCATTCATTTTCGAACACGAGCGGCCATTCGTGAAGTCGGCAAGGTCATGGGGCTTTCACAGGATGTATTGGCCGGTCTGACGGGGCAAATCTGGGGGATGTCAGGCAGAGGTGTTGATGAAACCCGTGTCCGCGAACTTGGCCTTGATCCAAGTGACCGCCGCCTTGCACAGACCCTGCGTTTGATCGGTGAAATCATCGGGTTTCCACGGCACCTGTCCCAACATGTTGGCGGTTTTATCATCACTCAAGGGCGTTTGGACGAACTCTGCCCGATTGAAAATGCAGCGATGGAAGATCGCACCGTGATCGAATGGAACAAAGACGATATCGACACTTTGGGCATCCTAAAGGTCGATATCCTGTCGCTTGGGATGCTGACCTGCATCCGCAAATGTTTTGATTTGATCTCGTCCCATGATGGCCCTGAACTTGCCATTGCGACGGTCCCACAAGAAGACACCAAGACCTACGACATGCTTTGCGGGGCAGATGCGATTGGTGTGTTTCAGGTAGAGAGCCGTGCGCAGATGAACTTCTTGCCACGGATGCGGCCCCGCACCTTCTATGATCTCGTGATTGAGGTCGCGATTGTGCGGCCAGGTCCAATTCAGGGGGGAATGGTACATCCCTATATCAATCGTCGACAGGGGAAAGAGGCGGTCAGCTTTCCCTCGGCTGAGTTGAAGGCTGTGCTTGGCAAGACATGCGGCGTTCCGTTGTTCCAAGAACAGGCAATGCAGATCGCGGTCGTTGCGGCAGGGTTTAGTCCAGAAGAAGCCGATCATCTCAGGCGATCCTTGGCGACATTCCGCAAAATGGGAACGATCGGCACGTTCAGAGATCGCTTTATCAGCGGTATGCTAAGGCGTGGTTATGATGCTGATTTTGCAGATCGTTGCTTCACCCAGATCGAAGGTTTTGGTGAGTATGGTTTCCCCGAAAGCCATGCCGCAGCCTTCGCCATGCTGGCCTATGTGTCCGCGTGGTTGAAATGCCACCACCCAGCCGCCTTCGCCTGTGCGCTCCTGAACTCCCAGCCAATGGGGTTTTATGCACCGGCCCAGATCATACGGGATGCCCGTGAACACAGCATCGAAATCCGCCCCATCTGTGTCAACAACTCCGACTGGGATAATCGTCTGGAAAAGCGGGGTGACGGCAATCTGGCCCTGCGGATGGGGTTTCGACAAATCAAGGGTATGAAACAAGAAGACGCAGACTGGATCGTAAGCGCCCGTGGGAATGGGTATCACGACATCCCCAGTCTTTGGCACCGCGCTGGTGTTTCATCGGGGACATTGGAACGCTTGGCCGAGGCTGATGCGTTCACCGATCTCGGGTTAACGCGGCGTGATGCGTTGTGGCAGGTCAAGGCGATCCGGGCTGACACACGTTTGCCGCTGTTCAATGATCCCATTGATGGTGAAGTGATTGCCGAACCGAAGGTCGCGTTGCCTATCATGAATTTGGGGGAGGCGGTGGTCGAAGATTACGTATCAATGCGACTGTCACTGCGGGCTCACCCCGTCGAACTGATACGACCGTCATTGCCCAACACGACACCACATTCTGAACTGCCACATGTTCCCCTTGGTCGTGTCACGGTCTGCGGTTTGGTCATTACACGTCAACGCCCAGGCACGGCCTCAGGCGTGGTGTTCTTGACGCTTGAGGATGAGACTGGCGTCAGTAACATTGTGGTTTGGTCCAAGGTCTACAAACGGTTTCGAGCCGCAGTGATGGGGGGAAGGTTGTTGCAGGTATCGGGGCACCTGCAACGTGAAGGCATCGTCGTTCACCTTATTGCACAGGATATTCAGGACATGTCGTACAAACTGTCCGAGCTTGGGCACCCCATGGATGATACGATTGGTCAAACATTGCCCCAGGCTGACGATAGCCCTCGGCCCAAACATTCTACTCCCACAGGTCGCGCATTCCACCCCAGGGATCAGGCTAAGAAATTGTTTCCAAGTCGGGATTTCCACTAAGTCAAAGTGGTCACCCTTGTGGTCACCCTCGCCAGGCCGGATGATGTATAGGTGGTCGGCAGAACATCGGTGCATTTACACGGCCTGAAAGTCGTATTGCCACTGCTCAGGACCACGGCAGATGTACGCCTTTTCTGCCCTTGCCCAAGGGGAAATTCCCTATTGGAACCTACCACCATTCACCGTATAACAACGTCCTCTGACTGAGATAAACTTCAGGAGTGCATGCGCATGACGTGGTTTCATTACAGACAAATGGGTCGTTCGCACCCTGCCTGATATGCAGGCGTAAAACATCTGTCCTTCTGGTTTTTTCGTTTACAATCAAAAGAAAAGGTCGCCTCACTTGAAGCAAGACCACACTCGTTCCGAGACCATTTATGGCGTCGATCGTTGGGGCAAAGGACTGATTACAGTTCTCCCCAATGGGGATGTCGCGCTATGCGATCCGGCGCGCGATTCTGCGACCCCGATCAGCCTTCCTGACATTCTGCAAGACTTGGAACAGCGCGGCATTGCCTCGCCGCTGGTGTTGCGGGTCAGTTCGTTTCTGGAACATGAAATTCGCAACATCAATGAAAGCTTCGCCAGTGCCATCAAACGTGTTGGATATCAGGCGCCCTATCGTGGCGTTTTCCCGATCAAGGTGAACCAACAGGCGCAGGTCGTAGATCGGATTGTCGAATTTGGCCGCCCGTTCAATTATGGGCTCGAAGCTGGATCCAAACCTGAGTTGGTCATTGCGCTGGCGCATCGTCTGGCCAAGGACGCGCTGATTGTCTGTAACGGGGTGAAAGATGCCGAGTTCATTCGGCTGGCAATCCTGTCGCGCCGCCTTGGTTTCAACACAGTGATTGTTCTGGAAAGCCCAAAAGAGGCGGAAACGGTGATCGAAGTGACCCGTGAGCTGGGGATTGATCCCTTGCTGGGCGTCCGCGTGAAACTGACCAACCAGATTGGCGGAAAGTGGCAGGAAAGCTCGGGGGATCGGTCTACCTTTGGCATGAACACCGACCAATTGCTGCGCGTTGTGGACCGGCTGAAAGACGAAGGGCTGTTGCATTGCCTTCAGTTGCAGCACTCGCATCTGGGCAGTCAGGTGCCGGACGTCAATGATGTGCGCCGGGCCGCGGCGGAGGCATGCCGCTATTTTGTTGAACTCACCCGCGAAGGCGCGCCGCTGACCCATCTGGATTTGGGTGGCGGCTTGGGCATTGATTACACCGGCGAAAAGCGCGCGGCGGAAAACTCGATCAACTATACCGTCGAAGAATATTGCGCCAATGTGGTGGAAACCGTGGCCTATGCGATGGATGAGGCAGAGCTGGCGCACCCGATTTTGGTGACGGAAAGCGGGCGGGCGGTGGCGGCAACTTCGTCGATGTTGATCTTCGATGTGTTGGAAACCACGCTTTATGATGCCCCTGATGCGCCGGATGTGCAGCCAGATGATCATCATCTGGTGGCCGATCTCGCGGCGATTTCAGGGTATCTGGAGGCCGGGCGCGTGCAGGAATGCTGGAACGATGCGTCCTTCTATCGCGATGAGCTGCGGGCCTTGTTTCGCCGTGGATATGTGGATCTGCGCCAAATGGCGCGGGCGGAACGTATTTACCTGTCATTGACCGCCCGGATCAAAGCCCTTGTAGCGGCCTCGGATGAGGTCAACGAGATGGGCGAGCATCTGGAGAAAGTGGCGGATGTCTATCACTGCAATTTCTCGCTGTTCCAATCCTTGCCGGATGTTTGGGCGATTGATCAGCTGCACCCGATTGTGCCGCTTCAGATGCTCAACCAAGTGCCGGACCGTCGCGCGGTTCTGTCTGACATTACCTGTGACAGCGATGGCAAAGTGGATCAGTTTATTCTCGCCGATGGCATCTCGCCCTCGCTTCCCGTACATTCATTACCTGAGGAAGGCCGCTATTACCTTGGGGTGTTTTTTGTCGGTGCGTATCAGGAAACGCTGGGTGATTTGCACAATCTCTTTGGGGACACCAATGTGGTGACGATCGATCTGCGCGCGGATGGCGGGTTTGATCTGTTGCATGAACAAGAGGGCGACACGATTTCTCAGGTGTTGTCTTATGTTGAATATGATCCCGCCGATTGCGTTGCGGCCTTTCGCAAAATGGTCGATGAGGCAATTTCGAGCGGGGCTGTGAAAGCCAGTGATCGCAAGATCCTGATTGGGGCCTACCGCGACTCGATCAATGGCTACACTTATTATGAATAACCTCAGGAAGGAGAAAGCCACCATGGGTAAGACACTTGTTGTTGGGGCGGGCGGCGTAAGTCACGCAGCCGTGCATAAGATGGCGATGAACGCGGATATCTTTACCGACATCACGCTGGCCAGCCGGACCAAATCGAAATGTGATGCGATTGCCGCGAGCGTAAAAGAGCGCACCGGTGTTGAGATCAAAACCGCTGCTTTGGACGCGATGGATGTGGCGGCAACGGTTGCGTTGATCCGCGAAACCGGGGCCGAGCTTCTCGTTAATCTTGCGCTTCCCTATCAGGATCTCGTGCTGATGGATGCCTGCCTTGAGGCCGGATGCCATTACCTTGATACCGCGAATTACGAGCCCGAAGATGTGGCCAAGTTTGAATACCACTGGCAATGGGCCTATCAGGATAAGTTCAAAGAGGCCGGTTTGACGGCAATCTTGGGCTCAGGTTTTGATCCGGGCGTGACCAGTGTGTTTGCGACCTGGCTCAAGAAACACAAGCTTGATACCATCCGCCAGATCGACGTGCTCGACGCCAATGGCGGTGACAATGGACAGGCGTTTGCAACCAATTTCAACCCCGAGATCAACCTGCGCGAAGTGCTGGCCGACGCGCGCCATTGGGAAAATGGCGATTGGCAAGTGTCCCCCGCCATGACCCATAAGGTCGCGTTTGATTTCCCCGGCGTTGGCCCCAAAAATATGTATCTGATGTACCATGAGGAACTGGAGTCGATGTCGACCCATTTCCCCGAGATTGAGCGCGCGCGGTTCTGGATGACCTTTGGGGATGCCTATATCATGCACGCCAAGGTGCTGCAGAATGTTGGCATGACCGGGATCACACCTGTGATGCATCAGGGTCAGGAAATCATCCCGATCCAGTTTCTGAAAACCCTGCTGCCCGATCCCGGAGATCTTGGTGCGCTGACCAAAGGCAAGGCCTGTATCGGCGATATCGCGACGGGTCAGGCGAAAGATGGCTCGGGTGAAAAGACCTTTTACATCTACAACATCTGCGACCACGAAGAATGCTTTGCTGAGGTCGGTTCGCAGGCGGTGTCATACACTACAGGTGTGCCTGCCATGATCGGCGCGGCACAGATGCTCAAGGGCAATTGGAATGCGCCTGGCGTGTGGAATATGGAACAGCTCGATCCCGATGATTTCATGGATATGCTGAACGCGCACGGGTTGCCGTGGCAGGTGCATGAACTCGATGGTCCCGTCGATTTCTAAACACAGGCCCGGCGGTCACGCCGGGCTTCCTTTTTGCCCAAAATGGGGTTTCCCATGCCCGAGATGATGACCACCCAAGCCGGGGATGCCGGCGCCTTTCGCGACTTTGATCTGTCCCGCGTGCCGACCCCGGCCTTTGTGGTGGACGAGGTGGCAATCGCCCGCAATCTGACGATCCTGTCGGATGTGGCAGACCGGTCGGGCGCACATGTGCTGGCCGCGCTCAAGGCGTTTTCGATGTTTTCTCTGGCCCCATTGGTGCGTCAGCACCTGGGTGGCACCTGTGCCAGTGGGCTTTATGAGGCCCGTTTGGGGCACGAGGAATATGGCGGCGAGCTGGCCACGTTTTGCGCGGGTTACAAAGACAGCGAGATCGACGAGATCATCAGTCTTTCGGACCACATCATCTTTAACAGCCCCGCTCAGAAAGACCGGTTTCTGACCAAATGTCAGGCGGCGGGGAAAGAGGTTGGGCTGCGCCTGAACCCCGAGCATTCCGAGGGTGAGGTCGCCAAATACGATCCCTGCGCGCCCTGTTCGCGGCTCGGCACGCCGATCAGCAGCCTGACGGATGGCGTATTTGTGGGCGTGGATGGGGTTCACATGCACACGTTGTGCGAACAAGGGTTTGACCCGCTGGCCCGCACATGGGCGGCGGTGGAACAGACGCTCACACCCTATCTTAACGGCCTGAAATGGTTGAACTTTGGGGGTGGGCATCACATTACCCGTGATGATTATGACCGTGAGGCTTTGATTGCGTTTATTAAAGATATTCGGGCCAAATATGGGGTTGAGGTTTATCTTGAACCCGGCGAGGCGGTGGCCTTGGATGCGGGCATTCTGGTGGGCGAAGTGCTTGATCTGCCGCAGAACAGCATGAACCTTGCGATCACCGATATTTCCGCCACTTGCCATATGCCCGATGTGATCGAGGCGCCGTATCGCCCTGCGATGTTGGATGAAGTTGACGATGGGCATACCTACCGGCTTGGTGGGCCGTCCTGTCTGGCCGGGGATGTCATCGGTGACTACACCACCGCAGAGCCGCTCAAGATTGGGGACCGTTTCGCCTTTCTCGATCAGGCCCATTATTCGATGGTGAAAACCAACACATTCAACGGTGTCCCCTTGCCGACAATTGCTTTGTGGAACAGCCAAAGCGACGCGTTGCAGATTGTGAAGCAATTTTCCTATACCGATTTCAAAGATCGTCTTTCGTAAGGATCCCAAGATGAGCATCTTTCTCGACAGTGAGCTGACCGCTGATGAACGCACCGAAGCCGCCCGATTTTGGGTGATCCCGGTCCCACTTGAACGCACGGTTTCCTATGGGGCTGGCACCGCAAAGGGGCCGGGTGCTATTTTGGATGCGTCGGATGAGCTGGAGCGGATCTGTGGCACCGCCGAACCCTGTGCCGATGGGATTTTCACGGAACCCGCGCTTGATTGCGAGGGGCCGTTGCCCGAGGTGATGGCGCGTTTGGCGCTGCGGACGGAACGCGCGGTGCGGGCTGGGAAAATCCCCGTTACCTTGGGCGGGGAACACTCGCTTAGCTATGGGGCGGTGATGGGGGTTGCGCGCGCCCTTGGCCAGCCGATCGGCATTGTGCAGGTGGATGCCCATGCGGATCTGCGCGTCGCGTATCAAGACGAGAAACATTCTCATGCATCGGTCATGCATTTGCTGGCGGAGGAGGGTGTGCGTTTGGCCCAGTTTGGCGTGCGTGCGCTGTGTGCCCAAGAGGCAGAAAGCCGGGTGCAAAATCGCGTGTTTCATGTGGATGCTGAGGCGTTGGTCACCGGCAATATCCAGTCCGTGGACCTGCCGGACGACTTTCCAGAACTGGTTTATGTCAGCTTTGATGTGGATGGGCTTGACCCGTCACAAATGCCTGCCACCGGCACGCCGGTTCCCGGTGGGCTTGGCTATTATCAGGCGCTGCATCTGGTGGAACACGCGCTAAAAGGGCGGCGTTGCGTGGGGTTTGATGTGGTTGAACTGGCACCTGACGGCAATGCCGCGTGGGATTTCACCGCAGCACAAATCGTTTACCGGTTGATGGCGGCCTGTTAAAACATGCCGTCTTTTTGGCGTTGATGCCTTTGATTTCAGGCGGCGCTTGGTGAGGCGTGTTTCATGCGAAACGTCATACAGGATTGGGCTTATCATCCCGCGCCACCTCTTCGACCTCTCCGTCATGATCAAAGTGGTTCAAGGTTGACCATGTTTCATCCTGTGGTGTCGGCGGTGGCAGGGCGCAGGCCCCACGGTGAAGGCTTACCTTGGCCATGAAGTTTGCCGAAACTGGCGCGGTTACAAATAAAAATGCCATGATCAGCAGCTCATGAAATGAGCCTTCGCCGAAGGTATAGGACTGGAGAATGGACGCCATAAGAAAGGCTCCGATCCCCACGGTGCCCGCCTTGGTTGGCGCGTGCAGACGGGTCATCGGATCGTTGAGTTTCAACAGACCAATGGCTGCGACCAGCGTGAAGATTGTACCAATGAGCAGAAGCAGCGCGATGGTATAGGTGGCGAGGATTTCAATCGTCATTCGATAATATCCCCCCGGAGCACAAATCGCGCATAGGCCACGGTTGAGACAAAGCCCAGCATGGCAATGATCAGGGCCGCCTCGAAATAGATCTGCACCCCTTGGGCGATGCCAAGCAGCACAATCAGGCCGATTGCATTGATGAACATTGTGTCCAGCGCAAGAATGCGGTCCCCGGTGCTTGGGCCAATCCAAAGCCGGATCATCGCCATGATCTGTGCGATCGCGACGATGACAAATGCGGCGTAAAGCGACCAATTCATCATTTCAGTTGCAAGGGTCATCTGAAAATCTCCTGTAGGCGACGTTCATAGCGCTGTTTGATATCATCGCGCACGGCGTCGGGATCTTCGGCATCAAGCGCATGCACCAACAGGTAATGCCCCCCATCTGACAGATCGGCGGACACGGTGCCGGGGGTCAGTGTGATGGTGCCTGCCAAAACTGTAATGGCTTCGGGCGAGCGCAGCTCAAGTGGGATCACCACCCAAGCAGGGCTCATCTTGGCATTGGATTTCGTCAGGACAATCCAGGCCACTTGCACATTGGCGACAATGATGTCCCACATCACCAGGACGCAATAGATGAGAAGTTTTCCCAAATGCACGGCCTTGGGGCGATCGGGCCACCAGCGCGCGGTGGCGATGGGAATGATGATGCCAAGGATCAGACCAAACACCACCATTCCCGAACTCACGCTATTTTGCAGCAAGACCCAAACAAGTGTCAGCAGCAAAGTCAGGGCGGGGTGCGGCAACAACCAACGCAGGAGTTTCATCATCTCAATGCGCTCCTTCTGTTTGGTCTGACAGTTTGCCGGGTGTTTCTAAAACTGTCGAAAGATAGCGTTCCGGGGCAAAAAGCTGTTCGGATATAGCGGTGGTGTATTGGGTCGCGGGGCCTGCAAAGACCGTGTGCCCCACCAAAAGCGTGACCAACCCGCCAACTGCGACGTAAGACAGACCTGACGGCGCAGGGCTTGGTTCGGCATTTTCGCCTTGCTCGACGGATTGCGCTTTCCAAAACAAAACGCTGCCGGCGCGGGCAAACCCAACCACGCTGATCAGGCTTGCGATCAGGATCACGGCCCAGATCCACGCCGCATAGGCCGTGTCAAAGGCCGCGTTCAGGATCAACAGCTTGCCGATAAAGCCTGAAAAGGGCGGAAGGCCCGCCATTGCAATGGCCGCCACAAAGAAAAGCGCCGCCGTCAAAGGGGCACCCGAAACGGGCGGTTGGGGTGTCAGGTCAAGATTGTCCCGCCCCGCACGCGCCAAATCTGTGATCAGGAACAAAGCGCCTGCGGCCAGGGTGGAATGGACAATGTAATACAGTGCGGCCGACATGCCCGCTGGCGTGAACAGCGAGATGGACACCATCACCATGCCCATTGATCCGATCACCGCAAAGGCGGCCAATCGGTCCAGCTGTTTGGCGGCGAGGATCCCGACCATGCCAATGGCCAGTGACACCAAGGCGGTCGGCAACAGCCACCACCCATGCAGACCCGCCGTGGCGGCCAGATCTGGTGGGAAGATCAGCGTGTAAACGCGAATGATCGCATACGCGCCAACTTTGGTCATAATCGCAAAGAGGGCCGCGACCGGGGCAGGGGCCTCGGCATAGCTTGAGGGCAGCCAGAAATGCAACGGCACCACGGCGGCTTTCACGGCAAAGACCATCAACAATAACACCGCCGCGATGCGAATGCCCACGGTGGCCGAGGCATCAATCAACTGCACCCGGCCTGCAAGATCAGCCATGTTCAGCGTGCCGGTTTCTGCGTAAATCGCCCCCAGCGCAAACAAAAACAGTGTGGATCCCAATAGATTATAAAGCACATATTGCACACCCGCGCGCAGGCGAACGGTGCCGCCGGTGTGGATCATCAAGCCATAAGATGCGATCAACAGAACCTCAAAAAACACGAAGAGGTTAAAGAGGTCGCCTGTCAGAAACGCGCCCATGATGCCCATCAGCTGGAACTGAAATAAAGCATGGAAATGCCGCCCGCGATTGTCCCAGCCAGAGCCGATTGCGTAGAGCAGGACAAAAAAGGCAAGCGCAGAGGTCAGCAACACCATCAGCGTCGAAAGCCGATCCCCGACCAGCACAATGCCAAAGGGGGCGGCCCAGTCGCTCAGCTGATACAGCGTGACCGTGCCGTCAGAGGCCTGCCAAGACAGACCCGCGGTGATCGCCACAAGGCAAAGCGTCCCAAAGACGGAAATGACCCGCTGAATGGTGATGTGATAGCGCGCCGCCAAGACAATGAAAGGTGCCAGAAACGCCGGAAGCACAATCGGCAGGATGATCCAATGGGTCATTGCGTGCCCTCAGTGTTTAGGTCTGTATTTGGGTCCGCTTCTGGTGTCGCCGCAAGGTCGTCGATGTGATCGTCATCCCCGCCCAGATAAGCCCCAAGCGAGATCATCACAATCACGGCCGTCATCCCAAAGGAAATCACAATTGCGGTCAAAACCAAGGCCTGTGGCAAAGGGTCGGTGTAGTTTGCCGCATTTGACAGAATAGGTGGCGCGCCAACGGTCAACCGCCCAGAGGCAAACAGGAAAATGTTCACCGCATAAGTCAAAAGGGACACCCCCATGATGACCGGAAAGGTGCGCAGGCGCAGCACCAGATACAGGCCAGCTGAGGTCAGGATGCCAATAGCTGAGGCAACAAGAAGTTCCATTTACAGCTCCGCCTTTGGTGTGGTGTCATCGCGTGACGGGTCAATATCCATGGGGTGATCAGCGTCCGGCACATGGGCCCGGCGCGCAAGGCGTGAAAAGCTTTCCAGCGACAGCATGACCGCGCCAACAACGGCGAAAAATACGCCCAAGTCAAACAGGGCTGCTGTGGCCAGTTCAAACTTTTCAAACGGTGGAATGCGTACATAGGTGAAATCAGAGGTCAGGAAGGGTTTGTCAAACAACCACGACCCAACGCCGGTCAATCCCGCGATCAAAACACCCGTGCCAATCACCCCGTGATAAGGATAACTGATCCGCGCAGCCGTCCAGGAAAACCCGCTTGCCATATATTGCATCACCACCGCAATTGAGACGATGAGGCCCGCGATGAAGCCCCCGCCCGGCTCATTGTGACCGCGCCAAAAGACGTAGAAACCGACCATCAGAACCACAGGCATAATCACACGGGTCAGCACAACCATCATCATTGGATGCATAATGCCCGCGCGGGGCTGATCCGGTTTCCGGTTCAAAAGCCGCGCCCTGACCGGGCCTGCCAGCAGGGTTTCGGTTAGGGCAAAGATCAACAGCGCAGCAATGCCAAGCACGATAATCTCGCCATATGTGTCAAACCCCCGGAAATCGACCAGGATCACATTCACGACGTTCTTGCCGCCGCCGCCCTGATAGGCATTGGCAAGATGGAACTCCGAAATACTTGGGGCAATACTGTCGCGCAGAAGATAGTGATAAGACATCGCCATGGTCGCAATCCCGCCCGCCGCCGCAATGGCGCCGTCACGGGTGCGGCGCAACACGCTGCTTTCGATGGGCGTGCGGTTGGGCAGGAAGTTCAGCGCCAGCAACAATAGGATGATGGTCACCACCTCTACCGTCAGCTGGGTCATTGCCAAATCAGGCGCGCTAAAGAACACAAAACTAACCGAGACCACCAGCCCGACAATCCCAATCAGGATAAGGGACAACAGGCGATTGCGGTGCAAAAAGACCAAACCCAAGGTGGCGGTAACCAACATCAGCCAACCGGCAATTTGTACGGGGTTCGCAGGCTGGGGCGCGCGGGTGGCAGGGCCAACAGTGCCGGTGACCCAAGCGTGATAGCCAACCGCCATAACCGTCACGGCCATGATCGCGGCATAGCGGGAAAATGCGCCGTCATGCAGGCGATGAATGATTTGACGTGACAGGGCGACCGAGGCGTTGATCACCGCATCAAAAATGCGTTTTGCTTCGGGTCGGGGCAAAAGATCCCAGAACCGCAAGCTGGGTTTGAAGACAGCCAAAAGCGTCAGGCCACCTGCAACAGCGATGATTGACATGTAAAGCGCGGGCGTCAGGCCGTGCCAGATCTTGAAATGGGCATGGGGCACGTCTGCTGCTGTGCCAAGCACGGACGCGGTCACAAGCTTCACGAAAGGTTCGGCCAGGAACGGTGCGACACCGATGATGACCACCAAAACGACCAGCAAGGCAGGCGGCAACCACAGCCCCGCACCGGGGTCATGCGGGGCCGCGGGATAATCATCGCGTTTTGGCCCCAGAAAGACGTGGCCAATAAGGCGAAAGCTGTACCCGGCAGAGAAAAGCGCGCCAACGGTGGCCAGCGCAGGAACAAGATAAGGCATGCCCCACAGCGTGGTGTGATACGCCTCTTCCAGCATCATTTCTTTGGACAAAAATCCGTTGAGCAGCGGGATGCCAGCCATCGACAAGGCCGCAAGGCTTGCAATGCCAAAGGTCACCGGCATGAGGTGGCGAAGCCCGCCCAAACGGCGAATGTCGCGGGTATGGGTTTCGTGATCAATGATGCCAGCGGACATGAAAAGCGCGGCTTTGAATGTGGCGTGGTTCAGGATGTGAAACACCGCCGCCATCGCGCCAAACGCCGTGCCCGTGCCCAAAAGCATCGTAATCAGCCCCAAATGGCTGACGGTTGAAAACGCCAAAAGCGCCTTGAGGTCGTGTTTGAAAAGGGCAATCACGGCGCCCAGAACCATTGTGATCAGCCCGGCCCCGGTCACAATCACAAACCATTCCGGCGTGCCAGACAACACCGGCCACATGCGCGCCATCAGGAAAATCCCGGCTTTGACCATCGTGGCAGAGTGCAGATAGGCCGACACGGGGGTCGGGGCCGCCATTGCATGTGGCAGCCAGAAGTGAAACGGGAACTGCGCGGATTTGGTGAAACACCCCAGCAGGATCAGCAGCAAGGCCGGCACATAAAGGGGCGACGCTTGGATCAATGCGCGGTTTTCAAGGATAACGCTCAGATCATAACTGCCGACAATCTGACCCAGGATCAGCATCCCCGCAATCATGGCAAGCCCCCCCATCCCGGTCACAGCCAGCGCCATACGCGCGCCTTGCCGCCCTTCGGGAAGGTGCTTCCAATAGCCGATAAGAAGGAAGGATGACAGCGACGTCAGCTCCCAGAAGACCAGTAAAAGCAAGATGTTATCGCTAAGGACAATCCCAACCATCGCGCCTTGGAACAGCAAGAGATAGGTGAAGAACTCGCCCATATTGTCCTCACGCGCGAGGTAAAAGCGCGCATAGGTGATGATCAAAAGGCCAATGCCAAGGATCAGACAGGCGAAAAAGAACCCAAGCCCGTCCAGCATCAAGGTGACGTTTAAGCCGAGAAGTGGGATCCAATTGAATTGCGCAGTGATCAGATCACCCGCAAGCACGGTGGGCAAATTGGTCAAAAGTCCAATCAGCGCGGTTAAGGTGACCATAAAGGTGACACCCGCACAGGCTTGGCGGCCCGCAGAATTCATCAGGCCGGGCAGCAAGGCCCCGAGAAAGGGCAATGCGACGATAAGGAAGAGGGACACGCGAACTCCTGATCAATGGCCAAAAAGGTTTCCCTGTTTTGTGGCAAAATGCGCCGAACCTCAAGGGGAACCGGCGCATCAAAGGGAAGAAAGCGCGTTGTTTTTGTCGTAAGCGTTGGCAGGGGCCTTTGCGCGGGGGCTAAACCTCGTCCAGCACCTTGCGCGCGGCCCGAAAGCATTCCAACGCTTGTGGCACGCCACAGTAAATGCCAATCACATGGATGATTGCGCGGATCTCTTCTTTGGTGACGCCATTGTTGATGGCACCACGGCAGTGCAGCTCCCATTCGTGCATTTTTCCCAATGCGCCAATCATCGACAGGTTCATCATCGACCGGGTCTTGGCGTCAATCACATCGTCGCCCCAGCCAAACCCCCAGCACCATGCGGTCATCGCTTCTTGAAATGGGCGGGTGAACTCGTCTGCGGCGGCAAGGTTCTTTTCAACATATTCCGCGCCAAGCGTTGCCTTGCGTTGCTCCAAGCCTTTCAGAAACAAGTCTTCGTCAAATGTGCTCATGTCTTTTCCTTTGCCATATGAGGGGGGGGGCCGTTTTGGTATAGCGCTGCGCGCGCATCTTGTCCGCCATCATTTGCGGATGTGCTGTGGATATGTGTGCGCCTGTCGCGTCGAAATGGTGCAATCTGCCGCAGTTTAACTTTACGCAGGGGCAGGTAAATGAAAGCGAATCATGGGCGCAAATTGCTGAGTCGGTGAATTTGTGAAGGAAATAGCGATCTAAATTCGCTAAATCTTGTTCGTAACAATTCGAAAGATTTAGACTTAAGTATTTGATATTTAACATGTCAGTAAAAATGGCGCTTACATAATTTGATCAAACCGCTCATTAATTTGCGCAAAATCACCCTGAATGTCGCTTAAAATATTGCGCACCGTCATTTCCTTGATGTAGGAGCGTCCCACACTGTGGCTTCACCCGAGGAGGGGCAGGTCGCCGTGCAACGGAACGAAGTGAGGCCACGCCTCGGGAGGAGATCCTATGACATTCACGACTTTCACACGTCGCGCTGCTTTGGGCGCACTTGCAGGCGCCGCCGCGTTTGCCTCTGTTGCGACCACCGCCACAGCGGACACTGTGCGCCTGCGGTTTCACACCTTCTACGGCACAGAAATCGACCCGATTGCGAAAAAGTTTCGCAAGGCCGTGAAAGACGCCTCAAACGGCACCCTGCGCATTCAATATTTCCGTGGCGGAGAGCTGGTGGCCTCTGATCAATTTGCCGATGCCGTTTCTAAAGGCACCGTCGATATCGTGCATGGCACCGGCGGTTACTGGTCCGGTCAAATCGACGTGGGCAATATCGAAGCGGGCTTGCCCGGCGCATGGGCCAGCGTGGACGAAGCCAAGGCGCTGTTTAACAGCCCCGAAGTGGATGCTTTGTTGAAAGAAGCCTATGCTGAGGCCGGCACTGTTTATCTGGGCAAAGGCTATGGTCATAACTACGACCTTCTGACCAAAGAGCCTGTGACCTCGTTGGCTGATCTGAAGACCCGCAAAATCCGTGCGACATCCAATGTGGCAAAAGTCCTGTCCGCCTTTGACATTCCAACCGTGTATCTGCCCGCGCAAGAGCTTTACATCGGCATGTCGACCGGCGTGATTGACGGCGCGATCTATGGTGGCCCGGTGGAATATGAGCAACTGAAGCTGCATGAAACCGCGCAAAACTATACCTTCATGAACATGCTGATGCCCGGTTGGACAGAAACCTTCCTTGCCAACCCTGCGGCTTGGAACAAGCTGTCGGATGAGCATAAAGCCATTTTGAAAACCGCCATCGCGCAGTTCGCAGACGACATTCACCAGTGGCTGGCTGACGGCAACGCTGGTGTGGCCGAGGGCACTTTTACATATGCAACATTGCCAGCCGCGGATTCAAAAGCACTGACAGCCGCCGCCCAAGGTGTGTGGCAAGAAGAGGCGGCCCGCAGCCCGCGCAACCAGAAATTCATTGATCTTCTGGTCGCCAATGCAAAGGCTCAAGGGCGCCTGTAATGGGATTGGTGACAAGATATCTTGTCATTCAAGATGGTCTGTCCGAGCTTGTCGGGCGGACCATTTCTTGGTTGACGCTTGCGATGATCGCCGTGCTGATGCTGGAAATTATCGCGCGCTATTTCTTGAACGCGCCAACGACCTGGGCCCATGAGCTATCCACCATGCTCTATGGTGGTTTTTGCATTATGGCCGGGGCCTTTACCCTGCGCCACCGGGGCCATGTGCGGTCCGAAGTGATCTGGGGCATGTTGGGCACGCGCGCGCGCGCCACCTGTGACGTGATTATTTTCGCGATCGGCCTTGTGGTGATGGGGATCTTTTTCAAGATGTCCCTCGACTTTGCCGCCGAAAGCTGGGCGGTGCGGGAATATTCCAACAAATCTGTCTGGCAACCGGCGCTTTACCCAATCAAGTCGGTCATTCCGCTCGCGGTGGGGCTGGTCTGGTTGCAAAACCTGGCCGAGCTTGTCCGGGCGACGCTGACCATGTTGGGTATCGAATTCCACGATCCTCGTGAACACGAAGACACGTCGGCAACCGATCCAGAATACATGCCCGACGCGGATAGCAACGACACAGAATAATACTGAAACGGCAAGGCAGCTGTCCTTGTCAGGGAGGGAAGACTATGGCGGAGCTTGATCCCCTTACGATCACTGCGATCATGTTTCTATCAATGCTGGGGCTTATGGCGCTGGGCGCGCCTCTGGCTTGGGCATTGACCTTTTGCGGCGTTGGCAGCGCCTTTATGATTTACGGCGATGGCGGCTTGGATCTGTTGATCTCGTCGACCTTCTCGGCGATGGATAACTTTCTGTTGGTGGCCTTGCCGATGTTCATCTTTATGGGGCTGGTGCTGCAACGCTCTGGCATCACCGATGACCTGTTTGAGATGATCCACAAGCTGATGGGGCGTCTGCCCGGTGGGCTTGGTATTGGCACGGTGATTATCTGTGCGTTGATTGCCGCGATGGCGGGTGTGTCGGGTGCGGCGACCGTGTCGCTTGGCATTATCGCGCTGCCCGCAATGCTGAAACGCGGCTATGATCCCAAGCTGGTCACCGGCACAATCATGGCCGGCGGCGCGCTAGGCTTTTTGATCCCGCCGTCCGTTCTGATGATCATCTATGCGTTTTTGTCGCGTGACAGTGTGGGTAAGCTTTTTGCCGCAGGGCTGATGCCAGGGCTGATGCTGGCGGCGATCTACATCATCTATATTCTCGTGCGCTGTCGCCTGAACCCCGCGATGGGCCCCCCCGCGCGGGAGCAATTTACCGCGCGCGAAAAAATCGGATCTTTGCGTTTTCTCATCGCGCCGGGTCTGCTGATTTTCACGGTTCTGGGCTGCATCATCGGTGGGGTGACCTCGCCGTCAGAAGCGTCCGCCATTGGTGCATTTGGTGCGCTGGTGATCGCGGGCATTCAGCGGCGCCTGAGCTGGGATATGATGCGTTATGTGATGCTGACCACCACCAAATTGATGGGCATGTTGATGTGGATCACCATCGCCGCTGTGTTCTTTTCCAAGATCTATGTGGGGCTGGGCGCAGGGCAGATTGTTGGCGAGTTGATTGAAGATTTTGACCTGTCGCCGATGTGGGTGATCATCGCCATGCTGGCCACCTATTTTGTGCTTGGCATGTTTCTGGATGACTTTGCGATTGTGTTTATCACCGTGCCTCTGTTTGTGCCGATCGTGCGCGATCTGGGTTTTGATACCACTTGGTTTGCGGTCTTGTTTATCTTGTCGATGCAGTCGGCTTATTTGACGCCGCCCTTTGGGTATAACCTCTTTTACATGAGATCCGTGGCCCCGCCCGAGATCACAATCGGCGATATCTATAAGGCGGCCATCCCCTTTGTGATCTTGCAAATCCTTGGGTTGGCGCTGGTCGTGGCGTTCCCACAAATCGCTTTGTGGCTGCCGAACCTGTTGTTCTGAGGTCAAAGAATAGGCGCCGCCTTCGGGCGGCGTTTATACCTGTCGTTTAACGACACTCCCAGACTTGGCCGCCCTTTGGGGCGGCCTTTTTTCTTGTGTTGGAGCAGTTGGGTGAGATTTCGTAGAAAACTAGAAAACTAGAAAACTAGAAAACTAGAAAACTAGAAAACTAGAAAACTAGAAAACTAGTTTTCTAGTTTTCCCGTGGTTTCATCAGTGGCTCACGCGTGTTTGGGTAAGGACGGGCGCGGATTTATCCAACGCCAATTCCGCATCGGAAAAGACCCATGGCCCCCGAACACCCTTCACGCCCTCCGGTGCGATCTCCATGCCGCGATGTTTCAGCTGTGCATCCGAAAACGCCTCACCAACCGAATTGATCGGCCCGGCGGGTACGGTCGCCGCTTCTAGCGCCGAAAGCAGTGCGTCTTTCTCCCACTTCCCAGTCTCGGCTTCGATCTCCGCCGTCAAAGTGTCGCGGTTTTTAACCCGCAACTGGTTGGTGGCAAATTCTGCATTGTCCCGCAGATCTTCCCGACCAATCACATCGCAAAAGCGCTGAAATTGCCCGTCATTGCCCACGGCCAGAATGAAATGCCCATCCGCGGTCGGCAGCACCTGGTAGGGTGCGATGTTGGGATGCGCATTGCCGCGCCGCTCGGGGCTTTCACCGGTTGCCAAAAAGTTCATCGCCTGATTGGCGAGCATGGCCGTCGCGCAATCCAAAAGGCTCATGTCGATATGCTGGCCCAACCCGGTGCGATGACGCTGTTCAACGGCGGCTAAAATCCCGATGGTGCCATAAAGCCCGGTGACCACATCCGTGACGGCGACCCCCACTTTTTGCGGCTGACGATCCGGCTCGCCGGTGATCGACATCAGACCCGACATCCCTTGCAACAGAAAATCATACCCGGCGCGCTTCGCATAAGGCCCGTCTTGGCCAAACCCTGTGATCGAGCAATAGATCAGGCGTGGGTTCAGGGCCTTCAAACTGTCGTAATCCAGCCCGTATTTCGCAAGCCCGCCAACCTTGAAGTTTTCAATCAGAATATCCGCATCCTTGATCAGCTCGCGCACCTGCGCCTGACCTTCTTCGGTGCGAAAATCGCTGGTCACACAGGTCTTCCCCCGATTCGCAGCATAGTAATAGGCGGCGGTTTTATCGCCATCCCGCTCGATGAACGGAGGGCCCCATTTCCGTGTATCATCCCCACTTGGGCTTTCCACCTTGATCACCTCTGCGCCTAGATCGGCAAGCGATTGGCCTATCCAAGGCCCGGCAAGAATGCGAGCAAGTTCAACGACTTTCAGTCCGTGCAAAGGGGTCATACTACTTCCTAAAGTTGGGCCTTACAGGTAAGGCGGCGTGCAGGCAGAGATCACCTTGCACACCCGGTCAGACATATTTCGGAACCGATGCGGGTCGCGGGAATTGAACAAATAGGCGTCCCCCGCCTTCAGCACGCGGGTCTCAGGACCCACCGTGATTTCCAATTCCCCTTCGATCACAATGCCGCCTTCATTGGCATCATGTTCGATCATGGAATCCCCCGTATCAGCCCCCGGTTCATAACGTTCATGCAGGATTTGCAGGCCATGCAGTTTCGCATCGCCCACCTGCTTGATGGTGATCTTTCGCGCGGCCGCCTCATTGTCCTGATATAAAAGCGAGGTGAGGTCGCGCAGCTCCGCCGGTGTGAAAAAACTCTGAGATGTCGCCGGCGCGTCAGGCTCAAAGAACTCAGACATAGAAATCCCAAAACCGCCCAGAATTTTGCGCAAACTCGCGACAGAGGGGCTCGATCTGTTGGTTTCAATCATCGAAATCTGCCCGTGCGGCACATTTGCAGATTCGGCCAACTGCCTCTGAGACATGTTAAATTGCTGTCTCAGCTGCTTTAGGCGTGTGCCAACGTCAAAATCATCCACCATGGATCGGTCCCTCTCATCGCTTTTGCCCAGTTTGGGTGATTCAGCGAAGTTTGTCCAACTTACCTCTAGCAATGCTCAAATAATTGAGCAATACAGGTTTCGAGAATCAATGAATATGTGTAGTGAATTCCCAGCGGAGGAACCGACGTGAGCAACACACAAGACCTAAAAACACGCCGCGAGGCCGCCATCGCAAGTGGCGTGGCCACCCGTGGCATCTATGCGGCGCGCGCAGAAAATGCAGAATTGTGGGACGTTGATGGCAAGCGCTATATCGACTTTGCCGCGGGCATTGCCGTGAACAACACCGGCCACCGTCACCCCAAGTTGATGGAGGCCGTGGCCAAGCAATCCGAAGCCTTCACCCACACCTGTTTTCACGTCGCCCCCTATGAAAGCTATGTCACATTGGCCGAGCGTCTGAACACCTCGACCCCAGGTGATTTTGCCAAGAAAACAATGCTTGTGACCACCGGCGCTGAGGCCGTTGAAAACGCTGTCAAAATGGCGCGTGCCTTTACGGGCCGTTCTGGCGTGATTGCGTTTTCCGGCGCCTTTCACGGCCGCACCCTGATGGGCATGGCGCTTTGTGGCAAGGTCACGCCTTACAAAAAGGCCTTTGGTGCGATGCCACCAGAAGTGCTGCATGCGCCGTTCCCAAATGAATTCCACGGCGTCACCGTGGAACAATCGTTGGCCGTGCTTGAGAATATGTTGCGCAGCTCAATCGACCCGGAACGCGTGGCGGCCATTATCATCGAACCCGTGCAGGGCGAAGGTGGCTTCAACGTCGCCCAGCCCGAATTCCTGCGCGCCTTGCGCAAGATTTGTGACACCCATGGCATTATGCTGATCGCAGATGAAGTTCAGGCCGGGATCGCCCGGACGGGCAAGCTTTTCGCGTTTGAACATTCTGGTGTGGCCGCCGACCTGGTGGTCATGGCAAAAGGACTGGCCGGTGGCTTTCCGCTCTCAGCCGTAACCGGCCGGGCTGAGGTTGTCGATGCTGCCCCTGTGGGTGGCATCGGCGGCACCTATGCGGGCAACCCCTTGGCGGTGGCCGCGGCCAACGCTGTCTTTGAGGTGATCGAAGAAGAAGACCTGTGCAACCGCGCCAATGACGTGGGTGACGCGATCACCGCGCGCTTGAATGAACTGGCCAACCGTCAGGGCATGGAAGCGATCGGCGACGTGCGTGGCCTTGGTGCTATGGTGGCGTTCGAATTGGTCGCGGACCGTGAAACCAACGCGCCCAATGCCGCCCTTGCCCAAGCCATCGTGGCCGAAGCCGAGACGCGCGGGCTGATCATTCTGCCCTGTGGCACCTACGGCAACGCCGTGCGCCTGCTGCCGCCGCTGACTGTTCCGATGGAACAAGTGTCCGAGGCGATGGACATCATCGAAGCCTCTATCGAGGCCGCAATCAAATCAACCGCCACTGCGGCGGAATAAGGAGTTAGAGAGATGGCGAAAGATCTTTCCCCCCAATCGCGCCCCGAATTGTCCGGCTTTGCCTGGGATGATGCGTTCTTGATGGAGGACCAGCTTTTGGAAGACGAGCGCATGATCCGCGATGCGGCGCGCGCTTATGCTGAGGATAAGTTGCAGCCGCGCGTGACGGACGCCTTTGCACGCGAAGAAACCGACCCGGAGATTTTCCGCGAGATGGGCGAAATGGGCCTGTTGGGCACCACCATTCCCGAGGCGTATGGCGGCATTGGCGCGTCCTATGTCACCTATGGTTTGGTCGCGCGCGAAGTGGAGCGGGTGGACAGCGGGTACCGGTCAATGATGTCGGTGCAATCGTCACTGGTGATGTACCCGATTTACGCTTACGGCACGGAAGAACAACGGAAAAAATACCTGCCCAAACTGGCATCTGGCGCGTTTATCGGCTGTTTTGGCCTGACCGAACCCGACGCAGGGTCCGATCCTGGCGGCATGAAAACCACCGCGAAAAAAGTGGACGGTGGCTATGTTTTGAACGGGTCGAAAATGTGGATTTCCAACGCGCCGATTGCCGATGTGTTTGTGGTCTGGGCGAAATCTGACGCCCACGACGGCAAGATCAAAGGCTTTGTTTTGGACAAGGGCACCAAGGGGCTCAGCGCGCCAAAAATCGAGGGCAAACAGTCGTTGCGCGCCTCAATCACCGGCGAAATTGTGATGAAAGATGTGGAAGTTGGCGAGGATGCTTTGCTGCCGGATGTGTCTGGTTTGAAGGGCCCGTTTGGCTGTCTGAACCGCGCACGTTACGGCATTGCCTGGGGCGCGATGGGCGCGGCCGAGGCGTGCTGGCATGCGGCCCGTCAGTATGGTCTGGACCGCAAACAATTCGGTAAACCATTGGCACAAATGCAACTTTTCCAGTTGAAGCTGGCAAATATGCAAACCGAGATCAGCCTGGGCCTGCAAGCCGCCCTGCGCGTTGGCCGCCTGATGGACGAGGCAAAAGCAGCGCCCGAAATGGTCAGCCTGATCAAGCGCAACAACTGTGGCAAGGCGCTGGAAATCGCCCGTCATGCGCGTGATATGCACGGCGGCAACGGGATTTCTCAGGATTTCGGCGTGATCCGCCATATGGTCAACCTTGAAACCGTGAACACCTATGAAGGCACCCACGATGTACACGCCCTGATCTTGGGCCGTGCGCAAACCGGGTTGCAGGCGTTTTATTAAGCGCAAGATGGGTCTGCTGCGCCGTCGGCGGACCCAATTGACACACCGCCTTTCCTTCCTCTTGAGGGGCGGTCTGAGGAAAGCCGTCTAACACTCCCCTGGCTTTCCTCACCTTCTTTTTCCTAAACCACATGAGATCAAGATGAAGCAGAACCTGATTGCCGGTGACTGGATGGATGGCGAAAATGCCGCCGAGAACCTTAACCCCGCGGACCTGTCCGATGTGATTGGCGCCTATGCGCATGCCAGCGTTGATCAGGTGAATGATGCGGTGGCGGCAGCGCGCGCGGCTTTGCCGAAATGGGCGATGGCCTCGCCGCAAGTGCGCGCTGATCTGCTGGAAGCGGTGGCAGCGGAGCTTTTCGCCCGCAAAGACGAAATTGGCACCGTTTTAGCGCGCGAAGAAGGCAAGACCTTGGCGGAAGCCATTGGCGAAACCGCCCGCGCCGCACAAGTGTTTCGCTTTTTCGCGGGGGAAGCCATTCGGGTCGCGGGCGACGCCATTGCTTCGGTCCGTCCGGATGTGGACGTGGATGTGGTGCGCGAACCGGTGGGTGTTGTGGGGTTGATCACGCCGTGGAACTTCCCCATCGCGATCCCCGCGTGGAAAATCGCACCGGCTTTGGCCTACGGTAATACGGTGGTGTTTAAGCCTGCTGATCTGACGCCCGGATCGGCGCATATTCTGGCCGAGATCCTGCACAAGGCAGGCGTGCCTGCTGGGGTGTTTAACCTTGTGATGGGGCGTGGATCTGTGGTTGGGCAAACCATTGTGGATCACCCGCATGTGGACGCGGTGTCCTTTACCGGGTCGGTTCCCGTGGGGCGCGCCATGGCTGTGCATGCCGCCAAAGGTATGAAAAAGCTACAGATGGAAATGGGCGGTAAAAATCCCATGGTCATCATGGATGACGCGGATCTGGATATCGCGGTGCCAACGGTGCTGAATGGTGCGTTCTTCTCAACCGGGCAACGCTGTACGGCGTCGAGCCGGATCATCGTTCAGGCGGGCATTCACGACGCGTTTGTGGACCGTTTGGCGACAGAAATGCTGGCCCTGAACATCGGTAATCCACTGGACGCCAAGACCCAAATCGGCCCGGTCGTGTCAGAGAACCAAATCCAGGGAAACCTTGGCTATGTGGACCTTGCGCGCAGCGAGGGGGCTGAGGTCATCGGTGGTGAACGCCTGAACCGTGACACCGAAGGGTTCTATCAGGCGCCCGCCATGTTCCTTGGTGCCACCAACGACATGCGTTCCAGCCGCGAAGAGATTTTTGGCCCCTGTGCCTCGATCATCAAAGTTGCGGATTTTGACGAGGCGCTGGCCACGGCGAATGACACCGAATTTGGCCTGTCGTCCGGCATCTGCACATCGTCGCTGAAATTCGCGCGCGAGTTCAAAAAACGCTCTCAGGCGGGCATGGTCATGGTTAATTTGCCCACAGCGGGCGTGGATTATCATGTTCCGTTTGGCGGGCGCAAAGGTTCCAGCTATGGTTCGCGCGAACAAGGGCGCTATGCGGCGGAATTCTATACCATTGTGAAAACCGCCTATAGCTTTGCAGGATGATGATATGACGTTGAAAACGGTTGGTGTGATTGGGGCAGGGCAGATGGGCAACGGGATTGCCCATGTGTTTGCAACCTCTGGCTATGATGTTCTTTTGAATGATATTTCCACGGATGCGCTGGCCGCGGCGGTGGCGAAAATTGAAAAGAACACTGCGCGTCAGGTCGATAAAGGCGCGATGAGCGCGGATGACCGCGACGCCGCCCTGTCGCGCATCCGCACCACCGCTGAATTGGGCGAGCTGGGCGGCACTGATCTGGTGATCGAGGCCGCCACAGAACGCGAAGAGATCAAGGATAAGATTTTTGCCGGTTTGGCACCTTCATTGGGCGAAAACACCATCCTAACCACCAACACCTCGTCGCTGTCCATCACCCGTTTGGCGGCGAAAACCGACCGTCCTGAGCGCTTTATGGGGTTTCATTTTATGAACCCGGTGCCGGTGATGAAACTGGTCGAACTTATCCGCGGCATTGCCACCTCTGAAGAGACCTATCAGACCTTGTTGGGGGTGGTGGAGCGTCTGGATAAAACCGCCGCAAGTGCAGAGGATTATCCCGGCTTTATCGTGAACCGGATCCTGATTCCGATGATCAACGAGGCCTGTTATGCGCTTTACGAAGGCGTCGGGTCAGTGGCGTCAATTGATGCATCAATGAGGCTGGGCGCGAACCACCCGATGGGGCCGCTTGAGCTGGGCGATTTCATTGGTCTTGATACCTGTCTGGCGATCATGAACGTGCTTCATGACGGGATGTCGGACACAAAATATCGGCCCTGTCCGCTGCTTGTAAAATATGTCGAGGCAGGATGGGTCGGGCGCAAAGCGGGTCGTGGATTTTACGACTATCGCGGCGAGACCCCGGTTCCCACGCGCTAGGCCAATTTGCTTCGAAATCAAAATCACCCGCATCAGCCCAGTCTGGTGCGGGTTTTCTTATGCTTGATCAAAGAAATTTGGTATACTTTGTTGGATAGTTGCCCTGTGGGCTTGATTAATATTCAAAAAGATGCATATGAGACTCTGTCCACCTGACCAAAAGGAACCCACCATGCTGCGCACCCTGTTTATCTCGCTGCCGTTTCTGGCCCTGCCAGTCTTGTCACCGGCACTGACTATGGCCGAGATGGCCCATACGGTTGAGCCGGTGATGCTGACCGAATGGAAAGCCGTCTTTGGCAAGGTGGAAACCCGTGACCTCGTGCCTGCGCGCACGCGGATTGGTGGCACATTGATTGAGGTTTTAGTGGCCGAAGGTGATCAGGTGCGCGAAGGTCAGCGGCTTGGTACGGTGAATGACGAGAAACTGGCGCTGCGCCTCACAGCGGTTGACGCCACTTTGGTCTCGTTAAATGCTCAGTTAAGCAACGCCGAGGCCGAGCTGAAGCGCGGTGAAAGCCTGGTGGAACGCGGTGTGGCCACAGCCCAGCGGTTGGACGCGCTGCGCACACAGGTGGATGTGGTCAAAGGCCAGATTGAAGCCACCAAAGCTGAACGGTCCGTTATTGAACAACAAGGGGTCGAAGGCGCCGTGCTGGCCCCGATCGCAGGCCGTGTGCTGAATGTGCCACTGACCAAAGGTGCGGTGGTGATGCCGGGCGAGGCCGTGGCAATGATCGGCGGCGGCGGCGTGTTTCTACGCCTCGCCGTACCCGAACGCCACGCGGACATTTTGTCTGAAGGCGCTGAAATTCAAATTGGCGGCGACGGGGACACGCAAACCGGTCGCTTGGCAAAGCTGTATCCGCAAATCGAAAATGGTCGCGTAATTGCGGATGTTGACGTGCCCAATATGGATGCGCGCTTTGTAAACGCCCGTGTGCCGGTGCGCTTGCCGGTTGGTCACTCCGAAGGGTTGGTGGTGCCGGAAGCGGCGGTTGTGACCCGGATGGGGCTCGATTTTGTGACCATCAAAGGCGATGGCGCCGAAGCGGTGGAGCGCACGGTCGTCGTTGGTGAACGCCATCTCATTGGCGGCACGCCTATGGTCGAGATTCTGACGGGTTTGTCATCTGGTGACGTGGTGATCGACCCCATTCAACCCGTGAAAGGGGCAGGGCATGAGTGACCAAAACCTTCCCAAAAAGGGTCCGCTTGGCCTTGCCGGCACCCTGACCAAAAGCTTCATCCAATCCGCATTGACCCCGTTGATGATCCTTGCCGCTTTGGCGGTCGGGTTGGTCGCCTTGGGCAGCTTGCCGCGTGAAGAGGAACCACAAATCTCGGTTCCTTTGGTTGATATCCACATCCAAGCGCCTGGTCTGAAAGCGGGGGACGCGATGAAATTGGTGTCGGAGCCGATGGAGACCATCGTCAAAGGCATCGCTGGCGTTGAACATGTCTATTCCTCGACCCGAGATGATTACGCCATGGTCACGGCGCGCTTTTTGGTGGGCACCTCGTCGGATGCCGCCGTGTTGCGCGTGCATGACAAGGTGAACGCCAACCTCGACCGGATCCCGGTGGGCATCCAACAACCGCTGATCGTTGGGCGCGGGATTGATGATGTTGCGATTGTCTCGCTGACGCTCACCTCCAATGCCCAATCCAGTGACGTGACCGCCAATGACATCACCCGTGTGGCGCGCGAATTACAGGTCGAGATGTCCAAAATTCAAGACGTTGGCCTGACCTATCTGGTGGGGGACAGCAATGAGGCAATCCGCATTGCACCCAACCCAGAAAAATTGGCCCTTTATGGCATTACATTACAGCAGCTAACCGGCAAGGTTGAGGCCGCAAATCGTGCGTTTTCCACCGGGCTTGTGCGGGATCAGGGCGAACAAATCGCGCTGGTGGCGGGCAAAACCCTACGCGCCCCGGCTGACGTCGCCAACCTGCTTTTGACGGCGCGCGACGGGCGTGCTGTCTATGTGCGCGACGTGGCGGATGTGCGTTTCGTGGCTGATACCTCGCAAAGCATTGTCAGCCACATCTCGCGGGATGAACACGGGCTGCACCGCACCCCCGCGGTCACATTGGCGATTGCCAAACGCGCCGGGGCCAATGCGGTGGTTGTCGCCGAAGAGGTGCTGCATAAAGTGAGTACATTGCAAGGCAGTTTGATCCCCGCCAGCATTGATGTCTCGGTCACGCGAGATTACGGCGAGACGGCGGATGAAAAAGCCAATGAGCTGTTGTTTCACCTTGGTCTAGCCACCGTGTCCATCGTCGGCTTGGTGCTGCTTGCGATTGGCTGGCGTGAAAGCATCGTGGTTGCGGTGGTCATTCCGGTGACCATCCTGCTCACGCTCTTTTCCGCGTGGATCATGGGCTATACGCTTAACCGGGTGTCCCTGTTTGCGTTGATTTTCTCGATCGGGATCTTGGTGGATGACGCAATTGTGGTCATTGAAAATATCGCCCGCCACTGGGCCATGAAAGATAAAGCCGACCGTGTGACCAAAGCGGTGCGCGCGGTGGCCGAGGTGGGCAACCCAACCATTGTTGCAACCCTCACAGTGGTCGCCGCCCTTTTGCCGATGCTTTTCGTGTCCGGCCTGATGGGGCCCTATATGTCACCCATCCCGGCCAATGCCTCGGCTGCGATGATCTTTTCATTCTTCGTGGCGGTGATCATTACCCCTTGGCTGATGATCAAAATCGCGGGCAACGCGCCGCTGCATGATCATTCGCACGAGGCGACCCCCGGCGGCCGTCTTGGCGCGATCTATGCCGTCGTGGCGCGTCCCGTTCTGAAAACCAAAGCCCGCAGTCTTGGCTTTTTGATCATCGCCATTGTGCTCAGCTTTGGGTCCCTCGGTCTGCTGTACACCAAAGACGTGACCGTCAAGCTTCTGCCGTTTGATAATAAATCAGAACTGTCGGTGGTGATTGACCTGCCCGAAGGCGCGTCAGTTGAAGCGACAGATGCGGTGGCACAAGCTGTGGCGCGTGAGGTGATGGAACTGCCCGAGGTGATCTCGGTCGAAACCCACGCTGGCGCCGCAAGTCCTTTCAATTTCAACGGTTTGGTGCGTCATTACTATTTGCGTGAAGAACCGCAGATGGGCGAAGTGGCCATCCTGCTGACGCCAAAATCAGACCGTGACAGACCAAGCCACGATCTGGCGCTTGAGATCCGCGATCGGATCTCCAAGCTGGATGTGCCGGTGGGAACCAATATGAAAACCGTCGAGCCGCCCCCCGGCCCGCCGGTGATCGCAACGCTTCTGGCCGAGGTGTACGGCCCCACCGCTGAGGCGCGTCGCAAAGCCGCCACAAAAATCCGCGCGGCTTTTGAAAGCGTGCCTTACGTGGTGGATGTGGACGACAGCTTCGGCACCCAACCGCGTAAACTCCGCGCTGAAATTTCGTCGGATCAGTTGGAGTTCCACGGCGTTGAAGAAGGCGACGTGTTCCAGACTTTGGCGATGCTCAATGGGGCGTCAACCGTTGGCTACAGCCACCGCGGCGAAGGGCGCAGCCCGATCCCGATCATGATTGAGCGCAATAAATCCGACCGTGTGGTGGATGAACGCTTTCTGTCCACCCCGATCCCCGCCAACACCCTTCCTGGTGCGCGCGGTGTGGTGGAATTGGGTGATGTGATCACCGTGTCCGAGGAGCGTGCGAGCTATCCAATTTTCCGTCACAATGGTCGCAGCGCCGAGATGGTGCAGGCCGAGTTGGCCGGTGCCTTTGAGGCCCCTTTATACGGCATGCTCGCCGTGGCAGATGCGCTCGATCAGATGGAATGGGAAGAGGGCACCAAACCGGTGATTCGTATGAACGGACAGCCCGAAGACGAAAGCGTGATCACCCTGTTGTGGGATGGCGAGTGGGAGGTCACATGGGTCACTTTCCGCGATATGGGCGCGGCGTTTGCGGTCGCCCTGTTGGGCATCTACATCCTTGTGGTGGCGCAATTTGGGTCGTTTAAATTGCCGCTGGTGATCCTGACCCCAATCCCGCTGACGTTCCTTGGGATTATGATTGGGCATTGGATTTTCGCCGCCCCCTTTAGTGCAACCTCGATGATTGGATTTATCGCTCTGGCCGGGATCATTGTACGCAATTCAATCCTGTTGGTGGATTTCATCCGCCACGCGGATCCGACACAGGATAAGACAGAGATCTTACTCGAGGCAGGGGCCATTCGGTTCAAACCCATCCTGCTGACAGCGATTGCTGCGATGATTGGTGCCGTGGTGATCTTGGCGGATCCGATCTTTCAGGGGCTGGCGATTTCGCTTTTGTTTGGGCTTCTCAGCTCAACCTTGCTGACGGTATTGGTGATTCCGGCGATCTACAAAGTGTTCCGCACGTAAGGAAAAAACCAAAGGGTGCCCCGCGGGGCGCCCTTTGTAACAGGTTACTTTCCGGTTGCCTCAGCAGCCCACGCCAATATCGCATCGGTGTTTGGGGCCAGTTCCTCAGCCTCCCCCACAAACGCGCGAAAGGCCTCAACCGTGGCGCCACTTACGCCAATGATGGCGGGGATGTCGCGGGCCAAAGCTTCACCCACAGCATTGCGAAACCCGCGCCCTTCGGCCTCTTGCTTGCCAAATTTATTCACAATCAACAGATCCGCGCCTTCCGTCAGACGCGCTTCGGTTGCCGCCACCGAGGTTTCCAGCGCCTCAGGGTTCAATTTGCATCCCTGCGATCCTGCCCCCAGAAACTGGCTGATGCGAATTTTGGGCCCGTCCGGCAGGACCAGCACATCCATGTCACAATGAAACTCTTCCGCGCGTTCGGTGTCCAATTGCACGGTCCCCGCAAGTGCGACACCGCGCGCCTTTAATGCCTCCGCCACACCGGCGAGCAATTGATTGGTTTCGCCGCGTCCCGGCGCAATGACATAAGCAAGTTTCATGGTCTCTCTCCGTTCCAACCCAAGTGGCAGTGGACGGGGCGAAAGTCAATTCACGGCTGCGCCAGCAAAAGGCGAGCGGACCTGCGACAGACGACTTGATCTTGTGTCAGCAGCGTGACCAGATGACGTCTGAGGAAAAGGAGAATGCGATGAAGCCAGATCAGCCCCAATTTGCCCCGCCACAAGACGCGGGTGAACGCAAAGCCATTGCGCCAGTGATTTGCTATCCGGTGGACAGTCTCACCCCGGCGCCCATGGCGTTGTATCAGGCGGCGCGCGTCGGTGCGAACAAGGTTGATGAAGTTCTGGTGCCGCCGCGTGATGCGCGATGTTTCACCGTTCCCAAAGGGCATTTCTTTCGCATTTCCTCCGTCCAGGGATCGCAAGTTGGCGATCTTAACCTGTGGAACGCCGATGATCTAAGCGAGCGGTTTTATTCAGGCAAAACCCGCGCCTTGCACGGCACGCATCTGTCAACGGGGGATCGTCTTTGGTCAAGTTTTCCAGCTATGCGCCCCTTGGCCACAATTGTCACAGACACGCTGGATTGGTACGGGTTTGATGATTTTGGCGGCGGGGTTCACGATGTGATCGGCACACGCTGTGATCCCTATACGGGCAATCTGCTGTCAGGCGGACAGTATCATCAGTGCTGTCATTCCAACCTCACCCGCGCACTGGCCGACCATCTGAAAGTCCCCTTGGCTGAGGCCGAACCCTTTGTGCATGACGTGCTAAATATCTTCATGTGCACCGGGTTTACCCGCGACACCGGCCAGTATTTCATGAAAGCCAGCCCCGTGCGCCCCGGTGACTATCTTGAGTTTTTTGCCGAGGTTCCCTTGCTCGGCGGATTGTCAGCCTGCCCGGGCGGGGATTGCTCCTCAGAGCACAGCTCGGATGAAGCGGCGTGTTATCCCCTTCTGGTCGAGGTCTTCGCGCCAGACCCCAGCGCACTTGAGGATTGGAGCGCGCCCGCAGTGAATGGCTATGACAAAACCCACGGGCGCTGACACCCTCTTCCTCTTTCTTCAAATATCCTGGGGTGAGCGGCGTGCCGCGAGGGGCAACGCCCCTCACTGCCTTAGCAATACCGCTCAATTCCGACGATCTGCGCGTCGGAATATCGGTCCCCATGCGCCCAGCCAACGGGCAAAAGCCGTTGGATTTCAAGGCGATCTTCAGGGGTGAATGAGATGTCAGACGCAGCGGCCCACGCGTTCAGATGCTCAGGTGATCTTGTGCCAGGGATCGGGATCAAATGATCCCCCTGGTCCAAAATCCATGCCAAAGCTGCGGCCGGAACAGACCAGCCACGCGCCTTGGAAAACGCGCGAAACGGTGCAAAGGCCCGACGGTTCAAATCGTAGTTTGGTTGGCTAAAACGCGGGTTTGCATGCAAAAAGGGCAGGGCCGTTACCGCTTCAAACTCACGCTCATTGTCTGAAAAGAACCCGCGCGCCAGCGGTGAAAACGGCACGAAGGTTGTGCCCAGTTCTTTGCAGGCTTGGATCATGCCAAGCTCGGGCAGGCGGGTCCAAAGTGAATACTCGTTTTGCACAGCCGCCACAGGCGCCACAGATGCGGCGCGTCTTAGGGATGCCGGCGAGATTTCCGAAAACCCAAAGCCGCCAATCAGCCCTTCTTCGCGAAAGCGCTCTAGCGTTTCGGTCACGGTCTCAATCGGCAGATCAAACTGACGACGGTGCACATAATAAAGCGCCACATGGTCCACCCCAAGCCGGGTGAAAGATGCCTCAAGCCGGGCGCGCAGCCCGTCTGCCGTGTTGTCTGCCGTACCGCGAGGGGCGCCCGTCACAATGCCGCCTTTGGTGGCGATGACGGGCTGGTGACCGGTGTTGCGCAACCAGTCGCCAATGATCTCTTCTGACAGGCCATTTCCATAGATGTCTGACGTGTCAAAGAAATTGATCCCGGCGGTCCATGCCGCATCCAGTGTCGCAAGGCTTTCGTCGCGCGTGGTCTTACCATAAAAGCCCGAGAAATTCATGCAGCCCAACCCGATCGCCGAAACCTCGGGACCGGATTGGCCAAGTTTGCGCCGTGCCATCCCCATCAAGCGAAGGCCGCGTTCAGGGCAATTTCAACCATATCACCAAAGGTCTTTTCACGTTGATCAGACGGCAGCGCCTCGCCCGTCAGCAGGTGGTCTGAGACGGTCATAATGCCCAAAGCCCGCACGCCGTAGCGGTTGGCAAGGGTGTAAAGTTCGGCGGCTTCCATTTCGACGCCCAAAATGCCGTGGCGCTGCATTTCTTTGTTCAGATCAGGGCGTTCGTCATAGAAGGTATCAGAGGAATAAATCCCACCCACATGCACGCCAACCTCGACGTTTTTCGCGGCCTCCACGGCGGCGGCGAGCAGGGAATAATCGGCGCAGGGCGAAAAGTTCAGCTCGCGAAAAATGGTAGAACTTGGCGTGGCCACAGTGGTTGCTGTCATCGCAATCACCACATCGCGCACTTTCACATGATCCTGCATTCCGCCGCAGGACCCGATGCGGATCAGCGTTTTGGCGCCGTAATCGCGGATCAATTCATTGGCGTAAATTGACATCGACGGCATGCCCATGCCGGACCCCTGAATGCTCACACGGTTGCCGCGCCAGCTGCCGGTAAAGCCGAACATGCCACGCACCTCGTGCACCAGTTTGGCATCTTCCAGAAAATTCTCAGCCACCCATTTGGCGCGATAGGGATCGCCGGGCATCAACACTGTTTCAGCAATTTGGCCTTGTTCGGCACCAATATGTACGGTCATGGGAATCCTCGTTCGTGGGCTGTTAGCGGCGGACAACATGCGCCGGATATCGGCGAACGTCAAACGCATCGTCGGGGTAAGCGAAGGGGGGATTGGGGGCAAATTGCTTGACTTGGCGCCCCGCAATCGTCTTGTTAACGAGGAAATTTGACAAAGAAAGATGTACCCGATGCGCGTGATGATCCCAGCCCTTGTTTTGGCATTGATGCCGTTTTCCTCGCACGCCCAAGAGGCAAGTGAACTTACACTGGTCAAACGAATTTTTGCCGAATTGCAGCCCCTTTCGATAAAGAAGAACCGCGAGTATTGCGGATATATTGGGCTGAACGCGGATGGGAAGCTGACCATGAGCCCGGCCAAACGCGGGCGCAAAGGCACCTGCGAACCGTCTGATCCGGACATGCTTGAGGTGGTGATCGCATCCTATCACACCCACGGGGCGTATTCGTCCAATTATGTGAATGAACTGCCCTCAACCGAGGATGTTGAAGGGGACGAGGCCGAGGGGATTGACGGTTGGGTCGCCACCCCCGGCGGGCGCCTTTGGTATATCGACACAGGCGATATGGTGATCAGTCAGGTGTGCGGATTGGGATGCTTGCCGTCTGATCCGGATTTCATCGAAGGCGACACCGGCGCGGTTGAGAAAAGCTATCACTACAAAGAACTGGTGCAAAAGTTGGAAGAGGTCAGCGGTTAGGGGCTTTGCCCCTCGGCACCGGGCTGCGCCCTGCGCCTTCACCCCAAGATATTTGAGGCAAGAAAAAAGGCGCAGGAGGATCCCGTCGCCTTTTGTTTTATTGGGCGTGGAAAGTTATTCCGCGGCCACCGCTTTTGGATCAACCAGTGTCACGATGTCTTCCATGATCACATTCAGCTCAAAGTCCTTTGGCGTATAGACTTTGGCGACCCCGATCGCGCGCAGGCGAGTGGCGTCCTCATCCGGGATGATCCCACCGGCGACCACGGGGATATGGCCCAATCCGGCGGCTTTCATCCGCTCCATCAACTCTTCGAGCAGGGGGATGTGGCTGCCGGATAGGATCGACAGGCCGACCACATGGGCGTCGGTTTCAATGGCCGAGGCCACCAATTCTTCTGGTGTCAGGCGGATGCCTTCATAGGTGATGTCCATGCCGCAATCGCGCGCGCGGGCGGCGATTTGTTCAGCACCGTTGGAATGCCCATCAAGGCCGGGTTTGCCCACAAGGAACGTCAGGCGACGGCCCAAGCGGTCGGACACCGCATCGACGCGGGCGCGGATGTCATCCAGCCCTTCGGTGCGGTTCGAGCGGTTTTTGCTAACCCCGGTCGGCGCGCGATATTGCCCAAAGGTAGAGCGCATCACTTCGCCCCATTCGCCGGTGGTCACCCCCGCTTTGGCCGCCGCAATGGACGATGGCATGATGTTGGTGCCGTCTTTGGCCGCTTGGCGCAGATCAGCCAGCGCTTGTTTCACAGCACCCGCATCGCGGTTGGTCCGCCATGCCTCAAGACGGGCAACCTGGTCGGCCTCTGCATCTGCGTCGGCCACCATGATGGCACCATCCCCAGCGGTCAGCGGGCTTTCGGTGGTTTCCAGCCATTTGTTCACGCCGACCACGGTGGTGTCGCCGACCTCGATTTTGCCGATCCGGGTGGCGTTGCTGTCGACAAGGCGTGACTTCATATATTCAATCGCCGCCACAGCGCCGCCCATGCTGTCGATCTGGGCAAGCTCCGCGCGCGCGCCGTCTTTCAGCTCGGCCACTTTGCGGTCCACAGCTGGGTTGTTGTCGAACAGGTCGTCATATTCCAACAGATCGGTTTCATAGGCCATGATTTGTTGCATACGCAGCGACCATTGCTGATCCCATGGGCGCGGCAGGCCAAGCGCTTCGTTCCATGCGGGCAATTGCACCGCACGGGCGCGTGCGTTCTTTGACAGGGTCACGGCGAGCATTTCGATCAGGATCCGGTAGACGTTGTTTTCCGGCTGTTGCTCGGTCAGGCCAAGCGAGTTCACTTGCACGCCATAGCGGAAGCGGCGGAATTTGGGATCCTCAACGCCATATCGCTCGCGCGTGATTTCATCCCACAGCTCGACAAAAGCGCGCATTTTGCACATCTCGGTGACAAAGCGGATGCCCGCGTTCACAAAGAATGAGATGCGGCCGACCATTTCAGGGAAAGCCTCTGCGGGAACCTTATTCTTAAGATCATCCAGCACGGCAATCGCGGTGGCCAGCGCAAAGGCAAGCTCTTCTTCTGGCGTCGCACCGGCCTCTTGCAAGTGATAGGAACACACGTTCATCGGGTTCCATTTCGGCAGGAATTCGCGCGTATAGGCGGCCACATCGGTGATCATACGCAAGCTGGGCTTGGGCGGGCAGACATATGTGCCGCGCGACAGATATTCCTTGATGATATCGTTTTGCACCGTGCCTTGCAGCTTGGACACATCCGCGCCCTGCTCCTCTGCCGCGGCGATATAAAGCGACAACAGCCACGGGGCGGTCGCGTTGATCGTCATCGAGGTGTTCATTTTTTCAAGCGGGATGTCTGCAAACAACGCGCGCATGTCGCCAAGATGGCCCAGCGGCACCCCCACTTTTCCCACCTCGCCGCGCGCCAGCGTGTGGTCGCTGTCATAGCCCGTTTGTGTGGGCAGGTCGAAGGCCACGGACAGGCCGGTCTGACCTTTGGACAGGTTGCTGCGGTAAAGCGCGTTGGACGCCTTGGCGGTCGAGTGACCGGCATAGGTGCGAAACAGCCACGGACGATCCCGGGGACGATCTTTAGGGCGATCTTGCGGGCTTGTGTTCTGGGGCGTGCTCATGATCCGTGACTCGCATTTTGTTGCAGTGCAGCATTTTTCGCAGACGCAAGAATATTACGCAAGGGGGAATTTGATGTTAGGAAAATTACGTGGCGATGCTTGGGGCTGGCGCCGTCACGCTTTCCTCTGACGGCGTTCTTTACCTTTCACAGGAAACCTGAAAAAGATTTCTTATGACGCGTACGATTGAGCTTCCCCTTTGGCTATTGGTCCTGATCCTTGCTTTTGCTGCGGTGACCTTTGCGTCGCATTTTCTGTTCCCATCGGTGCGCTGGTTTTTCCGTAAACGGTTGCAAAAGGCCGTGGCCAAACTGAATGAACGTCTGGAACGCCCGATCGAGCCGTTCAAGCTCGCGCGGCGGTACGACATGGTACAGCGCTTAAGCTATGATCCCGAGGTCGCCAAAGCGATCGCCGAACATGCCGCCGAAGAGGGCATTCCCGAACAGGTGGCGTTTGAAAAGGCACAGGGGTACGCCCGCGAAATTGTGCCGCGCTTCTCTGCGACTGCGTATTTCGGCTTTGGCATTCGCATCGCAAAATTGCTGAGCCGCGCGTTTTACCGTGTGCGATTGGGGGCTTTTGACGAGGCGCGCCTGAAAGAGATCAGCGCCGATGCGACGGTGGTTTTTGTCATGAACCACCGATCCAATATGGATTACGTGCTGGTCACTTGGTTGGCTGCCGAACGATCCCATTTGTCTTATGCGGTGGGGGAATGGGCGCGGGTCTGGCCGCTGCGCACGTTGATCCGGTCGATGGGGGCCTATTTCATCCGGCGTCGGTCGCGCAATGCGCTCTATCGCAAAGTCCTGTCGCGGTATGTGCGCATGGCGACGGATGGGGGCGTGACCCAAGCGATGTTTCCCGAAGGCGGGCTGAGTTTAAACGGCGAAGTGGGCGCGCCCAAAATGGGTCTGCTCAGTTACATCATGGATGATTTTGACCCCGCCAAAAATCGCGATGTGGTCTTTATCCCTGTGGCGATGAACTATGACCGGGTGCTTGAGGACCGGGTGCTGGTGGCCGCCGACATCAAAGGATCGCGCAAATTCGGCCTGCGTCTGAAATATGTGCTGCGCCATGTGGGGCAACATGTGTGGCAGCGGATCACCGGGCGGTTTCACCGTTTTGGCTATGCCAGCGTGTCCTTCGGCACCCCCATGTCGCTGTCCTCCTATCTGAAAGAGCATGATGAGAATGTGCTTGAGGGGCTGGCCCACGAGCTGATGGGGCGTATTCGCGATGTGGTTCCGGTGTTGCCTGTGCCTGTTGTGGCGGCGGTGATGTTGGAAAAAGACAGCCATACCCGCGAAGAGATCACTGACCGGTTTCAAACTCTGGTGGCTGATATGGAAGCGCGCGGGGCGCATATTCATCTGCCGCGCAATGATCTGGATTACGCAGTAGAGGTGGGCATCCGTCTGTTGATGCTGCGCGGATTGATCCGCGAAACGGGTGGCGCATATCAGATTAACCCCCCGGATCGGGCGGTCTTGGCGTTTTATGCCAATTCGATTGCGCATTTGTCTGAGGCCATTACGCCAGTACACATTTCGGACCTCAGCCCCGCGGATGTTGCGGATGCAGGTGTATTGTAAGGTTTTGTTGGGTTTTAATTGACCTTAACGTCACTGGCGACAGAAAATTACAAAACATACCCCAAAATCGGTTGCAATCTTGCGGACTCGTGCGTAATGCTGCAGTAGCAGCCGCAATTCTGCGTTGCGGCGAAAGAATCAATGCTTGTAGTTGACAGGAGGCCACCATGGCTTTGGACACGCAAACCGGTATCGCGGAATATGACGCCCCGAAGAAAGATCTATATGAGATCGGTGAAATGCCGCCCTTGGGCCATGTCCCCGAACAGATGTACGCCTGGGCCATCCGTCGCGATCGTCACGGCGAGCCTGATAAATCGTTTCAGGTAGAGGTGGTCGAGACCCCCAAATTGGACAGCCATGAGGTGCTGGTGCTGGTGATGGCCGCCGGTGTGAATTACAACGGCGTCTGGGCCGGTCTTGGCGTGCCAATCTCGCCATTTGATGGCCACGGTGCGGATTACCATATTGCCGGGTCCGATGCGTCTGGCATCGTCTGGGCCGTCGGCCGCAAGGTGAAATCGTGGAAAGTGGGCGACGAAGTTGTCATCCACTGTAACCAGGATGATGGTGACGACGAGGAATGCAACGGCGGCGATCCGATGTTTTCCCCAAGCCAGCGGATCTGGGGCTATGAAACCCCCGATGGGTCTTTTGCACAGTTCACCCGCGTTCAAGCCCAACAGCTTTTGCCACGCCCAAAGCATCTGACCTGGGAAGAAAGTGCCTGTTACACGCTGACCCTCGCCACCGCCTACCGGATGCTGTTTGGCCATGCCCCGCACGAGCTGAAGCCCGGCCAGAATGTTCTGGTTTGGGGCGCGTCAGGCGGTTTGGGATCATTTGCGATCCAGTTGATCAATGCGGCCGGGGGCAACGCCATCGGTGTGATCTCGGACGAAGACAAACGCGAGTTTGTGATGTCTCTGGGTGCCAAAGGTGTGATCAACCGCAAAGATTTCAGTTGCTGGGGGCAATTGCCCACCGTGAACACGCCGGAATACGCCGCTTGGTTCAAAGAAGTGCGCAAATTCGGCAAAGCGATCTGGGATATCACCGGCAAAGGCAACAATGTCGACATGGTGTTTGAACACCCCGGCGAAGCCACCTTCCCGGTCTCGACCTTCGTGTGCAAAAAAGGCGGGATGATCGTGATTTGTGCCGGCACCTCCGGCTTTAATTGCACCTTTGACGTGCGTTATCTTTGGATGCACCAAAAGCGTGTTCAGGGGTCGCATTTTGCACATCTGAAACAGGCCGCATCGGCAAACCGCATGATGATTGAGCGTCGCATTGACCCTTGCATGTCCGAAGTCTTCCCATGGGATGAGATCCCGCAAGCGCATTTGAAAATGCTGCGCAACGAACACAAGCCGGGCAATATGGCGGTGCTGGTTCAGGCCCCTAAAACCGGTCTGCGCACGTTCGAAGATGCTCTGGACGCCCGGTCGTAACCTTACGCCCTCTGATTGAACCACTTGCCCCCCCGCAGCGCCACTGCGGGGGTTTTTCTTTGCCGTTGCCATTCTCTTAGGGTGATTCGGATAAAATTGATTCGGAAAACGGGGGCGCTCATCACCACTTTTCAGCATTTTTAAACCTTCATCTGTTGAAAAATCAAAAGGTTCCAAAATTCCACCTCACTATTTTAGGGGAGTAAGAACCAGTGAATTAACGATTTTCCCCGCTCGTGCTACGGTTGTGTGGAGATGTCACAAAAAACGGGGCTTTACATGACGAATGAATGGATCATTGATGTTCTTACCGACCTGATGGCTTTTGCTCGCAGAAACAACCTGACCGTCACGGCTGAAACCCTTGACGATGCACGACTGGTTGCTTTGACCGAACTTGCGAGTGCCGCTGATCGGAAAGCGGAGATGATGCAGTCATATGAAAGCCAGCCTGGAACAGCACCTCAGCTCACTTCAGAACGCGACCACGCTTGAAGACCTTCAAGGGGTCACAGAAGCGCTGCGCGACCACTATAAAACCAGCCATGTCGTCTACCATTGGGTGAATTCCATAGGCGAACGATTTGGCGCGGGAACGTACAGCCCGGAATGGGTTGATCGCTATCTTGAAAAAGACTACCTGCGGCTGGATCCGGTGATCTTTGGCTGTTTTCAACGCTTCACGCCGGTGATTTGGAAAGAGCTTGATTGGTCGTCAAAACCCGCGCGTGCGATGTTGCAGGACGCAATGGATCACGGGCTGGGCAACCAAGGTTATACCATTCCCATTCGCGGCCCTGCTGGACAGTTTGCGCTGTTCACGCTGAACACGCAGGCGGAGGATCAGGACTGGCATGCGTTTATTGATGCCAATGCCCGCGACCTGATGATCCTCGCGCATGAGCTGAACAAAAAGGCGCTGGAATTTGAACAATGGGGCGATGCGGCCACCACCCCAATGCTGTCGCCACGCGAACTGTCGGCGATGACCTATCTGGCCAAAGGCATGAACCGCGCGCAGGCGGCGGCTGAGATGACCATCTCAGAGCATACGTTGCGGGTGTATATCGAGAGTGCGCGCCATAAATTAGGCGCGCTCAACACCACTCATGCCGTGGCGCGTGCCTTGGCCACTGGGGTGATCATTGTTTGAGGAGAGCCTTGTCTGAAGGTTAATCGACCGTGCGCTACGCTTGTGGGAATTAACCATTGTGGCGGCATTGTGACCGCAGCTGATCGGACAAAGGAGCCCCACGATGCTGCGCTATCTCTATGCCAACGACCTGTGCCGTTTCCCTTTGCTGCGTGACACGATGTTTCGTGACCGGGCAGAGCAGTTTTCAAAACGTCTGGGGTGGGCGGTGACCGTCAATGACGCCGGTGAAGAGCGGGATGAATATGACGCGATGAACCCGCTTTATGTGATCTGGGAAATGGCGGATGGGCGCCATGGTGGATCAATGCGGTTCTTGCCCACCGTGGGGCAAACCATGGTGAACGACCACTTTAGCCATCTGACCGGCGGTGTGACCATCGAAAGCCCGCTGATCTGGGAATGCACCCGGTTTTGCCTGTCTCCTAATGCTGATCGCCGTGCCTCGGCCGCCCTGGCGCTGGGCGCGGGCGAGTTGATGTCCGCCTTTAAGCTAAAGCATTACGTCGGCGTGTTTGATCCGCGAATGGAGCGGATTTACCGCCTGATGGGGCTGGAACCAGAGGTGATCGGCACCGATGGCGAAGGGCGCGAGAAAATCGGCGTGGGCCTTTGGTCGATGAATGACGACGCTTTTGCCCCCACCCTCAAACGCGTCGGCGTCAACCGTGATGTAAGCCGCAGTTGGTTGCGCTACTCGCTTGCGGGCAAACCGATGCCGGATCTGGGCGACAGCTTCGCAGAAACCGCTTAGGCGATCAGAAGGCTGCGGTGGGCGCAGCGGGTGTTGCTTTTGGATATTTATAGAAAGAGGAAAAGGCGAAGCGGGAGTTTCGCCTTTTCGTGCATTCAGCAAGCGGGTAGGGTCGCGAAATGAGCGAAACTGCCCCCATCATCTATTCCGAAGACCAAGCCGAAGCCCATGACCGTGTGGCTGACATGCTGCGTGCAGCGGGCGTCAATCTGGATGACGCGCTGCTGACGCCGCTGTCAGATGGAAAATCACAGGTTTTTGCGGTGATGGGCAAGGCGGGATCGGGTAAGACCCTGTTGCTGGGGCAGCTCTATAAAGCGTTAGAGGCGGCGGGCGTTGATATCGTCTCGGGCGACTACGAAGGCAAAAAGCGCAAAGATCGCAGAACCTTGGCCATTCTGGCCCCCACCAACAAAGCGGCGTCCGTGTTGCGGTTGCGCGGCGTGCCGGCCACCACGATCCACCGCATTCTTTATACGCCCGTCTACGACCCGGAATATGAAAAGATCGCGGAATGGCTGGCGGACAATGGCGAACGGCCCGAGATCGAAGGCCTGACGGATGAGGCGCTTGACCGTGCTTACGCGTTTTATCAGCAACAAAAATCGATCCCGGGCGCGCTGGCCGCAGCGGGCCTGCGCGGATCAGATTTTATCACCGGGTGGAAACGCCGCGATGACCCGCTGGACATCGGTTTTGTCGACGAAAGCTCGATGCTGGATGACAAGCAATTTGAGGATCTGCGCGAGATTTTTCCGACCCTGATCCTGTTTGGCGACCCGGCACAGCTGGCCCCAGTTGGTCAATCGGGCACTATGGTTTTTGATAAACTGGGGGACACGCGCAAACTTGAGCTTAGCCGCATTCACCGCCAAGCGGATGACAATCCGATCCTTGATCTGGCCCATGCGCTGTCCGATGACAGTCTGAGTTTCGAGACGTTTGAGCGAATGATCGAAGAGGCCGCGCGCCGGGATGACCGGGTGGTGGTGGCCCCGCGAGTGAATGCCGATCTGATGTCGAGGTCTCCGGTTTTGGTGTGGCGCAACAAGACCCGTGTGCGCTTGATCACTGCCTTTCGAGGTGCCTTTGGCGCGCCTGCGGAGGAACTGATGCCGGGCGAGCCGTTGATTTGCGATGGGATTGAGCTGCCTCTGAAACACCGCAAAAAGCGCATCGACCTTGAGGCGCGCGGCCTGATCAAAGGCGCGCAATGTGTTTACCTCGGGCCAGGTAAGCGCCCCGGATTTTCGCGTCTGCATGTGATGGGGGCGGAAGATCCTCAGGTGTCGGCCGCGTCCATTATCAAAATTGAAATGCCGGACGAAGAAGAACCCTTTATCCCCTTTGCCGCGCGGATGGGGGCGGCGTTTTTGCATGGGGCTGCTGTGACCATTCACAAGGCGCAGGGCAGTCAGTGGTCCGATGTTCAGGTGTTCTCACCGGATATTTATGCCGCCGCCCAGATGGGTCGCAAAGAGGCGGGGATCGCCCTGTGGAAACGCCTCGCCTATGTCGCCATCACGCGGGCCGAAACACGGCTGCATTGGGTTACACGCTATGCGATGGCGCGCCCGGCGGGGGATCTTGGAACGGATGATTTGCGCGCCCCCGCCGCCCCGTTGCAGTTGCAAACTGAGGGAGAGGACGATGCCTAGCATATTGATCACAGGGGCCAGCGCCGGAATTGGTCGTGCGGTGGCCGAGCTGTTTTTGGACAAAGGCTGGACCGTGGGGCTTTTGGCGCGCCGCAAGGAGGCGTTGAACGCGGTGGCCGCCGGGCGAGAAAACGCCATTGTTCTGCCTGCGGACGTTACGGATGAGGCGGCGGTTCAGGCGGCTGTGTCGTCGTTTGCCGCGAAAGCCGGGCGGTTGGACGTGCTTTTTAACAACGCCGGGATGTTCACACCTGCGACCACGATTGACGAGGTGTCTTTGGCGGATTGGACGCATGCGGTGAACGTGAATCTGACAGGGATGTTCCTATGCGCGCGTGCGGCGTTTGCCCAGATGCGGGCGCAGTCCCCGCAAGGGGGGCGGATCATTAACAACGGGTCGATTTCGGCCCATGTACCGCGTGAAGGCGCCGTCACCTATACGGTGACCAAACATGGCGTCACCGGCCTGACACGCCAACTGAGCCTTGATGGGCGCGCTTTTGACATCGCCTGTGGGCAAATTGACATAGGCAATGCGCGCACTGATTTATTGCAGGGAATTGTCGAGGATGCGGTGGCCGAAGGCGAGGTGCCGCCACCGACCATGGATGTCACTGATGTGGCGTCATCTGTGTTGCACATGGCCACGCTGCCAGCTGAGGCAAACGTGCAGTTTATGACCGTCATGGCGACAAAGATGCCCTTTATTGGGCGCGGATAACAATTCGACACGCAGTGCTGATTTCTGATGGGGCCTTGACGGAAACCGAGGCTGGGTGTTGGTCTTTCTAGAAAACTAGAAAACTAGAAAACTAGAAAACTAGAAAACTAGAAAACTAGAAAACTAGAAAACTAGAAAACTAGAAAACTAGAAAACTAGAAAACTAGAAAACTAGTTTTCCCGTATCAACCGCGCTGAATGACCCGAAATACTGCTGATGCCCCCCAGCCAGCGGCAATAGCGATGACCAAAGACAACAGGCCATAGATCAGCGGCTGACTATGGGCGAGATTGTAGATCCAGCGCTCCAGCCCAACTTTACGCACGTTGATCACCGTCTCGTAGTGCGCCGAAACATATCCGCCGCGGGTCAGGAAAATCCGGGTGCGATAGTCCCCTTCGATCAAGTTCGAAGGAAGGGCGATGCGGGCGTCAAACAACGTGTCTTTATAAATATTGACCGAGTTTTCCACCAGCCGGTAGGTGCCGGCGTTCTCGCGAATACGGATCAGCGCTTCGGTGAAACTGGTCGGGTCCACATTGGTAAACGGGCTTTCGCTGACCTTGATGGTTTGCGAGACGGACACCAAATGGCGCAGGTCATCGAGCACGGAAATCGACTTGTCCAGATCAGCCGAGGTTGCAACAGCGTAAAAGCTGGGCGCAGAGGCCAAGTCCAGCGCTTCGGTGTTCACCCAGATGCCAAAGCGTTTGTCTTTGCGGCGCACGGTGACCGGTCCACTGGGGCCTTCGACCACCACAACCACCTCTAAAGGTTCATCCGCCGGGGCCGGGGTATCACGCTTCACTGCACCAAAGATCAGGATTTCAGAGCCCACAAAGGTCGCATTGATGGACACGAGGTTTTGGCTCAGCCCCGCCACGACTTCTTCGGCGGCGCGCGCCGGTGACAGGCAAAATGTCAGGGCCATAAGGGCGGCAAACAGGCGCAGCATCAGTGCCCCCCCCCCTTGCCGATTTCATAAAGCTCCGCGGGCTGGATCAAGAGATCAAGCGCGAGCTTGCCACAGACCACAATCACCATCAGCGCAAGCAGACTGCGCAGCTGTTCGGCCTTCAGTTTCACCCCAATGCGCGCGCCAACCTGGGCGCCAACAACACCGCCAATCAGCAATAGAAGCGCAAGCGCCATATCAACCGTATAGTTGGTGGTGGCGTGCAATAGCGTGGTGAAAGCGGTCACAAAAATGATCTGAAACAGCGAGGTGCCGATAACCACTTTGGTCGGCATGCCCAACAGATAGATCATCGCAGGAACCATAATAAACCCGCCGCCTACACCCATGATCGCGGCCAAAATCCCCACCAGAACCCCCACCAAAAGTGGCGGAATGACCGAGATATACAGCCCCGAGGTGCGGAATTTCATCTTGAAGGGAAGATTATGCACCCACAGGTGTTTGTGCCGTTTCGAAACCCCGCGACCGCCGCGTGTTTTCAAAAGGGCATTCAGGCTTTCGACAAACATCAGCGCGCCGATAATGCCCAAAAACAGCACGTAACACAGCTTAACCAACAGATCGACCTGACCCAATGCCTTGAGCGTGTTAAACAGCTGGACCCCAAATGCGGCGCCCAAAAGCCCGCCCAACAACAACACCAATCCCATCCTGAGATCGACGGTCTTTCGTTTGAAATGTGCCAAAACACCGGAAAACGAAGAGGCGACAATCTGGGCGGCCCCCGTGGCCACAGCCACCGCCGGCGGGATGCCGATAAAAAACAAAAGAGGGGTCAAAAGAAACCCACCGCCCACACCAAACATACCAGACAGGATGCCAACAATCCCGCCGAGTCCCAGAAGCAAAAAGGCATTCACCGAAACTTCGGCGATCGGAAGATAAATTTGCATCAGCAGACCGATTTTGTCGAAAGGGTTATAATCTCTTTTATTGCCGTATTTTCGATCTATTAGTCACGCGTTAAGTACTGGCGAACCACTTTTTCCAGCTTTTTTGCGCCAAGTGGCGCCATAGCTTTGGTGTGGCTGTGGCTGATCGCTTCATCTGATAGGCCCTGCGCCATGTTTGTGATCACAGAAACCCCCAATACGCGCAACCCAAGAAACCGTGCAAGAATCACTTCGGGCACCGTCGACATGCCCACCGCATCGGCCCCAAGGGTGCGAATGGCACGAATTTCGGCGGGGGTTTCAAAGCTTGGCCCTGAATACCACGCATAAACGCCGGGCTTTAGGGCGATGCTTTCGCCCGCGGCCAATTCGGTAAAACGGGCGCGCATGTCCGCGTCATATGCGCCGCCCATCGGCACAAACCGTGCGTCCGACCGCTCGCCAATTAGTGGATTGAGACCCGAGAAGTTGATGTGATCCTCAATCAGCATCAGCTCGCCGGGGGGAATGTCTTGGCGCAAGGAACCCGCCGCATTGGTCACGATCAAGCGATCGGCGCCCAAGGCTTTCAGAACCTCAAGGGGCAGGCGCATCACATCGCCACGACCGCTTTCATAATAATGCGCGCGCCCGCCAAAAACGGCGACCCGCGTGCCTTCGAGGGTGCCGATCACAAGGTTGGGGTTATGGCCCGACACGCCGGCATGGGGAAAACCAGCAAGGTCGGAATAAGGGATTGCAACCCCATCCACAGCATCCGCCAGATGCCCCAGACCAGACCCAAGGATCAAGCCAACCTCAACCGGCGCATCACCTGCTGCCGCGCGTATGTGCGCGGCCAGCTGATCAGCGTTCTTTGACATAAGGCTCGCCCCCGGCTTTGGGGGGAATGGCCTTGCCAATAAAGCCCGCAAGGATGATCACCGTCAGGATATAAGGCAGTGCTTCCATAAACTGCGCGGGCAGGGTGATGATGCCCAGATCAAGCTTGGGATAGCGGATGGCGATGGCTTGCAACAAACCAAAAAGCAGCGTTGCTCCCAGTGCGGGCACCGGTTTCCACTTGGCGAAAATCAACGCGGCAAGGGCGATATAACCCCGCCCCGCGCTCATCTCCTTACCAAAGGCAGACCCCAGCCCGGTTGCCAGATAAATCCCGGCAAGACCGCAGAGCACACCCGCAATGACCATCGAGGTATAGCGCAGACGGATCACCGAAATCCCGGCTGTGTCCACCGCCGCAGGGTTTTCCCCAACAGCCCGCAGGCGCAGGCCAAAGCGCGTCCGGTAAAGGACAAACCATGAGACAGGCACCAGCAGCAACGCCACATACACAAGGATCGTGTGGCCCGAAAGAAGGTCCGAATAAATCGGCCCCAGCACCGGAATATCCGCCACAGCTGAGGCAAACGGCAGCTCAAGATTGGGAAAGCGTGCCTCCCCGGCAAGGCTGGGCGTGCGCCCCCCAAGCGAGAACCACGCCTCGCCGACCAGAACCGTCAACCCCGAGGCGAGAAAGTTCAGCGCCACGCCGGAAATCAGCTGATTGCCCTGAAAGGTGATCGAGGCGAGCCCGTGGACCATTGAAAAGGCAACTGACACCGCGATGCCCGCACATAGGCCAATCCAGACCGATCCTGTGCTGGCGGCAACGGCCGCTGAGAAAAACGCAGAGACAAGGATTTTCCCCTCAAGCCCAATGTCAAAAATCCCGGCACGTTCGGAAAACAACCCCGCCAGACAGGCTAGCAAAAGGGGCGTGGCCAGACGTAGAGCACTGTCTGAAATTTGCACAATCGTTAGAAAATCCATGATTATGCCTCCTTCCGTTTGGCAGCGCGGATAAACATCCGCTCCACCGGTATTCGGATCATATTATCAAGCGCGCCGGTGAAGAGGATCACCAGACCCTGGATCACCAAGACCAGCTCGCGCGGGATCGACATCCACAGCGCCAACTCGCCGCCACCTTGGTAGAGAAAACCAAACAGAAGCGCCGCCAGAAGCACCCCAAACGGGTGGTTGCGGCCCATCAGGGCCACGGCGATGCCAATGAAACCGGCCCCTTCGATCGAGTTGATGATCAGCCGTTCGCTTTCGCCCATCGTGTTGTTGATCGACATCATGCCAGCCAGACCACCGGACAAAAGCATCGCAATCATGGTGATTTTCAGCGGCGAAATCCCGGCGTAGACAGACGCACTTGGGCTTTCGCCAAAGGCCCGGATCTCATAGCCGATGCGCGTGCGCCACATCAGGATATAGACCAAAACACAGGCCAAAAGCGCGATGAGCAATGAGATATTCACCGGGGCGGATTTGGAAAACGCGATGCCTAAGGGTTCCAGCATCTCGTGGAAGGTCGGCAGGTTGGTGGTCTCAGGAAACTTGGCCGAGGCCGGATCCATCGCGCCTTTGGGGCGCAGCACATTGACCAATAAGTAGTTCAGCAAAGAGGCGGCGATAAAGTTGAACATGATGGTGGTGATCACCACATGGCTGCCGCGTTTGGCTTGCAAATAGGCCGGAATAGCCGCCCAAGCAGCGCCAAACACCGCGCCGCCCAACATGGCGAAAATGATCGCTACCGACCAATGCGGAAAAGGGATGTAAAGGCAGACAAGCGCCACACCAAGCCCGCCAAGGGCCGCTTGCCCCTCGCCGCCGATGTTAAAAAGCGCGGCCTTAAAGGCAATCGACACCGCAAGCCCGGTGAAGATGAAGTTTGTGGCATAATAAAGCGTATAGCCCCAGCCATAGGTCGACCCCAAAGCGCCCGACACCATCAGTTTAACCGCTTCAATCGGGTCTTGGCCAATGGCAAGAATGACCAGCATCGAAATGCCAAACGCCAGTGTCAGGTTCAAAAGCGGGATCAGCGCGATGTCTGCCCATTTTGGCATCTTCTCCATCAGACGGCCCCCTCTTTGACAGCGTTTTTGTCGTTGACCACACCTGCCATCAGCAAGCCCAGTTCTTTTTCGTCCGTTTCAGCAGGTAGGCGTTCGCCCATGATTTTCCCATCAAACATCACCGCGATCCGGTCAGACAGGGACAGGATTTCCTCAAGTTCAACCGAGACCAGCAAGATCGCCTTGCCCTGATCGCGCAGGGCGACAATTTGCTGGTGAATGAACTCAATCGCGCCGATGTCGACGCCGCGCGTGGGCTGACCGACAATCAACAGATCCGGGTTGCGCTCGATCTCGCGCGCCACAATGATCTTTTGCTGGTTGCCGCCGGAAAACGACTTGGCCGCAAGCTGAGGGTTCGGGGGCCGCACATCAAAGCGGTCCATCTTATCCTGCGCGATCTCAACCATTGCGGCATTGTCCATCAACAGGGCGTTTTTCTGAAACTCCGGCTCATGGTGATAGCCAAAGGCGATGTTCTGCCAGGCGGGAAACTCCATGATCAGCCCGCGTGATTGGCGGTCTTCTGGCACATGGGCGATGCCACGTTTGCGCCGCGACCGTGCATCGGAATGTTTCCCGGTCAGATCAAGCTCTTGCCCGTTCACGCGGATGGACCCGGTGGCCTTTGCATAGCCACCCAACACTTCCATCAGATCGGTCTGGCCATTGCCAGACACCCCCGCGATGCCAAGGATTTCACCTGCGCGAATGGTCAGATCAATGCCCTTAAGACGTTCAACCCCTTGGTCATCAATGACCCGAAGGTTGGCCACCTCCAGCATTTTTTCACCCACATGTGCGGGCGCTTTATCCACATGTAACAACACTTTACGCCCAACCATCAGCTCTGCCAGTTGCTCGGGAGTGGTGTCTTTGGTCTTGACGGTGGCGGTCATTTGACCACGCCGCATCACCGAAACCGTGTCGGTGATTTCCATGATTTCACGCAGCTTATGCGTGATCAGGATGATCGTTTTGCCCTGCGCGCGCAGCCCTTCGAGGATACGGAACAGGTGGTCGGCTTCCGCGGGTGTCAGCACCCCGGTCGGCTCGTCCAAAATCAAAATATCCGCCCGGCGATACAGCGCCTTAAGGATCTCAACACGCTGCTGCATGCCCACACCCAGATCTTCGATCAGGGCATCGGGGTCCACGCGCAGCTCATACTCATCCGCCAGCGCCTGTAGCGCTTTGCGGGCCTTGGCAAGCGAGGGGCGCAACAGCGCACCATCTTCGACCCCAAGGATCACATTTTCCAGAACCGAAAAGTTTTCAACCAGCTTAAAATGCTGGAACACCATCCCGATGCCCGCGTTGATTGCGGCCTGACTATCAGGGATCTGCGTCTCGTGTCCGTGGATGTAAATCTCGCCCTCATCCGCTTTGTAAAAGCCGTAAAGGATCGACATCAGCGTTGATTTGCCCGCGCCATTTTCCCCGATGATCCCATGGATCGTACCGGGTTGCACAGAAATCGAGATGTCTTTGTTCGCCTGCACCGGCCCAAAAGCCTTGGAAATCCCGCGCAACTCAATGGCGGGGGCTGTGGTCGGGACGCTGGAGGGAGCAGCAGTTGCCTGCTGCCCCTTTGCATTTTGAGGACCGGCCATGATCAGAAATCAAGAACCGGGCAAGAATCGTCGCTTGAGTAATCATGCACTTTGATGTCACCCGCGATGATCTTGGCTTTCGCGTCTTCAACAGACGTTTTCATGTCTTCGCTGATCAAGGATGCGTTGTTTTCATCCAAAGCATAGCCAACGCCGTCTTGCGACAGGTCCAGCGCTTCAAAACCAACTTCAAGATTTTCGCCTGCGGTCATGATGTTGTAAACCGCCACGTCAACGCGTTTCAGCATCGAGGTCAGAACCTTGCCTGGGAACAGGTGGTTTTGGTTGCTGTCCACACCAATCGACAGAACACCTTCGGCGTCTGCTGCGGCCTGAAGCACACCAATACCGGTGCCGCCTGCCGCGGCATAAACAACGTCAGCGCCTTGCGCGATTTGCGCTTTGGTCAATTCACCACCACGCACCGGGTCATTCCAAGCGGCCGGCGTGGTGCCGGTCATATTGGCGATGATGGTCGCGTCAGGATTGCCCGCTTTCACACCCTGGGCATAGCCACAGGCGAATTTGCGGATAAGCGGCACATCCATGCCACCGATGAAACCAACGGTGCCGGTTTTTGACGCTTTGGCGGCCAGAAGACCCACCAGATACGAGCCTTCATGCTCAGCAAAGCCAACCACATGTACGTTGGGCGCCTCGACCCAACCGTCAATGGTCACGAATTTGGTGTCTGGATAATCCGGGGCCACTTCGCTCAAGGGGGTCGACATCGCAAAACCAGTGGTCACAATCGGGTTTGCACCCGCTTCGGCAAACCGGCGCAGGGCCTGTTCACGCTGTGCTTCGGATTGCAATTCGATTTCAAGGAACTTACCGCCGGTCTCATCGGCCCAACGCTGTGCGCCGCGGAAAGCTGCTTCGTTAAAAGACTTGTCGAACTTACCGCCCAGGTCGAAGATGATGGCCGGATCGGCCAATGCGGCCCCAGCAGTCACGGCAACCGCAGCAGCGGCGCCAAGGAATTTCTTCATCAGGGTCATGTGTTTCTCCCGTTTTCGTTTTCCGGGTCACACGGGGTCAAAATTTGACCATCTGGTGTGATTCCCATTTTTAATGCGAGCAGATCGCTGAAAAGGATCATCGGGGATTTTGTGCCGAGGGCAAGGGGCGGGTCAATCTTTTGTTATCCACCGTGGTCCAATATGCCTTATTTTTCTGGGCACTTAACCTTAGGGAAAGTGCTTTTCCATTAAGATTGCATCCTGTTTCGAGCCATCTGCGCGGGTGTAATACCCAACCCGACGACCGGATTCGCGCCATTTTGCACCCATATAAAGTGATAGCGCTGACATATTGTCGGCCGCGACCTCTAAAAACGCGCGGGTGGCACCTCGGGTCTGGCTGAGCTGTTCAAACTGTTGCACCAGCTGTCGCCCCAAGCCTGCGCCCTGTGCATCTGGATGCACCGCGATGGTCAAAAGTTCGCTTTCATCCACAATCACACGTCCCAGCGCAAATCCCGCCTCATCCTCCACAACAAAAATATGGGGCGAGGCCAAAAGGGCGGCGAATTCATCACCGCTCCATCCGCGCGAGGAGGTGAAGGCCGCGCGGTGAAGATCCGAGAGGTGCCGGGGGTCCGCCATGTTCAGTCCAGGATAACCGGCGCGGGGTCGCGAGGCGGGGCGGCATCCGCCGCTCGCAAATAAAGCGGGGCAGGGCGCGGCAAGTCTGCATTATGCATCCGCATCTGCGCCTTGCGGGCAATCGCCTCGGCCAATGGGTAGGTCGGGTCAAGCACCGACCCCCCGGTCAGCTCGGCAATTTCTTCCGCTCGGTGCCCCATCACGGCGGCCTCAGCCCGTGCAGGCGGCAAGGGGATATTGTCCAACGTGCCAAGCATCGGGGCCGACTGTGTGCCCGAATTGAAAAGCTGGGTGTAAACCATGTCCCGGCGCGCATCCAAGCTGATCAGCACGGTGTGATCTTGCCCCAAGGCCATCGCCTCAAGCGTCGAGACCCCCACCGCAGGCACGCCCAGCGACAGGGCCAGCCCTCGGGCGGCGGCGACGGAAATGCGAATGCCGGTGAAATTGCCGGGGCCGATGCCAACACCAATGGCATCCAGATCCTGATAGGTGGCGCCCCCTGCGTCCAGCACCTCTTGCAACAACGGCATCAGGCGTTCGGCCTGTCCCTTGGCCATATCTTCGTGGGCGCTGGCCACGACCTGACCATCCCGCAGCAAAGCGGCCGCGCAATGCGCGGCCGATGTGTCAAACGCCAAAAGGGTTGGATTAGGCGGCAACGGGGCGCACCTCAATCACTTCGGGGATGTAGTGTTTCAACAGGTTTTCAATGCCCATTTTCAGTGTCAATGTGGACGATGGGCAGCCAGCACAGGCCCCTTGCATGTGCAGATAAACGATGCCGCGATCAAAGCCGTGAAAGGTGATGTCGCCGCCGTCTTGCGCCACGGCTGGGCGTACACGGGTGTCGAGCAGCTCTTTGATTTGCTCAACGATTTCGCTGTCTTCGCCAGTGTGTTCCGCGTGGCCTGACGCATGGGTTGCGTCATTGGCCATCACGGCGGCACCCGATTGGAAATGCTCCATAATCGCGCCTAGAATGGCCGGTTTCACATGATCCCAATCTACGTCATCCGATTTGGTCACGGTCACAAAGTCAGCGCCAAAAAACACGCCGGTCACACCGTTCACGCCAAACACACGTTGCGCCAGAGGCGAGGCTTCGGCGGCGTCTTTGGTGGGGAAATCAGCCGTACCCGTGCCCAAAACATCCTGACCGGGCAGGAATTTCAACGTGGCGGGGTTCGGAGTGGATTCGGTTTGAATAAACATGGCGCACCTTTTTGAGCGTATCAGGACGGCCCAGCGTGTCAGGCGCATTCCCAAACGTTTTAGTTGGGTTTGATATGCGCCCGAGGGGGCAAAGTGTCAAGGTTTGCGCGCTGCGACAGGTTTGTCAGACCCGTCGTCGGGAAGAAGGCGCTCAGGTGATCTTTTCCAACCGGTCTTTAGACATTTCGCCGGGCACAATGGTCATTGGCACGGAAAGCTGGGAAGAGGCGCGCATCATTTGGGTGATGATCGGCCCGGGGCCGGATTTGCCAGAGCCTGCGCCCAGAACCAGCACGCCCACCTCTGGGTCTTCGTTGATCTGTGCCATGATCTCGGTCATGACCTCGCCTTCGCGGATGACCAGTTTTGGGTCTACGTTCTGACGGTCGCGCATCCATTTGGCGAACACCTCGAAATGCACAGTGATCCGCTCGCGGGTCTCTTCGCGCATGATGTTGCCAACGCCAATCCAGTGATTGAATTCATCTGGCGGAATGATCGACAGCACGGTGACGCCGCCACCGGTATTTGCCGCACGCATGGCGGCAAAGCGCATGGCGTTCAGGCATTCGCGACTGTCATCCAGGATCACGAGAAACTTGCGCATTATTGTTCTCCAATAGCTGTGGTCACAAACAGGCGTCAGTCTGCATCACGGCGCGGACCCTGTCCATCGGTTTCGATAGGTCCAGTGCGTGCAAGGCGTGCGGTAAAGCCGGTCAGGATCACGGCCAGCACAATCAAGCGGGCCACATGGGCGGCGGCGACAAAGCTGGGGTCGGCCCCCATGGCCGCGCCCACAATGACCATGGTTTCCAAGCCGCCCGGCGCAAAACCCACCAGAATGTCCACCAGCGGCAGGCCAGACAGCCACGCGGCCGGCAGCGCAAAGATCAACGCAAGCCCCACCGTCAGCACCACCACAATCACGCCCGCCAACAGATTGCGGCGCAACTCGGCAAGGCGGATCCCCGCAAAGCGGGTGCCAATCAGGCTGCCCATCAGGATCAAAACCATCTGCGACACCATTTGCGGCAAGTTGCCCACGACCAGTTCGCTTAAATGTGCGAGCGCGCCGACAATCATCGCCCCGATCAGGATCGGCGCAGGCAGCTTGAGGCGCAACAGCACCGGGGCCAAAGCGGCCGCAACAATCAGCTGGCCCAATATGGCCCCCCAGTCCGCCGAAGCACGCCCATCAGGCAGACCAGCCCCAACCTCGATCCCTGCCCAACGGGCCATAAATGGCACACAAAGCGTCAGCGTGATCAGGCGAAGCGAGGCAAGGATCGCGGGCCGGGTGATCGACAAAGACAGGCTGTCGGCCAGCGCAATGACAAGGGACAGATGGCCGGGCGCCGTGGACAGGAACGCCTCGTCCCGATCAAATGGCAGAACGCGCGGTAAGACCCAACGACCAAGGTACGGCGTGACCAAAGTGAGCAGCGCCAGCAAGGCAAACGCGATAGGCCAGCGCGTCACAGCGCCCAGGCTGTCAGGCGTCACCATCGACCCCACCGTCAGCCCCACCAGCAAAAAGCCAATGTCGCGCACCGGTTTGGCGATATCCGTCTTGATGCCCGCCATGCTGGCCGCAGCCACCGCAAGCGCGGGACCGGCCAAAAACCCCAGCGGCATATGTACCGCCCAAGCCAGCGCCGCGCCCGCCGCACCGATGAGTAGTGTGACCAATGTAGACGTGAAAGCTAAGGGCAACTTACTGCCCCGAATGGGCCCAATCCCAATACATATCGCGCACGCGCGCTGTCACGGGGCCGGACTTCTCGCCAGAGTTATACTGGGTGCCGTCGAATTCGGTCACCGGGGTCAGCTTGCTCATATTGCCAGACAGGAACACCTCGTCCGCGGCGCGCACATCGTCAAAGCTCATCACCACCTCATGCACCTTCATGCCGTCTGCGCGCATGTTTTCCATGTGGCGCGCGCGGGTGATGCCGGCCAGAAATGTGCCGTTGGGGATCGGGGTGAACACCTCGCCGTCACGCACGATAAACACGTTGGAGGACGCACTTTCCGCCACATTGCCCAAAGCATCCGCGACCAGCGCATTGCCGTACCCTTTGGATTTTGCCTCGGCCATCATCCGCGCGTTGTTGGGGTAAAGACAACCCGCCTTGGCGTTCACCACAGCACTGTCCAGCGTCGGGCGGCAGAACCGCGTGGTGGTCAGCGTGGTGGTTGCGGTGGGCGGCGCCATTGGGATCTCTTCCAAACAGACCGCAAACCCGGTGGAGCCTTCGCGCGGCAGGATGCCCATTTCGCCGCCATCCACAGCCCAATACATGGGGCGGATGTAAATCGCTTGGCTGGCGGAATAGGCAGACAGCCCTTCGCGCACAATCTCGACCATCGCGTCGGTGTCCACCGTGGGCGTGATCATCAGCGCCTCGGCTGACCGGTTCACCCGCGCGCAATGGGCGTCCAGATCCGGGGCCACCCCGTCCACAAACCGGGCGCCGTCAAACACCGTGGTGCCCAGCCAACTGCCGTGATCAGCGGCCTTCATCACCGCCACATCGCTATTGTGCCATTGGCCGTTGAAATAGGTGCGGATGTTGCTGCCCGATGCCATGGGACGCTCCTTTGGTCGAAAAACGAGGTTGAAATCTGGTGGGGTCGTGATGTTGGCGCAACTTTAACAGCGATAGGTCAGGTGTCCAGACCTGTACGTCGATGCAACGGTGTTGGCTCCCCAGGCCGGAATGACCGTGTCTTGAGCCCCCCCCAAACACCCCTTTGGGCAGCTGGAACAGCCACCCAAAGGGGGCGCGCATGCAATGGGGAAGTGACGGGCACGCGCTGGCCTGCGTGGGGGCGTGACGGACGGGCGGGTCAACACGCGGTGTCGCAGGCACCATGAGGCTAGCCGGTCAACGAAACGATTCTGTGACAGGGTGAGACCACGAGGAATTTCAGAGCGGGGTCAGCGAATGCCAATGTCGGCTAGCGCCGAGGCGATGTCTGACGGCAATTCATCATCGCCGGGCTTTTCCATGGTCAAATCACGCGGCGCGTCTTCGGGTTTTAGGTATCGCCAGCCCTGAAACGCGCGGCGCGGCTGGGCCTCGGTGCGGATCACATCAGGCGATAAAACCAGACCGCAGCGGCGAATGCCATCCTCGCCGATCACCTCATCCAGACGAATAATCTGTTGGCGCGCAAGCACTTGTCCCTTGAAGACCCAATAAAGCGATCCGCCGTCGACAAGTTCAGCTTCGCGTTTGGGCCACATCCGGGTGACATGCATTGGCGTGGGGCGTTTTGCGGCCTCCATGCGCATGGCTTGCCACGCCTCGAGATCTTCGACTCGCTCGGCCCCTACACAGAGTTTTACCAGATTCACATAGCTCATAGGATTTACCATATATATGTGGCGTATCTGTCGCGACACACTAAATGTTGATTTTTCGTGAGGAAAGTTCGTGACAGGGGCGCAGCGTTTGTTATACATGCCATCCCTGAGGATGATGGGCAAGATCCTGCTGCCGCTGATTTGCCTCTCACACACCCCGCGCGACCACCAAAAACACCACATCCGATAGAAAAGAAAGCCACACATGACTCGTTTTGCTGCCCCCATCGCCGAACAAATCTGGGATATGAAGTACCGCCTCAAAACGGCGGAGGGCGATGCGAAGGACAAAACAGTCGAAGACACCTGGCGCCGCATCGCGCGGTCATTGGCTGAAAATGAACCGGACCGTGAGGCGGAGTTTTTTGACGCGCTGGAAGATTTCAAATATCTGCCCGCAGGCCGCATCACCGCGGGCGCTGGCACCGGCCGGTCCGTGACCCTGTTCAACTGCTTTGTCATGGGCACCATCCCAGACAGCATGGCGGGGATTTTCGACATGTTGAAAGAAGCGGCCCTGACCATGCAGCAAGGCGGCGGGATCGGTTATGATTTTTCAACCATCCGTCCACGCGGCGCGGATGTGATGGGGGTTGCGGCGGACGCCTCTGGCCCGCTGTCGTTCATGGATGTGTGGGACGCGATGTGCCGGACCATTATGTCGGCAGGCTCACGCCGTGGCGCGATGATGGCGACCATGCGGTGTGACCACCCCGATATCGAAGATTTCATCACCGCCAAAGCTGATGCTGCCCGCCTGCGCATGTTCAACATGTCGGTGCTGGTCACGGATGAATTCATGCAAGCGGTGAAAGACGACGGCAGCCTGGATCTGAAATTTGGTGACCGCGTTTATCACACCGTTCAGGCCCGTGATCTGTGGAATAAGATCATGAAGGCGACCTATGATTACGCCGAACCCGGTGTGATTTTCATCGACCGCATCAATCAGATGAACAACCTGAATTACTGCGAGCAGATCGCGGCGACCAACCCTTGCGGTGAACAACCCTTGCCGCCCTATGGCGCCTGCCTGCTTGGCTCGGTCAACTTGGCCCGTCTTGTGACCAACCCGTTTGAAAAGAACGCGGAACTGGACCCCGAAGGGCTGGATAAACTGGTGCGCACCGCCATTCGCATGATGGATAATGTGGTCGACGTGTCAAAATTCCCGCTGGAAGCACAGCGCCAAGAAGCCCAGGCCAAGCGCCGCATTGGCCTTGGTGTGACCGGTCTGGCGGATGCGCTGTTGATGCTTGGTTTGCGGTATGGTTCCGATGAGGGGGCCGCGCAAACCGAGGCGTGGATGAAGCAAATCGCCCGCGCGTCTTACCTTGCCTCCGTGGATCTGGCGAAAGAAAAAGGCGCCTTCCCGCTGTTTGATGCCGAGGCATATCTGTCCTCTGGCAATATGTTGCAAATGGACGATGACGTGCGCGAGGCGATCCGCGAACACGGCATCCGCAACGCGCTCTTGACGTCGATCGCGCCCACCGGCACCATCTCGCTTTACGCAGGCAACGTATCGTCCGGCATCGAGCCGGTGTTCGCCTATGCCTACACCCGCAAAGTGCTGCAAAAAGACGGCACCCGCACCGAAGAAGAAGTGGTGGATTACGCGGTGCAAATGTGGCGCGACAAGTTCGGCGACAAAGAGCTGCCCGACTACTTCGTGAACGCGCAAACCCTTGCCCCGGCGGACCACGTCAAAATGCAAGCCGCCGCCCAGAAATGGATCGACAGCTCGATTTCCAAAACCATCAACTGCCCCGAAGATATCTCGTTCACCGAATTCAAAGACGTCTATCTGCAAGCGTGGGAATTGGGCTGCAAAGGCTGCACCACCTATCGTCCCAACGATGTGACCGGCTCGGTTTTGTCGGTGTCAGAAGACAGCGAAAAAGCGCCCGAAATCGAAACCGGCGCCGATGTGGTCTATCTGTCCGAACCTTTGGGCCGCCCACAATCGCTCGAAGGTCACACCTATAAGGTCAAATGGCCCGACAGCGAGCACGCGATCTACATCACCATCAACGATCTGCTGATCAACGGCCACCGCCGCCCGTTTGAAGTGTTCATCAACTCCAAAAACATGGAGCATTTCGCCTGGACCGTGGCCCTGACCCGGATGATTTCCGCCGTGTTCCGCCGCGGTGGCGAGGTCAGCTTTGTGGTCGAAGAACTGAAAGCCGTGTTTGACCCGCGTGGCGGGGCCTGGATGGAAGGCAAATACATCCCGTCGATCCTGGCGGCCATCGGCGGCGTGATCGAACGGCATATGGTGGCCACAGGTTCCCTTGAGGCCGAAGGCATGGCACCAAAAACCGACCCACAAGCCGAGATCATGGCCGTCGGCGAAGCCCCCCGCGGCCCCGCTTGCCCAAGCTGCGGCCAGTTTGAAATGCAAATGGTCGAAGGCTGCATGACCTGCCGCAGCTGTGGCCATTCCAAATGCGGCTGATTTTAGATTGAACTGATGTTGTTGTGAAAACCCACATCAGTTTGAAATTTGACCAGCTTAAGTTGCAATTCTGATCCCTAAAAGTTTGTCATCGCCCCTACCGGGCGGTGGCAAATTTCTTTTTTGGAGTGGATTAAATCCGGTCCGGCGTTTGGCCATGATCGCTGCCCTGACCGCTGAATTTAGTGAAACGGCCCAAGGCTGAGGGCAGGCAACAAATTGCAGCCTACGTCAGTGTCCAAATTTCGGGGAGCGCTCAGTCGTCCCTGTGCCCCGCCGTGGCCCATCACATAATTTGTGTCATCAACGGCTTTGCGCGGGGGGATAAACATGGGAAAGTGTTTCCATGGCGCATTCTGCCCCCTTGTCTCTTCCGGCCTGTTTCAATCAGACCACCCCGCTGAACGACCCCCTCAGGTTCATTGCTGTGGATGTCGAAACGGCGGGATATGACATCGCGAGCATCTGCCAAATTGGTCTCGCTTTCGTCGGCTTCGACGGTTCAATCGCAACGTACAGCGCGTATATCAACCCGTGTGTGCCATTCGCCGAGGGCAATACACGGTTGCATGGGATCGATGCTGCGACCGTTAGACATGCCCCGCATTTTCAAGCTGTGCTGCCGGATCTGCGTTATCTGTTAGAGGCATGTCCGCTGGTTCAACATAGCCGGTACGACGAGAAAGCGTTTGGCGCCGCGTGCCAGTTGGCCAAACTTCCGGTGTTGAAATCGGTTTGGTCAGACAGTGTTAAAATTGCACGCCAAGCCTGGCCGGAGTTGCGCGGCAATGGCGGGCATGGTCTGGCCAACCTGAAAAACGTGCTGGGGCTTCATTTTCGGCACCATGACGCAGGGGAAGACGCGCGGGCCGCCGCAGAAGTTGTCCTGAAAGCCGAGGCCGCAATGGGCCGAAAAATCAAGCTGCTCAACACCGCGCAACAGCTGGTCTTTGATTTTCATCCCCCCGAGGGGGCGCGCCAAGCGTGAGGCGTCAAAATGCCCAGCACGCAGGCCTTCGCGAACACGGAAAATTCCATGAGGTCAAACGCGCAATTTATTGAAAAGAGACAGCGCATTTTGCATTTGCGTCGCTTTGTGTCATCTTGTGTCAAACCACAAGAAAGGGCCGCAAAATGCCGATCAAAGCCGTGATATTTGATGCCTATGGCACCTTGTTTGATGTCTTTTCCGTGGGCGCGCTGGGCGAGGACTTGTTCCCCACAAAAGGCGCGGCTTTGGCCGTGCTTTGGCGCGACAAACAGATCGAATACACCCGTTTGCGAACCATGTCGGATCAGTATCGCGATTTTTGGAACGTCACACAGGACGCGTTGGCATTTGCCTGTGACAGCCTTGGTCTGCCCCTTACAGATGCCGCGCGCGATCGGCTGATGCAGCAATACGCTCAGCTCACCGCCTTTGACGAAAACGCCGCCGCCTTGACCAAATTGCAGGATGCGGGCCTGCCTTTGGGCATCCTGTCCAATGGCACCCCGGACATGTTGCGTTCTGCCGTTGAAAGTGCGGGGTTGGCCCGATTTTTTGACCATGTGTTAAGCGCGGACAGCGTGAGGAAATTCAAAACCGCGCCGCAAACCTATCAGCTTGGTCCCGATGCCTTTGGGGTGCCTGTTTCAGACATTCTTTTTGTCTCATCCAACTGTTGGGATGCATGCGGGGCGACGTGGTTTGGCTATCAAACGCTTTGGCTTAACCGCTACGATCAACCGTTGGAACGCTTAGGGGTGCGCCCAAACCGCATCGGGTCGGCGCTGACGGATGTGGCCGCCTATGTTGCTGAAATAAACGGTTAACCTGCGCGCAGGGCCTGTCGCAAAACCCCCAACGCGGGGGCCATTTCGTCGGGGGTGAAGCCGCAAAATCCAAGGACTAAACCGTTGAAATTGCTGTTTTTTGTGGCGTATTCTGACAGGGGGTGGGCCGTCACGCCCAAATCCGCGGCCCGCGCCGACACCGCGTGATCCGCTAGGCCTTCGTTTAAATGAAAGGTCACCTGCATCCCGGCCTGATGATCCTCAAAATGGCCAAATTCGGCAAAACCCTGCGCCAAACTGTCGAGCAGAAACTTGCGCCGTTCGCCATAAATGCGCCGCACCCGACGCAGGTGACGGTAAAACTCGCCAGAGGAAATGAACTCCGCCAAGGGGGCTTGCGGCATCAAGCTGGCTTTTTGCCCAAACCGCCGCATTGTGTCGCGAAAACCGTCGATCAACGGGTCGGGGACAATCACGTACCCAAGCCGCAGCGCGCTTGAGAAAATCTTGGAGAAACTGCCGATGTAAAGCGTGCGATCAAGGTGGTCAAAACCGGCCATCGCGGGAATGGGCCGCCCGGCATATCGAAACTCGCTGTCGTAATCATCCTCGATGATCCAAGCGTCGTGGGATTGCGCCCAGTGGATAAATTCCAGCCGTCGATTGGGCGACATCGCCCCGCCCAGCGGGTATTGATGCGAGGGGGTTAAGACCACCAATCGCGGCGCGGTGCCCGGTGGCGGAAGGTCGGCCCCAGCCCCGGTGGCATCCAGATACATCGGGTCCAAACCCTGCACCTCGGCAAAGTGGCGCAGGGGCAGATAGCCGGGGTTTTCCAAACCGATCCGGTCACCTTCCTGCGCCAGGCTTCGGGTGCAAATCTCTAGCGCATCGGTGGAGCCTGCGGTGATGATAATCTGATGCGGCGACGCGGTGATCCCGCGCCAGTCCGCCACATGGGCGGCAATGGCTTGGCGCAGTTTGAAATGGCCAAAAGGGCTGGCCCCCTCAAGCATGGATCGCGGGTCCGTCCGGCAAATTCGCGCGGTGGTTTTGGCCCATTGGGCATGGGGAAACAGCCGCATATCGGGGCGACCGGCCTGAAACGGATGGGGCGTTGGTGGGGTGTCCCCTTGGGTTTTCGACGGGGTGGGCAGGGGTGTTTTTTGCGCCAGCTCCACCTCGCCAATTGCACAAACTGTATAGCCCGACCCCTGCACACTGGTCAGATACCCCTCGGCCACCAATTGGTCATAGGCGGTCACGATGGTCGACCGTGACACGCCAAGTTCCGTTGCCATCGCGCGGGTGGCGGGCAGGCGGGTGCCTTGCGTCAGCGATCCAGAGACAGCGCGCGTGCGAATGACCGTGCAAATCTGTTCAAACACCGGCACTTTGCTGTGTCGGTCGATGGTGAACGCCAGCGCGGGAATATGTGTCTGGATGCTCGCCATGGTTGCCCCCCCCAAATTGGTTTGGTCATATCTTGCCATATTGGATGATATGCTGTGGCCAAAAAGGGGGCAAGCTGTTCGCTCAGGCGGTTCTCACATCCACAAAAGTTTCGTGGTAACAGGCGCCGTCCTCGATATCCGTGCGGATGTCAGCGGGGATCAGCGCGTTCACGGTCAGCCCCGTTTGCGACGTGGCGCGCCAGGTGCCTTTGGGGCTGTAAAGCACGCCGGGGCGGGTGGCATCGGTCACGACCAATTGCAAGGTAACAGCCCCGCGCGCATTCCAGATTTCGACCGTGGCGCCATCAGAAAGCCCGCGCGCCTTTGCGTCTTTTGGATGCATTTCAACAACTTCCAACCCCTGTGACGCCGCTTGCCCGCCAAAGGTGGCATTGGTGCGTTTGGTAGAGCTGGGCGAGATCAGCGTGAACGGCTGGTCCTTGGTCACAGGATCATAACGTGGCACACCAAAGCCAAAACGCGCCTCAAGATCCTGCGAGAAAAGCTCGATTTTACCCGAGTCCGTGGCGGGGGTCACGTTGTGGCACATGATCATCGTTTCGCCATCCGGGGCGGCCATTTCAAGGGCGTGGTCCAGCGCAATCTGGCTGGGACGCGTGCCTTTTAACTGCGGATGTGTCCCGTCAAAGGCGTCATCCATCAGCTGAGCATCAGAGGCCTGAAAGATCGGATCATCATAGCCAAAGCGCGCGGCGAGCCTGCGGAAAATCTCTGTGTTTGGAAGGCTTTCGCCCACGGGCGGAATAACCGGGGCGGCACGTTGCACATAGTTTTGACCGTAAGCGCCATAGACGTCATCAATTTCAAATGGGCCAGAGGCGGGCAAGATCACGTCGCAAAACTGCATGCTGTCGGTCATCGCAATATCACAGCCCGCGATGAACAAATCCTCGCGCATCAACGCCTTGATCAGCGTGCCTTGATCGGGGTGGGTGGCCACGGGATTGTGGTTGTAAATCATCGTGGCCGTGATCGGTACATCCAAGGTGTCGTCCAGCAATTTCTGGGCCAGATCCACAATGTTCAAAACCCGCGTGCCGGGCTTTTTCAGATGGTCCCCATGCAGTCGCGCGGTGGTTTTGGGCGCGGCAAGGCCGGATTTTGCAATCACACCGGCCCCAAGTCGCCCGTGGTGGCCCATGAGTGCGGGAAGCGCCATGGCCGCGCGCAATCCAGACCCGCCAGAGCGGCCACGCTCGATCCCATTCCCCGCTGAACAGGTCATGTTTTTCGCGGCACATATCATGTCGGCGAGCGCGTGAATTTGATCTGCCGCCACGCCACAGACCTTTTCAATCTGGGCGATGGAATAGGTCCGTGCCTGCGCCATATAGGCGTCAAACCCGTCGACCCAAGTGGTGATGAACGCCATGTCCAACGCCCCGCGCCGTTCAAGCTCTGCCGCCAAACCCATCGCCAGCACCACATCGGTGCCGGGGGCGATTTGAAGGTGCATATCGGATTGTTCCGCGATTTTGATGCGCTTGGGGTCGATCACCACCAGCTTGGCGCCATTTGCCCGCGCGCGTTTCAAAAGCGGCGCGAGATGCAGGTTTGAGACGGTGACATTGTTGCCCCAGACCAGCACCAGATCCGCGTGTATGACCTGTTCGGGGGGCATCCCGGGTGCCGCCCCAAACAGTGATGAATAGGCCGTGCCACGCACCGCGCCACACAGCGGCCCGCGGTTCAGCATCGTGGCGCCCATGTGATAGAAAAACCGCCGGTCCATGGACCCCGCCGCAAGCTCGCCATGCGGCCCGGCATAGTTGAAGGGCAGCACGCTTTCGGGGCCGTGTTTGGTGATGGCGCGGGTGAACCCGTCGTGTATCAGATCCAGCGCCGCGTCCCAGGTGATGCGCTCAAACTGGCCGGATCCGCGCGGCCCCACCCGTTTTAGCGGGTGCGTCAGACGCCCATCCCCATGGGTGAAATCCGGGTAAGAGCGCGCCACTTTGTTGCAAATTACATTGTCCGTATAAGGGTTTGCGCGCGAGCCTTTCACATCAATGATGGTCCCGTTTTGCACCTTGACGCTTAGGCTGCAGGTGTCGGGGCAATCCAGCGGGCAAACGCTGGGATGTGTGGTTGCAGGTGCGGACTGCGGGCTGTGGTGTGTCATGGGAATACCTTGGGCAAACATGTGTTTCACCCAAGGTATCGCCAAAATGGTTCAGTCGTTAAGCGCCAAAATGGACAAAAACGACCAGACCAATTTTTACTTTACGCAGCCCACAAAGCTGTCTGCCATGCCGCGAAGCAGTTGGGTGTAAAGCGCGGGTCCAGGGGTCAGGGCCGCACCAAGGGGGTCGATCACTTGTGTGCTGACATCGGTGCCTTCAAACACAGTGTTGATCAGGCCCGCGTTGAACTGCGGCTCCGCCAAAGCACAGGTGATCTGGCCGTCTTTCACCGCGTCACGCAGGGCGGCAATGCGGGCAGGGCTGGGGCGGCTGGCATCGCCCAGCGAAATGGCACCCGCGGCTTTCAACCCAAAACGTGCTTCGAAATACTGATAGGCGTCGTGAAAGACCACAAACCGCGTGTCCGCGAGGGGGGTAAGCGTTTGGCGGGTGTCTGCGATCAAAGCGTCCAGCCCTGCGCGGGCAGATTTCGCATTGGCAAGGTACACATCGGCATGTTCCGGGTCGCGTTCGGCCAGTTGATCCGCGATCACACCAAGCCACATTTGCGCATTTACCGGGTCGAGCCAGACATGGGGGTCCATGGCGCCTGCGGCGTGGTCGTGATCATGGTCGTGCCCATCGGAATGCTCTGCATCGTGATCCGCGTGGTCGGCATCGTGGTCGGCATCATGGTCGTCTGCATGATCGTTGTCGTGGTCTTCGTGTTGCGCGTCATCGTGGTCGTCATGGGTTTCATGCGTGTCGTGGTCATCATGATCGTCGTCATGCGCACCGTGGTGATCCTCGTCGCCAAAGACGGCGGCTTCCCGGAATGGCAACTGCGCGGTCACGCCGTTTTCTGTCAGGGTCAAACGCGCCGCACCCGCGGCAATCGTGTCCAAAGATTTCTCCAGCCACGGCGTCAAAGTTGGGCCAACCCAAACCACCAAATCCGCATCGGCCAAGGCCGCGGCCTCTGACGGGCGCATGGAATAGCCGTGTGGCGAGGCCCCCGGCGGCAGGATCAAATCAGGCGTGCCAACGCCTTGCATCACCTGCGCCACAAGCGCGTGGATGGGGGCGATGTCGGTGGCCACATGCGGGATATGGTCGTGCGCTTGCGCGGCGGGGGTGAAGCCAACAACCAGTGGAAGCAGGGCGGGAAGAAGGCGAGGGGTGAAAAAGCTGCGCGGCATGTGGTGTCCTAGAGTTGGTGTTACTATATAACATATCGGCACCCTTGCTATCTGTTATACTATATCATATCAAGCCCTAAATGACCGGATCGGGATCCCCATGAGCACACCGCCTGCCACACCCATAGACGCCCCCAAAGACACGGTTGGGTTTGCAAAACATGACCACCACGGCTGCATCGCATCCACCGTTGAGGCGGCGGTAAGCCATTGCACCGACAAAGGCTTACAGCTGACACCCGTGCGCCGCCGCGTGCTTGAAATCCTGCTCAAACGCCATCAGGCCATGGGCGCCTATGACATTCTGGATGTGTTGCGCAACGAAGGGCTGGGTGCGCAACCCCCCGTCGCCTACCGCGCGCTGGATTTTCTTGTGACCAATGGGTTTGCCCATAAGATCGAACGCTTAAACGCCTTTGTCGCCTGCGCGCACCCCTGTCAGGATCACGCGCCGATCTTTATGATCTGCAAGGAATGTAACGCCGTGGCCGAGACACACAGTGACCTTTCATTGGGGCGTTTGGGGCAGGCCGCCGCCGACGTCGGGTTTGAAATTGAACGTATGGTGGTTGAGGTCGAAGGCCGTTGCCCCAACTGTAAATCCTCCGTCAAGGGTTCAGCCGCATGAGCTTGCTGTCGGTCACAGGCCTGTCCGCGCGACAAGGCGGCAAACGGGTGCTGAGCGGGGTGGATTTTTCCATCGACCGGGGCGAGATTGTCACCATTGTCGGGCCAAATGGCTCGGGCAAATCCACCTTGTTGCGGGTGCTGATTGGCGCGCTGAAACCAGAGGCCGGACAGATCACCCGCGCCCAGGGGCTGCGGTTGGGATATGTGCCGCAAAAGCTGCATATCGACCCAACCCTGCCGCTGACCGTGGCGCGGTTTTTGCAACTTCCCCACCGGGTGCCGGCACAAAAGGCGCGCGATGCGCTGGCCCGGACCGGGGCGCTGGGCCTGTGGGATCAGCAAATGGCCGGCCTGTCGGGCGGGCAATTCCAACGTGTGCTTTTGGCGCGCGCTTTGCTGTGTGACCCGGATATTCTGGTGCTGGACGAGGCGACACAGGGTCTGGATCAACCGGGGTCTGCCGCATTTTACGAGCTGATTGCCCACCTGCGCGGCGACCTGAACTGCGCCGTGTTGATGGTCAGTCACGAGCTGCATGTGGTGATGGCGGCCTCTGATCGGGTGCTGTGTCTGAACGGGCATGTCTGTTGTCAGGGCGCGCCGGAACATGTGGCCTCGGCCCCGGAATACCGCGCGTTGTTTGGCTCTGGCACCCACGGGGCGCTGGCGTTGTACCGCCACGAACATTCCCACAGTCACGATCATCACAGCCATGATCATGCGGATTGCGATCACGACCATTCCAATGATGGGCATTCAACGCCCCAGTCAGGCGGTGCAGTATGACCCTTTTTGACGGTTTTATGATCCGTGCCGCCTTGGCCGGGATCGGTGTGTCGCTGGCCGCGGCCCCGCTGGGCTGTTTTGTGGTCTGGCGGCGTATGGCGTTTTTTGGCGATGCCACGGCGCATGCGGCGATCCTTGGGGTTGCGCTGTCTTTGGCCTTTGATGCGCCGATCTTTGCGGGGGTGTTGATCGCAGCCCTGACCATGGGATATGCGGTGGCGGTTTTGGGCGCGCGCGGACATGCGATGGACACGATGCTGGGCGTGCTGTCCCATTCCGCCATCGCCTTTGGCCTTGTGGCGGTGTCCTTTTTGTCTGGTGTGCGCATTGACCTGATGGCCTATCTTTTTGGCGATATTCTTGCGGTTGGCCATGCGGATCTTTTGGTGATCTGGGGCGGTGCGCTTCTGGTTTTGGCGCTGTTGTGGTGGCGCTGGTCGGCGCTTTTGACCGCAACCCTGAACCCCGATCTGGCCTACGGCGCCGGGCTTGACCCGAAGCGCGAGCAACTGGTGCTGACCCTGGCGTTGGCTGTGGTTGTCGCCGTGGCGATCAAAGTGGTCGGTGCGCTTTTGATCGGGGCTTTGCTGGTCATTCCCGCCGCCGCCGCGCGCCCCTTGGCACAAACGCCAGAGCGTATGGCGGTGATTGCGGCGGGCATTGGCGCAGCCTCTGCGCTGGGCGGATTGCAACTGGCGTTTTGGATCGACACGCCAACCGGGCCAACCATTGTGTGCGTTGCTGCGGGTCTGTTTGCGGTGGCGACGCTGTTGGATGTGCTGCGCAAAAGCGCACGCGCCTGACTTGCGGATCTGATTGCGGTGCTGAACGGGTGAACCAATTTGCAACAGGTGGCCTGCGTGATTTTAGACAGATTGTTCGAATCAACGATGCGCTGTTACATAGAAAGCGCGACAGGGTGGGGGCCCTGATTGGGACCTGACATGCGAGCTTTCATGCGCACCATTATTACCGCCCTCACCTTGGGATCATTCCAACGGTTTTCATTCCTCGCAACGCTGAGCTTTTGCGCGGCGTTAGGCGCGGCCACAGTTGGGTCTGCCCCCGCATATGCCGAGGGGACAAGCCGCTGGGGCGCAAACCTTGGGACAGGTCGCTTTTTCTCCAATGATTTTCTGGGCGACAATAAAGACCGCTGGCGCAGTGGGGCCTATACAGTGTCCAAACTGCGCGGCCCTTTGGGGCTGACGGGATTGCCCACGCAATTCGGCACGCTGAACGAGCTGCGCTTTGCCACGCAAATCATCGCCCCCGCCAACCTTGGCACAGCCGACCCGACCGATCGCCCCTATGTGGGTATGGCGTCTCTTGGGGTGCATTCTCATGCGGTGAAGCGAGGGGTGGAAATGCGTGTGGGCTTAGATCTGGTCGCCACAGGCCCCTCTACCGGGATCGGCGATTTCCACAGCTGGGTGCATGACGCATTGGGGGCCACGCCGCCGTCTGATGCCGTGTTGGGCCGGCAAATTGCCGACCACATTTATCCTACGGCCTCGCTGGAAGTGGCACGCCCTTACGCGCTGGACACCAAGATCCTGGGCCATGTGACCTTGCGCCCGTTTGTGAATGCGCAAGCCGGTGTTGAAAGCTTTGTGCGTATCGGGGGGGACATCCTGATTGGTGCGGCGTTTTCCCAAGGGGTGCTTTTGCGCGACGAAGTCACGGGGCAATTGTACCAAGGCCTGAACACAGACCCCGCCAAGGGCCTGTCCTTCCTGTTGGGTGCAGATGTGGCCCATATGTTTGACAGCCAGCTGTTGCGTGCATCCGACGGTGTTACGCTGACCAAGACCCGCACCCGCGCGCGCGCAGGCCTGAAATGGCAAGGCGAACGGGTGGGGGTGTTTTACGGCGTGACCTATCTGGGCCGTGAATTTGAAGCCCAGCCCGAGGGGCAGATTGTCGGATCGCTCAGCCTCAAACTGGATTTTTAAGACGTCCATTTTTCTCGTTTTAAAGGGGGAAGCGTGGCCTGTCGGACTCACCTATCCGAAAGGTATGAAAAGGTTAACGAAATCGCTTAACAGAGCGAATCGACCGTGCTATCCTCGGGCCAAATAAAAAAACAAAATGGCAGGTATATGGGTATGAAGACGGGCTTAATCGGCACGTTTGTCATCTCGTGGGCACAAACAGAAATCGACGGTTTGGCAGGGGCTGCCAAATCTGCACTTGGGGTTGGGGCAAGCTGGCGTTGGTCAGGTGAACCGCTTCGGGTCGATGGCCCACAGGACATTCTTAGGCTACACAACGCCAGCGCAGAGGCGGATCTTCGTCGTCGCGCGGCGAAAATGGTTCATAAACTGGTCGGGGCCGCAATGGATCCTGACACCAGTGTTGATGCGGTTCAGGTTGACGATCCGCTTTTAAACATGGGGTTTGAGGTCACGGACGGGCACAAAAGCTATACCGTCACGCTGATTGATGTTGGCCCCCACGCGCATCCTCTTTTGATGTTTCTTGATGATGTGCCCCCGGCGGATATGGATCTGTGGGTGGTGCATGCGATGCTGGAACCCAGCCACATCAACCGGCTGACCGATCAGCCCACCGGCGTGATCTGCTTTACCCCCGGCACGCGCATTCGCACGCCCGAGGGCGAGGCGATGGTCGAGCATCTGCGCGAAGGCGACATGGTGCAAACCCGCGACAATGGTGCGCAAAAAGTGCTGTGGATTGGCCAGCGTCGCATTTCTGGTGCGCGTCTGTTTGCGATGCCAGAGCTGCGGCCCATTCGCCTTCGGGCCGGGGCCATCACATCGGGGCAACCGGACGAGGATCTTGTGGTCTCGCCGCAGCATCAGGTGCTGATCCGTGGTGATCGCGCGCGCGAGCTGTTTAATGTGGACGAGGTGCTGGTGCGCGCCCAGGATCTGGTCGATGAACGCCGGGTGTTGATCGACACAATGGCGCGCGAAGTGACCTATTATCATGTGCTGATGGAAAACCACGAAGTGGTCTGGGCCAACGGCGTGCCGACGGAAAGCTTCCACCCGGCGAACACCTCGCTTGACACCGTTGAAGAACACCAACGCGCGCGTTTGTTTGAGATGTTCCCGGCGCTGGACTATGACCCGATGGCTTACGGCGATTATGCCCGCCGGTCGCTGAACCAAGCGGAAGCGGCGATTTTGCGGGGCGTGGCGTAAAGGAACACATGCTTGCAAGTGATATTGGCCTCAGAACCGGTGACTGGTTTTGGGGCCAATTTCTTTGCCGCCACAGCTTGCGCAATGCGCCTTGACTGAGAACAAGGCAGGTGGCGTGCAAACCGCGTAGTCTCGGATCCACAAATGGGAGGAGACACATGTATCAGCACATCATGGTTCCGGTGGATCTGGCCGAAAAAGAGGGGCTGCACAAAGCGGTGCAGGTGGCGGCCGATCTGGCCTTGCACTATGGCGCGCGTATGACGTTGGTCAGCGTAAGTGGCGGTTTGCAAGGCAAGGTGTCACATTCGCACGCTGAATACGGGCGACGTCTGGCGCTTTATGCCGATGAGATTGCAGCCGAACATGGCATTCACGTCGACAGCCTGAATTACGGCGTGCCTGATCCAAGTGTCGAAGTGGACCAAAAGCTGATCCAAGCGATTGATGATCTGGCGGCCGATCTGGTGGTGATGGCCAGCCATCAACCGGGCTGGGTCGAATATTTCATCAACTCACACGGTGGGCGATTGGCCAGCCACGCCAAAATCTCGGTCTTTGTGGTGCGTGAGGGGGCGTGAGGGGGATTGCGATCTTTCCGGGTGGGCGGGGCGCCAAACCCCACTTCGCCGTTGACTCCCCCCGCCACCCCGCTATAAGCGCCCAGTCGGTCCCCTTGGGGGCCGCATTCATTTGGTGTTGGTGGCCCTCGCAAGAGGATGCCTGTCAAGCCCCAGAGCCCCGACCATTTTAGGGTGTGCCATAAGGCCCCTTAACTTGCCGGATCCGGCCCGAAGGCAAGAGGACAACGCCCTTTTAATCGGCACAAGGCCCATTCGGGGTTGGTTTGCACATAACGGGAATGATCGCAGCCGCGATTGAGACCCGAAAAGTGGGAACCGGTTTTCGGAAAAGTCGAAATGCCATCTATAAAGGATATCAGCTGTGACGAAACGTACCGCTGCCAAGTATAAAATTGACCGCCGCATGGGCGAAAACATCTGGGGCCGTCCGAAATCCCCGGTGAACCGTCGTGAATATGGCCCCGGCCAGCACGGCCAGCGCCGCAAGGGCAAACTGTCGGACTTCGGTCTGCAGCTGCGCGCCAAGCAGAAGCTGAAAGGCTACTACGGCGACCTGACCGAGAAACAGTTCCGCCGCATCTATACCGAAGCTGAGCGTGTAAAAGGCGACACCGGTGAAAACCTGATCGGCCTCTTGGAACGCCGCCTGGACGCTGTTGTGTACCGCGCCAAGCTGGTTCCAACCGTTTTTGCCGCCCGTCAGTTCGTGAACCACGGCCATGTGACCGTGAACGGCCAAAAAGTGAACATCCCTTCCTACCGTGTGAAAGAAGGCGACGTGATCGAAGTGCGCGAGAAATCCAAGCAAATGGCTTTGGTTCTTGAAGCCGTTGCTTTGGCCGAGCGTGACGTTCCGGATTACCTGGACGTTGACCACTCGAAACTGACCGCCACCTTCACCCGCACCCCCGGCCTGTCCGACGTGCCATACCCGGTGATGATGGAACCCAACCTGGTGGTTGAATTCTACGCGAAGAACTAAGGCGTTTTGCGGGTCTGAAAGGACAAAGTATCGGTTTTTGCGTTCGAGCCGCTGGCAAAGTCAGAGGCGAGAGGCAGCGAAAACCGATCCGCTTAAACCGCAAACACCTCTCTTCGCCGACACAGAGAAGTATCAAAGGGCTGCGCAAAAGCGCGGCCCTTTTTCGTTGGCGCTACGAAAGCTATGAGTGCCATGACAGGCTCAACTCAAAGCCTCACCGCGTCGCCCTTAGTCGCTGATGTCAGGCCTCTGCCCGCGTTTTGATCACGCTTAAAATCGCTTGGTGGAAATCTTCAAAGAAGAAATTATGCCAAAACTTTGCGTACCACCCAAGCTTTGAACCATCATAGGTTTGGGTGGTCAGGGTCAAACGGGTTTTGTCCCCGACGCTGTTGATTTGATAAGAGCCTGAAAGAACATCAAAATACCGCCCTCCCACCTCGATGTGGGGATCTTCAATGCCCTGTGCGGCCCAACCCTTTGGAAATTCAAATACCCATGAAATACGGCGGTTTTCGACGACTTCTGTGATCCGTTCAAGAAAATGCACGTCCTCCCCCCAAAAGGAATGGCGCACCGATCCGGCAGGGGATTGGGTCCAAACGGCGGATGTTGGTTTTGGAACCCCGAGCCAATGTGACAGATGAGTTGGAACTTCTGACGGTTGAATGTCCGGAATGGATTTGACCATCTCAAAAACTTTCTCGGCAGGTGCGTCAATGAGAACATCATGGGATATAACATATGTTTTGGGCTCGCTGGGCAAAAGGCTGGCGCAAAAAATTGCGACCAAGGGCAGGGCAAACACCGTTTTGGCGCCTTTGGTTTCGGTCTTCCATCGCAGATAGATGAGATACGTTAGCCCGCCAATCATGCTGGCACCGAGCAGCGGGGCGATCGCCATGGCAATGCAGATCAACCCTTCAAGTTTGAAGACAAAAGATCCTGTGAAACTGCCGAGCATCGTCGCCGCCAAAAACAAGACACTCGCCCCAAAAGAACGAAAGGTTCCTTTCGGACGAAAATGCACTATCACGGCACCGGCGATAAAGGGAAACCCAAGCAAAAACACAATACTGACCGTGTCGACACTCAAGGCCAACGCGCCAACGTAAAGCGCAATGAGGGCCATAGACAGGAAGATAATCGGTGCGAGTATACGCGATAATTTCGCTAGCATAATTGGATGTCCACGCAGCTGATGTGCGAATCACTTACTTCAATCTTGGATATCTACAAACCATTCCACTTTGTTTGACTGTGTGCAACCGTGCCTCGCTGTGCTGATTAAAACGGGCGCGGGCCCCGCACCCCAAAGCCACACCTTCCCCCCGATCCCACATGTTAGCGCTTTCCCCCTTCCACCACCCAGCCACGCCCTGTAAAGCCTTGAACAAAGGAGAAACGGTGATGGCGAAGATCGAACCCCTTGCTGGGATCAAAAAGATCAAACCCTATGTGGGCGGCGCGGCCAAGGTTGCGGGCGTCACAAATGTGACCAAGCTCAGCTCAAATGAAAACCCGTTTGGGCCAAGCCCGGCGGCGGTTGAGGCGTTCCAGCGCGCGGGCCATGACTTGCACCGTTATCCCAATACCGATCACGCCGCCTTGCGCACCGCCATTGGCGATCTGCACGGGCTCGACCCTGACCGTATTATTTGCGGCGTCGGATCCGATGAGATCATCACCTTCCTCTGTCAGGCCTTCGCCGGGCCAGGGGATGAGGTGATCTATACCGAACACGGTTTTTCGATGTATAAAATCTCGGCCCGTGCGGCTGGGGCGACCCCCGTTGAAGTGGCTGAGCGGGATCGCTTGGTCGACGTTGATGCGATCCTTGCGGGTGTCACCGCCAAAACCCGGCTGGTGTTCATCGCCAATCCCGGCAACCCCACCGGCACCATGATCGGCGTCGGGGAACTTGCGCGCCTCGCGGAAAACCTGCCGGAAAACGTGCTGTTGGTGCTGGATGGCGCCTATGTGGAATATGTCGAAGGCTTTGATGGCGGGGCCTCCCTTGTGACCATGCGCGACAATGTTTTCATGACGCGGACGTTTTCGAAAATGTACGGCCTTGGCGGGCTGCGCATTGGGTGGGGGTACGGCACACCCGAGGTGATTGACTACCTCAATCGCGTCCGGGGGCCGTTTAACCTGTCGATGCCACAACTCGCCGCCGCAGAAGCCGCGTTGCACGACCGTGCCCATGTGGCCCGCTGCCTGAGTGAAAACACCCGCCTGCGTGCGTGGTTGGCCGAGGCATTGGCCGAACATGGCGTGCCGTCCGACACCTCTTGCGCCAACTTTATCCTTGCGCGGTTTGCCAGTGAAGACGAGGCAAATGCCGTGGATGATTTTATGCAATCCGAAGGCGTGATTGTGCGCCGGGTTGCGGGCTATGGCTTGCCAAACTGCCTGCGGATCACGGTGGGGGACGAAGCGTCCTGCCGCCGTGTGGCCCACCTGATTGGCCGCTTTAAAGGCGTGATCCCTGCGCCAGACCCTAAGATTTCGGGCAAGAAGGACGACAAAAAGGGCGACCAAAAGGAAGACGCATGACACAGATCTATGACCGCGTTGCCCTGATCGGCCTTGGCCTGATTGCATCGTCAATGGCGCACGGAATGCGCCGCGCAGGCCTTGCGGGCGAAATCGTCGGCACCGCCCGTTCCGCTGAAACCCGAGACACCGCGCGCGCCCTTGGCTTTTGTGACCGGATCGAAGACACCGCCGCCGAGGCCGTCAAAGGCGCGGATCTGGTGGTGCTGGCTGTGCCCGTTGGCGTCATGGGCAATATTGCCAAAGAGATCGCACCCCATTTGGCCAAAGGGGCCACCGTGACCGACGTGGGATCGGTCAAGCAATCGGTGATCGACATGGTTGGTCCGCATCTGCCCGACCTCGTTGATTTCATCCCGGGACACCCGCTTGCTGGCACGGAACACTCTGGGCCAAACTCTGGTTTTGCCGAACTTTTTGACAATCGTTGGTGCATCTTGGTGCCCAATGGCGCGGATGCGGCGGCCACCGCGCGTCTGCGCAAATTCTGGGAAGGTTTGGGATCTAACGTCGAGGAAATGGGACCAGAGCACCACGATCTCGTGCTGGCCGTGACCAGCCACACCCCGCACCTTATCGCTTATACGATGGTCGGGGTGGCGGATGATTTGGGCCGCGTGACCGACAGCGAAGTGATCAAATATTCGGCCGCCGGGTTTCGCGATTTTACCCGGATTGCCGCCTCTGATCCCACCATGTGGCGCGATGTCTTTCTGACCAACAAAGAGGCGACGCTGGAAATTCTGGGTCGTTTCACCGAAGAGCTGTTTGCGCTGCAACGTGCCATTCGCACCGGTGATGGCGAGGCGCTTTTTGATTATTTCACCCACACCCGCGCCATTCGACGCAGCATTATCGAAGCGGGTCAGGACACCGATGCGCCGGACTTTGGTCGTGGCGCTGGGGCACAAGAATGACCCTGCGGGCGGCTCTTTTTGCTGGACTGGCTGTGACGCTGATGGCGGGCACGGCGCTGGCTTATGCCCCTGAGACGTCGTTGCGCCCAGAACCGCGCCCCGGTTCTGGAACCGTTGCCCCAAAAGTGGCCGTCAGGTTTGACGCGAAAATTCGCCCCAAGCCCCGCCCTACAGCCCACACCCAAACCACGGCACCGATGGTCAGCCTGTCCAACACCACAACCGCCGCTGTGTTTGGTGATCAGGCACTGACCCGGTCCTTGCGCCCCCTGCCACGCCCCAAACAGCGTGTGATGCAAGCCACCGCCCCCTTGGCCACGGCACTGCCGACCCCAAAACCTGCCGGGCGCAAAGGGTCAATTTGCGGTGTGAAAGCGATCAAAGGTCAGGCGTTGTCGTCGATCCCCGGCAAGCTTTCGGGATGCGGCGTGTCCAAACCGATGCGCGTGACCGAGGTGTCGGGCGTGCGGTTAAGCCAGGGCGCGATCATGGATTGCGACACGGCCAAAGCCCTGAATTCCTGGGTGCGCAAAGGGGTCTTTCCTGCGGTCGGTCGGTTGGGCGGCGGCCCTTCTGAGCTGAAGGTGATTGCGCATTATTCATGCCGCACACGGAACAACAAGCCGGGCGCAAAAATCTCGGAACATGGGCGTGGGCGCGCGGTGGACATCGCCGGTGTGACCTTGAAGAACGGGGCGTATTTGAGCGTGCTGAAAGGCTGGCGTGATCCGGTGCAGGGCAAGGTTCTTAAGGCGATGCATGCCGCGGCGTGTGGGCCATTTGGCACTGTGTTGGGGCCAAACTCCGACAAGTATCACAAGGATCACCTGCATTTGGACACCGCCAAATATCGCAGCGGATCATATTGTCGTTGAGCGAATGAGGCTTGACGCCAATCCCAATAAGGGTCGACTTCACTAGAAAACTAGAAAACTAGAAAACTAGAAAACTAGAAAACTAGAAAACTAGAAAACTAGAAAACTAGAAAACTAGAAAACTAGAAAACTAGAAAACTAGAAAACTAGAAAACTAGAAAACTAGTTTTCCGGTTTTTGATCGCGCGCGTGGACTTAGCGAATTTTCAGCACGGGGGCGCGACCAATGGGAATGGGCCCCAAGGTCACATAACCGCCCGAAAAGCCCAACGTTACATCCAGGCTCTCGCGGCCCCCGGACAGGCCCGCCACAAATTGCAGCGCTCCGGTCAGCGTGCTGACGAATTCTGGCGCAATGGCGCCTGACGTTTCGGCCACCGCAATCATCTGACGCCAGTTGTTGGCTTTGATCGCGATTTCGCCGGTGGGAATTCCGGCTTCGTCGATCTCAAGCGTTCCCCCCATTTTCACATCCATCTCCCCCCATTTTGCTGTCAACAAGGTCAGATCCAAATGGCGCGGCTGTGGGCGGGCGTGTTCAATGGCGAAGCGGTCCCAGGGCGCGGAAAATCCCATGTTCGCCTTTACCGTGACGCCATCAAAGACCGGCGGCAGCACGCTGTCGGGGCCAAGGCTTTGTACAAATTCTGAGGCGGGGATCAGGTTTTTGGCTTCAAAATAGACCTCATGAAGGTTGCTGTCCGCATCCAACAGACGCGTGGCCAATTGCCCGCTGTCCAGATGTGCTTGCCATCCAATCGATGAGACAAGCGACATGTTTTCAATCACAAATGTTGCGCGATCAAGGGGCAGGTCCGGGTGGGGGGCCACCACCAGAGACCCTTTGAAATCGTCGGCGGTGATGTCAATTTTCTGGGTCGGGGCTGACAGGCGCTGCACCCCCGGCCAGACCGCGATCACATGGTTGGGTTTATAGCTGAGCGCGAGGATCTGGAACTCCTCTGCGTTCCAAGCAAGGCCCGTTTCGGGATCGGCCAAGGACAATCCCGTGATCACTGTGTCAAACCGATTGGGAAAGCCACGCACCTTCAGGTCGTCATATTCGGCCACCCAACCGTCCGGACCACGCTCGTCAAACCACTGCACAAATGCACGTTCGGCACTTGATGCGCCAACCCACCAATACCCGGCCCACAGCCCGGCCAACACAAGGGTAATGACGATCAGTTTGCGCATGGTGCTTTCCTCTTTTGTCCGCTCAATTTATACGACCCTTATAGGGCGCGAAGAGGACAGGTGAAATGGACAAGAACGAGCTTTGGGTGTTTGGGTATGGATCTTTGCTCTGGCACCCCGGATTTGACCACGACGAAGCAGTGATTGCCACGCTTTCGGGGTATCACCGGTCGTTTTGCATGCGCTCAATCCACCATCGCGGCACCGATGAACATCCCGGTTTGGTGCTGGCGCTGGACGAAGGGGACGCCACCTGTCAGGGCATCGCCTTTCGCGTCACCCCCGGCACGGAAGCCCCCACAATGGCCGCGCTGCGTGAACGCGAACTCGTGTCTTCGGCCTATCTGGAAAAAACCCTGACGTTGTCCCTGAAAGATGGCCGCAATGTCACCGCTGTCACCTATGTGATTGACCCCGAGCATGTGCAATATTGCCATCTGCAGCTTGAGGAACAGGCGCAGATCATCGCCACGGCGGTCGGCGGGCGCGGCCCCAACACCGATTATCTTTTTAACACCGCCGATCACCTGACGGATCTGGGGATCACTGATCCCGAACTCAGCTGGCTTGCCAACCGCGTACGCGAGATTGCCCCAAACGCGACTTGATCCTTGGCAGGGCGCACAATCGCGCCTATCGTAGCCCCAAAGCAATATCGCGATGGGAACCAACCCGATGGATGAGCCGAACCGCCGGTCGCAATTTACGCGCCGCAAAGAGGTCGAGCCGCAGTTTTCTCAACCGTTCCGCCAGATCTTTGTGATGCTGGTGGTGCTGGCCCTTGTGGGCGCGGGGCTTTTTGTCGCCCTGCCTCAGGTCCTGCCGGTGTTTCTGGCCAACCTTTACCTCAACGCCTTTATCCTTTTGGTCTTTGTGATCGGGCTGCTCGCGTGTTTCTGGCAGGTCTGGCAGGTGACGTCGTCTGTGATCTGGATCGAGGGGTTTGTGGGCGATCGTGACGGGCATAACCCCGACCGCGCGCCACGTATTCTGGCGGCCTTGGCCAAACTGCTCAGCGCACGGCGGGCCCGATTGCAAATTGGCGCGGCGTCTTCGCGGTCCATCCTCGACAGTGTGGCGACCCGGATTGACGAGGCCCGTGACATCACGCGCTACATCGTGAACCTGCTGATTTTCCTGGGCCTTTTGGGCACGTTTTACGGGCTGGCCACCACGGTGCCTGCGGTGGTGGAAACCATCCGCTCGCTTGCCCCAACCGAAGGCGAAGGCAGCACCGAGGTCTTTAACCGGTTGATGAGCGGGCTTGAAAAACAGCTGGGCGGCATGGGCACGGCATTTTCATCGTCGCTTTTAGGGCTTGCGGGGTCATTGGTTGTTGGGCTGATGGAGCTGTTTGCGGGCCACGGTCAAAACCGCTTTTACCGCGAACTCGAAGAATGGCTGTCGACCATCACCAAGCTGGGCGTGGCCGCGCCAGATGGCGACGGTGACGGGGACAGCGGCGGTGGGAACAACCTTGCCGCGACCTATATGGGCGTGATGGCCGAACAGGTCGACGCGATCCAGAACATGTTCATGCAAACCGACGTGAACCGCGCAGCTTTGGACGCGCGGCTGGGGCAATTGGCGGACAATGTGGAACGCCTGACTGCAGAGCTAAGCGAAGAACAAACCGCGCCAGAGCCAGCCCCGCCGCCCGCCGCCCCCGACATTGCCCCGGTGCTGATGCCCGTTCTGACCCGATTGGCCGACGGACAAGACCGGATCATCACAGCGCTTGAAGGACAGGGTGAGCTGGGACCGCAGGTCGATGCTGAAAGCCGAATGCGCCTGCGCTCGCTTGATGTGCAGCTGTTGCGTATCCTTGAGGAAATGCAGGCTGGTCGCCAAGAAAGCCTCGCGGATATTCGCGGTGATCTGGCCAACCTGACCCATGTGATCCGCGTGGCCTCCGGTCAGGATCGGGGCTGAGTGATGGCGATGACCCGGCGATCTGTGAACCGAATGAGCGGCACTATCTGGCCGGGGTTCGTGGACGCCATGACCGCACTTTTGCTGGTGCTGTTTTTCGTGTTGACCATCTTTATGGTGGTGCAATTTGTGCTGCGCGAAACCATTTCCGGGCAGGCACACGAGCTGGACGAACTGTCATCACAGGTGGCGGGCTTGGCCGATGCGCTGGGGTTGGAACGCAACCGATCCGCCGCTTTGGAAGGGCAGGTGGGGTCGCTGTCCGCCACCCTGTCTGAGGCCCGCGCGATTTCCGAGGCGCAATCCGCGCTGATCACCCAGCTGACCGCGCAAACCGAAGAACAAGCCGCACAGATCACCAGCTTTGAAGCGCAGGTCGCAACCCTTTTATCCCAACGTGACACCGCCCTTGCCGCGGGCGAACAGATGACGGCAAAGATCGAAGATCTGGAAGCCGCCAAAGCCACGCTGATCTCTGATCAAGAGGCGCTGCAACTGGCGCTGACCCAAGCGCGTGGTGAAATTGACGCCGGTGTCGAGGCCGCGCGTTTGGCGGCGGCAAAACGCGAAGCACTTGAGGCCTTGGTGGCCGACTTAAAGGTTAAAGTGACTGAGGGTGAACAGGCCCTGAGCACAGAAGAGGCCGGACGTTTGGCCGAGGCCGCCGCCGCCCAAGCCTTGCGCGAAAAGTTGCTGAACGCCGACGATGAATTGACCGCAATGACACTGGCCCTTGAGGCGCAGCGCAAAGAGGCCGAGGACACATTGACCTTGCTGGCCGCTGCCAAAGCGGCGGGCGCTGATCTGGACGGTCGCTTGGCCGCCGCAGTTTTGGAGCTTGAGGCGCTGAAGGCGGATGAAGGTCGGGCCGAGACGCTGAGTGCCGAATTACGGGCGGCCTTGGCGGCGCGTCTGAACGCCGAGGCGCAGGTGGATCAAGCGGTTTCAGAGGCCGAGGAACGCAAACGCCTGTTGGCCGCCGCCAATCTGGCCCTGTCCAACGAAGAGGCCGCATCGGCAGAAAGCGCGCGCAAAGTCACTTTGTTGAATGAACAGGTGGCGGCGCTGCGTGCGCAGCTCAATGGGCTTCAGTCCATTCTCGATGACAGTGCGTCAAAAGATGAGGCAGCACAGGTGCAGATCCAGCAATTGGGCACACAGTTGAACGCCGCGCTCGCGCGGGTGGCATCCGAGGAAAGCAAGCGCGCCGCCTTGGAAGAGGCTGAACGCAAGCGGCTTGAGGAAGAGGCCAAAGAGCTGGCCGCTTACCGGTCGGAATTCTTCGGCAAACTCAAGCAAATTCTGGGCAATCGTGAAGGCATCAAAATCGTTGGCGACCGCTTTGTGTTCTCCTCCGAAGTGCTGTTCACCAGCGGCGACGCCGTGTTGCAACCCGAAGGCAAAGCGCAGGTCGCCAAAGTGGCCGCGCTGTTGTCCGAGGTCGCGGGCGACATCCCCGATGAGGTGGATTGGATCATTCGCGTCGATGGCCACACCGACAACATCCCGCTGTTGGGCACCGGGGATTTTCGCAACAATTGGGAGCTGAGCCAAGCCCGCGCCCTGTCTGTGGTGGAATATATGATCAATGATCTGGGCTTTCCGCCCGGTCGACTGGCCGCCACCGGTTTCGGCGAATATCGTCCTGTGAACCCGGCTGATACCCGTGAAGCGCGCGCGCAAAACCGACGGATTGAACTGAAACTGACCGAGCGTTAATGCACGTCGATGTCAGACCGGTGGGCATCCACCACGATGCCATCCCGGATCAACCAACTTGACACCGCATAGGTCCCCGTTGGCCAAGGGGTTTTGGTTTTCTTGCCAATGGCGCGAAAGGCAAGCACTTGGGTCTTTTTCATAAGAACGTCTTCGTCAAGGATCATCCCGGTTGGCCCGTCGATCTGAAGGCGCAGGATGTCACCCGCGCGCGGGCCGTAAACAAAGCTCCACCCGACAAGGGCGGGGGCATTGGGGGCCAGACTGATGTGCTGCGCGGCCCCGGATTTTACGTCTTCAAAACGGGGGATGTTTGGTGCAAACCCGGATGAGGCGATGCCGCCCATAGGGTAAGCGATTGGGGTCTGCCACAGTTGGTCATTGGCAGATGTGTCGCCGCATTCGGCATGGGCATCGGGGGCAAAGGGGTCGACCACCTCGCCGTCTTTGCGAAAGGAAATATGCAGATGTGGATATTGCGTTTTGCCTGACAGGCCGACCTGACCCAACACTTGTCCCATGCGCACGGATTGGCCCTTTTCAACGGCGACACTGCCTTTTCGAAGATGGCAATATTGGCTGACCCAGCCGCCGCCGTGGTCCACAACCACGCCATTTCCACATTCGATCCCATCCACATTCGGGGCGTTTTCAGCGCCGTACACTGCCTCGTCCACACCGTCGCGCACCCCGCGCACACGGCCGGGGGCGGCGGCCAAGACATCAACGCCTTTGTCCATCGCCGCATGTGAGGGAAGGGCGAAGTCGGTGCCTTTGTGGGTGTCATAAGACCGCGCACCACAGGTGTAATCCGCCACCCCATCGCTGGGATCTGCATCGACAAGATTTAGGATGAAACAGGTGTCGCCCAGCGTGCAATCAATGGGCTGGGCAAAAGAAGGATCGCGCGCCACGGCCGGGGCCGCAGCGCACACCATTAGGATCATCGCCCAAAAGAGGCGCATTAGTCCGCCGTCAAAAGCGGTGGCTTTTTCTTGGACCCAAGCTGGGCGTTTTTCGGTTTCTCCATACGAAGATCCAGCTCGCCAGCTTTCACGCCAACCTGCACCATGCCGCCCTTGGCAAGCTTGCCAAACAACAGCTCTTCGGCCAGCGGCTTTTTGATGTGCTCTTGGATCACACGGCCCAAGGGGCGCGCGCCCATGCGGTCATCATAGCCTTTTTCGGCAATCCATTCGGCGGCCGCACGGGTCAGTTCAATTGTCACGCCACGGTCCAAAAGCTGGGCCTCAAGCTGCATCACGAACTTCTCAACCACTTGCAAGATCACCTCTTTGCCCAATGGGGCAAAGCTGATCACCGCGTCCAGACGGTTGCGGAATTCTGGCGTAAAGGTCCGTTCAATCGCGGCGGTGTCTTCGCCGGTTCGACGTTCCCGACCAAAGCCCACAGCAGATTTCGCCTGTTCAGACGCGCCCGCATTTGAGGTCATGATCAGCACCACATTGCGGAAGCTCACCGTGCGCCCGTTGTGGTCCGTCAGCTCGCCATTATCCATGACTTGCAACAGGATATTATAGACATCCGGGTGCGCCTTTTCCATTTCATCCAGAAGCAGCACACAATGGGGATGTTGATCCACACCGTCGGTCAAAAGCCCGCCCTGATCAAAGCCGACATAGCCGGGGGGCGCGCCAATCAGGCGCGAAACGGCGTGTTTCTCCATATATTCTGACATATCAAAGCGCAGAAGTTCCACACCCAGATTGTCGGCCAGCTGTTTGGCGACCTCGGTTTTCCCGACACCTGTTGGCCCGGCAAACAGATAGTTGCCGATCGGTTTTTCAGGTTCGCGCAGACCGGCACGGGCCAGTTTGATCGCCGAGGACAGCGCATCAATGGCTTTGTCCTGACCAAACACCACGCGCTTCAGCGATCTCTCCAGATCGCGCAGGGTTTCGGCATCATCTTTCGACACGCTTTTCGGCGGAATGCGGGCGATTTTGGCCACAACAGCTTCGATTTCCTTCACGCCGATATTTTTGCGGCGTTTGCTTTCTGCGACCAGATGTTGGGCGGCCCCGGCCTCATCAATCACATCAATCGCTTTATCCGGCAGCTTGCGGTCGTTCACATAACGATCCGACAGCTCCACTGCGGTTTTGATCGCATCGGCGGTGTATTTCACCCCGTGATGCTCTTCAAAATACGGCTTCAACCCTTTCAGGATCTTGATCGCATCATCCACAGAGGGTTCATTCACGTCGATTTTCTGGAACCGGCGGCTGAGCGCGCGGTCCTTTTCAAAATGCTGACGGAACTCTTTATAGGTGGTGGATCCCATGCAGCGCAGTTTCCCGCCCTGAAGCGCAGGCTTCAGCAGGTTAGAGGCATCCATCGCCCCACCTGACGTGGCACCCGCACCGATCACCGTGTGAATTTCGTCAATGAACAGCACCGCATCCGGGTGATCTTCAAGCTCTTTCATCACCGCTTTCAGACGCTCTTCGAAATCGCCGCGATAACGGGTGCCTGCCAAAAGCGCGCCCATATCCAGCGAATAAATGGTGGTTTCCGACAGGATTTCCGGGATTTCACCGGCAATGATCTTGGTGGCAAGCCCTTCGGCGATGGCGGTTTTGCCCACACCCGGATCGCCCACCAAAAGCGGGTTGTTTTTACGGCGGCGGCACAGCACCTGAATGGCGCGCTCCACCTCGTGATCGCGACCGATCAGCGGGTCAATATCGCCTTCACGCGCCTTGGCGTTCAGATCGACGCAATATTTACCCAGGGCCGTTTCTTTTTCCTCAGCCGGCTCTGCATCGGTCGCCATTTCGTCTTCGAAATCAGGCGTGCCAGAGATCGGGCGCGAATCGCCAAAGCTGGGGTCTTTTGCCACGCCGTGCGCGATGTAATTCACCGCGTCATAGCGGGTCATATCCTGTTCTTGCAGGAAAAATGCCGCATTAGATTCGCGTTCCGCAAAGATCGCGACCAGCACATTGGCGCCGGTTACTTCGGTGCGGCCAGAGCTTTGCACATGGATCGCGGCGCGTTGGATCACGCGCTGGAAGGCGGCCGTTGGCACGGCTTCATTGCCCTCGAGATCGGTGATCAAGGTTGAAAGTTCTTCGTCAATGAACTCAAGCAACACTTTTCGCAATTCCCCGAGATCCACGGAACAGGCCTGCAACACGCGGGCGGCATCCGGTTCATCAAGCAGCGACAGAAGCAGATGCTCCAGCGTTGCCAGTTCATGCTTGCGCTCATTTGCCAGGCCTAGGGCGTGGTGAATGGCGTCTTCGAGCGGTTTAGAAAAGGACGGCACGTGGCATTCTCCTCGTAATCTGCGCAGTTTTTTACTGCGTGGGGTCTTGGCCCCCCAGATTGGCCTCATATGTTTAAGTTTCGGTTTTCCCAGCGGTTCTTCAAGCCTTTTATTCTCAATTTCTTGCGAATATGGCGTGAAGACCCTTTAAAAGCTGTCTTTTCGGCGGCGGATTTCCGCGAAAACCTCGGTGTTTGGGGCGCTTTCCATACCGATGGCGGCTTTCACCTCGGGTAAATGAGCGCGTAAATAGGGGTTTGTGGCCAGTTCAAGTGATAAAAGAGACGGCACAGTGGGCTGTTTCTCGGCACGTTTGGCGGTGATCTGATGCTGGCGGGTGGCCAGTGCGGCGTTGTCAGGGTCTATGGTCACCGCAAAAGCGGCGTTGGCGGCCGTGTATTCATGACCAGAACAGATTTGGGTATGGGGCGGCAGTTTTGCAAGAGCCGACAGGCTTTCATACATCTGATCAGGTGTGCCTTCGAACAAACGCCCACATCCCAGCGCCATCAAACTGTCGCCGGTAAAGGCCACGGCGCTGTCAGGCAGATGATACGCGATATGGCCCACGGTGTGCCCCGGCACGTCGATGATATCAACGCGGTGTCCGACAAATTCAAAACTGTCCCCGGCCACAACAGGGCGCGCCAAAGGGGGCAGGCGGTGGGCGTCCACCTCGGCCCCAACCACCAGCGCGCCGGTGGATTTCACCAGATCCGCGACCCCGTCGATGTGATCCCAATGGTGATGGGTCAGCCAAATTTCCGACAATTGCCAACCGCGCTTGGCCAACTCCGCCTCAATCGGTGCGGCCTCGCCCACGTCGATGACGGCGGTGGCACCACTGGCGGGATCATGTAGCAAATAGGTATAGTTATCGCCCAGATAGGGCAGTGTGACCAAGGTAAGATCAGCGGGCAAATGATGGGTCTGAACAGGGGTCTCAGTGGCGAATGACATGCACGCTCCTTTAGGGCTGGGGAACCAGTCTTGCGCAATTCGCCCGAAGGCTCAATACTGCTTTGGGTGAGATATGCGTTTTGCCGGGTAAATGATTGGTTCATTTGTGTGGGGCGGTATGGCGATTTGGGGGGCTGCATGGCTGGGGAAAGGCCACATTCTGTGGCATGTATTGCAAATGAAGAGGTCCAGGATGGGCGTCTCAGCGCGCCGTCGGCGGCCCGCAATATCGCGCCGATCCTAACCGCCTTACGTCCTTATTTGCCTGAAAATGGCTATGCGTTGGAGCTTGCCTCGGGCACGGGGGAGCACGCAATTTCCTATGCGCGGACCTTTCCCGGAATTGTCTGGCAGCCCACTGACATTGCCACCGAACGTCTTGACAGCATTGATGCCTGGCGCGCCCAGGCGGGGTTGCGCAATATGCGGCTGGCACAGTTTCTGGACGCGACCCAACCCGATTGGTGCGCCGACGGGTTTGACGTGATGATCACCGTGAACCTTCTGCATCTGATTTCCGGGCCTGCGATGCGCGCCGTTGTGGCCGGTGTGGCCCGCAGCCTAGCGGTCGGCGGGCGATGGTGTCTTTACGGGCCTTTCAGGTCCGGTGGCGGGTTTAGGTCTGAGGGCGACCGCGCGTTCCACCAATCGCTCTCCTCGCATGATCCCGATATCGGCTATAAAGACGTGGAAACGGTTGAGGCGACAGCGGATCAACACGGGTTTGCCTGTCTGGCGCGACTTGAAATGCCCGCCAACAATCTGATGCTGATCTTTGAGAAACGCCCGCACTGAGGCGCGATGGATTGCGCCACAAGCGATGCCGCCAAAAGACACACCTGAATAGGGCTTGGCATTTCACTCCTTTTCGCAAAAACTGCCCGCAAGAGATCTTCCTTTTGAGGGGATCAAAGCCAGCGTTTATCGCGGTGCGCCTGCGCCGCTCAAATTGGGGCAGTCTTTGAGGCTGAGGTCGGTTCATGCATCTTGATGTGCAAGATCTTCGCAATTTCTATTACCGCAGCACCCTTGGGCGCTCGGCGCAGAAATCTGTGCGTGATAAAGTGATGGCGCTGTGGCCGCCGGACCGCAGCAAGGGGCAGACGGTGGTGGGCTTTGGCTTTGCCGTGCCTTTGCTGCGCCCGTATCTGCCGACCGCGCGCCGGGTGATTGGCTTGATGCCTGCGCCCCAAGGGGTGATGCCTTGGCCCGCGGGCATGGCCAATGTGTCGGCCTTGGTGGAAGAAACGATCTGGCCGCTGGAAACCGGTGTGGTGGATAAGCTGGTGGTGATGCACGGGCTGGAAACTTCGGAAAACCCGATCTTTGTGCTGGATGAGATTTACCGCGTGCTTGGCCCCGGTGGCCGCGCGCTTTTTGTTGTGCCCAATCGCGCCGGGCTTTGGGCGCGCTCTGACAAAACACCGTTTGGTTTTGGGCGCCCCTATTCGGCGGGGCAACTTGAGGGGCAATTGAAGGCCTATGGGTTTAAGGTCGAACGCCACCTATCTGCGCTTTACCAACCGCCATCCTCGCGCCGCTTCTGGTTAAAAACCGGCGCGTTCTGGGAGCGTGTCGGCCAGCAATTGCCCATCGTGATGGGCGGCGGTGTGCTGATGGTCGAAGTCTCCAAACAAATCCCCGCCCCCAAACGCCCCAAACTGGCGCAAGCCGTCCGCCGTCCACTGAAAGTGCTTGAGGGGATGGGCGTGCCCGAACCCTCGGCGTCAAAACTGCCGGGGGCGTAAGGGTGGGGATCTGCGTCGTCGGTCAGGTGAAATTGCGCAGACTGGCAGTTCCCCGGCCTGACGCAAATGGTTCATCAAGGAGACGATGTTTTCTGCGCCTCTGAAAATGCAATCACCTGCGCGCCCGATCCGCTTGTCTTCACCCTCACGGCCAATCCGTTTCACACTACCGCTGTCACCTGTTTCAGCCACCGAACAAAATAGAATCACACGTCGTTTTTGTGTCGTTGAAGGGCGAAAAGGCGGGTGTTTTCGATGGAAACGGACCATTTACGCGAGTTATTAACCTGAGAAATGGTTTCGGTATGCAATTGTATCCAATAAACATCGCCACGTTCATACGCCACAGGTTTGCCGAATTATCCTATGCCCAAAGGCATCTGGCCCACTCTCACCCGGGAACGGCAAAAAAATCACTGCTTATGTTGGCGTTAAACCCGTTCATCCCTGTTGCGACGAAGGGTTTTCCCTGTTACACCCCGACGCGATTTAGATGACACGCGAAGAACGCGGCATCACTTAGGCCGCCCCGATTTGCCACCCGGCAGATTTCGAAGGGGCTCAGACATCGGAAGGGTGGACGTGTCCGAACCAGTCTCGATTTCAACTGGCATTGCCCAGCGTTATGCCACAGCCGTCTTTGAATTGGCCAAAGAGGGTAAGAAACTGAAAGCCGTGGAAGGGGATCTTGATGCCCTTGAAGCTGTTCTCGCCGATAGTGCGGATTTCCGTAACCTGATCACGTCACCGGTCTATACCCGTGATGAACAGGGTGCGGGCGTTGGTGCCATCGCCAAACAAATGAAACTTTCGCCAATGGTGGCAAACGTGCTGGGTCTTATGGCCCAGAAACGACGTTTGTTTGCTTTGCCTCAACTGGTTGCTGCCCTTCGTGCCGCAATTGCTGAGGACAAAGGTGAGGTGACCGCAGAGGTCACCGCAGCCAAAGCCATGACCAAGGCGCAACAAGACAAACTTGCCAAATCGCTGAAAGCGTCCATTGGCAAGGATGTGAAGGTTAATGTGGCCGTGGATGAGGATCTCATCGGCGGTCTCGTTGTGAAAGTGGGTTCGCGGATGATCGATACGTCGATCAAAGCGAAGCTTGATGCATTGCAGAATTCCATGAAAGAGGTCGGATAATGGGTATCCAAGCAGCAGAAATTTCTGCGATCCTTAAGGACCAGATCAAAAACTTTGGCCAAGACGCCGAAGTGGCCGAAGTTGGCCGCGTGTTGTCCGTCGGTGACGGTATCGCGCGTGTGTATGGTCTGGACAACATCCAAGCAGGTGAGATGGTCGAATTCCCCGGTGGTATCCGCGGAATGGCCTTGAACCTCGAAGCAGACAACGTTGGTGTTGTTATCTTCGGCTCGGACCGCGACATTAAAGAAGGCGACACCGTTAAACGGACCAACGCCATCGTTGACGTTCCAACCGGTGATGAACTTTTGGGTCGCGTCGTAGACGGCCTTGGCAACCCGATCGACGGCAAAGGCCCGATCAAAACGTCCAAGCGTTCCGTTGCCGACGTGAAAGCACCGGGCATCATCCCGCGTAAATCGGTTCACGAACCGATGGCAACTGGCCTTAAGTCGGTTGACGCGATGATCCCAATTGGCCGTGGCCAGCGCGAACTTATCATTGGCGACCGCCAAACGGGTAAAACCGCTGTGGCCCTCGACGCCATCCTGAACCAAAAATCCTACAACGAAGCCGCTGGCGACGATGAAGGCAAGAAACTTTACTGTGTGTATGTTGCGATCGGCCAAAAGCGTTCGACCGTGGCACAGCTGGTGAAGAAACTGGAAGAAAGCGGCGCGATTGAATATTCGATCGTTGTGGCTGCCACCGCTTCTGACCCGGCCCCAATGCAGTTCCTGGCACCCTATGCTGCGACCGCAATGGCTGAACACTTCCGTGACAACGGCCGCCACGCGCTGATCATCTATGATGATCTGTCAAAGCAAGCTGTGTCTTACCGCCAGATGTCGCTTTTGCTGCGTCGTCCACCCGGTCGTGAAGCCTACCCTGGTGACGTTTTCTATCTTCACTCGCGCCTTCTGGAACGTTCGGCAAAACTGAACGAAGATTACGGTTCCGGTTCCTTGACCGCGCTGCCCGTGATTGAAACCCAAGGTGGCGACGTTTCCGCGTTTATTCCAACCAACGTGATTTCGATCACCGACGGTCAGATCTTCTTGGAAACTGAACTGTTTTACCAAGGGATCCGTCCTGCTGTGAACACCGGTCTGTCGGTGTCGCGCGTTGGCTCCTCGGCGCAAACCAAAGCGATGTCTTCGGTTGCTGGCCCGGTTAAACTGTCGCTTGCTCAGTACCGCGAAATGGCTGCCTTTGCGCAGTTTGGTTCCGACCTCGACGCCTCGACCCAGCAATTGCTGAACCGTGGTGCGCGTCTGACCGAACTGATGAAACAGGCGCAGTATTCGCCGCTGACCAACGCCGAGATTGTTTGCGTGATCTACGCAGGCACCAACGGTTACCTGGACAAAGTAGAGCTGACCTCGGTTGGTCGTTTTGAAACTGGCCTCTTGAACCACCTGCGTTCCAAGCACGCTGACCTTCTGGACGATATCACCAACAATGACCGTAAGGTTAAAGGTGAGCTTGAGGACAAAGTCAAAGCTGCGCTGGACGCGTTCGCCGCTGACTTCGCTTAAGGGGGCATAGAACCATGCCCAACCTTAAGGACCTCAAAAACCGGATCGAGAGTGTGAAAAACACTCGTAAGATCACGAAGGCCATGCAGATGGTGGCCGCCGCAAAATTGCGGCGGGCGCAAGAAGCGGCCGAGGCGGGTCGTCCCTATGCAGAACGGTTTAACGCCGTTCTGGGTGGGTTGGCGGCCGCGTCGGGCGGGGGTGGCAACGCCCCTAAACTGCTCGCAGGTTCAGGTTCCGATCAGGTCCACATGATTGTGGTCATGACCGCCGAACGCGGCCTTTGCGGTGGCTTCAACTCGTCGATCGTTAAAATGGCGCGTGCGCGCATTGAAGAGCTTTTGGCAAACGGCAAAACGGTCAAGCTTTTGACCGTTGGTAAAAAAGGCCGCGAGCAGATGAAGCGCGAATTCGAAGACCAGATGGTTGACCATGTGGATCTGTCGGGCGTGCGCAACGTTGGCTATTCAAACGCGCTGAGCATTGCCAATGACCTTATCCATCGTTTCAACGAGGGTGAGTTCGACGTGGCAACGATCTTCTACAACAAGTTCGAAAGCGTGATCAGCCAGATCCCGACCGCTACGCAAGTTATTCCGGCCAGCTTTGATGCCGCGGATGACGGTGCAAGCGCCTCGACGATCTATGATTATGAACCATCCGAAGAGGGTATCCTCGCAACGCTTCTGCCATCCGGCGTCGCCACGCAGGTCTTTTCGGCCCTTTTGGAAAACGCTGCCTCAGAGCAGGGTTCGCGTATGGCCGCCATGGACAACGCAACCCGTAACGCTGGTGACATGATCGACAAGCTGACCATTCAGTTTAACCGTTCGCGTCAGGCCGTGATCACCAACGAACTTATCGAAATCATTTCGGGCGCTGAGGCGCTCTAAGAGAAACCGGAGAAACGACAATGGCTAACGCTAAAGGTAAGATCACCCAGGTGATTGGCGCCGTTGTGGACGTTCAGTTCGAGGATGCACTCCCCGAAATTCTGAACGCCCTGAGCACCGAAAACAATGGTAACCCACTGGTTCTGGAAGTGGCACAGCACCTCGGTGAAAACACCGTGCGCTGTATCGCTATGGACGCATCCGAAGGTCTGGTTCGCGGTCAAGCCGTCACCGACACTGGCGCGCCGATCTCGGTCCCAGTTGGCAACGCAACTTTGGGTCGCATCCTGAACGTCATCGGCGAGCCCGTTGATGAAAAAGGTCCTGTCGAAACCAAAGACAGCCGCCCCATTCACGGCGACGCACCTGCGTTTGACGAACAGTCAACTGAAACTGAAATCCTGACCACCGGCATTAAGGTTATCGACCTGCTGGCCCCTTACACCAAAGGTGGTAAAATTGGTCTGTTCGGCGGTGCCGGCGTGGGTAAAACAGTTTTGATCATGGAACTGATCAACAACATCGCAAAAGTACACTCTGGTGTGTCTGTGTTTGCGGGCGTTGGTGAACGGACCCGTGAAGGCAACGACCTTTACCACGAAATGATCGAATCCGGTGTTATCGTTCCTGATGACCTGGAAAAATCGAAAATTGCGCTGGTTTACGGCCAAATGAACGAGCCTCCCGGGGCACGTATGCGGGTTGCCCTGTCAGGTCTGACCCTGGCGGAACAATTCCGTGACGACACCGGTTCGGACGTTCTGTTCTTCGTGGACAACATCTTCCGCTTTACCCAAGCGGGTTCCGAGGTTTCGGCGCTTCTGGGCCGTATTCCTTCGGCGGTGGGCTATCAGCCGACCCTGGCGACCGACATGGGCGCGATGCAAGAACGCATTTCATCCACCAAATCAGGTTCGATTACCTCGGTTCAGGCCGTGTATGTTCCTGCGGATGACTTGACCGACCCTGCACCGGCCACCTCGTTTGCGCACCTTGATGCAACCACCGTTCTCGATCGTTCGATTTCGGAAAAAGGCATCTACCCGGCTGTGGACCCACTTGGTTCGACCTCGCGTCTGCTTGATCCGCTGGTGATCGGCGACGAGCACTACAAAGTGGCCACCGACGTTCAACAGATCCTTCAGCGCTATAAATCGCTGCAAGACATCATCGCCATTCTCGGCATGGACGAACTCAGCGAAGAAGACAAACTGACCGTTGCGCGCGCTCGTAAGATCGAACGCTTCCTCAGCCAGCCCTTCGACGTTGCGAAAGTGTTTACCGGTTCTGACGGTGTTCAGGTGCCTTTGGAAGACACAATCAGCTCGTTCAAAGCGGTTGTCGCTGGCGAATATGATCACCTGCCCGAAGGCGCCTTCTATATGGTTGGCGGCATCGACGACGTGATCGCCAAAGCCGAGAAAATGGCGGCTGACGCTGCTTAATCTGGGACCGTGACGGGGTGGGCCTGCCCACCCCCGACCATCTTTAAGGAGACCCAAAATGGCTGATACGATGCAATTCGATCTGGTGTCGCCCGAGCGCCGCCTCGCGTCACTGCAGGCCACCGCAGTTCAGCTGCCGGGTGCCGATGGCGATATGACCGCCATGCCGAACCACGCGCCAACCATCACAACGCTTCGCCCCGGCATCGTTCGTGTGGAAAGCCCCGAAGGCAACGCCGATTTCGCCGTGTCCGGGGGCTTCGCCGAAGTGTCCGCAACCGGTATGTCGGTTCTGGCTGAACGCGCCGTTCCAGTGGCCGAGATGACGCAAGACGTGGTGAACAGCTTTGTTCAAGACGCCGCTGACGCATCTTCAAATGCGACCGCTGAAAACCTGGACGCCCTCGCCAAACGCACCGTGGACATCGCGGCAATGGCAAGCGAACTGGGCCTGAACGCGAACAGCTGATCCACGATCACAAGACACGAAAAAGCCCCGCCGTTTGGTGGGGCTTTTTTTATGACATAATCTGGCCTGCCCGGTCGGCGGCCCGTGACCCGCGCCGTAACACCGGCTGTCTTAGAACCGCAGCGACAAACATGACATGCCACCATCAAGCTTGGCACATTCCGAGTTGTTGATTGTGACCACGTCAAACCCGGCCTTGTCCAGCATCTCTGCTGTGCGCGGGAACCCCGCTGGGCAGAGCACATATTGGTTGAACCGAATGCTGTTGGCCGCGGGTTCTTCGCCCTCGGCGACATGCAAAACACGGTAGCCCTCAAAACACCCCGACGCATCCAAGCGCCGCGTCGACAGGATGGTGTCTTCGTTCAGCAACGAGCAATCGGTCTTGAAATGCAACACGCCGGGCGGGGTGAAAACTTCGCGCAGCGCATGCCCCCATTCGGCGACAATCTCGGCCAGTTCCGCAACACCCGCCGCATCGGTTCGGTCCGACCGGCCAACCAAGACCTCGCGCCCCGTCACCAGAATATCCCCGCCTTCGATATGCCCCGGTCCAGTGATCTGACGCACATCTTGATAGACCGCACGCAGGGCGGGTTCCATTTCGGCCACTTCCCCCATGCGGCTCGGTGCGCCGGGCCGCATCAGGATCGCCCCTTGCGGCAAACACAGCGCGGTATCCTCAACAAATACAGCGTCCGGAAAGGCATCCAGCGGCGGCAGTTCGATCACCTTGGCCCCCGTCCGTTTCAGGGTCGCGACATAATGGGCATGGTCCGCCAGCATCTGGTCAAGATCCGGTACGCCTATGTCTTCGGCGCGCAGCCCGTCGATGATACTGGCCGAAGGACGGCGGGTGATGGCGTGTGAAAATTCAAAACTTGGATGGGTCATTGGGGGCTCGTTTCGTAACCGGGGCGTGCCACATTCGGCGCGCGAATTTCGATTAAGGTTGGTCCGTCGTGCGATGTTGCAGAAGACAGCGCCGAGGCGATCGCCTTTGCGTCATCGCCACAGCGCCAGAACGGCATCTCGTGGGCGTTGGCGATATGTTCAAAATCCGGGGGCGTTGGGTCGCAGCCGACAACCGTCACATCAACGGCCTGCATCGAGGTTGCGATTTCCTGATAGCCATGGTTGTTCCAAATCACAAAAGTAATGGGCAGGTTTTCATCAACGGCGCACATCATTTCAGGCAAGCTGAATTGCGCTCCGCCATCGCCGGAAATACAGATAACCCGCGCCGAGGGCTCCGCGATCGCTGCCCCAATTGCGGCCGGAATACCGTAGCCAAGCGCACCAAACCCAGTGGCCGCATTGAACCAGCCCCCCGGTCGATCATGGTCGTAATAAAGATTGCCCGCATAGATCGGATAGGCAGAATCGCCCACAAAAATCGCGTTCGGCACGGCGTCTCTTGCGGCATTAAGAATTTCGGAGAGCGCACGCATCTCCGGCCCAAGTTCGTCAAAGGCGGCGTTGCGCGTCTGGGCGGCTCGCGCGGCTCCACCTGTGTTTGCGCGCGGGGCCGCAAGCTGCGAGGTCAGCACGTCCAGCACCTCCGCCGTATCCCCCAAAATTGTCAAATCGGCCCTGTGGCGGGCAAGCTGCTCGGCGCAGCGATCAACGCGGATCAAGGTGTTGATCTGCGGCATCACACCGGTGGCATACATGTCGTAATCGGTTTGACCCAGCTCGGTGCCGAACGCCAGAACAAGATCCGATGCCTCGATCAACGCGCGCACCGCGGTCAGGCTTGGGCTGGCCGGAATGCCCAGCGGGTGATCAAATAAAACCCCACGGGCATTGACGGTTTGCACAACCGGGGCCCCCAGTTTTTCGGCAAATGCCCGAAGCTGCCTGGCGGCATGGCGCGTCCCACCGCCGGCCAGAATGACGGGCGCGCGGGCGTTTGAAATCATCTGTACCGCCTGTTTGATCTTTGCGGCATCGACGGGTGGTGCGCCGTTAGACGGCACGAGGAGGGGCGGTTGGGGCGCCTCTGCTCCTGCAACGTCCAGGGGGATCTCGACGTGGGTTGGCCCCGGACGCCCAGACCGAAAGGGGGCAAAGGCGCTGTCCAATGCAGGCGCCAAATCATCCGCACATTCCACCCGTTCCGACACCAAAGCCACCGTTCGGGCCAAAGCTTGCTGATCTGGTAATTCGTGCAAATGGCCCAGGCCTTTGCCCAGACTGTCGGTGGCGTTTACCCCCGACACCACCAGCATCGGCACGCTATCGGCGCGGGCTTGTCCCATGGCCGTCAGCGTATTGGTCAGGCCGGGACCGGTGATCACAAAAGCCACCCCCGGTTTGCCGGACGTGCGCGCATAGCCATCCGCCATAAACCCGGCCCCCTGTTCGTGCCGCGGGGTGACATGACGAATAGAGGAGGCCGCGAGCCCGCGATAAAGCTCGATTGTATGCACGCCGGGGATGCCAAACACACAGTCGACACCGCGCGCGGTCAAATGGGCAACCAGTGCCTCGCCAATGCTGGTCATGCGGTTTCCAATTGCAATTGGGCCGCGTGCTGGATGATCCGATCACAGGCGCTGTCAAAGATTTCATCATCAACCGTCAACGCGATCCGCACCCATCCGTCAAGCGTGGTGCCGAACGAGGATCCAGGCATGACCGCCACATTTCCGTGTTCCAGCAGATGAAGCGCATAAGTGTTGCCACTTAATCCGGTCGAGGACACGTCGATCATGGCAAACATTCCGGCGTTCGGTTGGTGAACCTTCAGGCTGCTGTGTTCCGCCAGACGGCTGGCAAGAGTTTCTGCCCGCGCCGCATAGCGCTTGCGCATGCCCGGTGCCACCTCTGACCCGTCGCGAATGGCCTTTTCGGTCATATCGGCGATGAACGGCTGGTTGCCAAACAACATGGTTTCAGACAGGGGCAACAAGGCTTCGGTGAAGGCGGCTGGCCCCACGCACCACCCGCTGCGAAATCCCGGTGCGGCGTGTGATTTCGAGATCGACGAGACCACAATCACCCGGTCCGCAAGCTCTGGCCGCGACAAGGGCGAGACAAAACGTGATCCGTCGAAAATCAACTCTTCATAAACCTCATCCGATATGATCCACAGGTCGTGTTTCACCGCCAAGGCGCCAATCGCGTCAATGTCCGCCTCGGTCAGGATGGACCCGGTGGGATTATGTGGCGTCGTCAAAAGAAGCGCGGTGGTTTTGGGCGTGATCCGCGCGGCGATATCATCGGCGCCGATGCGAAACCCGTTTTCGGGGCGCAAGGGCACCGGCACCATATCGGCGCCGCTGGCACGGATTACACCTTCGTATGTGGCATACATCGGATCCCCAACCAGCACTTCGCAACCGGCCTCAGCAACGCCCATGAGCACCGCAAAAAGCGATGTCTGCGTGCCGGGAAAACACATCACCTGATCGGCGCTGATCGTGCGACCGGATCTTTGGCTGTAACGGTCGGCCAGCGCCGCGCGAAGCCCCGCTTCGCCGCGCCCGTTGGAATAGGTTGTGCGCCCCGCGCGCATCGCGGTTTCCGCGGCATCAATCAACGGGGTTGGGGTCGGCACATCCGGCTCGCCAATGGTCACGTCGATGACGTCCCGGCCTTGGGCGATCAGGTCTTTTGCCTTTAAATTGACTTCCCATTTGGCCCCACCCAACCCTGACAGGCGGGCCGTGATTTCAGTATTTCTCATGACTGACATCCTGTGTTTTGCAGTTCTAATCCGATGATTGCACCCACCGAGCGCAAGCCGATTTCAGGCAGTTCGCCCGGTTTAAAGGCCCCCGGAAGCGCGCCGCCTTCCATCCACAAGCCGTCGATGACGGCATTGCAGGCAATGGCGAGATGGCGCAGTTTTTCTGGGGCGGTGGCGATCGTCGCCTCGTCCAAGGCGTCCGCAATCAGGGCTTCGAGCCGATCGCGAAAGTCATGGTATGTTTGCTCGTGGATCTCACGCATGCGCGTATCTTCGCGGACCTTGTTTAGAAAACTGGCCCACAGCATGACCGAGCTGGGGTCAACAACCGGGGGCGACAAACCCGCCGTCACAAACGCCGCCAATCGCCCCACGGCGGGGGCGTCGTCGGGCACGTTCAAAGACGCGGTCAGATTGGTCATATGGCTCATGTGATATGTGTAAGCCGCCGAAATTAAATCTTCTTTTGATGAGAAGTGATGCCGAATCAAACCTTGGGTCACATCCGCACGTTCCGCGATTGCGCGCACTGTGGCACCCCGAACACCCTGTTCAGCGATCAAATCGAGGGCGGCAACGATCAAGGCTTCTTTGCGTTGTTTTGCGGGTTCGCGCCGGAATTTCGGAGTGGTTCTTGTCACCATGTGCCTCAAAGATTTAATTATACACTTGCATAATTACTGAACTCACGCCTTACTACAACCCAGAAAATAGCGCCGCAAAATAGGGCCAGACAGTGGGACCAAAAACTGGGACCAGAAAATAGGGCCGGAAAACAGGGCCGGAACATGGGGAAGTTGATGGCAATGTCAGATGTGGCGGCCAAGGAAAATCAGGTGTCAGACGCGCAAAGCGAAGCCATTCGCGTGACCGATTTGCACAAATCCTTTGGCGCGCTAGAGGTGCTGAAGGGTGTCTCATTGACGGCCCACAAGGGGGATGTTGTTGCGATTATTGGCGGCAGCGGATCGGGAAAATCCACCTTCCTGAGGTGCATCAATTTTCTAGAGACCCCCAGCTCTGGTCAGATTGTGGTCAATGGCGAAGAGATCCAGATGCGCGCGGACGGCACGCCGGTTCATCGCAAACAAATCGAACGGATTCGCACCCGGCTTGGCATGGTGTTTCAGGCGTTTAACCTTTGGACACATCGCACTTTGCTTGAAAATGTGATCGAGGTGCCCGTCTATGTGCTGAACGTCCCGCGGGCCGCGGCGATTGAACGGGCCAAGGTTCTTTTGGATCGGGTTGGGCTTGGCGATAAGGCCGACACATTCCCCTCGTTTTTATCCGGTGGTCAGCAACAGCGTGCGGCCATCGCCCGCGCCCTTGCTGTGGACCCCAGCGTGATGCTGTTTGACGAACCCACCAGCGCGCTGGACCCGGAACTGGTGGGCGAAGTGCTGACGGTTATTCGGGATCTGGCCGCAGAAGGGCGCACGATGTTGCTGGTCACCCACGAAATGAAATTCGCCCGCGAGGTGGCCACCCACGTCGTCTATCTTTTTGAAGGGCGCATCGAAGAACAAGGCCCCCCGGCCGAGCTATTCGGCAATCCAAAATCCGCACGACTGAAGCAGTTCCTGCAAACGGTCGGCTAATTTAATATCGAAACCAACATGGGAGATAACAGATGAAGATCAAGACAGTATTGGCCGCTGGCCTGACAACAGTGGTGATGGCCGGTGCGGCATCCGCTGATCAAGTGAAAATCGGAATTGCCGCTGAACCCTATCCTCCGTTTGCTTCGTTGGATGCGTCCGGCACCTGGGTTGGTTGGGAAATCGAAGTGATTGACGCGGTCTGTGCGGCGGCCAAGCTTGATTGTGTGATTACACCTGTCGCATGGGATGGCATCATTCCGTCGCTGACGGGCCAACAGATTGATGCGATCATGGCCTCAATGTCGATCACCGAAGAGCGCCTGAAAACCATTGATTTCAGCGACGCCTATTACAACACGCCAGCCGTGATTGTGGCAGATAAATCTATGGATATCGCGCCGACCCCAGCCTCATTGGCGGGCAAAATCATCGGCGTCCAAGCCTCGACCATTCACCAGGCCTATGCCAATGCATATTTTGGTGACGCGGCCGAAATTCGTGTTTACCAAACACAGGATGAAGCGAACCAGGATCTGTTTGCGGGCCGGATTGACGCCACGCAGGCTGACAGCATCGCGATGGCGGATTTCGTCGGTTCGGATGCGGGGGCCTGTTGCGAAATCAAAGGGCCAGTTGCGAATGACGTTTCTATTCTGGGCAAGGGCGTTGGTGCGGGCATCCGCAAAGGGGATGATGCGCTTCGAGAAAGCCTGAATGCGGGCATTGCGGCGATCCTTGCGGATGGCACCCACGCGGCGATTACCGCGCGGTATTTCACCACCAGCATCTACAGCGAATAAGGTCTCGTCTTGGAGCTGATCCTTGAAACGCTTGGCTTGGCCAAAAGCGCGGAACTGTTGTCGCTCAGCCCTCCGGGGTGGGGTGGTAACCTTCTGCGCGGCCTTGTCAATTCGCTGCAAATCGCGTTTGGCGCGTTTGGCTTTGGGCTGATCATCGGGCTTTTCGGGGCGTCAGGGAAACTTTATGGCGGGGTGGTTCTTCGCGATCTCCTTGCCATTTATACAACTGTGATCAGGGCGGTGCCGGAATTGGTTCTGATCCTGATCCTTTATTACGTCGGTACAGATCTGATCAATCAAGTGTCACAGGCCTTGGGGTATGGACGGGTGGAAATCAGCGGCGTTGTGGCGGGCATCTGGGTGTTGGGCATCGTGCAAGGCGCCTATGCCACCGAGGTGCTGCGCGGCGCGATCCAAGCGGTCCCCACCGGTCAGATCGAGGCGGCACGCGCCTATGGCATGCCACCCATGTTGTTGATGCGACGCGTCACCATCCCGGCGATGATGTCCTACGCCACGCCGGGGCTTGCCAACCTGTGGCTGATCGCCACCAAAGACACAGCCCTTTTGGCCATCGTTGGCTTTAGCGAACTGACCTTGGAAACGCGTCAGGCGGCCTCTAGCACACGGGCCTATTTCACCTTTTTTCTGGCGGCTGGGGCGCTTTACCTGATCGTCACATTGTTCTCAGGCGTGATTTTCGCGCGTATTGAAAAATGGGCGCGCCGGGGGCAGCCCTCGTTGAAGGGGACGGGCCGATGAAGACCCTGCGCGCCCTTATGCAACCGCACCGCATTGTGCTGATTGTGCTGTTTGCCGCCCTGGTGATTTGGTGTGCGGTGTCCTTGCGCTGGGACTGGATCCCGGACTATGCCCCCCTTGCAATAGAGGGCTTATGGCGCACCATTTGGATCTTGGTCGTGACCTGCGTGCTGGGGTTTTTGCTGGCCGTGCCACTTGGTCTGGCACAGGCGATTGGGCCTTGGTATCTGTCCATGCCAGCCAGAATGTTTTGCACGGTGATCCGCGGAACACCTTTGTTGCTTCAGATCTGGCTATTGTACTATGGGCTGGGGTCGCTGTTTCCGCAAATTCCCTGGATCCGCAGCAGCGAGCTGTGGCCCTATTTGCGTCAGGCCTGGCCCTATGCGGTGCTGGCGCTGACCCTGTCATATGCGGGATATGAAGGCGAGGTGATGCGCGGTGCGTTTGCCAGCGTCAACAAAGGCCAGCTTGAGGCCGCCAATGCCTTTGGGATGCCGCGCTTTACCGCCTTTCGCCGGATCTGGTTGCCGCAGGCCATTCGCAGCGTCTTGCCGACCCTTGGCGGGGAGACGATCCTGCAGCTCAAGGCGACACCATTGGTGGCAACCATCACCGTGGTCGAGATCTATTCGGTGTCCTCTCGCGTGCGGTCTGACACGTTCATCGTGTATGAACCGCTGCTTTTGCTGGCGGTGTTTTACATGTTGATCGCGGGGGGCATCAATTTGCTGTTCCGCCGGTTCGAAAAGCAGGTCCCCGGTGTGTGACTGGATGTGCATCAGGGGGAAGTGCGCCGGCGCAATCTTACGGCGGCGGTTGATTATGCGCCCGAACGGACCCCGAGCCTGAGCCAAGCGAACACCGGCTGTGCGGCAAGGGCGAATTTGCAGCAACCGACCTGCCGTGGCCGCACTTTAAACTGTTTAAAGTTTTGGCTGACCGTCGTGAAAAACATTAAAGTTTCCCCTTTTACCCCCTTTAAAGAGTTTACAGTTTTGCGATCCAAATCTTTAAAGAGTTTACAGTTTCATCGCCCCATGCCGCGCGTTTTTGATTGCCCCCGCGCGCTGATTTCGGCACTGATGACCGCATCTAATGCGTTTCGAGTTTTCATTGAAGCATCTGTCATCGCGTTTTGCATTTGAGCGAAGCGAAAAGGCCGCAAACAAGCGATACAACGTGAGCCAGAAACGCTCTAATTGAGGTTATCATGCACAGCCGTTCCGCCCTTTGGTTTATTCTTGCGACACTTTTTTTGGATGCGATTGGGATCGGGATTGTCTTTCCCATCATGCCGGATCTGATGGCACGCGTTGGCGCGGCCAGCACCGCAGATGGCGCCATATGGGGCGGTATCCTGATGGCGTCCTATGCCGCGATGCAGTTCCTGTTTGCGCCGTTTATTGGTGGGATATCAGATGCTTATGGTCGTCGCCCAGTTCTTCTTGTCGCACTTCTTGCCTTGGTCGTGGACTATGTGATCATGGCGCTTTCAACCGGGTTTTGGATGCTGCTGGTGGGCCGGGCGCTGGCCGGGATTGCAGGCGGCACCTATATCACCGCCACGGCATATCTGTCGGATATCTCAAAACCAGAAGAGCGTGCGGCGAACTTTGGCCTGATCGGGGCGGCCTTTGGCATCGGGTTTGTGGTGGGGCCGGGGATCGGCGGGCTGGTCGCCACATGGCATATCACCGCGCCGTTTTGGTTGGCCGCGGGGCTGGCCGGGGTCAATGTTCTGTTCGGAATTTTCGTTTTGCCAGAAAGCCTTAGCCCGGAAAAACGGCGACGGATCACCCGCCGGGACATCAACCCCTTCAGCTCGATCCTTGATGCGTTTCGCCTGCCGGGGCTGGGCTTGCCGCTGGTGCTTTTGTTCATTTTTGAGTTCGCAAATATGGTCTATCCCACCCTTTGGGCGTTCTGGACCAAAGAGGTGTTTGGCTGGAATGCGGCGCTGATTGGCATGACACTTTCGGCGTATGGCATCGCGATTGCGATCACGCAAGGCGGCGTGATGCGCATCCTGATCCCACGCTTGGGTGAGTATAAAACCCTTATGTTTTCAGTTGGTTGCGCCCTTATCGCCTTTTTGACTTTTGGGCTGACGGCGTCGGTTTACGTGATGTTCGGCTTTCTGTTCATCGCCGCCTTATCGGATATGGCGCCGCCCACGATGACCGCGATCATGGCCAATCTGGTGTCGGATGACCGTCAGGGGCTGTTGCAGGGGGTGATTGCCTCGTTAGGGTCTATCTCGGCCGTTGTGGCCCCGGTGGTGATGACCGGGTTGTTCCAAGCCTTCGCCGATGACACGGGCGCATACTATCTGCCCGGTGCACCATTTTTGTTTTCCGGGGTGCTTCTGGCGCTGGCATTTCCGTTCTTTCTAAGGTTAAGACATCGCGGAACGTCTTGAAAAAGCCGTTTTTATTTGGCCTACTGGCGAAACAGGCAAGATGGATACAACCATGAGGATTTTTCAACGTAATCGGCTTGGGATTGAACAAGGCAGCCGTGTTTTGTTCTCGGATTTCGAGCATGATGGCGAGATGTGGACCGGCAGCGGCCCGCGTGAATTCCGCGCGGCTGTGAGCTTTGATGCCCGGTTTGACGAACTGCCCGTGGTTCAGGTGAGCATGTCGATGTGGGATATTTCCGGCGATACCAATCAGCGTGCAGACATCACCGCGGAGCATATTTCACACGAGGGGTTCGAGATTGTGTTTCGCACTTGGGGCGATACGCGCGTGGCACGCATCCGCGCCGATTGGCTGGCGCTGGGGGGAATGAGCGACCCGGACAATTGGGATGTGGACTAGGTCAGGATGTCCAGACTGAGCAGCAAAAAGGGCCCCGAGGGGCCCTTTGGTATTTGGCCTAAGGATTTGAATTACCTCAGGAATACATGCCTTCGTAAAGGGGCTCTAGCGTGCCGTGATCAAACAAGGAAGACACGGACATGCCGCCTGCGATGTTTTGGATCGCTTGGGCAAACATCGGTGCGGTGGGCACGATGCGAATGTTTGGTGCGTTTTCCACAGCCTCGGTTGGGGCGATGGAATCTGTCAGCACAAGCGACTTCATGACCGAATTGGTCACGCGTTCCACCGCGGGGCCGGACATGACGCCATGGGTGATATAGGCGTGCACTTCTTGTGCGCCTTTTTCCATCAGAACTTCGGCGGCTTTGCAAAGCGTACCTGCGGTGTCACAGATGTCATCGACGATGATACAACGCTTGCCGGTTACATCACCAATCACGGTCATTTCCGCAATTTCGCCTGCTTTTTCGCGACGTTTATCGACGATCGCAAGAGGGGCGTTGATGCGTTTGGCCAGTTCGCGCGCGCGCGCCACACCGCCAACATCAGGCGAGATCACCATCACGTCTTCAAGGCAATCTTTAAAGTGGTGTTTCACGTCCAGCGCAAACACTGGGCTTGCATAAAGGTTGTCCACGGGGATGTCGAAAAACCCTTGGATCTGCGTGGCATGAAGGTCCATGGTCAGCACGCGTTCGATGCCGGATTGGGCAATCATATTTGCGACCAGTTTGGCGGAAATCGGGGTGCGCGCTTTGGTGCGACGATCCTGACGGGCATAGCCGAAATAGGGGATCACGGCGGTGATACGCGCGGCGGATGAGCGACGCAGCGTGTCTGAGATGATCAGCAGCTCCATCAGGTTGTCATTCGCTGGATTGGACGTCGGCTGGATAATGAACATATCCTCGCCGCGGACGTTTTCATAAACCTCGACGAAAACTTCGCCGTCGTTAAAGCGTTCGACGCGGGCGTCGACCAGTCCAACACGTTCGCCACGGTGCAGCGACATACGTTTCGCAACCGCCCCCGCAAGCTGTGGGTTGGCATTTCCAGAAATCAGTTTTGGTTCGGTGAGCGGTGGCATGAAGCAGTCCCCAGGGTGTTCGGTATGACAGAATCGTGACGTTGACACCCCTTACCACCGCGTTAGATTCCTTAATAGGGTCAAGATGACCGCAGGAGGATGAATCTTGAGACATATAGACTATTATTTCACAGTGTTGTCGCCTTGGGCCTATTTGGCGGGCACACGGCTGGAAGAGATCGCCGGAAAGCACGGCGTAAATGTCACCTATAAGCCAATGGACATTATGGCGATATTTGAACGCACCGGGGGGGTGAAACCGGCCGAACGTCATGCCAGTCGGATGGAATACCGGATGCAGGAATTGCTGCGTTGGTCCAAAGAGTTGGAGATTGACCTGAACCCCAACCCCGCCTTCTGGCCCACCAATCCAGCCCCCGCGTCTTACGCCATTATTGCCGCACAAAAAGCAGGGGGTGGAGATTTGGGCGCCTTGGTGCACGGCCTTATGCGGGCTTGTTGGGCTGAGGAAAAAGACATTGCCCAAGATGACGTGATTGGTGATCAGCTTGAGGCGCATGGGTTTAGTCGCGGTCTGACCATGAGCGGGTTGATGGAAGGTGCTGACACCTATGCCGCAAACACGGATGCGGCGGTGAAGGCGGGGGTCTTTGGCTCGCCGTTTTATATCACCGAAGATGACGCAAGGTTCTGGGGGCAAGATCGCCTGCATCTGCTTGACGCCCATCTGGGCGCACGCTGATAAACGGGGCATGACACAGCCCCAATCGACGCCCCCCAAACCGGAAATGGCCGACATTCATTGGACCCGTCTGGGGCCCGCCACAAGCGCGGCCCCAGAGGCGCTTTTTCTGCACTGTTCGCTGGCCCATCTGGGCGCGTGGCGTGGTGTGGCAAAGGTGCTTTCGGGGGATCTGTCGATGTTGATGATGGATCTTCCGGGGCATGGGAAATCAGCGCCTTATGATGTCGCAGATCGGTCGCGGAACTATCAAGATCTCGCCTTGTCTTGGGCTTTGGCGCTTTTGGCGGCCGAGGCAGCAGGGCCGGTGGATTTGGTCGGTCACAGCTTTGGTGCGACGATTGCGTTGCGTTTGGCACAAGTCGCCCCGGATCGGGTGCGCAGTCTGACGTTGATTGAACCGGTGTTGTTCGCCGCTGTCAAAACCGACCCGCTGTTTGCAGAAAACACCGCTTATATGGAAGGTCCGTTCGCTGATGCAATGCGGGCAGGGGACAAAGACGAAGCTGCGCGATTGTTCAATGACCTTTGGGGCAATGGCACCCCGTGGCAGGCGGTGCCCGAACGGATGCGCAACGACATGGCGGCGCGGATTGACCTGATCCCGGTGGCGAAAAACGTAACGCATGACGATGTGCACGGACAGGTTGCGCCCGGTGCGCTTGAGGTCTTGGAAATGCCGTGTCTCTTGATCGAGGGGGCAACCTCGCCCGCGATCATTGCCGCCATTCACGATGTATTTGAAGCGCGCCTTCCGGATGTACGGCGGGTGGTCATTGAGGGGGCGGGGCATATGGCGCCGATCACGCATCCCGCGCAGGTTGCGCGTGCCCTTCATGATTTTCTGGGGACGGCTCCTCGCTTGCCGTCGCGCTGACGCGCGAATTTCTTGCCTTCGGCGAGGATATTTATGGAAAAAGGAAAAGTTAGGCGCGGATCAGGTCTAGGAACTGGTCAACGTTTTCATCGCTCATCGACCAATCGGCCACCATGCGCGCGGTGAGGATTTCATCGGGGTCAACGCCGATCAGATCGTCGTTCCACACGTAATAAGAAGCCCCCGCATCATGAAGGCGTTGATGGCCTGCGCGCGACCAGCCGGCAAAGCTGATGTTTGCCTCTGGTTCAAATTGGTAAGTCGCGTCGGGAAGTTGTTTTAGCCCGCGGGCAAGACGGGCATTGGCACCATTTGCTTGGCGGGCCAGATCCAGCCAGAGGCCATCCTTGAGATAGGCCAGCATTTGGGCCGAGAGGAAGCGGTGTTTTGAGAAAAGATGCGCGCCACGTTTGCGGCGCAGTTCAAATTCTCGGGCGTGTTTGGGATCAAAGAAGATCACCGCCTCGACGCCCATGCAGCCATTTTTGGTGCCGCCAAAGCTGACCACATCAATGCCGGCTTTCCATGTCATTTCAGCGGGGGTGCAGTTCTGCGCGACCACGGCATTGGCAAAGCGCGCGCCGTCAAGATGGGTGGCAAGGCCGAAGTCTTTGGCGACCTTGGTCAGGGCGGAAAGTTCAGCCACCGAATAGACCGTGCCGCGTTCGGTGACATTTGTGATCGACACTGGGCCACGGGCTGGGCCATGAACGCCGCGCGTTTCTTCGCCCGCGATGGAGGCGCGAAGGCTATCTGGCGTCATTTTGGCGTTCACAGATGGCACGAGTGTCAGCTTGGCCCCGCCGGTGAAGAACTCTGGGCCGTTGCATTCATCTTCGTGGATATGGGCCTCTGGCGTGCAGAAGATGGTTTCAAACGGTTGGGTCAGTGTGGCCAGGGACAGCACGTTGGCAGCGGTGCCTGTGGCGACCAGATAAACAGCGGCATCGGGCGCGTCAAACAACGCGCGAATTTGGGCGGTGACCTGCGTGTTCAGATCGTCAGCACCATAGGGCATGGCATAGCCATCGCTTGCGTTTACAATGGCTTCGAGGATTTTTGGGTGCACCGGGCCGGTGTTGTCAGAGGCAAAAAACATCAGTGTGGTTCCTCGATTAAATGGTCTTCCCAGTCGTCTTCGTCGACTTCAAATTCAGGGATGGTCCAGCCTTTGACCGACCGCCCTTCGGCGTGCATGCGTTCCGGCCCACCGGCAATCAGCGGGTGCCAATCGGCCAGAGGTTTGTCTTCGTGACGCAGGCGATAGGCGCAGCTGGCGGGCATGAAATAGGCGATGTCGCTGATGTTTTTCCGGCTGAGGACAATGCATTCCGGCACAAATTGCAGGCGGATGTCATATTGCGCACATTGGCAGCTTTCATTGTCCAAAAGGCGGCAGGCAACGCGGGTGAAAACCACCTCGCCGCTGTCTTCATCTTCGATTTTGTTCAGACAGCATTTGCCACAGCCATCACAAAGCGCTTCCCATTCAGAAGCATTCAAGTCGGCCAGTGGGCGGGTCCAGAATTTTTTGCGAAGTGGTTCGGTCATCGCGTCACCTTAGCTGTCTTTGCGGGAAAGGAAATCGGCAGACATGCGCAAATCACGCAAAGGGCGCACGATGTCGATGGATTTTTGATAAATCGGGTGGGCTTTGAAGGCGGAAAGCGCGGCCTCATCCTCAAACTCGCCATAAACCACAAAATCAGGCACCGCACCGGGAATGGGGTCGGTGGCCAGATTGCGGCCGACTTCCAAAAAGCGGGCATGTGGGTTTTGTTCGAGAATGGCCAGCCCGTCATAGATCGTGTCGCGGTCTTTGGCGTCGCGGGCTGTAAAAAACACCACATGTCTGATCATGGTTTGACCTCAGTTCAACGCGCCGCGAGGATCTCGCGCGCTTTGTCACAATCGGCGTTCATCTGTGTGATCAGCGCCTCAAGGCTGTCAAAAACCTCTTCGGGGCGCAGATAGTCGATGAGGGCGACGGACAAATGTTCGCCGTAAATGTCACCTTTGAAATCAAAGATGAAGCTTTCAAGATTGGGTATATTCTCGCCAAACATCGGGCGTGTCCCCATGGATGCCGCGCCGCCATAGGTGCCTTTATGTGGCCCGGTCAGGATTTCAATCTCAACCACATAAACGCCAAATTTGGGCGGGTGCAGCCCGGCGATGGACATATTTGCGGTGGGAAAGCCCAGATCGCGGCCACGCTGATCGCCACGGATCACTTCGCCTTCGATGCGGTGCAAATGGCCCAACATGCGCGCGGCGTCTTGCGGGCGACCATCGCCCAAAGCCTGACGGATCGCGGTGGAGCTGACCTCGCCCACGTCATCAGACAGCAGCGGGGCGATGGTGACGCCAAAGCCAAGTTCTTTTCCCAAAGCGGTCAGATCATCGGCGCTTCCGGCGCGTCCCTGACCAAAGCAGAAATCCGCGCCCACAACGACGTGTTTCAACCCTAACCCGTCGACAATCACATCCTGTGCAAACTCGCGTGGGGTCAGCGCGGACAGGGTGTCATTGAAGCTGAGTTCATAAAGCCGCTCAACCCCAACCTTCTCTAATCGGTGCGCGCGGGCTTCGGATCCCATGAGACGGAAAGGCGGGGATTTCGGTGCGAAATATTCGCGCGGATGCGGTTCAAACGTCATGATCCCCAAAGGCGCGCCAAGGGCGTCAGCCTCTTTGCGGGCAAGGTCGATCACATATTGGTGGCCCAGGTGGACCCCATCAAAATTACCAATCGCAACGGACGCGCCGCGATCGGATTTTTCTGCGAATTGATAGTCTCGAATGATGCGCATATCGCTGCCTTACCGCCCAATGCGGGGGCGTGCAAGCCCGCGCGTGCGATCGGCGCGGTTTGGGCGATCAACTCTTGCGACGCGGGGCGAGAACTTTGGCCTCGCCGGTCAGCACCGCTTTGCCATCCACAAGGCATTCGGTCTTTAGCGTGGCGCGACCTTTCACCGGGTCCACCTCCATCACAGTGACCTCAGCCGTGACCACGTCACCGGGGCGCACGGGGGCTTTGAACGCGAGGTGTTGCCCCATGTAGATGGTGCCGTGGCCGGGCAATTGTTCGCCAATCACGGCGGAGATCAGGCCAGCGGTCAACATGCCGTGGGCAATGCGGCCTTTGAACATGGTGCCTTGGGCATACTCATCGTCGAGATGCACGGGATTGCGGTCGGTGGAGACCTCGGCAAACAGCTCAATATCGCGGTCCGTGATCTCTTTGGTCAGGGTGCGACACATGCCAACTTCTAGCTCGTCAGCGTGGATGGTGCCGCGGGTGATGGTGTCGGGCATAGGAGGCCTCCGGAAAATCGTGTAAGCAACAAAAGGACGCTTGATTGCGTATTTTGGCAACAATATTACTTCGCGGCTGCAGAAAGCAAGCGTTCATTTGCCTCGGGATCCCCCGTTAACGCAGGTACCCAATCGCAAAGGTCGGCGTGATCATTTCCTTTTCCACAAAGGCACTTAGCGCCGTTTGATCGGGTTGATCTGTGGTGCCTGTGTCCTCGCGTGCCAATCCGCCAGTGATGAAAAGAGAATCGATGTCTTCGCCTTGCGCCCCGCGAATGTCGGTGTGGATGCCGTCACCGATGGCCAGAATGCGGGTGTCGCGCACATCGCGTCCCTCTGCCAGCATACGACGGCGGGCAAGGTCATAAATCGGTGGGTGGGGCTTGCCGAAATACAGGCTCTCGCCGCCCATTTCCGTATACATTTTGGCCACGGCCCCCGCGCACCATTCGCGGTCTTCCCCACGGTCCACGACGATGTCCGGATTGGCACAGAGGAGCTTTTGTCCCAGCTGTTTTGCCATCATCAAATCCGCGCGCCACGTCTTAGGATCCGCCATCGGGTCAAACGGGCCACAGCAGACAATACCTTCGGCCTCAGACACAGGGACACGGGTGATTTCGACGGGGTTGTCGATGACGTCCATTGGTTCAAAGAACCCGGCGTCACGGTCCCATTCGCCCATGAAATAGACCTTGTTGCCCACTGCACCCGTATACATCGCCGCGCGCGCACTGTCGCCTGAGGTGGCGATGGTGTCGTAGCAATCGGAGGGCACGCCAAACTCGGGCAGCTGCGCCATCACGCCCGCGCGCGGTTTTGGCGAATTGGTCACGAGGACCACAAACCCACCGTTTGCGCGGTAGGTTCTGAGCGCCGCCACAGCCTCGTCAAACGCGGTGATGCCGTTGTGCACACAGCCCCACAAGTCGACAAACAGCGCGTCGTAATTGGCGGAAATCTCAGATAGGGCAGTGATGATGCGGGTCATGGGTGTCTCCTTGGTTGTGGGAGATATGGCAGAGGGGGCGGGAGGAGGCTAGGGGGAGTTTGGGAGCCGTAGCCGTTTGCGGACAATCTGGGCCTGTGTGGCTGTGGTCGCATTGACCGTTGTCTCATCTTTCAAACGGGGTGAATTCGAAAACGGTGCCGATATTCCCCGGCGCTAAGTCCCGTCGTGGACTTGAAGAGACGGTTGAACGCGGAAACATCCTGATACCCAACCTGCCAGCAAATTTCGCTCACACTAAGGGCGGTGAGTTCGAGCAGCCCTTTCGCTTTTTCGACGCGCAACTCTTGAACATATCGATTCACCGAAAGGCCCGTGCTGTTTGAAAACTTGCGGTGTAGGGATCGCACGGAAAGCCCCGCCTGACCGGCAAGAGCGTCAACGGAAAGATCGGCCGCCACATGGCCTTCCATCCAGATTTGCAATGCTCGGATGGGTTGGTTCTGATGGGCCATGTTGGGGCTAAAAGAGCGATAGTTGCGTTGCTCTCGACCTGTTGGATCAATGAGCATTTGCCGGCAGGTTTGCGAAACAACAGTTGGGCCGAGCCAACGGCCAATGAGATGGACCCCCAAATCTATCCAGGCCATCACACCACCGGCGGTTACAATGTCATTGTCATCCACCAGGATATGCTCTGGGGTCAGGTGAACTTTGGGGAATTGTGACCTGAAATCTGCCTCAAGCGCCCAATGTGTTGTGGCGGGACGACCGTCTAGAATGCCAGAATGGCCCAGCCAGAACCCTCCTGCGCAGGCAGAGCAAATGATCGTTCCTGCAAGATGCTGGTGCATTATCCAACGGTGTAGATGCTGGTCATTATCCCCCCTTCGCCCTGTTAAATTTGGCGGGAGGATTAGCGCATCGGTACGTTCTGCGTTTCCAAGCTCGGATGGCGTCAAAACCTGGTGGTGTATTTGCTGACCGGCGCCTTCGTCGACAAGCCTGTTGGCAACATCGAATAACTCGCCAAGCCCATGCAGTGCGGATTTCTGTGCGCCTTCATAGGCGATGATGGTGACTATTGGCATATCTGGCACTTGGATTGGCGTTTCTGCCAATCGTACCCATAAGATATCACGCAGTAAATGGTCTTACGAACCAAACAAGTCTTGAAATGAGAACAAAATGACCAAACCTGCCTTGCTCTTGATAGATATTCAGAACGACTATTTCCCCAGCTTCAACGGAAGTAAGATGCCACTTCCGGGCATGGATGGTGCGTCGCAAAAGGCGGCAAACCTGCTTGCAGCAGCGCGTGGCACCGGCATGAAAGTGATCCATGTAAAACATGTCATGGCGTCAGATGCGGCCCCGTTTTTCCATCCGAACTCCAAAGGTGCAGAACTTCATAACAGCGTTGCCCCAATGGCCGGCGAAGTCGTTGTTGAGAAGGCTCGGCCGAACAGTTTTGTCGGCACGAAACTTGAGCAATTGTTACGAGAAGCAGGGATTGAGCACCTCGTGATCTGTGGCGCGATGAGCCAAATGTGTGTGGATGCGACTGTCCGCGCTGGTGTTGATCTGGGCTTTAAAGTGACGGTTGCACATGACGCTTGCGCCGCAGCGGACGTGGAACACGATGGCGTCAGCGCACCGTCCGCAATGGTTCATGCTGCGATTATGGCACCTTTGGCCGCCAGCTACGCAGATGTTCGGCCAACGTCAGACGTCGAAGCCATAATTCAAAATTGACTTTGTGCCAAAGACAAGCCCGCACAAATCGCGCGGGCTTGTCAAAATTGATGTCAAACGCGGTTTAAACAGCCAGGTTCGGGATGATCTGCTTTTTGCGGCTCATGATGCCGGGCAGGACCACGGTGTCGCCGGTGACGGTCGCACCGAAGCTTTTCTCAGCAACGGTTTTCACCAGATCGTTTGGCACAAACAGGGTGGCTTCTTCGTTCAGGATGTCGACGACGAACAGCAGCACTTGGTCCAGCGCGTCTTCTTTGGCGACATCTTCAAACGAAGCCATCAGTTCGTCTTTGCGGTCCAAAATCATTTTCGGTGCGGTGGTTTCCAACACACCCACGCGGAATTTTGTGCCGTCAACTTCGAACACTTTGCTGTCGAGGCGGCACAGTTCAGCGGCCGAGAACGCAGACACATCTGATTTCGCCTCAAACATTTCGGACGCGTATTCCGAGATATTGATGCCGAGATCCGCCGCCAGCTGCTCAGTCACTTCGCGGTCGTGATCGGTGGTGGTGGGCGAGCGGAATTCCAGCGTGTCGGACAGGATACAGGTCAGCGCGGCGGCTTTGATGTTGTCGGGCATTTTCGCCGCATCATCGCCCATCAGGTCAATCATAATGGTCGCGGTGCAGGCCAAGGGGCGGATGGTGATGTCGATCGGGCCTTTGGTCTCAAGCCCGCCAACCAGCTTGTGGTGGTCGATGATCGCTTGCACATCCGCGCCGTTGATATTGGCGGGCAATTCCGCCGGGTTGTTGGTGTCCACAACCACACAAGCTTGTCCGTCGGCCACGTCCTCGATGATTTCGGGCATCTCAAAACCCCAGCGTTTCACCATGAACTGGGCTTCGGTGTTGGGGGTGCCCAAAAGAACGGGCTTTGCGTCGATGCCCTTTACTTCGTTCAGATACCAAGCCCAAACAAGGGGCGATCCGGTGCTGTCGGTGTCGGGGGATTTATGGCCGAATACAAGCGTGGTCATGGGGTCATTCCGTCTTTGCAATAAGGAGTTTGGGGGCCTTATAGGGGGGGGCTGCGATCTTGTCACCTGTGTTCGCGCTGACATTAGGCGGATGGGGTGCGGTCTTTTATTTGATTGACGAGCGCTCTGGCGTTTCATTTTCTAGAAAACTAGAAAACTAGAAAACTAGAAAACTAGAAAACTAGAAAACTAGAAAACTAGAAAACTAGAAAACTAGAAAACTAGAAAACTAGAAAACTAGAAAACTAGAAAACTAGAAAACTAGTTTTCCCGTAAAGGCAGGGGGCCGCGTGGGCAAAATCGCTGAAACAGATCTGTATGACCCGGTGAAATCTTGGCTTGAGGGATTAGGGTATGAGGTGAAGGCTGAGGTTGGTGCGGCTGATGTGATGGCGCTCCGCGAGGGTGAAGCCCCGGTGGTGGTTGAGCTGAAGACCGGATTTTCACTGACCCTTTTGCAACAGGCCGTGGCCCGGCAAGCCATCACCGATCACGTCTATGTCGCGGTGCCGCGCTGGGCCGGCAAGGCAGGATGGCGGACGTTTAAAGGCAACATTGGCCTGTGTCGCAGGCTCGGTTTGGGCGTGTTGTCGGTGAAGGTGAAAGAGGGCGCGGTGCAGGTGCATTGTGACCCGGCGCCGTATCAACCGCGCAAATCCAAGGTGAAATCTGCCCGTTTGTTGGGCGAGTTTGCCAAGCGCGAAGGCGATCCCAATACGGGGGGCACGCGCGGCAAAATCGTCACGGCCTATCAGCAAGAGGCCGAAAAGCTGGCCGCACATTTGGCCGCGCATGGCCCGATGAAAGGGGCGGAGTTGGTCAAGGCTACGGAAGTTTCGCGCGCCACGCGGATGATGGCGGACAATCACTATGGCTGGTTTGAACGGGTTGAGCGTGGGGTGTATGGATTGACGGACACGGGGCTGGACGCGGCCAAACTCATCCGCAAGTAATCTGACAATTTTGATCGGGATCAATTTTCTTTTACACGAATCAGATGTAAGCACGTCTGAACGGTAAAGGAGAGCGTGATGCGCGGTTTGGCTATTTTTCTTGCACTCGGATTGGCAACCCCCGCTGCGGCACAAGACACACTTGAGGCCTTGGGGGAGGCGCTGTTTTTCGATGTGAACCTGTCAAAAAATCGTACCCAAAGCTGTGCCACCTGCCATGATCCGGCGTATGGCTTTGTGGACCCTCGTGAAACCGAGGTGGGCAAGGCGGTGTCCTTGGGCGATGATGGGGTCAGTTTGGGCGACCGCACGGCGCCAACGGCCGCCTACGCCATGTTTGCCCCCGGATTTTCGCAAGTGGATGAAAAGATGTGGGTTGGCGGCATGTTCTTGGATGGCCGCGAGGCGGATTTGGCGGGGCAAGCGGGTGGCCCGCCGCTCAATCCTATTGAGATGGGTATGCCGGACAAGGCGTCAGTGATCGCGCGCCTGTCCGAGAACTCTGACTATGTGGCCAGCTTTCAGGCGCTGTTTGGCGAGGGCATTCTGACTGACACCGATGCGGCGTATGCGGCCATGACACAATCCATTGCAGCGTTCGAGAAAACTGAAGTGTTTGCGCCGTTTGACAGTAAATATGACCGGTTTTTGAAAGGCGAAGTGACCCTGTCCAAAGAAGAGGAGCTGGGGCGCGTGTTGTTCTTTTCTGAGCAGTTCACCAACTGCAACCTGTGCCACCAACTGCGCGTCTCGCCGCTTGCGCAGGATGAGACATTTGCGAATTATGAGTATCACAACATTGGCGTGCCAGTGAACCAAGCGGTGCGCGCGGCCAATGGTGTTACGGGGCGGGATTTGGGGTTGCTGGCCAACCCTGCCGTGACGGATGCTGCGGCGGGCGGGCGGTTTAAGGTGCCTACGTTGCGTAATGTCGCCGTGACAGGCCCCTATATGCACAATGGGGTGTTTCAGGATTTGCGCACGGTGGTTCTGTTCTACAACAAATATAACTCGCTTGCGAAAGCACGTCAGATCAATCCTGAAACCGGCAAGCCATGGAGGATGCCAGAGATCCCGCAAAACCTTGCGGTGACCGAACTGACCCACGGCCCTGCGCTGGACGACAAACGCGTGGATGCACTTGTGGCGTTCATGAAGACGCTGACGGATCGGCGGTATGAGCATCTGCTTGAGGAGTGATACGGGGGGGGCTTTTGTCGCGTGCGCCCAAACACTGGCCGTCTGGTAAATTGGTTTGCTGAAAAACTGTCAGAAATTCTTTGCGGCGCCTGTTGACACCCCTCATTTCGATGCCTAACTCTTTCGTCGTTAGCACTCACACGCAGTGAGTGCCAGAAAATAGAAACTGACGCTAAGGAGCCTCAGAAATGGCATTTACTCCGCTGCATGACCGCGTTTTGGTCCGCCGTGTTGAAAGCGAAGAAAAGACCGCTGGCGGTCTGATCATCCCTGAAAGCGCAAAAGAAAAGCCCGCCGAGGGCGAAGTTGTTTCCGTGGGCGAAGGCGCACGCAAAGACAACGGCGAACTGATCGCACCTGCTGTAAAAGCTGGCGACAAAGTTCTGTTCGGCAAATGGTCTGGCACTGAAATCACCGTTGCCGGTGAAGAGCTGTTGATCATGAAAGAAAACGACATCATGGGCATCTTGTCCTAATCGTCTGATCTGAAAACTAAGAATTCTAGGAGCAAGCATAATGGCTGCTAAGGACGTAAAGTTCGATACCGATGCCCGCAACGCAATGCTGCGCGGCGTGAACATCCTCGCTGACGCTGTAAAAGTGACCCTCGGCCCGAAAGGCCGCAACGTGGTTCTTGATAAGTCGTTCGGCGCCCCGCGCATCACCAAAGACGGTGTATCTGTTGCCAAAGAGATCGAGCTGGAAGACAAGTTCGAAAACATGGGCGCACAGATGGTCAAAGAAGTGGCTTCGCGCACCAATGACGAAGCTGGCGACGGCACCACCACAGCCACCGTTCTGGCCCAAGCGATTGTTCGCGAAGGTCTGAAACAGGTTGCTGCTGGCCTGAACCCAATGGATCTGAAACGCGGCATCGACCTGGCTGTTGCGACCGTTGTTGACGGCATCAAAGCCTCTGCTCGTGACGTGGCTGACAGCGACGAAGTTGCACAAGTTGGTACCATTTCTGCCAACGGCGAAACCGAAATCGGCCAGCAAATCGCAGACGCGATGCAAAAAGTTGGCAACGAAGGCGTGATCACCGTTGAAGAGAACAAAGGTCTGGAAACAGAAACCACCGTTGTTGAAGGCATGCAGTTTGACCGCGGTTACCTGTCCCCTTACTTCGTGACCAACCCAGATAAAATGGTTGCTGATCTGGACGATTGTCTGGTTCTTTTGCACGAGAAAAAACTCTCGTCGCTGCAATCCATGGTTCCCCTGCTGGAGCAAGTGATCCAGTCGCAAAAACCACTTTTGATCATTGCAGAAGATGTTGAAGGCGAAGCCCTGGCAACTTTGGTTGTGAACAAACTGCGTGGCGGTCTGAAAATCGCTGCTGTTAAGGCCCCTGGCTTTGGCGACCGTCGTAAAGCCATGTTGCAAGACATCGCGATCCTGACCGGTGGTCAAGTGATTGCCGAAGATCTGGGCATGAAGCTCGAGTCGGTGACTATGGATATGCTTGGCACCGCCAAGAAGATCGAAATCACCAAAGACGAGACCACCATCGTTGATGGCGCAGGCGAAAAAGCCGAGATCGCAGCACGCGTTGCCCAGATCCGCACCCAAGCCGAAGAAACCACGTCTGACTATGACCGTGAAAAACTGCAAGAACGCGTTGCCAAATTGGCTGGCGGTGTTGCTGTGATCCGCGTTGGTGGCATGACCGAAGTGGAAGTGAAAGAACGCAAAGACCGCGTTGATGACGCCCTGAACGCGACCCGTGCGGCCGTGCAAGAAGGCGTGATCGTTGGTGGTGGTGTTGCTTTGGTTCAAGCTGGTAAAGCGCTGGCCGGTCTGAAAGGCGCAAACGCTGATCAGAACGCCGGTATCGTTATCGTGCAAAAAGCCATCGAAGCGCCACTGCGTCAGATCGCTGAAAACGCTGGTGTTGACGGGGCTGTTGTGGCTGGCAAAGTGCGCGAAAGCGACGATGCAAGCTTTGGCTTTAACGCGCAGAGCGAAGAATATGGTGACATGTTCGAATTTGGTGTGATTGACCCTGCAAAAGTGGCACGTACCGCTTTGGAAGACGCAGCCTCGATCGCTGGTCTGTTGATCACCACCGAAGCTATGGTTGCTGACAAACCTTCGAAAGAAGGCGCAGGCGGCATGCCAGGTGGCGGCATGCCCGACATGGGCGGCATGGGCGGCATGATGTAAGTTGAATTTCCATTAGGAAATTCGACTGCGACAGGCGATTGGCCTTATGGCCAATCTGCCGAGAGCCCAAAAAAAGAATTGGAAATGGCGGTCTTCGGGCCGCCATTTTTTTGAGGGTTCGTGGCAATCTCCCGCCTTTCAATCACGCGACGCGCGGCTTTGGGTATGGCCTGTCGGGCGCGCTGTTTTCGGGGGGCGGCAGAAATTTTCAATCCCCCCCTTACAACTGGACAAAAACCCCCTTATGTTAATGCGCATAACATCAACATTTTGGCGGGGACAGCCATGTTTAAACCTCTTTTGATTTCCCTCCTGACCCTTGCAGCGCTGCCAGCCACCGCGCAAGAGGTGTACCGTTTTGGGGGCGATGCCTATATGGCTGGCGATAACGTCACCCTGTCTGGAGATGCTGTGGATGACGCGTTCATCGTCGGCAATACGGTGGTGATCTCGGCCCCCGTCGAAGGCTCTGCTCATGCGGGGGGACGTTCGGTTTCGATTTCTGCTCCGGTTGGCAATGGTCTTTACGCGGCAGGTGTGAATGTGAATGTGGCGGCTGACGTAGGGGGCGATGCACAGCTTGCGGGCGACACGGTATTGGTTGCGGCTCCGGTTCTAGGTGATGTGCGTGTTGCGGCGCAACGCGTTGAATTGACAGGGGCTATTGGCGACAGCGCATTGATCGCGGCTGAAAATATTCTGCTGACAGAAACCATTTCAGGCGATGCCAGCTTTGCGACCAAGAACATTTCGTTTGGGGAAAATGCCCGGATCAACGGCACGCTGCACCTCTATGCCAAGAACGTCGAGGACATTGTCGTGCCGGAATTTGTGGTGCCTGCTGACCGGATTCAGCGCCATTCCGAAGAGGAATTCGATGGTGGGATTACCGTGGACGGAAGCAACGAAACGGATATGTCCAGCGGACAAGGTTGGATGTCTTGGTTCGGCGGCAAAATTGGCTCCATCCTGACCCTTACGGTTTTGGCAACCATCGTCGCCTATTTTGTACCGGGCGCTTTAATGAGCTTGCGCGAGCGTACGCTTGAAAGCCCGTTTCGGGCGATTTGGATGGGGTTCTTGGCGGTCTCGGCTTTGGCGGGGGCGTTGTTTGTGCTGGGCGTAACAGGCTACGGCATCTTGCTTGCGCCATTTGCGATTTTGGGTGCAGTGCTTTTGGCGCTCGCGGGGTATGTGATCGGCAGCTATATTCTGGGCGTTGGCGCAGTTTTGCTTGTGGGGCAACCGCAGCCTGCCACCTTGCCCGAGCGGGCGATTGCCGCACTTTCTGGTGCGGTCGCGGTGACCATTCTGGCGATGCTTCCGGTGGTTGGGTGGCCGCTGGTTGTGGCTGTGACCCTGGCCGGTGCCGGTGCGTTGGTTATTCGCTGGGTGGCACCTGGGTTCTACACTGAGGTCTGAAACCCGCCCGTCGTGAAAGGCTTGAAACAGAAGGGCGTGCCAATGGCGCGCCTTTTTTATTGGGAACACTCTTGCGGTTATGCGCTGGTGTTTGCCCATTTGGAAATCCGCGACATCCCGCCTCTCGTATCTGAATGCAAGCCCGCCTATGTATGGGGCATGTTGAAACGTTTGTTCGCCGCCAGCGCCCTTTGTATTGCCTCAGCCCAGTCTGCCTCGACCCAGTCTGCCCCAGCGCAGCCAGCCACGGACGAGTGCGTGGTGCTGCTGCACGGGCTTGCGCGTTCGCCATCTTCGCTTTGGGTGATGGAAGAGGCGCTGAGCGCCGAGGGCTATACGGTGGTCAATCTGGGGTATCCATCAACAAAAGCGGAAATTGATATTCTTGTCGAAGCTGCGATCCCACCAGCCGTAAAGGCGTGTGGGGCGCAAAAAATCAACTTTGTCACCCACTCGATGGGCGGCATTCTTGCGCGCGTTTGGTTGCAAGACCACCGTCCTGAAAACATGGGCCGTGTGGTGATGTTGGCACCCCCGAACAAAGGGTCGCAGTTGGTTGATGCCTTTCAATCTCTTGAGCCGTTTGAATGGATCAATGGCCCGGCGGGGCTGCAATTGGGAACCGATGAAAACTCGGTGCCCAATCACGTAGGGCTGCCCAATTATGAGGTGGGCGTGATTGCTGGGAACCGCTCGATGAACCCGATCTACTCAACATTGATTGAGGGGGAGGACGATGGGAAAGTGTCGGTCGAAAGCACCAAGATTGAAGGGATGACGGATCACATTGTCTTGCCGGTCACCCATACGTTTATGATGACCAATCCGCTGGTGATTGCGCAAGTGATTGGATTTCTCAAGCAGGGAACGTTTGAGAAAGACCTGACCTTGGGCACCGTCATTGAACGGGTTGCAGACGAGGCAGGATATCTGGATTGACGCTTCAGAAATGAAAAAAGCACGCCGTGCGGCGTGCTTTTCAGGTGTGTTTAGAAGTGCTTACACCGCTTGGCTGTGGCCTGCGGCATTCATCTCATAGGCGTCAAAATGACGGGCAATGATCCGCGCCAAGGGGCGTGATGCCTCATGGATGGTCAAGACATTGTCCGAAAGGTCAAAGGTATCAGGCATAGCGTCTGCCAGACCGTCGGCCATCGACACAAGCCGGGTCACATCGTCATGCAGCTCTTGCGCGACCTGTGCGAAATCGACTTTGAAATCGCATAAGATCAGTTCGATAATCCGGCTGCGCACCCAGTCATCCCCGCCAAAGGCGTGGCCTTTTGAGACGGACAAATTACCCGCGCGCGCAGCGGCTTGGTATTTGGCTGTGGCTGGTTCGTTTTGGGCGTAACCTTGCGGGTAACGGGAAATGGAACTTGCCCCGACACCGATCAACACTTGCGAGGTATCTTCAGTATAGCCTTGGAAATTGCGGCGCATGGTGCCTGCTTTATGCGCGGTGGCAAGCCCGTCGTCAGGCAGGGCAAAATGGTCGATGCCAATTTCAACAAGGCCCGCATCCAAGAACATATCCCGCGCGGTGTTGAAAAGCTCTAGCCGCTCTTCTGCAGACGGCAGCGCTTCTGTTGGGATCAGGTTTTGACGGCGCGCCATCCACGGCACATGCGCATAGCCAAACAAGGCCACGCGGTCGGGGCCAAGGCTGATCAGCTTCTCAACCGAGTCCGTAATCCGGGCTTGGTTCTGGTGGGGCAACCCATAAAGGATGTCCATGTTCAGACTGGTGATGCCGCGCGCGCGCAGCCCATCCACCGTCTGTTTGGTGATCTCATAGCTTTGCGGGCGACCGATGACCTCTTGGATCATCGGATCAAAGTCCTGCACGCCGATTGAGGCACGGTTCATCCCCGCGGCGGCAAGCGCGTCTAGACGGGCGTCATCAACCTCGGACGGATCGATTTCAACCGAGAACTGGGCGTTCTCAGCCAAGGGCATCGTGTCCAGAATGGCGGCGGTCAGATCAGTGATCATGTCCGGTTGCAACAGGGTTGGCGTCCCGCCGCCCCAATGCAGGTGTTCGATTTTCACGCCGGGCGCCACAAGCCCCTTGATGGTCGCAAGCTCTGTCTTGAGGCTTTCAAGATAGGCGGCCACGGGTTCGGCTGTTGCGGTGCCTTGCGTGCGACACGCACAGAACCAACACAACCGGCGGCAAAATGGGATGTGAACATAGAGCGACACAGTGTCGCCTGCTGGGATCGCCTGGATCCAGTTCGCGGCGGTATCGGGGCTGAACCCTGGCTTGAAGTGCAGAGCGGTCGGGTAGCTCGTGTAACGAGGAACCCGCGCATCAAAAAGTCCAAGGCGTCTGAGTTGCGTAAGTGTTTGCATTCGACTAGTCTCTATAGACGAACGCGCGCGCAACATTGATCAGGATCAAGCGGGATCAAATTCCCGATGGAAAACCTCATGAACACTGCAATTAAAGATCTTAAGTTCAATTCTCGCGAGTGTGGATCATGCCCGATTCGCCACCGGGCTGTTTGTTCGCGTTGCGAACCGGACGAATTGGATCGGCTTGAAGAAATCAAGTATTACCGAACTTATGAGGCAGGCCAACCGGTGTTGTGGGCCGGTGATCAGATGGAATTTGTCGCCTCTGTGGTCAGCGGAATTGCGACCCTTAGCCAAACGATGGAGGATGGGCGCACCCAGATGGTGGGTCTGTTGCTGCCGTCGGACTTTATCGGTCGGCCGGGGCGGGATTTTGCACCCTTTGATGTGGTGGCTGTTTCGGATCTGACAGTGTGCTGCTTTCGCAAAAAACCGTTTGAAGAGCTGATGGGCAGCACCCCGTCGATTGGAACGCGCCTGTTGCAGATGACATTGGATGAACTGGACAGTGCGCGGGAATGGATGCTGATTTTGGGGCGCAAAACAGCCCGCGAAAAGATTGCCAGCCTGTTGGCCATCTTGGCGCGCCGCGATGCGACGTTGAACCAGTTGACGCCCACCTCTGGTATGGCGCTTGATCTGCCGCTGACACGCGAAGCGATGGCGGATTATCTTGGCCTGACGCTTGAGACGGTAAGCCGCCAGATTTCTGCGCTGAAAAAGGCCGGGATCATTGTGCTTGAAGGCAAGCGTCGTGTGATCATTCCAGATTTCGCGATCCTGATGGCGGAAACCGGTGATGATTTTGATGGGGGGCCGTTGGCCTGACCTAACGACGCACGACGGGTCTCAGACTGTCAAAACGAGCCGTGCCCTACGGCTCGTTTTTTTTGTGCGGTTCTGTCTTCGTGAATGAAGTAGGGTCAATGCGCCAGAAATACTGGCTTTGCAGCAACTTCCAGCATGTGTCGGGTGGCGCCGCCCATAATGGATTCGCGGAACCGCGAATGACCATAAGCACCCATCACAATCAAATCGGCATCTTTGTCACGCGCGTGACGGTTCAGAATATCTGACACGCGGGGCAGGGTGCGCGCCATAACGGTGACCTCTGCGCGCACGCCATGACGCGACAGCATTTGGCTGAGCGCGCCACCGGGGTCCGAGCGTTCCGGCCCATGGCTGGGCGGGTCGATGATGGCGATGTAAACATTGCGGGCCCTTTGCAAAAACGGCATCGCAAGACGGATGGCACGCAGGGCTTCGGCGCTTTCATTCCAGGCAACAACCACGTTCTCGAGTGTCTCAGGAAGGGCGGATCCATCTGGCATGATAATCACCGGTGCGGAACCGTTGAACAGCGCGGCCTCGACCGTGGCTTCGGCGTCATGGCCGCGCCCTTCGCCGTAAGGGCGGGGCAAGACGACAAGGTCGGCGAACCGTGTGTGGTGGGCGATCAAGCCATTGAGGGCCACCATTTGCGAAGACAGGCAGGTTACGGACCAATCAAAGGTTGCACCGGACAAGGTCTTGCGCGCGTAATCTTCCATTTCAGCGGCCGCATCGCGGGCCATCGTTAGATTGTCCTGGATCATCATCGCTGAGGCGCCTGCGTAGTAGACACCTTGTTGCGAGTGATCGACGCCAAGGCAAAGCGTGTTCAAATGCGCCTCGTTGGTGCGGGCGAGGGTCTGTGCGGCCTTGAATGAGGCATCGCACATATTTTCGTCCGTGAGGACGGTGGTGATGGTTTTGTAGTCCATGGACGGCTCCTGAAGGTATTGTCCATAGCCTGCACAACCCCCACCTGCGACGCTTTGACATGGGTCAAAGGCAAGAAAACAGCCTTGGTGCGACAGTTTTGACATGGATCAAGGTAGTCACTAGGGGATAGGTCCAAACCGACAAAAGTCGACAAGTGTGTCCGAATCCCAGTTTTTCAAGGCGGGCACATTCATGACAGAGACGAAGGGACGCAAAAATGTGGGATTACCTAAAATTGGTAGTGTTTGGCCTGATTGCAGTTTTGGCCGCCATTGCCGCTAGCTATGCTCGCGATCTCGCGTATGGGGTGCATGCCATCCTGGTGACGCTTATCGCGACTGGCCTTTTTGTTTATTCACTGAAAAAAGTGGGTGAACCTAAAGTTGTTGAAACAGGATATATGGATGGGCCCATACGTGTGGGCGTGGCGCTGACGGCCTTTTGGGGCGCGGTTGGCTTTTTGGTTGGGACGTTCATTGCGTTCCAGTTGGCCTTTCCGCAATTGAACTTCGGCTGGGCCGAGGGGTATTTGAACTTTGGTCGCTTGCGTCCGCTGCACACCTCTGCAGTGATTTTCGCATTTGGCGGTACCGCGCTGATCACCAGCTCGTTCTATATTGTTCAGCGCACCAGTGGCGCGCGCCTTTGGGGCGGCAATCTGGCATGGTTTGTGTTCTGGGGATATCAGCTTTTCATCGTGCTGGCAGCCACCGGATATCTGTTGGGTGCAACCCAATCGAAAGAATATGCAGAGCCTGAATGGTACACCGACCTGTGGTTGACCGTTGTTTGGGTTGCTTATCTTCTGGTGTTCCTTGGCACGTTGATAAAGCGCAAAGAGCCGCATATCTATGTGGCCAACTGGTTCTATCTGTCGTTCATTGTGACCATCGCGATGTTGCATGTTGTGAACAACCTGGCGTTGCCAGTTTCGATCTTTGGGTCGAAATCGGTTCAGCTCTTCTCGGGTGTGCAGGATGCAATGACACAGTGGTGGTACGGCCACAACGCTGTTGGCTTTTTCCTGACCGCGGGCTTCCTTGGCATGATGTACTACTTTGTACCAAAGCAAGCTGAACGTCCGGTTTTCTCGTACAAACTGTCGATCATCCACTTCTGGGCTTTGATCTTCCTGTATATCTGGGCTGGTCCTCACCACCTGCACTATACCGCTTTGCCCGATTGGGCTGGGACTTTGGGTATGGTCTTCTCGGTTATCCTGTGGATGCCGTCCTGGGGTGGTATGATCAACGGTCTGATGACCCTGTCTGGTGCATGGGATAAACTGCGCACCGACCCGATCATTCGTATGATGGTTGTGTCGATCGGTTTCTACGGCATGTCGACCTTTGAAGGTCCGATGATGTCGATCCGCGCGGTGAACGCCTTGTCACACTATACCGACTGGACCATTGGTCACGTACACTCTGGTGCGCTTGGTTGGAACGGCATGATCACCTTTGGTGCCTTGTACTTCCTGACGCCGAGACTGTGGAACCGTACCGGTCTTTACAGCCTTCGTCTGGTCAGCTGGCACTTCTGGCTCGCCACCATCGGTATCGTTCTGTACGCATCGTCGATGTGGGTGACCGGTATTCTCGAAGGTCTGATGTGGCGTGAAGTTGACGCACAAGGCTTCCTTGTGAACTCGTTCGCTGACACCGTGTCTGCCAAATTCCCAATGTATGTGGTTCGTGGTCTGGGTGGGGTTCTGTTCCTCTCGGGTGCATTGATCATGTGCTACAACCTTTTGATGACCGTATTGCGCGCTCCAGCTCAAGAAGCTGAAGCTCCCGCTGCGGCTCCGGCTGAATAAGGAGGGGATGACGATGGGAATTCTTGATAAACACGTTGTTCTTGAAAAGAACGCAACGCTCTTGCTCGTCTCCAGCCTTTTGGTGGTGAGCATCGGCGGCATGGTTGAAATCGCACCGCTCTTCTACCTCGAAAATACCATCGAGGACGTAGAAGGCATGCGCCCCTACTCGCCGCTTGAGCTGGAAGGTCGGAACATTTATGTGCGCGAAGGCTGTTATGTCTGTCACTCGCAAATGATCCGCCCAATGCGTGACGAAGTTGAACGGTATGGTCACTATTCACTGGCCGCAGAAAGCCAGTATGACCACCCGTTCCAATGGGGATCCAAACGGACAGGTCCTGACCTTGCCCGTGTTGGGGCCCGGTATTCGGACGATTGGCATGTGGATCACCTTTCGGATCCACAGTCGGTTGTTCCGGAATCGGTGATGCCTAAATATGCCTTCCTGGCAGAGCGTATAATCAGTCCGAAATATGTTCGGGACCTTCTGGAGGCCAATGCACTTGTCGGTGTGCCTTACACCGAAGAGCAATTGGCATCCGCCGAGGCTGATTGGTTGACCCAAGCAGACCCCGAAGGTGACAACTCCGATGTTGATGCATTGATGGCTCGTTATCCAAAAGCGCAAGCGCGCAACTTTGATGGCAAGCCGGGTGTGTCGGAAATGGACGCACTGATCGCCTATTTGCAGATGTTGGGCACATTGGTTGATTTCTCGACCTTTACACCTGACGCAAGCCGGTAAGGAGCTGGGATGATGGATACATATAGCCTTATGCGTTTGTTCGCAGACAGCTGGGTCCTTTTGGCCATGTTTTTCTTTTTCCTCGGGGTTGTGTTCTGGGCGTTTCGCCCAGGCAGCCGCGCGGTGCATGACGACACGGCCTCCATCCCCTTCCGCCATGAAGACAAACCTGCCGGTGACCGGGACTAACGTTATGTTAATCCCCCGGCGCTCAGCTCAAGGAGTTGTGGCAAATGAGTAAAAAACCTGTTGAGAAGAAAAAGGTCGAGACCACCGGCCACAAATGGGACGGGATTGAAGAATTTAACAATCCGTTGCCCCGTTGGTGGGTCTGGGTGTTCTATTTGACCATCGTTTGGGGTATTTGGTATTCCATCGCTTACCCCGCTTGGCCCATGATCAAAGGTGCGACAGCTGGCTATCTTGGCTGGTCCACCCGTGGTGACGTTGCCGAGGAAATTCAGCGGTTCAAAGATATGAACAGCGCGCTGGAAACCGAATTGGCCAGTGCTGATCTGACCACACTTGAACGTGGTTCGGAACTTCACAACTACGCCATCCAGTCAGGCGGTGCGACCTTTGCGACCTTCTGTTCGCAATGTCACGGTGCGGGTGCCAACGGCATCACCGAAGGTTCGGGCTATCCGAACCTTTTGGACAATGACTGGCTGTGGGGTGGGTCGATCGAAGAGATCCAGACTACGGTGACCCACGGGATCCGTTCGATGGATTTCGAAGACGACACCCGTTTCTCGGAAATGCCAGCCTTTGGCGACGACTATCTGTCGGATGAGGAAATCGGCCAAGTTGCAAACTATGTGATGAGCCTGTCGCCCGTCACCAAAGCAGATGCTGATGCCACTCTGGCTGAGGCGGGTGCAATGGTGTTCGCAGACAATTGTTCGGCGTGTCACTCTGAAGATGGTACCGGGGATCGTTCGCAAGGCGCACCAAACCTGGCCGACGCCATCTGGCTTTACGGCAACACCGAAGATGAAATCATCCACACGATTTCTGTTGGTCCAAAAGGCGTGATGCCGGCGTGGAAAGGCAAGCTTTCCGACAGCCAAATCAACGCTGTTGCGACCTATGTACATGGATTGGGCGGCGGCGAATAAGCCATCGACCAACCCAAATCTGATCCGGGGCCTCACTCCCCGGCTCGGCACCAGCCCCTGATCCTGTTCGCGCGTTTCTCCGGGGTTGGTGCCATCTAATAGAAAAGCCCGGCCTTTGGTCCGGGCTTTTTTCATGCTATCTACAGATGTTGAAAAGGCTGTGTAATTTGCCTTTGGCGAAGAGCGGAAAACTGATTTTTGCGCAAAATCACTGACGGCTCGATCGGACGCTCTGGTGTGAGGCGAACGCCCCCAAGTGATTTGCCACAAAGGATTGCGGTGTCACGTTGATAACTGAATTGTTGCAGGTGCGGCCTTTTGACGGGCTGCGACGAGACGTCACCGCGACAAAATTGAAAATTAAATAATAACAATAGCTTAAGGCGACGCTTCGCATGTTCAATAATGAAAATTTTTGATCCACATCAATGCTGAAATGTAGAATAATTCTTACTAACAAACTCTCACGATTATCAGGACAGGACCCTGTCAATGTCAGACGCCCCGGAACAGCTATACGCCGCCCGCGAACCCGTATTCCCAAAACGGGTCAAAGGCATTTTCCGCAGCCTTAAGTGGTGGATCATGGGGATTACCCTTGGTCTTTATTATCTTGCACCGTGGATCCGTTGGGACCGCGGTCCCAACCTGCCGAACCAAGCGATTTTGGTCGATATGGCCAACCGCCGGTTCTATTTCTTCTGGATCGAAATCTGGCCGCATGAATTTTATTTCATCGCCGGGCTTTTGATTATGGCCGGGCTGGGCTTGTTCCTGTTCACCTCTGCCGCTGGGCGGGTCTGGTGTGGTTATGCTTGCCCACAAACGGTCTGGACCGATTTGTTTATTTTGGTGGAACGCTGGGTCGAAGGGGACCGCAACGCGCGGCTTCGTCTGCACCGCCAGAAATGGAACGGCGAGAAAGTTCGTAAGCGTTTGGTTAAGTTCCTTCTTTGGATCGTCATTGCGGTTGCAACTGGTGGGGCGTGGGTATTTTACTTTGCTGATGCGCCGACATTGTTGAAAGATCTTGTCACGGGGCAAGCCCACCCGGTGGCTTACACAACAGTGTTGGTGTTGACGGCCACAACCTTTTTCTTTGGCGGGATCGCGCGCGAGCAGATTTGTATTTACGCCTGCCCTTGGCCCCGCATTCAAGCGGCGATGATGGACGAAGATACCATCACCATCGCCTATCGTGACTGGCGTGGGGAACCCCGTGGGCGTGGTAAAGCCCGCGATGATCTGGGCGATTGTATCGATTGCAACGCTTGTGTGAACGTCTGTCCAATGGGCATCGACATTCGCGACGGTCAGCAAATGGAATGCATCACCTGTGGTCTCTGTATCGATGCCTGTGATGACATGATGGCTAAGGTCGGCAAAGAACGCGGGCTGATTGATTATCTTGCTTGGAAAGACGAAACCAGCGAGCGTGCAGGTAATCAAAAAGTACCGGTGATCAAACACCTGCTGCGCCCGCGTACCATACTTTATGTAAGCCTCTGGGCCGCAGTTGGCATCGGGCTGACCGTGTTGTTGTTTGTGCGCCCGGCCGTGGACGTGACAGTTCGCCCAGTGCGCAATCCAACCTATGTAACCCTTTCTGACGGTGCGGTTCGCAACACCTATGATGTGGGTGTGCGCAACCGTCATGGCGAGGAATGGCCCTATTACTTTGCGCTGCCGCTTGGTTCGGATCTGGAACTGGAACTGGAAGGGTCGGACAAACTTGTGTTAGTTGCTAATCCTGATACCGAAGCCAAACAGCGTGTGTATGTGATTGCCCCTGCCGGTTCGGAGGCCGCCACCAAAGACCGCACTGAAATCCGGCTTTGGATTGTGGATGGGGTAACGGGTGATCGGACCTACCATGATACTGTGTTTAACGGGCGTGGCCGCTAAGGCCCGCCCCAACCGGCCGACGCCATTTGGGACAAGAAATATGAAACAAGAGACAGGTAAAAATGAGGCTGGCAAAAAAGAATTTGTGCTGACCGGCAAGCATGTGCTGGCCATCACCGTGTCGGCCTTTGCCATTATCATCGGCGTGAATGTGTTCATGGCCTATTCGGCGATCACGACCTTTCCCGGGCTGGAGACTAAAAACTCCTATGTGGCCAGTCAGCAGTTTAATCGCCTGAAGGCCGCACAAGAGGGGCTGGGGTGGGATGTGGGCGCCAAGATCGAAGGGGAAACTCTGATCTTGGACATCAAAGACAAAGCCGGTGATCCGGTTAAGGTGGCGTCGATTTATGCCATCCTCGGTCGTGCGACCCAAGTGAAAGATGATCAAGAACCCGCGTTCACCCAAAGCTCCACCGGGGCCTATGTTGCCAATGTCGGTGCGTTGGATGGCGGGAACTGGAATTTGCGCCTGAATGCCACCGCTGAAAATGGCGTGACGTTTCAACAGCGCATCCAAATCTTTTTGTCTGAGAGTTAATCCAAAGGTTTCTCATGTCCGTCCCTCTGTCTGCCTGCCCTGCCTGTGACGCCGCCCCCCTTGCCAAAGCGCAAGCGGGAAAGGGGGTTGCGGGCAATGGGATGGAAGGCAAACGCATCATGCTGTCCTTGCCGCATATCTATTGTGCGGCCTGTATTGCAGGGGTTGAGGGCAACCTCGCCCAGCAAGATGGCGTGCGTGCGGCGCGCGTGAACCTGACCCTGAAACGGGCGACAGTTGATGTTGATCCTGATGTCGAGCCAGAGACATTGGCCAATTACCTGACGGGTATTGGCTTTGAGGCATATGAGCTGGATGCGGGACAGCTGACCTCAACCGCGACGGACAAAATGGGCAAAGACCTGTTGATGCGTCTTGGCGTGGCCGGGTTTGCGATGATGAATGTCATGCTGTTGTCGGTGGCGGTCTGGTCGGGGGCGACGGATGCCACGCGCGACATGTTCCATTGGATTTCGGCGGCCATTGCCATTCCGACGATTGGCTTTTCCAGCCAGGTGTTTTTCAAATCCGCCTGGACCGCGCTTCGGGTGGGGCGATTGAATATGGATGTGCCAATTTCCTTGGCGATCCTCTTGGCGCTTGGCATGTCGCTTTATGAAACTGCGCAATCGGGCGAGCACGCCTATTTTGACGCAGCCTTGTCGCTGACCTTTTTCCTTTTGGCGGGTCGCTATCTTGATTACCGCACCCGATCCGTGGCGCGGTCCGCGGCGGAGGAGTTGGCGGCGCTGGAAGTGCCCCGTGCCCTTCGTTTGACCGATGCGGGTGATGAACAAGTATCCGTTGCTGAGCTTGCGGTCGGCGACATCGTGCGTGTGGTTCCGGGCGCGCGGGTGCCGGTGGACGGGATTGTTGTCACCGGAGAAAGCGAGCTTGATCGGTCTTTGTTAACTGGCGAAAGCCTGCCGGTGGCCGCAGGACCGGATACGGTCGTTTCAACCGGTGAGGTGAACTTGACCGGGCCGATGACGGTGCGCGTGACGGCCGCAGGGCGCGACAGTTCATTGCACCGGATGGCCGACCTTGTGGCGATCGCGGAAACCGCCCGTAACCGCTATACCTCGCTTGCGGATAAAGCTGCGAAAATCTATGCGCCTTTGGTGCATATCTTAGCGCTCGGGGCGTTTTTGGCATGGCTTTGGATCTCGGGTGGTGACGTGCGATTGGCGCTGAACATTGCGGTCGCTGTCTTGATCATCACCTGTCCCTGTGCGCTTGGTTTGGCCGTTCCTGCGGTGACCACGGCGGCCTCTGGACGGTTGTTCAAACAAGGCATGTTGCTGAAATCCGCCACCGCGATGGAGCGTTTGGCCGAAGTGGACCATGTGGTTTTCGATAAAACCGGCACGCTGACCCAAGGCAAACCGGTGATGGATGAGAACGCACAGCATCGCACGCAGGATCTGGAAATTGCTTTGGCCTTGGCCGAGGGATCCAGCCACCCGCTTGCCCTGTCCCTGACCCAAGCCGCACGCGCCAAAGGCATTGTACCTGCTGAGGTGTCACGCGTGCATGAGGTGCCGGGCAAGGGCATCGAGGGGATCTGGAACGGCAAAACAGTGCGTCTTGGTCGTGCCGAATGGCTGGGGGCCAATGCGGTTGGCCAAACGGCGACCTACCTGTCGGTCTCTGGTGCGCGCCCGGTCGCGTTTACCTTTACGGATCGTCTCCGTGAGGCGGTGAATGAAGCCATTTCCGGATTGAAAGCGCAGGGCATGGGGATCACTTTGATTTCTGGCGACGTTCCTGCAGCGGTCGCGGATATTGCGGGCCGGGTTGGGATTTCCGACTGGAAAGCGGATACATTGCCCGAAGGCAAAGCCGAATATGTCGCGCGTCTGGGCAAGTCTGGAAAGCGCGTTTTGATGGTTGGCGACGGGCTGAATGACACGGCGGCACTGGCGGCGGCTCATGTCTCGATTTCGCCCGCCTCAGCGCTTGAGGCGGCGCGGGTTGTGTCGGACATCGTGTTGTTAGGGCAATCCATGGGCCCCTTGGGGGAGGCCACGTTGATGGCCAAGTCGGCAACGCGCAGAATTAAAGAAAACTTCGCCATCGCAGCGGGTTACAATGCAATCGCCATTCCGATTGCGTTGCTCGGGCTGGCCACGCCCTTGGCTGCTGCCCTTGCTATGTCGCTGTCATCTGTGACAGTTAGTCTGAACGCTTTGCGGTTGAAAAAAGGCTGAACCGATGAATGTGCTGGTCTATCTCATCCCTATTTCGCTCTTGCTTGGGGGCGGTGGATTGGCGGCATTTTTCTGGACATTGCGCAGCGAACAATATGACGACCCGGATGGCAACAGCCAACGGATCTTGTCGGATCGTTGGGATGACAGACCGCCTGAAGAGTGAGCTTTGGGTTAATGGGAGCATTTCCAGGTCATATTGTATCGCTTGTTCGCGGCCTTTCGCTCTGCTCCAACGCGAAAAGCAATAGCGGGGGCGTCTTAGAAAACTGGAGGCGCGTTAAACCAAGTTAAGATCACGCGCGATCATGGCCGCATGGGTTCGGTTTTTCGCGCCCAATTTACGCACCACCGCGCGCATATGCATCTTGACCGTGACTTCCTGAATGGAAAAGGCGTGGGCGATTTCTTTGTTCTGCAACCCATCACAAAGGCCGCGCAAAATCTGTAATTCACGTTCCGACAATTGCACCAGAGAAATGGCCGCCGGATTGTGAACAAGATCTGTAAACAAACATAAAAACTGTCCTTGCCGTGCTAGTTCTAACGCGTGGGACATTTCATTTGCGGGCAGATCTTTGGATATGACCGCGTTTGCCCCAGCCCGATAGGCGCGTTGTGCCAATTCTAGTGATCCGCCACGCATAAGAAGCGCGAAAGGACGCCTATCGTGCAGGTCCGACAGGTGATTGACCCCCTTAAGCCCGGACAGGCCCGGCAGGTCAAATTCAAGCACAACAAAATCAAATTGCCCGCCGCCCTTACGGGTGTTTGCCAGACGATTGATCGCGGCTGGCACCGTTTCGACTGATGTCAGATCAATGCCGTTCTGATCGGGAAAAGCAGCAGCAACACCATTCGTAATAGTTGCATCGGCTGTAACGACGAGTGTTTTCAATGAGGGACCTGCAAACGCGCCAAAATTGGTTTTTAAGTAATTAAAACAGTGTCACATAGGGATGCTCTGGAACACCTATCAATAAGGATAGGTTTTCATTGGGTTTTTGCCGAAATTCGCAAATTGCAATACTCAACAAGGCGGTATCGTAAGAAGGGGTTCCATTTTGCAATGATGGTCGTGGGCAAGTGATAAAATCGAACCATTCAATCAGTGCGAGAGAGTTCGCCTTGTTGAAGCCTTTGCAGAACTGAAAGAACCTCGGGGCCGATTTTTTCGACAATCATGGCGACCCCCTGTGCGGTTGGGTGGATGCCGTCGCGCTGAAATAGCGTTTGCAGCACCTCTTGTCTGTTTGGCTGTTCTTCCAATGCGGCAAAGAAGTTGGGGATGAATTGGCTGTGAAAACGTGCCGCAAGTTCGGGGAAGGCCATGTCATAGCTGGCCTTATGGTCGGGGCCAAAATTTAGCGACGCCGGAACTCGGATCAAGATGGTCGGCAGCCCGCGGGAGGCGAGTTCAGACAAAATCGCTTCAAGATTTTTGCGGGTTTCCTCCGGGGGAAGGCCACGCAGCATGTCATTGCCACCAAGGTTGACCAGCACGGCGTCAATATCATCGGTCAACGACCACCCAAGCCGCGCTTGCCCGCTGGCTGTGGTGTCGCCCGAAACTCCAGCATTGATGACCTCTATTTCAGCGGACCGTGCCACCAGCCAGGCCTGAAGTTGCGGCACAAATCCTTCGCCTTGGGCAAGGCCATATCCGGCGGTCAAACTGTCACCCAATGCCAGAAGTTTTAGGGTCTTTGCCTGAAGGGCAGTCGGCTGAAGCCAACCGACAACAAGGGCCAGGATGAGCCCACAAATGGGCCTGCTTAAATTGAACTGCGTGGTCCTCTTGTGAACCGCGCGTTTGGCCCCATATGCATGTGAACTCATTGATTTTCTCCCCAAAGGTGCCAGATGCCGTTTTCCAAACCAGATGCCGTTTTGACCCTTACTGATGCACGGCTGACGCTTGGCCATAATGCCGGTCGCACCGAGATCCTCAAGGGGATAGATTTAAGCGTTTCGCGTGGCGAGACATTGGGGCTGACGGGGCCGTCCGGGTCTGGCAAAAGCTCTCTCCTTATGTTGATGGGCGGGCTGGAACGTGCCACCGGGGGGCAGGTGCAAGCCCTGGGTCAAAACTTGGGTGCGATGGGCGAAGATCATCTTGCGCGCTTTCGCAGAGATCATATGGGGGTGGTGTTCCAATCTTTCCACCTTATCCCAACGATGACTGCGCTCGAAAATGTGGCAACCCCGCTGGAACTGGCGGGAAAGCGCGATGCGTTTGAACGTGCCGAAGAAGAACTGGCCGCCGTTGGGCTGGGCCACCGAATGCACCATTACCCCAGTCAGATGTCGGGCGGTGAACAACAGCGGGTCGCTTTGGCGCGGGCTGCGGCCCCTCGGCCCGATATTTTGCTGGCCGACGAGCCCACCGGAAATCTGGACGGGGCGACCGGCGAGGCGATTATGGATCTGCTCTTTGGTCTTCGTGATCGCCATGGCGCAACGCTGGTCATGGTCACTCATGCGCCAGAACTCGCCGCGCGATGTGACCGGATTTTGCACATTCAAGACGGGCTTTTGGCATGAGCGCGCTGAGACAAGCCGCCCGATTTGCCCGCCGAGATATGCGCGGCGGACTGCGAGGGTTTCGAATTTTTCTGGCCTGTTTGGCGCTTGGCGTTGCGGCGATTGCGGCCGTTGGATCTGTACGTGAAAGCCTTCAGGCGGGATTGGAAAGCCAGGGGGCGGTGCTTTTGGGGGGGGATGCGTCGGTCTCTTTCACCTATCGCTTTGCGGAGGAGGAGGAGGCCCAGCAACTTGGTGCCACTGCCGAGACTATGTCGGTCATTGCCGATTTCCGCTCGATGGCAGTGGTCGGTGAGGAACGCGGGCTGACGCAGGTGAAAGCCGTGGATGGGCAATACCCACTTTACGGTCAGGCCGTCTTGAACCCACCCATGAGTTTGGAAACGGCCTTTGCGGGGCAGAATGCGTTGCCCGGTGCGGTTATGGATGACCTGTTGATGGCGCGCCTTGGATTGGTGCCGGGGGATCGGTTCAACCTGGGTGGTGCATCTTTTGTCTTGATGGCCGAACTGGTGAACGAGCCGGATAATGCCAGCGGTGGTTTTGGACTTGGCCCGCGCACATTGGTGCATCGTGCTGCGCTTGCGGGAACGGGATTGCTGTCGGAAGGCACGCTTTTTGACAGTCACTACAGGTTGCGCTTGCCGGAAGACGTGGATCTTGATCAAGAGAAAAAGCGCGTGATGGATCAGTTGGAAACCCACGGCGCGCGCTGGGAAGATGCGCGCAATGGCGCACCGGGGATGAGCCGTTTTATCACCCGCCTCTCGACCTTTTTGGTGCTGGTGGGCTTGGCCGGTTTGGCGGTTGGCGGCGTCGGAATTTCCGCTGCCGTGCGGGCCTATCTGGATGGAAAAACCGAAACGATCGCGATCCTGCGCGCGCTTGGAGCAGAACGCCGGGTGATCTTTCTATCCTATTTTCTGCAAATCGCAGTCCTGACCTTGGCGGGCTTGCTGATTGGCTTGCTGTTGGGGGCAGGGCTTCCGGTCATTTTGGCCCCTTGGATCGCGGGTGCCCTGCCGATTGAGGCGTCGATTTCTGTCTATCCCGGCCCGCTGGCCGAGGCCGCACTATATGGCTGTTTGGCGGCTCTTTTGTTTACCCTTTGGCCGCTTGCACAGACCGAAGATGTGCAACCTGCAACCCTTTTTCGGGATGCCGCCCTTGGCGAGCGCCGGTTGCCGCGCCCGGTTTATATTGGGTTAAGCACGGCGATATTGGCCTTGCTTGTCTGGGCTGCGGCAACGTTGTCAGGGATGGCAACTCTGGCGATGTGGTCGTTTGTTGGCATTGCCGGGGCGTTTGCGGCGCTGGTTCTAACCGGTTTGGGCATTCGCTATCTGTCGCGTTGGCTGGGGCATCTGAACTGGCTGCGCGGTCACCCGATTGCCCGCATGGCGCTGACGGCGGTTGGTGGCCCGGGCGGCGAGGCGGGTGCGGTGGTCTTGTCGCTTGGTCTGGGCCTTGCGGTTCTGGCCGCCGTTGGGCAGATCGACAACAACCTGCGGGGGGCGATTTCGCGTGAACTTCCCGATGTGGCCCCGAGCTTTTTTGTGGTTGATATTCAACCTGATCAGATCGAAGGCGTCCAGGCGCGACTGAAGGGGGATGCGGGCGTCACGCGTGTCGATACGGCACCAATGCTGCGCGGTGTGATCACTCAGATCAACGACCGCCCGGCGGCTGAGGTGGCTGGCAACCACTGGGTCGTGCAGGGCGATCGCGGGTTGACCTATTCAGATCGCCCCACCCGGACCAAAGTTGTTGCCGGGCGCTGGTGGCCGGAAAACTATGACGGCCCCCCACAGATTTCGTTTGCTGCCGAAGAGGCAGAGGAAATGGGGCTTGGATTAGGGGATATAATCACCGTCAATATCTTGGGCCGGGATATTGCGGGCGAGATTACGTCATTGCGAGAGGTGGATTTCTCGCAAGCTGGAATGGGCTTTGTTTTGACCATGAACCCTTCTGCGCTACAGGGCGCGCCACACACCTGGCTTGCCACGATTTATGCAGATCAAGCGTCAGAGGCGGCCATTCTGCGCGACCTTGGAAAAGCCTATCCGAACATCACACTCATCTCTGTGCGCGACGCGATCACGCGTGTCACTGGATTGATGGGGCAGGTGGCGGCCGCCATCACCTATGGCGCGATGGCCACCTTGGTCACGGGGTTTGTGGTGCTGATGGGGGCTGCGGCAGCCGGCGAGCGGGCGCGCACCTATGAGGCGGCGGTGTTGAAAACGCTTGGCGCCACGCGGGGCGAGATTTTGCTGAATTTCGCGCTGCGTTCCGCGGTTCTTGGGGCCGCGGCGGGTGTGGTCGCGGTGATTGCGGGCGGCATATCGGGCTGGGCGGTGACCCATTACATCATGGAAAACGACTTTGTGTTTGAACCTGTGTCCGCCATTGCGATTGTAACGGGAGGTGTGGTTGCGACCATTCTTGCGGGTTTGGCTTACGCGTGGCGTCCCTTGGCAGCACGTCCTGCACAGGTTTTACGCGCGCGCGAATAGGGGCTCTGCCCCCCGGCCCCGAGGTATTTTGGGCAAGAAAAAGCTAAGACGTGGCGTGGTCGGTTTGTTGGGTGGTCAATCCAAGCAAGGCGGGGCTGTTTCTAGGGCTCTGTTCTTTTTAAGTGGTGCGCCCGACGAGCCTGTCATGTTGTCAAGATATGGCCCAATAGTCCCAAAGCAAAGCCCAGAATCGCGCCAAAGGGCGGGGTCCAGCGTCGAGACAGGGGAATTTGGGGCGCAATGTCTTGATACATTAGATAAAGAATGCCGCCTGCGGAAAAGAGCATCAGCCAGCCCAAAATGACGGGGGCATTTGCCAGCAGTGTCAGGCCAATCAGGGCGGCAATTGGGCCCAACGGGACCAGAAGTAGAAAGAGGCCTAGGCGTTTGGATCTGAGCATCGCGGATGTCTCGGCCAGTTCACGGTCTGCGTTAAACCCTTCGGGCAGGTTTTGCGCGCCGATCAATCCCGCAAGCAGCAAAGCGAGCGCGGGTTCAGCGGTGAGAACGGCGCCCAATGCGATGGTTTCCGGGATGAAATCCAGCAACATCGCCATAAATTGCGACTTTGACCCGCCGCGACGTGACAGGGCCACATCGACCACAAGTGCAGCGATTGCGCCAAGCAAGAAGGGGATCAGCGCGCGCGCTCCGGTGACACGGTCCAATCCCTCGGGGATCAGCACCAAGGCAACAGCAGACAGGAGTGCGCCCGCGCCAAAGGCCATCACCCAATGGTTGGTTTCATTCCGGATCCACCCCGGAAGGATCCGGTCAAATCCGGCCAGCCATGCGCCAAAAGGAATGGCCGCCCCAGCAAGGGCGGCCAATGTTATTGCATAGATCAGATCGCTCATCAGAGTGTGCGTTCAACCATCATCTTTTTGATCGAGGCGATCGCCTTGGCTGGGTTCAGACCCTTTGGACAGGTCTTGGCACAGTTCATGATGGTGTGGCAGCGGTAGAGCTTGAACGGATCTTCCAGATCATCCAAACGCTCGCCTGTTGCCTCATCCCGGCTGTCAATGAGCCAGCGATAGGCGTGCAACAGCGCGGCTGGCCCCAGATACCGATCACCATTCCACCAATAGCTTGGGCAGGAGGTTGAACAGCTGGCGCACATCACGCATTCATACAGGCCATCAAGTTTCTTGCGGTCTTCAATCGACTGCCTCCACTCTTTCGCGGGGCGGTTGGTTTTGGTCTCGAGCCACGGCATGATCGACGCGTGTTGCGCGTAGAAATGCGTAAGATCCGGGATCAAATCCTTGACCACAGGCGTGTGGGGAAGCGGATAGATTTTCACATCCCCCTTGATCTCATCCATGCCGTAAATACAGGCCAGCGTGTTGATCCCGTCGATGTTCATCGCACAGGACCCACAGATGCCTTCGCGGCAAGAGCGGCGGAAAGTCAGCGTTGGATCGATTTCATTTTTGATCTTGATCAGCGCGTCCAGCACCATGGGACCGCAATTGTCCATGTCGACGAAATAGGTATCGACGCGTGGATTTTGCCCGTCATCCGGGCTCCAGCGATAAATCTGGAACTTGCGCACATTGGCGGTGCCGGTGGGTTTGTCCCAGGTTTTACCGACACGAACGGTCGAGTTCTTGGGGAGCTTGAATTGTACCATCTGGCGTCCTCCTTAGAACGTCCGCGCTTTGGGCGCGATTTTCTTGAGTGCAATGCCGCCTTCGGCTTCGGTGGTCAGCGGGTCAACCACAACCGGACGATAGGTCAGATCCACCTTGTTGCCTTCGACACGAGACACCGTGTGAACGCGCCATTTCTTATCGTCGCGTGTTGGGTAATCTTCGTGTGCATGCGCACCACGGCTTTCATGCCGGGCTTCAGCACCGTGAATGGTGGCCAAGGCGTTTGGCATCAGGTTGGCAAGCTCTAGCGTTTCCATCAGGTCAGAGTTCCAAACCAAGGAACGGTCGGTCACGGACAGGTCGTCCATTTTCGCCGCAACTTTGGTCATCTTCTCAACGCCCTCTTTCAGCGTCTTGTCGGTGCGGAACACAGCGGCGTCCGCCTGCATTGTTTTCTGCATCTCAAGGCGCAATTCGGCGGTGGGCACGGTGCCATTGGCGTGGCGCAACCCGTCGAAACGATCCAGAGCCGCGTCAATAGACGGTTGGTTCAGCACAGGGTTGGCGGCGTCTGCGTCGACAACCTTGCCGGCGCGGATCGCAGCGGCCCGGCCAAAGACCACAAGATCGATGAGCGAGTTTGACCCAAGGCGGTTCGCCCCATGCACAGAGGCACAGCCCGCTTCGCCCACAGCCATCAGGCCCGGCACAACAGCTGTCGGATCTTTGGCGGTTGGGTTCAGCACTTCGCCCCAATAGTTGGTTGGAATGCCGCCCATGTTGTAGTGAACGGTGGGCAGAACCGGGATCGGTTCTTTGTTCACATCAACGCCTGCAAAGATCTTGGCGCTTTCTGAAATGCCGGGAAGGCGTTCGGCCAAAGCCTCGGGTGGCAGGTGGTCAAGGTGCAAAAAGATGTGATCACCTTCTTTACCCACACCGCGCCCTTCGCGGATTTCCATGGTCATGGAACGGGACACGTAATCGCGCGGCGCAAGGTCTTTATATTGGGGCGCATAACGCTCCATAAACCGTTCGCCTTCCGAGTTGACGAGATAGCCGCCTTCGCCGCGCGCCCCTTCGGTGATCAAACAGCCAGAGCCGTAGATGCCGGTGGGGTGGAATTGAACAAACTCCATATCCTGAAGCGCAAGGCCAGCACGCGCCACCATACCGCCACCGTCGCCAGTGCAGGTGTGGGCGGAGGTCGCCGAGAAGAACGCACGCCCGTAACCGCCGGTCGCCAAAACGACCATCTTGGCGTTAAAGACATGCAAGGTGCCGTCATCAAGTTTCCAGCACACAACGCCCTGACATTCACCGTCTTCCGACATGATCAGATCAATCGCGAAATACTCAACATAGAATTCCGCGTTGTTTTTCAGGGACTGACCGTAAAGCGTGTGCAGGATGGCGTGACCGGTCCGGTCAGCGGCCGCACAGGTCCGTTGCACGGGGGGGCCGTCGCCAAATTCGGTGGTGTGACCGCCGAAGGGACGTTGGTAAATCTTGCCCTCTTCAGTGCGGGAAAAGGGCACGCCGTAATGCTCCAGCTCGTAAACCGCTTTGGGCGCTTCACGGGCAAGGTATTCCATTGCGTCGGTGTCACCGAGCCAATCCGACCCTTTCACAGTGTCAAACATGTGCCACTGCCAATTGTCCGGGCCCATGTTGGACAGGGACGCGGCGATGCCACCTTGCGCCGCAACAGTGTGGCTACGGGTGGGGAAAACTTTGGTCACACAAGCAGTGCGCAGGCCTTGTTCGGCCATGCCAAGCGTGGCGCGCAGACCTGCGCCACCGGCGCCGACCACAACCACGTCATATTCATGCGTTTCGTATTCGTAAGCTGCCATTTGGAGGCTCCGATCTTAAAATGCGATACGCGCGAGGCCATACAGGGCCACGGCGAGAACGGTGTAGGAAATGGCGGTGCAGAAAATCACCAGGACTTTCTTGGTCACGCCGCGCGAATAATCTTCGATCACCACCTGGATGCCGTGGCGGAAGTGAACCATGGTGGTCACAACCGTCATCGCGGCAACGATGGCGGGGAAGGGGTGTTGATAATAGGCGATGGCCTCGTTGTATGGCATGCCCAAGGCGTGGCCAAAGGTCAGGGCAAACATCGGCATCAAGATCAAAAGGCCCACGGCGGAAATCGCCTGACCCCAGAATTGTTCGGTGCCAGAATGCGAGGACCCTTTGCCCACGGCGCGCTTGCGGTCGGTCAGATAGCTCATGTCCCGCTCCTTAAACGATGATTGCGACGAGGATCGCGAGAACGACAGAACCGCCGATCACGCCAAGCCCCATCTTTTCGGCGGTCTCAACATCAAGGCCAATGCCAATATCCCAGATCAGGTGACGCAGGCCGGACAGCGCGTGGTAGCACAGCGCCCAAAGCGCCATGAACATCACGACATCACCGATAAACGAGGTCATAAGCCCGTTCACGAAATTGTAGTATCCTTCGCCCATAGCGGCTGCAAAAAACCACCATGCCACCAAAATCGCAGCACCCAGCAACGCAACGCCGGTAATTCGTGCAAAAATGGAGGTGATGGAGGTCAGCTGCGGGCGGTAAACCTGCAAGTGTGGGGAAAGAGGGCGGTTGCCTCTGTTCACATCGGCCATGGCGGCCTCCTTTGTCAGTTTCGACTTTAGGGTGTTTCGAGATGAAATTGATACACAACTTTATTTCGAAACGCTTTAACGACAGGAATAGCCCTTTTTGCGTCACGGAGTCACGTCCGCAGAGAGGGTAAAAAGGGGTAATTTGCGCTAACTGATGCAAAAAATGATGCGTGTGATCACAATTTTTCTGAATGTGATCACAAATTTACTGACTTTTTACCCGAGGAAAAAACTCGGGCAATACTTGCATTTGCATGCTGAAGTACACCAAAATCCGCGCCCCAAATGAGGCGCGGATTTGCTTTGTTCGGAGTTTAAACGGGCATCAGTGCCCAGTAATCCAGATCCAACATCACCTCGGGAAGATACTTTCCGTCGTCTCCCTTCAGCGCGAACTCGGGTGCGCCGTGTTTCACAGCCACCATCCGCAAGCGAATGGCGCCCACGCCGGGAATGTCCGTTTCGGCCTTGTCCAAGACCTCTGACCATGCGCGGATTGTGTCACCAGAGAAGCACGGGTTGGCGTGCGCCCCGCCGTTCAGGCCCACGATCATCTGCGCATTGGCGAGCCCGTTAAATGACAAAGCCCGTGCCATAGAAATTACATGGCCGCCATAGATCAGGCGTTGCCCATCGGGACGGAAGGTGGCATCGAAATGCACTTTGGCGGTGTTCTGCCACAGGCGCGTTGCCATCATGTGTTCGGCTTCTTCAACGGTCACACCGTCGACGTGGTCGATCTTTTCACCGACCTCATAATCGCCCCAGCGGTGCGGCTCGCCGGCTTGAGTGAACTCATAATCGGCAAATGTCAGTGTCTCTGGAATAGACAGATCACCAGCGGCGAGGGCGGATTTCAGCTCTGGGATCACAGTCTCAGGGGCCGGGGCATCCAAGTTTCCTTTACGGACCATCACCCAGCGCACATATTCCAGAACCGTTTCCCCCATCTGGTCAAACCCGCGTGTGCGCACCCAGACCACACCGGATTTCCCGTTGGAGTTCTGTTTCAGCCCAATCACCTCGGACACTGACCGCAACGTGTCGCCCGGATAGACCGGTTTCAACCAACGCCCCTCGGCGTAGCCAAGGTTCGCCACGGCATTCAGCGAGATATCCGGAACGGTTTTGCCAAAGATCACATGAAACGCGATGAGATCATCAATGGGTGAGCCTTCCAGACCGCAATTCGCGGCAAACTCATCGGATGAGTAAAGCGCGTGGCGGGCGGGATAAAGCGCGTGATAAAGCGCGCGTTCACCTTCGGCCACAGTGCGCGGCACCGCGTGTTCGATCACATCACCGATTTTATAGTCTTCGAAAAACCGACCCGAATTGGTTTTGGCGTTGGTCTTGGAAGTGGTTTGGGCGGGCATTATTGCGCTCCTAGTTTTACGTCAGGGTGATAGTCGCCCGGCGCCTCTTTGATCACGGCCTGCGCACAACGCATTTTTCCGGTTTCAGGGTCGGGGGCATAAGCCGGGTCGCCGTAAAGCGCCCAGCCTTTGTTCAACGCGTCTGTCACTTTGTGGCAAAACGCGGCGGTGTCTTCTTCGGTGAGCAAGCGATACAGCTTCACATCACGCTCCGAACGGATTTGGGCCAATGAGGCTGTGGATATAGCCGATCACCGCAAGCAAGATGAGCGAGGCAAACAAGAACATCGCATCCTTGGCAATTGACCCTTTGGGGATGGGGGTCCAGTTGGGTTCCGCGCGGTTGATCACGCGCATTTCAATCACCGACCAGACGGTCAATCCGCCAAAAAGCATCATCGAGGCCGGATCCGGGTTCACGGCAACATGGGCCAGCGCCCAGATGATCATACCGGTCAGCATCGGGTGGCGCATCTTGTAAAAGATCGCGCCTTTTGAGGGGCCGGGGCTCATGAAATAGATCGCAAACAGGATGGCGAGATTGTTAATGTGTTTCAGAAAGCTTGGGTAAGACCACAAGTCATAGCTGTCCATGGAGCTGTGCCCAACCACCATCAGAACAATACCTGTGACGATGATCAGCGCGGAAATCCCCTTTGCTTTGTCGCCCAAAGCGGCGTGCTTTTCAGGCCATGCGCGTTTCCAAAAATGGCCTGCGTACCAAAGGGCAAGGCCCAGAATAAGGATGGTCATGATCAGCTCTCCTGCAGTGATCTGCGCGGATCAGAAAGCGTCCCTTTCCCAACCCGCGCGAAGATCCCCGGCTTAACCGCCGAGGGTTTGGATGGCTTCGGCTTTCGCCAGAATGCCTTTTGCAGTCACAACATGCAGGTTTTCGACGATTTTACCATCCACAACCGCAACGCCCTGGCCCGAGGCTTCTGCCTCTTCAAAGGCGGCGATCTGGCGGCGGGCAAGGTCGATTTCTTCCTCTGACGGGGCAAAGGCGGTGTTGGCCACGTCAAGCTGCGCGGGATGGATCAACGTTTTCCCATCCATGCCCATATCACGCCCTTGGTCGCATTCGGCGCGCAGCCCGTCATCGTCTTTGAATGCGTTGTAAACGCCGTCGATGATCACAACACCATGGGCTTTTGCGGCGATCAAACACATGTGCAACCCACCCATCATTGGCAAGCGGTCGGCGCGAAAGCGGGTGTTCAGCTCTTTTGCCAGATCGTTGGTGCCCATCACAAAGCCTTTCAGGCGCGGGTGGGCGGCAATCTCGGCGGCGTTCAACATCCCCTGCGGGGTTTCCATCATCGCCCAAATATCCACATCCGGGATCAAGGCGGCCAGCTCGTCCAGCTGTGCGGCTGACCCGACTTTCGGCATCAGGATCGCGTCGATGTCCGCGCCGACAAAGGCGGCCACATCGTCCTTGCCCCATTCTGTGTCAAATCCGTTGATGCGGACAATTTTTGCGCGGGCGCCATAGCCCCCCTTGTCCAGCTCTGCCTTCAGGATCGCGCGCGCCTCGGTTTTGGCATCCGGGGCAACGGCATCTTCAAGGTCAAAGATGATCGCATCTGCTTGCAGTCCACGGGCCTTTTCCAACGCGCGCTCTTTTGAGCCGGGAATGTAAAGGACGGACCGATAGGGGCGTTGGGTTTGGGCTGTGGCGTCTGTCATGATTCTGTCTCTCCGCAATATTATTGCGCAAATGATCATGAACACGCACCATTGCGCAAGAGAAGATTTGCTGCGCCGCAGAAATTTTCAGGTGACGGGCCGGTTTCTCCAACTTTCGATTAACCAGTGAACCATGTGGTCGGACTCGCGCGCGTGCGGTTAACCAGTTTTTCGTCCTTACACCGCAGGCTGATATGGCTAGTCGAGCGACGGGAGGGCCCGCGGATGGCCGCCGTTTAAGAAACGGGATGCAGCTCGGCACCTGATCGGACTGGAGCGCAAATTGTCGCCGGAACACCGGATGGCCCGATATTTTGCCCGCCTTGATTGAAAGGGAAGACCCATGAAAAAGCATCTTTTTGCGTTTGGGATGATGGCAGGCGCGGTGCTGTTGTCGACACATCACGCCCGTGCACAACAACAAAACTGCGCGCCGCGCGTGGCCGTGGTGGACCGTTTGGCACAAACCTACGGCGAAACGCGTCAGTCCATCGGGCTTGCGACCAATAATACCGTGGTCGAGGTGTTTGCGTCTGTTGACAGTGGCACATGGACCATCGTGGTGACCACGCCCCAAGGGCTCAGTTGTCTGGTTGCGGCCGGTCGCAGTTTTGAGCAGGTGGATGAGGCTCTGACGCCAGCTATGTTGGGTGAACCCGCTTAGCATTGGCTAAAAGTGATCTGCCCACGCCGGTGGGCGGATCAGGTTAGGGCGTCGAAAATGAGCTTGCTGCCTGTTGCGATCAAAAACAGATACGTCAGGCCGAAAAAGGCACGCTCGGGCATCAAGTGATGCAGCTTTACCCCGATCCAGATGCCAATGATACCAAATGGGGCGAGGTAAAGATCCGCGAGTGCCGTTTGTGTGGTAAAGATCCCCAACACAAAATAGGGGATGAATTTCATACCGTTGATGGCCCAGAACACGATGACGGTTGTGGCCTGAAATGTTGTTTTATCAAGCCTGCGCGACAGCAAAAAAACCGCGGCTGGTGGGCCTCCTGCATGGCTGATAAAACTGGTGAACCCGCCTATCGCCCCCCAAAAGGCGCCAGTTTTTGCGCCCATTGGCTGCGCCGCTGGTGTGATCCATCCGCGCGCGCGGGCCAGTTGAAATGCCACAAACCCCACCGCGATTAGACCGATCAGCAAGCGAAAGAGGTCTGGATTGGCGGTGCGATAAAGTAACGCCCCCACCAGTACCCCCGGTGCCGCGCCAAGGATCAGGGCCTTGGCTGAGAGGCCATCCCATTTGCCCCAATACGGGCGCAGGGCGGTGATATCCATCAGCATCAAAAGGGGTAACATCAGCCCAATCGCGGCACCTGGTTCCAGAATCAGCGCAAGCAGCGGTGTCGCCGCAAAAGCAGCCCCAGAGCCGAACCCACCTTTCGAAATGCCCGCAAATATCACGGCGGGGATTGCGAAGGCAAAGAAAGTGAGATCAAGGATTTCGGGCATAAATTACTCGTTTCCTGCGCATTTATTGGCGCTTTAGCGCTATCGCCTCCGGTGCTGACACGCAAGATGTGATCTATGCCGCACCGCGGCAGCCTTGCGCAAAAGCGACATTCGCCCTAGGGATAGCGCCAGATTTAACGGATCAAGGATCAAACTCATGGCACGACCCAAAATCGCCCTCATCGGTTCGGGGATGATCGGTGGCACTCTCGCACACCTCGCAGCTTTGAAAGAATTAGGTGATATCGTTCTGTTCGACATCGCAGACGGCACCCCCCAAGGTAAAGCTTTGGATATTGCTGAAAGCGGACCTGTTGAAGGTATCGACGCCGCAATCTCCGGCACCACAGATTATGCGGATATCGCAGGCGCTGACGTTTGCATCGTGACCGCTGGTGTTGCGCGTAAACCCGGCATGAGCCGCGATGACCTGTTGGGCATCAACCTGAAAGTTATGAAATCCGTTGGCGAAGGCATTGCCGCCCATGCGCCAAACGCGTTTGTGATCTGTATCACCAACCCGCTGGACGCCATGGTTTGGGCGCTGCGCGAGTTTTCGGGTCTGCCGCATCAGAAAGTGGTTGGCATGGCTGGTGTGCTTGACAGCGCCCGCTTCCGTCACTTCCTTTCGGTCGAATTTGATGTGTCCATGCGCGACGTGAATGCGTTTGTGTTGGGCGGTCATGGCGACACTATGGTGCCATTGGCCCGCTACTCGACCGTTGGCGGCATTCCTTTGCCGGATCTGGTGGATATGGGTTGGACCACACAAGAGAAACTGGACAAGATCATTCAGCGCACCCGTGACGGTGGCGCCGAAATCGTTGGCCTGTTGAAAACGGGCTCCGCTTACTACGCACCGGCCGCGTCCGCGATCGAAATGGCGCAAGCTTACCTCAATGACCAACGTCGTCTGCTGCCTTGTGCGGCGTATGTTGATGGCGCGCTGGGCCTTGAGGGCATGTATGTTGGCGTTCCAACCATCATTGGCGCCAACGGCATCGAAAAGGTTGTGGACATCAAACTGAACAAAGACGAGCAAGCCATGTTCGACAAATCAGTTGATGCGGTTAAAGGTTTGGTTGAAGCCTGTAAGGCGATCGACAGCTCGTTGGCGTAATGTCTTTGAGTTCAAAATACTTCAATGTGGCCGCAGTTTTTGCGGCCACATTTGTTTTTGCCCAATCCGTTTTTGTGGGCGCTGGTTTTACGCAACCGATTTTTGATGATGAGGCCTTCCCTAAGCCGCGACAAGCGCTGTCGACCGACCTGGATGGGGACGGTACTCCTGATCGGGTGTTGGTTTATGCCCTGAACAGATCCTTTGATATTTTGTCTTATGAACTGGGCTATGGCGGGGGTGATTTTGGCGAGAGGGAAGCCTTTATCGTTCCGGTCAACCTGTCTGACTTTGACAGCCTTGCGCTTTTGCCGAACGGAAATGTCACGCTCACCTGGGGGTGTTTTGCCTGCGGACGGTATCACACCCACATATCCCTCACGCTGCGCTTGGACCAAGACCGACTTCAGGTCATTGGGTATGATCAGTATTATGCAGACCGCATATATGCGGCCGTGTTTTCGTGTTCGGTCAACCTGATCACCGGGAAAGCCGTGGTCGAGGCGGATGATATAGAACAGGTCTTGCTGACAACGCCGGAACGGGCGACACATTTGCAGGACTATCGTTTTGAGAGTACGCCAAAAGCCTGCGATGCGCTGCGCAAATATGATGATGCCTTTATGGAAGAGCATTTTGGGGATGAGCGCTAAGCCGGCTCTGTGATTTCAGTTCGGCGAATGCGGCGATTCACATGTGAAATGCGTCATTCAGGCTTTGGCGCAGATTTTGTGATCACACATTTTAGGGGTGTGATCACAAAAGAGATAAAAACACCAAAAAAACGAATAATTGAACCGAAAACCGTTTCTTTACATGTTCTGTTGTGCATTCTGACCCAGAGTAAATGGACCAACTGGATAGGATGATTTCATGAACATTCATGAATACCAGGCGAAGGCCCTTCTGAAATCTTACGGCGCCCCCGTTTCTGACGGTCGTGTTGTGCTGAAAGCAGAAGATGCAAAAACCGCCGCAGGTGAACTCGATGGCCCCCTTTGGGTGGTAAAAGCACAAATCCACGCTGGTGGCCGCGGCAAAGGTTCCTTCAAGGAAGCCGACGCTGGCGACAAGGGCGGTGTGCGTCTGACCAAATCGGTCGAAGAAGCCGCGGAAGAAGCCAAAAAGATGCTGGGCCGCACGCTGGTCACGCACCAAACCGGCCCCATCGGCAAGCAAGTCAACCGCATCTATATTGAGGCCGGTTCCGGCATCGAGCGTGAACTTTACCTCGCTCTGCTGGTGGATCGCCAAACCTCGCGCATCTCGTTTGTATGCTCAACCGAAGGCGGCATGGACATTGAAGAGGTGGCTGCGTCCACCCCTGAAAAGATCCTGAGCTTCTCGGTCGATCCTGCCACTGGGTACCAAGGTTTCCACGGTCGTCGTATCGCATTCTCGCTGGGCCTCGAAGGCGCGCAGATCAAGCAATGCGTTAAACTGATGGGCCAGCTCTATAAAGCTTTCGTTGAGAAAGACATGGAGATGCTGGAGATTAACCCGCTGATCATTTCCGACAAAGGCGACATCAAAGTGCTCGACGCCAAGGTCAGCTTTGACGGAAACGCGCTGTATCGCCACGGGGACATCGCGGAATTGCGCGACGTGACCGAAGAAGACGCGAAAGAGCTGGAAGCATCTAAGTATGACCTGAACTACATCACCCTTGATGGTGAAATCGGTTGTATGGTGAACGGTGCTGGCCTTGCGATGGCCACCATGGACATCATCAAGCTGTACGGTGCTGAACCTGCCAACTTCTTGGATGTGGGCGGGGGCGCGACCAAAGAAAAGGTGACTGAGGCGTTCAAGATCATCACCTCGGATCCCAAAGTGAAGGGCATCTTGGTCAACATCTTCGGCGGGATCATGCGCTGTGATGTGATTGCCGAGGGCGTGGTTGCAGCCGTGAAAGAAGTGGGTCTGCAAGTGCCGCTTGTTGTGCGCCTAGAAGGTACCAACGTTGAGCAGGGCAAAGAGATCATCAACACCTCTGGCCTGAACGTGATCGCCGCTGACAACCTCAGCGACGGCGCAGAGAAAATCGTGAAAGCGGTGAAGGGCTGATGAGAGGTTGGAACTATGGAGCCAATTGAAGCGATTGCATTGGTCGGCTTTCTAGTTCTGATTGTCGTTGTAATGATGATGAAGGAACAACGCCTGAGCGACCCTGATAGATCGGACACAATTTACATTGATCAAATGAGGTCTTTGTCGATGTTGCGGACTGGACCAGTTTTCGCAACATTAATCCGACAATCAGGAGGGGTTTATCGGGAGTTGGGTGCCTTCCCTTCTATTGGCGATGCTTTCACTGAGGTTGAAAAGTCTTTTAGACGGGCGAAGATTGAAAGTGTGTTTGTTGAAGAAAACTCAATGGATGAGTTTCGAGTAATCAGACTACATCATTCGCACGGGGGAAAGGCTGAAGGAAAAAAGCTTGGCGGCGCCTTGATCGTCGTCGAACAAGTCTAACAGCGGCCATGATTGGCTCAGCGAATTAAGGAGACTCCTAAATGGCAGTCCTTATCGACGAAAACACTAAAGTGATCTGTCAGGGCTTTACTGGCTCTCAGGGCACTTTCCACTCGGAACAGGCGATTGCCTATGGCACCAAAATGGTCGGCGGTGTGACGCCGGGCAAAGGTGGCATGGATCATCTTGGCCTTCCGGTCTTTAACTCGGTGCATGAGGCGAAAGCCAAGACCGAAGCAAATGCGAGCGTCATCTATGTGCCGCCCCCCTTCGCAGCGGACTCGATCCTCGAAGCCATTGATGCTGAGATGGAATTGATCGTTTGCATCACCGAAGGCATTCCGGTGCTGGACATGATGGGCGTGCAACGTGCGCTGGACGGATCAAAGTCGCGCCTGATCGGGCCAAACTGCCCCGGCGTGATCACGCCTGATGCGTGCAAAATCGGCATTATGCCCGGCCACATCCACAAACGTGGCTCGGTTGGTGTTGTGTCGCGCTCGGGTACTTTGACCTATGAAGCCGTGAAACAGACGTCTGACATCGGCCTTGGCCAGTCGACTGCTGTTGGCATCGGTGGCGACCCCATCAAAGGCACCGAGCATATCGACGTTTTGGACATGTTCCTTGACGACGACGAGACCCAGTCGATCATCATGATTGGTGAAATCGGTGGTTCCGCCGAAGAAGAAGCCGCCGCATTCCTGGCCGAGCAGAAGAAAAAAGGCCGCTGGAAACCCGTTGCTGGCTTTATCGCGGGTCGCACGGCCCCTCCCGGTCGTCGTATGGGCCACGCTGGCGCGATTGTTGCTGGCGGCAAAGGTGGTGCTGAGGACAAGATCGAAGCCATGAAATCGGCGGGTATTGTTGTGGCTGACAGCCCTGCAACCTTGGGTGAAGCTGTGCTTGCAGCGATTGCCAAATAAACATTTCAAATCGCGCGCGCCCGGTATGGTCTGGGCGCGCGCATTCCCATTTCAGTTGAGACCGACGCGCATGACGGATCAGAGCCCCAACGACAGCTTTCACGCATCAAGCTTTATGCAAGGCCATAACGCCGAGTACCTTGAACAGCTTTATGCACAATATGCCAAAGACCCTTCGGCGGTCAACGCAGCCTGGGCTGCGTTTTTTGCCGAAATGGGCGACGCAGGCAGTGACGCCATCGCCGAGGCCGAAGGCCCCAGTTGGGCGCGCGCTGATTGGCCGCCGACCCCAACCGGCGATTTGGTGCATTCTCTGGACGGTATGTGGCCCGATGAGGACACGACCAAAGAGGGTAAGGCCGCTGGCAAAAAGATTGCCGAGAAGGCCGCCGCCAAAGGTGTTGAGGTTTCCGATCAGGCGATCAAACAGGCCGTGCTGGACAGTATCCGCGCGCTGATGATCATCCGTGCCTACCGGATCCGGGGCCATTTGGCCGCTGATCTTGACCCGCTGGGCATGCGCGAAGGATCCAAACATCCTGAATTGAACCCTGCGTCTTACGGGTTTTCTGAGGCCGACATGGACCGGCCGATTTTCATCGACAATGTACTGGGGCTTGAGATTGCCTCGATGCGTCAAATTGTTGAGATCGTGAAACGGACCTATTGCGGCACTTTTGCGCTGCAATACATGCATATTTCCAACCCGGAAGAGAGCGCTTGGCTGAAAGAGCGGATCGAAGGGTTGGGCAAGGAAATCGCCTTCACCCGTGAAGGGCGCCGGGCGATCCTGAACAAGCTGGTTGAGGCTGAGGGCTTTGAAAAATTCCTTCATGTCAAATACATGGGCACCAAGCGTTTTGGTCTGGATGGCGGCGAAAGCCTGATCCCGGCGATGGAGCAAATCATCAAACGTGGTGGAGCGCTGGGCGTAAAAGACGTGATTATCGGCATGCCACACCGGGGCCGTTTGTCGGTCTTGGCCAATGTGATGCAAAAACCCTATAAGGCGATCTTCAACGAATTTCAGGGCGGAAGTTATAAGCCCGAAAGCGTGGATGGGTCGGGTGACGTGAAATATCACCTAGGCGCCAGTTCGGATCGCGAATTTGATGGCAATACTGTTCACCTGTCGCTGACTGCCAACCCCTCGCATCTTGAGGCGGTGAACCCGGTGGTTCTGGGCAAAGCGCGTGCCAAGCAAGAGCAGTTGAACGACACGGAGCGGACACAGGTTCTGCCGGTCCTGTTGCACGGTGACGCGGCCTTTGCGGGTCAAGGTGTTGTGGCGGAATGTTTTGGCCTGTCGGGTCTTGTCGGTCACAAAACTGGCGGCACGATGCACATCGTGGTCAACAACCAAATCGGCTTTACAACCGCGCCGCATTTCTCGCGCTCAAGCCCCTATCCAACAGATATTGCCTTGATGGTCGAGGCGCCAATTTTCCATGTGAATGGCGATGACCCCGAAGCTGTGGTTCATGCGGCAAAAGTGGCCACGGAATTCCGTCAGAAATTCCACCGGGATGTTGTGCTTGATATCTTCTGCTACCGCCGTTTTGGTCACAACGAGGGCGACGAGCCCATGTTCACCAACCCGGTGATGTACAAAAAGATCAAAAAGCAAAAGACCACGCTTCAGCTTTACACCGACCGATTGGTGGCCGAGGGGCTGATCCCGTCGGGTGAGATCGAAGACATGAAAGCGTCGTTCCAGGCGCGCATGAATGAAGAGTTTGAAGCCGGCAAGGAATTCAAACCAAACAAGGCGGATTGGCTGGATGGGCGTTGGTCACATCTGGACAAAAAAGCCGAGGAATATCAGCGCGGTCAGACTGCGATTGCGTCAGACACCTTTGCCGAAGTCGGTCGTGCATTGTCGACAGCGCCCGAAGGGTTCCCGCTGCATAAAACAGTTGGGCGTCTTTTGGATACGAAGGCCAAGATGTTTGAAACCGGGTCTGGGTTTGACTGGGCCACGGCCGAGGCGCTGGCGTTTGGGTCATTGCTCACCGAGGGGTTCCCGGTGCGTTTGTCCGGTCAGGATTGTACGCGCGGCACGTTTTCTCAGCGCCATTCGGGTCTGATCAATCAGGACAACGAAGACCGCTATTACCCGCTGAACAACATTCGTGAGGGTCAAGCGCATTACGAAGTGATCGACAGTATGCTGTCGGAATACGCGGTGCTTGGGTTTGAATATGGCTATACGCTGGCTGAACCCAATTCCCTGGTGATGTGGGAAGCGCAATTTGGCGATTTCGCCAATGGGGCGCAGATCATGTTTGATCAGTTCATTTCGTCCGGTGAAAGCAAATGGTTGCGGATGTCTGGCCTGACTGTGCTTATGCCGCATGGGTATGAAGGGCAGGGACCAGAACACAGCTCGGCCCGTCTGGAGCGGTTCTTGCAGATGTGTGGTGGCGACAACTGGATCGTTGCCAACTGTTCAACACCTGCCAACTATTTCCACATCCTGCGTCGCCAGATGCACCGTGGATATCGTAAACCGCTGATCCTCGTGACACCAAAATCGCTTTTGCGTCACAAGATGTGCATCTCAAATGCTGAGGATTTCACCGAGGGGTCAAGCTTCCACCGTGTGCTGTGGGATGACGCCCAGAAGGGCAATTCCGACACCACACTTGCGGCGGATGACAAAATCAAACGCGTCGTTATGTGTTCGGGCAAAGTCTATTACGACTTGCTGGACGAGCGTGACAAACGCGGCATCACCGACATTTACCTGCTCCGTATGGAACAGTTCTATCCCTTCCCAGCGATGTCGCTGGTGAAAGAGCTGGAGCGGTTTAAGGGCGCTGAAATGGTGTGGTGTCAGGAAGAACCAAAGAACCAGGGCGCCTGGACCTTTGTTGAACCAAATATCGAATGGGTGTTGACCCGGATTGGCGCAAAACATCTGCGTCCCGTTTACGCTGGTCGTCCAGCATCCGCCTCGCCCGCGACGGGCCTGGCGTCACAACACAAAGCACAACAGGCCGCGTTGGTAGATGACGCGCTGAACATGGAAGGGAAATAACCCATGAGCATCGAAGTACGAGTGCCCACCCTGGGCGAAAGTGTCACCGAGGCGACCGTTGCAACCTGGTTCAAGAAACCCGGTGACGCGGTGCAAGCAGACGAAATGCTGTGCGAGTTGGAAACCGACAAGGTGACGGTCGAAGTGCCCGCGCCCGCTGCCGGCGTTCTGAGCGAGATTGTCGCCGCAGAAGGTGTGACCGTTGGTGTCGACGCGCTTCTCGCGAATATCTCCGAAGGCGCGGGGGCGGCGGCGCCAGCTTCGGCCCCGGCTGCGGCGGCCTCTGCCCCAGCAGCATCCAGCGACAGCGTGGATGTCATGGTGCCAAGCCTTGGTGAAAGCGTATCGGAAGCGACCGTTGCCACATGGTTCAAAAAGGTCGGGGACGCGGTTGCCGCAGACGAAATGCTGTGTGAGCTGGAAACCGATAAAGTGTCGGTCGAAGTGCCTGCCCCCGCGGCGGGTGTGCTGACTGAGATTATCGCGGCCGAAGGCACCACCGTTGATGCCACGGCCAAACTGGCGGTGATCGGTGGCGCCGGTGCGGTGGCAACACCTGCTGCGGCCCCTGCGGCCCCTGCTGCGGCGGCGGCCCCTGCGACGTCAGGAAAAGACGTTGAGGATGCCCCTTCGGCGAAGAAAATGATGGCAGAGGCCGGAATGACCTCGGCTGATGTAACCGGAACAGGTCGGGATGGACGCGTGATGAAACATGATGTGCAAGCCGCCAAAGCAGCGCCGAAACCAGCGGCAACCCCTGCGGCGGCGCCTGCCTCAGCCCCGGCAGCACAGGACAATTCTGCGCGCGAAGAGCGGGTGAAAATGACCCGTCTGCGTCAGACCATCGCCAAGCGCCTGAAAGACAGCCAAAACACCGCCGCCATGCTCACCACCTATAACGAGGTGGACATGACCGAGGTGATGGCGCTTCGCAATGAATACAAAGCTGAGTTTGAGAAAAAGCACGGCACCCGCCTTGGGTTCATGTCGTTCTTCACCAAAGCCTGCTGTCATGCGCTGAAAGAAGTGCCGGAAGTGAACGCCGAAATCGACGGCACAGACATCGTTTACAAGAACTTTGTGAACATGGGTGTGGCGGCTGGCACGCCGACCGGCCTTGTGGTGCCTGTGATCAATGACGCGGACGCGATGTCCTTTGCGCAGATCGAAAAGGCTATTGCTGAAAAGGGCCGCAAAGCCCGTGACGGCAAACTGACCATGGACGAAATGCAAGGCGGCACCTTCACCATCTCAAACGGTGGTGTCTACGGCTCGCTGATGTCCTCGCCGATCCTGAACCCGCCACAATCGGGCATCCTTGGCATGCACAAAATCCAAGACCGCCCAATGGCGATCAATGGTGAAGTGGTCATCCGCCCGATGATGTATCTGGCGCTGTCCTACGATCACCGCATTGTCGACGGCAAAGGTGCTGTGACCTTCCTTGTGCGCGTGAAAGAAGCGCTGGAAGATCCACGTCGCCTTTTGATGGATCTGTAACGGATTTAACGGCCCTGCCAATTTGGTGGGGCCGTATCACCGTGGGCAACTGCTAAGGTGATGTTGAATATTTATGTGCGCGTCCGGCTGACCCATAGGGCGGCTCTACGCCAAAGGAGGCCAAAATGGCAGACTATGATGTAATCGTGATTGGTGGCGGTCCAGGTGGCTATGTATGCGCCATTCGGTGTGCCCAGCTGGGCCTGAAAACCGCCTGTGTTGAGGGGCGCGAGACGCTGGGCGGCACCTGCCTGAACGTGGGCTGTATCCCGTCAAAAGCGCTTTTGCACGCCTCGCATTCGCTGCACGAAGCCGAACATAACTTTGCCAAGATGGGCTTGAAGGGGAAATCCCCCTCGGTCGATTGGAAAGAAATGCTCGCCTATAAAGACGGTGTGATTGATCAAAACACCAAGGGCATTGAGTTTCTTTTCAAGAAAAACAAGGTCGACTGGCTGCGTGGCTGGGGGTCGATCCCTGCGGCGGGTCAGGTCAAGGTGGATGACGAAGTTCACACCGCGAAAAACATCGTGATCGCGTCTGGATCAGAGCCATCGACCCTTCCGGGTGTTGAGGTGGACGAAAAAGTTGTCGTGACCTCGACCGGGGCGCTGTCGCTGCCGAAGATCCCCAAGAAACTCGTTGTGATCGGCGCGGGTGTCATCGGCCTTGAAATGGGGTCGGTTTACGCGCGTCTTGGGTCCGAAGTCACCGTGGTTGAATTCCTTGATCTGGTCACACCGGGCATGGACGCTGAACTGTCAAAAACCTTTGCGCGCAGCTTGAAAAAGCAGGGGCTGAAGTTCGTGATGGGCGCGGCTGTGCAAAAGGTTGAGGCCACGAAAACCAAAGCCAAGGTGCATTATAAACTGCGCAAAAACGACAAAGAGGACATGCTTGAGGCGGATGCCGTATTGGTCGCCACGGGCCGCCGTCCTTACACCGAAGGGCTTGGACTGGACGCGATGGGCATCGAGATGACCCAGCGTGGTCAAATTGCCACCGATCACTGGAAAACCAACATCCCCGGCATCTGGGCGATTGGTGATGTGACCGAAGGGCCAATGCTGGCGCATAAAGCCGAAGACGAAGGCATGGCGGCGGCAGAAGCCATCGCAGGCCAAGCGGGCCATGTGAATTACGACGTCATTCCGGGCGTGGTTTATACCTCCCCTGAGGTTGCAACCGTCGGCAAAACCGAAGAGCAACTGAAAGACGAAGGCGTTGACTATAAGGTTGGGAAATTCAGCTTTATGGGCAATGGCCGGGCGAAAGCCGTGTTCCAAGGCGAAGGTTTTGTGAAAATCCTAGCCGATAAGACCACCGACCGTGTGCTGGGGGTTCATATCATGGGCCCAGCGGCGGGCGAGTTGATCCACGAAGCGTGCGTGCTGATGGAATTTGGCGGATCCGCCGAAGATCTGGCGCGCACCTGTCACGCCCACCCGACGTTCTCGGAAGCGGTACGTGAGGCGGCGTTGGCGTGTGGTGACGGTCCGATCCATTCGTAAGGCCGAGAGCAAACAAAAGAAAAGCGCGTCCGATTTGGGCGCGCTTTTTTGTTTGGGGTGGGGCTTTGCCCCTCTGTCCTCAACTTTGTTGAGGTCATTCACCCCAGGATATTTTTAGAAAGAGGAAGGGGGAGGGCTAATCCGCAACCAGCATTTTTAGGCCCTGAGTGACGTCCGTGCGCACCGCCAGCCGAAGGGCGGGTTCGTCCCCTGCCGCAAGGGCCGCGAGGATCATGCGGTGATGTCGTTGTAAATCGGACCGGTGCCGAGTTGCGTAAAGCACGCGCATGGTTGGGCCAAGTTGAAGCCAGACGGTTTCTGCCATCGCCAGCATCGCGGGGGCATGGGCGCGCAGATAAAGCGTGCGGTGGAATTCCAGATTGGTGCGTAGATACCCCACGGCGTCTTTCTTGGCGACAAACTCTGACACCCGCGCATTGATGGCGCGCAGGCGATCCACAAGGGCCAGATGCGCACGGGGGAGGGCGCGGGCGGCCAGTTCCGGTTCCAGAAGGGCGCGAAGGGCCGCTAGTTCTTCGATGCGTTCTGGTGACAGATCCGGTGTGGTCACGCGACCGGAGCTGGACAGGGTCAACGCCCCCTCGGCGGCCAACCGCCGCACCGCTTCGCGTGCAGGTGTCATGGACACGTCATAGGTTTTGCCGATCCCGCGCAGGGTCAGGGCGGCGCCGGGGTCAATTTCACCGTGCATGATCTGGCTGCGCAAGCTGCGATAGACGCGTTCATGCGCGGCGCTGGTATCTTGCTTGTCTTGTTGAGGGCGTGTGGCAGAGGTCATGGGTAAACTGTGATCACAAACAGCCCCTAGGGTCAATCTCTGAAGCGATAACGGTGCAGGTCGGTACCGTGCTTTTGAAGCCATTTGCGGTGGATCTGATAGTCTGGGCAGATATCTTCGACCTGGCCCCAGAAGCGCGCGGAATGGTCCATATGCGCCAGATGAGACACCTCATGCGCGGCCACATAATCCAGCACCTCTTCGGGTGCCATAACCAGCCGCCATGAGTACATCAAATTGCCATCCGAACTACAGGATCCCCAGCGAGATCGCGTGTCGCGCAGGGTGATGCGGTTAACTTCATATCCAATTTCAGCGGCATAACGCCGACTTGCCAGATCCAAACGCTGCCGCGCTTCGTTCTTAAAGAGCGCCATAAGCCGTGGGCCGATTTTGTCGGGCGCCTTAGAGGGCAGCGTAATGACCCCGTCGCCAAGGCGCACCAGGCGGGTCTCTGCGGGGACAAGTTGGTGGGGCTTTCCAAGAAAGGGAACATGATCGCCAAAGCCGGGTCGCACATCCGTGGGGATGTCTTTCAAATGCCCGCGAATCCAGTCCGCGCGCTCTTGGGCAAATTTGACAGCCTCACGTCTGGGGGTGCCTTTCGGGACCGACATGGTGACACGGCCATCTAACCGGGAAATGCGCAACGAAAGACGCCGTGCGCGTGTGGATGGGCGCACCAAAAGCTCCACCTCCGGCGTGCCGGGTAAAGTAATCATTTCAGGTGACTTGATCCTCTGCCCCAACACGGGCTACATCCTTTCTTTATATCTCTCGCCGACCATCAGACCGGACCTGTGCGCCATGCATGGCAAAAGCCTTTGACAGCTGGCGATAGTTATGGCAACTGGCGACAGATTTCGCACGAAGTTTTGAAAACAGAAAGGGGTCAACGATGCCCAAGGAAGAATGGGGTGTGAAACGTATCTGCCCAACCACAGGCAAACGTTTCTATGACCTGAACGCCAATCCGATCGTCAGCCCTTATACGGGCGAGACGATTAGCGTGGAAACCGGCAAAGGCACACGCACGATGGTTGCTGACAAAGCGGACAAAGCCGCAATGGCAGAAGACCTTGTGGACGATGCAGATGCGGTTCTTGAAGACGACGATGATGATACCGATGTGGATCTGGGCGATGACGTCCTTGACGATGACGAGGACGACGATGTTTCGCTGGATGAGATCGCGGATGTCGCAGCACCAGACGACGAATAAAAATTCTGCAAAGGCACATTTTGGGGTTGCACCCCTACGTGCCTTTGCATAAATACCGCCGCACAGAGAGCGATTTTTCGCGCTGGTGGCAACATCAGCTTGTTGAAATGACGCTGATGTAATGGGGCCTTAGCTCAGTTGGTAGAGCGCTTGCATGGCATGCAAGAGGTCAGCGGTTCGACCCCGCTAGGCTCCACCATTTCCCTACACCACCTGAGAATGGCTAGCGATCGGTGCCGAGTTGATTTGTGTGCATGTGACGTACGCATGCGCCTAAGAGGGCCTGTTTGCGGCGCCGTTGCTTACGTCTTTGGCATCTGTGTCTAACGGCTGGAAATAAAGTTCCGCGCGCCCAGCAGGCCAAAGTTTGGGTTTTGGTAAAGGTAAACCGGGAACTCCGCGCGCCATGCACTGTGCCGTCCCCCCGCGTTGAAGGCTTGCAGGAATTTATCATCAAAGAGCCAAGGATTGGACAGGGCCACGCCACCGGTGATAAAGACGCCACCTTTTGCATCAATCACCAAGCCCAAATCGCCCGCGATCATCCCGAGATACTTTTGAAAAAGGTCAATGGCTGTGAGCGCGCAGGGATCCGTGCCTTGCTGCGCCGCCATGAACACGTCTTCGGCCTCTAAGGTCAATTGCGGTTTGTTGTGCACCTTCGCGATGGCGCGGTAAAACCTTGGAATGCCTGTGCCGGACAGGATGGCCTCGGCCTCAATCGCGATGCCGGATCCGATCTGAACCTCTGGCCAAATCTCAATGAGGGCTTGGAAATACGCCAGTTCTTGCGCCGATTGCGGGGACAGGGTGACGTGGCCGCCTTCACCGCGCACCACGTTGGGTTGCCCGTTGGCCCAGACCAGCGATCCAACGCCCAACCCGGTGCCAGGACCAATGATCAACCGCGGGCCCATTGGAATGTCCTGCCCGCCCTGAAGGGGGGTGACATCCGCCGGGGTTACCGTGGAAAGGGACCAGGCCGCCGCTTCGAAATCATTCAAAATCGTGACGTTGTCTGTGCCTGACGCCAAGGCCAAGTCAGCCTCTGAAAACCGTTGTTTTTTGGCATTGGTCAGCTCAACCTCGCCATCCTTCACGACGCCCGCCGCGGCCACCACAACCCCGGCCGGGGGCGTGGTGTGCTGGGCGACGAAAGCCTGACACGCAGCGGGCACCGAGACCTCACCTTTGCTGCCAAAACTTTGCTGGTCAATGATGGATCCCGCGTTTGAAATCGCGGCAAGGCGCATATTTGTGCCCCCGACATCTGCCACCAAGTTCCACATCTTCAGATCCTTAAACAGAGCGCCGGGCGCACATATTTCATGCTGCGAAAGCTTACCCCAGACGCATTTCCGTTTCCGGATCAAACAGGCTGGCGCGCGACATGTCGACCGCAAACTCCATCGTACCTTCGATGATCTGCGCATAACCAGAGCTGACACGGGCCATCACCTCTTTGCCATTCCAGTTCAGCACACAAAGCGTGTCTGCCCCGGTGGCCTCGGTCACATCAATATCGCTGGCAAAGCTTTGTGTGGTGTTTCCCGTGCTGTGCCCCGATTGTGTGATCGCCTCTGGGCGCAGCCCCACGACAATTTCGCGCCCAACATGACCTGAAAGGTCGGTGGGGTGATCCGAGAGGTCCAGAAGCACCGGCTGATCCCCACCGTTGGCGCGCACAGAAATCTCAGCGCCATAGCCTGTGTCGGTGCGTGTGACCGTTGAGGATATGAAGTTCATGGGGGGGGACCCCACCAGACCTGCGACAAACATATTGACCGGTTGGTCATAGATTTCCGCCGGGCTCGCCAGTTGTTGCACTTCGCCATCTTTCAGGATTGCAATTCGATCTGCCAGCGTCAACGCCTCGATCTGATCGTGGGTCACGTAAACCATTGTGGCGTTCAGGCGTTTATGTAACCGCTTGATTTCAGTCCGCATTTCAAGGCGCAACTTGGCATCAAGGTTTGAGAGAGGTTCGTCAAACAAGAACACTTCGGGACGGCGCACCAAGGCCCGCCCCATGGCAACCCGCTGGCGCTGACCGCCTGACAGTTGCGAGGGTTTTCGGTCCAAAAGGTGGTCCATTTGCAGCATCTTTGCCACTTCCAGCACCGCCACTTCGCGCTCTGCTTTTGGAACACCGCGCATTTCCAAACCAAACGAGATGTTCCGCCCGACGGTCATATTTGGGTAAAGCGCATAGGATTGAAACACCATTGCGATGTCGCGATCTTTGGGGTGCACATCGTTGATCAGACGGTCGCCGATCATAATCTCACCCTCGGTCACGGTTTCCAGACCCGCGATCATATTAAGCAGCGTGGATTTCCCACAGCCAGAGGCACCAAGCAGCACCAGAAACTCGCCGTCCTGCAGGTCGATATCGACGCCTTTCAGGACCTCAACCGAGCCATAGCGTTTGACGGCATTTTTGATTGTCAGAGAAGCCATGTTCTTATCCTTTGACAGAGCCAGCGGTCAGTCCGCGCACAAAATAGCGGCCCGCGACGATATAGACGAAAATTGTGGGGGCGGCGGTGATCAGGGCGGCTGCCATGTCCACGTTATACTGTTTGACGCCCGTTGTGGTGTTCACCAGATTGTTCATCGCAACCATGATCGGTTGCGCACCACCGGTGGTAAAACTGGCGCCAAACAGAAAGTCATTCCAGATTTGGGTGAATTGCCAGATCACCGACACCACGATGATTGGGGGGGAGAGCGGCAAGATGATGCGCCGAAAGATCGTAAAGAACCCCGCGCCATCAATGGTGGCCGCCCGGACCAGCTCGTCCGGAATGGTGACATAATAGTTGCGGAAAAACAGCGTGGTAAAGGCCAGCCCGTAAACCGAATGCACCAAGATCAACCCATAGACGGTATTGGTGATGCCAATGATCCCCAGCGTTTGCGCCATCGGTAGGATGACCACCTGAAAGGGGACAAAACAACCAAACAAGATCAGAGCAAAGACCATGTTGGCGCCTTTGAACTGCCATTTTGTCAGGGCATAGCCGGTCAGCGCACCCAGCAGGGTGGACAGGGTCACAGCGGGGATCGCCATCTTGACCGAGTTCCAGAAGTAAGGCTCAAGCCCATTACATGTCACGCCGATACAGGCCTCGGACCAGGCGTGTTTCCATGCCCAGAAGTTCAACTCATGGGGCAGGGACAACAAGGACCCGCCACGGATTTCTTCAAGCTCTTTCAACGAGGTGCCAACCACCACGTAAGCGGGCAAAAGGAACCAGATCGCAAAGACGATCAAAACCGCCCAGAGGAGCAGCCGCATCCAGACCGCTGATCGCGTCTGGGCGGGTACAAAAGTGGTCTGTTCAGACATGTTTCTTCCCCCGCAGTTCGGAATAAAGATAAGGCACCATGATCGCGGCAACGGTGGCCAACATGACCATGGCAGAGGCGGCACCAACGCCGATTTCATTCCGGCGGAAGGTCATTTCATACATGAAGTTCGCCGGCAGCGTTGAGGCATAGCCCGGGCCACCCCCTGTGAGTGCGACAACAAGGTCGAAGCTCTTGATCGCGAGATGGGCAAGGATGACAACCGCGCTCATGAACACAGGGCGCATCGACGGCAGGATGATCCGGATATAGATCCGCCAGGGCGACGCGCCATCCAGGCTGGCGGCTTTGATAATGTCCTGATCCACGCTGCGAAGCGCAGACAGAAACAACGCCATCACAAACCCGGCGCTTTGCCAGACGGCGGCCATGACAAGGGCATAAACCGCCATGGTTTCCGAGTTGGTCCAGCCGAAAGAAAAGCTTTCCCATCCCCAGCCGCGCACCACAGTTTCAAGACCCAGCGAGGGGTTCATGATCCATTTCCACGCGGTCCCCGTGATGATGAATGAGATCGCCATTGGGTAAAGGTAAATCGTGCGGATGAATCCCTCGGCACGGATTTTTTGATCGAGCAGAATGGCCAGCAAACAGCCGATGACAATTGCGGCGAAAATGAACAGAAAGCCGAAGACAAACAGGTTTTCCAAGGCGACCGACCAGCGGTCCATCTGGAAAAGCCGCTCGTATGGGCGAAATCCGATCAGGTTATAGTTGGGCAACATCTTGGATTTGGTCAACGAGATGTAACCGGTCCAAATGATGAATCCATAAACGAAAAACAGGATTGCGGCGAAGCTTGGGGCCACGACAATTTGTGGCAGCGCGCGGGCAATTCTATCGGTCAGTTTTAGGGGGGGGCGGGTCACGATGTGAACTCCTCCTGGTGATCAGGGCGGGCAAACAGGGGCTTGCGTGTGGCAAACAATTGACCGTGGCCCACCATATCGCGGGCCACGGTCTTGGGAGAAAGGTTACTGAGCCAGTTTGATGGCGTCGACCAGTTTGCTTACAGCTTCTTCTGAGGACATGTCCGAATTGAAGTGGGCGGTTGCCACGTCAATAAAGGCACCACGCACGGCGCCAGACTGGGCAATCTCATGCGCCATGGAGCCCAAAAGCGTGCCACCTTCGGCAGCGGACACCATGTCGTCCATGGATTTGATGGCGCAATCGTCAAACTTGCCGCGCGGAACGTCTGTGCGCGCAGGGATCGAACCTTTGAGAAGGTTGAAGGTCTCTTGGAACTCTGTGCCCAAGATCAGTTCAGCCAACAGGGCCTGTCCCTGTTTGTTGTCTTCGCCGGACACTTCAAACATCGCAAAGCTGTCAGAGTTCAAAAGGTAACCGTTTTCAGATGGGGTTGAGGCGCAGATGTAATCTTTGCCCGGCACCTTGCCAGCGGCGGCAAACTCGCCTTTTGCCCAATCCCCCATGATTTGCATCGCAGCTTCGCCGCGCATCACCATTGCGGTGGCGAGGTTCCAGTCGCGGCCCGGGAAATCGGGGTCCACATAACCGCGCATTTTGCGCATCTGGTCAAAGACTTTGACCATTGTGTCTGATCCCAAAGCGTCCATGTCCAGATCAACCAGCGCTTTGCGATAGAAGTCTACACCGCCAATGCCAAGCACAACGGTTTCAAACACGGTTGCGTCCTGCCAAGGCTGACCGCCATGGGCCAGTGGAATGATGCCAGCCGCCAAGAGCTTGTCGGCGGTTGCGTTGAATTCGTCCCAAGTTGTGGGAACTGTTGCGCCGACTTTCGCCAGAACTTCTGGGTTGGCCCAGATCCAGTCCACGCGGTGTACGTTCACCGGAACCGCAACATAGTTGCCTTCGTATTTCACGATGTCCTGAATGGCGGCGGGCAGAACCGCGTCCCAGTTTTGGGCGCTTGCCACACTGGACAGATCCGCCAAAGCGCCTGCCTCGGCCCATTCCTGAATGTTTGGACCTTTGATTTGAACGGCAGCGGGTGGGTCACCTGCCAAAACGCGTGCACGCAGCACGGCGGCCTGGGCGTCACCGCCGCCGCCTGCAACGGGGGCATCAACCCATTCACCGCCACGCGCGGCAAAAGCTTCTTGCAGGGATTTGACCGCTGCGGCCTCACCACCAGATGTCCAATAGTGTAAAACCTCTGCCTTTGGATTTGCCAGCGACGGTGTGGCCATAAAGGTGGCGGAAAGCGCAAGGGCGCTGACGAGCGAAAGTGAAATCGTTTTCATGTGTTCCTCCCAGAATCAACAATCGGCAATTTGAAAGCCTACCTAAACGTACGTCTAAAACCCGACACGCCAATCCGGTGAAATGTTGCGTTTTGTAACGAGGTTTGCTCAGTATCGGACAGCTCAGGGCAAGAATGCTAGTGTTGACTGTGGGTTGCCCGAAGAAACCGCCCTTGTTGAAATGAGGAATTGCACATTTGTCCCGTGTTCACATCATCGAAGATGACACTGAAATCTCGACACTTTTGTCGACCTATTTAGAACGTCGCGATTATGAATGTCTGGTGTCAAACTCAGCCGAAGCGGCACAAAATCATCCGCCCGATGGTTTTGATTTGTTCATTGTGGACATTATGTTGCCGGGCATGGATGGGTTGGGGTTTTGTCGGTGGGTGCGCGAAACTTCGGACGTGCCATTGATCATCCTGTCTGCGGAAAAAGGGGATGCAAAGCGGATCTATGGCATCGAGCTGGGGGCGGATGACTATTTGGAAAAACCCTTTAGCCCGCGTGAATTACTGGCGCGCATGAAGGCGCTTTTGCGGCGCAGTGGCGGCGGTGCGCGTCCGCGCAACAGCGGTAAAATCACCTTTGGGGGATGGCTTCTGGATCGTACAAATCAAAAGCTTCACAGCCCAAACAAGATGCATGTCCCGCTTAGCTCAACGGAATATCAATTGATCGCAATGCTTGTGTCGGCCTCGCCCGATCCGGTCAGCCGGGATGACATTGGGCGAACAATTATTGGTGTGGAACTGGGCCCAGAAGATCGCCGGGTGGATATCTTGATCAGTCGGTTGCGGAAAAAAATGGTTGGAATGGACCGGAATGCAGACTTTATCAGAACCGTCCGAAATCGCGGGTATCAGTTTTGCGCTGATATGGACGAGCTGGATTGACGGATGACAGCAGTTTTTTATCGTCTATTGCATACACTGCCTGCATCGCTTTCCCAACGCCTGCCGATGCTTGTCGTGGCTGCCTATCTGTTTGGCACAGTGATCACCGCATGGACGGTGCAAAGCCTTTACCAACGCAGCAACGCCTTGGCCGTGGCCGAAACCTCGGGCGAGATTTTGCATCAAATCATCCGGCGGGGTACGTTGCTGGAAGAACCCGATGTCATTGAATATCGTACCGGCCCCTTTGAGGTGCGCCAGACAGAGGGGTTGCCAAGGGCGCTCTCCGCGCAATCCATCCCCTTGATACTGGAGCTGGATGGCGACCGGTATCGGGCTGCAATCTCCTTTTCTGCGCGACCGCAACTGCCCGAAGCGCTGCGCGCGAGCCAGCGTGATCAATCGGCCACCGCCCGCCTGTCTGAACTTGCTCGCGGCATCGCACGGCAAGACCAATCGGCACAGCTGACCATCTTCTTACCCTCTGGTGAGGTGTTGAGCATCAAAGCCCCAAGCGTGTGGCGCGACCGTCTGGGGCAAACGCGAAGCGTCTTGATTGGTCTCGCCATTTTCGCCATCGGACTTTCCGTGATTATCCCCCTGTCAACCAATCTGGCAGGGCCGTTCCAGCGCTTGGCAGAACGGGGTCGAACGCCCGAAAACCTTGGCGAATTGGCATCGACCGAAGCGGTGCTGATTGCGGACCGGATGCGACGCCTGAATGAACGGTTTCAGCTTGAACAAGATCGCAAAACTCGTGGGTTGGCGGCGATCTCTCATGATCTCCGAACCCCGGCCACCCGAATGCGTTTGCGCACAGAGCTGCTTGAGGATGACGCCGTGCGCGGCCGGTTTGAGGCGGATTTGGATGAAATCACCAACATCGTGGACGGCGCGCTGGACCTGCTCAGCATTCGTGAACTGCCCGAAGAAACCTATCGCTTTTCTTTGGTTGCGCTGCTTGAAAGCCTTATCAACGATTACCGCGACGTGGGCAAACGGGTGAATTTTACAAACCCTGAAGAGATAGATCTGAATTCGGCCTCGTCGATCTTCGCCACCTCCGAACATGTGGTGGTGAAAGGAGGCGCGGAATGCATCATGGAAGGTCAGCCTGATAAATTGCGCCGGGCATTTTCCAACCTGATCGACAACGCTTTGAAATACGGCGATCGCGCCTGTGTCGAAGTGCGGCCAAAATCGACAAATACACTAGAGGTGAGCATTCATGATTTTGGTCCTGGTATTGAACCCGACCAGATCGATCGGATGCTTTTGCCGTTTGTTCGCGGGCATGTTTCCCAAACCCAACGCGGCATCGGGCTTGGCCTGTCGATTGCGTCAGAAATCATCGAATTGCATGGCGGGTCATTAAGTTTCGCCAATGCGGATCCGGGTTTGATTGTGACGGCCACTGTTTCGCGCGACGGCGGGGGCCCCGCGTCCAGCCCTCCTGCGCGCTCTGATCGTTGAAATCAGCCAAGACGAACCAGAGCTTGTCGAAATTGGACGTGTTTTCGTCCGAAATGAACATCGTCATTTTGAAGCAGATTCGGCTTTACTGTTGGTAACTGACAGGAGCCAATATGGGTTATTCAGGTCTGAGACTGATCAAAGAGGCGCTGACCGGCCATAAGGGCTGGGGGCCACAATGGCGTGATGCTTCCCCGCAAGACGCGTATGATTATGTGATCATCGGCGGGGGCGGGCACGGGCTGGCCACGGCCTATTATCTGGCGAAAGAGTTCGGCGGAGCGCGGATTGCGGTACTGGAAAAGGGCTGGATTGGCGGCGGGAATGTGGGGCGTAACACCACGATTATCCGGTCAAACTATCTGCTGGATGGTAATGAGCCGTTTTATGAGTTTTCGCTGAAACTTTGGGAAAACCTCGAACAGGATCTGAACTATAACGCGATGGTCAGCCAGCGCGGGATCCTGAACCTTGTGCATTCTGACGCGCAACGTGATGCGGCGCGCAGGCGCGGGAATGCGATGATCCTGAACGGATCTGACGCAGAGCTTTTGGGTGTGGACGGGGTGCGCAAGATGTATCCGTTCCTGAACTTTGACAACGCGCGGTTTCCAATCAAAGGCGGGCTTTTGCATCGGCGCGGCGGCACAGTGCGCCACGATGCGGTGGCCTGGGGCTATGCGCGCGGCGCGGACCGGCGCGGCGTGGACATCATCCAAAACTGCGAAGTCACCGGGTTCCGGATTGAAGAGGGTCGCGTGCTTGGGGTCGACACCTCACGCGGTTACATCAAAGCGCGTAAGGTTGGCGTGTCCGTGGCGGGGTCCTCTGGCCGTGTGATGGCGCAGGCTGGCATGCGCCTGCCGATTGAAAGTCACGTCCTGCAGGCCTTTGTCTCCGAGGGGTTGAAGCCGATAATTCCCGGAGTAATCACCTATGGCGCTGGGCATTTCTATTGCAGCCAGTCGGACAAAGGCGGCTTGGTCTTTGGGGGCGATATCGACGGCTATAATTCCTATGCGCAACGCGGCAATTTACCGGTCGTTGAAGATGTAATTTCGGGCGGCATGTCGCTGATCCCCGGCCTCGGACGCGCGCGCCTGTTGCGCGGTTGGGGCGGCATTATGGATATGTCGATGGATGGATCCCCCTTTATCGACAAGACCCACATTGACGGGCTCTATTTCAACGGGGGGTGGTGTTACGGCGGGTTCAAAGCAACCCCGGCGGCGGGCTATTGTTTTGCGCATCTTTTGAAAACAGACCGCCCGCATGACACCGCCAAAGCCTATCGCCTGGACCGGTTTATGACCGGCAATATGATCGACGAAAAAGGCATGGGCGCCCAGCCCAATTTGCACTGACTGACCAGACTGACACATCTGCATTGATCGCGCCAAAATCGCGCATGAAGGACTGAGACTATGATCATCAACCACCCCCTGCTTGGCCCTCGTGATGCGCAAGAGTTTACCTATCTTGGTGACGCCACGCTGATCAATCGCCCATACTGGTTGTCGGAAAATGCCCTGCGGGACTTTCATGATTATCTGCATCTGCGCGACAATCCAGCCGGGGAACACCGCGAATTGTGGTTTCACGAACAGGGCGATCGGTCGTGGTTGGTTGTGACCCGAAACACCGTGACCCATAAGATTTCCAGTGTGGAACTCGCCTGTGATGTGGCGCGCGCCAATGGCCGGTCAACAGGGCGCGAAGAGGCGCAAGTGGCATGACCCAAATGAACCGTCTAACCGGTGGGTTGATTGACCAATCCAAGCCGCTAAATTTCAGTTTTGATGGCACGTCTTATAAGGGGTTTGCGGGCGATACGCTGGCCTCGGCCCTTTTGGCAAATGGGGTGCGCCTGATGGGGCGGTCGTTCAAATATCACCGCCCGCGTGGCGTTGTGACGGCCGGCAGCGAGGAACCAAACGCGCTGGTGGAGCTGCGATCCGGTGGACGGCAAGAGCCCAATACCCGCGCCACGGTGGCGGAGCTTTATGATGGGTTTGAGGCAAACTCACAAAACCGCTGGCCGTCGCTGAAACATGATATGTTGGCGATCAATGATCGGTTCTCAAACTTTCTAACGGCCGGTTTTTATTACAAAACCTTCATGTGGCCCAAAGCGTTTTGGGAAAAGATTTACGAGCCTATTATCCGCAATGCCGCCGGATTGGGCAGCTTGACAGGTGAGGGTGACCCGGACCTTTATGACAAAGGGTTCCTGCATTGTGATGTGTTGATCATCGGTGCGGGGCCTGCTGGGCTGATGGCGGCCCTGACCGCCGGTCGTGCTGGTGCTCAGGTCGTTTTGGCCGACGAAGATTTCCGCATGGGCGGACGTTTGAATGCCGAAACCCATCATCTGGGCGACATGCCCGGTGCGGAATGGGCGGCGACTGCCGTGGCTGAATTGGCGTCAATGGACAATGTGCGGCTGATGACACGCAGCACGGTGTTTGGCGCCTATGATCACGGTGTTTATGGCGTGTTGGAGCGTGTTGCCGATCACATCGCGACCCCAGCCGCCGGGAAACCGCGCCAAATCCTGTGGCGGGTTTATTCCAAACGCGCGATCCTCTGTGCCGGGTCGACAGAACGCAGCATTGCCTTTGAAAACAACGATCGTCCCGGTGTGATGATGGCGGGGGCGGTGCGGGCTTATGCCAATCGCTGGGCGGCAACACCTGACCAGAACATAGCGATCTTCACCAACAATGATGACGGTCACCGTACTGCGGCTGACTTGATTGCAAAGGGCGTGAACGTGCCTGCTGTGATCGACATTCGCCCGGATGCCCCCAAGGTTGTCGGCGCCGAGCTGTTGGCTGGTGCGCAAGTGATTGGCAGCAAGGGTCGGCTTGGCCTGACAGAGGTCACATTGCGTCTGGCCTCTGGCGAAATGCGCAGCATTTCCTGTGGGGCGCTGGCGGTGTCTGGGGGGTGGAACCCGAATGTGCATCTGACCTGTCACCAACGCGGTCGTCCCAAGTGGAACGACGCGCTTGCGGCGTTTGTGCCCGGCGATGACTTGCCAATGGGAATGACCGTGGCGGGGGCCGCTTTGGGGGATCTTTCGACCCATGGCGCGCTGGCAGGCGGAGCGAAAGCCGCCGTTGCTGCGCTGGGGGATCTTGGCATGACGGCGGGCATTCCGATCTTGCCGAAAGCTGATGATACGCCCGTCAAGCTGACCCCATTCTGGCATGTCGCAGGCAAAGGCCGCGCGTGGCTGGACCTGCAAAACGACGTGACCGTCAAAGATGTGAAACTGGCGCATCAAGAGAATTTCGTGTCTGTAGAGCATCTTAAGCGCTATACCACGTTGGGCATGGCCACCGATCAGGGTAAAACCTCTAACATGGGTGCGCTGGCGGTGATGGCCGAGATGACCGGGAAATCAATCCCCGAAACTGGCACCACCATTTTCCGCCCCCCCTATACCCCTGTCTCCATGGGCGCGATGGCGGGCCGGGCTGTGGGCAAAGAATTTCACCCCACACGCCTGACGCCCAGCCATAAATGGGCTGCGGAACAGGGCGCAGAATTCGTCGAAGTGGGCAATTGGCTGCGCGCACAATGGTTCCCGCGCACGGGCGAGGATCACTGGCGGCAATCCGTGGACCGCGAGGTGACCCAGACCCGCAATTCGGTGGGTATCTGTGACGTGACAACCTTGGGCAAAATTGATGTGCAGGGCGCGGATGCAGCGGAGTTTCTGAACAAGATCTATGCCAATGCCTTTGCAAAGCTGCCCGTGGGCAAAGTGCGCTATGGCTTGATGTTGCGCGAAGACGGGATTGCGGCGGATGATGGTACAGCGGCGCGACTGGCGGAGGATCATTTTGTGGTCACCACCACCACCGCCAATGCGGTCACGGTCTATCGCAACATGGAATTTGCGCGTCAGTGCCTGTGGCCTGATCTGGATGTCCAACTGATTTCAACCACAGAAGCTTGGGCGCAATATGCCGTTGCCGGACCCAATGCGCGCAAGCTGTTGCAAAAGGTGGTGGATGCGGAATTTGACCTCTCGAATGAGGCGTTCCCGTTTATGGCTTGCGGTGAAATCACGGTTTGCGGTGGGACGCGCGCGCGCCTTTTCCGTATCTCATTCTCGGGTGAACTCGCCTATGAAATCGCCGTGCCCACCCGCTATGGCGACGGCTTGATCCGTGCGCTGATGGCTGCGGGGAAAGAGTTTGACGTGACCCCATATGGCACCGAGGCACTGGGCGTGATGCGTATTGAGAAAGGCCACGCTGCAGGAAATGAGCTGAACGGCACCACCACAGCGCTGAACCTTGGCTTGGGGCGCATGGTGTCGACCAAGAAAGATTGCATCGGCAATGTGCTGAGCAAACGGGATGGCATGAACACGGAGGATGCCCTGCGTTTGGTCGGCGTGCGCCCGGTGGATGCGAAAGATCCAGTTCCGGCAGGCAGCCACCTTATGGCTGTCACCGGCCCGGTCGATGCCGGCCATGATCAGGGATATGTCACCTCTGCCGCCTATTCGCCCACATTGGGCACTGCCATTGGCTTGGCATTTGTGAAAGGCGGTGCTGCGCGTATGGGCGAACGCCTGCGCCTTGCGAACCCGCTTGAGGGGAGTGAGGTGCTGGTTGAAATCGTCAGCGCGCATTTTGTGGATCCAGAAGGGGAGAAGCTTCGTGGATAAATTGACAGCACTCACGCCGTTGGGCGATGTGACCGCCCGTGTCGACACCATTGGCGGGCTTGAAATACGCGAAGTGGTGGATCAGGCGATGGCGTCTGTTGCGGCCCGTTTGGGGCAAGCAGATCTGACCAAAGAAACAACAGCCGCCAAGCTGGGGCTTGTGTTGCCTGACGTTGGGCTTTCCTCCCAAGCCGCTCCCTTTACTGCCTTTTGGATGGGGCCGGATCAGTGGATGATCTCGGCAGAACATGACAGTCATGAATTGCTGGCGTCAGAGGTGAAGCTCGCACTTGGACCTTGTGCGTCCGTGGTGGAGCAAACAGACGGCTGGTGCCGGTTTGATATCACCGGCGTGGCCGTCTGCGATCTTTTTGAACGGCTGTGCAATGCACCCCTTCGCCAAATGGCTAACGGTGCGGTCACCCGGTCTTCGGTCGAACATGTGGGGGCGTTTGTCTGGCGCCTGACCGAGGAACGAGTTGCCGTGATCGCCCCGCGATCCTCAGCAAATTCCCTGCACCACGCCTTAATCGCCGCAGCAACGTCGATCGCCTGACACCTTAACTTTGTGGCAAAGCGTCGCCCGTTTTGACGCGAAGCGAGTTTTTGGCGCGCCGGTCGGTGATCGGCGTGACCCCAAAGGTCTCGCGGTAATGGCGCAGGAATGCACCGGGCGTGGCATAGCCAACCATATAGGCGACCTCGGTGATGGTGTCGTTGGTGTAAAGTACCAATTGGCGGGCCTGGTTCATCCGCATTTTCCGGTAGTACTTCAGCGGGCTTTGTCCGGTGGCATCTTTAAAACTACGTTCCAACGAACGTGTGGACACGCCAATGGCATCGGCCACTTCGCCAATTTGGATCGGGCTTTCGATGTGTTCCGCAAATTTCTGAATGGCCTTCGCCACTGGCTTCGGCAACAGATCTTCGCTTTTCGACGTGGCGAAGGCGGGGGTTTTTTGCGACATGGCGGCGCTGCGGATGAAGGGGTGTTGGAACCAACAGGCGACCTCGGCCATGATGTCGCCGCCCAGCTGTTCGTCGATTAGGTTCAGCATGAAATCAAAGGCCGCCGAGGCGCCGGACACGGTTTTAAACGGCCCCTCGTCGCAAATCACTGTGCTTTGGATCGGCGTGTCAGGAAATTCCACCTGAAACGCGGCCTCGTAACACCAATGCACTGACATCGGGTGGTTTCCCGTCAATCCCGTGCGCGCCAGAGGGAAGGCCCCCCCGCTGACGGCCCCCAAAGTGCCTTTTGCCCGCAAGATCCGTTGCAATGCGGCATTGGCGCGGGAGGGGTCCTCAAACCGGCCATTTGGGCTTGCGGCGAAGAACAAATAATCCAACCCCTCGACCTCGGACAATTTGGTGTTGGGGGCAAATGTAACCCCGGCGGACGAGGGCACAGGGGCGTCGCCTTCGGCAACCACTGTCCAACGAAACGTCTCGGTTCCTGATATTTCATTGGCCGCCCGCAAAGGTTCAATACAGGACGTCAAACAGGCCATCGGGAAGCCCGGAAACACAAGAATACCAAGCGTGATTGGTGCGCGATCTGTCTGGGTCATGCTGCATCTCGTTTCATCATGGAAGCTGCGGTCTCAAGGATGTGCTTTTCCAACAACCGAGCAGCGGGCGACAAAGCGGAATCGGCTTTGCGCAGGAGGTGGACTTGGCGCCGAATCTGTTCATCCGCCAAGGGTTTGAACACCAAATCGGGTGGCGTTGTCGCCCATGCTGCCATTTTCGGCAAAATAGTAACCCCAATATCAGCCCGCACCATGGCCAGCAGTGAGGTTAGATTGTGGGCTGATAACAGCGCCTTTGCATGCAGGTTTTGCGAGGCCGGGGCCTTGATCCCTGCTGATAGGCTATTGGCAATCAGGCGGTGTCCTTCGAGGGCGGCCCACTGGATGGGACCTTTCGTCTGTGCCAGAGGATGCGCTGGGGAACAGACCACGCCAAAGGTATCTGACAGCAGCAGCTGGCTGTGAAAACCGACACTGTTTTCGCCCAAAGTTGCGATGCCGATGTCAATGCGATCACGGGACAATTCGTGCAGGATAGAGCTGGAATCCATGTCCCTAATCTCAATGTCAACATTATCGAATTCGTTGATATAACGAGAGAATACTTGCGGAATGACTGTGCCGGCCACCGATGGAACCGTGGCGATGCGCACATGCCCATGTGTGGCATTGGCAAAGCCTTCAATCGCTTTCACGGTGTTGTCGAACTGTTGGATTTCGCGCTCGGCTTGCTCCAACACAAAGGCGCCCAAAGCGGTCAGTTTGTTTTTGCGGTCGGTCTCAAAAAGCGGCTCGCCCAGGTGGGTTTCAAGTTGCTTTAACATCATCGACACCGCCGAAGGTGTCCGCCCGAGGCTCGCGGCGGCATCACTAAGATTGCCATTGCGCGCCACGGTCGCAAATCCACGGAGCATTCCGATTTTCAGAGCCATGCTGAATTCTCTTCAGTTAAATTGAAATAAACTTCAACAGTTTTAGTTTGATTGAAGTGTAATCAAAAGTCCATACCAAACGAAACTGACTTCTGTGTGAGGCGACACATCATGACTGATATCCAAAAAAACTTGATTGCTGGCGAATGGCTGACCGGCGAAGGTGAAATCGAAAACCGCAGCCCGTCGGATTTGACGGATCTGGTCGGCATCTTTGCCCAAGCCAGCTCTGATCAGCTGGAGGCAACCCTTGATCAGGCGCGTGTGGCGCAGGCCGAGTGGGAAGCTTACGGCATGGAGCGCAAGCAAGCGGTTTTGATGGCGATCGGCAACGAGCTGATGGCGCGCGCGGATGAGCTGGGCACACTTTTGGCCCGCGAAGAAGGCAAGCCACAAGCCGAAGGCAAAGGCGAGGTGTACCGCGCCGGCCAATTCTTCACCTATTATGCGGCGGAATGTCTGCGTCAGCTTGGCGAAAATGCAGACTCGGTTCGTGCGGGTGTTGAGATCGACGTGCGCCGCGAGGCTGTGGGCGTTGTGGCGGTCATCTCGCCTTGGAACTTCCCTACCGCCACCGCATCTTGGAAAATCGCCCCGGCCCTTTGCTACGGCAACGCCGTGGTGTGGAAACCTGCCAATGTAACGCCCGCCTCGGCCGTTGCTTTGGCCGAAATCATCAACCGTCAGGACATCCCCAAAGGTCTCTTCTCATTGGTCATGGGCGCAGGTCGTTCGGTGGGGCAGCGCTTGGTTGAAAGCCCAAAGGTCAATGCAATCTCGTTCACGGGGTCTGTTCCTGTGGGCAAGGGCATTGCTGCGGCTGCCATTCAAAACCTGACCAAAGTGCAGATGGAAATGGGGTCCAAAAATGCGCTGGCCGTGATGGACGACGCGGATGTTGATCTGGCTGTGACCCTTGCCCTTGGGGGCGCGTTTGGCGGCACCGGTCAGAAATGTACCGCAAGCTCGCGTCTGGTTGTGCATTCCGCTGTGCATGACGAATTTGTGGAAAAACTGATTGCGGGCACAAAAGCGATGAAGGTTGGTCACGCGCTTGAGGCTGGCACCCAAATGGGTCCGGTGGTGAGCGAACAACAGCTCTCAGAAAACCTTGCCTATGCCGCGCTTGGCCAAACCGAAGGGGCCGAATTGGCCTGTGGTGGTGCGCGTCTAGAGATGCCCCACGACGGTTTCTATATGTCGCCCGGTGTGTTTGTGAACACCACCAATGACATGCGGATCAACCGCGAAGAGATGTTTGCCCCGCTCACATCCGTCATCAAAGTAGGCAGCTATGACGAGGCGATTGCGACCGTTAACGACACCAATTTTGGCCTGACCTCGGGCATCGTGACCAAATCGCTGGCCCGCGCCACGCATTTCCGTCGCAATGCGCGCACCGGTGTTGTGACCATCAACCTGCCAACCGCGGGCACCGATTATCACGTACCTTTCGGTGGGCGTGGTGACAGCTCTTACGGTCCGCGCGAGCAAGGTAAAAACGCGGCGGAATTCTACACCACCGTGAAAACAGCCTACATCAGCGCAGGCGCCGTTTGATGCTTATCGACGGTCTGCAATATGCCAATTGGTCGGAGAAGATTTTCCGCCAGCTTCGCGAAGGGGGCGTGGATGCGATCCACGTCACCATCTCGTACCACGAGAATTTTCGCGAAACGGTTCTGAATTTTGAAAAATGGAACCGCTGGTTTGAAACCTATCCTGATCTGATCATGAAAGGTCAATGGGCGTCTGACATTGATGTGGCACGCGAAACCGGGCGCACCGCGGTGTTCTTTGGCTTTCAAAATCCGTCGCCGATCGAGGATGACATTGGGCTGGTCGAGATCGTTCACACCCTTGGCGCGCGGTTCATGCAGCTGACCTATAACAACCAATCCTTGCTTGCGACCGGCTGTTATGAGGCCGAAGACATGGGCATTACGCGCATGGGCAAACAGGTCATCAAAGAGATGAACCGCGTGGGTCTTGTCGTGGACATGAGCCATTCGGCGGACCGGTCAACCATTGAAGCGGCGGAGCTGTCTGAACGCCCAATTGCGATCACCCATGCCAACCCGCATGACTGGTCGCCGGCGCTGCGCAACAAAAAAGACAAGGTCATTCGCGCGGTTACGGAAAATGGCGGAATGATGGGCTTTTCGGTCTACCCGCATCACCTGAAAGACAAGGGCGACTGCACGCTGGAAAGCTTTTGCGAGATGATCGCGCGCACCGCAGATAAATATGGTGCCGAGCATTTGGGCATTGGCACAGACCTTTGTCAGGATCAGCCCGACAGCATTGTCGAATGGATGCGCGTGGGACGTTGGACCAAGGAAATCGACTACGGCGAGGGATCGGCGGCAAATGCTGGATTTCCGCCCATGCCGCATTGGTTCGAAGACAACCGTCATTTCGGAAATATCGAACAGGGTCTTAAGGCAACCGGCATGAACGCCGAAGAGGTCGCCGGGATCATGGGTGGCAATTGGTATCGCTTTTTTGCCGAAAACTTTGGCCCGCAGAAGGGACGCTAGCGGGACAATGTCAACGTAACGTGGTCTGGAAAAAATCGTTCCCTGTATGGGCAGGGCGGGCCACACTTGGGAGGGAAAGATGTCGGAAGCATCTGTAGAAAATCAAGCAAAAGAGAGCCAAGATCAGGGTGCGGTCAACAAACCGTTGTTCCTGATTTCAGGCGGCTTTATTGCGCTTTTTTGTTTGGCCGCGCTGATCAATCTTGATGCGCTGTCGGCGGCTGTAGATTGGGGATTTAATGTCTCAGCCACCTATTTTGGTCTTTACTGGCAGGTTTTGTTGCTCGCAACATTCCTGATCGGGTTGGTGCTATGTGTGCTGCCCGGTGGCCGGGCGATCATGGGCGGTCTGACCGCACCAGAATTCACCACGTTCCAGTGGGGTTCCATGATCATGTGTACATTGCTTGCGGGCGGTGGCGTGTTTTGGGCGGCGGGTGAACCGATTGCGCATTTCTTGTCTTCGCCCCCGCTTTATGGAGCAGAAAGCGGCACTGCGGCGGCCGTCGACGCCGCGATTGCCCAAAGCTTTATGCACTGGGGCTTTTTGGCTTGGGCCATCTTGGGGTCTCTGTCGACCGTGATGCTGATGCATTATCACTATGAAAAGGGTCTGCCGCTTGCGCCGCGCACGCTGCTTTATCCTGTGTTTGGTGACAAAGCGATCCACGGCCCGATTGGGTTGATCGCTGATGCCGCCTCCATCATCGCCGTTGTGGCGGGCACTGTTGGCCCCATTGGTTTTCTTGGTTTGCAAGTCAGCTATGGTCTGTCCGACCTTTTTGGTATTCCTGATGTGTTCATCACCCAAGCGATTGTGATCGCTGGTCTGGTGGCAATTTACACCGTGTCGGCGATGACTGGTCTGTCGCGCGGTATTCAGATCCTGTCGAAAGTGAACGTGATCCTGGCCGCTGTGTTGTTGGTGTTTGTTCTGATTGCCGGCCCAACCGGGTTTATCTTTGGCTCGTTCTTTTCGGGCTTTGGCACCTATATCGGAAACTTCTTCCAGATGGCGCTGTTCCGCGGGGACGCGGGCGTCTTTGGCGCACCCGGCTGGCTGGGCTGGTGGACCGTGTTCTTCTGGGGCTGGTTCATGGGCTATGGCCCGCTGATGGCAATGTTCATTGCGCGCGTGTCGCGTGGTCGCTCGATCCGTTCGATCATCATCATGCTGTCGATCATTGCACCGATTGTGACCAACTTCTGGTTCACTATCATTGGCGGCACCGGCATCTTTATGGAACTGTCCGAGCCGGGCACCATTTCGACGGCGTTTGAGGGCTTTAACCTGCCAGCGGCCCTGTTGGCGATCACCTCGAACTTGCCGATGGGCTTTCTTGTCTCGGTCATGTTCCTGATCCTGACCACGATCTTTGTGGCCACAACCGGGGATTCGATGAGCTATGTGATCTCTGCTACGATGACCAAAGGCGACACCCCTTCGGTTCCAGTGCGTGTGTTCTGGGGCGTGGCCATGGGCGTCATGGCAATCATCCTGATCTCGGTTGGATCGGGCGGCGTGTCCAAGCTGCAAAGCTTTATCGTTGTGACCGCTGTACCCGTTTCGCTGATCCTTTTGCCGTCCCTGTGGGATGCCCTGCGCATCACCTTGGCCAAAGGCAAAGAAAGCTAAGCCTTTGTCGGGCGCCTTCGGGCGCCCGACATTCCGCGTTTCCAATTCGCTGAAAAAGGAAACCACCTTAACGTCCTGACTGCAAAGGCCAATAGAATGAGCGATATAGCACGCCGCGACCCAAATACGGTCATGCGCCTCGCGCGCCTCGGTTCCATCCATCAATCGCGCCTGTCGTTTATGCGCGTCCTGACCCGCCGCCTTGCGCGCGAAGGCTGGACGTTTGAGCAAACCGCATTTGAGGTGGATGACAATGGTGAAGGTCACGCGGTTTATACCGCACATGGCCCAGACCGTGCCTATTCTTTGATTGCCTATGCACATGACCTTCCTGCGGAAAAACGATCTGACCGCGTGATCGCCGAGGCTTGGGATGCAACATTTACTCTGTTTGACGGGGTGCCGACTGCGGACGATATTGAACGCCTGTCCCATAATATTCCGGTGCAAGAAGCGGGTCGTGTTTCGGGAACGGAACTGTCTGTATCGCGCGCCAACCGATCGGTTCGCCTGTGGGAACATGTGGTGTCTGAACTGGCGGCCGGTCGCCAACCCTCTGCTGAACAAATTGACGCTGTGGGGTATCTGATGCGCACCACCGCTGTTTATGGATCAGGAAAATTGGGCGCGGCGGATCGCGAAATGATCGCCGACCGGCCCGAATTCCGCGCCCCGTTCCAAGTGGAAATGCTGTCGGTTTTCCTGACCCGCTGGTTTGTACGTGATCTGGTGCAGCATATGGCGGATCGTCGTGCTGCAAATGCAGGCGAAGATGCGGCGAAACTGTCTGACGAACTGGCCCGCTCGATGGGCATCGGCAATTCAACCGGGCTGGGCATGGCGCCGTTCCTGCTCAACCATCCGGTTCTTTTCAACAACTGGGTGGCGGCCAGAGAAAACGCCATTCAGACTGTGCGGTCTTTGCAGGCTGCTGGCGCAGAAGAGGTGGCCCTTTTCCTGTCGTTGATTGAACGGAGCAAAATCACCATCGCAGGATGGCATTCAGAACATAAGATCCAGCTTGAGAAGCTCGACGGTCTGCGGGCTGACGTGGAAAAAGTGAGCGACTATCTCGCGAAAAATGACCTGAGCGGTCCGCGCCCTTGGGATGGGTTATATATTTGGGCCGAAACTGCCCTGTCGCTGGAAGGGCAGGAATGGATCGCGTCGCTTATCCTCGAACCTTATGGTGATCTGGTTGATGGGTTCGCTGATGATATGGCGGCTGACAATACCGCGACTTTCCGTATAGCTGGGGCAATGACAATTGGCGAACTGCGCGCCTTGCTTCGGGATATTTATGCGTGGGCGATCGACACTGATTGGGTGGCGCCGGAGAATAAAGCCCGCGCGTGGTATGTGTCTGAAGAAAAGCTGGAACCCCGTTTGGGCGAACGGTTCGAAGAACCTATTGAAGAATATGAGCAACCCTTGGCACCCGGGCGGGATGCGGCGCGTTTGTTTGCGGCACTTGAGCATTGGCCGGACGAGGCGCAGGTTGCTGAGTTTGTTTTGCGCCATCCAGAGCATCGCCACGTCTTGCGCCGGGCGCAAATTGTGGGCCGCGCGCCCTATGCGGAAATTCGCGACAACACGATTTCGGATCAGGTGCTGCCGATTGACATGCTGCGCTGTAAGTTGGCGTTCTTTGGGGCCACACAATTTGATCCACGCTCTGATCGTTGGGTGCGGATTTGTATGTATGGCAATGCGCCGTTCCCAACCGAACTGACGACTGAGAACGCAGATTTCTGGGTGTTTCCAGATCGTGACGGATCCGACATGAAAGGGGTGGGCGCATGAGCCATTCTTTGAACGAAATCGAAGCGATGAGCAAACGGGCCGCCCGTGGCGCCGGCTTGTCCTGGGGATTGGCGGAAGAAGCCGCCAAAGGCACGCGTTGGTTGTCGTCTTTTGGGTTTTCTGGACCCGAATTGCTGGCAGATTTGCTGGAGCTTAACGACCGCCTGCCGCCGGTTGATTTCTCGCCTGTATCGTTGCGCGCCGACGTCTGGCATGCGCCCGCGCGGCGGATGAGCCCGCTGTTGGCCGGTGCCGCCTTAAGTGATTGCGCTGTGCGTTTGCTCGAGCGTGGAACCATTACGATGGAAAACGTCAGCCTGCCGATGCTCGCGGTGCCCTTTATGGGGGGGGCTGCATTGCGCCTTGGGGTGCCAGTGGCCGTTGAATGGGAGGGTGTCCGTTTGGCCACCGATGGCAAACAACTCAGCGTTCAAGGCGATGCAACGGCGCTTCGATCTGCGCAAGCGGATCGCGTGGTGTTCATCGCGCCCGCTGAAATGGCCGGGCGACGTGAACCGGTGATGCGCGCAGATGTGTCTGACGAAAGCTGGGAGCGCCTTGGCGTTTTTGCCCATCGCACCTATGCGCCAGCAACCGAAGAGAGCCGCCTGCGTGGGGCCGGGGCAGGGTTAAGCGACAATGATTGATCCGCTCTCACTGACCTAGGTGACTGATCCGCAAGAATAACAACAAGAAAGACCGACATGACCGCAACTGAAACACTGACCCTATCTGAAATCGAAGACCTTGCCTTTCGCGCCCTTGTGAACGCAGGCACATCCGAACAAAACGCCCGCCCATTGGCCGTGGCGACCGCGATGACTGAAGCGGATGGGGTGGCCTCGCATGGGCTCGCCTATATCCCGATTTACGCACAGCATGTGGAATGCGGTAAGGTCGATGGGCAGGCTGTCCCAGTTTTGGCGCAACCGCGACCAGCCGTGGTTACCGTCGATGCGGCGACAGGGTTTGCGCATGCTGCCATTGATTTGGGGTTTGAAAAACTGATCCCATTGGCGAAAGAGATGGGGGTCGCTGTTCTTGCGGTGAATAATTCCTATAACTGTGGTGTTCTTGGTGTGCATACCCAACGGTTGGCACAGGCCGGATTGTTGGGGCTTGGATTTACCAATGCGCCCGCGTCGATCGCACCATCCGGGGGGGCCAAGCCCGTGGTGGGCACGAACCCGTTTTCCATCTCGGCACCGGATGAGGCTGGCAACGCCGCTTTGCTGATCGATCAATCGGCCAGCACCATTGCCAAAAGCGAAGTGATGAAACACGCGCGCGAAGGTAAAGAGGTGCCCTTGGGCTGGGTGTTGGATGCCGATGGCGCGCCGACCACTGACCCAGATGCGGGCCTGAAAGGGTCGATGGTTCCATCCGGTGACTACAAAGGGGTCGGAATTGCGCTGACGGTGGAGCTGATGGCCGCTGCGATGACCGGGGCCACCTTGGGGTCCGTCGCCAGCCCGTTTTCCGGCACAGCGGGGGGGCCGCCGAAAACAGGTCAGTTCTTTATTGCGATTGACCCTGTTGCCACGTCGGGCGGCATGTTCCAAGAAAAGCTGACGGCATTGCTTGCTTCGTTTCGGGAGCAGGATGGCGCGCGTTTGCCGGGCGATGGCCGCCGGGCCTGTCGCCATCGCGCAGCAAAAGAAGGTGTCGCGGTGAACGCAGCGCTCTTGGAAAAAGTGCGCGCTTTGATTTGATGTGACGTCGAACAAACCGATAGGGCTGGGCCGGTTCGCGATCTGCGGGCCGGCTTTTGTCGTTTAAGGCTGAATAACGTTTGAGCGACCCTTGGCTAATGTGTTTTCAGGGTGGGTCGCTGTGCCCAAATGCCGCTTATTGGGGCTTGTGCCTTGGCAGAAGTTTAAGTCATATGCGAAAGACGGAATGTGATATGAAAATCACACAGAGCGCGACGGAAAACAAAAAGCGCCACGTTAAACAGATGTCGTGTGTTTTGCACTCCGCGCAGGATACGTGACAAACCGTGATATCCACCGCCAAAGCCAAAACCTGAAAGAGAGATCCTGATGAACCTGAAACCACTCTTATTACTTCCGCCACTGGTTGTTGGTGCGGTGGGGTTTGTCTGGATGACATCGCGGCCTGCGCCCGACATGCCGACCTTGCCAGAAACGGCGCTGGCCGTGCGTATGCAAACCATCTCCTCGCATCCCATCGCGTCCGAAGCGGTGGGATATGGTCGTGTCGCCGCCGAACACAGCTGGTCTGCCATCGCGGAAGTGCAGGGGCGTATGGTTGAAATGCCTGTCGGTTTGGATGTGGGCAACATTGTCGAAAAGGACCAAGTGCTGTTCGGGATGGACCGCACAGACCACGAACTTGCCCACAGCAAGGCATTGGCCAATGTGGCGTCTGTAAAAGCGCAGATCGCGGAAATGACCCGGCAGGAAGAAAATACAACCAAATTGCGCGATGTAGAACGGCGCATCCTGGAGGTCGCGCAAGCGGAATATGAGCGGGTAAAATCCCTGTTGGATCGTGGCGCCGGGTCGGTGGCCGCGGTTGATAGTGCGCAAAAATCGCTTTTGGCCCAGCAAATGTCGCTCACAAAAACAGATAATACTCTGGCCTTATTCCCAGCGCAAAAAGAGACCTTGGGTGCGACCTTGACCTTGCGCCTTGCTGAGTTGGCCGAGGCGGAACGTGCCCTGTCGAAAACAACCATTCGCGCACCTTTCCGTGGGCGCGTCGCGAGTATTTCGGGCGAGTTGGGCCAATTTGTCCGTGTTGGGGACAACCTTATCACGCTTGAAAGCACCGATGCGGTTGAAGTGGTGGCAGAGCTGCAACCCTCGGCCTTTGGCCCCCTGGTGTTTTCGCTTTTCAATGGCAAGAGCGCGCCTGATATTGCGCCAGATGTCGCTGCGGACGTCGAAATTGAAACCAGCCGTTTTGTCGACGTGCTGAATGAAGCCGGCGTAACGGCAACCGTGCGACTTGCGTCAAACACCGAGATGCAAGGCTGGTCTGCACAGATCATGCGCCAAAGGGGCTCTATGGACAGCGAAACCAGCGCGATGGGAATTGTCGTACGCGTCAGTGATCCGTTGGTGGCGCATCCCGTGCTTCACCGGCCACCGCTTCAAGTTGGCAGCTTCGTCGAGGTGACATTCCAAACCAAACCCACTGGGAACAATCTGTCGATCCCACGCAATGCGGTGCATATGTCCGATCAGGGGACGTCCTTCGTCTATGTGGCAAATGATGACGACCGATTGGAAATGCGCGAAGTGCAATTGGGCCAGGTTCTCAAAGATCAGGTGATTGTCATAAAGGGGCTTCGCGACGGACAGCGTTTGGTTTTGGGGTCGCCAAATCCACCCGTTCTGGGGATGAAACTTGCCCCGGTCGATCTGCCGGAAAGCGGGGACAAGTGATATGATTTCCTATTTTGTACGCCACCCGGTGGCCGCCAATTTGATGATGGTACTGATCTGCATTTTGGGCGTTGCGACAATCCGTTCAATCGAGCGCGAGACCTTTCCCGAATTTGCGGCCACAAATGTTGGGGTCACGGTGATCTATCCTGGCGCGTCTGCACGCGATGTGGACGAAGATGTTTGCACGCCTCTGGAAGATGCTTTGACCGGCGTCAATGGCTTGGCGGAGTTGACCTGCCTGTCCGTAGATGGCCGCGCGAGTGCCACCGCAGAAATGTCGGAAGGCGGCGAAATTATCCAGTTCTTCAATGATGTGTTCTCGGCGGTGTCCGGCATAAATGATTTCCCGGCCGAGGCGGAAACCCCCGCTGTTGAGGTCATGTCTCGAACCGATCTTGTCGCACTGCTTGCGGTGTCGGGGATTTCTGGAAAACAGGGACTGATCGAATATAGCGACCAATTGGCGGACCGACTTTTGGCTTTGGACGGTGTTGCGGACACCACTGTTTCGGGCATCACGGATCGCGAACTTCAGGTGGTGTTTGACGAAGCCGCCTTGCGCCGTTTTGGACTGTCGAGCCGCGACATTGTTGATGCCATCACCGCGCGCAGCCTCAGCCAGCCGCTTGGAAGTGCTGATCTGACGGACAACAGCATTGTGCTGCGCTATGATGATACCCGCCGCACCGTTGCGGAACTTGAAGACCTCATTGTTTTGCAAAATGCATCCGGCGGGTTTGTGCGGTTACGTGATCTGGCCGACGTGCAGATGCGCGATGCCAATGAGGATATCGAGGCCTTTATCGACGGCAGCCAAGCGGCCATTATCTCGATCTCAAAAGCCAAAGATGTGGACAGTATTCGGGTTTTCGAGGAGGTGTCAGAAGTGATCGAAGCCGAGCGGGCCGCCTATCCCGCCCCCTTCGATCTGACCGTCACCAACAATATGACCGAGGTTGTCGAGGAACGCCTTGATGTCATCGTGAAAAACATCGCCATGGGGCTGGTTCTGGTGTTCGCCACCATGTGGTTGTTCTTTTCCCTGCGCGAGGCGTTATGGATTTCTGCGACCCTTCCCGTGTCGTTCCTCGGCACCCTTTTTGTTATGAGCACCCTTGGCGTCACGATCAATATGATCACGCTTGTGGCCCTTTTGATGGCGGTCGGTCTGATCATGGATGACAGCATTGTCATCGCGGAAAATATCGACAAATGGCGCCACCGGGTCGGCCCGCTGGAAGCGGCGGTAAAAGGCACGTTGGAGGTCATGCCGGGTGTGATTTCATCTTTTCTAACAACCGCTTGTGTGTTTGGTCCGCTGATGTTTTTGTCCGGTGAAATGGGGCAAATTCTACGCTTTATTCCGGTGGTCTTGTTGATCACGCTGTCGCTTTCTTTGATCGAAGGGTTTTTGATCCTGCCGCATCACTTAAGCCATTCGGGCGGCGGCGGGGTCGAGGATCACGAAAACAGATGGGCGGCGAAGTTGTTGGATCGGTTGAAAGAGCGTGTGGTGCTGCCCATCGCGGCGCGGCTGGTTGAATGGCGGTATCTGACGCTTGGGTCAGTCGTTGCGATTTTAATGCTGTCCATCGCCCTGATCGCGTCTGGTACCATTAAGGTGGTGGGGTTCCCCGCGACCGAAAGCGATACGATCCGGGCGCGCTTTTCACTGACATCGGGGATCGCGCGCGCGCACACGATCTCGACCGTGGATCAATTGCTTGTGGCTTTGGATCAGGTGGATCAGAAATTCACGCAAGGCACCGTGGGGAATGCGCCCTTGGTGCAACGCCGTTTGGTGCAATATGCTGTAAACAGTGATGTGTATGACAACGGATCCAACACGGCCACCATTACGGTCGACCTGCTGGAAAGTAGCCTGCGGAATGTGTCCGCCGATGAGGTGCTTGATGCATGGCGGGCGGCGGCGGGGCCGATTGCGGATCTGACGCAATCATCGTTTACACAGTCTGAAATGGGTCCCGGTGGATTTGATCTTGATGTGGAATTGACCGGATATGATCTGGCAGAGCTTGAGGCGGCATCGAACGCCATGCTCGGCGCGCTTTTGGCGCGCCCGGATGTCAGTGAGGCCTCGCAGGATTTCTATGGTGGCCGGCAAGAAATCCGGTTGACGCTTAATGAATATGGCTATTCCATTGGGTTGACGCCGCAGCGTGTGTCTGACCAGATCCGCAGCGCATTTGAAGGGGCCGAGACGGACAGCTTTCGTTCAAATCAATCCAGCATGTCTGTGCGGGTGAAATTGGATGATACCGTCGCCAACCTGACCGATCTGGAGCAGTTTCCGATCTCTGTCGGGCAAGGCAAACAGGTGGCCTTGTCGACAGTTGCAGAGCTGACCATGAAGCAGGGCTATCCAACAATCACACGGAAAGATGGCCGTGCGCTGGCGCGGATCCGGGGGCAGATTGACAAATCAGCCACCACATCCGCGCTTATTTCCGCTGTGGTGACGGACGATATCTCCCCAGATATCAAGGCGCGTTTTCCAGGCGTTTCCGTCGGCATCAGCGGGGCAACCGCAGAGCAGAACGAAAGCCAGAAATCTTTGGGGGTGTTGCTGCTTTTGGGGCTTGTTGGAGTCTATATGGTGCTGGCATTTCAATTCCGATCCTACACATTGCCGGTGGTGATCATGCTGTCGATCCCATTTGCGTTAATTGGCACAATTTTGGGCCACTGGGCGCTGGGGTTGAACATGTCGATGCCAAGCATGATTGGCTTTGCCTCTCTGGCTGGGATTGTGGTCAACAACGCCATTCTGTTTCTGACATTTTTCCAAACCCACCTGATCGAGAGGAATTATGTAGAGGCCGCTCTGAATGCAGTTCGGGCGCGGTTCCGACCAATACTATTGTCGACCTCAACCACCTTTATTGGTCTGGTGCCGATCATTTTGGACAGTAATCCGCAGGTGCAGACGATGGTTCCCTTGGTGGTGTCCGTTGCATTTGGGTTGATGGCATCAATGATCTTGGTTTTGCTGGTCTTCCCCGCGCTGATTTCAATCTATTTTGATGTCTTTGATGTGAGAAAATGGATGGGGCATTTTGCGCCGGAAGACCAAGACGTGCTGCCGCAAAATTGAACCGTATAACACCTGCGACGGGTGTTGTTTTGGTGCAGGAAAAGGTGTTGGCCCCCAATTATCCTTGGGGGCCAATCCAATCATAAATCTCAAAACTCGCCGAGACACCGCAGCCACCGCAATCGCCTGTCGGCTTGCAGCCACCGCATTCCGCGCCAAAATCATGCCGCACGACCAGCCCTTTTTTGACCCAATGCGCAAGCATTCCACGCAATGCATCTGGGGGTGTGCGAAACTTGTTGGACAAGTCCACAATGCTCGCAGAGCCACGCTTCTCTAGATATGCTTTGAGGTCCAGCAGCATGGGGAAATCCTAACGCAATGCCATTGGTGGCGGCGTGGCATTTGACCTCCGGCCAATCAGGCCAAGGGCAACGACAAGGCAAAGGACCAAGCCAAGGATCCCAGCAATCCACCAGCTTGACCCTGTGGGGTGTCTGGCGAAGGTTGCGACCTGATAGAACAGCACCGCCGTTCCATAGGCCATGCCCATGGTCCATCCGCTGGCAAACACGGCCCAGCGCCAACCGGTTTCGCGCCAGATGGCCCCAACCGTTGCCACACAAGGCATATAAAGCAAAATCATCAGAAGATAAGCAAAAGCCCCAATACGCCCGTCAAATAACGAGGCCATCGTGCCAAAAATACTGCCGTCAACCTCTTGGGTCGCTGCGGCCGCGTCGGGTGAACTGACATCGCCGATATTCAAGCCCAGCGGGTCGCTCGCCATGCCAAACCCATCGCGCAGATTTGGGCCGATTGTGGCGAAGGCGGATGTGATGCCATTGGCCAGAGAATAGGGCTTCTCCCCCTGTTGGCCTTCCGCGGCCAAATCGGCATAAAGCGTATTGAGCGTGCCAACCACGGCCTCTTTGGCGAGGATCCCGGTGAATATGCCGACGGTCGCTGGCCAATTGTCTTGTTCGATACCCATCGGGGCAAAGGCCGGGGTTAGGGTGCGCCCTATTTGTGACAACACAGATGCATCGCTGTCTTCGTTGCCAAAGCTGCCATCCGTGCCCCAGGAATTCAGAAACGCGAGCACAACCACCATCGCAACGATGACTTGCCCGGCCTCGGTCAGAAAATCATGCAACCGATGCCAGCTGCGCAGCAATATCCCGCGAAATGAGGGGAGATGATAGGGGGGGAGTTCCATCACGAAGGGGGTGGGTTTGCCCTGTAGCAGTGTGACTTTCAAAAGTAACCCGGTTCCAACGGCCGCCAATAAACCAAGGAAATACAGCGCAAAAACAAGGTTTTGCCCGCCCGTGGGGAAAAAGGCGGCTGCAAATAACGCATAAACGGGCAACCGGGCGCCACAGGACATGAAAGGGGCCATCATCACGGTCAACGTGCGATCCCGTTGGCTGTCCAGTGTCCGTGTCGCCATGATTGCAGGGACATTGCAGCCAAACCCAACAATCAGCGGTACAAATGATTTCCCCGGCAAACCGATCATGCGCATGAAACGGTCCATCACAAAAGCGGCGCGTGCCATATAGCCGCTGTCCTCCAACACAGAGAGAAACAGGAAAAGGCAGGCCACAATCGGGATAAAGGTCGCGACGGTTTGAATGCCGCCACCAACCCCCGTTGCCAGCAAAGTCACGCTCCAGTCTGGTGCGCCACCCCATGCCAACAGTTCGGCCACTCCGTCCACAAACAGCGTGCCCGCCAAAATGTCGAAAAAGTCGATGAACGCCCCGCCGACATTGATGGTGAACATGAACATCAGATACATGACCAGCAGGAAAATCGGAATGCCAAGCATCCGGTTGAGGATCACATGGTCGACGCGATCTGAGATCGTTCGGCTGATTTCATTGGTTCGTTGAACCGCATGCTCAACAATCTGCGCGACAAATTCATAGCGCCCACAGGCGACCAACGTGTCCGCGTCCAACCCGCTTTCGGCCTCTAGTTCCTGACGCAATAGCTGCGCCTGATCGGCGAATTCGGGATCTATCATGGCGGGGCAAATCTCATCCCCCTCAAGGGTTTTAATCGCCAGCCATCGGGCGTTTTGCGTACCTATTGTTGTTGGGGGCATGTCGCAAAGCTTCGCGATTGCAGCTTCCATAGGGGGCGAGAAAACAGTGCTGTTGCTCGGTCGCAGGCCGTTCTTCGCGGCGTCAATCACAAGGTCTTTTAGGGGGGCAATGCCCGTGTTCTCAGCCGCAACCAAACCAATCACGGGGCAGCCAAGCTTTTGCGACAGCGCATGCGTATCAATCTGGATTTTCCGCGACGCGGCGATGTCCATCATGTTCAATGCCACCACAACGGGTGTGCCCATTTCAAGCAGTTGAACGGTCAGATAGAGATTGCGTTCAAGGTTCGAGGCATCCAGCACATTTACAACGAGGTCTGGCTGTTCGGTCAGGATGAAGTCGCGGGCAATCCGTTCATCCAACGATGCGTCATCGCCGGCAACACTCAGTGAATATACGCCGGGAAGATCAACCAGATTTACGGTGATCGATTGATGTGTGAATGTCCCGACCTTTTTTTCAACCGTCACGCCGGGCCAATTTCCTACATGTTGGTGGGTTCCCGTTAAGGTATTGAAAAGGGTGGTTTTCCCGCAATTTGGGTTGCCAGCAATCGCAATGGTGAGCGCGGTCATGCGGTGACCTTTGTAACCGATATTGCTTCGGCTTCGTGTTTGCGAAGACTAAGGGCATACCCACGAATGCGAATTTCAACAGGGTCGCCCAAAGGGGCCAGTCGGGTGACGCTAAACTCTGCGCCCAAGGTCAGGCCCATCGACAACAATTTGCGTTTATAGGATTGCGCAGTGTCACAGAATTTCGCCACCTGTGCCCGGTCCCCAACCGCGAGGTCTTTTAGTTTCAATTCCATCTCGGCACCTTTGTCTGAGCAGACTCAATCTGAGTATTTTCGTCAGTTAATAGATGCGAGTCGTTCTCAGTTCTTTGATCAAGGTCAAATTCTGCCTTTGGGGATCAGCTGTCCGACCAGGATTTTGCCATCGGGCGTGATATCCCCAGCAAATCAATGGAACGCGCGGCGATTTGGTCGATGACCTCATCAAGGCTTTGTGGCTTGAGGTAAAATGCCGGCGCAGGTGGGAAGATGATCGCGCCAAGCTCTGTCGCTGACCTCATGTTGCGAAGATGCGCAAGCGTTAACGGGGCCTCGCGCGTGATCAGCACCAATCGGCGTCGTTCTTTCAATTGAACGCCCGCCGCGCGCGTCAGCAGATTGTCGTCTAGTCCGTTTGCGATGGCCGCCAAACTGCGCATGGAGCAGGGGGCCACGATCATCCCCGCCACCGGGCTGGACCCCGAGGCGATAGTTGCACCGATATTGTCAATTGAATGCAGGGTCGTCGCCAGAGAGAACAGTGCCTCTTTGGCGTTGGGGCCGCATTCTTCCTGCAACGTCCGTTCTGCGGCCCGGCTGACAACCAAATCCAAGGTGACATCGGTCTGGCGAAGCTGGCGCGCGACCGACAGCGCAAGCGCCGCACCTGAGGCCCCCGCGACACCTAAAATAACACGAGGGCTGGTCATGCTTTCAACTCCGGCATCACGCGTGCAACAAGATCCGCTGCAAAGGCGGCATCGTCAGGGGCGGTGGCCATCACCTCTCCCCATTCACGCGTGGTTTCACTGTCAATTTTTGTGGTGGCGTCAATGCCCATTTTGCCCGCAAGCCCGGGTTGAGGAGAGGCAAAATCGAGATAATCCATCGGGGTGTTCTCAATCATCATCACATCCCGCGATGGATCCATGCGCGTGGCCAGTGCCCATGCAATATCGTCCCAGTTTCGCGGATCAATGTCATCGTCCACCACGATGATCATCTTGGTATAGCTGAACTGTGGCAGCATTCCCCACAAGGCCATCATCACCCGGCGGGCTTGCCCCGGATAGCGTTTGTTGATGCTGACGACAGCCATACGATAGGAACATGCGGCAGGCGGCAACCAAATGTCTTTGATTTCAGGGATCTGTGCACGCATTGTCGGCAAGGCCAGCTTGTTGAAAACCTCGCCTATGATCGCCGGTTCATCCGGTGGGCGTCCTGTATAGGTCGACAGATAGAGCGGATCTTTGCGATGTGTGATCCCCGTGACATGCATCACAGGAAAGGGTTCCGCGGGATTGTAATACCCGGTGTGATCGCCAAAGGGGCCTTCGGGTGCCGTGTCTGTTGGTGACACCCATCCCTCCAGAATGATCTCGGCCTCGGCTGGCACCATCAACGGCACGGTTTTGGCCGCAACCAACCGGGGGCGTGTGTCGTTTAACGCACCTGCAAAGGTCAGCTCTGATACGCTTTCCGGAAGCGGAAGGGCCGCCGACAGCAATGTTGCGGGATCTGCGCCCAAGACAATGGCAATCGGCGTTTTCTCACCTTCACGCGCCCAACTTTGGTGATGGGCCGCGCCGCCACGATGGGGCAACCAGCGCATAATCACCCGGTTGTGATCCAACACCTGCGCGCGGTACACCCCGGCATTATAGGTTGCGACATCCCCTGCCTCTGTGCCGTGGGGCCGGGTGACAACAACGGGCCACGTGATCAGCGGTCCTGCATCTCCCGGCCAATGGGTTTGCACAGGGATGGCGGATAAATCGACGTCATTCTCGGTCTTGACCACCTGCTGCACGGGCGCAGATTTGACAATTTTAGGCCGCGTGGAAAGGGCTGCTTTTAACATGGGCCACCGCGACAGAGCATCGCGCAAACCATCCGGCGGCGTAGGCGCGCGCAAGGCGGCAAGAAAGGCGCCCAGATCATCCAGTTTGTCCAATGTAATGCCCAGCCCGGCGGCCACGCGGGCGGTTGTTCCAAAAAGATTGGTGATCACGGGCGTATCTGATGGTGTGCCAGTGTCGATCATCGGTTGATCAAACCGCAACACCGGCCCACCGGCTTCCAGCACCATGCGATGGACAGCCGTCATCTGGTGGCGTGTGGCGACGGGCTCTGGCACAGAGGTCAGCTGGTTTGTTTCATTGCACCAGTCCAGAAAACTGCGCAAACTTGGAAATGGTGGAAGCTCGCGCAAGAGGCCACTCCTCAATTCGATTTTTCCAGCATGTAACAGCAAAAAAATATCGGTGATTTGACAATCGTCAACTCGGGCGCATTTGCAACCGCGTAGCAAGGGCGGGTTGAACGCCACATTTTCCGGAAAAATGCGGCTGGGAAAAAGGAACACCATTTGACCCAATCCTCAATGCCAATTCCCAAAGTGCCGCCGCTGGTCGCGCGCGCGCTGCGGGTGATGCCGTTGGCGCCATTGTCCATGTCTCTTACGGCTTACTCAAAACGGGTGGCCACCCATCATCCAAGTCTGTTTCGTCGGTTGGGCGAACATGACCATGCGTGCTTTGTGCTGGATCCAACGGATCTGCCGTTTGTGATTGAGCTGGAGCCAAATGGCGGCGTGCCACGCATCAAGGTCGTGAGGGGGCAGGGCGTGGGGGATGCGCGCATTGCCGGGCCAATTGCCGCCTTGCTGGGTCTTGTCCACGGGGCCTTTGATGGTGATGCGCTGTTCTTTTCTCGCGACTTGCTGATTGAAGGGGACACATCCGCGGCGCTTGCTTTGCGCAATGCGGTCGATGATGCCGAACTGGATTTGTCAGAGGAAATCACCCAATTGACTGGCCCCATGGCCAAACCGCTTCAACGCGCATTTGGGTTTTTGGAACGTCGCACCGGTGTTTACCTGTCACGACCAGAGGAGGCCGAGGCATGGTGATGGAAATTGTTTGTCCAGCCGGCACGCCAGCCGCCTTGCGGGCCGCGGTAAAAGCCGGGGCCCATACCGTCTATTGTGGCTTTGCGGATGAGACCAACGCGCGGAATTTTCCGGGGTTGAATTTTGATCGTGCCGAGATGCGCGAGGGCATTGCCTTTGCCCATGCGCAGGGATCCAAAGTGCTGATTGCGATCAACACATTCCCGCGCGCAGGCGACGAGGCGATTTGGCATCGGGCCGTGTCTGACGCGGCCAGCTCGGGCGCTGATGCGGTGATCCTGGCGGACCCGGGCCTGTTGGATTACGCCGCGCGCAATCATCCCGAACTTCGCCGCCACCTGTCTGTTCAGGCCGCTGCGGCGAATGCGGATATGATCAACTTTTATGCAGAGACATTTGGCGTGAAACGCGTGGTTTTGCCTCGGGTTCTGTCCGTCCCTGAAATCGCCGCGATCAACGCCGAAACCGAGGTGGAAACCGAAGTGTTTGTCTTTGGTGGGCTGTGTGTCATGGCCGAAGGGCGCTGTTCACTGTCATCATATGCCACCGGCCGGTCACCCAATATGAACGGTGTCTGCTCGCCCGCGAGCCACGTCGAGTATCACGATGATGACGGTGTCTTGGATGCCCGTTTGGGTGGCTACACAATCCACCGCGTCGGCAAAGAAGATGCCGCCCCTTATCCGACCCTGTGCAAAGGCTGCTTTAGTGCGGGGGACGCTACCGGGCATTTGTTTGAGGATCCGGTCAGCCTGAACGCCGAACAACTGATCCCTCAGCTACAAAAGGCCGGTGTCACGGCGCTTAAAATCGAAGGGCGGCAACGGTCACGATCATATGTGGCCCAAGTGGTGCGCAACTTCCGTGCGGCTGTGGATGCGCTTGAGGCGGGGCAGCCGATGCCCGAAGGCATGCTCGCGCGCTTGTCCGAAGGGCAGGCGATGACCACCGGTGCTTACAAGAAAACATGGAGATAAGCCGATGGAATTGACCGTAGGACCAAATCAGTTTTTCTGGAGCGCGGAGCGCTGGGCATCCTTTTATGATGCGCTGGCATCGGCCCCTGTTGATCGGGTTGTGTTGGGCGAGCTGGTCTGCTCAAAACGGTTGCCTTTTTATCAGGCACGCATTCCGGATGCGGTGGCAACCTTGCTGGAGGCAGGGAAGCAGGTCTCATTGACCAGCTTGGCTTTGGTAACATTGAAACGCGAACGCAAGCAGGCGGCGGAACTGTCTGATATGGGGGTTGAGGTTGAGATTAACGACCTGACGGCTTTGACCTATTTGCCTGAAAATGCACCATTTTCTGTTGGCCCATTGGTGAATGTTTACAATGAAGGCACGTTGTCGTGGCTGGCGTCGCGGGGGGCCAAACGGGTGTGCCTGCCGCCAGAGTTGCCCTTGGGGTCCGTCAGTGTTCTGGCGAAAGCTGGTGCTGATCTGGGCGTGGCGATTGAGGTCTGGGGCCATGGTCGCGTGCCGCTGGCCATTTCGGGCCGTTGCTACCACGCGCGTATGCATGGGCGGGCCAAAGACAATTGCCAATTTGCATGTGAGGATGATGCGGATGGGCTGGATGTGCGCACGCTGGAAGACCAGCCGTTTCTGACAATGAACGGCGTGCAGACCCTGTCTGACACCTATGCCTGCGCCGTGCATCAAATCGACTCTTTGAAAGAGGCCGGTGTCACCGCGTTGCGCCTGTCACCACAATCCAATGGGTTTGTCGAGATTTGTCAGATGTATCGCGACCTGCTGGAGGGAGAAAAAACCGCGGATGTCATCGCGCGTGACATTCAGGAGATGGATGAAAATATCCGTCTGTCAGATGGTTTTTTAACCGGGGATCGAGGGGTCGATTGGTCTGGGCACTCATTGGTCCGATAAGCGAAGGATAGGATGATGAAAATTGCGCGTGTGACATCGCAAAAACAAGGCGAAACAGATCGACTTCTGAGCGCGCTTGTCGCGCGGTTGCAAGCCAAGGGGGTCGCCTTGGCGGGGATCGTGAAAGATCTTAGTCACGAAAGCAGCTTTGAAAATGGCTGTGACATGAAGGTGCAGGTTTTACCCAAGGGTCCGGTTATTCAAATTACCCAAAATCTTGGCGCGGGCTCTGATGCCTGCCGGTTGGATCCAAGTGCAATTGCCGAGGCGGTCACGCGGGTTGAAGGCGGTACGTTGGAGGGGGCGGCGCTGTTTATCCTTAACAAATTCGGACCAGAGGAAGTCGCCGGCCGCGGGTTCGTGTCCGCCATTGGCCGTGCCGTTCAATTGGGTATTCCGGTTCTGGTTGGTGTCAGCGGTGCCAGCTGTGCAAGTTTTGATGCATTCGCAGGGGGGCTGGCCGAGGAGTTGCCGGATGACCCGAACGCCCTTGATGCCTGGTGCCGAGCTGCGATCACTTTAGCATGATGGCCTTCGCGTGACCCCATGAGCACACAACCAGCAAAGCCACAAAAGTCGTCGTCGGAACGCGTGCGCGGTTGGTCAGGCCCGGCGATCCTGTCTTACGGGTATCGTCCATTTTTTATGGGCGCGGGAATTTGGGCTGTTCTTGCAATGCTGTATTGGATTGTCATTCTGTCCAATGAGACGGCGTATTGGTCCCTGTTTTTCCCGCTCGACTGGCATGCACATGAGATGTTGTTTGGATATCTGGGTGCGGTTCTGGCAGGTTTCTTGTTGACTGCGGTGCCCAACTGGACCGGACGATTGCCTATCGTTGGCTGGCCTGTCGCGGCATTGTTCGCGTTGTGGCTTTTGGGGCGGCTCGCGATTGGGGTGTCCCAATTTCTGTCACCGGGGATCGCTGGGGTATTGGATCTTTTGCTGCCCACGGCATTGACCCTTTCCATCGGTCGAGAAATCTGGGCCGGTAAAAACTGGCGCAACCTCCCCCTTTTGGCGCTTTATTTTCTGTTTGGGGTCGCGAATTTGGTGTTCCATGTCGAGGCCGCTTTGGGGCGTGTCGCCGCCGAAGCCATTGGGTTTCGTCTTGGCTTGGGTGTGGCGGTCGTGTTGCTTAGCCTGGTCGGAGGGCGGATCATCCCGAGCTTCACCCGAAACTGGTTGGTCAAACAGGGACACAAAGCGCGCCCGGCGCCGTTTAACGCCATTGATCGCGCCGCTTTGGCGGTCACGCTGCCTTCTTTGGCGGCATGGATCATTTGGCCCGATCATATCGGCGTGTCATATTTATGCGCGATTGCCGGGGTTGCCCATCTTGTTCGATGGTCGCGCTGGGCGGGGTGGCAGACACGATCTGAACCTATGTTGTGGATCTTGCACCTTGGCTATCTCTTTGTTCCACTGGGATTTTTGGCGGTGTGCCTTGCGGGGCTTGGCGTCCCGTTCAGCCCGATGATTGGGGCGCAACATCTTTGGATGGCCGGGGCAATCGGGGTGACATCCTTGGCGATTATGTCGCGGGCAAGCTTGGCCCATGCCGGTCGAAAACCAGTTGCCAACCGTGCGATCACCACCTCATATTGCCTTGTTTTGGCATCGGTTGTGCTGCGATTTTTTGCGGCCTTTGGTGCAAGCACGGGAAGCATTATGGCCGTCTCAGCCCTGTTGTGGAGCACCGGGTTTCTTGTTTTTACGGTCACTTATTTCCCAATTCTCACAAAAAGCACCGCAAAAACGCATCGTCAGAATCGGGTAAGATAATGCGTATTCCGCCCAAGTATCGGCGCAGGTTTTGATCTTGGAATAGGTCAAAAACGATCCTCAAAAACAGGTTTTTTACAAGCTGACTGGTCCATTGGGTTAGGTTGACAGGTCGAATTCGAAGTGGTGAGCTTATTGATATCTAGTTGAATTTCCTGAGTTGTGGTGGTGGAAACGGCCAAAACTCTACCGTGGGCCCGGGCGCAAAACGCGCAATTTCTTGTGGGTCATGTCACAAGAACACCCGTGCCCGCCCGTCGCATTTAACAAGCGTTTCCACATTAAGGAGGGGATTGTTATGTTTAAAATGTCATTGATTACGGCAACTGCCTGTGTGGTTCTTGCCGGGTGTGAAGTGGAAGAGGTTGAAAAGCAACCAGCCGCAACAGCGCCAGAGTATTACCCATGCCGCAAAGTGCCAGAAGCCTTGAAAACAGCGGATGCGCTGTTGAGAAACCCATCGCGATTGTCGGCGAATGAACGGGCGTATTGGTATTCACGCCAAGACCGTTTGGTGAAACGCGCATGGGATTGCAAAGGATAAACACGGTTCAACCGGGACTTTGAACAGGCGCCAGACCGGCTATGTTGGTCTGGCGTTTTTATGTGTATCGCAGTTAGGGCGCAGACAGAGCGGATTTGTGGCGGAAGAACAGCGACCTCAATATTGAGTGAGTCCCCGATTTCCTTGATCACACTCGGGTCACGCCGAAAAACCAACAACCTCGCAAATATACGCCCGCGGGATCATTAGTCCCTTATATTAACAAAAGATATCCAAAGGGTTTAGCTGCGGGGTTTTCGGAGCAAAGCCCATTGAAAGTCTTGGAAAAAAACCGATTTTCCCAATTAGGGTTTAATGCGAAATCGACGAGAAAATGACGGCGTTCGAATTTTAGCGTTTTGTATCAGTCCCTTACGGGGGTGATAGACCAAAGGAATAAGCGCAGCACTGGCCGTAGACCGTCCAATTAATTGAAAATTCAAGGTAAATTCGAGTATCCTGATTTCCGCAGCCCCAAATAGGGCGTGAAAGACAAAAAATTACAAAGCGCGTGTAAACGCAATTGAGGCGAGCGGTGATCAGTGAGGACTGTACATCGTGATACGCACCAAGAGGCGGCTATATTAAGCCTCTTATGAAAAAGCCCGATACTGCGGCTTTCGAAATAACACCAAGGACCGCGTTCCCATCACGATGATGCTATTAGGTGGGGAAATGAAAAATGCTTGCTCAATTCAGAAGGGGCCACGCTGCGCAGAAATTGCGCATGCCACATGTGGTGGGTAAAAAAACAATCTTAATTACCGGCGGGGCAGGGTTCCTTGGATCCCAGTTGTGCCACCGGAAGTTGATAAATGGACATCGTGTTGTTTGCTTGGACAATCTGCAAACGGGACGGATCAGTAATATTTCTGATCTCATGCATCATCCAAATTTCAAGTTTATGCACCATGATGTGGTGAACGCCTATGAGATTGGCGAAAAGGTTGATGAGATATTCAATCTTGCCTGTCCGGCGTCCCCCCCAAAATATCAAATCGATCCAATCCATACGTTTAAGACCAGCGTGATGGGGGCAATCAACGCGCTTGAACTGGCGCGCAAATATGATGCGAAGATTTTCCAAGCCTCGACGTCAGAGGTGTATGGCGACCCAGAGATCAGCCCACAACCCGAAGCCTATCGTGGATGTGTGAACACCTTTGGCCCGCGTTCCTGTTATGACGAGGGAAAGCGTGCCGCCGAAACTTTGTTTCACGATTACCATGAACGGTATGGCGTGCGGATCCGCATTGGTCGGATCTTCAACACCTATGGTCCGTACATGGATCCGGATGACGGCCGCGTTGTGTCGAATTTTATCAACCAAGCCCTGCGGGGGCAAAACCTGACAGTTTACGGTCAAGGGCAACAGACACGGTCTTTTTGCTATGTCGATGATCTGTTGGACGCGATTGAGAGCTTGATGCGCGTGCCTTTGGACGATCGGACCCCGATCAACATTGGTAACCCCGGCGAATTCACCGTTCTGGAACTGGCGCAAAAGGTGATTGCGATGACCGATACGGGGGTGAAAATCGAACACCGCGACCTTCCGACGGATGATCCAAAACAACGCAAACCCGATATTTCTGTGGCGATGGACAAGCTGCGCTGGCAACCAAAGGTTCCGCTTGAAGAGGGGTTGCGAAAAACGATCCATCACTTCAAAGGGGCCATGGCCAGGGCCCCATTGGCCGAGTTTGCGGTGACGTCATGACCCAGCCGATCCCCATTTTAGTTACAGGTGGGGCCGGGTTCATCGGAAGTCACACCTGTAAACACCTCGCTCAACATGGGTTCCTGCCCGTGACGCTTGATAACCTGTCAACCGGCCATGCGGATGCCGTGCAATGGGGGCCGCTGGAACGTGCTGATTTGCGCGATGCGGTGGCGGTTGAGGCTGCGATGCGGCGCCATCAAGTCAAACTTGTCATGCATTTTGCCGCCAGCGCCTACGTTGGCGAGTCCGTGCAAGACCCCGCGCTCTATTATGACAATAACGTCGGCGGAATGATTGGGCTATTGAAGGCCGCTCAGGCCTGTGCCCTTGATAAGATTATCTTTTCTTCAAGTTGCGCCACCTATGGCGAGCCACAGACATCCCCTGTGTCGGAAACATGCCCACAGATCCCAATGAGCCCGTATGGCCATACCAAATTGATCTGCGAAGAGATGCTGCAAGCGTATGAACAGGCCTATGGGCTACGCCATGTCGCACTGCGGTATTTCAACGCCGCCGGGTCAGACCCAGAGGGTGTTTTGGCCGAACGTCATGATCCCGAAACACATCTGATCCCCTTGGCGCTTCTGGCCGCAGCAGGGCAACGCGGGGCGTTGTCAGTGTTTGGCGATGATTACCCAACGCCAGATGGAAGCTGTGTACGGGACTACATCCATGTTCAGGACTTGGCACATGGGCATCTGTTGGCCGCGCGGTATTTGCTCGAGGGTGGGCCAAGTGTGGCGCTTAATCTGGGCAGCGGCGTGGGGCAATCTGTGTTTGACGTGATCCATGCCATCGGGCGGATCACTGGACGTCCGGTTCCCTATGATGTGGCGCCGCGCCGTGCCGGCGATCCCCCTGCGCTATGGGCCTGCGCCCAAAAGGCGAAAGCCGTGCTTGGATTTGAAACGCGGCGTTCAACGCTGGATCACATCATTCAAGATGCCGCCCCCAGCTTTGGGTTGCCTTGCAACAAAAAGGAGGCATCCCATGTCCGTTTTGTTGCAGAATAAATCGCCCAAACCCGTCGGCAATTCCCGCCGGCACAGTGCCTGGCCCTATTGGCTGTGTTTTGCGCTCTGGTGGGGGGCTATGGCGTATTTTTGGCTGTGGTGGCTGCGCCCGGAACACAACATTGGCACCTCTCGGTATGTGCTGATCAGCCTGTGTATTCTGTGGCTTCATTTTACAATGACATATTTCATGAGTTTCCTGCTGAACGGCGCTCGGCCCCACCTGGTGCCGATCATGCAGGGCCCCTTGCGGGTTGCCATGGTGACCACCAAAACGCCAGCAGAGCCGCTCTCGGTGCTTCAAACCACCTTGTTGGCGATGCTCGAACAAACGCCTGCTCATGACACCTGGTTGGCGGATGAAGATCCAGACGATGAGACCATCGCCTGGTGTAAGGCGCATGGTGTGTTCATCTCAACCCGCAAGGGCGTATCGGCCTATCATCAAAAAGAATGGCCGCGCCGAACCCGGTGTAAAGAGGGGAACCTCGCTTATTTTTATGACCATTACGGATATGCGCGCTATGATGTTGTGTCGCAACTGGATGCAGATCACGCACCAGAGCCGGGGTATCTGGAGGCGATCTTGCGCGGGTTTGAAGACCCAAGGGTGGGGTACGTCAGCGCGCCGTCGATTTGTGACAGCAACGCCAACGGAAGCTGGGCGGCGCGCATGCGGCTTTATGCCGAGGCGCCGTTTCATGGTGGGATCCAGGTGGGGTATTCCAACGGCTGGGCGCCGATGTGTATCGGATCACATTACGCGGTGCGCACGCGGGCCTTGCAAGAGGTTGGCGGATTGGGGCCGGAATTGGCCGAAGACCACTCGACCACAATGATCCTGAATTCAGGCGGCTGGCGCGGGGCGCATGCGGCAAATGCAATTGCCCATGGTGGCGGCCCCGCCTGTCTGACCGATTTGATTGTGCAGGAATTCCAATGGTCGCGCAGTTTGACCACATTACTGCTGTCGCACACGCCGCGCTATTTGAAAGGGCTGACCCCAAGGTTACGATTTCAGTTTCTCCTGTGTCAGGCGTGGTATCCGGTCTTCTCGCTTTTCATGGCGGCCATGTATCTTTTCCCGATCTTGGCGCTCGCGTTTGATATTCGCTATGTCGGTGTGAGCTTTCCAGAGTTTTTTGTGCATGCGATCCCGGCCACATTGGTTGTGGTGGGCTTTGTGTATCTGATGCGCAGACAGGGGTATTTGCGCCCCTTCGACGCCAAAGTCCTCAGCTGGGAGCGGACCTTGTTTGCCTGTGCCCAATGGCCTTGGGTCTTGCTGGGATGCTCAATGGCGGTCTTGGATAAAGTGCGCGGATCCTTTGTGGATTTCCGCGTCACACCCAAAGGTGACGTCGGGCCACCGCCTTTGCCGACACACGTTTTGCTGCCGTATGTGATTTTGGCACTGGGTGCAGTTGTGCCGATCTTGTTGGCAACAGACCTCAGCCAATCGGCCGGGTTTGTGCTGTTCAGCCTGGCAAATGCGTTGATCTATACACTTCTTCTGGCGGTGATTGTTGTGAAGCACGGCCGGGAAAACAACATCCGATGGGTGCAACAGCCGGTCCGAGCGCTGACCCAAATGGGCGTGGTGGCCTCGCTGGTGATGGCGATGTTGCTTTCGTTGAACACGCATGGCGCTCGTAGTGTGTTTGCCCTGTCCTATGGAACGGATGTGATTTCCTTAGCGGAACCACAAGTGAAAGTGGCGGGTGCTGGAACAGGGAAAGCCGGGGCGGTGGTTTACCGCATCAATGTTGGGTCAGAATGGCTGGCCCCCTTTAAAGAAATGGTGGAGTAAGACAATGGGACTTTTACAAAACACGACAGCAATTGTGCTGGCCACCGCGCTGGCCGCCCCTTTGATCGCGGAACCAAACCCGCCGGACTATGGCGCCTATGATCCCATAGGCGACTATACGGACTCAGATATCGTGCAAATTGAGCATCTGTTTTTGCCGTGGGAGGATTTGTTTCTCGAAAGCCTGATTGATGCGGATAATTACGCAATGGAACGCGGACGGGATGTTCTGGTGACAATTGAGCCCTGGACCTGGACGCGGAATGCGCGAAACACGCCCGAGGCCCTTAAAGAAGGGATCAGCACCGGGGCGTATGATGGCAATGTCACTGCCATCTGCGAGGTTCTTGATCGGTTCAAAAGCAAAGTGACCGTGCGCTGGGCACAGGAAATGGATGACCAAAGTGGCCAGTTCATTTGGTCCAGATGGGAGCCGGAAACCTATGTCGCGGCGTTCAAGCGCGTGATTGACACCTGCAAAGCATCCGCCCCGGATATTCAGGTCATGTGGTCACCGCTTGGGGATGAGGGCATGGCGGATTATTATCCGGGTGATGATTATGTCGATGTGGTGGGCTTGTCGGTCTTTGGGCTTCAGCCATGGGAACAAGAAGTGGTGGGGCGCGAGCAAAGCGTACACGACATTCTGGCCCCACGTTATGAACGTGCCCGGCAATTCAACAAGCCCGTCATTGTGGCTGAACTTGGGTTCTCTGGTGATCAAGACTATGTGGATCAGTGGCAAGCCGACATTGAAAAGCCAATGCCACAATATCCAACCTTGGAAAGCATCGTCTATTTCAACCAGCAAGAGGTTTACCCTTGGCCAAATGGATTTGGTCTGCCGAACTGGCGTATCGGTGAACGTGTGATTGTACAGTCCGCTGAAGTTCAGCAGTAACGTGTAAATCACCCACCGTGCTTTCTACGTGCCCGATAAGTGCCGGGGCGCAGGTGCAATTTTTTCTTAAAAAATGTTGCATTTGCGTCACGGTGCGTTTTGCCACCACCTGCATTAACGAATTGTTTTCACAACAGCTCTGCTGTTTGAAGGCCAATACGCCGAAATCCGCTCACATCACCAATTAAATAAGAACAATTGCGCGCAGACTCCGACCTCAATTAAGTGCTGCTAACCGCATATCAACCTTCTCAGGGTAAACCAAAGCCGTCAAAGAACGGAACCTTGACATCGGGAGACTGCGGTCATTGAGGTAAGGAGCAAGACATGAGCAAGGCAAAAGCGATTGTGCTGGGGTTCACCCTGGCATCTGTTGCATCTGTGGCAATGGCCACAAGTTCAGCACAACCAACCAAAAACACCGTCGTGGCCACAAGCAAAACCACATATGTGTGTTCGCCAAGTGGCTTTGGTCGCAAGGCAAAGTGCTATCGACGCAAGTCCTAAGACGCTTCGTTAAGCCGCGAAAAGACCTCAACACCACTGTGCGATTTGCCTTCAAACGGGCAGGTTGCCTGACACGCTGTTTGATGGTCGCTTCGTGGCGGATCACGGCAAAGCGTTTGTGGGGGGCCCTCGCACCAAAGACAAAGGTCCTTGGTGGCACGGAACCGATGGCAGTTTTACCTATGGCAGCGCCGATGTTTGATAGAGTTTGATCTTTAGCCCGCCATGGGAAATCGGTGGGCCAATATCGGAGAAATCCAGTCCGGTGGCTTTCGCCAGGCCACCGTCACTGGTGATGATGCCAACACGCCACCCGGAAAATCGTTCCAAAAGAACTTTCCCAAGGCTTCCATACACCGCATAGAGCAATTTTTTGTTACCGATGCGGGTGCCGTAGGGCGGGTTCACAATGACAATGCCCGGTGAGACCCCGGGATTTTCCAGATCACTGATGGCCGCATGGGTGAACGCGGTGCAGTCCGAGACCGACGCGTTTTCAGCGTTTTTCCGACTGTTTTGTACGGCGCCATCATTGCGGTCCGATCCGAAAAACATTAGCTCAGGCTCTGTCGGTGCCGCGGCTGCCTTTAACTTTTCAAAGGCGTCCACATCAAAGCTGGCAAAAGCTTCAAATGCAAAGGCGCGGGATCGGCCGGGGAAAAGCCCGCTGGCCCATTCCGCCGCTTCAATCACAAATGTTCCTGACCCACACATCGGGTCGACCACAGACGTTGTGCCATCATACCCCATTTGCCGTAAGAACAATGCGGCAAGGGTTTCGCGCATAGGGGCTTTGCCCGTGGCCGTCTTATGCCCGCGTTTGTGAAGGCTTTCACCGGATGTATCGACGCTAAAAGTGCAAAGATTGTCTTCGATCCGAACCTTCAACGTGATGTCGGCTTCGGCTTTGATTTCGACACCGAGAGTGTCTTGTAAGGCGCGTTCGATACGCTGGGTCGCCGCGCGGTCGTGGTAGATTTTTGAGCGTTTACAAGTGGTTTCAACACGGATGGTTTTGTCGGTTGGCAAAACATCCGCCCAAGGAAACTTTCTGGCACGTTTGTCCAGTTGGGCCAGATGGAACACTGGAAAAGATCCAATGCGCGCCAAAACACGCGTGGCACCACGCAGACACAGGTTGGCCCGCCAAACATCGGGCCACCCGCCATCAAAACTGACGCCACCGGGGATCAGCTTTGGCGTGGGCAGGCCCAACGCCTTTGCTTCGTCAAACAGCGCCTGCTCGAGGCCCGGAACTGTCGCGAGGAAAATTTCAAATTTATGATCCGACATGAACCGGGTGTAGCGCCCCTGTCGGCGAAGGGAAAGCTCTGGTTCATCGCCGACCCGAAGATGCGAAATAATAGACGCAGTTTTCCAAGCGGGCGGCATTTGAAACAGGGTAAAAATGAGGGTGTCGCGCGTTGCTGTCGTCATAGGGCGTTGATAGGGCGTTGCGTCGCCTTGATGTGACAGGTGACGGTGCAAAACGGCGATAATGCAGAACGGGAAATATCCTCGACATCGTGACGATGGGGTGCCGGTTTCATGGTGACATTTGGGATTGGATGTGAAGATTTGTTGCGTGTTGACACGGCATTTCCCTAGCAGTGCCTTGTCCCCAAGCGGTCGGGCCGTTATCTGTGCGCCAAAGGAGCGGTTCATGGCTAGAAAACAAAACGCAGGTATGGATATCGACGAACGCGAAAAATCCAAACGGATTGGCGCACTCGGCGGGCTTTGGCCTTTTATGCGCCCGCACCAATTGTGGATATTCGGCGCCTTTGTGGCCTTGGTCTTCACGGCAGGGATTTCGTTGATTTTACCGCTGGCTGTCCGGCGCGTGATTGATGGCTTCGGGGCCGCAACCCCGCATCTGTTGGATAAGTATTTTCTTGCCGCTTTGGGGGTTGCCACCCTTCTCGCGGTGGGAACGGGATTGCGTTATTATCTGGTCACACGGCTGGGCGAACGCATCGTGGCGGACATCCGCAAGGCGGTGTTTGACCGCGTGGTTGGCATGAGCCCCGCATTTTATGAAAAGGTCATGACGGGCGAAGTTCTGAGCCGGATTACGACCGATACCACGTTGATTTTGTCGGTTATCGGGTCCTCGGTTTCTGTGGCGTTGCGCAATCTCTTTATCTTTTTGGGCGGCCTGATCCTGATGCTGTTCACCTCAGCGAAGCTGACGGGGTTGGTGCTTTTGCTTGTGCCAATCGTCGTGGTGCCAATTATCGTTCTCGGGCGCCGGCTGCGCGTGTTGGGGCGTGAAAACCAAGAATGGATTGCAAAAAGTTCAGGCAATGCGTCCGAGGTGCTTTTGTCCGTTCAAACCGTTCAAGCCTTTACCCATGAAAATATCAGCAAAAACGCGTTTTCCGAGCTGACCGAGCGTAGCTTTGACAGTGCTAAATCCCGTATTACCACCCGCGCCATCATGACGGTGATTGTCATCACGATGATCTTTTCTGGTGTGGTGGGCGTGTTGTGGATCGGGATGCATGATGTGACTGACGGCGACATGTCGATCGGTGCCTTGGTGCAATTTGTAATCTATGCGGTCATGGTGGCCGGGGCCGTGGGCGCCTTGTCTGAGATTTGGTCCGAGCTTCAGCGCGCGGCTGGCGCCACCGAGCGGTTGGTTGAATTGCTGAACGCCGAAGATGACGTGAAAGACCCCGTCGCCCCCGTCACCCTGACCGAGCGCCCGAAGGGGGCGATCCGCTTTGACAATGTGACCTTCCACTATCCGGCGCGCCCAAAACAAGCTGCTTTGGAAGGGGTGAGCCTGCAGGTGAAGCCGGGAGAAACCGTTGCTTTGGTTGGGCCATCTGGGGCCGGTAAATCGACAATCATCCAACTGCTTCAGCGCTTTTATGATCCCGAACAAGGTCAGGTGTCGCTTGATGGTGTGGCGCTGGGGGATATGCGCCGGGATGATTTCCGCAAATACATGGCGCTTGTGCCGCAGGATGTGGTGATTTTCGCGGCCTCCGCGCGCGAGAATATTCGCTTTGGTCGCCCGGACGCAACCGATGCAGAAGTGGAGGAGGCCGCAAAAGCCGCCGCCGCGCATGATTTTCTGTCACGTTTGCCAGAAGGTTATGACACGTATGTGGGCGAGCGTGGGGTGATGCTGTCGGGCGGTCAAAAGCAACGTATTGCCATTGCCCGTGCGATCCTGCGCGATGCACCAGTGTTGCTGTTGGACGAGGCAACGTCGGCGCTGGATGCCGCCAGTGAACGGTTGGTGCAGGCGGCGGTGGATGAGCTGGCACAAGGGCGCACCACATTGATCGTCGCGCACCGCCTGGCAACGGTCAAAAAGGCCAACCGCATTGTGGTCTTTGACGAGGGGCGCATTGTGGCCCAAGGCACCCATGATGAACTGGTCGAGCAGGACGGGCTTTACGCCAGCCTGGCGCGCCTTCAGTTTACCGAAGGTCTGTCGTCGGATTAGATTTGGGTGTTGTGCTCATTAGGGTTGAAAATAAGGGTGCGGCCGCAAGGGCGCGCCCTTTTTTTTACAAAGTGACGCAACTGCACTTGTGCTGTGCTCTTGCCCAAAACCATGTTTCGGATCATGTTCTTGCCTCAGGATGACCTCATAAACGAGGCGCGGGAGGAATAAAAATGTATGATTTTGGCTCGATAGTTGACCGCAATGAGGTTGAGGCCGAAATGGGGTGGAATGAGCGTGATAAGCCCAAGACACTTTACCAGATGTTGGAGCGGACTGCGTCCAAATATCCTAATCGTCCGGCGGCGTCGTTTCAGCTGACCTCTGGGCCGACGGATGCCAAAGAAACTGTGACTTGGCGTGAGATGCTTGAGCGTTCGACCCAGGCGGCAAACTTGTTTCGGTCATTGGGCATTGGCGAAGGTGATGTTGTCGCCTTTTTGCTGCCCAACTCGCTCGAGACGATGTACACGCTGATGGGGGCGGGAATTGCCGGAATTGTGAACCCGATCAATCCCCTGTTGGACGCAGAGCAAGTGGCGGGGATCCTTCGGGAAACAAAGGCAAAGGTGCTGGTGACGTTAAAGGCGTTCCCCAAAGCTGAAGTGGCTCAATTGGCCAATGAGGCGGTCGCAATGGCGCCCTGTGTTGAAACCGTGCTTGAGATTGACCTGAACCGTTATTTGAGCCCGCCCAAAAGCTGGCTGGTTCCCCTGTTGCGGCCAAAAGTTCCCGTTAAACACAAAGCGCGCGTGCGGAGTTTTGTGGCGGAAATGAACAAGCAAAACAAAACTTTGGATTTTGCGGATTCTCCTGACGATCGGGTTGCGGCGTATTTCCACACTGGCGGCACGACCGGTACGCCCAAGGTGGCCCAGCACAAATATTCGGGTTTTGTTTATAATGGTTGGCTTGGGGCAAATCTGTTGTTTGACGAAAAAGACGTCATCATGTGTCCGCTGCCATTGTTCCATGTGTTTGCGGTGCATGTGATTTGGATGTCTTGCCTGATGTCAGGCAGCCACTTTATTTCACCCACGCCTGCTGGTTATCGCGGTGACGGTGTGTTTGACAATTTCTGGAAATTGGTCGAACGCTACAAAGTCACGTTTATGATCACAGTTCCCACCGCGATTGCGGCGATGATGCAGCGGCCGGTGGATGCGGATGTCTCCAGTCTGAAAACCGCGTTTTCCGGCTCTGCACCATTGCCGATTGAGCTTTATAACCGCTTTGTGGATGCCACTGGCGTAAATATTGTGGAGGGTTATGGGCTGACCGAGGCAACCTGTCTTGTGTCGTGCAACCCCCCGACCGGCGCCAAAAAAGTAGGCTCCGTCGGCGTTCCCTTCCCCTATACGGACATCAAGATCCTAAGCTGCGACGAGGGTGGAACCATTCTGAAAGAGCATGGGGTGGATGAGGTCGGCGAGATCTGCCTGACCAACCCCGGCGTGGTCACAGGGGCAACCTATACCGAGGCCGAAAAAAACGACGGGCTTTTTGCGGCGGACACTTATCTGCGCACCGGTGATCTTGGGCGACTTGATGAAGACGGTTATCTGTGGATCACTGGCCGCGCTAAGGATCTGATCATTCGCGGGGGGCACAATATTGATCCAGCCGAAATCGAAGAATGCTTGGCTGGCCATGAGGCAATTTCCTTTGTGGGGGCGATCGGTCAACCTGATGCCTACGCGGGCGAAATTCCTTGCGCTTATGTGGAATTGGTGGCCGGGGGCGAAACCACCGCTGCTGAGTTGCTGACTTATGCTAAGGCGCATATCCATGAAAAAGCGGCCCTGCCCAAGCACATCGAGATCCTTGATGAGCTTCCCAAAACGGCCGTTGGCAAAGTGTTTAAGCCCGACCTGCGCAAGCGTGCGATCACTCGGATCTATGACAAAGCTCTGGCGGATGCTGGGCACAATGCCATTGTGGCCGAGGTGATTGATGACAAAAAACGCGGTCTTGTCGCGCGCTTACAGGCAACTGGCGACGTCGATTACGAGGCGGTGGCCCATTGTCTCGGCAATTTCACGCGCCCTTATGAGTGGATGGAATAGACCCACGTCAAAAACCTGCGATGCGCGAACAGGCGCGTCGCAGGCGGTGTTCTCATCTGGAAATCAGGGCATAATCCCGACGCGTTTAGATTTCGACGGGTTCACAGAAAGAACACATTTGCGCTGCATTATCGGCCGTAATCTCCCCTACTAATTAACTTGTTTCGCGTAGTGATGACGCGTCAGTAGCAATTTGTATGGGTTTATTATGTCGTTAGAGAACGCACTGGTTTACAACTTCGCGAGCGGTGACAATACGTATCCGCATTCCGGCACATTCACGATTGGTGTGGCTGGTAAGGTCACGATCGACGATTCCGATGGCAGCGATGATGCGATTTTTGGTGATTTCACACATACTGGCGGGGCAGATGTCCCGGACCAAGATGTGACTGCGTCCACGGTTACAGGTGTCAATGTCGGCGATACGATCGACCTGCGCTATAAATACACCGTTACCGGTTCGGATGGATCAAGCGGAACCATCTATTTTATCGCCACCAACAGTGCTGCAAACTATGGTCCGCTATTTGTTTCTGACTTCAAACTGGATCCCGGCGTCACCTATACGTTCGGCACCTTTAACACGGATGGTGCGGTCGGCTATTCGTCGCTTGTGCCCTGTTTTACAAGTGGCACCCGCATTCTGACCAATAAGGGGGAGCGGATCATTGATGATCTTGTCGAAGGGGATGCGGTTTATACGCGTGACGACGGGTTTCAACCTTTGCGCTGGATTGGCCGGTGCTCGGTTCCCGCGATGGGACAAACTGCCCCTGTGCTGATCGGCAAAGGGGTCCTTGGCAACGACACCGACCTTCTTGTTTCCCCCAACCATCGAATGCTTTTGTCGGCGCAATCAGCTGATCTCTGTTTTGGAGAGAGCGAGGTCTTGGTCGCGGCGAAACACTTGATAACAAACCAAGAGGTCAAATTTCTCATCGGCGGCACGGTCACCTATTTCCACCTGCTTTTTGACCGGCATCAGGTGGTTATGGCGAATGGCGCCCCGAGTGAAAGCTTCTTTCCTGGCGATCAGGCGATGAACTCTTTGGACCTCGCCGCGCAACAAGAAGTGATTAGTCTGTTCCCCGAACTCAGCGGTCAAACGGCCCGCGATTTTCAACGCACCGCGCGAATGTGTCTCAATAAGCGTGAAGCACGGGTGCTTCGGTCCTTGATGGGGTGATGTTCTGTGTCGGTGACACAACAAAAAGGGCGCAGAACCGTTGCGCCCTTTTCTGTTTTTGCATCAATGATTAGTGCAATTTGGTGGTGAGATTAATATTCACAACCTGATTGTCGACACCATCAATATGCATTACGCGCCCGGCGGCTTCGGCATCCAGCCGCAGCCGTTTGGCAAACCGTGGCCAAGCAGCGGGGATAAGACCCAAGACTTGGGTTGCGCCCAATTCACGGGCTGACTTGGTCATTTCGCTGATCAACATACCATGCACCACGTTACGGATGCGTTGTGGTGTGTCATGGGCCACAAAGACGCGGCTGCTTTCCCAAATATGCTCGGACACCGGGGCTTCGTCATAGAGAAGATCTTGTGGAATTGAATCCAACAGGCCCCGTTGAGCATCCCGGATCATATAACTGTAAATCCCGCAGTTGGTGTTGGTTGGGGTCAGGCGGATCCCAGCCAAAATGCGACCAAACTCATGCACGGCAACCCAACGACTGGCAGGTGTGTCGTATTGGTCGTATTCCATGCCCATGGCTTGCGGCAGATCCCAGTTGTTCTGAACGATAAAGCTCTGTCGTCTAGCGCGAAGTAGGTTGGCAAAAAGCTCCCCATGGTTGTGCAGATTCTCGAACGAAAGTGTTGTGGTTTGCATGACATCCCTCCAGTTTAAGTTGAATTAAATTTTAAGTATCGCCGGTGGCAGTCCGGTGACACTGTGGCAGCCGCCTAAATTAGGCGGTAATCTTTGGCACGTTGAATGGCTTCGGCTGACGTGCGCGCAAACAGTTTGCGCCGGGCTGAGGACAATCGCGCCTTTAATGCACTTTCCGAAATTCCCAAAAGTGCTGCCCCATTTGCATAACGTTCACCTGAGGCCAGGATCCGCAGCGCTTCGATTTCGGCATTGGTTAAATTATCCGGCGGCTGACTTTCGTGGTGAAGCCGCAAAATAATCCCACTGATGGTGGCAACTTCTTCGTCGGTGAACTCGCGATCACTTCGCGCCACACTCCCGATGGTGCGCGATGTCATAGGTCCGCATGAGACACAAACCCCATAAACCAAGCCATATTTAGCGGCTTCGTCCATGATGCCAAACGGATCGGGCAGGGTGATTTCGCTCCACCTGATTGCGCCGGTTTGCGAGATCCCGGTGGCGATCAAAGGGTCACGCAAGGCATAGGCGTTTTGGCTGTAGTGATCGGTCCAGCTGGGTGTAAAAGTTTGAAACGTCATCAAAGGCGAGGCAAAGCGGATATGCAATCCAACAAAGTACCCCTCCTGTGCGAGGGGGTCCAACTCTGCCAGTAAAGAATCGATACTTTGATTTCGTCCCATGGTTAAATTTTGAGAACTGCGCTGGGGTTTTACAACCCAAAATTGCAGTTCCCCTTAGGGCAAGCGAAAAGAATCATGCTTAATTCTGAGCGCAAACAAAAATGCTTGATAAGTGCAACATCGCATTTTGTCTCATGGGAAAAACAGGGGGACGATGGTGCTGTGAGGGAGGATTGAACTCCCGACCTCGTCATTACCAATGACGCGCTCTACCACTGAGCTACCACAGCATCGTTATCGTGGGGCGGGGAATAGTCCTATTCGTAAGTTCACGCAAGCCCCTTCTGGACCCTTTTTTTCGACTAGGTTAGATAAATGCATATGGAACGCAAAAACTCCCCTGCAAAGCCCGCAAAAAAAGGGCAAACTCGCGAAGATCGTTTGAAGGCGGCGCTGAAGGCCAATATGGGTCGTCGTAAGACTCAGGCCCGTGCGCGCAGTGAGACGCAAAATGATAAGACAGAGAATGATGATAAAAAATAGAGAGGCGGTTTGATGGATTCGATTGTTGTAACGGGCGGCGGTGAGTTGCGCGGTGAAATTCCGATTGCGGGTGCCAAAAACGCCTGCCTGACCTTGATGCCGGCAACGCTGTTGTCCGAAGAGCCGCTGACATTGACCAATGCGCCGCGCCTGTCTGACATCAAGACAATGACCGAGCTTTTGGGGTCGTTAGGCGCCGAAGCGGCCTCGATGCAGGACGGCCAAGTGCTGACCCTGTCCAGTCACACCATCGACAACCATGTGGCCGAATATGAGATCGTGCGAAAAATGCGGGCGTCCAATCTGGTGCTTGGGCCGATGCTGGCACGTCTGGGCCATGCGGTTGTGTCGTTGCCGGGTGGCTGCGCCATTGGGGCGCGTCCGATGGATTTGCACATCTTTGGTCTGGAAAAAATGGGCGCCGTGATCGAGCTGAAAGACGGCTACCTGCACGCCAAAGCCCCCGGTGGCCTGAAGGGCGCAGAGATCGAGCTGTCTTTTGCATCCGTTGGTGCCACGGAAAACATCATGATGGCCGCCACTTTGGCCAAGGGCACCACGGTCCTGAAAAATGCCGCGCGGGAACCCGAGATTGTGGATCTGGCGGATTGCCTGCGCAAAATGGGCGCACAGATTGAGGGTGATGGTTCATCTGAGATTGTCATTCAGGGTGTCGACCGTCTGCACGGTGCCACGCATCCCGTTGTGACCGACCGTATTGAGCTGGGCACCTATATGCTCGCCCCCGCGATTGCCGGTGGTGAAGTGGAATGCATTGGGGGTCGCATTGATCTGGTGCAAAGCTTTTGTGAAAAACTGGACGCTGCGGGCATTCAGGTCGAAGAAACCGCGCGCGGTCTGAAAGTGGCGCGCAAAAACGGGCGTGTGTCTGCCGTTGATGTGACCACCGAGCCGTTCCCCGGTTTCCCCACCGATTTGCAGGCGCAGATGATGGCGATGCTCTGCACAGCCGACGGCACGTCCGTTTTGCACGAGACGATTTTTGAAAACCGCTTCATGCACGCCCCAGAACTGATCCGGATGGGCGCCAATATCGAAGTGCATGGCGGCACCGCCACTGTGCACGGTGTTGACAAGTTGAAGGGCGCGCCTGTGATGGCCACCGACCTGCGTGCGTCAGTATCATTGATCCTTGCGGCCATGGCGGCCGAAGGGGAAACCGTGGTCAGCCGCGTCTATCACCTTGATCGTGGCTATGAAAAAGTGGTGCGCAAGTTGTCGTCGATTGGCGCAAAAATTGAACGGATCAAATCATGACACAAGATGCCCTATTTGAGGATGGGGGTGAGCAGGCCCTGCGCTTGTTGGCCTATGACGCGGAGGATCTAAAGGTGTTGTCTACCTTGACCCAGGACGCGGTGTTCCCGGCGTCTGAAATGTCATGGCAGGCAGGGAAGCGGCGGTTTTCGCTGTTGATCAACCGGTTCCGCTGGGAAGATGCGCAACTGGCCGAGGCCCGTGGCCGTACGCCGGAACGGGTGCAGTCGGTGCTGTCGGTTTCAGATGTGCTGAAAGTGAAAAGCCAAGGGGTCAGCCGCGACGCGGACACGATCCTGTCGCTTTTGACGCTGTCTTTCACACCGACACAAGATGGCATGGGCACGCTTGAGCTGACCTTGGCGGGGGACGGCGCAATTTCCCTAGAGGTCGAGGCGCTGGATGTCACATTGCAAGATGTGACCCGGCCCTATATCGCACCTTCCAAGCACACGCCTGAACACCCGGAGTAAGACATGCCGCAGTTTCTTAACAGCTCAGACGCCGATTTTGAGGCGCGCTTTGCCGATATCCTGTCGATGAAGCGTGAAGACAGCCCAGAAGTTGACGATGTTGTCGCGGGCATCATTTCGGACGTGCGCGCGCGCGGCGATGCGGCGGTGCTTGAGCTGACGGCGAAATTTGACCGACTTGACCTGACGGCAGAAGAGTTGCGGTTTTCGCAAGCAGAGATGGACGCGGAATGCGCCAAAGTCTCGGACAAAGATCGCGCCGCACTTGAACTGGCGGCGGGTCGCATTCGCGCCTATCACGCACGACAAATGCCCGAAGATGCGATGTGGACGGACGAAAGCGGCGCGGATCTTGGCTGGCGCTGGACGCCGGTATCAGCCGCGGGGCTTTATGTTCCCGGCGGCATTGCCACCTATCCGTCGTCGGTTTTGATGAACGCCATCCCGGCGAAAGTGGCAGGGGTGGGACGTCTTGCGATCACCGTGCCAACGCCGGATGGGGTGGTGAACCCTCTGGTGCTGTTGGCCGCGCGCATCGCAGGTGTGGATGAGGTGTACCGCATTGGCGGGGCGCAAGCTGTGGCCGCGTTGGCTTATGGCACCGAAAGCATTGCCCCCGTCGATAAAATTACCGGTCCGGGCAACGCGTTTGTTGCGGCGGCCAAGCGGCGGGTTTTTGGCAAAGTGGGCATCGACATGATCGCTGGCCCCTCAGAAATCCTTGTGATCGCGGATGCCGACAACAATCCCGACTGGTTGGCGCTGGATCTGATGAGCCAAGCAGAGCATGACGAAAGTGCACAGTCGATCCTGATCACCACGGATGAAGCCTTTGGTCGCGAAGTTGCCGCAGCCGTTGATAAACGCCTTGAAACACTTGCGCGCGCGCCTATCGCCGGTGCCAGTTGGCGTGACTTTGGCGCGGTGATCACCGTGCGTGACTTGGGTGAGGCGGCAGAGCTGTCCAACCGCATGGCACCTGAGCATCTAGAGCTGTGCGTCGCGGATCCGGAAACGCTCTCGGACAAATGTGTGCACGCAGGCGCGATTTTTCTGGGGCAATACACCCCGGAAGCGATTGGAGACTATGTGGGCGGGCCGAACCATGTGTTGCCCACCGCACGCTCGGCGCGGTTTAGCTCTGGCCTCAGCGTGATGGATTTCATCAAGCGCACCACATTGTCACGCATGACCCCGACGGCTTTGGCGGCCATTGGTCCCGCAGCCGAAACCCTTGCCATTTCAGAAAGCCTTGAGGCGCACGGCCTGTCTGTGCGCGCGCGGCTTGATGCGTTGAACGAGTAGAACCAGAACCATGTCCACAAACCGGATTACCCATATCGAAATTGACGACGCGGGATTGGCGGCCCCAACGCCTGCGATCGAACAGGAACGCAAAGTTGCGATCTTTGATCTGCTTGAGGATAATTCCTTTAAGCTGGCCGCGCGGGGCGATCACCCCGTGCCGGACGGCCCTTATCACTTGGGTCTGGGTATTCGGGACAAACGCTTGGTGATGGACGCAAAAACGGAGGCCGGGGATCCCGCGGGCGCTGTGATCCTGTCCTTGGGGCCTTTCCGGCAGGTTGTGAAAGATTACTTTGCGATCTGCGAAAGCTATTTTGATGCGGTGAAAAAGCTTCCGCCCAGCCAGATCGAGGCGATTGATATGGCGCGGCGTGGTATTCACAACGAAGGTGCGCGAGTCCTTCAGGAACGTCTTGAGGGAAAAGCCGAAATTGATCTGGACACCGCGCGCCGACTGTTTACCCTGATCTGTGTCTTACACTGGGGTTGATATATGGCGTCACGTCCGCAATCTGTTCTGTTTTGCTGCGATCACAATTCTGTGCGTTCGCCCATGGCCGAAGGGATGATGAAAGCGTTTTATGGCCACGAGATTTATGTGCAATCCGCGGGTGTGCACAGTGAGCTTGAGATTGATGGCTTTGCCGTTGCGGTCTGTGGCGAGCTGGGCGTTGAGCTGTCAGGCCACAAAGTGCGCAGCTTTGATCAGATGGAAGAATGGGGCGATGACCTGTCCAGTTTTGATCTGGTGGTGGCACTTTCCCCAGCCTCGCAAGCCCGCGCAGAGGAGCTGACGCGGGTGTTTCATCTGGATGTGACCTATTGGCCCATTCTTGATCCCACCGCGTTGGGATCGCGCCGTGAAGAAAAACTGTATGCTTATCGACAAGCCCGTGATCAGATCCGCGAACAGATCCTTGATTATTTCGGTCCGCCGACTCGCGTTATTCCACTGTAAATCCCCGCCTTTGGTCACTTTATTGGGGGAAACCGGGGCGAATTGGCGAAGCAAAGGGGCACAAAGCTCACTTTCCGCTGAATTTCCCTTGAAAAACCTATGAATGAGGATCATTTAAGGGGCGCCCGCAGTTGGCGGGTTTTAACTCAGGAGTGAACATGGCCAAGGAAGAACTACTCGAATTCCCCGGTGTCGTGAAGGAACTCCTGCCGAATGCGACGTTTCGGGTCGAGCTAGAGAACGGCCATGAAATCATCGCACATACGGCAGGCAAGATGCGCAAAAACCGCATCCGTGTTCTGGCTGGCGACAAAGTCCAGGTCGAGATGACCCCCTATGATCTGACCAAAGGTCGGATCAACTATCGCTTTAAGTAAGCCGGGTCAGGGATGGGCATGCATAGCCCGAAACTGATTCTAGGCTCTGGAAGCCCCCGAAGGGCCGAGTTGTTGGAACAGCTCGGCCTTCGTGCTGATGATGTGCGTCCGCCGGAAGTGGATGAAACCCCGCAAAAGGGCGAATTGCCGCTGAATTACTGTCGTCGGATTGCGGCCAGCAAAGCGGCTGCGATGTCCGTGGCGGATGATGAAGTCGTCTTGTGTGCGGATACCACCGTGGCGCTTGGGCGCCGGATCATGGGCAAGCCTGAAAACGCGGATGAAGCTGCAAAGTTTTTGCGCGCATTGTCTGGTCGTCGTCACAAGGTGATTACCTCGGTTGTGGTGCGAAATGCGTCCGGCCAGTGGGCAAAAGACGTTGTGACCACGGTGAAAATGAAACGCCTGTCTGATCAGGAATTGACCGCTTATCTTGCCTCAAATGATTGGCAGGGGAAGGCTGGCGGATACGCCATCCAAGGTCCCGCCGGGGCGTTTGTCGCGTGGCTGCAAGGCAGCTATACGGGCGTTGTCGGATTGCCAATCCATGAGACCGCCGGGCTATTGCTCGCTGCGGGCTACCCCCTATACGGAGATGCGCCATGAAGGGCACGATTGTTGCACTTGACCACTATCAGGGCCGCATGGCGGCCGCGCGTATCGTGGATGGAAAGCTGGACGACCTTTTGATCGACCCACCCGAACACTACGCGCTGCCCGGTGCCATTTTCCGTGCCATTTGCGACCGGCCTTTAAAGGGGCAGGGGGGCATGATGCTGCGCCTGCCTGACGGGGAAACCGGGTTTCTGCGTCAAGGCAAAGGGCTCAGCCCCGGCGAGGCTATTTTGGTGCAGGTCACTGGATTCGCTGAGGCTGGAAAAGCGGTGCCCGTTTCGCAAAAGGTTCTGTTCAAAAGCAAATACGCCATCGTGACACCGGGCGCGCCGGGCCTGAATGTCAGCCGCTCAATTCGTGACGAAGAAGAACGTGTCCGCCTGCTGGACGTTGCCCATGAGGTGATGGGCGAGGGGAGCGAAGGTCTGATCCTGCGCTCTGCCGCAGCAGACGCCAGCAGTGACGAGGTTGGCGATGATATCGCCGCCATGCTTGAGCTGTCACAGGCCGTGACAGGCGATGCCGGTGGCACCACACCAGAGCTGTTGATCGATGGGGCCGATACATTTGCCCTGGCGTGGCGTGAATGGGACCAGCCCGACCAATTGGATGATGGCGAAGGCGCGTTTGAACGTCATAACGTGCCCGACCTGATCGAAGAAGCACAAAGCGCGCGGGTCCGCCTGACCGGGGGGGCATTCGCCTTTGTGGAACCCACGCGGGCGCTGATTGCCGTTGATGTGAACACGGGGGGCGACACCAGCCCGGCGGCGGGCCTCAAGGCCAATATCGCCTTGGCCCGCGAGCTGCCCCGCGCGTTGCGGGTGCGCGGTTTGGGCGGGCAAATCGTTGTGGATTTTGCCCCCAGCCCCAAAAAAGACCGCCGCCAAATCGAACAGGTGCTGCGTTCAGCGTTTAAGGCAGATGGGGTCGAGACCTCTCTTGTTGGGTGGACAACCCTTGGCAATTTTGAACTCCAACGCAAACGCGAACGCATTTCCCTTGCTGAAAGTCTGCGCGGATGAGCTGTCCTATTTGTTCAAAAAACACGGATGAGGATTACCGCCCCTTCTGTTCACGTCGCTGTGCGGATGTTGATTTGGGGCGATGGTTGAACGGGTCTTATTGCGTGCCCGCTGAGACTTCTGAGGACTTGGATGAAGCGGCGAATGCCTTGGCGGATGCCCAAAAGAAACTTTCTTCGCGTCCACACTGAAAAAACGGATTTTACCCCTAGACACCCCCGCGCACCGCGACTAGAACCCCGCTACCCGAACGATAAATCGTTCACCCGTGCCCGGGTAGCTCAGGGGTAGAGCAGTGGATTGAAAATCCTCGTGTCGGTGGTTCGATTCCGCCCCCGGGCACCATTTAACTTCTTGATGTTAAACAAATAATTCCGATCGTGGCTGTTGTCTCCTGCAGGCTTCCATTTAGCTGGGTGCCGTTTGGGTGCCTTGAGGTATCATCTAGGCGATGGAGACAATAGGCCTTTGGCTCACTGACATGTTTCCAATCCACGGTTCGATTTAATAGGCTAGCCTCCAACACAGACATTTTTCGTTTGGCTTGGCTGGAACATTTAAAATTTCGAATGATGTTGTCATACCGCGATGGACAATCTGGACGCACAATCTAAGGTGGCATTGTTACGCCGTGTAGCGTCCAGCATTGGGCGTGACAGATATTCGGAGCCAGTCAACTTTTGTTCGATCAATCATTTTCCGCAAAGAACCTTCGTATTATTTCTGAAATCGAGAATCGGCGGGGCTCAAATCGAAGCCTAGAATTTTTCCCGACCGTCTATGATGCGACAGAAATTCTCAAAGAACGAATTCGAGACACGAAGCAATTCCGTGCTGCGCATAGACATGCATATTCAGCTGATGACCAAGCAATATTTGACGATCTAAAAGCGGATCGAGAAACCGCTCGCAAAGCAAGAGATGAAGAGCTGCTCACGTGTCTTTCCAACGTTTCACAGGTGATCTCTCAGAAGGGATTTCGCATCTCAATTCGCCAAGTTGCAGGACCCAAAGGAAAATCTGTCTATGTCATACCTGACACGCCAAAGGATCTCACTGCGCAGTGCTACTATGCAATCAAACAAATTTCGAGAAATATATCTCGTATCTACAAGGTTCAGCAAGCTAACAGAAATCAAATCATTGGACATTTAGGTGACGCTCTAAGCGACGGATTTCCCTATCATGTCATCAAGCTCGATGTTCAAGAGTTCTATGAACGTATCGATCATGAGGCGCTCCTGTCAAAATTGAAAGCAGATCAGCTCTTAAGCGCTACCACCATGCGTTTAATCGAACGCCTACTATGGGACTATGCCTCGCTTGCAGGAACGCCCGGTCGAGGTCTTCCGAGGGGGGTTGGTTTGAGTGCAATCCTGTCAGAACTGTACATGAGAGAAGTTGACGCAAACATCTCATCCATTTCTGAAGTTGCATTTTACGCCCGATATGTTGACGATATTATTGTTCTATTTGCACCAACAAAGGCTTCAAAAACTGACGAATTTCGTGAGAGTCTGGTCAAAGAGCTTACAGCAAAACGATTGACCGTTAATGCAGTGAAGTCAAAAGAAGCTCCGCCCGAAACTTCTCTTACTTATCTCGGGTATAGCTTCAAGAATGTTTGTAAAAAGTCGTGTGAAGTCTTTATGAGCGATGAGAAACACGCGAAATACAAAAAACGACTGAATGCCTGCTTTGTTCGATACCATAGACAAAGAGCTAAACGACCCAAAAAAGCATATAGGTTGCTGGTCAAGCGGATTCAGTACCTTACTGCCAATACTCAGTTAACGCATAGCAAGCAAAATGCATTTGTTGGAATCTATTTTAGCAACCCTCACCTGACTAACTTGGATCAGCTTACACAGCTAGATGACTTGCTGGCGCAGCAAATAGCGAATCTTACTCATAGCGCCAGCCTACAGGCAAAACTTGAGCGCTGTTCATTTAAGAATGGTTATACGCAACAAATTTTTCGTCGTTTTCATCGAGATGGTGAGTTTGCAGAAATAACAAAGGCTTGGCGTTATGGTCAGTAGGCGCTCGATACCCAAAATTTATAGTTACCACAGGCCTTTGCTTTCTGACGTGCTGCCCTTTGAAGTGCCGCCCACCTTCAGCAATTCTGGCTTCTTTGACTTCCTGACAAGATACAACGTTCGGTTGGAGAAAGAGCAAGGCAGACTGCATGTTGTGTGGGAGAGTTCCTCTGACACGCTCGATGCAACGATTTCCGTTCTGTTCAAGACGTGTCGAAAACATGCCGCCGGTTATCAACTCCAAAGCGGTGAAGCCAATTCGATCGCTAACCCCTTCCAACGCCAAATCGTCAGGAATGGTAAGACTATTCATAAACGATACTGGAAGCTTTCATCACAGGCGATGCAAACTCGCCCTTTTGGTTTCGATATTGCCCATAAGGAAAGAGAGTTTCGACGCCTCTCGGTCATCCACCCCAGAAATCAGATCGCAGTTGCAGACTTCTATGATCGGCATAGCGCACAAATTCTTTACTTTGCAGGTCTGAGCGATATTTCGATACGTCACCCAAGTGCGGTAGCGACGACAGTCAAATATTCTGACCGCCTGTATGCCGAGCGAAGGTCAAAAGTACCTGACTCGATTGTGCAAAATTCAAAAGAATATGAGAACTTAGGATCGTTTTTTTCATACAAGCACTACAGCAATATTTTTAAGTTTTTTGAACACTACAAGTATCATAATGCCGAGAAGAAGTTTGATGTCCTTCTCAGGTTGGATGTCGCAAAGTGTTTTGACAGTATCTACACGCATTCATTGCCTTGGAGTACTCTCGGCACATCATCTGCCAAAGACTTCTTGGGTCCATCAAAAGGTACCTTTGGCGGCCGTTTTGATGCCCTTCTGCAAGGGATGAACCAGAATGAAACCAATGGAATTGTCATCGGTCCGGAGTTTTCCAGAATTTTTGCTGAAATTATTCTTCAGAAAGTTGATGCAAATTTTTTGCGTGTGATGCGTGAAAAACATGGGTACGCTCATAGGGAGGACTTTCATGCCTTTAGATACGTAGATGATTATTTTGTATTTTGTTCGTCGTCAGTCGACTTACAACATATTGAGCGCGAACTAGGGGTGGCCCTTAAGGAGATGAAACTGAGTACAAATTCAGCCAAATCTGAAATTGTGCAAAAGCCGATCATAACGGATCTCACAATTGCAAAGAATAGAGTCCGTCACGTGTTCAATGAGTGCATTGAAGTTCTTGAAGCAGATGTCGAAGATCCAAATAATCCTGATGAAACGGTGAGAAAGTATACACCGCGGGTGCGTTCAAACAATCTGATAGTTGGTTTCAAAAGCGTTTTGAAAGAGACGGGTGTAGAATACAAAAACATCTTGAACTACTCTTTCGCAGCCTTGGAACGAAACACTGAGGTGATTTTCACGAGATATGAACAGACTCCGGAACAACTGCGAGATGAGCGCAAGTTAGTTCTGGCGTTGTTGGCCTTGCTGGAGTTTGCCTTCTTTGCCTATGCGGCAGACCCAAGGGTTAATATATCCATACGTCTGGCTCGATTGGTTTCGTCAATTGCCGACAAAATGAACTCTGTAGCGATGAGCCGAGACAGTAAACACCAGGTTTTGAAGTACATCTTCGACAACGTTTCCAGACAGCTACGGAAGTCTTCTTCGAAATATCGCCCAAATGTCGAGGTGATGTACATGATTTTGGCGCTGCGGAAGCTGGGACGGGAGTATCTTATATCTGAGGAAGCTCTGGCTAGCTACTTTGGGCTTGAACGAGATGCGGAATCTGGCAAGTTTTTCGGAACCGCAAAAATCGACTATTTCGCTACTACTGTTGGTCTCTGTTATGCAACCGGCAAGAGCCGATACGCTGGCCTGCGTGCCGCGTTAGAAGAAAACATAGTTCAACGAATTCAAGCGCGCGCGGCATATGTCCACAATGATGCGGAACCGCTGATGGCATATTTGGATTTAAGCTGCTGTCCGTATGTTTCTGCTAGGACTAAATTTCGACTGGCACGGATATTTGGGCACTCGGTGTCAGATTTTAGATCAATAAAGGCTGCCTCACCGTTCTGGTTTACCGATTGGAGAGGCTTCGACTTGTCTATCGCTCTGGACAAAAAACGAACCCGAGAAGTATACTGACAGCAGAGCTTCGCCTAAACTAAATTGCCCGCCGTTCTTTAGGCTATGCGGCACACACACAAGCTCCAAGATCAGGCAGCCTATAAACGGCGACTGGTTACGCTAGCGGAGGGGGCGGACCGCTAGCATATCACTCCCAGACAACTTTTTGGGATACAGAATGACTAAGGTTAAGAATTTCCTATAACCTGTCGTGCTGCTTTCTCCGCAGCAGATCCCTTGACCCATTGCCATGGAGTGCGCGGCTTTCGCGCCTTTGCCAGTTCAGGGTTGGCCTTTGCGTCGCCAACGGCTGCTCGTAGCTTTTCGCGGGCCTCACGCGGGTCGATCTTGAGTTCTTCGCAGAGGGCTTTGAGCGTGATGATGTCCGACATGTCGATCTCCTCGGTTTCTGATGCATGTCGATAAGACGAGGTCAGCAGGTATGTCAGGGACAACCCCACAACAAATCCCTAGAGCATAGGGCGTTGAGCGCGCGTGGCCGCGTTACATTGAGCCAGAGGGCCTCGTGGCCGTGAGGAACGACGTGTTGCGACGAAAGCGCCGCTGACGCCAGTGCTGGCCCCTGTGCGCCGCGAAGACGTTCAATGATCTAGGAATTACCCTGACGCCCACCACTGCTCGATCTTATTGCGCTGTTGCAGCCGCAATCAGCAAAGGAGACCACAATGGTCATACGGGCAACATGGAAGTTTAACGGACAGCAAAAGGTCATACTCGGAAACTGGCACCGATTGTGGTGTCTGCTATTCGGGCCGCTGTACTACCTGTTTAAGGGGATGTTCCTGTGGTCGATCTTGTCACTACTCACAGCCAACGGCCTGTGGATTGGCTTCCCTCTCTACAACCGCGCCATCGTGCTGCGCCATTTCCACCGGAAGGGTTGGGAGCAAAACTGATGTCACAATCGCGCAGACACGGGGTGCCGATCCACCCAAGCAGCACCCAAAACGTCGATGGTAGAATGCGGTCAATTAGTGCCAACGCTGCATGGCCCATTCACATGGTCGGGCGAATTACAGAATGCCGCCGTGGACAGTCCAGCCAATGAGTAAACCCACCCATGCGGCACCCAAATCAGCGATTGCAGATTGTCGTGAATGCGGACCTATTGAAAAGACTCAGATATTTGGTTCCGCCGCACCTCCAACAGCCTGATCAATAGTCCGCGTGTCGGTCTCGGGCGCATCTGGGCACACCGATCAAGGCGAAGACAACAGGTGACCACAGGGGGATGGGGGGAGGCGTTTTTTTATCGGCGCACGCCCTTTAGACGGATAAGGGGTCATACACGCTGCTGAGATTTTGGCTCCTCAGTCGAACGCTAGCAGCCTCACGCCTACGCGCGCGTGAATACACACCTAAACACACTTTCTATGACTATTTATAATGATTACAACACACTAACACCTCTGGTAGCCTTCTTTCTTATGTTGCGCAATGACACTGGTTTCCACAGATATATTGATAAATAACAATAACTTAATGGCTCTGGTAGTGAGCGGTGTACTCACACGCAAGGCTGCCAGAGGTATTAAGTCATTGTTACTATGTGATAATGCCATAGACGCTTGATTTGTGTATACCCCCACGCGCGAGCGACTTACGTTGACTTGGTTCCTAGCAGATTTCAAGAACGTCAAGATCGCCAAGGGCGTCATGCATGATCGTGACGAACTTGAGGGATCAAGTGCGCCAAAATCATCGATGGCGATGTTGGCGTTCTTGGCGCACTTCATACCCTACCTGTGGTCATTCTTCGTCTGGCAACGACAGGAACCAACCTGTCCTCTTCTTCTTCGGCCTGACGCCCAGAGATCGCCGAGCGCGCTCCAAAGTTTTGGGGGCGATGTCACGTGCAGCAGCTTCTTTTTCGACCTTGGTGGACGGCTCCGGCCCGTTCTTGAGAAATACGCGCAGGAACTGGGTCGCTTCATCCAGTGCCGACATCCGGGGCGGACCATCAGAAGAAATCAGGTCATCGATTGTGATGTCTGACGGCCCCAGCCAATTCAGGGAAGCCCTGCCTCCTTCTTCACCAATAATCTCATAGCTTTGAGTTTGCCCCCGAACGGCGATGTTATGCTTGATGTGGACAACAAGCTTGGTCGAACTGTCGCTCGGATGCTCGCACACTAGAAATGCTGACCTTGCCGCGCCAATCACATCCATAGAACCACCCCCTTGATAAATGGCCTTGCTGTGCTTGGCCTTTGTCAGGTGCCGGATGATGACGACAGCCGTTTCACCAGCTTCGGCAATTTCTTTCAGGAACGACAAGAGCTGCCGGATCACGTTGGGTTTGTAGATATCCTGTCCAGCCGGAATGTAGGCGAACAAGGGGTCGAGGATCAGCAGGTCTGGTGGTTTGCGCTTCACCTCTCGCATCAGCGCTTGCAGACCTTTTTCGTCCAGAGACAAGAAGTCACCCTGAACCCGAATGCGTGAAGGATCGCCCCCCATCGCATCGATGCGCGGCCTGATCGTATAGGCTGCGTCATCCTCCGCGCTGAGGTAAAGGACGCGACCACGCCCCAGCTTTTGCCCATCGGGTAGTTCCCCACCTATGCTGACCTGTACGGCTAGTTGCATGGCGAGGAACGATTTGCCCACGCCGGGGTCGCCCTCCATGATCGTTATCATGCTGAACGGGATGAACGGTTCCCACAGCCACTCAACTTCCTTGGGGTCGATGGTGTCCAGACCGACAAATAGCGCCTTTTTTTCTGAGGTCATTTTGCACCTTCTTTCTTCGCGATGATGCGAGACACCTCGGTTTCTAATGTCTTAAGGTCGTCGCCATACTTGTCTCGAAAATACGGGCTGTTCCAAACCACGCTGGCGATCTCGTCCAATGTGGCATTCGCCTCAAACAGCCCAGCAATCAGCGCATATATTCGGTTTGACCGATTGCCTGCCTGAACTTGTTTGTGTCGGATAAGTGAGCGCGTCGAAGCATTTAACTTGGCTCGGTGTTTTTTCAGAACCTCCAATGGGTTATATGCCAAATGATCCATAGCCAATGCTTGGTAAGAGTGCTGATAGGTTCGTCCGTTGTCTGGCGTTGGTTCGGGGCGTTCTGCAACGCGGTTCCAGTTTCGCGAAACCAACTTGACGAACGGCTCATCATATTTGGGCTTGTGGTTGATCGAGCCGGGAACGCGTAGCATCTTGGTAATGGTCCAGCCATTGTCGCCCCCATGTCTGTCAGCAAGCGAACTTGAGAAACGTTCGGCGTCTTCTACGTTGTGCCGCTTGTCCCAAAGCCATAGACCTTGAAAACGGCCCGGCGAGGTTTCCCACAGATGATTTGGCTTTGGCTCATAAGCGCTGGGATCGCTATCGTCGATGTCGCACCAAGCCAGCCTTGTGGGAAGCGCAAAATCTGTTTTGCGCCGGTCGACCGAAAATGGGTTTGGACAAAAGTAAAGATTGAAGTCCCATCGCGAGTGAGCATTCAGGAACCTGTTTAGGCCAACACTGACATCGTTGGCCCTGACAATATGTTCTCGCCAGTGGTTGCCGTCGGGATCGGTTGTGGCGACAAAAAAGAAGCTGGGCTTCGGAGCACCTTTCCAAATGTCATGCAGGAACCCCAGCATGCTTTGGTGGATGACGCAGTCGTCGTTGTAGTCCTTGAATGCATATGGATGCCCTTTGCGAGGGCGAGCTTTTGCTTTCACGCGAGTTCGCATGTTCTGTCCTTTCAATTTTTTGGAGAGGTCAGGGCGCTATGCGCCCTATATCAAAATTCGGCGTAATGCGTGCGAGAGCGTTCTTCGGCGCGCTCAGCGAGCCACTGTTCGATCTCATTCAGCAGCCATGCGACGCTGGTGCCAGCGAGGCGCACACGGCGAGGGAAACGCCCACGGGCCTCCCAGTGCAAAAGCGTACTATTGCTTACGATGATGCCAAGGCGCTTAAGATCAGCGCGTGTTGCAAGGGCCTTTTGCCCGTTCGAAATGTCCATTGTCTTTTTTCCTTCTGCATTGTTGCGTTTGCGAAGGAGCGCTCCGACAAAACAGAAGATGGATCAGGTTGGGTCACATTGCGAGCGAAGGTCCTGAAGGTCTCAACTCAAAGTGCGCTGATTCTTTCTTTGGGCACTTATAACATCTTGAATTTGAACGTTTAGCTTGTCGTTTTGGTTTGTAATCTCAAAATAGAACCGGCGAACGTAGTCTGGAACACTACCTGACATGTTGCCAATTTCAGTGTCCCAGTTTCCGCGTGACAAAGGGAGGTCAGGGAAATGCTGGTGAAGGTCGGCAAGCGCATTAAAAACGATATCGTGCTTGATTTCTGAGTTGTGAGAAATGTCTTGATCAATCTCCGCAGCAAGTGTGCCCGAAAGACGTAGCCCTGCCTGTTTCAGCTCATTTAAGGATTGGCGCAGGTGCTTGATTTGCTCCGGCTCAAGTTGACAGCCATTCTCCCAATGCGCGAAATTTGGAAGGTTCTGTTCGAGCAGCGCCTCTTCAAGTTTGTTGCAAGGGCTGATCACATTGCGCGACAGCCATTCGATCCGTTTGGTTAGCGACTTGTCAAAAGGGGCGATGTCAAACGAACTAGGCATGGCCCTGATCTTGGCTCGCATTGCTATGCCACGATCACTTATGGTGTTCCAGAATTCAGGAAACTGTGGTTCGTCACTGATCCTCAGAATGGCCGCTATTTCGCGTCGGCACTCGTCGCCGAAGGCTTCTGCACAATCCCCATCAGTTCGTTCGCCCATTGCTCCAGTGCCTCACGTTTTTCGTTCAAATATGTATAACGATTGTAGGTCGCGCCGACGCCTGAGACGACTCCTGATTTGTGATTAGTTACGGCGTCGATCACGTGGGGCATCACACCGATCTTCGCCATACCCGTAGAGGCCGTGCGTCGAAAGTCGTGGAAGCGCCAGTCTGGCGTGTTCTCAGGTAGAATTGTTTCGAGCCGCTCTTTGAGACGCCCAAAACCAGAAATAGCAGAACGCCCAGTCGTCGTGAACACGAAGTCACTGTCGAGGAACCTGTGCAAGGATCGCAGGATGTTCACGGCCTGTGGAGGCAGGGGGACGATATGCAACCGTGCGTTTTTCACACGGCTGGCTGGAAGTTCCCAAATACCTTCATCGAGATTGAGTTCAGACCAGCGCATGTCAGACACTTCTGCCCGTCGCTGCCCGGTCATCATGAGCAATTTGAGAAACGGCCCGAAAGGGTAGTCTTCATTTTCAGCTTGTCGCCATATCGCGCGAATTTCGTCATCATTGAGCACTCGATCACGCTGAACCTCACGCGTCGGCGGCCTGAGGAGAGCCACAGGTGATGTTTCAATATCGCCACGCATCACACACCAGTTCATGAGCTTTTTGATTGCTGAGAGCGCCCGATTTGCGCGATATGGCGTACCGTTGGCGATGATATCGTCCAACACCTTGGTCACATCCTGCCGCTTGATCTGGTCAATGGGCCGGTCTTTCAAACCGTCGAACTTGTGCAGAACGCTTTCGGTCCGCTTCCAGTCCTTCGTGTTGGGCTTGGCATGAAGTTCGATGAACTTGGGGATCATCTCGCCTAGCGTTTCAGCCGATGCCTCGGAAACCGCAGATGGTTTCTCAAACTCGCCCAACTCGACATCACGGGCGATTTCCATCGCTCGGCGTCTAGCGTCGGCAAGGGAGACCGCAGGGTATGGGCCGATTTTGATACGTCGGCGCGAACCGTTCGGACGGACCATCGTGTAGAACACCTTGGCACCTGTGGTCGACACACGCACATGCAGGCCGTTTACTTTTTGGTCGCGCACCTCGTACCGTTTAGCGGTCGCTGGAGCCAGCGCGTCGAGTGATTTTGTTGTCAGTATCTGTGTCATACGAACACTGTAAGACACCCAGAATCCGCGTGTCAGGGTATGGTTTGGGGCAACATCGTTGAGAAGGAAGCGTCCTGAGTGAAACTGAAAAGAAATGGGCAGGCTACTGATTCAACCTAAAGGGTGGCGCTGGCGAAGTTTTCGGCCCTGTTCAATGCCGGCACCAACCACTCTGGTCGTTCGCCATCGTATACCTCGTCTATAAACCATAGAAAGGTACACATATCTTTCGGTCTAAGTGCGAGGACGAAATTTACAAATTGCTCTCTTTTTGCAAGGTGATCGGTAAGCGGTGCGCTGCCCCCACCTTCCAGACGACAAGCTGATCTGCGAGTCCGTTTCCACGTGTAGATTTGGAATGGAGGCGGCGTTGGTAGGACATATAGAGCACCATATGGAGGACATTGG
>NZ_JAHEVJ010000020.1 GCF_018599245.1 Aliiroseovarius lamellibrachiae
CATGGCTAAGGAAAAGTTTGAACGTTCCAAACCGCACGTCAACATCGGCACAATTGGCCACGTTGACCACGGTAAAACCACTCTGACCGCTGCAATCACCAAATACTTTGGTGACTTCCAAGCGTATGACCAAATTGATGGCGCGCCAGAAGAAAAAGCACGCGGCATCACCATTTCGACTGCACACGTTGAGTATGAGACCGAAGGTCGTCACTACGCACACGTTGATTGCCCCGGCCACGCTGACTATGTGAAAAACATGATCACCGGTGCGGCGCAAATGGACGGCGCGATCTTGGTTGTGAACGCGGCCGATGGCCCTATGCCACAAACCCGCGAGCACATCTTGCTGGGTCGCCAGGTTGGTATCCCAACCATGGTTGTTTACATGAACAAAGTTGACCAAGTAGACGACGAAGAGCTGCTTGAGTTGGTTGAAATGGAAATCCGTGAGCTGTTGACCGAATACGGTTACCCAGGCGACGACATTCCAGTGATCGCAGGTTCCGCTTTGGCTGCGATGGAAAGCCGCGACCCTGAGATTGGCGAAGAGTCGATCAAAAAGCTGATGGCCGCTGTTGACGAATATATCCCAACCCCAGCGCGTCCTGTTGACGGTGCATTCCTTCTGCCAATCGAAGACGTGTTCTCGATCTCTGGTCGTGGTACCGTTGTGACTGGCCGTATTGAGCGTGGCGTTGTGAATGTTGGCGACAGCATCGAAATCGTTGGCATCAAAGACACCCAAACCACCACCTGTACTGGTGTTGAAATGTTCCGCAAGCTGCTCGATCGCGGTGAAGCTGGCGACAACGTTGGTGTTCTGTTGCGCGGTATCGACCGTGAATCAGTTGAGCGTGGCCAGGTTCTGTGTAAGCCAGGTTCGGTTAACCCACACACCAAGTTCGAAGCCGAGGTCTATATCCTGACCAAAGACGAAGGTGGCCGTCACACGCCGTTCTTCGCGAACTACCGTCCACAGTTCTACTTCCGGACCACCGATGTGACCGGGACTGTTGAACTGCCAGAAGG
>NZ_JAHEVJ010000003.1:0-235712 GCF_018599245.1 Aliiroseovarius lamellibrachiae
CCCGCACCTCGTCAGGGATGCGGTTCCAGACATGTTTTGGCCTGGGTGAGCGATCCTGCAACCCTGTCTCACCACGTTGCAGATATCGGTCATACCAACGGTAGAATGTGGTGCGCGGAATGCTCAACTTGGCCAACGTCTGACGTGCTGACAGATGCGATCCCTCCACTAGCCGGATGATCTCCAGCTTCTCAGATGCGGCATACCTCATTCCTGGTCGCCCCCATCCCCTGTCATGCTTTTTTTGAGAAGGCGCAACTCCAGCGTTTGCTCTGCCACGACCTCCTTCAGGTCACGGGCTTCGCGGCGTAGGTCTTTGACTTCGTCGGTCGTGGCCGCGCGGGCGGTGTCCCCCGCCAGCCGCTTCTTTCCGGCTTCCATGAAGTCCTTTGACCATTTGTAGTAAACGCCCTGGGAAATCCCCTCTCGGCGGCACAGTTCAGCAATGCTGTCTTCACCCCGTAAGCCATCCAGAACAATCCGGATCTTCTCTTCGGCTGAATACTGCTTGCGGGTCGCCCGCTTTATGTCTTTGACGATCTTCTCGCCGGGGCTCTTGGTTGTCTTTCTCATCGTCCACTCCTCGGTGGTCACGATGAGCCAGAAACACTCTCTTATCAAATTGCCCTATTTGGACCCATAAGCGCTGACGTCAGACACGCAGTTGATCCCCACGCCTATATAACCGCGACGCTCACTGCCATTGTCAACGGGCATAAACAAAGTCAGATCAATGGCCTGCTACCATGGAACTACGTCAAATAGGTGGGATCAGCGCACCGCTTACGGTGATCGCTAGCATCGATGGTTTGAAACCGTATTATTTCAGGGAAGTACTCAAGTGGAAAACCGGCCTTCTTTCGTTCGATTTCTTTCCAGTGAACACTGAGTATTGCACTCAGCATTGAGTCCCAAACGTGCATCGGCATACTGCGTGACGTCATCATCTCAACGTGATGAAGATTGTCGTACATCAAAAGCCCATCTTCGCCACCAAATGTTGCCGACAAATGATCCCAATAAGCATCTTTATCTACGCTCGAAAGATATTCTAAATAGTCCCCGATGTAGTCTTCTTGATGTCGCCGCCAGTTCACGATTATTTGCAGGTCAGATGAGCTTACGAGACTAAGGACTTCGCGCGCCATATCAGCAGGTAAACCCTTTAAGAAATAGTGCCGTTCTTCTGTCCAGTGGAACGACATAAATTCGAAATATGCATCTCTCGCCTCCTGACTAGCATTTGAAACTTTCGTAAAATGATCAATTGAAACATCTTGGGCTGCGGGTCTGTGCATGCCTTCTAATCTCGCAAAGGTTTGTACCAAAACGTTCTTCGGCGGCGATTGAAGAACCTTATGGCCAGCGGACCAAAACTGAACGAGAGAATTAACGCCCAAGGCGGCTGCTTGCAAAATTGCTGTTTCTACGGAGAACGCTGCAACGGTGCCCGATATGGCACCAATACTCGCCTCCCCGACACCAGAAGCATAACTAAGTACTTTGGCATTTCGTCGCTCAAGTAGTGAAATCAGGTTCGCGATGTTCGCCTCACGTTCGCTTGCCTTTTGTTGCTCAGATAGCCCCTCAACCGGCATAGCCAACTGACCTCGTAGCGCTCTTTTGAAGTCGCCTTTATCTTGCAAGCTATCATAAAAATCCGTCGGCTTGACTTCCCGCAGGTATTTCATCCCCTCAAACTCAAGAAGTGCTGAAACGGACTTTTGAAAGTCTTGGTTGGGCTTGGAGTAAAACTCTTTGGCTCCATCGGTATTTCGTAATTCAGGTGAGGGATCAGGGGTGGCAGCCAAGGTGTAGGGATGCAGTTGCATGCCTTCAATAATTGCCACCAGAGCTGTAAGAAAACCAACGTCCGAAGTTGACAAACTGTTTTTTTTGAGTTCGGTGAGAAGGTCTCTCGCCAATTCACTCCACATCGTAGGATGGGGCAGCACTACAACGGCCCCATCTTCCACAAGTGGTTTTAAAGTTAGAAGATTACCTGCGAGTTCGGCAATCCGATCTGATGCACTCTGGGTCGTAATGCCAGATCTGAGGGTCTTGCTGGCAAGAATGTCCCATAAGACAACTCGATCTCCGCAAAGAAGCCCCAACTTGACGAAGTCAGAAAAGTTTCCAGTTAACCCAAAGCCTACACTTACAATTTCGTTTCTTGAACATCGCCTTTCATACTCTATGGCTTCCTGAGCTGTTGAACTGTGAAGCAGGGCCATCAATTCCTTCGCCAAAGCTTCGACCGTTGTTTCATCGATTGCTTCAATGGAAACGATTGGGTCTCCATTGGAAGCCCAATTAACCTGTAGCACTTTTTCAAGAACTGACAGGTACTTCAGCGAAAATTCTTTACTTCTAACGTTCATAACATTTCCGAATTTAGTAGACACTTGTTGACGGGCCCAGTTTCTCGTACCACGCATACTGAATGCTGCACTGATTTTGCTTCGAAAAGAGTCTGTGCTTCAAAAAAGCGCTTCCATAACTGCTGATCTAGCGGGCCGCATTTTAATGAACTTTACCCCCTGACTTTGCGATCTTCGCCTTTCCCTTACAGCGCGGGAAGCTGACACATCCCAGAAACGGACCATATCGCCCCTTTCGCTCGACTAGCCACCCATCTTCACAACTGGGGCAGCTCTGGTATTCGGCACTGCAAGAGCAATTGCTTAGACCGGTTCGTTTGTTCCAAACTGGCAGACCAATGCCGCAGGAAGCACATGCATTCAATGAATGTCCGCAGAGGGTGGCATGTTCGCACCTGTACCATATCCGGCCATCTTTGGTCGGCACAGGAACCAGATGTCCACCACATTCGCCGCAGGTATGGTTGAATTCTACTTGGTCGTCAGCGCCTATGGTCCCGTACTCAGGATCATCCAACAACTCGGAAACGAAAGCCGATTGTTTTGATGCTGAACCCATGAGTGTCACGGATTTTCGTGCACGTGTGAGTGCAACGTACATTACCCTGCGTTCTTCGGCATTTTCAAATGGCTCTGCCTCCGGCGAAACAAGGCTTAGGAGTGGGTCATCAACGATTTCTGACGGAAAACCCGTACGGCCACGAAACATATTCAGGATCACCACGTGATCAGCCTCAAGCCCCTTCGATGCATGGATCGTGCGAAACGAAATGTCTAAATCAGAGAATTTGCGACGCAGTTGCGCGAGATTGGATGGGGCTAAGTGTCGATAACGGCCAAGCAACAAAACCGAGACTGGCCGCTCTCGTTGAGTCGTCCCTTGCAACGAGTTAAGCACTTGTTCCAGCTTGTTTTTCTCGTCGGCTTTGATTGTCGAGACAACTTTCAACGCAGGCATATCTGACGTGCCAGCGGGTATCACTGTCTTGTTTAACTGGGCCGGGTTTTGCAGCACAAACCTTTTCGCAGCCTGCGCGATCTGATCGACTGAGCGGAAAGTCCGTCCTAAATCCACAGTTCGGTGAACGCCAGACTGCCCGTCAAACGCCCCTCCAAACTCGTCGCCAAAATTTCGCATGAGGTTGATGTCGGACCCGGCAAATCGGTAGATCGACTGCCAGTCATCGCCAACTGCGAAAATGCGTGCATCACTGTGTTGGGCCATTAGAGCTTTGACCAAGCGTCCTCGGCTACGGGATATGTCCTGAAACTCGTCTACCAAGATGTGTTTGAACGGGCTGGCATACTCTCCTGTCCCGGCATATTTGGTTGCCCGAAGGATCATATCTTCAAAGTCGATCCGTCCGTTCAACTGTTTTTGGTACTCCAAATAGACAGGCTCAAAAATGGACAGAAACGCCTTGGCACGTTTGCCAAGCTTCAAGATGCGTCCTTTCGCGGCGCATTCGTCGAGGTGGTATCCACCCCCTTTGTAGTGCTTCAAGAAGGTTCCTAGCAGTTGCACAAAGCTGTCGGCTTGGTTTAGCTCCACCACCCTGTCGAAGAGTGTTTCTGGTGACCTTGGATTGACGGTCTCAAAGGGCGCAACTTTTTCAGCAAGTGCTTCCAGCAACCGACCGTCTTCACGCTCATAACTGAACGTCTCGATCAGAGTCGTTTCATGTTCAGCGTGGACACCACGCTTCCAGTCCATGCCAGCAAGATATTCTTCGCGATCTACAAATGGCGCTGTTGAAAGGCGATAGGTTCCGTCTGCCGATTTTGTACGTCGAATACCAAAGTGCTCAATGTAGATACCGCTTTTTGTTAGACGAAAATCTGGGCAATAATCGCGGAAACCACCTTCAGAAACCTTATGCTCGTAGTCGGGTTCGTACTCGTATTCGATGCCGTTCTCATACAGCCAATTGGCAATCATCAACTCTTCAAAGCTTTTGACTTGCTCCCCTTGAAGGGTGCGAAGATCGAGCTTTTCAATGTAAGTGTAGTAGCTGTGCTTCTTCTTGAAATCCCACTCGCTTTTTTCTTCAAGGCGGGTGTGGGAAAACCAGCCAACGATAGACTTTGACACTTCTGATGCCGTTCGGACCAAAGCCCTCAGGATGTCTCGGATCAAGGCAAGGTAGGCCTTGTCGTCAGTGGCATGGGCAGCCAATGCTGGCTTGCTTCCTTCAACGGCCCCTATGATGTCATAGGCCAGCGAATGGAATGTACGGGCTTCCAAAGGCTCCCCACATTTGGCCTCGATCCGTTCACTCATCTCTTTGGCAGCGTCTCTGGCAAACGCCAGCAGCAACACCTCTTCTGGTTTCCGAGAACCAGACTTCAGCAAGTAGCCTGCTTTCGCAGTAATGACGCTGGTTTTCCCTGAACCTGCGCCTGCCAAGACCAAAGTTGCGTCTTCATCAGAAACGATTGATTGCCGTTGCTCTGGTGTCAGTGGGTTGCTTTCAAAAGTTTCGAAGAAATCTGTCCACTCGACCAGCTGACGTTCCTCAAAGGCTGAAATTGCTTGCTGACGTATGTGCCGCGCGTTTCGTACAAATTCCTGTATTTTGCCGATTTGATCCCGATGGGCATCCTCTAGGGCCTCTTGTGGTAGCTTGGAAAGAAGACGCTGATCGAGAACACGAGCGCGCTCCAGTATTGGAGACACCATGCACGCTGCCGGGTAGGTCGCTGGGTTAGAAAGCTCACTAATTTCCAGCAGCAATGCATCAATGAGTGTACGACTTTGTTCAAGATCGGCCTGAATGGTCGCTTCCCAGTCCGCGCGAATGGCGTTCGAAAAATTGACCGCGTCTTTGGGGCGAGCGCCCTTGAGCAAGCGTACTGGTTGGTCATCCAATCGGAGCGTCAGAGACGCACCCCAAAACCTATTCTCAACGGTTGGAGCGGACGCTAGTTCTCTCAGCGTGCCGGAGACTAAAGGCTTAGCCTGCACGACAATCTTGCTCCCATCGTACTCCATGTACTTGGCATGTTTTCCAAAGGGGTTGATGAAAAACCCTGCCAGCGGTTTTTGTTGTAAACGGCTCAATATGCGGAAACTTTCAAATCGATAGGACAGGCCAGCTATGGTCTAGGATATCGACCATTCCACTCGCATAAAACCCGAAATGGGCAGGCTATGTATGAGTTTTCTGGAGCGTTATAGCCGGAAAGTTTGGCCGCTGGGTGCCTGATGGGTGCCGATAGTGGTGAGCTTGACTGAAACGGACTGGCTAGCCCTGCGATTGAGTGGAGACCACACAGTATTGAAGCTGAAGAATTTTTGCGTCGGCCTGAACCTGAGTGCCAGAGTTTGACTGGACGCCTAGGAAAATTGAAAATCCTCGTGTCGGTGGTTCGATTCCGACGAAGGGAGGCAAGCCAGACTGATAAATCATTTTATTTCAATGACCTAAGCGGCCACCAATATCATCACCCCACAACACAACCCACATTTGAATGTCGCTTGCAGACTAAGTTTCTTGCCCCAGGTAAATCTTTCCTAAGTTGTTGACCGTAGGCGTTATTCGTGGAAGGTAGCATTATGGTTGAGGGCAAAGATAATTTTTCATTGAGGTATATTGGCGAGCGCTTTCAGGGCGCCCGACTTCCTCTTGATGTTCTTGCAGACTTGCCAGCCCTGCGAGACTTGATCGCTGCCCTTGCAAAGCAAGAATTTCGCCAAAAAAATCCAGACCGAAAGCGTGTGCCTCAAGGGTTCGATAAGAGCATTTCGTTTTCCCTCACTGACATTGAAGACGGGAGCGCGGTTCCTGTCTTCAAGCTTGAAAGCGAAGTCGCCCAACAAAACCTGCCCAACATCGGCGACGGGATGGAAGAGATTGTAAGCAGAGCTTACAAGCGCGTGGCTGCAATTGTTGATGACGCCGCGAACGATATCTACCCTCAAGCATTACCCGATGATGCTATCCGTGCCCTGTCCAAACTTGGTGCCAACATTCAGGACGCCGAGAAAATTGAGCTTCAAGGAACAGCTGGCGCAGATGGAAATGTCGTTTTCTTAGATGCTTACCGGCGAAAGAACCTCCTGACGCACATTCGAGAAACATACACCATAGAGTTCGAAGGTATTGGCGAACTCACTGGGGTTGATGCCACTCACAATACGATCCAAATCAAGACGGAACAGCATGGTGAAATGCGGCTGCAGCTCGATGGCGTGTCGATGCCTGCAGAGCAGTTTGACGGCAATTTATTTTCATTTGTTGAGTTTTCAGCCTCCATTGCGCTGGACGCACATGACGATTTCAAGGGCGTTGAAGCAGTTCATTCCGTCGATCTAATTCGACCACATGATGAGGAAGTTTTACGCTGCGTTCGCCGCCTGCAAGAGCTTTCCAAAATCGAGAAAGGTTGGCTTGGGCCTGATCATGGTGAGCGATTGGTTCACCTGGCGGGAACACGAGCTATGCAGTTGGTATTTATGCGCGCCAACTTTGCACGATGGTTCAAGATCTTCCCGACAGAAGACGGAGGGCTTTCAATTGAGTTTGACCATGAAGAATGGAGCTATGCTGTCGAAATATCACCTGATGGTGAGCTCGAAATTGATGCCAGCTCGACCGATGCCCAGGACTACGGCCCTGAAAGCTTCGAAGGCCTTACTCCTGAATTCTTTAAAGCGTTTGATGAGATGACAGCGAATATTGATCATGACGAAGATTAAAGACCTTACCGAATTGCAGTTTCGCCAAGTCAATCCGAGCTGGATGGAAGACGACGGACCAAGCCGCCTTGCCTTTATTCCAACAAAAAAGGATGGGGGATTGCTCTCTTTGGACCGCTCCGCGAGCACAGATGCCAAATCCTCCTTCGAGGATTTTGAGGCGCTGGGACTTCGGACGGCAGGCACATTTGGACTGACGCCAAGTGAGTTTGAAGAAGAGCCAAATCCTGTATCCTGCTATGAGAGTCCACTGGCGCACAATCCCCACCATTCTCATGCTGATTTCAATGGGCTCAGCAATGGTGAAAAGAAAAAGAAGTCTCAGGAATTGAGGCGCAAAGCTCTCTCCAGGGGTAAAATTCACCCTTGAAAAGATTGCACCACGCCCAAGTGAAATAGCACTAATGATGCGCTTAAGAACTGAACTGCTATTTACTTAACGGCTTGAATATTGGTCGAGGTTCACGCGCTGGTCGGCCTGACTCATCCCACTTTCTTCATGCGAGAGTTGGTCTTTCTTGTGCGCTGTGAGCGCGTCTCGAAGCATTACTAATTCACGAAATACCCGACGAACGCTGCCCCGCCGACGAAGGAAGCGAATAAGCCCAAGGCGAGCATCCACCAGGAAAGGCGGATGCTGCCCTGGGCGCCGGGGAACGCCTCTTTGCTCGCTTGCACGCATTGCGGTTGAAGCGTGTTCAGGTTTTGAAGTTCCGACCTTATTGCCTCCAACCTGGACGAATGGCGGTCGATCCGATCCAACAACTTGACCATCCCTCCGACTGCGTTCTCGCTGTTTCGAGAGGCCGCACTGGCGCTGCGTTCGGTCGCCTTCATGATTTCCTCCCAGTTGATCTGCTCGTTCATTCTCGTGCCCTTTCAGCTTGTTGATTTCTCGAATAATCTGGTTTGCCTCGGCACGCGTGTGCCCGTCGTCAATGCGCCGCCACTCGAGTTTTGCATTCATTTTCTTTTTGGGTGTCGCCCGCGCTCCTGCACCTTCATGGATTGTGGCGACCTGATCGAGGCCGCGATCTGCATAGGACAGGTGGGAGATTTCCGTGTCTGGCCCATAACCCCAGCTTCGCATCATTTCGTTGTGCAAGTCGGCCCATAGTTTGGCCGATCTCTCAATTGCATATTTCCGAGCCAAGCCAAGCGTGCTCTTCGGTCTGCCGCGCCCTTCGGTTTTCTGCTGAACATCGAAGAAAACAAAATGCGCATGAGGGTTTTTTCGATCGTTCCCATGCTGGTCATGGATGCCAACGACATACCCTGCAATGCCGCCACTCAACTTCTCTGCATAAGCACGCGCGAGGTTTTCTCTTTGCTCTTCGGTGACCTCGACTGGCAGGGCAATTACGAACCTCTCACAGACACGCCCCTTACGCCTCTGCGCCTCATCCTCTGCGGCCTTGGAGGCGGTTGAGTTGTCTCCGCCGACCAACCGCTCACGCATCACTACACGGGCAGCCTGGGGGCGGCAGATATATCGAAGATGTGCAGCGGTCTGCCCGAGCTTTGCAATGCGCGCCTCATCAGCGCGCTTCTCCGAAAAAGTCTTGACCGAGTGTCGAAACGAAAAAAGTGCCATTCCAATGATCAGGGTGGTGTGGATAAAATGCGAAGCTTTTTATCCGTTGTGCGCCCTCCCTATCTCCTTCCTGATCAGGAATTAGGAACAGATCAATGAACACTGAAAACCTCGACCTCTTCGCCGAGCAACGCCAGCGAAAATCGCAGATTGTGCGCCTTCTCTCAGCCTTTTGTCGAAAGTATCGGATGGCCGGGTTTGATGCCCGCCAATTGCCTGATGATGCGGTCCAGAACTTGGCACGAGATATCATTGATTTCTTTGAATGCCGTTTGCTGGAAGAAGAGCAAAGAACACCCCCTGGAAAGGGGGTGCCGCGATCTTCCCAAGGGGCAGGACAATTGACCTGAGATCAATGAAGAATCCGCTCGTCGGTTCCAGCCGACGCTTCAAAAAGTGGTGATGCAAAACGATATTCCCCGCCGGAATTCATCTCGATATCCCCAGCCGCAAAAAGAGCATCCAATGCGCGTTTTACCGCCTTGCGAAGAGCGTCCGAACTTTTCCTCCTGGCATCACTGAAGGGGGTGCCTGTCAGATCTCGGATTGTGGTTGCATTATGCCATTGAGCACGGTTTTTGCCGCTCAAATCACGCAACACCCTCAAAATGTCTTCGGCCTTTTCATTTGTGGCCGTTTGTCTTCGGCCCGCCCTCTTTCCAGGTTGAGCGGGGGTCAGCGAAGAGCCAGGCTCGAAGGGAACTGCCATTGGAAAGGAAATCAAATCCCCGTCGTCGTCGTGGCCAACTTCGAACGGGTCGATGCGGAAGGCAATGGGCGCTCCTTTTTGAATGCGCCGTTGCTTGCTTTGAACAACGAATACTGCATTTTCTGCGCTATTCCCCTCAGCAGGTTGCATTGTGAGCAGCGTATCGATGTTTGCCGTCAACGCGGACGAGCCGCGCGGACGGCCACTGTCGTTGGTTCCCACATGGTGAATGATCAGCACATGCGCTCCCGTTGACTTCGCAAGTTGTTGAGCGTTTCGGACGACCTGGCCAGTATCGCGTGCAGAGTTTTCATCGCCGTCTGGCATGCTCAAATTGAGCGTGTCGATGATAATAAGCAGGCGGTCGCATCCCCAATGATCCCGGAAGCTGATCGCGTATTCTCCGAACTCTTCGATTTCGCACTCATTCTGCATGTCCAACGCCATATCAAACACTTCAAAAGGAGCGGTGCCAGTTGGAGCATCTTTCATGAATGGATAGGCACGCTCCTGAATGCCTTCGGCGTCTTCAGCAGCCACATAGAGCACAGCTGAACGGTGCACCCGCATTCCCCCCACCTCTCGGCCCATAGCTACATGGGCAGCAAGGCAAGCAGAGATTGATGATTTGCCCATATTTGAAGGGCCAGCGAACATGCCCACCTGGCCTGCCAGGAGCAAGCCCTTCACGATGTATGGGCGGTTCAGTTTGATCGTGTATGTATTCGCCGAAGTGGATTTGTGCCCTCGAAATGTCGGAATTGCACTGTTGTTGATGGTGTTGGTATCTTGCGTCGTATTCACTATATAGACCTCAATGTTGATAGTTTCTTTTTGGCCTTCGAATTGGATTTCTCAGCGGCCAAAAAGTAATTGGGTCTGTTTGGTCCGGACACAAAATAAATCATGAGCATTTTTTTTGGACGGACGGACGCCTCCCCTCCAGGGAGGGCGTCCGTCCGTCCAAAAATGAGATTTGAAATCGGCCTTTGGGAGCTGTCCTAATCAGGAAATACGCTGCCTTCTGCAAGGGCCAGTCCCCATTCGTCCATGAGCTTTATCCGTTCATCGAAGTAATCCCCGCGATTGTATGCTCGCTCCGTTTTACTTCCGACGGTATGCGCCAAGGAGTATTCCTTTACTTCTCGGGAAAAGTTGGTTTCGTCCTCGGCGAACTGCCGGAACGAAGTGCGAAACCCATGAACCGTCAATCCAGGGCGACGCGTCTGGAGAAGCTTCCTCATCGTGTTCTCGGACAACATTTTGTCCTGCCCATTCGGCGAGGGAAATATGAGGCTGTCCGATCCAATCCTATATTTCTCCACCTTGTCGAGGATCACCCTTGCTTGAGCATTTAGCGGAACCGAAAATGGCTCCCGTGCCTTCATATGGCCTTCAGGAATGTCCCAGCAGAGTTTGCACTCATCGATCTCATGCCATCGTGCCTGCCGGACCGCCCCTGATCGCACAGCCGTTGAAATTGTAAAGCAAAGCGCAAGTGCCCCAATTTCTTCTCTACTCCTGAAGTCGCAATAAATCGCTGAGGCTTCAATCCAATCAACAGCCTTGAAATGTTTAACCTTCGGTGCATCGTTGTTTCGGTTTTTAAGAACATCTGCGACGGGATTCCCGTCCGTCCGGATTTCAGCTTCCAGAGCGAAATCAAAAACGACACTCATTCGCTGGCGCACGCGACGGGCGGTTTCGTGTTTTGTCTTCCAAATAGGGTTGAGCACCTTGAAGATGTCGGAGCGGGAAATCAAATGAACAGGCTTCTTACCTATTACTGGATAGGCATAGGTTCTGAGTGTGTTTATCCACTGATCAATGTGCTTGCCATTGCTATCCTCTTTGACAATCCACTCTTGGTGAGTCTTCTCCGCCAACTCGTCAAAAGTGATATAGATTTTTGCAGCTGCCTCTTTCTGCTCTTTGGGGTCGCCACCACCTCGCGCCAATTTTCGGATCTCATCCGCTTTCGCTCTGGCTTCGTCTAAATCCACAAGGGATACTGAACCGAGACCAAAGTCGCGCCGGTCCCCTCTCACCACGATGCGCATCAACCATCGTTTTGCACCTGTTTTATCAACTACCGGTAAAGCCCTCCGCCATCGGTATGACGCCCAGGGCCGGCCTTCTTGACAGCTGCGCGAGTCAGTCGCCTCTCAAAATGCCTTCCCTTTGCCTTTCCGCCCTTACTGGGTTCCTGATTGCTTTGAGTCATAAATTATCTTGCCCCACATTTTACCCCACATCCGATGCATCCACACTGAATCCAGGAGGGGTAAAAAATCAAGCGTTTTCAATGAGCAGCGGGAATTTCACTCACAAACGCGCGCCATATATCAGGGTAATGGCGGAGCCCCCGGGCACCATTTAGACCTCTGTATAATATGCACTCACTGGTTGTGGGTGTTGAGCATATTTGGCGGTCGACCCCTCTCGCTTTCCAGCAATACACATTCAGGAAGCTTTATTCTTAGCCAACACCTTCGACAGCGTTTGGGGGCGATGCTTTTGGGCTGGGGCGATAATACTGGTGCGTGAATACTCAGAATGGCACCGGTCGACGTTGGAAGAGGGCACACAAAAAGGGCCCCCTGAACGGATCAGGGGGCCCAAGAGAGTTGGTTCGAATTACCAGTTGATTGCGGCACCCAGTGTCAGGTTAAAGCCCTCGGCGCTGCCGCCACCGACGGCCTTGCGGTAGGTGCCTTCACCGAAGATTGAGGCGTTTTCGGACCACGCATAGCTGCCGCCCAGGCCAACCTCGACTTGGGTGTCGTCATTGCCGCCCAAAAGCTGAACGCCATCAACACTTACAGATGTCGGATCGGAGAAATCGCGAAGAATGTTGCCTGAGACATAAAGGTCGTAGTTGTCGGCGCTGGTTGACAGAAGGTCCGAGAACTCGAAGGTCATCCCAAAGCGACCCTCCAGATGGGTGTCTGACCCAAAATCAACCGCGCGGCTCAGGTGATCCGTGCCGGTGCCCATATTCACGCGCCCCCAGCTGAGTTGGGCTTGCGGGGTGAGCACGCCCCCACCTGCAAGTGCAAGTTGATATCCGGCCTCTAGGCTGAACGCAGCGGTTTTCACATCTTGGTTGGTCAGAAGCGCGCCATTTGTCGAAGAAGAGATATCGGCGTTCACCTTGCCAATTCTTCCCACAGCGTCGGCATAGAACCCGTTGTTGCCATAGTAGGTGGCGGTCAGGCCAAGGCCAAAGCCATTGCCTGAGATGGTCCCGACATCCGCATCGTTGGTGACAGTGCTGTTGACGGTATTATGTTCTGCAAAGGCGCCAAAAACCCAGCGACCATGATCGGTGGCCAATTTGGCAAAGTCAGCCCCGGCTTGAAGACCCCAATTTGTGGTATCTGCCGAGTAGGGGGAGGCGCCCCCTTTGGAATCTGCCGAGCTTTGGGTGCGGTGGATGCGCAGCCATGTTGGGTTGGCATCTGTGACCTCCCACGACCGGGATCCGATGCGCTGGCGCAGGGTTGAGCTGCTTGAGAAACCGGCCAAGAGGGCGGAGGGGGCGGCCTGATAGGCGAGCCCTGTCGCTGTCACGCCGTCACTGGTCAGGAACCACTGTGTGCCCTGCAGATCAAGTCCATAGGTCAACACTCCGATCGCGATCTGGTCACCGGCGGCGAGCGCAAAATCGTTTGCATCTGTTGTGCCGGTGACATCAACCACAAGAATATCATTTGCGGCGGCTCTTGTCGGCGAAATGGCGTTGATTTCGATCTCGGTGGTGTCGCCTTCGACATTGCCGCCAACCACCAACGTATCGGCGGTATCGGTTGCAAAATCGACATCAATGGCAAGATTGCCACCTGCACCTGTGTAATCACCAGTCACTTCCAAACGGTCATCTGCTGCGCCGTCCACCATATCAATGGCGCCCGCGTTTGAAAGCCCGCCCCCAATGCGAGAGGTCCCGCGTGCTGACAACGTGCCGTTGGTGCCAATGGTGAACAGGCCACCAGACGCCAGGACCATCGAAGATCCGTTGAAGTTGGCGACCCCATCGGTCACATCAGCATTGCGCAGCCCACCAGCTGCGATGCTGCCCGTCAGGTTCCAGTTGCTTCCGTCGGTGACGGACAGGCTGTCAAAACCAACAATGCCGTTTGCACTTCCTGCGTTTCCGAACAGGCCAAGATCCAAAGTGGATGCATTGGAGCCTGCGAGGATGAATTTGTCTGAGGTACCGGAGGTAGACGCCAGAACTTTTCCATCAAGCCCCCAACCGTCGGACAAAGTCACTTGGCTTGCGCCATTTACATTCTGCAGATCAATTGCCGTACCACCCTGGCCAGTGACTTTTCCGGTCACGTCAATTTCGGCATCCCCTGTGGTGTTCACAACGATGCCAGATGTGGCCCCTGTTACGGTCCCTGAAGTGATTTTAACTGTTGTGGGAGGGGACGCTTTGGCAAGTGCCAAGGAGGCACGCGTTTTTGTTGCTGCTGCAACGGCTTCAATACTTTCGACGGAGATACCGACGCCAGACGTCGCAGTCACGGTACCAGATGTGGTAATACTAACGGACCCATTGCCGTTGTTATAAGCCGCAATCCCAACGGCCCCGCCAGTTACATTATTTGCGTCAATGTTTATTTTGCCACCTGGTGTAAAGTTTGCGCCAATAATACCCGCATATGCGGTCGCGGTGACGGTGCCCGTCGTGGTGATATCAATGTCGCCTGAATCTGAGCTAAATGCAAAAACACCCGACTCGCTGCCTTGAACATCCACGGCCTCAATTGTGATGCCGTCCGAGCCACGGGCGCTAATGCCATCGCCCCCCTGCGAATTAACCGTCCCGGTCGCTGTGATATGTGTCTCCCCGCCATGGCGATTTATGGTCGAGACCCCATCATCGAGCGCTGCATCCACGGTGTTCACAGTAACATGCACATCAGAGCCACCATAGTTATAGGCGTAAACCCCATAATGCTGACCGGTCACTTGCCCGGTGGTGGTAATCGTAAGATCCCCAGCCCCGGCATGGCTTGCATAGACGCCGTTTCCGGCTGCGGTAATGTTGTTTGCGTTGATCGTCAGCGCGGTGCTTGGGGGCGGGGGCGGGGTGCCCGCGTAAGCTGCGAGTGGGGCGAGAAGATAAGGGCTAAGGGAGGTTGATGCGACAACACCCGACCCGGTTGTCCCAATCACATCGCCTGTTGCGGTGATGGAAAGATCACCGGTTCCGGCATGTGTTGCCTCAATTGCGGTGCCATAGGCCGTTACGTTGTTGGCCTCAATGGTCATTGCGCCTGCGCTTGGGGCAAGGATCGCCATACTAGCGACGGGACTGATTGCTTTGGGCAACTTCAAACCCGACGTGGTTGTGGCTTTAATACCCTGTTTCGCAGCACCTTCAACATCACCCGTTGTGGTGATTGAGACATCGCCATAGCCGCGGTGATTGACAAAGACACCTGTCCCACCAGAGACATCATTGGCTGCAATTGTCACGTTTTGTGAATATCGATCCCCATAGCTGGTGATCCCACTGTAATCTGAACCCGCCCCGGCTTCGATCTCGCCAGTACTGGTGACGCTAATGCTGCTGCCGTTTTCGTACGACTTCGCGCGAATGCCGTCTTTGGCGGCGGTGACATCCGTTACAGTCACAGCGGACGTGCCTGTGCCGTAGTTGTTGACCACGACACCCGAGGAGTATGAACTGGACACATCCAGCGCGGAAACTGTCATGCCCGTGGTTCCCGAGCCACCATAGGCGTAAATGCCATCTGAATGAGCCGTCACGGTTTGTACGTCGATTGACGCAGCACCTGACCCGCCTTTTGACAGGTCGATACCGGTGCCAGTTTGACCGGTAATCGCGCCAGAGGCGGTCAGGTTAAAGTCGCCTGACCCGCGATGGCTTGCGCGGATGCCGGACCCGCCGGTCACATTGGCTACATTGATGCTGCCTGTGGTTCCTGCACCGTTGAAGCGGATCCCGCTGTTCATACCGCCACCAAGGATTGCGCCAGTCGCCGTTACGCTGGTGGATCCTGTTCCATCGTTTTGTGCTTTGATGCCGTCCCGGCCACCGGAAACGGCCGCTGTGGAAATGGTCATATCTTCCCCAGCCGAGTCATTTTTGGCGTAGATGCCGTAAAACTGAGCGTTTACCGCGCCAGAGGTCGTGATTGTGGTCGCCCCACCGTTGGCATTGTTGCTCCAGATTGCGCTGTCAGTGGTGCCCGAGACAGAGCCGGTTGCCGTGATCGAAACCCCTTCTGTCCCGCGGTGGGTCGCATTGATGGCTTGCCTTCCTGACACATTGTTGACGTTGATGGTTGTGGATGTGCTGCCCGTCTCAGAGAAGACATTGATCCCGTTTTCTGCCGATGCCCCGGTGTCTTGCACAGTTCCGGTCGACGAGACCACGGTCTGACCGCTGCCATAGTTGGCTGCGAAAATGCCGCCGTTGCCACCGGATACATTGTTTGAATAGATCTTCAGATCAGTGCCGCTTGCATGAGAGTCGTTCACCGCATTAATGCCGTACTGACTTCCGTTCACAGTGCCGGTCGAGGTGACGATGTTGGCCGCATCGCCAGCGTTAAACGAGGTAATCCCCGATCCGGCGCTGCCGGAAACCGTCCCCGATGTGGTGATGGACAGATCACCGCTTCCGTAGTGGCGCGAATTGATCCCATGGCTGCCATAGACGTGGTTGGCAATGACCGTGGTTGTCCCCGTGTTCACGCCGCTAAGTGTCGAGATACCCGCGTAACCCGAGCCGCCAGTTACGGTGCCCGTTGATTTGGTATAGGTGTTCCCAGTGCCATTGTTGACGATCTTAATCCCATCAAGATAGCCCTGTACGTTGGTGCTGTTGACCGTGACATCCGAACCCAAAGATGTGTTTTGCGTCATCACACCGTACCCGCTGGAGCCCAGAACACTTCCGCTCGCGGTCACACTCAATGCGCCGCTGCCAAGGTGGCTTGCATAAATGCCGTCAGAATGGCCGGTCACTGCGCCGAATGTCAGCGTTGTGCCGGTGGTCGATGCGCCGCTGACAACCTCAACCCCCTGACCAAGAGAGGACGCCACCGTGCCCGTTGCCGTGACCTGGGTGTTGCCCGACCCGGCGTTGTTCACGTCGATTGCCGCATTCTGCGCCGTAACCCCGGTTAAGGTCAGCGCGACACCGGTGGTGGCGGACCCCGCCGCAACCACAACACCTTTTGTGGTGTTGCTGGTAATGTTTCCAGTCGACTTAAGCGTTACCTGACCTGTCGTGGTATGGTTGATAGAAACACCTTCGGTTGCTGCCTGCACACCCGCAAGGGATACATATGTGTCACCAAATCCAGACCCGGAATGAGAAACCGTAACACCAGCCCCCACACCAGAGCTCACCGCCCCAGATGTGATCACCTGGACATTCCCCGACCCAGCCTTAGACACATTCACCGCATCCTTCGCCGATTGCACACCGGCGAAGGTCAAAGTAACATTGCCCCCGCCCGCATTGGTCGCGTCCACATCAATGCCAGCCCAGGTATTGGACGTGATCGCGCCAGTGGCTTGAAATTGCAGGTTTCTTGACGCGTTTTGATCGATATTAACGGCGGTGCCTGAGCCGGTTGAAACCCCCGCAAAGGAAAGGGTCATCGCGCCGCCACCCGTCATGTTCTTGACGTGCACACCACCGGAGCCACCGGTTACCTGACCTGTTGCTGTGACCGACATATCTCCGCCAGCGGCACCAGCTGAAGCGTAAATCGCTTGCGTATTGGCCGTCACGGCATTCACATTTAGGGTGACTGTCCCATAGTCCGTGGTGGCTTTGATACCCGCCCCGCTGGTGCTTTGCACAAGACCTGTGGTGGTGACGGAAACGCCTTGCAGATCGTAAGTTCCAGCCGCGGCATCAATGGCTGTACCTGTCTGTGCATTCACATTCACACCAGAAATAACAACACCGCCACCTGCGGTGACTTTGATGCCGTCACGGTGGCCCGACACGGTTCCAGTGGAAGAAACCGAAACGCCGTAAGGCCCTGTGTTGGTGATCTCAATCCCATCAGCATTTGGCGATGGCACTGGTCCGGTGCCACCGGACACATCATGCACATCGACGTCAACACCGATTAAGCGTCCCTGCACCGGCGGCGAAATGAACGATCCAGTCTGGCTAACGATATTAATACCGTCATTGTTGTAACCAACAATCGAGCCGTTCGACACAACGGTTACAGGCCCTGCACCCGGGCCGCTGTCGATGTCAAGCCCGCGTTCGTGCCCTTGAATGACAGAGCCATTGAGATCGCTAAAGGAAATCGGGCCTGGGTCGAGAGTTGCCAGACTTATCGCATCGCCGCTTGTAAACCGGGTGTCATGGCCAAACCCCAACTGCGTGGAAACAGTTAGGCTTGAAAACCCAAAGGGAGCTGATGTTGAATCAAGTCCGGGCACCGCGGGACCAGAACAGACGTAAGTGTCAGGCGCGGTAGAGTAACACCCCCCCGCCATTGCCGTTCCTGACACGGTCAATGGTGCCATCAACATGCCAGCTGCCAGTGCTATTGTCGACGCGGCTTGCGTGGCGGGGCCAAGATCAATTGCGAGACAAGAGGGGGCAAAACTTGCGACCTGACCTTTGAATTTGGTCATTCGACCGCCACGTTTCAAAAGCGCGAGCCGCTGGGCGGTTGTGGTGTCTTGGCGAATTTCCAAACGGTCGGTCATGCAATACCCTTCTTGTGAACGAGTGGTTCAAAATGAATGTCGTAAAAAGACGGATACGCAAAAGGGCGCGAATAGGGGCGCGTCACAATAATCTGTTGCAAGTCGCAAGCAAATATAGCGTTAAGCGTTAGGGAGGGGGGGCTTATACGTCAACAAATTAATAGACCATTAACTATAATTAGAGTGGTCTTTGGTGTATTTGAGGTGCAATTACACCCTGTGGTTGCGTTGTGTGGGGTTGCACACCATTTGCGGGATTCCCCCCTTATGCTGACCAAGATGATCAACCATCGTGACGCCTTGTGTGGCTGATGTAACGAATGTTGATATCGTTAGTCTGATGTTTTTTCAGAACAGAGGGTCTTTGTTTCGGGTGACAGTGTCAGCAAATCACGCAGCTCTGTGGTTCCGGGGGCAAGCGCCATTGGGCAGCGCAGGTTTGGCACAGTGGCCACGTCATAAATCTCACCAACAGCGCCATCAATTCTGAACCAATCAACACAGCTTCGGGTCGATAGATCGATGATTTGCACCCCGCACCACGGCTCGCTGTCGGCATCTTTGAGGCGCTGGTCAAGCTCAAGCCCCTCAAACCGCTGATACCGAGGTTTTGACAAGCCAACAAACGCATAGCCCCCGCGAAAGCTTAGCCCGCGCACAAAACCGGGGCAGAAGACGACCGGCACAAAGACGCCTTCGCCCTCAGGTGCGGCTTTGTCCTCAAAATCAACATACCCAAGTTCACCACGCCCAGAATTTAACAGCCAAAGTTTGCCGTCATGCCAGCGTGGCGAATGGGGCATGGACAGACCAGAGCAAACGATCTTGTTGCTCTCAACATCAATGACAATACCGCCATCCCCGCGCCGATCACGCCAACCATCAATGGTGTCTGAGGCCGAAACAGCCGTGACAAAAGCAGGCTTGTTGTCGCGCATGGCAAGCCCGTTCAGATGGCACCTGTCTTCGTCAACAATCCGAGAGATAAACGAAGGACGCCAAACGGGTTTAAAGGAATGCACCATGTCAGGCACGGCAAGACAGTTGAACCGTGTGTTGACAAAAATGGGCGTGTTATCTTCAAGCGTTCCTACATCATGGGCGTCGAGTTGGCCGGTGACATGCACGGTGCGCGGCACAAAGCAGCCGTCGAAAATCTCATTGGCACGTTCTTCTGGTTGCAGCCCATTGGCAAAGCGAAGGATCTGGTCCAGTGACGTTAAATCAAACCCGCCGTCACCCCGGACCGCCAACCCCATTGGTTTTTGGATGCCTGTCTGGTGAATGTTGATCCCGCCGCTGTGTTTGGACCCAATCAGATACAACGCCCCCGATTGATACGAGGTGACACAGAGGCTTGCCCCCAAAGTCAGCAGCCGGCGTTCCAGACCGGGGGACACAGAAAAGGAAACCTGATCGTCGGGTTTTGTCGACGTGGTGTTTGCGTCCGGCTGCGTCACTGTATCCATGGTCTTTCCCTTGCCTCAAAGCGTGGCCAACAGGTCACGCGGTGTCCGCGGCAAACCTTCGTCATTTCAAGATCTTTTGCAACACCTCAGGCGGTTGGTATCCAAATCGGGTGTCTGAGAAAGCGGTTTGACGGCCCTCAAAACATCGCACACGGCGATTTAGTTTTTTTTGAAAATAAATTTGGCGCTGGGATTTTGGCGTTGCCTTCTATTGCAGGTGCGATGTTTTGACGCAATTCTCCTTCTTTTCCAGCTGGTTAGCGATTTTCCCTTAACGCATTCAAAAATATAGATTTATTTAAAAAACTCTCGCCGGAGCTGTGATCACAAAAAAATCTTGATCTAGGTCAATAGGCCGCAGAATTCTCCGGGCTATGCCTAGGGCAGCAAGCCACAGATCAGCGAGCCAAGCCCAGTGAACGCAACCCCATCACGCCGTGCCCTGTTAAGAGGCAAGATCCATGAGATCCCGCGTCAGCGCCCGTTAGGTGCCGCTGATGAAATGGCGTTTCATGATGATTGCACCCAATGCGGGGAGTGTGCGAGGGCCTGCCCAGAGGGGATCATTCTGCGCGATAAAGAGGGCTATCCTGTTGTGTCCTTTTCGCAATCGGCTTGTACCTTCTGCGCGGCCTGCACCGACGCGTGCGACTCAGGGGCCCTTGCGCCAGACCGGGCGTGGCCGTGGCGCGCAAAAGCCGCATCGACTTGTCTGTCGATGAATGGCGTCCAATGCCGCGCCTGCCAAGACCACTGCGACCTGCAAGCCATTCGTTTCCGCCTGCAACCTGGCGGCAATGCAATGCCACTATTCGATAAAGACACTTGCACAGGGTGCGGCGGTTGCGCAGCACCTTGCCCCGTCGATGCCATCGACTTTTTTCAAATCCAATCCGAAACGGAGGCCCGCCCATGCTGAACATCTGTGGCTGCCTTGTTCACACAATGCCCGACAAAACCGCAGAGGTTATTGCCGCCATTGATGCGTACGAGGGCGGCGAAGTTCACGCCCATGAAGACGGCCGCATCGTTGTGACCGTCGAAGACACGTCTGACATGCGCGCATCTGAGCAGATCATGGAAATGCACCAAATCCCTGGTGTGTTGACCGTGACCCTTACTTATCACCACTTCGAAGAGCTCGACGAGGACGTCAACGCCCCTTCGCCGACCCAACACTGAAACGGGAGACCCTCCATGACCACGTCCCGCCGATCCTTCCTTAAAGCCAGCGCCGCAGCCGCAACCGCGTCTGCTGCTGGCATCACTTTACCTCAGGCCGCAAACGCCCAGGTTCGCAAACCGGATATCCGTTGGGATAAAGCCGCCTGCCGCTTTTGCGGAACAGGCTGTTCCGTTCTGGTCGGCGTCAAAGATGGCAAAGTTGTTGCCACCCAAGGCGATCCAGAAGCACCGGTGAACCGCGGGCTGAACTGTATCAAGGGCTATTTCCTGTCCAAGATCATGTATGGGTCTGACCGTCTGACCACACCGCTTTTGCGCAAATCCAACGGCGTTTATGACAAAAACGGTGACTTTGAACCCGTGTCCTGGGACGAAGCCTTTGATGTGATGGCCCAGAAATGGAAAGAAACCATCGCCAAAAAAGGCCCAACCGCTGTGTCCATGTTCGGCTCGGGCCAATGGACCCTTTGGGAAGGCTACGCTGCCGCCAAGCTGATGAAAGCGGGCTTTCGGTCAAACAACATCGACCCCAACGCGCGTCACTGCATGGCGTCCGCTGTGGCAGGCTTTATCCGCACCTTTGGTATTGATGAGCCAATGGGCTGTTATGATGACCTTGAGCACGCCGATACCTTCGTGCTTTGGGGGTCAAACATGGCCGAGATGCACCCGATCCTGTGGTCGCGTCTGACCGACACGCGCCTGACCAAACCGGGGTCAGAAGTGCATGTTCTGTCGACCTTTGAACACCGCTCGTTTGAGCTGGCGGATAATGGCATGATCTTTGCGCCGCAAACCGATCTGGCGATCCTGAACTATATCGCCAATTACATCATCGAAAATGATGCGGTGAATTGGGATTTCGTTGAAAAGAACACCCACTTCAAACGCACCAACACCGATATTGGCTATGGTTTGCGTCCAGAGCACGCTTTGGAACAAGCCGCCGAAAACCCAGCGCATAACGGCACACACGGCAAGCTTTCGGACATGACGTTCGAAGAATACAAAGAAGCCGTTGCACCTTACACGGCCGAGTATGTATCTGAATTGTCAGGTGTTCCCGTTGCATCACTTGAGCGTTTGGCCAAGCAATACGCGGATCCAAACCGCAAGGTGATGTCGCTTTGGACCATGGGTTTCAACCAGCACACACGCGGTGCTTGGGTGAACTCGCTGATGTATAATGTGCATCTTCTGGTTGGTAAAATCTCCGAGCCGGGCAACTCGCCGTTCTCCTTGACCGGTCAACCATCCGCCTGTGGGACCGCGCGTGAGGTTGGCACCTTTGCCCACCGTCTGCCCGCCGACATGGTTGTCGCAAAAGAAGCGCACCGCGACATCTGTGAAACGTCATGGGGCATTCCAAAGGGCACCATTCCGCCCAAGCCCGGTTTCCACGCTGTGTTGATGCACCGCAAACTCAAGGACGGGGATCTGAACTGTCACTGGGTGCAATGTACCAACAACATGCAAGCCGCGCCAAACATGAACGAAGAAGGTTTGCCGGGGTATCGCAACCCTGAAAACTTCATCACCGTGTCTGATCCGTATCCAACCGTGACCGCGTTGGCCGCTGACTTGATCTTGCCCACCGCGATGTGGGTTGAGAAAGAAGGCGCCTACGGCAACGCGGAACGCCGCACCCAGTTCTGGCGTCAACAAGTGGACGCGCCGGGCGAGGCGAAATCGGATGTGTGGCAGGTGATGGAATTCGCCAAACGCTTTACAACGGACGAGGTCTGGCCAGCTGAGCTTTTGGACACCATGCCGGAACTGAAAGGCAAAACGCTTTTCGAAGTTCTTTACGAGAATGGCAAGGTCAACAAATACCCGCTGTCTGAAACCGCCGAAGGGTTCAACAACGACGAATCCAAAGACTTTGGTTTCTATGTCCAAAAAGGCCTGTTCGAAGAATATGCCAGCTTTGGTCGCGGTCACGCCCACGATCTGGCGCCCTTTGACAGCTATCACAAGGCCCGCGGTTTGCGCTGGCCCGTGGTGGACGGCAAAGAAACGCTTTACCGCTTCCGCGAAGGGTATGATCCTTATGTGAAAAAAGGCGAGGGCGTTAAATTCTACGGCAAGCCTGATGGCAAAGCGAACATCATCTTTGCACCTTATGAACCTGCCGCTGAAAGCCCGGATGACGAGTATAACTTGTGGTTCGTGACCGGTCGTGTGCTGGAACATTGGCACTCTGGCTCAATGACCCGACGTGTGCCCGAATTGCACCGGTCGTTCCCATCCGCTGTGGTGTTCATGCACCCAGAGGATGCCAAGGATCGCGGCTTGAAGCGCGGACAAGAGATCACCGTCTCGACCCGTCGTGGTGAGGTTCAGTCGCGGGTCGAAACCCGTGGCCGGAATAAACCGCCGCGCGGTGTGGTGTTCATGCCGTGGTTCGACGAAGGCCAGCTGACCAACAAGCTGACCTTGGACGCAACTTGTCCGATCTCGAAAGAGACCGACTTTAAGAAATGCGCCTGTAAAGTCGAACGCGCTTAATCGTAATTAACAAACGGAAACAAGACCATGTCCGCCAATTCAAACCGCAACCCCTTGCCTACAAACCGGCGCCGCTTCCTTCAGGATGCGGCGCGGGCGGCAGGGGCCTGTGCGGTGGCGGGCATGGCCATCACCAAACTTGCAACAGATGCGCGTGCGCTGCCGGTTCAGGCGATCCGCCCCCCCGGGGCCTTGCCGGAAGAGGATTTTCTGGCCGCTTGCATCCGTTGTGGTCTCTGTGTTCGGGATTGCCCCTATGACACGCTTGTGCTGGCCGAATTGGGCTATGATGGTCCCGCCACCGGCACGCCATTTTTCACCGCTCGCAACATTCCGTGCGAGATGTGTGACGACATTCCCTGCGTCAAAGCCTGTCCAACAGGTGCGCTTGATAAGGGTCTGACAAATATTGATGACGCCGACATGGGCCTTGCCGTGTTGATTGATGAGGAACATTGCCTGAATGCGCTCGGTCTGCGCTGTGATGTCTGTTATCGCGTCTGCCCGGTGATTGATAAAGCGATCACCTTGGAACGCCGCCATAACGAACGCTCTGGCCACCACGCCATCTTCATGCCTGTTGTGCATTCCGATCATTGCACCGGCTGTGGCAAATGCGAAAAATCCTGTGTGCTGCCCAATGAAAGCGCCATCAAAGTGCTGCCCATGCGCGTGGCGCAGGCCGAGGCGGCAGAGCATTACAAACTCGGTTGGGAAGATCGAAATCCCCTTGTGGATGAGCTGATTGACCTGCCGGATCGTCTGCCCGGACCTGGCACCGACAATCTTGTGGCGCCGGGGGGCTATTTGCCGTCGGGCATCGAAGGGATGCCTGATCCCAGCATGGAGGGCGGCTTTGCCCCCAGCTATGGGCTTCCGGGAACCGGGGGGGCAGGGCAATGAGCGAGAAAACCGCACTTCCTGTTGGCCAAGAGGCGATCGAAGACAAAGGCTGGTGGTTGGCGCATAAGTTTTTGATCCTGCGCCGGATCACACAGGCGGGCTTTCTGGTTCTGTTCCTGCTGGGGCCATGGTTTGGCATCTGGTGGGTGAAAGGCAATCTTGCCGGGTCTCTGACTTTCGATGTCCTGCCCCTGACGGATCCACTTGTGTTGCTGCAAAGCATGTTTGCCCAGCACTGGCCGGAGACAACCGCCATCATCGGTGCGCTGATTGTCGGCGTGGCCTATGCGCTGATCGGTGGGCGGGTCTATTGCAGCTGGGTTTGCCCGATTAACCCGGTCACGGACGCGGCGCATTGGCTGCACGACAGGCTTGGATTTGCCAAAGGTTGGCAGCCCAAGCGCGGCACACGTTATTGGGTGCTGGGCATGGTTTTTGCAGTCTCTGCGCTCACTGGAACCATCGCGTGGGAGTTCGTGAACCCCATCTCGATGCTGCACCGCGGTTTGATTTTCGGCATGGGCTTTGCCTGGGCTTTTGTCCTCGCTGTGTTCCTCTTTGATCTTGTCGTCTCACGGCGCGGCTGGTGTGGGCATCTGTGTCCTGTGGGGGCCTTTTATGGCCTTCTTGGCACCGGATCTGTGCTGCGTGTCAGCGCGGTAAAACGCGCAGATTGCGACGATTGCATGGACTGCTTTGCAGTCTGCCCCGAAATGCATGTGATCACCCCAGCGCTTCGAGGCGCAGAAGGTGACACCCCCCTTATACTGTCTTCGGACTGTACCAATTGCGGTCGTTGCATCGATGTATGCGCGCCGGATGTCTTTAAGTTCACCACCCGGTTTGATGATACCCCCGCGCCAGCCCGCGCGGTCCGCCGGAAACCCAAACGTCAACCCGAGGCCAGTCGCGCGGCCTGAAAAAATACGGGAGTAGCCCAATGAGAAAGAACCTGTTGATCAGCGCCATCGTCGTCCCGACGCTTTTGGCAACAGCTGCGCTGGCACAAAGTGCTGGCGGCGTGAATTCGCTTCGTGGTGCCGCAGTCGATGAAACTGTGCCGGTCGAAGATGTCTTCCACCAAGATGAAAACCGCTTTACGCGCAATTATCGCCAACAACCACCGCTGGTGCCCCATTCGATTGCCCAATATCAGATCGACCTAAAGGCAAACCGCTGCCTGTCTTGTCATGACTGGACCAATGCAGGGGATCGCAATGCGCCAACCCTGTCGATGACCCATTATCAAGACCGCGAAGGCAATCAATTGGATGTGGTGGCCGGCACCCGCTGGTTCTGCACCCAATGCCACGTCCCGCAAGCGGATGCGCCTGCGTTGGTTGATAACACTTTTGAGGCCTCGAACTGAGGCGGGAAACCGTAAGGGAAAGGAAAACGGACATGTCTGATACAAATCCCGGTTTCATCCGCCGCACTTGGCGTTGGTTCTGGACGCCCACGGGGGCAATATCGTTGGGCGCGTTGATCGTTTCTGGCTTTGTCGCTGGCGTCGTGTTTTGGGGGGGCTTTCACTGGGCGCTTGAAATGACCAACCGCGAAGAGTTCTGCATTTCGTGCCACGAGATGGAAGACAACGTGTATGCGGAGTATCAGGGCTCGGTTCACCAATCCAACAGTTCTGGCGTGCGCGCGACCTGTCCGGATTGTCATGTGCCCAAAGATTGGGGCCCAAAGATCATTCGTAAGATCCAGGCGTCAAAAGAGCTCTATGGTCACTTCATTTCAAAATCGATCTGGACCCGTGATAAATTCGAAGATCATCGGATTGACCTGGCCGCCAATGAATGGCGCCGGATGAAATCCACCGACAGCCGCGAATGCCGCAACTGTCACAACTTTGAATTCATGGATTTCACCCAGCAAGAAAACCGGGCCGCCGACAACCACCAAGTGGCGCTGGATGAAGGCAAAACCTGTATCGATTGCCACCAAGGCATCGCGCATGAATTGCCCGAAGGCTGGCAGGCGCGGTATGAGCAGATGGTAGATCAACTGGCCTCTTCTGGCGATCTGACTTTGCCCAACGGTCGCGTTGTGGCCGAGGCGAAAACAGAGATCGAAGGGTTCTTGGCTGGCGCTCAGTAAGTCAAAACCATATTCTGGACGGGCCGGGGGCAACTCTGGCCCGTTTGCTATTGGGGCGCAGAAATGGCTGGCGCCGACAGGAGGATGACATGAAACTCGCCTTTACCATCGCCCCGGGTCGCGGGGAAACCAATGTGCTTTTGGCGGATGTGGCCGAGCGTCTGATCCGTCGCGATGTGCGGGTCGCGGGCACGGTTCAAATAGATACGGATCGTGGTGAAGATCGCAAATGTGACATGGATGTCAAAGTGTTGCCAGACGGGCCGCTGATCCGGATTTCCGAAGATCGCGGTGCTGGCGCGCGGGGGTGTCGCTTGGACACGGACGCACTTGAGGGGGCCGTGTCAGACACAGAAGCGGCGCTTGCCAAAGGGGCGGATCTTTTGTTGGTCAACAAGTTCGGCAAACACGAGGCCGAAGGGCGCGGATTTCGCGACGCGATTGCGATGGCTTTGGAAAAGAACATTCCGGTGTTGGTCGGCGTGAACAAGCTTAACCGCGAGGCGTTTTTGGCGTTTTGTGGGGACGTGGCCGAAGAGTTGCCCGCTGATATGACCGCGATTTCCAATTGGTTGGATGGGGCCGTTCAATCCAGATGACTGCGTTTGCGCATCCAAACGGCAAAGTGCGCTTTTCCCGAAAAACATAGGCCAAGATGCACAGGGAAGATCTGTGTCTTGCAGTGTGATTTGAAAAGGAGAGAAGTGGTGGGCGACCCTGGAATCGAACCAGGCGTGCGTCTCCGCGAGGGAGTTACAGTCCCCTGCCACACCTTGCGGCCTGTCGCCCACTTCTCCTGCGCATAAGCGCTGGATTGGGGGCTGATTAAACCGCCCATCCGGTGGGGTCAAGATGAAAAAGACGCGGAAATGCACTTGTCTCGCAACGCAGGACAGAGCATTGTCCGGGTCTTGTTGTTTTACAGGCGGATCAGGGCATGAAGAAACCTAAATGGGTGGTTCAAAAAGAGAAAGCGAAGCGGATTTCGGAGGCGGAAACTGTCTGGCTGTTTGGCCTTCACGCGGTGCGGGATGCGTTGATGAACCCCGAGCGTGAAAAACTGCGCCTGATGGTCACCAAAAACGCGGCCGACAAGCTGGCCGAAGCGATTGGGGTCAGCGGGATGGAACCAGAAATGGTTGATCCGCGCACGTTTTCGGCCCCGATTGATCCGCAATCTGTGCACCAGGGCGCCGTTCTGGAAGTAAAGCCGCTGAAATGGGGCAAGCTTGCGGATCGCGCGGTGGATGCGGGCGAGGGGCAGCCTATTATGGTGCTGCTCGATCGTGTGACGGATCCCCATAACGTCGGTGCCATTTTGCGCTCGGCTGAGGTGTTCGGTGCCAATGCGGTTGTCGGCACGGCCCGCGGGTCGGCGCCAGAAACCGGGGCTTTGGCCAAAACAGCCTCCGGTGCGCTGGAACGCCAACCTTACGTGCGCATTCGCAATCTGGCCGAGGCGATGGAAGAGCTGAAAGCCATGGGCTATGTGGTGTTTGGTTTGGACGGTGAAGCCGAGGTGACGATTGAGACCGCCTTGGCAGATGCGCCCAACCGTCCGGTGGCCTTGGTGCTGGGCGCCGAAGGGCCGGGGTTGCGCGACAAAACCAAAGCGACTTGTGATCGGCTGGTGAAAATCCCGTTTGCCCGCGAATTTGGCTCGCTTAACGTGTCCAATGCTGCGGCGGTGGCGCTTTATGCCACGCGAAACACACGCTAATCACACAGTAGATCACAGGGCCATCACTTCCCGTTGAGGTGGGGTGAAATTGGCGCGAAAGACCGTCAGATTGTGGAAAACAAAGGAGACCCACATGACTGACCTTACGCTTTCGCGCCGCCATGTACTTGCCGGCCTCATCGCCACACCAATTGCGGGGGCGGTACTTGTCAGTCCCGCTTTGGCCGCATCTGCCCCCATCTATACCGAAGAGGGTATCGCCTGGGACGGACACGATCCTGTTGGCTATTTCACGAACGGGGCACCCACCCCCGGAGTGCCTGAATTTTCCTTTGATTACAAAGGGTCAAAGGTGCTGTTCGCCTCGGCCGAGAACCGCGATATGTTTGTGGCAGACCCAGATAAATACGCCCCTCAGTTCGGCGGATACTGTGCCTATGCCGCCAGCAAAGGCTATATCGCCCCAACGGTACCCGAAGCCTGGACCATCTATGAAGGCAAGCTTTATCTGAACTTTTCGCTGCGCGCCCGCGAGTTGTGGTCCAAAGATATCCCCGGCAACATCGCCAAGGGCAACAGCAATTGGCCGGGCATCCTTGAGGCGTAAGCTCACAGGGTTTCACGGTGACGTGTGATCCTCTTTTATTCTGCCACTTAGGGCATATGTCTTTATCAGAGAGCGGGATGGAACCCCGCTGTCGTTTACACTGTCCCTCGTTCCAACACCTGCGCCCGAGCCTTTGGTTCCGGGCGCTTTTTTTGTCGCATGTTGAACCGTACCAATCTGGTGTTATCTGTGGGATATGACAGATCAAAACAACGACTCCCGCATCGCCCAAATCCTGACGTCGACCAAAGTCATCGGTCTTGTGGGATTGTCGAACAAGCCTGAACGCGCCAGCCATCGTGTGGCCAATTTTCTGGCGGCCAAAGGATATCGCGTCATCGGCGTGAATCCCGGCCTTGCGGGGCAAGAGATGTTCGGTGAACTGGTGGTGGCTTCTGTTTCTGAGCTGCCAGCAGAGACCGACATGATTGACCTTTTCCGCAATTCCGACGCGGTTGGTCCGATTGTGGATGAGGCGCTGGAGGCTTTGCCGGGGCTGAAAACAGTATGGATGCAGCTTGAGATTTTCAACGCTGGCGCGCGCGCAAAGGCGGAAGCCAAAGGCATTGCTGTGGTCGAAGATCGCTGCCCAAAAATCGAGTTTCCGCGCTTGTTTGGGGAGCGCAATTTGGCAGAGCTTCAAGAGGTGAGCGTGTAAGGGGCGCTGCCCCTCGGCCTGCGGCCTCACCCCGAGATACTTGGGGCAAGAAAAAGTGGGGGCTAGCTGCGGCTGGCCTTTTCCTCAATACCGGACAGCCCCTGACGGCGCGCCAGTTCGTTGAGCACGTCGTCAAGCGCCACATCGCGGGCGGCAAGCATGACCAATAGGTGATACAGCACATCGGCGGCTTCATAGGTCAGGTTTTCGCGGTCGTTTTTGGCCGCTGCAATGATCGCCTCAATGGCTTCTTCACCGAATTTTTCAGCGCATTTTTCTGGCCCCTTAGACAGCAGTTTCGCCGTCCATGAACTGTCAGGATCTGCGCCTTTACGTGTGGCGATGACCGCCTCTAGGTCTTTAAGTACGTTCATTTATCCATCCACTCGCATTGGAATTCCGGCCGCTATCATGTGCTCTTTGGCTTCGCGGATTGTGTAGTCGCCAAAGTGGAAAATGCTTGCGGCCAATACGGCAGATGCTCCGCCTTTGGTCACACCATCCACAAGGTGATCAAGGGTGCCCACGCCGCCAGAGGCAATCACGGGCACATGCACAGCGTCGGAAATGGCGCGGGTGAGCGGCAGGTTAAAGCCCGCGCGGGTGCCGTCGCGATCCATGGATGTGAGCAGGATTTCGCCCGCGCCTTTGGCCTCAATCGTACGGGCAAATTCGACCGCATCAATCGGTTCGCCGTTTTTATCCAGTGCTGCTTTGCGCCCGCCGTGGGTAAAAATGCCCCATTTGATGCCATTGCCATCGGCGTCATATTCCACGGTTTTGGCGTCAATGGCGACGACGATACATTGCGACCCAAACCGGTCAGCCGAGCGCGCGATCACATCTGGATCCGCCACTGCGGCGGAGTTGAACGACACTTTGTCAGCGCCGGCCAACAACAGGTCGCGCACGTCATTGGGCGAGCGGACACCGCCCCCGATTGTGAGCGGCATAAAACACTGTTCCGCGGTGCGGGTGGCCAGATCAAACATCGTGCCGCGATTTTCATGGGTGGCTTTGATGTCCAGAAAGCACAACTCATCCGCGCCAGCGGCATCATAGGCGCGCGCCTGTTCCACGGGGTCGCCCGCGTCGATCAGGTCCACAAAGTTCACACCTTTAACCGTGCGCCCTTCGGCCACGTCGAGACAGGGGATGATGCGTGTTTTCAGCATGATAAATCCTTGGGTGCGCGTGTTGGCATGGGTTTAGGCGATGAGGGCCTCAAAGGCAACGCGGGCCCCTTTGGTAACCAACGGTCCAAATGACGTTTTCTTATGCGTTAAGCGCTGTCAGTGCCTCGGCCAAATCAATTGCACCGTCATAAAGCGCACGGCCAGAAATGGCCCCATCCAAGGTCACGCCACAATCGCGTAGGGCAATCAGATCCGCCATGGAGCTTACGCCACCAGAGGCAATGACCGGGATCGACACGGCGCGCGCAAGATCGGCGGTGGCATCAATGTTTGGGCCTTGCATCGCGCCGTCGCGGTTGATGTCGGTATAGATGATCGCGGCGACGCCGGCGTCCTCAAAGGATTTCGCGAGGTCGGTGACCATCACATCGGTCTCTTCCGCCCAGCCCTTGGTGGCCACACGACCGTTGCGCGCGTCAATGCCGACCGCAACTTTGCCAGGGAATTCACGAGCCGCTTGGCGCACCAGATCGGGGTTTTCAACGGCCACCGTGCCAAGGATAACGCGGCTCAGGCCCTTTTCAATCCAGGTTGAGATCGTTGCCATGTCGCGGATGCCGCCACCCAATTGGGCCGGCACGTCGATTGCGGCCAAAATACCCTCAACCGCGGCGGCGTTCACCGGTTCACCCGCAAAGGCACCGTTCAGATCCACCAGATGGATCCAATTACACCCCGCATCGGCAAACGCCTTGGCTTGGGCGGCTGGGTTGTCGTTAAACACCGTCGCTGCCTCCATCTCGCCGCGCAATAGGCGTACACATTGGCCGTCTTTCAGGTCGATGGCGGGATAGAGGATCATGGGGCTCTCCTGTAAAAATCGGTCCGTGTTCTGCGGCCCTTTTGGCATGCCACCCCCTGTTGGGCAAGGCTCGGCAAAGCTGCGTCAATTGCGCCCTTTCGCCACGTCAATATTGCCAGACTGGGGAACATGCGGGCAGGATGGGAAAAAAGAATGCTCAGGGAGAGAAAAATGAAACGAGTTTTGGCCGCAGTTGCGGTGACATTTACGATGGCCGCCCCCGCGCTGGCGGATCCGGTTCTAGGTGTTTGGAAGACGCAAGTGGACGACGGGCATTATGCACATGTAACCTTTTCAAAATGTGGCGGTGAGAAGATTTGCGGTGTGATTTCAAAAGCTTTTGATGCAAGTGGTGAAATCACCACGCCCAATATCGGCAAACGTCTGGTCTGGGATATGCAGGCGCAGGGCGATGGCTACTACAAAAATGGCACCATCTGGCAGCCCTCTACAGGCAAAGAGTTTAGCTCTAAAATGACCATGTCCGGCAACAGTTTGAAAGTGTCCGGGTGCGTTGCCCTGTTTTGCAAAAAGCAGACGTGGACGCGTGTGAAGTAACGCAAAAGCATTCCTTGGCAGCCACCACAAATGGTGCCACTCACGTTAAAGCGCCGGGGCGGGGAGGCTCCGGCGTTTTTTTATGAAGTGCCTTTTTGTTCGGCAGAAAAGGCCGACTTACGGCGCCCAGTTCAGGAAGTTCCCAATCATCCGCAGCCCCGTCGCTTGGCTTTTTTCCGGGTGGAACTGTGTGCCGATGATATTGTCGCGCCCGACAATGGCGGTGATGTCACCGGCATAATCACAATGGGCCAAACGCTGCGCCGAAACATCCACAAGCATATGGTAAGAATGTACAAAATAGACATGCGCGCCGGTTTCAATGCCATCAAAAACCGGGTGGGGATTGTCGATGATCAGGTCATTCCACCCCATGTGAGGCACCTTGAAGGTCGGATCGTCCGGGGTGATTTTCACGACCTCACCGGGGATCCAATCAAAACCAGCGGTGTCTTGATATTCGCGGCTGACGGTGGCCAACATTTGCATGCCGACGCAGATCCCCATGAAGGGGCGCCCTTTTTGCATGACCGCTTCATTTACCGCTTCAAAAATTCCGCGATGATCATCAAGCTGTTGTTTACACGCGGGAAAAGCGCCATCGCCGGGCAGAACAATGCGGTCAGCGCGCATCACATCTTCGGGGGATGAGGTGACAATCACATCGCCCGCCCCGGTTTCCACGGCCATGCGTTGAAATGCTTTTTCGGCCGAGTGCAGGTTTCCGCTGTCATAGTCGATGATCACGGTCAGCATGGGGGTCTCTCCGGGTCGTAGGTCGTTGTCCGTCTGACCTCGCGCAAATCCTTGCGGGCGTCAAGTCATGGTCGGTGTTTGCGCTGCGGCAGGGGCGAGGTGATCCAGAATTTCCAACGCTTCGTTCACGGGGCCAAGTGGAAACCCACCTTTGTCTTTGGGGCCGAACTGACCTGAAAAGGCGATCAGGGTATAGCCGCGTAGAAACGAGCGAACCTGGAGCTCGATAATGTCCAACGGCAAGTCGTCACGGACAAAAGGCAGGCAAAAAGAGCGGAACCCGCTATAGATTTCCTGCAGGTCTTTGGTGACTTTTCCTTCAATCATATCGTTTGCATTGATGGAAAACATTTCGTCAAACAGGGCAGGGTTGGCGACAGCGAATTCGATGTAACAGAGGCACATGGACTTCAGGCGGGTCAATGGGGCGGGGTTGGCACAGCCATCGCAATTCGCCATCATCATGTAGAGCTTTTGATACCCTTTCAAAGCGATGGCATGTTTTAGCCCGGCAAGCCCATTAAAATGATGGGCCGGGGCCGCATGTGAAACGCCCGCCCGCGCAGCACATTTGCGCAGGGTCAGCGCCTGCGCGCCCCCCTCGCTTAGCAATGCAATGCCCGCATCGACCAACGCATTGCGTAAGTCCCCATGATGATGGGGTCTTTTCATCTTATCCTGTTCGCTCATTGAGCTTAGCTTAGCCGTCAATTTGACACTGTCAACAAACAACTTGACAGTGTCATGGGGCCTATGATCTCTAACACAGAGTTGACGCAGGGTTGGCGTCAGGATGGTAACGAGTGTTCGATCATTTTTTCTGTGATCCAGTATTTTGTCTTCCGGCGTCCTGATCGCTTTTGGCGTCATCCGTTTAGGGCCGGGTTTTGCCGGTCTTAGGCACCGCCGGAGACTTGGCTGACCCCTTTGACCTGTTCCCGGTCAATCCGGTCATATCCCCAAGATAAAGGGCTTGGGGGTCAGTCGCTCTTTTGCTGCGCGTGTCCACGGTGGGGCGCCTAAGCTTGATCTTCAGGTGAAATGGAAAAACCGCGCTTTTTGGGCGCGGCTTGTCTTGGGTCTTTGGGGATGGCTTTGATCGGTTTAAAGCGCACCTTTGGTCGAGGGCAGGGCGTCTGCCATCCGCCCATCCGTCTCAACCGCCATGCGCAGCGCCCGTGCAACCGCTTTAAACGCGGCTTCGGCCACATGGTGGGCGTTAAACCCGTGGATCTGGTCGATGTGCAACGTAATGCCGCCGTGGGTCGACAAGGCCTGAAAAAACTCGCGCACCAGTTCAGTGTCGAAATTGCCGATCTTGGGCGCGGTGAAATCCACATTCCAGATCAGAAACGGACGGGCAGAAAGATCAAGGGCTGCGCGCACCTGTGCGTCATCCATCGGCAAGTGACATTCCCCGTAACGGCGGATGCCTTTCTTGTCGCCAAGCGCCTGTGTCAGCGCCTGCCCAATCGCAATGCCGGTGTCTTCGACCGTGTGGTGATCATCAATGTGATAATCCCCTTTGGCGCGCACTGTCATATCAATCAGCGAATGGCGCGACAATTGATCAAGCATGTGGTCGAAAAACCCAACGCCTGTCTGGTTGTCGTACTGGCCTGTGCCGTCAAGATTGATCTCAACGGTGATCTTGGTTTCCGCGGTTGAGCGGGTGACCTTTGCGCTGCGCATCGGCGTGTCCTTTTGCTGTCTGGTCTGCTTTATAGGGTGCTGGCGTGCGCCAGAAAAGCAGGCATTTTCAAGTTCCTGTCTGCCTGTGTCATTCTGGTAGGCGTCCAGTGGTATTCGGACACAGAGTGTGGCAGTTTGCCGGATAAGACAGACCCGAAAAAGGAACCCGCCTATGTCCACCTGTGTCTTTGTTCAATTGCGCTGCCGTCCGGGCACAACGTATCAAGTGGCCGAAGCCATCGTGCAGCGCGAAATTCACTCGGAACTCTACTCAACCTCAGGCGATTTTGACCTGATGCTGAAACTCTATATCCCCAACGGTGAGGACGTAGGAAAATTTATCAATGAACAGCTGGTGGCTGGCATTGATGGCATTGAACGGTCTTTGACAACACTGACCTTCAAAGCCTTCTGATCACGCGGCAAGCGCGGGCAGGGTTTCAGATGTGGGCAGCTTGAGGATAAAGCTAAGATCCTCATGGCTCATATAGGTCATGAACCCGCGCAAAGGCGTGTCTTTTTCTTTGATGTGCCAGGTCAGCGCGCCGGGGTCGGAATGCATATAGCCTTCACGCTCCATCAGCCCACGATAGGCCAAACCTTCGGGCATAAAGCCAAAGATGTGATCCGGCGACCAGCGTAAGACACAGGTGGCCATCGCAAAACGCGCCAAAGCCCCCGGAAGGCCGGTGCCCCGAAACCGCGGGTCGCGTTTCACCCAAAGCTCACCGTGATAAAAAACCTGCCCCTTGATGCGACCAGCGCCAGGTCCCGCCCGGTAGGTCGAGCGTTCCATGTCCAAATCCAACCCTGTTGGCGGAAAGTCGCGAAAGTTATGGGCAAGGTAATCTGACAAGGTCAACCCGCCCAGATCAAACATCCGCATCGCTTGGGTGTGAATCAGTTCGCCCTCTTGTGTCCAGCCAAGGATCCAAAAGGCGTTGCTTTCATTCAGACTGTGGAGCGCGGGGTCAAACGGCTTGCCGATGGTCTGTTCCGGTCGATGTTCGGCCAATATCGCGCCATAGTGTTGAAAATCCGAGCCAATTTCCAACACAAGATTGTGTTGTTCTGCCAGATCAAGAATGGCCGACACATATTGAGCGCCAGCAAAGGTATCATGGATGGTCATAAGAATCTCCCGTGCAACCAGTGATAGGAGGAAGATTAACCCAAGGGTGTGTATGCGTCCCTGATTCTTGGTAAATGACAACCAGTGATAGAAATATTCGCCCGAAAAGTGTGAAGTCGCGAAGGTGCAGCTGGGGGCGGCACACTACTTCGGCGGTGTAATGTCCATTACCATTGCCTCAGGCATCGAGGTGCGCAGCTCTTCTGGCAGGTCGTCAATCAGAACCTTTTGGGTGCGATCCACCAATGTCGCGAGCGCAAAGCTTCCGTCAGGAAAACGGCAACCAAGCGCCAACCGGTGATAGCTGATCGCCTCAAGCTCTGCCTCTGGTGTGCGGCGGACCTTGGTGAAAATGTGGTCCAGACGCACGCCTTGATCCGCTTGCACCATGCGAAAGGGTTCGGTCAAAAGCCGGGCGAATCCTTCGCCCCCCGGCAGATCCGCAATTCCCCGGCCAACGGACGAGCGTTCCCATTTCCAACCGAACCAAGTGGCAAAAGACGACTGTTCGCCCACCTCGGTACAGACCCAGCCATCCTCATTTGGGCGAAACACCATCAGATAGGGGCGCAGGGGGGCAAAGGCATCGCTTTCGATACGGCCCTCAGCGCCGGCCCAAATGTGAAACCCCCAACGGATCAGTGGGGATGAGCTGCGCCAAATCTCAGACAGCGGGTGTTGTTGCAACAAGTATGGCACGGGGCCGTCCTGAACCGCCAATCGAAACAAGCCAGCCCGTTCGCTGGTCTCATTGTGAAGCCAGGCTTCCCCCCGCGCCAAAAGCGTGTTGGCTTCACCCAAGCTGTCGCGCCCCATTTGGGTCAGGCTGTATTGCCTGTCCTCCAGATCAAACAGGGGGGCACCTTTGAATTCTTCAAGCAGTGCAATGTGGCGCCGCACGGTTTGGCGTGTGCTGCCCAGCTCGCGGACCGCCGCCGACAGGTTGAGCGTGCGCGCCAGCGTTGCAAAGGAGCGCATCATTTCAAATAATAGGGCGGGGGCTTTGTCGGTAGACATATGAGTGGGCTTTTGACCGTGTGGTTGTATTTTGGTGGATAAAGGTTAACGCGTGTCACCGTAGTTTACGGAAGGAACCCCTTGTTTTACAAGTCATGTAACGCTTGAATGGTAAATAAATCACCCATTGAAGGTAAAATTTTACACATTTTCGTTCATCGCTCATCAATTGCTTATTCATGGGCTTGTGGCACTCTCGCTATACGGGAAACAAACAAAACGGTGAGATTATGGTGCATCCAGTGGACGCCCATGTGGGGCGAAAAGTAAGAGAAATTCGACTGCTGCGTGGTATGACACAGGCCAATGTGGCCGAAAAATTAGGCCTGTCCTTTCAGCAACTGCAAAAATACGAAACCGGTCACAATCGGATTTCGGCAAGTCGCATGTATGAAGTGGCGCAGTTGTTAAGCGTTGAACCCTCGTATTTCTTTGAAGGATTTAGCGATACAAAGCAGGCTGTGGCGGCGCATCTTGATGAACGCACGGCCCGCGCTGCAAAGGCGTTGTCCTCCATCAGTGACGATGCTGTGCGCAACCAGATCCAGACCATGATCATGGAACTGGCATCACGGGAAACTGGCGAATTTCGCCAATCGGCTTAACAATCGAACGAGCGTTTGATCGCGTTGGGCTGATTGGCTGACGATCAAACACTCTGCTTGCGAAAAACGGATGGGGTTTCCCGTCCGTTTTTTTATGGGCAAGTGGATTGGAGAACGCTGCAAAAATGCTCAGGCCCAAAAACAAAAAAGCCCCCGGAAACCGGAGGCTTTTTTGATTGGAGCGGGCGAGGCGATTCGAACGCCCGACCCTAACCTTGGCAAGGTTATGCTCTACCCCTGAGCTACGCCCGCACCGTGTTTGTGATCTTGCGACCACTGGGGTTTGTCGTTTGTGACGGGGCCGATCTTGCGATCTTGTCACACCCTGACGAGGGACCGTTGGAGCGGGCGAGGCGATTCGAACGCCCGACCCTAACCTTGGCAAGGTTATGCTCTACCCCTGAGCTACGCCCGCTTCCTTGGTGAGGCGTGATTAAGAAATCCCGCCGCCCCCTGCAAGAGGAAAATGCACTATTGCCGGTCTTTTTTCAAGAAAATGCAGAATGCTAGGGAAAATGGCCTGATGCGTTTCAATATCAAGCTGTGGACTGGCTTCGCCTCGAAACGCTTTAGATCACGGCGTGGGCGATATTCGCCAGCGCCGCCAAAGCGATCATGCCCAACGTCAGCAGCATCCCGGTCTTGCGCAGGGGGATGATCTGCGGTGTGCGGCCAAAGCCAACGGCATGCATCACACGGCCCACCAGCAGCATGAGACCCAACAGATGCACCGCCCAAATCGGCGCGCCCTGAAGTTCGGTCAGCAAAAGCAGCACCACCCCAATTGGCACATATTCCATACAGTTTGCTTGGGTGCGCATCGCCTTGATCATCAGTTTGTTGTCCGCATCCCCGACCGAGATTTTTTCGGTCTGGCGGGTGCGGATCACCTTGCTGCTGAGATACAAAAACAAAAGCGCCAAAAGGCCGGCATAGATAGGGGTCGCGGTGAGGGTCATAATTCATCCTTTAACGAAAACACCCGGCCAGCATGGCGGCTGACCGGGTGTTTGAAAAGGGGGATGTTGCGGCAGGATTATTCCAGCTCGATCAACAAATCCTTAGCGTCGATCTGGCTGCCTGCCCCCACATGAACGGCCTTGATCACAGCGTCGCGTTCGGCGTGGATGCCGGTTTCCATCTTCATCGCTTCGATGGTCAACAGAAGATCACCCTCGAACACCTCTTGGCCCACAGAAACCGCAAGGCTGGCCACCACACCGGGCATCGGGGCGCCCACATGATTTGCGTTGCCCTCTTCGGCTTTTGGCCGGGCTTCTGTGGTGGCTTTGACCAAGCGGTTCGGCACGCGAATCACGCGCGGCTGGCCGTTCAGTTCAAAGAACACCTTCACCTCGCCTTTTTCATCCGTTCCACCGACCGCTTGCAGTCGAATTTCGAGGGTTTTGCCCGGATCGATTTCCGCCGCAATTTCTTCGCCCGGCTCCATGCCGTAAAAGAAGGTTTTGGTGGGCAGGGTCCGCACCGGACCATAGGCACGGTGGCGACCCATGTAATCAAGGAACACCTTGGGATACATGAGATAGCCGTTCAGATCTTCGTTATCGACTTTAAACCCGTTGAGTTCCGATGACAGCTCTGATCGGGCAGCGTCCAGATCCACGGGCGCCAAGCCTTCGCCAGGGCGGGCCGTGTCGGGGGCTTCGCCTTTCAAAACCTTGGCAACAATCCCATCTGGGAACCCGCCGGGCGGTTGCCCCAGATTGCCGCGCATCATGTCGACCACTGAATCAGGGAAGGCAACATCGGTATCGGGGGCTTCAACCTCATCACGCGTCAGGCCCTGGCTGACCATCATCAACGCCATATCCCCGACCACTTTCGATGATGGGGTCACTTTGACAATATCACCGAACATTTGGTTCACGTCAGCATAAGTCTGGGCCACCTCGGACCAACGATCCTCGAGCCCCAACGACCGGGCTTGCGCCTTGAGGTTGGTGAACTGACCGCCGGGCATTTCGTGCAAGTAAACTTCGGACGCAGGCGACGCGAGGCCGCTTTCAAACGCGACATATTGCCCACGCACTTGTTCCCAATAATCGTTGATCTCGCGGATCGCCTCGATCGACAGGCCGGTGTCACGATCGGTGTGGCGCAGCGCCTCGACAATCGATCCCAAACAGGGCTGCGATGTGCCGCCCGAAAACGCATCCATCGCCGCATCCACCGCATCCACACCCGCGCTCGATGCCGCCAGAATGGTCGCACCCGCAATGCCGGATGTGTCATGGGTGTGGAAATGCACCGGGATCGAAATCTCGTCTTTCAGCGCTTTGATCAGCACCGAGGCCGAGGCGGGTTTCAACAGTCCCGCCATGTCTTTCAGGCCCAGAATATGCGCGCCAGCGGCCTCAAGTTCCTTGGCCATATTTACATAATATTTCAGGTCATATTTGGCGCGGTCCGGGTTTAGGATATCGCCGGTGTAACAGACGGTCCCCTCAACAATTTTACCCGACGCGTTCACCGCATCCATCGCCACGCGCATGTTTTCAACCCAATTGAGTGAGTCAAACACGCGGAACACATCCACGCCCGTTTCCGCCGCTTGGCGCACAAACTCTTGCACCACATTGTCCGGGTAATTGGTGTACCCAACCCCGTTTGAGGCACGCAGAAGCATTTGGGTCAGCACGTTTGGCATCGCGACGCGCAGATCACGCAGACGCTGCCACGGGCATTCCTGCAAGAAGCGGTACGCCACGTCAAACGTCGCACCGCCCCAGCATTCAACCGAGAAGAGTTGCGATAGGTTCGACGCATAGGCGGGGGCCGCTTTGATCATATCAATCGACCGCATCCGGGTGGCGAGCAGCGATTGGTGCCCATCACGCATCGTCGTGTCGGTCAGCAAAAGTTGCTTTTGCGCCAGCATCCAATCGGCCACGGCCTTGGCGCCTTTGTCCTCAAGCAAATTGCGCGTGCCCGCAGGAACATCCGTCCCATGTGCCGGGGCTTTGGGCGCTTTCAGATCCATCGGTGGGGCCGCGCGACCTTCGGTCTCGGGATGGCCGTTCACGGTGATATCCGCAATATATGTCAGCACCTTGGTGCCGCGATCCCGGCGCTTTTTAAAGTTAAACAGGCCGGGTGTTTCGTCGATGAACTTGGTGGTGTATTCATTCGACAGGAAGATCGGGTGCTTTAACAGGTTTTCCACAAAGGCAATATTGGTCGACACGCCGCGAATACGGAATTCGCGCAGCGCCCGGTCCATCCGCGCAATCGCCGCTGTTGGCGTCTGGGCGTGGGCGGTGATTTTCACCAACAGACTGTCGTAATACCGCGTGATCACGCCGCCCGCATAAGCCGTGCCACCATCCAGACGAATGCCCATACCCGTGGCCGAGCGATAGGCCGTGATGCGGCCATAATCCGGGATAAAGTTGTTTTGCGGATCTTCCGTGGTGATCCGGGTCTGCAGCGCATGACCGTTCAGTCGAATTTCAGACTGGTCGGCTTTGCCCGTGGCCTCAGCCAAGGGTTTGCCCTCGGCGATCTTGATCTGAGCTTGCACGATATCGATGCCGGTGACCTCTTCGGTCACTGTGTGTTCAACCTGAACCCGCGGGTTTACTTCGATGAAATGGAAGGTGCCGGTGTTCATATCCATCAGGAATTCAACGGTGCCGGCGCATTCATATCCAACATGGGCACAGATCTTGCGGCCCAAATCACAGACTTCGGCGCGCTGCGCCTCTGACAGATAAGGGGCGGGGGCGCGTTCAACCACTTTTTGGTTGCGGCGCTGCACGGAACAGTCGCGCTCAAACAGGTGATAGATCTCGCCGTGCTTGTCGCCAAGGATTTGCACCTCAACGTGGCGCGCGCGGGTGATCATCTTTTCCAGATACCCCTCGCCATTGCCAAAGGCCGCTTCCGCTTCGCGACGACCTTCGAGGATTTTCTCCTCCAGCTCGTCTTCGGACAGGATCGGGCGCATGCCACGTCCGCCGCCGCCCCATGAGGCCTTGAGCATCAAAGGATAGCCAACTGCGCTGGCTTCGGCACGGATCGCATCCATGTCGTCGCCCAGAACCTCGGTGGCTGGAATGACCGGAACACCGGCCTCAATCGCCACCTGCCGCGCAGAGGCTTTGTCCCCAAGGGCGCGCATCGTGGCGGCTTTGGGACCGATAAAGGTGATGCCATTGGCTTCGCACGCATCTACAAAATCGGGGTTTTCCGACAGCAGACCATAACCCGGATGGATCGCATCCGCCCCGCATTCAAGGGCCACGCGGATGATTTCATCAATCGACAGATAGGCCGCAACCGGCCCCATGCCTTCGCCGATCTTATAGGCCTCATCCGCCTTAAAACGATGAAGACCCAACTTGTCCTCTTCGGCATAAATAGCGACGGTCTTTTTGCCCATTTCATTGGCGGCACGCATCACGCGGATGGCAATCTCACCTCGGTTGGCAATTAGAATTTTCTGGAACTCGCGCATCGGCATCTCTCCCCGGAGTCGATGAGTGGTGTCTGGATTTCGTGGGTGATTGGTAGGGAATGCTGCATCGCAGCGCAACTGTTTTGTAACGATTGAGCAAGAATTACCCAAAAATTGGTTATTTTATATTACCAATTCCCTCACCTGTTGCGTGAAAGCAACCCGCCAGCCCCACGTATGATATGTCCATCAAGCTCCAGCGTCACAATCTCTGCCGAAAGCTCATGCGCCGGATGGCCCAGCTCCTGGATCAGTTGATCTTCTGCCAGGGGGCGTGGGCCCAGACGCGCCAAAATTTGATCGTGCAGCTTGGATGTTTCATTCAGGCTGCGCGCCGGTTGTGGCGCCGAAACCGGCCTTGACGCCGAACTCGGTTCCACAGCGCTACTTTGGTAGGATTCGACAGGGGAGGGGTGTGAAAATGCGCCGTTGATCGCCTCGAATACGTCATCCGCGTGGCGTACAAGCGTGGCCCCATCACGGATCAGCATGTTGCATCCAGACGAGCGGGCATCAAACGGGTGGCCGGGGACCGCCAAGACGTCCCGCCCCTGATCAAGGGCGTTACGCGCTGTGATCATGGTGCCGGATTTGGCGGCGGCCTCAACGACGACAACGGCTTGTGACAAGCCTGATATGATTCGATTGCGGAGAGGGAAATGACGGGCCTGCGGGGACAGTCCGATCGGTTGTTCCGACAGACGCAGCCCGTTTTCAGCAATTTCTTTGCTCAGGTGGGTATTTTCAGAGGGGTAAATCTGATCGACGCCGCCGGGCATGATGGCGATGGTCTGGCCATGCGCCAAGGCGGCCTCATGGGCTGCGGTGTCGATCCCACGGGCAAGGCCAGAGACCACAACATAGCCGTCGCGGGTCAAATCTTTTGCCAGTCGCCCGGCCATACGCAACCCAAGCGAGGACGCGTTGCGCGCGCCGACGAGGGCGACCATTGGGCGCGAGAGAAGCGAAATATCCCCCACTGCCCACATCAAAGGGGGGGCGTCGGGAATTTCAGTCAGCGACGCAGGATAATTGCGGCTTCCCCAACAAATCAACTGCGCGCCAATTTTTTGGGCGCGGCGCAGTTCTTCGTCAACAACGGTCGGAGGGCAGGGGTGATAGTCTTTGATCCCGGCTGTCTGCGCAACATCCGGCAAGGCGTCCAGTGCCGCTTGCGCGGTGCCATGTTCGCGGATCAGTTTGAAAAAGGTGGTTGGGCCAACACGGCGTGACCGCAAGAGGCGGAGCCAAGCATGCTCATCTTCCGCACATTGGGGTGAGGGGGTGGGGTGGTTGGAAGGGAAAAAATCCTCGGCCATGTTTGTATCCGTCTCTTGCCGGTTCACCATGCGTGGGAAATGGTTAACGCCGTCCTAACGGATCTGAGAAAGTTTGAACTCTTTTGAAAATACCTAAGATCTGGCCGGGATCCGGATGTTAGTCTTGTGGCCCCATTTTCTTTCGCGTGCGTCCCAATGTGCGCCAAAACACCAGCCCTGCAAGCGCGCCGGGGATGGCAAACAAAAAGAGATGCCCTGAAACCGTGTGTACTGTTTCTGTGTCGCGCGTCAGGGTGAGCCACAATCCAAACACCTCGGCACAGCCAAACCCCAGCAAAACCGCCAACATTCGGCTTTGCCCGACTTTGCGCCCGGTGGCCACGAAAATGGCAATCGCAAGGGGCATCAACGGGACAATCGCGACTTGGCCAACGGTGAGGGCGGCGGCAAGCAAGACGACGGCGCTCATCACGCCGCCCATTTGCGCAAGATCTGCGTCGCCTCCGCCCAGGGTTTGCACACCATAAATGACCGCCCAAAACACCAGGCCAATGACAAAAAGCAACACACAAGTGATCAGTGCAGAAAGGGCATAGATCACAAGCGGAGGGAATGTGGGGCGGGTGGTGTCGGTCATGCGGCTGATCCCCCCACGGTCAAACCACCGATCAAAAGCGTGGGCTGGCCAACGCCCACCGGCACAGATTGCCCGGCTTTGCCACAGGTGCCCACACCGGGATCCATGCGCATGTCATTGCCAATGGCGCGGATCTGTTTCATCGCTTGTGGACCGTCGCCGATCAACGTGGCGCCTTTTACCGGCGCAACCACTTTGCCGCCTTTCACGAGGTAGGCTTCGGTGCAGCTGAACACGAATTTCCCATTGGTGATATCCACTTGGCCACCACCAAAGCCGACCGCGTGAATGCCGTCGCGCAGTTCGCCCAAAACGTCCTCGGGCGTGGCGTCGCCACCTTCCATGATCGTGTTGGTCATGCGCGGCATCGGGGCGTGGGCATAGCTTTCGCGGCGTCCGTTTCCGGTGGGGGCGACCCCCATCAGTCGCGCGTTTTGCCGGTCTTGCATGTATCCCACCAGCACCCCGTCTTCGATCAACACGGCGCGTCCGGTGGGGGTGCCTTCGTCATCCACCGACAGCGATCCACGGCGGTCAGGCAGGGTGCCATCATCCACCACGGTCACGCCTTTGGCGGCCACTTGTTGACCAACCAGACCAGAGAACGCAGAGGTGCCTTTGCGGTTGAAATCCCCCTCAAGCCCATGCCCAACCGCTTCATGCAGCAAAATGCCGGGCCAACCATTGCCCAAAACCACATCCATCAAGCCCGCAGGGGCAGGGATCGCCTCAAGGTTCACAAGGGCGATACGCAGGGCTTCGCGCGCATGCATTTGCCAGTTCTCAGCCTCAATCAAACCGGTCAGCCCAATGCGACCGCCCCCGCCAGACGAGCCACTTTCGCGCCGCCCGTCGGTTTCCACGATGACTGAGACATTTAGTCGCGTCATCGGGCGGGTGTCAGACACCAAACCGCCGTCCGGACGCAGGATATGCACCTCTTGCAGCGACGCCCCCATCGAGGCCGAAACCTGCACCACGCGCGGATCCAGATCGCGGGTGAAGGCATCAATTTCGCGCAATGTGTCAATTTTCACCGAAAACGCCGCATCGTTCATCGGATCCGCATCGGAATAAAGCTTGCGATTGGTTGGTATGGGCGCATCCGCCCATGTGCCACCGCCATCGCCCACCGCCAATTTTGCCGTAGCTGCCGCACGTTGCAAAGCGGCTTCGGAAATTTCCGTGGAATGCGCATAGCCCGCGGTGTCCTGTTTGACGGCCCGCAAACCAAAGCCTTCTGAGGCATCATAGCTGGCATTTCGAATGCGCCCATCATCAAACACGAGTGATTCTGAGCGGCGGCGTTCGAGAAATAGCTCGCCATCCTCTGCGCCACGGGTGGCGTCGGCCAGGATCCGTGTTGCGGTTTCAAGGTCGATATGGCTGTCGAAGGGGCGAAACTGTGTGGCGTCGGTCATTTGGTCCTCGAAATCGTCGATTTGACATGGATCATTGCTTAACCTGAGAAGGTTTTCCTTGTTCCTTTCGTTGTAATATGGTTTCAAGCCAAAGAGAAACAACGGAATCCTACGGGATACCTCTTGGGTTTGATTTCAGGCCATAAAAAGAGGAACGCCGCCGGGAATTGCCGTTGAGATGAAGAAGATCCGGGGGAATGTCGGGGTGACTGCCGATGAAGCCTCCGCGGACAGGGATGAAAAACGATATGAAGCGTTTCAGCAGCGTAATTGCCACTGCAACTGCCATTTTGGCCGCAGGTGGTGCCATGGCACAAGATAATCTGGGCAATTTGGAAGTGATCGGAAAACCCGTTAATGGCAGTATGGGGTTTCAGCCCGCAGCCACCTCAATCGCCGAGGCGACACAGGGCTTGGATCATATGATCCTGATCATCATCACCGCGATTGCACTGTTTGTGACCGCACTGCTTGTTTGGTGCATCATTCGCTTTAACCAGCGCGCCAACCCAACGCCGTCAAACTTTTCCCACCACACCCCGATCGAAGTTGCGTGGACGTTGGTGCCCGTTGTGATCCTTTGCTTCATCGGGGCATTTTCGCTTCCGGTTCTGTTTAAGCAACAGGTGATCCCCGAAGGGGACGTTGTGATCAAGGCGACCGGATATCAGTGGTACTGGGGTTATGAATATCCCGAGCATGAGTTTGGGTTTGACAGCTTCCTGCTCGAAAAATCCGCACTTGTCGAAAACGGTTATGACGAAAGCGATTATCTGTTGGCGACCGACACCGCTGTTGTGGTGCCAACCGGCAAAAAGATTGTTGTGCAAGTGACTGGTGCTGATGTGATTCACAGCTGGGCGGTGCCTGCCTTTGCGGTAAAGCAAGACGCCGTCCCCGGTCGTCTGGCCGAACTGTGGTTCGAAGTCGATGAAGGCAAAGAAGGCATCTATTTCGGCCAGTGTTCAGAACTGTGCGGAAAAGACCACGCCTATATGCCGATCACCGTGAAAGCGGTAACCCAAGAGCAATATGACGCTTGGCTGAAAGGCGCGATCGAAGAATTTGCGGGCAACCCCGCGACGATCCCCGCTGTTCAAGTGGCTTCTGCCAACTAAACCCTCTGGTGGGGCGACGGTTTTCCGACGCCCCCTTTTTCGTACCCCATCCGCCAGCCCCGGCCCGCATATTGGCCCCGGCAGCCTGAGTGAGGACATATGAGCGACGCCAGTTTTGATACTTCCTGTGACACCCGCGAGGCGGAGTTCGGCGATTATTTTGCCCTGCTTAAGCCGCGCGTTATGTCACTTGTTGTGTTCACCGCCCTTGTGGGGCTTGCGGTGGCGCCTGTTGGTGTGCATCCGCTGATCGCCTTTGCCTCAATCCTGTTTATCGCTGTGGGGGGCGGTGCGTCCGGCGCGTTGAACATGTGGTGGGACGCAGACATTGACCGCTTGATGAAGCGCACCCAATCGCGGCCGATCCCATCTGGCAAGGTGAGTGAAGGCGAAGCCCTTGCGCTGGGCGTGATTCTGTCGTTTTTCTCCTGTTTGATGCTGGCGCTGGCCGCCAACATCATGGCGGGTGCGCTGCTGGCCTTTACGATCTTTTTCTACGTGGTGATTTACACCATGTGGCTGAAACGCTGGACGCCGCAGAATATCGTGATTGGGGGGGCCGCGGGCGCCTTTCCCCCGATGATCGGCTGGGCGGTGGCGACCGGCGGCGTGTCGATTGAAAGTGTTTTGATGTTTGCCCTGACTTTTGCGTGGACGCCCCCGCATTTTTGGGCCTTGGCGCTGTTCACCAAGGGCGATTATGCCAACGCTGGCGTGCCAATGCTGACCGTGACCCACGGGCGCAAAGCCACCCGCGCGCATATCCTTGGCTATTCCTTGGTTCTGGCGTTTGTGGCCATCGCGCTGGGCATGACGTCCATCGGTGGGCCGACCTATATGGTGGTTGCTGTGGTGCTGAATGCGATGTTCATCAAGGGCGCGTGGGATGTCTTCCGCCGCAATGATGACGCATCGGAAGCGGATAAACACAAAGCGGAACGCGGGCTGTTCAAACTTTCGCTCGCCTATCTGTTTCTTCACTACGGCGCGCTTTTGATAGAAGCTGGCCTGAAACCTTACGGATTAGGAGGTTGGGGCTAATGGCTTTCAAACCGGATCACGAACTGCACAAACGCCGCTTTGGCCGCAATCTGGGCCTTGGCCTTGTGCTGATTGGCTTTGTCGCCCTTGTCTATGGGATCACCGTGGTCAAGGTCAGCGCGATTTATCACCCCGCTGCGGAGGCCGCTGAATGAGCTTAAGTGCCCCTCAAAAAACTGCGCTACAGGCGGTAAGCGTGGTGATCGTCATGGGATCCCTCGCATGGGCGTCTGTGCCGTTTTACAACTGGTTCTGCCGGGTCACGGGCTTTGGCGGTACGACAAGTGTTGCGGCCCAAGGGTCCGATGTGGTGCTGGACCAAACGGTGCTGGTGCGTTTTGACGCCTCTCTGGAAAGCGGCATGCCGTGGGAATTTAAACCCATGCAGCATAAAATGCGCATCAAGATCGGTGAAACGGCGCTGGCCTTTTACGAGGCGTACAACCCGACCGACCGTGTGATCGCGGGCACCGCAAGCTATAACGTCGCGCCCTATGCGGCGGGCGGCTATTTCACCAAAATTGACTGCTTCTGTTTTGAAGAGCAGGTGCTTCAACCGGGCGAACGCGTCACCATGCCGGTGACCTTCTATGTTGACCCGGAACTGATCGAAGACCGTGAGGCGAAATTCGTCAAAGCCATCACGCTGTCATATACTTTTCACGAAACAGACCTGCCGGACGAGGTTGCTAGACTGGCGACTTCCCCGACAACTGCTAACTAAGAGCCTGAAATCAGGCTGGAATACAGGGACCTAACGTAAAATGGCACACGCTAAGAACCACGATTATCACATTCTACCCCCGTCGATTAACCCCTTTTTGGGGGCGGTTTTCGGCTTCATCATGCTGTATGGCGCCGTTAAATGGATGGCCGAAGGCATGCCTTGGATCTTCGCTGTTGGCCTTGTGGGCGTCCTTTACGTTATGTTCGCCTGGTGGTCGGATGTGGTGCACGAAGGTCAAACGGGCGATCACACGCCTGTTGTGAAAATCGGTCTGCGCTATGGCGTGATCCTCTTTATCATGTCCGAAGTGATGTTCTTTGCGGCGTGGTTCTGGTCGTTCTTTAAACATGCGCTTTACCCAATGACCGAAGGCTCGCCCAAGATCGACGGCGTTTGGCCCCCCGCTGGGATTGAGACCTTTGACCCGTGGCACCTGCCGCTGATCAACACGCTGATCCTGCTTCTCTCGGGGGCGGCCGTCACCTGGGCTCACCATGCAATCGCACATGAAAACAACCGCAAAGACCTGATCAACGGTCTGGCCATCGCGGTGGTATTGGGCGCGATTTTCACCGTGTTCCAAGCCTATGAGTACAGCCATGCGCAGTTTGGTTTTGCGGGCAATATCTACGGCGCGAACTTCTTTATGGCGACAGGTTTTCACGGGTTTCATGTGATCGTCGGCACCATCTTCTTGGGGATTTGCTGTCTGCGTGCCATTCGCGGCCACTTTACCCCTGAAAGCCATGTGGGCTTTGAAGCGGCCGCTTGGTACTGGCACTTTGTGGACGTCGTTTGGCTGTTCCTCTTTGCCGCTGTCTACGTTTGGGGCGGTTGAGCCTGACCTAAACTGGTCCTATCAATGGGGCGTGGGGGGAACCCTGCGCCCTTTCCCATTTCACCGGCTTATTTCCACCCCATTTTCCAAAGGTAACCTGCATGAACTGGAAACTGATCTTTGCGGCAACGCTGAGCGTGATTGTCTTGGCGATCTTCATCGGTCTTGGCACATGGCAGCTTCAGCGTCTAAAAGAGAAGACCGGGGTGATTGCAGTGATCGAAACGAAGATTGCTGCAGACCCTGTCGCGCTTCCAATGCTGCCGTCTCTTGAGACAGACAAGTTTTTGCCCGTTCAATTCACAGGTCAGATCGACGCGGCTTATATTCGCGTGCTCGCCTCGCACCGTGATTTCGGTGCGGGTTACCGGATCATTTCCCCTGTGACGTTGACTGATGGGCGCCGGATCCTTGTGGACCGTGGCTTTATCGCGCTGAGCCAAGCTCTGGAGCATGCGCCCGCCACGCCCCTGTCCCTTACCGGCAACCTGCATTGGCCCGAGGATCGCAATGCCTATACGCCCGAGGATGATTTGGCGGAAAACATCTGGTTTGCCCGCGACGTGGAAAAGATGGCCATGCATCTGGGCACGGACCCGGTGTTTGTGATCCTGCGCACCCAAACAGACCCGGCCCTGCACCCGATGCCCGTGACCACCGAAAGCATCCCAAACCGCCATTTGGAATATGTCGGAACGTGGTTTTTGCTCGCCATAACATGGTCGGTGATGACAGGCTTTGCACTTTGGCGTATGAAGCGCCGGAACGCTTAAATCCGCTCGCATAAAGGATGACCCAAATGCGCTATATTTCGACCCGTGGACAGGCCCCGGTTCTGAGCTTTGAAGACGCTATGCTGACCGGGCTTGCCCGTGACGGTGGCCTTTATGTGCCCGAAACCATCCCGACCATGACCCCGGAAGACATCGCGGATTTGGCGGGTGTGTCGTATGAAGAGGCCGCTTTTCGTGTGATGCGCCCCTTTGTCGAAGGCAGCTTTTCGGACGCGGAATTCCGCGAGATTATTGCAAAGGCTTACGCAGGTTTCGGCCACGATGCGCGCGCGCCCTTGGTGCAACTTGAACCCGGTCATTTCCTGCTTGAATTGTTCCACGGGCCGACCTTGGCGTTCAAAGATTTCGCAATGCAACTGATTGGTCAGTTATTTCAAGTAGCACTTGCCAAACGTGGTGAGAGGGTGACCATCGTGGGTGCAACCTCTGGCGACACAGGCTCTGCCGCGATTGAAGCGTTCCGAGGGCTGGACAATGTGAATGTCTGCATCCTGTACCCGCATGGCCGTGTGTCAGAGGTGCAGCGTCGCCAGATGACCACACCGACCGAGAGCAATGTACATGCGCTGGCCGTGGACGGTGATTTCGACGATTGCCAAGCGCGCCTCAAGGACATGTTCAATGATTTTGAGTTCCGCGATGAGGTGAAGCTCGCCGGTGTGAATTCGATCAACTGGGGACGGGTGCTGGCGCAGGTCGTGTATTACTTCACCTCGGCCGTGGCCCTTGGTGCCCCACACCGCAAGGTCAGCTTCACCGTGCCAACCGGCAATTTTGGTGATATCTTTGCGGGCTACATTGCCAAGCAAATGGGCCTGCCGATTGAAAAACTGGTGATTGCCACCAACCAAAACGACATCCTGCACCGCACCATGGAAACCGGCGCTTATACCAAAGCGGGCGTGACCCCGTCGATTTCACCGTCGATGGACATTCAGGTCAGCTCGAACTTTGAACGCGCGCTGTTTGACGCTTATGGTCGCGATGGCAAAGCGGTTTCTGCACAGATGGATGATCTGGCAAATGGCGGATTTTCCATCAGCCAAGGCGCGATGGAATACCTGCGCGAACAGTTCGACAGCGGCCGCGCGTCTGAAGAGGAAACCAAGGCAGAGATCAAAACAAGCTTTGTCCATTTCGGCGAAGTTCTCTGCCCACATTCTGCCGTCGGCGTGAAAGTGGCGCGCGATCACTTGGGCGCGGTGCCGATGATCACACTGGCCACAGCGCATCCCGCCAAATTCCCCGCCGCCGTAAAAGAGGCCTGTGGTCAAGATGCCCCCTTGCCCCCGCGCATGGCGGACCTATTTGAACGTGATGAACGTGTGACCCGTGTCGGCGGCGAGCTTGAAGCGCTTAAAACCGTGATCCGCGAAAAGATTGGACAATAACTTAGATGACAGTGCAAATCGGGCGTCTGCCCAACGGCTTTCGCGTGGCGACAGAACAGATGCCGGGGCTGGAAAGCGCCAGCTTGGGTATATGGGTCATGGCCGGTGGGCGCCATGAAACCGCGCCGCAGAACGGCATCGCGCATTTTCTGGAACATATGGCCTTTAAGGGTACCGAGAAGCGTTCCGCGCTTGAGATTGCCGAGGCGATCGAGGATGTGGGCGGCTATCTGAACGCCTATACCTCGCGCGAAGTCACCGCCTATTACGCGCGCGTTTTGAAACAGGATGTGGCGCTGGCCTTTGATGTGATTTCCGACATCGTGCTGAACCCCATCTTTGATCTGAATGAGATTGAGACCGAACGCGGCGTGATCTTGCAAGAGATCGGCCAAGCGCTCGATACACCTGACGATGTGGTGTTTGATTGGCTGCAAGAGGTGGCCTTCCCCGATCAACCTTTGGGTCGGACTATTCTTGGCCCAACGGAACGTGTGCGCGCCTTTAGTCGCGAAGATCTGGCCGGGTTTGTCGCACAGCATTACGGCCCCGAACGCCTGATCCTGTCGGCTGCTGGTGCGGTCGATCATGATGAGATTATGCGCATGGCTGAGGCCACATTTGGCGGTCTGACCCGCGGAAGCGCGCAGCCAGAAGTGCCCGCAACTTGGGCCAATGGCGAACGGATTGAGCTGCGCCCCGGATTGGAGCAGGTACATTTTACGCTGGGGCTTGAGGCGCCGGGGTATCGCGATGATGCGTTTTACGCGGCACAGCTGTTCAGCTCGGGTCTGGGCGGCGGCATGTCCTCGCGCCTGTTCCAGGAGGTGCGCGAAAAACGCGGCCTGTGTTATTCGATCTTCTCGCAGCTTGGGTCCTACGACGACACCGGGATGATGACGATCTATGCGGGGACCTCGGGTGAGGATATATCTGAGCTGGCCGGTCTGACCGTGCGCGAACTGATGCGCAGTGCCGAAGATATGTCGGAGCGTGAAATGGAACGCGCGCGCACGCAAATGAAAGCGGGCCTTTTGATGGGGCTTGAAAGCCCGTCGGCCCGCGTGGAACGCATGGCGCGCCTTGTGGGGATTTGGGACCGGGTGCCGGATCTGGCCGAAACGGTTGAGAAAATCGACGCGGTCACCCTGTCAGAAATGCGGGCGACTGGCGCAAAAATAGCAGGCGAGGCCGCGATGGCGATGGCTGTTTACGGCCCCGCCGAAGCCGCCCCAAGCTTGGCCAGCCTGTCTGAGATGCGAAAGGCGGCATGATGATTGGCCCGTTCTCGTCCCGGTCGCGCAAAAAGCTGCGGATCGAAACAGAGCGTTTAACGCTGCGCCCGCCGCAGCATGGCGATTTTCGCGCCTGGGCCGCATTGCGTCTGGCCAGCCAGGATTTCCTCAGCCCGTGGGAGCCCACTTGGGCGGCGGATCATCTGACGCGTAAAAGCTTTACCAACCGGGTGTACTGGGCCAATCGGTCCGTGGCTGGCGGCACGGCGCTGCCGCTTTTTATCATCCGGCGCGAAGATCAGGCGCTGGTCGGGGCCATAACACTGGATAATATCCGCCGCGGTCCCGCGCAAGCGGGCACCACGGGCTATTGGGTGGGGGAACGGTTCGCGCGGATGGGGTATATGCGCGAGGGGCTTGAGGCGCTGGTGCATTATGCGTTTAACGATCTGGATTTGAGCCGGTTGGAAGCTGGGTGCCTTCCTGAAAACGCCCCTTCGCGTGGGGTGCTTGAAAAGGTTGGTTATAAATACGAAGGCGTTGCGCAGTCTTATTTACAAATCAACGGGCGCTGGCGCAACCATGTGCTCTATGCCAATCTTAGATCAGATCGGCGTGGGCGGACGATGGTTGGCTGACAGCGGATTTTGGGTGGGCCTTGCGCCGCTCGTTTGCCTCCGGCGGGGATATTTTTGACAAGAAAAAAGAGGGCGTGATGCGAAACGTGGACGGGAATTTTGAGACGCGGTTGCGGTCTGAATTGCCGGAGGATGTGTTTCGGGATCTGGGGCCGCGCTATTTGGAAGAGCCACGCGGGCTGTTTCAGGCGACCGATGGATTGCTGTTGGCGCCAAGAAATGTGGACCAAGTGTCGAGTATTGTTGCGGCCTGTCACGCGGCTTGTGTGCCGGTGGTGCCATATGGTGGCGGGACCGGGTTGGTGGGCGGGCAGGTGATGCCGTCTGAGGCGTGCGCGCGGCCGGTTATCTTGTCGTTGGAACGGATGAACGCTGTCCGCGCCATCTATCCGGATGAGAATGTAGTGGTGGCCGAGGCCGGGGTCATTGTAGCCGACTTGCAAGCTGCGGCTGAAGGCGTGAACCGTCTGTTCCCCCTGTCTTTGGCCTCTGACGGTTCTTGTCGCATTGGGGGATGTCTGTCGACCAACGCGGGCGGTGTGAATGTGCTTCGCTACGGCAATGCGCGCGGGTTGTGCCTGGGGTTAGAGGCGGTGTTGCCGGATGGGCGGATTTGGCATGGGTTAAAGCGACTGCGCAAAGACAACACGGGGTATGATTTGGTCAACCTGTTGTGCGGGGCCGAGGGGACATTGGGCGTGATCACGGCCGCATCCTTGCGTTTGTTTGCGCGGCCTAAATCTGTGGGAACCGCGCTTTTGGTGGTGCAGGATCCCCAGGCGGCCTTGGATTTATTATCATTGGCGCAAGAACAGGTCGGCGAGGGGGTTTCGGCCTTTGAGTTGATCTCTGGCACCGGGTTTGCATTTCTGGCAGAGGCGGGGTTGGGCGGCCCACACCCGTTCGACGCTCGCCCAGCCTGGTCAGTCTTGATTGAGCTTGGGCTGGGCGCAGGTTTGAGCGCGCAAGACGCGTTAACGGACCTATTTGCGGCGGCCCTTGAGGCTGAATTGGTGGTGGATGGGGTGATTGCCCAAAGTGGCGCGCAGCGCGATGCCTTGTGGAAACTGCGTGAAGACATACCGCTGGCCAATCGTCACATAGGGGCAATTTCCTCTCATGACATCTCATTGCCTTTGTCGGTGATTCCGTCGTTTCTATGTCAGGCCGATGCGGCGTTGGCGTCAATGGGACTGTTTCGGGTGAACGGTTTTGGTCATTTGGGGGATGGCAATCTGCATTACAATGTCTTTCCACCGAAGGGGCATGTGAAGCGCGAATTTGACGGGCAAGTCGCGGCGATCCGTAAAGTGATCTATGATTTGGTACATCAATTTGGGGGATCATTTTCTGCGGAACATGGCGTGGGGCGGCTAAAGGCTGACGAGCTTGAACGCTACGGCGATCCGGTGCGTTTGGCCGCGATGCGGTCGATCAAATCTGCGCTTGACCCAAAGGGGATCATGAATCCGGGGGTGATATTTCGCGCGCGGTGATCTTCGCCTGAGCCACAGTGCGCCGTAGCTGCGCAAGCGTTAGGTTCACGATCACCTTATGTGCGGGGGCCACGGGCCACATATAAGCTTTTCCAAACCCGTTATGTGTCCGTACGGATGAGGTGATTGTCACGCGTTGGGGGGGGCAAAAAATGACGCCCCGCCGTGGGTGCAGCGGGGCGTCGCACTATGAGTTACATGTGCACAAGCAGCGTCTGTTGCTCCCAACAGACAGGATCTGTTTAGCGACCATTGGTTAACAAGCGGTTCACGTACATGGATTTTCGAAAGGGAACTTACAGCCCGTCAAACTCGCACAGAACATGCACATCCATGCCCAGTTCCTCGAGCGCCTTTCGCCCACCAAGTTCCGGCAAATCTACAATAAACGCACAGCCAATAATCTCGGCACCCACCCGTTCCAAGAGCTTGATCCCAGCCCCCGCAGTGCCGCCCGTGGCCAGTAAATCATCCACCAGCAAGACGCGCTCGCCGGGGTGAATGGCATCTGCGTGCATCTCGACAACGGCCTCGCCATATTCCAAAGTATAGGCCTCTGACAAGGTTGCACCGGGCAGCTTGCCTTTCTTGCGAATGGGGACAAACCCGGTGCCCAATTGGTGGGCAATCGCGCCACCAATGATGAACCCGCGTGCTTCAAGTCCGACAACCTTATCAATGGGTTGTCCCGCATAGGGGTGCAGCATTTGGTCAATCGCCATGCGCATTCCGCGTGGGTCCGCAAACAGCGTGGTGACATCGCGAAACAGGATCCCTTCGTGCGGGAAATCGACGATGGTTCGGATATAATCTTTGACGGTTTTCATGTCTTTCCTTCGGTGACGATGCGCATCAATGCCTCAAGCGGCCCTCGGCGGAACTTACGCAACCAGAACAAGGCAAACAATGCGGCACAGACAACAAACCCCACAGAATACGCAAATATTTCGAAACTGCTCAATTGTCCGCTTAGAAGGTCCATGCTTTCCAACAGGCCCATGCCGATCAGAATATGTGCGGCATAAAGGGTCAGGGTCATGCGCCCTGGTGCGACCAAAACCTGATCAAGGCGCAGCAGGTTCAAGAGCGGGGTGATCAGCAGGATGCCCCCCAAAACGGCAGTGGCCGTGGCGGCAGAGGAAATCATATAAAGCACCCCCGGCGGAATGGGCGCGGTGCCTAAAAGCTCGCCCAGTTCAGGCAGCTCAACCAAAAATGTGCTGGACCATTGGGTGACAAAGGCGACGGTGCCCCCTGCGATCAACATCGTGATTTGCACGGGCACACGACCAAGGCTTTGCCGTCCAAGCCAGATGCCAAACACCAAAAAAGCGGCCCAGGGAAAGACCGGGTGCCAGCCGTTGTAAAACGTGTGGCGCAGAAAGCCGGGGACGGTCCAGAAATCTGCATAGACCAAAGTGTCCCAATTCCAGCCCTGATCATAAACCAGCACCGCTTGGGCAAGCGCGCCGATCACGACGAACCCAGCGACCCCAAGCAAAAGGGTGCGGTTGGTGGCCCCGATAAACAGCGCGCCAACAAGAAAGTAAAAGGCGTAGAAATGCAGGATATCCGCGTCGAATATCAGCATATCCGCCATGCCAACCGCAAATAAAAACAACGCGCGGCGCAGGGTCAGATGCCACGCCGGATTGCCCAACGCAAAGCCAACACCAGCGAGAATGACAAAAAGGGCCGCGGCGCGCCCCTCGGTCAGCCCAGTGATCAGCGCGGGCCAATCCGTGTTGCCCGCCCCAATGTCGGCACCACCCCACCCGCCACCGGTTGACACCTCGGCCGCGATGCGGAAATTGACCAGCACCATGCCGACAAAGGCAACAAATCGCGCAATATCAACGCCTTGAAGTCGCATTACAGAACGCGCCCTGCCACGGCGTCTAGCTTGGCCAACAGCGCGGCGTCGCGTTTGTCGGGGGCGGTCATAATGGCAAAGTCCAGCGCGCGGTCACAGCCATGCGGGCAGGGCGCGCGGCTGGCGCCCAACGCATCTGGCAGACGCGCCAGCAAATCGCGCGCCTTGCCAGCGTTGCCAGTCAGCGTCGTAATCACCTGTGCCACATCGACGTTGTCATGGTCGGGATGCCAGCAATCAAAATCGGTGACCATGGCGACCGAGGCATAACAAAGCTCTGCTTCGCGGGCGAGCTTGGCTTCGGGCATATTGGTCATTCCAATCACGTCCGCGCCCCAGCTGTCGCGGTACATCCGGCTTTCGGCCAATGTGGAAAACTGCGGGCCTTCCATCGCAAGATAGGTTCCGCCCTTGTGCACGGTGATCCCGGCGTCTTTGGCCGCCTCGTAACAGGCGTCGCCCAAACGTGGACAGGTGGGATGCGCCAGCGCCACATGGGCGACACACCCGCTGCCGAAAAAGGATTTCTCGCGCGCAACGGTCCGGTCAATGAACTGATCTACAACGACAAAATCTCCGGGCGGCATGTCTTCGCGAAACGAGCCGCAGGCGGAAACGGAAATCACATCGGTGACGCCAAGTCGTTTCATCGCATCAATATTGGCGCGGTACGGAACCGACGAGGGGGAATGCACATGACCGCGTCCATGACGTGGCAAAAACGCCATTTTCACACCATTTAATACCCCGGTCAGGATCTCGTCTGATGGGCTGCCCCAAGGGGTGTCCACCGCTTGCCAATGCGCATCTTGCAAGCCGTCGATGTCATAGACGCCTGATCCGCCGATTACGCCGAGAATTGTGCGGGTACCCATGCTACTCTCCTGTCCGGTTTTGTTCGGACTTTGGGGGTAGGGACGGTGGCTGGCAAGTGGAATTACGAGGCGATCATCGCCGGTTGCGGGCCGGGTTGGGTGCAAATGTGGCGTAAGACCAAGGTTTGCCTGCCCCGGGGGCACTGCAATCACGTTGCGCGTGGGGTTTATTCGCGGTGCCTCCTTCAAAAGTGTTTCATTTTCATGTGAGACTCGTTAGGAACCGGGCTTGCGAACAACCCCTCCTGCAAGGTGAATTTATGCCCCGAGCCCTTTTGGCACGCTATGCCGCCCGTATTGAACGCCCTGACTATCGGCTGTCGCCGAATGAAGCGCTGACGCCTGCGCGGCTGAAAATCGAAATCTTGTCAGGCCTGACCGTGGCCTTGGCGCTGGTGCCAGAGGCGGTGGCCTTTGCCTTTGTGGCCGGTGTGCATCCGCTTGTGGGGCTTTATGCGGCCTTTATGGTGGGCTTGATCACCGCGCTGATTGGTGGTCGTCCGGGGATGATTTCCGGGGCCACGGGGGCGTTGGCCGTGGTGATGGTCGCTTTGGTGGCGCAGCACGGGGTTGAATATCTATTTGCCACGGTGGTTCTGATGGGGCTGTTGCAGGTGTTTGCGGGCGTCATGCATTGGGGCAAGTTCATACGCCTTGTGCCGCACCCGGTGATGCTCGGGTTTGTCAACGGACTCGCGATTGTGATTTTTCTGGCTCAGCTCACCCAGTTTAAAGACCCGGACAACACCGAAATGTGGCTGTCAGGCATGAAGCTTTACATGATGTTGGGTCTTGTGGGGCTGACCATGTTGATCATCTGGGGCTTGCCGAAGGTGACTAATCTGATCCCCGCCCCCCTGGCTGGGATCGGTTTTGTTGCGGCGATTGTGATTGCCTTTGGCATTGATGTGCCAACTGTCGGTGATTTGGCGTCAATCAAAGGCGGGCTGCCAAGCTTTCACTGGATGTTTGGTGAAGGCGAGGGGCTTTACGGCACCGCCCTTGCGCCGCTGAACTTTGAAACCCTGCGAATCATCTTTCCTTATGCCGTGATCCTTGCCGCGATTGGCTTGATCGAAAGCTTGTTGACGCTGAACCTGGTCGGCGAAATGACTGGCCAACGGGGCGGCGCCTCGCAAGAATGCATCGCACAAGGGACCGCCAATGTGGTCACCGGGTTCTTTGCGGGCATGGGTGGTTGCGCGATGATCGGTCAATCGATGATCAACGTGAAATCTGGTGGGCGCACACGAATTGCAGGCATCGCCGCTGCGGCGTTTTTGCTGCTCTTTATTGTTGCGGCCTCAAGTTGGATTGAACGGATCCCATTGGCGGCCCTCGTGGGCGTGATGTTCATGGTGGTGATTGGCACATTTGCGTGGAATTCGATCCGCATCCTTACTCGTGTGCCACGCCTGGATGCTTTTGTGATCCTGCTGGTGACCGCCGTTACCGTCTATGAAGATCTCGCGGTGGCTGTGGTTGTCGGGGTGATCGTGTCGGCGCTCGCTTTTGCTTGGCAAAACGCATCGCATATTCATGCGCGCACCCGCGTTGAAGGGGATCGTAAGGTCTATGAAATCGACGGCCCGCTGTTCTTCGGTTCGGTTGAGGGGTTCATTGAGCTGTTTGACGTCGCCAATGACCCGGATGCGATTGTGATTGAATTTGCCGACAGCCGCGTGGTGGATCAATCAGCCCTTCAAGCGATCGAAGCAATTGCGATCAAATATGAAGCCGCAGGCAAAAAGATCCAGCTTCGCCACTTGTCGCGGGATTGCCATCAGTTGCTGACCAAAGCGGGCCACCTGATGGTCGACAGTGACGATGATCCGGACTACGAAGTGGCCGCCGATTATTCGGTCAAAACCGGGATCTTGGGATCGCATTGATCTGAACAAAAGACGTGAAAGGGGCGCCATTTGGCGCCCTTTTTTGTGCCACCCCTCGTCAGACCGCAACATTGAAAACCCGATCCTGAAACCACAGAAGCGACGGATAGGCACTGATCCAGATCCAGAAAAAACGGTTGAGCCCAAAGAAGATCGCGTTTGAGAGATGAAATAGGGCGGCGATGCACAGCGCAAGGATTAGCCAGGATTGCGCAAGCAATGCGATCGGGAACAGCACTTCAAACAACATCACAGCCCAGGACATCGCCCATAACAGTCGGGGCCAATTGGCCAAATCACGTAACCCTTCGCTGACCGGATAGGCGGAAAACCGAAACACATCTTGCAATGCTCGCCCGCGCCGCCATTCTGGGTTGATGATTTTTATTTCGCCAGAAATGAAATAGCACAGCACCAATTGCACCGCGAGATAGCCCAGCATTCGTTCTTTCCACACCGGATCAGGGATGCAATGTGCCAGCGTGAGACAGGTTAGGATCAACAGACCCATCTTGTCACTGCCGCCATTATACGGTCCTTGAAATCGGTGCAAAATGATCAAGGCAAGCACGCAAAGTGCGACCAGAACCCACGGCACCATGACGCCCATCAAAAGCAGCACGGACAGTATGATCCGAATGCCAAACAGCAAGCGGTCGCGGGGGGGGCCCGTCAGATGCTCTGAACTTGCTTGCAAAAACGCGAGTGCCATCAGGATCTCGGTCAGGCGAAGGGCGGTCTCAAAACTCATGGGGGTGCAATCTGATCAAGTCGGATTGATAGGTGATGTGACGCGTCACCTGATCGCCGTCGCGGTCCATAAAAATCAGCCGAAATTGCCAGAACGTTCCCGTGGGGGGCGAGGGGATTTGCTCGGCAATTTCACATCTGATGCGCGCAGTCAGCTCGCGCAGGCTGTGGTCACTTTCGGTCCCCATCAACCGCTCTGACAGGCTGACCAAAAACAGGCTTTCATTCCAAGCTGCATTCCAAAACATGCGCTGCGCCAGCTGGATGGCACCTAGGTGTGCGGGCCGCGGACGATATGGTCGCCAGTTTTCCACCGTTTGCGAGGAGGATGTGATCCCCCATTCCACCCGCGGTGAAGGCTGTACTGCCTTGAAAAATCGCCAAGATGGAATGAGCGCAGGCAAAAGCAAACCGAGGCTGTGGAGGATCGCATGAAACATGGCCCAAAATACCGTGCCGCTCGTTACATTTTTATTAAACGCAGCACAGGACCAGTTGGAATGCCCCCCAATTATTCGCCCGGCCGGGTCAGGCTAAAGACATCTTTCACCACGGTATAATCACGATAGCCAAGGCGCGCGAGCGGGCGAAAACGGGTGACATCAAAATGTCCGTCCACCAAACAATCGTCACGGAGATGCACACCCACCACCTCGCCAAAACAGACGAGGTTCTCCTCCCCCGGCAGGCGCGTGATCTGGGTTAGTTTGCACTCTAAAGCGGCGGGGGCCGTGGGCAGACGAGCGCAATCAATCAACTCACACGCAACCCGATCAAGGCCTGCGTGGGTAAATTCATCCACGTCGCGCGCATAGGCGCCTGACGTGTCATTCATCGCGTCCTTCATGTCTTCAGCAACAATGTGGATGCAAAATACTCCGGTTTTTTCAATATTGTCCAAACTGTCCTTGCCCAGATCCCGGTCGGATTTGCCCGAGGTGCTTGCAAACATCACCTGCGGAGGGTCGTAGGCGACGCCATTGAAAAAAGAATACGGCGCAAGATTGTCTTTGCCATCCGGCCCGCGGGTCGAGATCCACGCAATTGGCCGCGGGGTGATCACCGCGTTAAATGGATTATGGGACAGGCCATGGCCATTTTTTGGTTGATAAAACACGCGCTTCTCTCTTTTCTCAGTCCGCTCCTTTTGCTAGCAGCATTAGGGGAGTGAGGGAAAGAGGCTGTAGGGACACACCGTTGTATACGCTTTCGGTAGAGACAGACGAGGATGGGTGGGAGGTTGAAGGCCTTTATGACACCTGCTTTGCGCCGGGGCGCGAAGCGCTTTCGTCGTATCGGCTGCGCAACACGGTGCCGCCGGTAAAAAGCTTGTCGCTGGTCGCCCGCGATAGGGACGGAATCTTGTCAGGCGCCATTCGCTATTGGCCGGTCACGATTGCGTCGAACACGGGTAAGCCTACCAAAACCTCCGCCGATCCGATTGCGTTGTTGCTTGGCCCTGTTGCGGTTCACCCGACTCGGCAAGGCGAGGGGTTGGGCGGGCTTTTGATCCAAGGCAGCTTGGATAAGGCAAAATCAGATGGGTGGGCTCGTGTCATGTTGGTGGGGGATGCCCCCTATTACCGCCGGTTTGGGTTTATGATCTTGCATGGGGTGATCATGCCGCCGCCAACCAATCCCGACCGCGTTTTGGGGCTGGAGCTGCGACCAGGAGCCTGGGCCGGAGTGACGGGCCGTGTGGAGCGATTCGCGGGGAGTTTGTGACGCCCCTGTCAAACGCCGCAGCGGAACAGACACTCGACGTAGCAGCCATGACAGCCCGGGAATGGGGAGTAGACGGTTAGGTTTGGGCCGTGCCAGATCACGTCGATTGCATCCTGTTTTTTGTGCGCTTAGCGGGATGTGATGCGGCGCACGCCCATAAGGGTTTTCCTGTCGTAACCGGCTGCGATTTCGGGTGAATTGTCGCAATAGCCCCATCAAAACAACCGAGCTAAGCAGGGTAAGCATCGTCGCCAACATGAACCTCTCCTTTTCAGAGTTTCATGTTGGTCGGAAAATGCTGAACAAACCGTTAAACGTCGTGAAAACTCCGCCGATTTCGCGACAGCCAATTGACAACGTCAGCGCGCACCGATTGCTCACCTGACAGCCGCACATCATCAATGCAGGCGCGCAATTCTTGCACATTGATCCGGCGGATCAGGTTTTTCACGGGACCAATCGAGGCCGGGCGCATCGAAAGGTTGCGCATTCCAAGGGCGGTGAAGCAGGCGGCCTCGATCGGGCGTCCGGCATCTTCGCCGCAAAAACTAAGCGGCGTGCCCACTTCTGCACAGCGTGTCACGATCTCTTCGATCAGGTTCAAAAAGCTGACATTCAGCGTGTCATACCGGCGGCGCACCCGTTCATTTTCGCGGTCCGCCGCATAGAAAAGTTGTTTCAGGTCATTGCCGCCGATTGAAATAAAGTCAGCCATTTCAAAGAATTGGCGCGGTGCAAATACCATCGAGGGGGTTTCCAACATCGCGCCGATTTCCACATCAGTCGGCAGATCATGGCCAAGTTTGCGTTCACGCTCTATCTCGGCCAACAGCATTTCGCGGGCGTCTCTGAACTCGTCTTGCTGCGCAATGAACGGGAACATGACCGAGAGATTTCGCCCCGCGGCCGCCCGGATCAAGGCTTGCAATTGCATCCGCATCACACCGGGTTTGTCCAGCCCAACGCGGATCGCGCGCCAGCCCAAGGCGGGGTTCGGTTCGTCCAGTGGGTTCATATACGGCAGCACCTTGTCGGACCCGATATCGAGGGTCCGAAACACGATGCGTTTCCCTTTCGCGGCGTCCATCACGCGTGAATAGGTGTTGACCAATTCGCCCCGGCGCGGGACTTTTGAAACCGTCAGGAATTGCAGCTCGGTGCGAAACAGCCCAACCCCCTCAGCGCCGGAATTTTCCAAGCTGGGCAGATCGGCCATCAGGCCCGCATTCATGTGCAGCGTTACTTCGGTCCCGCATAATCCCACCGCAGGTTTGTCGCGCAGCGAGTGATAGCGTTCCTGTTGTTCCGCTTCCATCGCCATCTTGTCACGAAACGCACCAATAATGCTTTCTTCCGGGCGCAGGTGGATGGTGCCATGCTCGCCATCGACGAGCACAAGGTCGCCATTCAGCGCCTCGGTTGCGATACGGCCGGCTTGCAGCACAAGCGGGATTGCAAGCGCACGGGCGACAATGGCGGCATGGCTTGCAACCGATCCTTCTTCGAGGATGATTCCGCGCAGTCCGCGACCATATTCCAACAATTCGCCCGGGCCGATATTTGTGGCCACCAAAATGGGATTTTCCGGCATTTCGGCGCCTGTTTCCCCCCCTTGCCCGGTGAGAATGCGCAACAGGCGATTGGACAGATCATCAAGGTCGTGCAGCCGTTCGCGAAGATATGCGTCCGGCACCTGGCTCATCCGGGCCCGTGCGGCAGATTGTTCTTTTTCGACAGCGGCTTCGGCGGACAGACCCCGCGCAATGTCCTCTTCCATCCGGCGCATCCAGCCTTTGGAATTGGCAAACATTCGGTAGGCTTCGAGCACTTGCATCTGCTCTTTATCTTTGGGTTTCGCGGTGATCTGCGCCGTGGCCAACAATTCGTCCACCTTGAGACGTAATTCTTCGACCGCATCGGTCAGGCGCGTCAGTTCCACATCGGGGTCGTCGGCCACCGGGTTGGTGACAACAACACGCGGTTCATGCAGCCAGATGTGACCTTCAGCGGCCCCCTCTTGCCCAATTGTGCCTTGAAAGGTGGCAGGGTGTTGGTGCCGTGCGGACATGGCCGCGCCTTCGCCGACAAAGGCGCCCAGCTCGGTCATTTCGGCCAACACCATGGCGACCACTTCGATGCCATAAAGTTCGTCCGCGGAAAATTCGCGCGGGTCGCGCGATTGGATCACCAAGACGCCCAGATTTTCGCCAAGACGCTGGATGGGGACGCCGAGGAAGCTAGAGAACACCTCTTCGCCGGTTTCGGGCATATAGCGAAACCCTGCGGTCGAGGGCGCATCCGAGGTGTTGATCGGAGTACCGCTTTTTGCCACACGCCCCACCAGGCCTTCGCCAATGCGCATTCGGGTTTGGTGGACGGCTTCGGGGTTCAGCCCCTCAGTGGCGCAGAGTTCCAGTGTCTCTTTGTCGCGAAACAAATAGATCGAACAGACCTCAACCCCAAGACTATTGGCAATCAACGAGGTGATGCGGTCCAAGCGTTCCTGACCCTCGGACGCGGCGGCCAAAGTCTCTCGCAGCTTAACCAATAGCTTGCGGCTGTCGCTTTGTTGGCTTTCTGCCATCCCTGATGTCCCCCGGCGCCCATTGGGCAATTTACATGGCGTACGGACCCCCGCACGTCTGGTCCTTTTGGACCTTCGTTAGATTAAGCACTCTGGTGTTACATTGCCAGATGGGGGGACGCGTTTTCCCCCGATTTGGGTGCATCATGGCGGGTAAGCCGCGGAGCGACCAGAGTAATTCTACTTAAAGGGGAGAATTGGCTGTATCTCCCCGGATCTGCACGCGCCGGACACGCCGTCCGGGGGTGTTGCTTAAGATTTAGGCAGATCAGACTTCATATTGCGGTGCGCCGGGGCAAGGGCGCCCAGATCGGGGACCCCTTACCGTTCTACAGATCACAGCCAAAAGCGTGATCTGCCTTGGCGACCAACACCGCTGTTGCCCGTTGCCCTTGCGCTGCGTCCACCATGACAGCGTTCCTGTCTCTTCCTTAATGTTGGGCATTTGGTGCGAAAAGAAAATGGGGCGAGGGACGTTGATCTTAATATTGCGGGCAGGTGGTTCTTTGTGCGGGTGAGGCCTAAGTTATTCACATCCCCAGATGGCAGATCGCTTTGGAAGAAGGAATTGAACAATGCAAATCAGACAGACCAACGGGCGCGGCCAACGGTTCGACAGCATTTTGGACACCGTCGGCGACACCCCGGTGATCCGCATCAATCGGATTGCCCCCAGCCATGTGAATATGTTTGTGAAATTCGAAGCCTTTAACCCGGCTGGATCCGTCAAAGACCGGCTGGCGCTGAACATCATCGAGGCCGCAGAACGTGACGGTCGCCTGACGCCCGGCCAAACCGTGGTCGAGGCCACGTCGGGCAACACCGGCATCGGTCTTGCTATGGTTTGCGCGGCCAAGGGCTATCCCTTGGTGGTCACAATGGCCGAAAGCTTTTCCGTGGAACGCCGCAAGCTGATGCGCTTTTTTGGGGCCAAAGTGGTGCTGACCCCGAAGGGCCTTAAGGGGTTTGGCATGTACACGAAAGCCAAAGAGTTGGCCGAGCAAAACGGTTGGTTCCTGGCCAGCCAATTTGAAACGGCTGACAATGCTGACATTCATGAAAACACCACCGCACGCGAGATCCTTGCGGATTTCGGCGGCGAGAAATTGGATTATTTTGTAACAGGTTACGGCACCGGTGGTACGGTTACGGGCGTGGCGCGCGTGCTTCGTAAGGATAGCCCGGACACCAAAATTATCTTGGCAGAACCCGCCAGTGCGGCGCTGATCGCATCCGGCTATGTAAACACCCGCAACGATCAAAACCAGCCAACCGAAAGCCACCCAACCTTTGAACCGCACCCAATCCAAGGCTGGACCCCGGATTTCATCCCCTATGTGTTGCAAGAAACGCTGGACAAGGGCAACTATGACACGCTGACCACGGTTCCCGGTCCCGATGGGGTGAAATGGTCGCAACGGCTGGCCGCGGAAGAGGGGATCTTTACCGGGATTTCCGCGGGCGCCAGTTTCGCCGCCGCGATTGAGGCCGCAAAAGACGCCCCAGACGGCGCCAATATCCTTGTCATGCTACCGGATACTGGCGAGCGTTACCTCTCAACCCCGCTCTTTGACGGTGTTGCTGAGGAGATGAGCGATGAGGAATGGGAAATCTCCAACTCGACCCCTTCTGGACAGATCGTGGGGTGAGGTTTCGCAAGTTTGAGATTGGCTGGTGTAGGTGACCTGCGCCGGCCTTTTTATCTTGGGCGTCTTGACGGTGACCCAAAACCGGAAAACTAGTTTTCTAGTTTTCTAGTTTTCTAGTTTTCTAGTTTTCTAGTTTTCTAGTTTTCTAGTTTTCTAGTTTCGCCAAGCTCGCGATCTCCCCTTCGATGCTGAAGCCGAGACAAAAAAAACACCCGCCACAGGGCGAGTGTTTTAAATAACAATTTAGTTATAGCGACTTAAGCTTTCTCAAGCTCAAATGCATCATGCAACGCCTGCACGGCCAGTTCCATATATTTGCGATCAATCAGCACCGAGATTTTGATCTCGGACGTGGTGATGACCTTGATGTTGATGCCTTCGGCAGACAGCACATCAAACATTTTGGCCGCAATGCCCGTGTGGCTGCGCATCCCAATGCCTACGACTGAGATTTTGGCCACATCCGTGTCCGCCACCAAATCGTGGAAATTGATCTCGCCGCTGTCTTTTGCCTCTGCCATTGCCCTTTCTGCGCGGGCCACCTGATCGACCGGGCAAGAGAAGGTCATGTCGGTGCGACCCTCTTCCGAGATGTTCTGAACGATCATGTCCACATTGACCCCGGCCTCTGCCAAGGGTGTGAAAATGGCGGATGCGATTCCGGGGCGGTCGGCCACCGAAATCAGGGTCATTTTGGCCTCGTCACGCTGATAGGCGACGCCTGCTACAACTTTGCTTTCCATGATATCCTCCTCGTCGCAGACCATTGTGCCTGCTTCCGGGTCATATTCTTCAAAACTCGACAAAACGCGCAGCTTCACCTTATAGCGCATCGCCAATTCAACGGACCGGGTTTGCAGAACTTTGGCCCCCAATGAGGCCAGCTCCAGCATTTCCTCAAACGCGATCTTGTCCAGCTTGCGCGCCTTGTCGGTCAAACGCGGATCGGTGGTGTAAACACCGTCCACGTCCGTGTAAATATCACAACGTTCGGCTTCAAACGCAGCGGCAAAGGCCACGGCGGTGGTGTCAGATCCACCCCGGCCCAGCGTGGTGATCCGCCCCTCGGGCGATACGCCCTGGAAGCCCGCAACAACCGCCACGCGCATGCCTTCGCCAAACTTTTCCATGATATTGTCATTCGGGATCTCGTTGATCCGAGCGGACGAATGCGCCGATGTGGTTTTCACCGGCACTTGCCAGCCCTGCCAGCTGCGTGCGGGAATATCCATTTCCTGCAGACGCAACGCCATCAGGCCGGCGGTCACATTTTCACCCGAGCTGACAATCGCATCATATTCGCGCGCGTCATACATCGGCGAGGTGTCACCCACCCAGCCCACAAGCTCGTTGGTTTTGCCGGACATCGCCGAGACAATGACAATCACATCATAGCCATTGGCCACTTCGCGCGCGACACGTTTGGACGCGCGGGCGATCCGATCGAGGTTGGCAACAGACGTGCCACCGAATTTCATCACCAGAATTGGCATGGTGATCCCATCCCCTTGTTTTTCACGCGCCCGTCTTACGCAGGGGGCGCACAAAGGGCAAGATCGGATTGACGTATTGTGCGGTGTGGATGGTGAAAGCGAAGGGTTTTACCGGATTAAGCGTGGATATTCACGCAGGCATTGTCCAATCTGACGAGATCCTCAGTTGGTCTTGTGGGTGGGCATAAAGGGCAGGGGCATCACCGGCACCCCTTCTTCCAGCAATTCCCGCGCCTCATCAATCTTGGCCTCGCCATAAATGGGCCGGTCGGGGCGGTCGCCCAGATGCATCGCGCGTGCCTCGGACACGAATTTATCGCCTACGTAATCGCTTTCGGTCTCTACCTTGGTCTTTAACGCGGCAATCTCGCGCGCCAGTTCAGGGTCCGGTAAAGCGGTTGGGGTTTCTGGTGTTGCTGCGGGAACTGTGGGGGTTTGCGGCTGTGTTTCGGGCGGTGTTTCGGGCTGTGTGGTCACATTGCGCGACGGGCGTACTTTTGGCGCCATCAGCGATTTCACCACCATGCTCGATCCACACTCTGGGCATGTAATTCGTCTCGCCGCCGTCAGGCTGTCAAAAGCCCCCGCGTTCTGGAACCAGCTTTCAAAGCTGTGGTCATTGTCACATTTTAGCGCATAACGGATCATTTTGGTTTCCGTGGTTAAGGGGCATCCGCGGTGCAACTCGCGGCGGGTTGGCGGTGGTTCAGTGTAAGCGGTAAACTGTAAACCGGAAAGGGGTTAGCTGTGCAGCGTTTTTGGATCAAACAGTTTGATCATCTGGCGCAATTCCGGTTCAGACACCATTTGCGAGGCTTTTTTCTGGCTCACCCATTTGCGCCGCCGTTGCCCAGCCTCGCGGTAATTCTTGACCATTTTCTTAACCTTAAGTGGGAAAACCGCGACCACACAAGGCAGCTTCTCTCCCGCATGGCCCTTGTCATAGGAATAAAACCCCAAAACCTGATTGCTTAGCTTGCCAAGCGCACCCGCCTCTTCAAATGCCTCCGTCGCCGCAGCCCCAGCCGGTGTTTCGCCATCCATCGGCCAGCCTTTGGGAATGATCCATCGCCCGGTCCCGCGCGAGGTGATCAGCAGAATTTCGACTTTTCCGTCCCGAACGCGGAACGGCAGCGCGCCAAATTGGGTGCGCACCGAACGCTTATCCGACAAGGACAGCCGGATCGGCATTTGTTTGCCTTTCGCAATCGTCACTTTCTTAAGGCCCTTGAGACTGAACTTACTGCGCATTCTACCCCCGAGAGTGCTGGGGAAATCTTTTCTTTTCCTTAAGATAGGACGTAATTTCAGAAAATCAAAGGAAAACAGCACATATTGTGGTCCTCCCGCGCCCCTCCGCCAGATAGAGGGGGCTGGATAACAGATGTGAAAATGGCCGCGGCAAAAGCTGCGGCCACATCCGGGATTGGCGTTGGCGGAGTGTCAGTCGCGGATACCAGCAAAACGTTCCTGCCAGCCTTCACGATCTTCATCCGAGATCTTTGCAAACACGTTCTCAGGTACGGTGAAGGCATGCCCCTCTTTCAACAAACCCAAAGCCGCGGGCACATCGTCAGGCCAGCTGTCATCCGTGGTGCCCATCGCCTCAAGCATAACCTTGGAGGCATCGGGAATAAATGGGGCCGACAGCACCGCGTAAAGACGGATCAGGTTTAACGCCAGACGGATTTGGGCGGCGGCCTGATCGGGGTCGGTTTTATACACTGTCCAGGGGGCGGCGGCTTGCAAGTATTCATTACCCGCGACCCAAATGCCACGAAGTTCCTGCGCCGATTTGCGCACGTCCATCGCTTCCATATGGCTTTCATAGGCGCGGACCTTGGCGGTGATGTCGGCAATCAATGCGGCCTCGACCTCGCCATATTCCCCACCGGCGGGCACGTCTTCTGAGAACTTCGAGCGGCAAAACTTGGTCACGCGGCTCACGAAATTGCCAAGCACATCCGACAGGTCTTTGTTCACGGAAACCTGAAAATTCTCCCATGTGAATTCACTGTCAGAATTTTCCGGCGCATGTGACAGCAGCCACCAACGCCAGTAATCCGACGGCAGGATCTCCAGCGCCTGATCCATAAAGATCCCGCGCCCTTTTGACGTTGAAAACTGTCCGCCGTCATAGTTCAAGTAGTTGAAAGATTTGATGTAATCCACCAGCTTCCATGGTTCCTTAGACCCCATGATTGTGGCCGGAAAGCTGAGCGTGTGAAACGGCACATTGTCTTTGCCCATGAACTGCACGTACCGCACATCTTCGGCACCTTTGTCCGTGCGCCACCAGCGTTCCCAAAACGCGGAACCTTCGCCTTTTTCATCCGCCAATTCGGCGGTGGCGGCGATATATTCGATCGGTGCGTCAAACCAGACGTAAAAAACTTTGCCTTCCATGCCGGGCCAATCCGCGTCGCCACGTTTGACCGGCACACCCCATTTCAGATCGCGGGTGATGCCGCGGTCTTGCAGCCCGTCACCATCATGCAACCATTTTTTAGCGATGGAGGTGGTCAGCACGGGCCAGTCAGCCTTTGTATCAATCCAAGCGTCCAGCGCGTCTTTCAGTTTGGATTGGCGCAAGTAAAGGTGCTTGGTTTCGCGCACTTCTAAATCGGTGGACCCGGAAATGGCCGAGCGCGGATTGATCAGATCGGTGGGGTCCAGCTGTTTGGTACAGTTTTCACATTGATCACCGCGCGCGCCGTCATAGCCACAATTTGGGCATTCGCCTTCGATATAGCGATCCGGTAGGAACCGCCCGTCGGCGTTGGAATAGACCTGCTTTTCGCTGACCTCTTCAATATAGCCATTGTCCGCCAATTTGCCGGCAAAATGCTGGGTCAACTTGCGGTTTTGCACACTGGAAGACCGGCCGAAATTGTCAAACGACAGACGGAACCGATTGGCAATATCCGCCTGAACTTCGTGCATCTCGGAACAAAATTCATCCACCGGCTTGCCGGCTTTGGCGGCGGCCAATTCCGCCGGTGTGCCATGTTCATCTGTCGCGCAAATGAACATAACTTCGCGGCCCCGGCCACGGTTGTAACGGGCGTAAAGATCCGCTGGCAGCTGGCTGCCTACAAGATTGCCGAGGTGTTTGATCCCGTTGATGTATGGAATCGCCGAGGTGATGAGGACGCGGTTCATGGTATTTCCCAAGCTTGTTTGCGGGCGTGTTTACGCGGTTTTTTTGGGCAGGACCAGAGGGGGCGGGCGAAAGGGGCGCTGCCCCTCGCGCATTTGCGCTCACCCCGGGATATTTATGACAAGGAAAAGGGCAAAGCCTCGGTGTTACTTATCGCGCATTCGGCCAAACAGGCGTCCCATCGAAAACGAGGTGCGCGGTGTGTAGGTATAGGCGGTTTTGTCCGACACTGTGGGGCGCGCGCGCATACGGATCAGGCCAAAAGCGATCAATCCAGCATGGCCGGTGGCAACAAAACTGAACAATGCAGCAGGGCCGTAGCTTTCGATCAGGGTTGAGGCCACGTACGGCGAGGCAATGGCGCCGACGGCGTAGAAAAACATCAGGGCCGCAGACAGCTCAATACGTTCGGTGCTGTCGGCAAAATCATTCGCGTGCGCGGCAGAGACCGAGAAGATCGGGAAGGTTGTAAAGCCAAAGATGCCTGCGGTTAGAAAGGCCATTTGCGTGCCCATCCCACTGGCCGCGATGGTGAACCCACAGCTAGACATCGCCGCCACGGACAACCAGATCAGCACCCAACGGCGGTCGTATTTGTCGGCGATCCATCCGGTTGGCAATTGTGCGAGCGCTCCGCCCAACACAAAGGCGGCAAGGAACCAGGCCAGTTGCCCGGTGGCCAAGCCCACTTCCTGCCCATAAATCGGCCCGACCATGCGAAAAGCGGCGGATGTGATGCCTGCCACAACGCAACCGGCGGCGGCAAGCGGGGACCGTGTCCAGGCGAGACCAGGGCGCAGTCGTGGGGCGGCGGGGATGTCGGGTTGACTGGCGCGGGTCATGGTCAGGGGCAGGATTGCGGCGCAGCAAATCAGGGCCAAAAGATTGTAGCTGACATAGTGGGCCGGGGTTAATACGCCGATCAAAAGCTGGGCCGCCAGTGACCCGCCCATGTCCACGGCGCGGTAGCCCCCCATCGCGCGTCCCCTTGTTTCATTGGTGATTTTGGCGTTCATCCATGCCTCGATCACCGTATAGGCCCCGGCGACACACAGGCCCGAGGCAATGCGCATCACCGCCCATGCAATGGGGTCGATCCACAACATATGCGCCAATAATCCCATCGCGCCCATCGCGGTGAACACGGCAAAGGCGCGCGAATGCCCCACCGCGCCCATCAATCTTGGCGACCACCAACAGCCGATGAAAAAGCCAACAAAATGCGCAGACCCCAACAGGCCAATTTCTGATTTGGTGAAGCCAAGCTTTAATCCGGACAAGGCGTCCAGTGGTCCCACACCGCCAGAGCTCAATTGCAGCAAGACAACAGACAAAAGCAGGGCGGCAAAGGAAATCAACAGGCGCATTGGCGGCTCCGATTGGCGTTTCCTTCAGTTTGGCGAGGGGTATTTGCCGTGGCGCACCAGTTTGCGACAATCTGCGGGTCGTTTGTGGGTGCCAAGTGGCTTGCGGGTCGTTGGGCGGGCTGGTATCCCGGTTGAAACCCGATTTAAATCATCGGGATTTAGCTGTTGATTGTCCTGTCTGAAAAGGCCCGCCATGTTGGAGACCCCCCGCGCCACGGCGCGATTGGAAATTCGCAATCTGGAGCGTCAGTTTGGCGGTCATCAGGTGCTTTGCGGCATATCCCTGACGTTACTCGCCGGGCAGGTGACGTGCCTCTTGGGCCCATCGGGCTGTGGGAAATCCACCACCCTGCGCATCATCGCCGGTGTGGATCAGCAAGATGGCGGCGAGGTTTGGATTGATGGCAATATGGTTGCAGGACCGGGCGTGTTTGTCCCCCCGGAAAAGCGCCATATCGGCTTGATGTTTCAGGATTTTGCGCTGTTTCCGCATCTGTCGGTCGCTGACAATGTGGGCTTTGGCCTTAAGGGATCTCGCACCGAAAAGCGCCTGCGCGTGCAGGAACTTTTGGACAAGGTGGGGCTGGCGCGTTTCATCGACAAATTCCCGCATGAGCTGTCGGGTGGCGAACAGCAACGGGTTGCTTTGGCGCGTGCGCTGGCCCCGCGCCCCTCGATCATGCTGATGGATGAGCCGTTTTCCGGTCTTGATAACCGCCTGCGTGACGGCATCCGCGATGAAACCCTCGCGATCCTGAAAGAAGAGGGCACCGCCGTGGTTCTGGTCACCCATGAGCCCGAAGAGGCAATGCGCATGGCGGATGAAATTGCCCTGATGCGCGACGGTGAAATTGTGCAACGCGGCGCGCCCTATAACATCTACAACGCGCCGGTCGACAAAAAGGCCGCTGGGTTTTTCTCGGACATCAATGTGATTTCGGGCGAGGTGAACGGCGCGCTGACCGAAACCGCCTTTGGGCAATTTCTGGCGCCGGGCATGCCCGATGGCACCAAAGTCGACATTGTGATCCGCCCGCAGCATCTGAAGATCGACTTTGATCGCCACGGCAAAGGCCCGGCCCCCACACCTGCACATGGTGTTTGGGCGCGGGGCGAAGTGGCGCGTGCGCGGTTCATTGGCAAGGAAAGTCTGGTGGATTTTGTGATGCAGGACGGATCGAAACTGACCGCTTCGGTGCCATCGGTGTTTTTGCCGCAAGTGGGCACGCCGTTGTGGATCGCCATTCGCCGCGACCGTTGCTTTGTGTTCTGCGACGATGCGTGCCCAACCTGCTGATTTCGGGTTATCCATGATATAGTGGTCCAAACACGGATGCTCGCCGGAAAGGATCGCCCCTATGCCGTACCTCACCCTCAAGGGTCACAAGCTTTATTATACCGACGAGGGCGCCGGGCCGGACACCATTGTGTTTTCTCATGGGCTGTTGTTCAGCGCAGAGATGTTTGAAGCGCAAGTGGCCGCGCTTAAATCCCAGTACCGTTGCATCACTTTTGATCATCGCGGACAGGGCAAAAGCGCGGTCAGTGACGCGGGCTATGACATGGACACGCTGGCCGAGGATGCGGCCGCTTTGATTGCCGAGCTACAGATTGCGCCTTGCCATTTTGTCGGGCTGTCGATGGGGGGCTTTGTGGGCATGCGCCTTGCGATCCACAAGCCAGAGCTGTTGAAATCCCTCACCCTCATTGAGACCACCGCCGACCCGGAACCCACAGAAAATCATGCGCGGTACGGTCTTTTGAACTTTGTCGCCCGTTGGTTTGGCTTGGGCGTGGTTGTGGGCAAAGTGATGCCGATTATGTTCAGCCAATCCTATCTGAACGACGACACAAAGGCGGCGGAACGGAAACGCTGGCGTAAGGCCATCGCAAAAGGCGACAGGATCGGCATCACGCGCGCGGTGCGCGGGGTGATTGAACGTGACGGCGTTTATGATGATCTGCACCGTATCTCTCTGCCCACACTGATCATGGTGGGGGAGGAGGATGTCGCCACGACGCCCGACAAATCAGACCGGATGCAGGCGGCGATTGCTGGGTCCGACTTGATCACCATCCCCCGCGCGGGCCATTCCTCGACCATCGAACAGCCCGAGATTGTGACCGAGGCGCTCCGGAATTTTCTGGCGGGTCCACCCGTCGATGGGGTGTGAATTTACCGCGAAATTTGCACCAAACATCATTTGTCGCAGAGAATCGCGCTTTCGGGCTTTGAAAATCCGCCGTGAAAGAATACATATCTGACCTGAATGAGTTATGGACGGCGCTGCCCGTCCGCTGAGGGAGACACCAATGCTCAATAATATCGGCCTTCCGGGCCTTCTTCTGATCGCTGTTGTGGTTCTGGTTCTGTTTGGCCGGGGCAAAATTTCATCGCTGATGGGCGAAGTTGGCAAAGGCATCACCGCGTTCAAAAAAGGCGTGGATGACGGCAAACAAGAGATTGAAGATCAAGCGGCTGATGCGGCTGAGGCTGCAAAAGACGTCACCCCCGAGGAAGACAAAGAAAAGGCGTAAGCCGCCGCGCGACATGACCGCCTTGCGGGCTGATCTTGGAATCACCCCCGCATATTTTCGCGAAAACGCTTTTCTCAGGGGGCGCTGCCCATGTTTGATATCGGGTTTACCGAGCTTCTGGTGATTGGGGTTGTGGCCCTGATTGTGGTTGGGCCAAAGGATTTGCCCGGCATGTTCCGCACGTTGGGGCGCTTCACCGCGCGCGCGCGCAGCATGGCGCGTGAGTTTAGCCAGGCGATGAATGAGGCGGCGGATTCGACCGGTGCAAAAGATATCGCCAGCACTTTAAAATCGGCGACCAATCCGAAGTCCATGGGGCTGGATGCGCTGAACAAGGCCGCCGATGGGTTCGAGAAATGGGATCCGGCCAAAGCGCTTCGGGATCAACAAGAGGCGGACGCCGCCACCAAAACGCCGCAACTGTCAGAAGAGCGAGCCGAAGTTGCCCGCAAAATTCACGCAGCCACCGCAAAGGCCGCCACAGATCTTCAGGCCGTTGAGGCGGCAACCGAGGCTGCGGATGTGGCCAAGCCTGCAAAAACATCGGCTAAGAAATCCCCACCTGTGAAGAAATCAACCGGCAAGGGGGCCGCGGGCAAAGGCACAGCAGCAAAGGCGGCTACCGCGAAGGCGAAGACCACCAAAGCACCAGCGGCCAAGAAACCAGCGGCCAAAAAACCGGCCGCCAAGAAACCGGCGGCGAAAAAGCCCGCTGCGAAGGCGACCGCGGCAAAAAAGGCGCCCGCTAAGAAAACCCCGGCCAAGACAACAACAGCCGCAAAAGCTTCGGCCCCGAAAGCATCTGACGCATGACCAAAACCGACGAAATTGAAGACAGCTCTGCCCCGCTGATTGAACATTTGGCTGAACTGCGCACCCGGCTGATGCATGTCGCCGTGGCGTTTATTATCGGCATGATTATCTGTTTCACCGTGTGGAACCCGATCTTTAATTTCCTGACCGAACCGCTGTGCACAACCATGGCGGAACGTGGCCAACCGGATTGCGGGCTGATCCTGATCAAGCTGCAAGAGGGCTTTTTTGTTGCGGTCTCGATCTCGCTTTTCGGCGGGCTGGTTCTGTCGTTTCCCTACATCAGCTACCAGCTGTGGCGCTTTGTGGCGCCGGGCTTGTACAAGTCTGAAAAATCAGCGTTTTTGCCGTTTATGATCGCCTCGCCGGTGATGTTTCTACTGGGCGCAAGCTTTGCTTTTTACGTTGTGATGCCGCTGGCCTTTGACTTCTTTCTGGGCTTTCAGCAATCCTCAGACAGCGACGTGGCCGCGGCCATTGATTTTCAAGGTTCCGTACAGGAATATCTGCGCCTGACGATCAAGTTTATCGTGGCTTTTGGGCTTTGCTTTCAGCTGCCAGTGCTTTTGACCCTGATGGGCAAAGCCGGGCTTGTGTCCGCCAAAGGCTTGGGCGAAATGCGCAAATATGCGGTGGTCGGCATTCTGGTGCTCGCCGCCCTTGTGACCCCGCCCGACGTGATCACTCAGGTCATTTTGTTTGTGGTGGTCTACGGCCTTTATGAGATTTCGATCTTCCTTGTGGGCCGCGTTGAGAAAAAACGCGAAGCCAAGCTGCGCGCCGAAGGGCTGTGGTTTGAGGATGATGAAGACGAAGATGACGCCGACGCCGAAGAAGATGAGCTGATGGCAGAGTTTGACGAAGAGGAGGGTAAGGCGGATAAATAACCCCCGCCTTCGCCCCACCAGAAAGCGCGTCCCCTGGGGCGCGCTTTTTCGTATTACGACAGGTCAAATGAGCCGGAATTCTTGCAAGCCAAGGCTATTCCGTCTAACCAAAAACGGAACTTATATAACGGGGCAGAACCATGGACCAAGACGCACTCATCCGCATCGCAGACGCGCTGGAGCGTATGTCGCCCGCGCCCATGAGCGCCCCGGATTTTGACAGCGCAGACGCCTTTGTTTGGCACGTCTCACCAGACCGATTGGCCCCCGTGCCGGAGGTCAGCCGGGTGAAAATTGACCTTCTTATTGGCGTGGACCGCTCGCGCGACACGCTTTTGAAAAATACGCTGCAATTTGCCAAAGGGCTGCCCGCCAATAACGCACTTTTGTGGGGCGCGCGCGGGATGGGAAAATCCAGCCTTGTCAAAGCGGTACATGCAGAAGTGCTGAAGCAGGGCGAAGCGTTGAAAGTGGTGGAATTACAGCGCGAAGACCTGCCATCGGTCACCCGTCTTTTGTCGCTTCTGCGCGGCTCGCAGCATCGGTTTTTGCTGTTTTGCGATGACCTCAGCTTTAGCCATGATGATCAGCATTATAAGTCGCTCAAGGCGGTGCTGGATGGCGGCATTGAGGGCCGTCCGGAAAATGTGGTGTTCTACGCCACCTCAAACCGTCGCCACCTGATGCCGCGTGATATGATCGAGAATGAGCGTGGATCGGCGATCAACCCATCTGAGGCGGTTGAGGAAAAAGTATCATTGTCCGACCGCTTTGGGCTTTGGTTGGGCTTTCATCCTTGTGATCAAGACCAATACCTCGCGATGATCCGCGGCTATTGCGACGCGCATGGGGTGGTGATTGACGATGAGGCCCTGCGCGCGGAAGCCATCGAATGGCAGGCCACACGGGGCGCGCGATCGGGTCGGGTGGCGTGGCAGTATTTTGTGGATTTGGCCGGGCGTCAGGGTGTGGCAATAGGATGAAGGCGGTGGGTTGAAGGGGAGGGGCTCTGCCCCTCGCGCTTCGCGCTCACCCCGAGATATTTATGACAAGAAAAAGCCCAGCTGTTGAGGCTGAGCTTTTGTGATTTATGGGGGTGTGGGTTACACCATTTCACCATTTGCGGTGATCCGCGTTTTGCCGCGCAGATAGGGGTGCAGCGCCTCGGGCAAGGTCACAGACCCATCCTCTTGCTGGCCGTTTTCCAGCACAGCAATCAGCGCGCGACCGACGGCCAGACCTGATCCATTCAGCGTGTGTACATATTGCGGCTTACCGCCTTCGGCGGGCTTATAACGCGCGTTCATGCGGCGAGCCTGGAAATCGCCAGCGACCGAGACCGAGCTGATTTCGCGGTAGGCATTTTGGCCGGGCAACCACACTTCGATGTCGTGGGTGCGCTTCATGCCAAAGCCCAAATCGCCAGTACACAGCACCACGGTGCGATAGGCCAGACCAAGTCGTTCGAGGATATCCTCGGCACAGCGGGTCATGCGTTGATGTTCGGCTTCACTTTCCTCAGGCCGGGTGATCGAGACCATTTCGACCTTTTCAAACTGGTGCTGACGCAGCATGCCGGCGGTGTCACGCCCTGCGGAACCGGCCTCGGAACGGAAACATTGGGTGTGGGCCACATAGCGGCGCGGCAGATAGCTGTCTTCGACGGTCACGCCATTGACGATATTGGTCAGGGTGACTTCGGCGGTCGGGACCAGCCACCAGCCATTGGTGGTCTGATAGCTGTCTTCGCCAAATTTCGGCAATTGCCCGGTGCCATACATCATCTCTTCTTTAACGAGCACGGGCGTCCAGGCTTCGGTCAGGCCGTTTTCCTCGGTGTGCACGTCGAGCATGAATTGCGCGAGTGCGCGGTGGGTGCGCGCCACGGCCCCCGACAGCACCATAAAGCGCGAGCCGGACAGCTTGGCGGCGGTTTCAAAGTCCATGCCGGATTTCACGGCCGGAAGTTCGTAATGTTCAAGCGCTTTGAAGGTCAGTTCTGGGGGGGTGCCCCAGCTGCGAATTTCCACATTGTCGTCTTCATCCGCGCCATCGGGGATGTCGTCGCCGGGAATATTCGGCAGGCCCATGAGCATGTCTGTCAGCTTCACGTCCAGCTCTTTGGCTTCATCGTTGAGCGTGGCAATCTCGGCCTTTTTCTCGCCCACAAGGGCGCGCAGGCGTTGAAATTCGTCCTCATCGCCAGATGCTTTGGCCGCCCCCACCGATTTCGCCGCTTTGTTGGCCTCGGCCTGGGCTGTTTCCGCGGCAAGGATCGCTGTGCGGCGTGCTTCGTCCAAGGACAGGATCTCGCCCGACAAAGCCGACAGGCCCCGACGGGCCATGCCAGCATCGAACGCATCAGGGTTGTCACGGATCAGGCGAATATCATGCATGTTTCATTCCTTATATATGCACCGATTATGCAGGGACCATATGCCAGAGTGGGCCGGGCAGGGGAAGGGGGAATGGTTAGGGGGGGGGAGAGGCTAGGAACTTCTCCCATTCCGCCTTGAAACTAAGATAAGATAACTCCTCACTGCTCCAGTGGTCAGGGCGATCGATATCATATCCGGCTGGAGAGGCTGACGATCCGTCTAGGAATGACAGCCCGAAATTTGTTGCAAAATCTTGAATTTCGGAAAGATCAACTTTTCGAAATGCGGTCCCTTCAACCGAGCATTCGCTGAACACCGTCTCGGTATTTGTTGCGCAGTCGGTGACAAACGCCCTTGAAAGATCGCAGTTATTGAATGAAGCGTCCGATAGCGATATTTCGCTGAGATGCACAGAGGCCAAACTGCATTGGATGAAGAGTACGCCTTTAAAAGAAGAGTTTGCGAACCTGCTATGCTGCAACTGACAACGGCTGAAAAGCGAATTTCGAAAATCAGTCCCGTGAAAATTGGCATGTTCTAAGTTCAATTCGACCACGCGGACACCCGATAAGTCGCAGCTAGATAAATCCAAGCTGAAACCAGAGCCGTCTGGCCCTAGGTTGCTTCGTGAGTTATGGCGTTCGATATCGATCTGTTGCTGAGATCTGCGGCCAATAACTTCAATGGTGAGCTGTATGTCCGTTCTCATTTGAGTAGAACTGCGAACTCGACTGTTTTCTCGCACATAGGCAGTCAGTATTTCCATGATTTGAATGTGGAAGCTTGGCTCTTCTTGCGCAATCCGCTCCAAGGCTAATATCCCACCCAATCGAACTTCAAGATTTGGCTCCACACGCTCCACTTCATTGTGAGTATCGTTTGGGGTTTCGTTTCCAAACATCGAGAAAGCGGAATCTGGTTTGATTTTAAACGGATTGTTCTGGGCGGGGGGCTGCCTTTCGGTATGAATTTTCAGTGTCTTTTCCCGCACCAATCGCGTTGTTCCAAGGTTCTCAACAGCTTTGTTGATGCGATCCGTTATCATATCTTGTTGTGCCGTGTCGGCCTGACGATGCGCGACAACTGCCCTCCAGACCACAAATGGAAAGCCAACGAATGCCGCCAGCACGATGCCCACGTTGCGAATGTCTTCCTGAGTCTCGTCATTCGAAAAAGCCTGAACAAATTCGACAAGTGTAAGCGCGGTCAATCCAGCATAGAGAAGAAAAAAGCTAACGAAGATAGTTCCGGGCCAAGCCTCCGCCCCCAATGTTTTCTGCAACTTCTCAATCGGGCCTTCCTGTAAATGAGGCCGTATTTGCCCTACCATCCAAAAGACCCCCAAGGTGCCCAGCACCAGCCAGCCCAGCCATGGGGTCATTGGATGTGATGTGAGTGTTTGCCAGAATGCCTGTGTGCCCTGCATAAATAACCTCTGATTGAAATCCTGCCCACAAAACACCATTCCCAGTCCTATGCCAAGTGTCCTGCCACGGCCTGTCATTATGGCAGTGCGTGCCCCTTGCTGGACAACCTTTCGGACCCCATATAGGGTGCGCGCCAACTGGTGGGGGTTTCCCCTGTGACAGACGGGGATTTCCCCTTAGAAAAAGGATATAATGATGTTTGCAACTCCGGCTTTTGCTCAGGCTGCAGGGGGCGCTGGTGGCGGCCTTCTGAATTCCATGCTCGTCCCAATGCTTTTGGTATTTGCGATCATGTATTTCTTCATGATCCGTCCACAACAAAAGAAGATGAAAGAGCATCAGACCATGCTGGGCGCGCTGCGTCGCAATGACAAGGTGATCACCCAAGGTGGCATCGTCGGCAAGGTGACCAACGTGAAAGACGAGACCGAGGTTGAGGTGGAAATCGCCGAAGGTGTGAAGGTGCGGATCATTCGTACAACCATCACCAAAGTGATTTCAAAGACCGAACCGGTCGAAAGCTAAACTGGATTAATCCATCATTATCAATTGGTTGTAGGGGCGACGGCGGATGCTGAATATCGCGACTTGGAAACGTCTTGTGATCTGGGGCCTTGTGCTCTTGGGTTTGTATTTCGCATCGCCCAACGGGTTTTACACCCGGGTTGAGCTGCACAATGATGCGGTGAAAACCATTGAGGCAACCGGCAGCAATGCCGAGCTTGAGGCGGATAAATCCGCGTGGCCCGATTGGGCGCCAAACGCGCTTGTGAACCTTGGGCTTGATCTGCGCGGCGGGGCACATTTGCTGGCCGAAGTGCAGGTCGAGGATGTCTACGCTGCGCGGATGGACGGCATGTGGCCCGAAGTGCGCAACCTGTTGCGTGATAAGCGTGACACCATCGGCACCATTCGTCGCCAAGACGGTGCGGCGGATGAATTGCGGGTGAAAATCTCGCGCCCCGAGGCGTTGCCGCAAGCCATTGAACTGGTCAAAACACTGGCCCAGCCGGTGGTCAGCCTGCAAGGGGTTGGATCCACGGATATTGAGGTTGCCGCGGGTCGTGAGGGCGAGTTTGTCGTGACCTTGTCTGAGGCGGAACGCATCGCCACGGACGATCGCACCATCATGCAAACGCTTGAAATCATTCGCCGCCGTGTGGATGAGGTCGGCACCCGTGAACCCACCATTCAGCGCCAAGGCCAAGATCGGATCCTGATCCAGGTGCCGGGCATTGGCTCGGCCACGGAACTGAAAGACATCATCGGGAAAACCGCGAAACTGACCTTCCACCCGGTCAAATCGCGTACCACCAACGGCGAAACCGAACCCGGTGCGCGCAATGTGTTGTATCCGTCCTTGGATGACGAAGGCGTCTATTATGTGTTGGAGCAAAGCCCGGTTGTCACCGGAGAAGAGCTGACCGACGCGCAACCGGCCTTTGATCAAAACGGCCAGCCTGCGGTGAGCTTCCGCTTCAACGTCTCAGGCTCGCGTAAATTCTGTGAATACACCGGCGAAAACGTCGGCTCGCCCTTTGCGATTGTGCTGGATGCCGAGGTGATCTCTGCCCCGCGCATCAACGAGCAAATCTGTGGTGGGTCCGGCATCATCACCGGTAACTTCTCGATCGAGGAAAGCACCAATCTGGCTGTGCTGCTGCGCGCGGGGGCCTTGCCGGCTGAGCTGACCTATGTGGAAGAACGCACAATCGGGCCTGAATTGGGCCAAGACAGCATTGATGCGGGTAAAATCGCGTCGATTGTGGCCTTTGTTGGCGTGCTTGTCTTTATGGTGCTGGCTTACGGTTGGTTTGGCGTTGTTGCCAATATTGCGCTGATCCTGAATGTGGGCATGATCTTTGGCCTTCTGTCGATGATTGGCGCGACGCTGACCCTTCCGGGTATCGCCGGGATCGTGTTGACGATCGGGATGGCGGTGGATGCCAACGTCTTGGTGTTTGAACGCATCCGCGAAGAGTTGAAAGCCGGAAAAGGCCCCGCCCGCGCGATTGAACTGGGCTATGAAAAAGCGCTTTCCGCCATTCTGGATGCCAACATCACCACCTTTATCACCGCGGTGATCCTGTTTGTGATGGGCTCGGGGCCGGTGCGCGGCTTTGCGGTCACGCTGGGGCTGGGCATCCTGACGTCTGTCTTTACCGCGATCTTCTTGACCCGCCTGATGCTGGTCATGTGGCACGAACGCAAGCAGCCGAAAACCCTTGAGATCAAGGGCATTCGTATGGCGCCGAAAAACCGGGTGTTCGATTTCTTCAAGGGGGCGGTTTTCACCTTGGGCGGCTCTGGCCTTGCGATGGTCGCATCGGTTTTGTTTTTCTTTGTGATCGGTCTGAACTTCGGTATCGACTTTAGGGGCGGGACAACCATTCGCACCGAAAGCACGCAAGCCGTGGATGTGGGCAGCTACCGTGACGCGCTGGCGCCATTGGGACTGGGCGATATCTCGATTGTTGAAGTGAACGACGTGAATTTCCGCGATGATCAGCACGTCAGCCAGATCCGCATCGAGGCCCAGGAAGGCCAAGAGGCGATGACCCCTGAAACCATGGGTCTGATTGAAAATGCCCTGTCACAGGTTGATCCGGCGATCACATTCCCCTCGGTTGAAAGTGTGGGGCCAAAGGTCTCGGGCGAGCTGGTGACCACGGCTGTTCTCGCCGTTGTTGCCGCCATCGGTGCGGTTCTTGTCTATATCTGGCTCAGGTTCGAATGGCAGTTCTCACTCGGTGCGGTGGCCGCGCTTGTGCATGATGTGGTGCTGACAATTGGGGTCTTTGCGCTTCTGGGGATCAAGTTTGACTTGGCCATCATTGCGGCGCTTCTGACCATCGTTGGCTATTCGCTCAATGATACCGTGGTTGTGTTCGACCGGGTGCGCGAAAACCTGCGCCGTTATAAAAAGATGGACCTGCGCGAGGTTCTGAACCTGTCGATCAATGAAACCCTGTCGCGCACCATGATGACCTCGGTCACCACTTTGCTCGCGCTGATTGCGCTGTATATGCTGGGCGGTGACGTGATCCGTGGCTTTGTGTTTGCGATGATCTGGGGCGTTGTGGTTGGGACGTATTCGTCAATCTTCGTCGCCTCGGCCATCCTGCTTCGCCTTGGGGTGAAACGGAATTGGGACAAGGTCGTGGCCAAAGATCTTGGCAATGAATTTGCCGGCATCGATGGCTGATTTTTTCCTCCAAGCTCTGGCCCTGCCGGGGCTTGGGGGGCTTTTGGCCGCAGCGTTTGCCGCAGGCCTTGTGCGCGGATTTGCCGGATTCGGCACCGCCCTGATCTTTCTTCCCATTGCGGCCCAGGTCATCGACCCGGTGATGGCTGTTGCCGTTTTGATTGTCATGGACATCGTTGGACCCGCCCCCGCCATACCCGGCGCGTGGCGCGACGGGCACCGCCGTGATTTGATGCGCCTTGTCGGTGGGTTGATCATCGCACTGCCCATTGGGCTGACGGTGCTTTTGGCAGTGGACCCAATAGTCTTTAAGCTCGCCGTGTCAGTGATCAGCCTTGCGATGGTTGGCTTGCTGGTGTCGGGCTTTCGCTATCACGGTGTACTGACCCCACGCCTGATTTGGACCACCGGGGGGCTGTCTGGGCTTTTGGGGGGCGCGGCGGGCATCCCCGGCCCACCGGTGATTTTGCTTTATATGGCGTCATCCCATCCCGCCCGTGTGATCCGCGCCAACACCACCGCCTTTCTCTTTGCCTTTGACATCCTGATGCTGATCGGGTTTTTGGCATTGGGGCGGCTTTGGGGCCTGCCTTTGGCGCTGGGTGTGCTGGCCACGTTGCCCAATCTTGCGGGCAACCTTGTGGGCAATTGGTTGTTTCGCCCCAGTTTGACGGGCTTTTACCGGCGCGTTGCCTATCTGATTATTGCGGCCTCAGCCCTGACCGGGCTGTATTCGGCCCTACAACACGGCGGAGGCTGATATGCAGTTTCACGAGGTTACTTTTGACGGGGCAAAACCCGTTGACGGCTATGGTCCGGGGTTTTTCCGCGTCGATGGCACAATCATCCAAAGTGGTATCCTGTTGACCGCCGACAAGGTGCAAAGCTGGGGCGGGTTTGATGATCTGGCCCCGCTTGTCGCGCTCGCCGGAAAGGTGGATGTGCTGTTTGTCGGCACCGGCGCCAACATTGCCCATGCCCCAAAAGATCTGACCGACACGTTGCAAGATCTGGGCATCGGCGTCGAAGTTATGGCCTCGGACACCGCGTGTCGCACCTATAATGTGATCCTGGCCGAGGGGCGACGCATTGCCTTGGCCGCCCTTCCGGTCTAACGCTTGATCATGGATTTTTCAGCCTCTCTGACCGCCGAAACGCTGACCGTCACCCGTGGCGGCGTGCCGATTTTGCAAAACGTGTCTTTCACCCTGTCGCCGGGGCAGGTGTTGATCCTGCGCGGGCCCAATGGGTCGGGCAAAACCACCTTGCTGCGCACGCTGGCCGGGCTGCAACCGCCCTTGGCGGGTCGGGTGGTGAGCGATCCTGAAACGGTGACTTACGGCGCCCATGCCGACGGGCTGAAGGCCACGTTGAGTGTTGAAGAAAACCTGCAGTTCTGGGCGTCTGTCCACGGGCAAACCGATATCACCCCAGCGGTTGAGGGATTTAATTTGACGGGGCTTGTGCATCGGCCATCCGCCAATCTATCCGCGGGGCAAAAACGCCGCCTTGGTCTTGCGCGACTTTTGGTCACGGGGCGGCCGATTTGGCTGTTGGATGAGCCCACCGTGTCACTGGACGTGCCCTCGGTTGCTTTGTTCGCCGATGCCGTGCGCGCCCATGTGGCCAAAGGGGGATCTGCGCTGATCGCCACCCATATCGACCTTGGGCTTGAGGCGGACAGCTTTGACATCGGCCCCTATAAAGCCGACCCCGCAAATGCCGCAGACAGTAACGATGGGTTTGACACTGACGGTGTTGAGGGGGCCTACCTATGATCGCACTTTTGATCCGAGATATGCGCCTTGCGATGCGCGCGGGTGGCGGCTTTGGCCTTGGCCTTGCGTTCTTTTTGATCGTGGTCACCCTGGTGCCTTTTGGGGTTGGCCCAGACGCTGAAATCCTTGCGCGTATTGCGCCGGGCATCCTGTGGGTTGGCGCGCTTTTGGCCTGCCTTTTGTCACTCGACCGCATCTTTCAGCTTGATTTCGAAGACGGATCGCTGGATTTGCTGGCCACATCGCCGATCCCGCTTGAGGGGATTGTCGCGATCAAGGCGCTGGCGCATTGGCTGGTCACGGGCCTGCCACTGACCCTTGCCGCGCCGTTTTTCGGCGCGCTGATGCATCTGGAGGGGTCGGGGTTCAGCTGGATGTTTGTCACGCTTTTGCTGGGCACGCCCGCGCTGTCGATGATTGGTGCCTTTGGCGCGGCGCTGACCGTGGGTCTGAAACGCGGGGGGCTTTTGATGTCGCTTCTGGTGCTGCCACTTTACATCCCATCGCTGATCTTTGGGGCCGAGGCCGCCACCCGTGGCATGGCCGGGTTCAACGCCAACGCCCCGCTTTTGATGATGGCCGGCATCACCGCAGGCTCCATCGCGCTTTTGCCCTTTGCCGCAGCATCCGCCTTGCGGGTAAACCTGAGATAAATCAAGTCGTCGTGAGGTGACATTCCCTATGCTAGCCGCCATAAGCTTTGGAACGCGACCGCCACCGATCAGAGGAAGCCAATGTCACAGATGAAGACCAACGGGACACAGACGCGCAGCTTCGGCCAGCGCATGAACGCGCTGTGGGAATATGCCAACCCGGTAAAATTCATGGCGCTGTCGGGCAAAGTGTTGCCGTGGGTCATTGCGCTTTGTGCGCTGACGCTGATCCCCGGCCTGATCTGGGGGTTCTTTTTCACGCCAGAGGCCGCGAATTTTGGCAATTCTGTCAAGATCATCTATGTGCATGTGCCTTCTGCCACGATGGCGATTAACATCTGGGTGATGATGCTGATCACATCCTTGATCTGGCTGATCCGTCGCCACCATGTGTCTGCTTTGGCGGCGAAAGCGGCGGCACTGATTGGTATGACCATGACGCTGATTGCGCTGATCACCGGGGCCGTTTGGGGCCAACCGATGTGGGGCACCTATTGGGCGTGGGATCCACGCCTGACCTCGTTCCTGATTCTCTTCCTGTTTTATCTGGGCTATATGGCGCTTTGGGCCGCGATCGAAAATCCGGACACCGCCGCGGATCTGACCTCCGTTCTGTGTGTGGTTGGGTCGGTCTTTGCGCTTCTGTCCCGTTATGCGGTGAATTTCTGGAACCAGGGCCTGCACCAAGGGGCGTCCCTGTCGATGGACAAAGAAGAGCATGTTTCAAACGTGTATTGGCAGCCACTTGTGCTGGCGATCATCGGTTTTGGCCTTCTTTTTGTGACACTCCTGCTTATTCGCACCCGTACAGAAGTGCGTCGCCGCCGTCTGCATGCGCTGATGGCCCGTGAAAGGATGATGGATGCTTGATCTCGGAAAATATGCGGACGCGATCCTGTGGTCGTGGGGGCTGACATTATTGTTGTTGGTCGGACTGACGCTGATGTCCTTACGGGCCTCGCGTAAAGCAAAGGCGGACCTGATGGCCGCAGAAGAAAGACGTAAAAATGGCTGATGAAAACGCAAAAAAGAAAAAGCTCTCTTTGCTGATGATCCTGCCGCCGGTGATTTTTCTGGCGCTTGCGGTGATGTTCATGTGGGGGATGGCCAGGGGCGGTGATCCCCGCGCGCTGCCCTCGACCCGCGAAGGGGGCGTGGCCCCTGCGCTGAGCGTGGAACCTTTGGGGCCGGGCATCTCTTTCACCCATGATGACTTGAGTGCAGACGGCGTGAAACTGGTGAATTTCTGGGCCAGTTGGTGCGCGCCCTGCCGGGCCGAACACCCCCAATTGGAAACCCTCGCCAAAGATGGTGTGACAATCTACGGCGTGAATTACAAAGACGAAGACATGAAGGCGCTGCGGTTCTTGGATGAACTTGGCAATCCTTATGCGGCGCTGATGGCCGATAAAAAAGGTCGCACCGGCCTGGATTGGGGCCTTTACGGCGTGCCTGAAACCTTTGTGATCGACAAAGATGGTGTGATCATCAAACGCTTTGCCGGGCCGATCACCGAAAGCGTGCTCGACAGTGTGATCCGCCCCGCGATTGCCGAGGCGGCCGCGAAGTAAGCTGTATCCAAACAACAAAACGGGGGGCCTGCAGGATTGCGCGGCCCCCCGTTTGCGTTTCGGCGTGGACTTAAATCCGGTAGCCGCCAGAGACCGTCAACACCTCACCCGTGATGAACCCAGCCGCCGCACTCAACAAAAACCGCGCAGGGCCCGCGATGTCGGAAGGCACGCCATTGCGCCCCAAGGCACTGTCATCGCGGATCAGCTTTTGCACATCTTCAGGGCGCGGTTTGTCGTCGCGTTCAATCGCGCCCGGTGCAATCGCGTTGACCCGAATGCCACGCGGCCCCAGCGCTTTGGCTTGGGAATTTGTCATCGCAATAAGTGCCGCTTTTGAGGCTGCATATGCGCCGGCCTCAGCGGGCGGGGAGGCTGCGTTGATGGATGCGATGTTCAACACCGCAGACCCGTCCGGCATATGGGGCAGGGCGGCGGCCAAAAGGGCGGCGGGGGCGATGACATTGGCCTGATAAAGGGCGGCGTGATCGGCGGGATCCACCGCAACGTGGGATGTTTCACGCACCACGCCCGCGTTGTTGACCAGAAAATCAATCTGCCCAAAGGACGCCACGGCGATTTTCATCACCTCTTCCGGTTCTTCGGCTTTGGTGAAATCCGCGCGGATCGCTAGGGACCCCGGATTGAACACGGTGAACAATTTGCCCGCAGGCTTGTCTGAGAAATAGGTGATGATCACATTGTGATCGCGCACCAGATCGTCGGCAATTGCGCGCCCAATGCCGCGCCCACCACCGGTGATAAGGACTGTTTTCTTCATGTTTTCCTCCTGCTCGCGCCTGAGCCTAGCAGGTGGTTTAACAAGTGAAAACGCATAAAAACGCGACCCAAAGGTCGCGTTTTCTGTGTGTTGTGGGCGGGTTACGCCTTGGCAAGATTGCGCAGCACGTAATGCAGCACACCGCCGTTTTCCACATATTCGATCTCAACCTCGGTATCGATCCGGCATTTGATCTGGATCTCTTTCACCGTGCCGTCCGGGTATGCGATGGTGCAGGGCAGGGTTGAGAGGGGTTTCAGATCGCCCGACAGGCCCGAAATCGACACCACCTCATCCCCGGTCAACCCAAGGGTTTTGCGCGTCTCACCGGCTGTGAATTCAAACGGCACAACGCCCATACCCACAAGGTTTGAGCGGTGGATGCGTTCAAAGCTTTCGGCGATCACGGCCTTTACGCCCAAGAGGTTGGTGCCCTTGGCCGCCCAATCGCGGCTTGAACCCGCACCGTATTGCTCGCCGCCAAACACCACCAGCGGCACGCCCGCCTCTTGATAGGCCATTGACGCGTCATAGATGGACGCTTGCTGACCGTCCGGCCCTTTGGTGTAACCGCCTTCGACCCCCGGCAGCATCTCATTTTTAATGCGGATGTTGGCGAAGGTGCCGCGCATCATCACCTCGTGATTGCCGCGCCGAGATCCATAAGAGTTGAACTCGCGCGGGGCCACCTGCCGTTCGGTCAGATATTGACCTGCGGGGGAAGACACCGGGAATGACCCGGCGGGCGAGATGTGGTCGGTGGTGATCATGTCGCCCAAAACCGCCAAGACCCGCGCGTCTTTGATGTCGGAAATCACGCCCGCCTCTTTGGACATGCCTTGGAAATAGGGCGGGTTCTGGATGTAGGTTGACGCGGCGGGCCAATCGTAAGTCTCGTCGCCCGAGGTCTCAACCGATCGCCATTTTTCATCGCCCTTAAAGACGTCGGCATATTTCGACTGAAACGCCTCGCGCGTTACGGTTTGTTCCACAATTTCAGCCACTTCTTGCGTACTGGGCCAGATGTCTTTCAAGAAAACATCGTTGCCGTCGGTGTCTTGTCCTAACGGCTCCGTGGTCAGGTCGATGTCCATCGTGCCCGCCAAGGCGTAGGCGACCACCAAAGGCGGCGAGGCAAGGTAATTGGCGCGGACATCCGGTGAAATCCGTCCCTCAAAGTTGCGGTTGCCCGACAGGACCGAGGTGGCGACCAAATCGCCCTCGGCAATGGCGTCCGACAGTTCCGCCTGAATGGGGCCAGAGTTGCCGATGCAGGTGGTGCAGCCGTAGCCCACCAGGTTAAAGCCGATTTTATCCAAATCTTCCTGAAGGTTAGCGGCCTCAAGATAGGCGGACACGACCTGTGATCCCGGCGCGAGTGAGGTTTTCACCCAAGGTTTTCGGTTCAGCCCAAGGGCGGCGGCTTTGCGTGCCACAAGCCCCGCGCCGATCATGACGTAGGGGTTTGAGGTGTTGGTGCAAGAGGTGATTGAGGCGATCACAACCTTGCCCGAACTCATCGTATACTCCTCGCCTTTCACGGCGACCTCTTTGCCCATCGGGCGCTTGAATGTCTCTTCCATCTCGTGGCGGAACGCGTCTTTGGCACGGGTCAGCGCGACAAAATCCTGCGGGCGTTTGGGGCCGGAGATTGCGGGCACAATGCTGCCCATATCCAAGCTCAGCGTGTCGGTGTAAATCGGCGCATAGTCGGCGTCGCGCCAGAACCCGTTTTCCTTGGCGTAGGCCTCAACCAACGCAATGCGGTCTTCGTCCCGGCCCGTGGTGCGCAGATAGCGCAGGGTTTCGCCGTCGATGGGGAAGAAGCCGCATGTGGCGCCATATTCCGGGGCCATATTGGCGATCGTGGCGCGGTCAGCCAATGGAAGCACGTCCAGACCGCTTCCGTAAAACTCGACAAATTTGCCCACCACGCCTTTTTCGCGCAGCATTTCAACGACTTTCAACACAAGGTCGGTGCCGGTGGTGCCTTCGACCATCGCGCCGGTCAATTCAAACCCAACCACCTCGGGGATTAGCATGGAAATTGGCTGGCCGAGCATGGCTGCCTCGGCCTCAATGCCACCAACACCCCAGCCCAAAACGGCCAAACCGTTGACCATGGTGGTGTGGCTGTCGGTGCCGACAAGGGTGTCAGGATAGGCGACCTCTTCCCCGTTTTGGTCCTTATCGGTCCAAACCGTCTGCGCGAGATATTCCAAATTTACTTGGTGACAAATCCCGGTTCCGGGGGGCACAACGCGGAAGTTGTTAAAGGCGGATTGGCCCCACTTTAAGAACTGATACCGTTCCATATTGCGTTCATATTCGCGGTCCACATTCATCTGAAACGCGCGCGGGTTGCCAAATTCATCAATCATAACCGAGTGGTCAATGACCAGATCCACCGGATTGAGAGGGTTGATCAATTGCGCGTCCCCCCCAAGCGCCTTGATGCCATCACGCATCGCCGCAAGGTCGACCACGGCCGGAACCCCGGTGAAATCCTGCATCAGCACACGGGCCGGGCGATAGGCGATTTCGCGTGGGTTTTTACCCCCGTTTTTGCCCCAATCGGCAAAGGCTTTGATGTCCTCGACACTGACGGTGCGCCCGCCATCTTCAAAGCGCAGCATATTTTCCAGCACGACCTTCAGCGCAGCTGGCAAGCGTGAGAAATCCCCGAGCCCAGCGGATTGCGCGGCGGGGATTGAATAATAAGCGATCGACGATCCACCAGCGGACAGTGTTTTGCGTGTCTTGGCGGTGTCCGAACCTACGATAATGGTCATGGAATGGCTCCCTTTTTGGGCGGTACAGGGGGTGGCTTAGCTTGATTTTGACCCAGATCCCCGAGCAGAGCAAGGAGTGGGCGGGGCGTATGGTTTAACAGATAGGGCGACGGCAGGTGAAATGTAACACTTCCCTCGCAAAACCTTGATTGGCCTGCGCGCTTTGGCTGGGCTATCACAGGATCACGAACTTGAAGAGGTGAACTATGCGGGCAATTCTTGGCGCTGCGATGGCATTTGCGGTGACGTTGAACATGACGGCGGGCGCAGCCATCGCTGAAGAGCAATCGGTTGTTGTGGTGGAATTGTTCACCTCGCAAGGCTGTTCCTCTTGCCCGCCCGCGGATGATTTGCTGAGCGAAATGGCCAAGCATGACAACCTGTTGCCCTTGGCCTTTCATGTGGATTACTGGGACTACATTGGCTGGAAAGACACTTTTGCCCGGCCCGAGTTTACCGACCGTCAAGAAGGCTATCGCCTTGCCGCACGCGCCCGATATAAATACACGCCCCAGATTGTCGTTGGCGGTGTAAGTCACGCGGTTGGCAATCGCCCGATGGAAGTGTTTGATGCGCTTGACAAACATCGTGCCTTGATGGGGCAGGTGATGTTGTCGGTGGTGGGGGGCACTGAATTGCGCGCCCAAACGGTTACCCATAAAACGCCGCCCACGCCGATGGTCGCCCTATTGGTGCAGTTTAAACCGATGGAAGTGGTGAAAATCACCCGCGGCGAAAATGCCGGGAAAGAAATCGGCTATGCCAATATCGTGACCAATCTCACCGCGATTGGCAGCTGGGATGGACAGGGCGAGTTTGCGGTGAAATTGCCGGATCTGGGGTCAGATGCTGCTGCTGTTGTGCTGCAATCCATGACAGCAGAGGGATATCCCGGTCCAGTTCAGGCGGCTCTCCGCTTGAAATAACCCACAGAAACCTTGCTTATTTGACAGGGCTGTCTGTTTTTTTATCAGGCATTTGCCAGCGGTTATGGATCCACAAAAACTGATCCATATTGGCGCGTACCCGCGCTTCAAGCCGGTCATTATATTCCTGCATCATTTCTTTTGGGGTCGAGTGTTCAATCGGTGTTTCAAACGCCACATCAAAATCCAACCCGTTTTCGCGGCGGATCCCAAAGGCAGGGATGAACAGCGCGTCGTATTTCAGCGCCATTTCCGCCAAGGCAAGCGTGGTCATTGCGGGTTTGCCAAAAAAGGTAAGCTCAGCCCCCTGTTCTTCGCGTTGATCAAGCAAAATGGCCAGCAATCCGCCTTGCCGCAGATGTTTCACCATTTCGGCCATCCCTCGGCGGGTCTGTTGAAAAGCGCGCCCTTCAAAACCTTCCATGCGACGTTTGTAGCTTTCGTTGAAATAGGCATTGGCCATGGGGCGATATAAGGCGCCCGCCTTGAACCCGTTTTTGATGACAATCGCGCGCGCGGCATCATAGCTTCCGAAATGCGCCGAAAGGGCAATGATCGGGCGGCCCGCCGCCTTCGCCTTCATCAGATGCGCAACGCCTGGCCCCTCCATTGGGGTGTCGCCAACTCGGTCGAAAAACGCACGCTCCGACCACATCTCTGCAAGGAAACGCCCGGCATTCCGGGAAACATCGACGACCAGTTTTTCGCGTTCCGCCTCGCTTAATTCTGGGCAGACCAGATTGAGATTGCGGCGGATCCGTTTGTCATACCCCGCAATTGGGGCTACCACGCGCGCAGCCAACCAGCCCACAAATGGGATGCGCAGCGAATAAGGCAAAAGGCGCGGCAAATTCAGCACAGCGTTCACGCCGAGATATTGCAGATAGGGGACCAGCCCCCGTTTTTCCTGCACCATGTCCTGCTCTCCTGTCGCTACGCGCTGATGGCTGAAAAACAGACATAGCCCCAGTCCGGCAGGGTCGCAAGAGCAAGGGTTATGCCTCGTCTTCAGCGATCAAAAGGATCTCGCCTGCGCCTTCCATTTCGCGAATGCGAGAGATGATGGTGTTCATGGCCGCCTCGCCGTCGGCCTCTTTGACCTTGCCGAGGGATTGGATTTCTTCGCGGATCTGTTCGGCCATGCGTTTGGACATCGCGCTGAGGATGAACTCTGCCACCTCCTCCAGGTCGCCGCTGGCGGCTGCCAGCGCGGTGATCAGCACGGCCTGATCGATGTCTTTGGTCACTTTTGGAATGTCGCGTGGGTCAATCCGGCTTGGAATATTTGCGAATGTAAAGATGGCTTTGCGCACTTCTTCGGCAAAGACCTGATCGTCTTCTTGCAGGCCGTTCAACACCTCGTCCCGCGTGGCGGCTGGCGAGAAGTTCAGGATCGCGCCGACCCGTTCAACAGGGCCTTCTTCAAAGGCGCTGGCCGGTTGCGCATCCAATTGCTCGGCCAACGAGCGCCCGATTTTGTCCACCACAAGCGGGTCGATATTGCCGGTCAGGGATACCGCGTAGGCCACTTTGCGTGCCCGCGGGCCGGGCAGCCGTCCCAACAACTCCGCCGCCACTGACACTTTGAGTTTGGACAGCAAAACCGCCGCCACTTCGGTGCTTTCACTTTCCAAAACGGGCAAGAGTTTCATCGGGTCGAGGCCAGAGATCGTTTCCCACGGGTTGCCCGTGACGCGCACGCCTGAATTTTTGCGCACCCGCGCGATAGTGGCCGGGTCAATCGCCCCCTCCAAGACATTTAGCGCCCCTTCAAGCCCGCCTGGAAACGCCATGCCAATGTCTTCGATTTCCATCACAAATTCTTCGATCACCGCCGCGACGGTGGCTTTGTCGATCAGCCTCATATCGGACATCAGTTCAATCAGGTCGGTTTGCATGTTTTCGGGCAGGTTTGCCAATGGCAATTCGGCGCCTTCGGACAGCAAAAGCCGGATAATGATCGCGGCTTTTTGCTTTTTGGACAAGATACGCTGGGGCGACGAAAAGCGGCTGGCGTCGGGCATACCGGACCCGCCGATATTGCCAATTTCACCGGGCAACATCACATCACTTTCCATAGGCATCAAGGATGAGGACACACAACACTCCGTTCACAATACATTTGGGAAAATGCCATGACCGGAGTTAAAACATCGTGACCAAGACCGGGGGAAACGCAAAAAAGGCGAGGTTCCCCCCGCCTTTTTGATGAATTTTTTCACGAGCTTAACGGCGCGCGTCTTTTGCGCTTAGCTGTCGCCAAAAACCCGCTTGAAAATCGTGTCCACATGTTTGGTGTGATACGCCATGTCAAATTTCTCGTTGATCGCCTCGGCGCCAAGCGCTTTGACCACGGCGTCATCTGCCAAAAGCAATTCACGGAAATCAAGACGTTCTTCCCAGACCTTGAGCGCATTACGCTGCACCATGGCATAGGCGTCTTCGCGCGATACACCTGCTTGGGTGAGGGCCAAAAGCACGCGCTGGCTCATCACCAAGCCAGGGAATTTATTCATGTTATCCAACATGTTGTCTGGAAAGATCAGCATCTTTTCGACAACACCGGCCAGACGGTGCAGGGCAAAATCAAGCGTGATGGTCGCATCTGGTCCAATGGCGCGTTCAACCGAGCTGTGCGAAATATCACGCTCGTGCCACAGGGCGACGTTTTCCATCGCAGGCACCACAGCCATACGCACCAAACGGGCCAAACCGGTCAGGTTTTCGGTCAGCACAGGGTTCTTTTTATGCGGCATCGCGGACGAGCCTTTTTGGCCCATTGAGAAAAACTCGGCCCCTTCCAGAACTTCTGTGCGTTGCATGTGGCGAATTTCAACGGCGATGTTTTCGATCGAGCTGGCAATCACACCCAAAGTGGCAAAAAACATTGCGTGACGGTCGCGCGGAATGACCTGTGTGCTGATCGGCTCTGGGCGCAGGCCCAGTTTCTCGCAGACATGCTCTTCAACCGCGGGATCAATATTGGCAAAAGTGCCAACAGCACCAGAAATCGCGCCGGTGGCAATTTCAAAACGCGCTTTTTCCAAACGGTTTTTGTTTCGATCCATTTCCGCATAGAAACGCGCGAAAGTCAGACCCATTGTGGTGGGTTCGGCGTGAATGCCGTGACTGCGGCCCACACGCACCGTGTCTTTGTGTTCCATCGCGCGGGTTTTAAGCGCCGCCAGAACCCGATCCATACCGCCCAACAGAATGTCAGCAGCCCGCACCATTTGTACGTTCAAACAGGTGTCCAACACATCCGAAGAGGTCATGCCCTGATGCACAAAACGCGCCTCATCCGACCCGACATGTTCTGCCAGATGGGTCAGAAACGCGATGACGTCATGTTTGGTCACGGCTTCGATTTCATCAATGCGCGCCACATCAAACTCGACATCTTTGGCCTTCCACACCGCGTCGGCATTTTCGCGTGGGATCACGCCCAGATCGGCCATTGCGTCACAAGCATGGGCTTCGATTTCATACCAGATTTTAAACTTGGTCTCAGGCGACCAAATGGCAACCATTTCGGGGCGGGAATAGCGTGGGATCATGTCACAGCCTTTTGAGTTGGAGGTCCGTTGCGCACCTCATAGACTGTGGTGATGCAGCAAACAAGGGAAGGGGCACACGGATGGGCCGGATTGCAGCACTGTTAGCGCCAATGATGGTCAGTTTCCCTTTTTTTGCGCTGGCGGATGGCGAATTTCGCCCCTTATCGGGCCAAGAGATTCGCGCCACGCTTTCGGATGCAAAACTCCTCTATCTCACCACATCCGCGGGCGAAGAAACGGCACAAGAAAATGGCATTTGGCAATTGTTTCGCACAGATGGGCAAACGCTTTATGTGTCAGGGAATGGTGGGGGGGCTCAAAGCTGGGGCACATGGTTTGTGCAAGACGGTGAAGAGGGGGCCCAATATTGTTCAACCTGGCCGCCCTCAACCCATGCCACCTGCTATGACGTGACCCGCTCAGACGATCTGGTCAAATTTCGCGGCACACAAGTCGACACCTATCTGGGAAGGCTTAAATGACCCGGACGCTCACCGATTTCCAAGGCCGCTGGCGCATGTCCCGCCGGATCGAAGACGCAAACGCCGGCAGCACTGGCCGGTTTGAAGGCGTGGCCGTCTTTACCCCAACCCCAAACGGTCTGATCTATGACGAAGCGGGCGAGCTGCGCTTGCCCTCTGGCCCCGCGCGTCAAACGGGCCAAGCCGGGCTTCATGCCACCCGCCGCTACCTCTGGCAACAAGATGACGACTATGATCAGGGCGGGGTGCTGGTGCAATTTGCAGACGGTCGCGACTTTCACCGTATCAATCTGGGCCAAGACACCAGCACCGCCTTTCACGACTGCCCACCCGATCAATATGAAGTCAGCTATACCTTCACCAGGTGGCCCGATTGGCGCGCCACCTGGCGGGTCTATGGACCAAAGAAAAACTACATGATGTTCACCGACTACATCCGATGAACACCGCGGCACAGTCCGGCCAAGCCCCCTTTTTTCTTGTCAGAAATATCCCCGCCGGAGGCGCATCTCGCAAGCTGAACCAGCCTAACGATCTATCACCACCACACCCTTGCCCGGATGCGCGCGGTAATGGGCCAATCGACTGTCTAGATCCCCTTGATGAAGCTCCAACCGATGCCCGTCGGGGTCCAGAAAATAGATCGACGCCCCCTCGGATCCATTCTCTTTCCACAAATGCGCCTGCGCCGAAATCTCCCGTGAAAGCCGTTCAAAATCAGATGCTTCACATGAAAGCGCAATATGGCTGTCATCGGCGCGCGGCGTGACCTTATCCGCCCGCTCCAAACACAACCAAACTGACCCAAGCTCAAGATAGGCGCTTTTGTCAGACGTGGCCCGCAGCACCGCCCCCAAAAGATCCACATAAAACGTCTGCGACCGGCCCAGATCAGAGACGGCAAGCGTGATGTGGTTCAATCCTGTGACCGCCATCCGCCCACCATCCCTGTCTTATGTCTGCTCGGCTTTCGCCTCTGCCTCAGCCTGTAGCGCCCTTTTAGAACGCCTGCTCGTGACCCTGTTGATAGTCTTTCACCAGATTGCCAAAACGAGTGTATTTCGCTTCAAACGACAGATCGACAATGCCGATCGGGCCGTGACGCTGCTTGCCCAAGATGACCTCGGCCTTGCCGTAAAGCGGGGCCATTTCCTCTTGCCACAGCGCAATCTTATCCAGCTCGTGATCGCCCGGCTTTTCACGCTCTTTGTAATATTCCTCGCGGTACACAAACATCACCACGTCGGCATCTTGCTCAATCGACCCCGATTCCCGAAGGTCCGACAGTTGCGGGCGTTTGTCGTCGCGGTTTTCCACCTGACGCGACAGCTGTGACAGGGCAATCACCGGGATGTTCAGCTCTTTCGCAATCGCCTTCATGCCCATCGAAATCTCGCCAATCTCGTTCACACGGTTTTCCGCGGTCCCGCGACACAGCTGCAGATAGTCGATGATCAACACATCAAGCCCATGGGTCCGCTTTAACCGCCGCGCCCGGGCCGCCAGTTGCGAGATCGGCAGGGCGGGCGTGTCGTCGATGTAAAGCGGGCAGGCTTCCAGATCTTTCGCCGCCTGAACCAGCCGCCGAAACTCGCTTTCATCCATATCCCCTTGGCGGATTTTATGGGATGAAATCTCAGCCGCTTCCGCCAAAATCCGGCTCGCCAACTGCTCCGCCGACATCTCAAGCGAGAAGAACCCAACCACGCCGCCATCCACCGCGCCCTCGGACCCGTCGGGCTTTAGCCCGCGCTTATAGGCCTTGGCCACGTTGAACGCGATGTTGGTCGCAAGCGAGGTTTTCCCCATCGACGGACGCCCCGCCAGAATGATCAAATCCGACGGGTGCAAGCCGCCCATTTTCTTATCAAGATCCACAAGACCCGTGGACACACCGGCCATCCCGCCGCCGCGCTCATAGGCCGCGTTGGCGTTTTGCACCGCCCCGGTGACGGCCTTTAGAAACGATTGAAACCCCGTGTCCGCTTGCCCCGCTTCACCGAGCTTATAAAGCGACTGCTCCGCCTCTATGATCTGTTCTTTTGGCTCGGATGAAATATCAACCTTGGCCGCTTTGGCGGAAATATCTTCGCCCAGCCGGATCAGCTCGCGCCGGATCGCCAGATCGTAAATCATCTGCGCATAATCGCGCGCCGCAAAGGATGAGATCGCCGCCCCCGCCAAACGCGCCAAATAGGCGGCCCCGCCCAGCTCTTTCAGACCTTCGTCATCCTCCATAAACGCCTTCAGCGTCACGGGGCTGGCCAAAGCGTTCTTGGCAATGCGGGCGGCTGCAATTTCGTAAATCCGCTGATGCACGGGTTCGTAAAAATGCGTGGCTGTGATGATCGAGGCGACCCGGTCGTACACATCATTGTTGGTCAGGATCGCACCCAAAAGCTGCTGCTCAGCTTCGATGTGATGCGGCAAGATCCCCTGCATCGCATCACCCAATTCGCCGGTCTCGGTTGGCGCTGGAAGATTGCCCGGAATGGTGCTGATGTTGTTCATGACCTGTGTCCCTTGTAAGTGGGCGTTTTACCTTTGAACCGGGGCTCAAAGCAAAATGTATGTTTCTGTGGTTATCTTGTGGATAAGTCAGACATCACACGGGACCCTACCAGATTTAGTAGGATCCCGCAAAATGGTGCCTAATAGTGGTGGGCCAGATCAGCTTTCCATGCGTGCTTTTTGCCATGCACGGGGGTCTTTCAAGAACCGCTCCACCTCGTCCAACGTCTCGGATGAGAACGCGCCCTGCGCCTTGGCTTCCGCCAGAACATCCCACCAGGTACACAGGTGAATAAGCTGAACGCCATGATCTGACAGCGTTTTTTCGGTCTCGGGGAAGATGTCGTAATAAAACACAACCGCGGTGGCCCCACAGGTTGCCCCGGTGTCGCGAATCGCATCCACAAACGACAGTTTTGATCCGCCATCGGTGGTCAGATCCTCAACCAACAGCACCCGCTCACCTTCCGACATTGCGCCCTCAATCCGGGCGTTTTTGCCATAGCCTTTGGGCTTTTTGCGCACGTAAGTCATCGGCAGCGCCAGACGTTCCGCGACCCAAGCCGAAAACGGAATGCCCGCGGTTTCGCCACCCGCAATATTGTCAAACGCCTCAAACCCAGCTTCGCGCATAATGGTGGCTGCCATGAAATCCATCAGGGTTGACCGAATGCGCGGATAAGAAATGAGCTTGCGACAATCAATATAGCTGGGCGACGGCAGGCCCGAGGCCAGCGTGAACGGCTCATCCGTGTTGAAATTCACCGCGCCAATTTCCAGAAGCATCCGGGCGGTGAGGCGGGCAATTTCTTCTTTGGCGGGGAAGGTGGATGGGATCATGGGGCAGCTCCTTTGATGCGGGTCTTGGGTGCGGGTCGGCGGTGTGAGGCGTCGGTTGTTGTGTGCGATTGGGCAGGGGGCAGCGCCTTGCCCAATCGCGTGTTCTTAAGCGGTCACAGACCAATGCAGCGGAAAGCCGGGGTCAAACACGGTGACCGGCCCCTCTGCGCTGTCGATGTGGGTTGGGTAGGCAACGGGGTCGCCTTTGGTCAGGGTCAGCGTGCTGTCATTTACTGGCAACCCGTAAAAGGCCGGACCGTTCAACGAGGCAAATGCCTCAAGCTTGTCGAGCGCCCGGGCCGTTTCAAACACTTCCGCCAGGCACGACATGGTGTTGGTTGCGGTGAAACATCCCGCACAGCCACAGGCACTTTCCTTGTTCGGATCGGTGTGCGGCGCGCTGTCGGTGCCAAGGAAAAACGTGGCCTCGCCAGAGGTTGCGGCTTCGACCAACGCCACGCGATGCTCTTCCCGTTTGGCGACAGGCAGGCAATAGTAATGCGGTTTGATCCCGCCAACCAGGATGTGGTTGCGGTTGATGATCAGGTGATGTGTGGTGATTGTCGCACCAAGAGTGTCGCCGCCGGACCGCGCGTAATCAACGCCGTTTTTGGTGGTGATATGCTCCATCACAACCCGCAAATTCGGGTGCGCACGTCGGATGGGGTCCAGTACGCGGTCAATGAACACAGCTTCGCGGTCAAAGATGTCGATGTCGGCGTCGGTGACTTCGCCGTGCACGCAAAGCGGCAGGCCAATATCAGCCATTTTCTCAAACACCGGGGCAACTTTATCAAAGTCGCGCACGCCGGAATTGGAATTGGTGGTGGCGCCTGCGGGATACAGTTTCACCGCTTTGACCAGTCCCGAGGCATGGGCGCGGGCCACGTCTTCGGGATCGGTCCCTTCGGTCAGATACAGCACCATCAGGGGATCAAATGTCATGCCCTCGGGCAGGGCGGCCATGATCCGGCTGTGATAGGCGCGGGCATCCTCAGAGGTCACCACAGGGGGAATAAGGTTGGGCATAATGATCCCACGGCCAAAATGGCGCGCGGTTTCGGGCAGGACGGCTTTCAGCATCTCGCCATCGCGCAGGTGCAGGTGCCAGTCATCAGGGCGGCGGAGTGTCAAAGTCTGGGTCATCGGGACAGTGATTAGACCAAGCCCGGTTTTTAGAAAAGAGCTTTGTTGCCTTAACTCTCACGAAGGATGGCCGCAAAGGGCTCAAGCACATCAAACTCTGCCTCATTTGGGCGCGGGGTCAGGCCCAATCCGGAAAACAGCCCTTGCCTGCGCGCCAGCCGTTCGGTGGGCAAAAGGCAGACGTGGGTCACTTCGCGGGTGCGAAAGAACCTTGGGTCTGACTGAATGACCTGCGGCAGGCGGGATTTTTCAAACACGCGTGATCGCAGGGTTTTCACCACCACTTTATGCGTGTCCCCAACCCGCATGTCGGGGTCGTCACATAAAAGAAGGGCGCTGCGCAACTCCGCCTCGCGTTTGCGTAGGCGGGCGATTTGGGCACGGATATCTGCCAGTTCATCGGCTGGGTGAAGGGGGAGCAAGGGACCAGCCGGGGGTGTTTGTCCAACCGGAGTTCCGCTTAATGTATGTCGAATCTGTTCCATAGGGCCACAATGCGGCCATATAGGTTAACGCGCGGTTACGCGCCCCAATCTCAGGCGTCTTCCAGCGCCTTATTGGCTTGGTCCAATGCGCGGCGGAACCGGGGGGCTGACCAATGGCTGGTCACATAGCGGGTCAAAGCCGCGACGCGTTTGGGGTGTGTGCTTACACTGATCCGATCGAGCATAACGCGCAGATAAGGCAGGTGTTTTCGCCGGGCGCGCAGGGCCTGAAACAGGCTGATCCGGTCCAACTCTCCCTTTGCTGCTTGGGTGATCAAACCGGGCAGAACACCCATCGACCACAGTTCCGCCTCGATATATCGGCCCATGCGTGGGCAGGGGATGGGGTGCGCGTTGTCGCCGGAAAACAGGCTGGCGTGCATGTAATCTTCCGTAATGGCCGGGTTGAACAGCAGGTAAACCGCATCGGCAGCCTCGATCATATCCGGGGCATAGCCATAACGATCAGAGAAATTGGCGCGGCGCATTTCAGGAAAGCGGCGGTCCCAGCCCGCACGCGCGGTGTCGAGCGTGGCCTGTGCGCCGATCGCAATCACCGTGGCGCCGGGGGCGGCCACCGAAAAGGTCGCGGCACCATAGCCGCACATGCCCGCACCATAAAAGACCACCTGATCATATTCGTCAAAAAAGCCATCATCCACCAGCCGGTCAAAATAGGCATAGACCGCATCGTCGCGAAACCATGTCTCTTTATGGGCCAGGATACACAGATTGGACCAACCGGTGCCGCCCTCTTCTGTCCCGTCCACCAGCGACCAGCCCAGCGGCGTGTGGTTTGCGCCTTTACGGATGGTGTCGATGGTTTCGAACGTGACGATCAGGGTGGGGCCACCATCGCTGAGAATTGCGGAATGGTGTTCACCGAGGTTCTCGCAATAGCCACGCTCTTCGCCCATATCATCAATCGCGTGCAGCCAGTCATATTGCTTGGCTGTGGTGAGATCAAAGTGGTGCTCGTTGGTCAGCGTGTCGTCTTGCATGTCGGTCTCGTTTGTTCGGCCATCCCCTGAGAATATTGGTAAAGACTAATGCGGGCGCGATTGGGTGTGCAATGGGGCAAAAGCGTGATCTTCTGATGCGAAAAGCGTGACTGTTGACGTAACGGCATCAATCTACGTGCGCGCTGTGGTTTGTGCGTACTGTAACAGCATCCGTGCGGCGTTAATCGGCAGGGGCCGGGCGGGGGGCGCCATCATCAAGCGGCCCATCAGCGCCCGGTATGGCTCTTCGCCCATCAGCTGGGTAAACCGCGCATGACGCCACGCCACCGCGTTTTCATGCAGCTTTGCCAGTTCTGCATCCCCGCGCAACCGGTCCAAATGCGCATCCCGCAGCCCGTCACAGGCGCGAATGCTGGTGTCTTCGACCTCGGCCCAATTGCGTTCGGTCCAATAATCCAGGCCCATTGGTTCTGAAGTGCGATTGACCCGGCCGCGCGCGCGTTTCAGCAGGTAACTCTCCATCGCGCCAAGGGCATAGTGGTTCAGCTGCACCAATCCGTAATTCTCGCGCCCAAAGGGCGAAAAGATCTGTCCTTTGCGAAACCGCGCCTCAAGCGCGCGACCGTGGCCGTCAAACCATTGGGTCTGCTCCACCTTGCCCTCAACAGGCGCGCGGGGGCGATGCACGCCCAGCTTTTTATAGGCGCCATTGTTGCGGTAGAGTGTTTTGAACATGAACGCGCGCCACGGCCAATACATCACGGGGGGCGCGGCTTGGGTAAAGACCTCGGTCACCGGGCGGTCTTGGTACTGCACCACGCCGCCATTGCCAAACAATCGCCACGTCATGGTGATCGCATCGGCATCAGGAACCGCATCCATCAGCGCGCCCAATGTGTGATCGCCGACCTGCACGTTCACAAACTCATCCACATCCAGCGTCATCAGCCAATCGGCCTTGCGCACCAAAGGGTGTTTGTCGGCGGTCTTAAACCCGGTCCATTGCACGCCTGCCTGATCGTAAGGGCCATCATTGCGCAGATGCGTAAGCTCGCCCATTTCCTGCAACCGATCCAGCATCCGATCCGTGCCATCATCGCAATCATTGGACAGCACCAGAAAATCGGTAAACCCAATGCCCTTGTGATGGGCCAACCATTCCAACAGGAACGCCCCTTCGTTTTTCACACAGGTCACGGCGGTGATACGCATTGCTCGTTCCTCTTGGTCCGGCAAACTTTCCCGAACGTTTTTGCGCCTTCATAAGTGTCAGACCCAAGCGAAGCCGTCAACGCGGGGGCAATGGTGTGGTGCCTAGGCTTGACTTCCGACTTTCAAACATATTAACACATACGCAAGTATGAATATGTATAGATAGGAGGTCCGCATGACCCTAAACTGGAAACTCGGAGGGCTGGCGCTGGGCGCCGTCTTCTTCCTCGCGGTGCTGCTGGTCAAGCCGATTGGCGTGTCCACCCAGTTTGTGATCCTCGATGGGATCATCGGCGACGCGGTGAGCACCGAGCTCGTGACCAAAACTGATGACGGCTATACCTCGACCAATGCCTACCTCGCGAAATCAAGCGGCAAATACGCAAAATCCGTGGCCAACCCGCTGAACTATAGCTTTGTGTTTGTGGTTGCGATGATGCTTGGCGCATTCGCGTCGATGAAGGCGCGCGGCGGCAATGGTTCTGATGAAAACAGGCTGCCTGCCATCCATTATGCCAACTTTGGCGACACCCCGGTGAAACGCTATGCCATCGCTTTTGTCGGTGGGTTCATCGTGCTTTACGGCGCGCGACTTGCAGGGGGCTGTACCTCGGGTCACATGATGTCAGGCATGATGCAAACCGCGCTGTCGGGCTATATTTTCGCGGTGGGCGCGTTTGCGGCGGCCATTCCTGTGGCCATGATGATGTACCGGAAAGGATAAGATTATGACGATTGTACTTGCTTTGGTGATCGGCGCGCTTTTCGGCTTTGTGCTGGACCGCATTGGTGCCACCAACCCCACCGTGCTGATCAAAATGCTGAACCTTAAGGCGCTGGGCTTGATGAAAGCGATCCTTTTGGCGATTGGCGTTGGTTCCATCTTGATGTTTGGCGGGCAAATGGCTGGCCTTGTGGATGTGGGCCATATGTCGGTGAAAGCGGCCTATCTGGGCGTATTTATCGGCGGTCTGCTTTTGGGCACTGGCTGGGCGTTATCAGGTTTTTGCCCCGGCACAGGTGTGTGTGCGGCCGCAACAGGCCGTAAAGATGCTCTGTTCTTCATCCTTGGTGGTCTGCTTGGCGCGGCCGCTTACATGCTGACCTACCCGGCGTGGAAATCCTCTGGGCTGTTAAGTGGTCTCGCTGGTGGCAAAGTCACACTGGGCACGGTGCCGGGCAGCAAGTTTGAGGGTCTCACGGCGATTTCCGGTGATCTTCTGGGCCTTGGCCTCGGCGTTCTTTTCGTTGTGATTGCCTTTGTGGTGCCAGATACGCTCCGGTCCGACGCTGACGCTGTGGCTCAACCGGCCGAGTGACCCCGCACACTCCGCTAAAAAGGCCGAGCATGTCTCGGCCTTTTTTTATGTGCGCCTGTTGGGGCCGGATCCCCGCTGGCACCGGGGCCATTGTGCCCGTGTCCCAGATTGCCGCCACTTGCGAAACCCTGTTTGATACCCCAGATGTAGCGTTCATTGATGTGCGATCATCGAAAAATAATTGTTTTACCTTCAGGATCCTCCGTGACGACAAAAATTCCAACATTGCCGAGCGCTTTTGACAAAATCCCCGAGCTGGCGCTTGCCTGGCACCAATCTGGCCGCCGTGTGGCCATCGCCACAGTTGTCGCCACCTGGGGCAGCGCCCCGCGCCCGGTGGGCAGCCAGATGGTTGTGTCAGATCGCGGCGAAATCGAAGGGTCGGTGTCGGGTGGCTGTGTCGAAGGCGCCGTGGTGATCGCGGCCCAAGAGGCAATTGCCGACGGGCGCTGCCAGCTGTTGACCTTTGGTGTCTCGGGCGAGGATGCGTTTTCCGCAGGGCTTGCCTGTGGCGGTGAAATCCGCGTGTTGGTGGAACCTGTGGGCGCGGATTTAGGGGCCGGGCAGGGTGGCGGGCAGGGGATCCCGCTTGCCATGCTCACCGATCTCATCACCCACCGCGCCGCGCGTCAGCCGGTGGTCACTGCGCTGAACACGCTGGATTGGTCCCGCGAACTGCGCGCACCAAACAGCGAAGAAACCGGGATGCAGGGTGACCTCTTCCTGCACCACCACACGCCACCCCTCCGCCTGATTGTCGTGGGGGCCGTGCATGTGGCCCAAGCGCTGATCCCGATGGCGCAGATTGTCGGTCATGATGTGGTGCTGATCGACCCGCGCGGTGCCTTTGCCACGGCAGGTCGCTTTCCCGGTGTGACCCTTTATGAAGATTACCCGGACGAGGTGCTGCCCCCCCTTGGGCTGGATGCGCGCACCGCGATCGTCACGCTCGCCCATGATCCCAAAATCGACGACCCGGCGATTGAGGCGGGGCTAAACAGCGATGTCGCCTATATCGGTTGTCTCGGGTCCGCGCGCACCCAAACCGAGCGGCGCGACCGCCTTGCCGCGCGGGGGTATGCGCCTGAACAGCTTGCCCGCATTCACGGCCCGGTCGGGCTGGACATTGGCGCGGTTGGCCCCGCGGAAATCGCGGTGTCGATCATGGCAGAATTGGTCGCGGTAGAGCGCGCTGGGCGTGCGCGGCCCAAAATGGCCCAGCGGCTGTGTGATCTCTAACCTTATGCCTGAAGGTTAAACCTGATCGCCCGCAGGCGTCCGGTTCAACACCACAATCCGCGCCAGCAAAATAGCGGCAAAGCTGATGCCCGCGGCCAGCGTGCCGTCCACTTGCCCCAAGAGCACAATGTAAAGCGCGCCACCAATCAGCGACAGCGTGGCATAGAGGTCTTCTTTCAACAGGCTCGGCGTCATATTGCACAAAAGATCGCGGATCATCCCGCCCGCCGTGCCGGTGATACAGCCCAGCACCACCGCCAAAATCGGCGAAATCCCCGCGTCCAGCGCCACTTGCACGCCGGTCAACGTGAACAGCGCGAGACCAATGGCATCAAGATGCATCAACGCCTTCAGGCGCCGGCCATTGCCCGCCGACATGCGCGTGGCCACCGCAAAGCTGATCAATGCAATCGGCACCGCCACGGCCAAAAACCTCTCATCCCGGATCCAAAAAACCGGGGTGAGCCCAAGGAAAAGGTCCCGCAACGTGCCGCCGCCCATCGCGGTGGCAATCGCCAACACCGTCGCGCCAAACGGATCCATCTCGGCCCGATGCGCCTGAATAGCCGCCGAGGCCGCCATCACAGCGGTGGCCAGCAAAGTCAGCGGGACAAAGAGAAAAGACAGGGTTTCCATGGCGGTGTTTTAGGCGGTGTTGCGGGAAAGGGGAAGGTGGGTTGTGGTTGGCGCGGTGCTGCATGATCTACATTTATCACCGGAAACGGCGCGAACGCCCCGCCAGTGGCGGGGCATTCCTGTGTCTTATGCGCTGGGATCAACCCGCCTCATAGGCTGCTGTTACGATAAACTCGACCTTCAGCTCTGGGCGCGCCAGTTTAGCTTCGCCACAGGCGCGGGCGGGGGCATGGCCTTCGGGCACCCACGCGTTCCAGACCGAGTTCAGCCCGTCAAAATCAGCCATATCCGCGAGCCAGATGGTCACTTGCAGCATGTCTTTGTTGGACGATCCGGCCTCGGCCAAAAGCGCGTCAATATTGGCGAGACATTTGGTGGTTTGCTCTTCCACGCTGTCGCCGTCGGCCACTTGGCCGGTCAGATAAACAACGCCAGCATGTTTGACGATTTTGGACGAGCGCACACCGGTGTGCAGGCGGGTGATGGTCATTGTGGGGTCCTTTTCAGGGGGATGAGTTTGGCAGCGGTTTTCACCACATGCCCCTGATGTGACCCGTTTCAGACACCGTCGCAAACCGTTTGCGGTGAAAAACACCGTCATTTGCGACAAACCGCTTGGGGGCGGGCAATCTCTCAGCTCAATAAAAAACGCCCCGCAGATACGAGGCGTTTTTGAATTCATGTGGAGTGATACAACCGCGCTTACTTCGGCAGCGGGCCAGATATCACTTAGGCAGTGGGTCAGATATCACTTAGGCAGTGGGCCGATCATCATCACCATCTGGCGACCTTCCATCTTCGGCATGTTTTCAACCTTGCCGATGTCCTTGGTGTCTTCCGCCACACGCAGCAGCAGTTCACGACCAAGGTTCTGGTGTGCCATTTCGCGACCACGGAACCGCAGGGTGATTTTCACCTTGTCGCCGCCGCCCAGAAACTTCACCACATTGCGCATTTTCACTTCGTAGTCGTGGGTGTCCGTGTTGGGACGGAACTTCACCTCTTTGACTTCGATGGTCTTTTGCTTTTTGCGGGCTTCCGCTTCGCGCTTTTGTGTCTCGTATTTGAACTTACCAAAGTCCATAATCTTACACACAGGCGGGTTTGCATTGGGCGAAATCTCAACCAGATCCAAACCGGCTTCATCCGCCAGGACCATGCCACGCGCTGGGGTGACAACACCCACGTTTTCGCCATCCGCGCCAATAAGGCGGATTTCGTCTGAACGGATGCGTTCGTTGATACGAGGGCCGGTGTCGCGCTGTGGGGGCGCATTATGAGGTCTGCGGGCTATGGTGCCATTCCTTCTTTGGTTTCATCTGTACTTAAGGCGAAACGTAAAGGGGCTGATGCGCGCTTTCAAGCCGAAAGCGCGCGACTTTCCGCGTTTTGACGTGTCTGTGGCGAAACTCCCCTTGCAGATCACCCCAAATTGCCGCCATTTGCCCCCAAAGCCGGGGGGACGCCCGGGCGCGAACCAGAATTTTAAGGAAGTCGATATGAACAAGACGCTGATTGCAGTTGTTATTGCCGCCGTTGCCATTTTTGGTGGGTACAAGTGGTATTCCGGCCAACAAGCAATGGTTGCTGAGGAAAAAGCCGCTGCCGAAGCCATGGCCGCTGAAGAAGCCGCCAAAGCCGAAGCGATGGCTGCTGAAGAAGCCGCTAAAGCTGAAGCAATGGCCGCCGAAGAAGCCGCTAAAGCCGAGGCAATGGCTGCAGAAGCTGCTGCCGCTGCGGAGGCTGCCGCTGCTGAGGCTGCCAAAGCCGCCGCCGCTGCAACGGACGCTGTGACCGAAGCCGCAACAGACGCCGCAACAGACGCCGTTGAAGGCGCAATGGAGGCTGTTGGCGATGTTGTGACCGATGTTGTGGGCGAATCTGCTGCTGTGACCGAAGCACTGGGGGCCGCAACCGAGGCCGCAACTGACGCTGTTGCCGGCGCTGTCGAAGATGCTGCTGGTGCTGCGACCGAGGCTGTTACAGGCACCGCTGCTGAGGCCACCGAAGCGGCAGCAGACACCGCAGAGGCCGCAACTGAAACCGCAGCAGAAGCCACCGAAGCCGCCCCAATGACCGCAATGGACATGGCCAAAACCTTGCTGACCCCAGAAGGGTTTGACGCCGCTAAAGTCGGCGAATTGATCGACGGTTCAAACTTGGGTGACGTGCAAAAACTGGCACTGAAAACCGGTGTTGAGCAAGCCGCCAACAACCCTGACATGCTGAAAGCCGTGCTGGACCAAGTGAAAACCGCGCTGGGCATGTAAGCCCACATCAAGGTTAAAACACGAACGCCGCGCAGAGTGATCTGCGCGGCGTTTTTTAATCTTGGCGGCTCTCGGCGATTGCGGTGCATTCGCCTGTCACCTGATGGTTGAATGCGGTGCTTTCAACCTTGGCGGCTCTCGGCGATTTCGCAAATCACCTGCGCCTGTTGGTTGAAAATGGGATTTTCAACCTTGGTGGTTCTCGGCGATTGCGGTGCATTCGCCTGTCACCTGTTGGTTGAAAGCGGTGCTTTCAACCTTAATCGAGAAACGCTTTCTCAACCACATATTGCGCGGGCTTGGAATTGGCGCCTTCTTCCAGCCCGTATTCCTCAAACATCTCTTTCAGCTCAAGGTTAAAGGCCAGATTGCCGCAAATCATCGCGCGATCCGTGTCGGGGTTCAGCGGTTCCACCCCCAGATCTTTGAACGCCTCGCCAGAGCGCATCAGGTCGGTGATCCGGCCCATCTTGGCGCTCTCTTCGCGGGTCGTTGTTGGGTAGTATTTGATCTTTTTCCAGAACCCGTCGCCGATCACTTCGTTCAAAAGCTCGTCGTGTTTCAAACTCTCAATCAGATCGCGCCCATAGGTCAGCTCGCCCACTTCGCGGCAGGTGTGGGTGATGATCACCTCGTCGTAATCCTCATAGGTCTGCGGTTCACGCAGCAAGGACGCAAAAGGCGCAAACCCGGTGCCGGTGGCAAAGAACCAGATGCGTTTGCCGGGGATCAGCGCGTCATGGACCAAGGTGCCCACGGGTTTCGGGCGCAGGATCACCTCGTCGCCCACTTTGATGTGCTGCAATTTTGACGTCAGTGGGCCGTCTTGCACCTTGATCGAGTAAAACTCCATCTCTTCATCCCAGCTGGGCGAGGCAATGGAATAGGCCCGCAACAGCGGCTTTTGTTTGCCGGTTTTCGGATCAGGGTCGCCCATCAGGCCGATCATCACAAATTCACCCGACCGGAACCGCAAGGATGCGGGGCGCGTACAGCGAAAGCTGAACAGGCGGTCGGTGTAATGTTTCACCTCGGTCACGGTCTGTGCGTCCGGCAGGGTGGGTACGGCTTTTACTTTGGGTTCAGCGTCCATAACAGATGTCACTTCATTCATGAGCTATACCGGGGCGAAAACCCCGGCCTTTCATGTTGTTATATAGGTGGTGAGCGAAGGGGGGTCTAGGCCTGAGCAAGCCCTGCAAGCCGCGACCGATAGTCATAGGCACGCCAGTTTGCACGGTACACCCAATCCTCTTCCGGTTGGCGCGCCGCCAAGGCGTCCGAGATTTCAACCTCGTCAAAGCCAGATCGCCGCGCCATGGCGTATTGATCCGAAATCACATGGCCCGCGGCACGAAGGCGCCCCTGATAGCCAAGGTTGCGCAAATGCCGCGCAAGCGTGAACCCGCGCCCATCGGCAAAGGATGGAAAATCAATGCGGATCGCCGCCACACCCAACATCAGATCGCCCAGATCAGCAGGGTCGGTGTCAGATGTCAGATCCAACCCACGGGGGTCATTTGCGGCGCGCTCGTCTCGCGCCGCAAACCCATGTTCCCAAGTGTCCGGACCAAAGCCGGTATCAACTACAATCACAGTCATTGCTCTGCTCCTACACGCACCAAAAATGTTTTGCCGTACTGCCGCGTCGCGGCGGTGTGGCGAAACATTCGCTTCATCTCTATGTTGTGCCGCATCGCCTAGTCCCCCTGCTCGGGTGACGAGGCGATACGTTGTATTTTGCCATCCACAAAATGAATGCCACATTCAGATTTCTCAGCCCCGCGCCAGCGACCCGCACGGGGGTCTTCGCCCGGTTTCACCGCAGATGTGCACGGCGCACAGCCGATCGACGGGAAGCCACGCCCAACAAGCGGGTGGCGGGGCAGGCGGTTGTTGATCATGTAGTCTTTCACGTCGTCCGCCGCCCAATGGGCCAGTGGATTGACTTTGATGCGACCATTTTCAATCTCGAAAAACTCAAGATCCACGCGCTTGCCGCCCTGAAAGCGTTTGCGCCCGGTGATCCAACCGTCAAATGGCGCGATTGCATTGGCCAAGGGCTCCACCTTGCGCAAATTACAGCAGGCATCGGTATCTGCCAGATGCAGGATATTGTCCGGGTCGCGCTTGAACACCTGATCGGCGTCCGGATGAATGGTCCGCACATCGGTCAGGCCGAGCTTTTTGGACACATCCACTTGATATTCCAGCGTTTCCTGAAACAGCATCTGCGTGTCCAAAAAGATCACCGGGGTGCTGCGATCAACCCGCGACACCATATGCAAAAGCACGACACTTTCCGCCCCAAAGCTAGAGACAAGCGCCAGCGGCCCGATCTCAGGATCGGTCAGCGCGTGGCTCATCACTTGGGTGGCCGAGCGGTGTTTGAAGCGCGCGTTCAGATCGGCAACACGCTCCTCTAACGCAGGCAGGGGGGCTTCAAGCGGCATGAGATTTCCCCCCAGCAGCGCCCTCTGGATAAAGGGCGGCTTTGAACGGCGCGTCGCCAAGGCGGCGGTGCGCTTCCAAAAAGGTTTCCTCCGGCCCGTCGCGCAGGTCGAGATAAGCCAACAGGATACGCTCAATCGCCGGTACAATCTGGTCATAGGCAAAGCCCGGACCGGTGCGTTTGCCGATCACAGTGTCCGCCCCACCGTCACCACCCAAGGTGATCTGATAGTTCTCAACGCCGGCGCGATCCAAGCCCAAAATGCCGATATGGCCCAGGTGATGATGCCCGCAGGCATTGATGCAGCCAGAGATTTTCAGCTTGATCGGGCCGATGTCATGCTCCAGCTTCAGTTCGTCAAACCGCGTGGCAATATCCTGCGCCACCGGGATCGCACGGGCGGTGGCCAGCGCGCAGTAATCCATGCCGGGGCAGGCGATGATATCTGAAATCAGACCGGCATTTGCCGTCGCCAACCCATGCGCACGCAGGGTGGCATAAAGCGCGGGCAGATCCGATTTATGCACATGCGGCAGGATCACGTTTTGCTCGTGGCTGATGCGCAGATCGCTATACCCAACCGTCTCGGCCAGATCCGCGATCACCCGCATTTGTTCAGACGTGGCATCGCCGGGCGTTTCGCCATGGGCTTTCAGTGAAATCGTCACAATCGCGTGCTGATCGTCACGGTGTGTGTCCAAATTGGTGTCGGCAAAGCTGCGAAAACCGGGGTCGGTCGCGTACGCCGCATCATAGGCACCGGTGTCCGCGGATTTGAACGCTGGCTGCGGAAAGCTGGCCTGAATGCGCGCGAAATGCTCCTGATCCACACCGGAAAACAGCGGGCGGGTCTGGGCGAATTTTGCGTCCACCAGCTCGCGGATTTTCTCAATCCCGTTTTCCATCGTGGTGATCTTAATGCGCGCCTTGTATTTGTTGTCGCGGCGCCCCAGCACGTTGTAAACGGCCACAATCGCCTCGAGATACGGGAGCAAATCTGCCCGTGGCAAAAACTCATTCAGCACTTGCCCCACAACAGGCGTGCGTCCCAGACCACCGCCAACGATGATCTGATAGCCCACGTCGCCGCCCCGCGTCACAATGCGGATACCCACATCATGCGCTTTGGTCACGGCGCGATCTTCGGGCGATCCGGTCACGGCCAACTTAAATTTGCGCGGCAGAAACTGGAACTCCGGGTGGTCGGTGGACCACTGGCGGATCAGCTCAGCCGTTGGGCGCGGGTCTTCAACCTCATCCGCGGCCGCACCGGCGAAATGATCGGCGGTGACGTTGCGAATGGTGTTGCCCGAGGTCTGGATCGCGTGCATCTGCACATCCGCCAAAGCGTCCAGCATATCTGGGATATCCGACAACTTTGGCCAGTTGTACTGAATGTTCTGACGGGTGGTGAAATGGCCATAGCCTTTGTCGAACTTATCCGCCAGATACGCCAGCTGGCGCATCTGATCCGGGTTCACCGAGCCATAAGGGATCGCCACGCGCAGCATGTACGCGTGCAATTGCAGATAGACCCCGTTCATCAAACGCAGCGGTTTGAACTCGTCTTCCGTCAAAGCACCAGAAACGCGACGCTCCACTTGCTTGCGGAACTGCGCGGTGCGGGTGCGCACAAAGTGATCGTCGAAATCGGCATAATCATACATGAGCGGGCACCTCTTCTTTGCGTTCTTGCTTTCCATGCGGGCGGTTCGACGGGCCTTTTGCCCGGAACGCTTCGCGAAAATGGGTGGGAACCGGGCCGTGATCGCCCGCCTTAACATCTGCCAAATAGGCACCTACCGCGATATGCGGCTGGGTTTCGGCCTCAAACAGACGCGCATCAGCATCCTCTTGGGTGCTCAGCACCAAGGCCATACACAACTCGCGCACCCAGCTGCCATCCACAGCAAGATAAATCACATCGCCAGAGACAAGGTCATTTGCGGTTACGACTTTGGGTGTAAAGGGGCGTGCCATGGGCCGGTCCTTTCTAGTTGCGTTCCGTGTGTATATAGGACATTTTCCTAGGAAATTGCGATTAGCTGCGGTCAATAAGGACGTTTGTTCCGATTCTTTGCCCAAAGCGAACGCTCGGTTCGAAATGTAAGGAAAATCGAAATGTCTGTTCGGCTCGATGAGATCGACAAGAAAATTCTGCGCGAGCTTCAGGTGGACGCAGGCCAATCTCTGGACGTGATCGCCCGCAAAGTCGGCTCGTCAAAGACGCCGGTGTGGAATCGCATTCGCAAAATGCGCGAAGCGGGCGTGGTCGGGCAAAACACCATGATTTTGGACGCTGAAAGCCTCGGGTTTGAGGCTTGCTTCTTTGTACTCATCCGCACATCCGAGCATGAGGCCGATTGGCAAGGCAAGTTCCTAAAGGCCCTGCAAGAACGCCCCGAAGTGATGGAAGCCCACAGGCTCGCCGGTGAAATCGACTATATCCTGAAGGTCCGCGTAGAAAACGCCCGCGCCTATGATGTGTTTTATCAGGCGCTGATTTCCGAGGTGAGGATCTTCAACGTCACCGCGCTGTTGTCGATGGAAGAGCTGAAGTTTTCCACCGAATTGCCGATCTGAATTGCCGATCTGAATTGCCTATTCGAAACGGCGCTAGGGGCGCTGCCCCTCGCGAGGCAAGCTCGCTCACCCCGGGATGTTTAAGACAAGGAAAAATGCGCGGCCCTTTTTTCTTGTTCCAAATATCCTCGCCGAAGGCAAAAAGTCAGCGCGTGACCATCAAACGGGTCAGCCCATGAAAATGATAGACATTGCCATAGTCCGGCGGCTGGCTCAGGCGCAGGTTGGGGCAGCGATCAAACAGGATCGGCAGTGCATTCACGAGCTCCAGTCGCGCCAAAGGAGCGCCGACGCAGAAATGCACACCAGAGCCGAAGGCACTGTTTTGTTTGATTTTTCGGGTGGGGTCAAAGCGGTTGGGATCCCCCCAATTGGCGGGATCGCGATTGGCCGCAGCCAGCAACAGCCCCACTTCATCGCCGCGCTTAAAGGAATGCCCAAACAGCTCCAGATCTTCATAAGCATGGCGGGTGAACATATGCAGGGGCGGGTCAAACCGCAGGGTTTCTTCAACGGTCTGATCAATGGCATCCGGGGCAAGCGCCGTCTTGGGCGTGCGGTGTTCGAGCAGCGTTTTCACCGCAATTGCCATTGCATGCACCGTCGCCTCATGTCCCGCGTTTAACAAAAGGATGCAGGTGGTGATCAGCTCATCCGTTGATAGCTTTTCCCCCCCTTCTTCGGCTTGGATCAACTGGGTGATCAGATCGTCGCGCGGGTCGGCCCGGCGGTCTTCGACATAGCCGCGCATGAAGGCGACAAAGGCTTCGGTTGCGGCCACGGCGCTGTTTTCAATCTCGCGGGTGCGCCGCGCCTGATACATTGACACCATCGCGTTGGACCACGCCAAAAGATCATCCGCCATTGCCTCTGGCACGCCCAACAGGCGGCAGATGATGATCACGGGAATGCGGGTGGCAAAGGCGGGCAGCAGGTCAAATTCAACCCCGGAACCCGCAGCCGGAAACCCGTCGATCATTTCATGCGCAAGGGTCTCTACCTCTGGGGCCAGCCCGGCAATGCGGCGCGAGGTAAAGGCGCGCAACACAAGGGAACGCAGGCGGGTATGGCGTGGGGCTTCAAGCTCTAGCATCGAGTGCGCCTCAACGGCATAAAACGGGGCCAAATGTGCGGGAAATTTGCGCGGCTCGACAGGTTCGCGGCCAAAGCGACGATCGCGCAACAGCGTGCTGACCGCCGCATGGCTGACCGCCATCGGCATCTTGTAGTCCTCCCAATAGAACAGATCGCCATCATTACGGGCGCGCGCGTAAAACGCATATGGGTCTTGCACGAAATCGGCGGCGGTGGGGGATTGGGTCAGTTTTTTCATCCCCGCACATTCACCAAACCCGCTGGCCTTTGCAAGAGCGGCGCCTTAAGGTCTTGCCCATGTTGCGACTTTTTCGGTTTCGATGGTTTTTGCTTTACCTGTTGATCGCGGTGCCGATCAGTGGCGGCGTCGGCATGCTTGCGTGGCGTGATGCGCTGGATCCCTTGGCGGAACGGGCCGAAACCGATTTGGCGCTGGCCTCTGATCGGTTGCAACGCCACCTCTTTCGCTATCGTGAACTGGTGGTTGTCGCCGCTGAACACCCGGTGCTGCGTGCGGCCCTTTACACGGTGAATGACCGGCTGGGCGAGCGCAGCGATGCGGTGAGTTTCCTGTCTCGCTTGACGGATATGACCGGCGCGCGGCAATTCGCATTGGTGGATGTCGAGGGGCATATACTGGCCCGATCGGAACAGAATGTGGCCTTGCCCGCGCCCTGGACCCCAGACGCGCTTCCGGTGGTGCGCGCGTTAAATGGCGCGTTGGGACAGGTCGCCACAACCCGTCCCGGGACCAGAGGCGAAACCAAGCGGTTGTTCAGCTTTGCCGCCCCCTTGCGCGCGCCCGACGGGCGGGTGATTGGCGCGGTGGTGGCCGAAATTGACATCCGCAAATATGAGGATGACTGGCCGGGGTCCGCGGCGGTCGTGTTCTTCTCTGATGCAAAGGGACGGGTTTTGGTCACCAACCGCTCGGAACTGGTGCTGGCGGACCGGATGGCGGATGATTTCATGGCCATTCAACAGCATATGTGGCGTGGTCATCAACTGTGGAGTTTGGATGGCGGGCCATATTTGCCGACACAGGCGCTGCATCTGGAACGTGACCTTTTGACGGTTGGTTTAAAAGGGGAGTTGCTGCTGGACAGCCGCCCGGCATTGCGGGCGGGCGTACAGATTGCGGTGATCACCGGGGCAATTTTTCTGCTGTTTGGGGGGGCGTTTTTTGTGGTTGGGCAACGGCGTCGCGCGTTGGCAGACCGGTTGGAGATTGAGGCCGCCGCCAACACCAAACTTGAGGCCCGCGTGGTGAAACGCACCGCCGCCCTGACCCAGGCCAATGCGGATTTGCAACAGGCACAGGCGGATTTGGTGCAGGCGGGCAAGCTGTCGGCCCTCGGGCAAATGTCGGCCGGGATCAGCCACGAACTCAACCAACCCTTGATGGCAATCCGCAGCTTTGCCGACAATGGAACCCAGTTTCTCAGCCGAGGTGCGCCTGACAAAGCGGGGGCCAATCTGTTGCGAATTTCCGAACTTGCCGGCCGGATGGATCGGATCATCAAAAACCTGCGCGCCTTTGCTCGCAATGAAAGCGAACCCCATGGCAAGGTCGATTTGGCACAGGTGATCAACGCCGCAGTCGAGCTAACCGGGGCACGTCTGCGCGGCGATGATATCACGCTGGGCTGGCACCCACCGGACCACCCGGTTTACGCCATCGGCGGCGAGGTGCGTTTGGGTCAGGTCTTTGTCAACCTGATCAACAATGCGGCGGATGCGATGGCCGGGCAGGATAAAAAACGCATTGATATCAATTTGATACAAGCCGAAAAGCTGACGGTGACGGTGCGCGACACCGGCCCTGGCATCACCAACACCGACAAGATTTTCGACCCCTTTTACACCACCAAACAAGTGGGGGAGGAGGGGATGGGTCTTGGCCTGTCGATCTCTTATGGTTTGGTGCAAAGCTTTGGCGGCAACATTCGCGGGACCAATGCGCCGACTGATGCGCCCACCGATGGGCCCACGGAAGCGCCAAGTGGTGCGATGTTCACGGTTGAGCTGGAATATTGGTCCGCGTCGACACATAAGGAACCCGCAACATGACCCAATCCCAGACGCGCAAGGTGCTTTTGGTCGATGACGACGCGATGGTGCGCGAGGCTTTGGGCCAGACGCTGGACCTTGCGGGCTATCATGCGATCCTGACCGGCAGCTATATCGAGGCCAAAGACCACCTGTCGGAGCAATTCGAAGGGGTGGTGGTCAGCGATATTCGGATGCCCGGCAAAGACGGGTTTCAACTGCTCACGCAGGCGCAAAAAGTGGATGCCGAGCTGCCGGTGATCTTGTTGACGGGGGAGGGCGACATCCCCATGGCCGTGCGTGGGATGAATGCGGGGGCCTTTGATTTCCTTGAAAAACCCTGTGACACCGCCGCGCTGGTGACGGTGATTGAACGGGCGCTGGCCACACGGCGGCTGGTTCTGGAAAACCGCGCCCTTAAACGCAACGCACAAAAGGGCGATGCGGCCTCGCGATTGCTGTTTGGCGAAAGCACGCAGGCCGACGATTTGCGCGCGCGGGTCAGGTCTGTGGCTGCGACGCAAGCGGAAGTTCTGATCTGTGGCGAGCCGGGATCCGGCACCGCAAAAGTGGCTGAGGTTGTGCATCTTTTGTCCGGCGTGGCAATGCGCCCGTTTGTGAAATTGCCCGCCGCGGGCCTGACGGCTGAGGCGTTGGACGCCGCCTTTGAACGGGCCGAGGGCGGCACGCTGTTCTTGGATGAAATCGCCGCCCTTGAGGCATCAGTGCAATATAGCCTGCTGAACTTGCTGGAGAAATCGGGAACCGCGCGGGTGGTCGTGGGCACCTACCGCGACCTTGCGGGCGAGGTGGAGGCGGGGCGGTTTAACCCCGACCTTTATTATAAACTCGACGTGCTGCGCGTGCGCATCCCGGCCATTCGCGAGCGTAAAGACGACATCCCGGTGCTGTTTCGCCATTACGTGTCGATCGCCAGCGAACAGGCGGCATTGACCCCGCCCGAGATCAGCCAAGAGGTGATCGGACAGTTGATGGCGCAAGACTGGCCCGGCAATGCGCGCGCGCTGATGAACACCGCGATGCGCTTTGCGATGGGGCTGGGGCTTGGCGATATTGAAGAGGGCGACGAGGCGCGCCCGGGCCTTGCCCAACAGCTCGCCCAAGTGGAACGCTCGCTTTTGATCGAGGCGCTGCGTCGTAACGCGGGCGGGGCAACCGCCACCGCCAAAGAGCTAAAACTCCCCCGCAAGACATTCTACGACAAGCTCGCGCGGCATGGGATTAAGGCGGAGGATTATCGGGGGTGAGTGGGCCCAGGGATATTTCCCTCGCAATGCAGGTGCGTCTGCTGTCGGTGTCCTGCCGGTGAGTTTCGCTGAAGTGCCGAATCACCTCAACTGAGTCGCCCCCCCGAATCCCTCACCTGTGCGGAAATCCGCACAACCTGTCTGTTCCCTGTGCGGAAATCCACTCATCTGCTGTTTTTTCATCACTGGTGCCGCAAAAATAGGCGCGACAAGTCTTTGTAATCGAACCTAAAAAACAACCGATATCGCTAACATTAACTTGCCCCTTGGTCAGCCTCATCCCACATGGCCCAATAGCCCCAACATCCGTTTCGGGATGTAGGAAGATATTCTGTCTGGGAGGACACCACATGAAATTCCTTACGATGGCCGCATCTGCGCTGGCCCTGACCGTTTCAATGGGCACCGCAAACGCCGCCTGTGACGACGGCGAGATTGTGATCAAGTTCAGCCACGTAACCAACGCCGACAAGCACCCCAAAGGGATCGCGGCGTCTTTGCTGGCGGACCGTGTGAACAAAGAGATGGACGGCAAGGCGTGCATGGAAGTGTACCCGAACTCGACCCTTTATAACGACAACCAAGTGCTTGAGGCGATGCTGCAAGGCGACGTTCAGATGGCCGCGCCAAGCCTGTCGAAATTCGAAGCCTTCACCAAGAAATTCCGCATTTTTGACCTGCCGTTCATGTTCAAAAACATGGATGCTGTGGATGCGTTCCAACAGTCGGAAACCGGTCAGGCGATGAAAGAAAGCATGACCCGTCGTGGTCTGTTGGGCCTGGCGTTCTGGCACAATGGTCTGAAGCAGTTTTCAGCCAACAAACCGCTTGAGCTGCCGACGGATGCGGCTGGCCTGAAATTCCGTGTTCAAACCTCGGACGTGCTGGTGGCACAGATGGAAGCCATCGGGGCAAGCCCACAGCCAATGGCATTTTCCGAAGTTTACGGCGCGCTGCAAACCGGCGTTGTGGATGGTCAGGAAAACACCTGGTCGAACATCTACGGCAAAAAGTTCTTTGAGGTTCAGGACGGCGTGACCGAGACCAACCACGGCATCATTGATTACCTCGTTGTGACCAATGTTGACTGGTGGGAAGGTCTGCCCGCCGATGTGCGTGACCAGCTGTCCACCATCATGAGCGAAGTGTCCAAAACCCGCAACGGCGAAGCCTTTGCTGTGAATGAAGCCGCCAAGCAATCTGTCATCGATGCCGGCAGCACCGTGCGCCAATTGACCGCTGAACAGCGCGCGGCCTGGGTTGCCGCGATGAAGCCAGTTTGGTCGAAGTTTGAAGGCGACGTCGGCGCCGAAAACATCGAAGCTGCGCAAAAAATCAACGGAATGCACTAAGCATCCCTTCCGGGGCCTGCCACGCGCGGGCCCCGAACACTCTTGAATATCCGACAAAAATTTCCTGCACGATAGTTGCACCCCGCCGCATCAGGCGACGTAAGGGGAGGGGACAGATGAGCCATTCATCCACACTAAAACACGGGTTCGAAGAGACGGCGATTGCGCTGCTTTTGGGCTTGATGACGATGATCACCTTTGTAAATGTTGTGCTGCGTTATCTGTTCAACAGTTCTATCATCTGGGGGCTGGAGGTCACGTTGATCCTGTTTGCCTGGCTGGTTTTGCTGGGCGTGAGCTACGGCGTGAAAGTCACCGCCCATCTTGGGGTGGATGCGCTGACCAACATCATGTCGCCGGGCTGGCGCAAGGCCGTGGCGTTGATGGCAGGGGCCGTTTGCATCGTCTATTCCTTCCTGCTTTTGAAAGGCGCGTGGGATTACTGGGCGCCTTATGCCGAACTCAGCCGCACCTCTGGTCGCTGGTTTCCCACCGGGTTTGAACAGACCCGCGGGCAAAGCTTTTACATCACCGATCAGGTGCCGATGCCGGGGATCCTGCGTTTCTTGGAAGACTGGATCAACTACGGTGAGACCTATGACAAGCTGCCGCGTGTGGTGCCTTATATCATCCTGCCCGTTGGCACGGCGCTTTTGCTTTTCCGCTTTGTGCAGGCCACGATCCGCATCTGGACCGGGGCGCAAGACAGCCTGATCGTCAGCCACGAAGTGGAAGATGAGATCGAACAGCTGCAAGCCGACCATGATGCCACCGAACATACAAAATCAGGGACCTGACCCATGGATGTACTCTTTCTTTTCCTAATGGTTGTTGGGTTCTTGATGCTCGGCGTGCCGATTGCGGTGTCGCTGGGGATGAGCTCGATCATCTTCCTTTTGCTCTTTTCTGAAACCTCGCTGGCGTCAGTTGCGCAAAGTTTCTATCAGGCCCAGGCGGGGCACTATACCCTTCTGGCGATCCCGTTTTTCATCCTCGCCTCAAGCTTTATGTCAACCGGCGGCGTGGCGCAGCGGATCATCCGTTTCTCCATCGCTTGTGTGGGGCATATGCGCGGCGGTCTGGCGATTGCGGGTGTCTTTGCCTGTATGCTGTTTGCCGCCTTGTCCGGGTCAAGCCCGGCGACGGTTGTGGCGATCGGGACCATTGTCATCGCGGCGATGCAACAGGTGGGGTACTCAAAAGATTTCGCCGCGGGCGTGATCTGTAACGCGGGCACCTTGGGCATCCTCATTCCACCTTCCATCGTGATGGTGGTCTATGCCTCGGCGGTCGAAGTTTCCGTGGGCCGGATGTTCCTTGCGGGCGTTATTCCCGGGCTGTTGGCCGGCATCATGCTGATGATCGCCATCTATGTCATCGCCACCATCCGCAATATGCCAAAAGGCGAGTTCGGCGGCTGGAAAGAGGTGTTCGCCAGCTTTTCAGACGCGGTCTGGGGGCTTTTGCTGATCGTGATCATCATGGTTGGCATCTACGGCATTCCCGGCATCACCGGCGCGCTTTTCACCCCAACAGAAGCCGCCGCTGTGGCCTCGGTCTACGCCTTTCTTGTTGCGACCTTCATCTACCGCGATATGGGCCCCTTGGCGGACAAAGGTGAGGGTAAAAAGACGCTGTTGCAAAAGCCACAGGCGCTGATCACAGCCTTTTTCCACGAAGACACCCGCAAGACGTTGTTTGATGCGGGCAAGCTGACCATCACCCTGATGTTCATCATCGCCAACGCGCTGATCCTAAAGCATGTTCTGACCGATGAGCAGATCCCACAACAAATCGCAGGCGCGATGCTGTCGGCGGGCTTTGGCAAGATTATGTTCCTGATCATCGTGAACATCATCCTGCTGATCGGTGGTCAATTTATGGAACCCTCGGGCCTGATCGTGATCGTCGCGCCTCTGGTCTTTCCCATCGCGATTGAGCTTGGCGTGGACCCGATCCACCTTGGCATCATCATGGTGGTGAACATGGAGATCGGCATGATCACACCACCTGTGGGTCTCAACCTTTTTGTGACCTCTGGCGTGGCCGGGATGCCGATGATGAAAGTGGTGAAAGCGGCCCTTCCGTTCCTCGCCGTGCTCTTCGTCTTCCTGATCATGGTGACCTATATTCCGTTCCTCTCAACTTGGTTGCCAACCACATTGATGGGACCAGAGATCATCACGAAATAGAAAAGGCGGGGATGATCTCCCCGCCGCACTCTCTACTTCAAAAGACGCAAACCTTAGTGGGGGTCAGGGCTGGAATGTCCTGGCCCCCAATCACTTGTTACAACCTAAATCCGTTCTACAAGGCAAAGGTTGCGAAATCGAAAACAAGTCACTGTTTCAGCTTGCAGGTCTTGATGCCCAGAAGCGAATAGGCCGGGCAGCTGCCGATCAGGCCTGTGACCAATGGCACAATACCGATCAGCGCCCAAATCGGCCCGCCTGCGAATGCGTACCAACCGATCAGGGCCAAACCTGCGACAATGCGAAGGATACGGTCGATGGAACCAGCGTTTTTCTTAAACATGAGATTGTCCTTTCTGTCTGTTGCCCCAGTGTTAAGACGGCGCGCGCAGAAAGGCATGTGACCCTGTCACACAGAAATGGATTTTAGAGACCGCCGTTACATCGCAGGCCCGCGCCGCAACTCCTCTAGCTCCGCGCGGTTTAACGCAATCACCGTGCCGCGCTCATGGCCAACCAAGCCCGCCTGCGCCATTTTGTCCAAGCGTCGCGACACAACTTCGCGCGCGGTGCCAATGGCGGTGGCAATCTCGGCTTGGGTCATCTTTAGGCAATTGTCCGGCCCCGCCCGGTCCAGAATAAGGGCCGCCAACCGCGCCTCAACCGACATAAAACTCACATTCTCAATCAGTTGCATCATCGCCTGCATCCGGTCGGCAAAGGCCCCAAACACCATACGGCGAAACTTGGGTGAGCTGTCGATCAGTGCAAAAAACACATCGCGTGGGATCAACACCATTTTTGTTGCTGTCTCTGCAGTGGCTTCGCCAGTGTAATCCTCGCCGCCCAACAGACCCAATGTGGATTGAATACAGCTTTGCCCCGGCGCGACCCGATAGAGCAGAATATCGCGCCCATTTGGCCCCACAAGATTAACATCGACCTGTCCAGAGAGTACAAACACATAGCCTTTCACCGCCTCACCGGGGCAGAAAAGCACCGCCCCTTTGGGTACGGACATCGGCGACAATGTGTCCAGTAATGCCCGCGCGGGCGCTTCCAGTTGCGCGATATCCAAAGTGTCTTGGGTCCAGCTCATGGGGGATGCCTCCGGCGGGGATATTTAAGACAAGAAAAAAGCCGATACGCAGCGTTTCCTTTTTCTTGCTGAAAATACCTCGGGGGTACAAGGGGGCAGCGCCCCCTTGCTTGGGTTTGCGACTGAATTTGGGCTGTTAGCCGCGGCCGCGTTTTTCAAAGCGCGGCAGCATGGCTGAGAAATCCATGCCCAAGCCGTCTTCATCCTCAACGAAATCCGTGTAAAGCTCGGTCGCGCGTTGACCCATTGGGGTGTCCGCATCCACCGCTTCTGCGGCTTGCTGGCTCAGGCGCAAATCCTTGAGCATCAGCTCAGACGCAAAGCCGGGTTTATAGTCGTTGTCAGCGGGCGAGGCTGGCCCCACACCGGGCGCCGGGCAATAGGCGTTCATGGTCCAGCTGTAACCAGATGAGGTCGACACAACGTCAAACATTTTTTGCCGGTCCAGACCCAATTTATCCGCCAAAGCAAAGGCTTCACAGGTGCCGGCCATGGTGATTCCAAGGATCATATTGTTACAGATTTTTGCCGCTTGGCCCGCACCGCTTTCCCCGCAATGCACCGCTTTTTGACCCATAATGTCAAAGAGCGGATCAGCCTTGGCAAAGGCGTCTGCCGAGCCACCTGCCATAAAGGTCAGCGTGCCGCCAGCGGCCCCGCCAACGCCGCCGGACACCGGCGCATCCACCGCCAAAAGCCCGGCCGCCACGGCCTGTTTTGCCACCGCGCGCGCGCTTTCCACGTCAACGGTTGAGCAATCGACAAAAGCTGCGCCTTTTTCCATCACCGGTATAATCTCATTGGCCACCGCACGAAGGATATTGCCGTTGGGCAACATGGTCACCACCACATCCGCGCCTTTGACAGCATTCGCCCCGGTGTCGGCCATGCTCACGCCGTCAATGGCCACATCTGCCATATCAAAACCCGTGACCTCATGCCCCGCTTTGGCAAGATTTGCAGCCATCGGGCCACCCATATTCCCAAGTCCAATAAATCCGATTTTCATGGCGTTCTCTCCTTAAAAACTCAGTTCTTTGTCGCCCAAAGGGGCGAGCATATTGTCCACCGCGTCAGGCGGCAAATTGTCCAGCGTGTGTTTCCAGTTCGGGGCGCGATCTTTGTCGATCACCGCCGCCCGAATGCCTTCGATCAGGTCCGATTGTGCCAGCGCGCGATAGACAAACCGGTATTCCAGCATCAGCGCGGGCCGGACATGACCTTCGTCTTGCAAACGGTGAATGATATCGACCGCGCAGGCCATCGACAGCGGCGAGTTCCGCTCCAGCAGCTCCAAGGTGTTGGTCGCAAACTGGCTGTCTTCTGCGCGCAGTGACGCGATGATGGCCGGCAGGCTGCGCCCGCCAAAATGCGCATCAATCATTGGCTGCATCGCTGAGAGATTGCCGGGAATGGGCGGGATTTCCGCCTCATGTATATGGCTCGGATCCCCCGTCCGTTCCAGATCGGCAATCAACGCAGGCCACTGGGCTTGCGGGATCACATGGTCGGCAAATCCGGCGTGAATGGCATCCCCCGGCGCCAGTCGCGCCCCGGTGATGCCGATGTATTCGCCCAGATGCCCGGGCGCTTGGGCAAGGATCAACGACCCGCCCACATCCGGCACCAGACCAATGCCACATTCCGGCATCGCCATGCGGGACGAGCGCGCCATGACGCGGTGCGACCCATGACAGCCAACGCCCACACCGCCGCCCATGGTGAAGCCCTGCATAAAGCTGACAATCGGCTTGGGGAATTCATAAAGCCGCGCGTTCATGCGGTATTCATCGCGCCAAAACGCTTGCGCGCGACTGTGATCGCCGGATTTTCCGATGTCGTAAATCTCGCGAATATCACCGCCCGCACAAAACGCCCGATCCCCTTCGGCATCAATGATGATCAAATGCACGTCAGGGTCATCGACCCATGCAATCAGGGCCTCATCAATCGCCAAACACATCTCATAGCTTAGCGCATTTAACGCGTCTGGGCGGGTCAGAGTGATCCGCCCCGCCTTGCCAGATTTTCGAATAGAAATGTCCGCCATCAGCCGCGATCGCGTTCAGTCAACAGTTGGCGGGCAACGATCAAGCGCATGATTTCATTGGTGCCTTCCAGAATTTGGTGCACCCGCAAATCACGGACAATCTTCTCGATCCCATAGTCAGACAGATAGCCGTAGCCGCCGTGCAATTGCAGACATCCATTGGCCACATCAAAGGCCGCATCGGTGACCATCAGCTTGGCCATGGCGCAAAACTTTGACGCGTCATGGGTTTTGTTGTCGAGCTTCCACGCCGCTTGGCGCAGGAAAGTGCGCGCCGCTTGCAGGCGGGTTTCATATTCCGCCAGACGGAATTGCAACGCTTGGAATTGGTCGATGGTTTTGCCAAAGGCCTTGCGTTCGCCCATGTATTGCAGGGTCAGGTCCAGCGCCTTTTGTGCGCCCCCCAATGCCCCTGCGGAAATGTTCAAACGTCCGCCATCAAGGCCGGCCATTGCGTAAGAAAAGCCTTTGCCTTCCTCGCCCAAAAGGTTCTCGGCCGGGACCGCGCAATCGTCGAATTGAACCTGCGATGTGGGTTGGGCTTTCCAGCCCATTTTGCGTTCATTGGCGCCAAAGCTCAGACCCTTTGTGCCGTCTTCCACAACCAAGGTCGAAATCCCCTTGGGGCCGTCGTCGCCGGTGCGGCACATGGTGACGTAAACGTCGGAATACCCGCCGCCCGAAATGAAGGCTTTGTTGCCGTTCATCACATAGCCACCTTCGGTCTTTTCCGCGCGGGTTTTAAGGGCGGCTGCGTCCGATCCTGACCCCGGTTCGGTCAGGCAATAAGAGAATATTTTCTCCATCGAACACAGATCAGGCAGCCATTTCTGCTTGTCCTCTTCCTTGCCGAATTTGTCGATCATCCCGCCGCACATATTGTGGATCGACAGAAACGATCCCGCCGCGGGGCAGGACATCGCCAAAGCCTCAAACACCAATGTCGCATCCAGACGCGTCAGGCCAGATCCACCATATTCTTCAGACACATACAGCCCGCCAAAGCCCAGTTCCGCCAGACCTTTCCACAGCTCTTTCGGGATCGTGCCTTCGGCTTCCCATTTCTCAGCGTAAGGCGCGATGTTCTCTTCGCCGAAGCCTTTGGCCATATCAAAAATGAGGGTTTGTTCCTCGGAAAGCGCGAAATCCATGCTGTCTTCTCCCGTCCGCAAATGTTCAGAACCGTCTATACAGCGCAATTCTTACAGGAGTTTTTCAAGAGGGACAAAGACAGCACGGCGGGCCTGTCATTTTCCCCTACGTCACTTGTCGCTCGCGGCTTGGAACGCCCTATAAATCCGCGTGATATTCTTCAATCAGATGGCGCACCACGTCTTTTAAGGCCTCATTCACCGGCTTTTCGGCCTGAAGACTGTTCACGTAAACGGCGCGCTGCCGTTCAGACGAGGTCCCCTGGGTTAAAATCTCGCGCGCGGCTTCAATTTCGGCGGTGGATCCCAAGGCCTCGGCATCTTCTGCGGTCAGCTCAAACATCTCATCAAGAAGCTGATCAAAGGGCGTGATCTCCCCCAACCCGAAATCAATCAACCCCGCCGTGGTGCCATAGCGTTGCGCGCGCCAGCGGTTTTCAGAAATCAGGAAATTGTCATAGGTGCGCCAGCGTTGGTTTTGCTGCTTCAGCCGCCATAACATCCGGGTCAGCGCCTGGATCAAAGCGGCCAGCGACAGGGTGTGTTCAAGGCGCGGTTGCACATCACAAATCCGCGCCTCCAATGTGGGAAACCGGGCCGAGGGGCGCAAATCCCACCAAATCTTGGAACTGTCTTCAATCACGCCAATGTCCACCAACGCCTGAACCGACCGTTCATATTCCGACCAACTGCTCAGATGTGGCGGCAAACCGGTGCGGGGCAGATTGTCAAATACGCTCAGACGGTAACTGGCCAGCCCCGTGTCTTCGCCCTGCCAAAACGGCGAACTGGACGACAGCGCCAGCAAATGCGGCAGGAAATAACTCAGTTGGTTCATCACATCGATGCGCGTGTCCGGGGTGGGCAGCCCCACATGAACATGCATCCCGCAAATCAACATCCGCCGCACCACCCCGGCCAAATCCCGGCGCAGATCGTTGTAACGGTCCTTGTCCACATGGTGCTGATCTTTCCAATCGGCAAACGGGTGACATGAGGCGGCAATCGGCGCGAGGTTATATTTCGCGGCGTGTTTGGACACGCCGGCACGCAGGTGTTTCAAATCCTCGCGCGCCTCACCAACGCCTTCACAGACCTTGGTGCCGATCTCAATTTGACACTGTAAAAATTCCGGGCTGACCTGATCACCAAGTTCCGCCAGACAGTCCTGCATCATTTCATTTGGCGCGCGGGCCAGCTCAAGACTATCGCGATCCACCAACAGGTATTCTTCTTCGACGCCAATGGTGAACGGTGGTTCCTGATGTGCCATATGTGCCCCCCCTTTTCATGCCGTTTTGCCGCCCAAAAAGCGCCGCAACCCTTCGCGGTTTCAGCTTTGCAGGATTTTGTGAAGGGGGCAAGCAATGGTGGTTGGCGTGGTGTGCGCCCGCCGCACGCAGTGGCCTGTACGATTGCCATGGCCTGTACGATTGCCATGGCCTGTACGATTGCCATGGCCTGTACGGTTGCCACAAAATACTCTATTATAGGGGGTGTTGACCACGGCTCACTTCCTTTTTGCTCACCTTGTTGGGACCGCCCATGCCGCAATCTGTGACCTATTTCCCAGACCACAAACTGGTTTACCTTCACGTTTGGGGGACGGTTTCCATCACATCTTTGGCGGCGCGTATGGCAGAGTGGATGTATGAGTTTTCGGTGCCCACGGGGTATAATTGCCTGACAGACACCCGAGGGATCGAGGCGGTGGATCGCGCGGCGGATGGGGTCAAGGAACTGGTGAATATGCAGGCGCGCGTCTATCAAGATACCCCGTCGCCCCAACACAGCGCCATTTTCGCCAACAGCCCGGTGGGATTTGTCCTTGGGCGCCTGTTTGAACAAAACGCCGAAGGGGTGCTTCGCGAAAAGATTCAGGTGTTTCGATCGGAACGCGACGCCCTTGGTTTTATTGGCGTTAAGGCAGACAGCGTCGACGCATATTTAGCATCTCTTCCAGCGGGGCGGACAGCGACCTGAACGGCGCGTTTGTCGACCCGGCCAAGGGGGCTGACGGCCCAGCTTGCGCATCATCGCGTTCGTCGTTCAATGCGGTGATCAACATGGGAACCGTTGTTTCGCGGCGCCCCAGAAAAGACATTGCCTCTGCGGCGTCCCGGCTCACCAAAAACTCCGACGGGAGGCGGTCTTGCGCAATTTGCTCAAACATCCGACAGGTGCCAAACGCCAGATCCCCCGGCGCCCAAAACGCATATTTGCGCGGCACGGGATGGGCGCGATACAGTGCTTCTGTTGTGCTGACCAATGCCGAGATCGAAGCATAAGAGCTTTCGATATCCGTGGTTTCAGACAGGTCGATAAAGGTGTCAAACTCGCTATTGATCTGCAGCGTGTCGCGCAGCGATGGCAGGATTTTTTTCAAGCGCATCACATCCAGCGCCCCTTCGAGGCGCAAATAGATCAGCTGGCTTGCAGGGTAGAAAATACCGTGGGGCATGTTACAGGTCTCGTTACAAAGCACTACTTTAGGTTGCTCTTACATCCTAAAGGTTAGTGAGAGGCTGTGTCGACTATATTCTTGATTTATATAAAAATATTACGGGTTAATCTTGCTAAATGCAATTAACTTGTGGGGATATGAAAGGAAATTCGGTGCTTTGACCCGGAATTTAATCACTTTCAGGTTGTGCTTTGGCGCCAGAAAACCGTCCGCAGGCCGCATGACACAAAAAAACGCCCCAAAGCAAATGCTCGGGGCGTTTAAATTTTGGGTTAAGGCGTTTCGACTGATCCCTGTTTCTGGTTCAATTCGAAACGCTTTAGCGAAAGGGGTTAGTCCATCGCTTTAAAGTTAAACTCGCCACCTTCTTTGATGCCCGATGGCCAGCGCGAGGTCACGGTTTTGGTGCGGGTATAGAACTTGAACGCATCTGGTCCGTGCTGGTTCAGATCGCCAAAGCCCGACTTTTTCCAGCCGCCAAAGGTGTGATAAGCCAATGGCACAGGGATTGGCACGTTGATGCCGACCATACCGATGTTGATCCGGTTGGCAAAGTCACGCGCGGTGTCGCCGTCACGGGTATAGATCGCGGTGCCATTGCCGTATTCGTGGTCAATCGCCATATTGATCGCTTCTTCGTAAGTCTCAGCGCGCACCATCGACAGAACCGGTCCAAAGATCTCTTGCTTATAGATGTCCATGTCGGTGGTCACATTGTCGAACAGGTGTGGCCCGACAAAGAACCCGTCTTCATAGCCCTGCAGATTAAAGTCGCGGTTGTCCACAACCAGCTCGGCCCCTTGGTCCACACCGGTCTGGATCAGACGCAGGATGTTTTCTTTGGCAGCAGAGGTCACAACGGGGCCGTAATCCACGTCGTCGCCAGCGGTGTAAGGTGCCACTTTCAGCTTCTCAATGCGTGGGATCAGACGTTCACGCAGCGCATTTGCCGCCTCTTCGCCTACAGGAACCGCCACCGAGATCGCCATGCAGCGTTCGCCAGCCGCGCCAAAACCGGCGCCAATCAGCGCATCGGCCGCTTGGTCCATGTCTGCGTCAGGCATGATGATCATGTGGTTTTTCGCGCCACCAAAACATTGCGCACGTTTGCCGTTGGCTGTGGCGCGCGAATAGATGTAATGGGCAATCGGGGTGGATCCCACAAAGGCCACCGCTTGCACGGTTTCATTGTCAAGGATCGCATCCACCGCGTCTTTGTCGCCGTTGATCACCTGCAACACACCATCAGGCAGACCGGCTTCTTTGCACAAAGCGGCCAGCATCAAAGGCACCGATGGGTCACGCTCGGATGGTTTCAGGATCATCGCGTTGCCGGAGGCCAGCGCAGGGCCCATGCCCCACAGCGGGATCATCGCAGGAAAGTTGAACGGGGTGATCGAGGCCACAACACCGAGAGGCTGTTTCATGGAATACATGTCGATGCCGGGGCCCGCGGAATCCGTGAATTCGCCCTTCAACATTTGGGCGGCACCGATGCAATATTCGATCACTTCCAAACCGCGCTGAACGTCGCCTTTGGCGTCAGGGATGGTTTTGCCGTGCTCACGCGACAGCGCTTCGGCCAGCTTGTCCATATCGCGGTTGATCAGATGCACCAAAGCCATCATCACACGACCGCGTTTTTGCGGGTTTGTGGCGCCCCAAGCTTTTTGCGCTTTGGCTGCGTCAACGACAGCGGCGTCCAATTCGGCTTTGGTGGCCAGGGCAACCTGTGCCTGCACTTCGCCGGTGGCGGGGTTGTAAACGTCAGCGGTACGGCCTGATGTGCCGTCGACCAGTTGACCATTGATCCAGTGACCAAGTTTTTCCATGAGTGTTCTCCCAATAAATCTGGGGGCAAATTAGCCTTGCATTCATGCAGTGAAAAGGGGCAGTTTCCCAAAAGGGTTTTGCAAATTTGCAAAATGCGGAGCGGGAAACCTGTGGGGCAGGGTAAGGGGCGCTGCCCCTCGGCTTACAGCCTCACCCCGAGGTATTGGGCGCAAGAAAAAGAAATGGGCTGCGGCTGCGTGGGACGGGGCGTGTGATATGGACTGGGATGATCTCAAGGTGTTTTTGGCGGTGGCGCGTGATGAAAGCCTGTCGCGGGCGGGCAAAACGCTGCGGCGGGATGCGGCCACGGTGGGGCGGCGGGTGTCAAAGCTTGAGACGGATCTGAACACGCGGCTGTTTATGAAATCCCCGCAAGGCTATGCGTTGACCGAAGCGGGATCGCGGTTGTTGGCCCACGCAGAACGGGCGGAGCAGGCGGTTTTATCTGGCGCGGATGAGCTTAAGGGGCAGTCGGGGCAACTCTCTGGGCAGGTACGTATTGGCGCCACGGATGGCTGTGCGAGCTATATCCTGCCGCAGGTTTGCGCGCGTATTCAGCGCGAACATCCGGAGCTGGAGTTGCAGATTGTCGCCTTGCCACGGGTGATCAACCTGTCAAAGCGCGAGGCGGATATGGCGATCACGGTCAGCCCGCCGCAAGCCGGCCGACTGACGGTGCAGCGGGTGACGGATTACCATCTGCATCTGGCGGCCAGTGGGGAGTATTTGCGCGACGCCCCGCCGCTGGAACGGTTAGAGGATCTCAAGGGACACCCGATTGTCGGCTATATCCAAGACATGATTTTCTATCCTGAACTCGACTTTCTGACCAAACTGGGCATTGACCGGGTACAGCTGGCCTCGAACCTTGTGGCGGTTCAGCTGGGCATGGTGCGGGAAGGCGGCGGGGTGGGGATCACCCATGATTTCATCCTGCCGTTTGCCCCAGATCTGAGGCGCGTGCTGAAAGATGCCCTGTCGATCACCCGATCCTTCTACCTTGTGCGCCACGAAGGCGATGCGCGGGTGGAACGCTTTCACCGTGTTGCCGAAGAGCTGGCACAGGGGATCCGCGACGAAGTGGCCCGATTAGAGGGGTTGGTGCCCCCTAATGCGTCCCGCCTTTAACCAGCGCAGGGAAACGGCGAAGCGGGCGAAACCTCTTCATGTTGTGGGCGGTTCGCCCAAAGCGCGGGATTTAAGTTTATGGCGGCACGCTTTAACTGATGGATGCTGCTTGACATATTGTTGCTTTAAGGGTGACGCTGGGGACATAAAATAAATTCACATCAGGAGAGCCAACATGCTCATCAGCCAAATTCTTCAAGACAAATCCATCGACGGTGTGGCCACCGTACAGCCCGGGTCCTCCGTTGGCGATGCGGTTAAGATGTTGTCGGACAAGAAAATCGGCGCGGTGATTGTGTCGAAAGACGGTGTGCATCCGGCCGGAATCCTGTCGGAACGCGACGTGGTCAGCGCGCTGGGATCCCAAGGCACCAGCTGTCTGGCCGATCCGGTCGACAGCATTATGACCGCCAAGCTGATCAGCTGTAAGCCGGGGGATCGCGCCATTCAGGTGCTGCAAACCATGACCGAAAAACGCTTTCGCCACATGCCGGTGATGGAAGGCGACGAAATGGTTGGCCTGGTGTCCATTGGCGATGTGGTCAAGGCGCGGCTGGATGAGCTGAGCCAACAGGCGGATGCGCTGAAAAACATGATCATGGGATACTGATCCCCAGCGAAGACCGCGTTCAAACGCATCTGGTGCCGCTACGTAGAAACACGTATCGGCGCCAAAACACTTGTAATACCACGCGCAATATAGTTGCGTGCGCCGGGTAAACAGGAGGCACAGATATGCGCGTTGGTCTTTACCCCGGAACCTTTGACCCGATCACCCTTGGGCACACCGACATCATTCGCCGCGGCTGTGCGCTGGTGGATCGTCTGGTGATTGGCGTGGCGATCAACACCGGCAAAGGGCCGATGTTTTCGCTTGAGGAACGTGTTGCGATGGTCGAGGCAGAATGCGCCAAACTGTCGGCGGAAACCGGAACCGAGATCATTGCCCACCCGTTTGAGAACCTCTTGATCCATTGCGCCAAAGATGTCGGCGCGCAGATCATCATCCGCGGCCTGCGGGCTGTGACGGATTTTGAGTATGAATATCAGATGGTTGGCATGAACCGCGCGATGGACAGCTCGGTTGAAACAGTGTTCCTGATGGCTGAGGCGAAATATCAGGCGATTGCATCGAAACTGGTGAAAGAGATCGCCAAGCTTGATGGGGACGTGTCGAAATTTGTCACACCTGAAGTGAAGGAAAAGCTGCTCGCCAAAATTGGCTGAGGGGAGCATCCGGTCGTTTCCATGATCTTATATTATTCAACGAATTCGCCTTTTGCCCGGGTCGCACGGATGGCTGCGAGAGAGTCCGGAAAAATGGCTGAGGTCGAAGAAAGGATGGCTGCGAACCGTGCTCCAGATAACCCTGTGCTGATCCACAGCCCTGTGGGGCGCGTGCCGACGCTGGTTGTCGGCGAGCTGGTGATCACAGAGGCGCGCTATATCTATGATTTTTTAACCAAAAAATCGACCAACCCCGACGTCGTTTCCATCCCGCCACTCGACGTCAAAGCTGTTTCTCAAGAGGGGCAGATCTTGGGTTTTATGGATGGAATTGCCTGTTGGGTGCGTGAAAACCGCCGTGAAATATCGATGCGATCGATGTTTCTTGTCGATGTCGAAAGGGACCGCTCTCTGCGTTGTTTGATGTCTCTTGAGCGGGTTGCACAGAAGATGGATTTGCCAGACTTTGCAACCTTTCGTGGTATGGCATTGGCGGCTGGGCTGGATTTGATGCAATCTAATGGGTTTCACCCCGATTGGCAGGCCAAGCACCCACATCTTGCAGGGTGGTTTAGCGAGGTCAAGCTCCGCCGCTCAATGATTGAAACGGCACCAGAGTAAACCATTGCGAGACGTCTGGTCTTGGTTATCCACGATGAAAAGCCGGAGAATGCCCCGGCTTTTCAGTGTAAAGCTTTGAGAATTCAGTGGGTTGGCCCCTTACAGAAACGTCCCCATCGCAACCGCCGTGTCCAGCATCCGATTGGAAAAGCCCCATTCATTGTCATACCAAGTCAGGATCCGGCACATGTTGCCGTCCATTACACGGGTCTGATCCGTGGCAAAGCTGGAGCTTGCGGGGTCGTGATTGAAGTCGATCGACACCAGCGGCTTGTCGGTCACGGCCAAAACCCCCTTCAGCGGGCCATCGCTGGCGGCGGCGCGGATGGCGGCGTTGATCTCTTCGACCGATGTGTCGCGGCTGGCCTCAAAGGTCAGGTCCACGCAGGATACATTCGGCGTTGGCACACGGATCGCCACCCCGTCCAATTTGCCCGCAAGTTCCGGCATCACCAGACCCACGGCCTTGGCCGCACCGGTGGTGGTGGGGATCATGCTCATCGCGGCAGCACGCGCGCGGTAAGGGTCGCTGTGCAGCGTGTCCAGCGTCGGCTGGTCGCCGGTATAAGAATGGATGGTGGTCATAAAGCCCTTGTTGATGCCAATCGCATCATTCAGAACTTTCACAACCGGGGTCAGGCAGTTTGTGGTGCAAGAGGCGTTCGACACATGCACGTCATTGGCGGTCAAATCACCGTGGTTCACCCCATACACAATGGTCTTATCCGCACCCGATGACGGGGCAGAGACCAACACGCGGCTGGACCCATTGCCCAGATGCACCAGCGCCTTGTCACCTTTGAAAATCCCGGTGCATTCCATCACGATGTCCACATCCGCCCAGGGCAGGTCATCGGGGTTGCGAATGGCGGTCACTTTGATCTTGCCACGGCCAGCGTCGATCCAATCTTCGCCAAAACTGACCGCGTGGGGAAACCGCCCATGCACAGAATCAAATTCCAGCAAATGCGCGTTCATCTCTACGGGCCCCAGATCGTTGATCGCGATCACTTCGATGTCGTCACGGCCCTGTTCCAACGCGGCGCGCAGCACCAGACGACCGATCCGGCCAAACCCATTGATTGCCACTTTAACCGTCATATGCGTGATCCTTCATGATCCGAAGTTTATATAAAATGCTAGCGCTAACATGTGCATTTTCAGCCAAAGGTCAAGCGAAACCGACCGTGGTCGGGGGATTTTACGCGGAATGTGAACGGTGATGGATCGCCCCAATCGGGGGGGCGTGGGTCAGGCGTTTACACAGGTTTATGACTGCCAGCCCTGGAGGTTAACGCCAAAAGGCCAACCATTCTGTGAATTCCGTGAACTTCTTGGCCAGAAATAACGAGTTTTCCCCGTCAAACAGGGTAAAATCCAGTCCGAAAAAGGCAACAATCACGATGCCGAGAAAGATGGCGATGGGGTTTGTCACGAATATGCTCCTGTCACATCGCCACAGTTTCGCAGTGTTGGCGGATGGGGGCAAGGGGGGCGTGTGGATGGGGGGCTGTGGATGCGGCGCGCATCGCTGCTTATGGGGGAGTGTGTTTGGGGGAAGGAATATGGCGCGGCTTTGGGCGGCAGATGGCGGCTATGAGTCCAGAGTGACGGATGCCGCGAACTGAACAAATGGCTGCACAGTCAGTCTTGACATTGTACATGTCATTATGACATTGATACTGTCATGATGAAGTCGGAGCAAATATACAAACTCATTTGGATGTCGCGCCCATTGATGCAGGCGGCGGAGAATGCTGTTGAGCTAGGACTGGATGGCACTGGGTTGACTGTTAGGACACGGGCCGTTCTGGAAATTCTCTACGCTGAAGATGAAGCTACCGTTCCTGCCATTGCGCAGAAACTTGAGATCAACAGACAATATGTTCAGTTAATGGTGAATGAGACCCTTGCGGATAATCTGACCGTCAGGTGCGAAAATCCCCGCCACAAGAAATCCGCCATCATTACATTGACTGATCAGGGGCGCGCGTTGATCAAAGATGTTATTGGCCGCGAAATGTCGCTTGTCAGATCAATGAGTGCGGGGCTGAACACCTCCGAGGTCGAAACCGCCCTCAAGGTTGTCACGGCGCTGATCGAGAAACTGAAATCAAATATAGAAAGCGATTGATATGATCTGGAGCCTACCAGCCCTCGCTATCTTCGGGGTAACCATTTGGTTTGTAAATGGTATTAGGCAGATTGGTGCGGTCAGTTCTGGCGACCCTATTGACGCGCGATCAGGCACTGCGCTGCTCATGATTGATCTTCAAACTGTTTTCTGGGACGCGGGCATATTCGATGAAACTGCAAGAGAAAATGCAAAGGCGCAGGTGCTGTCCGAGGTAGAGGCGGCCAAGTCCAGCGGTCTACCCGTCATCGCAGTGCGCCAGGAATGGTCTATTCCTTCGACCAAGGCCGTGGCGAGGCTGTTGATGAAAGGGCAAGCGATTGAAGGGACGCCGGGGACCGAACTAGCGACACCATTCGAAGATCTTGCCGACCACATTGTGGTGAAACGTGTTCAGGATGCGTTTGAGACCAAAGAACTCGATAGCCTCCTCGGGCAACTCGACGTCGGAAAACTTCGCATTGTTGGGCTGGACACGAATTACTGCGTTGCCAAGACGGCACTTGCGGCACGGCAGCGGGGATATGAGGTTGAGATCATCAGGCGGGGTGTTTTGTCAGCTGATCAACAGGGTGCGGAGAAAACACTCAATATGCTGAGCGAGAAGCAAGTGACGTTGAACTAAAATGACTGTCATGTGCCGAAAGCGGACCTTGGAACGCATGCAGCGACTTCACACAAAGCCCACACAGCCGCAAAAAAATACCCCCGGTGCATCGCAGCATCGGGGGTATTTCTTTAATATTTAAAGTGGCTTAAAGGCTGCCCATCTTCACGGCCAAATCGGCCATGCGGGTCGAAAAGCCCCATTCGTTGTCGTACCAACCCAGCACGCGCACCAGGCGGTTGCCGGTCACTTTGGTCTGGTCCGCGGCAAAGATTGCGCTTTCTTCCGAGTGGTTGAAGTCAATCGACACCAGCTCTTCGTCATTGTACCCCAGCACGCCTTTCATGGCGCCGTCAGAGGCGGCTTTCATCACCGCGTTCACCTCGTCCAGGGTCACGTCGCGTTCCGCCACAAAGGTCAGATCCACGGCAGAGACGTTCGGCGTGGGCACGCGCACGGCGGATCCATCCAGCTTGCCTTTCAGCGCCGGAAGCACTTCGCCCAAGGCGGCGGCCGCCCCGGTTGAGGTCGGGATCATCGACATCGCTGCCGCCCGCGCGCGGTACAGGTCCTTGTGGCGACGGTCCAGCGTGGGTTGGTCGCCGGTATAGGCATGGATTGTCGTCATAATGCCGCTGTCGATGCCAAAGGCGCCATGCAGCACCTTGGCCATCGGCGCCAAACAGTTGGTGGTGCAGGATCCGTTTGAAATCATCACGTCATCCGCGGTCAGCTCGTCATCATTCACACCGTAAACGATGGTTTTCTGCACGTTTTTGGCCGGCGCTGAGATCAGCACCTTTTTGGCACCCTGCACAATGTGCTGATGCGCCTTGTCGCCATCGTTGAAATTGCCGGTGCATTCCAGAACCACATCAACGCCAGACCAATCCAGCTCTTCCATATTATAGGTCGACATCATCTGCATCGGGCCTTGGCCCACATCCATTGTGCCCTCACCCAGGGTGATTTCGTTCGGAAAACGCCCATGAACCGAGTCGTATTTCAGCAGGTGTTTTGCTGTGTCCAGCGGCCCGGTGGCGTTCACTTTGACAACTTGAATGTCTGTGCGGCCAGACGCTGCGATTTGTGACAATGTGCAGCGGCCGATGCGACCAAAACCATTGATACCGACTTTAACGGTCATCGAATTACCCCTTGAGTTCCGGACCACGCCCCGCGGCCCTATAGAGACTTTGCGCAGGGTATAGACGGGCAGGCGGGTTGGTCCAACTCGGAAAACGCGATTGTTGCCAGCTTGTTAGCGAAAACATGACCTGTTAGCGCAAACCCGTGTGCCCCGGCCAACACCCGTAAGTGCATTCGTTAAATATCTTGGGGCGCAAACAGTCACGAAGTTGCGCAGCCGGGCGTGCAATCGGGGATCAAACGGTTGCCTGGGGCCGTACAATCGTTAGGATTCGCCCAAACACAGTCGCCGATCAGCACAAGAACGGGAAAAGATGACATGAGCGGATTAATTGCCCTACTTGATGACGTGGCCGGAATCGCCAAAGTCGCCGCCGCCTCCGTGGATGATGTCGCCGCCCAAGCCGCAAAAGCCGGGGTTAAAGCCGCCGGGGCCGTGATTGATGACGCCGCCGTGACCCCGAAATACGTGCAAGGCTTTGCCCCTGCGCGCGAGCTGCCCATTATCGGCCGTATCGCTTGGGGCTCGATCAAAAACAAGCTGCTGATCCTCTTGCCGGTCGCCCTCCTGCTCTCAACCTTCGCCCCTTGGCTGATCGCCCCATTGTTGATGCTGGGTGGGGCTTACCTGTGTTTTGAAGGCGCCGAAAAGGTCTGGCATGTGCTGTTCCCCACAGACCACACATGGGACCACGCGGAACATCCAAAAGGCGATCCCGCGCATCTTGAGGAAAGCAAAATCGCCGGCGCCATCAAAACCGATTTCATCTTGTCGGCCGAGATCATGACCATCATCCTCGCGGCCCTTCCCGACGGATCAATCTACGCCAAAGCGGGCGGGCTGGCGATTGCGGGTATTGGCATCACCGTGGCGGTTTACGGCGCGGTCGCGCTCATTGTGAAAATGGATGATTTTGGCCTGCTGCTGGCACGCTCTGGCCGCATGAAACTCACCCGCCGCTTTGGTCTGGGCCTGGTGCGGTTCATGCCCACGCTGATGAAGCTGTTGATGATCATCGGCACCGCCGCCATGATCTGGGTCGGTGGCTCGATCATCATCCACGGCTTGCACGAACTGGGAATGCACTGGCCCTATGAACCCATCCACCACATCGCCGAAAACGCGTCCCAACGGGTTCCACGCTTTGCGGGCTTTGTCACATGGGCCGTCACCGCCGCCCTTGATGGCGTGTTTGGCCTGATCCTCGGCGTGATGATCATCCCCGTCGCCACACGGATCATTGCCCCCATTTGGGCCGCCGTGTTCAAAGGCAACGCGTGACCCACGGCTCTTTTTTCTTGTCATAAATATCCCGGGGCAAGGGGCAGCGCCCCTTACTTTCGCGACCGCTGCAATAAGAAAAGCCCGCTGCTCACAATCACCGCACTGCCCAAAAGCGTCATCATATCCGGGCGCTCGCCAAAAAAGCTTACCCCAATCACCAGCGCAAAAAGCAACCGGGAATAGCGAAACGGCGTGACCACCGACACTTCCCCCACCCGCATCGCGCGGGTCAGCGCGGTATAGGCCACAACCCCCACAACGGTCGCCAAACCCACATAGCCACAGCTGGCCAAAGTCATCGGTTTAACCCCGCCAAAGCCGATCAACACCAGCCCCGCCGCCGTCAAAACCGCAAACCCCGCCACACCCAATTGGGCGGCGGTCATCGACACGGGGCTTGCGCGCGTCGCCAAATCGCGGCCCGCAAAGCCCAACAGCCCCAGGACGGCAAAAATCGACAAGGGATCAAACGCCTCCAACCCCGGGCGTAGAATCATCAAAACGCCGATAAACCCGGCAGAGATCGCCAGCCAGCGCCGCCAGCCGACCCGCTCTCCAAACACAAAAACCGCGCCCAAAGCCACCACCAAGGGCGTGGCCTGCAGGATCGCCGAGGCGCTTGAAATCGGCGTCAGCGCAATCGCCAACGCAAAGAACAACCGCCCGCCAATTTCAAACACGGACCGGATGATCAACACTTTCGACAGCAGATCCGGATGCAAAACCCGTTCCCCCTGCGCGCGCGCCGTTAGGGCAAAAACAACCAATCCCAAGGCGCCAAACAGCGCCACCGCCTGACCAATTGGAATGTCGCGGGCGGCGGCCTTTAGGGCCATATCCTCCAGCGCAAATAATCCCATTGCGAAAATCATGAAAAACGCGCCGCGCATATTGTCGGACATTTTGGGGCTTTCCCTTCGGTCTTGCTGAGGATCAGGCCGAACGATGGGCCGAAACCGCACAAAACGCGAAATCACACCGCCTGTAAACAGTTTAAAGTTTCGCGGAATGTTCCCTTTAAAGAGTTTACAGTTTTGGGGGTGAAATCTTTAAACAGTTTAATGTTTTGCGACATCGACCTTTAAACAGTTTAAGGCGTGTTGCGTTAAACCGGAAACAAAAATGCGCTGTCTTTCGCGGCGCTCAAACGCGTTTTTTGTTACATTCTTAAATCTGTAAAACGCAACACGCTTTAAAGAAAACGCCCCGCCAATAAGACGGGGCGTTTCAAGGATTTTCGATTTTCGGATGGGTCGGAATTCCCCCGAAATCTGATACCGTTTAGGCAAGCAAGGCTTTGGCTTTTTCGGCCACATTATCTGCCGTGATGCCGAATTTCTCGTACAAAACATCCGCAGGTGCAGAGGCGCCAAAGCCGGTCATGCCGACGAAATCCGCCTTGGCGTCGCGGCCACGTTCGCCCAAAAGCCAACGGTCCCAGCCGCCATCGCGCACGGCCGCTTCCACGCCCACACGGACGGGGCCAGCGGGCAGAACTTTGCGGCGATAGGCTTCGTCCTGCTGGGCGAAAAGCTCCATGCAGGGCATCGACACAACGCGGGTTCCGATGCCTTGGGCTTCGAGTTTCGCGCGCGCGTCCATCGCCAGCGACACTTCGGAACCGGTGGCGATCAGGATCACCTGACGCTTGCCGCATTCCGCATCCGCCAGCACGTAAGCCCCTTGTGATACAAGGTTTTTCTGTTTGTACTCGGTGCGCAGGGTCGGCAGGTTTTGACGGGTCAGAACCATGGTCGAGGGCACGTTTTTCTCGGTCAGCGCAATTTCCCAAGCCTCTGCGGTCTCTGCCGTATCGGCGGGACGGAAGGTAAAGCTGTTGGGGGTCGCGCGACAGATCGCCAGATGCTCAACCGGTTGGTGGGTTGGGCCATCTTCGCCCACGCCGATGCTGTCATGGGTCATGACAAACACGGTTGGGATGCCCATCAGGGCCGCCAAACGCATCGCAGGGCGCGCGTAATCGGTGAAGCAGAAGAAGGTGCCGCCGTAGGGACGCATTCCGCCGTGCAGCGCCATGCCGTTCATCGCCGCCGCCATGCCGTGTTCGCGAATGCCCCAATAGACGTAGCGCCCTTTGCGGTTGTCGGTGTCAAACACGCCAAGGTCTGCGGTTTTGGTGTTGTTTGATCCGGTCAAATCAGCAGATCCGCCGACGGTTTCACCCATCACCGGGTTGATCACGGCCAGCGCCATTTCGGAGGATTTCCGGGTGGCAACTTTGGGCTGTTCTTCGGCAACTTGTTTTTTCAGCTGACGGATCACAGCCGATAATTTCTTAGGTGCATCAAGGGCATAGGCGCGATTGAACTCGGCCTGTTTGCGTTCTGAAATGCTTGCGAAACGGGCTTCCCAGGCGGTGCGGGCCTCGGCGCCTTTGGCACCGATGGCTTCCCAAGCCGCTTTCACATTGGCCGGAATGGTGAAGGGATCTTGGGGGCAACCGTAGGCTTCTTTTGCGGCTTTCATCTGCTCAGGATCGGTCAGCGCGCCGTGACCTTTTGAGGTGTCCTGAGCGGCGTGACCCAGCGCGATATGCGTTTTGCACGCGATCATCGACGGCTTTTTGGTGGTCTTCGCTTTGGTGATGGCGGCGTCGATTTCTTCGGGGTTGTGCCCGTCGATTTCAATCACATGCCAGCCGGAGGCCTTAAAGCGCTGCACTTGGTTGGTGCGATCCGAAAGCGACACTTTGCCATCAATGGTGATGTCGTTGTTGTCCCAGAACACAATCAATTTGCCCAGCTCATGACGGCCGGCAATCCCGATTGCTTCTTGGCTGATGCCTTCCATCAGGCAACCGTCACCCGCAATCACGTAAGTATAGTGATCGACGATCTTTTTGCCGTAACGGGCGCGCTGAATTTCCTCTGCCATCGCAAAGCCAACCGCGTTGGAAATGCCCTGACCCAGCGGGCCGGTGGTGGTTTCAACGCCGGACACATGGCCAAATTCCGGGTGGCCTGCTGTGATCGCGCCCCACTGGCGGAAGTTTTTCAATTGCTCCAGCGTTACATCTTCATAGCCGGTCAGGTGCAGCAATGAATAGATCAACATCGAGCCGTGCCCTGCCGACAGGATGAACCGGTCACGGTCCGCCCAACGCGGCGCAGAGGCGTCAAACTTCAGGTGGTTTTCGTAAAGCACCGTGGCAACATCCGCCATGCCCATCGGCATGCCAGAGTGACCGGAATTGGCCGCAGCAACCGCATCCAGCGTCAAGGCGCGGATAGCAGCAGCTTTGTTCCAGTGGTCAGGGTGGTTCGAGCGAAGTGTAGCGATATCCAAGGCCCAGATCCTTTGGCTAGGGAAGGTTTGCAAGGGGTTTAACAGTGATTTTGCGTGGGTCAAGCCAAGGTGAGCCACTTGGGCCAAGTCTTTGGAAAACTGGACACAAACCAAGGGGCGCATTTCCCAAACGCTTTGGCTAATATGGGCGTAATTCCCCGCAAATGGCGATTCGCCTTGCCTTTGCGCCGATGAAAGCCAAAGGTCGGGGGCAACGTGATAGTAAACAGGGCAGAGAATGAGCGATATTTCCGAACTGGAGACACGCATCACCACCGCGCTGGAACGCATCAGCGCCGGTTTGGGCGCGCTTGCACCAGCAGGGGCCAGTGAGCCGGGCGAAGTGGCGGCATTGACCGCAGCGCTAGAGGAAGAGCGCACCGTGAATGCGCAACTCGAAGAGCGCGTGAAAGCGATTAAAGAAAAGCAAGACAGCACCGTGGAAACACTGGTGGGCGAAGTTGATCGCCTGCGTGCGCTGTTGGAAACCGAAGAACGTACATTGGCCAAGCTGCGCCAGGTGAACAACGATCTGCGGTCCAACAATGATGCGCTGCGTCAAGCGGTGAGCCAAGGTGTCGCGGAACCCCATCTGATCAACAAATCCATGATGGCAGAACTGGAAGGCCTGCGTGCGGCACAAAACGCCGACCGTGTGGAACTGGATGCGGTGCTGGGCGAATTGACCGGCTTGATCGAAGATGCCAACGCCAAGGAGAGTGCAGATGCCTGACGTGATTATCAAAATCGGCGGACGCGAATTTGATGTGGCCTGCCAAGAAGGCGAAGAGCATTTCCTGAAATCGGCCGCGGCGATGTTGGACGTTGAGGCCTCGGTTCTGGTGGGGCAGATTGCGCATCTGACCGAAAGCCGCCTGTTGTTGATGTCCGGGTTGATGCTCGCCGATAAAACCGCTGGTCTGGATGATAAATTGAAGATCGCTGAAAAGCAGATTGCGGATTTGCAGGCCGAGATGTCTGCACTGAAATCAGCGGATCCTGTAAAGGTTGAGGTCCCGGTGATCCCAGCGTCTGTGACCGACAGTTTGGCTGAAATTGCCGCCCGCGCCGAGGCGATGGCCAAGTCGGTTGAGGAAAAAGCCGCCGGATAATCGGCCGAAAAGCCAGCTGAATTCATGTGGAAAACAAAAAAGGGCGACCCATTAGGATCGCCCTTTTTTAATGATTGTTGAACGGCTTACGCGTTGGCTTCGCGGATTTTGTCCGCAGCGTCTTTTGAAAACGCGACGCCATTGTCGTCAAACAACGTGTCCAGCTCGCCCGACAACATCATTTCGGTGATGATGTCACAGCCCCCCACAAATTCGCCCTTGACGTAAAGCTGTGGGATGGTTGGCCAGTCAGAGTAATCTTTGATGCCCGAACGGATTTCTTCGTCTGCCAGCACATTCACGTCAGCGTAATCCACGCTCATGAAGTTCAAAACACCCGCCACGCGCGAGGAGAACCCGCACTGCGGCGCGTCTTTGGTGCCTTTCATGTAAAGCACAACATCGTTGGCTTTTACGGTTTCGTCGATACGGGTTTTTGCGTCAGTCATTGTCTTGGTCCTCACGCGCCTTGGCGCTTTTTTTCAATTGAGTGATATAGGGTCGCAGCTTCAGCAATACCAATCCGGAGAATATGGAAATAGCTGCAACTGAAACAACCCAATTCGGAAGGTTCATTCAGGCGCCTTTGTCGTCAGCGCCAGCGCGTGCAACTCTCCGCTGTGGATCTGCGCCTTCACCGTGGCATTGACCGCGCGTTGTTGTTGCACGCGGTTCATGCCGCGAAAGCTTTCGTCGATCACTTCGGCGGCCCAGTGGTTTCCGTCGCCCGCAAGGTCGGTGATGGTGATCTGGGCGTCGGGAAATCCCGCGCGGATCAGGTCTTCGATCTGTTGCGCTTCCATGGCCATGTGGCGTGATCCTTTATCAAGTCGCGTTTGGAATAAATCTAAGTCGGCAGGGCGGTGGCTTCAAGGTAAGAAGCGATGTTTTGCGGTTGACCGGGCTGTGGCCCCTCGGAATTTCAAAACTAGAAAACTAGAAAACTAGAAAACTAGAAAACTAGAAAACTAGAAAACTAGTTTTCCGGTATTTGTCGTCATCCCCTATATTTTCGGGCTCTATTTACGGGTCCTATTTGCGGGCATAGGCACTTTGGAAGGATCGCAGGGTCTTTTGCATGTCACCAAACAGCCCGGCGGCTTCTGCCTCAATCAAACCCTCAGCCGTCCATCCATCCTCTGGTGCCAATGATATAAGCGCGGTCTGGCGCGCGGTTTCTTGACGTTCGTCAAGCGGCAGGGATTTGGCAAGCGTGAACACTTCGATCAGGTCATGCACGCGGCGCAACCGGCGATAGGTTTCCGCCATTTCAGCCTTTAACGCCGGGCCGTCGCGCCAGTGTTTTCCGGGATACACCACCTGTGTCAAATACTGCCCAGCCCCCTTGCAATCAAAGGCCCCACAGGCGGCAAACCCGTGCCAATCGAGGTTGCGATAAATCTTGCAGCGGTCTTTGTCATTCAGATGCGGACAGGGGGTCAGGGCGGGTTTGCTCAGCGCAAATTCCGCCCCTTTTTCAAAACTGGGGGCCACACAGCAGATGCCCATGCAGGACGAGCAATCAGCGCTCAGCGCGGGAATTTGCGCGGGGTCCCCCTCAGCCATTAACGGTGCGCCTTGTCAAAGCCGGTGCGGTAAACCCCGGTCAGTTCTTCCAATGTCGCTTCCGAGCTGCCCAGTTTCACGCTGTCGCCGGTGAAGCGCCCAACCGAGGTCAGCGTCACACCCGCTTGGCCCGCGGCCAGCATCAAGCCTTCGGCCTGATCAAAGTTCAACGCCACAAGATAACGGCCCTGATCTTCGCCAAAAAGCGTTGGCGTGTCAGAGGCATCAAGCTGTACGCCAACGCCCCCCGCCTCGGCCATTTCAAACGCCGCCATCGCCAGACCACCGTCTGAGATATCGGTGCAGGCTTTGATCAGGTCACGGTTGTTGCGGATGAATTCGCCGTTCTTTTTCTCAAGATCCAGATCCACATGTGGTGCGTCGCCGTCTTCGCGGTTAAACACTTCGGCCAGCAAAGCGGATTGGCCCAGATGCCCTTCCATATCGCCGATCATCATCGCGACATGGCCGTCGCGTGCGTCGCCACCGATCAGATCATCAAGGCTCTCAAGCAGGCCAACGGCGCCAATGGTTGGGGTTGGCAAAATGCCTTCGCCGTCGGTCTCATTGTAAAGCGAGACGTTGCCCGACACGATCGGCACATCAAGGGCCGCAACTGCTTCGCCGATGCCTTTGATCGCGCCCACAAACTGGCCCATGATTTCGGGCTTTTCGGGGTTGCCGAAGTTGAGGTTGTCTGTTGTTGCCAAAGGCTTGGCCCCCACGGCGGTCAGGTTGCGGTACGCTTCGGCCACCGCCTGTTTGCCACCCTCAAATGGGTTTGCTTTCACATAACGCGGGGTCACGTCCGAGGTGAACGCCAGCGCTTTGTCGGTGCCATGCACGCGCACAATGCCCGCGCCCAGCCCCGGTGCGCGTACCGTGTCGCCCATCACCATGTGGTCATATTGTTCATAGACCCAGTTTTTGGCGGCATAGTTGGGCGTGGCGAGCAAAGCTTTCAACCCGTCGATCCCGTCAATTTCCGGCACATCCGCAAGCGGATCCACGGCAGGGGTTTCCACCCATGGGCGGTCGTATTCCGGGGCGCGGCCCGACAGGGGCGACAGCGGCAGGTCGGCCTTCACTTCGCCGTTGTGCATGATCAAAAAGCGATCATCGGGCAGGGTTTCACCGACGATGGCAAAATCCAGATCCCATTTCTCAAACACCGCACGGGCGGCATCTTCAAGTTCGGGGTTCAGCACCATCAACATGCGTTCCTGAGATTCTGACAACATCATCTCATAGGCAGTCATGTTTTCTTCGCGCTGGGGCACATCTTCGAGGTTGAGCTTCACGCCCAGCCCGCCTTTGTCGCCCATTTCCACGGCCGAACAGGTCAGGCCAGCGGCCCCCATATCCTGGATCGAGATCACAGCGCCGGTTTGCATCAGCTCAAGCGTGGCCTCCATCAGGCGTTTCTCGGTGAAGGGATCACCAACTTGCACCGTGGGGCGTTTGTCCTCAATCGTGTCGTCAAATTCAGCGGACGCCATGGTGGCACCGCCAACGCCGTCCCGGCCGGTTTTGGCCCCGAGGTACACAACGGGCATCCCCACACCGCTGGCGGCCGAGTAGAAAATCTTGTCCGTGTCCGCAAGCCCTGCTGCAAAGGCGTTCACAAGGCAGTTGCCGTTATAAGCCGGGTGAAAGCGTACTTCGCCGCCCACATTGGGCACGCCAAAACAGTTGCCATACCCGCCGACACCTTCGACCACACCGTTCACCAATGTTTTGGTTTTCGGGTGGTCAATCTCGCCAAACGACAGCGAGTTCATCGCCGCGATGGGACGTGCGCCCATGGTAAAGACGTCGCGCAGAATGCCGCCAACGCCGGTGGCCGCGCCCTGATAGGGTTCGATATACGACGGGTGGTTGTGGCTTTCCATTTTGAACACCACGGCCTGACCGTCACCAATATCCACGATGCCAGCGTTTTCGCCGGGGCCACAGATGACTTGTGGACCTTTGGTGGGCAGGGTGCGCAGCCATTTTTTTGAGGATTTATATGAACAATGCTCATTCCACATGGCCGAAAAAATACCCAGTTCGGTAAAGCTTGGCTCACGTCCGATGATCTCAAGAAGCAATTCGTATTCGTCAGGCTTCAGCCCGTGGGCTTCGATCAGGTCGGTGGTGATGGCTGGTTCTTGCATCTCGCGCGGATCCCCTTATGGCGCCTCGCGTTGGTGAGTTCGCGTGCGCATTGGCAGTTGCGGCCTCTCATATGGGAAAAGGGGCGGTTAGGGAAGCCTATTAGCAAGGGCAAGCCGAGCAAATGCAGCATCATGGGGTGTGTTGATTTTGGGGGAGGTTTCGCTTGGGCAAAAAAAAGGCCGGGCAGCGCCCGGCCAAGTCCAACAGGGAGGTAAAAACCGAGAGGCCTAAGCCCCGTGTTCGGCTTTGAGTTTGATTTAGGGGGCGGGAAGTGATGGATCAAGGGATAATGCTGCATTGCGGCTATGCACCTTGCGCATAGCTGTTGCGGGGATCACCTAAGAAAGAATGCAACTCGCTGGCAACTCAGCTATTTTTCCGTTTGCGCTCCGCCAAAATCTCTTCTGTGACAAAATCGCGAAACGCCGCAATGCGTTTGGCCGACCGCAATTCCTCGGGGTAGGCGAGGTATACGGGGATGTCTTTGCTTTCGGCTTGGGGCAGCACACGCTTGAGTTCGGGGAAGTTTTGAATGATGTAATCAGGCAAAATACCGATGCCCAAGCCATTCAATGTCGCCTGAAGAACGCCAAAATAATTATTTATCGTCAGGCTGGATTTCACACCATAGGCCAAAAGTTCCTGCACCAAGGCGGCGCCAGCGCTGACTTGTGCGGCAGATGCGCTTTGGCAAATGATCTTATGTTTGGTTAAATCCCCAAGCGTTTCCGGCGCGCCATAGCTTTCCAAGTAACTGGGGGCGGCGTAAAGGCGCATATGCACATCCATCAACCGTTTGCGGATCAGGTCTGCCTGGCTGGGTTCTTTCATGCGGATGGCCACGTCAGCTTCGCGCATTGGCAAGTCCAGCACACGTTCTTCCAACATCAGATCAATCGAAAGATCCGGGTATTGTTCGTAGAATTTCGGCAAACGTGGGGCCAGCCAAAGGGATCCAAAGGCGGTGGTGGTGGTGACGCGCAGCTCGCCGAACACTTCTTCTTTGCTGTCACGAATACGCGCCACGGCGGCCTCGAGCCGTTGGGCCATGGCATTGGTGGCGTCAAACAAAAGCTCACCCTGTTCCGTGAGAATCAGTCCGCGGGCATGGCGGTGAAACAGGGTAGCATTCAGGCTTTCCTCAAGCGCCCGGATCTGTCTGGACACCGCAGATTGCGACAAATGCAACGCGTCACCTGCGTGGGTCAGCGACCCCGCATCCGCAACCGCGTGAAATATTCTGAGTTTATCCCAATCCATGAAGCAAGAACCATTAAGCTGTTAGCGCGAAAACATTTCCGTTCTGTTATCCTCAAATTCATCACATTTGCCAATGGGGAATGCACGCAGAAATGATTTGTTAGGTCAGGCTTTTTGACCTATTATACCCCTAAGCCAGATATCCATTTCGTCAGGGAGGGCGCCATGGGCAAGCCAGAAATAACACTGAATGATCGCTTTGATTTGACCAAAGAACAGGTTTTGTTGAACGGAACCCAAGCCTTGGTGCGCCTGATGTTGATGCAAAAGGCCCGTGATAAAGCCGCAGGGCTGAACACGGCGGGTTATGTCACCGGGTATCGCGGATCCCCCCTTGGGGCGGTGGATTTGTGGATGGGGCGTTCCAGCAAGGTGTTGAAAGAAAACGACGTTCTCTTTCATCCGGGCCTGAATGAAGACCTCGCCGCAACCGCTCTTTGGGGCAGCCAACAGGCGGAATTGCGTGGTGAAGGGGCCCATGATGGGGTTTTTGGGCTGTGGTATGGCAAAGGGCCGGGCGTGGACCGCACTGGCGACGTGATGCGCCATGCCAACATGGCCGGCTCTTCGCCGCATGGTGGCGTTTTGATGGCGATGGGCGATGATCACACCGGCGAAAGCTCCACAGTATTGCACCAATCGGATTGGGCGATGGTGGACGCTTATATCCCTGTTTTATCCCCGGCAGGTGTGCAGGAAATCCTTGATTTTGGTATTTACGGCTACGGCCTTAGCCGATTTGCGGGCGTTTGGGCCGGTCTTAAAGTGATGAAAGACACGGTTGAGGCGACATCCGTGGTCGATGGCCGCCCGGACCGGATGCAGCTGGTCACCCCCGATTTTGACATGCCCGAGGGCGGGTTGAACATTCGCCTGATGGATGACCGTATCCCGCAAGAAGCCCGCATGATTGATTATAAACGCTTCGCGGCCGAGGCTTTTGCCCGCGCCAACCGCATTGACCGTCGTGTTTGGGGCAAACCCGGGGCCAAGATCGGTTTTGTCGCGGCGGGTAAAAACTGGCTTGATCTGGTGCATGCGCTCAATCTTTTGGGCATTGATGATGCGGAGGCCGAACGCCTTGGCATCACCACCTATAAGGTCGGCCAAACCTTTCCGCTGGATATGCAAAGCTTTGAGGAATGGGCCGAGGGGCTTGATCTGGTTGTGGTGGTCGAAGAGAAACGCAAACTGATCGAAGTGCAGATCAAAGAAGCGCTGTTTGACAATCGCCAAGGGCGTCGCGTGTTTGGCTGGCACAAAGGCGATCTGTGGGAGGGCGGCAAACGGGTGGAACTGTTCCCAACCCGCTATGCGCTTGATCCGATGATGATTGCCGAAAAGCTGGGTGGGATCTTGATCGACGAGGGGCGCGGCACCGATGCGGTCAAAGCCGGGCTGGATCAAATTCTACAAGCGAAACAAGCGGATAACGCGTCGGATATTGCCGCACGCCTGCCGTTTTTCTGCTCAGGCTGCCCGCATAACACATCCACAAAAGTGCCTGAAGGCACGCGGGCGTATGCCGGAATTGGCTGTCATTACATGGTGCAATGGATGGACCGTTCGACCACTGGGTTCACCCAGATGGGCGGCGAGGGGGCCAATTGGATCGGCGAAGCGCCGTTTTCCACCACCGAGCATGTGTTCCAGAATTTGGGCGACGGGACCTATAACCACTCTGGTATTTTAGCCCTGCGCGCTGCCCTCGCCTCAGATGCCAATATCACCTATAAAATCCTTTATAATGATGCGGTTGCCATGACCGGTGGTCAGGAAAACGAGGGCGGTTTGGACGCGGTGCGCATTGCGCGCGAGGTGCAGGCAGCGGGCGTGGATCACATTGCGCTGGTGTATGACGACAAAGAAGACGTGGATCTGGCAGCCTTTCCCAAGGGGCTGACCCATCACACCCGAGACGAGCTGTTGGAGGTTGAGCGAAAGTTTAGCAAAATCAAGGGCGTGTCTGTGATCCTTTATATCCAGACCTGTGCCGCCGAAAAACGGCGTCGGCGCAAACGCGGGCTTTTCCCCGATCCGGATAAGCGGATTTTCATCAACCCGGACATTTGCGAAGGCTGCGGCGATTGCGGTGTGCAATCCAACTGTGTGTCGATTGTGCCGCTGGAAACCGAACTGGGCCGCAAGCGTGCGATTGACCAATCCAGCTGTAACAAAGATTTTAGCTGCGTAAACGGGTTCTGCCCCAGCTTTGTGTCTGTCTCTGGCGCCAAGGTGAAAAAGGCGGCCACAGCAGAGCTTGATTTGCCGGATATGCCACACCCCGACTTGCCCGCCATCAACGGCACCTTCAACACGGTGATCACCGGCGTTGGCGGCACCGGCGTTGTGACCATTGGTGCCATTCTGGCGCAAGCGGCGCATATTGATGGCAAGGGCGCTGGCATGATGGAAATGGCCGGGCTTGCGCAAAAAGGCGGCGCGGTCACCGTGCATTTGCGCCTTGCGGAAAAGCCCGATGATATCTCGGCCATCCGTGTGGCCACGGGCGAATGTGACGCGCTGATTGGCTGTGATCTGGTGGTTTCGGCGGCCTCGACCACGCTTGGTCTGACCAAAACGGACCGCACCGGTGCGATTGTCGACAGCCATGAAACCGTGACTGGGGAATTCACCCGCGACAAGGATTTCACCATCCCCGGTGATCGTTTGCAATTGTCGCTAGAGGCGCGCTTGCGCGACCGTGTCAGCCTGTTTGACGCAACCGAGCTTGCCCGCATCTTGATGGGGGACAGCATCTTTTCCAACATGATGGTGCTGGGCGCGAGCTGGCAGGCGGGCCTTGTGCCGCTGACGTTTGAGGCGTTGATGCACGCGATTGACCTAAATGGCCAAGCGCCGGATCGCAACAAACGCGCGTTTGACATTGGGCGCTGGGCCTATCTGCATCCTGCTGAGGCGGACGGATATGTCGACGCAGACGTTGTTGAACCGCCCAAAACGCTTGAGGAAAAGATCGCCTTCCGCGTGGATCATCTGACCCAATACCAAGACGCGGCTTACGCGGATCGGTACGCATCGTTGGTGGCGAAGATACCAGAAGAGCTGCGCGAAGCGGTGGCGCTCGGTTATCATAAGCTGTTGGCATATAAAGACGAATATGAGGTGGCGCGCCTGATCTGTGACACCCGCGCCAAGGCTGAGGCTGAGTTTGATGGCGATCTGACCCTGTCATACCACATGGCCCCGCCGATCCTTGGGGGGGTGGATGCCAATGGTCGTCCGAAGAAACGCGAATTTGGCGCGTGGTTTGCCAAGTTGGCGCCAATGCTGGCGCGGCTGAAGACCCTGCGTGGTACGTCGTTTGACCTATTTGGCCGCACGGAAGAGCGCAAAATGGAGCGGGCTTTGATTGCGCAATATGAGGCGGATATTGACGTGGTGATGACGCTGTTGACGGCGGACAACCTGTCCACGGCGCGGGCTTTGGCACAGCTGCCGCTTGAGATCCGTGGATTTGGACCGGTAAAGGCCGAAACCGCGGCAAAAGCGGCAAAAACCCGCGAGTCCCTTCTGGCTGAGTTGCGCGAGGGGGCCGGCGCCCAGCACGCCGCTGAATAACCCGCGCAGATAGGGACGTTGGTGAAATTGGCCGTGCCTGTTGGGGCGCGGCCATTTTTGTATTGAAACCACAATGCTGCAAGGCTGATGCAATCTGCCGCGTATCTTAAATCCACCATAGATTTCCGCCTAAATTCGACCTATGCCTTGTGGAACGTTCCAAACCCAGTTGCGGGGGCGGACTACGCAGGCAAAAGCAGAAGGACGAGGCGCATGGCGGTAGGGATTTTCGATTCAGGATTGGGCGGATTGACGGTTCTGGATGCGGTGGCCAAGCGTCTGCCAGATGTGGATTTCGTCTATTATGCCGACAGCGCCCATGCGCCTTATGGGGTGCGGGATGCGGATAATATCTATGATTTGACCACGCAGGCGGTGTCGGCGCTGTGGGATCAGGGCTGTGATCTGGTGATTCTGGCCTGTAACACCGCCTCGGCCGCGGCCCTTCGCCGAATGCAGGAAAGCTGGATCCCGTCTGACAAACGTGTGCTTGGGGTGTTTGTGCCCCTCATTGAGGCGATGACCGAACGCGATTGGGGGGATAATTCCCCACCGCGCGAGGTCGAGGTGAAACATGTGGCGCTGTTTGCCACGCCCGCCACCGTTTCCAGCCGGGCCTTTCAGCGTGAACTTGCGTTCCGCGCCATTGGTGTGGACGTCGAGGCGCAGGCTTGCGGCGGTGTGGTTGATGCCATTGAAGACGGTGACATGATCTTGGCGGAAGCTTTGGTGAACAGCCATGTGGATGCTTTGAAACGGAAAATGCCATCCCCGCAGGCGGCCATTCTGGGCTGTACCCATTACCCGTTGATGGAAAAGGAATTCCAGGCGGCCTTGGGCGAGGGTGTGAAAGTCTTTAGCCAGGCCAATCTTGTCGCTGACAGTCTGGCCGATTATCTGGATCGCCACCCACAAATGCGCGGCACGGGCACGGGCAGCAAGTTCCTGACCACGGGAAACCCGGAAAAAGTCTCGAACCGCGCAACACAGTTCTTGCGACGAAAGATCACGTTTGAAGCAGCCTGATTGAAGACCGCAATCAAAACCCTTAGATCTTTTGAAACTCGTAGGAGGTCATGATGACCCACAAAATCGCTATTCTTGGCGCGTCTGGTTACACGGGTGCGGAACTTGTCCGGTTGATCGCCACCCATCCAACAATGGAAATTGTTGCGCTGTCGGCTGACCGTAAGGCCGGGATGGAGATGGCAGAGGTCTATCCGCATCTGCGCCATCTGGAGCTGCCGACTTTGGTGAAGATGGACCAGATTGATTTCTCGAACGTCGATCTGGCCTTTGCTGCGTTGCCCCATGGGCTGTCGCAGGCCTTGGTGCGTGATCTGCCTGAGCATGTGAAAGTGGTCGACCTCGGCGCGGATTTCCGGCTGCGCGATCCTGCGGAATATGAGAAATGGTACGGCGCGCCCCATGTGGCCACGGAGCTGCAAAAAACCGCTGTTTACGGCCTGACCGAGTTTTACCGCGAAGACATCAAAAATGCGCGTTTGGTGGCGGGCACGGGTTGCAACGCGGCGACCGTGCAGTTTGCGCTTAATCCGTTGATTGCCAAGGGCTTGATTGATCTTGATACGATCATTTGTGATTTGAAAAACGGGTTGTCCGGGGCCGGGCGGTCATTGAAGGAAAACATGCTGTTTGCCGAACGCTCTACCGATGTGATGGGCTATGCGCAGGGTGGCAAGCACCGGCATCTGGGCGAGTTTGATCAAGAGTTTTCAAAGCTGGCGGGACGTGATGTGCGCATCATCTTTACCCCGCATCTAGTGCCGGTCAATCGCGGCATTTTGGCGGATTGCTATGTGCGCGGTGATGCGGATGAAATACACGCAGAGCTTGTTGATGCGTATCAAGACGAGCCATTTGTGACCGTGCTACCCATGGGGCAAATGCCCGGCATGGGGCAGGTGGCGGGATCAAACCAATGTCACATTGGCGTGGTCGCGGACCGGATCGCAGGTCGTGCGATGGTGGTCTCGGCGCTGGATAACCTGTGCAAAGGCTCGTCGGGACAAGCGATGCAAAACGCGAACCTGATGCTGGGCGAAGATGAAACCACGGGGCTGATGTTGGCACCGATTTTCCCGTAAGGCGTATTGCCTGGGAAACAGTTTAGCCCCTTGTTGCAAGGGATGTGAAAGGAGTGTCCCGGATGGCTGGGATGAAGAACCTTAAGAAAACGCGCCGCATTCAGGTGATTGCTTTGGCCTTTGTGGCGTTGGCAATCTCGACCGGTTTGATCGGCTATGCGCTTCAGGATGGGATCAACTATTACCGGTCCCCGACCGAAGTGATCGCGAAACCGCCTGCGCCAAACGAAGTGTTCCGCATGGGCGGGCTGGTGTCCGATGGGTCCATTGTGCGCGGGCAAAGCGAAACGGTGACTTTTTCGGTGACAGATGGTGGCGAAGTGATCCCGGTCAGCTATACCGGCGTGTTGCCTGATCTTTTTGGTGAAAACCAAGGGATGATTGGCACCGGATCTTATGTGGACGGGGTGTTTGTGGCCTCGGAAATTCTCGCCAAACATGATGAGAATTACATGCCAAAAGAGGTGCTTGATAGCCTGAAAGAAACCGGCGTGTATGTGGAGCCGTCCTCCTGATTTCCACAATCTTAACGTAATTTAACCAGCCTTATCCCCGTGTTGAACCGCGGGGAGAGGCCCGGATGAAAAGCGTTGACGAGATCGCAGATGAGATCATTGCCCGCGAAGGCGGCTATGTGAACGACCCCAGTGACCCGGGGGGCGCGACCAAATACGGTGTCACAATCCATACAATGCGCGGGCTTGGGCTTGATCTGACCGGGGACGGGAAGGTCACGACGCAGGACGTGAAGGCATTGAGCCGCGATCAGGCGCGCGACATTTTTGTGCGTCACTATTTCAAACGTCCCCGCATCGCTGAATTGCCCCTGCCGCTTCAGGCGTCGGTGTTTGATATGTATGTCAACTCTGGCGGCAATGCGGTGCGGATTTTACAGCGCCTTCTTGGCAAGATGGGGTTTCGCGCCGCTGTTGATGGCGCTTTGGGGCCGCAAACCCTTGGGGCGGCGCGATTGGCCCATGCGGCGGCACCGGACCATCTGGCGGATGCCTATGGGATTGAACGGCGCAATTATTATTACCGTCTGGCCGATCAACGCACCGCATCGCGCAAATATGCGCGGCGTAAGGATGGCGGAAAAGGTGGATGGATCCGCCGGGCCGAGGAATTCATTGCGCCAAAATATCACCTTTCCAACAAAGAGCATCGTGAGAGGGTCGCGAAATGGGGGTAATGGGATCACTTTTCAATATTCTCTTTGGCGGCGGGCGCAATGTGATCCGTGACACCGCAGAGGTGTTTGTGGAAAACCGCGAGGCGGGGGCCGTGCGCGATGTGGATCTGCACCGCGCCACGTTAGAGGCGTATGCCGCCGAATTTATGCACCCCCAGAAAGGGATGTTTGATCGGTTTATGGATGGGCTTAATCGCCTGCCTCGTCCGGCGCTGGCCTTGGGCACATTGGGGCTGTTTACGGCGGCGATGGTGGACCCTATTTGGTTCGCGTCCCGGATGCAGGGGATTTCGCTTGTGCCTGACCCTTTGTGGTGGCTGCTCGGTGCCATTGTGAGTTTTTACTTTGGCGCGCGGCATCAGGCGAAGGGGCAGGAGTTTCAACGCTCTATCGCCACGACCCTGTCGCGCACGGATGAGGTGCGGCGCAATATTGAGGGGCTGACGGGGCACGCCGCAGCCGGCCAAAGCCCCCCCCCTTCCACGCCGCTTTCCTTTCGGGGCATTGCAGGGCCCAAACCTGCATTAAAGGCGCAAGCCGTTGATACATCGGGCAATGCGGCCCTTGTGGATTGGGTTAAGTCGAGGGGGCGCACTGGTGGGAAGTGACTTAATTCTGAAACTCGTGTCTGAACACGGGCCTTGGGTTCTGTTGGTATTTTACCTGCTTTACCGTGATTTGCAAAAGGATCAGGCGACGCGTGCGGTGCTGGATAAAAACTCATCCATCCTGATTGAGATCACCACAATTATTCGCGAACGACTGCCATCCGGCGGAGGGTACGGGCGATGAGGTGGGTTTTTGAAATGGTGAAAGAGCTGATTTCCAATGCGCAGCTGCACCGATCAGTGGAACGAAACCAAAAGGCGGCGGCAGAGTTGGATGCGGTCGTGCGAGAGGTCTTGCAGAAATGAAACAGGCATTTGTCTTGATGATGTTGATCGCACTGCTGTTGCAGGCGGGGTATCAATGGGCTGGCTATGATGTGGTGTATCAAATTGGCTATGGCGCGATCACCTTGATGGGGCTGATGATCTCGCTGACATTCCTGTGGCTTTATGTGGTGCGCGCAACGCCCTTGGCACTTGGAATGGCCTATAGTTGGTCGGGCGCCAGCCTTGTTTTGGGGTGGTGGTGGATCTATTCGCTGTTGGGGGAGCCAGCTTGGGCGGCGGAAAGCCCCGCGCATTTTGTGTTTGTGGCGCTTTATTTGGTCGGGGCTCTATTACACTTTTCCGTGATCAATCGGTCGTTCGGGTGGCATGGGGCCATGTTTTTATGGCCGATCCTGGGTGCAGTTGTTCTGTCCAGCTTGATTTACATCATGACTTGAGCGTCCGGCTTGGTGAATAAGCGCATAACGGAATGAAAAGGCCGTGACTGGTTGCCGCATCGGAGACGCGGGGGGCTGGTCGGCCCCCGCGATAAGGACTAGACTGCGCGTCATGATTACCGAGCTTGGACATTTTGCGCTGATCTTAGCGCTGGGCGTGGCACTGATCCAGATGATCGTGCCACTGATTGGGGCGCATAAAGGCTGGCGTGGCTGGATGGAGATGGCGGTTCCCGCCGCCTCTATTCAATTTGCGCTGATCGCTGCGGCATTTGCCGCGCTCACTTATGCGTTTGTAACTTCTGACTTCTCGTTGAAATTGGTCTATTTCAACTCTCACAGCGACAAGCCGATGCTTTACAAAGTATCGGGCGTTTGGGGCAACCACGAGGGATCGATGCTGTTGTGGGTGCTGATTGTCGCCCTGTTTGGCGCGATGGCTGCGTGGTTTGGGGGCAATCTGCCGCTGCGCCTTAAGGCGCGTGTGCTGGCAGTGCAAAGCGCCATTGGGGCGGCGTTTTTGGCCTTTATTATCTTTACATCAAACCCGTTCCTACGCCTTGCGCAGCCGCCGTTTGATGGCCGGGATCTGAACCCGCTTTTGCAAGACGTGGGCCTCGCCTTCCACCCCCCCTTCCTTTATCTCGGCTATGTTGGTCTTTCGATGACCTTCAGTTTTGCCGTTGCGGCCCTGATCGAAGGGCGCATTGACGCCGCGTGGGGTCGGTGGGTACGCCCATGGACCTTGGCAGCTTGGGTCTTTTTGACCATCGGCATCGGTCTTGGGTCCTGGTGGGCGTATTACGAGCTGGGCTGGGGCGGTTTCTGGTTCTGGGATCCAGTTGAAAACGCGTCCTTCATGCCTTGGCTTTTTGCCGCCGCGCTTTTGCACTCTGCCATTGTGGTTGAAAAACGGGAATCGTTGAAAAGCTGGACCATCCTGCTTGCAATCCTTGCGTTCGGTTTCTCGCTGATTGGCACATTCTTGGTGCGCTCTGGCGTGATCACCTCTGTGCATGCGTTTGCCTCTGATCCCGAACGCGGCGTGTTCATTCTTGCTATTCTTGCGGTCTTCACAGGCGGGGCGCTGACGCTTTTTGCCGCCCGCGCAAGTGCGATGGAGGCGCGCGGCGTCTTTGGTCTGGTCAGTCGCGAAAGTGCGCTGGTGTTCAACAATATCCTCCTGGCGGTTGGGTCACTTGTGGTCTTTACGGGCACAATCTGGCCGCTGATCGGCGAGATTTTTGGCCGCAAAGTGTCGGTCGGAGCGCCGTATTTCGAGGCGGCCTTTACCCCCTTTATGGTGCTGCTGGCATTGGTGTTGCCCATCGGTGCAATGTTGCCATGGAAGCGAGCGAAAGTGAAACGTGCCGCAAAACAATTGATCCCGGCGTTTGCCTTGGCGATTGCGATCTTGGCGCTGGTGTGGGCCATCCAAACTGGCCGCTCTGCTTTGGGGCCGATTGGGATGTTTCTTGGCACTTGGCTGGTGGCTGGTTCCCTGACGGATCTTGTGGGCCGTACGGGCCGTGGCGCGATCGGGAAACGATTGTCGCGCCTCACCCGTCTGCCGCGTGCTGACTGGGGCAAATTCACCGCGCATGTGGGCTTTGGTATCACCATTATGGGCATCTGCGGGCTGGAGGCGTATCAGCACGAAGATATTCGTGTGACCCAGCTGAACGCGCCGTTTGAAGTGGCCGGCTATACGGTGACTTTGGAAAATGTGTACCGCGAACAAGGACCTAACTACACGACAACCATGGCGGACATGCGAATTGCCCGTGATGGTGAAACTGTGGCGGTATTACATCCGGAAAAACGTATTTATCCGGTGCAAGCGATGCCCACCACGGAAGCCGCGATTTCCAATGGGTTCTGGCGCGACATCTATGTTGTGATTGGGGACCCTCAGGATGAGGGTGGTTGGGCTGTGCGTACCTTTATCAAGCCTTTCACCAATTGGATTTGGGCAGGGTGCATTATCATGGCACTGGGTGGGCTGATCAGCCTGTCTGATCGCCGGTTCCGTGTTGCTGCAGGTGCTGCCAAAGTTCCCAACCAAGGGGTGCCGGCGGAATGATGTTGCGGATGAAACTTTTTATCACATCTCTGGCGTTGGCGGTCACATTGGCCGCCAGCCCATCTTTGGCTGTGAACCCCGATGAGGTGCTGGACGACCCCGTTTTGGAAGGGCGTGCCCGCGCAATTTCTGCTGACCTGCGTTGTGTGGTGTGCCGCGGTGAAAACATCGACGAAAGCAACGCCGAGATCGCGCATGATTTGCGCCTGTTGGTGCGCGAGCGCTTGGTTGAAGGCGACAGCAACGAAGATGTTGTTGCCTTTATTGTCGAACGCTACGGTGAATATGTATTGATGAAGCCAACCCTTTTGGGGGCCAACATCGTGCTTTGGCTTGCGGGACCGATCTTGTTTTTGCTGGCGGCGGTCACAGGCGGGCTTTACCTGCGGCGGCGATCACAATCGTCTGAACAGGGCCTGGGTCTGTCAGACACGGAGCAGGCGCGCTTAGACGAGTTGATGAAAGACTAAGACAAGGGGCGGGTGTTCAGGCATCCGCCCTTTTTTCTGCGCAAGACAGCCCCTGCCGTGGCGAAACACTTGCGCCCCCGTCCTCTGCATGTCACCCGTTTTGCAACGAAATGACACGCGCCGCTATTTGACGGCACGTTCCCCTTTTTCCCGTCCGCATGGTCGGTTATAAGGGCGGGAACTGTAGGGAGGCCCCGATGAATTACGACACAATCACCTATGATCTCACCGATGGCTTGGCTGTTTTGACCTTGAACCGGCCAGACAAAATGAACGCGCTGAACACACAGATGCGGGCGGAAATTGCCCATGCGGTGCGCGATGCGGGCACCACGGCGCGGGCTTTGGTTATTGTCGGGTCTGGGCGGGCGTTTTGCTCGGGTCAGGATCTGGGGGACCGCGCCAATGCGGGCGAGGTGGATCTGGAGCGCACGCTAAAGGATGAATATGAACCGCTGCTGCGTGCCATCTATGACGCGCCCATTCCGATCATTGCTGCGGTGAACGGGGCTGCTGCTGGGGCAGGGGCCAATATCGCGCTGGCCGCCGATGTGGTGATCGCCAAAGAAAGCGCCTATTTCATGCAAGCCTTTTCGCGCATTGGCCTGATCCCTGACGCGGGTGGCACCTATTGGATGCCCCGTATGATGGGGTTTGCCAAGGCCATGGGCGCGGCTCTTTTTGCCGAAAAACTCCCTGCCAAAGACGCCGCAAATCTTGGGTTGATCTGGGAGTGTGTGGCCGATGACGAATTTGATGCGGCGTGGAAAGCGCGCGCGGAATATCTCGCCAAAGGCCCAACCAAAAGCTTTGCCAGCATCAAACAAGCGATGCGGGCATCCCTGACCAACGACTTGGATCAGCAATTGGCGCTTGAGGCAAAGCTTCAGGGCGAATGCGGTCAATCGCGTGATTTCAAAGAGGGGGTGATGTCCTTCCTTGAGAAGCGCACGCCAGATTTTGAGGGGCGTTGAGGCGCCACCGAATTACGACAGAAAAGGGGCCGCCGGGCCCCTTTTTTATGCGCGATCTTTGGGGCGTGGGAGCATCATATAGATGCTGTCGCTCCAGGCATCGTTGATGCAATGGGTGTTGGCTTCAAATCCGGTTTGTACAAAACCAAGGCGCGTTAACAGGGCCTTGGAGCCGGCGTTTCTAGGGTCTAATCCCGCTTGCAAATGGGGATAAGCCGTTGTGGCCCACACATGGTCAATCACCGCGCGGATTGCCTCGGTGGCAAGACCCTGACGCCAGTGATCGGGGTGCAGGATATATCCAAGGTCGCCTTCGCTGAACATGCCGCCCATGCCCACAACGCGTCCTGCTCGTTCAAAGATGAAATAGGTTGGCTTGGCCGCGAAATCCGCAACCATCTTGTCCAGCCTTTCTTGGGTCACGTCCCGGTGCTCATGCGGCGCCGTGGACCAATAGGCCATGGCGTCGGGGTTGCTGAAGATTGCAAAAAGATCATCAAGATCGGTGGGCTTGGGGCCGCGCAAAATCAGGCGCTTAGTGATGAGTGTGGTCATGCAAAAGTGGTAGCGCAAAAGAAAAGGGGCCGCCAGCGGCAGCCCCTTTTTTGAATTTACCCGCCGGGTTTAGCGGCTTTCTACATCCGTATAATCACGCGCAGTATCGCCAAGATACAACTGACGTGGACGGCCAATTTTCTGACCTGGATCGCCCAGCATTTCTTTCCACTGCGAAATCCAACCCACAGTGCGCGACAGCGCAAAAATTGGTGTGAACATCGAGGTTGGGAAACCCATGGCTTCCAGAATGATGCCGGAATAGAAGTCGACGTTAGGATAAAGCTTTTTCTCAACGAAATAAGGATCTTCCAGCGCAATACGCTCAAGCTCCTTGGCCACTTTCAGGGTTTCGTTGTCGTCGATACCCAAAAGACCAAGCACTTCATCCGCGCTTTCCTTCATCACTTTGGCACGAGGGTCAAAGTTTTTGTAAACGCGGTGACCAAAGCCCATCAGGCGGAAGGGGTCATCTTTGTCTTTGGCGCGGGCCACATATTCCGGAATGTTGTCGACCGAACCGATTTCGCGCAGCATTTCAAGACAGGCTTGGTTGGCGCCGCCATGGGCAGGGCCCCAGAGGCACGCGATGCCCGCAGCGATACAGGCAAACGGGTTTGCGCCCGAAGACCCAGCCAAACGCACGGTAGAGGTTGATGCGTTTTGTTCGTGATCGGCGTGGAATGTGAAAATCCGGTCCATCGCGCGGCTCAGGATCGGGTTCACCACATATTCTTCGGCAGGCACCGCAAAACACATGCGCAGGAAGTTTGACGCGTAATCCAGATCGTTTTTCGGATACACAAACGGCTGGCCGATGGAATATTTATAGGCCATCGCCGAAATGGTCGGGATTTTTGCAATCATGCGGATCGCGGCCACTTCACGCTGCCATGGGTCATTCACGTCGGTACTGTCGTGGTAGAACGCCGACATTGCGCCCATGACACCGGTGATGATCGCCATTGGGTGCGCGTCACGACGGAAGCCCGAGAAGAACTTGGACATCTGTTCGTGGACCATCGTGTGGTTGGTCACGCGGTTTTCAAAATCTTCCAACTCTGTCGCCGATGGCAGCTCACCATACAGCAGCAGATAGCATACCTCGAGGTAATGCGACTTTTCCGCCAGCTGATCGATGGGATAACCGCGATACAAAAGCTCGCCTTTGTCGCCATCAATAAAGGTGATGGTCGAATCGCAGCTTGCCGTTGACGTGAACCCGGGGTCATAGGTGAACACATCGCCTTGGGCATAAAGCTTGCGGATGTCGATCACGTCCGGACCTGCCGTCGGTGAATACATCGGCAATTCCAGTTCCTTATCCCCAAAGGTGAGTTTCGCGGTTCCGGTTTGTTCAGCCATATTTATTCCCTTCATGCATGGTCCGTCCCGGATGGGCGGACGGTGTTTACGTGCTTGCGTCCTTAAGGCGGGCGATGGTTTCGTCCGGGCCAAGAACCAGCATCATGTCAAAAACACTGGGGGTCACGGCGCGCCCAGCAAGGGCTGCGCGCAGCGGCGCGGCCAGTTTGCCGAATTTCAGCCCGTGGGCTTCGGCTAGGCCGTTCAAAATCGCCTCCAGCGTATTGCGATCCCAGCTAACATTTTGCAGCTGCGGCGTCAATTCTTTCAGTATACTACGGGATACTTCATCCAGAGCCTTTTGCGCTTTCTCGTCACATTCCAGCGGGCGGTCAGCCAGGACAAATCGTGCTTTTTCAGTGAGTTGTGGGAATGTTTTGGCGCTGGTCTTCAGCACGTACATTGCCGCAGACAAAAGTTCACGTTTCTGCGGGTGCAGCATATCTTCGCCTGTGACGTTACGGAACGCCTCATATCCCGCCAGAACATCCGCATCATCCATCGCGGCCATGTGCTGACCGGACAGGTTATCAAGCTTTTTAAAATCGAAACGGGCGGGGGATTTGCCGATTCCCTTCAGGTCAAACCATTCCAGCGCTTGGGCGTCTGAGAAAAACTCATCATCGCCGTGGCTCCACCCCAAACGTGCCAGATAGTTGCGCATCGCCTGTGCGGGATAACCAAGTGCTTGGTATTCTTCGACCCCCAGCGCACCGTGACGTTTGGACAGTTTCTTGCCATCTGGGCCGTGGATCAGCGGAATATGCGCCCAGATCGGCACATCCCAGCCCATCGCCTGATAGACGAGCATTTGGCGCGCGGCATTGTTCAGGTGGTCATCCCCCCGGATCGCATGGGTCACGCCCATATCATGATCATCCACAACCACAGCCAGCATATAGGTGGGCGTACCGTCTGAACGTAAACAAATCATGTCGTCGAGTTGATCATTGCGGATGGTCACATCGCCTTGCACCGCATCTTTGATCACGGTCGCGCCTTCGCGCGGGGCCTTTAGGCGCACCACATAGGGGGCATTGGGGTGGGTGTCCGCCGCCGCATCGCGCCAAGGAGATTGGTAAAGCGTTGACTTCCCCTCGGCTTTCGCCGCATCGCGAAAGGCTTGGATCTCATCTTGGGTGGCGAAACATTTGTAAGCATGCCCACTCGCCAGCATCTCATGGGCCACCTCTGCGTGGCGGTCGGCACGATCAAACTGTGAGATCACCTCGCCATCATGGTCCAGCCCCAGCCAATCCATCCCCTTCAGGATGGCGGCTGTGGCCTCGGGCGTTGAACGTGCCCGATCTGTATCTTCGATCCGCAGCAAAAACTTGCCGCCGCGACCCCGGGCAAAAAGCCAGTTGAACAGCGCGGTGCGCGCCCCACCGATGTGCAAATACCCGGTGGGCGAGGGGGCGAAGCGGGTGACAACCTGATCAGAGTTCATGAGACGTTAACCTTTTGGAAACCATGCGAGGCGTATGCCTGAATTACGTTAATGGCGTGTTAAAGCAAAACGGAGGCCAAGAACAAGGTGCTGGGCCAGATCCTTCTTAGGGTCGAAACCGAACGGGGTCGATTTTTGCATTGGGTTCCGATCTTTCTGGCAACAGGGATCGGGGGGTATTTTCTGTGGCCCAATGAGCCGAGCGAAACGATCTATATGGCGCTTGGCGGGTTTGTCCTGTTGATGTTGGCGGTCCGGTGGCGTTTGCCTTGGGGCTATGGCCCGGTGGCGGGGATGTTTGCCCTTGTGGCGCTTGGGATCTGTCTGGCGGGCGCACGCGCGCATTATGTGGCGGGGCCGGTGCTTGGATATCGCTATTACGGCGCCATCGAAGGGCGCGTGGTCGCGATGGACCGATCGCAATCAGATGCCGTGCGCCTGACATTGGATCAGGTGCGGCTGTCCGACACCGCCCCCGACCGTGTTCCGCGCAAAGTTCGCGTGTCTTTGCTTGGCGCGTTCGAAGGGGGCTTGGGGGCGTTCACCCCCCAAGTGGGCGCGCGTGTCGCCCTGACCGGGCATTTGTCTGGCCCCAATGGTCCGGTGGAACCGGGCGGCTTTGATTTTCAACGCATGGCCTGGTTTCGCGGCATCGGCGCGGTGGGCTATACCCGAACGCCGGTGATGCTTTTGGCGCCCGCCAATGGGTCTGGCGTGCGTGTTCAAGTGACCCGTACGCGCATGGCAATTGCCAACTGGGTGCGAGGGATTTTACCCGGAGAAACAGGTGCTTTTGCCGCCGCCGTCACCACAGGCGACCGATCTGCGATGGGACAAGACACATTGGCGGCCCTGCGCGGGGCCAATCTTGCGCATCTTTTGGCGATTTCCGGGTTGCACATGGGGCTTTTAACCGGGTTTGTCTATCAGGCGATGCGGTATCTCCTGGCGCTTGTCCCATGGGTTGCGTTACGTTTTCCGACCAAGAAATACGCAGCCCTTGCGGCCATTGGGGCAGGGGGTGTTTACCTATTGTTGTCTGGGGGCAGCATTTCGACCGAACGTGCATTTATCATGGTCTCTACCATGTTGGTGGCGATCCTGTTTGACCGTCGTGCGCTTAGCTTGCGGGCGGTGGCAATGGCGGCCATTCTGGTGCTGTTGTTGCACCCAGAGGCCCTGACAGAACCGGGGTTTCAGATGTCCTTTGCTGCAACCACTGCGTTGGTGGCTGTGTTTGGGTGGCTTAGGCGGCGCGAAGGGTGGCGTGCCCCCAAATGGGCGCAACCGGTGTTGGCGGTGCTTGTCTCTTCGGCTGTTGCGGCCGCTGCGACCGCCCCGTTTGGGGCCGCGCATTTCAATCAGGTCAGTCATTTTGGCCTGATCGCAAACCTCGTGTCCGTTCCCTTGATGGGGGCGGTGATCATGCCCGCCGCAGTTGTGGCCGCGCTGTTATCACCTTTCGGCTTGGGCTGGGTGGCCATCAGCGCCATGGGACCACCGATTGGCTGGATCATCTTTGTTGCCCACTGGGTGTCGTCGCTTGATGGGGCGATAGGGCATGTGCCGCAGCCGCCAAGCAGTGTGTTGCCATTGGTCGCAATTGGCGGGCTGCTGGTGGTTCTTTTACGGAGATGGGAGCGCGCTCTGGCGCTGCTGCCCTTATGTCTTGCAGCATTTCTTTGGGCCCAGGCCACGCGCCCCTTGGTCTTGATCAGTCAGACCGGAGGGTTGGTGGGCGTGCTTACCCCCGAGGGGCGCGCCCTGTCCAAACCCAAGGGCGACGGCTTTGCCGCAAAGGTCTGGTTGGAAAATGATGGCGCACCGATGGCGCAAGCCGCCGCCTATCAGTTGGGGGAATTTAGCGGTGCAAAAGGCCTGTCTGAAACCACGATCGCCGGGAAAACACTTGTGCATCTAACTGGGAAGAGCGGTGCAAAACAGTTGCAGGCGGCCTGTGCCTATGCGGATTTTGTGGTGATGAACAGCACCATACTCGACACCGTTCCGGTGGGATGTCAGGTCTTTGATGTCGGGGCATTGCGCGCCTCGGGGGCCGTTGCATTGTGGCCCACACCAAATGGATTATCGGTCGAGACCGCCCGAGATCGCCAAGGGAACCGGCTTTGGACCCATTGGTAAAGCGGCGCGGTAAGCGTCGCCCCCATTGATCGGATTTCCCAAACACCCTAGCGTGCGTCCAGAAACAGGAGCACGCAGATGGTCGAAACCGCAGGACGAATTACGCTTTGGGGCGTTGAGGTGTTTGTCGCGACGGCGGATGAACGCTCGATCTCAGTGGCGGCACGGCGCCTTGGGGTCAGCCCCTCTTCGGTCAGTCAGCAATTAAGCAATCTAGAGGCGTCGCTGGGCACCTCGCTGGTCGTGCGCTCTGCCCGGCCTTTGTCCCTATCCCCGGCGGGCGAGCTGTTTTTGAAACGCGCACAAGCGATTTTGAATGAAGCTGAACAAGCCCGGGCAGAGCTTGCGCGGGGCGCCTTTGCCAGCCTGTCGCGGTTGCGGTTGGGGGTGATCGAAGATTTCGACTCCGATGTTACTCCGCGGTTGCTGACGCAATTGGCAGATCAATTATCGGGAACTCATTTTTCCTTGGAAACCGGCGCATCGCACCGGTTGTATGACCAGCTGGATGCGCGGGCTTTGGATGTGATTGTCGCGGCAGACACCGGGGCTGGGGCCGACTGGATGGAGGTCCATCCCCTGTTGGAAGAACCCTTTGTGGCCGCGGTGCCAAAAGGGCACGTCGATCCGGGTAACCCTATGGCTGTATTGGCGAAATTACCCTTGGTGCAATATACTGCGCGCCATCACATGGGGCGGGTGATTTCCGACCATCTGGCGCGGGAAAACCTGCATCTGGATAAACGGTTCGAGCTTGATAGCTATCACGCGATTATGTCGATGGTGGCCAAGGGAATCGGTTGGACAATCCTGACCCCACTTGGCTATTTTCACGCCCAACGGTTCCGCGCGGAAACCGAACTTATCCCGCTGCCGTTCGGGCCAATGACCCGCCGGATTTCGCTGGCGTCCCGACAGGGCGTGTTGGGGGATCTGCCCAAGGACATCGCCGCGCAATTGCAAAATATCTTGTCAGATATGGTGGTGACGCCGGCGGTGTCCGATACGCCCTGGCTGCGAAATCAGCTGCGACTTTTGTAAACCGCGCGGCGTCAAATCACGCGGCCGATGTTTTTGCGGCGTCTTTGACATCGGCGGCACCATCCACCAGTGCTGCGGCGATAAACTCGAGCTCGGGCCGTTTCAGACGCACGGGAAGCCGCGTGTCACAGGCGCGCATCAGCATATCGCGGGTTTGCGGCAACGGGCCTTGGTCGGGAATAAACTGCCAATTCCAAAAGGCCCGTGCATTGTCTTCACTCAGGCCAAAAACCTGCACTGAAACACCGCGTTTCTTGGCGGCGAGCTGAAAGGCGATGGTCTCTTCGTCGGAAAAGCCAACCAGATTGAACTGAATGGAATCCGGCGCACGGGTTTCTGGTTCAAGCGGCGGGGGCACGTCCAGCCAAGGGCTTTGATTTAATAGGCCGGCCACATAATCATGATTGCGCAGCCCATCTGTGACCCGTCGTGTGAGTTCAGGGAGTTGGGGGCGGATGATGGCCGCCGACAGGTTGGACAGGCGGGTGTTATACAGCGGCAGCTTGTTTTGCCAACGCGCGAAGGCATCCGCCAGTTCGGATGAGTTTTCGCCCCGCGGTGTTTTGTGTTTCTTCCAATTGTGCTCATACGCGCCAGACATGATGACAGCACGGGCGGCAATCTCTGGGTCGTTGGTGATCATGATCCCGCCCTCGCCGGCGTTCAGCATCTTGTAGGATTGAAACGAGAAACAGCCAATTTTCCCGATGGTGCCGATTTTTTTCCCATGCCAGAGTGTGCCAAGGGAATGGGCGGCATCTTCAATCACCGGAATATTTTGCGCCTCGCACAGGGTCATGATCGCATCCATATCAGAGGTATGGCCGCGCATATGGCTGATAATCACGGCGCCGACGTCTTGGGTCAGCTTGGCTTTGAAATCTTGCATGTCGATGCGGTAATTCGCGGTCACGTCCACCAAAACCGGCACGCAATCCGCATGAACAACCGATGACGGCACGGCCGCGAAGGTAAAGGCGGGGATGAGTACTTTGCTGTCGCGGGGAAGATCCAAGGCTTTGAGAGACAGAAACAGCGCGGCCGAACAGCTTGCAACGGCGAGCGCATATTTCGCCCCCATCAGCTCTGCAAACTCTGCCTCTAGCAGCGCAACTGGGGCATCAGAGGGCGCGGTGTATCGGAACAGATCACCAGAGGCGAGCAGACGGTCAATTTCTGCGCGGGCGGCATCGGGGATGGGTTCGGCGTCATAGACGTTTGGGGCAAGCGACATGGCTGTTCCTTTTGACGTTTGGTCAATTTCGATATCCCAAAGAGACATTTCGGATATTCTAAAGAAAATCCCGCCATCATGCCACAAAAAACCCCGCCGAACTGACGTGCGGCGGGGAGTTGCCCCCTTTTAGAGGGCGTTTGTCATGGATCTGTCCTGTTTAGACATTCAAAAGCAAATGTTCGCGTTCCCAAGGGCTGATCACTTGCAGAAATTCTTCGTATTCCGTGCGCTTTACGATGGAATAGACGCGGGCAAACTCTGGCCCCAACACCTCATGCATCTTTTCAGACGCATCAAAGATATCGAGCGCCGTGTTCAAATCGCGCGAAATATCCTCTTCGCCCTCATAAGCATCGCCTTTGTAAAGCGCGCTGGGTTGCTCTTTTTCCAAGAGCCCAAGATAGCCTGCCGCCAAAGACGCCGCGATGCCAAGGTAGGGGTTGCAATCCATGCCCGCGATCCGGTTTTCGACACGGCGCGCGTTGGGCGAGGACAGCGGCACGCGGATGCCCGTGGTTCGATTGTCGCGGCCCCATTCCAGATTGATCGGTGCGGCGTTGTCTTTCACATAGCGACGGTAGGAATTCACATAAGGGGCCAGCATGGCCACCGCTGCCGGCAGGTGGTTTTGCATGCCAGCGATAAAGTGGAAAAACGCATCGGTTTCGCCGCCATCGGCATCAGAGAAGATGTTTTTCCCGGTTTTGATGTCCAGCACCGAATGGTGGATATGCATCGCGGAACCGGGTTCTTCAGCAATCGGCTTGGCCATGAAGGTGGCATAGCAATCGTGGCGCAGGGCGGCTTCGCGGATCAGGCGTTTGAAGAAAAACACCTCATCGGCCAGTTTGATCGGGTCGCCGTGGACCAGATTGATTTCCAGCTGACCGGCGCCGCCCTCTTGGGTGATGCCGTCGATTTCAAACCCCTGCGCTTCGGCAAAGTCGTAAATGTCATCGATCACAGGGCCAAATTCGTCGACCGCGGTCATGGAATAGGCCTGACGCGCCGCAGCTGGGCGGCCAGACCGGCCCATCATTGGCTTGATCTTTTCAGCCGGGTCCAGATTTCGGGCAACGAGGTAAAATTCCATTTCCGGTGCAACAACAGGTTCCCACCCTTTGGCCCGATACAAATCCACAACGCGGCGCAGCACGTTGCGCGGTGAAAATGGGATTGGTTCGCCATTCCGATCAAACGCGTCATGGATCACCTGAAGCGTCCAATCCCCGGTCCAGGGGGCGGCTTTTGCGGTGTCCATATCCGGGCGCAGGGTCATGTCCCGTTCAAGAAACCCTTCGTCGCCAGCGGCTTCGCCCCAATCCCCGGTGATGGTTTGGTAAAAGATGCTGTCGGGCAGGTGAAAGAAATCCTGACGTCCAAATTTGGCTGCAGGTACGGCTTTACCACGCGCAATGCCGGGCAGATCCGAAATGATACATTCCACCTCGTCCAAGCGGTTCCCTTCGAGATACTCCTGCGCGGCCTCTGGCAAATTGGCCATCCATGCGGTGTTTGTTTTGTTTTGGGCGCCCATCACTTGGCTCCTTTTTTCAACATCTCGGCCATGCGGTGTGCAAAACGTGCATTGTCCGTGGCGGTGTTTAAATTTTCGGTGGCGGTTGAGAGCAGCGCGTCGGGCACATTGCCCCGGCCGCGATGCTCAATCAGCCCGGCCACCAGTTCTGAGGTGAATTCGGGGTGCGGTTGAATGGTGAGGATCTGATCGCCATAAACCAGGGCCGCATTGGCGCAGAAATCGGTAGAGGCGATCACTTCGGCCCCTTCGGGAAGCACCGTGACCTGATCCTGATGCCACGCGTTCAACGCCATTTTCTCATCGCCAAAGTCGTATTCCTGCCGGCCAACGGACCAGCCGCCGTCGAATTTCTCAACCTTGCCACCAAGCGCCTGTGCGATGATCTGATGACCAAAACACACGCCGACCAAAGGCTGGCCTTTGTCGCGGATGTCGCGCACCAGCTGTTCCAGCGGCGGGATCCAGTCGTGATCCTCATAGGCGCCGTATTTTGATCCTGTGATCAGCCAGCCATCGGCGGCGCCCAGGTCGGGGGGAAAGATGCCATCCACCACCGAGAAGATTTCAAAGTCAAAGCCATGTCCGCCCAAAAGGCGCGTGAACATTTCGCCGTAGTCTCCAACCGTTTCGCGCAGTTCATCGGGCGAATGGCCGGCTTGTAGGATGCCAATCCTCATGAGTCACCAAATTTGATCAAATTTTACATCGCCAGCCTAGAGGAGCCCCTGTGGTGGGGCAAGGGGCATTCCGTCAGAAAAGAGAAATAGTGGTAAGATATTGCAAAGTATAAGTAAATTTACAATCTAAGCCGAAGAGTTACCGCGTCTCGCCAAAGACATGAGGGGACCGGGGACGGAAAACATCCCCCTCCGCAGACCTATCCACAGCAAAACACCGGTTGGTAAATTACCGAAATATGTTGAACTTTACCCGGACCTTCTTGCGACGCTCTTGGGGCAAATGGCGGTTCAAATGCTTGTTTGCCGCGCCGAAGATTGTGATCACCACCAAGGTCAGCAGGATGAAATAGAAGGCAAGGATCGGATAAGGCACAAAGGGGTTGAAGGTCTTATCCGCAAAATAGCTTGCGTAATACAACGCATCCCCACGTTGCTGCCAAACCGGAAAGCTTGAGAAAGACACAAGCGCGGTTGCGTGGAACAAAAAGATCGCTTCGTTGGTATAAGACGGCCACGCAAGGCGCAGCATTGTTGGCCATGTGATCCGCTTAAACCGGGTCCACCCCATGATGCCATACGCGTCCGCCGCTTCCAGATCGCCTTTGGGGATGGAGCGCAAAGCGCCATAAAAGATCTCTGCTGAATAAGCGGAGGTGTTGCAAAAGAGAACAAGTGTCGCCCCCAACCAAGACGCGGTCAGCGGTTGCAACGCAGGCACGCTTTGTTTCAGCGATAAAAACACCGCGTAGGCAAAGAAGAACTGGATGAACAGGGGGGATCCGCGAAACACATAGATAAAGAACTCCGCCGGTTTGCGTAGCCATTTGTTCTCGCTGTTTTTCGCCATTGCCAGTCCAGTTGCGGCGAAAAAACCAAAGAGGATCGCAACCAATCCGTAATAGATGTTCCAGATCATTCCAGACCCGATCAGGGTGAAATGCTCGCACAACGTAAAATCTGTGCGTGGCAGCATGCGTTCGCCGTAACCGATGGACCGAAAGGCAAAGTTCTGGATGGTCTCTGTGCAGCTCATTGTGCGGCTTTCCTTTGGGCTTCTCCGGCGGCCGTGGCTTGGCCGTGGGACAGGCGGGCAGAGATGCGTTTGAACACGCGTTCTGACAGGCTGGTAAAGGCAAGGTAAAACACCAAAAGCCCAAAGAAATACTGCATATGCCAGTTGCCGTGCGGATAATCAGAGAATTTGGCGGTTTTGGTCGCCCCCAATTCGCGCGCCCAATAGACCACGTCTTCGACCCCAAGCAGGAACAAAAGCGGTGTGGCCTTGATCAGGATCATCCACAGATTTGACAGGCCGGGCAGGGCATAGGTCCACATTTGTGGCACCAGAATGCGCCAAAAGGTCTGGCGATGGGACATGCCGTAGGCCTCGGCCGTTTCCAATTGCGCACGGGGAACCGCACGCATCGCGCCATACAAGACATTTGCGGCGAAGGCGCCAAACACAATCGCAAAGGTCAGCACGGCCAGCGAGAACCCGTATGCTTCGTGGATCCATTGCGGCGAGCTGGACAGAGGCAGTTTGGCCGCGTCACACACAATGAAATCGCTGCCCTGGCGGATCGGTTGATCCCAGTCTGGGCATTTCACCTTGTGGCGCATCCACTCAAACGCTTGGTCCAAGGCGATCACGAAAAACAGGAAAAAGGCAATGTCCGGTACGCCGCGTACAATCGCGGTATAGCTTTTGCCCAGCCAGCGAATGGGGGCAATGCGCGCACGGGCGGCAGAGGCCCCCGCAAATCCGAATAATAATGCCACCGGAGCGGTGATTGCCAACAGCGCCAAGACCGTGCCGAATGAGGCATAGAAAGACATATGCTTGCCTGTGGTCAGGTAGCAGGACAGCCATTTCAGGCCATCTAATGTCGAAGGATCGGTGCAGTAGGAAAACATCGCAAGAACCGGATGGAAAGGGGCTTTGGTCTTCTGTTTCGGGCGCGAAACATCATACGTGGGCCGGGTGAAAAATAGGGCCCGCCCAAAAGGGCAGGCCCCGGTGTTTACAAAGGGTCAGATTACCACTGTGTGGACACTTCCCATTTGGCGATCAGCGTGTTCAGCGAGCCGTCGTCTTTCATCGACTGGATGGCAGCATCAAACTTGGCGCGCAGCTCAGGATCGCTTTCGCGCAGGCCCATGCCAACGCCGCCGCCAATGGCTTCCATACGCTCAAGCATCACCAGGCCGTCTTGGCCAACCATGGTGTCGAGAAAGCTTTTGTCGGCCAGAACCGCGTCAGCTTCGCCGTTTTTCACAGCGGCAACAGTTTCTTCCGGGGTCGCAAATTCAACCAATGTCCAACCCTGGGCGGCGACAAAGCCTGCCTGAATGGTGGTGGCTTGGGCCGCAATAACGCCGCTTTCCAAGTTCACGTCAGCTGACATGGCCGCATAAGCCGATGGGTCAGCTGGGGTATAAGCTTGTGTGAAATCAATGACTTCGTCGCGCTCTGGTGTGATCGACATGCCCGCAATGATGGTGTCGTAGTTTGAGGATACGAGGTTCGGGATAATGCTGTCCCACTCGTTTTTCACCCAAGTACACTCCAGCTCTGCGCGTTTGCACAGCTCATCGCCCAGCTCGCGCTCAAAACCGTCAATCTCACCGGCGTCGTTCACAAAGTTCCACGGTGCATAGGCGCCTTCGGTGCCCATACGTACGGTGTCTGCCATGGCAAAGCTGGCGGTCATGGCCAGTGCCGTTGTGGTCAGGATCAGTTTTTTCATTCTCGTCTCTCCCTTAAGAATACTGTTTCATTCGTGTTGGTTAGTTCGGTTGCGAATGCGACAGGAATTGCTTCAGCCGCTCGCTTTTCGGATTGCCAAAAAGCTCATCCGGGGCACCTTCTTCTTCGATCAGGCCTTGATGCAGGAACACAACGTGGTCCGATACATCCGCCGCCATGCGCATATCATGGGTCACAATCATCATTGTCCGCCCTTCAGCGGCAAGATCTTTGATGACCTTCACCACCTCTTGTTCAAGCTCAGGATCGAGCGCAGAAGTGGGTTCGTCAAACAACAGCGCGCGCGGCTCCATGCACAACGCCCGTGCAATCGCGGCGCGTTGCTGTTGACCGCCGGACAATTGCGACGGCCACATCTCGCATTTGTCGCCAATGCCCACTTTGTCCAGGTAAAACCGGGCCTTTTCTTCAACGTCTGCTTTGTCCCGGCCCAGAACCGTTACGGGCGCTTCCATTACATTTTGTAGAATGGACAGATGCGACCATAGATTAAACTGTTGAAACACCATCGAAAGATTGGTGCGGATGCGGGTGATCTGATGGCGGTCCGATGGGTGGCGATCCAGCCCATGGCCGTGCCAGGTGATCGGCTCGCCTTCGAAAAAGATGTCGCCTTGTTGGCTGTCTTCCAAAAGATTGGCACAGCGCAGCAGCGTGGATTTGCCAGAGCCGGACGATCCGATCAGTGAAATCACATGCCCGCGTGGCGCGACCATATCGACGCCTTTCAGGACCTCAAGCGCACCATAGCTTTTATGCAGGTCACGAATCTCGATCACAGGGGTGTCGACCGCAGCGTTGGCGGAAGTGTCGGCAGCAAGTGGCGTGTCTGGGGTCACAGAATGGGTCCGGGATTATGTGTCATTGGCAAAGGAGTAGGGCGCAATTTTTTTGCAATTGCAACGGCGAAAAGACGTGGTCCTAGGGTAAGCTTGGGCAGAGTGGCGAAAAATCCGACGATTTGTCAGGGGGATGCGTCGCGGCCCTGACCCAGACGCGTCAAACGTGCCGTTTGGGAAAACTGTTCAACCCGCATTGCCGCGCAGACGTGCCAGGTTCGAATCGCGATCATTCACGCCCAGCAGCCCCGCAATCAACCGCATCAACGCGTCTTCTTCTTCGGCCCGTGTGCCATCTGCCAGCACCACAGACCACGCGGCCTCGATCACTGTAATGCGATCCTCATGAGGAACAGCATCTTTGATGGCGCGGGTAAAGCGGACCGTGTCAGGGGCTTGGCTCTCGAACACTTCTGCCTCTTGACGCAGGGCTTTTGTTGCGGCCTCGTCCAGCCCGTATCGCCGGGCAAGGGCGGTATCAATCGCGGCAATCTCTACGGCGGCATATTCACCATCAGACCGTGCCAAACGCACCAATAGGGCCGACAGCGCAAGGCGTGCATCCTCAGCGTTCAACGGGGCAGGGGCGGGGGCAAAAAGGCGGTCGAAAAGAGAGCTAAGCATGGGGAAGATATAAGGCCTTATGAGAGGAAGGGAAAAGGGCGGCACCCATTTTTCGCCGCCAAATCCCGTCATTTTATCGTGAAGGTCGTGTGGTTATTGGGCGAAAACCATGTGGATTGCCCCGGAATTAACCAAGATAACCTTCAATAATGATCAAGTCGCCGGTGCTGACCGGGTCACGAAATGCTTTGGCCGCTTGATAGATCTCGCTGTGATAGCAGGCTTTGGCATCGGCAAAGCTGGGGAATTCGATCACCACATTGCGCGAACGGGCTGTGCCCTCGACGCTTTCGTATTCCCCGCCGCGGACCAGAAATTTGGCATTATACTGCGCAAAAGCCGGGCCATTGGCGGCGATGTATTTCTTGTACGCGTCAAGATCGCTGACCTCGATCCGCCCGATCCAATACCCTTTGGCGGTTTCATCTGCCATATTTTGCACTCCTTCATGGAACCGTGTTTCGCAGGCGTGTTGTCAAACGGCGGCAGGCTGGCGTCAATCACAAATCACAAATCACAACCTGGACCTTGGCGCCGGAATGACGGCATCAGGTTTTGTGTGGCCTAGGTCTCTGCGGGGCGCGTGCGTTTCACCTCTTCGGCAGAAAGGCCAATGGCCTTGGCCACATGGGCGACAAAGCATGCCTCTTCTTCGCGCACGACCCCATCAGCGACGGACACTTGCCAAAGGGCGCTCAGCATGGCCATTCGGTGATCATGGGTCAGATGATCTGTGACCAATTGGGTTAAGGTGTCGGTGTCAGGGGCCTCGGCTTCTAGTTTTTCACAGGTCGCGCGTGTTTTGGCGGCTTCGACGACATTCATGGCCCGATGTTTTACAAAAAGCCGGTCGATCCGCGCGATCTCTTCAACGGCGTAATGCTGGTCTGCTTTTGCCAGGCGCACCAAAAGCACGCCCATCGCCAACTCCGCGTCCAGCTCCGGCAAAGCCACGCCCCTTGGCTGTTTTTTGAATTTCTGAAAAAAGTCTGACAGCATGCAATTCCCCCCTCAATCGTGATGGCGACGTTACCCAGAGGAGGCCGTGACGACAAGGGGCTGCAGGGCGGCGGTGCGCTATGCTAAAGCGGTTTTATCGTGACAATGGACGCAGCCCCTTTGCCACTGTCGCGCGTGTAGCGCATCTGGTTTCCGCATTGTTCAATAATTTCGCAGTCAAGGCCCAGGTCTTCGTCGTTCAACGTGGCCGTGCGGCAGAACATGCCATCTTGCCAATACCAACTGCCCAACAACCGATCTGGCCCAGCCATGCCGGATATCTGGCCGTCGGCATGGATGGTAAACAGCAGCCCATCCCCCACCAAAGGACGGTCAGCAAACGCCGCAATAAACGCCTCTTTGCTGGCGAGCCTGCGCCAGGCCGTGGTTTTTGTCATCTGTTCTTTCCCCCAGTTGCACATCCTTTTCGGGTGTGATGTCAGCCACCATACATGGTCTGCCTGCGGTTCCCAAATCCTGATCCCGGGCGTGTCTCTGGTTGGCGCCGATATGCGTGCCCGCTGTCGTTCGCAATAAAAAAGGCGGGTTGCCCCGCCCTTTTCGAAATCTCATTTATTGCGATGGGTTAGACCAGACGCTCGATCTCTTTTGCGGCCCGAACAAAGTCGGCGAACAGAGGGGCTGGTTCAAACGGTTTGGACTTCAGCTCGGGATGGAACTGAACGCCAATGAACCACGGGTGATCTTCCCATTCCACGATTTCCGGCAGGCGTCCGTCAGGGGACATGCCCGAGAATTTCAGTCCCACGGCTTCCAGCTGATCACGGTATTTGGTGTCCACCTCGAAGCGATGACGGTGACGTTCCTCCAGCGTGCTGTCGCCATAGATTCGCGCCACATTCGACCCTTCGCTCAGCGTCGCATCATAGGCGCCCAAGCGCATGGTGCCGCCTTTGTCATCACCCAACTTGCGCTTGACGGTATAATTGCCCTGCACCCATTCTTTGAGGTGGTAAATCACTGGGGTAAAACGGGTTTCACCACTTTCATGGTCAAATTCTTCCGATCCCGCATCCTTGATGCCAGCCACATTTCGGGCGGCTTCGACAACGGCCATTTGCATGCCCAGACAGATACCCAGATAGGGGATCTTGTGTTCGCGGGCATATTGCGCCGCCTTGATCTTGCCTTCGGTGCCGCGTTCGCCAAAGCCGCCGGGGACGAGGATCGCATGGAACCCTTCAAGATACGGTGCGGGATCACCCTTATCGAACAATTCGGCATCGACCCATTGCAATTTCACTTTGGTCCGGTTGGCCATACCGCCGTGGGTGAGGGCCTCTTTGATCGACTTATAAGCGTCTTCCAGCTGGGTGTATTTGCCCACAACTGCCACTTTCACTTCGCCTTCGGCATTGTGAATGCGGTCCTCGACGTCTTTCCAGCGGCGCAGGTCAGGTTTGGGGGCGGGCGCGATGCGGAACGCATCCAATACCGCCTGATCCAGACCAACCTTGTGATAGGCCATCGGGGCTTCATAGATAGACTTCAGGTCGTAGGCGGGGATCACCGAATCCTGCCGGACGTTACAGAAAAGCCCAATTTTGGCGCGCTCTTTGTCCGGGATTGGATGTTCGGACCGGCACACCAACACGTCTGGTGCGATGCCGATGGACCGCAATTCCTTGACCGAGTGTTGGGTCGGCTTGGTTTTCAACTCACCTGACGCGGCGAGATACGGCAGCAAGGTCAGATGCACAAAAATGCACTCGCCGCGGGGCCGATCCTGGCTGAATTGGCGAATGGCCTCAAAAAAGGGCAGCGCCTCGATATCGCCGACGGTGCCGCCAATTTCACAAAGCTGGAAATCCACTTCATCATCGCCAATGGCAATGAAGTCTTTGATTTCATTGGTGACATGCGGGATCACCTGAATGGTTTTACCCAGATAATCACCGCGACGCTCTTTCTCAAGCACGTTGGTGTACACGCGACCAGACGAAATGGAATCGGTGTTGCGCGCGGCCACACCGGTGAAGCGTTCATAGTGTCCCAGGTCCAAATCGGTCTCGGCGCCATCGTCGGTGACAAACACCTCGCCGTGTTCAAACGGGCTCATCGTGCCTGGGTCGACGTTCAGGTAAGGATCAAGCTTGCGCAAACGCACGGTGTAGCCGCGCGCCTGTAAAAGCGCGCCCAAAGCGGCTGAGGTCAAACCTTTGCCAAGCGAAGATACAACACCGCCAGTGATGAAAATATAACGTGCCATATGGTTGGCTGCCCCCGTGAGATGAGATCAAAAGATCCGGTTCTTGCTTGCTGTGATTTCGGCAAAAGCCCGTCCCCAACGGGCCCGCACGTAACCACATTCCACGGGATTTAAGGCTTACATGATTCCAGCTGCCCGCGCAACCAAACCGCAAGAGGAAGGGCAATTTAATTGCCCATTCACCAGATGTAGGGGATTATTCCGCGCGTGGCGGGGCCAGGCTGTCGTCGGTTGAAACTGGCGGCAACATGTCGGTGACGTCGGGCACCACTGGGGCCGCTGTCTCTTCGTTTGCGGCGGGCAACCCAAGGGCGTCCACAACCGAGCTGTCCGCAGCGTTTTTCGCGGCGATAACTGTCAAAGAGATCGACGTGATCAAAAAGGCGATGGCCAAGCCCCATGTCATTTTAGACAGGGCTGTGGCAGCACCGCGAGAGGACATAATGCCCCCACCGCCACCACCGCCAATGCCCAATCCGCCGCCCTCAGAACGCTGAAGAAGCACAACACCGATCAGCGACAGCGCCAAAATCAGGTGAATTACGAGGACAACATTTTCCATGCGGCAGGCCTATGGTTAGCTTGGTTTGATCTAGCGGGTATGTAGGGGAAAGGTTGCCCCGGTGCAAGTCGCCTTTCGTGATGATCTGGGGGCAGGCGCAGGAAAGATTGGCTTTTCGCGGTATTCGCGGTGTTGGTTGTTGTGATTGTGATGTCCTTGGGGCTGGTTTCACTAGAAAACTAGAAAACTAGAAAACTAGAAAACTAGAAAACTAGAAAACTAGAAAACTAGAAAACTAGAAAACTAGAAAACTAGAAAACTAGAAAACTAGTTTTCCCGTATTCAGAAAAATCCCCTCATTTTGCACCTGCGGCGAATTAGGTGTTTCCCCGTGCGCCAAGGCCCGCTATGACGGGCCGGGTTTTCTTTGAGATAGGAACAGACCATGGCAAATGTCGTCGTTGTAGGCGCCCAATGGGGTGACGAAGGAAAAGGTAAGATCGTTGATTGGCTCAGCGAACGTGCCGATGTGATCGCGCGCTTCCAAGGGGGGCACAATGCGGGCCACACTCTTGTGATCGACGGCGCGGTTTATAAATTGCATGCGCTGCCGTCAGGTGTGGTGCGCGGTGGCAAGCTGTCGGTGATCGGCAATGGGGTGGTTTTGGATCCTTGGAGCTTGCTCAGAGAAATCGAAACAATTACCGCCCAAGGCGTTGATATTTCGCCAGAAACCTTGATGATTGCGGAAAATGCACCGCTGATCCTTCCGTTCCACGGAGAGCTTGATCGCGCCCGCGAAGAGGCCGCCAGCAAGGGCACGAAAATCGGCACAACCGGGCGCGGTATCGGCCCGTGTTATGAAGATAAAGTCGGTCGTCGCGCCATCCGCGTGGCGGATTTGGCGGATCCTGCAACGTTGGAAGCGCGTGTTGATCGCGCGCTGCAGCACCACGATCCTTTACGCAAAGGTCTGGGCATTGAGGCGATTGACCGCGACGCACTGGTTGAATTGCTCTTGGAGGTGGCACCAAAGATTCTCCGTTTTGCCGCACCCGTCTGGAAAGTGATGAGCGAAAAACGCAAAGCGGGCAAACGGATCCTGTTTGAAGGGGCACAAGGCGCGCTTTTGGATATTGATTTCGGCACCTATCCCTTTGTGACCTCGTCAAACGTGATCGCTGGCCAAGCCGCCACAGGCGTGGGCGTTGGCCCAGGTGCGATCGATTATGTGTTGGGCATCGTCAAAGCCTATACAACCCGTGTCGGCGAAGGTCCGTTCCCGACCGAGCTTTTGAACGCGGACGGCACCCCAGATGTGGATGGCGAACGCCTTGGCACACGCGGCCATGAATTTGGCACCACCACCGGGCGGCAACGCCGTTGTGGTTGGTTTGACGCAGCGCTTGTGCGCCAGACCTGCGCCACCTCGGGTGTGACCGGCATTTCCCTGACCAAACTGGATGTTCTGGACGGGTTTGAGACGCTGAAAATCTGTGTGGGCTATGAATTGGACGGCAAAACGCTCGATTATTTGCCCACTGCGGCGGATCAACAGGCGCGTTGCAAACCGGTCTATGAAGAGATGCCCGGTTGGGCAGAAACGACCGAAGGCGCACGCAGCTGGAACGACCTTCCGGCCAACGCGATCAAATACGTGAAACGCGTCGAAGAGCTGATCGATTGCCCGGTTGCCCTGTTGTCGACCAGCCCCGAACGCGAAGACACCATCCTCGTGACGGACCCCTTTGCGGATTGATCCTCAGCCTGTGACATGACGGGACGCGCCCCAAAAAATGGGGGGCGTCCAACTTGTTTCTAACCCGGAGTGCTGCCTGATGGCCCTGTCCTATAAAGCCCGCAAGCGCCTGTCGCTGCTCATCTTGGTGGTGGGGTTGCCGGTCTATATCATCCTGGCGGTTTTCACGGTTTCGTTGTTTGACCGGCCACCGTTTTGGCTGGAGCTGTTGATCTATGTCTTTCTCGGGTTTCTTTGGATGATGCCTTTGAAGAAGGTCTTCACCGGTGTGGGGCAGGCGGATCCGGATGAGGATCCTGCCAATTACCCCCATGACCCAGCGGGAAAATACGCGCTGAAAGATGATAAAAAACACTAGACGTAAAGAAAAACACGAGACGTAAAAAAGGCCCCCAACTTGGGGGCCTTTTCGTATTCAGAGCCGTTTAGGCCATCCGACGATCATCAGGACGATCGCCCGATGTATCATCCGGACGGAAACGGGTGGTATCGGTCAATTCAAACTGACCCCGCTTCAGACGCTTGATCCGACCTTCGCGCAGGAGCTTGCCAAAGGCACGCAACCCTTCTTCGCGTGAAAATACGTCAAATCCCTGATATTTGCGCACGATGCTCATCACTTGCGGGCGGGTGAAGGTTTCATTGCCCTTGATCAAAACGGTGTGACAGGCCGCTGCTTCCAGCAATTCGCCCATCTCTTTGGCGCCCGTTTCTTCAACATAGCCCGCAAAAACCGGATCGCCAGGCGCCGCTTTGTCTTGAGATGTGTCATCCATTTCCTGAGCGATTTGTGCGCTGCGCACCACGCGGCGGGGTCGAACGGCCTCGGCGGTTTGTGTCGCTGGCTCTGCAATTTTCGATGCATCGTCAATGCGTTGCTCAGATACCAGAACCAACGGAGGCATGCGCCGCGCTTGGGTGTCGGGTTTGCCAGGACGGCGTGGGCGCACCACTCGGGCCAGGTCATTGCGATAAGGATCTACACTGTCCGTATCTTTGCCCTCGGCCAAATCGTTTTTCGTTTCCTCATCCGCACGGGTGGCCATAACGGCCGCCTTAAGATGTGCAATAGAGGTCCGACGGCGCGTGACTTCGGTGCTTTCCATCTGCGTGTTGGTTTCCGCAAGGATCCGGTCCAACGCAGCATCACTTTTGCCAACGCCGCTGTCATCAAAGGCGGTCAGGCGCGGCGCGTCTGTGGTGTCTTCGATTTTGGCAAGTTCGGACGCCAGCTCGTCGATTTCAGAAACCGCTTCGGATGTCTCATCCACTTGTGCGGTTTCAGCTTCGGGTGCTGCATCATCGGTCTCAATACGCGCCTGTTCTTCGGCCGCGGCAAGCTCGGCCATCAACTCTGCTTCGTCCTCAGGGGTCAGCATCGAGTTTTCATTGTCTTGCGACGCAGGTGCGGCTTGTGGCGCGGGTGCGGTCTCTGGCTGGGCACCTTTGATGTGGCGCACGCGGATCACGCGGGGTTTGCGCGGGGGCGTAGAGGCCTCTTCGGTCTCTGGTTCAGCGACGTTCTGAGGGGCTTCAGGTGCAGTTTTTTCAGCCTCATCCGTAAAGATGTTTTCTGCGTTTTCTACCGAAGTTTCAGAGGGTTGCTCGTCGCCCAATGTGCTGTTGACCAAAGAGGCCAATGCGCTGGTTTCCGCGTTCAGATCATCGGACGCAGTCTCAACCGAGGTGGGGGCATCTGCATGATCCACATCCTCAGCAGGCAGATCCTGGTCTACAGGTTCTGCAGGTGCATCGGTTGACTGCAAACGGGACAAAATACCCGAAATTGTGTCGGCACCTTCGCCATTTTCCAGATCTTCTACGTCGGCGTTTTCAGGGGTGTTTTCTGGGGTGTCTTCATCGGTCTCCGACGCCACTTGTACCAGATCTTCTGCACCTTGTTCCACCTCATCCGAGGTTGAGGTGGCAGCGTCCTTCGCGGTGTCATCCACCACTGGCGCTTCACTGTAAACAAACCGCGCATCTGTGCTTTTGCTGGGGGGAACCCCCAAAGTGGGCGCTTCAGGAGCGGCGTTTTCGGCGGCTTTGGTGGTGTCTTCTTGCGGGGCGTCCGCATGGGTGTCGCCGGCGTTCAGATCAGTCGCCGCATCGTCTTCAAACGCGTCAACGTCTTCTAACGTGTCAACGGCGCTGTGCTCCTTCGATGAAGCGTCCTCTTGTGATGCTTCAGTGGATGCCGTTTCGATTTCAAGAGCCGCGTCTTCAGGTGCGGCATCTGTGTCGATTGGTTCCAGATCATCACCGTCGTCAAAAAGCTCAGCCGCATTTTGATCTTCGGTATATTGGTCCGCAGCCACAAACGCCGCTTCGCCTTCGGCACGCTTTTCGTCAACCACAGCACGGATGCGCTGTAGCTTATCGGCGATGCTGTCGCGTTCTGGCGCATGAGGGGCGTCCGGCGTGTCCCCGGCAAGGGGCACAGCAGGGGACAGATCGTCACCGGCATCAGCGATACGGTCGACAATCTGCATGCCTTCGGCCACTGGGGCTTCTGCGGCGATATCCTGTGCCACAGCATCCTGAGAGAGTTCTTGGGCTGTCGGCATTTCTTCAGCATCTGGAAGGTCATGTTCCGAGGCGAGCAGATGGTCGGCAGCAACAAGGGTTGCGCCCACTGCGGTCTGCGTCGACGGCTCAGAATCAGCCTGGCGCAAAACAACGCCATCGTCTTCCACACGGGCTTCTACCCGTTTCTGTATCTCACGTTCTGCGATACGGTGCAGCATATCGGCATCCGGCGTGGGAGGTTCCGCACCAAAGTAGCGATCGTCTGCGGCCAAATCGCGGAAATATTCCGCAATTGACGTCATCGTATTGAAAGGTTCGTCAAAACCCTCCAACGTGCACGAAAATGTGCCGTAAGATACAGTGAGAATTTTGCTATTACTCACCATAAATAACTCGCTTTCTCCCCCGATCCAGCAAGAGACTGTTTACCATGCCATAGATCGGGAAATTCAACAAAACCGGGAAAAACACGGTATTTTTTCGTGGCAGGAATATGTTTAGTTTCCATATGGGATACAATAACGGCATGAAACCGCAGATTTTGCAAGAATTAGGCAACGCAACCCTCCTCGGTGGGGGGGTAGTTAACCATACGATTCTTTCTGAATGCTTGAGAATTGCCCCAAATTTGGTCGCCGCAGATGGGGCCGCGGACACGGCTTTGGCGCTTGGGCACACCCCTTTGGCCGTCATTGGCGATCTGGACAGCGTCAGTGACCGCGCGCGCAAAACCCTTGGACAGGACCGGATCATTGAAACCCCGGATCAGATGCGCACGGATTTTGACAAGGCGTTGGATGTCATTTCCGCCCCCTTGGTGCTGGGCGTTGGGTTCATGGGCGGGCGGCTGGATCACGAGCTGGCCTGTTATAATGCGCTGGTGCGCATGCCCAATCGGACCTGTATCTTGGTGGGTGAAGAAGACCTTTGTTTCCACGTCCCCGCACGTTTTGACATCAGCCTGCCCAAAGCCACCCGGTTTTCGCTGTTTCCCATGGCAAGGTTGGTTGCCAATTGCCGTGGGGTGTTGTGGCCGGTTGAAGATTTGGACATGGCGCCTTGGGCGCAAATCGGTACCTCGAATGAGGCGACGGGCGGGCGGATCGAGCTTTTCTGTGATCGCCCCGGCATGTTGGTGATCCTGCCGCGCGTGTATTTGCCCGAGGTGGTCTTGGCGCTGACAGCTTAAGTCACCTGTTGCGCCTGATTTTTGCGTGCCTGATCCTTCCGCGCCTGCCGGTGTTCGCGCGCGATCACGTAAAGCCCGGCGGTCACCGTGATCGCAATCCCCACGCCTGCCAACCCATTGGGCAACTCGCGAAAGAACAGCCAGCCCATCAAGGTGGCAAAGGGGATTTCCAGATATTGCATCGGGGCCAGTGTGGCGGATGGGGCAAACCGCAGGCTCCAGGTCATCAACAGTTTGGTCACCGTGCCGGTCATCCCAAAGACAACGACAAACCAGATGATATGCGGCGGAAAGGCGAGGGTCGAGGGACCTTCGAACACAAACCACAGCGGCACCAAAACCGCACAGCCAATCGCCCCATTGATGACCTGCGCGCCCATTGGATCAACGTCCTTGGCGACCCGTCGCGTGACCAACGCATAGGCGGAAAAGGCGACGGCGACCCCCAGGGGCAAAAGGGCTGCGGTGCCGACCTTGGCGAAATTCGGTTGGATCACCAGTAAAACGCCCAGAAAGCCAACGGTTGCGGCGGCGATCCGGTGCGGGCCGACCTGTTCGTTCAAAAAGAACCACCCCATCAAAAGCATGAGAAACGGGGCCACAAAAGCAATGGCGACCGCGTCAGCAAGGGGCAGAAACCGCAAGGCTGTGAACATCAAGATCATCCCCAGCAAATGAAGCCCAGCCCGCAGACCCATCCATCCGAACAGGGCGGGGGGCAGGCGCAGCACCTCGCGCCGGTGCCAGATCAGCGGGGTGATGATCAGTAAGGGAAACACAAAACGGATGACGACAAGCGCCAGCAACGACACCGTCCCCCCCAACAGTTTCGCCATGGCGTCCGACAGGGGGACAACCATGCAAAAGCCCAGCATCAACAGGATGCCAAACAGGGGGCGGTCAAGGGGCGCGTTTGGGGTGGTCATTGGGCGACCCTAGTGCGCCCGTCCCCAGTGTCAATTAAGCGCGCGTCAATTAAGCGGGTGTCAAATACGCTTTGCCAACGGGCCTCAGCAATTGGGCACATTCACCGCAAGCCCGCCCAAAGACGTCTCTTTATACTTTGCCATCATGTCTTGGCCGGTCTCAAACATGGTTTTGATGCAAGCGTCGAGCGGCACCAAATGTGTGCCATCCCCCCGCAGCGCCAATGACGCCGCCGACACGGCTTTGATCGCGCCCAATCCGTTGCGTTCGATACAGGGCACCTGAACCAGCCCGCGCACCGGGTCACAGGTCAGGCCCAGATGATGTTCCAGCGCAATTTCTGCAGCGTTTTCAATCTGCATCGGGGTGCCGCCCATCACGGCACACAGGCCAGCGGCGGCCATGGCGCTGGCCGATCCAACCTCGGCCTGACAGCCCGCTTCGGCGCCGGAAATGGATGCGTTGTGCTTGACGATGCCGCCGATTGCCGAAGCGGTCAAAAGGAATTCGCCAATGCGTTCGCGGCTGGCGCCGGGCACATGGTTGAGCCAATACATCATGACAGCAGGCAAGACGCCCGCCGCGCCATTGGTGGGGGCGGTCACAACCTGTCCGCCGGCTGCGTTTTCCTCGTTCACGGCCATCGCGTAAACGCCCATCCAATCGTTGATGGTGTGGGGGGCTGTCAGGTTCAGGCCCGCTTCGGCCTTTAGGCTTTCATGGATCGCGCGGGCACGTCGTTTGACCAGCAGCCCACCGGGCAAAATCCCGTCGCGCTCTAGCCCGCGTTCAATACAGCCTTCCATGACCTCCCACAGGCGGGTGATGCCGGCATCTATGCTGGCGGGGCCGAGGTGTTCCAGCTCGTTTGCGCGTTTCATGTCCGCAATGGATTTTCCGGATTTCGCCGCCATATCAAGCATTTCAACAGCGGTTTCAAAGGGATAAGGGTGCGTTTTGGCGTCCTCGCGATCCCGCTTGGGTTCTTCGTTCTGCTCGGTTTCGGTGACGACAAAACCGCCACCGATCGAGTAATATGTCTCGCGGACAACAACGTCGCCCTGCGCGTCGGTGGCCATCAACACCATGCCATTGGCGTGGCCGGGAAGGTCGGTGTCATAGTCGAAAATGAGGTCTGTTTTCGGGTCAAATTTCAGCGTGCCCAAGCCCTCAGGCGTGACGGATTTTGTGGCGTCAATCTCAGCCAGGGCCGCTTCGGCCACGGCGTGATCATAGCTGTCTGGCAAGAACCCGGCGAGGCCCAAAATCGTCGCGCGATCGGTGGCATGGCCCACGCCGGTAAAGGCGAGAGATCCATGTAAGGACGCGCGTAAGCCCGCGACTTTAAAGGGTTGTTCGCGCAGAAGGTCCAGAAAGCGACCGCCGGCCACCATTGGCCCCATCGTGTGGGACGAACTGGGGCCAACCCCCACTTTGAACATATCAAAGACAGATAGAAACATGAGAACCTCGCGCGTAGTCTTTCCTTAACTTGCGAAAAATATCAGGGGGATGTCCGTTCGAAAGCGACATAATCATGCTTAGTCAGGACGCGTCAGCACAAATGCGGCCCCGGCAAGGATCAATGTTCCCTGCGTGAGCAAGACCCAAAGCGGCAGGCCTTTCCAGATCGAGAAGACAAGCACCGCGCCCATCATGGTGGTGGCAAGGATTTTAGCGCGGCGCGAAATGGCCCCCCGTTCTTCCCAATCGCGAATGGTGGGGCCGAAATGGGCGTGATCAATCAGCCAGGCGCGGGCGCGGGGGCTGGATTTTCCAAAGGCAAAGGCGGCCACAAGCAAAAAGGGTGTGGTGGGCAATACGGGTAAAACCACGCCCAAAAGGCCCAGACCCACGGCGCCCCAGCCCAGTGCAAAAAAGAAAAACCTGCTCATAACGTACCTTGCCGCGCCTTGATGACGACTGTTCCGGTGCATGCTGGTGTATGGGGGGGCGAATGTCCAGCGGGTGGGGGTTGCCGTGGTAACCCCTTAAAATTATTGCGAAAAGAAATGAGAGGGGCATGGCCTAAGCCCTTGGTCATAAACCTCTCTTTCACTTCACACTCGCCACCCGGCCACTTCTTTTCTATAAGCGGCTGAGTATAGCTTTAAGGGAATCGCTGCCATGTCCGGGGAACTTTCACCCATCGATACCGCCAAGTTTGTTGCCGCCAAACGGGCGGTGGATTACGTCGAGGATGGCATGCGTGTGGGGCTTGGCACAGGATCCACCGCCGCCTGGATGGTGCGCTGTTTGGGGGAGCGTGTGCGCGAGGAGGGGCTGACCATCACGGGGGTTCCGACCAGCGCGCGGACCGCCGATCTCGCCCGTCAGGTGGGTATCAATGTGGTGTCGTTGAATGATGCGAAGTGGCTTGATCTGACGATTGATGGCACCGATGAATTTGACGCAGATCTTTGTCTGATCAAAGGCGGCGGGGGCGCGCATCTTCTTGAAAAGATTGTCGCAACCGCGTCTGACCGGATGATTGTGATTGCCGACCCGTCAAAATCTGTGGATCAATTGGGGGCTTTTCCGCTGCCGCTTGAAGTGATCCCATTTGGCTGGCAAACCTCCAAAGCCTTGGTCGAGGAAATGCTGACGTCGATGGATGTTTTGGGCCAAACCACCACGCTTCGGATGAATGGAGACAGGCCGTTCACCTCGGACGAGGGCAACCTGATTTTGGACCTGCATCTCAAACGGATTGGTGATGCGCGCAAGCTGTCGATGGTGCTGAACCAGATCCCCGGTGTGGTGGAAAACGGGCTGTTCATCGACATCTGCGATATCGTTGTTGTCGGCCATGGGGACGGTCGGGTTGAGGTCACGGACATCAACGAAGGCACCCATGAAGAGGACCGGATTGAGTTTGTGGACACGGATAATATCTTTAAAGACTTGTAAGTTTTGAAATCCGAAACTGTAAACTCTTTAAAGATTTGAAAGGCCAAACTTTAAAGTTTTGGCAGGGTGAAAACGCGAAACTGTAAACAGTTTAAAGACCGGAAACCGTGCGGAATGTCGTGCGGTTTTTTGTTTTTTGCCTCCGGCGGGGATATTTATGGAAAGAGGAAAAGGCGCGCGGGGATAAGGGGGGCGAAACATCTCTCGCTAATTTGTGACTGCAGGGTGCGGGGTGTTTTGCAGATTTCAATCTTGTTGCACTGGAAAGCGGGCGGGCTTGGCCCTAGGTTGCGATCAACAAGATTTGGAAGGGATGCGCCATGAGCGGGACTGCAAGCAAGTTTGATTATGACCTCTTTGTCATTGGCGGCGGATCGGGCGGCGTGCGCGCGGGCCGGGTGGCGGCAGAGGGCGGGGCGAAAGTTGCGTTGGCGGAAGAATTCCGCATGGGGGGCACTTGTGTGATCCGCGGTTGCGTGCCGAAAAAGCTGATGGTGTTTGCGTCGCATTACGGGCCGGCCGCTGAGGACGCGGCGAAATACGGTTGGCGCGGCAATGCGGCGGGCGAATTTGACTGGGGTCAGTTCCAACCGATGCTGCATGCGGAGCTTGATCGGCTTGAGGCGATTTACCAACGCAATCTGGGCAACTCTGGTGCTGATATTTTCAATGCGCGGGCTGTGGTGAAAGATGCGCACACGGTGGCCCTGTCCACGGGTGAGAGCTTTACGGCCAAGCATATTCTGGTGGCCACAGGTGGGCGTCCGTTCCTGCCGGACGCGCCGGGCGCGCATGAGTTTGGCATTACGTCAAACGAGATTTTTAATCTTGAGACATTCCCAAAGCGCATCTTGATTGTTGGTGGCGGTTATATCGCGACCGAGTTTGCCTGTATCTTCAATGGCCTAGGCAGCCATGTCGCACAGTGGTATCGCGGGGCGCAAATTTTGCGTGGCTTTGATGGCGAGGTGCGCGGATTTTTGGCGGAGCATATTTCGGCCAGCGGCGTGGATCTGCATGTGGGTCTTGAGGTCGAGCGTATGGAGCGGCGTGAGGATGGCATTTGGGTCAAAGGCACGGATGGTCGCGAAGAGATGTTTGATCAGGTGATGTTTGCCACCGGTCGCGTGCCCAACACCGATGGGTTGGGGCTGGAAGAGGCGGGTGTTACGCTGGGTCGCGGTGGTGCGGTTCAGGTGGATGCCTATTCGCAAACCTCGGTTCCGTCGATTTACGCGGTGGGGGATGTGACCAACCGGATCACCCTGACGCCTGTTGCGATCCGCGAGGCGATGGCCTTTGTGGAAACGGTGTTTAACGGCAATCCAACCTCGCCCGACCATGAAAATGTGGCGTCCGCCGTGTTCACCCAGCCGGAATATGGCACCGTGGGCATGAGTGAAGAGGATGCGCGTGACGCTGAGAAAATCGACGTTTATGCGGCCGCATTCCGTCCGATGCAGTCAAGTTTCATTGGCTCGGACGAGCGGGTGTTGTTTAAGTTGATTGTCAGCCAAGCGACGCAAAAAGTGCTGGGGGTTCACATTGTTGGCCCCGGTGCGGGTGAGATGATCCAACTGGCGGCGGTTGCTGTGAAAATGGGCGCGACCAAAGCCGATTTTGACCGCACGGTGGCGGTGCATCCGACCATGTCGGAAGAGATTGTGTTGATGAAGACGCCTGTTCGTAAGGACTGATTGTTATTTGTAGTGAGATTTTGACGCGCATCTGAAAGGGTGCGCGTTTTTTGTAGTGGGGATGGCTTGACCGTGCGGGATACGGGAATACTAGTTTTCTAGTTTTCTAGTTTTCTAGTTTTCTAGTTTTCTAGTTTTCTAGTTTTCTAGTTTTCTAGTTTTCTAGTTTTCTAGTTTTCTAGTTTTCGGGGTCGTGGATCGGCTTAAAGGCAGATTTCCTAGGAAAAACCACGTCAGAGCGAGGCTTTGACTTGAAAAACACCGCATGAGAGGCCAGTTATTGTGCCGAACCTTATATCAAACAAGGATAAGAACCACATGGCCAGCGATAATGGCGGCCCTTGGGGCGGCGGCGGAAACTCCGGCGGTTCAGGCGGCGACAAGGGGAACAAAGGGGGCGGCAATCGTCCCCCGAACCGACCGGGTGAACAGCCCCCGATCCCGGAAATCGAAGAGTTGATGAAAAAAGGCCAGGAACAACTGCGTGTTTTGATGGGCGGGCGCTCTGACGGGCGCAGGCCAAATGGCGGGCAGCGTTCTGGTGGCGGCGGCATGGGGCGTGGCGTATTGCTTTTGGGCGCGCTTGCGGCGGCTGGGGTTTGGGTGTTTTCCAGCTTTTACCGCGTTGATACCTCTGAGCAATCAGTGGAGCAGCTGTTTGGTGCGCGTTACGGCGTTGGGCAAGAGGGTCTGAACTTTGCCCCTTGGCCGATTGTGACCAAAGAGATTTACCCGGTGACCCGCGAAAACATCATCAACATCGGCGAAGGCACCTCTGGTCTGATGCTGACCGGTGATGAAAACATCGTGGACATTGATTTCCAGGTGGTGTGGAACATTTCGAACATTGAAGAGTTCGTCTATAACCTTGCCGCCCCCGAAGACACGATCAAAGCGGTGTCGGAATCGGCGATGCGTGAGATTATTGCGCGGTCCAAACTGACGCCAATCCTGACGTCTGGTCGTGAGGACATTCAGCAAGAATTGTCCGGGCTTATCCAGGCGACTTTGGATGGCTATCAGGCCGGTGTGAACATCGTGCGTGTCAACTTTGACAAAGCGGATCCACCCGTTGAGGTGATCGACAGCTTCCGCGAAGTGCAAGCGGCGGAACAAACCCGCGATACGTTGCAAAAACAAGCGGATGCGTATGCCAACAAAGTGGTTGCTGCGGCCCGCGGTGAGGCGGCGCAATTGCTGGAAGAAGCCGAAGGGTATCGTGCCCGCGTCGTGAATGATGCCGAAGGGGAAGCTGCGCGCTTTATTTCGGTCTATGACGAGTATGCGAAAGCCGAAGAGATCACCCGAAAACGCCTGTATCTTGAGACGATCGAAAAGGTCATGGGCTCGGTTGATAAGGTGATTATGGACGATTCTATTGGTGGCGAAGGCGGCGTTGTGCCCTATCTTCCGCTGAATGAATTGACCAAACAAAGCGGAGGGTCACAGTGATGAATAAGTCGCAAATGACCATTGCTGCACTGGTCGCTGTCGTCGTTGTGGCGATGCAATCCGTGTATATTGTCGATGAGCGTGAAACCGCGCTGAAGCTTTGGTTTGGTGAGGTCACAGAAGAAGTGTCTGATCCTGGCCTTTATTTCAAAGTGCCGCTGTTGCATGAGATCGTGAAATACGACGACCGGATCTTGCCGCTGGACACACGGGTTCTGGAAGTGACGCCAAAAGACGGTCGCCGCTTGCGCGTTGACGCGTTTGCGCGCTGGCGGATTTCTGATGCCAAACAGTTCCGTCGTTCGGTTGGGGTCAGCTCCATTGCCGGTGCCGCACCGCGTCTTGAGCGTATCCTGAACGCGGAACTGCGTGGGGTGCTTGGGAAAGTGGATAGCGGCGTTGTCCTGTCTGCTGATCGTGTGGGGCTGATGAACCAGATCCGCGACCAAGCCCGCATTCAATCCCAAGGTCTGGGCATTGAGATTGTGGATGTGCGCATCAAAAGCGCCGATCTGCCACAGCAAAACCTGGAAGCCACCTTTGAACGGATGCGCGCCGAACGTCAGCGTTTGGCCGCGGACGAGATTGCCCGCGGGAACGAGGCCGCCCAGCGTCTTCGCGCCTTTGCCGATCGGACCGTGGTGGAAACCACATCTGAAGCCAGCAAAAACGCCAATATTATCCGGGGTGAAGCCGATGCGCGTCGTAACGCGATTTTGGCCGATGCCTTGGGGCGTGACCCAGAGTTCTTTTCCTTCCTGCGGTCGCTGGAAGCCTATGAAAAGTCTTTGCTTGGTGGAAATACCTCCCTTGTTCTGTCCCCAGATAGCGAGTTCTTTGACTATCTGAAATCGGACAAAGGACGCCCATGAGCCTTGTTTTACTAGGCTTGGGCCTTGTGCTCGTGATCGAGGGGCTGGTGTTCGCACTGGCCCCTTCGCGTTTGGATGATCTGGTCAAGGCAATGGCGGAGCTGAGCCGGGATCAGCGCCGGACCATCGGTCTCGCGGCGCTGGCATTTGGTGCTGCCTTGGTGTGGCTGTCACAAATTTAGCCCAGTGGCATGCCGCTTATATTGCCGCTAATCGGACAATCCCACGTTACAGTCCGGGGTATCCTTTCGGGCAAATCGCGGCCTGACCGTCGAGTTCTCCAACAGCTCATTTTGGCGTTTTACATCAATTGGTTCGCAGAAAAAGCAACAGATATGCCCCTCGAATACCGCTTTAATATCGACGGCAAATCGTTGATCGCAAATCTGGAGAACTGGTGGAAACACCATGGGTTCGCTGACATCTACAAGCGCTTCAATGCGCGCATAAGCGCCGTCATTCACCGGGCGAAACCGTGCGCCTTTTGCCCCGAGAATGACAATTGCCCCATCAATCACATCAAGTCCGATTTCAAGCGACCCATTGATGTGACAGCTGCGCCGGTTGTTCAACAGCGCATAGAGCCATTTATACAGCATCATGCCGCCTGAAAACATAACGATCGCCGCCAGAACGAGCGTGACGATGGTGGCCAGATTTCGGGCGGAGCCGTCAAAAAAGGATCTGTGTTCTGTCTGGCCTTTGGTGTTTGTCTCTTCCGCCGCAGCAGAGGTGTCGCTGTCTTGGGCGAGGGTCTTGCTTTGCGAGACCCGCGCCTCGCATAAAAACCTCAGCCCGACAACCAGCGTGCCAATCCGATTGTGCGTGCTATAGGGTTCCGCCATCTGCTTGGCTGACAGGGTTTCTTTGCCGCGCAGAAACACCCAGTCGAAGGACGATTTCCAACCGCCCAGCCCCAAATCGCTTGTGGGATCCTGTGCCATCAGGCGCTCGGCCCGGTTGAGTTGAAAGTTCAGGGTGGCCATGGTGTTTTTTGACAATGGGCCTTCGCTGGCGGCGATTTGGCTCATTGTATCAATCAGTTGGTCAACTTCGTCTGGCACCCCGCAACGTTCTTCGGTGCGCGCCGATTGTGCGAAGAAGAAAAAGAAACCAATGAACAACAAGAATGTGGCGCCGGGGCGCATCTTGGCGAAGCCATAAAAAATATATCGCTCAACAATCATGGTTTGCTGCCTGATCAACAGAGATATTGGGATGTGAATAGCGCGGTAACCCTAACAATCGTTGAAGATATTGGAGTTTTCCGAGGCTGGTTGGGCGGAGGTGCGGTAAGGTTTGCCCGCCGCATCGGCCAGTTTTCGCCCATCATGGGCTGTGTTTCCTATCACAACCCGGTGAGGTTTCTTGCACAAGTTTGCGTTGCACATTTGGTTGCCTATCTAGAAACTGTTGCCAAAGGGCGAATATGCCCGGCGGTATTTTACTGAGAGGAGACAAAAAGTGAGAGCGCAGGCAATTATGCAACAGCCCACTGATCGTCAGGCCAAGCAACGAGGCATGACTTTGTTCATCGCCATGTTAATGGGCGCGGCTGTATTATTAACAACCGGGCTGAAGGTAGAGGCGCGTGGCGCGCCCGATAGTTTTGCGGATCTGGCTGAACAGGTCAGCCCCGCAGTTGTAAACATCACAACAACAACCATCATCGAGGCACGCGCCGGTGGGCCACAACCCATGGTGCCGGAAGGCAGCCCGTTTGAAGAGTTTTTCCGCGATTTTCTGGACCGCGATCAGCAAGGCAACCACGGCGACAAACCGCGCCGCAGTCAGGCGCTTGGGTCGGGCTTTGTGATTTCCGAAGATGGCTTCATCGTGACCAACAACCACGTCATCGAAGGCGCGGATGAGATTATGATCGAATTTTTTGGCGGCGAGAAAGAATTGCCCGCCAAGGTGATCGGCACCGACCCCAACACCGACATCGCGCTTTTGAAAGTTGAAAGCGACGAACCGCTGGACTTTGTTCAATTCGGCGACAGTGATGTGATGCGGGTTGGCGATTGGGTGATGGCGGTGGGCAACCCGCTGGGGCAGGGCTTTTCGGTTTCTGCCGGGATTATTTCCGCGCGCAACCGGGGTCTTGGCGGTGTCTATGACGATTACATCCAGACGGATGCTGCGATCAACCGGGGCAACTCGGGCGGGCCGCTTTTCAATATGGAAGGTGGCGTGATTGGCGTGAACACGGCGATCCTCAGCCCGAATGGCGGATCCATTGGGATCGGCTTTTCCATGTCGTCCAATGTGGTCAACAAGGTGGTGGGCCAGCTGAAGGAATTCGGCGAAACCCGTCGCGGTTGGTTGGGTGTGCGCATTCAGGATATCACCGAGGACATGCTTGAAGGGCTGAACCTTAGCTCGACAGAGGGTGTGCTGGTCAATGACGTGCCCGAAGGCCCATCGAAAGACGCGGGTATTCAGGCCGGTGACGTGATCATGTCGTTTGATGGCTCGGATGTGGCCAACACGCGCGAGTTGGTGAAAGTTGTCGGCAATGCGCCTGTGGGCAAAGCGGTGCGTGTTGTTGTCATGCGTGACGGTCAAACCCAAACGCTGAAGGTGACCTTGGGGCGCCGCGAAGAGGCGGTTGCTTCTAACGGCGAAGACAAGCCGATGGAAAACGCTGCGCCGATGCAGAAATCTGTGTTGGGCATGACCTTGGGGGCGTTGGATGATGCGATCCGCGGCGAGCTGGGCCTGAACCCCGGCGACAAGGGCCTTGCGGTTCTGGCGGTCGAAGAAGACAGCGAAGCCTTTGAAAAAGGCATGCGCCAAGGCGATGTGATCACCGAGGCTGGGCAACTGGCTGTTGAGGATATCGCAGGGTTTGAAAAGATGATCGACGAGGCCCGTGAGGGTGGTCGAAAATCCATGCTGTTGCTGGTGCGCCGTGGCGGCGAGCCGCGCTTTTTGGCGCTGTCGCTGAAATAAGCAAGCTTGAAATGGGTGCGTTGGCGATGGCGGGCGCACCTTTCATCAGGCTCAACCTGACAAAACCAAAAAAGCCCGCGCATCGGCGCGGGCTTTTTCATGAGTGGTGGTCTTGGTGCCGAAGCTTAGATCTCAAACCGGCTCAGGCCGATGTCTTCCAGCTGACGATCGGACAGTTGCGACAATGCTTTGCGCGACGCACGATTGTCGTTCCAGGAAATCACAGCCGCAACAAGGCGCTGTGTAAAGGTCGAAAGGTCGCTACCGAAGGTGCGGCCATAAACCGGCATGAATGTGTTTTCGAGAGCAGCCATTTTCAGGTCCTTTACTTATGAAAACGATGTGGAGCGTTATTGCTCAGGGGCATCTAGGGGGGGAAATCCCATGTGGCAAGCGCCCAAATCGCATGGCTCATATGCAATTTGTGCAAGGGGTCGTTTTCGGAATTTGCGGTGCCGAAAACGGTCATTTTTTGGCGCAAAATCGTCGCAAACGCGTAAAATTATTTTTGCAAAAAATGGGGTGTTGCGTGGGGAACACGCTTTGATCCGGCTGTTTTGATCGTTTTTCCTTAAGACACAAGCGGCTCTTGCCCCAAACCTTTCACGCCTTGGGCCTGAAGGGCGGTGATCAGGTCGCAATGGGGCACCTCTTGCACCATTACATCCGCGCGCAACGCCAATGCCGCCGCCGTGGCTGTGGCCTGACCCATCGCGATGCATTGCGGCATCCCCCGCACCGAGGCAAAGGCGGTTGGATCGGCCGAGATAATCCGCCCTGCAAACATCAGATTGCTCACCTCGCGGGGCACCAGCGCGCGGAACGGAATGGTGTAATACCCGCCGTCGGACACAATCGCGTCATGGGTCATGCTGGCATCTGTGCGCATCACGTCATCAATCGGATTGTCACAGGCGACAATCCCGTCGGGAAACTTGCGGTGTGCGGCCAGATCGGCGCCGCTCACGCGGTAGATGCCTTCAAGCTTGCGGGTTTCGCGCACGCCAACGGTTGGGCCAAGGTTCATCATCCGCGCGTTCTCAAATCCGGGGATGTCGCTGCGCAAAAACGCCGCCATCTGCAAACACCTGCGTCGCCCTTCTTGGGTGGCGCGGGTCACATCCGCGGGGGAGGTGCCATCGACGCCCCGGATCACAACAGAGTTGCAAAAGACCGTATCGGGATGAAAGCCGCGCATGAGGTAAAGCTTGGCAAGATCCGGGTGCAGGCGCCCTTCGGCAATGCCAATGGCCGCTTGGCGGGTGAAATAGGGATCGGGGTCGGCAAAGACCTTTTCGACATCTGCGCCGACCATCATAAAGGTCAACGTGACGCCCATCATATTGCCGCCTGTGTCGCCCAGCTCATATGGGACGCCCGCTTTGGCGGAAATGTCCCCGTCACCCGAGCAATCAATCACCATTTTGGGGCGGATGATATGGGCGCCGTGTCGGTCGAAGTACGCGACGGTGGCAATTCTTTGGCCTTGCATCTTGGGTTGGGTGGCCACCGCGCCCAGACGCAGATCAACACCGGCCTCTTCCAGCATTTCAAACATGGTGGTGGTGGCAATGTCGTGGTCGTACTGAATTTCGGCGCCAAAGTTTTCCAGCGTGCAGGCGCGTTTTTCCGCTGCGGGCGGCGTCATGGCAAAAAGCCGGTCCGCCAGTTCGCCCATAACGCCGCCGATCATCCTGTCACAGGGGTAGGCCGCGCCCCAAGGCATGCCGGGGCAGGCGGCCATGACCCCGCCGATTTTCGCACTTGCCTCAAGCAAGGTCACCGAAAGCCCAAGGCGCGCGCCGGTAAGGGCCGCGCCAAACCCGGCGGTGCCGCCGCCAATGACCAAAAGGTCGGTGGCCTGTTTTTTGGCCTGTGTTGTAGCCTGTGTTGTGGCCTGTGTTGTAGCCCGTGTTGTTGTGGTCATACTGGCGGCCTTTTTGTTCGCGTTGCTCGGATGATGTCGCGCCATCCAAAGATGTGAGGCCACCGCGTAGGGCTGTAAAGCCATGATCCTCCCCAAGGGTGTCGTTTTTGTGCCAATCGGGTGTTTCGTCAAAAGAACTGGTGCGTGTTCTCGTTTCGTGCTAATTCAGGGGCAGAGCAGAACAAACAAACAGGGACGGCAGATGCGCGTCATCGGAATTGACCCGGGGCTGAGAAATCTTGGCTGGGGGGTGATCGACACCAATGGGACGCGGATGTCCCATGTGGCCAACGGGATCTGTCATTCGACCGGCACAGATTTGGGGCCGCGGCTTTTGTCGCTGTTTGAACAATTGTCTGACGTGTTTGCGGCGTATCAGCCCGACACCGCCGCCGTCGAACATACCTTTGTGAACAAAGATGGCGTGGGGACGCTGAAACTGGGTCAGGCGCGGGGCATTGCGATGTTGGTGCCGGCAAAGTTTGGCGTTGAAATCGGCGAATACGCCCCCAATGCGGTGAAAAAGGCCGTGGTGGGCGTGGGGCATGCGGATAAGAAGCAAGTGGAACATATGGTCAAGATGCAGTTGCCCGGTGTGAAGCTGGCGGGTGCGGATGCGGCGGATGCTTTGGCGATCGGCATTTGCCACGCATTTTTCGCGCAAAGCTCTGGCCGGTTGGAACAGGCTCTCAGGCAAGCAGATGTCAGAAAGGCAAGCGCATGATTGGTAAAATTGCAGGGCGGTTGGATTACCGCGCGGATGATCACGTCCTGATTGATGTGCGCGGGGTGGGCTATTTGGTTTATGTCTCGGATCGCACCCTGCAGGCGCTGCCCGGCCCCGGTGAGGCGGTGGCGCTTTATACCGAGCTGTTGGTGCGTGAGGACAATCTTCAGCTGTTTGGTTTTACGTCTTTGGTGGAAAAAGAATGGCACCGGTTGCTTACCTCTGTGCAGGGCATTGGCGCAAAGGCGTCGATGGCGGTCTTGGGGGCTTTGGGGCCTGATGGGGTCAGCCGGGCGATTGCGCTGGGCGATTGGAACGCGGTGAAGGCGGCCAAAGGGGTTGGGCCGAAAACGGCACAGCGCATTGTGTTGGAATTAAAAGACAAGGCCGCGTCGGTGATGGCGATGGCTGGGCAGGGATCTGCGCAAGGCGCATCTCAGGTTGGTGCAAGCCCAAGCGAGGCGGACGCCGATATGGTGATTGAACCCACGGCCCCCGCGAAAACCCCCGCTGATAATGCCGCTGCCCAAAGCGAGGCGCTGTCTGCGCTGGGCAATCTGGGCTATGGTCCCGGCGATGCGGCATCCGCTGTGGCCACCGCGTTGAGTGAGGAGCCGGGGGCGGACACGGCCACGCTGATCCGGTCCGCGCTGAAACTTCTTGCGCCGAAAAGCTGATCGGTTAGGACAGATTTATGACCGAACCTGATCCCACATTGCGCCCTGACCCGCGGCCTGAAGACAAACCGATGGAGCAAGACCGTGCGCTGCGCCCGGAACGGTTGACTGATTTCATCGGTCAGGCCGAAGCCCGCGCGAACCTGCGGGTTTTTATTGAAAGCGCGCGACGTCGCAATGAAGCGATGGATCATGTGCTGTTTCACGGCCCTCCCGGCTTGGGTAAAACCACGCTGGCGCAGATCATGGCGCGGGAACTGGGCGTGAATTTCCGCATGACGTCCGGGCCGGTGCTGGCCAAAGCGGGGGATTTGGCGGCGATCCTGACCAATCTTGAGGCCAATGATGTTTTGTTCATTGATGAGATTCACCGTCTGAACCCGGTGGTCGAAGAGGTGTTATACCCGGCACTTGAGGATTTTGAGCTGGATCTGGTGATCGGCGAAGGCCCTGCCGCGCGCACGGTTCGGATCGAATTGCAGCCCTTTACATTGGTGGGGGCCACCACGCGATTGGGTCTGTTGACCACACCGCTGCGCGATCGCTTTGGCATTCCGACGCGGTTGCAGTTTTACACCGTGGATGAGCTGCATGAGATTGTGACGCGCAATGCGATCAAACTGGGCGCACCCGCCGACGCCGACGGCGCGCGTGAGATTGCCAAACGCGCGCGGGGGACGCCGCGCATCGCCGGCCGTTTGCTTAGACGGGTTGTGGATTTTGCCGTGGTTGAAGGGGATGGGACCATCACGCAGCCAATTGCGGATAATGCGCTGACCCGACTTGGGGTGGATCACCTGGGGCTGGACGGTGCGGACCGGCGCTATCTTGGTCTGATGGCGGAACATTACGGCGGCGGGCCTGTTGGGATTGAAACCCTCGCGGCCGCTTTGTCGGAAAGTCGTGATGCGCTGGAAGAGGTGATTGAGCCGTTTTTGTTGCAACAAGGCCTGATCCAACGCACCCCGCGTGGGCGGATGTTGGCTGGGAAGGCGTGGCGGCATCTGGGGCTTGAGGCGCCGAAACCGGTTGAAAAAGGGCAGAGTGAGCTGTTTGGCAAGTAAACCTGCGCTTTGACTGTCTTGCCTCCGGCGGGGATATTTATGACAAGAAAAAGCGGGCATAAGTCTGGGTGGTTTAGCCGGAGCGGGTGCGAGAGAGTTCGGGCTTGAACCGGAGTGCGCGATTGTCTGGCGAGGCCTTCGGGGGCGCTGTCGCCGGTGATGTCATAGGAGAGGGTGTCGACGCTGTTGCTTTCGGTCACGTCTTGATTGCGCTTGCGAACCTTCGCGGACCCAATTTCGGAATGAGTTTCATCAGAAAGCTCAATCCCCGCGTCATACTCCGGGCTGTAGGGGCCATTGCTATGGTAGAGCGAAACGGATCTTTGGAAAATAGTCCTTTTTCAATACCTTTCCGCCAATTGACGCGACTTAAAAGGTCTGGTTGCGCGGATGTGAGGGAGCTTCAGATGACGCTCGATAAGGTGCCATTATCCAACCACCCAGCATCTTCTTCATTGTACTTTCGGTCATGGGGTTCCAGGTGATTTCCACGTTCATGCCATGAAAGGCAAATCCCTCACTAGCTGGCATGTGCCATCGAAACTGTGTACGGCGAGGGAGTGGGGGATCAATGCGAAAATGTAACGATCCTCCCCCAGATCAAGCACAAGGGCCTTGCCGGTTGTATCCCAATCGTGGCCACCGCGAGCATAGCTGGGGACATGCGCGTAGGAATGCTGCTGGTGCTGTACCACACTGGCGGTTTTGGGGCCCTGCGGTGTGTCAACGGGCGCGTTCAGTATGTATATGGTGAGAAAAATGGGCAAAATGCGGCGATCCGGTGGGGAATTGCATTGCGGGGCGGGGTGTGAAATTTTATGCCTCCGGCGGGGATATTTTTGGAAAGAGGAAAAGCGCAATGGCGGATGGGGCACCTGTGATGACACCGGAGGAGGTGGAGGGGTATTTCACCCGCGATGACGGCAGCTATGCTTTTGCGCGTTGGGGGCGGCCGATTGTGCCGATTGTGTTTGGCGTGAATGACGCCACGCTTGAGGTGGTGAAGGGCGCGGTTGAGGCGGTGGTTACATTGGCCGGGCATAAGATGGCCGAGACGGATCCTGAGCTGGGTGCGAACCTGATGTTCTTCTTTTTCCGCGCGTGGGATGAGCTCTTGGATGTGCCGAAACTTGGCGAAATGATCCCGGATTTGGAGCCGCTGGTGGGCCGGTTGAAAGCGGCAGATGCCAGCCAATACCGCGCGTTTCGTTTTGATGAGGCGGGCGGCATTCAGGCCTGTTTCAGCTTTATTTGCATGACGGATGAAATGTGTGCGTTGCCGGCGGATACATTGGCGTTGACCCAAGCGGTGCAGGCTGTGTTGTTGTGGGGGCAGGGGGCGTTTTCGGACAAAAGCCCGCTGGCGGTGATGCCGTCTGATGAGGGCGAGGGGACCGTGATTTTGCGCCCGGATGTGGCCGGGTTGATTGCGGCCGCTTATGATCCGGTGTTGCCGGTGAATGCAAAAGATGCGAGCCATGCGCTTCGCGTGTTTGCGCGGATGCAGGTAACGCCCGCGCCGAATGCTGATGGCGCGCAGTAGGTATTGGAGCGCGGTTGGTCGATTGCTGTCCGTCATGTGCGAATTTAGTCAACAAAATGAGATTTTCGATGATGAAAGCATTCAGAGACGCCGCACTTTTGGCGGCGCTGATATTTTTATCGGCCCATATCGCTGCGGATGCGGAGGTGTCGTCAGCCCATGATCTCGGGGCAGGCATGTGGAGGAATGCACAGCAAGTTTGCCCCAGAGAAGCCAATTCGTACGATGAATACTTTCCTGACAGCATCCAACGTATTATTCAAAAGCAAGCAGATGGCTCAGAAACTGAGGCACAATCTCTTAGCCCTGAAGCGATGCAGATAGTGGTTTATACCGTGGTGCAAGCTGCACAACTTGGAACGCTGTTGTCGTATCAAGCGGAATTGCAGGGGGCAGTGGGGCGTCAGGAACAACCCGATTTGCGCTTAAGGCAAAAAGCCCAAGTCGCAACAGATTTCGCCAAGTGCCTTATGCCTGTTGGGGCACGCTTTTCCGCGTCCAGTGAGCCGGGTGTATCCGAACTCGCCCACGTCGTGACAAAGGATGTTATTTGCAAAAAGTGGAACGAGTATAGTGATCGTTTGCTTGTGCTAAATGTATCCGAATTGACGCCGGATGCCCTTGAAAAAATAATAAAGCAGATAGGTAATGAGACGGTCTTGTCCTGTCAGAGCCCGTAAGGTTTGTGACTCCATAACGGTTCACAGAACCAACTTTGCACTCTAAGCTGCCGAAGACAAAACATATTTGAGGCCGCAGGACCAAATCACCATGCACCAATTCCCCATCCGCGTTTATTACGAAGACACCGATATGGCGGGCATTGTTTATTACGCCAATTACCTGCGCTATGTTGAGCGGGCGCGGTCTGATTGGGTGCGTGAGATTGGCATTGATCAAAACGCGATGCGCGACGACGGGCAGGTGTTTGCCGTGCGCCGGGTTGAGGCGGATTATCTGGCGCCTGCGCAGTTTGACGATGACCTGACTGTTACAACCTCTATCAAACACGTGACCGGCGCGCGTTTGGTGCTGGATCAGGTGGTGACACGCGACAGCGAGGTTCTTTTTAAGGCTGAAGTCACCATTGTTTGCATTGGCGAGGGCGGTGCGCCCGCGCGGCTACCGGCAAATTTCCGCCGCTTGATGAACTAAAGCGGCGAAATCCGGGAAATGATGCGGTTTTTATAGCTTTCCCCGTGTCATTCGGGTAATTTGGCCTCAAAACAGCTGCCCAAAGAGGTGGCGGTACAGAGGCAGAGATATGGAAACTGAAACGCTCGCAGCGGCTGCGGAGATTGATTTCTCCTTTTTGGCCCTTTTTCTTCGCGCAACCCTGACAGTGAAGCTTGTGGTGATCTTGTTGATTGCCGCATCGTTCTGGTCGTGGGCGATTATCATCACCAAGTTGATCGCGTACCGCACGACGCGGGCGGCAGCAGCGGCGTTTGATCGCAAGTTCTGGTCCGGCGAGCCGCTGGATGAACTGTTTGATCAAGTGGGCCCAACCCCGGAAGCGGCCGCCGAAAAGGTGTTCGCAGCGGGCATGATCGAATGGCGGCGCAGTCACCGGGCGGACGGCGGGCTGATTGCCAATGCCAGTTCGCGGATTGACCGGTCGATGGATGTGGCGATCGCCAAAGAGGGCGAGGCGCTGAACAAGGGTCTGTCCTTTCTGGCCACGGTCGCCTCTACCGCGCCCTTTGTTGGCCTCTTTGGGACCGTTATGGGCATTATGAATGCATTTATTGAGATTGCCGCGAGCCAGAACACCAATCTGGCCGTGGTGGCACCGGGCATTGCCGAGGCGCTGATGGCGACGGGCCTGGGCCTTTTGGCCGCGATCCCGGCGGCGGTGTTTTACAACAAGCTCTCCGTGGACAGCGACAATATTTTAGCGGGTTACGAGGCTTTTGCCGACGAATTTGCCACCATCCTCAGCCGACAGTTGGACAGCTGATATGGGGGCCGCTCAACAACAAGGCGGCGCTGATCGCCGCGCTCGCCGGGGCAGACGCCGGGGCAAGCACCGCAAGGTCATGGCCGAGATTAACATCACGCCCTTCGTGGACGTTATGCTGGTGCTGTTGATTATCTTCATGGTTGCCGCCCCGTTGATGGTGGTTGGCGTGCCGGTTGAATTGCCCAAAACCGCCGCCGCCGCTTTGCCCGCGTCAGAAGAGGAACCGCTGACCGTGACCATTGATGCGAACGGTGTGGTGATGTTGCAAACCACCGAAATTGCGCGCGACGAGCTGATTGGCAAATTGCGCGCCATTGCGGCTGAACGCTCGGACGACAAGGTTTACCTGCGCGCGGATGGCACCGTGGCATGGGAGGCAATTGCCACCGTGATGGGCGCGCTGAATGCCGCTGGGTTCAATAATATTGGTATGGTCACCGATGGTGGCGGACCCGCGTTGGATGGGGGCTAAGCCCTTATGCGCACAGGGTTATACATTTCTGGCATCGGTCACGGGCTGTTGTTCCTGTGGCTTGTTATCGGCGGGCTCATAAGCTGGTCGCGCGACGATGTGCCTTTGCGCGTGTCAGAAGTGTCGATGATTTCAGAAGATGAGTTTGCGGCGCTGACGGCCCCGAAACCTCAGTCGGACGCGCCAGATGAGGCGCCCGCCCCAGAACCTATCCCAGAGCCCGCACCTGCGGCCCCTGAGGTTGCGCCTGTTCCCCCGGCACGTCCAGAACCCGTACCGGACCCTGAACCCACACCCGAGCCGACCCCAGAACCGCCAGCACCTGAACCGCCAGCACCCGAACCTGCCCCGCAGGACGTGCCGCGTGTGGCCCCGGAGCCCGCGCCAGAACCTGAGCCACAGGTTGAGGTGGCGCCCGAGGTGGTGGAAACACCGACACCCTCGCCAGAGGCAACCACAGCTGCGCCCGAAGAGGTGACCCCAACCGCGCCAGAGGCCGCAACCACCGAGATTGTAACCGAGGCGACCGAGACCGCAGCCCCCACGAAATCGGTGCGCCCACCCGCGCGCCCCGATCGTCCAACGCCGCCTGTTGTGGCGGAACCTGCAACGCCTGAGACGCCCACGCCGCCTGCAAACTCTGCCGCAAATGCGGTGGCAAACGCGGTGAGTGACGCGGTGGCTGGTGGCACGCAGGACGTCCCAGATCAAAACATCCCCGAAGGCCCGCCCATGTCGCGCGGCGAAAAAGAGGGGCTGCGCCTTGCGGTCAAGCAATGCTGGAACCTGGGCAGCACGTCGTCCGACGCGTTGCGCACAACCGTTGTGGTTCTGGTGGATATGGACCGAAACGGCAAACCAACCAATATCGCGCTGCAAAGCTGGGATGGCCCCAGCCAAGGGGCCGCCAACACCGCCTTTCAGGCCGCGCGCCGTGCGGTTTTGATTTGCGGGCGTTCAGGCTATGATCTGCCTGCCGAGAAATACGGCCAGTGGCGCCAAATCGAGATGACCTTCAACCCGGATAAGATGAGGATCAAATGAGACTGAAACAGCTTTTGGGTTACGCGCTTTTTGCGGGGCTGACCGCCCTGTCCCCCCTGATGGCCCCCACTGCGATGGCCGAAGGGCCGCTGCGGATTGAGATCACCGATGGGGTGATTGAACCATTGCCCTTTGCGGTCCCGGCGTTTCAGGACGATGGGGGGGGTGCAGGTAACTATGCCAGCAATATTGCGCGTCTTGTGGCGGCGGATCTTGCGGGCACGGGGCTTTTTCGCGAGGTTCCCAGCTCTGCTTACATCTCAAGCATCACCAGTTTCGCAAGCCCGGTGGCTTATGAAGATTGGCGGGCGATTAATGCACAGGCGCTGATCACCGGGGCGGTCAGCCAGTCTGGTGGCAATCTGACCGTCAAATTTCGGGTGTTTGACGTCTTTTCCGGCCAGCAACTGGGCGAAGGTCTTCAGTTCGGCGGATCGGCGTCATCTTGGCGTCGCATGGCGCATAAAGTGGCTGATATCGTCTATTCGCGGATCACCGGCGAGACCGGCTATTTCGACAGTCGCGTGGTGTTTGTCTCTGAAAGTGGGCCGAAAAACGCGCGCCGCAAGCGTCTTGGCATCATGGATTTTGACGGCGCAAATGTTCAGTATTTGACTGACAGCTCGTCGCTGGTGCTGGCGCCGCGCTTTTCCCCCACGGGCGACAAGGTGCTTTACACCAGCTATGAGACCGGTTTCCCGCAGGTCTATGTCTTGGATGTGGCCAGCGTGGGCCGTCGGGCATTGACCTCAAAAGAAGGCGAAATGTCCTTTGCGCCGCGCTTTTCGCCTGATGGCACGCGGGTTGTCTATTCATTGTCGGCGGGCGGCAACACTGACATTTTCACCATGAATGTGAATGGCGGGGGCGAGCAGCGCTTGACCTCGGCCCCGTCGATTGAAACCGCGCCAAGCTATTCCCCCGATGGGCAGTATATCGTGTTTGAAAGCGACCGCTCTGGCACGCAGCAGCTTTATATCATGTCCGCAAATGGCGGCGAGGCGCGGCGGATTTCCTTTGGGCCGGGGCGCTATGGCACCCCCGTTTGGTCGCCTCGCGGCGATCTGATTGCGTTTACCAAGCAAAACGCGGGCCGGTTTCACATTGGCGTGATGCGCACGGATGGATCAGAAGAACGCCTGCTGACGGCGTCGTTCCTGGACGAAGGGCCAAGCTGGTCGCCCAACGGACGTGTGATCATGTTCACCCGCGAAAGCCAAGGGGCGGATGGCGCCCCCGCGCTTTACTCTGTTGATATTTCCGGGCGCAATTTACGCCGGGTTGTGACCGATGGGCCGGCTTCGGATCCGGCGTGGTCTCCGCTGTTGAAATAGGGCGTTTGGGCGGCTTTGGGCCGGGATGATGTGATGTGATTTGTGGGATTTCCCAAGGGCTGCGCGATCTGCTAAGCTTGCAAAAACGAGCTTGAAAATAGTTTAACAAAGGCGCGGTTGCGTCTGACAGGATACAGGACGAAAACCATGAAATCATATGCTCTGACAGCGGTTCTTGTGGGGGTGCTTGCGGTTGCGGGGTGTTCCAAAAGCCCGATGAATGCCGGCAACGGATTTGGCGCAGACGCGGGTGCGGGCGCGATTGTGCCCGGTAGCGCATCTGACCCCACATCGCCCGCCTATTTCCAACAAACCATTGGCGACCGCGTGCTGTTTGCGGTGGATCAATCGTCCTTAAGCCCGGAAGGCATTGATTTGCTGACCAAACAATCGGCGTGGTTGATGGAAAACCCCGCGTTTACCGCCGTGATCGAAGGTCACGCGGACGAGCAGGGCACGCGGGAATACAACCTCGCTCTTGGCGCACGCCGCGCCTCGGCCGTGCAGAATTTCCTGATTGAACGTGGTGTGGCACCAAACCGTTTGAAAACCGTAAGCTATGGCAAAGAACGCCCGCTTGAGATTTGCTCGGACGAGACTTGTTATTCGCGCAACCGTCGGGCGGTGACAGTTTTGGCGGCAAGCGGGTTGACGAGCTGATTAGATTGACGGGGTTCTGTGAAAACTAGAAAACTAGAAAACTAGAAAACTAGAAAACTAGAAAACTAGAAAACTAGAAAACTAGAAAACTAGAAAACTAGAAAACTAGTTTTCTGGTATTTCGCGAAAACCGAATTTGCGCATAAGGAGAGCGTGATGCGTGCGAAGTTTATTGGGGCGGCTTTGGGATTGGCCATTGCCATGGTGGTGCCTAGCGTCGCGCCTGCGCAAGATCGGGCGCAGTCCTTGGCGGATGTGCGCCAGGAACTGTCGCTTCTCTATGTGGAAATTCAACAGCTTAAGACGGAACTGTCGACAACTGGCGGGGCGTCTACCAACACCGGTGCGGGATCCCCGACCCAACGCCTGTCCGCCATCGAAGGCGAGCTTGCCCGCCTCACGGGGCTGACCGAACAGCTTGATTTCCGGCTGAACCAAATCGTCAAAGACGGCACCAACCGGATTGCCAATCTTGAGTTTCGTTTGGTGGAGCTTGAGGGCGGAGATATCTCGACCCTAGGCGAAACCACCACCCTTGGTGGCGAGATGCCGGAGGCGCCAATCGCTGTGACGCCAGCTCCGGCGCCGGAAACCGGTGGTCAGTTGGCCATAGGAGAGCAAGCGGATTTTGAGGCGGCAGCAGCGGCCCTTGAGGCCGGTGATTTTGCAGAGGCTGACCGGATGTTTGCGGCGTTTATCGACGCTTATCCAGGTGGTCCAATGACCGCGCAGGCGCATTTTCAGCGTGGCGAGGCCCTTGTCGGCGCGGGCGAAACGAAATCCGCAGCGCGCGCGTATCTGAATGCCTTTTCAGGTGCGCCGGATGGGCCTTCCGCGCCAGATGCGTTGTTTCGCTTGGGGCAGTCTTTGGGCGCTTTGGGCCAAACGTCCGAGGCCTGCGTGACCCTGTCCGAGGTTGGTAAACGCTTTCCCGGCAATCCCACTGTGACAGACGCCGAAGCCGAGCGCGGACGGTTGGGGTGCAACTGACGCTTGCGCCGTTTTTAACGCGGGCGGATGCGGAAGGTGACATGGGCCACCTTGGCATTGCGGTGTCGGGGGGCAGTGATTCCACGGCCTTGTTGCTGCTGGCCCAGGATTGGGCGCAGGATACCGGCAGAAAAATCACCGCGCTGACTGTGGATCACGGGTTGCGCGATGGTGCGAAAGCTGAGGCAGAAGTGGTCGCTCAGCTTTGCGCCCGTTTGGGCGTGGACCACCATATTCTTACATGGGATGATTGGGACGGGCAGGGCAATTTGCAGGATGCGGCCCGTCAGGCGCGCTATGGATTGTTGGCGCAAAAGGCGCACGGCTTGGGGATCGATGCGGTTGCGCTTGGGCACACCCATGATGATCAGGCCGAGACGTTTTTGTTGCGGCTGGCACGCGGGTCTGGCGTGGACGGGCTGTCGGCGATGCGCGCGGATTGGCGCGGGCAGGGCATGCGGTGGCTGCGGCCGGTTTTGACACAACGGCGCGAGGGGCTTCGCGATCTGTTGCGGGCGCGACATGTTGCGTGGTGCGAGGATCCCTCAAACTTCGATCCCAAATTTGACCGGGTTCAGATGCGTCAGGCGATGGGGGATCTGGCGGATCTTGGGCTAACGGCGGATCGTTTGGTCACCACAGCGACGGCCATGTCAGAGGCGCGCGCCGTGTTGGAACGCGCGGCCCATCTGGCGGCCAAAGTCTTGTGTCATATTGAGGCGGGCGATGTTGTGATCGACCCCGAGGGTTTGATGGATTTGCCGCTGGAAACACGCGACCGCCTTGTGGCGGGCGCACTTGGATTTGTGTCGGGTGCCACCTATCGCCCGCGCCGGGCCACGTTGACCCGCGCCATTGAGGAAGCATTGGACGGGCAGGCGGCCACGTTGCACGGCTGTCTTTTGTGGCGTCACAAAACCGGTCTGCGCGTCACGCGGGAATTGTCTGCGGTTGCGGGTTTGGTGGCCGCGCCAAATGCGCTGTGGGATGGCCGTTGGCGCATCAAGGGGGCTGACGGGCCGACCACAGACGGGCCGACCACAGACAAAACGCGAGAGATTCGCGCCTTGGGCGAGGGGATTTCACAGCTGAAAGACTGGCGCGCGGGCGGTATTCCGCGCCAAACCCTGATGGTCACCCCCGCCGTTTGGCATCAATCTTGCGTGATTGCGGCCCCAATTGCCCAAGAAAGCGACATTTGGCGGCTAGAAACGCGCCCAGAGCAAAATGATTTCGCCGCGTCCTTTTTAACGCATTGAACATAGCGGCATGATCCCTATTTTAAGGACTGGCGCTTATTCGACCCAGCGTCAAAGGCATTAAAGGAGATCCCCCTTGGGCAACGCGAGAAATTTCGCTTTTTGGATTGTGCTGTTTTTGCTGATCCTGACCCTGTTCAACCTGTTTTCAAACGGGCAGAGCAGCATGGCTTCGTCCAGCGTGAGCTATTCTGAATTTGTGGCTGCTGTGGATGCAGGGCAGGTGCAAACGGCCACGCTAGATGGCGAGACGCTGTCGTATCAGGGGGCCGATGGTAAACTTTACCAAACCATTGTTCCCGGCGATGCTGCGATTACCAATCGTTTGCTGGACAAAGGTGTTGAGGTGAAGGCCGAGCCGCAGCAACAATCAAGCGTCATGAGCCTGCTGACCCTGCTGTTGCCGGTGCTTTTGCTGATCGGCTTTTGGTTCTTTATGATGAACCGGATGCAAGGCGGTGGCAAAGGCGGCGCGATGGGCTTTGGCAAATCCAAAGCCAAGATGCTGACCGAACGCGAGGGTCGTGTGACCTTTGATGATGTGGCGGGCATTGATGAAGCCAAGGAAGAGTTGGAAGAGATTGTCGAGTTTTTGCGCAACCCGCAAAAATTCTCGCGTCTTGGCGGCACCATTCCCAAAGGCGCTTTGCTTGTTGGCCCTCCCGGCACCGGTAAAACCTTGCTGGCGCGTGCGATTGCGGGCGAGGCGGGCGTGCCCTTCTTCACCATTTCCGGGTCGGATTTTGTGGAAATGTTTGTGGGTGTCGGTGCAAGCCGGGTTCGCGACATGTTTGAGCAGGCCAAAAAGAACGCACCCTGTATCGTGTTTATTGATGAGATCGACGCCGTGGGCCGCTCGCGCGGGGCCGGGTATGGCGGTGGCAACGATGAACGTGAGCAGACGCTGAACCAGCTTTTGGTTGAGATGGACGGCTTTGAAGCCAACGAAGGTGTGATCATTCTGGCCGCGACCAACCGTCGTGACGTGCTGGACCCGGCGCTGTTGCGTCCGGGGCGGTTTGACCGTCAGGTCACCGTGCCGAACCCAGACATCAAAGGTCGTGAGAAGATTTTGGGCGTGCATGCGCGCAAAGTGCCGCTTGGCCCTGATGCAGACATGCGGATCATTGCCCGTGGGACACCTGGATTTTCCGGTGCGGATCTGGCCAACCTCGTGAACGAAGCGGCGTTGATGGCGGCCCGTGTGGGGCGGCGTTTTGTGACGATGGAAGATTTCGAGAACGCCAAAGACAAGGTGATGATGGGGGCCGAACGGCGCTCGATGGTTCTCACCGATGATCAAAAGGAAAAGACGGCTTATCACGAAGCGGGCCACGCTGTGGTTGGTCTGAAGTTGCCGCAATGTGATCCGGTCTATAAGGCGACGATCATTCCGCGCGGTGGTGCGCTGGGGATGGTTGTGTCTTTGCCAGAGATTGATCGTTTGAACTGGCACCGGTCGGAATGCGAAGAAAAGCTGGCGATGACGATGGCGGGCAAAGCGGCCGAAATCATCAAATACGGTGAAGACAATGTCTCGAACGGCCCGGCTGGTGACATCCAGCAGGCGTCAGGCTTGGCGCGCGCGATGGTGATGCGCTGGGGCATGTCGGACAAGGTCGGCAACATTGATTACGCCGAAGCCGCCGAAGGGTATTCGGGCAATACCGCCGGGTTTTCCGTGTCAGCCAACACCAAAGAGCTGATCGAGGATGAGGTGAAGCGCTTTATCCAGAATGGGTATGACACGGCGTTTAAAATCTTGTCTGAAAACCAAAACGAGTGGGAGCGTTTGGCGGAGGGTCTTCTTGAGTATGAAACCCTGACGGGCGCTGAAATCCAACGTGTGATGGATGGTGAACCGCCCCAAAAAGGCGACGATGAGGATGACACGCCGGATGAAGGCACGTCGTCGGTAACGGCAATTCCGAAAACCAAACCCAAGGCCAAGCCGTCTGGGGATGGTGACATGGAACCGGAACCCACAGCATAAAATCCCCCTGTGTCACAATCGATTATGAAAGCCCCCGTGTCTTTTGACTGGGGGCTTTTTTTATCGGGGATCTTCGACCGGGGGATACCCCCAAAGTGACCCACCCCGGCCGCAGTTTCGTGGTCAAAATGCCCTGGCAACACCTCTTGCAAGCTGAGTTGAACCACACATCTACGGAGGGTATACTTGGCCGGAACAGATGAATTTTCATGACGCGGCGGGCATTTTTTTGGACGACAATAAATTTTTCAAATTCATTTGGCGTGTGAATGCGCTCGCGATTGCGGCCATTTTGGTGCTGGCGGCTGTCACCCTGTTTTGGCAGTTTTTGGGAAAAGACGTCTTTGGTCCGCGCCATGTTACCGATGTGGTCAATGTGGATCCGGCCGATGAGACAATTGTCGAACTGCGATCCATTTCGATTGACGGGCGGGTGGCTGGGGCCAAGCTGTTTCGCGTCAGCCTGAATACGGAACAAGAATATGATCTGGGTTTTTCATCCAAGGGCAGCAAAGGATCGGTGTTGAACACCGGGTTTTACGACCTTAACACTGGGACCATTCAATGGCTGTTTCCGACACAGGATCAGTTGATCACCCATGTTGAAACCCTCTTCACGTCGCGGCATGAAAACGCCAGCCTTTTGGCGCAAAAGCCCGTGGCGCTTGGACATTTTGTGTCTTTTATTGATCAGGACACCTCGGGGGATAAACGCCTGTCGCCTTCTGATGAGATAAGCGTTCTGGCGATTGGCCCAGACGGGCAGGGTGCAAAACGCATTCTGTCTGGGCTGATCCGCGCGCCAAGGGTTCAACCATTGGGGGGAGGAAAAGCGGTGTTGTTCTTTGACACCTCCGAGGGGCAGCATTCGGCCATTTTCGATTGGGACGAGGGCACGCTTGGCGCAGAATTTACGATTGCATTGCCCTAATCTGAGCGGGGGTGCGTGCTGGGGATCGCCAGAGCATTTTCATTCACAGGTCTCGCTTGTTCATTGTCTTTCGCGCCGCTCAAACGCGAAAAGCGATAGCAGATGCACCTATGAAAACGGGAACCGCTTTCGATTTGATTTGATCGGTGCGCGTTGGGGTGCTAATCGCCGCGCACTGACGATAAGGCGCGCCGAACGGCGGGCCAGATGACTGTCAGTTGCCTCACCCAAAGGACATTCAAATGCACCGTCGTATCGCCATCTATCTGACCTGCACCGATGACAGCGTGTTAAAGGCGCAGTTCCCAAACTATGCGCAAATGCTAGAGACAGTGTTGTCGCCGCATTTGCCCAAAGCGGTGTTTGAGCATTTTGATGTGACAACGGGTGTGTTCCCCGACGATCCAACCGCGTTTGATGCTGTGGTTGTGACCGGGTCCGTGGCGAATGTGTCGGATGACTTGCCGTGGATGGAAACGCTTTTTGAACACATCCGTAAAATGGACGCCGCGAAAACCAAGCTTTTGGGGATCTGTTTTGGGCATCAAGCCATTGCCACGGCGTTGGGGGGACGGGTGGAGCCGCGAGAGGTGAACCTTGGCGCCCCACAGATTGCCATTGGCGCAGCGCGGGAATGGATGGTTCCAGAACGCGAGACGCTGTCGCTTTTTGCCGGGAATTTCCAACAGGTTGTTGAGCTGCCGGATGGGATGCGGGTGTTGGCTGGATCTGTGAAGTGCCCCAACACATTGACCGAAAAGGGAAATCACGTCCTTTCCATGCAATACCACCCGGAGTTTTCGGCCGAGTATATGCGGGGCTATGTCGCGCTGGTTGAGGATAAGGTTGGCCAAGCGATCTGTGACGCCGCCTTGGCAGAGATTGACACTGGCCATGACGGAGCCCTTTTTGGCCGATGGGCGGCACAGTTTTTAGCGGGCTAAAGCATGAGCTGGCGCGCAAGGCTGGCACACACGTCTGGCGCGCTTGACGAAACCCCTCAAGGCTTGCCTTTATAATTTCTGACGTATCCCCGAAATCACGGAGCTGCTGGGGCAAGGTCCGGCGACTCGCAGTCGCCAATCAGCACGAAACAGCGGTAGCGCAAACGAAACTTTGCCGCTTTTCGGGGGCCAAACGGAATACCACTGTATGTCAAAGCGACGAATTCGGGGGGGATTATGTCGGATTCCATCCTGTGTGAAATCAAAAGCCCAGATATTGAGGGTGCAGATATAAGATCGCAGCCCACATCTCAAGGGAACCAGCATGAGCTATAAATCCGACATCGAAATTGCCCGCGAAGCAAAGAAACGCCCGATCAAAGAGATCGGCGAAAAGATTGGCATCGCGTATGAGCACCTGATGCCATACGGCCACGACAAGGCCAAAGTCAGCCAAGAGTTCATCAACTCGGTCCAGGACCGCACCGATGGCAAGCTGATCCTTGTGACAGCGATCAACCCGACCCCTGCGGGCGAAGGCAAAACCACGACCACTGTTGGTCTGGGTGACGGTCTGAACCGCATCGGCAAAAACGCGATGGTGTGTATTCGCGAAGCGTCCTTGGGTCCGAACTTTGGCATGAAGGGCGGGGCCGCTGGCGGTGGTTACGCGCAAGTTGTGCCGATGGAAGAAATGAACCTGCATTTCACAGGCGACTTCCACGCGATCACCTCTGCCCACTCGCTCTTGTCGGCCATGATCGACAACCACATCTATTGGGGCAATGAGCTGGAGATTGACGAGCGTCGTGTGGCGTGGCGTCGTGTGGTCGACATGAATGACCGTGCCCTGCGTGACATCGTTGTGTCGCTGGGTGGCGTTTCAAACGGCTTCCCACGTCAGACCGGTTTTGACATCACTGTGGCGTCCGAAGTTATGGCGATCCTGTGCCTGTCCGACGATCTGCAAGACCTGCAAAAACGTCTGGGCGACATCATTGTGGCCTATACCCGCAAGCGCACGCCAATCTATTGCCGTGACATTGGTGCGGATGGCGCGATGACTGTGCTTTTGAAAGACGCGATGCAGCCAAACCTGGTGCAAACGCTGGAAAACAACGCAGCCTTTGTGCACGGCGGCCCATTTGCCAACATCGCCCACGGGTGTAACTCGGTTATTGCCACCAAAACCGCGCTGAAGCTGACCGACTATGTGGTCACCGAGGCTGGTTTCGGCGCTGACTTGGGTGCTGAGAAGTTCATGAACATCAAATGCCGCAAAGCGGGCTTGGCCCCGTCGGTTGTGGTCTTGGTTGCCACTGTGCGGGCGATGAAAATGAACGGCGGCGTTGCGAAAGCCGATCTGGGTGCAGAGAATGTTGACGCCGTTGAAAGCGGTTGTGCCAACCTTGGCCGTCACATTGAAAACCTGAAATCGTTTGGCGTGCCGGTTGTGGTTGCGATCAACCACTTTGTCACCGACACCGATGCCGAAGTGCAGGCCGTGAAAGACTACGTGGAGACCCACGGTTCTGAGGCGATCCTGTCGCGTCACTGGGAGTTGGGGTCTGAAGGCTCTGCTGATCTGGCGACCCGTGTTGCTGAAATCGCTGACGCGGACACCGGCAGCTTTGCACCGATCTATCCTGACGAGATGCCTTTGATGGAGAAAATCGAAACCATCGCCAAGCGCATTTACCGTGCGGACGAAGTTTTGGCCGACCAAAAAGTGCGCAACCAGTTGAAAGAATGGGAAGATGCTGGATACGGCAACCTGCCGGTCTGTATGGCGAAAACCCAATACAGCTTCTCAACTGATCCAACATTGCGCGGCGCACCAACCGGTCACTCTGTGCCGGTTCGCGAAGTGCGCCTGTCGGCCGGTGCTGGTTTCATCGTGGTTGTCTGTGGTGACATCATGACCATGCCGGGCCTGCCACGCACACCTGCGGCGATGACCATTGGTCTGAACTCTGATGGCGAAATTGAGGGTCTTTTCTAAGACACTTGACCAAGGGGGGCGACGCGCCCCCCTTACACTTTCTAAGAACTGTCTGAGCGATTCGAACGCCCTCAGACAAAGGACAAAACCACATGAGCGCAACAATTATCGACGGCAAATCCATTGCCGCAAAACTCCGTGATGACGTGGCCGTGCGCGCCGGTGAACTTGCGGATAAAGGCTGGCAGCCCAAACTGGTGTCCCTTTCCGTGGGGGACGTGGCCGCGGCAGAGCTTTATGTGCGCAACCAGCAAAAATCAGCGGAAAGCGCAGGGGTTCAGTTTGAGGCGCGCAACTATGATGCGGACACTTCGCTTGAGCAACTGACCGGGATTATTCAGGGGTTGAACGCCGATCCGCGCGTGAATGGGATCATCATTCAGCGCCCCTTGCCGGATCATATTCCGGTGAAAACCTTTCAAAAACTTGTGCATCCGCTGAAAGATGTGGAAGGCATGCACCCCGCCTCGATCGGCAATATTGTCTATAATGATCTGGCGCTTGGGCCATGTACGGCTGTGGCCGCCGTAGAGATCCTGAAAACTCTGCCCATTGATATCGAAGGTCTGAATGTGACCGTGATTGGCCATTCGGAAATCGTCGGCAAACCAATTGCGTTCCTGTTGATGGGCCTTGGGGCGACTGTGACGGTGTGTCACCACTTGACCCGCTCGGTTGCGATGCATTCACGCGCAGCGGACGCGGTGTTTGTCGCTGTTGGCGTGCCCGGTCTGGTCACCGGCGAGATGTTGAAACCCGGCTGTGCGGTGATTGACATTGGCATCAACCGGGTGGACGGCAAAACCGTGGGCGATGCCGATTGGGACAGCTGTCGCGAAGTGGCTGGCTGGATCACCCCGGTGCCCGGCGGTGTTGGTCCAGTGACCGTTGCCACCCTCATGTCAAACGCGGTACATGCGACTGAAATGCAAATGAACCACTATCGGGACAGTTACGCCCACACGGATTATTAAGGAGAGGTCTGATGACAGCCGAGATCATTGACGGAAAGGCGTTTGCCGCCACGGTGCGCGAAAAAGTTGCTGCCCATGTCACCCGTTTGAAGGACGAAAACGGCATCACACCTGGTTTGGCCGTGGTGTTGGTGGGCGAAGATCCCGCAAGCCAGGTCTATGTGCGTTCGAAGGGCAAGCAGACCGTGGAATGTGGGATGAATTCCTATGAACACAAACTGGATGCAAAGACCTCTGAAGCAGATTTGCTGGCGCTGATTGACACGCTGAATGCGGATCCTGCTGTGCATGGTATCTTGGTGCAGCTGCCGTTGCCGGGACATCTGAACGAAGATCTGGTGATCAACTCCATTGATCCTGCCAAGGACGTGGACGGGTTTCACATCTCGAACGTGGGCCTGTTGGGAACGGGTCAGAAATCCATGGTGCCCTGCACACCTTTGGGCTGTCTGATGATGCTGCGCGATCACCACGGTAGCCTGTCCGGGCTGAACGCCGTTGTGGTGGGCCGCTCAAACATCGTAGGCAAGCCAATGGCACAGCTTTTGCTGGGCGACAGCTGCACCGTGACCATCGCGCATAGCCGCACCAAAGACCTGCCAGACGTTGTGCGCCGCGCCGACATCGTTGTCGCCGCTGTGGGCCGCCCCGAAATGGTGCCGGGCGACTGGATCAAAGACGGGGCCACCGTGATTGATGTGGGTATCAACCGCATCCCTGCGCCGGAAAAAGGCGAAGGCAAGATGAAGCTGGTTGGTGACGTTGACTTCGCATCCGCGTCACAGGTTGCCGGTGCGATTACCCCGGTTCCGGGCGGCGTTGGCCCCATGACCATCGCCTGTTTGCTGGCCAATACGCTGACCGCGTGTTGCCGGGCAAATGGCTTGGTGGAACCAGAGGGTCTGACCGCCTAATCAGTGGTAATACACTGTTTCTAAATCTAAAAAGGGGTGGGCCGGATGACCGGAACATCCCTTTTTTTGATGGAGACAACTCAAAATAAACACCCTCTCGGGTAGATGCGTAAAATTTGAATGAATTTTTTTGCCGCCCTAACGCCCCGTTCATCTCCTTTGCTTAGGTTCCGAATGGAAACCGATTGAAGGGGATTGAAATGGCCCGAGCTTGGTCCATCATGTCGATGTCACGCTATCTCGTTGCTTTGATCAGCACGATTGGCGTTTTTCTGTCGGCTGCTGCGATTTACATGTTTGTGCAAATCAATGAAAGCCGCGAGGCGTGGCATTCATATGAACACGCAAGTGCGGCACGTTCACGCGCGCTGACGGATATCGTCACCTCGTTTGGATATGGTGGGCTTATTCATCATTTCAAGAACTACGTGATCCGCAATGACAAAAAGCAAGTGGCCCAGGCGGGGCAATCTGCGCAAAATGTGTTGAACGCGCTTCATGACCTCGCGACGCAGAACCCGTCCGAACAGGAACAAGCGGCGATCGACGCCCTGCGTAAAACGGTCAATGACTATACGGCTGCCCTGCAAGCGGCCCAAGCGGCGTATATTTTTGGCAATACACCGGAAGCGGTCGATGAGGATCTTGTTGTTCAAGATGCCGAAGCCCTGAATGCATTGCAGTATTTGTTTGAATTGACCGAGGCCGATGAATTGGGGGGGCATCCCAGCAAGCATTTCTATATTGTCACGTTAAAACGGGAACTTGGGTATGGCGGTTTGATCCACCAGTTTAAGAACTATGTTCTTCGAAAAGATGAAAAACGTATCGCACTGGTCGCATCGGCGTTGGAAGGGGTGCGCGCAAGTCTTGCAGGCTATCGATCCTTTGACGTGACCCCAAGTGAACAGACTGCGCTTGACGATATCACCACGGTGATCAACGCCTATGAAACGGCGATGGAACAAGCGGTGGCCATGGTCAAACAGGGTAAGTCGGTGGCTGAAATCGACAAAGCAGTCAAAGTGTCGGATGCGCCCGCGCTTGCCGGAATTGCGGCTTTGGTGGATGCGCAGATGTCCGAAACGGATCAGGCCGCGGATCACTTGGATCTTACACTTGGCAAAATGGAAAGCCTTGCGCTGATTGTTTCTGTGTTTGTGGTGGCTGCCCTTGGCACCACGGCGTTTGTGACCTCGCATGTATTGTTGCGGAAAATCGCCCGACCAGCACGCCATATTGCAACAGAGCTTGATAAGCTGAGCAAGGGCGACACCTCGATTGATGTGGATCACATGCTGTCAGACACCGAAATTGGCGCGATCGCTCGTGCATCGCAAGCCTTTCGCGAAAACTTGCTTCATGCCGTTGAATTGGAGGAGCAGCAAAAAGATGCCAGCCAGCGTGAACGAGAACTTCTGCAGGAGAACATCGTAAAAGAACAGAAAGAGCGGGCATTTGCTGATGAGGTTGCACGGGTTGAAAAAGAGCGCCTGCACGAGATGGAACTGGTTCAAAAAGAGATCAATGACGTAATTGCCCATGCGGTGCGGGGCGATTTTGGCCACCGCGCAAATACCAAAGTTAGTAGCGCGACCTTATCGGCGATGATTGATGCCATTAACACCCTGATGACTGGTATAGAAACCAGCCTGGGCGAAACTGGGCGGGTGTTAAAGGAGCTTGCAATCGGCAATCTGCGCGCGCGGATGGATGGAGATTACGAAGGTGTGTTTGCCGAATTGCAGAACAACATGAACCTCACGCTGCATACGCTGGAAGACATGGTGGATGCGATTGCAAGCAGCGGAACAACGGTGGCGCGAAAATCAGATGATATCCGCTCGGCCGCAACAGCGCTTGCTCACCGTACGGAAAGTTCGGCCTCCTCATTGGAGGAAGCCGCTGCGGCTCTTGAAGAAATAAGCTCAACCGTTACATCGGTTTCAGAAAACATCGAACGCGCAAGCGAAAGCGCAACGGAGGCGGAGCAGAACGCAACAACCACCTCTGAGGTGGCCGAACGCGCGGTGAACTCGTTGGACGCCGCCGCGGCAACAACCACCAACATCAATAAAATAGTCAGCGTGATCGAAGATATTGCGTTTCAGATCAACCTGTTGGCCCTAAACGCGGGTGTGGAAGCCGCCCGCGCAGGGGATAGTGGCCGGGGCTTTGCTGTGGTTGCATCAGAGGTGCGTGCGCTTGCACAGCGATCATCAGATGCTGTGGGTGAAATCACTTCCGTTGTTGATGAAAGCACCCATGCTGTGGAAAACTCGGTTTCCATGGTGGCGCAGGCCATGGAAAAAGTCACCGAGATCAGCACTGCGATCGGGACAATTTCGCGTCAGACGTCTGAAGCAGCCGAGGCTGTGAACCAACAAGCCAAAGGCTTGGTCAGTGTAAGTGAAAGCATCACACACCTTGATGCCGCGACCCAAGAAAACGCAACGCTATTTGATCAAGTGCGTGAAGATAGTGAGCATTTGCGCGAGCAAGCGCGCGCGTTGGAAACAGCTTTGGGTAAGTTGGCGGTTCAAGATCAACAGCGACAGAGGGATCCATCTATCGAAGAAGGAGCCTTTGCTGCCGAATGATAGTTCGGTTCGACCCTTAGTCGGAATACTTCGCAGGGCGCTTTTGCATCCCCGCCATGACCGCTTCCATTTGGTTCTTCTGCCCGACCAAAGCTTCTTGCGCTTTGCTTTCTTCGACCAAGGTCTCGTGCCAACCCGTAAGTTCGGTGTCGGATATAAGCTTTTTCGCTGACCTGACCGCGTCAGGGGATTTTCCAGCAATCTCCTGTGCCAATGCTTTTGCCGCTTCTAACGGCGCCGCGCTAAGCTCAGTCACAAACCCCCATGCCAGCGCATCGTCAGAGGAAAATACCTGTGCGGTATAGGTGATTTTTCGAATGACATCTTCGCGTGCCAGACGCCGCATCAGAACCATTCCCCCCATATCAGGCACCAGACCCCAGCGCCCCTCCATCACCGAAAACTTGGTGTTGGGATCGGCGATGCGAATGTCGGCGCCCAACATCAGTTGGAACCCTCCGCCAAAGGAAAACCCATGTACCGCGGCGATAACGGGTTGCGGAAGCTCGGCCCAAACCATGGCGACGGCTTGAAATAGGTTTGAATTTCCGTGCGTTCGTTGCGTGAAGCCACCGTCGGACATGGCGGCTTGCGCAATTAAAGGCATCGCAGCAAGGTCTAGTCCTGCGCAAAATGCTTCTCCATCGCCGGTAAGAACCACAGCCCGAATATCTTTGCGCTTGGCCAGCTCCTGTCCTGCCGCAACAATCGCTTCGATCATTTCCAAATCCAACGCGTTGCGTTTTTCTGGCCGCGACAATGTTACGATAGCGACTTGATCTTCTTGTGTGATGGTCACGCGGTCAGACATTTGATGCTCCTGAAGTTTCGGTCATTTTGGGCAAAATGGAGACTGAGGAAAGTGTCACGTTGCGTCAGGGCCGGGCTTTACGTACCGGCACCATTGTTCCCAGCATGGCGGCGATTTGCACCCGTGCTTCGTCGGTGACGGCCCAAACTTTGGCCTCAACGCTGATCAGCCTTTTGCCCGCCCGGATCACATGACCCTGGGCCTCCAAGCGATCGCCATGGGCAGGGGCCAACAGGTTGATTTTGATTTCCGCGGTCAACACTTCGTCTTGCGGATCCATCACACTCAAAGCGGCATACCCTGCGGCGGTGTCCCCAAGGCCAAAGGTTAATGCCGCATGGCCAAATCCGTGTTGCTGTTTGTTCCCATCTAAAATTGGGGCTGAGATCGTGCAACACCCCTCGGTCAGTTCTGTCAATGAGGCGCCAAAACTGTGCATCATGGATTGGGCACCAAAACTTGCGGTGATACGGGCCACATTTTCCGGGCGACAGGTCATTCCACTCTCCTTGTTGCGACGCGGTTAGCAACGCATCATGTCAATATTTCCAAACTGTTACACCATCAGCTTCGCGGCATTGGAATGGGGTGCGGCGGTGTGCCCAGCATGACGGCGATCGCCTCTGGGCGCATCAGCTGACTTAGCGCTGCGTCATCCGATCGCAAGCCGCCGGTGTAGGTGCCATAGGCGGGCAGGATGACGCGGTCGCTGTCCGTCAACAGACAGGGGCGCGACAGGCGCCGCCCGCGCAGGTTCAGTCGCGCTTTGGGGTGGTAATGCCCGGAAATCTCGCAGGCCGCACCCTTTTTGGCGATGTGGCGAAAGTGCAGGGGGGGGTGGAAAAGTTCGGCCAAATGGGTGCCACCAAACTCGACCGGGCCGGGATCATGATTGCCTTCGATCCAAACCCAGCGCCGTCCGGCCATAAGCCGGGTCAGCCATATGACGTCGTCCTGTGCTAGATTTTGGGCCGAGGTCAGATCGTCAAAACTATCACCGAGACACACGATAATTCGCGCGCCCGTGCGTTCGATGTCCCGTTCCAACCGGATCAGCGTGTCTTTGGTTTCATAGGGGGGCAACAGATGGCCGCCGCGCCGCGCAATCCGTTCCGCCTTTCCCAAATGCAGGTCCGAAACGCAAAGCAGGTTTTCCTGCGCCCACCACAATGCGCCGGACGGCAACAATGTGAGTGCTGTGCCTGCAAATAAAAAGCTATATCCGTTCAGGTCGCTCATTCGTTTTGCGCAAGCCCCGCCTCTGCCATCAATCTCTGGGCCTCCGTCGCCAACAACATATCCTGTCCTGTACCCTCCACCGGGACGCGGCCAATTTCAAGAAACAATGGCGCGCTAAACGGGGTGACATGGGGGGCGCAGACGTGATCAATTTTACCTTGTGTGCGCGACAACAGGGCCTTGATCCGGCCAAAGTCAATCAAGCCGCGCATCGCCTCTTCGCGGGTCAGGGCCAGCAACAGGTGGTCGGGGTCATATTTGCGCAATGTGTCGTAAAGGATATCGGTGCTAAAGGTCGCTTGCCGCCCGGTGGTGCGTTGGCCGGGATGGTTGCGCGTGATCAGCCCCGCGATGGTGGCTGCGGTTTTGAAACTGCGTTTCATCAGGGCATTTTCGCCCAGCCATGTTTCCAGCCCCGCGTGCAGATGGGTCAGATCGAACAATGGGGCAGGGTCCGTCACGGGGTGGATGGACCAGATCAGGGTGGCGTAATCGGTGGCGACAAACCCCAAGGGGCCAAGGCCCAATTGCTCCATTTGGCGGGTTGCCAAAAGCCCCAGGGTCTGCTGCGCATTTTTGCCCGCAAACCCGTATAAGCATGTATGCGCGCGATCGTCCCGCAGGAAGCTTTCAACCAGAATACGCCCCGGCTCAGGCAGCTGGCTAACGGTTTTTTGCTGTAAAACCCAGTCTTGCGTATGCGCGGGTAGCGTGTCCCAGCGGCCGCTTTGTAAAAGGTGCAAAATCCGGTCTGACAGCAGGAGCGAAGTGGAAAATTTGGTGCCGGAAAACACCGCCAACCGCGGCCTGCGCCCCCGATCATTGGACACTTGAACAACCATTTCGCGCAGGCTCTCAAAGCGGACAATTTTTCCACCAATCAGAAACGTGTCCCCCGGTGTCAATGAGGCGGCAAAGCTTTCTTCGACCTCGCCCAAGGCCTTTCCACCGCGCCCGCGCATCCGCACTTTCAACGTGTCGGTGTCAATGATTGTGCCGATATTCATGCGGATAAGGGCGGCTTGGCGGGGGTCGCGCAATTGCCAAAGCCCTTGCGCTGTTTGCCTCAAACGTTGCCAGCGATCATAGGCGCGCAGGGCATAGCCGCCGGTGGCGACAAAATCGAGGCACGCGTCAAAGTCGGCACGCGTGAGGGCGGCATAGCTGCCGGCCTGCGTGACCTCAGCAAAAACTGTGTCTGCATCAAACGGCGCGGCGCAAGCGGTGATCAACAGGTGTTGGCACAAGACATCGCGGGGGCCGGGCCCGCGCGGATCCCCGTCTAAATCATCGGCGACAACCGCCTCAATCGCGGCTTGGCATTCGAGAATTTCCCATCTATTTGCAGGCAAAATCAACGCTTTAGAGGGGGTGTTGTAGTGATGTCCAGAGCGGCCGATCCGTTGCACCAGCCGTTTGATGTTTTTGGGTGCCCCAACCTGGATGACCAGATCCACATCGCCCCAATCAAGCCCAAGATCTAGCGATCCGGTGCAGACCACCGCGCGCAAATGCCCCGCGACCATCGCGGCCTCGACCTTGCTGCGCTGGTTGCGGTCGAGCGAGCCATGGTGGATGGCGATGGGCAAATTGTCCGTGTTGGCCAACCAAAGGTCATGGAAAAAGATCTCGGCCTGGGCGCGGGTGTTGTGAAAGATCAGGGTGGTTTTATGGGCTTTTACGGCCTCTAACACCTCAGGAATGGCGTAACGTGCGCCGCCACCTGACCAGGGCGGGGCGGTATTTGTGGGCAGCATTTGGATGTCCGGCGTGGGGCCGGGATCGGCGGTCAGGACGTCACAAATTGCCGGGTGCGGGGCAAGATATCGCGCCAACGCATCCGGGTCATCCACGGTGGCGGACAATCCGACGCGGGTAAGATTTGGCCGCATCGCCTGCAAGCGTGTCAGGCAAAGCATCAGCTGATCGCCACGTTTGCTTTCCGCAAGCGCGTGAAGTTCGTCCACCACCACCCGTTTGAGACCGGCAAATATGTGCGGGGCGTCGGGATAGGACAACAGCAAAGCGAGGCTTTCTGGTGTGGTCAGCAAAATATGGGGAGGGTCGGCACGCTGTGCCTTTTTCCGCGTCTGTGTGGTATCGCCCGAGCGGTCCTCGATCCGGATGTTCAGGCCCATATCCTCAACCGGGCGCTGCAGGTTCCGGCGCATATCGGCGGCAAGCGCTTTTAGCGGCGAAATGTAGAGTGTGTGCAAGCCTTTATGCGGATTTTGCGCCAAATCGACCATGGAAGGTAGGAAACCTGCGAGCGTCTTCCCGCCACCAGTGGGCGCAATTAGCAGTGTTGCCGCCTCATTTGACCGGTCGAGCATTGCGATTTGGTGGGGGTGGGGGGCCCATCCGCGCGATGCAAACCAGGTGATGAATGCCGGGGGCAATGGGGTCATTCCACCACGATAGGCTGCGTACGCAGAAAGTACCAGAGGGGCACGGCTGGCGTGCCGCCCCTCTGGCAAATAGTGATTTAGTGGATGATTTCCTCGTCGCGCACGAACATATTTGCCCAGGCACGGTCGATCAGATCAGGGGTCATTTGATAGGGGATGCCCTCAAATTCGCAGATGGAGATCATCTGATCGATCAGGAAGATCGGTTGATAGTTTGCGTAAACGTTTGCAATAGTTGGGTATTTTTTCTGCAACAGATATATTAGCGCTTCTTCGTTCAAGGGCATTTTCTTTTTCCGGGCCATCATGGCAAAGATTTTGAGAAAACCCTCTTGGTCCGGCCCGTCGATTTTGATTTTGTAAAAGATCCGGCGCAGGGCCGCTTTGTCGAAAATCTCATTCGGGTGGAAGTTGGTTGAAAAGATGACGAGAGTGTCGAACGGCACTTCGAATTTTTCACCTGATTGCAGCGCGAGGATATCTTTGTTTTCTTCGAGCGGGACAATCCAGCGGTTGATCAGTTTTTGCGGCGGTTCAGCTTGGCGGCCAAGGTCATCGACGATGAAAACGCCGCCGGAGGATTTCAGCTGAAGCGGCGCCGTATAGGTGCGCGCGGTGGCGTTGTATTTAAGATCCAACATGTCCAGCGTCAATTCACCACCGGTGATCACCGTGGGGCGATCACATAGGATATACCGACGGTCAAACTTGGCCGAGGCTTTGCGCAGCGAGTTTGGATCCTCTTTCATCTCGTCCACAGCGGTATGTACGATCGGATCGTAAACCGTGATAACTTGTCCAGAATAAACAATGGCTTGGGGAACATAGATTTTGTCACCAAGGGCGTCTCGGATCCCGTTTGAGATCGAGCTTTTGCCGTTTCCGGGCGGGCCGTACATCAGGATGGAACGACCAGATCCAACCGCAGGGCCAAGCTGATCAAGCAGATCAGAGGGCAGAATAAGATGCCCCATTGCACCGGTCAGCTGGTCGCGTGACATTTGAATGTTGCGGATGGACTGGCGCTTGACCTGAACGGCGTAGACCTCCATCGGGACGGGCATTGCGCCGTAATATTCGGACTGCGCCAGCGCATCAAGCGCGCGGGTTTTTCCGGTGTCCGACAGGCGATATCCCATTTCATTGCTTTGCGATCCGGCGTGCAAGGTACCCATCGCCTCGATCAGGCCTTGGTCACGGCATATATCGATCAACTCCTGCACGACGCGGCCGGGAAGGGCGAGGGTGCGTTCCAGATCACTGACCTGTTCCAGATTGGTGCGGAACATCGTTTTCAGCAGGATGTCCCGCATCATCACCATGGTCAGTTTCATATCAGCCAAGGACCGTGGCGCTGGGGGCGCAATCAAATCAGCGGTATGCATGTTCATGGTGTCTGCTCCTCACCCAAAACTTGCGCATCGCGGCTTTAACAGTCAAAACAATGACCAAAAGAGCAACGAAGCGGCCCCGATTTGGGGCGATTACTCTGTTTCGTACACAACGAAGAGGGCAGGTATGAGCAAAGAAAAAGGCATCATTTTGGCAAGTGTGCAATTGGCGGTGATGGTGATCCTGTCGGGCGCACTGTTGGCCAAGGGCGGTCTGTATATCAAACAGCACGAGGGCGACACGCTGCATCTGTTGCAAATCCTGTTGCGGATGACCGACGGGCAGATCCCGCATTTGGATTTTGTAACGCCAATCGGTATTTTGGCCTTTAGCCCGATTGTGATTTTCACCAAGCTGGGCATGGGCGTTGGAACCGCGTTTCTATGGGGGCAAGTACTTGTTGCAACGGTGTTTTTCCCGGCCATCTGGTGGGTGTCGCACACGCGCTTAAAGGGGGTGTGGCGGTTTGTGTTTTCCGGGGCATTAATGGTGTTGTGCCTTGGCTTGATCCACGGAGAAAGCAATACCGCGGTCTCTGTTTCTATGCATTACAACCGGTGGGCCTGGGCCGCAGCCTTCCTTGCGATTGTGGCGGCGGTGTTGCCGAACCAAAACCGCTCGGGTCAGGGACAGCCGGTGGACGGCATTGTTATTGGCTTGGCGTTCTCGGTCATGGCGATGATCAAAGTGACCTATTTTGCGGCGTTTTTGCCTGCGGTGCTCGTGGCATTGTTCACGCGCGGGGCCGGGAAAACAGTGCTTTGGGCACTTTTGTCTGGCCTAATTGCGGTTGGATTGATGACGCTTTATGTCGGCACACCCTTGTTTTGGCTCTATTATATGTCAGATCTGATGAACGTCGCAGGAAGCAGTGTGCGCCCGCAACCGGGGTTGCCCTTTGGCGATGTGGTCAGCGCGCCGGCGTATTTGTCCGGGTCCTTGCTGGGGCTGATTGCAGTGGTGTTTCTGCGCCAAAGCGGGCAGATGCGCGAAGGTTTGGTGCTGATGCTGCTTTTGCCGGGGTTCTTTTATGTCACCTTTCAGAACTTTGGAAATGATCCGCAATGGGTCGGGATTTTGGCGATTTTGCTGATCTCTTTGGTGCCAGCGCGGCCCGTATACAACGGCTTTGGTTGGGACTTGCAGCGTGGGATCCTGTTGGCGGCGACGGTTGGATTTGTGCTTGCGATGCCATCGTTCATCAACATCGCGCAAAGCCCGTTTCGCCATTTGGTGACAGACACAGAGGAGTATGTGCCGGTGCTGGTCGGTGTCGCGGGGCAAGAGGATCTTTTGACCTTTGATGTGCGCGCCAATCGCTTGGATGCGAAATATGCCATCGACGGGCCGGACACGATTTTTTCGGCGTTTTATGACGAAGAGATGCGCAAAGATCAGGTGAAATTTCTGGGCGAGGATCTGCCGTGGCGCAGCCTGGATCTGGGCATGATTGCGTGGTTTCGGGTGATCGCTGACGATTTGGTGGCCTCTGGCGTCGTGGATGGAAAATCCATGTTTGTGGCGGATCTGTTGCCAAGCTATTGGATGTATGGTGCGGGCGAGCCGGTCAAGGGCGCGGCGCCGTGGTATTACGGCGATCTGACGGGGATTGAGAACGCGGATCTGTTGCTGGTGCCGCTCTTTCCGTTGTCGGTGGATGTACGCAAACAGATCTTGGATGAGATCACAGAGCAGGAGTGGTCATCCGGCATCAAAGAGCTGCGGCGCACTGAATACTACATTCTTTACGCGCTGCCAAAGACGTTTGATCAGAAACCCTGAGGGGCGACTGCATTCATGCTAAAGCGTTCCGCCATAAACTTGAAACACGCGTCTTTGGCGGGACGTTTCAAACAAAGAAAAGCCCCGCATTTTGTGGGGCTTTCGTTTTGTTTCAAGGGGTTACCTTTGACCGTAAAGCGCGCCGATCACCAGATACAGGATCAATGCGGCCCCAAGGCATAATCCCATCGGAAAATCTTTTTTCCGCTTCCAGCTTTCCCAATTTGGGGTGGCGCGTTGCACGGCGGGAATGGCCCGTGCGGTGCGGTGCAGGGCGAACCCCACGATCAGCGTTGCGGCAAACAACATGCAAAACATTGTCACATCCTGAAGCGCAATAAAGGGGGCCATGACGGCGGCAAATTTGGCGTCCCCCGCCCCAAGCGCCCCGGCGAGGTTCAACACAAACCCAATGACCAAAACCACGACAAGGTGTAAAAACCGCCATGGATAATCGGCCAAGGGCAGGGCGACCAAACCGATCACGGCAAACACCACAAACAGCGCCACCACAGCTTTGTTCGGGATCTTCATCCGCGCCATATCGTTCAGGGCCACCCAGACGCCGATCGGGGCGGCAAAGGGAAGAAACCACAGGGCGGAAGCGGCGGTTTGGACCGTCAACATATCAGCCATTTGCAACGTTGTTCTCTAAGGCGGCGAGGGCGCGCACGGCGGCCTCGAAATGCTGCGGATGGGTGTCGATGGCTTCTTGCAACAGGCCTTTGCCCATGGTCACGTCCCCCTGTTTGATCGCCGAAAGCGCAAGCGTGTGCAGAAGCTGCGCCCGTTCAACCTGGGTCATTTTCACGATGGGAAGGTCATATTTGCGCTGTGCGCCGCGGGCCAACACAAGGTTGTTTTTGGCGGTGAACATGTTGGGGTCATAGGTCAGCGCATCGGAAAACAGCCGTTCAGCCCCTTTGTAATCTGCGCGGGTCAGTTTGGAATAGCCCCAGTTGTTCAACACGCTAGATGGTTTGGTCGAAAGCCCGACGGCGGTTTCATAAAAACTGTCGGCCTTTTTCCACTCTTTCTTGCTGTCGGCCACCATCGCTTCCAAACGGTAACGTTTATAGGTCTCGTGGGTGGGGGGAACTTTGTTCAGTTCAATCTCGGCTTGTCCCCAGTCACCTGCGCGGATCATCGCATCGGCAAGGCCCACGCGGTCTTCGGCGGTGGCACCGGGCAGGGCGACCACTTTTTTCCAGACGGTCACAGCCTGAGTGGGTTGTTTGGCGCGCACCAAGGATTTGGCCAAGCCACGTTGCAGATCAATGCGGTCTGGTTGGGTTTTCACGGCGCGATTGAAATAGGTGACCGCCTCATTGGGATCACCGATGGTCAACATGATGTCGTTAAGATTGCTTTCATCAACGACATTCAGGTCTGCCAGGGCGCGTTCAACATCTTCAGGCCCATTGTTGGGCTTTTGACAGGCGGACAAGGCCAAGGCACTGCCCAGACACAAGGTGACAAGGATTGACTGGCGCATGTGGTGCGTCCTCTACTGCTCGTTTGCCGCGCTTGGCCCTTGTGGGCTCTAGAGTGTCGAGAGGAGCAGGTAATCCCCACTTCCCCGTCGCATCAGCGCGAATTCATTTTCATCCACGGTATCATAATCGGCGTTTTCTTGTCTGGCGAGGGCCAAGCGCAAATTCTCGCGAATGTCGGCAGATTGGCCACTATCCAACCCGTAGGCAATACGGAACACGCGGGCCGCTTCGCCAATGTCGCCTCTTTCCATCAGCACAACGCCAAGATTGTTCCACGCTGGGACAAAACGCTCGTCTTTTTCAACAGCTTGACGAAGCTGTCTTTCCGCCTGACCCAAACGACCAAGTTGCAAGTTTGCCGATCCAATCGCCGAAAGCACATCGACCGTGATGCCATGATCGGCGGCAGATCGCAGATAAGCCTTGAGGGCCAGTTCATATTCCCCCGCCTGCATCAACCGATGGCCAACAATTAGCCCGTCCACTGACGCCGCCCCGCGGGTTGATCCGGCAGGGGCATAGGGGCTGTCTGGTTTTTGGGTCGGGGCTGTGCCCAATCCGCGGCTGCCCCCTGAATTGCCAAGACCCTGACACCCGGCCACTGAAATCATCAGCGCGGACATCAGGGTGATCTTTACGGCAAGAGTGCAAATTCTCGGCACCCGTCACTCCTTTTTATCCCGTGCAGGGATCAGAAGCTGACCTGCGAGAGGGTTTGTGCGATGTTGTAAACCGATGGCCCCAGCAAAATGATCAAGAGCGGCGGAACTGTTAGCATCATTGTGGCAAGTGTCATCTTGGTGGGCAAGGTGTTTGCCTTTTCTTCGGCGCGCATCACACGTTTATCCCGCATTTCGGCAGAGAAGACACGCAAGGCTTCGGCAATGGACGTCCCGAAGGTCGCCGATTGAATGAGCACGGTGACAAAACTGGACACATCCATGACGCCGGCCCGTTCAGACATATCACGCAACACTTGCACGCGGTCTTTCCCGGCTTTCATTTCCTGGCTGACAATATCGAACTCATCGGCCAAAGCAGGGAAACCTGCGCGGATTTCGGCGGCGACGCGAATGATGGATTGGTCAAGCGATTGACCCGCTTCGACACAGACCAGCATCATATCCAGCGCGTCGGGAAAACCATTGATGATCTCTTCTTTACGCTCTTCCACACGCCGTGTGACCCAGTATTTTGGCAGCATATAGCCCGCGATGCCCGGCCCAAGGATCCACATCATCTTGTTCGTTGCGGTCATGGGAACGTCAGGGTTTTGCGATTTGATAAAGACCAGAATGGCGCCCACGATCAGCAGGCCAATCCCCAGCGCAAATTGCGCAAAGTGAAAGGTCCGGACGGCGTTTTTGCCCACATACCCGGCCTGCAGCAACTTGAGCTGAATGGCGGAATATTCCTCATCATCTTGTGGTTCGAGGAAGGCTGCGTATTTCTCAAGCTTGTCATTGCCACCCCCCACACGCAGCGCTTGTTTTTCGTCGCTTGTGGCGTTGTTTTTGCGCGCATCGCGCAATTTGTCCAACGGATCGGTTTCTTTTTTGAACAATACCGGCAGGGTGATCAGCATCAGCAAAAAGCCAAGCCCCCCCACGGCCATCAGCGGCCCCATTGGGCCAAGCTTGTCAATCACCATCTGATTAAGCGTTTCAATCATGTTCTTACACCTTGATGTTCACAAGCATCTTCATGACAAAGACGTTGGCGACCAGAAATCCTGCGACAACCAGACAAGCAGGGATGAAATATGCGGTTTCTTTTACGTCGTCATAATAATGCGGTTGGATCACGTTGATCATGACAAGCGCCAGAAGCGGGAAGCCGGATAGGAACATGCCGGACCATTTGCTTTCCGCGGTGATCGCTTTTACGCGGCGGAAAAGTTTGAACCGCGAGCGGATCACTTTGGCCAAACCATCAAGGATTTCCGCCAGGTTACCGCCGGATTGCTGTTGAATGGTCACGGCGACCGCCAAAAAGCGCAGATCCTGCATTTCAAGGCGTTCGGCCATGGCTTTCAGGCTGTCGCCAATGTCACGGCCATAGGCGGCCTCATCGGCGATCATGCCCATTTCTGTGCCCAAGGGGTCAGGCACTTCTTTCGAAACAATGTGAATGGCCGAGGTGAATGGGTGGCCCACGCGCAGGGACCGCACCATCAATTCCACCGCATCGGGCAGTTGTTCTTCCATCATCGCCATGCGTTTCTTGGCTTTGCTGTCGACCCACATGTAAACGCCGCCGATCCCCATTGCCAACGAGACCGCAATGCGCACCGGTGCCGCAGCCGAGGTGCCAACTGTGATGCCCACATAAGCCATCGCTGACAGCCCGGCCATCACCATCAAAAGCTGTGCAGGGCTAAAGGCAATTGCGGCTTTTTGTGCTTTGATCGCCAGCAAGGAATAGAGCGGAAAGCCCTTGGCCTTCATATGCTGGCTCATCTCTTTGCGCAGCTGCTCCAGCACCTCTTCGCGGCGCGCGCCCTTGTCCAACAGATCAAGGCGGCGGTTCACGCGGCTGTTCAGGCTGATCGATTTGCCGAAAACGGCCAAATAGATGCTTTCGACCAGCAAGAGAACCGCACCGAAAATCAGGCCGTAAATGAGAAGTTCTGGCGAAATGGACATATCGGTTACCTGTCTACAATCGGTTCAAATAAAGTGGCGGGAAGGTCGTAGCCCCATTGGCGGAAACGATCCGAATAATGCGACCGCACGCCGGTTGCGTTGAAACGACCAATGATTTTGCCGTCAGGCTCTAGGCCAAGACGTTCGTACCGGAACACTTCCTGCATCGAGATGACTTCGCCCTCCATGCCGGTGATTTCGGTGATCGATACCATGCGGCGCGACCCATCCTGCAGACGCGAGGCCTGGACAATCAGGTTCACAGCCGAGGCGATTTGCGAGCGCACCGCCTTAAGCGGCATCTCGATCCCGGCCATTGCGACCATGTTTTCCAGACGTGACACCCCATCACGGGCCGAGTTGGCGTGGATGGTGGTCATTGATCCATCGTGGCCGGTGTTCATGGCCTGCAACATGTCGATCACTTCTTCACCACGGGTTTCCCCCACGATGATCCGGTCTGGACGCATCCGCAGGGCGTTTTTCAAACAGTCCCGCTGGCTGACGGCCCCTTTGCCTTCGACGTTGGCAGGGCGGCTTTCCATCCGGCCCACATGGGTCTGTTGGAGCTGAAGTTCGGCGGTGTCTTCGATGGTCAGAATACGTTCTGCGTCATCAATAAAGGACGACAGCGCGTTCAGCGTGGTGGTTTTACCCGACCCGGTCCCGCCTGACACAATGATGTTCAACCGACACGCCACGGCCGCCTGAATATAAGCGGCCATCTCTTCCGAGAACGCGCCGAAATTCACCAGCTCTTCAATGCCCAGCTTGTCTTTTTTGAATTTCCGAATGGACACAAGCGATCCGTCCACCGCAATCGGTGGCACCATCGCGTTGAACCGCGACCCATCGGCCAGACGCGCATCCACATGCGGGTTGCTTTCATCCACACGTCGCCCAACGGCCGATACGATCTTATCAATGATCCGCATCAGGTGGCGTTCGTCCTTGAACGTAATATCCGTCAGTTGCAGTTTGCCGTCCCGTTCCACAAAGATCTGTTGCGGGCCGTTCACCAAAATATCGTTGACGGTTTCGTCTTTCAAAAGGGTCTCAAGCGGACCCAGGCCGGTCACCTCGTCGTAAAGCTCCTGGTTCAGGCTCAGCCGTTCGTCACGGTTTAAAACAACGCCTTTTGTGGTCAAAAATTCCGAGGTGATGTCGGTGATTTCCGCGCGCAAATCCTTTTCTGACGCCTGTTCAAGGGCGGACAGGTTGAGGTTGTCCAACAGCTCTTTGTGGAGCTCGACCTTAATGTCCGACAGGCGCTCTTTGCGTTTGCGTTCCCGGTCCAAAGGGGCGGCGCGTGCGGGTGTTTTCTCGGGTGCGGCGCGACGGGTCACTTTTTCCGCGCTCTTTGCCACAGGTGCTGCCGCGGCTGGGGCCGCATTCGGTTTGCCACCCGCCACAGCCTGTAAATTGGGTGTGCCATTTGCCCGTGCGGGGCGCTGGCCGGATTTTTTATAACGTGAGAACATAATAGCCTCCGGTTCAGCTCGCCTCAACGGCGGCTTGGTTTACTTCATGCACGGATTTCGCAAGCTTTTGAATCTCTCGGCGCAGCGGGTTTTTCGGCGCTGCTTCGGCCAGAGGAAGACCATGGTCGCCCGCTTGTGTGACAGGCTTTAGCCCATCAGGAAGTTGAATTTCGATCGTAATATCAAGGCTTTCCGCAAGGCGCTTTACGCGGGACTTGCCAGAAAGATCGGTGAATTTCGGTGCGCGGTTCAGCACATGGCGCAGTTTTGACACTGGCAAATCCTCGGATTTCAAGGCTTTGACCATTCGCAGCGCGTTTTGCGCCGAGCGCATGTCCAATTCCAACGTGGTGAAATACAGATGCGCCGCATTCAGCACTGTTTCGGTCCATTGCACCACGGCGGTCGGCATGTCGATGACCACATAATCAAAATGGTTGCGGGCCATTTCCACAATCCGTTCGACATCTTCGCTGGTCAAAATATCCAGCGGAAGCATGTCATTGGGCGCGGTCAGCACCTGAAGGCTGTCGTTAAAGGGAAGCATCGCCTGCATGAAACTGTCGACATCCATCGCTTCGGTGTCGGACAGCAATTCATACACAGCGTCCCGTCGTGGCAGATCAAGGAAGGTTGAAACCGTGCCAAACTGAAGATCAAAATCCAAAAGACACACGCGGGGCGCGCGTTCCTTTTCAACCTTGGTCAATTCCCAGGCCAAGTTCACCGCCAATGTGGTGGACCCGGTGCCGCCGGCCAGACCATGCACGGCGAAAATCACACCTTCGCGGTCGCCCTTTGGTCGGATTGCTGCATTTGCATCTCCGGGGGCGGGCAAACTGGGGGCAGGGGTGCGCAAGCGGTCAATCACGTCATGCAAGGCGCCTTCGGGCAGGGGATAGGGCACAAATTCAGCCGCCCCCATTTTCAAAAGCTGGTGCAGCGCAATGGGACTGACCTCTTCAGCAATGACAACAACCTTAATGCCTTTGTCGACAGCGGTTTTGACCGTCATGGCGACCTTTGCCAGATCTTCTTCGTCGTCGTCATCAATGGCGATGGCAACAAATTCCAAAGTGTCGGCTTCCGGTTGGCCGAAAAAGGCCACGGCATCATCAATCGACAGGTCGCCCCAGGCTTCGCCCAGTTCGGTTTCCATGTCTTCGATCAACAGGTCGAAATTCTGCACGTCCCGAGAAATCGTACAGGCGACGATTGGGGCGGCATCTGGTTGTAACGCAACGCTGCTACTCATTGCTTGTTCCTTCCTTGGTTCGGTCCGTTTGGGGCCTCAGCTTCTTTGTGTGGCTGTTGGCGGTTGGACCACGCGCGATTCGAATTTCAGGCGCGCACTGCTTTGCTTCTTGGTTTTTGTGACAGCCAATCAGGGCAACATTGGGGCCAAAAGATCGTAATTATTCGTCAATTCGACACGATCAAAAGGGCGGACGCTGTGCTGTTTCGATTTCAACAACAGGCTTCAATTGGAATTAAGTCTTTTATCACAAATGGTTAAGGTGATTTTTGTCCTAAAACCGAAAGATAGGGGGGACGAGAGGGCAAAACAAAAAAGGCGCCTCAATGAGACGCCTTTTTGCTTTTCTGTTCAGCGGAGTTATTTCGAAACGCCGCTGTCCACGCCTGCTTCGGTCAGTTCCGGCACCGGAACCGCGCTTGCGACATATTCGCGGAAAATCACCTCTGCGTATTTTCCGTTCATGACGGTCGGGTGACGTTGCACAAAACCAGACACTTCGGTCACTGTGCGACGGTTGCGCATTTCACGACCATTGGTGGCGATCAGCGGTTGGGTTTCGCCCTGGCTGACCACGGCTTCCAGGCGGCGACGATCAATGCCCTGGCTGATCAGATAGTTGACCGCGGCACGGGCCCGGCGCATGCCAAGGCGTTTGTTATATGCGGCGGATCCCACGAGATCGGTGTGACCAAAGACGCGGAAGCGCACTTCTGGGAACTGGCGGATCCACTGGGCTTGCGCGGCCAGCGTGGTGCGGGCCTCGGCGCTGAGAATGGCACTGTTAAACTCGAAATTCACCGTATCGGGCACTTCTTGCGCAAAGCGGTTGGCCAGATCGATCACATAGTTGATCTCGCCGTTTTGAACGCCGGTGTTATGGGTGGTCGCCGAGGTGAAGTAACCCTCGTTGATAAATTCGCCCGCTTCACCGCTCCAGCGGCCTTGGGATTTTTCACCACAACCGGCCAAGATGGCCAGAACCGAGGTGGCGACGAGAAGGGGTTTGATCTTTGCGGTTTTCATGGATCAATCCTCCATCACATAGCCATAGGACCCGGAGAAATCCTGTTTCGCAACTTCGCCAGCCGCGCCTTTGGTGGGGCGGTTCGGGGCGGCGGTATTGCCAAAGAGGAACAGGTCTTTTTCCGACGGTGGTTTGATCCGGTCGGTGGGAAGCGCCAGCGCCTCGCCGCGGGTTGGTGTCACCAGATGGGCGGTCACAATAATCACCAGCTCGGATTGTTTGCGTTCAAATTCTGCTGAACGAAACAGCGAGCCGAGGATCGGAATGTCGCCCAACCATGGCACCTGACCGCTGAGGTCACGAAAGTCATCTTCGATCAGGCCGGCGATGGCAAAGCTTTCGCCATCACGCAGCTCGACCACGGTAGAGGTTTCGCGGCGGCGGAAGGCGTTTACGTTAAAGCCGCCATTGTTATAGCTGACTGTGCTGTCGAGGCCAGAAACGGCCGCCTTGAGGTCAAGATTGATCAGATCGTTGGCCAAAACGCGCGGCGTAAAGGTCATTTCGATACCGAAAGGCTTATAGACAACCGAGATTTTGTTGTCGCCAGAGGACACAGGGATCGGGTATTCGCCACCCGCCAAAAAGCTGGCCTCTTGTCCGGACAATGCGGTCAGGTTCGGTTCGGCCAAGGTGCGCACAACACCTTTGGTCTCAAGGGCTTCCAACAGGACGGCCACTTGGAACGACCCCGCGTTAAAGCCGATGGCCATGCCACCCTCGGTGCCGCTGGATGTGGTGATCGGGTTGCCGATGGCGTTGTCGCCATCCAGCCAGGTTCCGGTTTCCGCGTTAACACCAACGCCCGTACCACCATTGATGGCCAGTGAGCTGGACAGGGCTTTGCGGACAGAGCGTTGCATTTCGGCAAAGCGCACTTTCAGCATCACCTGCTGGGTACCACCAACCGTCATCAGGTTAGACACGCGGTCCGGTGCGTAGCGTTGCGCCAGATCTACGGCGCGGTCCATGCGGCCAATTGCGCTGACCGTGCCGGAGAGGACGATACCGTCATTGGCGGTGCGGACTTCGATCTGTTCGCCGGGCAGGATCTGCCGCAGGCGCTCTTTGAATTCTGCAATGTCCGGGGCGACGCGCACCTCGACATTGGTGATCAGGCGACCATCACCGCCCAACAGGGTCAGTGTTGTGCGTCCGGGTGCTTTGCCCAACACATAGATCGTGCGATCGGAAAGGGTAGAGATGTCGGCGATGCCGGGGTTGGCGATCGAAAGCTCCGCAAAGGGCTCATCGCTTTCCACCACGACCGCGCGGTTCATCGGGACATTCAAGGCCGCCGAGGGCGCACCATTCATGACGCGCAATGTTTCTGCCATTGCCCCTGTTGGAGCGCTTGCCATTCCAATTGCAACCCCGCAAAGGGCCGCTTTCATAAGTCTATCAATTTTCATGTGATCCTGCCTTTCGATCACGCCTCATTTTATTGGGTCTCATTAATACGTGGTTCAAATGCCTGTCTGATCCACATAGTTTGCCCGGTTATTCCGGATCATTTCACCCATTGTGGGCGAGAATGCGCCAGTTTTCGCTTTATTGCAAGAATCAATCACTTGCCCCGCAAAGGTGATGTGGTGAGAGGGCAACAACAACGGGGCCGCGATGGGCCCCGTTGGTTCGGTGTCAACGCGTTTTTGGTTCAAAACGCACCTCTTAGGTGGTTATTGCGTTGGGCATGCCACGGGCACTTCGATGATTTCAGCGCCGCGGCGGGTGCGGATGGTACAGGATTGTTTTTCAACAACCTGTGCTTCGGTCACGCCCAAAAGTTCGCTTTGGCCAATCTCAACCGCGCCGGAAATTGTTTCGTCTTGTACGCCGACCAAAGACAGTGACAGTTTTCCCGTGGTTTGGGCCTGTGCCAAGGCCGCCACCTGGCGCGGGGTGACTTCTACGGTCACAGTGCGTGCGATGGTGGGCGAGGCGCGATTGCTGTCAGAGGTTTGGTCAATCGCGATCAGTTGCACAGAGGTTTCGATCAGCTTGGTGATTTCGCCCTTCTCGCCTGAAGAGGTGGCAGAGCGCCCAGTCCAATAGACGTCAACCCGGTCACCGGGGCGTAGAAAACCGGACACGCCGGAGGACACATCAACCCGGATTGCAAAGGCGCGCATCCCGGCAGACAAACGCGAGCTGACGCCGGCATCCTGACCGGGTTCAGTGACTTTCACCTGCATAATGGCTTCGTTTTTCTCCATCGCGCGGGTGACGGTGCGATAATTGGGGCTGCCGGTTGGAAATAACACGTCGATGTCCTGATAAATCCCGTCGGGCAGGGCGTCCTGGGGCCATTTTACTGCGCGCACATCATCTTTGGTGATCCGCGTGCCATAGGCGAGTTCCTTGGTCGAGACAAAGACCTGAACGGTGGGGACAATGGCCTCAGCCGCGGCGCGTTCCGCCTCTAGCTGGGCTTGGTAAACACCAATATAATCGCGGGCCAGATAAACGGCGAACCCGGCAAGAGCAACGCCCAGGATCAAAACCAATCCAAATACGGTTCGCATACCATTTCCTTTCACTCATATCGCGCCGTGGGGCGCACTTGATCCACTTCGCCTCGAGGATAGAGAGAGATTGGGGCAAATTTGTGGACAGATAATGTATTTTTGAAAGATTATTCGCTAAAAGCTAAACAATTCACAATGTCTTTTTGGTCGTGTTACGGGAAAAGCCGCACCGTTTCCGGCGCGGCTTTCCAATTCAAGAACGCTTGGCTTAGCCGCCGTGGTTCATGATGGTCATTGTGTTCAGCTTCGAAGAGATCTTAGAAGCAAGGCCGGTTGTCCCGCCGGAAACCGATGTCAAAACGGCGATGCCGAGGCCCACGATAGCGGCTGTCAGAACAACCCAGTCTACGGTTACTGCGCCATCTTCGTCTGCGGTGAATTGGTTGATCAGGTTAAAAAGTTTCATAGTTTCAGTCCTTGATAGAGTTGTTCGTCAGATCGTTTGAACGCTTGGCTTAGCCGCCGTGGTTCATGATGGTCATTGTGTTCAGCTTCGAAGAGATCTTTGAAGCAAGGCCGGTTGTCCCGCCGGAAACCGATGTCAAAACGGCGATGCCGAGGCCCACGATAGCGGCTGTCAGAACAACCCAGTCTACGGTTACTGCGCCATCTTCGTCTGCGGTGAATTGG
>NZ_JAHEVJ010000003.1:235812-429024 GCF_018599245.1 Aliiroseovarius lamellibrachiae
TTCATAGTTTCAGTCCTTGATAGAGTTGTTCGTCAGATCGTTTGAACGCTTGGCTTAGCCGCCGTGGTTCATGATGGTCATTGTGTTCAGCTTCGAAGAGATCTTTGAAGCAAGGCCGGTTGTACCGCCGGAAACCGATGTCAAAACGGCGATGCCGAGGCCCACGATAGCGGCTGTCAGAACAACCCAGTCTACGGTTACTGCGCCATCTTCATCTGCGGTGAATTGGTTGATCAGGTTAAAAAGTTTCATGTGTCGTCCCTCCGAAAGGTATCCAATTTGCATTCATTCCCGGGCTGGCTTGCTGTGACCCTCGTTTGAGGTGTTCATCAGTGCCGCTCGGCATGTGGAAGAAATTGACCTTGGAATGGGGCAAGAGTGGGGCAGGTTTCGTTCGTTTTTGCGTTTCTTAATTTTTTTTCACAATTTTCTCGTAAGAGACTGATAGTAAAGAATAATGTTAGTAAAGAAAATTAACCTCTAGGGTGTTTTAACTGTGTTTGGGGCCAGTTTTGCACCGAATATGAAAGGAATTTCTGGTGTTTTTGCCTAGGATTTGCGAAAAATCGGGGCAAGAAAAATGGGAAAACCCAATTAAAAATCGTCAGCATCCACAGTTTAGCTGACCTAGGCAAAGAGAGCAGTGTTGCACATCATGCGGCGCGTCGTGACGAAATCCCTTTTGTTGGCCCATCTGGTGCTGGCAATTTCATCTGGTGCGGTGCGGGCGGACAGCGCGCCGCCGCCGTTTGCCGAGTTTACCTTTAAAAAGGTGGGCGTGCCCTCGGGCGCGGGGAAACGCATCCAGGTGCAAATTGACCCGGCCGAGCAAGCCGCCGCTTTGGCGGTTCCCACGGCTGAGGATGCAACCGCCCCCAAGGGCGACGGCGCTGCTGCATTGAAACCCAGCGGTTATGAATGGTTCTGGACCACGGTGTCGGCCAAACAGGATGGATCTGGCCCGGCGAACCTGCAACGCGCCTTTGTGGCCCTTGAGGAAAAAGAGGGGCTTGCGGCGCCGCGTCTGCAAGATCTTCAGGACATCGCGAAGGTCCACGGGTTGAACATCCTTAAGGCGACGGTCGGCACGGATGTCTCTCCGGCCTGGGTTTTGGCGTTGATTTCGGTGGAAAGTGCCGGGCGGGCGGATGCGATCAGTTCGGCGGGCGCGCAGGGGGTCATGCAACTGATCCCAGACACCGCCGCGCGTTTTGGGGTCGAAGATGCCTCTGACCCTGCGCAGAACATCAAAGGGGGCGTGGCCTATATGGCGTGGCTCTTAAAACACTTCAATGGCGACCCCATTCTGGCGATGGCCGGATATAATGCGGGTGAAAACGCCGTGAAAGACAATCAAGGCGTGCCGCCCTATCCGGAAACGCGCGCCTATATTCCCAAAGTACTTGCCGCTTGGCGGGTGGCGCGCGGGCTTTGCCTGACGCCGCCAGAACTCCTAAGCGATGGCTGCGTGTTTGCAGTGAAAGGATCTTAAGATGTCGCAAAAACCGCTGGTTCTGGATGTGGACGGCACATTCTTACGCACGGATATGTTGTTTGAATGTTTTTGGGCGGGGCTGGGGCGTGATCCGATTGCGACGCTGAAAACTTCGTTCAAGCATGTCAGTGATCCGGCCAAGCTGAAAGCGGAACTGGCAGAGATTGCGCCGCTGCGGGTGGATTTGTTGCCTGTTTCAGAACCGGTGCAGGCGCTGGTGGATCAAGCGAAAGGGGAGGGGCGCGAGGTTGTGCTTGCCTCTGCCTCGCATATTTCGCAGGTCAAACCGCTGGCTGAACATTATGAGCTGTCGACCCGTGTCTTTGCCACGCAAGGACGCCAGAACCTGAAAGGATCCGCCAAGGCCGAGGCATTGGTAGAGGTGTTCGGCGAAGGTGGCTTTGACTACGCTGGCAATGCGCCGGTGGATAAAGCGATTTGGAAACACGCCGATCACGCCTATGTGGTGGGGGATGCAAAATCCGCAACCGAAATGCGCGCTTTGGGCAAAGAGGTGACCGAGCTTGAGGGCGGCTGGACGGGGCGGGCCCTGTTGAAAAGCTTTCGCCCGCATCAATGGGTGAAAAACGTGCTTCTGTTGGTGCCTTTGGTGGCGGCGCATGATTTTTCCCTCAGCACGCTTTTGCTGGCGCTGCTGGGCATCATCAGTTTTTCGGCGGGGGCCTCTGCGATTTATCTGGTCAATGACCTGTTGGATTTGGAAGCGGACCGTTTGCATGTCAAGAAATGCACACGTCCCTTTGCGGCAGGCACCGTACCTTTGCAGGTCGGCATGGCGGCATTTTTTGGATTGGCCGCTTTAGCGCTGGGGTTGGCGGCGGCCCTGTCGCCCGCGTTCTTGGGCGTGGTTGCGTTTTATATGACGCTGTCGCTGGCCTATTCATTGAAACTGAAACGCATGCGTTGGGTCGATATCGCGGTGCTGGCCAGCCTTTATACGCTGCGGGTGGTCGCGGGGGCTGCGGCCACCGGTATTTTTGTAACCGGGTATTTGTTGGTGTTCATCTTCCCGGTGTTTATGGCGCTTGGCTGTGTGAAACGGTTGACTGAACTGACATTGGCCACCTCGGACGCGCGCCTTCCCGGGCGCGGCTACGGTCGCCCGGATCGGCCAGACCTGCTGAATGTTGCGGGGCTGGGCGTTGTGGCGGCTTTGGTGGCGTTTTTCCTCTATTCCTTCACCGATCAGGCGATTGGGCTTTATAAAACACAATGGCTGATTTGGGTGGCTGAACTGCCGCTGGCATGGTGGCTGATCCGCATGGTGCGGCTGGGATGGTACGGCAAACAGGATTACGACCCGATTGTATTTGCGATGAAAGACAAGCGCGGTATTGGGCTGATGCTGATGACCATGGCGATCATGTTTTACGCCGCGGGCCTGTGGCATCAATGGTTTGGGATTGGCTGATCCGCTGGGTCGTGCGGGTCGTGATGTAGATATTTCGCCTTCGGCGAGGATATTTTTGACAAGAAAAAAGGGGGCGTCGCGGCCCCCTTTGTGTTTGGTCCTGATTGGGTCGTCAGATCGACATCTTCTTGAAAATGAATTCTGGGATGTGCCGAATGATCAACATGATGTAGCGCCAGAAAAACGGCGTGTAGATCACGTTCTTTTTCTTCTCAACCGCGCGCATCAGGTCACTTGCGACTTTGTCAGGGGACGCCACAAGGAACATGCCTTCGACGTCCCATGTCATTGCGGTGTCGACAAAGCCGGGTTTCACCGTGACCACATGGCCACCGGACCGGGTGAGGCGGTTGCGTAGGCCAGAGAGGTATGTGGCAAAACCTGCTTTCGCCGCGCCGTAGACATAGTTGCCGATCCGACCGCGATCACCTGCGACGGATCCCACGCCCACCACAGTGCCTGCACCGCGGGCCTCCATCAAAGGGGCCAAGGATTGTAAGAAGCGGGCAGGGCCGGTGAAGCTGTCCATCACCGTGCCGTCGATGAGCGATGGGTCTTCGTCGATGGCGTCCTGGGGCGGCATGGAGCCGACAAAGACGGCGGCGTTGATCACGCCCCCTACGGCGTCGGCCTCGGCAAGGATGGGCGCAAATGTTTCGGCGTCGCGGGCGTCAAATTTTACCGCGCGCGCGTCTGTGCCGCGCAGGCGCATGTCTTCTGCACTGCGTTTCAAATCATCCATATCGCGTCCAGCCAGAAGCACCACCGCGCCCTGATCCGCGACCTTACGGGCAAAGGCGCGCGCCATGGAACTGGTTGCGCCAAGGATGATCCAGGTTTGTGTCATCTCACTCATATCGCGTTCCTCAGGTCCAGGCGGCGGGTCATGTCGGTGGCAAAGGCGTGGTCCGGGTCGGCTTTGTCGGCCAGTTTGGTCCAGTCGCCATGCTCGGGGTACATTGCTTTGATCGCGGGGCCGGTGGCCAGCGCGTCTTTGGCCAGATACAGCCGCCCACCTGCGTCTTTGGTCATATCCTCAAGCCGGGCAATCAGGTCTTTGGCGTTGTCGCGTGCGGGGAAATCCACGGCGAGGGTATAGCCCTCCATCGGGAACGACATATGCCCCGCGCGACCCGGTCCCATGCGTTTGAGCACGGCCAAGGGCGACGCCAAACCGGAGCGCGCAATCAGGCCCAGCATTTCGCGCAATGCGTCCATCTGATCAAGCGGAACCACGTTTTGAAACTGATGAAAGCCGCGTTTGCCATACAGGCGGTTCCAGTCGTGGATCTTATCCAATGGAAAGAAAAAGTCGTCGATCCGCTTGACCGAGCTTTTGCCTGATCCCGGAACCCGGCGGAAGTAGGCCGCGTTAAACGCGCGGACGATGGGGCCGGAAAGCGCCCAGTTTGGCGCATTCATCGGCACGGATTTGGACGGTTTGGCGGTGGGCAGAAGCCCTTTGGCCAGCTCTGCCTCTTCAATAACACCTCGCCCCAGCGCGCCGCCGGTGGCGGTGGCGTCAATCCAGCCGACGCAATATTCGGCGGTGCTGGCGTCCAGAAGGTTGATGTGCTGATCCCAATTATCCGCGCGCTGTTCGGTGACCATCATCACGTCGCCCGCGCAGGGTTTCAGTTGCAATTTCGCCTCGGCAATCACACCGGTCTGGCCAATGCCGCCCATGGTTGCGCGGAAAAGATCTTTGTTCTTCGTTGGCGTGGCGGTGGTGCGTTTGTCGCCTTGCAGCAAGGTGACCGACAGCACATGCTGGCCAAAACTGCCTGCGTTGTGGTGGTTTTTACCGTGCACATCCTGCGCGATACAGCCGCCCACCGTGGCAAACCCGGTGCCGGGCATGACCGCCGGGATCCAGCCTTTGGGGGCAAAGACATGTGCAAGCTCGCCGATGGTGATCCCGGCCTCAACCGTGACCACACCTGTGCCTGCGTCAAAGCCAAGGATGCGGTTCATCCGGGTCATGTCGATCGCTTTGCCGTCAGAATTTAACGCCGCATCGCCGTAGGACCGGCGGTTGCCGATGGCGGGGCAGGGCGTCTTTGCAATCTCGCTTAAGGCGCGGGCGCGCTCTGGGCGGGCCAGCTGTCCGTTGGCGGATAATACCCGCCCCCAGCCTGTATATTCTGTTGTCTTCCAGCTCATGTCGTTCTTTCTTGCCCCGGCTTAAACGCGGGTGCTTTTTAGGGAGTATTTCTCTGCGATTGGGAAAATGGCGAGGCCAAGGCCAATGGCAAACCAAAGGGTTGTGACGCGGATGATGGCGGTCGCGGGAATGGAGACCTCAAGCGGGACGCCTTCGAGTGAGAGGAGCGCGATCATCGCTGCTTCTGCCCCGCCAACACCGCCGGGCGCGCCGGTCAGCCCGCCTGCGAGGGTGGAAAACACAAAGATCGCAACTGCCGTGGCAAAGCCGATGTTAGATCCCAGCCAAACAAGCAACAGGTGAAAGGCATAGCCCTCGGCGATCCAGCCCACCACCCCCAAAAGGGCGGCAAACCCCATTAGGCTGGGCGAGGAAAAGGCCGAAAGCGAGCCTGCGGCGCGACGGATGCGCACCCAAAGTCGGGCAAACCGTCCGGTGATGCGGTGGCCGAAAGTGGCGACAGCGGCTAGGAGTTTGGGGCGGGTGGCGATGAAACCCGCGATCAGCGCAAGCATGGCCACAGGCACGCCGCCTGCGATGCCTTTCATCGACATGGAGAGGGAAACGGCGAGGATCACGGCCATGGCAGTGAGATCCGAGGCGCGATCGACCAGCACCAAGGGCGCGGTGCGTTCAAAGGCCCAACCGGTTTCGCGTCTTAGCCAACGCATGCGCACCAGTTCCCCCACACGGCCGGGTGTGACGGACATGGCAAAGCCGCCAAGGAAATGACGCAGGTTTTGGACAAGATGTGTGGGCAGGCCCAAGCGGCGGGCAAACAGATGCCAGCGCAGCCCGCGAAAGAGGTAATTGACGAGCGACAGAAGGAGGAGCGCCGCAATTTGCCAAAGCGACAGCTTGGCGATTTGGGCGCGGGTTTCTTCCCATCCGGTGGCGGCGGCCAGACCGATTAACCCGGCCAGCATGAGGGCAAACAACCCGCCCAGCACCAAAGTATCGCGCAAACGGCGATTGGGGGCGGTCCCCGCGTTGGTCCCAGTGTCGGCCCCGGTGTCGGGGGACGCGGATTGGGGGATGGAGTGTGTACTGCTCATGCTCATGTCCGCGTTTTGTCGCAGGATTGAGGCGAGAATATGAAACAATACGGGAAATGGCGAGGGATTTTACGAAATGTGGGGATTGTCTAACGGGATGTGACATTGGCTTGGGGATAGGACGCAAAAGGGCCCCCGGATGGGAGCCCTTGGTTGTTCAATGGAATGATCCGTTGGACGTTTAGTTGACGATGGTTGCCTCGGTCGCGGCGCGCAGTTCGTCTTCGGTCACGCCATCAGCGGTCTCGACGATCTTGAGGCCACCCTCAACCACATCCAGCACACCAAGGTTGGTGATGATGCGGTCGACGACTTTTTGACCTGTCAGGGGCAGGGTACAGGATTTCAGCACTTTGCTGTCGCCGTGTTTGTTGGTGTGATCCATCACAACCACCACGCGGCCCACGCCCGCCACCAGATCCATAGCGCCCCCCATGCCTTTCACGAGCTTGCCGGGGATCATCCAGTTGGCGAGGTCGCCGTTTTCGTCCACTTCCATTGCGCCCAGGATCGCCATGGCAATCTTGCCACCACGGATCATGCCAAAGCTCATCGAGCTGTCGAAATAGGCGGTTTGTGGCAGTTCGGTGATGGTTTGCTTGCCGGCGTTAATCAGATCCGCGTCGATCTCATCTTCGGTGGGAAAAGGCCCCATGCCGAGCATGCCGTTTTCCGATTGCAGCGTCACTTCGACCCCCTCGGGGATGTAGTTGGACACCAGCGTCGGAATGCCGATGCCAAGGTTCACATACCAACCGTCTTGCAGTTCTTGTGCCGCGCGGGCGGCCATTTGATTACGATCCCACATGGATTACCCCTCCCGTACGGTGCGTTGTTCGATGCGTTTTTCGTGGTCGCCTTGGATGATGCGATGCACGTAGATGCCCGGCAGGTGGATGCTGTCGGGATCAAGTGACCCGGTTGGCACGATTTCCTCGACCTCAACCACACAGGTTTTGCCACACATGGCGGCGGGCGGGTTGAAGTTGCGGGCAGTTTTGCGGAAAACGAGGTTGCCTGTGGCATCCGCTTTCCACGCTTTTACGATCGAGAGATCCGCAAAGATGCCTTCTTCAAGGATATAGGTCTCGCCATTGAAATCCTTGTGCTCTTTGCCTTCTGCAATCACGGTGCCCACGCCGGTTTTGGTGTAAAATCCGGGGATGCCGTGACCGGCGGCGCGCATGCGTTCGGCCAGCGTGCCTTGGGGGTTAAATTCCAGCTCAAGCTCGCCCGAGAGATACTGGCGCATGAATTCCGCGTTTTCACCCACGTAAGACGAGATCATCTTGGAGACCTGTTTGGTCTGCAACAAAATGCCAATGCCAAAATCATCCACGCCCGCGTTGTTTGACGCGAAGGTCAGGTTTTTGACGCCGCTGTCTTTGATCGCTTCCAGAAGCAATTCGGGGATGCCACACAGGCCAAAACCGCCTGCGGCAATCAGCATGTCGTCGGTCAAAAGCCCGTCCAGAGCTTCGGCCGCCGAGCCGTATACCTTTTTCATGAAACTGTCCTCTCGTCTGTTCTGATCAAGGTTCTGGCGCGTGAAGGGGGGCGGTGTCAACGAAACACAAAGAAAATTGGGGTTTCGGGTATTTCTACCTAGGGGAAAGCGCCGAAAAGGGGGGATATAACTTTGGGTTATTGAAGGGATTCTCATCCAAAGTCCAATATTCATGGGTGGAAAGCAGGCGCAGGTTCAGGGCATCGGATCAACAAAAGGAAAATCCAAATGTTCATGAAAAAACTCTCCATCGCCGCCATCTTGTCCGTTCTGGCCCTGCCTGTGGCCGCGCAAAGCACGAAGCAAGGCGTGATTCAGTCGCTGAGCGGCAAAGGATTTACGGAAGTGCGCGTTTCGAAAACACTGTTTGGCAACACCCGGATCAAAGCCGAGGGCCCGGTGGGCGAGCGTGAAATCGTCTTGGGCAAGGATGGCACCGTTTTGCGCGATCGGTTTGACCCGAGCCATGGCAATAAGCGCGGGTCGGAAACCGCGTCGGCAAGTGTAACCACCGCCGGCAGCCATAGCTATGATGACAGTGGCAGCGACCACAACGGTCAGGATGATAACGGCAGCGACCACAACGGTCAGGATGATAACGGCAGCGACCACAACGGTCAGGATGACAATGGCCAGGACGATAACGGCAGCGACCATAACGGTCAGGATGACAACGGCAGCGATGATAACGGCAGCGACCACAACGGTCAGGATGACAACGGCAGCGACCATAACGGCCGGGATGATAACGGCAGCGATCATAACGGTCAGGACGATAACGGCAGCGATCGCAACGGCCAGGATGACAACGGCAGCGATGATAACGGCAACGACCATAACGGTCAGGATGACGGTGGCAGTGATCACAACAATGACAGCAACGACGACCACGGCAACGATGACCACGGTGATGACGACCATGGTAACGACGACCATGGTGATGACGACCACGGCGACGATTGATCTCTCTCCGGTGGCATGAAACGATGCCACCGGCTCCCTTCCCGTACAGTATTCACATTGGAGACAAAATCATGAACGCAAAACTCCCGGCCCGTATTGGTGCGGTTTTGTTTGCTCTGTCCGCCGGGGTTTTTATACTCGAATTGTTCGGAGAGGTGACCGGGATCTGGCTGATCCGCGCCGATTGGTTCATTCACGAAGTGACAGAATTGGCCACGCTCGTGGGCTTTATCATCGGGGGGGTGTTTATCTATCGCGCCCAACTTATGCTGAGCCAACGCAACGAAGATGTCGAGTTTCGTTTGCGTGCGGCGCGCGGTGAATTTAACGCAATGGTCCAACAGCAGTTTGAAAAATGGCAGCTTTCCACAGCCGAACGCGACGTCGCGCTGTTAACGGTGAAAGGGCTGACTTTGGCCGAAATTGCCGACGCCCGCAGCACCAGTCAGGGCACTGTGAAGTCGCAAAACAACGCCATCTACCGCAAGGCCGGGGTGAAAAACCGCACCCAGCTGTTGGGGGCATTGATCGACGAATTGCTGTTTGACGATGGCTGAGAACACGAACCGGGCGCGCGCATCAGTGAGCGCCCGGTTCTGTCATTCAATCACTTTTTGGCGGCCGCCTTTTTCGGTGCGGCCTTTTTCGCCGCCGGCGTCTTGGCGGCGGCTTTTTTCTTGGGGGCCGCCTTCTTGCGCGCCGGTTTTTTCTTGGCGGTTTTCTCGGCAATCCAGCCAACGGCCATTTCCATGGTCACGTCTTCGGGCTTTACATCATTGGGGATGGTCGCATTGACCTTCTCCCATTTCACGTAAGGACCATAGCGGCCTTCCATCACGTTTACCGCGCCGCCATCCTCCGGGTGTTCCCCCAGTTCTTTCAAGGCTTTAGCCGCAGCCCGACGCCCGCGTCCGGGATTGGCACGCTTTTCGGCCAACATTTCCACAGCGCGGTTCATGCCAATCTCAAAGACATCCAGTGTTTCTTTGAGGTTCACATAAACGGGTTTCTCTTCATCAGGTTTTTGGTGGGCAATATAAGGCCCGAAACGGCCGAGGTTTGCTAGGATCACGCCGCCGTCTGGGTGCTGTCCGATTTCGCGCGGCAGGGTTAAAAGCGTCAGAGCCTGTTCAAACGTCAGCTCGTTTGGCCCCCAACCAGGTAGGTATTCCTTGCCCTGTTTGGGCAGCGAGGACCGCGGCGGTTTCTTGTTCTCGGGTGTGGGTTCGCCACGCTGCACATAAGGTCCGAAACGGCCGGATTTCAGGTGGATTTCATCCCCGTTGTCTTCGCCCAGAACACGTTCGTATCCTTCGGCCCCTTCGCCTGAGATTGGGCGGGTGTAGTTACACTCGGGGTAGTTGCCACAGCCGACAAACCCGCCGGTGCGCGAGGTTTTGAGGTGCAGGCTGCCGGTGCCACATTTGGGGCAGGCGCGCGGGTCGGTGCCATCTTCGCGGGGCGGATAAAGCTGAGGGGCCAATGCGGCGTCAAGCTTGTCGAGCACTTCCGAGATGCGCAACTCAGACGTTTCGCCAATGGCGGCGGAAAAGTCGCGCCAGAACCGGTTCAGCACGTCTTTGTAATTCAATTCGCCTGCGGAGACGGTGTCCAGCTCGTCTTCCAGATTTGCGGTGAATTCATAACCCACATATTTGCGGAAGAAATTCATCAAGAAGATGGTCACAATCCGGCCTTTGTCCTCGGGGAACAGGCGGTTTTTGTCTTTGCGGACGTATTCGCGATCTTGGATTGTGGTGATCACAGATGCATAGGTCGAGGGGCGGCCAATGCCCAGCTCTTCCATCCGTTTCACCAATGTCGCCTCGGTGTAGCGGGGCGGCGGTTGGGTGAAGTGTTGTTCGGGCGTGATGATGCCTTTTTGCGCGGGCTCACCCTGCATGATTTGCGGCAAACGCTTGTCGTCATCGTCAACCACCGCGTCATCGCGACCTTCTTCGTAAACCTTCAAGAAGCCTTCAAACACAACCACTTGACCGGTGGCGCGCAGGCCCACTTGACCGTCGGCGGATCCCACCTCAACGGTGGTGCGTTCAAACCGAGCACTGTCCATTTGGGACGCCAAGGTACGCTTCCAGATCAGGTCGTAAAGCTTGCGCTGATCAGGCTCCAGTCGCGCCAAAGCGGCCGCGTCCACGGACATATCCGTGGGTCGAATACATTCGTGGGCTTCTTGTGCGTTTTTGGCTTTGTTCTTGTAAACACGAGGTTTGGCGGGGATGAAATCCTTGCCGTAACGCGACGAGATTTCGGCGCGTGCCTCGGCCACGGCCTCGGGTGCCATATCAATGCCGTCGGTCCGCATATAGGTGATGTACCCGGCCTCATACAGGCGCTGGGCGGTCGACATGGTTTGCCGTGCGCCAAAGCCGAACTTGCGGCTGGCTTCTTGCTGTAGCGTCGAGGTCATAAAGGGCGGCGAGGGGTTGCGATTGGCGGGTTTGGCTTCCACCGATTGCACCGTCAAATCGCGTGAGGTGATCGCCTGAACCGCAAGTTCCGCCGCGGTTTCATTGCCCAGCCCGTGTTTATCAAGCTTATCGCCGCCAAGCACGGTCAGTTTGGCTTCAAACTCCTGCCCACGCGGGGTGGTCAGCATGGCTTTCACGGACCAGTATTCTTTGTTGTTAAACGCCTCGATCTCTTCTTCGCGTTCCACAATCAGGCGCAGACACACGGATTGCACCCGGCCAGCCGACCGCGCACCGGGCAGCTTGCGCCACAACACGGGCGACAGGTTGAACCCCACGAGGTAATCGAGCGCACGGCGGGCCAGATATGCTTCGACCAAATCGGTGTCCACTTGGCGCGGGTTGGCCATGGCTTCCAAAACGGCATCTTTGGTGATCGCATTAAAGGTCACGCGGCTGACGGGCGTGTCTTTCTTGATCGAGCGGCGCTTGCGCAACGCTTCTTCAAGGTGCCACGAAATCGCCTCTCCCTCGCGGTCGGGGTCGGTTGCGAGGATCAGGGCGTTGTCTTCTTTCAGCGCGTCGGCGATCGCTTTGACGTGTTTGCGCGAATCCGCTCCGATCTCCCACACCATGTCAAATTCATGGTCGGGGTCGACGGATCCGTTTTTCGCCGGCAGGTCCCGTACGTGGCCGTAAGAGGCCAGCACAGTATAGTCTTTGCCGAGGTACTTATTAATCGTTTTGGCTTTTGCCGGGCTTTCAACAACAACGACGGGCATGAAATTCTCTCGATTGGGTGTGGCCGCTTGGCGGTCTTCTCTTGGGGGTCGTAAATGTGGCCTGACCGGGGGGCTTGTCAATGGCGCTTCACTTTATAATAGGGGGTGTGTTGTCGCGCCCCCTTTAGGGGGCGGGAAATTTCACCGGATTTAAGCCAAAGGTGGAACATTTGCGGAACGCCCCCTTTCCCTGTGTCTTATCGGTTGGTAAGAGAGGGCATGAGCGATTTTGATGATGATGACCTGTTTGAGCCGATCGAGCCTGTGCAATCTGCGCCCAAAGTGCCTTTGTCCCAGCGGGCGATGGGGCTGGCGGCGCCGCGGCCGGCCCCCTATTTGGACGGGTTGAACCCCGCGCAACGCGAAGCGGTTGAGGCATTGGATGGCCCGGTTTTGATGCTGGCGGGTGCGGGCACGGGCAAGACCAAAGCCCTGACGACGCGTATCGCGCATCTTTTGAATACAGGCCAAGCGCGGCCCAATGAAATCCTGTCAGTGACCTTCACCAACAAAGCCGCGCGCGAGATGAAGAGCCGGGTGGCGAACCTTTTGGGCCAAACGGTGGAAGGGATGCCGTGGATGGGCACGTTCCATTCGATCTGTGTGAAACTTCTGCGTCGTCACGCGGAACTTGTGGGGCTGAAATCGAACTTTACCATTCTGGACACTGATGATCAGAATCGGCTGTTGAAACAGTTGATTGTGGCCGCGAATATTGACGAAAAACGCTGGCCTGCGCGTCTGCTGTCTGGCGTGATTGACAATTGGAAAAACCGGGCCTGGACCCCGGCGCAGGTGCCCACCGGGGATGCCAGCGCGTTTAACGGTCAAGGTGTTGATCTGTATCACCAATATCAAGAACGCCTCAAGACGTTGAACGCCTGTGATTTTGGTGATTTGCTGTTGCATATGGTCACAATTTTCCAGCGCCACGATGACATTCTAAAGCAATATCAGACCTGGTTTCGCTATATCCTTGTGGACGAATACCAAGATACCAATGTGGCGCAATATCTGTGGCTAAGGCTGCTGGCGGCGGGGCATAAAAATATCTGTTGCGTCGGTGACGATGACCAGTCGATTTACGGTTGGCGCGGGGCCGAAGTGGGCAATATTTTGCGGTTTGAGGCCGATTTCCCCGGCGCAAAAGTTGTGAAGCTTGAGCAAAATTACCGCTCCACCGCGCATATTCTGGGGGCTGCGGCAGGTGTCATTCGTGGCAACGAAGGGCGGCTGGGCAAAGAGCTTTGGACTGATGCGGAAGGCGGCGACAAGCTGCGTCTGATTGGCCATTGGGATGGCAACGAAGAGGCGCGCTGGGTCGGCGAAGAGCTGGAGGCGATGCAGCGTGGCACCCGTGGCAATGACCCTCTGTCGCTGGATGATATGGCGATTTTGGTGCGCGCGTCGCACCAGATGCGCGCCTTTGAAGATCGGTTTTTGACCATTGGATTGCCCTACCGGGTGATCGGCGGGCCGCGCTTTTATGAGCGCTTGGAAATCCGCGATGCAATGGCCTATTTCCGCCTTGCGGTCAGTCAGGACGATGATCTGGCGTTTGAGCGGATCGTGAACACGCCGCGCCGCGGGTTGGGCGATGTTGCTCTGAGAAAAATACGTGACCTATCAAACCAAAATGGCGTCTCGTTGGTCGAAGGCGCGCGTATCGCGGTCGAGCAGGGCGAGATCAAAGGTAAGGGCGGCAAAGGTCTCTGTGAGCTCGTGGGCGGATTGGATCGTTGGCACTTCTTTGTTGTGAATGTGGGGAGCCAAGTCGCGATTCATGATTGTGAAGTTACAATCTCTGAACTTGACCAGAAAACGAACGAGCTTTTTGTTCAAGCTGAGTTGCTTCAATCGGATTCTTATGACGGGGAGCTGTCAGAGGAGGATCGCAAAGCACAAATTGAAATGTGTGAAGATGCTGTAAAGCAGTGCCAATCCAGAATTGAGCTACTTCAACGCGATATTAAGGTTTTGAATGGCGACCATGTCCTACTAGCAGAGTGTCTCCTAGATGAGTCGGGCTACACCACGCATTGGATGAACGATAAAACGCCCGAGGCGCCGGGGCGGCTTGAGAACCTTAAGGAATTGGTCAAAGCACTGGAAGGGTTCGAAAATCTTCAAGGGTTCTTGGAGCATGTCTCGCTGATCATGGACAATGAAAGCGAAAGCTCGGAAGAAAAAGTCACCATCATGACGCTGCATGCCGCCAAAGGGCTGGAATACCCGGCGGTGTTTTTGCCGGGTTGGGAAGATGGTCTGTTTCCGTCGCAGCGTTCGATGGATGAAAGCGGGCTTAAGGGCCTCGAAGAAGAGCGGCGTCTGGCCTATGTGGGCATCACGCGGGCGGAGAAAATCTGTACCATTTCCTTTGCGGCAAACCGGTTGGTCTATGGCCAATGGCAGTCACAATTGCCGTCGCGGTTTGTGGATGAATTGCCCGAAGAACATGTGGATGTGCTGACCCCGCCGGGACTGTATGGCGGCAATTATGGCGCGGCGGGGGGTGTGTCTGGTGTTGGGTCTAAGATCGAAGAACAAGCCCTGCGCGCGGATGCCTATAACTCGCCGGGTTGGAAGCGGATGCAGGAAAACACCGGCGGGCGGTTGCGTGCAAAATCCAGCCCAAGCGAGACGCGTGGGTTGGTGATTGATATGGCGGCGGTGTCGTCCTTTACCCAAGGCAACAGGGTGTTTCATCAGAAATTCGGCTATGGCACCGTGATGGGGATCGAAGGCGACAAGCTGGACATCGAATTTGACAAAGCCGGTGCGAAAAAGGTGATTTCCAAGTTTATTGTTCTGGCATCCGAGGCGGGCGATGTGCCGTTTTAGGGCTGCGTGTGTGGTCGTAATGTAAAAAGGGCGGCACCAGAGGCCGCCCTTTTCTATTTGAAATCAGAGCGTTCACACTTGGCTCGGCAGCCACAGCACAATCCATGGAAACGCCACGAGCAATGCGATGGTCACCGCATCTGCGATGAAAAACGGCGTCACCCCTTTGAACACATCTTGCACTGTCAAATCATCGCGCACGCCAGCCACCACAAAGCAATTGAGGCCAATGGGGGGGGTGATCAGGCAGAATTCGGCCATTTTCACCACCAAAATCCCAAACCAAATCGCACACATTGGGCCGGACATACCGAAGGCGCTGTCGGTGGCCGCGACGAACTCGCCGCCATTCAATGCCATCACCGCCGGGTAGACCACGGGCAGGGTTAGAAGCAGCATGCCAATTGCATCCATGAACATGCCCAATACCGCATAAGCCAGCAGGATGCAGACGAGAATCAGCATTGGTGACAGGGTGAGCGAGGTGATCCAGTCGGAAAAGGCGCCGGGCAGATCAGCAAAGCCCAAGAACCGCACGTAAATCAGCACGCCCCAGATGATGGTGAAAATCATCGCGGACAGTTTGGCGGTTTCCAGAAGGGCGGATTTCAGCTCGGACCAGCGCATCCCACGATAAAGCGCCATAAGAAAGACCACAAAGGCGCCAATTGCGCCGCCTTCTGTTGGGGTCCCCCAAGCGTCACCGCCGAAAGGATTGTAAACAAAGAGGATAATGGTGGCGACCACCACCAGAATGGGCAAGGCAGGTGGCAATGACGCAAAGCGTTGCCGCCATGTGAACCCCGTGACGCGTGGTCCAAACCCTTTGAACGTCAGCGCAAGACCGATGATCAATAGCCCGTAAATGACGGCGGAAAATGCACCGGGAATAAACCCCGCGAGCAGGAGCTTGCCCACGTCTTGCTCCACGATAATAGCGTAGATCACCAGAATCGCCGAGGGTGGGATGAGTGAGGCCAAGGTGCCGCCCGCCGCCACAACCCCTGCCGCAAAGCGTTTGTCATACCCGATGGCCAGCATCTCGGGGATGGCAATGCGGGCAAAGACGGCGGAGGTGGCGACCGATGCGCCAGACACCGCGGCAAACCCCGCTGTGGCAAAGATGGTTGAAACCGCCAACCCCCCCGGCACCCAGGCAAGCCAGCGTTTGGCCGCCTCAAACAAGGCTTTGGTCAGGCCTGCGTAATAGGCGAGATAGCCGATCAGGATGAAGGTTGGGATCAGTGACAGCGCTTGGGACGCGATCTTTGAATGCGGCACCTGTCCTGCGGTTTTTACCGAAATGGTCAGGGCTTTCGTAAACTTATCAGGGTCATAGCCGAATTTGGCCCAGAAAATCCAAGTCAGGCCAATCAGTCCGGCCAGGCCCGCCGCAAAGGCCACGCGCATGCCCAACAGCACCAGAGCCAACATGCCTGCGGTGACGATGAGGCCGATATCAATGGACTCCATCAGTGGTCCTCCTTTGGGCTGGTCACTGTGTCGGCTTCCATTGCGGCCTGGGTGACGGCATCGGCAACCATGGGCACGGCGATGGGGCGTTCAGCACGGGTGATAAAGGCGTGCCCGTAAGCCCAAAGTTGTAGGATGAGACGCAGACATAAGATGGTAAACGCCACAGGGGCCAGAAGCTTTGCGGGCCACAGGGGCAAGGCAATATCCATCGAGCTGTCGCGGCTCCACAATGGGGCGGTGATGTCAAAGCTGCGGTCAAAATGGGCCCAACTGCCCCAAACCATCATCACCATCAAAAGAAAAATGGCCAACGTGTTTATAAATTCCGCGGCATAAAGCGCGCGGCCCCGCAAGGCCCCCACCAGCATATCCATGCGGATATGTCCGCCGTCACGTTGCACATAGGAAATGCCCATGAACGCAATAAGCGGCATCGCTTGTTCGATCCAGTCAACATAGCCGGGCAGGGGGTGATTGGCAAAGTTGCGTCCGGACACCGAGACAACGGCCAGGACCATAAGGGAAAATACCGCCAAGCCGGACAGCAGCGCAAACAGGCTCTCCACAGCATAGAGACGACGATCCAATCGGCTGACAAGACTGCCATCCGACATAACAAGAGAGGTTCCAGCCATTGCAGGCTCCCTGTATAGAAAAAGGCCCGCGCGGGGTCTTTCCGCGCGGGCTGGTGGGTTACATGCCTTTGGCAATCATCCCGGTAACCATGTCATAGAGCTCCTGTGCGGGCAGGCCGCGGGCGGTGTTCTCTTCGATCCAGGCTTTGGCCGCGGGTGCTGCGGCGGCATCCTTAAAGGCAGCAAGCTCAGCGTCGGTGAAAGTCACCCGTTGAATGCCACGCTCGTCCAGCGCAGGTCCCCAAGCGGCCATGGTTTTGTTGTTGTAATTGTCAATATAGTGGTCAAGGGCCTCGTCGACCGAACCCAAAAGCGCGTCGCGCTGGGCGTCAGGCAGGTCGGCCAATGCGTCAGAGTTCACCACAACGGGGCAATTCACCGTGCCGGGGTTCAGGTTGGTGGTCCACCATGTGGCATTTTCAATTGTGCCAAATGACATATGCGCGTGGGGGGCAAAGCTGACGGCCTTGACGACGCCCGAATCCATCGCCTGACGCACTTCGGTCGCCGACATAGAGGTCGGGACCGCGCCGATGGTTGCCATGGCTTGGCCAATGCCGCCGGTGGCGCGTACGGAAAGCCCCTTGAAATCTGCGAGTGTGGCAGGCGCATCACCGACCCCAACCAGATTATATTGTGGCAAAGGTGATGGCATCAAAAGGGTGGCGTTCCACCGCGCCAGATCCGCCACTGCCGCCGGGTGCTGATACAGCGCCATCGACAAATCTCGTTCCTGTTCAAGCGAGGTCACGCCGAGAAAGGGCAGTTCCAGAACGGTGATCGAGGGGTTTTTATCGCGGTGATACCCGGCACAAAACTGTGCCATTTCAAACGCGCCAATGGAAATACCGTCCAGGTTTTCCTTATTCTTTGACAGACCGCCGTAGGAAATATTCAGAGTGAATTCGCCATTGGTTTTGGCGGCGACCAATTCGGCCAGCTTTTCCACATGTTCCGTAAACGCGCGGCGTTTGCCCCAGACGGAAACGCTCCATTCGGTTGCCATGGCTTCGGTTGCAAAAGCAAGAGACAGCGCGGCAACAGCCCCGCGGGTGATAAATTTGTGCATGTTTTCCTCCCAGATCACGCAGATGCCCAAAGCTTACATCTTTGTGGCGAGCTGCCAATGCCCAATTCTGACCAAATGGAAAAAAGGTCTGGTGTTTGTGTGCGCAGAAGGATTGGAGCCGCAAAAAACAAACGGCGACGCCCGGGAGGAGGGGCGTCGCCGTCTTTTCTGATGTGGCCCTCAGGGAGGAGCGGGCCATTTCAGCTGCCATCAAGATCAGGGAGGAGATCTTTTTGGCGATGCGAACACCCCGGGAGGAGGAAGGGGTGGTTCGTAACTTTGGGGGAGCGGCAGCCTCTTGGGAGGAGGTAAGATGCTGCCGCGTCCCATGAGCCAGCTAGGGAGGAGGAAACTGGCCCGAAAAAGGTGACTGGCGGGGGCCGGGAGGAGGTAGCCCCCGCCGTCATTCGCGGCACCGCAGGGAGGAGAGCGGTGCGCGGGAAACGTTATGCGCCGTAAGCGGCTTTGCGAGCGATCGAAGAGATTTCGCTGCGGGCGATGCCCAGGTCGCCCAGCTCGCGGGTCGACAAATTGTTCAATTCACGAACGGTTTCGCGATAGAGGCCGCGTTTTGCTTGGGCTTCTTTCCAGGTCGCAACGGTTGCGAACAGGCGGTCAACGATGCCGGCGTGGGCGTTAAAGATCTCGGTTGCATGTGCCATGCTATGTACTCACTCTTCGTGTGCTTGCGCGTTTCGGTTTGCGGCTTTGCCGCTAAAATCAGGTGGCGCCGTTCTTGGCGTCGTTGGGGGATAAATGGCGCTAACGCTGCAACTGCACAATCCCTGGATCACTCAATGCCGCTATGCAGAAAATGCATACGTAGTACTGACCTATCCTCACAAAACCGTTACATTAATCTGCCGCGGCCAAAAATCAGGGTTGATTGTGTGGGGTGGAGTGTCGCGCCCCCTTGTGTCTGGTGAAAAACGCGGCAAATGTGTGCTCTGAATTGCTTCTGGAGGTGGCTGTGACCCAAACGCGCGACGAAATTATGTCTGTTCTGTCTTCTATCGCTTTGCCCGACGGGGGGGATCTTGCCTCTCGTGATATGGTGCGTGCGCTTTTGATTGACGGGGGCAAGGTCAGTTTTGTGATCGAAGCTGAAAACGCCGATATGGCCGCCAAAATTGAACCACAGCGCCGTGCGGCAGAAGCGGCGGTTGCGGCACTTGATGGGGTTGAAAAGGTGTCCGTGGTGCTGACCGCGCATGGCCCCGCGCAGCCGTCAAAGCCCGCGCCAAACCTGAAAATTGGCGGTCATCCAAAACCACAAGCGGGGCCGTTGGCGGTGCCGGGCGTGAAGAACGTGATTGCGATCGCGTCTGGCAAAGGGGGTGTGGGGAAATCCACGGTCAGTTCAAACCTTGCGGTGTCCTTGGCAAAGGCGGGGCGCAAAGTTGGCCTGCTGGACGCCGATATTCTGGGGCCAAGCCAGCCGCGGATGATGGGCACCAATGAACGTCCCTCAAGCCCCAACGGTGAAATGCTGGTGCCGGTTGAGGCGCATGGCGTCAAACTGATGTCAATCGGCTTGATGCTAAAGTCGGATCGGGAATCGGTGATCTGGCGCGGCCCCATGTTGATGGGCGCGCTGCAACAGATGTTGTTTCAGGTCGAATGGGCCCCCTTGGATGTGTTGATCATTGATTTGCCGCCGGGCACGGGCGACGTGCAGCTGACGCTGGCGCAAAAGTCGCAAATCTCGGGCGCGGTGATTGTTTCAACCCCGCAAGACGTGGCGCTTTTGGATGCGCGCAAGGCGATCGACATGTTTGGCAAGGTGAATATCCCCATTCTGGGTCTGATCGAAAACATGTCGAGCTATGTTTGCCCAAGCTGTGGTCATGAGGCCCATTTGTTTGGCCATGGCGGCGTGAAGTCCGAGGCCGAAGAGCTTGGTGCGCCGTTCCTTGGCGAAATCCCCCTGTCGTTGGATGTGCGTCTGGCGGGGGATGCCGGGGCGCCCGCTGTACTTGAGGGTGGGGCCGCTGCGGACGCTTACGCGTGCATCGCGCAGGACCTGATTGGTCGCGGACTAGCCTAGAGCGTTTCCAGTTCACAGTGTATCAAAGACAAGAAGCGCCCGCCGGAAGGTGGGCGTTTTGCGTTGTAGCAGGGCGTGTTGGGCGCGCGCCGGGAATTCATGGGACAGATCGCCATTATGGGGTGGGAAATCGTGGGTCAGGTCTTTCTTTTGTGACTCGTCATTGGAATTTCCATGGGAAAAGTATGGAATTTTGCTGGATTCCAGGATGTTTTTCGCTCATTTAGTGCTGAGTTTAAAAATATTTGGGAAATTATGGGCGAAAATGGAACTTTTTCTGCACCTCTATATGTAGTGTGCTTTCGCTGCATGCTCGCCTATATTTCGTGGTTTTTGCCGAATTCTTCAATGTTATAAGGCTGCAATTGGGGGTGTGGTTTGCGTAATTTTCCAAAAAATCCCATCTAGGGGTATTGCTTCCCATGATTTCCCAGGCTATCACTGTATGCATGATGAGGACGGGAATTAAGAGGCAGCAAGACCTCGTGACACTCCCAAGTCAGGTTTCATACAGGCACCCGCTTTCATCAAGATAAGAGATCCGGCGCGTACGCGAGCAGACATCCCCCCAGGTGGCGCGCGTGACTGGACACCCGGCAACGGGCTTGGCGGTGGATTGATCAGTGGCAGCAGATCAATCCACCGTTTTTAATTTAAGGCCTCGTGATGATCCACAAGAGTTCAGACGAGGCGGGTGAGGACAGGAAAGGGACCGGACGCGTGGCACGCAGGTTCAGAGGCGAAAGCCAACATAAGGTGGACACAAAGGGCAGGGTCTCGATCCCAGCCCTGTTTCGCCGTGTGTTGGAAGCCGGCGATCCTGATTACACCGAAGGTCTGAACCCCAATCTTGTCATCGTATATGGCGATCACCGTCGTAACTATTTGGAATGTTACACGATTGAGGCCATCGACGAAGTTGATGAACAGATTGCGAAACTGCCCCGTGGCTCGGTTGAGCGGCGCATGTTGGAACGTCTGTTTAACGGCCAATCCTTCCCGACCTCCGTGGATGAAACCGGGCGCCTCGTGCTGCCGGCCAAGCTGCGTCAGAAGATCGGGTTGGAGAAAGAAGCGTTTTTCATGGCCACCGGTGATACTTTTCAAATCTGGAACCCAGAGACCTTTGAAGAGGTTGAAATGGCCCGCACCGAGGCGTGGTTGGATGACCAGCCTGATGATTTTGATCCGCTGACCCTCTTGTCGGGCGTAAGCGGGGCAGGGGAATGAGATGACTGCGGCGCCTTCTGATCACCCTGAAAAAAAACCGCATGTGCCGGTGTTGCTGAGGCCGCTCCTTGAGGCGGTCTCTTCTGCAACTGGAACTGTGTCTGGCGATTGGGCCGATGGCACCTTTGGTGCGGGTGGATACACGCGTGGGCTTTTGGACGCCGGGGCCGATTGGGTGGCTGGAATTGACCGCGATCCGATGGTGTTTGAAATGGCGCAGGCCTGGGCCGGTGACTACGGCGACCGGCTTGCGCTGTGCGAAGGCACGTTTTCGGACCTTGATCAGCTTGCAGGGCGCCCCCTTGACGGGGTTGTTCTGGATCTGGGCGTCAGCTCCATGCAGCTTGATATGGCCGAACGTGGGTTTTCCTTCATGAAAGACGGCCCGCTTGATATGCGGATGAGCCAATCTGGCCCGTCAGCCGCGGATCTGGTCAATGAGGCGGGCGAAGATGAGATCGCCGATATCCTTTACCATTATGGCGAAGAGCGGCTGTCGCGCCGGATCGCCAAAGCCATTTTGCGCGCCCGCGCCGAGACCCCATTTGAAACAACGCTGCAACTCGCGGATGTGATTGAAAAATGCCTGCCGCGCGCAAAGCCCGGCCAAAGCCATCCGGCCACGCGCAGTTTTCAGGCGATCCGTATTGCGGTGAACGATGAATTTGGTCAGCTGATCGAAGGGTTAGAGGCCGCTGAACGCGCGCTGAAACCCGGCGGCAAGCTGGCCGTTGTGACGTTTCATTCTTTGGAAGACCGGGTTGTTAAGCGGTTTTTGCAGGCGCGTGCGTCCGCAGGTGGCGGAGGGTCGCGGTATGCACCTGAAGTGGCCGAAGAAACGCCGCGCTTTTTACTGACCCCCAAAAAGGCCATCGGGCCGGATGATCAAGAGCTTGCGGAAAACCCGCGTTCGCGCTCGTCCCGGTTGCGGGTCGCCACGCGAACGGATGCCCCGGCGGGGCTGCCGGACCGGGTGAAACTGGGTCTTCCGAAACTTGCCATCAAAGGTATGTAATGATGCGCTCGCTGTTATATGTGTGTTCTGCCCTCGCGGTTATGGGTTTGATTTATTGGGCTTATTCCGAAAACTACAAAACTCAGGCCGCCCTGGATAATGTCGAAACCCTGCAAGGGGAAATCGGCCGGATGCAAGAAGAGCTGTCGGTATTGCGTGCTGAATGGGCCTATTTGAACCGCCCGGATCGCTTGCGGGATTTGGCCGAAATGAACTTTGATCGTTTGGGGTTGTTGCCCCTTGCGCCGGAGCAATTTGGCCGTGTGGATCAAATCGCATACCCTTCAAATGATCCGCTTGCTGTCGCAAATACGGTGGATGTCAGCGCGGAGATTTCGCAATGAGCCGCACCCCCCTTCGCCCCCTTGCCCGTATTCTGGACGCCCGCGCAAAGGGGGAAAACCCGGACGCGATTGAGCGCGAAAACCTGAACCAACGTCACGAAGTGATCCGCGACAAAGTGCGTTTTCAAACCGAAGGGCGCTTGCTGGTTTTGGCCGGTATGTTTCTGTCGGCCTTCATCGTCGTTGGATCGCGGATGGCGATGCTGTCCGCGACGGAAGCACAGGAACCGCGTGCTGAGGTTGCGGGCGCGAGCATTGCCACGGCGCGTGCCGATATTGTGGATCGCAATGGGCGGATCTTGGCGACAAACCTTGTCACCCACGCCCTTTATGCCCAACCACCGCAGATGGTGGACCCGGAGCGCGCGGCGGGTGAACTGGTGAAAATCTTTCCTGATCTCAAGGTGGATCGGTTGATCAAGGATTTCACTGGCAAGCGTAAGTTCCTGTGGATCAAAAAGAAAATTAGCCCTGAGCAAAAGCAGGCTGTGTTTGATATCGGCGAGCCGGGCTTATTGTTTGGCCCGCGTGAAATGCGCCTGTTCCCGAATGGTCATCTGGCCGCCCATGTGCTTGGTGGGGCCAGTTTTGGGCGCGAAGGCGTGGCCGCGGCAGAGGTCATCGGCGTTGCTGGCGTGGAAAAACAGTTTGATGACTATCTGCGTGATCCGGCCAACGGCGGTGCGCCGCTTGAACTGTCTTTGGACCTGACGGTGCAATCCGCCATCGAACAGGTGCTTTATGGTGGCATGAAACTGATGAACGCCAAAGGGGCGGCGTCTGTGTTGATGGATGTCTATACCGGCGAAGTGATCTCGGTTGTGTCCTTGCCGGATTTCGACCCAAACAACCGCCCGCGCGTGTTAACTGAGGGGGATCAATCCGACAGCCCGCTTTTCAACCGTGCGGTGCAGGGCGTGTATGAGCTTGGCTCGACCTTCAAGATTTTTGCAGCCATTCAGGCGATGGATCTGGGGCTTGTGAACCCAAACACGGTGATCGACACGGGCATTCCGCTGAAAATCGGCAAATTCCGCATTGGTGAGTTCAAGGGCAAGAATTACGGCAAACTCAGTGTGTCAGACATCATCGTGAAATCCTCAAACCGGGGCACCGGGCGGCTTGCGTTGGAAATTGGGCCGGACCGTCAGCAGGAGTTCCTTAAATCCTTAGGTTTTTTTGAACGCACCCCGTTTGAGATTGTCGAAGCGCAAGGATCCCAGCCTTTGCTGCCCAAGCGCTGGGGCAAGCTCAGCTCGGTGACCATTTCATATGGCCACGGTCTGTCCTCGACCCCGATGCATTTGGCGGCGGGTTATGCGGCGATTGCCAATGGGGGCTATACGGTGAAGCCGACGGTATTAAAGCAAACCAGCGTGGCGCGCGGGACACAGGTGATGACCCCTGCGGCGGCGTCTGCTGCGCGTGAGATGCTGCGCAAAGTGGTCACCAAAGGCACCGCGTCTTTTGGCGAAGTGGAGGGCTATCAAGTGGCGGGCAAAACCGGCACGGCGGATAAACCCAAGCCGCGCGGTGGCTATTACGACAACAAGGTGATCAACACCTTTGCGAGCCTGTTTCCGGCGAATGACCCGAAATATGTGCTGATCGTGACCTTGGACGAGCCGGTGGAAACCTCTGGTCCAAAACCGCGCCGCACGGCCGGTTGGACGGCGGTTCCGGTGGCGGCAGAAATCATCCGCAGGGCGGCGCCCTTGCTTGGGCTAAAGCCAACCGTTGAACCTTTGGACCCAACTGGGCTAACACTCACCTCAAACTAAGCAAGTGGGTGTGACGGTCAAAATGGTCTGAATGGCCCGCTTGCACAGGTGTTATGATTTGAGGGGGCCCTATGGCCGAAGCTACAAACATGAAAACGCTCGCGGATTTGGGGCTGACCGCCCAAGATGGGCATCAAGCTGGGACTGAGGCGCAAACGTCTGGCCAGATTACAGGACTGTCGGTGGACAGTCGGTTGGTTAAGCCCGGTCATTTGTTTGCGGCCCTTCCCGGCGCGCGGGTGCATGGCGGCGAATTCATCCAATATGCCTTGCGCATGCAAGCCGGCGCCATCCTGACCGATCCAGAAGGCGCGCGGATTGCCGCCCACGAGTTGGCCGCCTCTGATGCGGCTTTGGTTGTGGTGGAAGACCCGCGCATGGCCTTGGCCTATGCCGCGGCGCTTTGGTTCGGGGCGCAACCAGAAAATATGGTGGCCGTGACCGGCACCAACGGAAAGACCTCTGTGGCCAGTTTTACCCGGCAAATCTGGATGCTCTTGGGTATTGAAGCTGCCAATTTGGGCACGACAGGCGTTGAGGGGGCTTACGCCGCGCCCTTGGGGCACACCACGCCGGAACCGATCACCTTGCACCGCGTTTTGGCGGACATGGCAGGCGCAGGCATCACCCACGGCGCGATGGAAGCATCCAGCCACGGGCTTGCGCAGCGCCGCCTGGATGGTGTGCGCCTGAAAGCGGCCGGGTTTACCAATTTCACCCAAGACCATCTCGATTACCACGAAACCTTTGAGGAGTATTTCGCGGCCAAGGCCGGGCTGTTTGCGCGGGTTTTGCCTGATGATGGCACGGCGGTGATTAATATGGATGATCCAAAAGGGCGTGACATGTTGGCCGTGGCAGAGGGGCGTGGGCAACAAGTGCTGCGCGTTGGTACATCTGAGGATTGCGATTTGCGCCTTCAGGCCCGCCGCTTTGATGGCACCGGGCAGGATCTGCGTTTTACGTGGCTTGGCCACATGCACACCGCACGGCTGAACTTGATCGGTGGGTTTCAGGCAGAAAACGTCCTTTTGGCCGCTGGATTGGTCATTGCCTGTGGGGCGGAGCCTGCGCATGTGTTTGAGACCTTTAAGGATCTTGTGACCGTGCGGGGCCGGATGGAACATGCCGCGACCCGTGACAATGGCGCCTCTGTTTTTGTGGATTACGCCCATACGCCAGATGCGTTGCGCACCGCGCTTCGTGCCATGCGCCCGCATGTTTTGGGGCGTTTGGTTGTGGTTTTTGGCGCGGGCGGGGACCGCGACACCTCAAAACGTATTTTGATGGGACAGGCCGCGGCGGAAAACGCCGATGTGGTGTTTGTCACTGACGACAATCCGCGCAGCGAAGAGCCTGCACTGATCCGCTCCATGGTGATGGAAGGCTGTCCTGATGCGACCAATGTGGGTGACCGGGCCGAGGCGATTTTGCGCGGCGTGGATGCGCTTGGGGCCGGGGACACGCTGTTGATCGCGGGGAAGGGTCACGAGACGGGGCAGACCGTGGGCGATGACATTTTACCATTTGACGATGTGGAGCAAGCCTCGGTCGCGGTGGCGGCATTAGACGGGAAAATCGCATGACGTTGTGGACCGCAAAAGACGCAGGGGGTGCGACCGGGGGCAAGGTTCTTGGGGGGGATTGGTCTGTGGATGGCGTGTCGATTGACACCCGGACCTTGCAGCCCGGCGATCTGTTTGTGGCGTTGAAAGCTGCGCGTGACGGCCACGAGTTTGTGGCGCAGGCGCTTAAAAACGGGGCCGGGGCCGCCCTTGTCAGTCATATCCCCGAGGGCGTGTCTGAAGATGCGCCTCTGTTGCTGGTTGATGATGTTTTGCCCGCTCTGGAAGCCCTGGGTAAGGCGGCGCGCGCGCGCACCAAGGCGCGTGTGATTGCGGTTACAGGATCGGTTGGCAAGACATCGACCAAGGAAATGCTGCGCGCGGTGTTGACCCCTCAGGGTAAGACCCACGCAGCAGAAGCCAGTTACAACAATCATTGGGGCGTGCCCCTAACCTTGGCGCGTATGCCTGCGGATGCTGATTTTGCAGTCATTGAAATTGGCATGAACCACCCCGGAGAAATCGCCCCCTTGGCGAAAATGGCCCGCCCGCATGTGGCAATGGTCACCACAGTTGCCGCCGCCCATTTAGAAGCGTTTGACGATATCAGTGGCATTGCGCGTGAAAAAGGCGCGATTTTTGAAGGGCTGGAGCCCGGAGGGATTGCCGTTGTGAACGGGGATCTCGACACCACGCCGATTTTGCTGAAGGCTGCGGGCACTGCGCAGGTTGAACAATTTGGTGCCAGCGCTGACCTGCCCAACCATCTGACCCATGTGGGTCTGACCGAAGAGGCGACGATCTGTAAGGGCATGGTCTGTGGGGTCGAATATCTTTTTAAAATATCGACTGCCGGGAGGCATTTTGCCAGCAACGCGCTTGGTGTTTTGGTCGCGGTCCACGCGCTTGGGGCCGACGTGACCCTGGCGGCGCGTGACATGCCGCTATGGCACCCCCCTGCGGGGCGCGGCACGCGTGAAGAGGTGATTTTGGATGCGGCAGAAGGTCTTGGGCTTACGCTGATTGACGATGCGTTTAACGCCAACCCTACCTCGATGGCGGCGGCATTAGAGGTGCTGTCGGTGATGATGCCAAAGGATGGTATAGGCCGCCTTCACAAAGGACGCCGGATCGCAATTTTGGGCGATATGTTAGAGCTTGGCCCGGACGAGGCGGCGCTTCACATCGCGATCGCGGATCTTCCCCATCTTGCTGCTCTTGACCGGGTGCATTGCGTTGGGCCGCGGATGAAGGCGCTGTGGCAGGCTTTGTCAGGTGATCAACAGGGCAAATGGGTCGAAACCGCCCCGGAACTTGCCTCATGCGTTGCGTCCCTAGTGGATGCAGGTGATATTATTCTGGTAAAGGGATCCAAAGGGTCGAAGGTCAGCCTAGCGGTTGACGCGATCCGCAAATTGGGTCATCCGCACCGCTAACCCTAGTAAAGCCCCAGTAAAGGACGTTCCAGATGTTGTATTGGCTTACCGAGTTTTCCGATGGTGGCGACGTGTTCAACCTGTTTCGCTACATCACATTTCGGGCGGGTGGTGCGTTTTTTACCGCGCTGATCTTTGGGTTTATCTTTGGCAAACCGCTGATCAACATTCTGCGAAAGCGGCAAGGCAAAGGCCAGCCGATCCGCGATGATGGCCCCGAAAGCCACAAGGAAAAGCAAGGCACGCCAACCATGGGCGGGCTGTTGATCTTGTCGGCGCTTTTGGTGGCGACCTTGATGTGGGCGCGGCTCGATAATCCTTATGTCTGGATTACGCTGTTTGTCACCTATGGCTTTGGTTTGATTGGCTTTGCCGATGATTACGCCAAAGTGTCCAAGAACAACACAGCCGGTGTGTCCGGGCGCATTCGCATGGCGCTTGGGCTGGTTATTTCGGCCATTGCGGGCGTCTGGGCCACGGCCTATCACCCGGTGGATCTGCAATATCAACTGGCCTTTCCGGTGCTTAAAGACAGCCTTTTGTATATGAGCTATCTGTTCATCCCCTTTGTGATGATCGTCATTGTCGGGGCCGCCAATGCGGTGAACCTGACCGATGGTCTGGATGGTCTGGCGATCATGCCGGTGATGATTGCGGCGGGCACTCTGGGCGTGATTGCCTATGCGGTGGGCCGGGTTGATTTCACCGAGTATCTGGATGTGCATTATGTGCCCGGCACCGGCGAGCTCTTTATCTTCACCTCTGCCCTCATTGGCGGCGGTTTGGGCTTTTTGTGGTACAATGCGCCACCTGCGGCGGTCTTTATGGGCGACACAGGATCGCTTGCTTTGGGCGGTGCCTTGGGCGCGATCGCAGTGGCCACCAAGCACGAGATCGTCTTGGCGATTGTTGGCGGGCTTTTTGTGGTCGAGGCGCTTTCGGTGATCATTCAGGTGCTTTACTACAAACGCACTGGAAAGCGTGTGTTCCTGATGGCACCGATTCATCACCATTTTGAACACCTCGGCTGGAAAGAACCGCAAATCGTCATCCGCTTTTGGATCATTTCGCTGATCCTTGCTTTGGTTGGTCTGGCGACGCTGAAAGTTCGCTGACCCATCCGAGTTTACCAAAAAATCGCCCCGTCCTTCGAAGTGAAGCGGCGGGGCTTTTGTTTTCACAGCTTTTCAGGTAGCGATTTGGAAAAGCATCTGCGGTTTGGAAAGGGCACACATGATCCCGGTCAGAGGTTATCAAGGGCAAAAAGTGGCGGTACTCGGCCTTGGGCGATCCGGCCTTGCCGCTGCACATGCGCTGGAAGAGGGCGGCGCCATTGCGCTTTGCTGGGACGATGGGCAAGAGGCGCGCGACCGTGCCGAAGGACAAGCGCTTGAGCTGTGTGACCTGTCCAAAGCCAACGTGTGGGAGGATATCTCGGCCCTGATCGTCAGCCCCGGCATTCCGCATCTTTACCCAGAGCCAAACCCGATTATCGCCCGTGCATTGCAAGCCGGCGTGCCAGTCGACAATGACATCGGCCTGTTCTTTCGTAGCTTCGCGACCGAGGATTGGGACGGTTTTGCGACCATGCCCAAAGTGGTGGCCATCACCGGATCCAATGGGAAATCAACAACATCCGCGCTGATCCATCACATCTTGGAAGAGGCCGGCCGCCCCGCGCAGCTTGCGGGCAATATCGGCCGTGGCGTGCTGGATATCGACCCCGCGCATGACGGCGAAGTGGTGGTGTTGGAACTGTCGAGCTATCAAACCGAACTGGCCCGCGCGTTGACCCCGGATGTGGGGATTTTTACCAATCTGTCGCCCGATCATCTGGATCGCCATGGTGGCATGGGCGGGTATTTTGCCGCCAAACGCAGGCTGTTTGCGGAAGGCGGACCTGATCGTGCGGTGATTGGTGTGGACGAGAACGAAGGTGCCTATCTGGCTGGCCAACTGTCCGAAGGGCCCGCCGATGATCGTGTGATCCGTGTGTCGGTCGATCGCAAGCTCACCGGCCCAGGCTGGCAGGTTTTTGCGCGCAAAGGGTTCTTGTCTGAGTACCGCAAAGGGCGTCAGGTGGCGTCCATCGACCTGCGCAACATTCGCGGTCTGCCCGGCAGTCACAACCACCAAAACGCCTGTTGCGCCTATGCGGCATGTCGCACGCTGAATTTGGCCCCGCGCCAGATAGAAGCGGCGTTCAAAAGTTTCAAAGGTCTTCCGCACCGCTCGCAATTTGTCGGGGAAAAAGACGGTGTGTCATTTGTGAATGACAGCAAAGCCACCAATGTCGACAGCGCGCGCGCCGCTTTGGGGGCCTTTAAGAACATCCGCTGGATCGCTGGGGGACTGGGCAAAGAGGGCGGCGTTGAGAGCCTGAAGGACGCCCTGAAAGGGGTCAGCAAAGCCTATTTGATCGGCCACTCCGCGCGGGAATTTTCCTTGCAACTCGGGGATTTGCCCTATGAGATTTGCGAAACAATGGAGCGCGCGGTGCATCTGGCCGCCCAAGAGGCAAAGGCGGGGGATACGGTCCTGCTTGCCCCTGCGGCAGCATCCTTCGATCAATATCCAGATTTTGAAAAACGCGGCGAGGACTTTACGCGGATCGTACAGACCTGCATAGGTTAACTTTGTATCCCGCCGCATACAAAAACCGAAAAAAGTGACGTGTTTATAAAGGCTTGCAATGTGCGCGCGCTCTGCTACGTGTTGGGCGGAGGAGAAGCGCAGAATGTTTTCACTGGAAGATCACCCCGATCGGTATGCCTTGGCCAACGAGCTGCATGCCCGCCCGTCCCCAGCGTTGCAAACGCCGGGAGTGGCGGTTTACCTCGCGGTGAAGCGCCCGAAAAATGCGGCAAGTCGCGACCGGGATCTTGACCGGGACCATTTGATCCAGCTGTTGGATCGCTTCGGCGCGCCCCATCCCAGCCCTGGCGCCAACCACTATTTCGGAGAGATTGGCCGGTATCAGCTGAAATGGGAACAGCACACGGAATTTGTGACCTACACAGTGTTTGGCGAAACTTTGACGGCGCGTGCATTTGACCCGTCTGCCTTTGATGTCTTCCCCGAGGAATGGCTGGAGGCGGCGCCCGGAAAGCGGATCACCTCGGCCCATATCCGCATCGAAGACATGCCGGCAGATGAGGCCCAGATGTCATCGGCCATTTCCAAATGGTTTGTCCCTGAAAGCGTGACGGCCACTTGGGTTCTGGACCGGGCAGCCATGGTTGCGGGCGACTTTCGGATTGATACCGCCGGGCATATGCGCTTTGTCGCCTTTATCACAGCGAACACCGGCAAGCGCCGGGTCGGGCGAATTGTGCAGCGGATTTGCGAGATCGAGACGTATAAGACCGTTTCAATGCTGGGTCTGCCGGTTGCGCGCGATTTGCACCGCCGTTTGGGGCAGGTCGACAGTGAACTGGCTGATCTGGTCAGCGCCATGACCAAATCCAACGAAGCCCCAACAAGCACGTTGGACGAACTTTTGGCAATTTCAGCAGAGCTGGAGGAAATGATGGCCTCGACGTCGTTTCGTTTGGGGGCCACCAAAGCCTATGAAGCCATCGTGCATCAGCGCATCAATGCGCTACGCGAAGAGCGGTTTGAAGGGCGTCAAACGCTGGCAGAGTTTATGATGCGCCGCTATGATCCGGCGATGCGCACTGTCGTGAGCGCAGAAACGCAGCTTGCGTCGATGGCGAGCCGTGCGATGCGGGCAGGGGATCTGCTGCGAACGCGTGTGGACGTGGAACGTTCCGCCCAGAACCAGGCTTTGCTTGAAAGCATGGATAAGCGGGCCCATCTTCAGCTGCGGTTGCAAGAAACGGTTGAGGGGCTGTCGGTGGTGGCGATCAGCTATTATGCGGTTTCTCTGGCCAGCTATTTCACCTATCCGCTGACGGGAATGTTGGGTATTTCCAAGGGGATGCTGACCGCCGGGCTTACGCTGCCGGTGGTGTTGCTGGTGTGGCTGATGGTGCGACGGATCCGACATTCGATTGACGATTAAGGCGGCGGGTCAGCAGGCGATCTGCGGCGAGCGCCCCAAGAACAATCGACCCCAGGGCCACGAATGCGGCAAACGACAGGGTGGAGAGGCCGGACATTCCAGCCCCCACAGTACAGCCGCCAGCAAAGACACCGCCCATCCCCATCAAGGCGCCTCCGGTAAGGTATTGCCCCATTTGGCCCGCGCTTTCAAAGCTCTGCCAAGCAAACTGGCGGGTCAGAAGCGCGGTTAAAAGCGCCCCGGCCAGAACGCCGCCAATCAGACCTGTGCCAAAGTTCCCGGACACAGCAGAGGCGGCAACCGTCCAAAACAGGCTGTCGGCCCAAGGGGCGGTGAAGGCGAGGCTTTCAAAGGTGATCGGGTCAAACTCGTCTTGCAACACCAAACCTGTGCCAACCCAAGCCAAAGGGACCAAGGCCCCGATCAGGGCGCCAAGGGTCAGCTGACCCAGTGTCGGGCGATGGCGTGCGAGCATTCCGGCGACGGCGACAACGGGCGCGATTGCAAGCCAAGTTGGTAGGGGTGGGGCGGCGACAGTCATGTCTTCTAAGCCCAGCCGCAGGGGGGCGATGGCGCCTTTCAGCGTTGCAAGGGCCGTCAGGGCTGCGACGCCAAGCACAACCAGCGCACGCAGGTTCCCGGTGGCGGCCAGCACCGTTAGGCGCGACAGGCAGCCACGGGTCAGCACCATGCCCACGCCAAACATGACACCGCCCAAAAGGATTTCAACCAGCGGCAGGTCAGGGGCCAAAAAGCGGTGTTCAGCAAAATTGATCCACCCGGCCCAGACGGCGGCTTGTGTGCCGATGACGGCCACGGCCAGCGCCAAGAGCCAGGTGGTCAAAGCGGAGTGACGTTCGGACGCTGTGCCAACCAATCCACGGCGCAGGCAAAAACGGGAGAGGAATGCCAATACGCCGAATGCCAGGCCAAGGGACGTACCTAACAGGACAGAGGCGCTGCGTGGGGTGAGGGTTTCAAAGCCCAATGTCTCGAACATCTTCATATCTCCGCTTTTGGGAATATGTTCCAAATGCAGATCAGTGTTGGGTGAATCAAGGGGATTTTGATGTCTTGGCGGCATTGATGGGGGATAATGTTCTGCGCCAGCGCCCTTTCGAAAACTTTATTCTGCCCGCCTGCGCCTCAGCAGGGGAATGATCTGACATTTGTGCAATGCACAACCCGCACGGCCTTTTTTGTTACTGGGTGTCTGCGCGTGGATCCATGGCATCGCGCAACCCATCGCCAATGTAATTGACGGATAAGACGGTCAGTGAAAGTGCCAACCCCGGCCAAATCACCCGTGCGGGCGTGAGGGTCATATAGTTTGTACCATCAAACAGCAGCCGCCCCCAGGTGGGGAAATCCGATGGAAAACCAAGCCCCAGAAATGACAGCGCGCTTTCGGTGAGAATGGCAGAGGCAAACCCCAACGTGGCAGAGACAAAGATGGGGCTGAGTACATTTGGCAGAATATGTTGCCAGATCAGGTGCCGCGGCCCTGCGCCAAGTGAGATCGCCGCCAAAATGAACTCGCGTTCTTTCAGGGCCAGTACCTCGCCACGCACAATGCGTGCGGTTTGCATCCAGCTGGTGATGCTGATGACGCAAACGACCAGAATGAATACGCCGCTTTCTGGGCCAAAAGCCGTGCGCAAACTGTCGCGCCAGAGCATAATGACCACCAGCAAAAGTGGCAGCATGGGCAGCGCGAGGAAAAGATCCGTTAGGCGCATCAACGGCCCATCAAGCGGTTTGAACACCGCTGCGATCATCCCGACACATGTGCCCAAAACGAGCGACAGGAACATCGCCATAAACCCAACCATAAGGCTTGTCCGCCCACCGATCATCATCGCCGCAAAGAGATCGCGGCCCAATTGGTCGGTGCCCATTGGGTGCCTCAGGCTTGGCCCCTGGTGCTTGGCCGCTATGTCAAGTGTGGTGGGGTCCAGCGTCCAGATCATTGGGCCGAGGAGCGTAAGAATTGTGACCAGCAACAAGAACCACAGGCCCAGATAGGCCATTTTATGGCGGCGAAACCGTGCCCAGACATGGTGTGGTCGCGAGCGATGGGCGAGGGGGGATGCCTTACGCATACCGGATCCTCGGGTCGAGCAGGCCATAGAGGAGGTCAGCAATCAGATTAAACAGCACAATCAGCACGGCAAACAGGAATGTCAGGGTTTGCACCAGCGGGATATCGGCGCTTTGAATGCCGGAAATCAGCAATTGCCCCAGACCGTTTACGCGAAACACCTGTTCGGTGATGATCGCGCCGCCAAACACTTGAGGCACGCCCATGGCAATCACCGTGACCACCGGGATCAACGCGTTGCGCAAGACATGTACCATCACCACACGTCGCTCGCCCACGCCCTTTGCCCGCGCGGTGCGCACATAATCCTGGCTGAGGTTGTCCACCATCGAGGCGCGCATATAGCGGCTGATCTGGGCGGCGTTATAAAGTGCAAGAACACAGACTGGCATGATCATTTGCTTGATTTGAAAGGCAAAACTCGACCAGCCCGTGATCTCGTGGGTGGTGTCATAGATTGAGGGAAGCCAGTCGAGTTGCACCGAGAAGACGACCACCATCAAAACACCGGTGAAAAATGTGGGCACCGAAAACCCCACCATGGCGATAAATGTGCCGATCTGGTCGAACCAGCCAAATTGGCGATAGGCCGACATCACGCCGATGGGGATCGCGATACAAATGCCCAATATATAGGACAGGCCCACCACCCATAATGTCTGTGGCAGCCGTTCGGCAATGAGATCAACCACCGGGCTGTGGGTGGACCAACTGCGCAGGCGCAAACGATCCGGGTCACCCACAGACCATCCCGTGAGTTGTTCGAAGACATTCAGCGGTTCATTGATGAAAAACTGTTTGCACCACAAAAGATAGCGAATGTGCGTCGGTTCGTCCAAGCCAAGGCCAAGGCGGATTTTCTCGCGCACCTCAGCCGGGATGGTCAGGGGCAGATTGCCGGTGGGGTCATTGGGGGCAAAGTCAATCAGGACAAAGATTACAAAGCTGATCAAGACCAGCACAGGCACCGCAAAAATCAACCGCCGGAGAGTGTAGTTGAACATGTGTTTGCCTTGGATCCTCAAAGGGGCGGCGCGCTGTCTGGCCCGCCGCATTGATGCGTGTATTGATTACTGTGCGCGGCCCCAATCGGCGATATTCCAAAGTTCGCTGTCCCAGGAATTCATCCGAACGCCGGTCAGGTTTTTGGCACGGGCAGACACATCGCCGCGATGCACCAGCGGGATGAGCGCGCCGTTTTGCACCAGCATGTCATTCATTGCAATTGCCAGCGCCGCGCGGTCTTCAAGCACCGCTGTTTGGCTCATCTTATCTGCCAACGCGTCATAATCGGCATTGCAAAAGCGCGGGATGTTAAAGCCCAGCCAGTTGTTTTCTGGCGCCGGAATCTGTGCGCAGGTCCAGTTTTTCATATATGTTTCCGGGTCAGAGCCGGTGAAGGTATTGGTGAACATGCCAATGTCGGCATAATGCTTTTGATAGGTGTCCGGGCTGGATTGCGATCCGCCAAAATACACGGCCGGCGCAACGTTTTTCAGCTCAACCTCAATCCCCAGTTTCGTCCACCAGGATTTTACAAGCGCTTGCGTGTCTTGACGCACCGCATTGGTCGAGGTTTGAAACAGAATTGACAGGCGCACGCCGTCTTTGCTGCGGATCCCATCAGAACCACGCAGCCAGCCGGCATCGTCAAGCATTTGATTTGCCTTGGGAATATCCTGTATCAGGCAATCATCATTGGCCGCAGACCTGTAAAGGGCCGGTGCGGGCAAGACATTGCAGGTGGGTTTACCCGCCGCCCCGTATCCGACCTCTGCCAGCACTGTGCGGTCAATCGCCATGGAAAGGGATTTGGTGACAATGGGGTCGGTCAGGAACGGATGAGCGCCGCCTTTCAAAGTGGACCGATCTGGTCCGAGGGCCGGATCTGGGTTGGTCAAATTGACCTGCATCCGTTCCACAGCTGCTCCAAAAGCGGTGATCACCTCGCCTTTTCCGCCCTTGGCCATCTCGGCCAGAAGGCTGGGATCAATTTGCAGGTTCCAGGCATAGTCAAACTCGCCCGTTTGCAAGACCGCCCGCGCCGCCCCTGCGGCATCCCCACCGCCCTTTAGGGTCACAGTGGCAAAACCGGGTTTTCCTGGATCGCGGTAAAAAGGATTGGCCTCAAGTGTGAGAACATCATTTGCTTTGAAATCCGTCACACGAAAGGGGCCCGTGCCGCGGGGGGCAAAATTCTCGGCCGTACAATTGGGGGCCGCCGCACCGACGCAGTTCTTGAACTGTTCCTTTTGCAGAATCGGGCTGTCATGGCCCACAAACGGCCCGTAAGGATAAGGTTTGGGTTTTTCAAACGTCACCTTAACCGTCAAATCATCCAGCGCGTCCACGGTTTTCACATCGAAGAACTTGCTTTCCTGCTGGCATCCCCCTTCGGGGCTCATGCAGTATTTAGCTGTGAAAACAACGTCATCGGCGGTGAACTTAGTTCCGTCCGACCATTTCAGTCCGGGCGTGATCCGCCAGGTGATCGTGGTCATATCCGCCGACACACCGCCATTTTCGACCGTGGGGATTTCGCGCACGAGCCAAGGCACAAGTTGGCCGTTCTCGTCATGACGCGCCAAAGGCTCCAGAATCATCGAACTGGCTTCCGTATCTTTGATGCCGCCAGACAGAAATGGGTTCAGGATCGAGGGGGCCTGCCAATAAAGAAGGTTCAAATGACCATCTGCGCCCCGCTCAGCACGGGCCGCCATCACACTTATTGTCGCCACAGCCACGGCCGCCAAAAGTGTAGATTTGAGTGTCATTTCATTCCCCTTCAATGTTGCTCACCGCTGACCAAAGTCGCTGTCATAGACCATTTGTGTCCGCGTTCAAAGGAAGCGGTTGTCAAAAAGCGTCAGTTCGGACGCAATTTGAGATTAAATCTTGCGGCGATAGGTGCAATCAGAGGCGGTGTTTTGTGAAATTGCAAGCCCGATGCGGGAATTTCCCAATACTTTCAACCTATGATTTCATGATGATCGGGGGCGTGGCCCGGAAAAGCCGTTTGACACTAGGATCGCGCGACCGTTAGCGTCCACACAAACTGTGGACATCACGATGACATTTGACCTGACGCCGCGCGAAATCCTTGAAAAACTTGTGTCGATCCCAACGGTCAGTCGGGACAGCAATCTGGATTTGGTGGATTGGGTCGAGGGGTATCTGACCCATCACGGGGTTCCGTCAACCCGCGTTCAGAATGATGCCGGCACCAAGGCGAGCCTTTATGCCCACATTGGCCCCGAAGTGGAGGGGGGTGTCATTCTGTCTGGCCACACGGATGTTGTGCCAGTTGAAGGGCAAAGCTGGGCGACGGACCCATGGCAAGCCGTTGAAATTGAAGGACGGATTTATGGGCGCGGCACCTGCGATATGAAGGGGTTTGTGGCCCTGATGCTTGCCGCTGTGCCCATCGCCACGACTGGAAACCTAAAGCGTCCGATACAGATTGCACTGTCATACGACGAAGAGGTTGGGTGCCTTGGCGCACCACAGATGATTGCCGAGATGGCGCAACATCTGCCCAAAGCGGCCATGGCCATCATTGGCGAACCTTCGATGATGAAGGTGGTCACAGGCCATAAAGCCGCGATCGGTTGGGCGACGTCTGTGCATGGGCATGAGGTCCATAGTTCGTTGATGCACACCGGGGTCTCTGCGGTGATGCAGGCGGCAAAATTGGTCAACTGGGCCAATGAGACAAACGATGAAAGCGCGCGTGCCACGCCCCGCGGGGTGGATGCGATGTTTGACCCGCCCTATTCAACGCTTCATGTGGGCACGATCCGTGGCGGAACCGCGGAAAACATCACTGCGAAAGAGTGCCGTTTTGTCGTGGGGTTGCGTGCTTTGCCGGGCCAGGATCTTACCGCCTGGAAAGGTCGCTACCTTGCCAAAATTGCTGAGCTGGAGGCCGACATGAAGGCCATTCATCCCGACGCGGGGATCACCGTCTCGACCCCCTTTTTCGTGCCCGGATTGCAGCCAGAACGTAACGGGGCGGCAGAGGGGCTTGCGCGCCGTTTGACCGGTGACAATGGCCAGCATGTGGTCAGTTACGGCACCGAAGCTGGCCAGTTTCAGAGCGCTGGTTTCTCTGCCGTTATTTGTGGTCCGGGCGATATTGCACAGGCCCATCAACCCAACGAATACCTCTCGGTGGCCCAGTTCGAAGCGGGATGGGATTTTATGCGCGATCTGTTGAAGGATTTGTCGAAATGAAGCCCTTCCCAATCTCAGAAATCAATCCGGTGGAACATCGCACCCCCTTGCCAAAAGCCGCTGATGTTGTGGTCATCGGCGGTGGTGTGATCGGGGTCACCACTGCGCTTTTTCTGGCACGGGATGGCCTTGATGTTGTGCTGTTGGAAAAGGGGCGGATCGCAGGCGAGCAAAGCTCTCGTAATTGGGGGTGGATCCGGGTGCAGGGGCGCGATCAGGCCGAAATACCGATTGCACAAGAGGCTCAAACCCTGTGGCAAGAGCTGGCCCCGCAGCTGGAGACGGATATTGGCCTGACCCAAACCGGTGTCGCCTATGTGGCCAAATCTGACAAAGACATCGCCGAGTTTGAGGCCTTTATGAAATTGGCAAAATCCGCGGGCTTAAGCACCCGCTTGCTTGATCAAAAGGACACTGCCGCCCTGTTTCCCAATGTCTGCGCCTCTTGGAAAGCCGCCCTGTGGACGGATACGGATATGCGGGCTGAACCCTATTTGGCGGTGCCTGCATTGGCGCGTCTTGCGGTCAAACACGGCGCGCGCATCACCGAGAACTGTGCGGTGCGCGGGTTGGACCTGTCTGCTGGAAGGGTGACCGGTGTGATCACCGAACAAGGCGCGATCAAAACCGGACGTGTTGTGCTGGCCGGTGGGGCGTGGTCGTCGCTTTTTCTGCGCCGCCACGGCGTGTCGATCCCGCAATTGTCTGTGCTGGCCTCCGTGGCGCATACTGCGCCCGTTGCAGACGTGTTTTCGGGTGCCGCAACCGGCGGAGGAGAGGTGGCCTTTCGCAGGCGTGCGGATGGCGGATACACCCTTGCCCCAAGTGGCTTTCATGACTTTATGATCGGCCCGGATGCGTTTCGCGCGTTTCGCGCCTTTCTGCCCCAATTGATGCAAGATCCTTTTGGGCCGCGCTATCACTCCGCCGCGCCAAAAGGCTTTCCCGACGCATGGTCCACGCCGCGCCGTTGGGGGGATGATGCGATCAGCCCGTTTGAACGGATGCGTGTGCTGAACCCCAAACCGACTATGGCCAAAATCACGCCCTTGGTTCACGAATTTGAACAGCTGTTCCCGCAGCTGGGCAAGGTCACGTTAGAGCGCGCCTGGGCCGGGATGATTGACGCCACCCCAGATGTGGTGCCGATTGTGGATGAGGTGTCGCCGCTGCCGGGCCTGATCGTGGCCACCGGCATGTCAGGCCATGGCTTTGGCATTGGGCCGGGATTTGGTCGCATTCTGGCGGATATGGTTCAGGGGCACAGGCCCCGTCACGACATGACGCGCTTTCGCTTTGGGCGCTTTTTTGATGGGTCAAAGCTAAAACTTGGCCCCGCACTTTAACCAAGAGACGCCCACGATTGATGGGTGCAAATTGAAAGGATGGGCTTATGCCGATCAAAAACCGTTTTGCCGAAATGCAGGCCGAGATCGCCGATTGGCGTCAGGATTTTCACGCGCATCCTGAGATCCTGTTTGAAACGCATCGCACGTCAGGCATCGTTGCGGAGAAATTGGCCGAATTTGGCTGTGATGAGATTGTCACCGGGATTGGTCGCACGGGTGTTGTTGGCGTCATCAAGGGGCGCAAAGACAGTGCGGGCAAAGTGGTTGGGCTGCGCGCGGATATGGACGCGCTTCCGATCCATGAAGAAACCGGCGTGGACTATGCGTCGCAAACCGATGGGGCGATGCATGCCTGTGGTCATGACGGGCACACGGCGATGCTGTTGGGGGCGGCGAAATATCTGGCCGAGACGCGGAACTTTGATGGGACTGTGGTGCTGATTTTCCAACCGGCCGAAGAAGGCGGCGGTGGCGGCAAGGAGATGTGTGACGACGGCATGATGGAGCGGTTTGGCATCCAAGAGGTGTACGGCATGCACAATTGGCCCGGCCAGCCTGTGGGGCAATTCGCCATTCGCCCCGGACCGTTTTTCGCAGCGACTGACGTTTGGGAGGTCGCATTTGAAGGCAAAGGCGGGCATGCCGCCAAGCCAAATGACACGGTCGACACCACCGTGATGGCGGCGCAGGCGGTTGTGGCGCTTCAGACCATTGTGGCGCGAAATGCTGATCCGATTGAACAGTTGGTGGTCAGTTGCACCTCGTTTGAAACATCGTCGACCGCGTTTAACGTCATCCCGCAAGGGGTTGTGATCAAAGGAACAACGCGCACGTTGTCAGGCGAGATGCGGGATTTGGCCCAAGAGCGGATCACCCAAATCTGCGAGGGGATCGCCGCCACCTTTGGTGGCACTGCCAAGGTTGAATACACCCGCAATTATCCGGCGATGGTGAACCATGAGACCCAGACCGAGTTCGCCGCCAAAGTGGCTGAGGATGTGTCTGGGGGCTGTGATGATGCGCCGCTTGTAATGGGCGGCGAGGATTTCGCCTTTATGCTGGAAGAACGTCCGGGGGCCTATATTTTGGTCGGCAATGGCGACACGGCGGCGGTGCATCACCCAAAGTACAACTTCAACGATGACGCCATTCCCGCGGGCTGTAGCTGGTGGGCCGAGATTGCGGAACAGCGCATGCCGCTTGCCTAGATCCGAGACGCAGTGTGAGGGGCGCTGCCCCTCGCGCTTTGCGCTCACCCCGAGGTATTTCGGGCAAGAAAAAGAGCGCATTTAAGGGGAAGATTACCCGCCGGTATGGCTCATGTGGCGCACGGTTTGCCCGCTGACTTTCTGGCGCGAGTAGTCGAAATCATGGCCTTTGGGTTTGCGGCTGATGGCGGCGTGAATGGCTTTGATCAGCGCGTCATCATCCTTGCTGGCCCGCAGGGGACCGCGCAGGTCTGACATGCCGTCATGGCCCAAACAGGTGTAAAATTGGCCGGTACAGCTCATCCGGACCCGGTTACAGCTTTCGCAGAAATTATGGCTTAGGGGTTGGATCAGCCCGATTTTTTGCCCGGTCTCTTCCACACGGATATAGCGCGCGGGGCCGCCGGTGTTATCTGATAGATCGGTGAGCGTGAAGTGCTGGGCCAGTTCCGCGCGCAGATCCGTCAGGGGCCAGTATTGGCCGAGACGCGCGACCTCATCCATATCGCCCATTGGCATGACCTCAATAAAGGTCAGATCCATATCGCGTTCGGCACACCAGCTGACCAGATCAAAGAGTTCGTCCTGGTTGAAATCCTTCACCGCAACGGCGTTGATTTTTACCCGAAGCCCCGCTTTTTGCGCCGCATCAATGCCCTTAAGCACTTGGGGAAGGCGTCCCCAGCGGGTGATTTTGGCAAATTTCTCTTCGTTTAATGTATCAAGCGAGACGTTGACACGTTTGACCCCCGCCGCCACCAGATCATCGGAAAAGCGGTGCAATTGCGAGCCATTGGTGGTCAGCGTCAGTTCGCGCAGCGCGCCACTTTCCAAATGACGCGACATGGCGCCAAAGAAATCCATAATCCCGCGTCGCACCAAAGGCTCACCACCAGTGATACGCAGTTTTTCAACACCTTGGGTGATAAACGCCGAACAAATCCGGTCCAACTCCTCAAGCGTCAACAAATCCTTTTTCGGCAAAAAGGTCATGTTTTCTGCCATGCAATAGGTGCAACGAAAATCGCAACGGTCTGTGACCGACAGCCGCAGATATGTGACGGGGCGTTGAAACGGGTCAACCAGACGGGGCGTTTCTTGAGGCATTTCGCGGGGCTTTTCCATGGCGAGACCCTATGCCTGCGCGTTTGGGCATGCAAGAGCCGACGAAGGAATTGACCGTTGAACCGCGATCAATTTTGCGTCACGCTTCGCGATATGAAACAGTTGATTTTGATCCCCGCTCTTAGTGTTCTTCTGGCCGGTTGTGCCGGATTTGATATACCTCAGATATTGCCAATGCCCTCCGCCCCGGATGCGGGGACGACGACATCTGCTCCGGTTGCGCCGCCACCGCCTGTGGGGGCTGTTACGGTTGAGCAATTTGACACCACAAGTGCCGAAGATCGCGAAGATGCGGTGGTTTCTACACCGCTTTCACAAGGGGCATTGGGGCAAACCATTGCCACGTTGGGGGATCCGGCGGCGCCTGGGTTTTGGCTGGAAACGCCCTTGGTGTCCTCGGAAACAGAAGGGCGCGTGACGGCGGCCAATACCGGCCGGACGGTCAAGGTGACCCTGCGACCGATTTCAGGCCCAAATGGTGCGGGAAGCCGTATTTCGCTGTCGGCTTTGCGGCTGCTTGATCTGCCCTTGGCGGGGCTGCATGAGCTTGAGGTTTATGGATTGTGACGGACATAACTTGGCAGGACGAAAGCCGATCGCGCAAGTTGATCAGCACTTGGGCACCGTGGGCGAAGATGCGGGCGGATTTCAATTGGACTATCCCGGAGCATTTCAACATTGCCGAACGCTGTTGTGACAGTTGGGCCGCGCGTGACCCGTCCCGCGTGGCGCTGACCCATGTGGATCAGGATGGCGGCGCGCGGGATTGGACCTATGGGGAATTGCGCGACGCCTCTGACAGGTTTGCCACCGTTTTGCGGGCCCGCGGTGTGGTTGCTGGCGACCGGGTTGCGGTGCTGTTGGGGCAGGGGCCAGAGGTTCTGATCACCCATTTTGCGGCCTATAAAATTGGCGCAATTGTCCTACCGCTATTCACGCTTTTTGGCGCCGATGCCTTGGCCTATCGCCTGTCTGACAGCGGTTCTAAGGTTGTGGTTACGGATCGTGCAAATCATTCAAAGCTCAGTGAAATTCGCGATGGGCTTCCGGACCTTGGCGATGTTCTTTTGTCAGACGAGGATGCGTTTTGGGCAGAGCTGAACGCCGCCACGCCGCTGGCCGAACCGATGAACACCTTGGCCGAAGATCCGGCCCTGATGATTTATACCTCTGGCACCACCGGCCCGCCAAAAGGGGTGCTGCACGCGCATCGGTTCTTGCTTGGCCATTTGCCTTGCGTGGAAACCTATAACGAGGATTTTCCGCAGGCCGGTGACAAAGGCTGGACCCCGGCGGATTGGGCGTGGATTGGGGGGCTGATGGATCTGGCGATGCCATTTCTGTATTTCGGTGTGCCGATTGTCAGCCACCGGATGCGCAAGTTTGAAGCGGAGGCCGCGTATCGCCTGATCGCCGATCATAAGATCCGCAATCTCTTTATGCCGCCGACAGCGTTGAAACTGATGCGCCAGTCGGAGGCGCCCCCAAAAGACGTCCAAATTCGCTCGATCGGGTCGGGCGGCGAAAGCCTTGGGGCGGAGCTGCTGACATGGTCGCGCGAGGTGCTTGGGGTTGAGGTGAACGAGTTTTACGGCCAGACCGAATGCAATCTTGTGCTGTCGTCCGTGGCCGGTGCGATGGCGGTGAAACCCGGCGCGATGGGGCAACCTATTCCGGGGCACGATGTGGCGGTGATCAACGCAGGTGGGCAGGAAGCTGCGCCCGGTGAAATGGGTGAAATTGCCGTGCGCCGCCCCGATCCGGTGATGTTTTTGCGCTATTGGAACTTGCCTGAGAAAACGGCTGAGAAGTTTCACGGGGACTGGATGCGCACCGGTGATCTGGCGTCACGGGATACGGAGGGATATTTCACCTTTGCCAGCCGCGATGATGACGTGATCACCTCAGCGGGGTACCGCATTGGCCCCAGCGAGATCGAGAATTGTTTGATGTCCCACCCGGACGTGCTGATGGCCGCCGTGATTGGCGTGCCGGATCCCTTGCGCACCGAGGCGGTGAAAGCGGTTGTGGTGTTGCGCGAGGGGTGTGCGACGGACGGCAAGGATCGCGAATTGGTGGATCTGGTCAAAGCCCGGATCAGCCCCCATGTGGCGCCGCGTATTGTCGAGTTTGCCGACAGTTTGCCGCTGACAGCGACTGGGAAGATCATGCGCAGGGAGTTGCGCGCGACCTCATAACAAAAGGGTGCGGGGGGCGATCCCCCGCAGCTCTTTATTCTTCTTCGGATGTGTGGTCAGCGGGCCCGTTGGTGTCTGTTTGGGCCATCGACATGTCGGTCACAGCCTCTTCGTCTGGGTCATTCACGACCGGAGCAGGCAGGTCTTCTGGGGTGAACCCGATGTGCCGCCCGGCTTCTTTCACCGCAAAAGCTTTCATCGTATTGCCATGCTCCATCAGGAACATACGCACGCGATCCGCGTCATGTTTTGACAGATCCCGCAACCACCACGCCACAGCCTTTTGCATTGCGCCATGTTTCAACGAAGTCATGCCCGCAACCCAACCAAGAATGCGCTCGCGCGCCTCTTGCTCCTCAGGTTTTGGGTTGTTTTGCTTGGTCCAGGGCAGGGTGATCACAAGGGCCGCGCGGCGGGTCCAAAGCGTATCGGGCCAAGGATCTGCGGTAACCCACGCCTCAACCTCATCAAGGCGCGCGGAGTCGGCGATCAGGCGTTTTTGCCCGGCCATACAGGCGTGATCGGCAATGGCCCAGCTGTCAAACTGTGGCACCCAGCTTTTGATCAGCTCCCATGCGCCCTCATCCGGCCGCATCCGGGCTTGGGTCAGCAGTTTGGCGGCCGCAATGCGGGCCTCAAAGATATCCGTGTTCCACAGCGCATCGGCCAGCGCCACACGTTCGTCCACGCTCAGATCCTTGCGCCAGGCTTTGGTCAGATCGTTGAGCACGGGGTTGGACACCCCCAGCACCTCACGCGTTTGCTTGTGATAGGCTGCACTTTCCACCGCCCGTTTCGGGTCGATGTGGGCGCGCATCGCGTCAAGGGCTTGGTCCAGGGTCATGTGTCGTCTCCGAAGATGCCCGTTGGCAGGCCATCAATTGTCGTTGTGTTTTTCTCGGCCCAATAATCTTCGACCGTACCGGATTTGGCGGCCATAGCGGGCAAAAGGATGTCGCGTTCGGCGGTGAATTCCATTTCTGGAACCGCATACCCGCAGGAGGTCTGCACCGTTTCGACGTGCATGTCATAGATTTGACGGGCTGTATATGGCTCGTCAAACAGGGCCAGAGCATCTCCCCAACCCTCATCGCGCGGATGCAGCGTTTTCGCGGTGCCATAGGCGCGCAGGATCAGCGGCCGCTTGCCAAAGCTGCACCACATCAGCGTCATCCGGTTTGACAGGCGCAAATGCCCCGCCGTTTCATTGCCTGAGCCTGTGTAATTCAGCCAAAGGATCCGATTGGGGCCGACGACGCGCAGACTGTCCATCCCCTTGGGCGAGATATTCACGCGCCCCTCTGACGCTGCGGTGCCCGAAAAGAAGATCGGTTGCTCATTGATAAAGCTTTGATGGGCGTCTTCGATGCGCGCAAACTGTTTTGCCATTGGTTATTCCACGGTCACGGATTTGGCCAAATTGCGAGGCTGGTCCACGTCTGTGCCTTTGGCAATGGCGGTGTGATAGGCGATCAATTGCGCGGGGATGGCGTAGAGGATCGGCTGAAGCAGGTCCGGCGCTTCGGGCATGGTGATCGAGGTCCAAACCCCGTCGCCCGCATCTTTCATCGCGCGCGCATCAGACACCAGAACCACCCGTCCACCACGCGCCATCACCTCTTGCATGTTGGAAACCGTTTTGTCGAACAGCCCGTCATGCGGGGCCATTACCACAATTGGGGTGTGCTGGTCGACCAAGGCAATAGGGCCGTGCTTCAATTCACCTGAAGCATAACCTTCGGCGTGTATGTAGCTGATTTCTTTTAGCTTTAATGCACCCTCCAGTGCGAGGGGGAACATCTGGCCGCGACCTAAGAACAGCACGTCACGCGCTTCGGCCAGTTTGGCCGAGACGGCGCGCGTGGCGTCATCAATCGACAAAGCTGCGCTCATCAATCCAGGCAGTTGGCGCAGCTCGCCCAGCTTTTGGGCCAGGCCCGTGTCATCCAAATGCCCGCGCTGATGGGCCGCTTTCAGGGCCATCACGGCAAAGCTGGTGAGCTGTGCGGTGAAGGCTTTTGTCGAGGCGACGGACACCTCGACGCCTGCGTGGATTTCAATCGCCACATCACTTTCACGCGCGATCGAGCTTTCAGGGGCGTTGATCAGGCCGACGATGTGATCCGCTTTGCCTTGGGCATACCGAAGGGCGGCGAGCGTGTCCGCGGTCTCGCCTGATTGGCTGACGAAAAGCGCGGCGGTGCGGGGGCTAAAGGGGGCCTCGCGGTAGCGAAATTCAGAGGCCACATCAATGTCAACGGGCAGGCGGGCGTAATGTTCGAACCAATATTTGGCGGTGAGGCCCGCGTAATAGGCGGTGCCACAGGCCACAATGGACAGCCGGTCAATCTTGGCGAAATCCACCTGTCCCATGTCCATGGTGATCGTTTCGTTTTTCACATAAGCCGAGAGGACTTCGCCCACAACGGTGGGCTGCTGGGCAATCTCTTTGGCCATAAAGTGTTTATAGCCGCCTTTTTCCGCCATATTGGCATCCATGCGCACCTGCTTCATCGGCCGGTTGGCGCGACGCCCTTCGGCATCATAAATCTCAGCGCCAGCACGGGTGACTACGGCCCAGTCGCCTTCTTCCAGATAGGTGACTTTGTCGGTCATGGGGGCCAGCGCAATTGCATCAGAGCCGACGAACATTTCGCCGTCACCGTGGCCGATGGCCAATGGGCTGCCTTTGCGGGCGGCGATCATCAGGTCATTCTCACCATCAAACAGGAAACACAGCGCAAACGCGCCATCAAGGCGGCTTAGGGTGGCCTCAACCGCATCCTTGGGGCTGGCCCCTTTGTCCAAGTGGCTTTGCGCCAAAAGGGCGACCGTTTCCGTGTCGGTTTCGGTGTTGAAGTCGAAGCCTTCGGCGGCAAGCTCGGTACGCAGCTCGCGAAAGTTTTCAATGATCCCATTATGCACAACCGCCACAGGCCCCGCGCGATGCGGGTGGGCGTTATCGGTGGTTGGGGCGCCGTGCGTGGCCCAACGGGTGTGACCAATGCCGGACTTTCCAGCCAAGGGATTGTGCACCAGATGGTCTGATAGGTTCACCAGTTTGCCAACGGCGCGTCGGCGGTCAAGCGTGTTGGTTTCGTCAATTGTGGCAATGCCAGCACTGTCATAACCGCGATATTCCAACCGTTTAAGGGCTTCGACCAAAATGGGGGCCGCTTCGTGATTGCCCAATACTCCAACAATACCACACATATTAAATGTCCTTTTTCTTCTTGGCTTTCAGCGCCCGAAGTTTTGCAAATAGTTTCACCGCCAGCATCGGTTTGACCTGTTGATCCGCACGCGCAATGGCCAAGGCACCATTCGGGACGTCTTTGGTGATGGTAGAGCCTGAGGCGGTCATCGCCTCTGTCCCGACCCGCACAGGGGCCACCAGCATCGTGTCCGATCCGATAAAGGCGCGTGCACCAATTTCGGTATGGTGCTTGTTCACGCCATCATAGTTGCAGGTTACGGTGCCCGCGCCAATGTTGGCCTCGTCCCCCACGGTGGCATCGCCGATGTAAGACAGGTGGTTCACCTTGGCACCTTCACCGATTTGGGCGTTTTTGATCTCGACAAAATTGCCAATTTTCGCCCCATTGGCCAATTCCGCACCGGGGCGCAGGCGGGCAAAGGGGCCGACAATGGATTTGGTTGAAACATGGCAGCCCTCAAGGTGGCTGAACGCCCGAATGCGCGCACCACTTTCGACGGTCACATCGGGGCCAAAATAGACGTTGGGTTCCACATAAGCATCGCGGCCAATCACGGTATCCAGCGAGAAATACACGGTTTCAGCAGCCTGAAGGGTTACGCCGTCCTCAAGCGCCTCGGTGCGGCGACGGTTTTGAAACAGGGTCTCTGCGCTCGCCAGTTCGGTGCGCGAGTTGATGCCCAGTGTTTCCGCCTCATCACAGGTGATGGCGACCGCTGACAGGTCTTGGGCGCGCGCCACTTCGACGATATCGGTCAGGTAATACTCGCCCGAAGCATTGTCGTTGCCGATGCCGTCCAGAAGATCAAACAAGGTGCTGGCCTTGGCGGCGATCACACCGCTGTTGCACAGGGTAATGGCACGCTCGTCTTCAGTTGCGTCTTTGAATTCCACAATCCGGGCCAAGGCGCCGTCTTTGACAACGAGGCGCCCGTAACGACCGGGATCCGCCGCATCAAACCCCAACACCACCACATCGGCCCCATTCGCGCGGGCCGCACGCATCGCATCGAGCGTTTCTGGACGGATAAAAGGCGTATCCCCATAAAGCACAATTGCGTCGCCATCAAAGCCCTTCAAAGCGGCGCGTGCTTGCAGGACCGCATGTCCGGTGCCCAGCTGCTCTTCCTGCATCACAATCTGAATGTCAGGATTGATCTCTTTTGCGGCCGCTTCCACCAGATCCGAACCATGCCCGACAACAAGCACAGTGCGTGCGGGGTCAAGATCGCGGGCGGCGGCAAGCGTATGGGCAAACAGCGGCGCATTGCCCACTTGGTGCAGAACCTTTGGCAGGTCCGATTTCATGCGCGTGCCTTTACCCGCGGCCAGGACGATCAATGCTGTTGTCATGTGGTTCTGCTCTTTCAATATCTTTTGCCCTGTTTTACCCCTTGGGAAGTTGCTCGCAAGAGGGCTAGGTTCAATTAACCTTACTGTCGGTTACAGGCTGATAGTCTATAGAGCACAGAAAACAAGAAAGGCGGCGCAGATTTGCCGAATTTGAGCATGCAAACAGTGATTTTTGATCTGGATGGAACATTGGCGGACACCTCGGGGGATCTGATCGCCGCGGCCAATGCCTGTTTTCGTGCCTTGGGGCATGAGAATCCGCTGCATCCCCTAGATGACGCTCTGACAGCCTTTCATGGTGGGCGGGCGATGTTGCGCCTTGGATTTGATCGGATTGGACAGGGGGGTGGCAATTGGGATGAGGCCGATGTCGACCGCGAATTCCCCAATTTGCTGATCCACTATGGCGCCAACATCGACCAACACACGCGGATGTATCCCGGTGCAATTGAGGCCGTGAAGCGGTTGAACGCCAGCGGTTATGCGGTGGGGATCTGCACCAATAAACCAGAGGCCTTGGCGGAACAATTGCTTGGGCAATTAGGCATCCGTGATTTATTTGCGTCGATGATTGGGGCGGACACACTTCCAACGCGAAAGCCTGATCCTGCGCCGTATTTGGCGGCGGTGCGGCAAGCGGGGGGGGATCCTGCGCGCTCGTTGATCATTGGCGATACAATCACCGATCTGAACACTGCGCGCGCCGTTGGGGTGCCTTGCGTGTTGGTGGGGTTTGGCCCCGAAGGGCAGGGCGTTGCGCGCCTTGACCCTGATGCGATGCTGGATCATTTTGATCAGCTGCAAGACGTGGTGCAACGGTTGATCGGCGTGCCGGTGGAAGCATGAGTTCTTCACATCCAAGATCAGAAAACGACCCGCAGAGGCCAAGGTGGAGCCAGCCATGAGCGAGATTTTTAAGGGAAATTTCACCCAGCAAGAGCCCATTCCGGAGGACGCCATTGAGGCGGCGATGAGCGTGCTTAAAAGTGGCCGCTTGCATCGCTATAACGTGGCTGAAGGCGAGCTGTCACAAGCCGCTTTGTTGGAGCAGGAGTTCGCTGCCGCCATGGGCGCGAAATTCGCTTTGGCGGTATCATCTGGCGGCTATGCAATCGCCACGGCGCTGCGAGCGGTTGGGGTGCAACCCGGGGATCGCGTGCTGACCAACGCTTTCACGCTCGCCCCCGTGCCCGGAGCGATCGCATCCTTAGGGGCTGAGCCTGTGTTTGTTGAGGTGACCGAAGCGCTGACCATTGATCTTGAGGATCTTGCAGCGAAGATCTCGCAGGATGCTGATATCAAAGTGCTTCTGCTCAGCCATATGCGTGGGCATATCTGTGACATGGACCGGCTGATGCAAATCTGTGATGCGGCAGGGGTGATTGTAGTTGAGGATTGCGCCCATACGATGGGCGCGCGTTGGGATGGCACATTGTCTGGGCGCCATGGTGCGATGGCCGCCTATTCCACGCAAACCTACAAGCATTTGAATTCGGGTGAAGGGGGAGTGCTGATCTCTGATGATCCGGACCTGATGGCGCGGGCGATCATGTTGTCGGGGTCTTATATGCTTTATGAACGTCACCTTGCGGGACCACCTGCGGACGCCTTTGAAAAGGTGAAATATGTCACCCCGAACATCTCTGGCCGGATGGACAATCTGCGCGCGGCGATCCTGCGCCCGCAATTGGCCCAGCTCGACGGTCAATGTGCGGCGTGGAATGCGCGCTATGCCGAGGTTGAGCGGGGGCTGGAAAACACGCCGGGCCTGACGGTGATTACGCGCCCTGATGCCGAAGCCTATGTGATGTCGTCGTTCCAGTTTTTGCTGCTGGATTGGTCGGATGCGGATGTGAACAAGGTTCTTGCACGCTGCGGCGCGCGCGGGGTTGAGTTGAAGTGGTTTGGCGGGGCAGAACCGACCGGTTTCACCAGTCGCTATGACAGTTGGCGCTATGCCGACACGCCTGACATGCCGAAAACCAACCGGATTTTGCGCGGCGTGCTGGATCTGCGCCTTCCGCTGACCTTTAGTGTTGAAGATTGTGCCCAGATTGCGCGGATTATTCGCGACGAAGTGTCCATGGTCTACCAAGCCGCCGAATAACCGCCGCAAACGCCCGTAAAAATTATCGTTTAAATTCAAGTTTCGAGAGGCTGTGACGCTATGTCGTCGCAGCCTTTTCTTGACTCATATTCACGGCTTGCCTAAGAACTGAACAAGCGTTCAATAATGGCCTCGAAACCCAACCCTTTCGTCAATGGCCCATGAAAAGGAAATCCGCATGTTCACAAATTCCATGAATTTCGACCTTGGTGAAGACGTCAATGCCGTGCGCGAGATGGTGCATGCTTTTGCCCAAGAGCGCATCAAGCCCTTGGCCGAACAAGCCGACAAAACCAACGAATTCCCAAATGAGCTTTGGAAAGAATTTGGCGAGCTGGGCCTGTTGGGTGTGACCACATCCGAGGAATACGGCGGATCGGACATGTCTTACCTCGCGCATGTTGTGATTGTCGAAGAGATCGCGCGGGCCTCGGCCTCAATCTCGCTTTCCTACGGCGCGCATTCGAACCTTTGTGTGAACCAAATCCGCCGCAACGCCAACGAAGAGCAAAAGCAGAAGTATCTGCCAAAGCTCTGTTCCGGGGAGCATGTGGGGGCATTGGCGATGTCCGAAGCGGGCGCTGGCTCTGACGTTGTGAGCATGAAATTGCGCGCCGAAAAGCGCAATGGGTACTATGTTTTGAACGGCACCAAGTTCTGGATTACCAACGGGCCGGACGCGCAGACACTGGTGGTTTACGCAAAAACCGACCCGGATGCGGGCCCCAAAGGCATCACCACCTTCTTGATCGACAAAGACATGAAGGGCTTTAGCACTTCGGCGCATTTCGACAAAATGGGCATGCGCGGGTCAAACACGGCTGAGCTGATCTTTGAAGACGTCGAAGTGCCGTTTGAAAACGTGCTGGGCGAAGAGGGCAAAGGCGTGAATGTTCTGATGTCCGGGCTGGATTACGAACGCGTGGTTCTGTCGGGCATCGGCACCGGCATTATGGCCGCCTGTATGGATGAGATCATGCCCTATCTGAAAGAGCGTAAACAGTTCGGCAAACCCATTGGTGACTTCCAACTGATGCAAGCCAAAATCGCGGATATGTACACGGCGATGAACTCGGCCCGTGCCTATATCTATGAGGTCGCCAAAGCCTGTGATCGTGGTCAGGTGACCCGTCAGGATGCCGCCGCCTGTGTGCTTTACGCGTCCGAAGAAGCAATGAAGCAAGCGCACCAAGCGGTGCAAGCGATGGGCGGCACCGGCTTTATGAATGAAAGCACCGTGAGCCGCCTGTTCCGCGACGCGAAGCTGATGGAAATCGGTGCGGGCACCTCGGAAATTCGCCGCATGTTGATTGGCCGCGAATTGATGGCGAACCAGTAATGTTGCGCTGGGCGACACTTGTTGCGCTGACCTGTGCGGGGGCTCCGGCCGCGGCACAGGACATCACCTATTCCTTTGATGCCACCGAAAACTGTCTGGCGGAAAAGGGCAAAGATGGCGAGGCGCATCAGTGTTTTGGGGCGTCTGCGACGGCCTGTATGGAGGCCGGTGAAAGCGGCTGGACCACTGTGGGCATGGTGCAATGTCTTGATGCCGAAGCGCATGATTGGGATCAGCGTTTGAACGCCGCCTACGGGCTGTTGATGGCGGGCAGCAAGGCGATGGACGCCGAAATGGCAGAGCTTGGATCAAGTGCGCCCAGTCAGGCTGACGCCTTGCGTGCGATGCAACGGGCCTGGATCCCGTTTCGCGATGCGTCTTGTGAATACGAACGCTCGACTTGGGGCGGTGGCACCGGGGGCGGTCCCGCCAGCCTGTCTTGTTATCTCAATCTGACGGCCACACAGGCCTGGTCACTTGAACAAAATGTTGCGGCCACTTCTGCCGGAACCTGCAACCACAAGGGATGCACAGAATGAAACTTCAATCCACTGCAATGCCGGGCTCTGAGGCCTATAAAGCCAATCGTGCTGGACATTTGGAACATTTGAAAGTGGCGGCGGATGCGGCTGAGGCGGCGATGCAAGGGGGCGGGGAGCGTTCGCGCGAACGCCACCTGTCGCGGGGCAAGATGTTGCCACGCGATCGGGTCTCGAACCTGTTGGATCCGGGCAGCCCCTTTCTGGAAATCGGCGCCACTGCGGCGCATGACATGTATGATGGCGCAGCCCCTGCCGCAGGTGTGATTGCGGGTATTGGTCAGGTGCATGGTCAAGAATGCATGATCGTCTGTAATGATGCCACGGTGAAGGGCGGGACCTATTATCCGCTGACCGTGAAAAAGCACCTGCGCGCACAGGAAATTGCCGAGGAATGCAACCTGCCGTGCATCTATTTGGTGGACAGCGGTGGGGCCAACTTGCCGAACCAAGACGAAGTCTTCCCGGATCGCGATCACTTTGGGCGGATCTTCTATAACCAAGCGCGTATGTCGGCCAAAGGTATTCCGCAAATCGCGGTTGTGATGGGGTCCTGTACGGCGGGCGGCGCTTATGTGCCGGCGATGTCCGATGTGACCATCATTGTGAAAGAACAGGGCACGATCTTCCTCGCAGGTCCCCCGTTGGTGAAAGCAGCAACAGGTGAGGTTGTGACAGCTGAAGACCTTGGTGGGGGGGATGTGCACACACGCCTGTCTGGTGTGGCGGATTATTTGGCCGAAGATGATGCCCATGCGCTGGCGCTGGCCCGCCGTGCCGTTGAAAGCCTGAACCGCGAAAAGCCGTTCACTGTGAGGTGGCAGGAACCGGAAGAGCCGCTTTATGACGCAGAGGAGCTGTTGGGGGTTGTGCCTGCTGATCTTAAAACCCCCTATGACATTCGCGAGGTGATCATGCGCGTGGTGGATGGGTCAAAGTTTGACGAGTTCAAACCGCGTTTTGGCGAAACACTTGTCACGGGATTTGCGCATATCATGGGCTGCCCCGTGGGGATCATCGCCAACAACGGTGTGATCTTTTCGGAGGCCGCCCAAAAGGGTGCGCATTTTGTAGAACTGTGCTCTCAACGTAATATCCCATTGATTTTTTTGCAAAACATCACCGGCTTTATGGTCGGTCGTAAGTATGAAAACGAAGGCATCGCGCGTCACGGGGCAAAAATGGTGACCGCCGTGGCCACCACCAATGTGCCAAAGGTGACGATGGTTGTGGGCGGCTCTTACGGGGCTGGAAACTACGGCATGGCAGGGCGGGCGTATCAGCCGCGCTTCATGTGGTCCTGGCCCAATTCGCGGATCTCCGTGATGGGCGGTGAACAGGCGGCGGGGGTTTTGGCCACCGTGAAACGCGACGGGATTGAACGCAAAGGCGGCGAGTGGTCCGCAGAAGAAGAAGCCGCATTCAAGCAGCCCACCATTGATATGTTTGAGGAGCAGAGCCACCCGCTTTACGCCTCGGCCCGGCTTTGGGATGACGGTGTGATTGACCCGCGCAAATCGCGCGAAGTGCTTTACCTCTCGCTGCTTGCCGCCCTCAACGCCCCGATCGAAGACACGAAATTCGGCGTCTTCCGCATGTAATCGCCCAGAAGGGATACAGATATGTTTAAGAAAATTCTGATTGCCAACCGGGGTGAAATTGCTTGCCGCGTGATGGAAACGGCCCGCAAATTGGGTGTGGCCTCTGTGGCCGTCTACTCGGACGCTGACGCCGGTGCGCGCCATGTGATGATGGCGGATGAGGCGGTGCATATTGGCCCGCCACAGCCTGCGCAAAGCTATCTGAAGGGGGATGTGATCATTCAGGCCGCTTTGGACACAGGTGCCGAAGCGATCCATCCGGGCTATGGTTTCCTGTCGGAAAACCCGGATTTTGTGGATGCGGTGGAAGCGGCTGGGCTGGTGTTCATCGGACCAAGTGCGGATGCGATCCGCAAGATGGGTCTGAAAGATGCCGCCAAAAAACTGATGGTCGAGGCGGGTGTGCCTGTTGTGCCGGGCTATCACGGTGAAAACCAGGAGCCTGCGTTTTTGGCCGAAGAGGCCGTGAAGATGGGCTATCCAGTGCTGATCAAAGCGGTGGCTGGCGGCGGCGGTAAGGGCATGCGCCGCGTTGATGATCCTGCTGATTTTGCGGATGCTTTGGCCTCGGCCCAGGGTGAGGCGCAAACCGCCTTTGGCAACGCTGATGTCCTGATTGAGAAATACATTCTAAGCCCCCGCCACATCGAAGTTCAGGTGTTTGGCGATGGCACCCAAGCGGTGCATTTGTTCGAACGCGACTGTTCCTTGCAACGTCGCCACCAAAAGGTGATCGAAGAGGCCCCCGCGCCTGATATGACCGAAGAGGTCCGCGAAGCGATGGGGCAGGCCGGTGTGTTGGCGGCCGAAGCAATTGGGTACAAAGGCGCCGGGACGGTTGAGTTTATCGTTGACGGGGCCAACGGGCTGCGCCCCGACGGGTTCTGGTTCATGGAAATGAACACCCGCCTTCAGGTCGAACACCCCGTGACCGAGGAAATCACCGGCGTTGATCTGGTGGAATGGCAATTGCGTGTCGCCTCGGGTGAAGGTCTGCCAAAACAGCAAGATGAGCTGAAAATCAACGGTCACGCCTTTGAGGCGCGCCTTTATGCGGAAGATGTGCCAAAGGGGTTCTTGCCCGCCACAGGTACGCTCACACATCTGAAATTCCCGGTGGGGGCGCGATCCGACACTGGTGTGCGCTCTGGCGATACGATCAGCCCGTTTTATGACCCGATGATTGCCAAGATCACCGTGCATGCGGCCACCCGTTCGGCGGCGTTGCGGATGATGTCCACAGCACTGGCCAAGACCGAGGTGGCTGGCTCTGTCACCAATTTGGCCTTTTTGGGCGCGTTGACCCGGCATGAAGGCTTTGCCAATGGGGACGTGGACACCGGCCTGATTGAACGCGATTTGGATGCGCTGACCTATGAACCGGGTCCGACGCTGGGCGATATTGGGGCTGCGGCCCTTTGCGCATTGGATCTGTTGAAGCGAAAGGGATCGGGCTTTACCCTTTGGGGCGGCTTGAACCATTTCGTGACGCTGACGCATGGGGACGAAAGCTATGACATCGTTGTCACCTCATTTGGGGCCGATCGCCATGTGATCACTGTGAATGATGATAAGATCGAAGCCACCTGTCTCAATGGTCAATGGAGCATGGGCGACGACCGTGGGCCGCGCGTGGCGAAAGCCGGCAATGTGATCACCGTGTTTGCACAGTCTGGCTTGGAATTCCACATGGCCGATCCGCTGGATCGTGACACAGGGGTCGGTGCCGGGGCTGGCGTGATTGAGGCACCTATGCCGGGGCTTGTGAAAGCGGTCTTTGCCAAAGCGGGCCAAGAGGTGAAACAGGGCGACCGGTTGGCGATCTTGGAAGCCATGAAAATGGAACACTCGCTTGAGGCCGCGCGTGACGGTGTTGTGGCTGAGGTGCTTTGTGCGGATGGCGATCAGGTCGAAGCGGGTGCCCCGCTTGTGCGTTTGGAGGAAGAGGATGAGTGATACGCCTTTTCGCCTTCACCATGTGCAATATGGGCGTTCGTTCCGGGTGTTGTGGTTGATCGAAGAGATCGGGCTTGAGGCCACTTTGGGCGTGCCGCTTGAGGTGATCCGCTATCAGATTGGGTCCAAGGAAATGGCGACGGGGGGCTTGGCAAAAGTCTCTCCGGCGACGCGCATTCCGGCGTTGGAAATTGGCGATTTGGTGATGAGCGAAAGTGGCGCCATCACCGAATATCTGGTGGAAACTTACGCGCCGCGCTTAGGCGTGGCTATTGGTCAGGCGGGCCGTACGGACTATCTGCAATGGATCCACTATTCTGAAACCATGGCGAGCCTGATTGAACAGCTGAACCTGCAGATGGTGTTTTTGCGCCCGCCTGCCAAAGCCAGCCCGATTGTGATCAAGCTGAATGTCGCGCGGTTGCGTCATACGCTCGCGGGGATGGAGGCGCGGCTTGAGGGGCGTGATTGGTTGTTGGATCAGGGCTTTTCGGCTGCGGACATTATGATGGGGTTCAACCTGTTTGCCGCCCCCTATTATGTAAATCTTGAACAATTTCCGAACCTTATCGCCTATAAGGCGCGGATCGAGGCGATGGCATCGTATCAGCGTTGTGTGGCGCGCGAAGGTGAGCAGACGTTTTATGCGCAGGACTTCTATCCTGTGCCTGAGGAGTAAATACCCATGGATCAGATCGAGATTTTTGAGGTTGGCCCGCGCGACGGGTTGCAAAACGAAAAACGCCAGATCCCAACCGCGGAAAAGATTGCCCTTGTGGATCTTTTGTCCGGGGCAGGGTTCAAACGCATTGAAATCGCCAGTTTTGTCAGCCCCAAATGGGTGCCGCAAATGGCCGATAGCGCGGATGTTCTGGCGGGCATCACCCGCGCGCCTGGCGTTTCGTATGCTGCATTGACCCCCAATATGCGTGGGTTTGACGGGGCGATGGCGGCCAAAGCGGATGAGATTGCTATTTTTGGCTCCGCCAGCGAGGGGTTTTCGCAGGCCAACATCAATTGTTCGATTGAGGAAAGCCTTGAGCGGTTCAAGCCCATTGCAGAGGCCGCAAAAGTCGCAAAAGTGAAAATGCGCGGCTATATCTCTTGCGTGACAGACTGCCCATATGATGGGGAAACCGCGCCGGAACAGGTGGCGTGGGTGGCGAAAAAGCTGATCGACATGGGCTGTTATGAAATCAGCCTTGGCGACACGATTGGACAGGCCACGCCTGAGAAAATCAACAAGATGTTGGAGGCTGTTTTGGGCGTGGCGGGGCCTAAGATGTTTGCGGGTCATTATCATGACACGTCAGGGCGCGCTTGCGACAATATTGAAGCGTCCATCGCCAAAGGCCTGCGTGTCTTTGATGCGGCTGTGGGCGGCCTTGGTGGCTGTCCCTATGCGCCCGGCGCGCAGGGCAATGTGGCGACTGAGGCGGTGCATGATCGCGTGGTATCCTTGGGCATGACCACCGGGTTGGATCGCGAAATACTAGAGCGCGGGGCCGAAATGGCGCGTGCGATGCGGATTGAGGGTTAAGCCATGAATTATGAAACCATTTCAATCACCACGGATGATCGTGGTGTTGCGACGCTGCTGCTGGACCGGGCCGAAAAGCACAACGCCATGAGCGCGCAGATGATCGAAGAGCTGACCCATGCGGCCCATGCGCTGGGCACAGATGACAGCGTGCGCGTGGTGATCTTAACCGGCGATGGTAAAAGCTTTTGTGCCGGTGGTGATCTGCGCTGGATGCAGGACCAAATGGCGGCGGATCCGGTCACGCGCGGCATCGAGGCCAAAAAGCTCGCGATGATGCTGAACGCCTTGAATGTCATGCCAAAACCGCTGATTGCCAAGGTGCAAGGACAGGCGTTTGGTGGCGGTGTGGGCATGGCGTCCGTGTCGGATGTGTCCATCGGTGTGACAGGCGCAAAATTTGGCCTGACCGAAACGCGGTTGGGCCTGATCCCTGCCACCATCGGCCCCTATGTTTTGGCCCGGTTGGGCGAGGCAATGGCGCGGCGGGTGTTCATGTCGGCACGGATATTTGACGCCGAAGAGGCCGTCACTTTGGGCCTTTTGGCAAAGGCTGTGGCGCCAGAGGATCTGGACGCGGCCATTGAGGCTGAGGTGAAACCCTATCTGAGTGTGGCGCCCGGTGCCGTGGCCGAGGCCAAAGCGCTTGCGCGTCGACTTGGGCCACCGATCACGGAAGAGATCATTGATGAGACGATTGCAGGTCTGGTCGCGCGCTGGGAAAGTGCTGAGGCGCAAGAAGGCATCGCCGCGTTCTTTGCCAAAGAAAAGCCAAGTTGGCAGTCATAGCGCGCGGACCACGACCGGGACCGGTTAATCCTGATTGATTTTCTGGGTCTTTGGGGCGGGTGAGTCTCTTTTCAAGGGCTATGAAACAAAAGAGGGCATCTTTTTGCGGGTGCCCTTGAAAATTTTGGTTAACATGTGATGAAGGCGGGACTGCGCAAGGTCCTGAAACTTGTCGAAAAACCCTTGTAAACAAAGGTATGCTTCACATGTGACGCGCGGTCTTGCGCTATCATTCATCTGTTTGAATATGTACCCCGATTGGTTGACCCTGACCCTGTGCGGCGGTAAACCGCACATAGCTAGCGAATGCGTGTTTGCCCAGATATGGGCCGCATAAAAGGAGCCACACGTGGAAGACCTTCTTCGGGAATACCTCCCAATCATTATTTTCCTCGGACTTGCCATTGTGATCGGACTTGTTCTGATCATCGCCGCGATGGTCTTGGCAGTTCGCAACCCCGACCCTGAAAAACTGAGCGCTTACGAATGCGGGTTCAACGCATTTGATGACGCGCGGATGAAGTTTGACGTCCGGTTTTATCTGGTGTCGATCCTGTTCATCATTTTTGATCTCGAAATCGCGTTTCTTTTCCCTTGGGCTGTGGCCTTTAAGGGTGTCGGACTGGTCGGTTTCTGGTCGATGATGGTGTTCCTTGGCGTGCTGACCATTGGGTTTGCATATGAGTGGAAAAAGGGAGCGCTCGAATGGGAGTGATTTCAGAGGGCATTCAAACAGGCGCGAACACGGCGCAGGGCGACCGCGAACATGCGACCCGTTTGTTGAACGATCAGCTGGCCGATAAAGGCTTTTTGCTGACCACCACCGATGACATTATCAACTGGGCCCGCACCGGGTCTTTGCACTGGATGACCTTTGGTCTGGCGTGCTGTGCGGTTGAAATGATGCATGCGTCGATGCCGCGCTATGATCTGGAACGCTATGGCGTTGCCCCGCGCGCCTCCCCGCGTCAGTCGGACGTGATGATTGTGGCCGGGACGTTGACCAACAAAATGGCCCCGGCGCTGCGCAAGGTTTATGACCAGATGCCGGATCCGCGTTACGTGATCTCGATGGGATCTTGCGCAAATGGTGGTGGCTATTACCACTATTCTTATTCGGTTGTGCGTGGCTGTGACCGCATTGTGCCGGTCGACATCTATGTGCCGGGTTGCCCCCCCACCGCTGAGGCGTTGGTGTACGGTATCCTGCAACTGCAACGCAAAATCCGCCGCACCGGCACGATTGCGAGGTAAGAGATGAGTGAAGCCCAAAAAACCGCAAGCCTGAACGAACTGGGTGCTCTGCTCGATGCAAAGCGCCCTGATTGTGTTGCGTCATGGGAGGTTGCCTTTGGCGAGTTGACCGTGACTGTGCCGCTTGCAGGTATTCCAGCGTTTATCGAGTTTTTAAAGACCGACAAGGCCTGCAAATTCTCAAGCTTGGTGGATATCACCGCGGTGGATTACCCAACGCGCGAAGAGCGTTTTGACGTGGTGTATCATTTCCTGTCGATGTACACCAACCAACGCATCCGTGTGAAAGTTGCCGTGCGCGAAGATGAAATGGTGCCGTCAATCACCGAGGTTCACCCATCGGCCAATTGGTTCGAACGCGAAGTCTTCGACATGTTCGGGATCTTGTTCACCGGCCACCCTGATCTGCGCCGTATTCTGACCGACTATGGCTTTCGTGGCTTCCCGCTTCGCAAGGATTTCCCAACCACGGGCTATACCGAAGTGCGTTATGACGAAGTCGAAAAGCGCGTTGTCTATGAGCCCGTGTCGCTGACGCAGGAATATCGCCAGTTTGACTTTATGTCCCCATGGGAGGGTGCAAATTACATCCTGCCGGGTGATGAAAAATCCGACGAGGCTAAGTAAATTAATGGCTTTGCTGATCGAGTTCACCGAATTGCTGACCGCGTCACTTTTGCTGTTCGCGGCATCGCCCATTTCTAAAAATAGCTGCCCGTCACCTTTACGCGTGATTTGCACCAATAAACGGGGAGAGGGTCTATGATGGACGGCTCCAAAGGTTTCGAAGACGCCCAAAGCGGCGAACAGAAAATCCGCAATTTCAATATCAACTTTGGCCCGCAACACCCCGCCGCACACGGTGTGCTTCGCATGGTGCTGGAGCTGGATGGCGAGATTGTTGAGCGTGCGGACCCGCACATCGGTCTCTTGCATCGCGGCACCGAAAAGCTGATGGAAAGCCGGACGTATCTGCAAAACCTGCCGTATTTTGATCGGTTGGATTATGTGGCGCCAATGAACCAGGAACACGCTTGGTGTCTGGCGATCGAAAAACTGACAGGGGTAGAGGTTCCGCGTCGCGGGTCGCTGATCCGGGTTCTGTTTTCCGAAATCGGCCGCATCCTGAACCACCTTCTGAACATCACCACGCAAGCCATGGATGTGGGCGCGTTGACGCCGCCGCTTTGGGGCTTTGAAGAGCGTGAAAAGCTGATGATTTTCTATGAACGGGCCTGTGGTGCGCGCCTGCACGCAAACTACTTCCGTCCCGGCGGTGTGCATCAGGATCTGCCAGAGGATCTGATCAACGACATCGAGACTTGGGCCAATGAATACCCCGCCAAGATGGACGATATCGACGGGTTGCTGACCGAAAACCGCATCTTTAAACAGCGCAACGCCGATATTGGTGTTGTGACCGAAGAAGAGATCCTTGACTGGGGGTATTCCGGTGTCATGGTGCGTGGTTCCGGCCTTGCGTGGGATCTGCGTCGTGCGCAACCCTATGAATGTTATGATGAATTTGACTTCCAGATCCCCGTTGGCAAGAACGGCGATTGCTATGATCGCTATCTTGTGCGGATGGAAGAGATGCGCCAGTCGCTGTCGATCATTCACCAAGCCATCGCCAAACTGCGCGCGCCCGAGGGCCAAGGCGACGTTATGGCCCGCGGCAAGCTGACCCCGCCCAAACGTGGCGAGATGAAACGCTCGATGGAAAGCCTTATTCACCACTTTAAACTCTATACCGAAGGGTTCCACGTTCCGGCCGGCGAAGTTTACGCCGCAGTGGAAGCGCCAAAAGGAGAGTTTGGTGTCTATCTGGTCGCCGATGGAACGAACAAACCGTATCGTTCGAAAATCCGCGCGCCCGGATATTTGCACCTGCAATCAATGGACCATGTGGCCAAGGGCCACCAGCTCGCCGACGTTGCCGCCATCATCGGCACCATGGACGTCGTGTTTGGGGAGATCGACCGCTAATGCTTCGCCGTCTGCATCATGAACAGCCCGAAAGCTTTGCTTTCACACCCGCCAACCAGGCTTGGGCCGAAGGGCAAATCACCAAATACCCCGAGGGGCGTCAGGCCTCTGCTGTGATCCCGCTTTTGTGGCGTGCGCAGGAACAAGAAGGGTGGCTGACCAAGCCTGCCCTTGAAGCGGTCGCAGATATGCTCGACATGGCGTATATTCGCGTGCTCGAAGTGGCGTCGTTTTACTTTATGTTCCAATTGCAACCGGTTGGCTCCGTGGCCCATATCCAAATCTGCGGCACCACGTCCTGCATGATTTGCGGGGCCGAGGATTTGATTGGGGTCTGTAAAGACAAGATTGCCCCCACCCCGCACACCGTGTCGGCGGATGGCAAGTTTAGCTGGGAAGAAGTTGAATGTTTGGGCGCCTGTACCAACGCGCCAATGGCCCAGATCGGCAAGGATTACTTTGAAGATCTGACCGCCGAAGGCTTTGGCAAGATGATCGACGAGATGGCCGCCGGTGGCGTGCCTGTTCCTGGCCCGCTGAACGGTCGTTACGCATCAGAGCCTTTGTCGGGTCTGACCACGCTGACCGAATATGAAAGCGGTAAAACCAAATATAATGCCTCGGCCCAGCTGGCCACCGATATTGGCGACAGCATCAAGCGGATCGACGGCACCGAAGTGCCTTTGTTGACCCCTTGGCTTGGCAAAAACGCGACGTCCGGCAAGGCGACCCCGCCGAAAGCGGCCGCCATGGGCAAGCCAGCCAATCAACAGGAAAAGGCGGCCAAACCCGCGGCTGAAAAGGCGCCTGCGAAAGCGGCAGCCAAACCCGCAGCGAAGAAGGCCAAAGCCGATAAAGCCGAAGCAGCCACCTCGGCTGTGACGGGTACCCCGAAAAAACCCCGCACGATGAAAGCGCCGCGCAAAGCGGGTGCAGATGATCTGAAACAGCTGAAGGGTGTTGGCCCCAAGCTGGAGACCACTCTGAACGAGCTTGGGTTCTGGCACTTTGACCAGATCGCAAAATGGAGTGCCGACGAAATCGCGTGGGTGGATGATAATTTGAGTTTCAAAGGTCGCATTGAGCGTGATGGCTGGATCGACCAAGCCAAGACTTTGGCCGAGGGCGGGGAAACCGCATTTTCGAACAAAGTGAAAAAAGGCAAGGTTTACTAAGGATTACTTCTTTGACGATACGTCTGGGACATAAAAAGCAACTAAGGCAAAAGCCAGCGCATCCCAGCGTGTCATTTCGCACGTCCACATTTATCAACGGGGAATTGGACTATGAGTAATCAAGAAACCGGGCTGTTTTCATGCCGAAACACATGCTGGATCATTGGCGCGCTTTTGGGCGTGGCGGTGTATCTGGTGCTTGGCTGTGGCATTGTGGCGCTGATTGTTGCCGCGATTGTTGGGGTTGGGGCGGCATTTTTGCTGCAGAAACTCTTTTGTGGTGAGGTGGCCGAGGCCAGCCCATCATCGCGCGCACCTATGGCAAGGTCATCGGCGGCGTCTTCAACGACCTCTGCAACTGGCACGTCCGCACCCGCGAGTGCAACGCCTGCGTCCGCAGCGCCCTCTGCGCCGGCATCAGCCGTCGACAGTGCGGCCTTGAACGCGGCACCTGTTGATGCAAAGGCAACAGAAGAAGCGGCGGAACCGGCAGCACCGAAAGCGGCGCCAAAGAAGGCGGCAGCAAAGGCAACGCCGGCCAAGGCGGCGCCTGCGGCAAAAGATGAGCCAAAAACCACAGCGGCGAAAAAGCCTGCTGCGAAAAAGGCCAAGGCGGACACGGTGAAAACCGAGGCTGCGGGTCCCACAGGAAAACCCAAAAAACCACGGACCATGAAAGCGCCGCGTAAAGCCGGCGCGGATGATCTGAAACAGCTGAAAGGTGTTGGGCCTAAGCTGGAACAGACCTTGAATGAGCTGGGTTTTTGGCATTTCGATCAAGTCGCCAAATGGGGCGCGGACGAAATTTCCTGGGTCGATGATAATTTGAAGTTTAAAGGCCGGATCGAACGAGATGGCTGGGTAGATCAAGCAAAAATCTTGGCAGAGGGCGGCGAAACCGCATTTTCCAACAAGGTCAAAAAAGGCAAGGTTTACTAAGGAATGAATATGGCAACTGACCCACATCATAAGACGGGCCGCGAGGGGCGCATGGCAGGACTTGTCATCGCCATGACCGGCGCGTTGTGGGTTGGGGCCTCTTGGGTTGGGAAAAGCTATGGGTGGTCTATGCGGACCATGGCCCTGGTGGATCTGATGGCCCTTGCCGGGTTCGTATTTGGCCTGGTTGTAACGTATCGGATCTGGCGCAAGTCGCGCCAGCATGACGAAGGATAAGAGCGAATGCTGCAGGATAAAGACCGGATCTTTACCAACCTTTACGGTATGCATGACCGTACTTTGGCGGGTGCACAGGCGCGTGGCCATTGGGATGGAACCGCCGGGATCATCAAAAAAGGTCGTGACTGGATCATTGATCAGATGAAAGCCTCGGGCCTGCGGGGTCGTGGTGGTGCGGGTTTCCCGACCGGTTTGAAATGGTCTTTCATGCCGAAGGAAAGCGATGGTCGTCCGTCCTATTTGGTGATCAATGCGGATGAGTCAGAGCCCGGCACCTGTAAAGACCGCGAGATCATGCGCCATGATCCGCACACATTGATCGAAGGGGCGCTGATTGCCTCTTTCGCGATGAACGCCAACACCTGTTATATCTATATCCGTGGTGAATATATCCGCGAGCGTGAAGCGCTTCAGGCCGCGATTGATGAGGCCTATGACAAAGGTATGATCGGCAAGAACGCCGCTGGATCCGGTTGGGATTTTGACCTCTTCCTGCATCACGGCGCGGGCGCCTATATCTGCGGCGAAGAAACGGCGCTTTTGGAAAGCCTCGAAGGTAAAAAAGGCATGCCACGCATGAAGCCGCCGTTCCCTGCGGGGGCGGGTCTTTATGGCTGTCCAACCACGGTGAACAACGTGGAATCGATTGCGGTTGTGCCGACGATCCTGCGTCGTGGACCGGAATGGTTTGCGGGCTTTGGTCGCGCGAACAACGCGGGCACCAAGATTTTCGGCATTTCAGGTCACGTCAACAACCCTTGTGTGGTTGAAGAGGCGATGTCGATCACATTCGAAGAGCTGATCGACCGTCACTGTGGCGGGATCCGCGGTGGCTGGGACAATCTGAAGGCCGTGATCCCCGGTGGGTCCTCGGTGCCTTGTGTAACCGGCGAAAACATCCGCGATGCGGTTATGGATTTTGACGGGTTGCGCGAAAAGGGGTCGTCGCTGGGCACCGCCGCTGTCATTGTCATGGACAATTCCACCGACATCATCAAAGCGATCTGGCGTCTGTCGAAATTCTATAAACACGAAAGCTGCGGCCAGTGTACGCCGTGCCGCGAAGGCACCGGTTGGATGATGCGCGTGATGGATCGTTTGGTCAAAGGCGAGGCGCATATCGACGAGATTGACATGTTGCTGTCCGTGACCAAGCAGGTTGAGGGCCACACCATTTGTGCGCTTGGCGATGCGGCCGCGTGGCCAATCCAAGGCTTGATCAAGAACTTCCGCGGTGAAATCGAAGACCGCATTCGGGTGAATAAACAGGGTCAGGTCAGCGTCGCCGCTGAGTAAGACCTCATAGGGATAGGGCAGAATTACAGGTTATGAACATTGTGATGCATCATAGTAACATCTTGAACACAGGCGTTAAATCTCTTGTGGGTGGGGCTTGTTATTGCATGACAAAGGGGGGCACCCCCATCTCCTTTTTTAGAAAAGGAGATCTTTCATGACCAAATTTAAAACCCTTCTGACCTCGGGCGTTTTTGTGTCCCTTGCCAGCGCGGCTTTTGCGGTGGATTACACCGCGATGCGCAATGATGCGCGGGTGCATAACGAGCTTTTGGGCGCGTCGATTGCCTATTTGATCGATGAAAATTGCCCTGATTTGAGCTTGCGCAAGTTCCGCCTGCTCAACAAAGCGTATCAGTTGCAAAAACACGCAAATACGCTGGGCTATAGCTTGGGTGAGATTACAAAATACGTGGACAGCAAGGTAGAGCAGGACCGGTTCCGGGCCATCGCCGAACCGATGTTGGCCAAACAAGGCGCCCGTAAGGGCAATGCCGAAAGTTACTGTGCGGTTGGCCGTGCAGAAATCGCAAAAGGGTCCTTCGCCGGAAAGCTTCTCGCGGACTGACAAGGGCAAGACAAGGGCAGGGGGCAGGTGCCCCTTGCGGGATGAAAAGGGACCGTGATGAGCGACCTGAAAAAGATCGTCATTGACGACATGGAAGTTGAAGTAGATGGCGCAATGACGCTGATCCAGGCCTGTGAAGTGGCCGGGGTCGAAGTGCCGCGTTTTTGCTATCATGAACGCCTGTCGATCGCTGGCAACTGCCGTATGTGTCTGGTTGAGGTTGTGGGCGGTCCGCCCAAGCCCGCCGCCAGCTGCGCGATGCAGGTGCGCGATTTGCGCCCTGGTCCCGAAGGGCAAGCCCCTGTCGTTAAGACCAATTCACCCATGGTGAAAAAGGCGCGCGAAGGTGTGATGGAATTCATGCTGATCAACCACCCGCTGGATTGCCCAATCTGTGACCAGGGTGGCGAATGTGACCTTCAGGATCAGGCAATGGCTTATGGTCTGTCGGGGTCGCGCTTTACCGAACAAAAACGCGCTGTCGATGATTTGGATCTGGGACCGCTTGTCGCGACCACCATGACCCGCTGCATCAGCTGTACCCGTTGCGTACGTTTTACATCCGAAGTCGCTGGCATCACCCAGATGGGCCAAACCGGTCGCGGTGAAGACGCCGAGATTACCAGCTATCTGAACCAGACGCTGAACAGCAACCTTCAGGGCAACATCATTGATCTCTGCCCGGTGGGCGCGCTGACCTCAAAACCCTATGCCTTTACCGCCCGCCCGTGGGAGCTGACCAAAACCGAAACCATCGACGTGATGGACGCGCTTGGGTCTAACATCCGCGTGGACACCAAGGGGCGCGAAGTGAAACGCATTCTGCCGCGCAACCATGACGGCGTGAACGAAGAGTGGATTTCGGACAAAACCCGTTTCGTTTGGGACGGTCTGCGCCGTCAACGTCTGGATACACCTTACATCCGTGAAAACGGCAAACTGCGCAAAGCCTCTTGGGGCGAAGCGCTGTTAGCTGCGGCCACAGCGATGAAGGGCAAGAAGGTTTCTGGTCTGATCGGTGATCTGGCGTCAACCGAGATGGCATTCTCGCTTAAGACCCTTATCGAAGGTCTGGACGGCAAGGTGGAATGTCGCGTGGACAACGCGCGTCTGCCAACGGACAGCCGCTATGGCTATGTGGGGGATGCGTCGATCGAAGATATTGATGATGCGAAATTCATCATGCTGGTCGGTTCCAACCCTCGCATGGAAGCGCCAGTTCTGAACGCGCGCATTCGCAAGGCCTGGACCAAAGGGGCCACCATTGGTCTGATCGGCGACGCCGTTGATCTGACTTATGACTACGCACATCTTGGCAATGACCGTGCAGCGCTTGAGAAACATCTTGGCACCGAACATGGTGCGGTGATGGATCAGCCAAGCCTTGTGATCGTTGGCATGGGCGCGCTGCGCGAAGCCGATGGCCTTGCGGTTCTGGCGGCGTCGATGAAGCTTGCTGAAGAAACCAATTCAAAACTGATGGTTCTGCACACCGCAGCTGGCCGCGTTGGCGCGCTGGATGTGGGGGCTGTGACTGAAGGTGGCATTGAAGCGGCGACGACCGGCGCGGATGTGATTTTCAACATGGGTGCCGACGAGATCGACATCGATGCAGGCCCAACCGTGATTTACATGGGCAGCCACGGGGATCGTGGTGCGCACCGCGCGGATATCATCCTGCCCGGTGCGGCCTATACGGAAGAGGCGGGCCTCTTTGTGAACACCGAAGGGCGTCCACAATTGGCACAACGTGCCGCCTTCCCGGTTGGGGATGCCAAAGAAAACTGGGCTATTCTGCGGGCGTTGTCGGCAGAGCTTGGCGCAACCCTTCCATGGGACAGCATGGCGCAACTGCGTCAGGCCATGGTGGCCGCTGTGCCACATCTAGCCCAAGTGGATCAGGTTATTGAAAACGAGGTAACACCGCTGACGGTTGGCACGCTTGGCAAAGCAAGCTTCCGCTATGTGGTGGGTGATTATTACCTGACCAACCCGATCGCTCGGGCGTCAGAAGTGATGGCCGATTTGTCAGCACAAGCCCGCGGGCGTGTTGCTGACAAAATGGCGGCTGAGTAAAGACAAGACAAGGATCCAAATGATGCGCAAGGCAGGATTACAGGCGATACTGACTGGGGCCGCGACAGCGGGTCTTTTGTCGGCCTGTGTTCAGCCAGCCGCGCAAAGTCCCGATGCGAAAAAACCTTTCACGCCTAAGTATTTGGGCGTAGAGACACAGCTTCTGGATGGGGATCTGGTGAATTTTCGCGTGGCCATGATGGGCGCGCGAGAACGCGAAGATGTGGCGGCATATGGGAAATGTGCTGCCGCGCAATATGCGCTTATTCGCGGGTACGGTTTTGCCCGCCATGTGCGCACAAATGTAGATGAAAATGGCAAGCGCTGGACAGGCGATGCGGCTTATGTGATTTCAGCCGCGCTTCCCAAAGGTCTGAAAACGATCGACGCGGAAGTGACTGTTCAGAATTGTCTTGAAAACGGAATACCGACGGTCTGAGGGCATGAAGAGATATGTATGAATTCTTCACGACAACCAACCTAGGCATCGCGCTTTTGATCATTGGTCAGTGTTTGCTGATCGTGGTCCCACTTTTGGTGGCGCTGGCCTTTCTGCTCTATTTTGACCGCAAGGTCTGGGCAGCTGTGCAATTGCGAAAAGGCCCCAACGTTGTTGGTGCTTTTGGGGTGCTGCAAAGTTTTGCGGACTTCATCAAATATGTGTTGAAAGAGATTGTGGTGCCCGCAGGGGCTGACAAGTTTGTCTTTTTCTTAGCTCCTTTGATGAGCTTCGTTCTGGCGATGCTGGCCTGGGCGGTGATCCCGTTCAATGACGGCTGGGTGCTGGCGGATGTAAACGTCGCAATTCTCTTTGTGTTCGCGGTGTCTTCTTTGGAAGTCTACGGCGTGATCATGGGGGGGTGGGCGTCAAACTCCAAATACCCGTTCCTCGGATCATTGCGTTCGGCGGCACAGATGATTTCTTACGAAGTCTCAATCGGGTTGATCATCATTGGTGTGATCATCACCACAGGATCGATGAACTTTGGTGACATCGTGATGGCACAAGATGGCGCGGGTCTGTTCAGCTGGTATTGGTTGCCGCATTTCCCGATGGTGTTCCTGTTCTTGATCTCGGCTTTGGCGGAAACAAACCGTCCGCCGTTTGACCTTCCAGAAGCGGAATCGGAATTGGTGGCTGGGTATCAGGTTGAATATTCCTCGACCCCATTCCTTCTGTTTATGATCGGCGAATATGTGGCCATTGTGCTGATGTGTACGCTGATTTCGATCCTGTTCTTCGGCGGCTGGTTGTCACCGGTTGAGGCGCTTCCGGATGGGTTCTTCTGGCTGGCGATCAAGATTTTCTTCTTCTTCTTCGTCTTCTCGATGATCAAGGCGATCACGCCGCGTTACCGTTACGATCAGCTGATGCGCATTGGTTGGAAAGTCTTCCTGCCGCTGTCACTGGCCTGGGTTGTTCTGGTCGCATTCTTTGCCCAATACGGGGCGTTCTGGGGCACTTACGCCCGCTGGACAGTGGGGGGCTGATCGATGGCTTTTGATTACGCACGCGCAACAAAATACTTCCTGCTGATGGATTTTGTGAAAGGCTTTGGGCTGGGGTTGAAATACTTCTTTGGTCCCAAGGCCACGCTGAACTATCCGCATGAAAAAGGGCCATTAAGCCCGCGTTTTCGTGGTGAACACGCGCTGCGCCGCTATCCCAATGGGGAAGAGCGTTGCATCGCCTGTAAACTGTGCGAAGCGATTTGTCCGGCCCAAGCGATCACCATTGACGCGGAACCCCGTGATGATGGATCGCGCCGCACCACGCGCTATGACATCGACATGACCAAATGCATCTATTGCGGGTTCTGCCAAGAAGCTTGCCCTGTGGATGCGATTGTCGAAGGGCCGAACTTTGAATTTGCCACCGAGACCCGCGAAGAGCTGTTTTACGACAAAGAAAAACTGCTTGAAAACGGGGAACGCTGGGAAGCTGAAATTGCCCGCAACCTTGAATTGGATGCACCGTACCGATGAACGATTTCTCCAAACTATATGCGCAGATGATGGAGCAGGGGCAGGAGATGCTCCGCAACTTCAATCCTGCGTTGGAGACGTTTAAGCCCCAGGGCTTTGACAAGCTTATGCCCACCATGCCGAAAGACATGATGGATATGATGTTTGGCAATGCCTTTAACAAAGATGGTCTGGACGCAAAGACACGCATGTTGGTCACTTTGGCTGGCTTGACCGTGCTTGGGTCACAAGCCGACGCACAAGTCAAAGTGACCGTGCGTCACGCGCTTGAAGCTGGGGCCACTGAAAAAGAGATCGCGGAAGTGATCTATCAAATGTCGATGCTCGGCGGCCTTCCGGCCATGACCCGGGCCTTAGAACTGGCGCAAGCTGTGTTTGACGAAAATGAGGAGGGGAACGCATGAGCGTTGCCGATTACGCTTTTTACCTCTTTGCCCTGACCACGGTCACGGGTGGATTTTTCACCGTTATGGCACGCAACCCCGTGCATTCGGTTTTGTGGTTGATCACGGCCTTTGTGGGCGCAACCGGTCTTTTCGTGCTGCTTGGTGCGGAATTTGTCGCGATGCTGTTGATGATTGTTTACGTCGGCGCGGTGGCGGTTCTGTTCTTGTTTGTCGTGATGATGCTGGATGTGGATTTTGCTGAGCTGAAGGCCGAGATTGCACAGTCCTTGCCGATCGCGATGCTGATCGGTGTCGTCTTGCTGATGGAATTGGGCACGATCTTTGGCACCTGGGTGTTTGCAGATGGGGCCGAGGCCGCGCGTCAATCGATCACGCCAGCGATTTCAGAAATCCACAACACCGAGGCGCTGGGTCTGGTGCTTTACACCGACTACATCCTCTTGTTCCAACTCTCCGGCCTGATCCTTTTGGTCGCGATGATTGGGGCGATTGTGCTGACACTGCGTCACCGTACCAATGTGAAACGCCAGAACGTGATTGCACAGATGCACCGCGATCCGGCGCAAGCGATGGAAGTCATCGACGTGAAACCGGGGCAGGGTCTGTGACCATGACTTTGGAACAAACATACGAATGGAAGGGGTCGGCGATCTGCGCCACCCGAGAAGGGAACAGGACATAATGGTTGGACTAGAACATTATTTGGGCGTCGCGGCGGCTTTGTTCGTCATCGGCATTTTCGGGCTGTTCCTGAACCGCAAGAACGTCATCATTTTGTTGATGTCGATCGAGCTGATGCTTTTGGCGGTGAACATCAACCTGGTGGCCTTTTCAAGCTATCTGGGGGATCTCACCGGTCAGGTATTTACCCTCTTTGTGCTGACAGTGGCCGCGGCTGAGGCCGCAATTGGCCTTGCGATCCTCGTCAGCTTCTTCCGTAACCGCGGCTCTATTGCCGTGGAAGACGTCAACGTGATGAAAGGCTGAGGCAATGGCAGCACAGATCGTTCTCTTTGCGCCGCTCATTGGTGCGCTGATCGCGGGCTTCGGCCATCGCGTGATCGGGGACAAAGGCGCGCAGGTGGTTACCACCGCGCTTCTCTTCCTCGCGGCGGCCTTGTCGTGGTCGATTTTCTTTGGGCTTGAAGAGCCGCAAACCGTACACCTGATGAACTGGGTGCAATCGGGCAGCTTGACGGTGGATTGGTCGATCCGATTGGATCGTCTGACCGCCATCATGTTGATCGTTGTGACCACGGTGTCATCTTTGGTTCACCTTTATTCCATGGGTTACATGGCGCATGACCCGCAGTTTGAGGGCGAAAGTTATCGCCCCCGGTTCTTTGCCTACCTTAGCTTCTTTACCTTCACCATGCTGACGCTGGTGACCTCGGACAATCTGTTGCAGATGTTCTTTGGTTGGGAAGGCGTGGGTGTGGCCTCATATCTGTTGATCGGCTTCTACTATAAGAAACCATCGGCAAATGCGGCGGCGATCAAAGCCTTTGTGGTCAACCGTGTGGGGGACTTTGGCTTTGCGCTTGGCATCTTCGGCCTTTTCTATATGACCGACAGCATTCGTTTCGACGATGTGTTTGCGGCCGTCCCGATGTTGGCTGAGAAGAACATCACCTTCCTCTGGACAGAATGGAACGCAGCGAACCTTCTGGCGTTCCTCTTGTTTGTCGGCGCGATGGGCAAATCAGCCCAGCTGTTCCTGCACACTTGGTTGCCGGACGCGATGGAAGGCCCGACCCCTGTGTCGGCGCTGATCCACGCAGCAACCATGGTGACCGCCGGTGTCTTCCTTGTCTGTCGCATGTCGCCGTTGATGGAGCATGCACCTGAGGCCACCGCGTTCATCACCTTCTTGGGAGCAACCACAGCGTTTGTCGCCGCAACCATCGGTCTGGTGCAAAACGACATCAAACGCGTGATTGCCTATTCAACCATGTCGCAGCTTGGTTACATGTTTGTGGCGGCGGGCGTGGGTGTGTACTCGGTTGCGATGTTCCACCTGTTCACACACGCGTTCTTCAAGGCGATGTTGTTCCTTGGGGCCGGTTCGGTCATTCACGGAATGCATCACGAACAGGACATGCGGAACTATGGCAACCTGCGTAAGAAACTGCCTGTGACCTTCTGGGCGATGATGATCGGCACGTTGGCCATCACCGGTGTTGGCATTCCGCTGATCACCTTTGGTGGGCTTCCCATTGGTTTCGCAGGCTTCCTGTCGAAAGACGCAATTATTGAGAGCGCCTATGCGGGCACCAGTGGCGGTTACGCCTTCTGGATGCTGGTGATTGCGGCGCTGTTCACCAGCTTCTACAGCTGGCGTCTGATGTTCATGACCTTTTATGGCAAGCAACGCGGCGACAAGCATACGCATGATCAGGCGCATGAAAGCCCGCTGGTCATGACCATCCCATTGGGTGTTCTGGCGCTTGGGTCGATCTTTGCTGGTATGATCTGGTACGGTTCGTTCTTTGGCGATCACCACAAGCTCAACCACTTCTTTGGCATCGAAAGCCACGAAGTGGCGGCGGCCCCTGCGGCGGATGGACATGACGCGGCCCCTGCGGACGATCATGCCCCCGCTGCAACAGCGGATCACGGAACGGATCACGGCGAAGCAATGACCCATGCTGCCCCAATGGGCGCGATCTACATGGCACCGGACAATCATGTGATTGACGATGCGCACCATTCGCCCAAATGGGTGAAAGTGTCACCGTTCATTGCGATGGTCATCGGCTTCATCGTGGCGTTCTGGTTCTATGTTGTGAACACAAGCCTGCCCAAGCGGCTGGCGGCCACCTTCCCATTTGTCTATCAGTTCCTGCTGAACAAATGGTACTTTGACGAGATCTATGACGTGCTCTTTGTGAAACCAGCCTTTGCCATTGGACGCTTCCTTTGGAAACGCGGGGACACGCAGACCATTGACGGTTTCCTGAACGGCGTGGCGATGGGCATTGTGCCTTGGTTCACCAAAATGGCGGGTCGGGCACAGTCCGGTTACGTCTTCACCTATGCCTTCGCGATGATCATCGGTATCGTCGCCCTGGTCTCACTCATGCTTCTGAACGGTGGGTCGCACTAATGAACAACCTGCTTTCCATCATTACCTTCTTGCCGTTGGTGGCGGCTGTTATCCTTGCGCTGTTTCTGCGCGGTGACGACGAGGCCGCGGCGCGTAACGCCAAGTGGCTGGCCCTTGCGGCCACGGTCGCAACCTTCCTCTTCTCGCTGCTGGTCCTTATTGGATTTGACAGCGCCGACACGGGCTATCAGTTCGTGGAAGAGGCGGACTGGATCATGGGTCTGAAATACAAAATGGGTGTCGACGGGATTTCGGTTCTGTTTGTGATGCTCACGACCTTTGTGATGCCGCTGACAATTTGGGCGAGCTGGGGCGTGAAAACCCGCGTGAAGGAATACATGATTGCGTTCCTTCTTCTCGAAACCCTTATGTTGGGCGTCTTTATGGCGCTGGATCTGGTGCTGTTTTACCTGTTCTTTGAAGCAGGCCTGATCCCTATGTTCCTGATCATCGGCATCTGGGGCGGGGCCAACCGCATCTATGCGTCATTCAAATTCTTCCTCTATACCTTCGTCGGCTCGGTTCTGATGCTGGTCGCCATGGTCTATATGGCGCTGGAGGTGGGCACGGATTTCGAAGTTCTGGCCCATCACCAGTTTGACAGCGAGACCATTTCGATCTTGGGCATTCAAATTGTCGGCGGGGTCCAAACGCTGCTGTTCTTGGCCTTCTTTGCCTCGTTCGCGGTGAAAATCCCAATGTGGCCGGTGCATACCTGGTTGCCGGACGCGCACGTTCAGGCGCCCACGGCGGGGTCTGTGGTTCTGGCGTCGATCATGCTGAAAATGGGGGGCTATGGGTTCCTTCGTTTTAGTTTGCCGATGTTCCCGGTTGGGACAGAAACCTTGGCCACGTTCGTGTTGTGGATTTCTGTGATCGCCATCGTCTATACTTCTTTGGTGGCGTTGGTTCAGGAAGACATGAAAAAACTGATCGCCTATTCATCGATCGCGCACATGGGCTATGTCACGGCGGGGATCTTTTCGCTGAACCAACAAGGTCTGGACGGGGCGATCTTTCAGATGGTCAGCCACGGGTTTGTTGCCGGCGCATTGTTCTTATGTGTGGGGGTCATTTACGACCGAATGCACACGCGTGAGATCAGTGCCTATGGCGGCCTTGTAAACCGGATGCCGGCCTATGCGCTGATCTTCATGTTCTTTACCATGGCCAATGTGGGGCTTCCGGGCACCTCTGGATTTGTGGGCGAGTTCCTGACGCTTGTGGGCATGTTCAAAGCCAACACTTGGGTTGCTTTTGTGGCCACTTCGGGCGTGATCTTGTCCGCTTCCTATGCGCTTTACCTGTATCGCCGCGTCGTCTTTGGCGACCTGATCAAGGAAAGCCTGAAAGCGATCACTGACATGGACAAACGCGAGCGGATGATCTTTGCGCCGCTGGTCGCCATGACCCTTCTTCTTGGTGTCTATCCAAGCCTTGTGACCGATATCATCGGCCCCTCGGTTGAGGCACTTCTTTCCAACTATCACGCCGCGATCCCGACCGAACTGGTCGAGGCCGCCGTGTCCACGTCGCACTAAAGGGGACGGATATGAGCTCTGTCGACATTCAAACGGTTCTGCCTGAGATCCTCTTGTCGGTCTATGCCATGATCGCCCTGTTGGGCGCGGTCTATACCGGCAAAGATGCATTGGCCAAACCAATCACTTGGATCACCGCGGGCGTTATGGTGGCGATTGCCATCATGATCGCAGGCGGGTCGGGGGCCACATCGGCCTTTAACGGCATGTTCCTTGACGATGCTTACGCACGATTTGCCAAAGTCGCGATCTTGCTTGCCGCCGCCGCTGTGTTGGTGGTGGGCGAGGCGACAATGGCACGTCGTGGCATCCTGAAATTTGAGTACCCCATCCTTGTGGCCTTGGGCACTGTTGGGATGATGATGATGGTGTCTGCGGGCAACTTGATGTCCCTTTACATGGGGCTCGAGCTTCAATCCTTGTCGCTTTATGTTGTTGCGTCCTTGAACCGCGACAGCTTGAAATCGACCGAGGCAGGCATGAAGTATTTTGTCCTTGGGGCACTGTCCTCTGGTCTGCTGCTTTACGGTTCATCTTTGGTCTACGGCTATGCGGGCACCACGGATTTCGCCGGGATCCTTGCGGCGGCAAACGATGGCCACGTTGGCCTTGGTATGCTGATCGGTCTGGTCTTTGTGGTCACGGGTCTTGCCTTCAAAGTGTCGGCTGTGCCGTTCCACATGTGGGCGCCAGACGTTTACGAAGGCGCGCCCACCCCGGTCACCGCCTTTTTTGCAACAGCCCCCAAAATGGCCGCGATGGGCCTGTTTGCCCGCGTGATGTTTGATGCCTTTGGCAATGCCATCTCGGATTGGAGCCAGATCATCGCGTTGATGGCCGTGCTTTCCATGTTCCTTGGCGCCTTCGCCGCGATCGGCCAAACCAACATCAAACGCCTGATGGCTTATTCCTCCATTGCCCACATGGGTTTTGCGTTGATGGGCTTGGCTGCTGGCACCGAATTTGGTGTGCAGATGATGCTGCAATATATGGCGGTTTATGTGGCCATGAACGTCGGCACCTTTGCCTTCATCATGTCGATGGAACGCGATGGCCGTCCGGTCACAGATATCTCTGCCCTGAAGCAACTTGCCTCAACTGAGAAAGTAAAGGCTTTGGCGATGTTGACCCTGATGTTCTCGCTGGCCGGTGTGCCACCGATGCTTGGCTTTTTTGCCAAATACGGTGTGCTGATTGCCGCTGTGAACGCGGGCATGACTTGGCTTGCCGTTGCGGCCGTGATCGCATCGGTCATCGGCGCCTTTTACTACCTGCGCATCGTTTACTTCATGTATTTCGGTGACGAGGCTGAGGGTGTGGAAATCAATATGTCCCCCGCCGCTTGGGCCGCTCTGATGGCGTCAGCTGTGATTGTGATGGTTGGCTTTGTGAACTTCTTTGGCATCGAGGGTGCGGCACAGGCTGCAGCGGCGGCTCTTGTCAAATAACGGGCCCGATGATTGGCCTGCAGGCGTTGGTCGAAACATCCTGACCAGCGTTGACAGCACAAATGAAGAGGCCCGGCGTATCGCGCCGGGTCTTCTTGGTCCAACATGGATCTTGGCGCAGGAACAAACCAAGGGCAGGGGCCGTCGTGGCCGTGCCTGGACCGCGCCCAAAGGACATTTCTCAGCCACATTGGTCATGCGCCCGGCGGAGCCTCCGCAGCAGGTGGCATTGCGCAGTTTTGTGGCCTCGTTGGCCTTGTTTGATGCATTTGTGGCGGCGTGCGGACGCCCCGCACCATTTGCGCTTAAATGGCCAAATGATGTGCTGCTCAACGGCGGCAAAGTTGCGGGCATTTTGCTTGAAAGCGCGGGCATGGGCGAAGGCGTAAGCCATATTGCCATCGGCGTCGGGGTGAACCTTCTGGACGCTCCAAAATCTGAGCAAGTTGAGGACGGCGCCGTGGCCCCGGTCAGCTTGGCTGGGGAAACCGGTGCCATTGTGACCCCGGAGGAGTTTCTGGACCTCTTGGCGCCCGCGTATCACCACTATGAAACACAGTTCACCACCTATGGCTTTGCCCCCATTCGCGAAGCATGGCTGGCCCGTGCCGCCCGCTTGGGCGAGACAATCACCGCACGTACCATGCACACGGAAACCGTGGGGCGCTTTGACACGGTGGACGAGGCGGGCAACCTTGTTCTATCTACACCCAAAGGCCGCGAGGTGATCCCCGCCGCCGAGATTTTCTTTTAGGGGGCAGACATGCTTCTGGCGATTGACACTGGTAACACAAACACCGTTTTCTCGATCTGGGACGGCGAGAAATTCCTGTGCACGCTGCGCACATCGACCCACCATTCGCGCACGGCGGACGCCTATTTCACATGGTTTTCCACGCTGATCAGCCACTATGGGATCAGGCCGGATATCACTGGGGTGGTTATCTCGTCCACAGTCCCGCGTGTGGTTTGGAACTTGCGCGTCTTTGCAGATCGCTTCTTTGGGTGCCGCCCGCTTGTGGTGGGGAAACCCGATTGCCTGTTGCCCATTCAGCCACGCGTAGACGAGGGGACCGTGCCGGGACCTGATCGGTTGGCAAATGCGGTCGCGGCCTTTGAACGCCACGGCGGCGATTCAATGGTTGTTGATTTTGGCACGGCGACAAATATTGATGTGGTCGCCAAAGATGGCGCCTATATTGGCGGTGTGATTGCGCCGGGTGTGAACTTGTCGCTTGGCGCTTTGCATCAGGGTGCGGCCGCACTTCCGCATGTGGATGTGACCCAACCGGACAAGGTGATTGGGACCAATACCGTGGGCTGTATTCAGTCCGGGATTTTTTGGGGCTATGTGGGGCTTGTTCAGGGTTTGATTGTCCGGGTGAAAGAGGAATATGGCGTGCCAATGAAAGTGATTGGCACCGGTGGCCTCGCCCCCTTGTTTGAACAGGGCGAACACCTTTATGACGTGATCGAAGACGACCTGACCATGCACGGGCTGATCAGGATTTATGACTATAACAAAGAGCAGGGCAACATATGACCGCTGACCGCCTGATTTATCTACCTCTCGGGGGTGCCGGCGAGATCGGCATGAACGCTTATGTCTATGGCTATGGCCAGCCGGGCAAAGAACGTCTGATCCTTGTGGATCTGGGCGTGACCTTCCCGGATATGGACACAACGCCGGGTGTAAACCTGATTATGCCAGATGTGACATGGCTTGAGGAAAACGCCGACCGGCTTGAGGCGGTGTTTATCACCCATGCCCATGAAGACCACGTTGGGGCAGTTGGGCGTTTGTACCAAAAACTAAAAGCGCCCATCCACGCCCGCCCCTTCACCCGCTTTCACGCGCAACGCAAGATGGAAGAGGCAGGCCAAGTGGCCGAGGCTGTGATCGCCGCCGATATCTATCCGCAGGTGATCAAAGCCGGGCCGTTCAGCGTGTCTTATCTGCCGCTTAGCCACTCGATCCCGGAAAGTGCCGGGCTGATCATCGACAGCCCCGCGGGCCGTGTGGTGCATACGGGCGACTTTAAGCTGGATGAGAACCCCGTGCTTGGGGATGCGTTCGACGAAACCCTGTGGCGCGAGATTGCAAAGCCAAAAGATGGCCGCCGCGTGAAAGCGCTGGTTTGTGACAGCACCAATGTGTTTTCAAATAACCCCGGCCGATCTGAATCCGAGGTTGGGCCCGAGCTGGTCAAACTGATCAAAGGCGCCGACAAAATGGTGGTGGCAACCACCTTTGCGTCAAACGTCGCGCGGGTCAAACAGCTGGCCGAGGCAGGCGTCGCCGCTGGCCGTTCTGTGTGTTTGCTGGGGCGCTCCATGCAACGGATGATCATGGCGGGCGAAGAAACCGGCGTGTTGGGCAAATTCCCCCACACAATCTCGGTCGAAGACGCCCGCGACGTGCCGCGCGATAACCTGATGCTGATCGTGACCGGAAGCCAGGGTGAACGCCGGGCGGCTTCGGCCCAATTGGCACGCGGTAAATATCTGGGGCTGAGCATGAAAGAGGGCGACATGTTCCTTTTCAGCTCCAAAACCATTCCAGGCAATGAACGCGGCGTGATCCGGATCATGAATGCCTATTCGGAAATGGGTGTGGATGTGGTCGCTGAAAATGACCGTTATCATGTGTCTGGCCATGCCAACCGCCCGGATCTTGAGCGGGTGCATGAGATGATCAACCCCGAAATGGTGATCCCTATGCATGGCGAACACCGCCATCTGCGCGAACACACACGGCTTGCCGAAGACGCAGGGCGCAAAGCGATGGTTGTCGTGAATGGTGCCATGTGTGATCTGACCGGGGACGCGCCGCATATTGTGGAACATGTGGAAGCAGACCGTGTGTATCTGGATGGAAACATCCTGATCGGCGCTCTTGACGGGGTTGTGCGCGACCGGATCCGTATGGCGCTGAATGGTCATGTGATTGTGAACGTGATTGTCGAAGGTGACGAGCCGCTGGGCGAGCCTTGGGTGGAAATTATGGGCCTGTCCGAATTGGGCAGCTCAAAAGCGCCCTTGGTGGATATTCTCGAAGAAGACCTTGGTCAGTTCCTGATGCGGGCCGGTAAGAAAACCCTGCGTGACGACGACAAATTGGGGGATGAGCTAAAGCGCATCGCCCGCAAGTCGACCAATGACGAGATTGGACACAAGCCAGAAGTGACTGTTGTTGTCAGCCGGTTAGAGTAGTTAAATCCCAATAGCTTAGATATCTGAAACGCCCCTTCCTTTGGTTGGGGCGTTTCCATTTGTAATCACGATTTTTCGACCAGCCAAAAGCAAACGCCCCAACCAAAGGAAGGGGCGTTGTAAGAGAGTGATGTGATCCGTGGGTGGCCCTGTGGGGTTACCCCGTGCGGCGCTCATCAAAGCTTTTGGCAATGAAATCGGGCATGTGATCGCCCATTCCAACCGTGCGGTTGTCATTGCGACGTCCTTGATTGCCACCGCGTGACCGATTTGACCGATCTTGTTTGCCACCGTGCTGCTTTGCGGCGGGGGCGTCGGCTTTTGCGGCCGCTGCGTCCGTTTGCGGTGCCTCAACAGGTGCCGCACGCTCTTGAACGGTCTCTGCATATACGGCTTCGGACTTTTCAGTGTCAGATTTTCGCGACCGGCTGCGCGGCGCGCGCTTGGGCTTTTCTTCGTGATTGGTGGCGGGCTTTTTGTCGGCGTCTGAAGTCGCAGATTTACGTGACCGTGTGACACGCTCGTCCGAGGTCTCAGGCAGTTCAATCCGTGGAATTTCGCGCTCAATCAAACGCTCAATCGCATCCAGGTTTTTCTCATCACGCGGTTCGCAGATCATGATGGCTTTACCAGTGCGGCCCGCGCGTCCTGTGCGGCCGATCCGGTGCACATAGTCTTCGGCATGGCCCGGAACATCATAGTTGAACACATGGCTTACGTTGGGGATATCAAGCCCACGCGCGGCCACGTCAGAAGCACAAAGAAAGCGCAGCGTACCTGCGCGAAACCCGTCTAACACTTCCATACGTTTGGATTGTTCCAGATCGCCGTGAATTGGTGCCGCATCAAAGCCGTATTTTTTCAAAGACTTGGCACAGGTGTCCACATCGGTTTTGCGATTGCAAAAGATAATAGCGTTGGTGCAGTTCTCGCCTTCGCGTTCGATCAATTTGCGCAGCAATTGACGTTTCTGCGTCGCAGCGCGATCTTTGCGGCCGGGCTTAAACATGCACAGTTCTTGCGTAATCGTGGCCGAGGTGGTTGCCTGACGCGCCACTTCGATCCGCACTGGGTTCGACAGGAACGTATTGGTGATCCGCTCGATTTCCGGTGCCATTGTGGCCGAGAAAAACAGTGTTTGGCGGGTGAAGGGCACCATATTAAAGATGCGTTCGATATCGGGGATGAACCCCATATCAAGCATCCGGTCCGCTTCGTCCACCACCATGATCTGTACGCCAGTAAGAAGCAGCTTTCCACGCTCAAAATGATCCAGCAGACGACCTGGGGTGGCAATCAGCACGTCAACGCCTCGGTCGATCAACTGATCCTGTTCCTTAAAGCTGACGCCGCCAATCAGAAGCGCTTTGGTCAGCTTGACGTGTTTTGCGTAAGCGTCAAAGTTTTCAGCAACTTGCGCCGCCAACTCCCGCGTGGGGCACAGCACCAAGGATCGAGGCATCCGCGCCCGTGCGCGCCCTCGTGCAAGGGCAGAGATCATCGGCAATGTGAATGATGCGGTTTTACCGGTGCCGGTTTGGGCGATACCCAAGACGTCGCGCCCTTCCAAAGCGGGCGGAATGGCACCGGCCTGAATGGGGGTTGGGGTCTCGTATCCAGCCTCTTCAACGGCTCTTAGAACCTTGGGGCTGAGTTTTAAGTCAGAAAATTTCGTCATATGTGTCCTGTGTCACGGACACACATGGCCCGTGCGACTGAGAAAGAAGGCCCGTATGGCCGAAACGCGGAACAAAAGCCGCGCTCTTTCGAGATGACGCAAGAGGTAAAGAAAAATAGGACTTTGGTCAACGCGTTAGCCGGAAATAGGCACAATTGGGCTAATTCACTGCGATTGTTGCGTGTTTTTGGTCAATTTTCGGCTGTTTCGTGCCATTTTGGGCGGTACCCGGCGCGCAATACGGCAATTGTCGGGGCAGGGGTTAAAACCGTCACCTCCTCCTGCGGGCGCGGTAAATGCGGGCCATAGCCATGGGGCGCATAGGGCGCGAGTGTCTTGGGCAAAACCAGATGGGGCTGGTCCCTCCAGACGATCATGGCGCCTGTGGGCAGCTCGTGTAGGGGGTGGATATGGCGGACTTGCTCACGGGATGGCGTCACGCGGTTAGCATGCAAAACCCGGTCCATTTCTTTATGCAAAACCCGTTCACCTGTGGCTTGCCGCCACGCCTGAACAAAAGACTTATACGCCTTGGGGCGGCAATAGGCACAGGGACGATGCCCGGCAGCCAGACCAACCGCTTCGTCAAGGAAGAACAAAGGCGTCCAGCCGCGTGTTGGTTGCGGGCCGTGATAGCGCCCCTTGGGGTGGGTCAGGGTGCAGATGATCCAATGCGGGTGTTTCCAACGCGATGTGCCGAGCTTGCGTGCGTCAAAAGGCAGGATGCCACGATTGCCCGTGAATGTTCCGCGGGCGGGATCCGACACAATCTCGCCCGTCGGTAAAACGCGATTTTGCAACGGAAGGTGAGCTGAGGTCATTGCGCTTACACGACAATCCGCGTCATCGTTGCTTAAAGATCGAGAACGCGGGCGTTGATCATCTGGGCGCTTTGCCATGTGGTTTTATCGTCGACGCGTTGCAACGTGCCTTCAATCGAAATGCGCTGTCCATCGACAAAGCCTTCGAGTGGCGTGTCCAGAACGATCTGCAACGAGGCATTGTGATCGCCGCTGCCGCACAACGGACAAATGCCGCTATCCGAGGTGAGCAAAAGTTCCTGTACGGTTTCGCCGGGCGCGCCGGGGATCATCGCGACCGCAAATCCGGTCACGCGCATGTTGCTCAGGTCCTGCGCAAATGCGTCGGGCCAAGACTTGCGCACTTCGTAACTCGTCTCGGTGACGATCTCTTCGATTTGGATTTGGTCAAGCAACGCCCATACATCAGACGAGCGGGGGCCACCTGGCTGAGACAGTCCCGAAGTTGCTGTGCTTCCAAGTACGGCGGCAATCGCAAGGGTGCTGGTTTTCATCTAGGCTCTCCACTGAGTTGTTGCCAGAGCATGGCCCAGATTTCTGTGCCGAAGAAAGGGGAATAAAACGAATGGGCGATTTTCCACCGCCCATTCATCACAGGTGACATTTGCCCGTCAAAATTGGGCTTGCTCTACACCATCATTTCTTTGGTGGCGGTCAGTTTTACACCTTCGAAATCACGTTCAACACGGTCGATATCCCATTGAAGGCGCGTCAGAAAAACGGGATCTCCGTCGTGATCATGGGCAATATGCTGCTTGTTGGTGTTGATCAGTTTTTCAACACTTGCTTTGTCACCAGACACCCAGCGGGCCGAGTTGAATTGTGACGGCTCAAACCGCACGGGAAGCCCGTATTCCATCTCAATCCGGCTGGCCAAAACTTCAAACTGCAAGGCCCCCACAACGCCGACAATAAAGCCCGAACCAATGTTTGGTTTGAACACTTTCGCAGCGCCTTCCTCAGCAAATTGCATCAGTGCTTTTTCAAGGTGCTTGGCTTTCATCGGGTCGCCCGCGCGCACGCCTTGCAAAAGCTCTGGTGCAAAGCTGGGGATCCCCGTTGCGCGGATCAATTCGCCTTCGGTCAGCGTGTCGCCAATACGAAGCTGGCCGTGGTTTGGAATGCCGATGATATCGCCCGCCCACGCCTCTTCGGCCAATTCACGGTCCGACGCGAGGAACAATACCGGGTTCGAGATTGCCATTGGTTTTTTGGTGCGCACATGGGTCAGTTTCATACCACGTTTGAAATGCCCCGAGGCCAACCGTACAAAGGCCACGCGGTCGCGGTGTTTCGGATCCATATTGGCCTGAACTTTGAAGACAAAGCCCGCGACCTTTTTTTCATCCGGTGCGATGGCGCGCGGCGTGGCCGCCTGGGGTTGCGGTTCTGGACCGAAATCCGCGATCCCATTCATCAGCTCTTGTACCCCGAAAGAATTGATGGCGGAGCCAAACCAAATCGGCGTCATATGCCCTTCGAGCACCGATTGCGGGTTTATCGCGGGCAAAAGCTCGCGGGCCATTTCCAGATCCTCAAGAAATTTTTCCAGCAGATGTTCAGGAACATATTCTGCCAGTTTCGGATCATCCAAACCCGAGATTTCGACCGTTTCGGCAATCACGTTACGATCCGCCCGGTCCATCAATTCAAGCCGGTCATTTAACAGGTCATAACAGCCCATGAAGTCGCGCCCAACACCGATTGGCCAGCTGGCGGGTGTCACGTCAATGGCGAGCATCTCTTGAATTTCATCAATAATCTCAAAGACGTCCCGGCTTTCACGGTCCATCTTGTTACAGAAGGTCAGAATTGGAAGGTCGCGCAGGCGGCACACTTCGAAAAGCTTTTGCGTCTGGCTTTCCACGCCCTTTGCCCCATCAATCACCATGACGGCCGCGTCCACGGCGGTCAGCGTGCGATAGGTGTCTTCGGAAAAATCCGAGTGGCCGGGGGTGTCGACAAGGTTGAACCGCAGATCGCGGAAATCAAACGACATCGCCGATGCCGAAACCGAAATCCCACGGTCTTTTTCCATCTGCATGAAATCTGACCGCGTGCGCCGCGCTTCGCCTTTGGCGCGCACTTGACCCGCCATCTGAATGGCGCCGCCAAACAAAAGGAATTTCTCGGTCAGTGTGGTCTTGCCCGCATCCGGGTGCGAGATAATCGCGAATGTGCGACGGCGCGCAATTTCGGGCGGCAATTCGGGGCGGTTTGTATCTGTGTCCAACATGGCTTCGCTATATCCGGCAAGCGAGGGACGCGCAATATTGCTGTTGCGGCAAAGCGCAGCTGGCGGGGGTTAGCGTTTGGTTGCGCCCTTGATCATTTCTACGGCGCCCTTGCGCGAGATCTCATCGACATTCAGTTCGCTTGCGTAAGGCTTGACCACATGGGGGATCATCCCATCGGGCAGGGCTGGGCGGTTGGTGTCATCGACCAACAGGCTTTCTGCCGGGATACCCTCGGCGTAAATGATTTCGTGCTTGTCAAACAACAGCTGGAAATAGTCGACAAAGCCGCCCTCAGATTGTTTTACTGTATCACCGTTGATCAGATGGCCGGCGCGAACAAGCACTTCGTTTTGGCCGACGCCAAGGCGGTCGTGGCGTTGATAGATGAACAGGCGATGACTGGGGCTGACGGTAAGCTGTGCGTCGTTGTTCAACACCCCAGCAGCGATGGTGATGGGCGCAAACGCCCCGGTTGCGCGCACGGTTTGCTGGCCAATCCAGCGGATCGGTTGCGGGCCGCTGTCGCGGGTCAGAATTTTGTCACCAAGAGAAAGCTGTTCTATGGGCATTTGTTGCCCGCTGGCCAAAGTGATGTTGGTGCCACGGGTGAACGAAACACAGGCAGATTCGGCAAGTTTTGCACGCGCACCTTCGGTATCTATCGTGACCAACGCGTAAGATACGCCTGGGGTGAACGGGGTCAGAGGGTAAAGATAGATCTCGGCGATCCGGTCGCGTTCTGGCGTGGTTTCCACCAACACCAATGCTTCATGTGTGTCGCCATGGGGTGGCATAAAGGTCAGCAGGCAATCCAGGAACACTGGTGCGCCTTGTTTGCCCAGCTCGGACCCCGCGACGATGGTGAGCATTCCACTGTCAGATGGTGGGGTGACGGCAAGATGCCCAGCTGGGGCGTTGTCCAGCGTATATGAATCTTCAAGAATCAACTCAGACGCATCCGTCAGGATGTCGCCCTCATTCACCCCTTGCACCACACAAAACTGCCGGGCACGAAAGACCGGAAGCGTTTGCATTGGGGCACTCTGGTTATGGGTATCTGTGTCGGGCATTAACGGTACTTTTATACGCGCTGATCTGCGGGTGAGCGGATATTAGCGGCGGTGAAACGGTATGCGAGGGCACGGCCCCCGGCGAGAAACTCTAGTGATAATGGAAAACTGGGTCAATTGTATGGCAATAAGGGGCCTAATTGCTTGCCCTTTCCAGAATAATCCGGTGGAGATGGGCGTTGAACAAATAAACCAACGCGACGGGAGTGTATGTCATGGACTTAGGGATTTCGGGAAAAACGGCGTTGGTAACAGCCTCGTCCAAAGGGTTGGGGTTTGGCTGTGCACAGGCTTTGGCACGCGAAGGTGTGAACCTCGTGATGAACGGGCGCAGTTCAGATGTGCTGGAACGCGCAGCCGAAGCTCTTCGCGCTGAAACGGGGGTAAGTGTGACCGCCGTGGCCGCGGATGTGACCACTGAGGCGGGGCGCGACAAGTTGCTGGCGGCTGCCCCTCAGGTCGATATTCTGGTGACCAACGCTGGTGGGCCCCCTCCCGGTATGTGGCAAGATTGGGATCGGGATGATTTTATCGCGGCCTTTGATGCCAATATGCTTACGCCGATTTCACTGATCCAAGCCACCGTGCCGGGGATGATGGACCGCGGCTGGGGCCGTGTGGTCAACATCACCAGCCAATCGGTGAAAGCCCCCATTCCGGTCTTGGGCCTGTCCAACACCGCGCGCACCGGGTTGACCGGGTTTGTGGCCGGCACCGCGCGTCAAGTGGCGGACGCGGGCGTGACCATCAACAACTTGCTGCCGGGGTTGCACGACACCGACCGCGCAAAATCGCTGGACGAAGGGGTGGTCAAAGCCCAAGGCATCACCATGGACGCGGCGCGCGCCGCGCGAATGGCGACGATCCCCGCCGGGCGATATGGCACCGTGGAAGAGTTCGGCGCCACTTGCGCCTTTCTCTGTTCACAGTTCGCCGGATTTATCGTTGGACAAAATGTGCTGTTGGATGGCGGCGGGGTGAACGCAACCATCTGATTGGCAAAGATCGTGGGGCAGACGGGCACCAACTGGTTGCAACTCTGCGCCCGATCCCTACCTAATGCGCCTGACAGGAAAACGGAGAAACATGATGCGAATGAACAGTTTGGCAGGCGGCGCGCTTGAGGTCAGCGCGCTGTGTCTTGGGGCGATGACTTGGGGAACAACCAATACCGAAGCCGAGGGCCATGGCCAGATCGACATGTTCCTCGATCACGGGGGCAATTTCATCGATACGGCCGAGATGTACCCGGTCAATCCGATCAAAGCCGAGAATTGCGGCGCGTCCGAGCGTGTTTTGGGCACATGGCTTGCGGCCTCCGGGCGACGTAATGACGTGGTCGTCGCAACAAAAGTGACCGGTGACAACCCGGGTTTTGTTCGCGAAGGGCGTGGATATGATGGTGCGATTATTGCGGCTGCGGTCGAGAACTCGCTTAAGAACCTGCAAACCGATTACATCGATATCTATCAATTGCATTGGCCGATGCGTGGCGGCTATGCGTTCCGGCAAAATTGGACCTTTGATGCGACGGGGCAAGACCGCGCCGCGACCGAAGCCCATATGCGCGATGTGTTGACGGCGATGACCGAACTGGTTGCCGCGGGCAAGGTTCGCCATTTTGCCCTGTCCAACGAAAGCGCGTGGGGCACGATGGAATGGCTGCGATTGGCCCGTGAAATGGGTGCGCCCGAGGTGATCTCGGTCCAGAATGAATACAGTTTGATGTATCGTCAGGCCGACACGGATTTCGCCGAGGTTTGCCATAACGAAGGCGTACGCATCCTGTCGTATTCGCCGCTGGCCACAGGGTTGCTATCAGGTAAATACCAAGGCGGTGCCATTCCAGATGGGTCGCGGATGGCGATTTACCCAGAGCTGGGCGGGCGCAAAACCAAACGGGCGTTTGATGCCGTGGCGGCCTATTTGGCCGTGGCGCAGAAACATGGGCTGGATCCGGTGCAAATGGCACTGTCTTTTGTGATGTCGCGTCCATTTATGGGCTCGACCATTTTTGGGGCGTCAACACAGGCGCAGCTTGCCACCATCTTGGCGGGCAAAGATCTGGTGCTGTCGGATGAGGTGATGGCCGATATTGACGTGGCGCATCGTGACCACCCGTACCCTTACTAAAGTCTAAAACGCGGCGGCTTCGTGTCGTCGCGTATCGCTCACTGACAGGCCATGTGCCTTTTTGAACGCACGGGCAAAGCTCGCCGGAGAGGTGAACCCGGTGACAAGTGCGATCTCACTTGCGGGCAGGGCGGTGTCCAATGCCAGGCGCCGGGCCTCGGATAGGCGCAAATCCAGAAAATAGGCGCCAGGGGATGTGTCAATCGCCGCTTTGAACCGGTGTTCAAGGTTGCGTTGCGTCAGGCCCAACCGCTGGGCAATCACTGAAATGGCCAAAGGCTCTTCAATGTGGGTTTCCATCAATTGAATGGCCTGTGCGACCTTGGGGGCGCGTGCCATTAACCGCGAGGTTGAGGTGACGCTTTGTGGGCGCGCGCCACTGGGATCCGGGTCATAAATCAACGCCCCAGCCGCACGCATCGCCAATGCAACCCCGTGCCGCGTCTGGATCAGATGCAGCATGAGATCCAGCGCAGGTCCGGCGCCCCCGGTGGTCATAACGCGACCATCAATCACAAAACGATCACGGGTGACGTCAATTTCAGGAAAACTTTGGGTGAATTTCTCCAAGTCTTCCCAATGGGTTGTTGCCATATGTTGATTTAAAAGACCCGCTCTCGCCAAAATCCACGGCCCTCCATCCACGCCGCAAATGTTGGCCACGCGCCCCGCGACGCGACGTATCTGGGACAGCAGAACGGGTGCGCATTGCTCCTCAAGCTCAAACCCCGCCACAACAAACAGCGCATCCAATGCCGGGGCCTGGTCCAATGCAATGCCCGGTACTTGCAGCCCAGAGGTCAGGGTGACCGGCGCCCCAAGCGGCGTCAGCAGAGCCCAGCGAAACAACTCTTTCCCGGCACGGCGATTGGTGGTGCGCAACGGATCGAGCACAGCGGCCAGCGACAGTGTATTGGCGGCATGCAGCACCAATACTCCGATGGTCAGGGGGCTAGAATCTGCGGTGAAGATATTTGCGTGTTTCATCAAGAATTCATCGTAAAACGCAAAGCTTGTTTCGACAAGCCCCGCCACAGTGAAATGAGAAAAGGGAGATTGTCATGCCACTTCAAATGAACCGAGATGTGTTTATCACCTGCGCTGTGACCGGATCAGGCAGCACGCAAGATCGCAGCCCCCATGTCCCGCGCAGCCCGGAACAGATCGCAAATTCCGCCATCGATGCGGCCAAAGCGGGGGCCGCCGTGGTGCATTGCCACGTACGCGACCCGGAAACGGGCGTGCCCAGCCGCCGGTTGGATCTGTACCGCGAGGTCACCGACCGCATCCGCGCAGCAGACGTCGACGTGGTTTTGAACCTCACCGCAGGTATGGGCGGCGACATTATCTTCGGGGACGTGGAAAAGCCATTCCCAGCGAACCCAAATGGCACCGATATGGTGGGCGCCTCTGAACGGGTGGAACACATTCGCCAATGTCTGCCCGAAATTTGCACGCTCGACTGCGGCACGATGAATTTTGCCGAGGCGGATTACGTGATGACCAACACCCCCGGCATGTTGGAGGCCATGGGGCGGATGATGACCGAAATGGGCGTGAAACCTGAGATTGAGGCCTTTGATACCGGCCACCTTTGGCACGCAAAAACGCTTGTGGAACAGGGTGTTCTGGACAGCCCAGCCTTGGTGCAACTGTGCATGGGGGTGCCTTGGGGCGCGCCAGATGACCTCAATACCTTTATGGCGATGGTCAACAATGTCCCGTCCGACTGGACGTTCTCGGCCTTTGGGCTTGGGCGCAATCAGATGCCATATGCGGCGGCTTCGGTGCTGGCGGGGGGCAATGTGCGTGTGGGGCTTGAGGACAATCTTTGGCTGGAAAAAGGTGTGAAAGCCACCAACGCGCAGTTGGTGGAACGCGCTGTGAGCGTGGTTGAGAACATGGGCGCGCGGATCATCGGGCCAGAAGAGGTGCGCAAAAACCTCGGCCTGACCAAACGTGCGCCGGTCGGCGCATGACGCGCGCGGAAACGCAACGTGTGTTGATCACAGCGGGGGCGGCCGGAATTGGCCGCGCCTTGGCTGCGCGGTTTCACTCTGCGGGGGCTGCCATTGCGATCTGTGATGCGGACCCTCACGCCGTCGCGCAATTTCAGGCGGAGTTTCCTGATGCCATCGTCCATGTCGCGGACGTCACGGATGAAGCACAGATGGACGCGTTTCTATCTGATGTCGAAACCCAATGGGGGGGCGTTGATGTGGTCTGCGCCAACGCCGGAACCGGTGGCCCAGCGGGGCCAATTGAAACATTGGATTACGGTGAATGGCAGGCTTGCGTTGCGGCCAATCTGCATGGCGCGTTTCTTACCTGTCGTTGGGCGGCACGCTTGATGAAAGCGCAAAAACAAGGGCTTATCGTTCTCACCTCATCTACGGCCGGTCAATTTGGCTATCCCATGCGCTCGCCCTATGCCTCTGCGAAATGGGCCATCATTGGCCTGACCAAAACCCTCGCGTCTGAGCTGGGGCCACATGGGGTTCGGGTGAATGCGATCTGTCCGGGCGCCGTTGAAGGCCCTCGGATGGAGCGGGTGCTGGAGCGTGAAAGTGCCGCGACGGGGCGCAGCATCGAAGAGACCCGGCAAATGTATGTCAAAGGTGTGAGCCTGCGATCATGGGTCACAATGGATGAGGTGGCCGACACCGTGGAATTCCTTGCGTCAAAGGGGGCCGCGAAGATTTCCGGGCAGATCATGGCCATCGACGGCCACACGGAAAGCCTGATGCCATGAGCCTTGCTTCCTTTCGTCGGGGCAGGCTTTCCTTGCGAAATGCGCGGTGATTGGCGCATGAAGGGTCTGCGCCATTTGGGGCGTGTAACAGGTGATGAGGCGAGTATGGCTGTCAGCAGACGTTGGGTGATGATGGGAATGGCAACCACGGGGTTGACGGGGTGTCTCGGCAATACAGCTGGGGTGGGGGTCGAGTTCCACCGCAACACAAAAACGCCCATCAGTTCGACCACCCGGTTTGACGTGGACCGTTTCGCTGGTTTTTGGCACATCCGGGCGGAGTTTTTACACTCCGGAGAAGAGGCGCTGCGCGGCGCGGTTGACTTTCGTGCTGTGGCAGGAAAGATCGCTCAGATTGCGGTGCATGGGCCGAAGCGAAGCGGGTTTGGCGTGACGGATATCTATGATGTGAAGCAGCCGATGGCCGGACGTTTCACATTGGGCCAGAAGCCTTACCAGACAGAATACTGGGTGCTTTGGGTGGACGATGATTATCGCACCGCGGCGATTGGCACCCCGTCCGGAAGCTTTGGCTGGATCCTCGATCGGGATCGAAAAGGCGGTGGGGATCGCATCAAAGCCGCTGAAGATGTGCTTGAATTTAATGGATATAATATGTCGCGCCTTCACATGTATTGACGCGCATCAGGAAAGATCTGGGAGAGAACATGACCAAAACAGCAGCAATTATTGGTGGTGGCGTAATCGGCGGCGGATGGGCCGCGCGGTTCTTGTTGATGGGATGGGATGTGCGGGTGTTTGACCCGGACCCCGAGGCCGAGCGCAAGATCGGCGAAGTGTTGGACAACGCGCGCCGCTCGTTGCCCGGTCTTTCGGATGTGTCGATGCCGAACGAGGGGCAGTTGTCGTATCATGACGAGATTTCGGACGCTGTGTCCGGGGCCTCTTGGGTGCAGGAAAGTGTGCCAGAGCGGTTGGATCTTAAGCAAAAAGTCTATGCGCAGCTGATGGAGGCTGTGGCGGATGATGCAATCATCGGCTCGTCCACATCCGGGTTTAAGCCGTCTGAGTTGCAAGAGGGGCTGTCACGCCCCGGTCTGGTCATGGTCGCGCACCCCTTTAACCCGGTTTACCTTTTGCCTGTCATAGAACTTGTTCCGACGGCGAAGAACAGTCCAGAAATCGTCGCGCGCGCCAAGGAAATCTTGACTGAGGTCGGCATGAAGCCGATTGAAATCAAAAAAGAAATGGATGCCCATGTCGCCGATCGCTTGCTGGAAGCCGTCTGGCGCGAAGCGCTTTGGTTGGTGTCTGATGGCATCGCGACCACGGAAGAAATCGACGACATCATGCGCTTTGGTTTTGGTCTTCGCTGGGCACAGATGGGGCTTTTTGAAACCTACCGCGTGGCGGGCGGTGAAGCGGGCATGAAGCATTTCATGGCGCAATTTGGCCCTTGTCTGAAATGGCCCTGGACCAAGCTGATGGATGTGCCGGACTTCACCGATGAGCTGGTGGATCTGATCGCGGATCAGTCGGATGCGCAATCGGGCCATATGTCGATCCGTGAATTGGAACGTACCCGCGATGATAACCTTGTGGCGATGATGCGCGCGCTGAAGGGGCGCGACTGGGGGGCAGGGGCGTTGCTTAATCAACAGGACAAGCGGTTGGGGCAACCTGTGGTCGATATCACCAAGCCAATCACCACGCTTGCCACCGCGATCCCTGTTGATTGGCTTGATTACAACGGGCATATGACCGAAAGCCGGTATCTGGACGCCTTTGCGCGCTCTACCGATCGGTTCATGGAAATCATTGGCTGTGACGCGGATTACATCGCGACGGGCGGCAGCTATTTCACCGCTGAGACCCATATCCGCCACATCGACGAGGCACATTTGGGCCAGCGCATTTGTGTGGAAACCCAATGCCTTCTGGGCAAAGGCAAGAAAATGCATCTGTTCCACAGCATGTATGAAGGGGATCGTTTGTTGGCCACCGGCGAGCAAGTGTTCCTGCATGTGAGCCTTGAGACCCGCCGCCCGTCTGCGCCCGCGGACCACATCGAGGCACGGTTGGTTGAGATTGCCGAAGCACACGCCAAATTGCCCGGGCCAGAGGGCGTTGGGCGCGCGATCAAGGTAAGCTAGCAATCGTCTGAAAAACATGGCAGATGGGGATCATGCAAGCCTGGATCCCCATCACCATCGCCGCCGCCTTCAGCCAAAACTTGCGGTTCATGCTGCAAAAGCGGCTGAAAGACACGAAACTGTCGACGGCGGGGGCGACCTTCGCGCGGTTTGTCTATTCTGCACCATTGGTTGCGGTGATTTTGGCGGTTTACCTGTCTGTGACGCAGCAAGCCGTGCCAACGCCCAACGCGCGCTTTTTTCTCTTTGCCTTTACCGGCGGCATTGCGCAGATCACCGCCACGATGTGCGTGGTGGCCCTGTTTGCCGCGCGTAATTTTGCGGTGGGCATCACGTTTAAAAAGACCGAAGTGGTGTTGACCGCGTTGGTGGGCTTGGTGGTGCTGGGCGAAGGCATCAGCCTTTGGGGCAGCCTTGCCATTGCGGTTGGCTTTGCCGGATTGATCCTGCTGTCTGATCCCCCCGAAGGCGGGCAGGGCTGGCGGCGTTTTTTCAACAAAGCCGCGGGGCTTGGTCTGTTGTCGGGCATCCTCTTTGCCTGTTCGGCCATCGGGTATCGTGGGGCATCACTGTCATTGGGCATTGAGGGGATCGTGGCGCGGGCCGGGTTCACCTTGGCTTGTGTGACCGCGTTTCAATCGGTGGTTATGGCCCTTTGGATGCGGATGCGGGAACCGGGTGAAATCACGCGGGTTCTCGCGGCGTGGCGTGTTGGTGCCCTTGTGGGGGTCAGCTCAATGATCGGCAGCTTTTGCTGGTTTACGGCCTTCACATTGCAAAACGCAGCGCTGGTGAAAGCGTTGGGGCAGGTGGAGTTGCTGTTTAGCTATCTCGCCACAATATTTGTGTTCCGCGAGGCGATCACCAAGCGAGAATTGGGTGGTACGGCCTTGATCTTACTGTCCGTTTTGGTGCTGGTGCTGTTTTTGTAACCCCAACACCGTTGGCGTTCAGCTGCTCAGGGGACCGACGCCACCCAAGCGTTCAAACAGACTTTCCTCTTCACCATTGTTGAAAAACGGCACCGAGGCCGGCGCGTCAAGATTGGGCAGATTGCCGACGATTTCTGCCAAAACCACTTCGGTGATAAATGGCAAATCAAAGCGGCGCACCTGATCAATGGGGATCCATTGCAAATGGCTCAGCTCGTCCGAGGCGCGTGAAAAATCATCAGGGTCGGTCTTAAGCTTGGCCGCATCAGCCACAAAAAAACGCGCATCAAAGCGGCGCGGGCGTCCCTTTGGGGTGATGGCGCGAAAGGCAAAGGCGAGACCATCCGCGGAGGGCACATAGCCTGCATCCGCAAAGCTTTGCCAATCTTCTGGAATATCGCCATCCCAGGGGGTCGCTTCGCCCAAAATTTGACCTGTTTCTTCCCAAAGCTCGCGAATGGCGGCAACAAGCAAGGCTTGGGCCAGATCAGGGTCAGCGTCTTCCGCAAGCCGGGTCAGGCAAGGCTCGGCCCCCCCTTGGGCCAGGGGAACTTGTCCATCCGTGGGATCAACCGCACCGCCGGGGAACACAAACTTATTGGGCATGAACGCCGCCTTGGCGCCGCGTTGCCCCATCAAAACCTGCGGGTTTGTCTGTGCGTCACGCATCAGGATCACGGTGGCCGCGTGGCGGATGATCTTGGACTTGTCCATTCTGCCCTCTTTCATAATGTCACCCTTACCCATGGTCAGTTTTCGAAAAGGGTCAAGCGTAACCCTGCGTACCGGCGCTGTTTTCTTGGCAAAATGCAGGAAATGAAAAAAAGGCGACGGAAATGCACGGGCCCCGCGTTGAATGGATATGACGCCGGGCAGGAACGCTCCGGTAGGGACAGGCGAAACCTCAAATGGAGAGACCTATGAAACGTGCAACAAAAATCGCAACAATTGCTTTGATGGCTGGTGTGGCAGTCACCGCAAGCGGGCTGACGGCCTCGGCTTTTGGCGGCAAGGGTGGCCCAATGGGCGGTAAAGGTGGCCGGATGGGCGGCATTATGCAGATGGAATTTGCTGATGTCGATATGGACAACAGCGGGCTGATCACCGCAGATGACCTAAAGGCACATGCCGCCGCCAAATTTGCCGAAGCAGATGCCAATGGGGATGGTGCATTGGATTTGACCGAGGTCAAAGCCCAAGCTGAGGCACATATGAAAGAGCGTATGGCCTCGGCCCCTGATGGCCAAGGCGGCAAGCGTATGGGCGATGGGCCGTCGGCTGAAAAGCGTATGGGCTGGATGGCCGAGCAGATGATTGAAAAACGGGATGCGGACAATAGCGGAACAGTGTCCCTGGCAGAAATGACGCCAGATCAAAGCAAGCTTGATCGGATGATCGACCGCTTTGACACGGATGATGACAACGCCATCTCCGCCGCAGAGTTTGACGCGGCCCAAAAGGAAATGTGGATGCGTCATGCCGGAAAACGTCATGGCAAAGGCGGCAAACACGGCGGCTGACGTACCTTAGGTGTGCCCCACGTTGGGGCGCACCACCACGAAGGCGTTGCCCCGATGCGGGGGCTGGGCTAGTCACAAGGAATGACGATGGCGCTGGACGCATATACAGAGGCCACTGATGAGGCGCTTTTGGTCCTTTATGGCAATGGCGATCCGTCAGCGGCGCAGATCCTGACCAGGCGGCTCGCACCGCGGGTTTTGGGCTATGCGTCGCGTTTATTGGGGGGCGACCGGGCCGAGGCTGAGGATGTGACCCAAGAGGCGATGTTGCGGTTGTGGAAACAGGCTCCAAAGTGGCGCACGGGCGAGGCCAAGATCTCGACCTGGCTGTATACGGTGGCGACAAACCTGTGCACAGATCGGTTACGCAAACGACGTTCGGTGGACATTGACGCGATCGAAGAACCAGCGGATGACACACCAAGTGCGGTGGACGGCATGATCCAGGCCGACCGGGCCACCGCCCTTCAGGATGCGCTAAACACCCTGCCAGAACGGCAACGTATGGCTGTGGCCCTGCGCCACCTAGAAGGGGCCTCAAACCCGGAAATTGCGGATATATTAGAGATCAGCGTTGAGGCCGTTGAAAGTCTAACGGCCCGAGGCAAAAGGGCACTGGCCACGGCACTTGCCGGGCGACGTAAGGAGTTGGGATATGGCGAAGACTGAAACAGATCTGTTAGATGACGCCCAGCTTGAGGCGTTTTTTGAGGCGGGGCGCGAGGATGTGCCAGAGCTGTCCGACAGCTTTATGGCAGCACTTTTGCAGGATGCGGATTTGGCGCAACCGCAACTCGCAGCACTTGCGCCTCCGCGTGTCAAACGTTCACTTTGGCAGGACATCATTGCACAAATTGGTGGCTGGCCCGCACTTGCGGGCATGGCAACGGCAACGGTCGCCGGTGTATGGATTGGCTTTGCGGCACCTGACCAGCTTGAGACACTCTCGGGTGGGGTCTTATTGGTGGGGGATTACGCCAGCGTGGACACGATTTATGACGTTCAGGATTTTGCGCCAAACTACTTTGGCACAGACCTTTTGATCGAAGAGGAGGGCTAAATATGTCTGACACTCCACACCCTTCAGTGCCGCCAGCGGTGAAACCTCGCCGTAAATGGGTGCGCGTGGCGTTTGCTTTGTCATTGACCATGAACCTTGTGGTGATTGGGCTCGTGGCGGGGGCCCATCTGGGGGAGCGTCGCGACCACGGTTTTGACCCGCGCGGCCCTGACCGTGGCACCATTCGGGATATGGGGTTTGGCCCCATCGCGTCGGCCTTGCCAATGAAAGACCGTCGCGCAATTGGCAAAGCTTTGCGTGATGAAAAAGGATCATTCAAAGACAACCGAGCAGCGATGCGGCGTGATTTTCAGGCCATGTTGTTGGCCTTGCGTTCTGACCCTTTTGATCCTGCGGCTTTGAATGCTGCACTTGATGGTCAGCGCGATCGGATGATTGGTTTTGGTGATACCGCGCGTCGTTTGATCCTTGAGCGGATCGCATTGATGAGCTTGGAGGATCGGCGCGAGTTTGCGGATAACATTGCGCGGAACATGCGTGGCGCTCGACGATAACTGTTTGTGATAATTCAATAAAGGTGGAGTGGGGAACCCTCTCTGCCTTTTTTATTGGAACCGTTTTATGCGGCGCTTTGAACAAAGGTCACAAGGTTACGCCCCTCGGCCTTTGAGGCGTAAAGCGCGCGGTCAGCACTTTGTAGCAATGCCTGGGTCTGACCGGGCTCACAGCCCCCGGTGGGGGCAACGGCAACTCCAATGGACATGGTCACCGGGATTTGTGCCGAAACCGCCCCAGAGTAAACCGGTGTTTCCCCAACCACACGGCGCAACCGTTCGGCCATGATCAAGGCCGCGTCATGGTCGGTGTCTGGCATCGCAATCAGAAATTCTTCGCCGCCAAACCGGGCCAGAAGGTCCACATCCCGGATGCTGGCGCGCAGGCGTTTTGAGACATCGACCAACACCTCGTCCCCGGCGAAATGCCCATAGCGATCATTGATCCCTTTGAATTTGTCCAAATCCAGCAGCATAAGCGCAAATCCGCGCCCGCTTTGGGTGGATTGGGCTTCGAGTCGATTGAGGTATGACCCCGCATAGCGGCGGTTGTACAGGCCCGTTAAAGGGTCGGTCATGGCCAAATTTAGCCGCTGGTCCACTGTGCTGCGCACCTGATCTGACAGAAATTTACCTGGGATCAATCGGTCCAATCGAACTGAAATTTCTTCGGCATCAAAATAGCCGGACATCACCGCGTTGGCGCCAAGATCCAGGGCCATTGAGGCCGAAGGGCTGTTTTTCGTCTCATCAATGAATATGATCACCGCGTATCTCGTGGACAGTCGAGAACGCAATTCAGAGACCAAACGCAGTCCGTCGCCCTGTTCTGATAGATTGGCTGAGATAATAAACACATCGGGGACTGCGCCGGTTTGTGACACGTCTTCAAGGGCTTGCGCCTTGGTCATAACGGTCACTTTTTGGGACATTTCCTGTGTAAGTGCCTTGCGCCACATCAGGCCGGTTTCCACCGCCGGGGCGACGAGGGCGATATTGGCTTGTTTTTGAAAGCTTGCAGGCGCTTCGCCAAATCCCATTTCCTCGGCCAAAACATGGCGGCGGGTGACTTCGTCACGCGTCGCGTGAACGCGCATTAGGTTCCTCACCATGGCGAGCAATGTGCTTTCATCCAGTGGCTTTGTTAAGAAATCATCGGCCCCGACGCGCAAGGCGGCTAAGCGATCGGCGCGATCTGCCACTGGCGAAATGATCACCACAGGGATGGCGGCAAGTGCGGGGATGGCTTTAAGGCGACGACACGCCTCGACCCCGCCGCCACCTTGCAGCGTTTGCCCCAGTAAAATAAGGTCTGGCTGTTGGGAATGCGCGATGTCGACAACATCAGAAACAGACACCGCTTGCGTCACGTCGTAACATGCAGTGGTGAGTTTCACCTTTAACACGATGCGATTTGTCGCCACGTCGTCCGCTATGAGAATGCGTCCTGACATATTTGATCCTAGCCCACGTCTTATTAGATTTGCTCACTGACAGATTGGGTTCAATTGGTTAAGAAAACCTTTCCAAAAGGGAGGAAATGTAAATGAACCGTGAAAAAGCGGAGGTGATTGGGTTAACGGCGCTTGGCTGGCTGGTCACAAATGAAGACTTGCTCCCGATCTTTATGGGGGCCACTGGGGCAAGTGTTGAGGATTTGAAACAGGGCGCCAATGCGCCGGAGTTTTTAGGCGCTGTGCTGGATTTCCTGACAATGGATGATGCCTGGGTTATTGCCTTTTGCGAGGCCAATACCCTTGGATTTGAGGTGCCATTGCAAGCGCGCCAGATGTTGCCGGGTGGTGGGCAGATGAATTGGACTTGACGTCGATGCATTGCCAGTGTGTTGATTTGCGAAGGAATTGCTTTCGGGAGGAGCGCTGAATGTCTGTTAAGGCTGTGTTGTTTGACAAGGACGGAACTCTGTTTCATTTCGGTGCCACATGGGAGAGTTGGGCCAGCGCCGTCTTGGCCCGACTGACCGAAGGCGACAGCGCGCGCGCGCGGGAAATTGGCGCGGCCATCGGGTTTGACACGGATGCAAAGGTGTTTTCTCAGGACAGTATCGTGATTGCAGGAACCCCCGAAGAGGTGGTTAATGTGTTGATCACCTTCATTGACATGTCGCCTGATGCCTTAGAAAGAATTCTTAACGAAGAGGCCGCAAATGCCCCTCAAGCCCAAGCGGTCGATCTTAAGGAATGTCTCGGGGGGCTAAAGGCGCGCGGTATCGCGTTGGGGGTGGCCACCAATGACGCAGAAATGCCTGCGCGTGCGCATCTCTCAGGCGCCGGTGTGATTGATCTTTTTGACTTCATCGCGGGTTATGACAGCGGGTTTGGTGGAAAACCTGCCCCCGGACAATGTCTCGCTTTCGCCAAACAGATGGGGGTCGCGCCTGAGGAGGTGGTTATGGTGGGGGATTCGTTACATGATCTGCACGCCGGACGTGCGGCGGGCATGAGAACGGTTGGGGTCTTAACTGGGCTTGCGACCGAGGCTGAATTGGCGCCACATGCCGACATTGTCTTGCCCGATATCGGTTATTTACCCAATTGGCTGGATCAACAGGCGGCCCTGTAAGGTCGCGTGGTCCTTTAGATCGCTAAAAATATCGACATATTATTGAACTTGCGTCGGGCGGTTTTCTTTCCCGCGTGCAGGCGTTTTCTGTTTTTTAACAAAGGCCCCCTAGGCTCAACTGGTCATTTATCAGGGCGAGTGAGATATGCACGGCTTAATTGACCGATCTTTAGAAAGTTTTTTGCGCGGAACTTATGGTGATGAGTTTTGGATGAATCTTATTCGGGAAATTGATCCCGGCTTTGACAGTTTCGAACCGATGTTTCGGTATGATGCCATCTTGACCCAGACCGTGGTCAATCAGGCGGCGGAGTTGCTGGGGAAGACGCGCGACAATCTGCTCGAGGATTTCGGCACCTATCTTATCGTGGACACCCGATCGGAGCGGGTGCGGCGTTTGCTGCGCTTCGGTGGCGTGGATTTCACCGAATTTCTTCATTCTCTGGAGGATCTTCCAGGGCGTGCGCGATTGGCCGTACCGGATATGGATATGCCAGAAATCGAAGTGGATGAATTGTCAGAAGGGGCGTATGTGCTCTCCATTTGTCATCCTGAACCTGGTTTTGGTCATGTCATCCTGGGCGCACTACGCGCTTTGGCGGATGATTACGGGGCGTTAGCGTTGTTGGACTATAACGGGCGCTCTGGTCAGACCGAAACCCTGTCTGTGGACCTTTTGGATATGTCACACACTGAAGGGCGCAGCTTTGATCTTGCAGCTGGGACAGGATAAATCATGACCGCACATTTGCCAATCTCACTCAGCTTTGAGGCACTCGATTATATGATGCCGATGAGCCTGGTCCTGAATTCCAATGGCGTTGTGACGCACGTCGGGCCGACCCTTCGCAAAGTCCTGCCGGGGAAAGTGCTGGAAGGCACCAGCGTCTTTCGCCTTGTCGAAATGCGTCGTCCGAAAAAACTGACCAGCATCGATCAGGTGCGGGAGTTTAACGGTGCAAAACTCTACCTGCGTATTCGTGATACCCATTCTACCCCTTTGATTGGCACAATGACCTGCCTTCCGGGCAGTGAGGGGGTGTTGCTAAATCTGTCTTTTGGGATCTCAGTGGTTGAAGCCGTGGGGCGTTATGGATTGGCTGGATCTGATTTTGCGCCAACAGATTTGACCGTTGAAATGCTCTATCTGGTCGAAGCAAAGTCCGCTGCGATGGAAGCCACCAACCAAATGGCGCACCGTTTTCTGGGGGCAAAGACCGAAGCCGAGGCCGAGGCCCTGTCAGACGAACTGACTGGGCTAAAGAATCGGCGCGCTCTTGATCAGGTTTTGTCACGATTTCTGGCGGGTAAAAATCGCTTTGCCCTGATGCATCTCGATCTGGATTTTTTTAAGGCTGTAAATGACACGTTGGGGCACGCGGCTGGTGATAAGGTCTTGCAGGAGGTGGCGAGGATTTTGACGGAAGAAACCCGAGAGGGGGACACCGTGGCGCGGGTTGGTGGTGATGAATTTGTCTTGGTTATGAAGGGTCTTACAGATCAGGTGCGGCTTTCAGCCATTGCACAACGGATGATTGACAAACTCGAAGTGCCCATAACATTTCGCGACGATCTGTGCCAAATCTCTGCAAGTATCGGGATGGTCTCAAGCTCGGATTATGCCGAGCCAAATGCTGATCAGATGATGGATGACGCAGATGTGGCCCTGTACGCATCCAAAAAACGGGGGCGCGCCTGTTATACGATTTACACACCCGATCTTCGCGAATGATGCGCCAGTCTGCGCCAAGCAGTATTGCGTCGGGTTGACTCGCGATCCTGGCTTGCGTACCGCTCATATAGATCAAGGATATTGTTGATTTAATATGAGTTTGGGGCAGGGTGATTATGGGTAATCTATTGACGATCATAGGGATTGTAACCAGCCTTTGCTGTGGACCTGCGTTGGCGGAAACCAGTGAAACGGTGCAAGAAATTTTGGGACGCACGATGGAAAACGGCAATGTCAAAAATGCCCATATCTATGCGGATGGCACTTTGGACGGCGTTTTTAACGGAATTTCGTATGCTGGGAATTGGTCGTTGGACGGCGGAAAATTTTGTCGTGAATTGACCCGTGGACTGGTCGGAGAACGCACTTGCCTTGAGTTGGCGCCGGTGCGGGATCTCACGGGGGCTCTCACCGCCGTTGATTTCCTGGCATCAGATGTTGTGACCCGCTTCGAGCTGAGATAGCTGCGTAGTTCATACTACGCCCACCCCGGCTTAACGAAACCGCAACCTTCATCAAGTGAAGTAATAAAGCTATGTGGGTAAAAGTGGCAGCCCGTACGAGAATCGAACTCGTCTTTCCAGGTTGAAAACCTGGCGTCCTAACCGATAGACGAACGGGCCACGCTGTCGGTGAAGCGGGTTTAGTCAGTCCTCGAATAAGACGCAACCCCGAAATTGCATGAAGATCGTGAATTTATATTTCTTTATCAAAGGAATGATTTGGCGCTGCCACGCGTGAAAGATACACAAATGAACTGTGCAATCTGAAACTTTTAATCGTTGATTGAGGGGGAAATGGCAGCCCGTACGAGAATCGAACTCGTCTTTCCAGGTTGAAAACCTGGCGTCCTAACCGATAGACGAACGGGCCACTCTGTCGGTGAGGCGGGTTTTAGGGAAATCTGCACCGTCACGCAAGAGGGAAAATCAGCTTTTTGGAAAAATATTAAAACCTAAGTGAAATCATGCTCTTACCGCATCTTCGAGACGCAGCTGGGGGGATGAACGTCCCTGCCAATGATTGACTTCCAACCGTCCCGCCAAATGGAATCTCTGCCCGCCAGACTGTTCAAGAAGTGGGCCAATTGGGCCATCAAATGCCCCAAAGCAAATTGCGTCGATCCGCGTGCTTAGCCCGTCCCCAAAACTAACTTTCAGGTGATTTTGCCCAACGCGTTTCGCAAACAGTATTTGCACATCAGGGAAAGCAAAGCGCGGGGCCGGGGCGGAGGCGCCAAAGGGGCCAGCCTGCTCCAATTCCTCAATCAGTTCCACGGTGACCGCGGAAGGCATCAATATCCCGTCAAGCTTCAGATCCGCAGCCCCCTGGACGCCCGCGCCTTGTTTTGCAAGCAGGTCTGACAGGTGCGCCATGGCCGGGGCCAATTGCTCGCGCGACAGGCTGAGCCCCGCCGCCATTTTGTGGCCACCACCTTTTTGGATGTCACCATCAGCGGCAAGACGTTGGATGCAGGCGCCAAGATCGACACCGGAAATGGACCGCCCGGATCCCTTGCCATCATCACCGTCAAAGCCAATGACCACCGCGGGGCGATTGGTTGTTTCTTTCAAACGCGAGGCCACAATACCCACCACGCCGGGGTGCCAGCCGTCGCCAGCCGCCCAAACCAGCGGGGCATCAAACCCACGCGCCTCGGCTTGTGTCATGGCCTCTTCTTGCACACGGGCTTCAATCTCACGCCGCTCACCGTTCAACTCGTTTAGCCGGCTTGCGATGGATTGGGCTTCATGGGGGTTTGTTGTCGACAAAAGTCGTGCGCCAAGGTCCGCTTTGCCGATACGACCGCCGGCATTCACCCGTGGCCCCATCAGATAACCAAGGTGATAGGCGCGCGGCGCTTCGTTCATGCCGGACACATCCGCCAGTGCCACCATACCGGTGCGTGCGCGTCGCGCCATGATCTTCAATCCCTGCCGCACGAACGCGCGATTGGCCTCGATCAGGGGGGCGACATCGGCGACCGTGCCAAGGGCTACTAGATCCAGCATTGAAATCAGATCCGGCCCATTGCGCCCGGTCTCTCGCAAGACGCGGCCCAGTTCGACCAGCATCAAAAACACCACCCCTGCGGCGCATAGATAACCGGGGGCGTCCAGCTCGTCTTGCCGGTTTGGGTTTACAACGGCCACAGCGGGGGGCAGGGTCTCTCCCCCCAGGTGGTGGTCCAGCACGACAACGTCTGCGCCTTTGGCAACCGCCGCCGCAATCGGCTCATGCGACAGGGTTCCGCAATCCACACAGATGATCAGGTCATGCGCGTCAGCCAGCTGTTCCATCGCTGGAATGTTGGGGCCATAGCCTTCGTCGATCCGGTCAGGGATATAGAGAGTAACTTCGCGCCCCATTTGGCGGAACCAATCAATCAGAAGGGTGGCAGAGGTTGCCCCATCCACGTCGTAATCCGCAAAAATCGCAATTCTTTCATTATGATCAAACGCTTGCAGGGTTCTCGCGGCGGCAACCTCCATGTCTTTCATCCCGCGTGGGTCGGGGAGAAGGGCCTTCAATGTTGGGTCTAGAAAGTCGGCGGCTTGCTCTGGCGCCACACCCCGTCGGGCCAGGATTTTACACAACGGCATTGGCAATTGGGTGATTTGCTGAAGGTATTCGGCCTGGCGTTCCATGTCGATGCTGGGCCCAACCCAGCGCCGCCCGGTGGCCGAGGCATCAACACCCAAAAAGCTCATGACAGGATGTCTTCCGTGGCAAGCACCGCGGCAAATTCACCGTTCAAATGGTCAAGGGCGGCTTGGTGAATGAACTTGGGTGACACGCTGCCGCCATCGCGCCAACTTGTATCTGCGCCCTGGGCCACAGCCGCACAAGCGTCATGGGCAAGGGTGACGTTGAACCCAAGGTTTGCGGCCATCCGTGTGGTGGTGGACACGCAATGGGGCGTGGTCAGCCCACAAATTACCAGATCGGTGATCCCTCCTGCACGCAATTGTGCCTCGAGGTCGGTGTCAATAAAGGCAGAGTTGACGTGCTTTTGGATCACCTGTTCCCCCGCCAGCGGGGCGACTTCTGGTTTGAAGTCAACCCTCCCGCCCTCTGGGTTCAGGGGGCTGCCGGGGGTGGTCGACAGATGCTGGACATGAAAGATCGGCTGGGCCTGATCGCGCCAATGCGCCAATAATCGCGTAGCATTCTCTTCGGCGTCAGGATTGTTGCGCGCGCCCCACATCGGGTGATCAAACCCTTGTTGAATATCAATCAGAATGAGGGCGCGCGTCATTTTCTTACAACCTTATCAGCCGTTTGAAACCGGATTGCGATAGCTCATCCGCCGAACGGAGCCCGTTTTGGAACGCATCAGGATGGTTTCAGTGGTCAGGAACCCCGGCTCGCGTTTGATCCCTGATACGATCGAACCATCGGTCACGCCCGTTGCTGCAAAGATCACATCAGCGGTGACCATTTCATCGCGGTTATAGATGCGGTCAAAGTCGGTGATGCCGGCCTTGGCAGCCCGGCCGCGTTCGTCATCATTGCGGAAGGTCAGCTGCCCCCACATCTGACCACCCATGCATTTCAAAGCGGCAGCGGCCAAAACGCCTTCGGGCGCGCCACCCAGACCCATATACATGTCGATGCCGGTGATTTCGGCCTCGGCGCAGTGGATCACACCGGCCACGTCACCGTCAGTGATCAGACGGATCGCAGCGCCGGTTGACCGGATGTCTTCGATCATCGCCTCGTGGCGGGGGCGTTCCAGGACACAAACGGTAATATCCGAGGTGGCACAGCCTTTGGCCGCAGCCAATGCTTGCACACGTTCGGAAGGGGACATTTTCAAGCTCACAACATCTTTGTCATAGCCCGGCCCAATCGCCAGTTTTTCCATGTAAACGTCTGGGGCGTGCAACAGTGTGCCGCGCGGCGCCATGGCGATCACGGTCAGTGCGTTTGGCATGTCTTTGGCGGTCAGGGTGGTGCCTTCAAGCGGGTCCAGCGCGATGTCCACAGCGGGGCCTTCGCCCGCACCGACTTTTTCGCCGATGTAAAGCATTGGGGCTTCGTCGCGCTCGCCTTCGCCAATGACAACGGTGCCTTCGATCTCCAAAAGGTTCAGCTGGTCGCGCATGGCGTTCACTGCGGCCTGGTCGGCGGCCTTTTCATCCCCACGCCCGATCAACGTGGCAGAGGCCATTGCGGCGGCTTCGGAAACGCGGGCGAGGCCCAGCGACAGCATTCGATCGGAAAAGACGACTTTATCAGCCATGGGAAAGATCCTTGAATATCACGGTTGCGGTCGGTTTAGAGGCCACGGCCTTACAGGGCAAGGCATAAGGGGGCTTGCGCGGGCAAAATACGTCAATTGGCCAAAATACTTCAATAGGACTGTACAGCCGGGCTGCGCCGCAGGCCCCAAACAAAATGGCGGTCATCTGGTCGCTTACGCTGTGCCAAAGAAGGCGGGCGGCCAAAGGGCAATGTGGCACAGAGATGCAAGGCGATTGTACGCAGGATCACCTCGGATAGCGCGTTTTACGGCGCACTCCAATATCCAGTCGCGATGCGGTCACAATACCAGCCGATCGGCAAGAACCGACCCTACTGTTCCTCGATCCGGATTGCCACCGGCACCCCATCCACAACCCCGGTGTCGGCCAGCCCGGCAATCGCCGTGTCCAGCGCATCGCGGGTGCATTTATGGGTCACGATCAGCACCGGCGCATTGTCGCGCGCATGGCTGATCTGGCGCATCCGGTCGATTGAAACCGCCGCATCACCCAGCACAGAGGCCACTTTTGCCAGCGCACCCGGTTTGTCAAACAACGCCATCCGCAGATAATACGGCGCCGGTTTGGTGGCTTTGACGCCGGTCACAGGGCGCAATGTGGTTGCCGCTTGCCCAAAGGTCGCCAGCCGAAAGCCGCGTGCGATATCCATGACGTCCCCTAACACGGCGCTGGCGGTGGGGCCTTCGCCGGCCCCCGGACCGCGCAACACGATCTGTTCCACGGCGTCGCCTTCGATCACGATCATATTGGTGCCGCCTTCCAGCTGGCCCAAAGGGGATGTGTCCGGCACGAGGCACGGCGACATGCGCTGTTCCAGGCCGCGACCGGTCATTTGCGCCACACCAAGAAGTTTGATGCGATAGCCCATTTCGGCGGCGTGTTCGATGTCTTCGAGCTGAATTCGCTGAATGCCCTCCAGCTCAACCGCTTCAAAATTGACCTGTGTGCCAAATGCGATTGAGCTGAGCAGGGAAAGCTTGTGCCCCGCGTCAATGCCGCCCACATCTAGATTTGGGTCCGCCTCCAGATATCCTAGCTCGGCACATTCCTCAAACAACGCATTATATCCCCGCCCAGTGGCCTGCATCTGGGTCAGGATGTAATTGCAGGTGCCGTTCATCACCCCCATGATCCGGGTGATTTCATTGCCCGCAAGCCCCTCGGTCAATGCCTTGATCACCGGGATGCCGCCGGCCACTGCCGCCTCAAAACGAAGGCGCACGCCCTGGGCCTCGGCTGCCAGCGCCAGCGCGTGACCGTGGTGCGCGAGCAGCGCTTTGTTGGCAGTGACGACATCTTTGCCCGTGGCAATCGCCGCCTCTACCGCATCTTTTGCGGTCCCTTCATGGCCACCCATCAGCTCTACAAACACGTCGACATCGTCACGTTTGGCAAGCTCAACCGCATCGTCTTCCCACGCATAGGCAGACAGATCGACCCCCCGATCTTTCCCTTTCGAACGGGCAGAAACAGCGGTGATCACCACAGGATGTCCGGCACGATCTTGCAAAAGCTGGGCCTGACGGCGGATGATTTTCACCACGCCAATACCAACGGTGCCAAGTCCCGCAATGCCCAGACGAAGGGGGAGGCGGTTTGGGGAATTGTCGCTCATGTTGGTCTCCATGCGGTCTTACTGTGGGTCTTTAAAGGGGGTTAAACGCGCAGCGCAGTATCATTGTCCAGCGAGACCTAGCGAATGGGCGGGCAAGACGCAATGCGCGCTGATTAAAATCGCGGGGTTTCCCAAAACCATGTGACATGAACGCAGAGCGGTGACAGGGCGCGCGCTGGCTGATCAGTGGCGCTCAAGTGCCGCTTGCATCCGCGCCCGCGTGGCCGTGTCCACAATGGGGCCGCGCAGGCGAGCAGCGCGCGCGCGAAGCGTTGCGGCCCGGCTGGACAGATTCCCCGTCAGGGCGACCACATCCACCGGCTCCGGGCGTGTGGCCAGCAGGGCGTTAAGCGGTAAAATTTTGGGATAATCCGCACGGCGCGCCGCGTCAGATATTTGTGCGCGCACAAGTGGATCTTCTGAACAGGCGGCAGCCCCCAAAAGGGTCAGGCACACACAGAAAGCTTCAAAGATATGGCGCATTTGGCTCTCGAAAGGTGGCCCAGTTGTCCAGGCGGGTGGAATTGGCGCGACCATATCCACGGATCGAACCCGGAGCAACCCAAAGCGCATAGGTGGTCGGCAGACATGGCGCACACCGCCTGTTGGCAGCCTGTTGGGGCACTCCATGACGGGCAAACGTGGTGTTCAATCTCTGGGCATTAAGAACGGGCTTTGATTTGAACGATTGTTCAGTTAATCTTGCGCCATGGAAGGTACAGATGGCACGTAAAACCGGATCCCACAGCGAAATCACAGGCCCAAAGGTGCGCGCGGCCGCCCTTAACCTTTTTGCGCATCACGGCTTTGCGGCCGTGTCGATGCGCCAGATTGCAAGCGAAGTGGGGGTGCAGGCCGGGGCCTTGTATCTTTACACCAAAGACAAGCAAAGCCTTTTGTTTGATCTGATGCGCGCCCATATGGATGAGCTTTTGGCCGCGTGGTCAGCGCGCCCTCAACGTGCCACGCCCCTAGAGCAGCTTGAAGATTTTGCCCGGTTTCACATCCAGTTTCACCTCGATCGCCCCGATGCGGTCTTCATCGCCTATATGGAACTTCGTAATCTGTCAGAGGATAATTTTGCCGCCATCGAAGCCCTGCGCCGTCAGTATGAACAGCAATTAGAGCAGATACTTGAGGCCGGCCGTGCCGCGGGTGTGATGTCCGTGCCTGACACGCGGCTCGCCACAATGGCGGTGATTGCGATGCTGACCGGGGTGAACACATGGTATCGCGAAGGCGGGCGGCTCAGCCAAGAGGCCGTTGCGGATATTTATTGGGATATGGTGCGTGGGGCCGTCGGCGCATAAGCGTCGCTATACCCGCTGGACAGGCTTTCCGATAAAGCGGATAAAGAGCCATGTCTTTGCCACCCGGATTTCTAGATGAATTGCGCACGCGCCTAAGCTTGACCGATGTGGTTGGGCGAAAGGTCATGTGGGACAAGCGAAAATCCCAACCCGGCAAGGGCGATATGTGGGCGCCCTGCCCCTTTCATCACGAAAAAACCGCGTCTTTTCATGTGGATGACCGCAAGGGGTTTTATTACTGCTTCGGGTGCCACGCCAAAGGGGATGCGATTTCCTTTGTGAAAGACACCGAGAATGTCGGCTTTATGGAAGCGGTGGAAATCCTCGCCGGTGAGGCCGGATTGCCAATGCCCGCGCGTGACCCGCGCGCACAGGAAAAAGCAGACCGCCGCACATTGCTGGCAGAGGTGATGGACATGGCCGTGAGCCATTACCAGCTGATGCTGAAAACTGGGGCTGGCACCGAGGCACGCGAATACCTGTCCCGTCGTGGTTTAGATGACGCGGCACAGGCGCGCTGGTCAATCGGATTTGCGCCAGATGCGTGGCAGGGGCTTTGGGATCACCTGAAATCCAAAGGGGTCGAGGATGATTTGATCCTTGGGGCGGGCCTTGCCAAACCCAGCACAAAAGGCGGCAAACCCTATGACACATTCCGTGGCCGGATCATGTTTCCGATCCGCGACGCGCGGGGCCGGACGATCGCCTTTGGCGGCCGGGCTATGGACCCTAATGACAACGCAAAATACCTGAATTCGCCTGAAACTGAGCTGTTTGACAAGGGCCGCAGCCTTTACAATCAAGGCCCCGCCCGCGAGGCCTCGGGCAAGGGCAAACCGCTGATTGTGGCCGAAGGCTATATGGATGTGATCGCCCTGTCCGAGGCAGGATTTCACGCCACCGTGGCCCCGCTTGGCACCGCCATCACCGAGGATCAGTTGCATCTGATGTGGCGCATAAATCCCGAACCGATCATTGCGCTGGATGGCGACACCGCCGGTCTGCGCGCCGCGATGCGGGTGATTGATCTGGCCTTGCCACTGCTTGAGGCAGGCAAGTCTTTGCGGTTTTCAATTATGCCCGAGGGGCAAGATCCCGACGATGTGTTGAAAACCTCTGGTGTGACCGCAATGCAGGGGCTGATTGATCAGGCGATCCCGATGGTGGATTTGCTGTGGCGGCGCGAAACCGAAGGCAGAGTGTTTGACAGCCCAGAACGCAAAGCGGCCCTGGATAAAGATCTGCGCGAGGTGATCAAGCGGATCACAGATCCCTCGATCCGCGCGCATTACGGTCAAGCCATTAAAGACAAACGGTGGGAGTTGTTTCGCGCGCGTCCCAAATCTGGTGACAAAGGGGGCAAGCGTACCCCTTGGAAACCCGGTTGGAAAAAAGGGCCGGAACCGGCGCTGGCGACCACCAAAAGTTCGTTGCTGGCAGGGGCGGGGATCGAGGCTGAAGAAGCCCTGCGCGAAGCGGTGATTTTGGCGGTGCTGATCCTGCGCCCTGATATGCTGGAGTTGTGCGAAACGCAGATCGAGCGCCTTGATATGGCGGGGCCAGACCATGCCGTGATCCAGCGCATGATCCTGCGGCACGCGTTGGATGGTCCCGAGACGTTGCGCGATGCCATTGTGGCACAGATTGGTGCCGCCCCCCTTGAAAAACTATTCCGCCTCAACCATGTGCAGATTGCCCCGGCGGTTCGCCACGCGCAGGATGATGATATCGTTTCGGCCTGTTTGACCGAAGAATTGGCAAAGCTGGATGCAATTCGCGGGGTAATGCGAGAGATTGTGGATGCCGCCCATGATCTGGATGCGCTGCCCGACGAGGGGGTGACATGGCGGTTGGGGCAGGCGGCTGAGGCGCGCAATCGTGCGATCCGCAGCCAGTCTGAGGATAAGACCACATATGAGCGCGCGGAGAATGGCCTTTTGATGGATCGGGATGAACGCGACGCGCTGGATCGACTGATCTCGACCCTGAATATCAGTAAACAGAAGGGTGATTCCTAAAAAATGTGCCTTTTATGGCAGACCCCCCAAAGAAATCGCGATAGATGGGGTGGCGAATCACTGTTCTGAATGTTTTGATTCGATAACGCGAATCAAAGTTGCGAATCAATATGCCCCCGAATCGCTTTTGATCGGGAAGCCGTGTAAGGAGAGCCCATGGCCGCCAAAGACACCGCCACGGACCGCAAGGACGACCAAGACGCCGACCAGATGGGCGATATGAGCCAGGCCGCCGTCAAAAAGATGATCGCCGAAGCCCGTGAAAAAGGGTACATCACGTATGATCAGCTTAATCAGGTGCTGCCCCCCGATCAGGTAAGCTCGGAACAAATCGAAGATGTTATGTCGATGCTGTCTGAAATGGGCATCAACATCATCGAAGATGAAGACGCCGATGACGATGACAAAGGGACCACCGATGTGGTCGTGAAAAACGCCGGCGGGGAAATCACCCTTGCTGGGGCGGACACGGAAAAGCTTGATCGCACCGATGATCCTGTGCGCATGTATCTGCGCGAAATGGGCTCTGTCGAACTCTTGTCGCGCGAGGGCGAAATCGCCATTGCCAAGCGGATCGAGGCCGGGCGCAACACGATGATTTCTGGGCTTTGTGAAAGCCCGCTGACATTTCAAGCGATCACCATTTGGCGCGACGAACTTCTGAGCGAAGATATTTTGCTGCGTGACGTGATCGATCTGGATGCAACCTTTGGCAATTCACTTGAAGAAGATGAGGAAGAGCCGATCGTGGCAGGGGGGAACGCTCCCGGTGCCCCGGAAACGGAGAAAAAGGAAGCAGCCCAAGAATTGGATGCTGACGGCAATCCGTTGACCACCGATGATGATGACGACGAAGACGAGCAGGCCAACATGTCGCTGGCCGCGATGGAAGCCGCCCTTAAACCCCGCGTTTTGGAAACGCTGGAGTTGATTGCGCGCGACTATACGATGCTGTCGGAAATGCAGGATCTGCGGATGAGCGCGACGCTCAACGAAGATGATAGCTTCACGGACAAAGAAGAAAAGGCATATCAAAAACTCAGGTCGGAAATCGTGCTGATGGTGAATGAATTGCACCTGCACAATAACCGGATTGAAGCGCTGATTGACCAGCTTTACGGCATCAACCGTCGCATCATGCAGATCGACAGTTCAATGGTGAAACTGGCCGACCAAGCGCGGATCAACCGCCGGGAATTCATCGACGCCTATCGTGGTCGTGAACTTGACCCCACTTGGCTGGATGACATGCGCGAAAAGACCGGCCGGGCGTGGCAGGGCTTTATCGAGAAATCCACCGACAAAGTGGAAAATCTGCGCGGTGATATGGCGCAAGTTGGCCAATATGTCGGCGTCGACATCCCCGAATTCCGCCGCATTGTGCAGCAGGTTCAAAAGGGTGAAAAAGAAGCGCGCCAGGCCAAGAAAGAAATGGTCGAAGCCAACCTTCGCTTGGTGATTTCGATTGCCAAGAAATACACCAACCGCGGATTGCAATTCCTTGATCTTATTCAAGAAGGTAACATTGGTCTGATGAAGGCCGTGGACAAGTTTGAATACCGTCGCGGCTATAAATTCTCGACCTATGCAACCTGGTGGATCCGTCAGGCCATCACGCGCTCGATCGCGGATCAGGCGCGCACAATTCGTATTCCAGTGCATATGATCGAAACGATCAACAAGCTGGTGCGGACCGGTCGTCAGATGCTGCATGAAATTGGCCGTGAACCAACGCCAGAAGAGCTCGCTGAAAAGCTGCAAATGCCGCTTGAGAAAGTGCGCAAGGTGATGAAAATCGCCAAAGAACCGATCTCGCTGGAAACGCCAATTGGCGACGAAGAAGACAGCCAATTGGGCGACTTCATTGAGGATAAAAATGCCGTGCTGCCACTCGACAGCGCCATTCAGGAAAACCTCAAGGAAACCACAACCCGCGTGCTGGCCTCATTAACCCCGCGTGAAGAACGTGTCCTGCGGATGCGCTTTGGCATCGGGATGAACACCGACCATACGTTGGAAGAAGTGGGCCAACAGTTCAGCGTGACCCGCGAACGGATCCGTCAGATCGAGGCCAAGGCGCTGAGGAAACTCAAGCACCCCAGCCGAAGCCGCAAACTGCGCAGCTTCTTGGATCAGTAATGATGAAGTGCCCCCGTTTGGGGGCATTTTTTTCAGTTTCAGGCTCCGATTATGAAAAACTCCAGCGTATTCCATGCCTCGATCGGCATTTTAATCATGGCGCCAATTGTTGCGGTGATGAATTGTGTTTTGGGCGCGGGCGGTACTCTATTTCGAGAAGGGGAATGCTTGATTAATGTCTTCCCCCTTTATGAGGCTGCTGCCTTTGTCATGGGGTTGGCTTTGATCACGGCCTTTGGGGGAGCATCGATTACTCTTGCCGCCATTCTTGTCTATTTGCTATTCGTGTGGATCGTCGCGAAGCTCGTCTCAGTGGTGTACAGGAGATGGTCGTCGAAAGTGAAAGTAAGAAAAGGCTAACAGAGGGCAAGGCAGAGGTGTGAAATCCGGATCTTGCGTCTCGCTTCTAACCTCGTCAATCTTTCCGCAAAAAAGGATCCCCCAATGTCCCTCTTCGCCAAACTCTTCGGCGGCGGCTCCAAAACACCCGAAACCCCGCCTGAGCCCGAAATGCACTACGGCTTTGCGATCTACCCGGAACCTGCAAAAGACACCGGCGGCTATCGCATTGGTGCGCGGATCGAGAAGGAAATCGACGGCGAGTTGAAATCCCACCAAATGCTACGCGCAGATGTGTTGGGGTCAGAAGAGGACGCAAAGGCCGAAAGCCTGCGCAAGGCCAAGATCTTCATCGACCAGATGGGCGAACGGATTTTCCGGTAAGTGCCATGGCAACCAGCTTCACAGTTCAGACCCGTGGCCAAGGCCTTTATGAATTCACCCGCGATGTGACACGGTGGATCGACGGGCAGGGCGTGCGTGACGGTGTGCTGACCCTTTTTGTGCGCCACACCTCTTGTTCACTGCTCATCCAAGAAAATGCTGACCCAGAGGTGCAGACGGACCTGCGCAACTTTTTCCACCGATTGGTGCCGCCGACCACCGACCCCAAGATGTCTTATTTGACCCATACCTATGAGGGCCCCGACGATATGCCTGCCCATATCAAGGCGGCGATGATGCCAGTGAGTTTAAGTATTCCGATATTTGATGGACAGCTCGCCCTTGGAACTTGGCAAGGGCTTTACCTTTTCGAACATCGCACCGCGCCACACAGCCGTCAGGTTGCTGCATGTGTCATTGCCTCCCCCTAAGGGGAGCGATTGCGCCAGTTTCCCACTCGACATCCGTATTTCTCTATCTTGGGGTGCATATTACCCACTACACAAAACCTAGCGGCTGTCCTATAGTGCCTGTGGATAAGTGGGCAAAGACCCATGTTTAGACCCAGATGATGAGGCAATAAGAACAAAGAGAGGGACGCCCAAATGCGCTGTCCGTTTTGCGGTAATATCGACACCCAAGTAAAAGACAGCCGCCCGGCTGAAGACCATGTTGCCATTCGCAGGCGACGGTTTTGCCCGGCCTGTGGCGGTCGCTTCACCACCTATGAACGCGTGCAATTGCGCGACCTCGTGGTGATCAAATCCAATGGTCGACGCGAAGACTTTGATCGCGAAAAGCTGGAACGCTCGATCCGGATTTCCATGCAAAAACGCCCGGTGGAACCGGAACGCATTGATCAGATGATTTCTGGCATCGTGCGCCGTTTGGAAAGCATGGGCGAGACGGATATTCCGTCAAAAACCATCGGTGAAATTGTCATGGAAAGCCTCGCGCGGATCGACACGGTGGCTTATGTGCGCTTCGCCTCGGTCTATAAAAACTTCCAGGCGGCGGATGATTTTGACAAGTTTGTCAGCGAGTTGCGCCCGAATATCTCTCCTGAAGACGACGCGTGAATGACGTAAGATACATGAGGCTCGCGCTGTCCTTGGGGCGGCGTGGGCAAGGGCGTTGTGCACCTAATCCCGCGGTGGGATGTGTTGTGGTGAAAGACGCGCGCATTATCGGTCGCGGATGGACCCAACCCGGTGGACGACCCCACGGCGAAGTTATGGCGCTTGCCCAAGCTGGCATCAAAGCACGCGGCGCCACGGCCTATGTCACCTTGGAACCCTGCGCCCATCACGGCCAAACCCCCCCTTGCGCACAGGCGCTGATTGACGCGGGCATTGCCCGTGTGGTTGTGGCTCTGGGCGATCCGGACCCTCGGGTAGACGGCGGCGGGCATGCAATGCTGCGCGCCGCTGGGATTGAGGTCTCGATTGGCGTATGCGCCGAAGAGGCCGCGCGAGATCACGCAGGGTTCTTGCTCAAAACCACCGAAACCCGCCCCTTTGTGACCCTGAAACTGGCCAATAGCTTTGATGGGCGGATTGCAACGGCGACGGGCGAAAGCCAGTGGATCACCGGGCCAGAGGCACGCCGTTATGTTCACGCTTTGCGGGCGCGACACGATGCGGTGATGGTGGGGGCGGGCACGGCCCGTGATGATGACCCAACCTTAACCGTGCGCGATTTGGGGGTGACGCATCAACCCACCCGCATCGTTCTGTCACGTCAGTTGGATCTGCCGTTGTCCGGAAAATTGGCCGCAGGCGCGCGCGATGTGCCGGTCATTATTTGTCATGGCCCGCATGCCCCGAAAGAGTTGCTGGACGTCTGGCGCGATTTAGGTGCGCAGATGGTTTCGGTGTCCGAGGTCCAGGGGGCATTGTCCCCGGCCTCCGTTCTGAATGAGCTTGGCAAGCTGGGCCTGACCCGCGTCTTTTGCGAGGGCGGCGGAGGGCTCGCGGCATCATTGCTTAAGGCTGGTCTGGTGGATGAACTGGTCGGCTTTACCGCTGGGCTTGTATTGGGGGCAGAAGGGCGCGCATCAGTGGCTGCGATGGGGGTCAATCGGCTTGCGGTTGCGCCACGCTTTGCCTTGATCGAAACACGCGCCTTGGGCGGGGATGTGTTGCACCGCTGGGCGCGGCGATAACCGATTTTCGCGCAGATTACCGTCGCCACAAATGGGCGTAACTTGCGAAAATTCCTTGCAGTTTTGCCAAAATGCGATTGGCGCGACCGGGGGCGGGGACATCTCCGGCTACCAGACGATCCACGACCACTTCGACGGGACACGCCGCGTTGATCTTCGGGTCAAAATAACGTGGATAATCAAGCAATGTGGCATGAACCAGCGCCGTCAGGCTGGGGCGCGCATGGCGGCGGGCCGGCACCTGACCCAGATCGCGTGTCAGCCCCCAGCCCGCATAAAACGGTGCGCCCAGACAGGTGACAGGAACCTTACGGATCAATGCTTCGAACCCGAGGGTCGACGTCATGGTCCAGACCTCATCCACATCGCCGATGAGGGCCATATGATCGGCGTCATGGGCGACAAAATCCGCAAGGTTGGCCAGGTCTTCGGGGGCAACCTGCCCATCGCGCAACCCCGCTTCGACATCGGGGTGGGGTTTGTAGATGATCACTGCGTTTGGATTGTCGGCGCGGGTGCGTTGAAGCAGCGCGAGATTGGTGGAAACCTCTGTGGTGCCCAGTTGGATGGAGGCATCATCTTCGACTTGACCAGGCACAAGGATGCGTTTGCCTTTGGGAAGATGGCTGAGATCCGGTGCGGCGCAGGCCAGATTATACTTGCCGATCCGCTGTTGTGTCAGGCGCGTGATCAGACGATCAGCGCGCACATGTGCTTGGGTCGGCAAATTGGGGCTGGCGGCAATGAAACGCTCTAACCGGCTTTCTCGTGTGGGGTCGTAATAGATCCCCAGATCATCACGCACCAACGAGAGAGGGGGGGTCAGTGCCGCCCCCAAGCCACGCGAGCGCAAAAAGCCGTCTTCGATGCGCAAGGGCGGTGTGTGTGTGCTGTGTTCCGGTCGTTCTTTGCCTGCCCAAACCATCAGCGGCCGGGCGATATCATATGCGCCTTTGGCGGCGCGCTCGGGTCTGTCGTCAAAAATCATCGCGTGGTTGGCGTGGAAGAACTGCGCCAGCGGCTTGCGTTTCCAAAGCCGCATTCCGGTGGCCACATAGCCCCGATGGTCCTCTCGCCATGCACGGCTGCGTGCCTCAAGCATATCAATCACGGTTTCAAGCTCGCAAAGTTGATCACGGTGGGGATCATACCATGTGGGAAAAAGGATCATGGCGGCGGCAAAAAGCTGCGCGCGGGTCAGCTTGCGTTGCCGGCGATCTACGGGGTGTTCATCTTCGGTCAGCCCCCAACCTGCGTAAAAGGGTTGGCCGAATACCCGCGGTTTATGGCCGGCCAGAACCGCCTCGAATCCCATGCCGGAACTGACGGTGTAAACGGCTTTTGCACCGGCCAAAAGCTCCCACGGGCTGATCGGGTCTGTGATCAGCGTGACCTGATCGTTTTCATCCTCAACACCGTAATACCCCCCCCGATGCCCATGCTGGGTTTCTGGGTGGGATTTGATATAGATGCGGTCATGGGGGTGGCTTAGGCGGGCCTCGACCAGCATCTCACGAAACCGCGCTTCTGACGCACCAGAATGGGCCACCGAGGCATCGCCATAGGTTTGGTCGATGACCAGAACATAAGGTGCGGTCGGTGGGGGGAGAGCTGGGTCAAAGGCGTTGTATTTGGATAAATGCGCGGCCTGAATGCGGGCCATCGCATCCCGCGCACGGTTCAATAATGCACTGTTATCAAGGGGATCTGTGGCGAGAATTGTTTCCAAGCGCGAGGGGGTGCTGCTGTCAAAATGCATGCCCAAATCATCGAGCATCAGACCCAAGGGGCCCTCGCCACCTCGTCCCGGCAGGACCGAGCGCAAAAACGCATCTTCAACGCGCAAAACCGGGCTGTTTTTCCAGTTTGAAACCTTTTCACCGCGTCCCGAGGTGGGGCTTTTTCCCCAGGTGCCAACCCAATCACCCTCTTTGGGCAGGCCAAGCTGAATGTCCCAGCCCGCAAGATCCAGGATCCGGCGAATGCGTGGCTGGGTCAGAAACCCACCGTTGTAAACATAAAGCCGCCGGGAAGTGGGCTCCCTGGCGGCATCTGTGTTTTTCAAATCAAGATCCATGGTCAACCGGAGGGCTAGCCGCCCACCGAGTTGGCCAGCGATGTGATGGATCCGGCGCTGGACAGCGAGCCAGTGATCGCCGACAGAACCTTCGTCCATTGGACATAAGGCGCTTCGGTCACATACACGGTGTCACCATCGCGGATTACAAAGTCACGCGCCATGAACATGCCGTTGGGTTCGGTCAGGTTCAGCACGTAAACCATACGCTGTGCGCCGATCAGATCGGTCCGTCCCAGAACTTGGTTGGCGATCTCTGCTGCTTCGTTGCGGAAGACAAAGACGCCGGTTGGGTCGGCAATTGCGCTTTGAAGACCACCGACCTGAGCAATCGCCTCAATGGCGGACAGGGTTTTGGTGTCAAATTTCACGCGGTTTTGCGCGCCCGTTGCCCCAAGGGCGGTATAAGAGCGGCTGTCTTCTTCGACCAAAATTCGGTCGCCGCCACGCAGCGCAATATCCAGTTTCGGGTCATGAAACAGATCTTCGAACCAAATCTCGCCAGTTTGATCACCCCGAATGATTTTCACCTTGGCAATCTCGGACGAGACAGCAACACCACCTGCGCGCGCCAACATGGCGTTTAGCGTGCGGGTGGGGCGCTCAATCGGGTAAACCCCTTGGCCTGCGATGGCGCCGGTCAGGGTGACGGTGGACCCATCCCCCGCCAAGCGACGGACCATGACCTGCGGGTCAGGGGTCTGGCTGGCCAGCTTTTCTGTCACGATGCGGCGAATGGCTTCGGGGCTGTTGCCTGCGGCACGAATGCGGCCAGCGTAAGGTATGAAGATATACCCAGATCCATCCACCTGGACCTCATCCAGTGACGCTGGTGCGCCTGCGGTGGTCAAGATACCGTCTTCGACGTTTTCCCAGATCGCGATGCCAAGCGTGTCACCGGCGCGGATCGTATCAGACCCCACCACGGATGCGTTTTGGAATTTCTCGCTGAACCCTAATGCGGGGACCACGGCGGTTGCGCGGGTCACACGGTCGTTGACTGACACGATAAATGCATCGCCCTGACGTTCAACACTGCCTGCATAAATTTCAGATTTGCTGGGGCCAACGCGCGGCAACCCACAGGCGGCGACGGCGCCTGCCAATGCAAAAAGCGCGGCTCGGCGCGCAATAGTTCTGCCCATTTTAGTCACTGCTCGGGCTCCTTTATTGGAGGATTGCCTCGGTTTTCTTTTGTTCTTTAGGGGGAGAATAGGTGAGAAGCCCTGTGAAATCCAGCACTTCCTTGCGGTGTGGCTACTTCACAACATGCAACTGTTGCCGCGGTGCCGCTGTGCCTTTTGACAGGGCGTCATAGGGATCATGCTCTGCCAGCATCATATCCACGACTTGCCGCATCAATTGGCGTCGCCCGCGCGCGGAATAAAACCCGCCGGGCACCTGACTGGTTTCCAGCAAATAATGGCGATAGTCGCGATAGGCACGGCTGTCAGGGCGCATGGGTTGGGTGAAAAACGCCGGCAGGGTCTGGGTCGAGACAAACTCGGCTTTGGCGTAGACCGCATGGCCAAACACTTTGGTTGGCAGTCCGCGCCAGAGCGCCTGTTGGGCGGCGGTGGAGTTTACGGTGACCACGCTGCGCGCATGGTTCAAAAGCTGCGCGAGCTTACCTCCGCGCACGTAATGCACCCGATCTTCGACACCATGTTCGCGCGCTAAGCGTTTGATTTCACGTCGAACTGGGGCGCGTCCATCCTCAAGCGGGTGCGCCTTGAAGACGAGATGGTGATGCGGAGCGGCGCCTTGGACAAAGCCGTCCATCACAACCCCCAGAAATTCGGTCATGGTGGAAAAAGGGCTGTGCATTTGAAAGCTGCTGTCATGTTCCAGCTGCAACAACACCAGATGATAGGGAAAGCCGCCGTATTTGATCCGCAAGGTGGCCGCGCGGCGTTCAAAAGACTGGGCGGGCATCAACAAAAGGCGACGCAGATACAGTTTGAATTCTTTGCCAACCGATAGCGCGCGGTGGGGCCGGAAATTGGCATATTGTCCGTTTCGAAACATCACGAACCAATGATAGAGCGCGCCGTAAAACACATGGTGGCGCATGTCGCCCCAGTGGGCGGGGGCTTCGGGCAAATCAAGCTCCGCATCCGCCAGAACCGTTTGCATATCCTTGATAGACGTGTTCATCAGCGCGGAATTGCCGTTTGACCCGCCGCGTTCATAAGTCACCCAGTACGGGCGCAAATATCCCTCTTCAAACACATGAATGCCAATGCCGCGTTTGCGCGCAATTTCAACGGCTTGGGCGTGAATGGGGCGGGTGTCGCCATAAAGGACAATGTCGGTGATGGCCTTGTCGGTCAGAATGTCTGAAAAGCGCTCGGACCAGAGTTCTTGGGCTTCGGTAAAGGGGATATAGCTGGCGTGATCGCGCCAAAACGCCTGATCGCCCCGGTTGAAGCCAACCCGCCACACTTCGGCACCGGCGGCACGCATCATCCGACCAAGGCGCGCAAAAAACGGCCCGTGCGGTCCCTGCAAAAACAGGAATTTGCGTTGTTTACCCGTCACCACGTTCATTCCAATTCACCTTTATCCGCGTCTCAGGCGCGGTTGCTTTTCTTATAAGCCACCCGAAGGGCGCCTTAAACCCAAACCCGTCATAACGGACGCGTGGGGCGAAAATATGGCCGCAATACCGCAGATCTTATCATTCATTGCAATTCTAAAGTTTTGATGAGCGGCAATGATTTTTTGCGCGCCAGTGAAAAGGCTGGGGATTGGCAAAGGGCAGGGCGCGCGCTAGGTCTGTGACAAATCAGAAGGAAGACGCTCATGTTTACTGGGATCATCACCGATGTGGGGCGCGTGGCTGCGCTGGAAAAAGCGGGCGATCTGCGCGCGCGGATTGAAACCTCTTATGACACGACGGGAATTGATCTTGGGGCGTCGATTGCTTCGGATGGGGTGTGTTTGACCGTCGTTTCCATCGGGGATGGGTGGTATGACGTTGATATCTCGGCTGAAACCGTCTCAAAGACCAATCTTGGCGCGTGGGAGGTAGGCCACCGGGTCAACCTGGAACGCGCCTTAAAGGTGGGCGACGAGTTGGGCGGGCACATTGTGTCGGGCCATGTGGACGGGGTGGCTGAAATCACCGCGATGACCATCGAGGGCGACAGCACCCGCGTTTCATTCAAAGCCCCCTCAGCGCTTGCGCGTTTCATCGCACCCAAAGGCTCGGTCGCGTTAAACGGCACCTCTCTGACGGTGAACGAAGTGGAGGGGGACACCTTTGGCGTGAACCTCATTTCCCACACCAAAGAGGTGACAAACTGGGGGCAGGCCAAGGTGGGCGACGCTGTGAATCTTGAGATCGACACATTGGCGCGTTATGTGGCGCGGCTGGCGGATTACGGCTAATACGGCATCACCAAAGCGTCCCTTAAAAAGGGCTTTCCATAAATTCCCATATGCGCATATGTTAACAGGTGAACCATATGGGAGCCTGCCATGAGCCTGATCAAACCGACCCGCACACTCCTGCAAAGACGCGATGTCTTGCGCCTTGCCGCCGCTGCCCCCGCCTTTGCGATGGGGGGATTGTCGGCACAGACTGCACAGGCCTTTGGCGCGCCCGACACCACCAACCCCTCGCATTTCAGCTTCACCATGGGGCAGGCGAAAATCACTGTGGTTTCAGATGGTTGGTTCCCCATTCCAATGTCCGGCCAAGCGATCAACGCGCCTGAGGCGGAAAAGCTGGCGTTTTTGGCTGAACACTTTATGCCGACAGACGAAGGTTATTCCCATACCAATCACATGTTCATCGAACTGGGGGATGCAAAGGTGCTGGTTGATGTGGGATCGGGCAACCGGTTTGCTGACACCACCGGTGCTTTGATGGGCAATCTGGACGCCGCTGGTATTGATCCAGGCAGCATCACACATGTCGCCATTACCCACGCGCACCCCGACCATATCTGGGGCATTCGCGATGATTTTGACGAGCCGATTTTCACCGACGCCGAATATGTGATGGGCGAGGCGGAACATGCCCATTGGATGCAGGACGATCTGGTGAACCGTGTCGCGCCGACCGAACAATCGGTGGTGCTTGGCGCCGTGAACTCGATCACCGCTGAGGGGCTGGAGTGGACATTGGTGCAGGGGGGGGCTGAAATCGCACCCGGCATCCGCTTGATCGACAGCCCCGGTCACACGCCGGGCCATATGTCGGTTCAGGTCGAAAGCGATGGTAAGATGCTGATCGCAGTGGGGGATTCCCTTTCAAACCCCTACCTCAATTTCCGCAAACCCAACTGGTACAATGGCTTTGATGCGGACGGCGAAATGACAGTCGCCACCCGCAAACGCCTGTTGGATATGGCCGCAACCGACCGTGTTGCGGTGCTGGGATACCATTTCCCCTTCCCCGGCGTGGGCCATGTGAGACGGGATGGTGACGTTTATGACTTTGTCCCGGCGCTGTGGAAATTCTAACCCAGAGCTGAACAGGCGCTGCACGCGAAATTTGCACATTTCATTCGCGCAGATGCGCAGAAAGACGTCGCGTTTGGGCTTTCCTTGGCCTGTGCGCTAAGGTATTGCGGGCCAACAGCCATCTTTTTGCACGAAATCCACTGACAGCTGGGGACCCTGACATGAGCGACAGCACCACATATGAAACGCCGGGCCCGGTTGAGGCTGGATTAAGCGGCGCCATTTCCAGCGCAGCTGAGATCATTGAAGAGGCCCGCAAAGGCCGGATGATCATTCTGGTCGATCACGAAGACCGTGAAAACGAGGGCGATTTTGTCATTCCCGCGGATGCCTGCGATGCGGCGGCGGTGAACTTCATGGCCACTTATGGCCGCGGGCTGATCTGCCTGCCGATGGAAGCGCGCCGGGTCGAGGAACTGGGCCTGCCGATGATGGCAATGCACAACTCCTCGCGTCACGAAACCGCGTTCACCGTGTCGATTGAGGCGCGCGAAGGGGTGACCACAGGCATTTCAGCAGGGGATCGTGCGCTGACGGTGGAAACCGCAATTGACCCGGCAAACGGCCCGGCAGAGATCGCCACCCCCGGGCACGTCTTTCCGCTGCGTGCGCGCAACGGCGGGGTGCTGGTGCGTGCCGGTCATACCGAAGCCGCCGTGGACCTCGCCCGCCTTGCCGGGCGCAACCCATCGGGCGTGATCTGCGAGATTATGAACGAAGATGGCACCATGGCACGCCTTCCGGAACTTGTTGAAATTGCTAAGAAACACGGGATGAAGATCGGTACGATCTCTGACCTCATCGCCTATCGTCGTCGCCACGACAACCTTGTGCGGGAAACCGGCCGCGAGGCGATCACCTCTGAATTCGGTGGCGATTGGGAGATGCGGATTTTCACCGATCTGACCCATGACATCGAACATGTGGCGTTGATCAAAGGCGATATTTCCACTGACGCGCCGGTGCTGGTGCGCACCCATGCGCTGACCGAAGCGCAGGATGTGTTGGGCCTTGGTCCCAAGCCCGCAGACGAGCTTCCGCGTGCGATGAAAATCATTGCCGATGAGGGGCGCGGCGTTGTGTGTCTGTTCCGCGAGCCGCGCAAAACGCTGCATGCAGATGACGAAGAAGGTCCGCAAATTGTGCGCCAAATCGGTCTTGGATCACAGATCCTGTCGACCTTGGGTCTGACCGATATGATCCTTCTGACCGACAGCCCGGAAACGCGCTATGTGGGGCTTGACGCCTATGGTCTGAACATCACCGGCACCCGCCCCATTCAGGAGAAATAAGATGGCCGCAGCTGAACAACATTACATCCTGCCGCGCGCAGAATTCGACAAGCCGGTGAAGATCCTGATCGTCGTCGCCCCTTATTACAAGGACATTGCGGACAATTTGGTCGCAGGCGCCAAGGCTGAAATTGAGGCGGCAGGCGGCACTTGGGATCTGGTCGAAGTGCCCGGTGCGTTGGAAGTTCCCACCGCAATTGCCATCGCAGAACGCATGTCAAGCTTTGACGGTTATGTGGCATTGGGCTGTGTTATTCGTGGAGAAACAACGCATTACGAGACTGTGTGCAACGACAGCTCGCGTGCGATCCAGATGATGGGCTTAAACGGCCTGTGCATCGGCAATGGCATTCTGACCGTTGAAAACCGTCCGCAAGCCGAAGTGCGCGCGGATACGGCTGAGCAAAATAAAGGCGGCGGGGCGGCTGCTGCGGCCTTGCATTTGGTCGCGCTTTCGCGCAAATGGGGCGCTTCGAATAAGGGCGTTGGGTTTAAGACCCTGTCCGACTCGATCAAACTTGCAGGCGACCCAAAGGATACCCCAACGGCATGACGCTCTCTGGTAATCAAAAACGTCAGATGAAATCTGCGGCCCGTTTTTTCGCGGTGCAGGCGCTGTTTCAGATGGAAGTCTCGGATCAGACTGTGGACCGCGTGCGGGTGGAGTTTGAAGATGTGCGCTTTGGCGAAGAGTTCGACGATTACACAATGGCCGAAGGCGATGTGAAACTTTTCCGTGAACTCATTGAAAATGCAGTGAATAATCAGGCGGAAATCGACCAGCTGACCGACCGCGCCCTGGTGGCCAAATGGCCACTCGCACGCATTGATCCAACCTTGCGTGCCGCCTTTCGCGCAGCAGGCGCCGAGCTGACCCACGGCAAAACGCCGCCCAAAGTGGTGATCAGCGAATTTGTCGATGTGGTCAAAGCGTTTTTCCCTGAAAGCGACGAAGCCAAGTTCACAAATGCTGTGCTTGATCACATGGCGCGTGAGGCAAAACCCGAAGCATTCTAAGGGCTTATGGTGTGACCGGCTGGGTTCTTCCCTGCGACGGCGTGCCCCTTTTGGAAATTCCTGTTTGTGTTAAACTGTCCTTGGAAACGCTGACGTTAAGGGGGCAAATATGCCGAAACTCGTGCAACTTTACATCAAGCAAGTGCTGTTGGGCTTTGGTCTGTCGGGGCTCTTTGTTGGCGGGCTTCTTTACACCAATGTCGGCAATCTTTGGCACCTTGTGACCAGCTCTGATATTGGCCTGATCGCTGTGATCATGCTGTTTATGGCCAATGGGATCATCTTTGCAGGCGTGCAATTTGCCATTGTGATCATGCGCATGGGACATGAGGATGACACGCCAAAAGGTGGGAAACGTCAGCCGATTGCGACCGACATTCCGGTCCGGGTTGCGGCCTCAGCGCCATCCCAAAATCTGTCCCAAAACCCGCAAAACGCCCCACAAACCCGGCTTTGAAAACTTTAAACTCTTTAAAGATTTCAAACCCAAAACTGTAAACAGTTTAAAGGTGTCAAACCCGAAACTTTAAAGTTTTGGCGGGCCGAACAAGCGAAACTGTAAACTCTTTAAAGGTCCGGTCGGGGCCGATTTTCCTGTGGCGTGATGGTGGGGGCGGTGGTTGGCGGAACCGCACGCAGACGTCGGGGTCTAGATTCCTGAGGACCTGTATGTACAGGTGGGCGCCAGGTAACGTAGCCAGGGCTATGACAGAGCCAGCTCCCTCAGAATTGCTTAAGGCCGCTGGAATATGACCCGGGATGACGAAAAGGGCAGAAACCGCCAACACCCTAGATAGGGCGCGGGTGGGGATGTTGCAAGGGGTGGCAGGAGGCGCGCGCGCTATTGACAATTTGTTCATGAATTGTTCACATGTGACATGCGCCACTCAACCCCACCTTCGGTCCACACCCAACCCGGCCAACTTTTGGCGCGCGGCGTTTGTCGCCATATGGTGTCCCACGGATTTGTCACGGTTGAAGAGCTGGTGCCAACGCGTGGCCTTCGCGTGGACGTGATGGCTTTGGGGCCAAAAGGCGAGATTTGGGTGATCGAATGCAAATCCAGCCGCGAAGATTTCACCTCTGACAAGAAATGGCAGGGCTATCTGGAATGGTGCGACCGCTATTTCTGGGCTGTGGATGGCGATTTTCCGACGGATTTGTTGCCCGAGACCTTTGAAAACCGTGGCACCGGGCTGATCATCGCAGACGCTTATGACGCAGAGATCATGCGCATGGCACCCGAGCACAAACTGGCCCCCGCGCGGCGCAAAGTCATGGTGCAGAAATTTGCCACCCACGCCGCGCGCCGCCTTCAGGCGTACCGCGATCCGGGGGTGGCGGCGCTTATCAAGAGCCAAATATAAAGGATCAGACGATGATGATTAAATATTACTATCCGGACGGGGATTGGTGCTTTCGCGCGCTGCACACCGCCCATGCGGTGTTTCATGACCCCGAGGGGAAATTAATTGCACGGGCGCAAAAGCCTGATGGAACAGGGCTTTACGAGTTTGAAATCACCGGGTTTGAACTGATCGGCCCCGGTGAGATCCATCGGTGAAATGCATAGGTGTGAGCCATAGGTGACGCCCGTGCGCGCACGCGCGTCACGTCGGATTACTTGCTGCCAGCGTCTGACATGGCGCGGGCTTGCTGGGCCGCGGCGCGCAGCTCTTCGGCGATTTCCTCAGCTTCTTCCGGATCGAAATCCATCGGCACTTCGACCCCGTCGCCTTCGATGAACAACCGGACCATCCCATTGGTGGTTGGGCCGATTTGCAGGTTGGCTTGGATGTCACTTTCGTCGTTGATGCCCATGATTTGGCCTCCTTATTCTTTGACGTCATGAGTTACGGATCTTTTGTGAATTTTTCAAGCTTCCCCTCTTGCAAACCCCAGCCTGTGACGCTAAATCAGCGCCAGTGCCGCCTTAGCTCAGTTGGTTAGAGCACTGGTTTGTGGAACCAGGGGTCCCCCGTTCGAGCCGGGGAGGCGGTACCATTCTCCCCACATTGGGGACGGTTGAGAAAGACGCCCTTGGGCGTCTTTTTTCGTTTTGATGCTTGGTCTTGGCTGAAAAACTGATGGTGTCGCAATCGAAGGACGGTGAGGATTGCGAATGACCAACCGGCTCATGCCCGGCTGCACCACCGATGCCACAATCGGGGGCCGGCGCGAAAGATGCAAGTGTTTGGTGGGGGCGGTCGATTATCTGCCGGGGGTGATCGCGATGTCCTGATACACGGTTTCCCCATCAAGCCCCATGATCAGAATGCGGTCATCATTGGTCACAATCGCCAGCCAGCCCGCCCCACGGGTCACGGCGGTGGCGGTCACGCCTTCTGGCAATGTGATGTTTTCCGGCAAGGGCAGGGCGCTTTCTTGCTGGAAGCGCATGACAATCACCGTGATCAGCACTATGAGACCAATGATTGTGGTCGCCGTCAGGGTGGTCACGAGGATTTTCAGAAAGCGGACGGTGCCATCAATGGCGCCTGTGTCCGGTGTTTCGTCCTGAGGAGTATTGTCCATGGCCGCCCCTTTGCGCCTGATCGAGGTCATCATTGCGGAAGATCCGCCCAAGCGCTTTGATAAGGCGATTGCGCGCGATGTGCCAGAAGAAGCTGCGCTGTCCCGCTCGCGTTTGGCCAAGCTGATCGCGGATGGTGCCGTGCGGCGCGGGGATGAGGTGATCACCGATCCGCGCGCCAAGGTTGATGCGGGCGACGTCTTGGTGATTTCGGTGCCAGAAGCGGAGGAAAGCCATATTGGGCCGGAGGATATCCCGCTTGAGGTGGTCTATGAGGACGACGATCTGATTGTGGTCAATAAGCCCGCGGGCATGGTGGTGCATCCCGCCCCCGGCACACCGTCGGGCACCTTGGTCAACGCGCTGTTGCATCATTTTGGTGGGGAATTGTCAGGGGTTGGCGGGTCCAAACGCCCCGGCATTGTGCACCGCATCGACAAGGAAACCTCGGGCCTGTTGGTGGTGGCGAAATCGGATGCGGCCCATCACGGATTGGCGGCGCAATTCGCCAAACACACGGCGGAACGCCATTATATTGCGGTGGTCCACGGCGCGCCGGATCAGGCAGATCCGCGTTTGGGCGGGGTGAAGGGGGCCAGTTTTGAGACCGGGAATATCCTGAAAATCACCACGCAACTTGCGCGTCACAAGACCGACCGGCAACGCCAGGCGGTGCTGTTTTCCGGCGGGCGCCACGCCGTGACCCGCGCGCGGATTGTGGAAACCTTTGGCAGCCCCGCGCAGGCCACCTTGGTGGAATGCTGGCTGGAAACCGGCCGCACCCACCAGATTCGCGTGCATATGGCCCATGCGGGTCACGGGCTGATTGGCGATCCGACCTATGGCGGGCGGCGCAAGTTGAATGCCAAAGCCATTGGGGACGGCGCGGTTGAGGCGGCGCGGGCTTTCCCACGTCAGGCGCTTCATGCGGCGACCCTTGGATTTGTGCATCCCATTTCGGGCGAAAAACTTAGCTTTGAAGCGCCGCTGCCCCGCGATATGGTAGAGTTGATTGAGGCTCTTAAAAACGGCTAAGCAACGGTTGCACGGTGGATGACCACATGAATTGGGCGGTGATCTGGTCTGTCAGTTTTTTCCTTCTTGACCTGGTTGTGGTGGTGCGCGCGCTGACGCGGGATCATCGCACGCCAGCGTCACGTTTGGCGTGGGTGACGGTGATTTTCACCCTGCCGGGGCTTGGCATTGTCGCCTATTTTCTGTTTGGCGATCCCAGTGCAAATGCGCGTATGGATCGTCGTCTGACGGCGTTGCGCAAAGAGCTTCCGCGCGTGCCTCTTGGTGGCACCCCTGATCCTGAACTGCCCCCGCTTTATACCCAGTCCTTTGCCCGAGCGGCGTCGTTAAATGGCTTTGTTCCGGTCGCGGGCAACCGGGCCGAGCTGACCGCGGATAGCAATGAGGCGATTGACTGGTTGGTGGCCGATATTGAGGCTGCAAAAGGCCACGCGCATCTCTTGTTTTACATCTGGTTGCCAGATCACAATGGTACCCGCGTGGCTGAGGCGATGATCGCCGCCGCCACCCGTGGGGTGAACGCGCGCGTGATTGTCGATGGGTTGGGGTCGCGCACGTTGCTGTCGCACCCCCTGTGGCGCAAAATGCAAGAAGCGGGCGTGGAATGCGTTGTGGCCTTCGATATCTCGTACCCGCTATTTGCTGCGCTTTATCAACGGCTTGACATCCGCAATCACCGCAAGATTGTGGTGATTGATCATAACACGACCTATGTCGGCAGCCAAAACTGCGCGGATCCAGAATTTCTGATCAAGGCAAAATACGCCCCTTGGGTCGACACGATGTTGCGCATCGAAGGGCCGGTCGCGTGGCAGGCGCAGCGCCTGTTTGTCGGCGATTGGATGGCGCATGGCGGCCCTGATATTTCCGAGATGTTGGACCGAGAGGCGCCGGTGCCTGAGGCGCCCGGCAAGGACAGTTTTACCGCCGTAATGGCGGGCACGGGGGCGGTGCAAACCTATGAGGGTGTTCCGGATATGATCCAGATGCTGCTCGCATCCGCCCAGCATGAGGTGGTGATCACCACACCTTATTACGTGCCATCTGACGCGCTGCACGGGCAGATTTGTTCCGCGGCCAAACGGGGGGTGCGGGTGCGGGTGAACCTTCCGGCGCGCAACGACAGTTGGATTGTGGGTATGGCGGCGCAAAGCTATTTCAGCAGTTTTCTTAAAGCTGGCGTTGAGTTGTACCAATTCCACGGTGGGCTTTTGCATGCCAAGCTTTTGACGGTGGACGGGCAGGTGGGGCTGGTGGGGTCGGCCAATCTGGATCGGCGCAGTTTTGATCTGAATTTTGAGAACTCCATGATGCTGCAGGGGGCGGATGTGGTGGGTGAGATCCGCGCGCAACAAGAGCGGTTTTTGCAAAGCTCCGAGCAGGTCATGCGAGACGATGTGGTCGCCTGGACGCGTTTGCGGCGGTTGGTGATCAATGGCATGGGCACTTTGGCGCCGCTGTTATAAGCGCCGGGTTTTTCAAAAACTGAAACGCTTTGCACGAGTGCGTGAGCCCCCTTCACAAAGCGGCGTTTGAGGTTTCATATAGCGGTAACAAAAATTGGATATGTCCCTCTTGAAAACTTTTCAAAAGGACCTATTTCGATGTTAAGCCTCGATACATCGAGCGAGCTGACAGGAAGAGTTTGGCCAGGAGGGCCATGAAGAAAATGAGCAATTACAAAAACCTACCGGCACCCACCCCCGAAGGCGGTTTAAACCGTTACCTTCAGGAGATCCGCAAGTTTCCCATGTTGGAACCGGAAGAAGAATATATGCTCGCCAAACGGTGGGTGGACCATCAAGACAGCAAATCCGCGCATAAAATGGTCACAAGCCACCTGCGATTGGCGGCCAAGATTGCCATGGGCTATCGCGGCTATGGATTGCCGCAGGCCGAGGTGATTTCCGAGGCCAATGTCGGTCTGATGCAGGCGGTCAAGAAATTTGACCCGGAAAAGGGGTTTCGCCTCGCGACCTATGCGATGTGGTGGATCCGCGCGAGCATTCAGGAATATGTGCTGCGTTCGTGGTCGATGGTGAAACTGGGCACTACCTCCGCGCAGAAAAAGCTGTTTTTCAATCTGCGCAAAGCCAAGGCCCGTATCGGCGCGTTGGAAGAGGGTGATTTGCGCCCCGAAAACGTGGCCAAAATCGCCAATGATCTGAATGTGTCCGAGCAAGAAGTGATTTCCATGAACCGCCGCATGTCGGGCGGGGATGCGTCGTTGAATGCGACCATTTCGGCCGATGGCGAAGGGGCGATGGAATGGCAGGAATGGCTTGAGGATGAAGATGCGGATCAGGCCGGGGATTACGCCGAAGCCAACGAACTTTCGGTGCGTCGCGATCTGCTGACGCAATCGATGGAAGTGCTGAATGACCGTGAAAAGGACATTCTGACCCAGCGTCGGTTGAAAGATAAGCCGGTCACGCTGGAGGATCTGTCGGGGATCTATGATGTTAGCCGCGAACGGATCCGTCAGATCGAAGTGCGCGCTTTTGAAAAGCTGCAAACCCGGATGCAGGAACTGGCCGCGGAAAAGGGTCTGTTGGAAGAGGCGTAAGGCGCCCCATCAGACGCTTGCGCGTAAGTGTGATAAAACTTGGAAAAGCCGCATGAGCAAAGGTCTCATGCGGCTTTTTCTTTTGTGTAAATGGGGGTTACGGGTCCAGACGCGCGCGCAGGACCCGCAGCATATTGCCGCCAGAGACTTTGCGGATTTGCGTCTCAGAAATCCCGGCGTCCATCATCGCTTGGGTCAGGACCGCAAGTTCCGAGGTATCAAAGCTGGTGGTCACGGTGCCGTCGTAATCGGACCCAAGGGACACCGCGTCTTCGCCCACCGCGGCAATCGCGGCCTTGATCGCTTTGGCGACCCCCGCGGGGCTGTCATCACAGGTCACGTCGGCCCAATACCCCATGCCAATCACCCCCCCGGTGGCGGCGATCTTTTGCATCAACGGGTCGGGGAAATTGCGTTTGGTGCCGCAATGACTGTGCAGCCCGGTGTGGCTGACAATGATCGGCATATCGGTGATATCCAGCACGTCCCAGGCCACTTGTTGGCTGGAATGGGCCAGGTCCAGAACCATACCACGTTTGGCCACTTCGCCAACCACGTCGCGGCCAAAATCGGTCAGGCCTTTGTTGCCGATCCCATGCAGGGATCCGCCCAGTTCATTGTCAAAGAAATGCTGTAAGCCAATGATGCGGTAGCCAACCGCCTCAAGCCGATCGAGGTTTTTGATGTCGCCCTCAAGCGGGTGGGCGCCTTCGATGCCCAACAGGGCGGCGACCGTGTCATCGCCGTTGGAGCGGGCGTCCAGAACGGCGTCCAGCTCGCTTATCGTGGTCACAACCTGCAAATCATGCGGCGCTTGGGCGGCGTATTCATGCAGGCGTTCTGCCTGATAATGGGCGCGTTCAAAGATCGAGGTCCAGGTGCGCAGCGGCCAAAGCTGGCCAAAGGCCAGAAGCGTGATGTTGTCGCGCGCGTCCGCTGCGTTTTCTTCATAATTCAACCCCGCCGGGCTTTTGGTCACGGCGGTAAAGACCTGGATGGCGACGTTGCCCTCTTGCAAACGTGGCACGTCCACATGGCCGTAATCATGGCGTTTCAGCAGGCTGCGGTTCCACAAAAGGCTGTCGGCGTGCCAATCACCAATGATCAGATCCCGGTGCAGCGCCTCTGCCGCGTCACTGATCACATAGGGGGCATGCGGTTTCACCGGGTTTTCACCGGCATCCACAATCCGGGGGGCAAAGCTCCAAAATCCAATCAGTCCCAGCGCGCAAAGCCCCAAAAGGCCGAAAAGCCCGCGTTTGATCCATTTCATTATGTTTCTCCCTGTCTGGGGCAATGAAACGTCAGCTTGTGGCGTTTGCCAAGTCTGACGCGGGGGAAATGGTCAGAAAAACGGCCTTGATCCCGCGGGCAGGGCGCTTAGGTTTGTCAGAAAGGAGAATGCTATGGCCGGTGGATGGGCGCGCGATGGCGCGGTGTCTGAGCAGATCGAGGCGTCGATCTCGGATGAACTTGCGCGGATGAAAGGCAAATCGACCCCCGTGGGCGAGAGCTTTACCCATTGCGCGGAATGTGAAGAGGAAATCCCCGAAGCGCGGCGCGTGGCCTTGCCGGGGGTGAAGCTGTGCATCGACTGCGTGCGCGAACGCGACGGCGCGTTTCAGGCGCGGGCCGGGATCAACCGGCGTGGGTCAAAGGACAGTCAGTTGAAGTGAGGGGGCTGTTTATAGAGTGAAAAGGAGGGGCGCTGCCCCTCGCGCTTTGCGCTCACCCCGAGGTATTTGAGGCAAGAAAAACAGATGGCGCGCGCGGATCATCGGTCGGGCGTGACCAGTTTTTTGGCACTTATCCTGTTACGTCTGCTTATGGCCACCACGTCCACCATTTGGTGAGCATTGTTTTCAGCTTTGCGCCATCGCCTATTTTGGGACAGAAATCAGCATGAACAAGACTGCCCCAAACGATAGGATGCGCAAAGGAACTTGAAACGCCCCGTCACGGGGGACAGGGCGTTTCTGAGCGTATGATCACCCCATCGCTTCCAGTTCATCAATGAAGCCTTCGATCATTGACAGGCCTTTGTCCCAGAATTTCGGGTCAGACGCGTCCAGGCCAAATGGGGCCAACAGCTCTTTGTGGTGCTTCGATCCGCCCGCTTTCAGCATGTCGAAATACTTGGCTTGGAAATCCGCGTCGCCTTCCTCGTAGACCGCGTAGAGCGCGTTCACCAAGCCGTCGCCAAACGCATAGGCATAGACGTAAAACGGTGAATGCACGAAGTGGGGGATATAGGCCCAGAAGGTTTCATAGCCGTCCATATAGTCAAAGACCGGCCCCAGGCTTTCGGCCTGAACCGACATCCAGATGGCGTTGATGTCATCGGGGGTCAACTCGCCTTCGGCGCGGGCCGCGTGCAGTTTGCATTCAAAATCGTAGAACGCGATCTGGCGCACAACCGTGTTGATCATGTCTTCCACTTTGCCCGCCAGAAGGATCTTTTTCTCGGCAGGGGATTTCGCCTCGCTCAGCAGCTTGCGGAAGGTGAGCATTTCGCCAAACACAGACGCGGTTTCGGCCAGCGTGAGCGGCGTGCTCGCGAGGTGTTCGCCCTGTTCGGCGGCCAGAACCTGATGCACACCGTGGCCAAGTTCATGGGCCAAGGTCATGACATCGCGGGGTTTTCCCAGATAGTTCAGCATCACGTAAGGGTGTGCGTCGGTCACGGTGGGGTGGGCAAAGGCGCCGGGGGCTTTGCCGGGGGTCACGCCCGCGTCAATCCAGCCATCGGTGAAAAACGGCTTGGCGATCTCGGCCATTTTGGGGTCAAAATCGGCGTAGGCGTCCATCACGGTTTTTTCCGCATCCTCCCAGCTGACCAGCGTTTCATCTTCCATCGGCAGGGGCGCGTTGCGGTCCCAAACCTGCATCGTTTCCAGCCCCAGCCACTTGGCCTTAAGCGCGTAATACCGGTGGCTTAGGCGCGGGTAGGCGGCAACCACGGCGTTGCGAAGCGCCTCAACCACTTCGGGTTCCACATGGTTGGCAAGGTGCCGCCCGGTTTGCGGGGTCGGCATTTTGCGCCATGTGTCTTCGATGTCTTTTTCCTTGGCGAGCGTGTTGTGCACGCGGGAGAAGATTTTGATGTTTTCGCCCAGCACGCGGGCGATTTCGCGCGAGGCGGCTTCGCGGGTGGCGCGGTCTTGTTCGGTGAGCAGGCTGGCGGTGGCCTCAAGGTTGCGGGTTTCGCCGTTCACGGTGAACATCAGCCCGGCAACGGTTTCATCAAAGAGCGTGTTCCAAGCGCCAGCCCCCACCGAGGATTTGTCGTGCAAGAACTGCTCTAACTCATCCGACAGCTGGTGTGGGCGCATGGCGCGCATGCGTTCAAAGATGGGCGCATAACGGGCGAGGTCTGCGTTTTCTGAAAACCAGCCAGCCAGAAGGTCATCGTCTAACCGGTTCACTTCCAACGAGAAAAACACCAAGGGGGCGGTGGAAACCGTGATGCTTTCCTGACAGTTTTGGAAGAACTGCGCGCGGTCCGGGTTGGTGGTTTCTTGGTAATACCGCAGGCCCGCAAAGGACATGATGCGCCCGACGATCATGGTGATCTTTTCGTCTTCCAAGATACACGCAAGCATCCCGGCGGCATCGAGATCCGCCAATTTGCCCTGATAGGTCGCCGCAAATTCCGCGCTTGCGGTTTCTACCCATGCCAGATCGCGGGTCAGCTCAGAGGCGTCTGGGCTTGCGTAAAGATCGCTTAAGTCCCAAACGGGAAGATCGCCAAACGGGCTGGCGCCAGCGCCGGCATTTGCATCGCGAACGGGAAAGGAAAGGGGCTGTTGAAGGGGATGGAACATGGGCTCTCCGAGACTTCTATTTGAATTTTTATGCCCTGATTTGATCTAGGCATTTGCCCAAGACATAGGCGCGGCGACGCGCGGATGCAATCTGACCCTGTCATTCCTGACGCGTTTGCGGCGCGGACGGCGGGGGCGCTGGCGCAATCGTGCCGATTTTCCCCCCTTAATCGCGGCGAGTTGCTTTGACCCGCGCGCGCGCGCACCCTATATGAGGGGGCACACAAGGCTTGGGGGCACCCGTGATCCGATTCATTCTGGGTATTTTTGGTTCGATTTTTACATTCCTCACGTTGGGGGTGTTTGTCGGCGCGTTGATTATTGGGGCCGTATTCTGGATGTATTCCAGGGACTTGCCCAGCCACGAGCAATTGGCGAACTATACGCCTGCGACCATCAGCCGGGTCTATTCCGGCGAAGGTGACCTGATGGACGAATTTGCGCGCGAACGGCGTCTTTACACGCCCGCAGATGAAATTCCGGCCTTGGTCAAACATGCTTTCATCTCTGCCGAGGATAAAAATTTCTATCAGCACCAAGGTTTTGACATGCGCGGCATTGTGGCGGCGGCGATCGAGGCGGCGCGCGGTGGGCGTCTGCGCGGTGCGTCGACGATTTCGCAACAGGTGGTGAAGAACTTTTTGCTGTCCTCCGAGCGGTCTGCTGAACGGAAGATCAAGGAATTGATCCTGTCGGTGCGATTGGAAAGTTCGCTGAACAAAGACCAGATCCTTGCGCTGTATTTGAACGAGATTTTTCTGGGGCAGAACTCGTACGGGGTGACCGCCGCGGCGCAGACCTATTTCAACAAAACGCTGGACCAATTGGCCCCGCATGAGGCCGCGACTTTGGCCGCAATGCCGCAGGCGCCGGGCAAATATCACCCGGTGCGCGCCAAGGAGCGCGTGTTGAAGCGGCGCAATTATGTGCTGCGCGAAATGTATCAAAACGGCTATATCGACAAGGCGAGTTATGAGGTTGAGGTCGAACAGCCGCTGCGGTCGGTGCAGAACGGAGATTTTGAGGGCTTTCGCCGCAAACTCCCGCCGCGCGACTATTTCTCGGATGAAATTCGTCGTCAGCTGAGCCGCGATTTTGGCGCGGAAGAGTTCTTTACCGGCGGCATGTCCGTGCGCGCCACGGTGGATCCGGATTTACAGCTTGAGGCGGCGAAATCCTTGCGCAAAGGGCTTGAGGATTATGACCGTCGTCAGGGTGTGTGGCGCCCATCGGGGGTGACCATTCCGGCGGATCAGTTGGGCGATGAAGCCAGCTGGCGCGCGGCCCTTGCCGACACCAAATTCCCCCGTGATATCGAAGGCTGGCATGCGGCAGTGGTGCTTGAGATTGGTAGCAAAGATGCCCGTATTGGCATTGAGGGCGTCGATGAGGACGAGGACGGTCATTGGATCCCCGCCAAAGACGTCACATGGGCGCGCCGCCGTGATCCGGAAAGCGGCAAGCTGGGCCGCAAAGCCCGCGTGGCCGATGACCTTTTGAATGTTGGCGACGTGGTGCATGTGCGCCGCATGGTCAAAGACGATGACGGCAGCTTTATCCGTTGGACCTTGCGCCAGGTGCCAGAAGTGCAGGGCGGCTTTATGGCGATGGACGTAAACACCGGTCGCGTGATCGCGATGCAGGGTGGGTTCAGCTATCAGGCGTCGGTGTTTAACCGCGCCACGCAAGCGACCCGTCAGCCGGGGTCAAGCTTTAAACCATTTGTCTATGCGTCCGCCTTGGACAGTGGGTTTTCGCCTGCGACCATCGTGATTGACGCGCCGATTGAGGTGAAATCTGGCGGCAAAATCTGGCGGCCACAGAATGCGTCGAAACAGTTTTACGGCCCCACGCCACTGCGCACCGGGATTGAACGCTCGCGAAACCTGATGACCGTGCGTCTGGCGCAGGAAATCGGTATGGAGACGGTCAAGGCCTATGCCGAACGCTTTGGCGTTTACGACAATATGAACCCGTTCCTTGCGAACTCATTGGGGTCGGAAGAGACCACTTTGTTCAAAATGGTCGCGGCTTATGCGATGTTTGCCAATGGCGGCGAGCGGGTGGAACCGACGCTGGTGGACCGGGTGCAGGATCGGTGGGGCAAGACGGTGTACCGTCATGACCGCCGCGATTGTGTGGATTGCGAGAACCCCAATATTGCGCCGGGCGAGGCGCCACGCATTCTGTCAGACCGCGAGCGGGTGATGGATGCGATCACCGCCTATCAGCTGACCTCGATGATGACCGGTGTGGTGCAACGCGGCACCGCGTCCAGAACGGTGAACCTTCCGGTGCCCACCGCGGGCAAGACCGGCACCACCAATGACGGGCGTGATGCTTGGTTTATTGGCTTTACCTCAAACATCGTGGCGGGGTGCTATATTGGCTATGACCGCCCGCGTTCTATGCCCGGTGCGTCGGGGGGCGGCATGTGTGGTCCGGTGTTCAACCGGTTCATGAAAGAGGCGATCAAGGACTATGGCGGCGGGCCCTTTAAGGTGCCGCCGGGCGGGCACTTTATCAAGATTGACCGCTTTACCGGCGCGCGCCTGCCGGAGGATGCCTCTGGCGATCATGTGGTGGCAGAATATTTCCGTGACGGGGAAGAGCCATTGTTTGGGGTGATGTTTGATGGCGGCTTTGCGATGGGGTCAAACCTGCCGCTGTTTGCGCCGGGCGGGGATCAAGCCTCTGAGGTGACCACCTCCACCGGGAAACGGGTGATTGTGCCGGGCAAAGCTGACTTTGGGTCGCTTTCCTCGGGTGGCCAATACTAAAGTGTTTCGGCTTTAACCCGAAACGGGGGACCGTCGAAGCGCAGTAAGATATTTCGATGAAGCAGGCATTTTGCGACAAACCCGTGTGACTGGTTTATCTCGAAACGCTTTAGACACAACAATAATGTCGGCGTGTATCGCGGCGAGAAATCTCAATCTTGCCGTGATTTACGCGTTTTGCTCCATTTTGCCCATTGTCATAACCCCCCCTCTCCCCATATGTTCAAAACAGGTGATTGACGCAGAATTTGCGCCCACCTGAGAGTTTCGCTGTTTTGCTAAGACGTGTGGCGCATGACGACATGTGCCGGTTGCACGGGGCAACACAGGCTGAGAGCGCCACTAGAGCGCCACAGAGCGGTAGGTTCGATACGACACGATCGACGAACACCACCCCTTGTGGCCAGAAATTGAAGATCTGAACGACCAAAGGTTTGACACGCCAATGGGTTCGGGTTGGAGACAACGCCCGGTTTGGCCCCTGTTGGGTCGGCGGGGTATAAATTGGGGTCGGGCGGGCCACCGGACATAATGCAGATGGGATGACCCTCTGTGATGTGAAAGGGCAGGCCGCCGGCGCCGGAGAAGCAAACGCGATGAAGCGTGTGAGGTTTGAGCAAAGAACACATCAGGGGCACACGCCCCTGTCTGTGCTGCTGTATCCCGCGCATCCGCTCGCCCAGACAAGCCACCCCTATTCTCAAGCACTCCCGCCAATAAGACTTCGGCGGGCGCCTGATATCGGGTGCAGAAAGACATCATGGCTAAAAAGATGCTCATCGACGCCACACACACGGAAGAGACCCGTGTTGTTGTGGTCGACGGCAACAAAGTCGAGGAATTTGACTTTGAAAGTGAAAACAAACGTCAGCTAGCTGGCAATATTTATTTGGCAAAAGTGACGCGGGTTGAACCCTCGTTGCAGGCGGCCTTTGTGGATTATGGTGGGAACCGTCATGGGTTCCTGGCGTTTTCCGAAATCCATCCCGACTATTATCAGATCCCGGTCGCGGACCGTGAGGCGCTGATGGAAGAAGAGCGTGCCTATGCGGAAGCTATGGCCGCCGAAGAAGAAAAACCCAAGAAATCGCGCCGCCGCCGGTCGCGCGGTCGTTCAAAAGCCGAAGAGACCAAGACCGACGACGTTGTCGCCACCAAAGAGGTGGACGCGGCGGATGCGGCAAAACCTGCAACCGACGGCAATGTTGGTGGCATGGATGTGATTGATCTGGACCAGGGTGGCGATGACACGCTGGAAGGTCACTCGCCAATGGATTTGGTTGAGGACACCCCTGTTGCGGAACCCGCGGCGGATGCGGCGGACGGCGATGCGGCGCAGGCTGAGGCTTCGACCGAGGATGCGCCAGAGAATGTGACTGAGAATGTGGCTGAGGCACCTGCTGAAGCGGCCGCTGCAGAAGAGACATCTGAAGAAGCTGCCAAAGACACCGCTTCGGATGCTGACACGGATAAGTCTGACGACGATGATCATGATCATGATCATGACGGTGACGACGAAGACTCGCCACTGGAAGCTGACGAAAAAGACGACCAGATTGAACGCGTGGCGGATGATGACAGCTCGGACGATATTCGCCCGCGCCGCAAACCACGCCCCAAGCGTTACAAGATCCAAGAAGTTGTCAAAGTGCGCCAGATCCTTTTGGTGCAGGTTGTCAAAGAAGAACGTGGCAATAAGGGCGCTGCCCTGACCACTTACCTGTCGCTTGCGGGTCGTTACTGTGTGCTTATGCCCAACACCGCGCGTGGCGGTGGCATCAGCCGCAAGATCACCAATGCTGTTGATCGCAAAAAGCTGAAAGACATCGCAACCGAGATTGACGTGCCACAAGGCGCCGGTCTGATCGTGCGCACCGCAGGGGCCAAACGCACCCGCACCGAGATCAAGCGCGATTACGAATATCTTCAGCGCCTGTGGGAACAGATCCGTTCCTTCACGCTGGAAAGCATTGCGCCTGCGAAGATTTACGAAGAAGGCAACCTGATCAAACGGACGATCCGGGATCTGTATTCACGCGAAATCGACGAAGTGTTTGTCGAAGGCGAAGCGGGCTATCGCACCGCCAAAGACTTCATGAAAATGATCATGCCGTCGCACGCCAAAAACGTGAAACTGTACCAGGACCAAATGCCGCTTTTTGCGCGTTATCAGGTCGAAAGCTATCTGTCGGGCATGTTTAACCCGACCGTTCAGCTGAAATCCGGTGGCTATATTGTGATCGGCATCACCGAAGCGCTGGTGGCGATTGACGTGAACTCTGGCCGGTCCACTCGCGAAGGATCCATTGAAGACACCGCGGTGAAAACCAACCTTGAGGCCGCCGATGAAGTGGCGCGCCAATTGCGTTTGCGCGATTTGGCTGGTCTGATCGTGATCGACTTCATCGACATGGATGAACGCCGCAACAACAACGCCGTTGAAAAGCGGATGAAAGACAAGCTGAAAACCGACCGTGCGCGCATCCAGGTGGGCCGCATTTCGGGCTTTGGTCTGATGGAAATGTCCCGTCAGCGTCTGCGCCCCGGCATGATCGAGGCGACCACCCAGCCGTGTAACCATTGCCACGGCACCGGGCTGATCCGCTCAGATGACAACCTTGCGCTGAACATCCTGCGTCAGTTGGAAGAAGAGGGCGTGCGCCGCCGGTCCCGCGAAGTGCTGGTGAAAGCGCCGATTGGCATCGTCAACTTCCTGATGAACAACAAACGCGAACATATCGCGCAGATCGAAGCCCGTTATGGCATGTCGGTCCGCATCGAGGCCGACCCCTTCCTGGTGTCGCCCGATTACGCGATTGAAAAGTTCAAAACCGCCACCCGTGTTGTGGCCGAAGTGGCCGCCCCTGTGGTGTCGGCTGATGCGTCTTTGATGGCGGATCTGGACGAGGTCGAAGAGGCCGAGGTGATCGAAGAGGCCACCCCGGTTGACGCCGCATCTGAAGACGAACAGAAGCCCAAAAAGCGCCGTCGTCGTCGTCGCCGTCGTCGCGGTGGCAACGGTGAGAATGGCGAAAACGGTGAAGGCACGGAAGGTGGCGAGACCACCGAAGGCGCCAGCGCCGAAGGGTCTGATGCTGGTACGAATACTGCTGACACGCCTTCGGAGACCTCAAATGAGGGGGCAGAGGCCAGTGCTGATGCGCCTGCAGAGGTGGATGCCGCAACCGACACGGTTGAGGAAAAGCCAAAGAAAACCCCGCGCAAACGTGCGCCACGTAAGAAAAAATCCGATGTTGCGGCCGAGGCCGTGACGGACGGTGCTGAAACAGCTGAGGCCACACCTGAGGCCAAAGCAGCGGATGCGCCAACTGAGGGTGGGACGGAGGCGGCTTCGGAAGAAAAACCGAAGAAAGCCCCACGCAAACGCGCCCCGCGCAAGAAAAAGACCGAAGAGACGGTCGAGGCGGCGGCGTCCGACGCGCCAACTGAGGCCACAGCAGAGGCCGCACCTGCGGAAACTGCTGAGGAAGAGAAGCCTAAGAAAGCACCGCGCAAACGTGCGCCGCGCAAGAAAAAGGTAGAGCCTGTAGCTGAGGAAGTGACGGCTGATCCTGTTGCGCCAGTGGCGGCTGAACCAGCCCCTGCGCCCACAGCGGAACCTGCGCCAGAAGCCAAACCAGAAGCCAAACCAGAGCCTGAAATGGCCGCGGCTGCGCCAGCACCAGCCCCCGCCGCTGCTGAGGCCGCAGCTGAGGCCCCGAAGGCAGACGATGGTCCGCCGAAGCCAAAGCGCAAAGGGTGGTGGTCACTTGGTCGCTAACCGGATCACAGATCCGAATATGAAACGCAAAAAGCCGGGCCCAGTGCCCGGCTTTTTTATGCCGTGTTCCTGCAAGCCGTCCTGAAATCCCGCGCCCGGATCAGCCCTTGCGAATGAAATAATATGTGATCGTCTCATTGCCCGCATCAGGGGTGTCACCCAAAAGCGTGTGACCTTGTTCGGCACAGAAATGCGGCACGTCAATCACCGCGGCCGGATCCGAGGCTTCCAACCGCAACACAGCGCCTGATGGCATAGATTTCAACCGCTTACGCGCCTTTAGCACGGGCAACGGACACAAGAGACCAACGGCATCGAGGGTCTCGTCATAGCTGAGGTCTGGGGTGTTGTCTGTGTTCATACCCCGTGCATAAATCGGCAAATGCGCGCTGTCTATATCCGGTTTCTGAGCGCGGGGCGCGGGCCTGTCGCGGGGATGTGACCAAGTGGCAGGTGACACCCGCGAAAACTTCGCCTATGTGGTAATTATGTTCGGAATTGACCTGATAGACGCGAGCCTTCTGCCCGCCATGACCGTTGCCCTCGTTGCGGGGCTTTTGTCATTTCTCAGCCCCTGTGTGCTGCCGATTGTCCCGCCGTATCTGGCGTATATGTCGGGGGTGTCCATGGGCGACATGTCCGAGGGGCGCGGGGTGCAGGGCAAGGTGCTGATGACCGCCGGATTCTTTGTGCTGGGCCTGTCGACGGTGTTTCTGTTTCTTGGCTTCACGACTTCGATCTTTGGGTCATTTTTCCTGCAAAACCAAAGCACATTCAACACGTTGGCGGGGCTTTTGGTGATGGTGTTCGGCGCGCATTTTCTGGGCGTGATCAACATCCCCTTTCTCAACCGCGAAGCCCGCATTGATGCCGGTGACCAAGGCGGAAGCGCCTTTGGCGCCTATCTTTTGGGGCTGGCGTTTGCCTTTGGTTGGACGCCCTGCATTGGGCCTCAACTGGGCATGATTTTATCCTTGGCCGCCACCGAAGGCTCTGTGTCGCACGGCACGTTGCTGTTGGCGGTCTATGCGGCGGGGCTGGGCATTCCGTTCCTTTTGGTCGCGGCGTTTTTCCCACGCATGGGCGGGGTCATGGCGTTCATGAAGCGGCATATGCTGCGCATTGAACGGATCATGGGGCTGCTTTTGTGGACCATCGGGCTTTTGATGCTGACAGGCGGGTTTTCGTCGTTCTCATACTGGCTTCTGGAAACCTTCCCAGCCCTGGCAACGCTCGGGTAAATCCCTGAAAACAGGGCTTACTTTGGCCATAAACTCGCGCTAGCATATGCCCAGTTGAAAGGCCGGGCAGATGGCAGAAAACGTGACAGCCAAACAAGAAATACGCCGCAGGCGGGTGTTTTACATCCCCGGCTATGACCCCATTCATCCGCGGCGTTACCGCGAGCTTTACCGCAAGGAAAGCGCCCGTCAGGGGCAGATTTCCGGCTATTCGGTGGATCTGATTGGCCGACAGGGGACCTCGACCTATGGCTGGCAAGTCACCGGCAAAATGGACGGGATCGAAACCGAGGCGGAATTTGATGTGCTGGTCTGGTCGGACATTGTGCGCGAGAGCATGGATTTGAACATCTTCCAGACCTATCTGATGATGGCGCGCACGGCGGGAACCTATATCGGATCCGGTGCGTTGTGTCGCCTGATGCAGCTGCGCAAAGGCCCGGTGATCGCAGCCCTTTACCCCGTTGGCATGTTGATCCTGCAATTGCTTTTGGCGGTTTTGGCAGGGTGGAGCATGGGCGGCCTCATTGCGCTTGGGTTTGCATCCCTTATCGGTGGATCACTTGCCAAACTCGTAGGGGGTGCGGCTGGCATTTTCGTTTTTATCTTTCTTCTCAAATGGTTCCGCAAGATCGATAACAAGCTTTACGTCTATTACCTAATGCATGACTACAGCTATTCCGCGGCGTCAAAAGGGGCCAATCCGCCCCAGCTTGAAGCGCGCATGGCGCAATTTACCGATCAAATCGCCGAGGCGCTGACCTCGGACGTGGATGAGGTTTTAGTGGTGGGGCACAGCTCTGGTGCGCATCTTGGCGTGTCCATTCTGGCCGATTTGGTACGCGGAGGGCGCGTGCCAAAATCCGGTCCAAAGCTTGGGTTTCTGACCCTCGGGCAGGTGGTGCCGATGGTGTCATTCCTACCCAACGCGGGCCGTTTGCGCCGGGATTTGCATGACCTTTGCCAGACCGACCAGATCGCTTGGGTGGATGTGACGGCGCCCGGCGATGGCTGTGCCTTTGCGCTGTGCGATCCGGTGTCGGTGTCTGGGGTCGCGCCGGCGACGGGCAAACGCTGGCCGATCGTTTTTTCCGCAGCCTTCACCAAAACCCTAAGCCCCGCGCGCTGGAAGGCGCTGAGATGGCGATTTTTCCGGCTGCATTTCCAATATCTCTGCGCCTTTGACCGCCCCAAAGATTATGACTATTTTCAGATCACCGCAGGCCCTATAAGCCTTTTAGAACGCTACCGGAATCGCCCTTCATCCAATAGCCGTATCGACCGTTCCATATCGAAGTTTACGAGTATGGATCCATGACAAAAACCACTGCTGAGACCGGTGGAGAGACCTCAAAGCTCCCCCCAAAACCGCCGGCGCGAGAGGGGCGTGTGTCGCTGCGCAGATATGCCAAGCTGTTTCGAAAAGATATTTTGTCGGCCCAGCCCGCGCGGCTGTATCGGGCGTGGATGGCCGAATTTCGCACCCCATTTTTTCGCAGCTTCATGTGTAATGACCCGGAATTGGTCGATCTGGTTCTAAAGGGCCGCCCTGATGATTTCCCAAAATCTGACCGCATTCGCGAAGGTCTGGCCCCGCTTTTGGGCAATTCGGTGTTCATCACCAATGGCGAGACGTGGAAGCGGCAGCGGCGTATCATTGACCCCGCCTTCGAAGGGGGGCGCGTGCGGGATGTGTTTCCCGCGATGTGGGATGCGGGTGTGGCCGCGGTGGACCGTCTGGCCCCCAATGCGGATGGGCAACCCCTTGAAATTGAATTGCAAACCAGCCACGCGGCCGCGGATGTGATCTTTCGCACGCTGTTCTCAATTCCGATTGAACATGAGGTTGCGGGCGCGGTTTTTGACAAGTTCAAAGACCATCAACGCGCCCAGCCCGTGGTCAATCTGGGCGCCTTGTTGCCGCTGCCTAAATGGTTTCCGCGCTTTCACAGCAAGCAAACCAAAGAAACGGCGCGCGATATCCGTGCGCTGATCACACAGTTGACCGAAGACCGCATGGCGCAGATCAAGGCGGGCACGGCCCCTGATGATCTGGCCACCAAAATTATGACCACAAAAGACCCGGAAACCGGTGCGCAATTTGACACCGAAGAGATGGTGGACCAGGTGGCGATTTTCTTTTTGGCGGGGCATGAAACCAGTGCATCGGCGCTGGCGTGGTCGCTGTATCTATTGGCGCAGTTTCCAGAGTGGCAGGACCGTGTGGCGGCAGAGGCGGAAGCGGCGATTGACCCGGAAAAGATATATTTTTCAACGATGTCCAAGCTGAAACTGTCGCGGGATGTGTTTCGAGAGGCGATGCGGCTTTATCCCCCCGTGCCGATGATGGTGCGCGAGGCGGCCTGTCCTGAGAGCTTTCGAGCTCGCAAGGTGCCCAAGGGCAGTCAGATTGTATTAAGCCCGTGGCATTTACACCGGCACGAACGGATTTGGGACAATCCCGATGGCTTTGACCCGGGCCGGTTTGCGACAGAAGAGGGCAAAGCCTGCATGCGCAAAGCCTATATTCCGTTCTCATCCGGGCAACGGGTGTGCCCTGGGTCTGCTTTTGCGATGATCGAAGGGCCTTTGATCTTATCGCTGCTGATACGCGCCTATCGCTTTGAAATCGTGACCGAAAAACCAGCAATGCCCGTCGCACACCTGACGGTGCGCGGCAAAGATGGGATCTGGCTGAGGCTGACGCAGCGGGGTTAAGCGCGGTAGTGGTTCAACACGTAAACGCGGATGGCAGAGGCAAGGCCGCGGTCCATGCCGCGGGTTTCGTCCACTTCGGCGGCCAAGGCGTTCAGGGCCATGCCGCGCGCGCGGGCAATCTCGTTAAAGGCTTGCCAGAATTCCGGTTCCAGCGACACCGAGGTGCGGTGACCGTGTAAGGTGAGCGAGTGTTTTTGCGGGCGGGTGGTCATGTTTTGTCGTCCTCGCCGTCCCGTTTGTGGCCATCAAAAAGCTTGCGCACCCGTTCAGCATCCACATGTTCCGCGTCTTTTTGCGCCTTTGTGCGGCCAAATTTCACCGCGTTTTCTTGCGCGCGGGCCTTACCCTCGGCCCGCGCTTTTTCTTTTCTGTACCGGTTCAGATTGACCGGCTCTGAACCGTCTTTAGTCATTCGTCTTTTGGGCCGATCATCTGCTCGGGGCGGACCACCTCGTCAAAGGTTTTTGCGTCCACAAAGCCAAGCGCGATTGCCTCTTCCTTCAGGGTTGTGCCGTTTTTATGCGCCGTTTTGGCCACTTTGGTTGCGTTGTCATAACCAATTGTTGGCGCCAAAGCGGTGACGAGCATCAGGCTTTCTTTCATCAGCTTGTCAATGCGTGGCTCGTTGGCTTGGATACCGTTCAGCATACGTTCGGTGAAGCTGTCGGTTGCGTCGCCCAAAAGTTGGATGGATTGCAAGAGGTTATAGCTCATCATCGGGTTGTAGACGTTGAGTTCAAAGTGACCTTGCGACCCTGCGAATGTCATTGCGGCGTTGTTGCCCATGACGTGGGCCGCGACTTGGGTCAGGGCTTCGGCCTGTGTCGGGTTCACTTTGCCCGGCATGATCGAGGACCCGGGTTCATTTTCCGGCAGGATCAATTCGCCCAGACCCGAACGGGGGCCAGAGCCCAAGAAACGGATGTCATTGGCGATTTTATAGCAAGATCCCGCGACCGTGGCCAAAGCGCCGGACATAAAGACCATGGCGTCATGGGCGGCGAGCGCTTCGAATTTATTGGGGGCGGTTACAAATGGCAGGCCAGTGATGCGCGCCATATTGGCGGCAACCGTTTCGCCCCAACCGTTTTTGGTGTTGAGCCCGGTGCCGACAGCGGTGCCGCCTTGCGCGAGTTCATAAATGCCGGGCAGGGCGGCGTTCACCCGCGCGATGCCCTGGCGGATCATATGGGCGTAGCCTGAGAATTCCTGACCCAAGGTCAGCGGGGTTGCATCCTGCGTGTGGGTGCGGCCGATTTTGATGATGTCTTTGAATTCTTCTTGCTTGGCTTCAAGGCCCGCCAGCAGTTTTTCAAGACCGGGCAACAGCACGTCGCGCACGGACATCGCGGTGGCGATATGCATGGCGGTGGGGAAGGTGTCGTTGGAGGATTGGCCCATATTGCAGTGATCATTGGGGTGCACGGGGTCTTTGGACCCGATCACACCGCCCATGATTTCAATCGCGCGGTTGGCGATCACTTCGTTGGAGTTCATGTTTGACTGGGTGCCGGACCCGGTTTGCCACACGACCAGCGGAAAGTTGTCGTCAAACTTGCCGGCGATCACTTCGCTTGCGGCTTGGATCACGGCGTCAGCGATTGTGGCGTCCATGTCGCCCGAGGCTTTGTTGGCCTCGGCGCAGGCTTGTTTGATCACGCCCAACGCGCGCACGATGGCGACAGGTTGTTTTTCCCAACCAATGGGGAAGTTCATCAACGAGCGTTGCGTCTGTGCGCCCCAATATTTGTCGGAGGGCACTTCGAGCGGGCCAAAGCTGTCGGATTCTGTGCGGGTTTGGGTCATGGTATGCGCCTTTAGCAAAAGAAGTCCCGGCTTTTGTACTTAAAAGCGCGCGGAATTCAATGCTGGTAGCGTCAGAACCTGTCGCATGTTTGTGATTATTCGTCGCAAACTGCGCCCGGTTGCAGGACCGGGGCCCGTGCGGCTCTCGCGTTGCAGGCGCAAAATTACTTGCGGAAACTATCGAGACTGACCACGTCGGCATCTTTGGGTTCTGGTTCGGCCTCTTCCAGTTCAATTTCGGGCGCGTCCTCTGTGCCCTCTTCGTCCTCGTCTTCGCCCGCGATGTGCAAATTGGTGTGATGGTCGCTGTCTTGTGTTTCAAAGCGCAGGCCAAACTCTACCGAGGGATCGACGAAGGTGTTGATCGCATCAAAGGGGACATACATGGTTTCGGGTGTGTCGCCAAAATTCAATGTGACCCCGAAGCCGTCGTCGTTGACGTTGAGGTTATCGAACCAATGTTGCAGCACGATGGTCATATCTTCGGGGAAGCGATCATGCATCCAATCCGCCAGCTCTGCATCGGGATGGCGGGTGTTGAAATTGATAAAGAAATGGTGATCTCCCGGCAGGCCCTCGCGCGCCACATCTTCCAGCACGGACTTTATCAGACCGCGCATGGCATCATGCATCAAATTTCCATAGTCGATCGATCCGGACATGCTGCACCCTTGCTGTTGCTTGATTTGAGCATACGGGAAATTAACGTAAAAGGAAGTGGTGAGGTGAAAAACTTATCGCTTTTCTTGCGGGGTATTCGCCAAGCAAAAGGGGGCATGTTCGCGCCCCCTTTTTTCATAGATTTAGCCGATGGTTTCCCCGGCCAAGCACAGAGCCAATGTGTGTTCTGGTAATAGGCCAAGTTGTTCAAATAGTGTCAAAAAGTCGAATTGGTTATAGGCTTCGACGATTTTGCCATCTTTGATACGACACATGATTTGGCCGGTGACATTTACCGTGCCTTCATTCAGTTTTCCAGTCGCCTTGGCGGACATTTGTGCCCAGACCCAATTGTCCAGTTCAACCACGCGGTCAAAGTGGATTGTCACGTCTTCGATTTGTTCATGTACGGCCCCGGCGAGGGCTTTGAAATCTTCAGGGCCGACGCCAAATTCCATCATGCCCTGCGCTTCGGTGTCTGGTGTGAATAGGGTGTCGATGACCTCTAGGTCTGCTTCGACCCAGACGCGTTGATACCATTCTTTTAGGATGTCCAGATTAGACATGTGGTCTCCGCCTTTATGCTGCTCAGCGTTCAAAAGTTACGACAAGTATAGTGAGTGAAACGTGAACAAACCCTTGCACGGGCACCTGTCTATTTGGACAGGTTGTGCAAAAAACCCCATAAAAAATGGGTTTTTCACTTGCAAATTCGAAGTGATATGATGAGGGGAAGGTTAAGTGCAGGTTTCTGTTGCCAGGTACCTGCGGACCCCGCCAAACGCGGCTAGGCGTAAGGACTTAAGGTCAGCGACCAAGGTTGCTTACGCAGCCATAGCCATTGCTGGAGCTTTGTTGTCATTTGCAACTAGCTTAAAATGTACCGATAACGGTGGTAACTCACCGAAACAAAGCTAACCCCTTTAGACGTCCGTCGATCCTATTTCGTCCCCATGATCCCAAATGATAGGATGTTTGGTGGAGACGCCGGGTACCGCCCCCGGGTCCGATCCGCTTATTGCGAGCGCGTTTATGTCCATAGTCCCCGAGGGGACGAAACAGATATAAGTCTTCGTGCCGGCAGATAAAAGGGCCTGTGTGAAATCTTTGAAAGATTTCATACCGTTTTCTTGCAGTGAAAGCGCGGCTGTCACAGAGGCGGCGGGTGGATTGGCGCCCGATTGCAGAAGATGAGGGTCTGGCCGGAATTTTCCGTACGCCGGATCACCGCGCCTGTGTGCTCGGTTTTTGAGGTGAAGAGCGCGTGCTGCCATGCCTTTGGTGCGTGTGGGGATATGGGGGCGTGGTTAAAGCCGCAGCATTGGTTATTGTGGTTAAGCGTGGGTTAACCGTGATCCGCAGAGTGCCCGCGCCGCGCAAAGGCCTGTCTTGCCAGTGTCTGGGTGTATTCCCCCAAGGCGGCAAGGGTGTCATCTGTCTGTGCTCCGCCCCGTGCCTCTAATGCGTCGGCGATCTGGGTGTGCAGGGCAATGATCCGGTCGCGATCCCGCTGTGTATAGGTGATCATGTTCATCAGCGGCTGCATCGCCTCTACGGCGCCGGCCAGTTGATAAGACAGCACCGGATTGCCGGCCCCGTCGACCAGCGCGCGGTGAAAGGCCACGTCCGAGGCGCAGAAAGCCTCGTCTGACAGGCCGGTTTGCCCCTGACGGACAATCTCGGCGCGCATGGTGGCAAGGTGGTCAGGCGTGCGGCGTTGGGCGGACAGTGGCGCACAGGCGCGTTCCAGCGCATAGCGCGCTTCGCAAGCGGTTTCAAAGCTGACGGAATTCATTGAGAGCAGCAGGGTGGAGGTGGTGATCTGCTGGCCGTAAGCGTCCTCAAACGACATGCGGTTCACAAAGGCGCCCCCGGTGGCACCGCGCTGTGTGCGGATAAGGTTCTGAGCGGCCAGTCTTTTTAGCGCCTCGCGCACGGTGGGGCGGGAGACGGAAAACTGATCGGCCAATTCGGCCTCTGACGGCAGGCGCTGATCGACAATCAGGTCGCCGGCAATGATGGCATCACGAATATCGCTGGCGATTTGGGCGGAAAGGTCTTGCGGGGTGGGTTTTTGCGCGCTCATCCTTTGTGTCTAGGCGGTGAGGGGGCGTGTGGTCAACTGGACGCTGCGTCACTTTCGGTGCGGAAAAAAATCATTTGTCTGACAATTGGTTCCGGATGTAGCGTTTAAATGTAAGACAATTGCGAATCTTTCAGGAGCACCCCATGCAAATCGCCACCCGCATCAGGCAAATGGCCGCCCCTCACTGGCTGGCTCTGTTTGGCTTGGTCTTGCTGGGTTGGGGGGGGCTCTATGCGATGGCCGTTCCCACGGATGATTTGGCGATGGCGCAGATTTACGGGGCCGAGTTCTGGCGCTCGCTGTGCGTGGTGTCGCCCGATCGGGCAGGATATTGGGGCCTGGCTGCAATGTGGGCGATTATGTCGGGGGCGATGATGGCGCCCACCGCATTGCCCGCATTGGCAACTTATGACGACATGCGCAGCAGTGGCGCGGCCAGCACACGCGGCTTTGGCGAGCTGATTGCGGGCTATCTGGCGATCTGGCTGGGCTTTGCGCTGGTGGCGGCAGGCGCGCAATTGGCGCTGTTCCGGCTTGGGTTGATCTCTCCGCTGGGTCAAAGCCTGTCGGTCTGGTTGTCGGGGGCTTTGCTGATTGGCGCGGGGCTTTATCAGTTCTCAGCCTTCAAGGAGGCTTGCCTGTCAAAATGCCGCCAACCGATGAGTTTTTTCATGCAGTATTGGCGCAACACCCGCTGGAACGCTGTGGCGCTGGGTCTGCGATTGGGGGCGGTCTGCCTTGGCTGTTGTTGGGCGCTTATGCTGCTTGGGTTTGTGGGGGGCGTGATGAACATTGCCTTTATGGGCCTCGCCACGCTTGTGATGATTTTCGAAAAACTGCCGGACATTGGCCGGTATGTGACCAAACCGCTGGGCTGGGGACTGACTATTCTTGGCCTTGCACTCATGACCAATGGCGCAATGAACCTGCTTTAGGGGCGCCGAATAAGGGAGAATGACATGGACGGGACGCAAGTAGGCCAGGTTGAATGGGCCATCAAAGGGGAACTGATCCTCAACTGTAACTGCACGGTGTTTTGCCCCTGTGTGGTCAGTTTGGGCGATCACCCCCCGACCGAAGGGTATTGCATGGGCTGGGCGGGCATTCGCATCGACAGCGGCCATTATGGCGGCGAGGACCTGTCTGGCCTGAATGTGGGGCTTCTGTTGGAAATCCCCGGCCGCATGGCGCGTGGCAACTGGAAAGCTGCGGCCTATATTGATGATCGTGCCAATGATGCCGCGTTCGAAGCGCTGTGCCACATTTTCACCGGGGCGGCCAAAGGCACAACCGGGTTGTTCAAGATGTTGGTCAGCGAGTTTCTGGGTGCAGAACGCGCGCCGGTTGTTTTTGAAACCGAAGGCAACAAGCGCCGCCTGATGGTCGGCAAAGCCATCAAAGGCGAGATTGAACCTGTGCCCGGAAAAGGCGGGGCCGATCAGGTCATCACCAACACCAATTACTGGATGGGTCCGGATATCACCGTTGCCAAGGCCAATGTTGCCAAAGTGCGCGCCTTTGGTCGGGTGTGGGATTTTGACGGAAAATCCGCTGAAATCTGTCAGATCGACTGGAAAGGTCCCGGTCGCTGACGCGGCCGGACCTTTGATAAGGGAGCGCGACCCGTGGTAAGTTCTTCAGGAGCCATGATCTCACCCTCTCGCCGTTTGCGGCGCACCCCTTTCAGCCCCGGTGTCGAAGCCGCCGGGGTCAAGGGGTATACGATCTACAACCACATGCTTCTACCGACTGTTTTTCGGTCGGTGGAAGAGGATTACCGCCACCTGAAGGACGCCGTGCAGGTCTGGGATGTGTCGTGTGAACGACAGGTGGAAGTGCGCGGGCCGGATGCGGCGCGCCTGATGCAAATGCTCACCCCGCGCGATCTGTCAAAGATGCAGGATGGGCAATGTTTCTATGTGCCGATGGTGGATGAGACGGGGGGGATGCTCAACGACCCTGTTGCTGTGCGGTTGGATGAAAACCGGTTTTGGATTTCCATCGCCGACAGTGATCTTTTGTTTTGGGTCAAAGGGTTGGTCTACGGCTTTCGTCTGGATGTATTGGTGGATGAACCGGATGTTTCGCCGCTTGCCATTCAAGGCCCGCGCGCGGATGATCTGGCGGCGGCTGTGTTTGGCGACGCGGTGCGTGACATTCGGTTTTTCCGCTATAAACAGCTGGACTTTCAGGGGCGCAAACTGGTGGTCGCCCGCTCTGGCTATTCAAAGCAGGGTGGGTTTGAGATCTATGTCGAGGGGGCTGACATTGCCATGCCGCTGTGGAACGCCTTGATGGAAGCCGGCAAAAGCATGGACGTGCATGCCGGATGTCCCAATGGGATTGAGCGCGTCGAAGGCGGGCTTTTGTCTTACGGCAACGATATGACCCGCGATAACACCCCGCACGAGGCCGGGTTGGGGCGGTTTTGCTCCACCCAAAGTGCCTTGGGCTGTGTCGGGCGTGATGCGCTGCTGCGCGTGGCCAAGGAAGGCCCGGTGCAACAGGTGCGCGCGATTGAGATCCACACCGGGGATGGGCGCCCCGTGCCGCCCTGTGATCGGGCCTGGCCCTTGATGGATGGGGAAAACCAGGTGGGGCAGGTGACGTCCGCCGCCAATTCCCCGGATTTCAACACCGGTGTCGCGATTGGCATGGTGCGCATGACCCATTGGGCGTCCGGCACCGAGTTGGATGTGCTGACACCAGATGGGCCGCGTGCTGCGACCGTTTATGACACATTTTGGATTTAACCGGCGGGCAGGGTGGCCCGCAAAAAGGAGATGACGATGTTTAAAGCGCTGGTAATGGAGCAGGGCGAGGATGGTTTGGCCGCGGCTGAGATCAAAGAGATCGAGGCGGCTGCGCTGCCCGAGGGCAATGTGACGGTTGCGGTGGAGTATTCCACCGTGAACTACAAAGACGGGCTGTGCCTGTCGGCCAAAGGCGGCGGGCTGGTGCGCAACTATCCCCATGTGCCGGGCATTGATTATGCAGGCACCGTTGAGGCGTCGGAGGACGCGCGCTACAAACCCGGCGACAAAGTGGTGCTGACCGGTTGGCGCGTGGGCGAGGCAACTTGGGGCGGTTATGCGCAGAAGGCGCGCATTTCAGCCGATAAGCTGGTGCCGCTGCCCAAAGGGCTTGATACCCGTCAGGCGATGGCGGTGGGCACGGCGGGATTTACCGCAATGCTGGCGGTGATGGCGCTTGAGGATCACGGGCTGAAGCCCGGCAATGGTCCGGTGCTGGTTACGGGTGCTGCGGGCGGTGTTGGTTCGGTTGCCACGGCGATTTTGGCCCATCTTGGCTATGAGGTTGCGGCCGTCACGGGGCGTCCCGATCAGGCGGAGTATCTGAAATCGCTGGGGGCCACCACCATTGTCGCCCGAGAGGAACTGAACGAAACCACCAAACGTCCGCTTGAGGCGGAAACCTGGGCGGGGTGTGTGGACGCGGTGGGCGGCGAGATGCTTGCGCGTGTTTTAGGTCAGATGAAATACGGGGCAAGCGTGTCTGCGGTGGGGCTTGCGGGCGGCGCTGGGCTGCCGGCCACGGTCATTCCCTTCCTTCTGCGTGGGGTGAACCTGTTGGGTATTGATAGTGTGATGCAACCGACCGAGAACCGTCTGCGCGCATGGGAACGCATTGCCACCGATCTGCCGATGGACAAGTTGGAGGCGATGATCCGCCCGGCCAAACTGTCTGATTTGCCCGCGCTGGGCGCCGATATCCTGAAAGGTCAGGTCAAGGGGCGTGTTGTGGTGGATGTGAACGCCTGAGCGCGGTTAACCTTGTAAGGCATGACCTGTGACATAAGAAAGGGCGCCCATTTGGGTCCAGCCTGTGCGATAAATGTTGAAACCTCCCGCAAATAATTTGTGACGCATTCTCACCTATAGGACATGGCCAAACGACGCTGCCGGATTGATTTCCGGCAGCGTTTTGTTTTTGCGCCATAATTTTTTCAAATTCATCTGCCAGATGAGGCTTGTTCGTGCACGGCCAGAGGTCCGCACGAGAAAAATTTCAAATACTGAGTAATAGGCCCTTTGGAAATGCTCGATCAAGCCAATGTAGCTGATACGAAACACAAACTCTTGACCGAAACTTCGAAGGGCAAACGCTTGGGCAAGAGTATTCCACAACTGTCGTTGGAGCAGATCTATCCAGCACAAAATGGTGATGTAAACCTAAATACCTGCGGCGATCCTGATTGCGGCAACTATGGCATCGCACCTGATAGCATCCACAATGCTTTTCGCGGCAGAAATGCTGGACAACGGCGATTAGCTGCATCTTTGAAGAACTCTGGCATCAACATGGGCGTGGGCTGATATCGCTTTCATGGCGGAAAAGATGACAAGAAATACGAAACAGTATTGCTCTGGAATACGCGGATGATCCTCACTCTTGGGATGATAATCGCTCTGTGAAATGCCAGCACACAGCGCGAAACTCTGAATGCGGGATTCAGTTTAAAGTTCTTTCAAACGAACACTTTGCAAAAGAAGAAGAGCGTTTCCTATCACAAAATGGTCTGCTTGATGGACCAAGCTGCGGGCATTGCGGGACAACTTACCTATCCGCGCCTGAAGAGTTTGTTTTCAATGGGGCAAACGGCAAGAAAACGACCACCAAAGGCAAATCAAAAGCCATAGGTGTGCGTATGATCCACGAGCCCTGCAAGGGCAAAACGGGCGCGCGCTTTACGGTTTCTCAATCTCATATCCGGCAACAGGACCGGCGAGAGAATATCCGAATTCTCAAACACCTGGTTAACGATGCAAGCATCAACGGATTGAAGCGGTTGCTGATGCCGGCAAAAGGAAAACGTAAAGTCGGGGTGAAAAGGATCTACGACCGCATTTTCTGGCTTGAGAAAACCCTGCTTGCATACGGAAAGATAACACTGGTTGGAGAGCAGGAAGCCGCTATGGCTCGCACCGTTCCTCACATATTTCGAGACATGATCAAAGATGATCGCTTTGAGTGGCATGTCATCTCGTTCGACAAGGACGCGACCAAGCCAACGCGACAGAAACGAGCGAAAGAATATGACAAAATGATGAAGGAAACCGACGGGGACGGCTATCGCTTGCTGAGATACGCGCAATAGCACCTGTTTAGGGCCGCAGCGAGACCCCGGCAGCCATCGGCAACACCCCTGTTGGGGCTATCCTGCGCAGCCCGAAAAGAACGTTTGTTTTGCATATCTGGCTGCATCGCTGGGCGACAGATCGCCCGAACTGACCAGCACCCAGGCCGCCGCGAAGGTGCTGTCAAAAACCGCGACAATCCATTCTGAAGGAATGTCGCGGTTGATCTCGCCCCGTTTTTTGGTTTGCTTTACAAGGGCCTGCATGTCCTTTTTCCAACCGGCTTCGATCTTGACCAGGTCCTTGTCGTTTTGGACCTGGGACCAGATGCCAGCCATGAACTGATACCTGTCTGCGAGCGGCATCAGCAGGTCGAAAATGGCCTCAAACGCGGCGCGGCCCTTCAGGTGCTCAATGCCCTTCAACGCGATTTCGGTCTCTTTCATGCAGTCCACAACGAGCGCCTTGATCAGAACCTCGCGCGTTTCGAAATGCCGATAAAGCGTCGCCCGCCCCACGTCTGCGGCAATGGCAATTTCTGACATTGCCGCAGACGGATTGGTGATCAGCGTCTTGAGAGCTGCTTCAACGATGGCCGTTTCAGATTGCACAAGGCGCTGATCCCGTTTCATGAGCGTTATTCGACCACCTTTGTGAATTTGATGAACAGCCCCTTGTCGGCGGCATCATTTGATCCGACTTTTGGGCTGGAAACGTTCAACAAGCAATGGTTTTCGTCGCTGTTCAGATTGGCGCTCCAGCGGGCGTCTTCCATACCGCGCCCTTGATCGTCGAGAGGCTGATAGATCAGCTGCGATTGGTCGTCTGATAACCAGGCTTCGAACGCGGCGGTCATGGCGTCATTGGAGACCATGAAGCCGGTGAACCGGTCCTGCTCTGAATTCCACGACGTCAGGGACGATCCGAAATAGCCGTCACCCGCGTCCGCTTCGAACTTGAAGTTGATGAACATCGCGTGGCCACCCAGGATGAGTTCGATGGATTCATCGCCAAGGATGGGCGAACCCTGATAGCTGCCCTCCTGACGGTAGAACCCCGCCATGCAGGCGATGCGGTTCGTGTCGTCAGACAGCGGCACTTGGGCACCCACTTTGAACAGGTCAACGTCCAGCGCCTCAGAGCTGCGCTGATAGGTGCCTTCAAAGCTGACAAACGGCGTTCCGCCATCCACAGCACGCATCCGGGACACCGTGTAGGTGTTGCCCGACAGCTCCATTGTCGTCTGATCAACGACGGCTTGACCTTGCGCGTTCATGGTCGTGCGCGTGACCATGAATTCGGTGTCGCTGATGCGGGTCATCGGTTCTTTGCGCGCACCCAGCCCGTCATTGCCAACGGTCAGGTGAACAGGGTTTTCAGTGCCCCAGTCCCAGCCCAGAAACGACAGGGTCGCGATGGGTTGCGCGGCGCCCGTGTCGATGATTTCCCGTTTTTCCATCAGAACATCATCGTAGGCCGGCGTGTAGATGACCTCAGATGTCCAAGGGGTGCCCTGGCTGCCTGCATCTGAATAGAGGGTGCCTGAACCTGTCCAGCTGCCGGTGAACTCATGCAGTTCGCCCAGGGTTTTCATTCCTTTACCTGGGTAGCACGCCGAGACGAGAAGGAGGGCCGAGATGGCCGAGATGGCCAAGAGCAGATGTTTCATTTTCATATCCTTTGTGTGTCTTGACATGGGACATAGGTGTATCAAAACCGGACGTCAAGATATGAGGCATGCATGTATCATAAAAATTAAACTCGGAAGAAATCCCATTTAGGTGGCAAAGGTCAAACCGGCTTAACAGATCCCAGTTCAGACCGTGGAAAGTTGCCATCGGCGCAATTGTCGAGAACGGAAGCTAAGTCCCGCCAGTCCTGCCGCTCAGGCAGGCAAAATGCTGCACCATTTTTCGAACAACAGGTTTCGGGAAGCTGCGATGCAGCGATTTGTTGTCAGGCGAATGGCGGGTCTGGGCCGTCAACATCAGATCGTCACGTAGACGACCAACTCAAATTGCGGACCCTCCAAAGGGTTTCCTCGGCAGATAAGCTGCCGAGGACCCACTCAATGTCCTATAAGTGAGAATGCGTCAAATAATTTGCGGGAGGTTTTTCTATGACTACGGTCCGAACTAATTCCTATTGGTTGATCGATTTTTTTTTGGAGCAAGTATGCGAATAGGATCATTTGGCCTCTTCTGGAAGGATCAGGCGGATAGAGATGCACAAGACTTCATAGAAGCAAATTTTGCGCCAATCTCTGAATTTTCATCAGAAGAGAAAGGTCTGTTCCTGGAAGAGGCGCGACTGATAAGAAAAAGGGGAAAGGTGACGGTAAATGCCTCCGCGGTGCTGGCTTTAACCAAACTTCTCGCGTTGAGAGTGGCCTTGCCCAATGATGCTTCCATGCCTCTAAGACATTGTTGCCGAGACATGGAACTTTTCATTAAAAAGGCTGCCTGGAAGACTGATAGCGACCCTATTGTTCTGGCCGAATACTTCATCGCTCTGCGAAACCAATACTGCGAAAAAGAATTCGAAGCCTAATTTCTCTTCAGGAAATTTCTGTTGCGAGCGCTTCAGCTTGCTTCAGAACCGTTTTGATGGCGTCTGATGTGAGATCAGGCGGATATCCGTGTCGCTGAAGGATCTTCTTCACCGCAATCCTCATTTTCGCGCGCACATTCTCACGACGCCACCAATCAGCACCCGCATTCCCCCTGACTGTCTTGACCAACTCGGCCGCGATAACTTGGAGTTCATTGTTGGACATGATCTCAACAGCGCTGTTATTCTGCGCGAGCGCGTCATAGAACGCGCGTTCGTCCGTCGTAAGGCCGTCGTCAGGCTCTGCGCGAAGGTCTTTCGCAATTTCGATCAGCTCTTGAATGATCTGAAGCGCATCAACACTGCGATTATGGTAGCGCCCAATTGCCACCTTAAGGCGTTGAGAGAACTCGTCTTTCTTGACAACGTTGCTTCGAGTCCGCGCACTGATCTCTCCATTTAGAAGCTTTTTCAGTGCTTCCACTGCGAGATTTTTATGCTGCATGTTCTGAAGCTCGATCATGAACTCCTCGGAGAGCATGCTGATGTCAGGTCGGTCAAAGCCACAAGCGCCGAGAATGTCGACCACTTCCGTTGAAGCGACAGCATTGTTGACGAGCTGCTGAATTGCAAAATCCGACTGCCCACTCTTCTTGCCCTTGCGATCAGCATCGAGCTTTTCGATCCCCGTTCGAACCGCTGAGAAGAACGCCACTTCGACAGCATGCTCGGTCGCCTGAGGGCTGCCTGATGCCAGCTTGAACGCCTTTACCAGCGCAGCAACCGCGTCCTGGAACCTTTTGACGGATGCGCCATCATCTTGGATGCTTTTGTTTAGGATGTGTTCAATCGCGGGTGGAAGAACCTTGATCCTGTCTTTCGACGATCCATCAAGCACATCAGCATAGTCATACCCAAAAAACTGTTGTCGCGCGACATCCAATGCATCAAGAAACGCGGAGACAGCCTCCGCCTCATTGACACCCGTCTGTTTCTGATCGGACTGCGAGTAATGCGCGAGGGCATTCTTCAGGTCCGCAGCAATCCCAATGTAATCAACGACCAAGCCAGCTGGCTTACCTTTGAACACCCGATTCACGCGCGCGATGGCCTGCATCAAGCCATGTCCCTTCATCGGCTTGTCGACATACAGCGTATGCATGCAAGGCGCGTCAAAGCCGGTCAACCACATGTCCCTGACGATCACGAGCTTCAATGGATCAGCTGGATCTTTGTATCGATTGCGAATGGCTTCCTGTCGGGACTTCGAGCGGATGTGAGGCTGCATCGCCGCCGGATCTGTTGCGTTGCCGGTCATGACAACTTTCACCTCTCCGGTGTCATCTGTATCTCCGTGCCATTTGGGGCGTGTCGCAACGATACGATCGTAGACTTCGGCGCAAATCCTGCGGCTCATACACACAATCATGGCTTTGCCATCGATTGCCTCAATGCGCGCATCGAAGTGTTGGAGAATGTCTGCGACAACAGCGTCCAGCCGGTTGTCTGCCCCCACAAGAGCCTCAACCCGCGACCATTTCTTGGCTGCGGCGTCAGTCTCTTCTTCTTCGAGCTCTTCAGTTGCGTCGTCGAATACCTCGTCAATTTCGTCAGCAAGGTCTTCGTTTAGCTTAATCTTCGCAACCCTCGCCTCATAATAGATTGGCACAGTAGCGCCATCTTCGACGGCCTGAGCGATGTCGTAGACGTCGATGTATTCGCCAAACACGCCGCGTGTGTTCGCACCTACCAACTCAACAGGTGTCCCTGTGAAGGCCACATAGACGGCATTCGGCAGGGCCTGGCGAAGCTGATAGGCGAGGCCGTATTTCACATCGCCTTCCTTGGTCATCTTCGCGTCGAACCCGTATTGGGTGCGGTGCGCTTCGTCGACCATGACGATGACATTCGAGCGATCCGTGATTTCTGGGAACTCTCCGCCAGCGTCTGGTCGGAACTTCTGAATGGTCGAGAAAACAACGCCACCTACATCACGATCCAACAGCGATTTTACATCACTAATGCTGTCTGCCTGCACAGGTTCTTCACCCAGAATGTCCTTACAACGCGCGAAGGTGGCGAACAGTTGGTTGTCCAAATCATTGCGGTCCGTCAGCACCAACAGGGTTGGGTTTTCAAGCTGAGGATCATGCATGACCCGCCCAGCAAGGAAGGTCATCAGGAGCGACTTACCCGAACCCTGCGTGTGCCAGATCACACCCGCTTTGCCGTCCTGTCCACGGGCACTGGCGATGGCGTCCATGGCTTTGCGCACGGCAAAGAACTGGTGATAACCGGCGACCTTCTTGATCGGGCCTTTGCCCTCATCCTCGAACACCACACACCAGCGCAGCAGATCAAGCAGCGTCTGACGGTTCAACAATCCTCGCGCCAGCGTTTCCAGCGCAAGATCCGTGCCCGCAGGAACAAGCGTCTCACCGTCGAGCGTGCGCCATGTCATGAAACGGTCGAGATTGGCCGAGAGCGAACCATAGCGCGCCGTGAACCCGTCGCTGATCACATTGAGCAGCGTCGTTCGGAACAGATCAGGGATATCTGCCTTGTAGGTCTCGATCTGGTTGAAGGCGGCTTCGATATCCTTGCCCTCGGTGCCTTTCAGCTCAATCACGACCAATGGCAGCCCGTTGAGGAAGATGACCATATCGGGGATGCGAGGGGCTTTGCCCACGACGTCGACCTGATTGACCGCACGCCAGTCGTTGTTCTGGTCTTCCCAATCAACCAGATGCACAACCGCGCCGCGCTCTTCGCCGTCTTGCACATAGGTGGCTTTGATGCCTTCAACCATCAGCCGATGAATACGCCGGTTTTCCTGCACGACGTCGGTGGTGAAAACGGGGTCGAGAATTTTCTTGGAGGCGTCGATCAAGGCCCGCTCGGGCAGATCGGGGTTGATGGCGCGCAAAGCATCCATGAAAACGGGTTCCAGGATGGTATCGCGGTTGCTGGCGCGCAGGGCGGGTTTCACATCTGGCGAAAGCTGCGCACCATGCATCAACTGACAGCCCAGATCGCCCATTTCTTCCATCAGGAAGTCTTCAAGATCGGCTTCAATCAAAAACGCCATCACATCACCTGTAAATCATCTTTTGGGCAAACGCCCGAATATGAAGAGGCAGCCGCATCACGCGATTGCCTCTACTTGTTCTTTGGCCTCACCCACGCGCAACTCACCGGACATCAGGCGCGGGAGAAGCGTGTCTCGCAGGGCGGCGAGGGTTTGGTTTTCTTCGGACATGGCGTGAATGCGCTCAAACCAGTTTCCACAGACCTCACCGAAGGCTTGAAGAAGACCATCTGTTGGTTTGATCACCTCGATCTCTGCAAAAGCTTTGGGGGGCACCCGCTGGTGGCTGTTGGATGTGCCAGTTACCCTAAAAAGGGCCTCATCACGGAAGTTTGCCGAGGACATCAGGCAATAAAGCCAGGGCGTTTGAAGTTCATGAAGCGCCTTGGCGACATAGAACTCCGTCGAAGAAGCAGGAATTGCCGCTTCTTCATCTGTCTGCGCCCACCACACGCGGGATATCGACGGATTAAGGCGCGAAAACAGAATTGCATTGTTTGGAACAAACAGCTTGTTGCTTTTGATATCTTTGCCGTTTTCTAAGACAGGAACGCGCCCAGTATCGAATGCTGGCAGGCTGAAATGATGGAATGGCTGATCTGGCTGATCCATCGGTTTCACCGTCTGTTTTACATGCTCACAGACTGCAGAAACCGTCGACTGTTCCCACCCCTCCGGCAGGCCATTCTCGCCGAAGCTGTCGGGGAAGAGAGCGGCGGTGGCGGCGTCCATGTGGGCGGGGGTGCGGCCTGCGGCTTTGGCGTGGACGGGGTCGAAGTCAACGAACCACGACCGATAAAGCGCCTGCGCCAACTCTTCCAGCGTCGCCGCCGTCTTGCGGTTCACCTCAATCTTGTCATCCAGCGCCCCGAGGATCGCCGCGATCTCGAGTTGTTCTTCTATATTTGGGATATCGATTTCTGCGCTAAGTATTTGAGCTGGCGAGAGATTTGCTTGCCCCCCAGAGCTGGTAGCAATCGCAATGAATTGCTCTTGATAGGGAAACGAACTCAGCAAATACCCCATAAAGCGAATACTCGCCTGCTTTTCCTTTTTGAGACGGAGCGCCCCGACTCGCTGATTCAGAAAGTAAGGTGTCGCCCTGTCAAAGAAGGCGACTTTACCAACCCATGTCTCCGGCGAACCGTCATGCCGGTTCCCTGACATGCTGATGAGAAGGTCCTGAGGCTTAGCAAGTTTGTTGGCGCGTTCCGTTAAGAATTTGTCCGATACATAAGAGAACTCATGCTCACTGAAGAAACCTGCTTTTACGTTTTTGATCTTAATAACTGGAACGCCTTGATCAATGAAGTCTCTGCTTTTGAAGGCGAAACCATTTTCAAGCTCAAACAAGTCACCGACGGACAAAATTTGGCGACTTATCATTTCAACTCCCCCAAACGATCTTCGATCTGCGCTTCCAGCCGCCGTCCCTCGGCAAACTGCTGGCGCAAGGCCCTCATCAGGCGGGTGAACTTTTCCTCAAAGGGTTCGCCGTCATCCTCCACCTCTCCTGCGCCGACATAGCGGCCTGGGGTCAGGACGAAGTTGTGTTTGGCGATCTCTTCGGTTGTGGCTGACTTGCAGAAGCCCGCGACGTCTTCATATGCGCCTGCGTCCGGCTCACCCCGCCAAGCGTGATAGGCGGTGGCGATTTTCTCGATTTCCACGCGCGACAGCTCTTTTTGCTTGCGCGATCCCGGCACCAGCGCGCCCATCTTGCGCGCGTCGATAAACAGCACCTCACCGCGACGGTCGCGCAGCTTTGCGTCCTTGGCGATACCGTTGGATTTATCCTTGGCCAAGATCCACAAGCAGGCCGGGATCTGCGTGCCGTAGAACAGCTGCCCCGGTAGGGCGACCATGGCATCGACCGCGTCGCCTTCGACCATGGCGCGGCGAATATCGCCTTCGCCACCAGACATGGACGACATCGAGCCATTGGCCAGCACCACGCCGCCGATCCCCTTGGAGGACAGGTGCGTGTGAATGTGTTGGAGCCACGCGTAGTTCGCATTGCCGACAGGCGGCGCGCCGAATTTCCAACGCGCATCCTCGCGCAGCAGATCACCGGACCAGTCCGAGATGTTGAACGGCGGGTTGGCGAGGACATAGTCAAAGCGTTCATCCGGGAAGGCATCTTTGAGCAGCGTGCCTTCGGAATTCCAACGGATCTCCGCAAAGATACCGCGAATGGCAAGGTTCATGCGCGCCAGACCATAGGTGGTGTGGTTGCGTTCCTGACCATAGATGGCAATGTCGTTCTTCTGGCCTTTGTGTGCGTCGATGAACTTTTCCGACTGCACAAAAAAGCCGCCAGTGCCGCAGCAGGGGTCATAGACGCGGCCTTTGGTGGGTTCGATCATCTCGATCAGCGTGTCAACTACGGGTTTGGGCGTGTAGAACTCACCACCGCGTTTGCCCTCGGCAGATGCAAATTCACCGATGAAGTATTCATAGACGCGGCCGATCAGGTCGAAGTCTTCATCGTTGCCAGCCAGCTTGAAGTTGGTGAACAGGTCCATCAAGCCCGACAGCATGCCACGGTCCATGCTTTCCTTGCCATAGACCTTCGGGAGCGCACCTTTCAGGCTTTCGTTGTCAGCCTCGATCGCGCGCATGGCATCGTCGAGCATGACACCGATCTCTGGGCTTTTGGAATTCTTGGCCAGAAAAGACCAGCGCGCCTTTTCCGGCACCCAAAAGATGTTCTCGGCCAGGTATTCGTCGCGGTCTTCTGCGTCCGAGTATTGGTCCTCGGAAAGTGTATCGTGCAAACGCTGAAAGGACTCCGAGACATATCGGAGGAAGATCAGGCCAAGAGCCACGTGTTTGTATTCGCCGGGGTCCATATTGCCCCACATTTTGTCTGCTGCGGCGAAAAGGGTGGTTTCGATGCTCATGCGGCTTCCTCAAAAAGTGTTGTTTCTTGCCGAGAATATGGGGATGAAACCCATTTCCCAGAAATGGATTCTGCTAAATGCTTTGCGCAACCATAACGTGAAGCATGTTTGACGCAAACCATTGTTTGGCTGGAGGAAATCATTTGTATGACAACACGTCACGGACATAGATTTTTCCTTTCGTTAAGCCTAATCGCATAGCTGGCGTCTTGCCGTCGCCATCCCGTGGCACCAGCATGTAGTTGTAGTAAAACCGAAGGATGGCGACCATCTTGGGGACCATCTCGGGATTGTAGTAGGAATAGGCATGCCAGATGCGTTGATCGTTTGAGGCCGTTGGGACGCCACGTTCAAAACCCATGACGCGGCGGCGGGCTAAATTGAAGTAGGCATCCACTGGATGAATGGTCGCATTGGCAAAGAACTTCGCCAGTCCATCCCAGCCCATGTCATCGAGATCTGTCTTCAGACGAATAAACTTGTAAGGCTCAGACTTGGTATGGAAAGGCCAAGGCACTCCTGATTTAGCAAGCTTTGCAGCGCGAGCGGCAGGAGCGAGCGAGCGGTAGTTTTTCCACAGCAAGATTAGAGTAATGGCCTGAAAATCGCTCAAGTTCGGGAATTCGCTTTTCACCAAGGCCATGTTTTGTGCTTCAGCGGCAATCGAATTGGTAAGGGTGGCTCTGCCCTGGGCCGCCAAGACTTGCCGATCATCATTGATCATCCCTTTCTTGAAACTAATCTCCGCGACATTGACGCGTCCTGCTTTGATATTTTCTACATTCAAAGCGCAGACGGCTGCTGCGAGGCCAGCTTCATCATCAAGGCAGTAGTTCGCTGTCTTGAAGCGCTCTCCAATCAGCTTCTTCACATGCATCATATGTGCGAACTTGAAGGCATCACCGCGAACCCTGCTTCCATGCCCGGGAAGGAGTAGCTTGCCAGCTGTAGCAATATCATCCTTTGAAAAGCGCACTCCCTGCGAGCGCATGAGAGACCCCTGATACTCGGTAGCGGACCACAGCCTTGCATGTTTACGCATGCTTCGCGGCAAATCAAAGTCGCCGCAACCTTCCATGGCACTTTCGAGGTCTTCGGGGGAGATGCTTGCATCGTAGTCAACGGTGGCTGCCACAACGAATTGAGAAAACTTATGAACTGTGGCCATGTGCAGGAGAGGAATTGTTCCGCGTCGTTTCTTCACGGGCCAATTGACCAAGATTGTTTGGATGTCAGTAGTGAAAAACGGCCTTCGGCCTTCGAAACACGCATCCAAACGCTTTTCCCGTTCGTGTGAAAAAGCCACGACTTGTTTATGCAAGAAATCCACCTTGCTGTGGATCTGTTTCATACTGACATCGTGAATTTCACAGATGCGGGCGAGAGCAACCTTGTTCACCAGACTTTTGAAGATCGCCCCTGTGTCGTCTGTCGACTTGTGCCTCCGAGTTGGTTTGCCAACCGAGAAAGTCTTTTTGCACGATTTGCACTGATATCGGGGGTCACCTTTCGCCGTCTTGCCAAAGGACGAGTAAGAACTTGGACTAAGACAAACGGACAGGCCATGGTTCTCACAGGTCGAATTTTGGCAATGTTTTCCGTTTGTTCTCCTATCTTGTCGACGAACTCTTGAATACTCTTCAGCTACGGCACGGTTTGATTTGACTACATTTGCCACACCGCATGTTGGGCAGATATACGATCGCTCCTCGCCAGAGCCAGATAAGGTTCCTCGGTTGTCAGACGGCTTTGACCTTCCTCGTCCATCAAGGGGGTCCGGGAAACGACCAAAGGCTTCGCAGTGAGGATTCCGGCAAAAATTGATCGAAAATCCACCTGGAGTTGCTGGAAGGCGCCTCCTTGCAACTCTCGAAGATTTCTTCGGGAGCTTTTGGGATGAATTTGCCTCTGATTTTTTCGCCACAACCAAGCCCGCAATAGAAAACGCCCCACCAGGTTACTGGTGGGGCGATTCATTTTCAACATTTATCGCACAGGCTGGCCATTTGGGTGCCCTTTTGCTTTATCCGTTAACGAGGTAGGGGGTCCCGCCCCAAATGACGTTCGCCGCGTTTGGCAGACAATGCCATTTGCTTTTGGCGTTCGCGGAATCGTTCCCGGCGGGCTTCGTCAAACTGGTCGATGCACTGATGACAGCTCACGCCTTGTTCAAATTCCACACGGTTTTTGTCTTCGGGCAGAATGGGTCGGCGGCAGGCATGGCACAGCTCATGCGGGCCTTCGGTCAGCCCGTGACCCACAGAAACGCGGTTGTCAAAGACAAAGCATTCGCCTTCCCAAGTGCTCTCCTCCTTGGGGATATCTTCCAGATATTGCAGGATGCCACCCTTGAGGTGGAACACATCCTCAACCCCTTGGCTGATCAGGTAATTGGTTGATTTCTCACAGCGAATGCCGCCGGTGCAAAACATCGCCACACGTTTGTTGTGGAAGCGATCTTTGTTGTCTTGCCACCAGCCGGGGAAATCGCGAAAGCTTTCGGTTTTGGGATCAACTGCCCCCTCAAACGTGCCGATCGAGACCTCGTAATCATTGCGGGTGTCGATCACCACCACATCATCCTGCGCGATCAGATCGTTCCAATCCTCGGGCTGCACGTAATGACCGACAGAGGCATTGGGGTCCACATCCGGCACGCCCATGGTCACGATCTCGTTCTTCAGGCGCACCTTCATTTTGCCAAAGGGCTGATCGGTTGCGGTGCTTTCTTTCCACGAGAACTCCGCGCAGCCCGGCAAAGCGCGGATATGCGCGAGCACCGCGTCGATGCCTGCGCGAGATCCGGCAATGGTGCCGTTGATGCCCTCATTGGCAAGCAAAAGCGATCCGGTCACGCCCTTGGCCTGCGCCAGCGCCAACAAGGGGGCCTGCAACGCAGAAGGGTCGTCAAAGCGGGTGAAGTGATAAAGAGCAGCGATTGTGAACATGTGCGCCAAATAGGCGGTTGTGGGGGCGGGATCAAGTCCCTGTGTGGGAGCGGTGCCAATGTGGACGCGAGAGATTGGAAAGAGGGCTTGACAATGTAGCGCTATATCGCGATATCTCGATATATGGATATCGACAAAGCCATTTCGGCTCTCAACAACCCCGCTCGTCGCCAAATACTAATCTGGCTGAAGGACCGCTCAAACTTTCCACCTGCGCTGCCAGAACACGCGGATCTGGCGGGGGTTTGTGTTGGATATATTCAAGAGAAATCCGGCCTCTCTCAGTCGACGATTTCGACCTATATGAATGCGTTGAAGGGGGCTGGGCTGGTGTTGTCAGAGCGTCATGGTCAATGGACTTTTTATCGCCGCAACGAAGAGGTGATTGCCCAGACGTTGAAAAAGCTTTCGGAGGATCTGCAATGAACATGTTTGGAACCGAACTAACGCTGCCCAATGGGGTGACGCTGAAGAACCGAATTGTGAAATCCGCAATGTCAGAGGCGCTGGCGGATGCGCAGAACAACCCGACGCAGGCGTTAATCAATCTGTTTGGACAGTGGAGCGCAGGCGGGGCGGGAGTTTTGATCACCGGCAACACGCCCATTGACCGGATGCATCTTGAACACGCAGGGAATTTTGTGCTCGACCCCCAGTCCGACAGCGAAAAAGTATCAGCACTTGTTGAGGCGGGGCAAAGTGGCGGGGCAAAGATACTGGCCCAGCTTGCCCATGCGGGGCGACAGACGCCAGAGGCGATCAACCCGCATCCCACGTCTGTCTCAGAGGTTCAGCTGGCCTTGCCGGGCTATGGCGCGCCTGATGCCGCAACGGATGAAGATTTTGCCGAGGTTATTGCGAAATTTGTGCGCTCTGCGAAGATTGCGCAAGACGTGGGGTTTGACGGGGTCGAGATCCACGCCGCCCACGGGTATCTGCTCAGCTCGGCTTTGTCGCCGCGGATAAATACACGTACCGACCGTTGGGGGGGATCCCTTGAAAACCGGGCGCGATTGACGGTTGAGGTGGTCCGGGCGGTCCGCGCGGCGGTTGCACCTGATTTTATTGTCGCGGTGAAGCTGAATTCATCTGATTTTCAGAAGGGGGGCTTTGACCACGCGGATTCGGTTCTGGTGGCTGTGATGTTAGAGGCGGAAGGCGTTGATTTTATAGAAATATCTGGTGGGAACTTTGAAGAACCCACAGCCTATCAACACGCGTCAAAAACGGGCTCTACCCAAATACGTGAAGCCTATTTCTTAGACTATGCGGCGGCCATTAAAGACGCTTTGAGCATCCCCTTGATGGTCACTGGTGGGTTTCGTTCGGCCAGCGTGATGGATGCGGCGATTGAGGGGGGGAAGACGGATCTGATTGGCATGGGACGGCCTTTTATCACTGATCCGGGATTTGTCAGGAAATTGCTAAGTGGAGAGATTGATAAAGCCCCTGCGATTGAGCAGGCGTTCCCTCCGGCGGATAAATTGCCGCGTGGGGCGGTGTTGAATTGGTTCTGCACACAGTTGGCAATTGCGGGCGCGACGGGCCAGCCGGATCTGTCCATGCCCGTGGTCGAGGGGCATGACCGGTATTTGGCGCAAATTCAGCGGGCCACAGAGATCCATTTGGACAACAGGGCCAGCTAATCCCAACGAAATCGTTCCCCAAAAGAAAAACGGCGCCGGTTTGACGCGGCGCCGTTTGGTGTTTGATCAGCGAAAAGCTTACTCGGCGGGTTGTTCCTGAACCGCGTTGTGCTTGTCGCGCAGACCGTCACGATAGAGCGCTTTGGCAAGCGCCACCATCATCAGGCCCATCACGGCGGTAAAGGGCAACGCGCCGATGATCATCGCGTTTTTCAGCGCGTCCATCGGGTTGTTTTCCCCGGCCGCCAGAAGCAGCGTGCCAATCACCAGTGTCAGGATCACACCCCAGACGATGCGGTGTTTGATGCCGGTTTCCTGCTCGCCGCCGGACATGATGGTGTTCATCACCAGGATGCCGGAGTCAGCTGAGGTCACGAGGAAGGTCATGATCAGAACCACACACATGACGGTGATGATCGACAGGAACGGACCTGAGATCATCTCGCCCAAGGTCACAAAGAGCTTGGCTGTGTTTGAGGCACCGATGATGGCACCTTCGGCCCCACCGGTCAGTTCCAGATCAATCGCGGTGCCACCAAGGATGGTCATCCAGGCGAAACACACCAGAGCGGGTGCGAAAACGCAGCCGATGATGAATTCACGCACGGAGCGCCCTTTGGAGATGCGGGCCAGGAAGAGGCCAACAAAGGGTGAGAACGCGATCCACCATGCCCAGTAGAACGTGGTCCAACCCGCTTGCCAGCCGAACTGACGGGCAGGTTCGCCGGCCGCATAGGCGGCTTGTAGCACATCTTGGGGCAGGGCGGCGGCGTCGCCTTCCAGACCCGAGACAAAGCCATCAAAGCTGCCCCATGCGTTGGTTGCGCCACCTTTCAGGGCGTCGGCAAAGGGGGCCGCGGCCTCGGGAAGGGCATTGGCAAAGTCACCAGCCGCTTGTGGACCGTAAGGGCCAAATGACAGCTGTACGATATGCAGGATGTAATCGATGAAGGCCGCTCCATATGTGGACATTGCAAAGGCAAACGAGCCAAAGACCACAAACACGGTCAGCAAGATCAGCGAGAGAACGAGGTTCAGGTTTGAAAGGTATTTCACGCCTTTGCCGACACCGGAAACCGCCGAGATGATTGACATCGCCATAATCACCACAAGACCGGCCACAAGACCGACTTTGCCCGGGGCAGGGGCGTCACCTGACATATCCATCATCCATTCCATTCCGGTGATGGCATACATCCCGTCGATGAACTGGCTAACCCCAAAGCCGATGGTCACAGACACACCCAGAATGGTCGCCACAACCCCCAGCACGTCAACGATATGACCAAAGAAGCCATTCACGTATTTGCCAAACAGCGGTGTCAGCGCGGAACGGATGGTCAGCGGCATGTCTCGGGTATAGGCGTAATACGCCAGCGCAAGGCCGGTCATCACGTAAATCGCCCAGGCATGGAAGCCATAGTGCAAGAAGGTGTAGCGATACGCCGATTGCAGTGCCTCTTCGGTGTTGGGGGCAACGTCCCCTGACAGCACCACAGGGTTAGATCCCCACAGGCCCAGCGGTTCCGCGGTCGCAAAGACCATCAGCCCCACACCCAGACCAGCGCCGAACATCATCGAAAACCACGAGAAGTTCGAAAACTCGGGTTTTTGTCCGGGCAGCCCCATCACCCGCCGCCCTGTTGAGGGGAGAATGGCCACGACGGCCAGAAAGAATAGAAAGAAGCCAACGATAACGATGTAGAAAGAATTGAACCCCTCTAGCAGTTTCCAGTTCAAGCTTCCCAATGTGGAATTTGCATTGGCTGGAAAGACCAGCGCCCAAATCACCAGCGCCACCATGATCCCCTTTGAGATCAAAGCGATTGGAAGGCTGTTCCCTTCGTAAAAACCAGACGAAGCCTTGTTAATCTCAAGCTCCGTAAACGGTGGTTTGATACTCATGTTCCCTGTCCTTTTATAGTTTTAGGAAAACAGGTCTTTCGCCTATGTCCCATCGAACCAGAGTGGGACACTTCACCTGTTCACCAATACTCACTATGGACATAATACCGGCCATTTGCGACGAAAATGTCGGAAATGCACCGCGCGAGGTCTTTTGAACCCATATTAAATCCCCGGTTCCAGACAGGGATGTCTGGACAAAATATGCAAAAAAACGGGGGCCACATGGCGCAAGAAGAAGAGACCACATATGAGGCTGGGCAGGACAATGTTCAGATCATGGGTCTGGATATCCACAATCCAGTGTTCGGCGTGTCTGCGCTGACCATTTTGGCGTTTGTGTTTTTTACCTTGGTGTTCAAAGACGAGGCCGGGGCATTCTTTGGCTGGTTGCGCCCGGCACTGACGCGCCAGTTCGACTGGGTGTTCTTATTGGCGGGCAATATCTTTGTGCTGTTTTCACTGGCGCTTGTGGTTTCGCCTTATGGCAAGATCCGGTTGGGCGGCGCCACGGCGACACCCAACTATAGCTATATGGAATGGTTCTCGATGCTGTTTGCGGCGGGCATGGGCATTGGCCTTGTGTTCTGGGGCGTGGCGGAACCGATTTCGCACTATGGGGCCTCCTTGGGGGGCATCGCTGTTGAGGGCGGTATGCGTACGGATTGGGCGCCTTTGGGGGCGGCTGCGGGGGATCCGGCAGCGGCGCGAGATCTCGCGATGGCGGCAACCATCTTTCACTGGGGGCTGCACCCTTGGGCGGTGTATGCGGTTGTGGGGCTGGCATTGGCATTTTTCAGCTTCAACCGGGGTCTTCCGCTGACCATGCGCTCGGTGTTTTACCCGCTGTTCGGCAAGGCCACTTGGGGGGCCGTGGGCCATGTTGTTGATGTTTTAGCGGTCTTCGCAACTATCTTTGGTCTTGCCACCTCGCTTGGCCTGGGCGCGACACAGGCGCTGGGCGGGTTGAATTATCTGTTTGGTGTGCCGGTCTCTGATGGGATGAAAGTGTTGCTGATCATCGTGATCACCGGCTTTGCCTTGACCTCGGTTGTGGCTGGGATGGACAAAGGCGTGAAACGTCTGTCCGAGGCGAACATGATCCTTGCGGGGGCTTTGCTGGTTTTGGTGGTCATTGTGGGGCCAACTGTGGCAATCCTGACCGGGTTTTTCGACAATATGTGGGCCTATGCGGTGAACCTGCCGAAGCTTTCGGGCATCATTGGCCGTGAAGACAGTAACTTTATGCAAGGCTGGACCGCATTTTACTGGGCGTGGTGGATCAGCTGGTCGCCTTTTGTGGGCATGTTCATCGCGCGCATCTCACGCGGGCGCACGGTGCGCGAGTTCATCATCTGCGTTTTGCTGATCCCAACTGTGGTTGGCGCAATCTGGATGTCGGTCTTTGGTGGGGCCGCTTTGGATCAAGTCATGGGGGATGCGATGACCGGGGGCGGCCAAGCTTTGAAAGACGCAGCGCTTGAGCTTAAGATGTTTACCATGTTCGAAGCCTTCCCGCTGACCGGGATCCTCAGCTTTGTGGGCATTGTGCTGGTCATCGTGTTCTTTGTGACCTCATCGGACAGCGGATCCTTGGTCATTGATGCGATCACCGCCGGGGGCAAAACCGACGCCCCCACCGCACAGCGCGTGTTCTGGTGCATCCTGGAAGGGGCGATTGCCATTGCGCTTTTGCTGGGGGGCGGACTTGCAGCACTTCAGGCCGCGGCCATTGCAACGGGCTTTCCCTTTGCCATTGTGCTGGTGCTGATGTGCGTGTCGATCTTCTTGGGTCTGCGCGCCGAGAGCAAAGGCAAGTAATTGCTGTGACATGACCCTAAAAAGGGCTCTCAGTTGAGGGCCCTTTTTTGTTGGACTTGACGCCCAATACCCCAACACGTTAGCCATTGGGAAAGGACCGTCCCAAGAGGCGGGCTGCGGGGCAGAGCCATATCTGCACCGCTGGCTGGAAGACCTGCCGGAACGGAGCCACATGGGCGCGCCGGTCTGACATAGGTCCCGCGTGCTCTCAGACAGTGAGAGAGAATGATGAAAGACACCACCACAACACTCGACACCACATGGGTGCGCAGCCAATTCCCGGCCTTTGCCGAGGATGTGTTGCAGGATCAGGCCTTTTTTGAAAACGCGGGCGGGTCGTATACTTGCGCGCCGGTGATAAACCGCCTGACCCGCTATTACACCCAACGTAAGGTACAACCCTATGCGCCTTATGAGGCGTCGACCTTGGCGGGCGCGGAAATGGATGAGGCGCGCAGCCGTCTGGCGGCGATGATGGGGGTCGACACCGATGAGCTGTCATTTGGGCCATCCACCACGCAGAACACATATGTTCTGGCCAACGCCTTTCGTCAGCACCTGAACACGGGCGATGCGATCATTGTCACCAATCAGGACCACGAGGCCAACACCGGCCCGTGGCGCCGTTTGGCGGAGGAAGGGATCGAGGTGCGGGAATGGCAGATTGACCCTGAAACCGGTCATTTGGATGTGGCAACCCTTGATAACCTCTTGGACGAAAAGGTGAAACTGGTCTGTTTCCCCCATTGTTCCAATGTGGTGGGTGAGATCAATGACGTGGCTTTGATCTGTGCCAAGGCGCGCGCCAATGGGTCCTATACCTGCGTCGACGGGGTCAGCTATGCGCCGCATGGGTTTGTGGACGTGAACGCGCTGGGCGCGGATATTTACCTGTTTTCCGCCTATAAAACCTATGGGCCGCATCAAGGCATCATGATCATTCGGCGTGGTTTGGGCGAGGCGTTGCCCAACCAAGGGCATTATTTCAACGCCGACAGCCTTTATAAACGCTTCACCCCGGCGGGGCCGGATCACGCGCAAATTGCGGCCTCGGCTGGCATGGCGGATTATATGGAGGCGCTTTCGGCGCATCATGGCCACGCCGCGTCTGGTGCGGCGGCAGCACGGGCCGCGCATTCCTTGATGCGGGATCATGAGGCGACGTTGCTGCAACCGCTTCTGGATTACGCAAGCGCCAAGAACTCGGTGCGCCTATTGGGCCCAGATCAGGCCGCCAACCGCGCGCCAACTGTGGCACTGGCGTCGCAAATTCCCGGTGAAGAGCTGGCGGTGAGGCTGGCCTCAATGGGCATTATGGCGGGTGGAGGTGATTTCTATGCCGTGCGAGCGCTTGCCGCACAGGGCGTGGACCCGGCCCACGGCGTGCTGCGGGTCAGCTTTACCCATTACACAACCGAGGCGGAGGTCAGCAAACTGATCGCGGCTTTGGATCAGGTGCTGTAGACGCGAGGCCAGGGAAAATAAGCCAAAGAAAAAGGGGCGCTGCGGTGCCCCTTTTTGATGGGATGTCCTTTCCCGCCTATTTGCGGTGAACCGGCGTCCTTTCGCCCATGCAGCACGGCATTCTGCAGGTGCAGAACGACCATCTTGCCAGCCAACCCCCTCTGCGCCTAGCCTATTGCCATTCAGGGATAGCCTCGGGGGGAGCCATGATCCTGTTTACAACACGCGGCCAAACCGGCCTGCCACGCTATTTCAAACGCGTTTTTGACCTTGCTCAGAAATTGAACCGGGGACAGTTGGATTTTGTCCTACCCGATGGGCGACGGTTTCGTGCCAGCGGAGAGGGGGGCGGGCAGGTGGCCGAACTTCACATCCACAACCCGGATGTCTTTGCGCGGCTGGTGCGCGAAGGGGATCTTGGCTTTTGCGATGCTTATATCGAAGGCGATTGGTCGACCCCGGATCTTCAGGCGTTTCTGGATCTGGTGCAGGATGACAATGACATGCTGTATGACGGGTTTCCGGGCATGATCTTTGTACGGGCCTATGAGCGGATGCGCCATGTGATGAATGGAAATTCACGTCGGCAAGCCCGCAAAAATATCTCGTATCACTATGATTTAGGGAATGATTTCTATGGGTTATGGCTGGATGACAGCATGACCTATTCCTCGGCGCTGTTTTTGTCAGGCCAAGAAAGCCTGGAACGTGCGCAACAGCAAAAATACGCGTCCATGCTTGAGCAAATGGGCGTGGGGCCGGGGGATCATGTGCTGGAAATCGGCTGCGGCTGGGGCGGATTTGCGGAATATGCGGCGCGGCGCGGGGTGCGCGTCACCGGGCTGACGATCAGCCAGGAACAGCATGATTTTGCGGTGGGGCGCATCCATGAGGCGGGCCTGTCGGAGCTTGTGACCATCCGGATGCAGGATTACCGCGACGAGACAGGGGAATACGACGGCGTTGCCTCGATCGAGATGTTTGAAGCGGTCGGTGAAAAATACTGGCCGATCTATTTTGAGACCGTGCGCAAATGCCTGCGCCCCGGCGCGCAAGCCGTGCTTCAGATCATCACCATCACCGAAACCCGCTTTGACAAATACCGAAAAGGTGTTGATTTCATTCAGAAATACATCTTCCCAGGTGGGGTGCTGCCGTCAAAATCCCGGCTTAGGCACGAGGTGGAACGCGCAGGGCTTGCGTTTCGCGATCAAATCACCTTTGGCGAAAGCTATTCGGTCACGCTGCGCCGTTGGCACGATGTGTTCAACGCAAAATGGGCCCGTGTGTCGCGATTGGGATTTGATGATAAGTTCCGCAGAATGTGGAATTTTTACCTGACGTCTTGTGCAGCGGCGTTCCACTCGGGTAATTGTGATGTGGTACAGGTGACACTCCAGAACCCGGCAGCAAGCCGGGCGTGACCGCAAAACCTGCGGTCCTGTCCCTGATAAGGAGGAGAGCAGTATGCCCAGCAAAATGCCCACGGCCGCGAAACTCGTGGCCAGTATTTTCTTTGCCGCCTTGGGGTGGTTTGTCGCCGATCTGACCAAACCCTATCTGCCCGAGGGGCGGTCGTTTGAATGGCTGTCACCGGGGCTGGCGGCGGTTGGCTTGTTGGTCGGCTGGCGTTTTACTGGGAAGCGCATTGGATCGGGGATGGGCGGTGCTGTTGGCATTGGACTGTCGACTGGATTTTTACTTTGGTTTCTGGGTCTGTTTTCCTTTTCGGGGTATGAAATGCTACGCTTGTCGCTGCGCAAATCCTATGATGGCCCGGTCGAGGCGATCCGGGCGGTGGTGGAAATTGGTCTGGAATTTGGGCTGATGTTGTCGCAACCAGATGTGATTGGCACCTTGGTTGTCGGCAGCCTTCTGGGCGGCTGGCTGACCCAACGCACCGCGCGTAAGTGGTCGTAACAACATGAAAAGCCTGTTTTTCTATGGCACGCTGTGTCATCAACCTTTGCTTGATCTTGTGTTGGCAGGCCAGTCGTTTTCAGCGCGCGCCGCCAGGTTGCCAGATCACGCGGTCTTTTGGGCCAAAGATCAGATTTTCCCGATGATCACGCCCCAGCCGGGGGGACAGGCAGACGGTCTGTTGGTCGAGGGGCTGTCAGAACAGGCGATTGCCCGGTTGAACCACTATGAGGGCGGTTTTGCCTTTGCGCTGACCGAAATGACCGTGATCACCAAGGCCGGCCCCGCCACGGCAGAGGTTTATGTTCCACAACCCGGTCTTTGGACCGCCGGCGCGCCGTGGTCATTGACGGATTGGGCGCAGGATTGGGGCGAGATCACACTGGAGGCCGCGCGCGAGGTCATGTCCTATATGGGCATCCTGAGCGTCGAAGAGGTGGCGCAGCGCTTTGCCATGATCCGCCTGCGCGCCGCCAGTAAACTGCGCGCGCGCGCGACATCTGCCCCGGCCCAATTGCGCAGCGATTGGGGACCGGACCGGGTCGAGGTGTCACGCCACATGCGCCCCTATACAAATTTCTTTGCGGTTGAAGAACAGGATCTGTCCTTTCCGCGTTTTGACGGCACAATGAGCCCAAAGGTCAACCGCGCCGCGTTTGTGGGCGGTGATGCGGTCACGGTGCTGCCCTATGACCCCAGCCGCGACAGTGTGCTATTGATCGAACAGTTTCGCATCGGGCCGTATATGCGTGGCGATCAGCGCCCGTGGATATTGGAACCCATTGCGGGGCGTATTGACCCCGGCGAGCAACCAGAGGCGACGGCACATCGCGAAGCGTTGGAAGAGGCCAATTTGACCCTGGGTGCGCTGGAAAAAGTGGCGTTTTACTATCCAACCCCCGGTGCTGTGACCGAATACCTGTATTCCTATGTGGCGATCTGTGATCTGCCAGACGAGGTCGCGGGATTGGGCGGGGTGTTGGGCGAGGCCGAAGACATTCGCAGCCATATCCTGAGTTTCGAGCAATTGATGGGGCTGGTTGCCAGTGGCGAGGCGGACAATGCGCCGCTTTTGCTGTCGGCCATGTGGCTGTCGCAAAACCGTGATCGCTTGCGCCACGCTTCTTGAAGTCCTGCGCCCGCGCGCCTACACATAACAGGAACAGACGGTCAAACCGACAGAATTTGCGCGCGCGAAAAGGGAACAACATGGATATCAAACAAGATCTTGCAGCGACAGTGGGCAACACGCCGCTGATCCGTCTGAACGCCGTTTCGGACGCCACCGGATGTGAGATTTTTGGCAAGGCCGAATTTATGAACCCGGGCCAGTCGGTCAAGGATCGCGCCGCCCTTTACATCATCAAAGACGCGGTGGCGCGCGGCGCGTTGCAGCCGGGCGGCACCATTGTCGAAGGCACAGCGGGCAACACCGGTATTGGTCTGGCGCTGGTGGGCGCGTCGATGGGGTATAAAACCGTGATCGTGATCCCGGAAACCCAATCGGAAGAAAAGAAAGATATGCTGCGTTTGGCCGGCGCAGAACTGGTACAAGTGCCCGCAGCACCCTATCGAAATCCGAACAATTTCGTGCATTATTCGCGCCGTTTGGCCGAACGGCTTGCACAATCCGAACCTAATGGTGCGATCTGGGCCAATCAGTTCGACAATGTCGCCAACCGCCAATCGCATGTGGAAACCACCGGTCCAGAGATCTGGGATCAGACCGACGGCAAGGTCGATGGCTTTATCTGTGCGGTGGGCTCCGGCGGGACTTTGGCGGGCGTGGCCGAGGTGCTGCAACCCAAGGGCGTGAAAATTGGCCTGGCCGACCCAATGGGGGCGGGGCTTTACAGCTATTACACCACCGGCGAGATCGCGATGGAGGGCGGCTCGATTGCCGAGGGGATCGGCCAAGTGCGCATCACCAAGAACCTCGAAGGGTTCACGCCGGACATGAATTACCAGATCCCCGACGAAGAGGCGCTGCCTTATGTGTTTGATCTGCTGCGCGACGAGGGCCTGTGCCTTGGCGGATCCTCGGCGATCAATATCGCCGGTGCCGTGCGTATGGCGCGCGCGATGGGACCGGGACATAAGATTGTGACGGTGCTGTGCGATTATGGCACGCGCTATCAGTCAAAACTGTTTAACCCTGCGTTTTTGAAGGAAAAAGAGCTTCCTGTGCCCGCTTGGCTGGATCGTGATCCCGCCCTGTTGCCAGAGGTTTTTGAGGATATCTGATGTTTCAGCTGTTATTGGCTGCCTGTGTTGCGCTGTTGCCTTTGGGGGCGATGGCGCAAGAGGCCGCGACGGAGGGTGCTGCATCAGTTGCAGCGCCCGCTTCTGTTTCCAACACGACCAACACTCGTGCGATAGAGCCAACAGGTGATAGTGAGCCGTCGGCGGTTGTTGTCTTAGGGGACGGCGCGCCAGATTACACGGCATGGAGCCAGCTGGCAGATCGGGTCGAGCAGGCGCTGGATGTGGGGCGAGCATCGGACCAGGTGATGGCGGACCTGCGCAAGGATTTAACGCAATGGCGCGAGCTTTTCGCAGACGCGCAAAAAGAAAACTCCATCCGTATCAATACGTTAAAGACACAGATTTCCACTTTAGGGCCGGAACCAGAACAGGCGGGCGTGGAGCCTGAAATTCTGACCCAACGCCGAACCGAGCTGACCGCCGAATTAAACGCGGCCCGTGTGCCGGTGCAAACCGCAGAAGAGGCGTTTTCGCGTTCAAATGTGCTGATTTCAGAAATCGATGGATTGATGCGTAGCCGTCAGGCCGACCAGATTGTAAAATTAGGGCCAACGCCGATGAACCCGGTGCTTTGGCCGCAGGCTTTGGCTGATGTCCGCACGTCAGCCCGATTGGCCTGGGCCGAATTGGAAACGAGTTGGGGCAGCGACGCCCAGCGAAAGGATTTCCAGCAGGATCTTCCGATCACTTTGGTGTTTTTGGCCGTTGGGGCCGTTTTGCTGCTGCGGGGCCGCCATTGGATGATGCAGCTTGGGGCCTATCTTCGCCGCAAACGCAGCGGGTTGTCGCGGGGCGTTGTCGGATTTGTTGTCTCTCTGGGCCAAGTGATCGCGCCGCAGATCGGCATCTATTTTCTGGTGATTGCGCTCTATCTTGCGGGGGTCTTAGGATTGCGCAGCCAAGTGGTTGCGGATGTTTTACCACAAATGGGTATGTTGATCTTTGGCGCGCTCTGGATTGGCAACCGGGTGTTTGGGATCGAAGGCGCAAACTGGACCGTGCTGGAATTGCCCTCGGCTGTTGCCCGGACCGAGGCGCGGGTCAATGTGGCCTTTTTGGGGGTGCTTTTGGCGTTCTGGGCGCTGTTTCGAAATGTTTCGAATTATGAGGGGTATTCCGACGCCACCCACGCGGTACTGCTGTTTCCGGTCATTGCGTTGATCGGATATTTCCTTGTGCGGATTGGGCGGTTGTTGCGGCTGCACACGCAATTGCGCGCGCGTGACGAACAGCATGGTGCCTTTCGCAACAATGTGTTGAACCTTGTTTCAACCGCCACGACGTTGGTTGGGTTTGTGGGGCCGGTGGCCGCCGCGATTGGGTATAATTCCTTGGCAAGCTGGTTGTTGGGCCCCTGGGTGCTGACGCTTGCGTTGCTGGCGTTCTTGATCGTTCTGCATCGGTTTTACATTGGGCTTTACGGCGTGATCGCCAAACGCGACGAGGAAGAGGCGGAGCAGGCGCTTTGGCCTATTCTCATTTCTCTTGGCACCACGGTGCTGTCGTTGCCGGTTTTTGCGTTGATCTGGGGCGCGCGGACCACCGATTTGACAGAGCTGTGGACCAAGGTAATGGCCGGGTTCAAGCTGGGAGATGCCACCGTCACGCCGCGCACGTTCCTGATTTTTGCGATGGTGTTTGTGGTCGGCTATGCGGCGACACGTTTGCTGCAATCCATGCTGAAAACCTCGATCCTGCCGAAAACAAAACTGGATCTCGGCGGGCAAAATGCGATTTCTGCTGGGGTTGGATATGTCGGGATTTTCCTCGCGGCTCTTGTGGCGATCACCTCGGCGGGGCTTGACCTCAGCTCGGTGGCGATTGTGGCTGGGGCTTTGTCGGTGGGCATTGGGTTTGGTCTGCAAAACATCGTGTCGAACTTTGTGTCAGGCATTATCCTCTTGATAGAACGGCCAATTTCCGAAGGGGATTGGATCGAGGTGGGCGGGCAGATGGGGTATGTGCGCGACATTTCCGTGCGCTCGACCCGGATCGAGACCTTTGATCGTTCGGACGTGATCCTGCCCAACTCAGACCTGATTTCTGGCGTTGTGACCAATTATACTCGTGGCAATGCGATTGGGCGGATCATTCTGCCGGTTGGGGTGGCCTATGGCACCGACACCCAGCGGGTCGAAGAGGTGCTGCGCGAGGTGGCGGAAAACCATCCGATGGTGACCGTGAACCCGCCACCCAGTGTGCTGTTCAGTTCATTTGGGGCGGATGCGCTGGAGTTTGAAATTCGCGCGATCCTGAGTGATGTGAATTACTCCTTGTCGGTGAAAAGCGAAATGAACCACGAGATTGCGCGACGCTTTGCTGAAGAAGGCTTTGAAATTCCATTTGCACAGCGCGATTTGTGGTTGCGCAACCCAGAAGCGTTGCAGCCCAAACCAAAGCCAAAGACACAGCGAAAGCGCAAGAAACAGGCCAATCCCCCTGTGAGCCCAACCTTGGAAGACATGCAAAACAACGCGGACGAAGGTGTGGAAGGGGAGGGCGATGAGTGAGGCGCTTTATCTGCAAGATGCGTATCTGACAGAGGCCCCGGCCACAGTTATCGGGCATTCTGACCAAGGCGGCGTGATTGTTGATACCCCTTTGTTTTATGCCACAGGCGGCGGTCAGCCCGGCGATCAAGGCCGGCTGAGCTGGCAGGGGGGCGAAATGGCTGTGCAGACCACGGTGAAAGGCAGCTTTGAGGGGGCGATCACATCGGTCATGGTCCCGGACGACGGCGCCTCATTGCCCGCAATTGGCACCGAGGTGACGCAGCATTTGAATTGGGATCTTCGCCTGCGCCATATGCGCATGCATTCTGCGCTGCATCTTTTGTCGGTGATCGTCCCGCTGCCCGTCACCGGTGGGCAAATCGGTGCGGAAAAATCCCGGCTGGATTTCGCGATGGAGCAACCTCCCGAGGATAAGCAAGCGTTGGAACAGGCATTAAACGCCTTGATCGCGCGTGATCTTACCGTTTCAGAACAATGGATTACCGATGAGGAATTGGCCGCAAACCCCGGTCTTGTGAAAACAATGTCGGTCCAACCTCCCAAAGGGGCAGGGCGTGTGCGTTTGGTGCGCATGGGTACGGACGTGGAACAGGTGGATTTGCAACCCTGTGGCGGTACCCATGTGAAATCCAGTGCTGAAATCGGTAAAATCCGCATTGGCAAGATCGAGAAAAAAGGCCGCCTGAACCGCCGCGTGGCGCTTCATCTCATTGATTAAGCGGTGGCGAAATTGTTTTTGAAATCGGGCAGAAAGATGCTTGAAACCCATCGGGTTTGCCCTTAACAACGCCCTCGGACAGGTGGCCGAGTGGTCGAAGGCGCACGCCTGGAAAGTGTGTAGGCGGGGAACCGTCTCGAGGGTTCGAATCCCTTCCTGTCCGCCAGCCCCCCCCCTCGATCTTCTGCAGTACTGAATGTCGTTTGCGTCAGGAGCGGCTGCCTATCGTGACATCCAGGCCTGAACGTAGATTTTCGCGCGCCAGCAGGCCTTTTGTAAATCATGACCAGCCGCCAATTGGCAGGCAATGGCCGTGGCAAGCGTGCATCCGGTGCCGCGTTTGCTTTGCGCCAGTCGCGGGAGGCAAAATTCTCGACGATTCTGTTCTTCAAACAGCTGATCGCAGCAACGCTCCCCGCGTCGATGCCCACCTTTTATCAGCACCGCCTGCGCGCGGTGTCTGCGTAAAATGCCTGCTTGTCGGGACAGATCTACGCTCGTTTTGGCAAGCGGTTGGCCGCTGAGCGTAGCGGCTTCGTCGAGGTTTGGGGTCAGCAGAGATGCAATCTGAAACAGGGGCGCCGCCCCCTCAAGCGTGCTTAGGACACCACCGGACGAGGCGTTCAGGACCGGGTCCAGAACAATGGGCAAATCACATCCATTCATTGCGCAGGTGAGGGCGTTTGCGATGGCCAAGGCCGCGGCGTTGCTTCCGACCATACCAATTTTGATGGCATCCGGCGGGGTATCCGCGAAGCCGGCCTTAATCTCTTCGGAAATGATATTTGCGGGCAGTTGGTGGATCAGGGAAACAGCCGAATTGGTCTGTGCGGTGACACAGGTGACAACGGGTTTGGCAAGACAACCGTGATCTTGTGTGACGGCGGTATCGCGGGTCAGGCCTGCGCCGCCGCTGCTGTCAGTGCCGCCGATAAGCATGATCCGTTTCATTTCAGATCCCTTGATTTGGTTTGGGGGCGTTCTGGTTTATGTGCATATTGTCAATGTGTTACGTGCTGATGTGAAAGGGGCCATGGGGCATCAAAAGTCGCACGCGGCAAGCCAACGCCGGGTGCGGGCCTCGGGGTCGGGGGCGCGTTGAATATCTGTCACGACCGCCGCGCTGTCGGCGCCAGCTGCAAAGACATCGGGCAGGCGTTCAGGGGTTAGCCCGCCAATGGCAACCAGCGGCGTTTCCCCGGCCATCGCCTTCCAGCGCGTCACCCGATCAAGCCCTTGCGGCGCCCATTTCATCTCTTTCAAAAGTGTAGGATAGACCGGGCCGAGTGCCACATAAGCGGGATCAAGGGACAGGGCACGCTCCAGCTCATTTTCGTCATGTGTCGACAGGCCGAATTGAACCCCAGCCCGGCGCAATGCGGCAAAATCCACCTGGTCCATGTCCTCTTGTCCAAGGTGCACATATCCACACCGCAGATCCAATGCTGCTTGCCAATAATCGTTCACCACCAACTGTGTGCCATGAACGGCACAAAGATCGCGGGCGCGGGCGATTTGGCGTCGAACTTCAGCAGGTGGTTGGTTTTTTATCCGCAATTGTACCAATTTGACCCCCTGTGGGATCAGCAATTCAAGCCGCGCGACATGGCCCACAATCAGATAGAATTTTTCCATCATCCCAGATCTGCCATGCCAAGGATTGGGGTGGAGGGCACCGCCATGTCTCGCCGTTCCATTGGCTCCGCCAGAAACCCCTCGCGCCCGGCTTTGATCGCCAATGCCATCGCGCGGGCCATCCCAACAGGGTCGCCGGCCTTGGCGACGGCGGTGTTCAGCAACACCGCATCCATGCCCAATTCCATTGCGTGTGCCGCATCCGATGGGCGGCCGATCCCCGCGTCGACAATCAACGGCGTGTTGGGGAAATATGCGCGCATTGCCCGCAGCGCATTGGGGTTGCGCAGACCTTGGCCAGAGCCGATCGGCGCGCCCCAAGGCATCAAAACCTCGCATCCCGCATCGAGGAGCTTTTCGCCGACCACCAGATCTTCGGTGGTGTAAGGGAAAAGTTTAAATCCGTCCGCCGCCAGAACCCGCGCGGCTTTGACCAAGCCAAACACATCTGGTTGCAACGTGTCGGAATGCCCGATCACTTCGAGCTTGATCCAATCGGTTTCGAACAATTCACGCGCCATTTTCGCGGTTGTGATCGCCTCTTGCGCGGTGTGGCACCCGGCGGTGTTGGGAAGGATATGGCAGTCGTTTTGCCGCAGCAGATCGAAGAACCCCGCGCCGGATCCATTTGCGGTTTCCCGACGCAGCGAAACAGTGATGATCTGGGTGCCGCTTGCCTTGATGGCCGCATTCAGCACCGTGGGCGAGGGGTATTGTGCGGTGCCCAGCAGCAGAGGTGATGTGATTTGTGTGCCGTAAATTTGCATCCCTTATCCTCCTTGCATCGGGGCCAGAACTTCCAACTGGTCGCCATCAACCAACGCCACGTTTTTGCGCGCATCGCGTGGTACAAACACGCCGTTTACCGCTGTCGCAAGGGCGGGATTGGTAAAGCCAAGCTTTGCCAAGGTGGCGGTCAGGGCGAGGGTGGGGCCGGGGTGCGACAGGTCATGCATCTGCCCATTCACTTTGATTTTCATAGGTTTTTTCCTGAAAAAATTGCGTGGCTAACTGGCCCGCCAATGCGGGGGCCAGCAGAAATCCATGTCGGTAAAGGCCGTTTACATGTGTGGTATCGCCCTGCTGTGTCAGGCGGGGGATGTTGTCGGCAAAGGCGGGGCGCAACCCGACCCCTGTCTCGATCACGCTTGCCTCGCCAAAACCGGGATGCAGGGCAAATGCACCCCCCAAAAGTTCCAGCATCGAACGGACCGTGATTGGCCGCCACGAACTGCTTTCGATCATTGTCGCCCCGATCATGTAGACGCCATCGCCGCGCGGCACGACATAAAGCGGGATGCGGGGATGCAGCAGTCGCACGGTACGGATCAGCGTCACATCGGGGGCTTCGATCACGATCATTTCCCCGCGGATCGGGCGCAAACCGGGCACGCCCGAGGCCATGCCCCGGCAATCCACATCAACGTTCTGGGGCGCCATAGTGTCATAGCGAATGTCAACGCCAAGGGTCTGCACCGCAGCCGTTAGATCGATCAATGCCTGACGCGGGTCGATATGGGCCTCGTCTTTGAAAAACAGCGCCTGACCGAAGCGGCCTTCCAATGCGGGTTCAAGCCGAGCGAGCGCTTCGCCATCAATCCGCTGGTGGTGATCTGTGCGCTGCGCAAACCGGACAAGCTCTGCGCGGTCGCGCGGTGGGGCCACAACCAACGTGCCACAGGTTTCAACATGGGTGATATTTTGCCACCATTTGATGGCACCTGCACCCAGATGAACCACTTCGGCCTCGGCGATCTCGCCTTCGCACCAAGGGGCGAGCATACCGCCGGCAAACCACGAACAGGGGTTGTCCGAAGGGGCGGCGCCTGCCTCGAACACCGTGACATTTGCCCCCCGTCTGGCAAGTTCCCATGCGCAGGCAAGACCGGCCACGCCTGCGCCTGCGATGGTGATCATTCGCCCGGCTCTGACGTTGGCGTATCGAGGGGCATGTAAAGATCTCCGCCTTGACGGAACTTTGCTGACATCGCCTCCATGCCTTCTTTCTGCGCCTCGGCCCGAATGTCGTGGCTGATCCGCATCGAGCAGAATTTTGGCCCGCACATGGAGCAGAAATGCGCCACTTTATGCGCTTCTTTCGGAAGGGTTTGATCGTGGAAATCGCGTGCTGTGTCGGGATCGAGCGACAGGTTGAACTGATCTTCCCATCTAAATTCAAACCGTGCACGAGACAGCGCATCATCGCGCCGTTGCGCGCCGGGCAGACCTTTGGCGAGATCGGCGGCATGGGCGGCGATCTTATAGGTGATCACCCCGGTTTTAACATCGTCACGATCAGGAAGCCCCAGATGCTCTTTGGGGGTCACATAACACAGCATCGCACAACCAAACCAGCCGATCATCGCCGCCCCAATGCCCGATGTGATGTGATCATAGCCCGGCGCGATATCGGTTGTCAGCGGCCCAAGCGTGTAAAATGGCGCCTCATGGCAACACTCCAGCTGCTTGTCCATATTCTCTTTGATCTTATGCATGGCCACATGTCCGGGCCCTTCGATCATCACCTGACAGTCTTTGGCCCAAGCGATTTTGGTCAACTCGCCAAGGGTTTCCAACTCGGCAAATTGCGCCTCGTCATTGGCGTCGGCAATGGATCCGGGGCGCAGCCCGTCCCCCAAAGAGAACGACACATCATAGGCGCGGCAGATGTCGCAGATCTCGTCGAAATGCTGATAAAGAAAGCTTTCTTTGTGATGATGCAGGCACCATTTCGCCATGATCGACCCACCGCGCGAGACAATGCCGGTGACCCGGTTCACCGTCATCGGCACCATATGCAAACGCACGCCTGCGTGGATGGTGAAATAATCCACGCCCTGTTCGGCCTGTTCAATCAGCGTGTCGCGAAAGACCTCCCATGTCAGGTCCTCGGCAATGCCGTTTGCCTTTTCCAGGGCCTGATACATTGGCACGGTGCCGATCGGCACGGGGGCGTTGCGGATGATCCATTCACGGGTGTTGTGGATATTGCGCCCGGTCGACAAATCCATGACGGTATCGGCGCCCCAACGGATCGACCACACCATCTTGTCCACTTCCTCTTCCATCGAAGAGGTCACGGCGGATGTGCCCATATTGGCATTGATCTTCACCAGAAAATTACGCCCGATAATCATCGGTTCCGCCTCTGGGTGATTGATATTGGCGGGGATGATGGCGCGCCCTGCGGCGACCTCATCTCGGACAAATTCCGGGGTTACATAATCGGGGATACCCGCCCCCCAGTCATGACCATCCCGCGGCGAGGGTGTCGCATCGCGGAGCTGGTTTTCGCGGATTGCGATGAATTCCATCTCTGGCGTGATCAGTCCTGCCCGCGCATAGGCCAATTGCGTCACAGCCTTGCCATCCATTGCACGCAAGGGGCGGGGTTTCACCGGATAATCCGGCGTCAACCTGTCGCCTTCGACAAAGCCATTGTCGGCGGGTTGAATATCTCGCCCATCGTATTCTTCAACATCACCGCGTGCCATGATCCAGGCGCGGCGCAGCGGCGCCAGCCCGCATTGAATGTCTGTTTGGATCTTGGGGTCGGTGTAGGGACCAGAACTGTCATAAACCGCAAGCGGCGCCTCGCCCGCCGTGGGGTGAACCGAGATTTCGCGCATTGGCACGCGCAGATCCGGGTGCATCGCCCCCTTCACATAGATTTTGCGCGATGCGGGCATTTCACCTGTGGTGATTTTAGGATTGGGGATCGTCATAGTGGTGCTCCTCAAGCAGATAACTCAAAAAGACACCAGATGAGGCTCGGCTTGGGAAACGGGGGACGTCCTTGTCTCCCTCAGACATCACACCAACTACAGGGTCGGGTGCGCCCTTAGCTTCCTACGCCAGTGTCAACTGGGTCAGGTTCAAAGGGTCGCGACACTGCAGACTTGCTGCTATTCGCCTCTCAGTCCCTTGGTTGGGACTCCCCTGCGTGGGGTTTGGCTAGCGAATTGAGGGTGCATACACAAGAAAAATTTTGAATGCGCGTTTGGGGTCATCGTTTTTTCGGTATGGTCTTGGCTGCGGTCAGGGGCGATCACTGGGCGCACCCAAAAGGCGTTCGGCCACCGCGTAGACATCATCCAGATGGGCGTTCACCGCGGCGCGTGCGGCATCTGTTTTCCCGGATTGAATGGCGTCATGGATCGCTTTCATATGAGATTGCCCAGACCGGCTCCGATCATCAGATGACAGGGTCATGGCGCGCAACCGACTGATGCGACCATTCAGGCGCTGCACGATATCCCATGCGATATTATGTCCAGCACCTTCAAAAATAATACTGTAAAAACAGGCTGTTGCCTTGAATAATCCGCCGGGTTGCACATTGTTGTAACTGTGATTGAGCGCCTCAAGCGCGGCGGTCAAGCGCGCCGCTAAGTCCGGTGTCATATTGCGTGCGCAGGTGACGGCGGCGGCGGTTTCCAGCATGCGACGGATGTCGTAAATCTGCTGCGCATCCTCCCAGCTCATGCGCGCCACAATAGGGCCTTTGCCGGGGAGTATTTCGACCAAACCTTCGGCTTCCAGATAGCGGATGGTTTCGCGGATCACGGTGCGGCTGACGCCCAGTTGATCACAGAGCGGGCGTTCTACAAGGCGTTCTCCCGGTTTGAAATGCCCCTCGATAATCGCCTCGCGCATCCGGTCCTGAACGATGTCGCGCAGGGTGGCGGGGGGCTGTTCGATTTTGGTCAGGCTGGGTTTTGTCATGATCTGCCGCGTTTGATTTCAGTCTTTTAGATAGCAGTGCGTATGGGGGTGAGCAAGATGATTGACATATGGTATTATGGTATACCATCATGTAGCAACGAGACGACTCATGGATCAAAGGTGCCAAATGCCCGCTGAAATTCGTAAAACACTGCTTCACGTCGAAGAGACGCTAATCGAAGGGGGAAAAACCGCCCCCGTGCCGCTGAAGATGATTGCCGCTGTCGCGGTGATTAAGAACCCTTGGGCGGGGCAGGGGTTTGTCGAAGACCTTAAACCTGCAATTCTGGACTGCGCGCCAGGGTTGGGGGAGCTGCTGACCAAAATGGTGCTTGAGGCGGCCGGTGGCGGCGACAAAGTCGAAGGCTACGGGAAATCCGCAATTGTTGGCGTGAATGGCGAGGTGGAGCATGCCTCGGCCCTTATCCACACCCTGCGCTTTGGCAATCATTTCCGCGAGGCGGTTGGGGCGAAATCCTATCTGGCCTTCACCAACACGCGCGGCCCGGCGAATGCGCCCTTGCAAATTCCGCTGATGGACAAAAACGATGGCGGACGGCGCAGCCATTATCTGACCATCCAGCTGTCGGTCGCGGATGCGCCCGGCCCAGATGAGATTGTGATCGCCCTTGGGGCCTCGATCGGTGGGCGCCCGCATCATCGGATTGGGGATCGCTATCAGGACTTGAAGGATTTGGGGCATGACGTTGACAACCCAGCCTCAGTGTAACTCGCTCAAATCATTGACGGTTCCTTCGTTGGGGCCCGTCGCGTATCGCGAGGTGGGCAACCCGAAGCTTACGCCACTTGTGTTGCTACATGGTGTCGGGATGCAATCCGCCGCATGGGGGCCGCAATTGGATGCATTTTCAGACAAGCATCATGTGTTTGCGCTGGATCTGCCCGGCCATGGCGGCAGTGATCCATTGCCAAAAGGGGCAGGGCTTGCGGAATTTGTGGGCTGGTTGCACGCCGTCCTGTCCCATCTGAAGCTTGGTCCGGTCAATCTGGCGGGCCATTCCATGGGCGCGCTGATCGCCGGGGGGTACGCGGTCACGCATCCAAATATGGTCGCCCGTGTGGCGCTGTTAAACGGCGTGTTTCTGCGCACGGACGCTGCGCGCGCGGCTGTCGAGGCGCGTGCTGATGAAATTCTGGATGGTCAGTTTGATCTTGAGACGCCCTTGGTGCGCTGGTTTGGTCCCTCCGCGTTTGAACAGAAAATCTGTGCGCAGGTGTCCGGCTGGCTGTCCTCGGTGGACCCGGGTGGATATGCAACGGCTTACGGTGCCTTTGCTCGGGGTGATGCGCTTTATGCCGATCGTTTTGCGGGCCTCACCGCCCCGCTTCTTGCGCTAACGGGGGCGGATGATCCAAACTCGACCCCTGAGATGTCGGCGGCCATGGCAGATCGCGCCCGGAACGGGCAGGCCGTGGTCATTAATGGGCATCGCCACATGGTCAATCTGACCGCCCCAGATCAGGTGAATTCCGCGCTGGACGCATGGCTTTTGCGCCCTTTAGAAGAAAGGCAGAGTGATGAGTGAGATTGATCCCCGCGCGCTGCGCAGCGCCTTTGGTGCCTTTATGACCGGCGTGACCGTTGTCACCGCAATTGGGCCGGATGGCATGCCGATTGGCTTTACCGCAAACTCGTTTTCCTCGGTCTCGCTTGACCCGCCTTTGGTGCTGGTCTGTCTTGCCAATTCATCAAGCAACTACGCGGCATTTGAGAGCGCAAAAGGATTTGCAATCAATGTCTTGTCCGAGGCGCAAAAGGATGTGTCCAACACGTTTGCCCGACCTGTTGAGGATCGTTTTTCCGCCGTGAACTGGCAGGCTGGCCCGCAAGGATCGCCCGTTTTTGAGGGCGTGTCGGCTTGGTTTGACTGCTCCATGTTCAAAACCGTTGAGGCGGGGGATCACCTGATCATGATCGGCCAGGTCGAAGGGTTTGAAGCCACGCCAGCGCCTGGGCTTGGCTATGCCCGAGGGGCCTATGTGACGGCGGCGGCTGAGGTCGAGGCGCTGGGATCAGGTTCCGGGCTTGTGGTCTCGGCTTTGATCGAACGCGAGGGCAAAGTGCTTTTGATGGACGACGGTCAAGGCAAGCTGACCCTGCCAGAGGCCCATGTGGGCAAAGGGGGCGCATCAGCTGCCTTGGAAAAACTGATCATCGCCAGCGGTGTCAGCGCCGAACACGGGTTTATTTATTCAGTCTACGAAGATGATGCGCGCGAACATCAGCATATCTCGTTTCTATGCCAAGCGGCGGAGGGCACCCCGACAAAAGGGGGGTTTACCGAGCTGAGTGAAACCACCTTGATGGACATTGCGGACCCTGCGATGTGCACCATGTTGGAACGCTTTGCCCGCGAAAGTCGGATTGGCAATTTCGGGATTTATTATGGCAACCAGATCCGCGGAAATGTCCGCCCGATCACCTCTGAAGGCACTTAAAACATGAAGTTTTCCTTGTTTGCGCATATGGAACGCATCTCTCCGGATCAGGACCAAAAACAGCTGTATGACGAGTTCGTTGAGCTGTGCAAAATCGCCGACCGTGGCGGGATGCACGCGGTTTGGACCGGCGAGCATCATGGGATGAATTTCACCATCGCGCCGAACCCGTTGCTGAACCTCGTGGACCTTGCGCGGCACACGAAAAACGTGCGCCTTGGCACGGGCACCGTTGTGGCGCCGTTCTGGCACCCCATTCGCTTGGCGGGTGAGGCTGCGATGACCGATATCATCACCGATGGGCGGTTGGAGCTGGGCATCGCGCGGGGGGCTTATTCGTTTGAATATGAACGCCTTATGCCGGGAATGGATGCTTGGGAGGCGGGGCAACGCTTGCGCGAATTGGTCCCTGCGGTTCAGGGGCTTTGGGCCGGGGATTACGTCAACGAAGGCGAATTTAATCCTTTCCCGAAAACCACATCTTCGCCTCAGCCAATACAGGAAAACGGCCCGCCCATTTGGATTGCGGCGCGCGACCCAAACAGCCATGAATTTGCCGTTTCTAATGGTTGTAACGTGCAGGTCACGCCGCTTTGGAATGGGGATGGTGAGGTTGAAAGCCTGATGGGTAAGTTCAACGATGCGTGTGCGAAATTCTCGGACCAGCCGCGTCCCAAAATTATGCTGTTGCAACATACCTATGTGGCTGACAGCGCCGAGGATGTGAAGCTGGGGGCAGAGGAGCTGAACCGGTTCTATTGCTATTTCGGTGCGTGGTTCATGAACAAGCGCGAGATCACTCAGGGGCTGATTGAGCCGCTTACCGACGAAGACATCGCCGCCCATCCGTTTTACACACCCGAGGCGATGGAGCGCGATCTGGTGATTGGCGAACCTGCGGCGGTGATTGAACGGCTTAAGAAATATGAGGCGTTGGGTTATGATGAATATTCGTTCTGGATCGACAGCAGCATGAGTTTTGAGCGCAAGAAAGCGTCCCTTGAACGGTTTATCAATGACGTGATGCCCGCTTTTCAGTAAGGTGAAAATATGCAGGAATTTCAACAGTATATCGACGGAAGTTTTGAGGATGGATCAAGCTGTTTCGACAGTCTTGATCCGGCGACAGAACAAGCATGGGCACGCATGCCAGAGGCCACACCCAGCGATGTGACCCGTGCGGTTGAGGCGGCGGACCGTGCGTTTTTTGCCCCGGAATGGGCGGAGATGACGGCGAGCGCGCGGGGAAAACTGCTTTACCGATTGGCGGATTTGATCGCTGAAAACGCGCCGCGATTGGCGGAGCTGGAAACCCGCGACACCGGGAAAATCATCCGCGAAACATCCGCGCAGATCGCTTATGTCGCAGAGTATTACCGTTATTACGCCGGGCTGGCTGACAAGATCGAAGGCGCGCATTTGCCGATTGATAAGCCGGATATGGAGGTCTGGTTGCGCCGTGAACCCATTGGCGTGGTGGCCGCAATCGTGCCGTGGAATTCGCAACTGTTCCTGTCCGCGGTGAAAATTGGCCCCGCGTTGGCGGCGGGCTGCACCGTGGTTTTAAAAGCCTCTGAGGATGGCCCCGCGCCAATGTTGGAATTTGCGCGTCTGTTTGACCAAGCGGGCTTTCCCAAAGGTGTTTTGAACATCCTCACAGGCGGGGCTGATGTCGGGGCGACCCTGACCAAGCACCCGAAAGTGGCGCATGTGGCGTTCACCGGCGGGCCGGACACTGCACGTCATATTGTGCGCAACTCAGCCGACAACCTGGCCTCGACATCATTGGAATTGGGCGGGAAATCTCCGTTCATCGTGTTTGAGGACGCGGATCTTGAAAGCGCTGTGAACGCGCAGATTTCCGGGATTTTTGCGGCCTCTGGGCAAAGTTGCGTGGCCGGGTCGCGTTTGGTGGTGCATCACAGCATCAAAGACGCGTTTTTAAAGCGTCTGGTGGCCAAAGCCAAAAAGGTCGTGATCGGCGCGCCAGATGCGATGGACACCGAAGTGGGGCCGCTTTGCACCGAGAAGCAGGTGGACCATATTTTGGCGCTGATTGAGGCGTCCGTGGCGCGGGGCGCGCATCTTGTGACCGGTGGGCAAGCCCTTGATCGTGATGGGTATTACATGCCGCCCACGGTGCTGGATTGCTCAGACGCGCCCGATGCCCCTTGTTTGACGCAAGAGTTCTTTGGTCCGGTGTTATCCGTAACAAGCTTTGAAACAGAAAACGAGGCACTTGCCATTGCCAACGGCACCGATTTTGGCTTGGCGGCGGGGATCTTCACCCAGAACCTCACGCGCGCACATCGGATGATCCGGCGCGTGCGCTCGGGCATTGTTTGGGTGAACACCTATCGTGCGGTCAGCCCGATTGCGCCTTTTGGTGGGCATGGATTGTCCGGGCATGGTCGCGAAGGCGGGCTTCAGGCCGCGTTGGATTACACCAAGGTTAAGGCCGTTTGGCTGCGCACCTCGGATGACCCAATCCCGGATCCTTTTGTGATGCGTTAGACGCTGGGTGATCGGCGTTTAGGGCAGGGGAGAGATGCCAATCACCGGCTCATGTGCCCAGATGATCAAACCATAAAGCAGCAACCCGATCACAATGCGCACCCCCCCGTTGAGCGTGGGGGTGAACGCGCGTTTGGTGCGGCTTAACCGTGTCCACTCTTCCACACCCAATTGGCGCTTTTTGCGTCGATCAATCAGTTTGCCGCCCAAAAGAGAAAACAGCGCAAAACAGCCAAACATGATGACATGCGCCAGATCCCCGTTGGGCAGCAGATGCGACAGAGACCAGATCAGAAGCGCGAGCAACAAGGGGTGACGCACCCAACCTATGATCCCAGCGCGATCGGGATCATAGCGGTCATGCCCCCATCCGCCAAATGACAACGGGTTTGGCCGCCCCAGTGTGAGGGCCACCAAAACAACGGCCACGCACATCCCTGTGAGGGCGATGTGGTTTTGCCAGTCCGCCCACTCCCACACGGTGACATGCGGTGCGTCGCGGGCGACCAGGATCAACACAATCAGCGCAAATGTCGACAGCGCGCTATAAGCCAAAGTGAACCCGGCGGCACCGAGCCACTTTACAAGGCGGCTTTTGATCGCCGGACGCGTCGGAAGAGAATGACTCGCAAAAAAGAATGCAAATCCAAGGATGTAGTTGCCCCAATCGTCCATATTTTCAACGCTTTCCATAGGTGGCTCTCCTGTGGTGTACGGCGTTTCGGCCTCACGCTCCAGCCCAAATTTACCTTTAAACTGGGCTGTCTTCGGGGCCGAGGGGCGGAAATTTTTGAGTTCGAGAGACGTTTTAACCCAGTCTCAACTTGTGCTGTCTTAGGGTGGTGAAAATTGCTCGGTGACAGCGCAATCTGAGGATCAAATTTCGCGCCGGGTTGGGACCAAAAGGGTAAGCAATGATGCCAGAAACGACAACTATCAGGAAAACGCCGCTGCTAAAGTCGGTTTTCTTTAAATTTGCTGTGATGATCTTTCTATGTGTGGGGGTTTCGGGGGGCACCATGGTGTTCTTGTCGCTTCAAAGCAGCGATGAAATCGTGGATCGGTTGTCAGCTGCAAAGGCGTTGGAGGTCACTGGGCTGACCGCCGATGCCTTGGTCGGTGCGTTTCAGATGATGAATGCAAATGGTGTCACGCGCCGGTTGGAACCTATGGTGGATCCCGACGATGAAAACGCGCCGACCATGATTGCCGTCGCCTCTAATGGGAGAGCGCTCACAACCCTTGGACCTGAGATTGCCGATATCGAGGCCTTCGATGCACTCGCGCATGTGGCTTTGGAAAGCGGTGAAGTGGAAACCATGAATTCGGGCCTGTATGTCGCTTATCCCGTTCAGGCGCGTGGCACTGATCGTGTTTTGGGGGTCTTGGCAATCGCTTGGAACGCCAAAAACACGCATGCATTGGTTCGCTCGCAACAGCTTCATACGGTTCTTCTGTCCAGCGGCGCTTTTGTGATCGCCTTGCTTGTGATTATGTGGGGGGTGCGTGGCATCGTGACCCGTCCCCTGTCAGATATTGGGCGCGCGGTGCAAAAAATATCGGCCAAGGAGTTTGATATTGAACTTCCCGTCGCGAAACGGCGCGATGAGCTCGGAGCCGTTGCTGGTTCGTTGAAAAATTTCGCCAAAGACCTTGAAAAAGGGGCCCTTGCGGATGCGCAAAATCGCTTCAGGGGGACAGCTTTTGAAGGTGCATCAACTTGTCTGATGATGATGGATGATACTTTGCGGATCAGCACGCTCAACCCGTCCATGCACGAGTTGTTGACTGCAAAGAATGATGAATTGGCGTCGTTGTTATCGACCTATAATTTGACGGACATTGTCGGGTCCAGCTTTGAGACGTTTTTGCAGTTGGCTGTCGATGAAAACGGTGTCGACACATTGCTCGCGGCTAAAGACCTTCCCTATCAAACCATGCTGGTGGCAGGGGACCTTCGCTTTGAGGTTAAAGTGAATGTTGTGCGGGATGAAGCGGGTGACGTGATCGGTTTCGTGGCCGAATGGAGTGATGTCAGCGAGAGCTTTGTGAGCAGGGCGTTGATGACTGCAATCAACAATAACCAGATCAAGGTCGACCTGAATATGGCGGGCGAAATTTTGGATCTGAACGCCAGCATTTGCAATATTTTCGGGCAAGATCGCGCCAGCATGATAGGAAATAGCTTCGCCTCGACCTTTATTGGCATCGATGGGAGCGCTGACAGTTTTACTGATATTTTGGCCAAACTGAATAAAGGTGAAAGCTGCTATGGTCATTTCACGCTGAAAAATGCCACCGGTCAGACCATTGTGATTGATGGTGGGTTTGTTCCTGTTCTGGATTTGGACGGATCAGCGATGCGCGTGGTATTGATAGCGAATGATGTGACGGAGGCTCGGCGCGAGATCGAGCGCGCAGAGGAGCAGCGGGTTGTGATGGAAGCATCGCAAAACCAGGTGGTTGATGCACTTCGCGATGGCTTAAGCCGCCTATCTGACGGTGATCTGACCGTTGAACTGACCGATGCCTTTAGTGAGAACTACGACCAGCTGCGAGTGGATTTCAATTCGGCGGTTGAT
>NZ_JAHEVJ010000004.1 GCF_018599245.1 Aliiroseovarius lamellibrachiae
CCAATGTCCTCCATATGGTGCTCTATATGTCCTACCAACGCCGCCTCCATTCCAAATCTACACGTGGAAACGGACTCGCAGATCAGCTTGTCGTCTGGAAGGTGGGGGCAGCGCACCGCTTACACATAATTGCACTCCCGGCTTGGGATATGGCCATTGGCACGCTCGAAGATAAACTCGGGCTTGGATTGGGCTTTCATTTGCATGTTGGGTCCTTTTGTTCTCGCTGGGGTTTTCCCAGTTGCTGAACAGGACATAAGGTCGCAAATTGCGTGCCCATAAGGGGGTTTGAATCCCTTTTTTCAGTTTTTTCTTTTGCACCCACGTTGAGAACACCAACATAGAAAAAAGCTCCTCCAAGAGCTTTTTTCTATGTTGGTGTTCATCAGGGCTAAACTGGCAAGGGCAGTCGATGATACACGAATAGCTCTCCCAAGAACTAACTTCGCATTTTCCGGTGTCTTCCCCTCTACCTCAACTCATAAGTGCTCAACGCCCTTCTGTCAGAGTGTCGGTTATGATCTTGTTCAGATCCGCCCCTACTCGCTTGAAGCCGAGTAGCCTTGCCGTAGCTCGAACAAGATCATCCATTTCCATATAGCCACACTCTTCTGTGAGCTTTTCCGATGCGGCTTTGATCTCCATAGGAGGAAGATACGCGGCCTTTACGACATTTCCCGTCTCTTCAGAGCGATCCCGCACAGGGGGAACTTCCGACTGAGACTTAGTAAAAAGAAATCTCCCTGAACTTAACAATGCACCGCCGGAATTTCTCTCTGCGGTTTGAACTGCCTGTTTCGTGACTTCAACGATACGCCGTCCTGCCCTTGTTCGTCCGAACGAGGCAGAGACTCGGCGCGCCAACTCTTCAACGTGTATGGGACCTTCGCGTTCAACGATCTGTGTCACGATCCTCACCAATTGAGAAATGGGGGCCTCATGTGGCTCCAATCCATTGGTATTCACGTTCAAATCTGCGCGTTCATAAAGCGGTGCTGTAACGGAAATCTGTTCAACATCAAACACTTCTTGATCTGAAATTTCCCCTGCCGCACCTGCTGTTTCCTCTAACAACTGTCGACCATCATTTGCCCCAGTCACAGCGATACCCGCCCCCGCTTTCTCCAAAGCTTTAGTCAGAGCCAGTCTCAGCCTCTCGATTTCAGCGTCACGACGGTAGAACCAATCAGTGCTCCATATGCGATGAAACTCCCAACCAAGGTTCTCAAGAATATCTTGACGCAACCTATCTCTCTCACGCGCCCACAAAGCCGAGTGGTAAGTGGCTCCGTCACACTCTACTGCCGCAATATATTGCCCAGGCTGATCCGGATGGCGAACCCCCAAGTCGATTCTAAATCCTGCCGAACCAACTTGTGGGTCAACAAGGTAACCCATTCCTTTGATTACCTGAGCCACATCTTCTTCAAAGGGGCTGTCCGCGTCGAGGCCCGTCGGTGCACGGTCATCCAAAATGCCTGACTTCGCATACTCCAAAAATCTCTTCAGAACCTTTGGTCCTTCACGCGTTGTCCGCGCAGGATCAATATCACCTGGGTTGAACGAAGCAAAAACGGAGCAGCGAACACGAGACCGAGTGAAAAGCACATTTAACCGCCGCTCTCCGCCTTCTCCGTTGATCGGTCCAAAAGACATACTCGGAAGGCGACCGTTCGGCTCGGTTGGCCCATACCCAACCGAAATCAAGATGACGTCACGCTCATCCCCCTGAACATTTTCAATGTTCTTGACGAAGACATCCTCCCTTTGGCCCTCCCTCAAGAACCCATCCAGAACCGGGTCGTTTCTTCGGGCGTGCTCCAATACTTCAGTCAGCATATCCGCTTGAGACTTGGAAAACGCTACAACTCCGAGCGAGAGATCAGGCCAGTCACGGGCATGCTTTGCGATTTCCGCTACAACGGCTTGTGCTTCAATCTTGTTGGTTCCCGTTCGCCCAGGGCCAGATTTTCCGCGTGAATAAACGCCGGGCACTCTGTGGAATTTCAATCCATAGTTATCATCGTGTTCAAGCGGTGACGGCGGAAGAACAAGATTGCCCTCGTAAAAGACTGAATTCGACATACGGATCAACGAAGGGTCTCTTGACCGATAGTGCCACTCCAGCATGCGTTGCCTCATACCTCGGCTTGAGCATGCTGTTAGGATGCTTTCCATATCGGCTGCGCTTGCACCAAAGGTTTCTTCTGCTTCATCGCTTTCTTCATCGCCGCTATCAACCAGGCGATCAAAGAATGATGTTGGTGGCAGCTGTTTTTCGTCACCGACCACAACGATTTGCTTGGCTCTTGCGATCACTCCAAAAGCATCTTCGGGTCGGATCTGCGATGCTTCATCAATAACCAAAAGGTCAAATGACAATGATCCGGGCGTTAGATACTGAGCAACTGAAATGGGACTCATTAGAAACACAGGTTTCATCCGTTGGACCATTTCCCCTGCGTTCTTCATGATCCAACGAACAGGTTTATGCCCACGCTTTCTTCCAATTTCACCGCGGATAATGCCCATCTGTCCGACACTACCCTTCGGAATCTGTTCTGAATGGCGTGCCAATATCAGCGAACGTGCGTCTTCAATACGCTTCCTGTCCAGCGAGCTGAATGCAGCAACAAGATCTGAACGGTCGAGCTCAGCCAATCCTTCGAGCTCTGGCTTTAACCTTCTTGCTTCCGCCCATCGCGCTTCTGCACAAGCGTAAAGAAACTCATCCTCGGCGTTTTTTGTTTCGACACGACCGTCATTGACAGCAGTGACAAGATCGCCAGCTCCTCGATCTACAAGAGTTTGGGTTGAGTTGGCGAGTGCGGTCCATTCAGAGTATCTTCCATGATCCGCTTCTATTCGTTTGAACCTTCGCAAAATCTGCTCCAGGTCAACATGATCGGTATCGTCCCAATACTCCGAGATCTGTTCAAGATCGAACTTCAGTCTATCGAGTGGAATCCTAAGGAGATCGTTAACCTTGGCGGCGGCCTTCCGCAATTGTTCGCCATTTTTGTCGATCGAACTCGATAAAGACAGTGCTTCAACCAATTCTTTGGACGAAGCAAACAAACTGGTTTCGTGAATACTGGATAGCCACCGTTGAACAGTCTGCAATTCGGAGAATGAAGTCCTCTCACCCCTCCAGTGTTCTCCAAGGGACGACGATAGATAGTTTTCTTCTTCGGCAAGCGTCGCTCTCTGCCTTTGGATATCAGCAAGCTTGTCGAGCAATGCGAGGCGTTCGTCAGGAGCTTTAGGTAATTGATTATTCAGATAAGAGGCGAACTCAGAAGATGCCTTGCGGTAAGAGCCAAACAGTCTGGAAAAGAATGAATTTTTCCCTTTGAGTAATGCAGAACGCAAATCTCTTAGCTCCGCATCCCAAGCCGAGGAGTTGAAATCGGTCTCTCCATGTTTGCGAGCTGCCGCCCAAGACTCTCCCACCGCAAGCGCCTCTGTGAGCCGTTGCTCAGAGCTTCGTTCAAACAAAGCGGTGCAAAACTGCTTTGAGCCAACAGGGGCTTCGCCCAACTTATCCAAACACGACGAAATACGATCAACCTGAGCGAGCGTCGAAGGTGCCTCAACTCCAATTGATTTTGCTATGTTCGTCGCATCGTTCAAACACGCCTCGATAGCGGCAACGGCTTCATTCAGTTCATTTCGAAGCCTTGCGATATCTGTTGGCTGGAGATTAAGCGATCGAACCCCAAAAAATGGATGATGTTCGGGAGATCCGACAGTCTCTCTGGAAACAACAAATCTATGAATCCCGCCCAATATTTCTCGGCGGACGTCAGGTCCGATCTTCTCAAGACCTGAAACCGGGATCCTGGGGGGCTCAACTTCGCGGCCGATAAACCTTGAAAGCTCAGCAATTGCGCCAAAAGCAGTCTCTTCACCGGCAACTATAGGTGTGTGAAGCAGATTTGAAATCCGATTAAGTTCGTCCCGCTTGTGTCGAAGCTCATCAGCCTGATTGACCGCTGACGACCCCCTTAGGCTTGCCATCAAAGTTCGGCCAAGCTCTTGGGCAAGAGCCTTTTTGTTTGAACTCCTTGAATGAAGTTCCAGGCAGACATCTCGAAGTCCGGACTTCACCAATCGTTCATGCACCACCGACAAGGCAGCCATTTTCTCTGCTACAAATAAAACCCTTTTTCCATCGTGAACTGCTGCTGCGATGATGTTGGAAATCGTTTGAGATTTGCCCGTTCCCGGAGGACCTTGGACCACAAGACTTGCGCCTTTTCGCACCTCCTCGATTACCTTCGTTTGAGAGGCGTCTGCATCTACAATTTGGATGATATCCGCAGGATCAAGGATTTCGTCCAGTTTGTCTTCTTTTCCAAACAATTCACCATCAGATTCAAACCCTTCAGCAATCAGTTGCTTTAGCAATGGGTTGTCGTCAAGTTCTCCATCAGGCCAATTCTCCGGAGCCAAATCCCTGTGCATGAGAAGCTTGGCAAAGGAAAAGAAACCCATTTGCATCCCATCATCTTCCACGCTCCAGCCTGGCTTAGATCCGATGACATCGCGAACTGAGTCGAAATAGGTATGAGGTTTCCACTCCTCACCTTCTTCAATTTCGGGAAGCGCGATCCCGTAATCTTGTTTCAGGCGCTCCTGAAGAGGCAAGTTTGTCGTGATATCCTCTTCTCGACAGCGGACATCGTAGGTCGATGTGCGCTCGTTCCGGACCAATTCCACGGGCAGAAGAATAAGTGGTGAGTTGCGTTCGACCTCAGAGTTTTCGCTTTCTCGCCATTTGAGAAACCCTAACGCCAAGAACAGGATGTTAACACCTTGCTCTTCTTCAGCGGTCTTAGCCGCTCCGGCCATTCGGAGCACCCGCTTCTGCAATGCTTCGGGTCCGAGAGGTGTTTCGAGGATTAAATCCGTGTAGCGTTCTGCCGACACCTCCTCAGTAATTTCTTTTTCTTCAAACCTGAGTTCGGGATCTTCGACTTCTTTATCCCAGCCCATCGCCTTGAACCGCATTCGTCGAGATTTCGAACGTAGAAGCTCGAAGACGTCATCAGATCTTTCATTGATGAGGTTCAAGCAGTTAGCGCGCTGGTTTTTCCGGTTCACATGGATCAAACGGTTTCGAGTTCCCGTCTCAAGTAGCTTTCGGCGAGCGTCCTCAAGAACTGAGATTACTCTGGTCGGGGTCAAATCGTTCATGTTGAAATCCAGTTATTGCTTAAACATCCAACGGGCACCCACCCACTAACAAACTCGCTGAAGTTGAACACTATGTCACTGAACCTTCAAGAAGAAACAGAGAGCTAATTGTATAAATCAACCACAATTAAGCCGCTGATCATTTTGCCTCCATTTCCTCTGCGCGCTCTCGCGCATTAAGACATCGCAATTTAGAATAAATCGGTTGCCATGGCCTCCTGATCCTCCCCCACTTGAATGATCCGCCCTTATGAGTTTTCTTTCGGTCGATTTTTCTCTTTTGGGAAAACGGACCCACATCCTTGTCATGAAGCAAAACATGGCAAAACTACGCGCAGCAGCGCGTTCCGTATCAAATCTACCAGCTCTTTCTCAGTCGCAAGTTGCGACGCGCTGGCGGCTGGATGCCGACACCGTTAGAAAGATCATACGAGAGCACCATCTGCTGCCTGTTCCGGGGCCGTGGAAGCGTGCGCGATACAGTATGCTCGATGTCTGGCGGATCGAGAGGATCCCGCACACCGCTGCGTTGGATCCGGCATTGCACCGCGAACTTCTTGAACCTCTCGCCAAGGCGACTGACCTCGCCAAGATGTGCGACTGCACCCCAGCCACCATCCGCAATTGGGCGCGCGAGGGTGTCCTGCCAAGTCTCCGGCTTGGGGGCTCTGTGCGGTTTCACCCTTTCGCTGTCCGAGGGGTTCTGAGTGCCTTTTGAGGTTCCAAAACCCGAATATCGCGTCTTGGACCGAACCGGAAAAAGTGAGGCAAACGCCCACAGAGTGTCACCTGTCAACTCTTTGCGGTCCTTTTCCTCATTTCGTGTTTCGGGTGCCGAAATTCGAAAAAAGGACCTCAAGTCGCATCCAAGCAAACCCAGACAAGCAACAGCATTCTTGAAGGGTCATGTGGCCCGTTTCGCAAACAAAAACAACAAGGAGCGAACTCATGCAAATGAACTTAAAACAGGCTGTTGAAATCCTGGACGCGGGCGAATTGCCTTACTCACCTGCGAATGCCGCCAAGGTGCGCGGTTCAGCAAACAAATGTGCACGTCTACCCGGCTACAATTGCGATATTTCACGGATCCCCGTCGATCCTGACGCCTTCGTCGAGCGCTGGCATAGGAATATGCAAAACAAAGATGCGCCAGAAGGCTTCAAAACCTTCAAGCAGTTCTCGACATGGCATTCGAACGTGAAGAGCCTCATGGACCACGTGTCTGGCACGCGCCGTGAGCGAGATCTTCTGCGAGATGTGGAAGATGACTGGTCGCAGCTGCTGGAGGCAACCTCGCAGCTTATCCGTAGGACGCATAAAGGCACCGGCATTCAGCAGATTGATTTGGTGGCGGTGATGGTGTTGCGCAACTTTGCGCGGGAAAACAATCGCCAGCCGCATCAGCTTACCGCGGGCCTGATCCATTCATGGATGCAATCCGCAACTGCAAGCCAGCGGACAGCCATGCGCAATGCCTCCAAGATCATCAACAAACTGCTGGAGCTGGATCACGACCTTCCGGAAGACCTACTGCCGGGGAAGATCGAGGAGATCCCGATGGTCACAGCCCGCCGGGTTACCCCGACATTGCCGCCTAAACTGGAGCGCGCGATCTCGGATATGCAAGCAGAGTTGCGCGAAGGTGAACGCTACAGTGGGTTGCTCAAGAACAAGCGCAAAGATCCATGCAGCGAGGGAACCGTGAAGAATGCACGTGAAGCCGCGCAATGGTTCTACTCCTGTATGGTAGAACTCGACCTTCTCGACCTCAGTGAAGATCCTGATCCAGTAACATTCGCTACGATGGGGCACATTCTGGCCGCCTTTGAGGCCGAGGTGGCAGGTGACTTCTACTGGAAGCCTCTGGCGCAAACGACGGTTCGCAAGAACTTGGAGGGAACCTTCCGCTTCCTGCGTCGATTTAACTCCGATCTGAAATCCGAGCAGAAAGAGTTCTTTCAGGGCACGTATTTTGAGAATTGGGACAGCATGACAGCTGACAATCAAGCCTTCTGCAGACGCCTCATGAATTCAGATCATAGCAAAGCCAAGTTTTTCTCCCTGGCGCGCCTTTTCCATGAAAAGGCAGCACCCCTGATCACCCGCTATGATGACCTGCCACACAACCAGAAAGCTCAGGCGGCAAACTGGGCGTTGGCCGCAGCCGCAGCGGCTGTGCTGACATTCCTGCCTGTGCGCGCCGATACCGCGATCCAGCTCACCGTGGAAGGGCCAGATGCGCATGTGACATTGCCTGTAAAATCCAAATTTGTGAAATTTGCGCTGCCACCTGAAATCATCAAGAATAAGAACTCCATCACCGCCGAAATTTCTCGTCGTGGGAAAGTTGACCCGCGCGCAATCCTGGAATGGTGGCTCAAGATTGCGCGTCCCGTGCTGATGAGCCGTTTACAAAACCCCGATCCCACATTGCTGCTGGGCGGCGCCGGTTATGCAAGGCTGAACAAAGCGTGGCGCTTCGCCACGGCATCGGTGGACTTCTACATGAACCTCCATCAGGTGCGTCACGCGATTGCGTCAATCCTATGGAATGAGCCGGGGGCTGACATCAACGTGATTGCATCCCTTCTCGGCGACCATCCTGAAACCGTAGCGCGTGTCTACGCCTTCCTCGATGTCGCCGCTCAGATGCAACGCGGCATGGACGGGATGGCAGCAGTGAATGCTGAGTTGGAAAGGAAGGTGCGCCCATGAGGTTCAATGTGAGCGAAGATCAACTGCCGCCCAAGATGCGGCGGTTCCTGAAAGACATCGACACGGGGCGCGCATATTCCGCGCCCACGCTGCAAAAAAACCGGGCAAATGTCTCATCTGCCCTTCGCTGTCTCGCCGAAACAGCTCAGATGAATGGCCTTTCGGCTGCCCTATGTGCAAAGACCGCTGATGCGGTGATTGAGCGTCTGCAAGCCGGAAACTGGTCGCCCAATACCGTTTCAAGCTTCAAGACGTTGATGCGCCATTATGCTTATGAAACGGGTGAAGGCGTGGATTGGGCTTTGAGTAGTGGCGCTTCAGATCGTCGACCGGTGGAGCTGGTCCTTCGTGCACCTCATTGGACGCCGTATCGCGCGATCTTGCCGTTGGCTATTGAAGGAGGTATCAGCGCCCGGGAACTTCGCTTGGCAGACCGCTGGTTGCGCCACCGCAATCAAGTGACACACTTGTCATTGGAACATGCCATGACGTTTCGCGCAGACCCAGGCAACCTCCGTAAGCTGGCAGCGTTTATGACGGCGATTGATCCGGGAAACCCGGATACTCTGATCCTTCAGACTGCTCAACGCAAGAGACGTAGCACCGCCAAGGGAGTGCAACACAAGCCAGCATACGGCGAGCTACCAGAACCCTTTTTGTCGCAAATGAAGGTGATCAGCCGCAAACCGAAGAAGCTTGGTGGCTATTCGGTGTCGCGTATCAAGGTGATGGGGTGTGCCATCAGACGCCTGATCCGCTCTGCAAAGCAGCGCGGGTTGGAGCCTGAGCTCACCATGGAAACCGCAACGGCCTTCGCTGAAGATTTGGTGTCAGGTGATCTGAAGACCACCTCCGCTGCTGGCTATTGCGAGTTCTTGGGATATTTCGCCAAGCGAGCTGGATATCCTGCCGAGATCGGGGACGCCTTGCTGGAGACCCATTGGGCACTCAAGGCGGCGTCCAAAGGCGATCTAAAGCGCAAGGAAATCAAGCTGGCCCAGGTGCCGATTGACCTGGTCGACCTCGCAAAAACGGCGAGCAAGCTCCTGGAGCAGGCGCCATTGGAGGAGGATCTCCGTAATCGTCGGCGCGACTACACTTTGGCTGGCGCAATTGCACTTCTGTGCAAGCTGCAAATCCGCGCAAAAGATCTCCGTGAGGGAAATGTAGGTCGGGAGTTCAGCCGCGATAGCGAAGGATGGTTCGTAGACTTACAAACGTCCAAAACCGGCACCCGCATAGATGGGCGGCTGGCGGATTGCCTGACACCATTCCTCGATACGGTTCTATTGATGGATACGGATCCGGCATATCTCTGGAAGATCTACGATCAACGTGCGGGCACCGCTCTCTTTGCCAATCCGGCACGCGATTGGAAATGCTATGGGCGTGAATGGTTGCGCCGCAATATGACCGAACGCACAGGCCACAGCGCGCATATCGTGCGGACGTTGATCTATGATTACTGCACCCTCGACGATGACCTTGATGCGAAGGTTGCACAGGCACTCGTCGGACACGCGCACGCAACCAGTAAGCAGTTCTATGAGGTAAACGCAGATCGGTATCGCAGGATTGAGGCCCTCAAGAACTTGGCAGACATCGAAAAATCCCTTCAGGGGTAACATCTGGCAGGTTGAGAGCACTTCGATAGACAAACCTGACGAAAAACTGATAGCGTGTTCAACGTCTTTGAAATTTCGTTAATTCTCGAAAGTCGTCGAAAGACGTTTGGTTGGAAAGACAAAAACTGAAATTGGGTGCTGGTATCATGTTTGTGGGCTTTCATGAGGCCGGATACTGCGTCGAAATCCAGATACGAATGGGCTTCACAAGTGAAGCACAGCGAAGGTTCGAAGCGAGATCAATACGGCAATTGAAGGCAAGTGCCTTTGCGCCATGCCTCTAAATTGGTTATTCAAACAAATAGTCTATTCACCAGGCAAGCTTTAACACAACGGAGCAAGTTGTTTGTGACGTCAATCTCCTACTCTTTGGGCCGTCCAACGCAACTCTCACCTAACAATCCCTGCTGGACCAATATATCTATAACTCCGAAAATTCTGAGCAGTTGGGCCTACTGATTAAGGCCACCGAATAAAAGGCTTAAATATGCGAGTGATCTTACTTGGAGCGGGCGCTTCAAAGAGCTATGGCGCCTCACCGACCGGCCAAAGAATGCCAATCGCAAAGGACTTTTTCCCGACATTCTTTGAGTTGGATGCTGCAGCCAACCCTTGGGTGCTGCGAGATGGGCTGATCCACTACCTGCAGTCACAGAAAGGTATCATGGACACGGATGATTATCTCGCTGCTGGCGTGGACATTGAGGAAATACACAGCGAGATCGCCACCAAATTGGCCAGCGTCGAAAAGAATGCAGAAGATCTCGACCGGATCATCTTCTCAAGACCCTACAACCAATTGATGTTCCTCTTCGCGACTACCTTGAACGAGATCGCGAATGGTCCGGTCTCGAAGAGCCACATTGATCTCGCGACATCGCTGAGGCCAGATGACGTCATCGTGACTTTCAATTGGGATACGCTTATGGAGCGCGCGCTGATTGAAACTACAGATTGGTCAGTTGATAGTGGTTATGGCGTTATTCCACATAGTGTGTTCCGCGACGAATGGGGCAGCCCCAAAGACTGCCATTCATCCAACAAACTAATTAAGCTCCATGGTTCGGTGAATTGGCTGACCGCCCACCCGATATACGAGGGAGAGGAACTGGTCCTAACTCACGCGCTACCGGCAGAGTCCCTGTTTGTCTACGAGCATGCCACTCGCCCCTACCCGACACATGCAGGACGCTATATGGAAGGCTACGCTCCCCTTACTTATGGATATTATCCGCCAAACCTGACAAATGTTCCGGGGCGCGCGGCCCCAGAAGGGCATTCAATTCTCAAATTCCAGCCTCGGATGCCTTGGATGCCGGAGGGTAAAGCAGAAAAAGACGGCCTTCCTTCTATGCCGTTGATCATCCCGCCGGTGAAGGAAAAAAGCTATCAGTTCTTTGGAACTTTATTTGAAAAGCTCTGGCAGCAGGCCGGAGATGCACTTCAAGCCTGCGAAGAAGTCCTCGTAATCGGGTATTCTTTCCCAAGAACTGACCTGAAGAGCCTGGATCTATTCACGAACGCTTTCGTGCAGCGCAGCTCTGTTCCACGTGTCACTATCATCGACCCTTATCCATCCCGCCCGAGAGAGGTTTTTCAACTGGAACTCGGAATTCCGGAAAGCCATCTACGCGTTGTGGAGGGCCCTTTCCTTGGCGAGGAGACGCTTGCACCGCTCTTTAAGAACTGACGGGGCAAAATTAAAATACTCTCTGAATTTGTGATTTTGATCGGCCTTGACCAACAAGTCGTTACTTGATGTCGCCGCCACTAATGTCGAACGCATGTTTAGCATCGAATAAAGGAAAATAGGACCGGACGCCGATGATTCATTTCGGAGTGTTCCCTTGCGTGAGAACACTCCGAAATGAACCACAGCACCGGAAAGAACATCATTAACTGAGAGAAAGCAGCCTCTCAAAACAGAAACCGCGCAAGTGAAAGGAGCATCATCATCACAAGTCGCGCTTGAAGCCCTCAGCACCATCGCAAAGGGCGCTGCACAGGAGAACGAATATGTTCGACCTTTCCAACGACACCATGACCAGCATGCGTGCGTTCATGGCCTCACATTCCGAAGCCGTGCAAAACACTGCCTATCTACTCGGCGGGCAGCCTGCACTGCGTAAAGCGCAATTACTTTTGGATGAGATTGCATCCTCACCCGTGATGACACGTCGCCTCGGCCGTCAATTGCTCGATTTTCATTCGCTGTTGACTCTTCAAAACGTGCACCACAGCGACACCGTTGAAGCGGCCTGCTTTGCAGATCTCGACCCTACTTCACCAGTCGTCGAAGACATCTGCGTCCTCTGTGATGAGCTCGAATGTGAAATGCACAAGCTCGATGACGCTGAATTAAGTTCTGTGTTGAGCCATCGTTTGGCAGCTTGATCTGCCAAACGAGCCCCGCCGGATCCGCACTCCTCGGATCTGGCGTCTTGAGAGGCTGCAATCTGCAGTTTCAAAACCAAAGGAGATATCAATGCATATCGAAATCGAACGTGAAGTGCACGAGATGACACTGGAAACACTTCGTCTGGGCAGGTTTCTGGCAGAAGAGTGGTTGGGCGGTAGCTTGGTCCCCAGAGGCACGAGCAAATCCGTCATTCTCGAAGCCCTACACGCACTTCAGGATCGGACGGGCTTTAAGGCGGTTGATGCAGATCTGATCGAGCTCATGGGGGAGCAAATCCGCGCGACCCTCAATGAAATCCGCAAAGGCAAAGGGGATGCGGCCCTCTCGCAGGATGTGGATCTCGTTTGGGAGCAGGATCAGAAAGTCGTCGAATATGTGAACCTCGCTTATCGCTGGAAGCAATTCAAAGCGGCCAAGGTCGCCCTGGATGACAAGCTGGCTGCCATCCGTGAAGCGGATATTCTCCTGACCTCGGTCGTTTAATTCCCCAATTGAATAGCCGGGGCTCATGGCGCAGTCCCGGCATAAACGATGCATTCCCAACGCAGACAAGCACGGTTTCGCTGTCGGAACCTGACAGAAAGGGCCGCGAGCGGTCGTTAGCTGCGTTCAGGCGCAATGTCCGCAAACAGAGAGACTATTACTAATCCCGTGACGGCAAACTGCGGGAAATTCCCCGGAACTCGGCAATCAGCGCACCATTCTGATCGGTGACAGACCCGTTATAGACATACACCCCGGCAATCCACATCAGGTCCAATCCCTGAAAGGCCCAGCTGAACGCAACGATCTGGATCAGATGGATCGTGATAAACGTTATATGTCTCCATTTCTCGCATTGAATGTGTCGGCGACAAATTCGAGGGATGCAGGTTGTCGCAATGGAACAACTGACTTGTTGCACGGGACTCCACATTGTGGCACTTCTGGGTGCACATGCGGAGTCATCGCCGAAGTCGGTTGCGAAAACTTCTAAGAAATTAAAGGACCCCAGGAAGAGGCTAACGCCCCTACCGCCGGAGCCAATACAAATAGAATTCAAACACTTATCTACGTTCGGTGTTTGTTGTATTGGCACATCTAAATACCTGCCACATTTTCGCCACAATATGCCCGCTTTAGTGCCTTTATTCACATGCATCGTTAACCAATTCGTCATCAAAGCCTGGGGATCGAAAGAGGCACAAAATGGCAAAGATTAGTAAAACGACGACCAGTGAAGCGGCGCCACAAAGGCGGTTTCATAAGGCTGACCCCTCCCCTTCGCAGAAACGCGCGTCCCCAAAAGAGGCACCAAAGGATCAACCATATCTCTTTTCAGATTGGGCCAGCATCTAAATAGGCCAAATTCTGACTTTGCGCGGCCATCCAGGCGGGTTAAACTGTGGGATGGCTCCTGTATCGACCTTAGACCAATCAGATCATCCCGTTTCAAGCATTCGAAATCTTGGACCGGCCTCTGATGAAAGCTTTTCGCGTGCGGGGATTCACACCGCCGCGCAGTTAAGAGAGCTTGGCCCAGATGCGGCCTATGAAAAGCTTCTTTTGGCCGGTAGCAAGCCCCATTTCATTGGGTATTACGCCATGGTCATGGGGCTGCAGGGTCGCCCTTGGAACGACTGCAAAGGCAAAGAAAAAGAAGCGTTGCGCCGTCGCTTTGATACCATCAAAGAAAAAGTTGCGCCCAACGTCCAAGCCTCTGATCCATTGGCAAAAATCTTTAATGAGATCGGGATTTTGCCGCAGCGTTAATCCCCGCTTCGCAGCGCTGGCAAACCTACCCCCGTGCTTTCAAAACCGCCGTCTGCCGCGATCACCTGTCCCGTGACATAACTGGCTTTGTCAGAGCACAGAAATGTAATCACATTTGCCAGCTCCTCCTCGGAGCCATACCGATTTAACGGAATTGCATCGTGATAAGACGCGATGATTTCCGGGCTGTGGACGGCCATCGCTAGCTTGGTGCGCACCGGCCCCGGACACACGCAATTTGCGCGCACGCCGTGTTCACCCAGCTCTGCAGCTTGCTGTTTTGTCAATTGGATCACAGCGGCCTTTGATGTGCCGTACGCCACGCGCAACGTGGACGCGCGAAGCCCCGAGATGGAGGCGATATTTACGATCACCCCCTTGCTCTTTTTCAGCTCGGCCATTGCAGCACGCGTGCACAGGAAAATGCCATCCAGATTGGTGTCCATCACCCGGCGCCACATTGCAAAGTCACACTCTTCAATCGGCCCAAACTCGGCCACACCGGCGTTATTGACCAAAGCATCGACTTGACCATAGTCCTGTTGAACCTCGGCGATCATGCGATCAACGTGTTCTGGCTGTGACACATCGGCCAGAACCCGCAAGCCACCGGTTTCAGAAACAGCAGCGTCCAAGGCCTTTTCGTCGCGGTCCACCATCGCCACGCGCCAGCCATCCGCCAAAAACTGCTTGCAGGTTGCAAGGCCGATCCCGCGCGCCGCACCGGTTACAATTGCCACTTTGCTCATGAAACTCTCCCTTTTTCAAAACGCTACACGGTGACACAGTTTGTGCAACAGATTTGAGGTGTGACCGTACGGCACAAAAAAAGGCCCGACCCCAATGGGACCGGACCTTTAATACGTCGGGTTACTGCGGCGATTTAGCCGACCAGTTCAAGACCCGAGAAGAAGAAGGCAATCTCTTCTGCTGCGGTTTCAGGTGCGTCTGAACCGTGAACCGAGTTTTCGCCAATCGACAGGGCGAATTCTTTACGGATGGTGCCTTCGGCCGCATCTGCTGGGTTGGTTGCGCCCATCACTTCGCGGTTTTTCGCAATCGCGTCTTCACCTTCGAGAACCTGAACAACAATCGGCTCAGAGATCATGAATTCGCACAGTTCGCCAAAGAAAGGACGCTCAGAATGTACGCCGTAGAACTGTTGAGCTTGCGCCAATGTCAGTTGGATGCGCTTGGAGGCAACGATGCGCAGGCCAGCTTCTTCAAACTTCGCAGCAATTTTGCCGGTCAGGTTGCGTTTGGTGGCATCTGGTTTGATGATCGAGAAAGTGCGTTGAACGGCCATGTCGGTCCTCATTTAAAGCTATGCCGGACAGGATGATCCCACCGGCCAAGTCGTTTCAGTGTCATTTGTCGCCCCCGTAACATGGCCCCCGAAACAAGGCAAGACGCGTTTGAAAAGCAGTGATTGACGCCCCCGCTTCACTCAGGCACATGAGGGGCATGCTTAAGATTTCCAACATCTCCTACGCCGTCGAAGGCCGTCCCCTTTTTGAAGGGGCCAGCGCGACCATTCCAACCGGGCACAAAGTGGGTCTTATCGGGCGCAATGGCGCGGGTAAAACCACGTTGTTCAAGCTGATCCGCGGCGAACTGGTGCTTGAAGGCGGGTCCATCACCCTGCCCGACCGCGCCCGCATCGGCGGCGTGGCGCAAGAGGTGCCAAGCAACGAAGTGTCGCTGATCGACACCGTTTTGGCGGCCGACAAGGAACGCGCGGCCCTGATGGCCGAGGCGGAAACCGCAACAGACCCAAACCGCATCGCCGAGGTGCAAACCCGCCTGACGGATATTGACGCCTGGAGCGCGGAATCGCGCGCGGCCTCGATCCTGAAAGGTCTTGGCTTTGATCAGCCCGAGCAATTGATGCCCTGTTCCGCCTTTTCCGGCGGCTGGCGTATGCGTGTGGCTTTGGCGGCGGTGCTGTTTTCACAACCTGACTATTTGCTGCTGGATGAGCCGACCAACTACCTCGATCTAGAAGGCGCGCTGTGGCTGGAAAACTATTTGGTGAAATATCCGCACACTGTGATGATCATTTCCCACGACCGCGAGCTTTTGAACCGTTCTGTTGGTGCGATCCTGCATTTGGACGAACGCAAGCTGACCTATTACACCGGTCCCTATGATCAGTTTGTGCAACAGCGCGCCGCCAAACGCGCGGTTCAGGCCGCTGCCGCCAAGAAACAAGATCTGCAGCGCGCGCATTTGCAAAGCTTTGTTGATCGTTTCAAAGCCAAGGCCAGCAAGGCAAAGCAGGCCCAAAGTCGCGTAAAAATGCTGGAAAAGATGACCCCGATTACGGCGCCGGAAGATGCCGCGCGTGTGGTCTTCACCTTTCCAACGCCAGAAGAGCTTTCCCCGCCGATCATTGCAACCGAAGCCGCCGCGGTGGGGTATGACGAAACCATCGTTCTAAAGAACCTCAACCTGCGCATCGACCAAGATGACCGCATCGCCCTGTTGGGGAAAAACGGTCAAGGCAAATCCACGCTTGCGAAATTGCTGTCTGGCCGGCTTGAAAAGAAAAGCGGGAAATTCGTCACGTCCAGTAAACTGCGCATCGGTTTTTTCGCGCAACATCAAGTGGATGAGCTTTACGTTGATGAAACGCCAATCCAGCACCTGACCCGTTTGCGCGGCCATGAAGGCCAAGCGCGTATTCGGGCACGGCTGGCGGGATTTGGGCTGGGCGCGGCCCAAGCCGACACAGAAGTTGGGCGTTTGTCAGGTGGGCAAAAAGCGCGCCTGTCTTTGCTTCTGGCCACCATCGACGCCCCACATTTGTTGATCCTCGATGAGCCGACCAACCACCTGGACATCGAAAGCCGTGAAGCTTTGGTGGAAGCCCTGACCGCCTATAGTGGTGCGGTAATTCTGGTCAGCCATGACATGCATTTGCTCAGCCTGGTGGCGGATCGTTTGTGGCTGGTCAAAGACGGCGGCGTGACCCCATATGACGGTGATCTTCAAACCTATCGCGCCATGTTGTTAGAGCGCGACAAGCCAGCGGGCAAACAAAAAGCCAAAGCCAAAGCCCCGATCAAACGGGCCTCGCGGGATGACATTTTGGCCCTGCGCGCAGAGGTCCGCAAATGCGAGGCCCGCGTCGAAAAACTGAATGAAATGAGCGAGAAGCTCGCGAAGAAACTCGCAGATCCAGAGCTTTATGAGGAAGAGCGCCTCGATGAAATGGCCGTTTGGCAAAAGAAGTATTCCGAGGTCATGGATGCAATGGACCGCGCCGAAGAGCTTTGGCTGAAGGCACAGGAAAAACTCGAGAAAGCAGGACGTTAACCTTGGATCCGCAATTTTTCATTCCAGCCTTTGTCACGTTGTTTGTTGTGATGGACCCCATCGGGCTGACGCCGTTGTTTTTGGCGCTGACACAAGGAATGAACAGACAGCAGCGGCGTGTGATCGCATTGCGCGCAGCGCTCGTTGCGGGTCTGTTGTTGACCCTTTTTGCCTTTCTCGGTGAAAATGTGCTGGGCTTTCTTGGAATATCAATGGCCGCTTTTCGCATCTCGGGCGGAATTTTATTGCTGCTGACTGCGCTTGATATGCTGTTTGAGAGACGTAGCAAACGGCGAAAAGATCAGACAGAAACCAAGGTTGACGCCGAAGAAGACCCCTCGGTTTTCCCCTTGGCGATGCCCTTGATGGCTGGGCCGGGTGCCATTGCAACGATTATTCTTTTGTCCGGTCAAGGGGATGGATTGTCCGGCACCGTATTGGCCTTGGCTGCGATGTTCACCGTGCTCTTGATCACATTGGCGCTGTTTTTCTCCGCAACCTTATTGGAACGCTTCTTAAAAGAAACCGGTGTCACGGTGCTGACGCGCGTGTTGGGAATGCTTTTGGCCGCCCTCGCCGTGCAATTTGTGCTGGATGGTTTAAAGGATTTTGGCGTGGTTGGCTAACGCGACACCTTGCCCCTATCGCTGTCCTTGCGCCCATGACAATCTTATTTGACGCCCTATATATTGTTGGCGGAGGATTTTATGACCAGTGATATGATCGGACAAATGGCCTATCTTGCGCTGCTTTTGGTGGCGGTTGCTGGCTATTTTATTTCGGAAAACAGGTTTTCACTTGGCCAAACCTTACGCCATGCTCTGATCTGGATTTTTATCTTTGTTGGTGCTTTGGCCGTTGTTGGACTATGGCAAAATGTGAAAAATGACATATCTCCGCGCCAGACATATATGAGCGAAACTGGCCAAATCACCCTTCCGCGCGCCTACGACGGGCATTTTTACGCACAATTAATGCTAAACGGAAAACCCGTAGATTTTGTGATTGATACCGGCGCAAGCAATGTCGTTTTGACCAAAAAAGACGCCGAGCGCGCAGGTATTGATCTGTCCGCGTTGCGGTTCTTTGGTCGGGCGATGACCGCCAATGGCCAAACCCGCACGGCGCCTGCCCGCATCGCACGGGTCGAGATCGAAGACATAATGGATTTCAATTTGGAAGTGTGGGTGAACGAAGGAGAAATGTCTCAATCCTTGCTGGGCAACACCTATCTTCAAAGATTTACCAAAATAGAAATTGGGCAAAAAGAGATGATCTTAACACGGTAAAACTCAATAGTACCTTTAAAACTCAGCAACTTAAGACTGCGCCTTCATCTCCCACGGGCCGTTTTCCTGCGACCAGTATTTTGCGGCACATCCCGCGGCAACAACGGCTTTCCACTGCCGTCGTGCGTGCGCAACAGCATCAGGGTCATTCCCGTCGAACATGATGGAAACCCGCTCCATCCCAGACATCTCAATGTCTGAAACATCAGCCCCATCAATGGAAATCAGCGCATTTGCACCATTCGCTATCGTCGCGTCAGCGGTCAACAAAACAGGCTGGTCAGCGTCATGAGAACCACCAGACACCGCGTGCGGCAAGAACCCATCTTCAGGCTCTTGCCACAGCTTTTCATCCAGCCAGCGCAGCCGCTGCATGTTGGTGCCGCGCACCAAAACCCGCCAGTCATTTTCGAGTGATCTCGACAATAACACCGGCAATGTCGCCTCAAGCGGCGAACGGGTCATGTGATAGAAGAAAACTTCTCCACCTGACTTTTTATCCGCCGCTTCCGTCACGCTCAGCCCTCAAACAAGTCTGAAACCAAACGGCTCAGCGCCAAAACACCCCAACCCGTGGCCCCTTTGGGCGCAAGCGCAGTTTCGCCAGCCGTCTGGGCTGTGCCGGCGATATCCAAGTGGATCCACGGTGTGCCGTCTTTCACAAACCGCTGCAAAAACTGTGCAGCTGTGATGGAACCGGCGGCCCGGCCGCCCACGTTTTTCATGTCGGCTTTGTTGGATTTGATCAGCGCGTCATACGCCTCACCCAATGGCAAGCGCCACGCGCCTTCGTTTTCGGTTTGCGCGGCTTTCAGAAAGGCGTTGCAGAGCTGATCGTCGTTTGAAAAGACGCCCGTGTTCTCATTGCCCAACCCGATGATAATGGCGCCCGTCAGGGTGGCAAGATCAATCATGCCCATAGGCTTAAAGGTTTCTTGCGCGTACCACATGATATCGCACAGCACGAGGCGCCCTTCGGCGTCTGTGTTGATCACCTCAATCGTGTCCCCCTTCATGGATTTCACAATGTCGCCCGGGCGTTGCGCACGACCATCAGGCATGTTTTCAACCAGCCCAACCACGGCGACAACATTGGCCTTGGCTTTGCGCAGCGCCAGCGCCTTCATGGTGCCCGCAACCGTGCCCGCACCGCCCATATCCATGGTCATGTCTTCCATGCCAGCGGCGGGTTTCAGGCTGATGCCACCGGTGTCAAACACCACACCTTTGCCGATCAACGCCAAGGGGGCCGCGTCTGTTTCACCACCGTTCCATTTCATAACCACAACTTTGGACGGGGTTTCTGACCCCATGCCCACCCCCAACAGCGCGCGCATCCCAAGTTTTTCAAGCTCTGGTTCATCGAGCACAGTCACGTCCACGCCCAATTCACCAAGTGCGACAAGACGATCCGCGAACTCAACCGTTGTCAGCACGTTGGAGGGTTCATTGACCAGATCACGGGTGAAAAACACACCGTCCACCATCGCCGCAATCGTTTCGGCTTCCGCTTCGATCTCATGCGCGTTGGTCATCATGACGGTCAGCGCGCCGCCCTCTTGGGCTTCTTTTGACATATGATCCACAAACTCATAGGCGCGCAATGCGGCCCCCATTGCAAGCTCGCTGGTGAAGCGGCGATTGCCTGCGAGGATCAAGATATCTTTTCCAAGCAATGACTTACCAATCTGACCGCCGGCTTTTCGCAAAGCGGCCCCTTTGGCTTGCTTGGACAGGCGAAGAACCTGAACGGCATCCGCGGCAAGCCCCGTGGGATAGGCCAAATCCGCCACATCCCCTTCTTTCATCTTGGAAAAGGCGTCGCTTTCCGCAAACCGCAACAGCGCTCCGCGCATCAGTTTGTTTACACGGCGCGCGCCCGGATCCAGCTTGCCCGGTTCAGACAGGATCACAACAATCCGGCCCTCATGTGTGGCGATGGCATCCAGATTGGTTTCGATAAAACGGGGGGTAATGGGGGTCGGCATGAGAAGTCCTTTTACGGCGATTTACGGCGATCTTTTGCCATTCGTAGCCTTAGGCGGCCCGAAACGCCAGATAGCAGTTTTCCCCTGCGGCCCAATCGGCTAGAAACACACAAGATGTTGTGGCTAACCGGGGGGCTCGTGGCCAGATTCGACCGCTATATCCTTGCGCAGCTGTTGTTGCAGTTCGGTTTTGCCGGGCTGGTACTGGTATTGCTGTTCTGGATCAATCGCGCGGTAAAGCTGTTTGATCAGATCATCGCCTCGGGTGAAACCGCCCTGGTCTTCCTTGAATTTTCCGCGATGATTCTGCCCAGTGTGATCGTCTTTGTGCTTCCTATTGCCGCCTTTACCGCCACGGTCACGGTCACCAACCGCCTGAGTTCAGAAAGCGAATTGGTGGTGGCACAGGCCACAGGGTTTGGGCCCTTTCGGCTTGCCCGCCCGGTTTTGATCTTTGGCGTCATTGCTGCGGTTTTCATGCTGATCCTGACACATATCCTTGTGCCAATGAGCCAACTTCGTTTTGCAGAACGTCAGGCTGAGATCGCGGAAAATGTCACCGCGCGTTTTCTGACCGAAGGAAGCTTTGTGCACCCGTCCGAAGGCATCACGCTTTATATCCGCGAAATCACCTCTGACGGGGAACTGCTGGATCTGTTTTTATCGGATGAACGGGGAAAAGGCGATGGCGGCGCGCATCTGACCTATTCCGCGGAACGGGCTTTGATTTTGCGCACTGATGATGGCCCACGCCTGTTAATGTTTGATGGTTTGGCGCAAGTTCTATCCACCGACGGTCGCTTGACCACAACCGGGTTTGATGAATTCACCTATGACGTATCTGCGCTATTAACGGGACCAATTGCGGGGAATCGAACCGTCAGTCAGATTTACACGCCCGAACTCCTTGATCCCAGCGACGCCGTGCTAAAGGAAACGGGTCTTACGCGCCCTGCACTTCGTGCCGAGGCTCATTTCCGCAATGCCCAAGCATTTTATGTGATTGTGGCCGCTATGGCAGGGTTTTCAATGTTGATCGTCGCGGGCTTTAGCCGCTTTGGTATGTGGCGTCAGGTGATTATCGCCATCGCCGTTGTTGCGACGTTACAATCCTTGGACAATACAATGTTGGATCTGGCACGGCAAAGTGACAAGGAATTGCCGCTTGTTTATGTCGCCACATGCGCTGGGGCCGTATTTAATATCTTGGTGCTTTGGCTCGCGACCCGCCCTTCGCCATTTGACGTCCGGCGCCGACGTCGTTTTGCACGACACATGGCCAGCGGGGGCTCCTCATGAAATTGCATTTCTACATTGCTCGCCGCTTTCTGTTTTCTTTCGCCGCGATGCTTATGGTTCTTGGGTTGATTTTCGTCTTGCTCGACATGGTTGAGAGCATGCGCAAATTTGATGCCGCACAAATCGGGATACCCGACATTATAGAGCTGACCCTGCTTCACATGCCGATGTGGATCTACCGGATTATTCCTTTGGTTGTGATCCTTTCCACCATCTGGATGTTCCTCAGCCTGTCGCGCAGCTCTGAGATGGTGGTCACGCGCGCGGCGGGGCGATCCGCTTTGATCACCCTGATATCCCCCGCTCTGACTGTGTTTTTATTAGGTGTGGTCTTGCTGGCGGTGGGCAATCCGATTGCCGCGGCGACATCAAAAAAATACGAACGATTGGCCGCGCAATATAAAGGATCTTCCGCATCGGTATCCTCGATTTCAAAAGAGGGTGTTTGGTTGCGACAGGGCAACGAAGACGGGCAAATCGTTATTCACGCCGCCTCTTCTGACCTAGGGGGCACGCGCCTTAGAGATGTGACATTCTACTCGTTTTCACTCAAAGGCACCCCAACAATGCGCATAAGGGCCGCATTGGCCACGTTGCAACCCGGACGCTGGGCGTTACGGTCCGCAAAGGTCTGGGATCTGGGGAAAGCGGACAACCCCGAGTCCGAAGCCTTAACCCATCCGGCATATTGGATTGCGTCGAACCTGACCGAAGACCAAATTCGCGACAGTTTGGGAAAACCCACTGATATCTCAATTTGGGATCTGCCCGCCTTTATTGATCAGCTCGAAGAGGCTGGGTTTTCGGCGCGTGCCCACCAAGTCTGGTTGCAAATCGAACTTGCCACGCCGTTCTTTTTGGTGGCCATGGTGTTGGTTGGTGCAGGTTTCACAATGCGTCACACACGTTTTGGCCGTACCGGTATGATGATCATGTTTGCGCTTTTGCTCGGCTTTGGTGCCTATTTCATTCGAAACTTTGCACAGATCCTCGGGGAAAACGGCCAGATCCCGGTGATGTTGGCCGCATGGACACCTCCGATTGCAGTGATTTTCTTGTCGCTCGGTATTTTATTACATTTGGAGGATGGATGATGGGGCGGTTAATGCGTCATCTCTGCGATCTTCGCATTGTCACAAGGCATGTATTGAGCATTGCTTTGCTCACAGCCTTTGTTCCACTCTTGCCCTCTTCTTCTGCGTTTGCGCAAAGCACCTCGACACAATCGTCGATGGCAACCTTGGTTGCAGACAAAGTGCAGGTGTTAGGGAATTCCGGCGTTTTGGCGCAGGGCAATGTTCTGATCTACTTCGGCGGAAAATCATTGACCGCGTCCAGCGTTCGGTATGATCAACAAGGTGACAAGTTGATGATCGAGGGGCCTATTGTCCTTCAGGATGGTGATGATCAGGTTATTTTTGCCAGTGCGGCTGAACTGTCCGGCGATCTCCGCAATGGAATCTTACAATCCGCTCGTTTGGTTCTGAACCAACAGCTACAGATCGCGGCTGTTGAGATTAATCGCATCCAAGGGCGCTATACCCAGATGAACAAAGTCGTGGCCTCCTCGTGCCAGGTCTGTGCCAAACATCCCGTTCCCTTGTGGCAAATTCGGGCAGAACGCGTGGTCCACGACCAGCAAGAACGGTTTATCTATTTTCACAATGCTCAATTCCGCATTGCCGATGTGCCCGTCTTTTTCCTGCCGCGCCTGCGCATGCCTGACCCGACCTTGACCCGCGCGACGGGGCTTCTTGCCCCCAAAATACGCACCAACTCGGCCTTTGGCACCGGCCTTCTCGTGCCATTTTTCATCCGCCTTGGCGATCATGCGGATCTTACCTTATCACCGTTTGTTGCAACAAAATCTAGAACACTCGAATGGCGATATCGGCATGCCTTTCGCTCCGGGGATCTGACATTTCGTGGTGCGATCAGCGATGACAGCATCCTGCCTGGTGAAAAACGGTTTTATGTCTTTGGTGAAGGGACATTTGCGCTTCCTCTGGATTTCAAGTTGAAGTTTCAGCTGCAAGATGTGTCGGACCCCGGATATTTGCTCGATTATGGCTACTCTGATGAAGACCAACTGCGCAGCGCCATTGCAATCACCCGTGCGCGCCGAGACGAGTTTATCTTTGCGGGCCTCACGCGCCATGAAACTCTGCGCGCAGATGAAATTCCGATTTCGGATCAATTGCCCTTTGCCCAAGCCGATCTTCTTTATGAAAGACGCTGGGTGCCCGGTTGGGTTGGTGGCATCGCAAGCTACCAATTGTCGGCACAAAGCTATTTTCGCGAAAGCAGCGAGGATCAGTTGGGGCGCGATGTGACGCGTCTTGGCGCCTCGTTTGATTGGCAACGAGATTGGCAGTTGGATGGCGGGGCGATTGTGAAAGTTGAAACCGCCGCGCAATCTGGGCTTTATTGGATTGAGCAAGACAGCAACTATGATACCGAACAAAGCTTTATTACGCCCTCCGCTGCGGTAACGTTGCGCTGGCCCTTTTCGCGTGTCGCAGCGAACGGAACGCTGGATGTAATTGAACCCGTCGCTCAACTGGTTTGGAGCAAAAACGCAGGCGCGAGCATTCCGAATGAAGACAGCACATTTGTCGAGTTTGACGAGGCCAATTTGTTTTCGCTGTCTCGCTATCCCGGATTTGATGCCATTGAAGACGGCGCGCGTGCCAACCTGGGTGTGAAATGGACGCGCACCAGCCCTTCGGGTTGGGGCATGACCTTAGCCGCAGGTCGGGTGTTTCGGTTTGACGGTGCAGAAAATTTCTCGAACGCGTCTGGCCTGTCTGGTGATCAGTCAAATTGGTTGATTGCGGGGCAAATTCAGTTTGGCAGTCAGTTCGCGATGCAAGGGCGTGCTTTGGTCGATGACAATTTTAACATCGCAAAAACGGAAAGCCGCATTGCGTATCTTAGCGACACATGGCAACTGGGCGCCGCCCATCTTTGGGTTGTTGCAGATCCTCAAGAGGGTCGCGCCGACAAAATCCACGAGCTGCGTTTAGATGGTGCCTATCAAATCAACGACTTCTGGCGGATCAGCGCCAATGGAGATTTCGATATTGAAGCGCATCAGGCCACACGCGGAAAACTTGGCATTCAATACAGCAATGAGTGCGTGAAGGTCGATTTTTCCCTCTCGCGCCGCTTTACCGCATCAACTAATGTTAAGCCAACAACCGATGTCGGCTTGCAGGTAGAACTGATGGGGTTCGGCGGCTCGACGCGCGGCAAAGCGCGGCAATGTGCACAATGAGCGCCCCAATAATACGCGAATATCTTGGGGCTAGCATCGTCCCGCCTATTCGGTGCAATATGCGCCAAGACGCGAACTGACTGCGACGGATAAACAGATGAGCAGGACCAATATGACACGGGCTTTTACCACCGCCAAAAAGACACTGACCCATTGTGTTGGCGCGCTTTCTCTAGGTGTGTTGCTGTTGGGATCACCGGCGCAGGCACAAAACCTGTTTGCCCCAATTGCAAAGGTCAATGACCGGGTGATCACCGCATATGAACTGTCACAGCGCGCGGCATATCTGACGTTGCTGCGTGCCCCTGGCGATCCACAAATTCTGGCCCGCGAGCAATTGACGAATGAAGCACTGCAACGCGGCATCGCAAAACAGCTAGGCGTCACCATCTCCGACGAAGAATTACAAACCGGGATGGAGGAATTCACCGCCCGGTTCAACCTGACCGTCGAGAAGTTTCAGGTCGCGATCGCACAAGGCGGGGTTGCCATCGAAACCTTTCGTGACTTTGTGGCCGCGGGGCTGATTTGGCGAAACGTGGTGCGGGAACGCTTCCGCGGGCGCATCAACATCACCGAAGAAGATGTGGATCGTCGATTGGCACAAACTGGATCTTCGTCAGCTGTGCGCGTGTTGTTGTCAGAGATTATTTTGCCCGCAAACACGCCGCAGGCCCAGGCCGCCTCATCGGCACGCTCAACTGAAATCGCGCAAATTACAACGTTGCCCGCCTTTGCCGCAGCAGCGCGGCGTTATTCCGCGTCGCCGTCGAAAGGGCGCTCGGGACGTCTGGATTGGATGGACCTGTCCAACCTTCCCCCTGCCATCGCCGCACAGATCATTGCGCTTGCGCCTGGCGAGGTCACCGACCCACTTCCAGTGAACGGTGGCATTGCATTTTTCCAGATGCGCGCCTTGGAGGAATTTGAAGGACCGGCGCCGGAAAATGTCAGTGTCGACTATGCGACATATCTCATCCCTGGTGGAAAAACCCCAGAAACCCTTGGCAAAGCGGCAACAATTCGCGCCAAGATCGACACTTGTGATGATCTATATGCCGTGGCGCAAGGTCAGCCGGTGGAACAATTGGTTCGGGAAAACCGCCCAGTTGGCGAGCTTCCGAATGATTATGCGATTGAGTTGGCCAAAATGGATCCGGGTGAAAGCTCCACCGCTTTGGTGTCGCCCTCCGGTCAGAACCTTGTCTTCTTGATGTTATGCGCCCGAAGCAGTGAATTGCCGGAAGAAGTAAGCCGGGATCAGATTAAGGCACAGCTGCAAAATCAGCGCCTTCAATCTTACGCAAAAAGCTACCTCGAGGAACTGCGCGCCGCGGCCTTTATCGAAGATTACACTCAGCAATGACCTCTCAGTCGACGGTCGCGCCGATTGCTCTGACGATTGGGGAACCCGCAGGGATTGGGCCCGAATTGGTTGCACCAGCTTTTCACGATCTGAACGGCACGGTCCCGTTCTTCGTGATCGGGGATCCTAACCACCTGCCAGACGGGACCGATTTTACGCCGATCCAAGCGCCTCATGAGGCCATTTCCGCAAGCAGTTTACCTGTGTTGCCACATGCTTTCGGCCCAAAGCGCACCCCCGGCACCCCCAATCCCACGCATGCCCAACATGTCATCGACGTGATTGCGCGGGCCGTTGATTTGACCCTGTCTGGGACGGCCTCGGCGGTGTGCACCAACCCGATCCATAAAAAAGCCCTGAAGGTTGGGGCCGGGTTTCCCTTTCCGGGCCACACTGAATATTTGGCGCATTTGGCAGGTGGGGCTGATGTTGTCATGATGCTGGCGTGTGACGCGCTGCGCGTGGTGCCCGCCACCATTCACATTGCCCTGAACGACGTTCCCAAACAATTGACGCAAACTGGGCTGGAGCAAGTCATCCGCACCACCCAAGCCGCCCTCATCCAAGATTTCGGCATCTCTAACCCGCGCCTGTCAGTGGCCGGATTAAACCCCCATGCGGGCGAAGGCGGCGCGATGGGACAGGAAGAAATAGATATGATTTCCCCCCTTCTGGACAAACTGCGCGCAGAAGGTTTTAGCATTCTCGGCCCACAATCCGCAGACACAATGTTCCATGCAAAAGCACGCGCCGGGTATGATGCCGCGATTTGCATGTATCATGATCAGGCCCTGATTCCGATTAAGACCATTGATTTCGCAGGTGGGGTCAATGTCACATTGGGCCTGCCCTTTGTGCGCACGTCACCGGACCATGGCACCGCCTTTGACATTGCCGGTCAGGGCAAGGCGGACCCCAGCTCGCTGATCGCGGCCTTGCGGATGGCCTGGCAGATGGCACAAGCTAGAAATGGAACCCCCGCATGAGCCAAATCGACAATCTTCCGCCATTGCGCGAAGTGATTGAAACCCACGACCTCGTGGCGAAAAAATCCCTCGGACAGAACTTCCTGCTTGATCTTAATCTAACCGCCAAAATTGCACGGCAGGCTGGGGATCTGACAGAATGCGATGTGCTGGAGGTCGGCCCCGGCCCTGGAGGATTGACCCGCGGTCTCTTGGCAGAAGGGGCGCGCAAAGTGCTGGCCGTTGAAAAAGACAGCCGGGCGATGGCGCCGCTTGCGGAAATCCAAGCCGCCTATCCCGGCCGACTTGAGGTGATCAATGCCGACGCGTTGGAGCTTGATCCGCTTGAACATCTGACAGCCCCGGTGCGCATTGTATCAAACCTGCCCTATAATGTCGGCACCGAGCTTTTGGTGCGTTGGTTGACGCCAAAATCCTGGCCCCCCGCTTGGTCAAGCCTGACCTTGATGTTCCAAAAAGAAGTGGCTGAACGCATTGTCGCCAAGCCCGGCTCAAAGGCCTACGGCCGTCTGGCAGTACTGGCACAATGGCGGGCCGATCCGCGCATTGTGATGGAGCTTGCCCCAGAGGCCTTCACCCCGCCACCCAAAATCAGATCCGCCGTCGTTCATCTTGAGGCCCTACCGGAACCCCGGTTTGAAGCGGATGGCAAAAAACTTCAGATGGTTGTTGCGACAGCTTTTAATCAACGACGAAAAATGTTGCGCGCCTCATTAAAGGGGCTTAGCCCCGATATTATCGACATCCTCACATCTGTAGGGATCAAACCCACTTGCCGGGCCGAAGAAATCGGGCTTGAGGAGTTTTGCGCTTTGACCCGTGCGCTCACCGGGGCGACGGGGAAATAAATCTGTCAGGACAGCCCGACAGCACGGACCATCAAAACCCTCTGTGCACCTTGGCTAAGAATGCTCTTCATGTGCGGTTGCCGCCAGTGCTTTGTTAAACGCCTTTAGCGCATCGACCTGATAGATAACCCCCCAAAGCTCTGGCGCATCGCCCTCACCGCCCAGCGTCACAACCGGGATAAACGTGCTGCCAGATGTTTCAAAGATCGGCATGACAACTTCTAATGTTGTGTTTCCATCGACATAAATACCCTGCTCTATCAGTTCCCAACAATAGGCGGCATCCGGTGCGCGACCGCCATCAATGTCGCGCATCACCGACACGACCCGGACCATCGACAGCAAATAGGCCTGCGGACCGGCTGCAAGGTGAATATTGCGGCGTTCCAATTGGGTGAGGAAAAAGGAACGATCAACAAGCCTGCTGGACAGGGCCGTGGATAAAGATACCGCACTCATCACCGCGATACCGGTCTGCCAGTCTCCGGTCAGTTCAAAGACGATCAAGGTGGTGGAAATGGGCGCCCCCAGGACCGCCGCGGCAACCGCGCCCATGCCCGCAAGCGCGTAAAGTGTCTCTGACCCAGAGACATTGGGGAACACCGCGGTTGCGATTATACCAAAGGCCAGACCGGTCAACGCCCCGACCATCAAAGCAGGCGAAAACACCCCGCCGCCCATACGCCCCGCCATGGTAATCGACACCGCTATCACCTTTATCACAGCGAACACCACGAGTTCATGCAACACCAGCTTCCCCGTGAGTGCAAGTGAGGTGGTTTCGTATCCAACACCGATAATATGCGGGAAGAAAATCGCCAATCCCCCCAACATCAGCCCCGCAAGCGCAGGGCGTAACAGCTTGGGAAGTCTTATTTTTTCCTGAAGTTGAGTGCCAATATCATCTGCCCAAAATATCGACTTCATCAAAACCACGGCCACAAGACCGCTTAGGATACCGAGCATCAGAAAGGCGGGCAGCTCGACATAAAACGCCAAACTGCCTTCAAGCGGCAAGACAAACTCCGTCATACCGCCGTATTCCAGCCGGTTGATCACCGTGCCCGCGACCGCCGCAATAGCAATCGGGGCAAAGGCGTGTACCGCGAAATGGCGAAGCACCACCTCGAGCGCGAATAAGGCCCCGGCGATAGGTGCATTAAAGCTGGCTGACACGGCCGCCGCCACAGCACAGCCCAACAAATCGCGCCCGGTGATCCCATTGGCGTTGATCCGGTTGGCGATCCAACTTGACATCACCGCAGCCACGTGCACCACTGGCCCCTCACGTCCCGTTGAGCCGCCGGTCGAAAGTGTGATCAGCGAGGCCAGCGCCGACCCAAGGCCCGCGCGTTTTTCAACCCGCCCTTCCCACAGCGCAGCCCCTTCAATCACATCCGCCACAGACCGCACCCGCCCGTCTGGTGTAAACCAATTCAAGATGCCCCCAACAACCAAGCCGCCAATAGCAGGCAGCATCAAAATCCAGTACCATGGCAAGGTAGAGGCAAAGCTATGGAGATGCGCGAGGTCATTGGTTCCGTAGAGTGAGGCTTGAAGCCACTCGATTCCCTTCCGAAACGCCAACGCAGCACCACCGGAGGCGATGCCAATAACCAATGCAATCAACCAAAACTGAAGCTGTGACGGCCCTTTTTGGATCAACAGTTTCCAGCCCGTAGACAATACCTGAACACGAGCCTTTAATGCACGGATAATAAACAATTTTGTTTGATTAAAGATTATCAAAACTTCGCCCGACCCTTTTCCCGCATGCCCATTCAGGCTAATCTGTCTCGGCTGCTGTCTAGGAGATGATGGATGTCCATCAACACCGTTTATGCCGAGCTCACATCGTTTCTAGGCGATCGCGTGAGCCGCTCCAAGTCTGATCTGGAACAACATGGCGGATCAGAAACCCATTTTGCCGAAACTCTGCCAGAACTGGTGGTGTGGCCGGAGAACACCGAAGAGGTGTCTCGGATCCTGTCGCTTTGTCACAGCTTCGGTGTGGCGGTCACGGCGTTTGGGGCGGGAACCTCACTTGAGGGGCATACACTCCCCCTACGGGGGGGCGTCTCTTTGGATATGACCCGCATGTCTGCGTTGGTTTCGGTGGACCCCGGGGACATGATCGCCGTGGTTGAACCAGGGCTTACGCGTGAGGCGTTGAACGAAGAACTTCGCGCGACGGGGTTGTTTTTCCCTGTGGATCCAGGGGCAAATGCCACAATCGGCGGTATGGCCTCTACCCGGGCCTCTGGCACCACCACCGTCCGGTATGGGTCAATGCGCGACAATGTGCTGGGCCTGACCGTCGTGCTGGCAGATGGCCGTATTATTACGACCGGATCGCGCGCCGCAAAATCTGCATCCGGTTATGATTTGACCGCATTGATGCTTGGTGCGGAAGGCACCTTGGGGATTATCACCCAGTTGACCCTGCGCCTTCATGGGACACCAGAGGCGATAAGCGCCGGGGTTTGCGCGTTTCCTGACCTAGCCTCGGCCGTGGCCACGGTTCAGCAGGTGATCCAAATGGGCATCCCGGTCTCGCGGATTGAATTTCTGGATGAAGACAGCACCCGTGCCATCAATGCCTATTCGGGCATTGCCTTGCCAATATGCCCCCACTTGCTGGTCGAGTTTCACGGCACGTCTGGCATGGTTGCTGAGGCAGCCGAAGAATTCGGGCAGGTCGCAGAAGATTTTGGCGCGACCAGCTTTGAAAGCGCAACAAAAACAGAAGACCGCAACCGGTTGTGGAAGATCCGACATAGTGCGTTTTATGCGGTGCTTGGGTTGCGGCCCGCCGCGCGTTCCATGGTCACCGATATTTGCGTTCCCATCTCCAAACTGGCCCAAGCCGTCGAAGAAACACGCGCTGACATTGCAGCATCTGGTCTAATTGGCCCCATTTTGGGCCATGTCGGGGACGGTAACTTCCATGCTATTTTGCTGTTAGAAGACGGCAATTCCGATGAAATGGCCATCGCGAAATCGCTCGCGGAGAAAATGAGCAAACGCGCCTTGGCGCTTGGTGGAACCATTACCGGCGAGCACGGCGTGGGCATGGGGAAACTTGGCTTGATGGATGCGGAACACGGGGCCGCGTGGGGTGTCATGGGCGACATTAAACGCGCCTTGGACCCCAAAGGCATACTGAACCCTGGAAAGCTCGTGCGCCCATCAAATTAGCTGCCTGCGACAGCTATAAAGAGCCTTATTAGCCCTTCGGCACGAATAAGGGTGATTAGCCGTTCAGAAGTTCTTTCGCGGCCTCACGCGCCGCATCCGACACCGTGTCACCAGAAATCATACGGGCCAATTCATCGACACGCTCACTTGCGTCCAATGACACCACGGTTGAAAGCGTGATACCGTTGGTGACGGCCTTTTGAACCCGCCAGTGATGCCCCCCCAATGCCGCAACTTGCGGACTATGTGTGACCACCAGAACCTGCCCCCCGTCTGAGAGCGATTTCAAACGCCGCCCAACCGCGTCGGCCGTCGCCCCGCCAACGCCACGATCGATTTCATCAAAAATCATCGTCACCCCTTGGGCATCGCGGGTCAAACAGACCTTTAATGCCAACAGGAACCGGCTCAACTCGCCGCCAGATGCAATTTTATTAAGCGGGCCAGAGGGCGCACCCGGGTTGGTCGCAACGGTAAAGGTCACCGCATCGGCCCCATCTGGCCCCGCCTCACTTGGTTCAACCAATGTCGTGAAAACCGCACGCTCCATCTTCAGCGGCGCAAGCTCGGCCCCCATTGCCGCATCCAACGCGGCGGCTGCTTTTTTTCGGGCTTTGGTGAGGGCTTGCGTGGCAATCGCATAAACCTGTTCGGCTTCCGTTACAAACCCCTGAAGGGTTTCGATTTGCCCTGCACCCGCATCCAATGCCTTCAGCCGTCCGCGCAATTCCTGCGCAAAATCGCCCAGCTCATCCGGTTGCACATTGTGCTTTCGCGCCAATCCCCGAATGGCGAACAACCGCTCTTCAGCTTCTTCAAGCTCATGTGGATTAAATGAAAGCCGGTCGAGAGCGGTCTCAACGCCCTGCACAGCCTCGCCCAATTCAACCATTGCCCGCCCGAGCGCAGAAATCGGCGCCTCAAGCGCCCCGTCAGATTGCGCAAGCGCGCCCTCAAGCCAGCGTAGCGCATCCCCCATCCGCCCTTCGGCCCCTTCACCATGGCCCAACGCCTGATGTGCTTTGGTGATGTCTTCACCAATCCGCTCAGCCGATTGCATCAAACGTCGACGCGCATCCAACGCGCCCTCTTCACCCGGTTGCGGGTCGAGTTTATCCAACTCACCGACCGCATGGCGCAGGAATTCCTCTTCAGCCTGAGCCGCCGCCAAAGCATCTTGGGCTTGGGCCAAAGCTTTGCGCGCCGATGCCAGACCTTTCCAAGCCAAATGCGACCGGTCGACCAAGCCTGACATCCCACCAAAACTGTCCAAAAGCTGGCGATGCACGCGTGGGTTCAGCAATCCACGGTCATCTTGTTGACCATGAAGCTCGATCAAAGTGTCTGATAAGGCGCGCAACACATCGCCCGACGCGCGCCGATCATTCACCCAAGCCGTTTTTCGCCCGTCTGCACGATTGATACGGCGCAGAATCAGCTCGTCCTCTGCCTCAATGCCTGCGTCCTCCAACACGGCGCGCGCCGGATGGTCCGCCGCAAGATCAAACACAGCGGTAACCTCACCCTGTTCCGCCCCGGTACGAACCAAATCGGCACGTCCGCGCCAGCCCAGAACAAACCCAAGACTGTCCAAGAGGATGGATTTTCCGGCCCCGGTTTCCCCGGTCAACACATTCAATCCCGGCTGAAACTCTAGCTCCAGACGATCAATGATCAACAGATCTCGGATTTCAAGACCACGCAGCATTCTGCCCCCAAACCGGATCGAACAGGCTTACAGCCAGTCGCCCTTGATCAGCTGACGATAAACACTTGCCAGCCAATTGTCGCCTTTGGCTTTGGGTTCCAGCCCCGCATTCGTCAACAACCGATAGCTGTCTTGATACCATGGGGTCGATTGGAAGTTATGCCCCAAGATGGCCCCGGCGGTTTGGGCCTCATCCGTCAAGCCAAGTGCAAGATAGCTTTCGACCAAACGATGCAACGCCTCCGCCACATGGCTGGTGGTCTGGAACTTTTCAACCACCACACGGAATCGATTGATCGACGCTGTGTAATGTTTGCGTTTCAGGTAATAACGGCCGATTTCCATCTCTTTGCCCGCAAGGTGATCAAATGCGAGATCAAATTTAAGAATCGCCGAACGCGCATATTCGGTGTCGGGGTAAAGCTCGATCACCGCACGCAACGCTTGCAGCGCCTGAAAGGTCAGCCCCTGATCCCGGCCCACTTCGTCGATCTGATCGTAGAAGCTGAGCGCCAAGAGGTATTGCGCATAGGCCGCATCCTCATCGGCCGGGTAAACATCAATGAACCGCTGTGCCGTTGCACGCGATTGTTCATAGTCTTTGTCTTTGTGAAAGGCGAACGCCTGCATGATCAAGGCGCGCTTGGCCCATGCGGAATAGGGGTAAAGGCGCTCAACCTCACCAAACCACTTGGCCGCTTTGTCCGGTTTACTATTTTCCAGATCATATTCGCCGCGCTTGAAAATCTGTTCCGCGGTCCATTCTTCAATGGGCTTTTGTTCAACCGGATCAGAGAAAACGCCGCCGAACAGCCCCCCCCCATTGCCGCCGCTAAACGACCCAGAGCCGACGCTCCCGCTGCCGCCAGAACATGCCGAGACCAAAAGCCCCGCCACGAGTACGGTCGTCACTTTTTTTGTCAGATTGACGCGGATCATGGCCGGTGCCCATCCCATAATTCATCTTTTCAGGTCACACAGTTAGCATGCCTGTTTCGCTTGTCCTAGCACAGTTCTTTTCGGTGCAAAATGCCCTTGGCGTGGTTTTTCGCGAGTTGTCGCCGATCAGAAACGATCATAAGAGCAAAACGGGCGATGTTGGGGCGGGTTATGCGGTCAGCGGAAGGTCAGACCGACGAACGCCCACACCGGGCAAGTGACGCGCAGTGGCATCATCACAAGTCACCAACCGCCAGGCATCGGGCTGATCAAAGAGCGCACGCAACAATTTGTTGGTCATCGCGTGGCCAGCCTTATGGCCTACATACCGGGCTTTCAAAGGGGCGCCAGCCAGCGCCAAATCCCCAAGTGCATCAAGCATTTTATGGCGTACCGCCTCGTCTACACGACGCAAGCCCCCGGGGCTTACCACATGGTCGCCGTCAACGACGACAGCATTTTCGCCAGGGATGCCCCCCAAGGCCAACCCATTGGCCTGCATCGCATCAACATCGGCTTGACGACAGAACGTCCGGCAATCTGACAACTCGCGAACAAAATTGCCATTCGACATATCGAGGCTTTTGTTTTGCGTCCCGATCGCTTGATCAGGAAAAGAAATATGGAAATCGATCAAGAAACCGTCAGCGGGTTCCAATCGCGCCCAGGCGTCATCTTCGGCAAATTCAACCGGCGCCAGCAGCTCGATCATCCGCACAGGGTCCGCCAATTCGCGCACCCCCGCCCGGATAAACCCCTCAACAAACCGCGCCGCACTTCCGTCCATGATTGGGACTTCTGGCCCATCAATCTCAACCAAAGCATTGTGAATGCCACATCCAATAAGCGCCGCCATGATATGCTCAATCGTGGATACCTCGACATTGGCGTCATTGCGAACCAAGGTACACAAGCGCGAGGGAACCACCGATGCCCAATGGGCTGGGATCATATTGTCGCGACCTTCGATATCGACACGTTTGAACCAAATCCCGTATTCGGCTGAAGCTGGATTGATGGTCATCCGCACCGGACGACCGGAATGCAATCCGGTACCGGTGAATGTAACTGGGCTCGAGATCGTGGTCTGCACAAAGTGCCTCATTTGTGGCGTCCGGGTGCCTTTCCCGGTGATCAAAGGGGTAGCCTTATGGTTCTCGCATCACAACTCAAACATTTGTAACGGTTTGAAACATGATAAAACACCACGCGGAACAACATAAAGATCCCTCTTTATCCCCCTGAAAGAAAACAGAAAACGGCCACCCAAAGGATGGCCGTTTCGATAATGATCACCTCAAACTCGGCAGTGTTTTGCCGAAGGTTTTGACCTTAGTTTGCCTGGCGGCGCAGGAAAGCCGGAATTTCGACTTTTTCTTGTTCAGCATCCATCGCAGGGGATTGTGCTTGATGTTGAACAGGTGCCTCGTGCTGCGCTGGCGCCTGAACGGAAGGCTGCGTGCGTGCGGCATGATCTTCTGCGGCACCAGCCCCGGTCATCCGATTGATCAACGAGTTGATTCCAAAGCGCGGTTTATCCGCAGCTGGGTGATGGGATGCGGCGGCTGACTGTTGTGCAACATACTGCTGTTGCGCCGGCTGTTGCGCTGGCTGTTGGGCTTGCGCGCGTGGCTGATTATGTACAGCCGCCTGCAAACGGGCCAAAGCTTCTGGCGATGGGGTGCCAGGCGCAGGGGCTTTGGGTGCAACAAATTGTGCAACTTCAGGCTCTTGCTCGAAGCGGTTGTCCATTGGCGCTGGCTGTTCTTGCTGCATTTGTGGCTGATACGCGGGCGGAGGCAAATCGCCGCCGGCATGTTCGGCTGGAAATACATTCTCGCCCTGCTCTTCTGCTGCAGCGGTTGTTGCGTTCAGATCCTCGCCAAACAAAGAAGGCTCGATCGGGGTTTCCGAAGATGGATTAGAAGCAGCGACAACGGCCTCAACATGTGCTTCGAATTTCTCCTCAACCACCAATGGGGCTTGCAATGGTTCAGACAAACGACGGCGTGGGACAGGCACATCCATCACCACTTCGGTTGCGTCAATCCCTGTGGCAACGACAGACACGCGCATTGCGCCTTCCATGCCGTTGTCCAGCGTTGAGCCGACGATGATATTAGCGTCCTGATCCACTTCTTCGCGGATACGGTTGGCCGCTTCGTCCAATTCAAACAGGGTCAAATCGTAACCACCAGTGATGTTGATCAACACGCCTTTGGCCCCACGCAGGGAAATTTCGTCCAGCAGCGGGTTGGCAATGGCTTTTTCGGCCGCTTGAACGGCGCGATCTTCGCCTTCAGCCTCGCCGGTGCCCATCATCGCCTTGCCCATTTCGTCCATTACGGCGCGCACATCAGCAAAGTCGAGGTTGATCAGGCCCGGACGAACCATAAGATCGGTAACACCCTTAACACCTTGATAAAGAACATCATCCGCCATCGAGAAGGCTTCGGTGAAGGTGGTTTTTTCATTGGCCAAACGGAACAGGTTCTGGTTCGGAATGATGATCAATGTGTCAACCATCTTCTGAAGCTGCTCAACGCCGTCTTCGGCCTGCTTCATGCGCTTAGCGCCTTCGAATTGGAACGGCTTGGTGACAACACCCACCGTCAATACACCCAATTCGCGCGCAGCTTGCGCAATGATCGGTGCGGCCCCGGTGCCGGTGCCCCCGCCCATACCTGCGGTGATAAAGCACATATGTGCCCCCGCCAGATGGTCAACGATCTGTTCAATGCTTTCTTCAGCGGCCGCCGCCCCAACCGATGCTCGCGCGCCGGCCCCAAGGCCTTCGGTGACTTTCACACCCATCTGGATGCGGTCTTTTGATCGCGAATGCTGCAATGCTTGCGCGTCAGTGTTGGCCACTACGAACTCGACACCTTCGAGTTCTTTTTCGATCATGTTGTTGACTGCGTTGCCACCGGCACCGCCCACGCCAAACACCGTGATACGAGGTTTCAATTCTTCCTGACCTGGCATGGTAAGGTTCAATGTCATGATCTGTCCGCCTGTCTTAAGTGCGTGAGCTGCGCGGCATTCTATGGCCGTTCACAAGCTTATGTTCCTTTGCGGCGTGAATCGCCGATTGACTGCCTCTTTTCAGCCACAATAGCCTGAAATCAGATGCTCCGTCACGCCCCAAAAGATATATTTGCACAAAATATGGTGAAATTCGCCGGATAATCAGCAGGATTTCGCCCAAGAACACAGGATATTGCGGATCACCAGTTGTCTTTGAACCATTTCATCGCGCGTTTCAGACTGCGGGCCGGGTAGCTTTCTGCGGGAATTGCAAAATCCCACCACTCGTCCTGCGGGTTTGCGGCAAACAAACACAACCCAACAGCCGAGGCAAACCCCGCCCCGGTTGCGGCCTGTGGCAGACCCTGAACGCGCAGGGGGCGACCGATGCGCACTTGCTGACCCAGGATTTTTGGCGCCAACCCATCCAGCCCCGGAATTTGACTTCCGCCGCCGGTCAGCACAATTTGTTGGCTGGGCAAGTGATCAAAACCAGCCGCATCCAGCGATTGACGCACCTCTTCCAGAATTTCTTCGACACGCGGGCGAATGATACCAATCAGCTCAGCTCGGCTAACCGTACGGCGATCTCGTTCCCAATCGCCCGTGTCTCCGCCAATTTCAATCATCTCGCGATCGTCCATACCTGTGGCGACAACGCCGCCATAAAAGGTCTTGATCCGTTCGGCTGTTGCCATGGGAACTTGCAGGCCTTTCGCGATATCCGAGGTAATGAGATCGCCCCCCAAGCGCACCGAATCTGCAAAAATCATATGCTTTTTCATGAAGATGGACACGCCAGTTGAACCACCACCTAAATCAATGCAAGCGGCCCCCAATTCCCGTTCATCTTCGACCAATGCGGAAATCCCGGAAACATAGGCTGAACTGGCCAGCCCCGCGAGTTCCAGATCGCAGCGTTTGATGCAATATAAAAGGTTCTGAATGACGGCGCTGTCGACAGTCAACAGATGCATATCCACCGCCAGCCGATTGCCCATTTGGCCACGAGGATCAGACAAGCCTGACCGATGATCCAGTGCGAAATTGACGGGTTGCGCATGAAGAACCTCGCGCCCAGCCCCAAAGTCCGGGACATCACAGGCGGCCAGGACGCGGCCCACATCATCTTCGGACACCGAACGATCGTTCAACTCAACCGCGCCGGCCAATCCGTATGACCGTGGATTTGCCCCCGACAAACAAGCGATGACGTGGTCTACACGGACATTGGCCATTTTCTGGGCGGCTTGAACCGCGGTTCGAATGGCCCGTTCGGTTTCTTGCATCGCATCAATTTCGCCGAAACGCACCCCACGCGAGCGGGTGGTGGCGGCGCCAATCACCCGAAAGGCGCTTTGGCCGGCCAGGCTGCCGACCCCGTCGCCATCGCGATGCTGATTGGTTCCATCAAACCTCAGCACCAGACAGCCGATTTTTGCGGTCCCAATATCCAAAATCGCAATCACACCACGCTGCATGGCTGCTTGTCGCATCGAGCGCATAGCGCGCTGTTGGGCATAAAGATCGCTCATTGTGAGGTGTCTCCAAGGTCCAAAGCTTTGATCCGGCGCAGTTCATCGGTGGCTTGATCCGCCATACGCAGCGTCGGTCGCAAAGGGTTTCTCATGTCAATAATTGTCAGATCGCGCGCCAAAAGGTCCTGCGCCTGATCCAAAGCCAAAATCTGTTCCAACGCGGCGACCGGGGCATTTTCCGGCAGTAAAATCCGCTGATCATCCTTCAACACAACATCCCAACGGCGCGCACCAACACGCACCAAGCCACGCAATTGTGTCGCCAATGGTCGGGCCGCGGCAAAGATCATCAACGCTTCTTTTATGGCATCCTGCGCGCCCTCGCCCACCACCAACGGAAGATCGGCACGGGCCGAACGCGCGGTGAGACTGGCCACACGGTGTCCGGTGTTGTCCAACAACTCCAACTGCTCTCCCGTGCGCCAAACGATCACGGGAGCGCGCTCGGAAATTGCCACTTCAAGAACGCCGCCGGGCCGAATGCGCAACTCGGCCTCAGCCACAACATCGAGTTTCATGATCTCATTGCGCATGACATCGAGGTCAAGATCGAAGGAGGAAATCGGGAAATCAATAGGAAGGATGGTGCGCACCGCGTCACTGACAATCGGCGTCGCCCCTTCAACCGCCATGAGTTTCACCATGAATTCTGGGCGCTCTTGGACAGAGCGCTTCATCGCGGTCAATTTTTCGCCAATGGCATAGCGATTGGTGGGGTTGGAAAAATACCAACCGGTCAAAAGCAAGACCAAAAACACAGGTACTCCGACCCGCAAAAAGGCGCGAAACACGGGTGTTAGCCAAAGTCGATGTGCTTTATAGGCCATGCGCGATGGGGCGGGATCACGGCGCGGCCCTTGTTGTTTTGGCGCGGGGGCGGCGACCGCGCGATATGTTTGGCGGTCTACCGGTTGCACGATGCGTCCTCCACCATCCAGGCACACAGCGCGCCGAAACTCATGCCGTTATGGGCGGCTTGTTCTGGCACCAAAGACGTCGGTGTCATGCCCGGTTGCGTATTGGTCTCTAACAGGATCAGCCCGTCCAGCCCGCGCGTTTCGTCCCAGCGGAAGTCGGTACGGCTGACACCGCGACACCCAAGCGCCTGATGGGCGCGCACAGCGTAATCACGACAGGCCGCCTCGATCTCAGCAGGAATATCTGCGGGGATTACATGGCGCGATCCACCATCAGCATATTTGGCGTCATAATCGTACCAACCATCGGTCAGAATATCGGTTACGGCGAAGGCCACGTCGTCCTTCACGGCGGTCGTCATCTCACGACCCGGCGCGTAGGTTTCCACCATGACGGTTTGCGGCATGGTATCGGCCAGTTTGGGTGGGCTATTGGCGCCTTCGTTGACGATATAAATCCCGACCGAGCTGCCTTCGTTATAGGGTTTCACCACATAAGGCGGCGCGATCACATGGCGGCGCTTCACCTCTTCGCGGTCGGCCAGAACCGATGCCATCACCGGCAAGCCAGCCGCGCGAAACACATCTTTGGCGCGTTCTTTGTCCATCGCGATCGCTGAGGCAAGCACGCCTGAATGGGTGTAGGGGATCTGCAACCACTCCAGCACGCCCTGCACACAGCCATCTTCGCCCCAACGGCCATGCAGCGCGTTGAACACAACATCAGGTTTGATCTCTTTCAGGCGTTCAACAAGGTCGGGTCCAGCGTCCAGCTCGACCACATCATACCCTTCTTCCCGCAAAGCCTTGGCGCATTCACACCCGGAACTTAACGACACCTCGCGTTCAGCTGAGGGGCCACCAAATAAAACCACGACTTTCGGGGCTGTCCTGCTCGACTTGCCCGTCATGTGCCTCGTATCCCGGACCAATTGGTCCCACTTCGGATCTTATGATCCTAATCTGCTTTAAATGAGGCTGTACCGCCCCTTGAATTGATCGGAATTGTGTCCCAATCCCTTTATCATGCGCTTGTTGTGGCCCGCTTATTTTGGTGCCGGTTCGCCCACGCGCATAATTTCCCATTGTAGCTTTATGCCGCTGTGTTCGTAAACCTTTTTTCTGACCTCTTCCCCAAGTCCTTCCAGGTCATCCGCTGTGGCCCCATCAACATTGGTCAGGAAATTGGAATGCATCACATTCATCTGCGCCCCGCCCCGCGTGGCGCCGCGCTGTCCGGCATCTTCAATCACTTTCCAGGCCTTAAGCTCATGGCTGTCATCGGCGCGTCCGGTAGAGCTAAACCCAGCCGGATTACGAAACGTGCTGCCGGCTGTGCGATCTTTTGTGGGCTGTGTTTCATCGCGTTTCGCCAGTTGTGCCGCCATCCGATCCGCCAGCGTTTGCGGGGCCCCTGTTGGCCCTTCAAACTCCGCGCGCGTGATCACCCAACCTTCTGGAAGGTCGGTTTGGCGATATTGAAAATTCAAGTCATCCGCGGACAGTGTCACACGCTCACCTGACCGCGTGATCGCATGCGCTTTGACAAAAACATCAGCAACATAAGACCCATAGCACCCGGCGTTCATGCGCACAGCGCCACCAATTGCGCCCGGAATGGTGCGCAGGAATGTCAGGTCCACGCCTGCCTCAGCCGCTTTGCGCGCGACATGCGCATCCAGCGCCGCGACACCCGCTGTGACCCTTTGGCCGTGAACTTCGATTGCGTTGAAACCCCGTCCCATACGAATGACGACACCGCGAATGCCACCATCGCGCACGATCAGATTTGACCCAACGCCCATGGGAAACACCGGAACCTCGGGATCAAGCTGGGACAGGAAGGTCGCCAGATCATCCTCATCTGCGGGCATAAACAGCCACTCCGCCGGGCCGCCAACGCGCAACCACGTCAGGCCGGCCAGCTCTTTTTCGGCCATTAGGCTCCCGCGGGTTTCGATCTGATCAGGCAGAGCCATTGGATATTCCTTTTGCCAAACGGCGCAGCCAACGCCCGAAATAGATCAGCGGCCAGCGCAAAACCAACGCTCCGGCGAGACCAGTAACCGCTCCGGCCCAGATCCCGTTCTCATAGACAATAAAGAGCCACAGGGGCAAGCCCACCGCCGCCAGAACATAGGCCGTTTTCCAGTGCTTGTCGCCCGAGGGAAACAGCGCGGCAATGGCAGCGCCAATCACCCATAGACATGCGAGAACCAGTGAAAATGTCACGAGGCCGCCCTTATCTGACGCAGCACTGCCCACAAGGGGCGGCGAAACATGGAAGCCAGAGCAAGAATGGCAACCCCAGTCCAGATCCAGCCATGCACCATGCCAATCCATATGATCAACAGCGGTGCCACCAATAAAAGCGCCAATCCGGGGATAAATTGAGACCGCATGGGCAAAAACGCGACGATGCTCGACGCAATTACCCAAAGGCAAGATAGGATCAATACCAAACTCATCTGCTTAACGCCCTTTTCGCATGTGTCGAATTGTTCGCCCCAAGGCTGCCGCAAACCCGATCACCGGCCCAAAACTCAGCACTGTTTTTGAAAGCACCGACAGCCCTCCGATGAAGAAAGCACCAATTGCCAGCAATATCACAGCAGACAGAACCACCTTTGCCACGCTCAGACGTGACAGGCCGAGCCAGCCCCCCAAACAGAAGTAGATCGCAGCAAAAAGCAGAAACCCCATCTGTTTATGTCATCATTTTTCCGGGAAGTGCATTGGCCCATGTGCTGATCGTACCGGCCCCGAGGCAGACAACCATATCACCGGGCTTGGCCTCGGAGGTAACAAGCGCCAAAAGCGCGTCCTCGTCCGGGATTGCCTTTGCCTGACGGTGCCCGTGTCGCACCAGCCCCGCCACCAGATCATCACGCGACGCCCCATCAATCGGGTCTTCGCCTGCGGAAAACACATCGGCAATGCCGACAACATCTGCTTCATTAAAACAGGCACAGAAATCTTCGAACAGGTCATGCAAGCGGGAGAAACGGTGCGGTTGATGCACCGCGATCACGCGCCCTTCTGTGGCTTGACGTGCGGCCTTTAACACCGCTGCAATCTCCACCGGGTGGTGACCGTAATCGTCGATGATGGTGACACCATTCACCTCCCCCACGCGGGTGAAGCGTCGGTTCACACCGCCAAACCCGGCCAGAGCCGAGCGGATTTCGTCGCGCTTCATGCCCAGATGCAACGCGACAGCCACCGCAGACAAGGCATTGGAAACATTATGATCCCCAGGCATTGGGAGCGTACACCCCTCAATCTTTGTACCATCGTGATGCAGTTCGATGTCAAAATGCGCAACCCCACCCTTATAGGTCAGGTTCACCGCTCGTACATCCGCTTGCGCATTGAAGCCAAAGGTCACAACACGCCGATCTGTGATTTTACCCACCAGCGATTGCACTTCTGGATGGTCGGTACAGCAAACCGCCAAGCCGTAAAATGGAATGTTTGATACAAAGTCCAGAAAACCCTGACGTAGGGCATCAAAATCGCCCCAATGCTCCATATGTTCCGGGTCGATATTGGTGACAATGGCGATGGTTGCCGGAAGGCGATTAAAGGTACCGTCGCTTTCGTCCGCCTCTACCACCATCCATTCCCCCTGCCCCATGCGCGCATTGGAGCCATAGGCGTGGATGATGCCGCCGTTGATCACGGTGGGATCAATGCCACCATGCACCAACAGTTCAGCCACCATCGTTGTGGTGGTTGTTTTGCCATGCGTCCCAGCCACCGCGATGTTCGATTTCAACCGCATCAGCTCCGCCAGCATTTCGGCACGTCGCACAACCGGCAGGCCCTTGGCGCGCGCAGTATCAAGCTCGGGATTGCCGGGTTTGATCGCGGATGAGATCACCACCACTTCGGCGTTCTCAAGGTTTTCAGCCCGCTGGCCAATGAAAATTTCGGCTCCCAGCTCTTTCAAACGATCGGTGATTTTCGAGGCCTTCAAATCGGACCCTTGAATGCGGTATCCGTGGTTCAACAGAACCTCGGCAATCCCTGACATCCCAATGCCGCCAATACCGACGAAATGAATGGCGCCCATTTCGGTGGGCAATTTGGTGGCGGCTGCGTTCATGTGTTTTGTCCTGTCAATTCTTCTACCAACGCCACAAGGCGATCTGTGGCGTCCGGAATGCCCTGCGATAAAGCGGCCAACGCCATCTGAACCGCCCCATCGGGGTGCTCTAATACATTTGCAATCTGCGCTGACAACATCGCTGGATCCAACTGACTTTCCGGGATCAAGATTGCGGCTTGCGCGTCCACCAAACCACGCGCATTGGCGGTCTGGTGATCTTCTGTGGCGTGTGGATATGGGACCAGGATCGAGGGTCGCCCGATGACAGAGATATCCGCCACTGATGACGCCCCCGCCCGGCTGATCACCAATTGCGCCTCGGACATCCGGCGCGGGATGTCATCGAAAAAGGGCTGCACATCTGCGCGAATTCCGTGTTCGGCGTAGTAATTCACAACGCGCTCATGATCTTCATCGCGGGCCTGGTGGCTGACAGAGATATGATGCAAAAGATGCTCTGGCAAGCTTGCGATTGCGGCGGGGACATTGTCAGACAAGGCGCGCGCGCCTTGGCTACCGCCCATCACCAAAATCGACATGGGGTAATCCCCCGGAGCAATATACCCCGCACCCGCGCGCTTCAGCACCGCGCCGCGCACGGGATTACCAGTATGAAGCGCCGTGCCACCCTCGGGCACTGCGGTTGGCCATGTTCCGCAGGCCACGTAGTTTACCCGCGTCGCAAAGCGCTTGTTAACCCGCCCCAAAACGCCATTTTGTTCATGAATCATCCGCGGCAGCCCCAACATCCACGCGGCCCCAATCGCCGGAATGGACGGGTATCCACCAAAGCCAACAACCGCAGCAGGACGGTCACGCCGCAACCGCATCGCCATTGCAAGCACACCGCCGAGGATCTTAAACGGCACCATCAATTTCGCCACCGGACCACCGCGCGAAAACGTGGCGGAGCTCACCTCTTCCACTTCAACCATATGCGGAAAACCACCCGTATAGCGCGCCCCGCGCGCATCGGTCGACAGCTTGACCCGCCAGCCTTTGCGCAACATGGCCTCGGCCAAAGCTTGCGCAGGGAACATATGGCCGCCGGTTCCCCCGGCAGCAATCACAAGAAGAGGTTGGGTATGCGACATTAGCCTGCTCGTTGATTAAAGACGTCCTGCATCTTGCCCTGTGGGCGCGTGCGGGTGAAGGCCAGCAACATACCTAATGCAATGCCACCTGCAATAAGCGAAGATCCGCCATAGCTGACAAATGGCAGTGTCATGCCCTTGGCCGGCAACAAACGGACCGCAACACCCATATTGATGAGCGCTTGCACGCCGAAAATGGCCGCAAGCCCGGCGCCCGCCAGACGAATGAATGTGTCACGTTCTTGGATCAGGCGCATAAAGCTGCGCACCACAACCGTCGCATAAAGCGCAATGATGATCAAAACGAGGATCAGGCCATATTCTTCTGCGGCCACGGCAATGATGAAATCCGTGTGGGCATCCGGCAGGGACCATTTCACTTGCCCCTCCCCCACTCCAACGCCAAAAAACCCACCTTCGCGGATCGCGTTTGCGGCGTAGCCAAGCTGGGTGGTTGGGTCGACATCCGGGTTCAAAAACCCATCAATCCGTCGCGCCACATGTTCCGAGTTATTATAGGCGACGGTCATCCCCATAAAAACCATCCCAACAAGGGTGACAAGCACGGTAATCGGGGCGCCCGCAAGAAAATACATCACGCCCCAACCAAAGGCGATCAATGCCGTTTGGCCGTAATCTGGTTGGGTCACAAGAAAGGCGCAAATGACAATCAGCAAACCAAGCGACATCGCTTTTCCGGGCGGGCCATTCAACTCGTGACTGGCGGCCATCAACCAGGCAGCAACAATGATAAATCCGGGCTTTAGAAACTCTGACGGTTGGATCGAGGCAAAACCCAGCGAATACCAACGCACAGCCCCTTTGCTGAAATCCGTGCCCAGGACGGGCAGCATGACAACGGCGACGAAGGCAAACCCAAAGCCAATCACACCAAGACGGCGCACCAGCGTTGGGCTCATCATCGTTGTGGCGAACATGGTCACAAGCGCAATTGTTCCAAACAGCAATTGGCGTTCAACATAATGGAACGACGGCAACCCGTTGCGCGCCGCCAACGGCGGTGAGGCCGCAAGCCCCAGTAAAAGCCCAATGCCGAAAAGGATGAGAATGCAAGAAACCGACCATCTGTCGATTGTACGCCACCAACGGGGAAGAATTGGATCGCCATCCCGCCGGGGGATCGCGCCATAGACCATCTCAGTCATAATTGCCGCCTGTCACTGCTTTAAATACCGCTCGTTATCATTTGTTTTCCCCGGATTTTTTGAAATCCGTGGTCTGTGCCACAATCCGGTGAAGCCCCAATGTCCCTTAGGGTCTGACAGAAGGGTAACGCATTTTTCCTGCAATCACCAGTACTTAATCCGCTTGCACCACGCAGGGACGCCTATCCGCCAGACGGCGTAATTTGCCGGGCGGCGGCGCGCTCCAGCCGCAGTCGCCCTTCGCGCCACAAAATGATCCCACCCGCTGAAATGACAATTGCAGCCCCGATAAGGGTTTGCAGGGTCGGCAGGTCGGCAAAAATGAAATAGCCAAAGGCGATCGCAAACAACATGGATGAATAATCAAAAGGCGCGATGGTTGAGGCATCCGCGTATTTATACGCCGTGGTCAACAGCGCCTGCCCGATCCCGCCGACCAGCCCGGCGGTCAGCAGCAAGGCCCATTCCAAAGGGGTCGGCCAAACCCAGCCAAAGGGCGCGGTGAGCAACCCTGCACCGGTCGCACAAAGCCCCGCATAAAGCACGACGGTGGACGGGTGATCTTTGCCGACCAAACGGCGCACAAGGATCTTGGCGACCGACACGAAACACGCAGCGACAAACGCCAGCATCGCCCCAAAGGCCATGAGGTTGGCCTCGGTTCCAGCGATGTGCCCAAATCCGGTCAACCGCGGCCATAGGATGATCAACACACCAAATAAGCCAAGGCCAACCGCGGCAATTCGGATCATCCGCACGCGTTCCCCCAAGAACATCGCCGCAAAAATGGTGGTCAGGATGGGCGAAGCAAAAAAGATCGCGGTCACTTCTGGCAAGGGCAAATACCCCACCGCGGCAAAGCTTAACCCCATGCCGCAGACCCCAAAGAGCCCGCGCATCAGGTTGCCGCGCAGGTGATCTGTTTTTAATGCAACCGCCAGACGGCCTTGCCACATAAGCCAGGTTAATATGATCGGCAGCGCAAAGAACGACCGAAAAAACACCGCCTCTCCGGGCGGGATGTGGTCGGACACCGCTTTGATCATCGCCTGCATTGAGACGAAAAAAGCGACAGATGCCAATTTAAGAAAGATGCCAAAGCGTGGGGTCATGCCCTTGCCTATGACGCACAAGTGTAAAACACCAGCCCAAACAAAAACGGGCACCCGAAGGCGCCCGCTTTCATTGATAGTTCACCGTTTAGGTGATTTTGGTCAACAGCGTATCAAGGCTTGCTTTCGCGTCACCATAGAACATGCGGGTGTTTTCTTTGAAGAACAATGGGTTCTCGATGCCGGAATACCCGGTCCCCTGCCCACGTTTTGACACGAACACCTGCTTGGCTTTCCAGCATTCCAGAACCGGCATGCCGGCGATCGGGCTGTTCGGATCCTCTTGCGCCGCTGGGTTTACGATGTCGTTGGACCCGATCACGATGGCCACATCCGTTTCCGGGAAGTCATCATTGATCTCGTCCATTTCCAGCACGATATCGTAAGGCACTTTGGCCTCAGCGAGCAGCACGTTCATATGCCCCGGCAGACGCCCCGCAACAGGGTGGATCGCAAAGCGCACGGTCTTCCCTTTGTCGCGCAAACGACGGGTTAGTTCAGCCACATTCTGCTGCGCTTGGGCCACGGCCATACCGTAGCCTGGGATGATCACCACGCTGTCAGCCTCTTCCAACGCGGTGGCAACACCGTCAGCATCAATGGCAATCTGCTCGCCGTCAATTTCCATCGCTGGGCCGGTTTCGCCGCCAAATCCACCAAGGATAACGGACACAAACGACCGGTTCATTGCCTTACACATGATGTAAGACAGGATCGCACCAGATGACCCCACAAGCGCACCAACAACGATCAAAAGGTCATTGCCGAGTGAGAAACCAATCGCCGCCGCGGCCCACCCTGAGTATGAGTTCAGCATCGACACAACAACCGGCATATCCGCACCACCAATGCCCATGATCAAATGGTAACCGATAAAGAACGCCGCCAGGGTCATCACAAAGAGCGGCAGGAAGCCACCGGTGTTAAAATACCAAATCAGGCAAAGCACCGAAATGATCGCCGCCGCCGCGTTCAGCATATGCCCACCGGGCAGTTTGGTTGCGGCAGAGGACACCTTACCCGCCAGCTTGCCGTAAGCCACCACAGACCCGGTAAAGGTCACAGCACCGATGAAGATGCCAAGGAACAACTCGACCCGCAGGATGGATTGCTCAACGGGTGTTTTATGGGCCAAGAGGGCTGCAAAGCCGTCCAGCGCGTCACCAGCGCCATGGGGCATCGCCAGCACATTTGCCAGCTCGATATGGGCGATATAGCCGACAAAAACAGCCGCCAAACCCACCAGCGAGTGCATCGCCGCCACAAGTTGCGGCATCTCGGTCATCTGGACGCGCTGCGCCACAACATAACCGATCATCCCGCCGCCTGCGATCATCAGGATCGACAAAAGCCAATAGCCCGCGCCGGGACCAACAAGCGTGGCCGCAACCGCCAGCGCCATGCCGACAATCCCATACCATACCGCGCGTTTTGCACTTTCCTGCCCGGACAATCCGCCGAGGGACAGGATGAAAAGAACAGCTGCAACAACATAAGCAGCAGTCGTGAAACCGAATTCCATAATCCCGGCCTCCTTAAGATTTCTGGAACATGGCAAGCATGCGCCGGGTTACGAGGAAACCGCCGAAGATGTTAATCCCCGCCATGAAGATCGACAGCGCCGCCAGCAAAATCACCAGGAACGAGCTTGATCCGATTTGCATCAACGCCCCCAGAATGATGATCGACGAGATTGCGTTGGTCACAGCCATCAGCGGCGTGTGCAACGAATGCGCCACATTCCAGATCACTTGGAACCCGATAAAGACGGACAGCACAAAGACGATGAAGTGCTGCATAAAGCTGGCAGGTGCCACAAGCCCGACGCCCAAAAGCAACACGGCCCCAATGGCAAGCAAGGTCACCTGCTGTTTGGTTTGTGCTTTAAATTCAGCAACTTCCTGCGCGCGCTTCTCTTCTGCGGTCAACTCTGGCACCACCTCTTTCGGTTTGGCCGCAATCGCCTGAACCTTGGGGGGGGGCGGTGGAAAGGTGATCTCTCCTTGGTAGGTCACCGTTGCCCCACGGATCACATCGTCTTCCATGTCATGATTGATCTGACCATCTTTTTCAGGGGTCAAATCGGTCATCATATGCCGGATGTTGTTGGCATAAAGACTAGAGGCTTGCTGCGCCATGCGCGATGGGAAATCGGTATAACCCACAATGGTCACGCCATTGTCGGTCACGATTTTCTCGTCCATCACCGTGCCTTCAGCGTTGCCACCTTTTTCCGCCGCCAAATCGACAATCACCGAACCCGGTTTCATCGCTGCGATCATGTCCTTAAGCCACAGCTTGGGCGCTTCGCGGTTGGGGATCAACGCCGTGGTGATCACAATGTCCACCTCTGGTGCCAATTCACGGAACTTGGCCAATTGCGCTTCGCGGAACTCAGGGGACGAGACCGATGCATAGCCGCCCGAGGCCGCGCCATCCGCCTGATCTTCTTCAAAATCGAGGTACACAAACTCTGCACCCATTGATTCCACCTGCTCGGCCACTTCTGGCCGCACGTCAAACGCATAGGTGATTGCACCCAGCGAGGTGGACGTGCCGATCGCGGCCAAACCGGCCACACCAGCGCCAACCACCAGCACCTTAGCCGGTGGCACTTTACCAGCAGCCGTCACCTGACCGGTGAAGAACCGACCGAAGTTATTGCCCGCTTCAATGACCGCGCGATAGCCCGCGATATTGGCCATCGAGCTAAGCGCATCCATCTTCTGAGCGCGTGAAATACGTGGAACCATTTCCATCGCAATCACATTGGCGCCAGACTTCTTCGCCTTTTCCATTCCATCTTCATTCCCACCGGGATTAAAGAATGAAATCAGCGTCTTGTCCGCAGACAGCCGTTTCAGCTCTGTGTCATTTGGTTGACGCACTTTAGCGATGATATCCGCAGCTTTCCACAGTGCCGCCGCCGTTTTCACGACCTCAACCCCTGCGTCTTTATAGAGCTTGTCAGCAAAACCAGCCGCCAATCCGGCTTTGGTTTCGATAACACACTCATAGCCGAGCTTTTGTAACATCAAGGCGCTTTCCGGCGTCATCGCGACCCGGTTTTCACCCTCAAACAATTCCTTCGGAACACCGATTTTCACGTGTCTCTTCCTCTTCTCCCGTCAAGAACAAAGCGCGGAGCATCCCCCACTTTGCCAATCTGATCCCTTACATCAGGGCAGTTTTACGCAATGCGCGCGCAATAAGCTATCACTACGCAACGTTCTGCGACAATTTTGTTTCAAAATCCGTCATAGCCAGCGGCGCACTTGTGCCGCCCACTCTTGGAATTCAGGCCCAAACTTGGCCCGCAATCCCGCCTCTTCATCTTCTATGAACCGTTTTGTGATGATGCGAATGAACAGCGGCACCAAGATTAACGCCGGCAGGACATCCCACCGTATCAGACATCCAGCGAGCAACATGGCATCGGCCAGGTAAATCGGGTTGCGGGAATACCGGTACAGACCGTGCTGTAAAAATACAGAAGGCTCTCGGCGCGGCACAACACTGGTTTTGCTGATCAAAAACGTCATGGCCGCGCCCAGCATCAACAGCAAAGCGACTGCGATCAAGCCTGTGCCAATCCCTTTGGTCAACGCCCAATCAAACCCCAGCCCCGGCCACAAATGATCCAGCCCAAACCCCGCGCAGAGCATTCCAACCAGCCAAACCGGAGGCAGATCAAGCCAGTTCATCACTCCTCGCAAAACAGTTTTCCCCTCTTTTCAACCCGTGTTGGGGCACATTCGGCAATGTTTCCACGAATGCCAAGGGCCAAACGTAGGAAACTCTCCCAAATCGTGGTCAATCGGCGAAACGATCCCACAATTGCCGATCACAATTCAGGGATTGCCAGCCAAGTAATTTCAGATAGCGTCAGCCAAGGTGTTCCGGATATCGGATCCGATAACATCAACAGGAGGACACATGACGGATTTTTCCAAAACAAAACAGCTCTTCGAGTTACCTGAAGGGATTATTTATCTCGACGGAAACTCTTTGGGGCCATTGCCAAAATCGGCAAAAAACCGCATCGCCAAAACCATTTCGGATGAATGGGGGCAGATGCTTATCACCGGTTGGAACAAAGCCGGCTGGATGGCGCAACCCGCAAAGCTTGGTGATCAAATCGGGCGATTAATCGGTGCCGAAGCGGGGCAAACCGTTTTGGGGGATACTTTGTCGATCAAAGTCTACCAAGCACTGGCGTCTGCGTTGGAAATGCGCCCGGATCGGCGGGTGATCCTGTCCGACAGTGGCAATTTTCCGACCGACCTTTATATGGCCGAGGGGCTGATCCGGTCGCTCGACAAAGGGCATCGACTTATCACCCCAGCACCAGAAGAGGTTGAGGCGCATATCAACAGTGACCTTGCTGTTTTAATGCTGACCGAAGTGGATTATCGCACCGGGCGCCGGCACGATATGGCACGGTTGACCAAATTGGCACAGGATGCCGGGGCGTTGGTGATCTGGGATCTGGCGCATTCGGCAGGGGCCCTGCCCGTAGACGTCGCCAATGGCGGGGCCGATTTCGCGGTTGGCTGCACCTATAAATACCTGAATGGCGGCCCAGGCGCGCCTGCGTTCATCTATGTGGCCCCACGTCACTCCGATGCCGCTCGCCCTGCTCTTTCCGGTTGGCTTGGTCATGCTGCCCCCTTTGCCTTTGACCTGAATTATCAAGCAGGCCGCGGGATTGAGCGGATGCGTGTCGGCACGCCACCCGTCCTTCAAATGGCGTCTCTTGAGGCGGCTTTGGCCATCTGGGATGATGTCAACCTCGACCATTTGCGCGCGGCCTCCATTGCCCTGTGCGAACAGTTTATCAAAGGCATTGAAGCAACCTGCCCGGATCTGTCCCTTGCGACACCGCGAGACGCCGCCCAGCGAGGCTCGCAAGTGAGCTTTCGGTGTGAAAACGGCTATGCCGCAATGCAGGCCTTGATCGCACGCGGCGTTATTGGCGATTTTCGCGCGCCAGATATTATGCGGTTTGGTTTTACGCCACTCTACATTGACAAAGGTGATGTAGCCCGCGCCATCGACATCATCGCTGACGTCATGCAAAATCGCCTTTGGGACCGCCCAGAGTACAAAGTTCGTTCTGCGGTCACCTAAGACGATCAGGAAAGTCAAAACCTATATGACACAATGCCACACAATATCACGCCCGCAAGGCTGGATCGCCGCTTGGCGACGGATTGCGATGTGTACCTGTTTAAATGGCGAGCGGGGCTGTCCTCCCCCACACCCCCATTTAAACAGGAGAGAACAATGACCCCCGCTGACACACCGTATAATCCGGCCAAAGATGGCGCCCAAATGAGTTTCGACGGGCGCATGTCTTATGGCGATTATCTGGATCTGGATAAGATCCTGACCGCACAACACCCAAAATCTGACGCCCATGACGAGATGCTGTTTATCATTCAGCATCAGACATCAGAATTATGGATGCGCCTCGCGCTTCATGAACTTGGCGCGGCAAGGGACACTTTGTCCGACGGGCGCTTTGGCCCCGCGTTTAAAATGCTCGCCCGAGTGGCGCGGATTTTTGAACAGCTCAACAACGCTTGGGATGTGTTGCGCACAATGACTCCCGCAGAATACACCCGGTTTCGCGAGACCTTGGGGCAAAGCTCAGGCTTTCAATCATGGCAATACCGGCTGATCGAATTCACTTTGGGCAACCGCAATCAGGCCATGCTGAAACCCCACGAACATCGCGCGGACATTTATGACAAACTCACCCAAGAGCTGTCGCGCCCATCGCTTTATGATGTGGCGTTGCGCACGCTTCACGGCACCATGCCTTTGCCTGAGGCGGTGCTAAAACGCGACCCCTCTGTGCCGTATGAGGCCTCCGACGAGGTACGCGCCGCATGGGCCGCGATCTATCGCGATCCGGACACCCATTGGCAGCTTTATGAGCTGGCGGAGAAACTGGTGGATTTTGAGGATTACTTCCGCCGGTGGCGGTTTAACCATGTGACAACGGTTGAACGGATTATCGGCTTTAAACGCGGGTCCGGCGGCACCTCTGGCGTGGCCTATTTACGGCGCATGCTTGAGGTAGAGTTGTTCCCAGAGCTTTGGCATCTGCGCACGGATCTATAAGCCCGGCAATGCGGAACGCGCGCGGCGTGACTATTCTTCTCGCCGCGCGACAGATTACATGGTCGGCTTGATAAAGGTGTTGTTGCGCAGATCCGCCATTGCCTGCCGCAATTCATCTTTCGTGTTCATCACAATCGGCCCGTGCCAAGCGACCGGTTCGCGAATGGGCGCGCCCGCGATAAGCAGGAACCGAACGCCTTCTTCACCGGCTTGAACGCGCACCTCGTCCCCCGCACCAAAACGCACCACGGTGCGGTTGCCGGAAAGGTCGCGGATATTGGCCTCTTGCCCAAACACTTCTTTCTCAAGCAACACCCCCTGCGGGGTCGCCGCATCCGTAAACGCCCCCGCCCCTTCAAAGACATAGGCAAATGCTTGTCTGCGTGTATCAATTGGAAAGCTTTTGGTAACGCCTGCGGGCACTGAAATGTCCAGATAGAGCGGATCTGCTGCGATCCCATCTACTGGGCCAGCGCGGTCCCAAAACGTCCCGACAACAACACGCACCACGGTTCCGTCATCCTCTTCGATCACCGGGATTTCAGCGGCAGGCACGTCTTGATAATTGGGCGAGGTCATTTTTAATTCGCGTGGCAGGTTGGCCCACAGCTGGAATCCATGCATTTGGCCTTGGGTGTTTGCTTGTGGCATTTCCTGGTGCATAATCCCGGACCCGGCGGTCATCCATTGGATATCACCCGCGCCCAGCGTTCCGGAATTTCCCAAGCTGTCTTCATGGCTGACCTGCCCGGCGAGTACATAGGTGATTGTTTCAATCCCCCGATGGGGATGCCAGGGGAATCCCTTCTCCGACTTCGCCGGGTCATCATTGCGAAAGTCATCAAAGAGCAGGAACGGATCATAAGCCTCGGGTTCATGAAATCCAAAAGCGCGGTGCAAATGCACGCCTGCGCCCTCCATTGTGGGCTGCGCTTTCGATTGGGTCAGAATTGGGCGAATAGACATGTGGCACCTTTATGGATCTGTCGGTTGATCCAAAGATATGCCTAATGAACGGGCTCGCCAATTGCGCACATTTCCGCAAGGTATTCGCAAAAACGCACAGATCGACCTAAGCGGAAAATGAGGGTGCCAATTGACACCCTCACTCTTACCAAATCAGCTGTCGCCGGGGTTACAATCTTCATTGTTAAAGCAAATTTTTGGCCCATCACGAGGTTTGGTGATCACCAAATCCTCTAATGTGCGTGGATAAATCCCTGTCCATTCACCCGAAAACGGGGGAACGTAACGGGCAGAGGATTCCACCATCACCAGATACTCCCCCTTATACATGTCAGGAATAGCATCATTATAGCTGGCTCGAATTGCTGTTGTGGTCAACCTGGGCACAGCTCCATCCGGATAGGCTCTGGACCAGAATCTAACAAGTTTTCGAGTGTTGCGGTTGCCACAATTCCTTTTACACCGAACAACCGTCACCCTGACCCAGCTTTCATTTGAGCTTTGCGTCAAATAGCGAAAGACTTTGCCATATCCCTGCATCTCATTGGGGGTGACATTGTTTTCGCGCGAGATCAAATCCGAGATCGCATAATTCGCCTTAAGCGACTGGCTCTTTGCGCGAAACACATCGAAATAGGTGAACGTCCCCATGAAAACAACCAAGATCACCGGTAGGATGATCACCGCCTCAACGGTCACAGACCCTTCATCACGGCGCTTAAACTGACGGAAAAAATTCAACATCTTAGCACCCTCCTATGATGGCTCTGCGACATATGCAGACCAAGCCGACATTGTGACACCACCAGAGGCATCGCGCGGCATTTTCATGATAAATGGTGTGGTTCCAAAGAATGGATCCATGACCAGACATGCCCGCAACAATGTGGGGGATTGATCATCCCCCAGCGTAAACAGCAGGTTGGCAGGGTCCACCCCATCAACACGGTTGCGACACGGGATTTTGCCCGTAGGCATGGTCCATGTGCCAGTGGGGATCACACGCACATCCACGGCCAGATCCGTGGTGCAATCCGAGAAAAAGATCATCTCGTTGCACATGCGTCTTTTCAATTCGTCCACAGTGGCTGGCGACAAGTCCCCCAAACGCATCGAGCGGATATTCAAGTCGAGCGCTCGTTCCAGTAAAACCGAACGCATTGTGAAGATGCCCAGTTCAAACGAGGTCAGAAACAATGTCATGAAAGCTGGAAACAACAACACGAATTCGATTGTGGCATTGCCATCCTCGCCCCTGATCCGGCGCCAAAGTGACGTGATCCAAGTCATTGATATCCCTCCTTCTCTTTCACTGTTTCAGCACTATCTGGTCAAACGAAGCTTAGCGATATCTTGACCGATGGTCGAAAATGTCTCGACCAGATCCACACCATTCACTTTGAAGTAATACCCGTCACCGGACGAACAGCTTTCAAGGACGTTTGCCCCGCTGCCACCCCCATCGGTTTCAAGCTCGATCGTGTAGATCTTGATACCTTCGTTTTTTGCGGCGGTGCACAAATCCAACAGACGTTTGTCTTTGCCATCGGTATAGTCATAGAAACCGTGGTAGTTATAGCTCCGGCTCATCTTTGTCCCCGGCCAGGACGTGCCCGGCATATCAAGCCACCAACCCCAACGCTTAAGCAACCAAACCTCTTGCCAGTCCAGCTGTTCTGCTGCGCGTGTTTCGGTTTTCCAATTGCTACAGCTATACCCATAATAATAGCTGTAGGAATAGTTTGTGCATTCCTTATCCCCAACACCCCAAGGATGGTCTTTATACTGATTGATCCAGGGCCAATACCACCGATCATCCGTATTTGTATTCGGGTCATTTTCGTAATGAACCGACATCTTTGAAGCGTCGCCGTCCACAGTCCAAACCCGCGATGGGCCTGACCGGTATTCGTCATATAAATAGGGCTGCGATGTGTTTTGCCCGTCGGTCATCAGCACAACAACCTTTTGGCTATTGGCGGCCCCATACGCCTTTGGACGGTCGGCAAACGCGCCATTAACCTCAAGGTCATCCACCAAACCATCAACCACGGTTTCAATGGATGGGTCCAACATCGTCACCCCCCATTTCAGACCAACATCAATGGAAGTGTTCCCGCCTGCTTGCAACTGTCCAATGCGCGTTCCCAAATCGGTATGGGACGCGGAAAGCGGCATAATCGCCCGCCAGCTGTCAGTCTGACAAGGAAACCTGTAGGTTCTGGGCGACGAACTGCTGGATCCACTGTAATCATCGAAGCGGCCCGTCTGACGAATATCCAAGTTCTCATTAAACGCGGTCGAGGTAAATTCATCCGGATAAAACGTCGCGCAATACGACGCTTCGTGCACGTCCCGGCGATTGAATTTCTTAAGAATTCCGGCCCCAACTGTTACCTGAGCATTATAAGGTATCAGGGAAATCGACGTGGTATTGGCCGGCATTGTACAGCCGGTTGTGCTGGTCGGGTTGTCAGGATTACACAACAAGATATTCACGAACTGCTTCGCTGCGGTTTTCAACTCCGCCATTTTTGAACTGCCGGTGGTCGAGGTTTGGCTCATCGACCCGGACACATCCACAACCAATGACACTTCGCTTAGGCCCGCAGATTGCGCCGCCGCCCCAGAGGCAACAGCTTCAAACCCTTCGATCCCTACAAATTGAAGCAACAAAGGATCAACATGCATCTTTGCTTCGGCTGAAACCTCGCTTGCGGTGCCAGAGGCAACAACTTTCACGTCGGCTGGGTCAATGAAATCTTCCAGACCTGCACTTTTGAAATAGGACAGCACCACCGCTTTACGATCTGCCAGCTCCCCCGGTGTCTGCGACGGGTGGGCCGCCGCCAAAATCGCGCGGTCCAATGTGGCCTGCAATCGCGTGCGCTGGGTTTCATACAGCATCAGGTCCACGCCCAATCCACCGATGATCAGCATTGCGATGATCAGAAACAATGAAAAGATGACCAGTGATCCGTCGTCATCAGATCCAAACCGGATCAGACGCCGCGTCATCCGGCCGCGTTGCTGTGTCGTCTGGTTTTTCCAATCTGCATGTCGCATCCTGAAATCCCCTTTCCCTTACCAAAAGCCCTATTGGTTTGCCTGCGCTTCAGACAAAAGCCAGGTCACCCAAACCCTAATACGAAAGAGTTAACCCTATCCTTGTGGCAAAATTAGGGCGCAATCCGCCTCTGTTTTTTGACGAAAAACCTTAGTAAATCCCCAATTCGGCGCAAGCTGGGGTTCACATTTCGCTCAAGCGAGTGTGATCAATCTCGAAACTATCGGGATGCCTTGTTAACCATTCGGGCCTAGGCTGTGTGTAAATGTGTCGCAGTTAATGATTCGACTATCTTGAATTGGTCCATCGTCAGGAGCCCCTAAATGAACCACACAAACGAACCCTCGTTCCGCGAATCCGTTGATCTTATGTTTAATCGAGCGGTCGATATAATTGACCTCCCGCCGGGCCTCAAAGAGAAAATTCGCGTCTGTAACGCCACCTATACTGTTCGTTTCGGTGTGCGTTTGCGTGGCGAAATCCAAACCTTTACCGGCTATCGCTCTGTGCATTCCGAACATATGGAACCGGTCAAAGGGGGCATTCGTTATTCTCTGGGTGTGAACCAGGACGAGGTCGAGGCGCTGGCAGCCCTGATGACCTATAAATGCGCGCTCGTGGAAACACCCTTTGGCGGATCTAAAGGCGGTCTTTGTATCGACCCGCGCCAATATGAAGAACATGAGCTGGAACTTATCACCCGCCGGTTTGCTTATGAATTGGCAAAACGCGACTTGATACACCCGTCACAAAACGTCCCCGCCCCTGATATGGGGACAGGTGAACGCGAAATGGCCTGGATCGCCGACCAATACGCGCGGATGAACACCACCGACATTAACGCTAAAGCATGTGTAACCGGCAAACCCCTGCATGCAGGCGGGATTTCCGGCCGTGTAGAAGCCACCGGCCGTGGCGTACAATATGCATTGCGCGAATTTTTCCGTCATGAGGAAGACAAAGCCAAAGCAGGCCTGGCTGGGAAACTGGAAGGCAAACGCATTGTTGTTCAGGGCCTTGGAAATGTGGGTTATCACGCTGCCAAATTCCTGTCCGAGGAAGATCACGCCAAAATCACTGGCGTGATCGAACGCGACGGTGCCTTGGTAGACGAAAACGGGCTTGATGTCGAAGCGGTCCGCAACTGGATCATGGCAAATGGAGGGGTAAAGGGGTTTGCTGACGCGACCTTTGTCGAAAACGGCGCCTCTGTGCTCGAGCAAGAATGTGAAATTCTGATCCCTGCGGCCCTAGAGGGGGTGATCAACCTGTCAAACGCCGAGCGCATCAAAGCCCCGCTGATCATCGAGGCCGCGAATGGTCCTGTAACAGCAGGCGCAGATGATCTTCTTCGTGACAAAGGCTGCGTAATCATTCCCGACATGTATGCAAACGCAGGCGGCGTGACCGTTTCCTATTTCGAGTGGGTGAAAAATCTGTCCCATATTCGCTTTGGCCGTATGCAGCGACGTCAGGAAGAAGCCCGCCACCAACTGGTTGTGGACGAACTGCAACGCCTTGACCGTTACCTCGGCGACGCGTGGTCAATGACACCAGAGTTTAAGGAAAAATACCTGCGGGGTGCAGATGAACTGGAATTGGTCAGATCCGGTCTCGATGATACAATGCGCACAGCCTATCAGGCGATGCGCGAGGTCTGGCATTCGCGCGATGATGTACCTGATTTACGCATGGCGGCTTATCTGGTGTCCATCGAGCGAATTTCCAAAAGCTATCGCGCCAAAGGCCTATGACAACGGAAATCTCTCAAATAGTCCGCAGAAAGGCCGCGTCTTGCGCGGCCTTTTTCTTTACCAAAACACAGTTAACAGACGTCAGGAAGTTTGATTTACTTTCGCAGTCGATCAGCCGATGCGGCATCTTGAAGGGTCCAATATTGCAGCGCATCGCGCATGCCTTCGGCCGCTTGTGCCCGCCATTCCGGCGACGTCATACGCTGGAGGTCCTTTGGCGATGTCATAAATCCGAGTTCCACGAGAACAGATGGGATATCCGGTGCTTTCAACACCGAAAACCCGGCCTGCATTCTTGGTGATTTGTATAAAGAGCCCGTCGCCGAATGGATCCCCTCAACCAGCGCATCAGCAAGCGCTTCTGCGCGCGGTGCCGTTTCCGTTCGCGCCAGATCCATAAGTACCAACGCCACCTCGTCATCTTGATTGGCCAAATCAACACCTGCCAACAAATCCGCCCGATCATGACGTTCTGCCAATTTCTCCGACGCCACATCTGACGCCTCTTTTGACAATGTATAGACCGTTGCCCCCGACGCCCGCCCCTGTGCCAAAGCATCGGCATGCAATGAAATAAACACATCGGCGCCGGCGCGTCGTGCAATCGTCACACGCTCTTCCAACGACACAAATCCATTTCCATCGCGCGTCAGGACCACGTTAAACCCACCCGAACGAAGCAACACTTCGCGCAATTCACGCGCAAAGGCCAGCACCAGATCTGCTTCAACAACACCAGCAGATTCCGCGCCTGGATCAATGCCACCATGGCCGGGGTCCAGCACAACCGTCAAAGGCCCTTCACCACGTTGGCGCATTTTACCGTCAGAGGGCACATGGAACGGCTTGCCAAAATTCTCAGCGGCGGGTGCCCCGGCTTTCGCGGAAAACTCTGTGGGTGAGGTCGCGGCGAGTGTCACATTTAGCACCGTTCGCGCCGCGTTCGTCTCCATGCCGGCTTCAAGCACCGCAAGTGGTTTGGCCAAATCCAAAACGAGTCTGGTCCAACCAGGCCGGTATAAGCCCGCACGCAAATCCGAGATTTGGTCGCTTTCATAAAGCACCGCCTCGCGATCAATCCCTGACCAATCCAATTCAGAAAAATCGATCACCAAGCGCCGTGGGTCGTCTAAGGTGAATATGCGCCAGGGTACCGGCCGGGTCATCTCAACGCTCAGATCAAGGCTGCGCCAATGCGCATTTAGCGTAACGCCTTGTCCGCTCAACCGCGCCAATGCAGACAAGTTATCAGAGCTGCCCTGGGCCCAACTGGCACTGGGCAACATGGTCACACACACCCATATGATCAGGTGGAAAAAACGCAAGGCACTGCTCCTTTTTCGGGCGATCATATCAGACCGCCCGCAGCTGGCCAGCCTTGGATCAACTGGATCAGTTTGTGTTGCGGATTTCTTCGACGAATTGCTCCATCTGTGCGAGCGGCATATACCCGCGCGCCAACACCTCGCCCATCACGAACGCCGGCGTTCCAGTGATCTGCAATCGCCGCGCCAGCGCGTGATTGGCGCCCAGAATTGCGTCAACCTTGTCCGAACTCATACCATCAGCAATCGCTTTGCCATCAAGACCAAGACCGTCAGCTGTCGCAATCAGATTGTCGACACTGGCCGCGCCACGCAGGGTGATCAGCGTATGATGAAGTTTGTCATAGGCGTCTTCGCCGAACAATTGCTGCGCGGAAACCGCAAACCGAGCCGAGGCAAGACTGTCTTCGCCCAAAATCGGATATTCTTTCAAAATCAAGCGGATATTACTGTCTTTTTCCAAAAGGGCTTGCACCTCTTCATAAGACTTTCGGCAATACCCACAGCGATAATCAACAAATTCAACAATAGTCACATCGCCATCGGGATTGCCTGCGATATGCGAAAATCCATCATGAAAGAGATCCTCAGCATTGGTCTTGACCAGCTGCAGATCATCAACAGATTTTTGTGCTTCCTGACGTGCTTCCAAAACACTGACCGCTTCCATGATCACTTCGGGGTTGTCCATAAGATAGGCCCGCACTTCGTCGCGAAACGCGTTGCGTTCATCCTCTGATAGGTTGGACAAATCAAACGCCCCAGCGGGCATCGCAATTCCAAGCAAAGTGGCGGTGGTCAAGGCAAGTGTCAGACGTTTCATGAAATCTCTCTCTGTGGAAACCGAGCTTTCCACCGACATAAGCGATTGCGAAGGATACGCCAAGCCCATAGCCCCCGACACATAATCAAACCCTCGCGATCTGGCGTGGCAGATTGTCCGAACGTCGAGAACCACCCGCGTCCCCCGGCGCGCCCTGTTGACTTTGCGGCCGACGCACGGCACCTCTTTCGTGCCAAAACACGAGGATGTCATGCGCAAGTCAACCCGCGGCCAAGTCGCCCCCTTTATCGTCATGGATGTGATGGAAGCGGCCCGTGCTGCCGAAGCAGAGGGTCGCCATATTATCCATATGGAAGTGGGCCAACCGGCCACGGCTGCCCCCAAAGCAGCGCGTTTGGCCCTCGCGCGTGAGATGGAAAAAGACGCACTAGGTTACACGGTATCTTTGGGGTTGCCAAAGCTTCGCGAGGGAATCGCAAACCTTTACAAAGACTGGTATAATGTCGACCTGAACCCCGCGCGCGTGGTCATCACACCCGGCAGTTCTGGCGCATTTATCTTAGCCTTTTCCGCGCTGTTTGATGCCGGGGATAAGGTTGGTCTGGGCGAACCCGGTTATCCCAGCTATCGCCAAATTCTCAAGGCGATGAGCATTGACGCTATTGGGCTTCAGACCAGCCCAGATAACCGGTATCAACCCGTACCCAGCGACATTCCACCGGGGCTTGCGGGCATGATCACCGCCTCGCCCGCCAACCCATCAGGCACCATGCTTGATCACGCCGCGCTTGAGGCACTCATCGCTCATTGCCATGCCCAAGGTACCAGTTTCATCGCCGATGAGATTTATCACGGGCTTCAGTATGAGGGGCGGGCAATCTCGGCGTTGGAAGTATCTGACGACATTTATGTCATCAACAGTTTCTCGAAATACTTCTCGATGACCGGCTGGCGGGTGGGCTGGATGATTGTGCCCGAAGATCATATTCGGCACGTAGAGCGCATCGCGCAAAACATGTTCATATGCGCCCCTCACGCCAGTCAAGTGGCCGCGATTGCAGCGCTTGATGCGCGTGATGAACTTGATGCAAACCTAAGAACTTACGCTGAAAATCGCAAACTCATGACCGAAGCCTTACCAGCAATCGGTTTTGGAAAATTCGCCCCGGCCGATGGCGCCTTTTACATCTATTGCGATGTCAGCGACTATACCCAAGACAGCGTGGCCTTTGCCAAGGAAATACTGGAAAACGCAAATGTGGCGGTGACACCAGGGTTAGATTTCGACCCACGTCGCGGCGGACAAACATTACGGTTTTCATACGCTCGCTCAACCGAAGATATTCGCGAGGGCTTAAAGCGGTTGGCCGCGTTCATGTCCACTCGGTGATCAAACCGCCAACGCCTTGCCAAACACCCGGCCAATGCGGGTGATCCCAGCAACGTAATCCTGATAGGTATTGGCGTTGCTTTTGACCCCATCCAGCGCGGCAAGCAACGTTTCCGCCATCTCTTGCGCGGTGCCATCCAATTCGATCCGGCCAGCCCCGACTTGCGCCTCAAACCACTCTGCCAGAACCTGCGCCAAGGCGACCATACCCTCGGCGATTTCCTGTTCAGCAACCGAGTTTTTGTCTTCCATCAACTCATGTCCATGCGGCGAGTTGAAGAGCGCTTCCATCCCTACCCCGCCCTTGGCGAGCAACGCTGCCACCAAGGTATCGGTGACGGCGCGCGCCGGGTCTTTGTCCAGCTCTGCCCGCAAATCGCGCACGGCCTGCAAGAAAAACACCGAAGCCAGACGACGAAACAGATCTTGTTTGTTTTTGAAATGAAGATACAGCGCAGCGCGCGACATGCCTGCGGCTTTGGCGATGTCTTCCATGGAACTGCGCCGAAACCCATACAGTCGAAATACATCTAATGCGGCCAAGAAAATGACCATCTGTTTATCGTCGGTTGGGGGTGTCAGGTTAGGATGTGCAGGCATTTGGAGCTTTTGACAGTTTAGGCAAAAAATGTCAATTGACTTACTGACATTATCTATCCAAAGTGTCAGTAAGTCGCACAATGCGTTACCCACAGGAGCCCCCCATGCCGACAACCCTCACCATCAATGGCACATCACATCAGGTGGATCTGCCGGGAAATGTCCCTTTGCTATGGGTGCTGCGCGATGCGCTTGGCTTGACCGGCACAAAATATGGCTGTGGGGTTGCCGCCTGCGGGGCCTGCACTGTTCAAATCAATGGCGAGGCGACCCGTTCCTGTCAGGTATTGCTTGAGGATGTGGACGGTCCTGTTACCACAATCGAGGGTCTCGGGACGCCAGATAACCTTGCTGCCATTCAAAAAGCGTGGGTCGCAAATCAGGTGGCCCAATGTGGGTACTGTCAATCAGGACAGATCATGCAAGCCGCGAGCCTTTTGGCGGAAATCCCTGATCCAAGTGATGAGGAAATTGACGAAGCAATGGCTGGAAACCTGTGTCGTTGCGGTACTTACCCCCGCATCCGCGCCGCCATTCATGATGCAGCCAACATGATCAAGACAGGGGCGTAACTATGGGAAAGTTAAAAACATTTACCCGCCGCGCCTTCATTGTCAGCTCGGTTGCCGTGACCGGCGGCGTCGCCTTTGGCGCCTATCTCATGGCCCGGACGCCGGACAATCCGTTGGCCGAGTCCCCCGGCGCGCTCAATCCCTGGGTGGTCATCAACACTGACGGTATAACCCTTGTCGCGCCGCGGGCCGAAATGGGGCAAGGTGTGATGACAACACTGGCGGCGCTGATCGCAGAAGAACTTGATGTGGCGCTTGAAGCGGTTAACGTGATCCACGGCCCACCCGCGCAAGCCTATTTCAACTCGGCCGCTGTGGCCGAGCGGCATTACTCGGAAAGCCAGCACCAACCCTCAGGCTTTGGCGCGATTATGGCGCAGGCCTTCCCGAAAGTAATTTCATTGCAAATCACCGGGGGATCCACATCAGCCATCGACGCCTATAGCAGGATGCGATTGGCGGGTGCCTCTGCGCGTGCGACCTTATTGCAAGCCGCAGCAAACCAACTTGGCACTGGGTTGGATGTGTTGAAAACCGAGAACGGCCATGTGATTGCGCCGGATGGAACGCGTATTCGCTACGCCGATCTTGCCTCTGCAGCGGCGGATCTGGAACCAGCCCAGGCCCCACGCCTGAAATCCCCGGCAGAGTGGCGCTATATCGGCAAAAGCCAACCGCGCAAGGATCAGGCCCCCAAGGCGACTGGGACCGCGGGTTTTGGTATTGATGTGCGCCTGCCTGGCATGCGTTTTGCCTCGGTTCGGATGACGCCGCGTCTGGGTGGGGAAATGATATCCTTTGATGCCAGCAATGCCGAAACCATGGACGGTGTGGAAAAGATCCTCAACCTTGGTGATGGTGTGGCCGTCGTGGCCAGCAACACCTGGCTTGCGATCGAGGCGGTCAATGCAATCGACATCACCTGGGGCAAGGCCCCCTACCCACATGAAAATGCGGATATATTTGAAAAAATATCGGAGGCATTTGACACTGATCCCAATGTCACCCTGCGTGAAGATGGCGAACTGGCGACGGCCCCCACCAGCTTTGAGGCTGAATATCGCGTGCCCTATTTGGCCCATGCCACGATGGAGCCGATGAACTCTACCGCAGTAATAACAGACGGTACATTGGAAATATGGTCGCCCAATCAGGCGCCGATCATGGTTCGGGATCGTTGCGCCAAACTCGCCGGTATCGACAGCGACAAGGTCACTGTGCATACGCCCTTTATGGGCGGCGGATACGGCCGACGCGCCATGGTCGATTTTGCCGAAATCGCCACGCGGGTGGCCGTGCAAATGCCTGGCATCCCAGTACAGACCACATGGTCGCGCGAAGAAGATATGCGCCATGATTTCTATCGCCCCGGTGCCATTGCCCGGATGCGTGGGCATGTTGAAGACGGCAAGATCACCACACTCGACGGTCAGATGGCGGCGCCCTCTATCATGGCGCAAACCATGAAACTGTTTACCGGATTTGACTTGGCCCCAGCGGACCCGACGCTGACCGAAGGCGCACATGATCAGCCCTATGCGATCCCCAATCACCGCGTGCGCGGGCATTCTTCGGATGTCGCCATCCCAGTTGGCTTCTGGCGCTCTGTCGGCAACAGCCAGAATGCCTTTTTCTACGACAGCTTTGTGGATGAATTGGCCCATGAGGCCAGCGTCGACCCCCTAGAATTTCGCCTGCGCCATATGCGCGGCGAACATGCGCCATCGGCGACAGTTCTCGAAACCGTGCGCGACATGTCCGGGTGGACCGGCAAAACGCCAGACGGTGTCGGCCGCGGTGTCGCGTTCTGTTTTTCCTTTGGTACGGCTGTGGCCGAAGTGGTTGAAGTGCAGCAAGATGCCGATGGGGTGATCCGTCTTTCCGACATGTGGATTGCCGCTGACCTTGGACTTATACTTGACCCGTTGAATGTCGAGGCTCAGTTGACCGGAGGTGCCGTCTTTGGCTTATCTGCCGCGATCCATGGTGAAATCACCTTTGCCGATGGCATGGCCGAGCAGGAAAACTTCCCTGATTACGATGCTCTGCGCATGGCAAGCACACCGCGTTTCCATGTAGAATTGTTACAAAACATGGAGCGGATGGGCGGTGTTGGCGAACCCGGCACGCCGCCTGCCGCCCCTGCGCTGGCCAACGCATTGTTTGACCTAACAGGCCAACGCGCGCGCCAATTGCCGTTGGGGTCACAGTTTAGTTTCTTAACCTGACCCAAATTCGGGATTTGCCCTGATAATTGTTCACAAAACCGCCCAAATGCCCCCCATTTGGGCGGTTTATCCGTTAAAAGCTCCAATTCTGCCCAATTTTGGTCTGAATTTTCCACGAAATAGAGACAATCCCGATGCGTGTCTATCGATGAGCTGCGCGTCATTGTCCTAACGGTCAGTGGTTTTGACCAGAGCAGTGTGAACGAACGCCCATGGCAACCTATGCAGTAGAGTTTTACAATATTGATCCTCTATCTGTTCTTCCGACAACCGTTGGGGGGACCTATTCCTGGGCAGGCCCTGTCACGGCGGCTGGCACGGCAACCATCACCGACAATGAAGCGGGGATTGAGGGGCTAACCCTTGATGGAGACGAGAGCGGAGGAGAAACCGCCTCAGCAAATGTCACCATCGGAGCGAACAGCTCGACCGGTGCATCGGTGGAAGCAGAAGAAGTCTGGACACTGCGAGACACCACAACAGGTGACGAGTTTCAAGTTGCAACCCTGCATGTCCTAAGCGGCGGAGCCTCTGGATACTATACGCTTTCAGAAGTTCCCCTTATCTCGGGGCGGTCCTATGAAGTTGTCACATATGACACAGACCCAGATGTTTCCGCTGGGGATGCGGTATTCACCTATGCAGATCATTTTTTGGGCGATGGGATTGTTGACGGGACCTCTGGCAATGACACCATAGACACAGGCTATTCCGGTGATCCTGAAGGGGACGCCGTTGACGACGGACACGGAACGGGTGGGTCTGGTCAAGGCGATGTGATCGAGGGCAACGGCGGAAATGACACTGTAGACGGCGGTGCCGGCGACGATACTATCTATGGCGACTTTGGCGAACCAACCACTCAGGCCGCGCCGGAAGAGCATTTGGACTGGACCGCACAAGGTGGCCAAGGCACCAATCTTACAGGTGGGTTCACGCAGACCACTGGCGACATTGATGTCACGATTGGCTTTGTCGATCCCGGAAACAACGCCACCACCTTTACGGTTGAAACCGGAAATACCCAATATGTGGGCAGCGGCCCCTATGACACCAATTCATCCGGTCGTGTCTATGGAAATGGCGACGCCGAAACCGCGGAATTGGAAATCGATTTTGCGGCGACCTCTGGTGCGTCTGTCACGGGCGAAGTCACAAATGTTTCATTTCGTGTCAACGACTTAGATGCCTATGCTGGCAACCACACAGATCAATTCACCGTCACAGCCTTTGACGCGGACGGGAACCCTGTCACGGTTACCTTAACACCTGGCAGCGACATAAGCGTTGCCGGCGACACCGCATCTGGCAACAACAATTACAGCTCCAACAGCGAACAAGCATCCCTTTTGGTCGAAATTGACGGCCCCGTATCGAAGATCATTGTCGAGTATGCCAACGGTCAGGGCGGCACACATGCGGTGGACATCACCGATATCTATTTCACCCCAATTCCCGTTGGCGGCGATGACAGCCTGGTTGGCGGCGCGGGGGATGACACCATTTACGGCGAAGGCGGCGACGACACGTTGGTTGGTGGCGCAGGTCAAGACAGCCTTGTGGGCGGTGCAGGGTCCGACGTGTTTTCACTGGGCGCGGGCGATGTTGCAGAGGGCGGGAAAGCCTCTGACCTCTTCAAACTGGACCTGACCGACGCGCTCGATGGCTCCGGCCCCACAATCAATATTGATGGTGGCGAAGACGACGACAATAGCGATATTGACGTGCTGGACATGACCGGTTTGATCAATCGCTGGGTAGATGTCTCTTTCGACGCGGGCAATGCGGAAAATGGGTCCGCCACGCTGAGCGATGGGACGGTTGTCAACTTTTCAAACATTGAGAACCTGATCATCTGTTTCACCCGTGGCACCCGCATTCAAACAAGCCACGGACCACGGGCCATCCAGGATCTCCGGGTGGGTGATATGGTGGTGACACGCGACAATGGCCTGCAACCGATCCGCTGGATTGGGTCGAAATCTGTGGTCGGCCGCGACGATTTGGCCCCAATCCGTTTTGCCAAAGGCGCCTTTGGCAATGACCGCGCGCTTCTGGTCAGCCCACAACATCGCATGGTTCATCAAAGCGCAGATGCGGTGCTTTTGTTCGACCAATCAGAGGTGATGATCCCAGCAAAACACCTGATCAATGGGAAAACCATCACGCGCGAAGAACGTGCCGAGGTGACCTATTTCCACATGATGTTTGATCAACATGAGGTGGTCTATGCTGAAAACACACCCTCCGAGAGCTTTCACCCCGGTCATCAGGGTCTTGCCGCGCTCAATGATGCTGCACGTCATGAGCTGTTTACATTGTTTCCCGAGCTGCGCTCTGCACCTGAAAGCTATGGTCAAACCGCGCGTATGGTTTTGCGCGGCTATGAAACGCGCGCGCTTCAATTGGCGGCATAGCCCCCTTCGCAACCGTGCGGAAACGTGGATTATTCCAGTGCCAGTTTCCCCGCCAGCGATGCAAATGAACTCACCCGTTGTCAGCTTGCCACGCGCGGGCTGCGTCCCCAAAGGCCTGAAACAACACGCGCGACACCGGATCTTCGGCCGCTTTGTATTCGGGGTGCCATTGTACGGACAACGTGAACCCTGGCGCATCTTTGATCAGGATCGCCTCTGGTGTGCCATCATCCGCATGTCCTTCAATCACAACACGGGATCCGGCGGTTTTGATCCCCTGCCCATGCAAGGTGTTGGTCCGCACGCAGGTTTTTCCCAGCAAGTTATGGAATGCGCCACCTTTGTCAAAGACCACGTCATGCCGAATTTCAAATTTCTCATCCAATGTGCCATCGGGCGGCATCCGGTGGTTCATCCGGCCTGGTAAGTCGCGAATTTCAGGATAGAGCGTGCCGCCCATCGCGACATTCACCTCTTGAAACCCTCGACATATCCCGAAAAAAGGCTGGCCGCGTTCAACACAGGCACGGATCAAAGGCAAAGTGATTGCATCGCGGCAGCGGTCAAACTCGCCATGGGCGTCGGTTTCTTCCTCGCCATATTCCGCAGGGTGCACATTGGGGCGCCCACCGGTAAACAAAAACCCGTCGCAAATCTCAAGCAGCTCATCAACCCGCACATAATCGGGATGACTGGGAACAATCAGCGGCAGACACCCCGCCACAAGACTGATCGCTTCAGAGTTCATCGTTCCGCCTGCATGGGTCGGATATTGATCGTTCAGCAAATAGGAATTGCCAATAATGCCAATGACGGGGCGGGTCATGAATACTCCGGATTTGTCGCGCTATAAAAGGGTGATAGCAGATTTCAGCACCGCTGATAAACCCCGTTCAACCGCGTGTGACCCGACGTGTGTCAATTGCTGATTATATGCGACGCGGTTGGTCGCACACCACAACAAGCGCGCGGGCGACATGGTCGGGGCCGCTGGCATTTTCGTAGCTATGTTCAAAATCCGCATCAAAATAAAACGCATCCCCTGCGGCCAGAATATTGCGTTTTCCATGAAGGGTCAGGGCGACCTCTCCTGTCAGTATGTATATCAATTCAACGCCTGGATGAGCATGAGCAATTGCAGGGGTCGAATCTGTGGGAAAGGTCGCGAGATAGGCTTCAATAATCCGATCAGGGACCGGAAAATCGAGGCTTTCGAACAGATAGCTCACCCCCTTTTCACCATCAATGGGCAGTGAGATCCGATCCTGAGCGGTGACATGTACCGCGATTGGATGTGCCTCTTCAGGGCCAAAAAAGTGATCTAGCCCCACCCCAAACACCAATGCGATACGCACCAAAGTTGGCAGGGTCGGCACCACAAGTCCGCGTTCAATCTTGGACAACATCCCCGCAGACAGCCCAGTATGGTCTCCTAATTGAGCCAACCCCAGCCGTTTATCGCGCCGCAGCTGAAGCACCTTAGGTCCGATTCTATAGGCGTCGATCTGGTCTGACAGTGTTTCTGACAGCATTCTTACGTCCCATCCCTGCTCATTGTTTTGCATCTCACGACAATTATCAGCACGAAATTTTCACTTAATGCAATAAATATTCCTCTCACGAAAACGTGCGTTGCGCAAGCGTCAACTTTCACCACAGTTAATTATTGTTCACACCATGAAATTCCGAAAGGACGATCCAATGCCACTTCGTATCCCAACCCTGAAAGACGTAACCGTTGCCTTAACCCTTGGCCTTGCCCCAATCGCAGCCTGCACCTCATATGCCGGTGGTGCCGATATCGTGGACACCGCAGTGTCTGCTGGAAACTTCTCAACACTTGCAGCCGCCCTAGAAGCGGCTGATCTGGTCGACACATTGAAGGGCGACGGGCCATTTACCGTTTTTGCCCCAACTGACGCCGCCTTTGCCGCCCTGCCCGCCGGCACCGTCGAAACCTTGCTAAAGCCAGAAAACAAGGACCAGCTGACCGCCATACTGACCTATCACGTCGTGCCGGGCAAAGTGATGTCAGGCGATGTTGTGAACCTCAGCAGCGCAACCACCGTAAACGGTGCTGACGTCGCCGTGACTGTGATGAACGGGAAAGTCATGATCAATGGCGCAACGGTCACCGCAGTTGATGTGGCGGCATCAAACGGCGTGATCCATGTGATTGATACGGTGCTCATTCCAAACAGCTAAAGCTGTGAGGATGCTCATAAATATAGGCGGCCAGACGATTTGGCCGCCCTTTATTGTCGACTATTATTATCCGTCTGCGGTCAAACCCGCCGACGCGATCCCGGCGGCCCCGGCGGCCAGATCGTTTTCAGATGTATCCCCTGTCACGCCGACGGCGCCGATCACCTGCCCGGCATCATCGCGCACGAGAATGCCACCCGGAACCGGGATCAGCTTGCCATTATAGGCCCCGTTGGCGGCCAGCACGAAATAGGACTGCGCCTCTGCCCGATCTCTCTGCGCGGTGCCGCCGATCCCGAGCATGACAGACCCATAAGCCTTGCCAAGTGCAATGTCGAACCGGCCGGGAGGTGCCCCATCGCCGCGTTCAAATGCAATCACATGACCTCCTGCATCGACCACAACCACGGACAACGGTTTCATGGCCTGATCTATGCCCGTTTTCATTGCGGTGGCGATAATTTGCTTTGCTGCGTGCAAATTAAGTGTCATGTCAGATCTCCGTTCATAGAGGTTATCCTGAAAGTTCAGCTTTCAAGGCCAAACGACGCGCGTGCAAAACTGGTTCGGTATAGCCAGAGGGCTGCACGCGACCTTTAAAGACCAGATCACAGGCCGCCGCAAATTCCTGACCGTCAAAATCAGGTGCCATGGGGCGATAAAGAGTGTCCCCTTCGTTTTGCGCATCAACCTTCGCGGCCATCTTACGCATCGCTTTCATCACCTCATCTTCGCTGACCACGCCGTGGTGCAGCCAGTTGGCGAGGGCTTGTGCTGAAATCCGACAGGTTGCGCGATCTTCCATCAAGCCAACATCGTGAATGTCTGGCACTTTGGAACAGCCAATCCCCTGCCCGACCCAACGCACCACATAGCCAAGAATACCCTGCGCGTTGTTCTCAACCTCTTCGCGGATTTCATCGTCAGACCAGTTTTCACCCTCGGCGACCGGGATGGTCAGCAGATCTTCTAATGTGCCACGCGGCCCCGCGGCCAACAGCTCATCCTGACGCGCCATAACGTCCACTTGATGATAATGCGTGGCGTGCAAGGTCGCGGCCGTTGGGCTGGGCACCCAAGCACAGGTAGCACCTGACTTTGGGTGGCCAATTTTATCGGTCAACATTTGCTCCATCCGGTCGGGCATTGCCCACATGCCTTTGCCAATTTGCGCCCGTCCCTTGAGGCCACACGCAAGCCCGATATCCACATTGCGATCCTCGTAAGAGGCAATCCATTTCGCCCCTTTCATCTCACCTTTACGGATCATTGGCCCCGCCTCCATCGACGAATGGATTTCATCGCCGGTGCGATCGAGGAACCCTGTGTTGATGAAAGCGACCCGGTGTTTGGCGGCGCGGATGCATTCCTTTAGATTCACAGAGGTGCGCCGCTCTTCATCCATAATGCCAAGCTTTACGGTGTATTGCGGCAATCCAAGAGCGGCTTCAACACGAGAGAAGATCTCGTCCGAGAACGCGACCTCCTCTGGGCCGTGCATCTTGGGTTTTACAACATAGACGGACCCAGTGACCGAATTGCCGCCGTCGCGTTGCAAATCGTGCATGGCGATCAATGTGGTGATCATGGCGTCCATCAACCCCTCGGGTACCTCAGACCCATCATCCAAATGGATCGCCGGGTTGGTCATCAGATGCCCCACATTGCGCACCAACATCAGCGCGCGACCTTTGACAGAAACAGTCCCATCCGGCCCTTCGAAGGTCAGATCCCCGTTCAGTTTACGTTCAAACGTCTTGCCGCCTTTTGTGACCTCTTCTGTCAGTGACCCATCCATCAGCCCAAGCCAGTTGGAATAGGCCAAAACCTTATCCTCGGCATCCACCGCCGCGACGCTGTCTTCGCAGTCCATAATGGCGGAAACGGCACTTTCCAGCCAGATATTAGACAGACCAAGCGGGTCGGATTTGCCGATTTCTGTTGTTTCGTCAAATTCAAGTCGAAGCTTTAAACCGTTGTTTTCAAAGAAATACCCAAGCTCGCCTTTGCCCAAATATTGCGATGTGTCGGCAAGCGCTGGAAAAGCAGACTCTTCTTTAGTGGCGTGTGCCCATTTGCCTTCTGCCAAGGGCAAAGCATCATCAAGAAAGGCCTTAGCCTTCGCAATCACCCGCGCCCCACGCGCGGCGTCATATCCTTTTCCTTCAGGCAAATCGCCCAAGACATCTGTGCCATAAAGCGCATCATACAGGCTGCCCCATCGGGCATTGGCCGCATTCAGCGCAAATCGCGCGTTCATAATGGGCACCACAAGCTGCGGCCCCGGTATGCTGGCGATTTCCGGATCGACATTCGACGTCAATATTTTGAAATCTGGTCCCTCTGGCACGAGATAGCCAATTTCGGTCAAGAAAGCTTGATAGGCCTCATGGTCATGCGCCTGCCCTTTGCGCTCAATATGCCAAGCATCCAATTTGGCTTGCATATTGGCCCGCTTGGCCAACAGCGCCCGGTTTTTTGGCGTGAAATCATTCAGAATGCTCGCAAATCCCCGCCAAAACCCATCTAATTCAACGCCGGTGCCCGGCAACGCCCGCCTCTCGATGAAGTCCACGAGTGCTGGTGCGACGGTCAAACCTGAACGATTTTGGCCTGTTTGGTTGTGCGTATCGGTCATGATGCTCTTCCTTATGCTCCCACATATTTAGGCAACAGGTTTCCGATAGGCAACAGACCGGCGCCTGAGAAGGATTACGGGTCAGGTAAATATCTCTTAACTGATCGGTTGCCTGCGCGCGAACAATTCCCGCCTTGCGGGTCTTCTCTGGTGGGTCTAACCTGCCCGCCTTACCGGGTTGAAAAGGATACGATATGACCGCGCATGCTCCTGAAAAAATCTTCCTTTCAGATTACACGCCACCAAATTGGTTGATCGAAGATGTCGGGTTGAATTTTCACCTTAGCCCAACGGCGACGCGCGTCACCTCGACCATTCGATTTGTGCCGAACCCGGCCGCGGCATCTCGTGATTTTTTCCTTCATGGTGAACAACTTAAGCTTATCTCTGCAAGTATTGATGGAACGTCCGTTTCGCCAAAGGTCACAGAACAAGGCCTTACTTGCGATGTGCCGGACCATGCCTTTACTTGGGTTGCTGAGGTTGAGATCAACCCCGAGGCAAACACCTCGTTATCTGGACTTTATATGTCTGGCGGCATGTATTGTACGCAATGCGAGGCAGAGGGATTTCGCCGTATCACATTCTATCCGGACCGCCCCGACGTAATGGCCCCTTTCAAGGTGCGCATCGAAGGATCTGATCCGGTGCTGCTGTCAAACGGCAACCCAACGGCTTCTGGCGAGGGCTGGGCGGAATGGAATGACCCTTGGCCCAAGCCTGCCTATCTGTTTGCGCTGGTTGCCGGGGATTTGATTGCACGCGATGACACATTCACCACCATGTCCGGCAAAAACGTCGACCTGAAACTGTGGGTACGCCCGGGCGATGAAGGCAAAACGGCTTTTGGAATGGACGCGCTGAAGGCGGCAATGGCTTGGGATGAACGGACCTATGGCCGCGAATACGACTTGGATATTTTCCAAATCGTCGCCGTGTCAGATTTCAACATGGGCGCCATGGAAAACAAAGGCTTGAACATCTTCAACACCTCTGCGGTTCTGGCCAGTTCTGACACCTCTACGGATGCGAATTTTGAACGGATTGAGGCGATTATCGCGCATGAGTATTTCCACAATTGGACCGGCAATCGCATCACCTGTCGGGATTGGTTCCAATTGTCCCTGAAAGAGGGGCTGACAGTTTATCGTGATCAACAGTTCTCCGCCGATTTTCGCTCTGCCTCTGTGCGGCGGATCGAGGATGTAATTTCCCTGCGCGGACGACAATTTCGCGAGGACAACGGCCCGCTTGCCCATCAGGTTCAACCCGACAGTTTTGTTGAGATCAATAACTTCTACACCGCGACCATCTATGAAAAAGGGGCCGAACTGATCGGCATGATGAAGACATTGGTGGGGCATGATGAATACTACAAGGCGCTCGACCTTTACTTTACCCGCCACGATGGGGAAGCTGCGACAATTGAAGATTGGGTGCGGGTTTTTGAAGACAGCACCGGACGCGATTTGACCCAATTCCGTCGCTGGTACAAACAAGCCGGCACGCCGCGCCTGACGGTCACAGATGACTTTAAAGACGGAATATATACTCTTAATTTTGAACAGAAAACGCTACCGACGCCAGGGCAGGAAGAGAAGCTTCCGCAACATATTCCGATCGCCGTCGGTCTGCTGGGGGCCAATGGCGATGAGGTTTTGGCAACACAGATCCTCGAGATGACCGAAGACAAACAAAGCTTTACCTTCGAGGGGCTCACCAGCAAACCCACCCCGTCGATCTTGCGCCACTTCTCTGCCCCAGTGATCCTGGATCGCGACAGTACCCCGGAAGAGCGTGCCTTTTTGTTAACCCATGACACCGACGCATTTAACAAATGGGAAGCAGGTCGCGCGCTGGCCAAAGACGTATTGATTTCCATGATTACCGGGCGCAGCGCCCCAACGCAGGACTATCTTGGGGCGATCACCGCCATGCTGCGCGATGACCGGCTTGACCCCGCCTTCCGGGCGCTGGCAATCCGCCTTCCGGGGCAAGATGATTTGGCACAAACGCTGGCCGATGGCGGCGTTACGCCAGACCCTTTGGCAATCTACCAAGCGCATCAGACACTGCGGCAACAAATGGCAGAACATCTGCAAGATCTTCTGCCGCGCTTATCTGCGGAAATGGATGTGGCTGACGCGTATAAGCCAGATGCTGAACAGGCTGGCAAGCGCGCGCTTGGGCTGGAGTTGTTGATGCTTGCCAATCGGTTGGATGGCGGGGCCGCGGCCACAGCGCAATATGCCCGCGCCGACAATATGACCCTGCGTATGGGCGCTTTGGGCTGTTTGCTTGAGGCTGGCAAAGGCGATGAAGAGCTTGCCGATTTTCGGGCGCGATTTGAAGGGGACGCGTTGGTCATGGACAAATGGTTTGCCATGCAGGTGGCCCATGCCGCGCCGGAAAAAGCCGCCGAGATCGCGTCAACCTTGACCCAAGACAGCGATTTCAACTGGAAAAACCCCAATCGCTTCCGCGCTGTGTTTGGGGCGTTGATGATGAACCAGGCCGGCTTTCATGATGAAACCGGGAAAGGCTATGCGCTTTTTGCGGATTGGTTGATCAAGCTTGACCCAGTGAATGCGCAGATCACTGCGCGGATGAGTTCTGGATTTGAGACGTGGAAACGCTGGGATGCGGACCGTCAGGCCCTGATGCAAGCCGCGTTGAAACGGATCATGGCAACCGAGAACTTGTCACGAGATACTCAGGAAATGGTTGGGCGCATTTTGAACTGAGCCCCTTGATCACGAAAGAAATCAGTAAGGCGCCAAGGCTTCAACGCGTCTTACTGATCCTCGCCCCATGCAGATCAGCTTGACTGGCAATAGCTCTGCTGGCTGATCCAATTGCGCATGTCTTCGCGTTTTTTACGGGAATGGAATGGCCCCCAATCGGCCGCCATGCCGCGCATCCCTTGTGAGACCACGCCATCGCGCGGCACGGTCACGGCCATGATCCGCACCGCACAGCTTAGGTTCTTCTCGCCGTTTTTCAGTGCCGCCCCTGATCTGGCCTCGCATCCATACCCACGCGCTGTGCCCGGCAGAATTTGCACCAACCCATACCATTTTCCGCCACCGCCCACAGCCGTTTGGCGCCAGGTGCTTTCGTGCTTTGACAAGGTGGACAGCATTCCCGTCCAAAAGGCATTCCGCCCCCGCGCGTCTTGCGTCGGATAAGCGGGGCACCATGTTTCGATATCACGCGGCACAATGTTTGCCAGCTCGGTCCCATGTGTTTCAAGCGCCGACATTGTTGCTGCGGTCCAAGTTGCCCCGGCATCAAGATGATCCCAACGCATGTCTAATGGGGTTTCCGAAGGGGGGGCGGATCGCGACGACAGGGTTTCGTGCCCCACGCAGCCTGATAAAGCCAGAACAGCAGCAGCAGCACCCAACCCAAAGATCGATTTTCGCACAACCGGCGTTACAGAAAATTCCATGGCAACCTGTCCCCATCATCCCATTCAACAGATGAACGCGACTTAGGTATTTCCCTTGCAACGAACAAGCCCAGCAGATGCATAGCTGCCATCTGCGCGATGCATTGCCGAGAGTTTTTGACATTAAAGTCGCGCGGTAGTTGCTCTATCACATGGTGTGGTAGGTTGGCCAATCGCGTTACCTAAGTCTCGTGAACACCCCTAATGGACAGGATTTCACGCAAGGTGTGATCTCCATTGGTGCTTGAGGTGGGCCCGCTCGGCGCCCTCAGCCCACCCCGATCAATTCCACTGACAAAGTCACGCCCTCTTGCCCCTTTGCGCCCCCTGCCCTAGAAGGCTTTTGGAAACGAAATCACGGGAAAGCGCACATGTTGGATCATCTCGTCTATGACGCCCCAAAAGTAAAAACCATTGCTGGGGCCCGCGAAGATTGGGAACTGGTGATTGGGATGGAAATCCATGCTCAGGTCAGCTCCAATGCAAAGCTCTTTTCCGGGGCCTCAACCAAGTTTGGCGCAGAACCCAATTCCAATGTGGCCTTTGTGGATGCGGCAATGCCGGGCATGTTGCCGGTGATCAACGAATATTGCGTGGAACAAGCGGTGCGCACCGGGTTGGGCCTTAAGGCGGACATCAACCTGTTTTCCGCCTTTGACCGCAAAAACTACTTTTACCCGGATCTGCCGCAGGGCTATCAAATCTCTCAGCTGTATCACCCGATTGTGGGCGAAGGCGAAGTGATCGTCGACATGGCGCCCGGTGTGGCGCGCAAGGTTCGCATTGAGCGCATTCACCTGGAGCAGGACGCCGGGAAATCAGTACATGACATGGATCCAAACATGTCATTCGTTGACTTCAATCGTACCGGTGTGGCGCTGATGGAAATCGTATCGCGCCCTGACATTCGTGGCCCGGAAGAGGCCGCAGCCTACGTGACCAAGATGCGCCAGATCCTGCGCTATCTCGGCACCTGCGATGGCAACATGCAAAACGGCAACCTGCGGGCGGACGTGAACGTGTCGGTCTGTCGTCCCGGTCAGTTTGAAAAATACATGGAAACGCAGGATTTTGGTCATCTCGGCACCCGCTGCGAGATCAAGAACATGAACTCTATGCGGTTTATCCAAGCCGCCATTGATTATGAAGCGCGTCGCCAGATCGCGATTGTCGAAGACGGTGGTGAAGTGGTGCAGGAAACCCGCCTTTATGATCCGGACAAGAACGAAACCCGTTCGATGCGGTCAAAAGAAGAGGCGCATGATTACCGCTATTTCCCCTGCCCTGACTTGCTTCCGCTTGAGATTGAACAGGACTGGGTGGATGAGATTGCCAAAACCTTGCCCGAACTTCCTGACGAGAAGAAGGCGCGGTTTGTCTCCGGGTTTGGTCTGTCAGAATATGACGCTGGCGTCTTGACCGCTGAGGCGGAAAACGCTGCCTTCTTTGAAAAAGTGGCTGAGGGGCGCGACGGAAAGCTCGCTGCGAACTGGGTCATCAATGAGCTGTTTGGCCGCCTGAAGAAAGACGACAAGTCGATCAAAGACAGCCCGGTATCCCCCGAGCAACTTGGCGGTGTTATTGCGCTGATCACCAAAGGCGATATTTCGGGCAAGATTGCCAAAGACCTCTTTGAAATCGTCTACACCGAAGGGGGCGACCCGGCCGAGATTGTGGACGCGCGCGGCATGAAGCAGGTCACCGACACGGGCGCCATTGAGGCCGCAGTGGACGAGGTGATTGCCGCCAACCCCGCGCAGGTCGAAAAGGCCAAGGAGAACCCAAAACTGGTTGGGTTCTTTGTGGGTCAGGTGATGAAAGCCACGGGTGGGAAAGCCAACCCCAAGGCCGTCAACGATCTGGTGAAAGCCAAGCTGGGTCTTTAAGACGCAACAACACGAAAATCTAAAGGCCCCCAGCGTGGGGCCTTTGCCATTTTTCAAGACCCTCACATCTGGGTGGATGACATGACCGAACGACGTTCTGAACTTTTGATGCCAGCCGGCAACCTTCGTAAATTGAAGCTGGCGATCCTTTATGGTGCTGACGCGGTTTACCTTGGCACGCCGGATATGTCGTTGCGCACAAAGTCTGAATTCTCGTTGGAGGATGTGATCGAGGGGGTCAATTTCTGCCATCAACACGGTCGGCGGGCTTATCTGACGCTGAATTTGTTTTCGCACAACAAAGACATCCCGAAACTGGACGAATACATCGACACGGTTCGAAAAGTGCAACCCGATGGCCTGATCATCGCAGACCCCGGTGTGTTTCAATATGTGCGCGAACGCGCGCCTGAATTGCCGCTACACATCTCTACTCAGGCCAATATCTGCTCTTGGTTGTCGGTAAAATTCTGGCAAGAACAAGGCGCAGAATTGGTGGTTCTGGCGCGCGAAGTTTCCTATCCCGAGCTGGTGGAAATTCGCGAAAAATGTCCTGATATCAAGCTAGAAGCCTTTGTGCATGGCGCCATGTGCATGACCTATTCTGGTCGCTGTCTTTTGTCGAACTTCATGGCAGAGCGCGGCGCAAACCAAGGCAATTGCGCCAATTCCTGCCGGTGGAATTATACCTTCCGGATGCGGATGAAAGACGGCACGGTTCAGGATTTGAATGTTACGGACGAAAACGCCGATATGTTCGAATTTCTCCTAGAGGAAGGCTGCCGTCCCGGTGAGTTATTGCCCATCGAAGAGGATGCGCGCGGGTCTTACATCCTCAATTCCAAAGACCTTTGCATTATGCCAAAGCTGGACGAATATCTGAAAATCGGAGTGGACAGCCTGAAGGTCGAGGGGCGTGGTAAGTCGGAATACTATTGCGCGATCGTCGCCCGCGCTTACCGGATGGCCATTGATGACTATTATGCTGACCCGGAAAATTGGGACCCCAAACCCTATATGCGCGAGTTGGAAGCGGTCGGAAACCGCGGCTATACCTTTGCCTTCCACGAAGGGCGCCTGACCAACCACGCGCATAACTACGAACACACGGCATCCCTTGCGCAATGGGAATATGCCGGGGTGGTCAGCGAGATCACGGACGACGCGTTTCTGGTTGAGGTGAAGAATAAACTTGAACCGGGGGAGGTGCTGGAATTCATCTCGCCCATCGCGCGCGAGACGGTTTTGTTGCGGATGTATGACTTTGAGGATGCCACCACCGGGCAGAAGAAAGACGTCGTACATGGCGGGACCAAAACCACGATCCGCGTGCCGTTTGCCTTGTTTGACCACGAAGACCTAGATAAGTTGCGCGCGCGTTTCCCGCAGTATTCCGTGCTGCGTAAGGAAAAAGCGCTGACGGATGAGCAATGGAACCGCGTGCGGTTTGACAAGCTCACGCAGGGGTTGGAAATCAGCGGGAAGCAAAACCCGAAAGCCTATGAAAAACGCCGGGACGCTTTGGCCGAAAGCATTGAGGCCTCGGGCAATGAAAAGCGGTTCAAAACCAATCGTATCGGCACGGAGGGGTGTTGTGGGAAAGGCTGCAATGGCTGCATGATTTTCTGGCAAGACGATCAATATGCCCGCGCGCGCGACGTGCTTTTGAAACGCAAACAAGGCGAACAGCTGACCCGTGCCGAGGCCAATATGTTAAAAGAAGCGCCCATTCTGAGGTAAGTGGCGAAAGCCCGTTCCGAAAGCAGCGGTTCACAGGCCACACCCGGCAGGTTTTCGCCCCAACACGATGGGCCTGTCTGGTCACGCCGCACCCAAGATGATAGAGAACAGTCCACCCAAATAAGCGAGACAGCCAATGTTTGAATACCGCGTCGTTCCAGCACCGAAAAAGGGCATTAAAGCCAAGGGCATTCGTTCCAACGAGGAACGCTTTGCGTTTGCGATGTCCGAAATGCTGAACGATATGGCCACTGAGGGGTGGGAGTATCAGCGCGCAGAAACGCTTCCGGCCGAAGAGCGCTCTGGTTTGACTGGAAAAACCACTGTTTTCAAAAACATGCTGGTGTTTCGTCGCGCGGTTGCAGAAGAGCCGCAAATCGCTGATGTGGAAGAAGTTCAGGCCCCTGCGGTCGAAGACATGGATGTTGCGACAGTAGACCCATCGCCCGCATTGCCGTCAGCGGCAGACGCCAACCAAGTCCCCGAGACACATGTGACAGCGCCATCCATCGAGGGCACACCAGAAAAGGTGTAATCACCTGAGGTCACTCAGACACCTCTAAAGCGAGGGCGTGAATTTGCCCCATCAGCTCGGATCCAATTGCGCGATGAACCGCGCGGTGGCGGGCAATTCGGGACAGATTTGCGAAAGCTTGCGACCCAATCTCCACGCGAAAGTGGCTTTGCCCGCCATCCTGATACCCGGCATGTCCGCGGTGAAGCTCGCTTTCATCAATAACTTCAAGATGATCTGGCTGAAACGCCTCGGACAGCTTGGAAAAAATATCATCACGACGGGTCATTTATTGCCTCTTTCCTCTTCAATCATCTGGAAAAAGCACTAAACTCTCTGGTCCGAGTCGAAAAGAGTGTACCATGGCAAACAACGATCCTTTTGGTTTCAATATGTCGGTTTCCGCCGCCAAGAAAAAGAACCCGCGCGGCAAGCGGGGGATGTCTGGTGCGTTTGAAACGTCGAACCGCGAATGCGAACATCCGACCTGTAAAGAAGCGGGTCAGTATCGCGCGCCACGTTCACCCGATCATTTGGATGAGTTTAAGTGGTTCTGCAAAGATCACGTTCGGGAATATAACCTGAAGTGGAACTTTTTCGACGGCGCCACAGAAGCGGAAATCAACGAGCAGCTTGATAAAGATAAGGTGTGGGAACGCGAGACCAAGCCTTTGGGCAAAGCCTCGGAAGAGCAACGTGCTTGGGCGCGCCTGGGGGTTGATGACGCCCATCAGGTTTTGGGCGAAAATGCCACGCAAAACCCCGGCAAATCGGTCACAGGCACCACACGTCGCCTGCCCGCCACCGAGCGTCGCGCGATTGAGCTTTTGGATGCACGCGATCACTGGACAAAAGCTGAGATTCGTAAAGCTTACAAAAAGCTGATCAAAGTGTTGCACCCAGACATGAACGGGGGCGATCGCAGCCAGGAAGAACAACTTCAAGAAGTGGTTTGGGCCTGGGATCAGATCAAAGACAGCCGCAGCTTTAAGTAATTCAAAAGGCGTCTTTCGGGGCGCCTTTTCATGCGCAGATCCGACCAGTTCGGCAAAACCCGCCGGTCCGTCTGGACTGATTGGTAAAATTCCGAAGCCTCCCTCTTGCACAAGCAAATAATATCAGGCACCACGTCGGGGATGGCGCTGGATCTGCCGCGCCATAAACCGTTCAGGGAAGGACCGAGCAGATGGCTGGCAATACGATGGATGCAAACACGAAACCCACCGAGGATATTTCTGTTCGCGAGGTTTTCGGCATCGACACCGATATGACCGTCAAAGGGTTTGCGGATCGCACTGATCGTGTTCCAGAAATCGACACGACCTATAAGTTCGACCCCGATACCACGCTCGCAATTCTCGCTGGTTTTGCCTTTAACCGTCGCGTGATGGTTCAAGGCTATCACGGCACTGGGAAATCCACCCATATTGAACAGGTTGCCGCGCGTTTGAACTGGCCCTGTGTGCGCGTCAACCTTGACAGCCACATAAGCCGGATTGACTTGATCGGTAAAGACGCGATCAAATTGAAAGACGGGATGCAGGTTACTGAATTCCAAGAGGGCATCCTGCCTTGGGCGCTTCGCAACTCTACCGCGATTGTGTTTGATGAGTATGATGCTGGTCGTGCAGATGTGATGTTTGTGATCCAGCGCGTGCTGGAGCATGACGGCAAACTGACCCTTTTGGATCAGAACGAAGTGATCACCCCCAACCCGAACTTCCGCCTGTTTGCCACCGCAAACACCGTCGGTCTGGGCGATACAACGGGCCTGTATCATGGCGTTCAACAAATCAACCAAGCACAGATGGACCGTTGGTCTTTGGTCGCGACATTGAATTATCTGTCGCATGACGCCGAAACAAATATCGTACTGGCCAAAAACCCAGTTATGAACACCGAGAGCGGCCGCAAAACCGTCAGCCAAATGGTCACTGTCGCGGATCTGACCCGCACCGCCTTTATGAATGGCGATCTGTCGACCGTTATGAGCCCACGAACCGTGTTGAACTGGGCAGAAAACGCCCGCATTTTCCGCGACGTGGGCTATGCGTTCCGTTTGTCGTTCCTGAACAAATGTGATGAACTTGAACGCCAGACTGTCGCTGAGTTTTATCAGCGTTGTTTTGACGAAGAACTGCCGGAATCGGCCGCAAGCATGAGCCTTGGTTAATCCAAATTAACTCTGAAAGCCCTGTTATCGCAGGGCTTTTTCTATTGTGTTAACGTTTAATAAGTGCGCCTGAGCTATCATAACCTCGGGTGAAAAATTGGGTGATGGTGTGATGCGCATTCTCTTCGCGTTGGCTTTTGTGTCGCTTGCGGCATGTCAGGATGAACCGAAAAAAGTGACGGCAGACTCTGCACCTCCGAGTTCATGCGACATCATCCGGGTCGTGGACGGCGATACGGTTAAGGCAATCTGTCATGGGCGCGAACAAAATCTGCGCCTGTTGGGGTTTGACACGCCGGAAACCTTCCGCTCGCGCTGTCCCGATGAAAAGGCGTTGGGGACTGTGGCCACCAATCACCTTCGCAAATTGATCGAAAACGCGGGTGAAGTGCTGCCAGTCACTGGACGCCCTGACAAATACCGACGCCTTTTGACCACACTTTATATCGATGGACAGGACGTGGCAGAAATCATGATCGAAGCAGGGCTGGCGGTGCCCTATCACGGTGAAAAGCGGATTAATTGGTGCGACAAGCTGGGCGCGCAGACAAACGCTCCGCTGGGCTGATCTTTTCAACGGATCTGGCGTCAAATTTCACCGGCAATACGGTGGAAACCGCTTTCCAAAATTCAGCTATGCGCCTAGTTTGAGCGCATGACCAAGCCAAATGACAATCCCGCCGATCCGTTTAAGAAAGCTCTCGCTGAGGCGACCAAAACGCTCGCTGATGATGCGGAGCTGTCGGTCACCTATTCGGTGGATCCTCCAGGTCAGACCAATGATGCGGTGCGCCTTCCGCAGGTGACACGGCGCATGACACGGGATGAGGTTTTGTTGGCACGCGGCACGGCAGATGCCTATGCCATGAAGCACAAGTATCACAACGCGGCGACCCACACGCGCTATGCCCCGCCCGGTCAAATGGCCCGAGATTTGTATGAGGCGATGGAAACGGCCCGTTGCGAGGCAATGGGCGCGCGCGACATGCCGGGCACCGCGAGCAATATCGATGTTAAAATCGCCGATGATGCCATGCGCCGGGGCTATGATCAGATCACGGCTGCGGCAGATGCGCCATTGGCAGACGCCGCAGGCTATCTTGTGCGCCACTTGGCGACAGGTCGAGAGCTGCCTGACGCGGCTGCCAACGTCATGAATTTATGGCGAGATTTCATCGAAGGTCAGGCTGGAGATCATCTGGACAACCTGCAAGAGACCTTGGCAGATCAACAGCAATTTGCCCGGTTTGCCCGTCAGGTCATCGATGATCTCGGATATGGCGATCAACTCGGCGATGACCCTGACCAAGATGATCAATCTGATGATGAAGCGGAAGCTGAAGAAGATCAGCAAGACGAGGACCAGCAAAACGAAGACGCCGCTGACGAGTCTGACGACACCGATGCCAGCCCGGAACAATCGCAAGAAGAGACGCTCGATCAAACCGAAGCTCAGGTCACCTTTGACGATTTGGCCGAGGACGAGTTGGGCGAAGAAACCGAGATGCCCGAGGGCGAGGCCCCGCTGGAGCCCCCTGCCCCGGCCCCCGCGTCCGAGGCTGACCCCCAATACCTGATTTATAACAGCGAATATGACGAAGAAATCTTAGCCGAAGATCTGGCCGATCCAGCAGAGTTGGAACGCTTGCGCGCTTATCTCGATCAACAGCTTGAACCCTTGAAAGGCGCCGTGAGTCGCCTTGCCAATAAGCTGCAGCGCCGATTGCAAGCACAACAAAACCGGTCTTGGTTGTTTGACTTGGAAGAAGGGATTTTGGACGCGGGCCGATTGGCGCGTGTGATCGCAAACCCGACCACTCCGCTGAGCTTCAAACGTGAAAAAGACACGGAATTCCGCGATACCGTCGTCACGTTGCTGTTGGACAATTCCGGTTCGATGCGCGGTCGCCCAATCTCTATTGCTGCAATTTGCGCCGACGTTCTGTCGCGCACGCTTGAACGCTGTGGTGTGAAGGTCGAAGTGCTGGGCTTTACCACACGCGCGTGGAAAGGCGGCTTGGCCCGCGAGCAATGGCTGGCAGATGGTCGTCCGCAACAACCCGGCCGTCTCAACGATCTGCGCCACATCATCTATAAACAAGCCGACGCGCCCATGCGCCGGACGCGCACCAATCTGGGTCTGATGATGAAAGAAGGCCTGTTGAAAGAAAACATTGACGGCGAAGCATTGGAATGGGCCCATCGCCGACTGACCAACCGGCATGAAGCCCGTAAAATTCTTATGGTGATTTCGGATGGCGCCCCGGTGGATGACAGTACCCTTTCCGTTAACCCTGCGAATTATTTGGAAAAACACCTGCGCGATGTGATTGCAATGGTAGAAAAGCGCGCGCAGGTGGAATTGTTGGCAATTGGCATCGGTCATGATGTGACCCGTTATTACGAACGCGCAGTTACCATTACGGATGTGGAGCAATTGGCGGGTGCAATGACCGAACAATTGGCCGCATTGTTCGATAGCGACCCGCGCGCCCGCGCGCGCATCATGGGCATCAAAAAGGCGAGTTAGCAATAAAGGAGGCCCTGAGGGTGTGCCACCTGCTGCGTCAGACCTGCCATGCCGCATTGGGGCCATTCGGTGTACGTCGTCCTGTGTAAGTGGTCTCAATTGCTTTGGTCCGAAGTGCGGCGCGCCTTGCGCAGGAAACAGCCAACCGAAGCATCGCTCGCGGGACGTCGCCGACTGCCATGATGTGACCAAGATCCTGTCAGCAAACGCCCGTGTCTTGCGCCTCAGCTAAGGCTTGCCAGAAAACCGAGCATTTTCGCCGCCAACCGGCCAGTTCCGCCCAGATCTATATCGCTCAAACCATTTTATGCGTCCCATTATGTGCGCGCATTCCGCCGCGTGCAGACAACCAAGTATCAAGCCATCGACCTCGAATTTGTTGCCATTATTGCGACCAAACACAGAAGAAAGCCCTTTCCCTCACCCGCCGCCAAAGGCAAAATGCGCGCATCCCCGCCAATACCCTCACGGAGACCCCCAGATGTTCCAAAGCTTTGAAACCACCGCCGCCCCCGATCGCGGCCCCGCCCGGTTGGAGCGTTTACGCCGCGCGATGAAAATGAAGGGTTTGGATGGGATCATCGTCCCCCGTACAGACGCCCATCAGGGCGAATATGTGGCCGATTGCGATGCCCGGCTTGCGTGGTTAACCGGGTTCACAGGGTCCGCAGGGTTTTGCATCGTGCTAAACCATGTCGCCGGTGTGTTCATTGATGGACGCTATCGCAATCAAGTTTTAACCCAGGTCGATCTGGAACATTTCACGCCGGTGCCGTGGCCTGAAACCCAGCCCGGACCCTGGTTGATTGATCAGATCACCGGCCCGACCCGCATCGGTTTCGACCCTTGGTTACACAGTCGTGGTGAAATTGAACAGCTACAAAAAGCTGTGCAAAACGCCCCCATTACGCTGGTTCCGACAGATAACTTAGTGGATCAAATCTGGGCCGACCGCCCAGCCGCGCCCAATGCCCCAATCACGCTGCAGCCGTTGGAGTTTTCGGGGCGTTCGCGCGAGGATAAATGTGGTGAACTCGCCGATGAGCTGATGTCGCGTGGGCTAAAGGCACAGGTCCTGACCCTCTCCGACAGCATTGCCTGGTTATTGAACATTCGCGGCACCGACATTGAACATATTCCTGTTGTACAAGGCTTCGCTATTTTACATGACGACGCCCATGTAGATTTCTTTACCGAAGAGGGGCGCGAGGGGATTGCGTTGCTTGGTGCAGGGCTGACCATTCACCCAACACGCAGTTTTGCACCTGCGCTGCAGAAATTGAATGGACCCGTTGGTGTAGATCGCGCAAATGCCCCTTATTTCGTAAGCCACACGCTTGATATTTCTGGCATTGAATTTGAATGGAACGAAGACCCGACCATCTTTCCAAAGGCGCGTAAAAACCCAACCGAGCTTCAGGGCGCGCGTCAGGCCCATTTGCGCGACGCCGCGGCAATGGTGGAGTTCCTCAGCTGGTATGATGCTGCCGATCAGACCAACCTGACAGAAATTGATCTTGTGACTGAGCTGGAGGGGTTTCGCCGCGCCACCAATGCACTTGAGGATATCTCATTTGAAACCATTTCAGGTGCCGGACCCAATGGCGCAGTGATCCATTACCGCGTCACACATGACAGCAACCGCCAGCTAGCTTCCGGAAATCTGGTGGTGCTCGATAGCGGTGGCCAGTACCGCGACGGAACAACAGATATCACCCGAACATTGGCCGTGGGCCCCGTTGGACACGAAGAAAAGCGCTGTTTCACATTGGTGTTGCAAGGGATGATTGCCCTGTCGCGTGTGCGTTTCCCCAAGGGGCGCAGCGGGCGTGATTTGGACCCGATTGCCCGCTATCCGCTTTGGGCAGAACATCAGGATTACAACCATGGAACCGGCCATGGGGTTGGTGCGTTCTTATCGGTTCACGAAGGCCCGCAAAGATTTTCTGCCATTTCAGAGATCGAGCTTGAACCAGGCATGATCCTGTCCAACGAGCCGGGATATTATCGCGATGGCGCTTTTGGCATTCGAATTGAAAACCTTGTTGTCGTTGAAAATGCCCGCCCCCTACCCAGCGGCGATACAACGCGCCAAATGATGGGATTAGAGACATTGACCTATGTGCCAATTGACACCTCATTGGTGATCAAGGATATGCTGTCAGCTGCCGAAAAAGACTGGCTAAATGCATATCATGCGGCGTGTCTTGCCATGATTTCTCCGCGTGTCAGTCAGACCGCCCAAGTATGGTTAGAGGGGGCTTGCGCGCCGATTTGACGCGCGACATGGCAACAAATTCTGTTATGTTCGCCCAGAAGAGGAAATGGGGATTGCTATGACCGATCACATCAAGATCAAAAAGGCCGAAGGCAAATGGACTGTCCGCGCGGGCGGTGCGGTTCTTGGGGAAAGCCGTGAGGCACTAGAAGTTCAGGAATCCAAAGGGTCTGCCGTCATTTATTTCCCCAAGAATGATGTCGCCATGGCGTTCCTTGAGGCAAGCGACACCGTGACCACCTGTCCCTATCGTGGCGAGGCGGCGCATTATTCCATCCACACGAAGTCGACCATCATCGAAGACGCAGGCTGGAGCTATAGTTCCCCCGTGGAAGACTTGGATGCGCTCAAAGATCATATGGCGTTTTACGGCGACAAAGTTACAGTCGCTCGCACTTAATGTGACCGAAAACACAGGGCAAAAGCCCGAATTTTCTTGATATCACTCATGCCTTCTCCGGGGTTGATCAGATCTTCGCCGGGGTTGATATGGTGCCGCCCCCCACGGCGGCGGCCACCCCGGTTGTGCTTGGGCAGCTGGTCGGCAGGCCGCGCGCAACCCGGACCGCAAGATAGGCAAAGGCCTGTGCCTCAAGCATGTCGCCATCCAACCCAATATCATCAATTGGCAACACCGGAACAGAGCAGCGGTCGCGCAACTGGGCCATCATCGCGGCGTTATGGCGTCCACCTCCGGTGACCAGAATTTGTTTCGGGGGGCGGGGACAATGCTCTAGCCCACGCGCGACAGCCGCCGCAGAGCAGGCCACCAATGTGGCAACGGCATCCGGGGCGCTCAGCGCACAAACAGCATCCGCCAGATCCGTGAAACTATCGCGATCGAGAGATTTGGGGGGGATCCGCAAAAAATAGCCATGGGACATGAAACGATCGACGATTGTCTCATCCACAGTTCCAGAACGTGCCATTGCACCGTCTTCGTCATATGGTTTTCCAAATCGAAGTTGCATAAAATCATTGATCGGTGCATTCGCAGGGCCTGTGTCAAACGCCAAGCACGCACCGGCGATTTCCGGACTTTGGATGGTCGGGTCCACCCATGTTACATTCGCAACCCCGCCCAGGTTCAAAAAGACCAGCGGATCAACCGCATCGACAAATCGTGCGCAGGCATGGTGGAAAAAGGGGGCCAGTGGTGCCCCTTCGCCCCCCAGTTGGACGTCGGTGGATCTGAAATCCCAAACCACCATACGCTCAGTCAACTCGGCCAGAACCTGCCCATCACCAGCTTGATGTGTGCCGCGCCCGTGCGGATCATGCGCCAGAGTTTGACCATGAAACCCAATGATATCAATTTCTTCATTCCGAAATTTCGACAATAACACAGCATGTTTTGTTTCGACCATTTCAGCGGCACTGGCCACCCCATCATCTTCCGGCCAAGCCCCCAACATGGATCGAAGTTGCATTTGTTCTGAAGGGGCATAAGCAACAAATGAGCGTTTTCCAAATCTCACTATGTCCTCGCCATTGGTCAAAACCATGGCCGCATCGACCCCATCCAACGAGGTTCCTGACATGCACCCCAACGACCAAACTGCTCCGTCTTTTAACATGCTCTTCCCCTTTTGCGCCCCCCCGTTTATACGGAAGGCTCAATGACAAACATGGACCGAAAAACGATGACCTACCACCCAAAATCCGACTTCATGCGTGTGATGATCGAGCGCGGCTTTCTGGCTGATTGCACCGATTATCAATCGCTTGACGAAGCTCTGGTCGAAGGTGTCGTGCCGGCCTATATCGGCTTTGACGCCACTGCAAAATCACTGCATGTGGGGTCGCTGATCCAAATCATGATGCTGCGCTGGCTGCAAAAAACCGGCCATAAACCGATCACCCTGATGGGCGGCGGTACGACAAAGGTGGGTGATCCATCGTTTCGGGCCGATGAGCGCCCGTTGCTGACCCCGGATCAAATCGACGACAACATCGCGGGCATCAAAAAGGTCTTTGCAAATTACATCGACTATGATGCGGATGGCGACAACAACGCTGTGATGATCAACAACGCGGAGTGGTTGGATGATCTCAACTACCTCGATTTTCTGCGCGATATTGGGCGTCACTTCTCGGTCAACCGAATGCTGGCCTTTGAAAGCGTAAAGTCCCGTTTGGATCGGGAACAAAGCCTGTCGTTCCTAGAGTTCAACTATATGATCCTGCAAGCCTATGATTTCTTGGAACTTAATCGCCGCTATGGTTGTTTGCTTCAAATGGGCGGATCGGATCAATGGGGCAATATCGTCAACGGGATCGACCTGACCCGCCGTGTGCTCGACAATCAGATCTTTGGTCTGACGTCGCCGCTTTTGACCACTTCTGATGGCAAGAAAATGGGCAAATCACAATCTGGGGCGATTTGGCTGAACTCGGACATGTTGTCGTCTTATGAGTTTTGGCAGTTTTGGCGCAACACCACCGATGCGGACGTGGGACGTTTCTTGAAACTTTACACCGAGTTACCGCTAGAGGAATGCGAACGCTTGGGTGCGCTGGAAGGCTCTGACATCAACGACGCGAAAATCGTATTGGCAAATGAAGTTACAAAACTTGCCCATGGCGAAGACGCCGCGAAAGCAGCCGAGGCGACAGCGCGCGAAGTCTTTGAAAAAGGTGGAACCGGGGATGATCTTCCGACAATCACCCTGTCCGCCGATGACATTGGGGACGGAATTTCAATCGTTCAGTTGATTGTGAAATCCGGCTTGGTCAAATCCGGGAAAGAAGCCAAACGGCTGATTTCCGAAAATGGTGCCCGCGTAAATGACGCGCCACTTGAAAACGCTGGGCAAATGATCAGCGCGGCAGATCTGGCCACACCGCTGAAACTGTCCGCCGGCAAAAAACGCCACGCTCTTGTGCGATTCGACGGATAATCTGTCCAAAACGCGAAAGTAAAACGCCCGGGGCAACTGTCTCGGGCTTTTTTTTGCTCGGAATGATTGCCGATGATTTTCGGTGTTGCTACCGTCGCGGGAAACCAATGGAATGAGGCCTTGATGTTCCCCGTAAATCCCAATTTTTCCGTGACCGCCCCGCCCCCCGTCATGGAGGCACGTCGTTGGGTTGACGGCAAGAGTTTCTCTTCCGACCTGCCCTTGATCAATGTCAGTCAGGCGGCCCCGGTTGATCCACCCCCGCAAGCATTACGCCAAGCCATTGCCGATGCGGCGCTCACCCTTCCGGAGGCGCATCTTTATGGCCCGGTATTGGGATTGCCCGCGCTTCGCGATGAAGTCGCCTTGCACTTCAGTCGCGCTTACGGCGGCGAAATAAAGTCCGAAAATGTGGCGATCACCTCTGGATGCAATCAGGCCTTTTGTGCAGCACTCGCCACGTTAGCCGCCGCCGGAGATGAAGTCATCCTTCCAACACCTTGGTATTTCAACCATAAAATGTGGATGGATATGGGCGGGATTAAAACCGTTCCCCTCGCGACGGGCACAAGCCTTCTGCCCGACCCTGCGAAAGCAGCCGCGTTGATCACGGATAAAACCCGCGCAATTGTGCTGGTGACACCGAACAATCCGGCGGGCGTCGAATACCCTGCCGAGTTGATTGCCCAATTCCGCGATCTGGCCCGTGCCCGAAATCTGGCGTTGATCATCGACGAAACCTACCGAGACTTTCACAGTCAAGAGACCCCGCCCCATGACCTGTTTCATGATCCCGATTGGGGTGACACCGTCATTCAACTCTACAGCTTTTCAAAAGCTTATCGGCTAACCGGTCACCGTGTCGGCGCGATTGTGACATCAAGAAATCGTATGGCGCAGATCGAGAAGTTCTTGGATTCGGTTACGATTTGCCCAGCCCAACTTGGGCAACATGCGGCCCTTTGGGGCATGCGAAACCTTGGGGATTGGCTTGCGGGTGAACGCCGCGAAATCCTATCGCGTGCGCAAGCTGTTCGCGACGGGTTCTCGCAAGTGGCCCCAAAGGGCTGGTCGCTTTTGGGCTGCGGCGCTTATTTTGCGTATCTACAGCATCCGTTTTCTCAGCCATCGGATGAGGTTGCCCGTGCTTTGGTTGATAAATCGGCCATTCTGGCATTGCCCGGCACCATGTTTACCCCAAAAGATGATCCAGATGGGGCGCGCCAGATGCGCGTTGCCTTTGCCAATATCGACCAAGAGGGTATCACAGCATTCCTTACGCGACTGACTGATTTTCGTCCCTAGCCCAACACCGCTTGGCATTCTCTCATTGCTGACCTAAAACCCTTGGGACCCGTGATGAAAAAGGATTGAACCATGGCAACCGGAAAGATCTCGCGCACCTTCGGATGGGGCCTTATGGCCCTTGTTATCGTTGGGCTTGTAGGCTTTGGATCAACCAATTTTGGCGGCTCGGCACGCTCAATTGGAACCGTCGGTGACAAAGAAATTGACGCCCAGCGTTATGCACGAGACCTAAACGCAGAACTGCGGGCCTTTTCTGCGCAAACGGGCCAAACGATGACGCTCGCACAGGCGCAGGCATTTGGTCTCGACCAGCAGGTTCTTGGCCGTTTGCTTGCCTCCACAGCGCTTGAGAATGAAACAGAGCGATTGGGCCTGTCTGTTGGGGATGCCCAGGTTCGAAATCGGATTGTAGAGATTGCTGCTTTCAAAGGCATTGATGGCAAGTTTGATCGCGAGGCCTATTCATTTTCGCTTGATCAATCCGGCATGACAGCGGCCCAGTTTGAGGCATCGTTGCGGTCAGAAGTTGCCCGGCAATTGTTACAAGCGGCGGTCGCCAATGGCACCACCGCGTCATCTGCTTATGTGGATGCACTTTATGGCTACGCGCGCGAGACGCGCAGTTTCACCTGGGCAAGCTTGCCTATGGCTGCGTTAACCGCCGAGCTGCCTGCCGCCACGGATGATGAGCTTCTGGCTTATTATGAAGCAAACACCGCAGAGTTCACATTGCCCGAAACAAAAGAGATCACCTATGTCTGGTTGGATCCAGAAGATTTAATCCCCGGTATCTCCGTCAGCGATGAGGACCTTCAAGCGCTTTATAAAGAACGTCAAGACGAGTTTGTTGTGCCCGAACGCCGGATGGTTGAGCGTCTTGTTTTTGGGTCGCAAGAAGAGGCGCAGACCGCTGCGGATGCCATCGCAGCCGGAGACAAATCATTTGAAGATCTTGTCGCAGAGCGGGATTTAACCTTGGCGGATATTGATCTGGGCGATCTCTCCAAAGAAGAGCTTGGTGGAGCCGCTGATGCGATCTTTTCACTTACAGAGCCGGGCGTTGCAGGCCCCGCTGACAGCAATCTTGGCCCTGCCCTATTTCGGATGAACGCCATTTTGGCGGCGCATGAAACGAGCTTTGAAGCAGCAAAGGAACAGCTGCACGGGGAATTGGCCGCCGACACCGCCAGACGCCAAGTCAATGATATGATCACAGAACTCGATGACTTACTCGCAGGTGGGGCAACCTTGGAAGAGCTCGCCGATAGCCACAACATGCGCCTTGCCACAATCAGCTGGACCGACGGCGACAGCGAAGGTATCGCCGCTTATGACAGCTTCCGCGAGGCCGTCACAAAAGCTGCCGAAGGGGATTTTCCCGAAATCACTTTGATGGCTGATGGCGGCGTTTTTGCAGCGCGTGTCAACAAAATTGACGAACCGCGCCTGCAGACACAGAAAGAGGTTTCTGATCAGGTGCTGGCGGGCTGGGCGACCGATAAGCGATTGGAATTATTGGCTAAACAAGCTGAAGAGATGGTCCCCGATTTACAATCAGGCGAAAGCCTTTCGTCGCTTGGTTTGGTGGAAATTGTAGAAGTTGATCAGGGGCGTGACGCCTTTATTGAGGGAACACCGCCCACGTTCATCACAGAGGTTTTCGACATGGCGCCAACTGATTGGCGCATCGTCCCTAGCGCCAGTGACGTAATTCTGGTGCGTCTGGACGGTATCACCGCCGCAGATCAAACCAGCGATGACGCCAAGGACATCAAAGAGCAGTTTACCGCAAACAGCACCCAAGAACTGGGGCTCGATGTGGAAAGCGCCTTTGCGCGCGCGCTTGAAACCGAGGCAGGCGTGAGTTTGAACCGCCCTGTCATCAACGCCATCCACGCACAATTCCCATAAGGATTTCCCATGGCTCTTACCCCGTCATTTGACGCTTTTGAAGCCGGTTGGAATGCCGGGAAAAACCAGGTGGTCTACACCCGTCTGGCCGCCGATCTGGATACGCCTGTAAGCTTAATGATGAAACTGACCGAAGCCCGTCGTGACAGTTTCATGCTTGAAAGCGTAACGGGTGGCGAAGTGCGAGGGCGCTACTCGATTGTTGGAATGAAGCCAGACCTGATCTGGGAATGCCACGGTGACACGGCCCGGATCAACAGGCAAGCTCGGTTTGACGCGGAGGGTTTTGTCCCAATGTCGGGCAACCCTTTGGATGCGTTCAGAACGGTTCTGGCGGAAAGCGAAATTGATCTTCCGAACGACCTGCCCGCGGCATCGGCGGGGCTGTTTGGCTATCTTGGCTATGACATGATCCGCTTGGTCGAACATTTGCCGGATGTGAACCCCGATACGCTTGAACTTCCAGATGCGGTGATGATGCGTCCCTCTGTGGTGGCCGTCCTTGATGGTGTCAAAGGCGAAGTCACACTGGTCGCGCCAGCCTTTGTAAGCTCCGGGCTCAGCGCCAAAGCGGCTTATGCACAGGCGGCGGAACGGGTCATGGACGCGTTGCGGGATCTGGAGCGTGCCGCCTCTGGCGAAAGCCGCGATCTTGGCGACGTTGCAGAGCTTGGGCCGCTCACATCAAACTTCGCCAAAGACGATTATCTGTCGGCGGTCAACCGCGCCAAAGAATACATCAAAGCCGGTGATATCTTTCAGGTGGTGCCAAGCCAGCGTTGGGTTCAGGATTTCCCCCTGCCCCCATTTTCACTGTATCGTTCGCTCAGACGCACCAATCCGTCGCCCTTTATGTTCTATTTCAACTTTGGTGGGTTTCAGGTTGTGGGCGCAAGCCCAGAAATTCTGGTGCGTGTGTTTGATCGCGAAGTCACCATTCGCCCCATTGCAGGCACGCGTCCACGCGGGGCAACCCCCGAAGAAGACAAAGCCTATGAGTTGGATTTGCTGGCGGACCAAAAAGAACTCGCAGAGCATTTGATGCTGTTGGATCTCGGCCGTAACGATGTAGGACGTGTGGCCAAAATTGGCACCGTACGCCCGACAGAAGAGTTTATTATCGAGCGTTACAGCCATGTGATGCACATCGTCTCAAACGTGGTTGGCGAGCTTCACGAAGACAAAGACGCGCTGGATGCCTATTTCGCAGGAATGCCCGCTGGCACCGTGTCTGGGGCACCAAAAGTGCGCGCGATGGAAATCATCGACGAGCTGGAACCTGAAAAGCGTGGGATTTACGGTGGTGGCCTTGGGTATTTTAGCGCGGGTGGTGACATGGACATGTGTATCGCCCTGCGCACCGCGGTTGTGAAAGATGAAAAGCTCTATATTCAGGCCGGTGGCGGTGTTGTCTACGACAGTGACCCCGAGGCGGAATATGAGGAAACGGTCAATAAATCCAAAGCCATCCGGGCAGCTGCTGAAAGTGCTGGGATGTTCAGTCAGCGACGAGGCAACTAGGGTTTTCACATTGAATGCACAAAGGGCGCGATGATCTTCGCGCCCTTTTTTATTGGGTTCCCAATATGTTATCTCTGTTATTCCCCAAGCATCCATGTGCCATTTGGCCAAAACGCGTGATAGGCAAAGGCAAAAAGCACGTCATGCGGAACATCATTGCCCGCGGCATCCCGAACGCGAATGGTTCCCACGTCCCGTCCATTGGCGATACGGGCCGCATCAAGCGCGGATGCTTGCCCAGCCGCCCAAGTTAACGTGACACCCGCCTCATTCACTTCGCCCAACTCTGCCAATCGCGACATTGGCCATGCTTTGTCCCCGACACGCACCACACGGGCCAATGCGGGAACATCATGCGGAGGAAGCTCACCATTGAAAAACGGATAAGGTCGATTGCGCCCGTCGTACCCCACATATGGATTACGCCCATAGGACCGGTTGGCTTTTGGTTCATCCATCACCACCCCCTCGGGATTACGCCGCGCAAATTCCGACCAGCTTTCCATCCAAGCTGGCAGCTGGGTCAACTCGGCCCCCGTGTGCACGCCAACGATGCCGGTGCCAATCGCCTGCTGCCACCAGCTCTCTGTTTCGCGATCATACATGACCATGTCAGAGTTTCTGAGCTTGCCGGACACCCCAAACGTCAGAACCTTCCCCGCGACACGTCGGTCAAAAACCATACCTGAATTGCAAAGCGGACAAAAAGTGACGGCGATGGGCACCCCGGCCACAGTATCATTCACAATCTCATGCCATGTCAGATAGCGAATGGGATAGGCCCGAGGAAGCTCGCCGTCGATTTCCACGGTCAGCACCGGTTCGCGCGCGCCAAGGCGGACTTCATCCACAGCGGGTAAAAAACTGGGATTGGACAAAGCGGGGATCCCATCACGGCCCGGCCCGCCTGACAGGATTTCGGTCCAATTGGGAACGCTGGTTTGGCTGAAATCCGTTTTCGGAAACTCATGTTGCCAGAAATTGGGATCCGCGCGCAGCCCCTGAGCCCACAGGCCAAGGACCACAAGCATTATCGTCAGGGTTAAACGCATTGGGGCCTCCTCTCGCTGATCACACCGTGACAGAGAGAGAAGGCCCCGCAAAGCCCCGCTCACGCGGGTTTGAGCTATTGTGGGTTATTCAACCACACGCATGCTTTCCATCACATCCGCATCGCCAATCATCTGACCATTGGGGCCTTCGCCCTTTTTGATCGCCTGAACCACGTCGAACCCTTCGGCCACTTGACCCACAACGGTATATTTCCCATCAAGGAACGGACCGGGGGCGAACATGATAAAGAACTGGCTGTTGGCCGAGTTCGGGCTTTGCGAACGAGCCATGCCAACCACACCGGCAACATAAGGCTCGTCGGTGAACTCAGCCGGAATATCAGGCAAATCAGAACCGCCCATGCCCGCGCGTTCAGGGTTTTGCCCATCCACGCGACCATATTGAACATCACCTGTCTGGGCCATAAAGCCGTCAATCACGCGGTGAAACATGATGCCGTCATATTTGCCATCACGGGCAAGCTTCAGGATCCGCTCAACATGTTTCGGTGCAAGATCCGGGCGCAGTGTGATCAACACTTTGCCGTTTGCTTCACCTGCGATGGTCAATTCCACTTGGGGAAAGCTGTCTTGGGCAACCGCTGCGTTGGGCTCATAGGTTTGCGGCCACAAGGTATAGACCGCAAATCCAACAACCACAGCAACGCCTGCCAGAAAAGCCACCCAGAACGTCCGGATATCTTTTGTGGATTTATCAGACATCTGCGGCGACCTTAACCGATACCATCAGGTCCGGGTCCGCAGGTGGTTCGCCAACAGCGATTGCATCCACAAGATCCATACCTGATGTCACGCGTCCATAAACGGTGTACTGGCCGTTTAAGAAGTTATTGTCGCTGAAGTTGATGAAAAACTGGCTGTTGGCCGAGTTCGGATTGGCCGAACGCGCCGCACCAATGGTGCCACGATCATGGGGCAGTTTGGAAAATTCTGCTGGCAGATCAGGAAGATCCGACCCGCCGGTGCCAGCGTGGCGCATCATCATCGGATCTTTGCCGTTCTTCACGTCACCTGTCTGTGCCATGAAGCCCGAGATTACGCGGTGAAACACAACGCCATCATAAGCGCCCGAACGCGCCAATTCTTTCATACGTTCGCTGTGTTTTGGGGCGACATCGGGCAGAAGCTCGATGACAACAGTGCCATTTTTGAGTTCCAAAAGGATTGTGTTTTCCGGATCTTTATACTCGGCCATCTGGGCCTCCTTTTTCATATCTTATTCGTCGGCCAACCTATGCGCGCGGCGCTAGGATGAAAAGACCTTGCGATGAATTCTCCATTGGCCGTTGACCCGCGCGCATAAATCGTGTGCAAAAGCATCAGATTTGATGGAGAGATGTTATGGCCTGGAAGACACTGGACGAGATGGAACTGGCGGGGAAAGTGGTGCTGACGCGGGTCGACATCAATGTTCCGGTCAAGAATGGCACTGTGACCGATGATACGCGCATTCAACGCATCCTGCCAACACTCCGCGATATTCTGGCCGCCGGGGGGAAACCGGTGCTGTTGGCGCATTTCGGCCGGCCCAAAGGTGAACGCGTGGCGGAGATGAGCCTGTCGGTGGTGCGCCCGGCACTGGAAGCGGCCCTGGGCCGTCCTGTCAAATTTGCCGAAGACTGTATTGGGGGGCCCGCCAAAAAAGCGGTGGCCGCTCTGGAAGAGGGCGATGTTCTCTTGCTGGAAAATACACGTTTTCACGCTGGCGAGACAAAAAACGACGGTGCTTTTGTGGCCGCCCTTGCGGCCCTGGGCGACATTTATTGTAACGATGCGTTCTCAGCGGCCCATCGCGCACATGGTTCCACCGAAGGCATTGCGCGCCTGCTACCCTCATGTGCAGGTCGCTTAATGCAAGCTGAACTCAGCGCGCTTGAAGCCGCCCTGGGGCAACCGGAACGTCCCGTCATGGCCGTCGTCGGCGGAGCGAAAGTATCAACCAAGCTGGACCTTTTGGGCAATCTTGTCGAAAAAGTTGACCATCTGGTCATTGGTGGCGGGATGGCAAACACGTTTCTTGCGGCCCAGGGCATCAATGTGGGCAAATCATTGGCCGAACATGACCTGGCTGACACAGCCAATGAGATCCTGACCAAAGCCGAAGCCGCGGGCTGCGAGATTATCCTGCCCTCCGATGTGGTTGTCGCACGCGAATTTGCCGCAAACGCAGAGAATGAGGTTACGGCCGCGGATGCCTGCCCCGTTGATGCCATGATCCTTGACGCGGGCCCTGCGAGTGTTGATCGCATTATTGCCACCATGGAAAACGCAAAAACCCTGATCTGGAATGGGCCACTTGGCGCGTTTGAAATCGAACCTTTTGACAAGGCCACCAACGCGGCTGCCGCGAAGGCGGCAGAGCTGTCAGAAGCGGGCAGATTAATCTCAGTTGCCGGTGGTGGTGATACCGTTGCGGCACTGAACAAAGCACATGCAGCAGACCGTTTCACCTATATCTCCACGGCCGGGGGGGCGTTCCTTGAGTGGATGGAAGGAAAAGAATTGCCCGGCGTTGCGGCGCTGAGCGCATAAATTTGTCATATTGTTATGGGTGTCCGCATTTCTGTGTTGGCGCGCTTTGCTTTTGAAGAAAAATGCCAAGCATCCTTCGTAGCCCCACGAAGGACACCCATCGCGACACCACGAACGCCAACGTTTTCTGGATGCACACGACGATCTGAACCCTGCTCAGGCCGAGCATGACCGGATGATGATCATAATCCTTCGGCCAAAACCGGAGGCGCTCTCTGACATCGAAGCGCGCACGCTTGCGCGACAGCTCGGGTGCGACAAACACACGACCTGTCGCTGACATTTATTGTATTCAGGATCATCGGGTCCGGCAACGGACCCTTTTTTCCGGGGTCATCGAGGCAGATGAACGACCAAGGACACCCCGGAATGGGTCGCGAAAATGGGTTCGGCTGTAATGGGTTCGGCTGTGAAGACACATTTACTCAATACCGAATGCCCGGCGCCGCAAGCATGACGCCTAAGAGAACAAACGGCCCTCACTTCGCCTCATCCCAGGAACTGCTCGATGACCAGCGCCTGTTGTTTTCGCCCATCCGGGTCAAGTTCGGTCTTCAGCTTGGTAAAGGCTTCAGACCAATCGGACGTCCGGGTGCGGACCGGGGGCGTTTCTGCGGCCATGACCTGCATGACCACATCCGCGACGTCATCCGCGGTCTGGTAGATGCCCGTGTTTTGGCGATTTTGCGCGCCAGAGACGTATTTCTGAAGGATCGGCAAGTATTCATCCTCGAACATTCCGCCGGTCTGGCTGATCTGCTCCAGCACGGTATTGGCAAATTCGGAGACGATGCCGCCTGGTTCTACGGCGGTGAAGTGGATGCCAAAGGCGGGGGTGATGTAGCTCGCCATTGCCTCTGTCAGACCTTCGACCGCGAACTTCGCACCGCAATAGATTTCATTGAAAGGCTGACCGACCAACCCGCCGACGGAGCTGATGTTGATGACGTGACCCGCGCGGGCCTTGCGCATATGGGGCATGACGGCCTTTGTACAGCGCGCGACGCCCATGTAGTTGATATCGAGGATCTTATGAATGTCCGCTTCTTCAGCCTGTTCAAGGCTGCGGGCATAGCCCATGCCGGCGTTATTGACGAGCACATCGATGCGCCCCTGCTCCGCTATGACGGTCTCGACCGCATGGGTGACGGAGGTTGTATCCTGTACGTCGAGTTGCCGCACCAAGAGCGACACACCCGCCGCCTCTGCCGCCGCATCCAGGGCGTCGCATTTGGTGGTGTTGCGCATGGTGGCATAGACGGTGTGTCCGGCCTGTGCGGCCTGAACCGCAATGGCGATGCCAAGCCCGGTGGATGTGCCGGTAACAAGAACGACTTTTGACATGGGTTGATCCTTTTGGTCAGTGGTTTGCGATGGAGAGCCAGACCCGGTCGAAGGCCTTCGCAATCAGGGGTTCGGGAATTTGCTGCCCCGAGAGCACCGCGCCGCGGGCAAGTTGCATCGCCGGCGCCACCAGCAGAAGCGACAGCAGGCCAGGATCGAGGTCAGCCAACGTGCCGTCATCGACCCCGCGTCTGAGAAGCGCCGCGATATCGTCGGCGTATCCGTCAGAGATCACCTGCTGCTCTGGCAACAGGATCTTCGCGGCGGCGGCGTAGTCGAGAAACAGGAAGTCATGCGGCCGGTCGCGCACGAAGCGGAACATCCCGAACCACATTTCTCGAACGAGGCGTGCGCTGTCGGTCTCGGCGCGGTGTTGCGTGATGCTGCCATGAAACTCTGCTTTAAGCTCAATATAGATCTGACGGAGCATGTCGTCCTTGTTCTCGAAATGAACATAGACCGTGCCGGCGGACACCTTGGCCCGCTCAACGATGCGCGCAATGTTCACGGAGGAAATGCCGTTCTCGACCACTTCGGCGACAAGCGCGTCGCGAAGCTTCTTTCTGGTGTCATTCTTGCTAAGTCTTGCCATTGATCGCCCTCAGTTGATCTCGCACAATTAAGATAATGAATATTCATTATCAAGAGGGAGGCGGCGTTTTTTTTGCCGTGGACACTCGCTTTATCTGGCGCAGGCGCGCAGGTTCTGGAAGCGCTCAACGCCGCGTATTGCACGGGATATTCTTTTGGCAAACAAGGGTTGACATATTTCTGACTAATTTAGTAAGTTATTTACATCAGCCAACCGCATCAGCGGCCAGCCCCTTCAACGACTGACCAATGAGCGCGAAGATGACCCGAATTACTGACAAAAAAACCGACGCCCCCTTTGACATAATCCTACGCCTTCCCACCCCCCAAGGCCCGATTGCCGCGGCGGAATGGTTGCTTGACCAACTAGAAGGAACACGCAAATGAATGCCGCATTGCGCACATCGCGATTTGACACCCTCTCCCCGCCACAGACACCACAATACGAGGCATTGTCGCTGACCCAATACGGCAAAACGGCTCAGATCACCTTGAACGGCATGATTTATACATTGACCATTACCCGTGCCGGAAAACTTATCCTGACCAAATAAGCAATGTGGCTTTGGTAACGAGTGACAGATTTACCAATATCACCGACTTGCGTCTCAAGCGATTGGCGCGCGCCCTGCCATTCACCGTATTCAGGGCTCGCCCGCTCCTCCACCGCCTTCAGTAAACTGTTAGCGCCAGCAGAATTGCAACCGGCGCGCCACTGCCATAGAACAGGGCAAACGCCACCCTGATGTCAGACGGGACAGATATGCCAAATCAACAACAATTGGATAAAATCAAGGCCGGTAAAGGCTTTATTGCAGCGCTCGACCAGTCGGGCGGCTCGACGCCAAAGGCATTGCGCCTTTATGGTGTCGAAGAAAACGCATATTCTAATGATGCCGAAATGTACGACATGATCCATGCCATGCGTTCGCGGATCGCCAAAGCCCCCGCATTTACCGGCGAAAAGGTGGTCGGGGCCATCTTGTTTGAAATGACGATGGATCGTCAAATCGACGGACAGCCCACCGCAAGTTATATGTGGGAAAAGCGCGGTGTGGTTCCATTTCTGAAGGTCGACAAGGGCCTCGCGGACGAAGAAAACGGCGTGCAACTGATGAAACCGATGCCAGAACTGGATGCTCTGTGTGAGCGAGCAGTCGCTGCGGGGATCTTCGGCACCAAAATGCGCTCGGTCATAAATGCCGCAAACGCAGAAGGCATTAAGGCCATTGTTTCACAACAGTTCGAAGTCGGAAAACAAATCATCAGCCATGGGCTGGTGCCGATCATCGAACCCGAAGTCACCATTTCGATTTCAGATAAGGCCGCCGCCGAAGATCTGCTTTTGGCAGAGCTGACCGCGCAGTTGGACACATTGTCTGACGACCAAACAGTGATGTTGAAATTGACGCTGCCGGAAACAGCCAACCACTATGTGACGCTTGTGAACCACCCACGGGTTGCATCGGTTGTGGCCTTGTCGGGCGGCTATTCCCGCGAAGAAGCAAACGCGCGCCTGTCCAAGAACACCGGCATGATCGCAAGCTTTTCTCGGGCGCTCACCGAAGGGTTGTCCGCACAACAATCTGACGATGCATTTAATGCGACGATCGCAGACACAATCGACAGCATCTATCAAGCATCCATCGCGGGCTAGCCCACCGCAAACCTTTGATCATATGCGCCCGCAGCAATCGCTGCGGGCGTTTGCATTTGAGCAGACTTTTTTTCACCGATGATTCGTTTTTGGGATTCACAAGCCGAATCACCTATGCCATAGTGTTCTTGCACCACCCAAAAGAGGTGGGCATGAGGCAGTATCATACGGGCAAGAAACCTATGGGTAATCCCCGCGCACAATCTGGATTTGGTGGAGCAATCTACTTTGTCGTGGCTATCGGCCTCGGCATTTACTTCACCTTTGCCAGCGTGCAGGGCGACTTCGGTTTATTCCGCCGTGTGCAAATTGAGGCCGAGGCGCAAGCGCTCATTCAAGAACGCGCAGCGCTCTCGGCCAAAATTGCCCGTCTGCAAAACAAAACCCATCGCCTATCTGATGAATACCTCGACTTGGATTTACTTGATCAGCAAGCCCGGTCAGTTCTGGGATTGGTCCGCGCAAACGAAGTCGTTCTGCGCTAAACTACCCCTTCTAAAACCTCTATTGGAAACACAAGCATCGCTGCGCCGCAGCGTGCAGGTCTATTTTTTGTCGACCTGAAGCCCAAAAGGCTGTAATAGATAGTTTAATGCTAAACTATTCCAGCAAGTAGAGCTGACGCCAAAAGGAGGACGCCATATGGCAGCCCGGAAAAGCGCCAAGAAATCAAACACATCCAAAGAGGATTTGTTGACGTTCTATCGCGAAATGCTTCTCATCCGTCGATTCGAAGAGAAATCAGGACAGCTATATGGCATGGGTCTGATTGGCGGGTTCTGTCACCTATATATCGGCCAAGAGGCCGTAGTTGTTGGGCTTGAAGCCGCTGCCATTGAAGGCGACAAGCGTGTCACATCCTACCGCGATCACGGCCACATGTTGGCCTGCGGCATGGACCCCAAGGGTGTGATGGCAGAGCTGACCGGCCGCGAAGGTGGGTATTCGCGCGGCAAAGGCGGCTCGATGCACATGTTTTCCACCGAAAAGCACTTCTATGGTGGGCATGGGATTGTTGGCGCGCAGGTGCCCATCGGAACCGGGCTCGCGTTTGCGGATAAATACCTTGAAAACGGCGGCGTGACCTTCGCCTATTTTGGGGATGGTGCTGCAAACCAAGGACAAGTTTACGAAAGCTTCAACATGGCGTCGTTGTGGGAGCTTCCGGTCATCTATGTGATCGAGAACAACCAATACGCCATGGGCACATCACTGCAGCGGGCAAGTTCCACCCCCGAGATCTACACGCGCGGCGAAGCGTTTGGAATTAAGGGCGAAGCGGTGGACGGCATGGACGTTATGGCCGTGCGTGACGCCGGTTTACGTGCCACTGAATACTGTCGTTCTGGCAAAGGCCCCTATATTCTAGAGATGAAAACATACCGCTATCGCGGTCATTCCATGTCAGACCCTGCAAAGTATCGCACCCGCGAAGAAGTACAGAAAGTGCGCGAAGAACGTGACGCGATTGAACATGTGCGCGAGTTGCTTTTGCAAGGAAAACATGCCTCTGAGGAGGAGCTGAAGGCCATCGACAAAGAGATCAAAGCGGTTGTGAACGATGCGGCTGAATTCTCAAAAGTAAGCCCGGAACCCGCGCTCGAAGAGCTGTGGACCGATATTTACGCCTAATCTCAGGACAGAGGAACAAAACAGATGGCTACCGAAATTCTCATGCCCGCCCTCTCTCCGACCATGGAAGAAGGCACATTGGCCAAATGGCTGGTGAAAGAAGGCGACACCATTCAGTCAGGCGACATTCTGGCGGAAATTGAAACCGACAAAGCGACGATGGAATTCGAAGCGGTTGACGAAGGCATCATGGGGAAGATCCTCATCGCTGACGGCAGCGAAGGCGTGAAAGTGAACACACCCATCGCTGTGATGATCGAAGAAGGCGAAAGCGCGGATGACATCTCGTCTGCTGCTCCCGCACCTTCCGAGGCGGCATCTGCCCCTGTCGAAGCCCCTGTCGATACCCCTGCCCCAGCGCGCGTGGCGGCCCAACCAATCACTCCGGTCATTCCGGCCGAGGCCGATATCCCAGCCGGCACTGAAATGCGCCAAACCACCGTACGCGAAGCGTTGCGTGATGCGATGGCCGAAGAAATGCGCCGCGATGACACTGTTTTCCTGATGGGGGAAGAGGTCGCGGAATATCAGGGCGCTTATAAAGTCAGCCAAGGGTTGCTGGACGAGTTTGGCGCCAAGCGCGTGATCGACACGCCAATCACCGAACATGGCTTTACGGGGCTGGCCTCGGGGGCTGCGATGGCCGGTTTGAAGCCGATTGTTGAGTTCATGACCTTCAACTTCGCCATGCAGGCGATTGACCACATCATCAACACGGCCGCCAAAACGCGGTATATGTCTGGTGGGCAAATGTCCTGTCCCATCGTGTTCCGCGGGGCCAATGGTGCCGCATCCCGCGTTGGCGCACAGCACAGCCAGGATTATGCGGCATGGTATGCTCAAATCCCCGGTTTGCATGTGGCAATGCCCTATTCCGCGGCCGACGCAAAGGGCCTGTTGAAATCTGCGATCCGCGATCAGAACCCAGTTGTTTTCCTGGAAAACGAGCTGATCTATGGCACCAGTTTTGATGTTCCGGTCATGGATGATTACATCGTGCCGTTCGGCAAAGCGCGGATCTGGCGCGAAGGCACCGATGTGACCATCGTCAGCTTTGGCATTGGTATGAAATACGCGCTTGAAGCCGCGGATGAGCTGGCCAAAGAAGGCGTGTCCGCCGAAGTGATTGACCTGCGGACCTTGCGCCCGCTGGACTATGACACGGTGATCCAATCGGTGATGAAAACCAACCGCTGCGTGACCGTGGAAGAAGGTTGGCCAGTGGCCTCGATCGGCAACCACCTGTCCGCCACGATCATGGAGCGCGCGTTTGATTATCTTGACGCCCCCGTGATCAACCTGACCGGCAAAGACGTTCCAATGCCTTACGCCGCCAACCTTGAAAAGCTTGCGCTAGTGACCACGAAAGAGGTCATTGATGCGGTCAAAGCTGTAACTTATCGCTGAGGAGTTTGAGCATGCCTACTGAAATTCTCATGCCCGCCCTGTCACCCACTATGGAAGAGGGCACACTTGCCAAATGGCTTGTGAAAGAAGGGGATACTGTGCAATCCGGCGATTTGCTTGCCGAGATCGAAACCGACAAAGCCACGATGGAATTTGAGGCTGTTGACGAAGGTGTCATTGGTAAAATCTTGATTGCTGACGGCAGCGAAGGGGTGAAGGTGAACACGGCCATTGCGGTGCTGTTGGAAGAGGGCGAAAGCGCGGATGACATCTCGTCTGCGTCGCCAACACCTGCACCAGCCGCTGAGGCCACTCCGACTGAGGCGCCTGCGGCCGCGCCCGTCGCTGCACCGGCGGCGCCTGCACCACAAGCGACGGATGGGGCACGCATTTTTGCATCCCCCTTGGCACGCCGCATCGCGTCTGACAAAGGTCTGGATCTTGCACAGATCACTGGTTCGGGTCCAAAAGGTCGGATTGTGAAGGCAGATGTCGAAGCCACCTCCGCAACCGCACCTGTTGCAGCGCCTGCGGCCCAAACCCCAGCCCCAGTTGCTGCCCCTGCCCCGTCCGTGTCGTCGGATGCGGTGGCCGCGATGTATCAGGACCGCACGTTTGAAGAGGTCAAGCTGGATGGCATGCGCAAGACAATTGCCGCGCGCCTGTCCGAGGCCAAGCAGACCATCCCGCATTTCTATCTGCGCCGCGACATCAAGATTGATGCTTTGTTGGCGTTCCGCAGTCAGCTGAACAAACAGCTGGAAGCGCGCGGTGTGAAACTGTCGGTAAACGACTTTATCATCAAAGCCGTGGCTGTCGCCTTGCAACAAGTGCCAGAAGCCAACGCGGTTTGGGCAGGCGATCGGGTTCTGCAAATGACGGCCTCGGATGTGGCTGTTGCTGTCGCCATTGAAGGTGGCTTGTTTACACCCGTCTTGCAAGATGCCGATCAAAAATCGCTGTCCAGCCTGTCGACCCAGATGAAAGACCTTGCCGGCCGGGCCCGAGACCGCAAATTGGCGCCTCATGAATACCAAGGCGGCAGCTTTGCCATTTCGAACCTTGGTATGTTTGGCATCGACAATTTTGACGCCATCGTGAACCCTCCTCATGCGGGCATTCTGGCCGTTGGTGCCGGAGTGAAGAAGCCTGTTGTTGGCGATGACGGCGAGCTGGGGATTGCGACCGTGATGAGCGTGACAATGTCCGTTGATCACCGTGTCATCGACGGGGCCGTTGGGGCGAACCTGCTTAAGGCAATCGTGGACAACCTTGAAAACCCAATGACGATGCTGGCTTAACACACATTCAAAACATTAAATCTATTGATCTGGCTCAAGGTGGCACACAGCCCCTTGGGCCATTTCTTTGCGCAACCGAAATTCCAAATCAGGAGCATGTGATGGATTTCAAAGCACTTTTGGCGGACACCACCGCCAACACCGACGAGTACCGCAAAATCTCTCCAGATGGGGCCAAGGGGTTTTCTACAATGCACCGGGCCGCAATGAGCAACGGGGCCCTGTCGACCAAAGACAAAGAACTGCAATGCATTGCGATCGGGATCATCAAGCAGTGTAATGATTGCATCGGGTTTCATGTGCGCGCCGCGATCAAAGCCGGTGCAACGCGCGAGGAGATTGCGGAAACGGTCTCTGTGTCCATTATGATGGGCGGCGGACCCGCCTATATGTACGGATCACGCGCACTTCAGGCCTTTGATCAACTGTCGTAAGGCGGCCAAGAGATACGAACGGACAATACAAAAGGCGGTGCCTTTTGTATTGTGTTTCCAGATGACGAATAAGTCAGGCCGTGACCACGACAAGAAACAGTGCTGAAAACCCCATGACCGCAGCCAACCAAAGCTTTATCATTTTCATAAGTCCTTAGGATGTTTGAACACCACTTCCCTAAAGACATATCCGATATTTATCTTTGATTTAGAACAACTTGTACGCTGGTATCGCTTCACATGTTTACCGTTTGAAGGTTTGGTCCATGCTGACAGCAGGTTGAGAACATCCCGCTTCGCCAACGATACGCGCTGGAACCCCTGCCACAGTAACGTTTTCAGGAATCTCCTCGAGCACAACAGAACCCGCGGCAATTCGCGAACACCGCCCCACCTGAATATTGCCCAACACTTTTGCACCAGCCCCGATCAAGACACCATCGCCGATTTTCGGGTGGCGATCTTCGTCTTCTTTCCCGGTCCCGCCTAAGGTGACCGAGTGCAACATCGACACATTGTCGCCGACAACTGCGGTTTCCCCGATCACAATCGAATGGGCGTGGTCAATCATGATCCCTTTGCCGATGCGTGCGCCGGGGTGAATATCGATGCCGTAAACCTCGGAACAGCGCATCTGGATGAAATAGGCCAGATCTCTTCGTCCTTCGCTCCACAAAAAATGCGCGAGGCGATAGGCTTGCATCGCCTGAAAGCCCTTGAAGAAAAGGATCGGTTGCAACATGCGGTGGCATGCAGGATCACGTTCCAAGATCGCGGCAATATCTGCACGCGCGGCATCAGACAGCTCGGCGCAACCATCATAGGCTTCATCTGCAATCTCACGGAGCAAAACCATGCTCATTTCATTGGAGCTGAGCTTGGCGGCAAATCGATAAGACAGCGCTTTTTCCAGATTTTTGTGATGCAAGACACATGCATGCACCAGGCCGCCCAAAAGAGGTTCCTCCACGACAGCCTGGTGGCCTTCGTGTGTGATACGCTCCCAAACCGGATCAAGATTTCTCACATGCGCGCGTGTCTTGGCCATCATTCGTCCTCACATTGTCTGACAGTTCTATAACAGCTAGGGGATAAATGCCAAATGCAAAGCGGTGATCACAAAGATGTCAGCTTGGAATGGGGCTGGAATTTGATCGTTCTGACGCGGCTATCCTGGGTGTGCGAAAAGCGCTTGATTGGCGACGTTTATTGCACCGCCATCAAGCAGATCAGATTGGGTCGCAGACCGGTCTATACCGGCCCAAACCGACAAACGCCCCCCCGATCGGGTCGAGGGGGCGCGCTGTTTAACCCAACACCTGTGCAACACCTCTCAGCGACGCAATCGGGGCACCTCAAGTTGCTTTTCTTGCACGCAACATCTTTAGCGCCGCGTAAATGGTCATCATGCAGTCACAGTAATCAGGGTCATCCTGATATGGTTCACGCAGACGGGCCATTCCTTTCGCGACAGCCGCAAGGCTGCCATTGCCCCATTTGGGATGCGCGGCCCCGGTGACAAACCGATATCTGTCCGCCGCGTTGGCCCGTGCGATCATCCGAACGATCGCATCCGGCCTTCGTTCTGCCTGTATCATCAATAAAGCACAGGCCGCGGCGGCCACATCACCTGGAAGGACCGGACGCATATTAAGCCCCCACAGTGATCGATGCAAACACCCCAGGCCCGAACCGATCAGAGACTTGGGCAACCTCCACGGTAAACACACCACTGACACCGTCAGCTGTTTGCATGACAGCATCATAGGTCCAGTTTGGCACGGTCGTCTGCTCTTCGCGCAAAACACTCCCGCCTTGGGAAATTCGCACCATGTATACTTCTCCAGCTTCGCCCAGCGGCACCTCGCCTATCCCCCAGTGATCGCCATCAACACGCGTTCTACGCACCCAGCCGATGGCCAGATCACCCGCACCAACATCTGTTGCGGTCAGGAAAACTGGTGCATAGGGTCGCAGCCCAATTCCTTGAAATGCCACGACCTTATGCTGAAAACTTGCGTCACTATAGGGCAAGCGCGCGGATCCGATGCGGTAATGACGATCCACCCCGCGCGCCGAGGACGGAAGGCTGATTTGTTCTGCGCGACCGTCCAGCAAAACAAAATAGCTTCCCACGGGCCAAGTGTCGGGCATCAATGCATCCGTTCCGGCCTGACCGCGCAAACGCCCCGAAAGCTCGTATGTTCGCTCGCCGACCAAAGTCGCGGTGGTGAACTGAAACACCTCCCAGTTTTCCGGGCTTCCGTCGCCAATCGCCGCGACATTTGCCCCATTCAACAGGTCGGAAAGTGACACGCTCGACAACGTACCATCAATCAGTTTCACCCGCACAGATGCACCGCGATCCAACATCCCTGCGCTCGCTTTGTTTAATACCGTTTCGGTCACGCCGATGGTTGCGCGTCGATCCAAGATCGTATTCACGGCATAGCCGTTGTCAGAGGCCGACGAATACACGGCAACCTTACCCAACCACGGCCGCGATGACGCAGCGATATGGGGGGCATGAGGTTCTTCGTCTCCGGTGATCAGCGGCAAATCCAAAAACAGTGGGAATGCCGGCGGTGGCGTCACAAACGATTTGTGCACAACCGTTGCTTCTTTTGTGGCTGTCGGGCCATAAACACCCGCCTCAACTCGTGTTGCTTGTACAACCTGCACACCGGCATGTTCGATATGATCCATCCGAAACAATTCGGTCCCAGCCTCCGTGGCGATTTCCACCACCTCACCAGCCGTTTTTCTAATCTCAGACGGCGGCAATGAGAAATTGGCACGATCGCGTGCGATCCGGGCTTCAGCGAGCCAGCGTTCAGAAATATCCTGAGCCTCCGCTTGGGTCAAAATGAGTGGTATTTCACTTTGAGACACGGTCTGATTGCCGTCGTCAGGAAAGATTGCCTCCGCTGAACGGACTTCATAATCCCCTTCACTTTCCACAAAGCTCAGGCGGACCCGGCCAGCAACATCGGCTTCGCCGTCACGAATGCGTTCAAGCGTCGTGTTCTGTTCTGACGTCAGGGCCATTTTCTCAGGATCAAGCACATGATCAGGCCGTCCTGTCCGCGTGCGGAAATGCAGGACACCTTCATGTTCTGAAGCTTCAAACCCATAGGCAAGCATGAGTGGCTGCAATGCCGATCGCCCGGAAGAGATATCTTTCACGACATACCCACGAACAAGTCCATAAAGCTTCGAAACATCGTAATTTTTCAAACCAGAACGATCACATACCTCGGATACAACAGACGCCAACGAACGCGACGAACTGCGCCCATTCAGCCAATGACCCCGGGTATAATTCACGCCGTCGCTCCACAGTTCCAGATTATTTGGAAATGCTGGGAACGGGCGTGCATCCCACGCCCAAATATGCGCCCGACCCATGTCGATCATTTGCACATCCGTGGCCGAATGTGTCGGGTTGTTTGAAACATCGCCCCAATACTCATTCATGGCGCGCACATATTGCATCTGGATCAGGTCATCGCGACGCCCAGTAGAGTATTGCGGCAAGGTGGATTCCGAGCTTTTCGGATCGAGGAATTTATTCGGCTCATTGGTCGCCTTATCAATCGCAGCACACCCCATTTCAGTGAACCAAAATGGCTTGGATCCAGGCAACCAATCCGTGGGCAGCGGGTGGCGCATGCCACCAATCCGATTGTGGTGCGAGCGATACCACCAATTCCGCAAATCTTTGTACCTGTACACCCAAGGTTCATCATGCGCGCCATCGGTGATCGGGCTGCGGTTTTGGGCATCACGGTCTGTTTGTGAAGCATAATACCAGTCATACCCCTCCCCACCTTCGATGTTCAATTTCAGATAGTCGAGGTTGTAAATCGAGCCGTGATGCCCATCGAGATGTTCAAACCCATCACGCCAATCAGACAGCGGCATGTAGTTGTCTATCCCGATGAAATCGATGTCATCATGGCTCCACAGTGGATCAAGGTGATAATAGATATTTCCAGATCCATCCGTCGGGCGATATCCAAAATATTCTGACCAATCCGCCGCATAGGAAATCTTAATGTCCGGCCCGAGAATGGCACGCACATCTTGAGCCAATTCAATCAGCTTCTCGACCACAGGAAAACTGTGCCCCGCCCCGCGAATTTGTGTCAACGCGCGCAGTTCGGACCCAATCAGAAATGCATCCACCCCGCCCGCATCCGCACAGAGATGGGCGTAGTGGAGAATGAAGCGGCGATAGGAAAATTCTGCCGGGCCGGTATAATCCACCCCATTGGCCGTCACCGAAAAATCAGAGGCTTGCGCCAGCCCAAAAAACGCATCGACTTCGGCTTCGACAGCGCTGGTGCTATCGGGCGATCCAGATACGCCCGGTGCAAGCGACGTGGTAATACGCCCGCGCCAAGGCAGCTTAGGCTGTCCAGTCGTCCCAGTCCAAGGATCAACAAGTGTATTGCCCTGAAGTTGCTCCATCAAAATGAAGGGATAGAACGTCACCTTTTTCCCTTTGGCCGCCATCGCGCTCAGCGCTTCTTTGACGGATTGGTCAGTTGGCGTTCCACCATAAACCGCGCGTCCGTCCTCAATCGGGACAATGCCCGCCGCCGCCCGCGAGATCCCCGATACGGACCAGGGCATCGTGTCACCATCCTGCGACTGTTGCTCTACCTTCGGTTGGATATCGCAGTTCGCACAGCGCAGGTCGGACCCAAACCACGAAACGATCAAGGAAGTTGCGCCGCAATTGGGCAGGTCGTTTTCCAGAATATCCAACGAGGTCGCAAAATCGGTCAGGCCCGATGGGCTGTTGGAGTTGCTCAATCCGGCGACACCAGGCTCTGCAGTAAAAGCCACCTTTGACGTTGCCAAAGCGTATTCCCCGGTGCCCGGAATGATCGCAACGGCATTGGTGCCTCTCGACAACTCGGGCACCTGATCCGCTTGCTCAGGGCGCACGACTTCAAAGCTGAGCTGAGGAACACGATTGCCAAATTGGCCGAGTTCGAGATCCTCAATCACCACATAAGCCGTGCCGCGATAGGCAGGCACATTGCCAGCCCCCATCACTGCTTCGATTTTTGGGTCGGGCAGTTGGCTATTGTCCCCGGGGTACACGCGCATGTTCAGATCACTGATCGCAATCTCATTGCCATCCGCCCAAATACGGCCGACCCGTGTTATTTCACCTTCACATAAGGCAATCGCAAGGCTGATAGAATAGCTGTAGCTTGTCACTTTGGGCTGGCTTGGTGCGCCTTTACCGCCTCCGGACGTTTCGGATTGCTCCTGAAACCGGGTTGCCCAAATCACCTGTCCTGACAGGCGCGCACGTCCATAAAGCTGCGGAATTGTTGTCCCTTCAGACGCCCCGGTAAGGCGTAACCGATCGACACGGCCCGTTTCAATCGGATCCGACCCTCCCCCCAATATTTTGCTATCAATGGCGCGCCCCAAAGTTGCGCCGATGGCCTTACCTATCGCCACAGACGACAGACCCAAAAGTCCACCGCCAACCGACGCGCCAAATGCGGCGCCAACGCCAGCCAATACAATCGTAGCCATCAGTCAATCCTTTCCGGAAACGCAAATACCGCAACAATGCGGCGCGCCCACGGGGCCGACAGGGGGCTTTCAACCACCCCGTGCCCACTATAGGCGTGAACAAAAGTTTGATACGGGTCATCAGACCCAAGAATTCCGAGGTGTTTGGCCACCGCATCCTGCCGCATTCGAAACAGCAGTACGTCGCCAGCTTTGGCGTCCGCTGGGTCTTTTTCGGTTAAGACATCAGCGGCACTGTTCCAAAGGCTTTCCAGGCCGGCGGGCTCGGACCAATCTTGCGAATATGCAGGAATTTCCATAGGTTCCGCCCCTAAGACAGACCGCCAGACCCCTCGGATCAACCCAAGACAATCCGTACCTATCCCTTTGCAGGACGTTTGATGTTGATAGGGGGTGCCAATCCATTGCTTCGCTTCAGCCAACACAAGCTGGTTTTGTTTGAGAGCTTTCATGGTCACATCCTCAAAATGAAAATTGTCATTATCGCGTGAATTCCACTAAACGGATGTCGCCTCGGCACCCCGTCCGTTTGCTAAATTGCCCCCATCATTTTGCTCAGAAGCAACGGGATATGACATCAGCCAATCCTCCCCTGGAATGTCGGGAAAACCTTGGAAATTCAAAAGATTACTGAACCGAGCCTTGCAGGTCTCAGGTCGCTTATCACAGCCTGCCTCAAGTTGGATCAGATCGCTCAGGTGCATTTCAGCCCGGATCGCTTCCCAAAGCTCGATTTTCCGGCGGCCGTCAGGCAGGGTGGTATCTTTACGAATGATACCGACAAGCCCGGCACCTTCACCGGATTTCACCACGAACCGACCGCGTTCAAACCAACCGTCTTCAAAGCCAGTAAGTCCCTCAAAAGTAAACTCGATTTCGCTTTTGTTGATTACGGCCGAGGCTTCGGTCGAAAATGCAGGATCCGCGAGGTTTACCGTGCAGCGCTTATCGCCAAGGATGGCCCCACATGGCTTTTGATAGGCGCGCCCCTGAGGACGGTTGAGTTTCTCGGTTTGCCCAACCAGCTCTGCACGAAAGCCACCGGCCTCTCGCGTCAATTCACCAACCGTTCCTCGGAACTGAAGGTAGGATTGCGAAGGGGCCTGCCAGTTGACCAGCCACGCCTCGACCAATGCGCCGTCAAAACGCCCAGCCCTGATGTCTTGTTCTGTGATTGAGGCATCACTCAGCAAACCCAAAGCTTCTGTGTTATCGACGGAAAGCCCTGTTGTTTGCTCAAGCGCGTGGGCCGTTAAACCCGTATCAGCCTTGCATAAAACCGTGCCCACCATCAGGTCGCTGTCATGGTCAGTGAACCCATAGGTTTCACCATCTTTGCGCGTCATCACCCAGCACCGGGCCACCGTTGTGACACCTGTGGCAAAATGATTTTCAAATTGCTCGGAAATCGCCATTACACACGGACCTCCACCACAGGGACATTGGGCCCATTGCCGGCTTGAAAGGAGGCGACGGATGTATGGATCCGATCGGTGTCAAAGCGCACAGGAACATCAAATTCAAATCCTGCCGTAACTTCAGCGCCATTTTCAGGGGCCGTGACAAAGGTCACTAGGCCGGTATTTGCGTCATATGAAAAATGAACACCTTCAACCAACGGGTCGCCTTGAAGGCCAATCGTGACCGTCCCGACCACTGGCTTTTGGATGGGGCGTGCATAGGATTGATCTCCGCTCCAATATGTCTTGATCAATTGCCATTCAACGCGGGTTCCATCCCCCACCCCAATCACCTGGTCATGGTATTCCGGATCGACGGAAGGGGCCGAGCTTTTAAAGTCCGACCAATCTTTCCAGCGAAACCCGTGCAATTGCCCGCGACGTGCCTCAAAGAACGCAATCAGCGTCTCGACATCATCCAGGCTGCGCATCCCAATCCCTGCATCATATCGACGCCGAGAATGCTCCCACGGGGTGTTGCGCTCTTCGAACCCGTTTGCCAGCGTCACAACCTCTGTGCGCCGTTCTGGTCCACCAACCGAGCCAAAACTTAGATTGGCCGGAAACCGAATATCATGAAAAATCATCTTTTTCCCTCCTTAACGGTGCCGTTGCCCACGCGACAGCGCACGCGACATTTGTGATGCGATCTGGCTTTGCGACCGGCGGAACCCTTCCACATCAGGCGTGGAGATATTCATCGTGATATTAATGGGTTGCCCGCCGCCTTGGGTGCGCACACCCAGGCTTCCGTCCGCACCGCGAGACAACGGCATAATCGCCTCTGGCCCCGCCTCGCCCATTAATCCCATCCCATTTGACATAGGAAAGGTTGTGGCACTTGAGACCACGCCACCTTTTGCAAATGGCATCACCTTGCCCTGCGAAAACGCACCACCTTTTTCAAAGGCGAGAAACCCATTCATCACGGACCCCATGCCTTGCGCCAAGATCCCACCAAAATGGTCAGTCACCGGCTTTAACGCCGCATTATAGGCGGTTTGGGACATGCTGTTCGCGAGCCCTGTAAGGGCGTCTGAAAGCTTTGCACCATCAAAAACAAGTCCATCAAACGCCTTTTTCAAGCCGGAACTAAACCCTGACGAAAGCTTGTTTACATCGACATTCAGATCCGAAATCGTTGAATGCACACCCTTAAGCTCCGTTGAAAAGGCAGCCGCCATAGATTGTGCATCCCCCAACGAGGAACCCAACGCGTCGACCTGATCGTCGAAACTATCCAGCATCTCCAATCCTGACATCAAATCTCTCCTTCATGTGCGGGGGGATCATCGGGATATTGCGCTAAAAGCTCGTCCAGACGTGCCCGCATCGAGGGCGCGCCATGGGCCTCTTGCCCCAGCATCACCATCAATTCGTTAGGGGTAAGCGCCCAGAACTCAGCTGGGCGCAGACCTAATTTTGTGAAACCAAGTCGCATAAGCTGCGGCCAGTCAAATCCTGGGCGCGTTGTCACGAGGTGGCCTCGGACACTTCGGGAACAGAGAACGCCCTTGCCAGCAATTGCCCCGCCACTTTCGCCGCCTGCATCGGGCCACCCGCAATTTCAGCCGCCAAAAGATCAGCGGCTTGGCCAGACCATCCTCCTCCGCGCAAACCCGCAACAATCAGCGCAAGAACATCGCGTGAAGAGAAGGCCCCGCCCTCAAAGCGCTCTACCAAAGCCACAATCGTGTCTTCCCCCAAGTTCGCTTCCAGTTCGGCAAGCGCACCCAGCGTCAACTTCAACACCTGATGTTCACCATCAATGGTCAAAGCGACCTCTCCCGTCCAAGGATTGGCCATGATCAAAGCGCCGTAAAGTTCAGCTCACCTGCTGACGCCATCGCCAGCTCATAAGTGGCTTCGCCATTGTGGGTACCCGCATATTCAATCGATGTGATCATAAATGCCCCTTCAATGGTGCCAAAGTCCGGCACGATCACTTGGAAATTGGGCACTTCATTTTCGAAGAAAATTTGCCGTGCGCGCTCATCGGTCGTGGCATCACGAAACACACCCGAACCTGAAATATTTGCCGATTTCACACCAGCGCCACCAAGCAGTTCACGCCAACCACCCTGGCTTTCAAGGCTGGTCACATCCACGCTTTCCGCATTAAAGCTGATCCGCGTGGCCCGCAGACCCGCGATGGTTTCAAAAACACCCGCACCGGTCATGTCGAGCTTGATAAGAAGGTCTTTGCCTTTTTGGGCTACCATTGGGTCACTCCATTATTGAAACGATTAGGTGTCTTGAACACGGGCGTGGAAGGTCAAATCGATCCGTCGCACATCCGCGTCTTGAACACGGCGGGCTTTCGCCCGATTGAAATTGAGGTAAACAAGATTGCCGCGCGCCAAGATCAACGTCGCATCAACCAAACTATCTGACACCGCAGCGGCAACTTCTTTTGCTTGCTGAAAGCCAGCCGCATCTGTCACAACTGAAACGGTGAATTCATGTAATGCCCCATGGCCGGTCATATCCGACTTTTCGACCACATCTTCCGGGCCAATGGACACAAAGGTTCCGGTGATAATACCAGCCGGAACAGCATCATAAATTGCGGTCCCCACAAGCGTATCCAATGTGCTATCGGCCTGAAGACGCTGATAGACTGCTTGTTGAAGGGCCGCTGAAACACCATAACTCATGCTGATACCTCTTCTTTTGCAAAGCACGTCAGGTATTGCGCGCTTTGATCCGCTTCAGTCACTGCAAGAATGCGAAAAAGCCGCGCGCCAGCCCGAAACCGTTGTTCAGGTTTGGGTCGGGACGGGGCACCATGCGGTGCAGCCCTGACTGTGATCCGAAAGCTGATGGACGAGAGCGTCACATGATCGGCGGCTTTTTCATTGCCGGTGCCGGCTTTGATTTCGGCCCACACGTCCCCAAGGGCCGCCCAGGTTTCAACAAAGCCACCCGCACCATCCGGGTTGCGCTGCGGTTCTTCCAGCGTAAGTTTACGGTTTAGGACGGGCGCTTTCATGCCGCACCCCCACCGCCAAACAGACGTACAACACGGTATTTTTGGATAAGGGCAGAGACCCCAAAAGGAAGGTCACCCTGCCCCATCCCCGCACCAGAACGGTGTTCGTAAAAATAGGTCGCCAACATCAGAACCGCTTGTGACAGGTCCGCTGGAATATCGGACCAATCTGGACCAAATCCCGCATCAAACCCAATTTCAACTTGCCCCGCAACCGGGATCGCCGGAAGGCAAATTCCAGTTGATACAAGCTTGGGTCGATGAAGATCTGGCTCTAAAGTGTAACGGTCCGTATTAATCACCTCTTCCGCGCCAAGGCGGTCAGTGATTGTCAGGCTGGTAATGGCACCAACAGGACCAACAGGCAGCGCCTGTGATGCAAGGTCACGCCATGCGGTCAAGGTCCAGGTATACGCGCGGGTGATAAGGACCTTGCCGGTGCGGGCCTCAATTGCGGCCATCGCAGCCCGCAAATAAGTCTCAAGCACCGCGTCCTGCACCCCGTCATCGGCAAACCCGGTACCTAGCCGCAGGTGGTCCTTGAATTGGGCGACCGGCATGGCCGTGCCCGGCACAGTGGTCTGCTCGACTAACATCATGGATCATCTCCGAAATTCGGGCCCCTCGCGTCAGGTGAAAATGGATGGGTGGGCACGCACTGTCCGTATTGCTCGGACGGAGGGGGAGCAGCTAGACAACACGGGGTTTGACCAGTACGTGCCCAGCCTGTGCCGTTACAAACGGCACAGACCTTGGGTCTCAGCTCTTACGAGGCAGAGAATTTCAAAAGCTTGATGGCCGCAAAGTCGCTTACATCACCGCCAACACGTTTGGTGGCATAGAAAAGAACATGCGGTTTGGCCGAGAACGGGTCACGCAGGATGCGTGTATCTGGGCGTTCGGCAATGGTGTAACCGGCTGCAAAATCACCAAAGGCAATCGACAGGCTGTCGGCGGCCACATCGGGCATATCTTCTGCGACAACAACGGGATAGCCCATCAGGCGCGCTGGTTCACCAGCAACGGTCGAGTCGGTCCAAAGGAAACGACCATCCGCGTCTTTCAGCTTGCGCACACCACCCACGGTTTTTGAGTTCATGACAAACGCAGCGTTCGCACGGTACTCAGCACCCAATGCATAGATCAGATCAATAATCGCATCGGCAGGGTTCGAGGCATCAAAATCACCCGCTGCACCGGTGGCAACATAGCCAAGATTGCCCCAGTCATGGCTGTCATTTTCAACAGTCGTATGGGTCAAAATACCTTTGGGTTTGTCTACACCATCACCGTTGATAAAGGCCGCCGCTTCGGCGCGGGCAAATTTATCCGCGATACGGCCAGCCAACCAGGTTTCAATATCAAAGGCTGCATCATCCAAAAGCCGCTGAGATGCCTTTGGCAGAGCCGACAGTTCGTGCAACGGAATGGCGATGCGCTCGATGGTTGGCGAACCTGTTTCGGCAGAAGCACCCGTTTCGGTGGCCCAACCGCTTTCAAGATCACCGCGATCAATCAGCACGTCATAAGAGGTGCCTTCGACATTCACGACATTGGCAATTGCGCGCAGCGACGCCGTGCCATTCAGCACGCCTTTGATGGTGTCAGCGGTTTGCGGATCCACCAGATAACCGCCATCAGCGGCAACTGCAGTCGACATGCCCTTGGCATCCAGTTCGATTCCGCGCAGGCCATCGTCGTCACCGGAACGAACGTAAGCTTCAAACGCTTTTTGATGGGGGGCGCCAAGGTCAGTTTCAGCGGCCAGGTGCGGACGGGCCGCGTTCAGTTGAGATTTGCGATCCAGCATGGTCAGTCGCTCTTCCTGTTGTTGAAGTTTAATGGAAATTTCAGATTGAAACTCTTTGATATCGCTCACGAAACCGGTCAGTGCGGTCTTCACCTCGGTGGCAGCATTCGGTGCCACGGACAGGTCTGCGGAGGGGCCAGAAGGCACACCTTCCTTGCCCAGAGCTTTCGTCTCTTTCTCGCTCATGAATAGGTCCTTGATAAAAGGTTCAGATCACTGGCTCAGCTGTCGCCTGCCAGTATTTGGCGCGCGTCTTGAATGGCCGCGGCCAGTTCACACAGAAGGGGTTCTTCGCCTTGGGTTTCCCCTTTGGCCCCCACCCGTGCACTGGGCAACATCGGGAATGTGACAAGTGACACCTCCCAAAGCTCCAGCTCGCTCAAGAGCCGTTGGCCCTTGTCGTTCTTTGTGGCTTTCACGGTGCGATATCCAATGGAAAGACCATCCATCGCACCCGCCTCGATCAATGCCGCCGCTTCTTTTCCGCGTGCAACATCAAGCAAAATACGTCCTTTGACATATAGCCCTCGGGCGTCTTCTTTGACCTCATCCCAAACGCCAATGGGCTGGTTTGGGTCGTGTTGCCAAAGCATCTTTACGCCGCGTCCCTTTTGGGCGAGCGCACGCAAGCTTTTGCCGTAAGCACCAGACAGGACAATATCATTGCCATTGTCCACCTCTCCAAAGTAGCTCGCATAGCCTTCAATCGCCACGCCATCTTCGGTGTGCACAGCCTCTTCCAGCCGAGCAAATTTATGCTCCAGGCCCATATCAATGTGTTTATCGCTCATGCCAACCTCCTTATTTCTCATCTTCAGAAAGCTTGGGCAGGCCCAAAATCACGCGTTTTTCGGCATCTGATAAAAAGCTTGCCTCGGACACACGTTTCCATTGCTGGTCACGCTCTGCCGCTAGTGCAGGCACCTGATCCAAATCCGGCTTCAAAAACACAGCTTCGCCAGTAAATTCGCTTAGCCAGTGCCCAACGCTTGCAGCAACGCGCGTCACCAAAGGCACAACTGTCAGGCGATAAAACGCGCGGCTGGCTTCTTGGTAATTTGCGTACGTCGCATCGCCCGGAATACCGATCAGCATCGGGGGAACCCCAAAGGCCTGAGCAATCTCACGCGCGGCGGCTTCTTTGGTCTTTTGGAACTCCATATCCGACGGAGAGAACCCCATTGGCTTCCAATCCAATCCGCCTTCCAAAAGCATGGGGCGACCCGCATTCCGCGCACCCACATGATGGGATTCCATCTCGTTCAGCAAGCGATCATATTGATCCGCAGACATCTGAGCTTGTCCATCCAAACCCTTGTAAACAATGGCACCAGAAGGACGTGCTGCATTATCCAACAACGCCTTTGACCAACTGCTCGCGGCGTTATGCACATCAATCGCCGTGGCCGCGGCCTGTAAAGGGGACAACCCATAATGGTCATCCTGCGGGTGGAAGCTTTTGATATGGCACACAGGACTTGGGCCATTGCCCAAATGGAAACGATGTTTGCGCGCACCAACGGTATAGTCATACGCAACAGGCCAACCATCCGCGCCAGGCACCAGGCTCATCCGATCTGAACGCAAGACATGCAGCTCGAGCAGCGTGCCATCTTCGCCAGAGACAGCTTCGATATAGCCGTTGCCCGTGAGTGTCAGTTGGCCAAACAACGCCTCAAACAATTCAGCCCTGCCCTGTGCTGTGTTCGGACGAGACAGCAAATCAAGCATAGGGTGCGCCTCATACCGACGTTCGGTATCTTGCAAAACAATCGGCAGGGCCGCTGCGGCTTCGGCGATGAGCTTTACGGAACGAAAGCCCACAGGGTTCGCCGCAAATCCAGTTTTGGTCAGGCTGACCACGTCACGCGGGCTCCAGGCCACACGTCCAGATCCCTGATAAGCAATGACAGGGCCGGTCGCAGATGCCTTGGTTTCTGGCACCGCCTCTGCTCCGTCGCGCTTCAGAAAGTTAAAAACCATATTCAGGCTCTCCTCGCTTCAGGCTGCCAATTGGCAAGCCGTTCCCGGCCTGACGCACGCTTGATGCGCCAGCCTAGGTAAATCTTTGTTCTTCGTGGGGTGGTCAGGATGCCGGTTCAATCTGCCGCAGCACCCTGCCTTTCGATGTTTTGCAATTTGCCAGAGAGGGTTAAAAAAGAGTTTAACCTAGCGTGCGCACCGATGGCCTGCTCCAGTTCGCAACAGGGGCAATCATCAGTTCGTGCAGCGCCCAGACCAATGCATCAAGGCGATCGGGGCTTCCTTTGCCCTCATAACCATTAGGGGTCATGCGACACATCTGGTCTTCGAGGTCACCAAAATGACCGGCATGATGCACCTTGCCTTGCTCATAAAGCGCCGCAATGGGTTCTGCGCGCTGCGATTTTCCCCGGCTGGCACGCACCGCGCGATAGGGAACAGATGGGTCAATGGATTGGATCACATCCCGCACCAGATCCCCGCCCTGATTGACCTCAGCAACCAAACGATCCGCGTTATGCCGCGTCATCGCCTTTAATGCGGCTTGCGCCCATTCCGTTGGCGAGGCCGCTTGAACCGTCGCATCCTCAAGCACATAGGCCCGCCAATCCTTTGGGTGCCCCTCTGTTACAGCGCCGACAACCACAATGCCGCATTCATCAGACCCTTTATTGGCCGTCACCGAGGGATCCACCGCGACAATCACCCTGTTAAAGTCGGGCAATTCCCCGTCCTGCCGCGCGGCATCAATGGATTTAAGCGACCACATCGCCCCCTCGACATCATCGAGCAAAACGCCATCAAGCTCCTGCCGCCCCAAATGTGATCCCGCATAACGGTTTCGCACTTCTTCAAGGAAACTTTTGGCAAGATAGGCACGGTTTGCTTCTGTCGGAGCATGCGTCGTCACGGTTGATGGATTGGCGAGAATGTCTTTCAAGACGCCCACGTTGCGTGGTGTTGTCGTAATGACCTGACGTGGGTGTTCCCCCAGCCGCAGCCCAAACTGCAGCATATCCCAGGTTTCTTCAGCTTTTTTCCACTTGGCCAATTCATCCACCCAAGCCGCATCAAATTGCGGGCCACGCAACCCTTCAGGGTCATGGGCCGAAAAGACCTGAGCGACGGCACCATTGGGCCATACAAGTTGTTTTCGGGTGGCAACCCATTCCGGGCGCCGGTCCGGGGGAGAGCAGGCAATAATTCCGCTCTCTCCAAACACCATCACTTCGCGGGTCTGATCAACGGTTTCACCGATCAAAGCCACGCGCCGCGAGCGGCCAGGGTCCATCGGCCCCGCCCCCTCAACCTCGGAACGAACCCATTCGGATCCGGCGCGGGTTTTTCCCGCCCCGCGCCCCCCCATAATGACCCAGCTGCGCCAATTCCCAGCCGGGGGGACTTGATGTGGCAAAGCCCAGAACTCAAAAATATATGGCAATGCGGCCAACGCCCCATCACTCAGATCATTCAGGAACATCTCTTGTTCTTTGGGCGTTGCGCAAGCAAGCCAATCTGCGCCCGATCTCATCTCGGGACGCAACAAGGTCGAGCTCGCCTCCGCCTTGTCCGTCGGAAATATTTTTGCCGGATTGCTCAAGTCGCTTCCTTTCATCAAATATATTTTGAACGGCTTTGCGAAGCTCGCTGGCCGTTTTGGCCAATCCTGTCGATCCTTCGCCATCGTTCATTTTCGCCACTTCCAATTGGCGCTCTAACTCCTTCAAAACACGAAAGAAGAGATCGTTTGCGACCCCCAAGAAATCAGGGGAAGGTGCATCTTCTCCAAAAGGCGTATTATTGCTCATGTGTTCGTGTCTGCCTCTCATGCTCTTGTCCGCACGAGCGACATGAAAAACGGCCCGAAGCACGAGGCTTGGGCCGTTCATTCACGTCTTCTAGCGTAGTTAAGACCCTATCCGGGACCGTGCGTTCCGTCAAATCTGAGGGAAGCAACAGCGCACGGGAGAGAAAGGTCTTATTTACTGATTGGCGCGCTGCGCTTCAAGTTCACGCCACTTGGCAACATTGGCGTTATGCTCTTGCAAGGTTGTCGCAAATGCATGTCCCCCAGTGCCATCAGCAACAAAGAACAAAAAGTCCGTTTGATCCGGGTTCAACGCCGCTTCAATGGCTTGACGCCCTGGGTTTGCGATCGGTGACGGGGGCAACCCGTCGATCACATAGGTGTTGAAGGGCGTTTCGCGGCGCAGTTCAGACTGACGCAATCCACGGCCAAGCGCCCCTTGCCCTTTGGTAATACCGTAAATCACGGTTGGGTCGGTTTGCAGGCGCATACTCTTGTTCAAGCGGTTCACAAACACGCTCGCCACTTGACGGCGCTCAGCGGCAACTCCGGTTTCCTTCTCAACAATGGACGCCATGATCAGCGCCTGTTCTGGGCTGTCATAGGGCAAGCCCTCTGCACGAGCCTCCCAAGCCGCACTCAGGATGGCGTCTTGGCTGGCCTGCATCGCAGCAATCAGATCTGCACGCTTCGCACCGGGTCGCACTTCGTAACTGTCTGGTGCCAGGCTACCTTCCGAGGGAACCTCGGCCACATCACCCGACATAAAATCAGCAAGCTTCAGGCTTTCCACGATTTGCCAGCTGGTCACACCTTCGGCGATTGCGATGCGATACCGCGTATCGTCTTCGGCGCGCATCGCAACATAATTCTCTGGCAGGGCCCCCTCCAACTCTGCCGGCTTGAACTCAGTCGAAACCGAGTATTCTTGGGTTGCCGGGTCAAGTTCGCGCACTTGCATCACGGCGGTCAGAACACCCACGCGGTACAAGATCTCTGTCCCACAAGTAGAGGCCCCACCACGGGTTACAATGTCCAAGATCTCGCTCATCGACGCCCCCTCGGGCACAAGGAACGATCCTGCTTTCAAAAGGCTCGACTTATCGGAATATTCAATGCCAACGCGGAAAATCGACGCCGACGAAATGGCGCCCATATCCGACAACCGGTCCGAAACCCGCGAGAAATTAGACCCTTTATCGACCTTAAGGCACACAGCCTGTTCAAGTGGGCCAGGTTGAGAAAACTCTCGTTTCCCCCACGCAATCATCCCAACTCCAACGATAAGGATCGCAATAAACAGTGTCAGCGCGTTAGACGCAATGTGACGCCACATCAGTCCGTGACCTTCCCCATGACAAGGCTGGCGTTGGTGCCGCCAAAGCCAAAGCTGTTGGACAAGACCACATTGATCTCGCGCTCTTCTGCTTTGTTGGCCGCCAAGCTCAAACGCGGCTTAACCGCCGGATTGTCGAGGTTAATCGTTGGCGGGGCAATCTGATCACGCATCGCCAGCACACAGAAAATCGCCTCAACCGCCCCCGCAGCCCCAAGAAGGTGGCCGATCGAGCTTTTAGTCGAGCTCATGGTTACCTTTTCGGCAGCATCCCCGAGCAAGCGTTCCACCGCCTTCAGTTCCACAGCGTCCGCCATCGTCGATGTTCCATGCGCGTTGATATAATCAACATCAGCAGGTTCCAAACCCGCGCGAGCAAGTGCCGCTTCCATCGCACGGAACCCACCATCACCATCCTCAGAAGGTGCGGTGATGTGATAGGCGTCGCCAGACAAACCATAGCCCAGCACTTCGGCATAAATCTTGGCCCCGCGCGCTTTGGCATGTTCATATTCTTCCAGCACCACAATGCCGGCGCCCTCGCCCATAACAAACCCATCGCGGTCTTCGTCATATGGGCGGCTTGCGGCTTGTGGATCATCTTCGCGTTTGGTGGACAAGGCTTTACACGCATTGAAGCCCGCAATGCCGATCTCACAAATTGCGGCTTCTGCGCCACCAGCAACCATCACATCAGCGTCGCCCAGCTGGATCAGCCGCGAAGCATCCCCAATCGCGTGCGCCCCTGTGGAACAGGCTGTCACGACAGCATGGTTGGGGCCTTTAAAGCCGTATTTGATCGACACCTGACCAGAAATCAGGTTGATCAAGGATCCGGGGATAAAGAACGGCGAGACACGACGCGGTCCGCGTTCATGCAGCAAAACAGCGGTGTCAGCGATTGAGCTTAGCCCACCAATGCCCGATCCAATCATCACACCGGTGCGTAATTTATCCTCTTCCTCTTCAGGAAGCCAACCTGCGTCTTTCAACGCCATATCCGATGCCGCGATGCCGTAAAGGATGAAATCATCAACTTTACGCCGCTCTTTTGGAAGCATCCAATCATCAGGGTTAAAGGTTCCATCAGATCCATCACCCAACGGAACTTCACACGCATATTTCGTTGTCACACGAGATGCGTCGAATTTCGTAATCGGACCTGCGCCCGATTGCCCATCTAGAATACGTTTCCAGGTTTCTTCGACACCACATGCCAACGGTGACACCATGCCCAGACCTGTAACTACCACTCGACGCATTTTGCAGCCCCTTCTCAGGAATTCTAATTGTTCCACGCTTGATAGCGCGGCACGGCACATCTGGGCAAGGCGTTTTCAACCAAACTGCGAAAGGTCGCGCACCCAAACATGACGTTAAATAAAAAGAAAACGGCGCCCCGGGAGGCGCCGTTTCCAAATGTCTCACCTAAAAAAGCTTAAGAAGCTTCGGTGATGAACTTTACAGCGTCGCCGAAAGTTTGAATTGTTTCAGCTGCATCGTCTGGAATTTCGATGCCGAACTCTTCTTCGAAAGCCATAACCAACTCTACGGTATCCAGGCTGTCAGCGCCAAGGTCGTCGATGAACGAAGCCGATTCCGTAACTTTGTCTTCTTCAACACCAAGGTGCTCAACAACGATTTTCTTCACACGATCTGCGACGTCGCTCATGATAAATCCTCACGTTTTCAGGGCATCTGCCCTTTGCATTCCGGCCTAAGGCCATCTTTCATTTGGCCCTCATGGGCCGCTCAGTTTCCCGCGCGTCTAGCCGAGAACCCCAAACGTGCTTTCACAGCCGGGGAAAAACCTGCGCCGCCTATAACACATCACTAACAATAGGCAAACGCTTTCCACCTTCAAGGGGGTGGAGGAATTGGCGCGCAAAAATACGCCAACCCGAATGTCTTATCAGATCATCGCCATGCCGCCATTGACGTGCAACGTGGCCCCGGTTGTATACCCAGCCTCAGCCGAGGCGAGATACAGAACAGCCGCGGCAATTTCCTGTGCTTCGCCCATGCGGGCTGCTGGAATTTGCGCGTTGATCTTGCCTTTTTGATCATCTGTCAGCTTTTCGGTCATCGCAGTTGCAATAAATCCGGGCGCCACACAGTTGGCGGTGATCCCGCGGCTGGCGACTTCGTAGGCAATTGATTTTGTCATGCCAACCATACCTGCCTTAGAGGCCGCATAGTTCACCTGACCAGGGTTGCCGGTTGCCCCAACGATTGAGCTGATATTGATGATTCGACCCCAGCGGGATTTCATCATCGGACGCATCACCCCACGACAAAGGCGCATTGTGGACGTCAGATTGACGTTGATCACACTGTCCCATTCCTCATCCGACATGCGCATGAAAATCTGATCCCGTGTAATCCCGGCGTTATTCACCAAGATATCGACCGATCCCATCGCCTCAATCGCTTGTTTAGGAAGCGCGTCAACAGCTTCGCCATCAGACAGGTTGCACGGCAAAACATGCGCGCGCTCCCCCAGCTCGGACGCCAAAGCTTCCAAAGGTTCCACACGCGTCCCAGAGAGCGCAACAGTTGCCCCAGCCGCATGCAACGCTTTGGCGATAGCACCGCCAATTCCACCAGACGCGCCAGTAACCAGCGCATTTTTTCCAGTCAGATCAAACATAGTACTTCCTTATTTCAAACTCTCAGCGGCGGCCGTGACATCATCAGGTGCCCCCACGGCGCGGCAGGTTACCTCTTTGGCAATCCGTCGGATCATTCCAGAAAGCGCTTTTCCGGCCCCGATTTCCCAAATTTCTGTCACACCCTTTGCCGCCATCCAAGACACAGATTCGCGCCAGCGGACCGACCCTGTGACCTGCTCCACCAACAAGGAACGAATAACAGCTGGATCTGACACTTCAGATGCGCGGACATTTGCCACCAAGGGGACAATTGGTTGCTTCATATCGACGTCTGACAAGGCTTGCGCCATGGCCTCAGCCGCGGGTTGCATCAATTCGCAATGGAAAGGCGCGCTGACGGGCAACAAAAGCGCACGGCGCGCGCCTTTGGATTTTGCAATCTCAAGCGCCCGTTCAACGGCTTCTTTATGGCCAGAGACAACCACTTGGCCCGGATCATTGTCATTTGCTGCCTGACACACCTGACCTTGGGCGGCTTCAGCGGCAACAGCAGTCGCCGCTTCAAAGTCCAGCCCCAACAGGGCAGCCATTGCACCGACACCGACAGGTACAGCCTCTTGCATGGCTTTGCCGCGAATACGAAGCAAACGCGCGGTGTCTGCGATGGAAAGCGTTCCTGCGGCGGCCAGTGCGGAATATTCACCCAACGAGTGCCCCGCCACAAACGCGGCGGCGTCCATACCAACCCCTTCGGCTTCCAAAGCTTTCACAGCGGCCAAGGATGTGGCCATCAGCGCGGGTTGTGCATTTTGGGTCAATGTCAGTTCATCTTGCTGCCCGTCCCAGATCAAGGACGAGAGCTTTTCGCCAAGCGCCTCATCAACTTCATCAAAAACAGCTTTTGCAGCTGGATAAGCATCGGCCAAAGACTTGCCCATACCAATTGATTGGGCGCCCTGCCCGGGGAATACGAATGCGCGGCTCATGGCCTCTCCCTCTCCCTTTAAACGTTCCTAAGGGGAATAGCCTGAGGGAAGATTGGGCGCAACGTGTTTAGGTTCCCGTGGGGCAAGTCATCCCAGCTTAAGCGCACAGTTGCTTTGCACGTTCACGCGCCAGGTCCGCAGAAATACGTTGCAGGAGCGGAAACAACAGGTCTTCGGCCCCAAACGCAATTTCCAATGCCTGTGGTGCATTGGCACGCCGGACATAAAGGACTGCATCCTCACCGACACGCTCCGGAGTGCTTAGAAAAAGCTCTCCGGCGTCGCGCAAAGGAAGATCAACGGTTGAAACAAAGCGACCATTTGCATGACGAATGCCCCGACGCAGCTCTTGGCGCTCCAGATCTACTTGCATTTCATCTCGGTGTTCATTTGCGCTTCCCCAAACGGCGACGCCCCCCAGCAACCCAAACAAAACAGTCACTGATATTTTAAATGATAACACCTCTGGGTGCACAGATGTTCCGGGCAACAGCCATAGCCCCGCTGCGACCAACAGAAATATCGCGCCAATATAGCGCGCAAAGCCGAGACCCAGACGTGTGAAAAGGCCAGCCGCTTCTTGCGATGTAATCATATAGCCCCACCGGGCATGGGTCAGCTCAGGCCCATTATTGTCCTGCCCTCTTGGCCTAACAACTTGAATTCCTTCGACAACTACGCTCATTTTTCCACCCTCAGTTCAGTCCTTGCTTGGCGTTAACCATTTTAAAGTAAGATGGCGGGAATGCGGCAAGCTGCGGGCTTTGTGTTGACGTTCTGGGGGTTTTCTGTTGGCAGGGCCTGGTTCGGCCATAAAACCTCGTAGAAATGGGTATCGCGCCGATGTCAGCTTGCATCTTCACAAGAGCCGTGTATAAGGCGCTGTCCTTTCCGCAAATACATCAATGCGTCGCCTCTCGTGTGTGGGTCGTGGAAAGGTTGGGCCACACTTTGAAGCGCGTCTAATGAACAGGAGCTAACATGCCCCTTTATGAGCATGTCTTCATCTCGCGTCAGGATCTTTCCAACACGCAAGCTGAAAACCTTGTCGAACATTTTGGCACAGTTCTGGCTGACAACGGCGGTAAAGTCGTTGAAAGCGAGTACTGGGGTGTCAAAACGATGGCCTACAAGATCAACAAGAACCGCAAAGGGCACTATGCCTTTCTGAAAACCGACGCGCCTGCCGCTGCGGTTCAGGAAATGGAACGCCTGATGCGCCTGCATGACGACGTTATGCGTATCTTGACCATCAAGGTCGACGATCACGCCGAAGGTCCGTCGGTACAAATGCAAAAACGTGACGAACGCGGCGACCGCCGTGGCCGTGACCGCTAAGTTCGGAAGGATCTAACCAATGGCTAGCAAACCGTTTTTCCGCCGCCGCAAAGTTTGCCCCTTCTCGGGCGACAATGCACCGAAGATCGATTACAAAGACACCCGTCTTTTGCAGCGCTACATCTCTGAGCGCGGTAAAATCGTCCCTTCACGTATCACCGCCGTCTCGGCCAAGAAGCAACGTGAATTGGCCCGCGCCATCAAACGTGCCCGCTTCCTCGCCTTGCTGCCCTATTCTGTGAAGTAAGGAGAACATCATGCAAGTTATCCTTCTGGAACGTGTGGCCAAGCTTGGTCAAATGGGCGACGTTGTTGACGTGAAGTCGGGTTACGCCCGCAACTTCCTGTTGCCACAAGGCAAAGCTTTGACAGCCTCAAAAGCCAACATCGCTGGTTTTGAAGCACAAAAAGCGCAGCTGGAAGCCAACAACCTTGAAACCAAGACAGAAGCCGAAGCATTGGCTGAAAAACTTGGTGGTCAGCAGTTCATCGTGATTCGTTCGGCTTCGGATGCCGGCGCCCTTTACGGTTCGGTCACCCCGCGTGACGCCGCAACGGTTGCCACCGAAGCAGGCTTCACAGTGGACAAGAAACAGATTTCGCTGCAAGCCCCGATCAAAGATCTTGGTCTGCACACTGTTTCGGTCAAACTGCACCCTGAGGTTGAAGTTGAGATCGACCTGAACGTTGCCCGCTCGGAAGAAGAAGCCGAGCTTCAGGCAAGCGGCAAATCGATCCAAGAGCTGGCAGCTGAAGCTGAAGCTGAAGCAGAGTTTGAAATCGCCGAACTGTTCGACGAACTCGGCGCTGCTGCCTCGGACGATGACGAGGACGCCCCTGCTCCCGCAGCTGAAGAAGCTTCGGAAGAAGAGTGATCTTCGCGACATAAGCATTAAGAAAGCCGCTCCGAATTGGGGCGGCTTTTTTATATTCGCTGCCTAAAATATCCAGACCGGGCGCGCGCCCATCCGGCATGCCCCCCAATCATTCGACAACTCGTCCCCGCCAAGTTCGACAAAGACATCATGCGTGCAATATGTGGAATGACGTTTCCTTGCCCGCCGCGTGTACCGCCATCGGGGAACCATCACCTCAACCTATGCTTTCCCCCCGCTTGGTTGCGGCAGAGTGGTATTTTGGCCCCCTTACCCACAGCCCCACAGCGGAGAGGTGGACATAGCAGAAGGTCGCGCATCACAATCATCTTGCTTTCGTGTTGCTCCAACCCGCACTAGGCTCGGCGATATGACTGTATTCTCTAACATATCCCGCCGTCATCTTTTGCTGCTTGGTTTTGGGCTTACGCTGACGGCCTGCGCCCGTGGGCGGCGTGGGCGGAAGGTCAACACATCGGCCCCCAACCCCACATCGGGCTTCAACCCACCTCTTTACCCCAATGAAACACCCGAGTTGCGCGCCCAGATCAACAAATGGGCGGATTTTTATGACATTCCGCGGGTATTGGTGCACCGGCAAGCCATCCGAGAAAGCACACACCGACCCTGGGCGCGAAATGGCCCCTATTGGGGGCTGCTGCAAATCTTGCCGCAAACGGCACGGACAATGGGGCACCGAGGCCCAGCCAATGAGTTATTAGACGCGGACACAAACCTGAAATACGCGGGGAAATACCTAAAAGGTGCATATCTGGTGTCAGGTGGAAATATTGAGATGGCGATGAAATGGTATGCGCGCGGGTATTATTACGAAGCCAAGCGGTTGGGCCTCTTGGTGGAAACCGGGCTGCGCCCTGGATAAGGATGTGTTTGCTCAGACAGCTCACTCTGTTTCTGCATTGGGGTTTCTGTATTGGGTCTTTTTTTAACCGCCCCATGCGGGTAATCTCGTTTGAAAAGCCGAGGTAAAGCGATGAAGAATGTGATCCATGGGCGCAGTCAGGTGGCGCGTTCTGCCAAAATCGAGGCTCCGGTTCGGCTGGAGCGTTTTTCCAAAGTCGCCGATCATGCTTCCATGGGGCGAATGTCTTACCTTTCGGAGTTGTCCACGCTTGCGCGCCGCTGCCAGTTGGGGCGCTACTGCTCGGTTGCTCGGTTCGTAGAAATTGGCCCGATTGAACATCCTGTGGATTACCTTAGCTCCCATCCCTTCCAATACTCCAAACACCACTTCGCAAATCAAGAGGCCTGGGAAAGCTTTGAACGGTGCGAATTCGACGAAAAGCCCGGGGCCATTGTGGGAAATGATGTCTGGATTGGGCTAAACGCCGTTATCCTTAGGGGCGTCACAGTTGGGCATGGGGCCATTGTTGGCGCGGGGGCGGTTGTGACCAAAGATGTACCGCCATATGCAATTGTTGTGGGAAACCCTGCCAAAATTCTGCGCTACCGTTTTGATGCTGAAACCATCCAGCGCCTGCTGGATGTGGCATGGTGGGATATGGAACTGGAAGAGCTGTCAGGCCTGCCATTTAATGACATTGAGGAAACGCTTCGCATGATGGAGCAGGCACAGGCACACCAATAAGGCGGAACGTGGGTCATCTGACAGCCGCTGAATGCATGGCTATTTGTTTTGACTACGGTCAGCACAAACTGCTTCAATCTCACTCAAAACACCATAGTTGGTATCAATAGCACGCGCGTATTGAACGGGCTCGTTCGGGTCGCCCCTTTCAATTCCCCCAATACAAAAAAGGCCGCCCAATGGGCGACCTTTTGTAAACGATGTTGATCGTTTTATTCTTCTTCAAGAGCTTCCACAGCTTTTTGAAGATCGTCCTTCGACACTTCTTTTTCCGACACTTCTGCCAGCTCAATGATATAATCGACGACTTTATCTTCAAACAAAGGCGCTTGAATTTGCTGGCGCATCTGTGGGTTTTGCTGAACGAATTCAAAGAACTGACGTTCTTGACCCGGATACTGACGCGCTTGGTTCATAACGGCTTGGGTAAAGTCGGCATCCGACACTTCCACGTTCGCTTTTTGACCCAGCTCAGCCAACAAAAGACCAAGACGCACACGACGTGCTGCCAAGGTTTTATGCTCTTCAGTTGGCTCGATTTCAGGGTGATCATGCCCCTGAACGTCAGGGTTTTCTTCGTGCCACAGCTGATGCGCGATTTGGTTGGCTTCAGCGTCCAAAAGGGATGGTGGCAGTTCAAATTCAACCAGTTTGTCCAGCTCATCAAGCAAGCCGCGTTTCATAACCGCGCGTGCAGCGCCGCCAAACTCAGCTTCCAAACGCTCACTGATTTGGCCTTTCAGACCCGCAAGATCTTCTGCACCAAATTTGGTTGCCAGCTCATCATTGATTTCAGCGGCAACAGGCTCTTTTACTTCTTTCACAGTACATGTGAAAACAGCATCCTTGCCGGCCAAGTTCTCAGCGCCGTATTCGGCTGGGAACGTCACTTTAACGTCCAGCTCATCGCCAGCTTTCACACCAACCAGCTGCTCTTCGAAACCGGGGATAAAGCTGCCTGAGCCCAAAGTCAGAGGGTAATCCTCAGCGGCGCCACCTTCAAAGGCTTCGCCGTCTACTTTACCCAAGAAGTCGATCACAACCTGATCACCGTCTTTGGCTTTTGACCCTTTTTTGCGGTCTTTAAAATCTTGAGCTGTCTCAGCCAGATTGGCCAGAGCTTCGTCAACATCAGCTTCAGCCGCTTTCACAACCAGCTTCTCAAGCTTGATGCCTTTCAGATCAACCTCTGGAATGGCAGGCAGCGCCTCATAGGACATATCGACCTCGATGTCGTCGCCCTCTTTCCAATCTTCATTGGTCATTTTTACGTCAGGCTGCAAAGCTGGACGGTCGCCGCTGTCTTCAAAGTGCTTGTTCATCGCACCGTCAACAGCTTCTTGCATGGCTTCGCCCATCAGGCGTTGGCCAAACTGCTTTTTCAAAAGCGCCATCGGCACCTTGCCCTTGCGGAAACCTTTCATCTCCACTTCCGGCTGCGCTTCAACCAGCTTCTCATTGACTTTGGCGTCCAGATCCGCGGCAGGAACCACGATCTTATAACCGCGTTTCAAGCCTTCGTTCAGGGTCTCGGTGACCTGCATGTCGTTGTCCTTTATCATCTTTGGTGCGGGTGAAGGGACTCGAACCCCCACGCCATAGGCGCCAGAACCTAAATCTGGTGCGTCTACCAATTCCGCCACACCCGCAAAACCTAGAAGGCAGCCCTATTGGGGTCGCCGAATTCGCGCCCTTCTAGCAAAGGACGACAGGGGATGCGAGAGGAAAAACGCAATGTGAGTCCGGTTTGCCACGACTTGCCCAATAAAAGTGCCCTGCCACATAAAAAACATCGGTCTTAACAAATTATTGGCCTATGCTGGCTAACAAAAGAGCAGTGCCCCGCAAGAGGGCCAATAACAAAGTTGCAGGTGGTGCACCATGACGCTTCAAGCGCGTGGGCTTGTTTCGGCTAATGGCCGACAGGTCCGTCATATCTATTCCTCTGGGCTCAGCGCTGGCGCGCGGGTTCTTACCCTATCCGGTGAAAAGCCGATAGAAGACATCAAGGCAGGCGAGCGGTTGGTCGCAGCCGATATAGGTGTTGTTCGTCTTAGGGCTATTTCAAAAAAACGTATGCATTTACGTGATATGGTCAGGATCTGCCCCTCCGCCCTTTGGGAGAGTGACGAAAGCGATGCGTTTTTCGTGGCTCCAAATCAACCCATCGTCGTAAGGGGCTGGATGGCCCGCGCCATGTTCGGGCGGGACAAAGCTCTTGTATCCGCACAACGGCTTTTAGATGGGAAAATTTTCCGAACGCCGATCGAACACAACTTACAAGAAGGGACCGTCACCTTGTTTCAGCTGCATTTTGACAAGCGTCATCTCATTCGTGTTGGGGGGATTGATATGACATCAACCATGCTTTCTGCCCTAAAACCCAGCAAGAAAGAAACAGTCAGCGATTGGGAGGGGCATTAGACCCGCCACATAAACAGTTTCGTTAACTTTCCTAATCCCTGCCCCATTTCCGCCCCAATTCTCAACGAATGGTTACTGCAGGGATTACGCGAAAGAGAAAGAGCTGCCATGACTTTTCAAGCAAACACCGCCGATTTCAAAGCAACATCAGAAACGAATGCTGGTCTTGCCAAAGGTACAATTGTGCTGACCTTGCGCGGAGAAGTCGCGGTTGAAGACCTGAGGGTCGGCGATAAAGTCATCACACGAGATGTCGGCGCCCAGCCGCTGCGCGGCCTCCGCCGCCATACTGGCGAAAGTTCGATTGTCGAAAAGGACAGCTTTGGCACCAATCGCCCAGCACGCGACATGCGCGTTTCGGTGGCGCAACCGTTCCTGATGCGACACGACGGCCCGATTTTTGCAACCGCACGGCTCATGGCACAGGATACGCACGCAAGACTGAAAAACACCCCCCTGTATTGTTTGGTCTTTGATCAAAGCCATGTGATTTACGCAGACGGGGCTGAACTGGCCGTTGCCTGATACCTTAGCGACCTAAAGACCTCCGGCAATGTTTCGGCCAAATCCTCGGCAATCAGACCAGGGCCAAACAATCTGGCCGCTTCTACGTGAAGAAATGCGCCTGCCGATGCAGCTTTAAGCGGCGAAAACCCGCGTGCCAGCAAGCCGGTGATGAGCCCCGCCAACACATCTCCTGCCCCGGCGGTCGCCAACCATGGCACCGACCGCTCGTAATGAGCAGAATGGACAGCATACCGGCCGTCCGACGATGCAATAACTGTATCAGCCCCTTTAAAGAGCACCACACATCCGGCACGTTTGGCCGCCTCAAGTGCCGCATCGACCTTGGAATAGGCGGGCCCTGTTGTGCTGGGTCCAAGCAACCGCTGCGAAAGATCCGGAAAGAGCCGCGCAAACTCTCCGGCATGGGGCGTCATCACGACATTTGGATGTATCATCTGAAACAAGGTTTCAGGATCATCGGCAAAAGCCGACAATGCATCTGCGTCGAGAACGCATGGAATTTTGTCAGCCAGACTGATCGGAACCAAAGCCCGCGCGCGATCAAACCCCAATCCTGGCCCCATACAAATTGCGTTGATCCTTTTGTCGAGCAATCTTTTCTTTAGCTCACTCGCATCGGAAACACGCGACTGCATAATTGCGGTAATCTGGCAGGCGACTTCCATACGTGCGGAAGGCGGCACGCCCAGGGTGACGACACCTGTCCCCACCCTTAATGCGCCACGCGCCGCAAGACGTGCCGCGCCAGTTTTACCAAACTCGCCTGACAATATCAGGGCATGACCGTGATCAAATTTATGCCCGGCGTGTGAATAGGAATCCAGTTTATCGACGCCACCCAAGGTTTGCGCCGACACCAGCATCGCCCCCGCGTTCACATCGGTTTGCAAGGACTTTGGGATGCGGTCCTGATCTTCGCTTTCGGGTAGCCCGATATCAACAACCACGGTTTGACCGCACGCCACTGGCCCTTCGGCCAGAACATGCCCCAGCTTCATTTTATGAAAGCTGACCGTTATATCTGCAGTCAAAGGGTCTGCCCCTGAAAGAAAGCGACCGCTGTCCATACAAAGCCCAGATGGCGCATCAATGGCGACAATCCGTTTGCGCACGGAGAAGGCGCCTAATTCTGTGCTCAGGACCTGTGCCAAGGGCTTCTCCAGAGGTCGCGTTAGCCCCGTGCCAAAAAGTGCATCAATCGTCAAATCGCTTTGCGGAAAGGGGTGGGGAATATCGCCCAGGTGAAGCGGGGACACTTCGCCCATATCCAGCCAGCGATCATAGTTTTTACGCGCATCAGGCGGCATTTGATCGGGGTGGCCATAAAGCAGCACTTTAACACCCCACCCCGCGCGCTTCAGCAAACGCGCAACAACAAACCCGTCACCGCCGTTATTGCCAGGACCACAAAGCACCAAAGCCGTCCCATCATCACGTTGCAACTCTGGCCACTTGTTAAAAATGGCTTCGACGACGCCCTGCCCGGCACGCTCCATCAACTGAAGGGCTGAGACGACACCTGAGTCGATTGAGCGACGTTCAATCGCGCGCATTTGCGCCGAGGTTAAAAGGTCAACCATGGATTCCCCTTCATTTTCCGCACATCTTTTTGGCACAGCGCCCAATATTTAGGCACTAATCGCTTTTTTATGCAATCGCGGCATACCTCGACCACCCTATGCAATTGTCGTACGGAAGGGAAAGTGGTCTCTCTGCATTTAACGCGCAAGTTACCAATGGGAGAAGCCAGATGAAGAAGATCGAGGCAATCATCAAACCGTTCAAATTGGACGAGGTGAAAGAAGCGCTTCAGGATATCGGCGTACAGGGTCTCTCTGTGATCGAAGTCAAAGGCTTTGGTCGTCAAAAAGGCCATACAGAACTCTATCGTGGAGCAGAATATGTGGTTGATTTTCTGCCCAAGGTAAAGATCGAAGTCGTGCTGCCAGCAGACCAAGTTGATGAAGCGATTGCGGCCATCGTGGACGCGGCCAAAACTGACAAAATTGGTGACGGCAAGATTTTTGTTTCCCCCGTTGAACAAGCCATCCGTATTCGGACCGGCGAAACCGGTCTCGACGCCGTTTAATCGGCCTTAAAGTTTCGAACAAAAGGAAAAAGCAATGAGCACTCAAGACGTTCTCAAGCGGATCAAAGAAGAAGACATCGCATATGTTGACATCCGCTTCACTGATGTACGCGGCAAGCTGCAACATGTGACGGTCGATTGTGACCTGGTGGACGAAGACTTCATCGAAGAAGGCTTTATGTTTGATGGGTCGTCCATCGCAGGCTGGAAATCGATCGAAGCGTCGGACATGAAACTGATGCCTGATACTGAAAGCGCTTATGTTGATCCGTTCTATGCGGAAAAAACACTCTGCATTCACTGTTCAATTGTAGAGCCAGACACAGGCGAAGCCTATTCACGCGACCCACGCGGCACAGCGCAAAAGGCAGAAGCATACCTGAAATCCTCGGGTATCGGTGATGTCTCTTATATGGGTCCAGAAGCAGAGTTCTTCTTGTTTGACGATGTACGTTACAGCGTGTCGATGAACAAAGTGTCATGCGAAGTTGACGCCATTGACGCGTCTTGGAACACAGACACCGAATATGAAATGGGCAACTCGGGCCACCGTCCGGGCGTCAAAGGTGGTTACTTCCCCGTCAACCCAATTGATGACGCACAAGACATTCGCGGTGAAATGCTGTCGACCATGAAATCCCTGGGCATGAAAACCGACAAGCACCACCACGAAGTTGCATCCTGCCAGCACGAGCTTGGTTTGATCTTTGATAGCCTGACCAAACAGGCTGATGAGCTGCAGAAATATAAGTACATCATCCACAATGTGGCACATGCTTACGGCAAATCGGCGACCTTCATGCCAAAGCCAATCGCGGGTGACAATGGCACCGGCATGCACGTAAACATGTCGATCTGGAAAGATGGCAAGCCACTTTTCGCCGGCGACAAATACGCGGACCTCAGCCAAGAAGCTTTGTACTTCATCGGCGGCATCCTGAAGCACGCCAAAACGCTGAACGCCTTCACCAACCCGGCGACCAACTCGTACAAACGTCTGATCCCTGGTTTTGAAGCCCCTGTTCTGCGCGCATATTCGGCGTCGAACCGGTCAGGTTGCGTGCGTATTCCATGGACCGAAAGCCCGAAAGCCAAGCGCGTTGAGGCCCGTTTCCCTGACCCCGCAGCCAACCCATATCTGTGCTTCGCGGCCCTGTTGATGGCTGGCCTTGACGGCATCAAGAACAAAATTGATCCCGGCCCCGCACAAGACAAGAACCTCTATGACCTGCCCGCCGAAGAGCTGCAGGACATCCCTACGGTTTGTCACTCTTTGCGCGAAGCTCTGGACTCGCTTGAAGCGGATCACGACTTCCTTCTGGCAGGTGACGTGTTCACCAAAGACCAGATCGATGGCTATTTGGCTCTGAAATGGGAAGAAGTGTACGCCTATGAGCACACACCTCACCCGGTTGAATTCCAGCTTTACTACAGCTGCTAAATCCTGTTTGGGTTCATCATCAAAAGGGCGCCTTCGGGTGCCCTTTTTCTTTTTGCACGTTTCTCTGATAGGCACATTCAGGATTGCGAGCTATCATGCGGTATTTCAACCAAGATCGAGACGCTCATGCCAAACGTCATTACGAATTACCTCGCCCCCCTTGCATTTATTCTCGCCACCACAAATCCCGCATTGTCAGCCCAATGCGGCAATTCCGCCGCAGGGTTTGAGGCGTGGAAAGCCGATTTCGCGACGGAGGCCCGACGCGCGGGTGTCAAAAGCAAAGGGCTCGCCGCACTGGCCGCGACATCATATGCGCAAGCGACAATTAACGCTGACCGAAATCAAAAAAGCTTCAAATACTCGTTGGACAAATTCCTCCAAATTCGTGGCGCGGATACGATCATTGCTCAGGGCAAACGCCGCAAAGCAAAGAACCCGGATTTCTACCGCGCACTTGAACGGCAATTCGGTGTTCCCGCAGGGGTGCTTTTGGCCATTCATGGAATGGAAACGGCTTTTGGTGGATTTATGGGGAATTCGAATGTGGTCTCTGCCATTGTGACCCTGACTTACGATTGCCGCAGGTCTGACTTTTTCAAACCCCACGCGATTGGTGCCTTAAAACTCGTCGATCAAGGCTCAATCTCCTCCGCAACCAAAGGGGCAAAACATGGCGAACTCGGACACACGCAGTTTTTGCCAGGCAATGCCTTGGAGTTTGGAGTGGATGGGAATGGTGACGGCGTTGTCGATTTCTACGACCTTGCGGATGCGCTCGCCTCAACGGCCAATTATCTAAGAAAACATGGGTGGAAACCGGGCAAAGGTTACCAACAAGGGCAAGCCAACTATCGGGTCCTGAAAGAGTGGAACGCCGCCACGGTCTATCAACAATCTCTTGCCCTTATGGGGGCAAAAATCGACGGATAAGCCGGTTAATTTAGGTTAACAATTGTGATGGCCTCAACGAAATCCGCCCCCAAATCATGCCGTTCTCGCCCCATTTCTTCCGTGCTTTGCGCAAAATCAACCCGCATCATGCCCAAAGGCGACCACCAACGGGCGTCAGAAATGAAAAAAAGAGAGCAGAGCAATGAGCAAAATGACACATACAGAGCAACGTTTGGCAGAGGTTTTTCGGAGTGGCGGACTGATGTCTCACATCGGATCTCGAATGTCCGATATTCGGCGTCACACCAGTCTCCCGCGGACCATCCGCCACTGGTCACCGGTCGATGGGTTTGTCCCCATGACCTTAGGTGGCTAAAATTTTTCGCGCCTTGCCACATCACGCAAGGCTCGAAACGCTTCAATCAACGTCCCGACGGCGCTGGCAGGTTGATTTCAAGTTCAGCCAGCCGTGCCTCGGACAAAACATAGGTGTGGATCGAGAAAATCACCGCACCCGTGCGTTCTAATCGTCGCATTCCCTGTCGTTCCACCCGCAACCACTGCGGACCACTTCCCGGCGCAAGGCGCACATCTTTTTCCAGCCGCGGCTGGTGCAGCTCGGGATCGCCATAGGATAGATAATTCCCTCTCCACATTGGCCGCGCGACTTGAATGCCGTCAAACAACCGCTGCACACGTTTTGCAATGTCCTCTGTGTAAACCTCAACCGGGATATGAATGCGTGTCATCGGTTGCATGAATTTCTCTGCCAATGTCCAACTTGAGGGAAAGCATAAAATCGCCCCGGTCAATACATGCTCCGCCCCAATTTTCTCCATGATCACAAGATCTTCTTGGACAATTGCGCCACATGTCAAAAGCGGCTGATCATAATCAATCTCGACTTTTCGTCCATCCGGGCAGCTTACAGAGCTTGTGTCCACATGATACCCTTCGGCCACCCTAATCTCCTCAAGGACATATTCCAAAAGCTCCTGTGCGGCAGGCATAGCCGCATCTGAAATCTGGTGAACAGCCGGTTGGCGCGTCGCCATCAGATGCAAACGATGCGCCATCTGCGCGTCATATGCTTCGTCCTGCAACAACCACTCGCCGGGCAGCATTGGATTCAACCCGGGCAAGCGTTGGGTACGATCCTCTTCCCAGGGCCGCAGAGGCAAATATTGCTGACAAATCTCGACCACTCTGGCCTCCATCTATGGTTTTGTGCAGATTGATTGGCGGGGAAAGGAATGGCAAGAACAAGTCGGACATAACGCCCCCTCACGATCCCGTGCAAATTCGCGTCCCCCCCTTGTGGCCGAACGAAACTCTGCCCATCGTCTGGGTAGACACATGAAAAGGATCGAGAATGCCAACCGAGCGTTTCACATTTAAGGGCCACAGCGGCCATGACCTCGCAGCACGTCTTGATTTGCCTCCAGGGCCACATCTCGCCACGGCCTTGCTTGCCCATTGTTTCACATGCGGCAAAGACATCGCAGCCGCGCGGCGCATTTCGGCCCGTTTGGCCGCCGTGGGGATTGCGGTGCTGCGCTTTGATTTCACGGGTCTGGGCCATTCGGGCGGTGAATTTGAAAACACCCATTTTTCGTCCAATGTCGAAGACATCGTCCTGGCTGCGGGGGCGCTCGAGGCGCGCGGCATGCCCCCAACCCTGTTGATTGGCCATTCCCTCGGCGGCGCCGCGGTCCTAAAAGCGGCGCCTGGGTTGCCCCGAACCAAAGGCGTGGTGACCATTGGCGCGCCTTCGGACCCTGCAAATGTCATTGCCCAATTCGAACAGGCATTGCCCGAAATCGCCGCGAGCGGACGCGCGAATGTCAGCTTGGGCGGCCGTCCCTTCACCCTGGGGCGCACTTTCGTCGAGGATGTTCAGGACAATACATTGGAAACCGCAATCCACACCCTGAACGCCGCCCTTCTGGTGCTTCATGCACCGCGCGATGAAGTGGTCAGCATTGAACACGCATCGCGAATTTTCATCGCAGCAAAACACCCCAAAAGCTTTGTTACACTGGATGATGCCGACCATTTGATCACGCGCCCTGAAGATGCGGAATATGTGGCAGATATCATTTCGGCATGGGCCGCACGCTATTTAGACCTTTCGCCCCCCGCCCCGCCTCCGGGCGCACCAGAAGGCATTGTTCGGGTCACGGAAGCCGACCCAAAAGGGTTTCTACAAGATGTCCAATCCGGCCCATTTCACCATACTCAAGCGGACGAGCCGCTGGCGTATGGCGGGACCAATAAGGGGATGTCACCCTATGGGTTCCTTTCGGCGGGGCTTGGTGCCTGTACCTCCATGACGATCCGCATGTATGCCCGGCGCAAAGGCTGGCCATTGACCCATGTGCGCGTGGATGTGAGCCATGATAAAGTCCATGCGCAAGACGCCGAAACCGGCACACGGGCCAAAATTGACAAGTTTCGCCGCGAAGTCCATTTGAACGGGCCGTTAAACACCGAACAACGCGAACGCCTTCTGGAGATCGCGGATCGTTGCCCCGTGCACCGCACTTTGGAAGCAACAAGCGCGGTGGAAACCATTTTGGTGGACAGCTAGACACAATTTGTCCCGGAATTTTGTCAGTTTCACCCGAATGCTGCGTTTTGCCTTGACCTGCGCGCCCAGCCTGTCGAAAACCGCGTTATGAGTACAGGTAGACTAACAATTGATTTGGACGCAGTGGCCGCCAACTGGCGGACCCTTGATGCGAAAACAGCTAGCGACGTTCAAACCGCCGCCGTGGTCAAGGCAGATGCCTATGGACTGGGTGTGGCCAAAGTGGGGCGCGCGCTGGCTGCCGCTGGCGCACGGCGCTTTTTTGTAGCGGTCGCTGAAGAGGGTGCAGCACTTCGCCAAGCTCTTGGACCCGGGCCAGAAATCAGCATATTTTCTGGGCATATGTCGGGTGACACAGATATGGTTCACGACCTCGGGTTGGTGCCGATGCTGAACTCTGTCGAACAGATGACACGCCATTTCGAAGCCTTGCCAGGTCATCCCTTTGGCATTCAACTCGACACAGGCATGAACCGTCTGGGCATGGAACCCGGCGAATGGTCAGCGCTGCGCGAACTTTGTGTCGCGCAAGGCCCGCGGTTGATCATGAGCCACCTTGCCTGCGCGGACGAGCCCGATCATGCAATGAACCAACAACAACTGTCGACATTTTTGGAAATGACCGCCGAGATCGAGGCACCGCGCAGCCTGTCGGCGACCGGGGGAATATTGCTGGGATCCCAATATCATTTTGACCTCACGCGGCCTGGAATTGGCCTTTATGGTGGCCTGCCCTATGAAGAGGCGCGCCCCGTGGTGGAGCTGAACCTTCCGGTAGTCCAAACGCGCTCGCTTGCGGTTGGTGAAACCGTTGGCTATGCCAATTCTTGGGTTGCAGAGCGCCCATCGCGTATTGCGACGGTTTCGGGCGGCTATGCAGATGGTCTCAGCCGACAAGCCTCGAATAAGGCCGTAATGTTTTACGAAGATACGCCCTGCCCCATCGTTGGCCGCATCTCAATGGATTTGATTTGTGTCGACATCACACATATCCGCGAGACACCCAAAAGCCTGGAAATACTTGGCAAACATCAGAATATCGATGATCTGGCGAATATCTCAAAGACCATCGGATACGAGGTTCTGACCCAGCTTGGTACTAGGTACGCACGGTATTACGCACGAGGACGTGAGGAATGATGCTGACTTATCCATTGGCGGCCTTGGGCCGGACCACGCTTGGCTTTTTGGCTGTGATTGGTCGCATCGCCATTTTTGGCGGGCAATCCCTCAGCCATATTGTGCGCCCACCGTTTTACCCGCGCGAATTTCTGTCCGCACTGATCAATATTGGCTATTTCAGCCTGCCCGTGGTGGGGTTGACGGCCATCTTCACGGGGGGCGCACTTGCGCTTCAAATCTATTCGGGGGGTCAACGATTTTCCGCCGAAGCCGTGGTGCCGCAGATTGTGGCCATCGGCATGGTGCGCGAACTTGGACCAGTCTTGGTGGGGCTGATGATTGCTGCTCGGGTGACCTCTTCAATCGCTGCTGAAATTGCAACCATGAAGGTTACCGAGCAAATCGACGCCTTGGTCACACTGTCGACCCACCCGATGAAATACCTGACCGCGCCCCGCGTGTTGGCGGCGATATTGGTGGTCCCCGCCCTTGTGGGACTTGGTGACATCATCGGGATTATGGGCGGCTATATTGTGGGCACCAAGCAACTTGGCTTCGCACCCGGTGCTTATATCTCGAATACATGGAGTTTTCTTGAAACCGCCGACATCTTATCGTCTTTGGTCAAAGGGGCGGTATTTGGGGTGATCGCCGCCGTCATGGGCTGCTATCACGGAATGCATTCTGGTCGCGGCGCTCAGGGGGTGGGTCGGGCCACAAAAACATCAGTTGAGGCCGCAGCCATTATGATCCTCGCGGCCAACTTCCTTCTTACAAGTCTGTTTTTTGCATCATGATCGAGCTTTCAAACCTTCACAAAGGCTTTGGCCCCAAAAAAGTTCTGGACGGGGTGAACCTGACCATCGAACGTGGCGAAAGCATGGTCATTATCGGCGGATCCGGCACCGGAAAATCGGTGCTGCTAAAATGCGTTCTCGGCCTTATGATCCAAGATAGCGGGACAATCACGCTTGACGGTGAAGACACGTCAACCGTCGAACGGGATGCCTTTTTGGCCCGATTTGGCATGCTCTTTCAAGGCGCTGCGCTTTTTGACAGCTTACCTGTTTGGCAGAACGTCGCCTTTCGCCTGCTACGCGGATCCCTTGCCCGAACCAGAACGGAAGCCCGCGAAATCGCGATCGAGAAACTGCGCCGTGTCGGATTAACCCCAGATGTGGCAGACCTGTTTCCCTCCGAACTCTCTGGCGGCATGCAAAAACGTGTGGGCCTTGCCCGTGCCATCGCGGCCGAGCCTGAGATCATCTTTTTTGATGAACCAACCACCGGCCTTGACCCTATCATGTCCGGCGTCATCAACGACCTGATCCGCGAAATTGTCGAGGAAATGGGCGCAACGGCGATGACAATCACCCATGATATGAGCTCGGTCCGGGTGATTGCTGACAAGGTTGCGATGCTGCATGCGGGGCGCATTCAATGGGCCGGTCCAGTTGAAAAGATGGATAATTCTGGCGACCCTTATGTTTCACAATTTATCAGCGGCTCGGCAGATGGCCCAATTGAGTCCGTGAGATAGTTTCTGGCCCTCAGAACGATGGCCGCTCTGCTGCCTTTGGGGCTGTCTTCAGGGCTGCCCTCCGGCGCTCGCCAGACGTAAGACGCCCTATTTGGTCCGAAAAGCATAAACGTCATCAGTCCGCACATGACGCGTTGCAACCACAGGCGCCCTACCCCATATCCAAGCTCATGACATATTTACGATACTTGAATCTTGCGCTTCTGATCGCCTTTCCAATTGCGTGGTTTGCCCCACTTCTGCGGGCCGGCCTAAACCTTCCCTTTTTTGGTCAATCGGAAATCAGCATCATCTCGGGGCTTCAAACCCTTTGGAAAACCGATGTCTTTCTCGCGCTGCTCATCACGTTATTTGCCATTTTTGCGCCGCTCATAAAAACTCTGGGGCTTGCCCTGATCCAATTTGGTCAGATGCGCCGCAGCGTTCTGCCTGTGTTCAATGTGATGGGCAAATTGGCGATGGCGGATATCTTTCTGATTGCGCTTTACGTCGTGGTGGCCAAAGGCGCAGGCATGGCCAGGGTGGATGTGGCGTGGGGTCTGTACCTGTTCACCGGCTGCGTCTTAATCTCTTTGGGCATCAGCATGTTGACACAAAAGCGCAGATCCCGACCAAAACCCACCTTGGACTAAATTCTGTTCGAATTGCCCCGAACCGCCCCTTGCGTGGCGCGCGTCGCTCGGGCAAAACCGGTGCATGGCAAAAACCCAAACGTCTTACAGCTGCAATTCATGTGGCGCCACCTTTACCAAGTGGTCTGGTCGCTGCGATGGATGCGGCGAATGGAACTCGATTGTCGAAGACAAGCCCCTGTCATCTGGACCAGCGTCTAAATCGCTGGGCGCAAGCCGGGGCAAAGGGCTGAGCCTGACGGATCTATCGACAGAAGAAGCGCCACCACAGCGGACAATCTGCGGCATGTCCGAACTTGACCGCGTCTTGGGCGGTGGCTTGGTGCCAGGATCGGCGATACTCGTTGGTGGGGATCCCGGCATCGGCAAGTCGACTTTGTTGCTTCAGGCGGCCGCTAGGTTTTCCAATTCCGGGCTTGATACAATCTATATCTCAGGTGAAGAGGCCGCCGCTCAGGTACGGATGCGCGCCCAACGGCTTGGTCTGACCGATGCTCCCGTGCGGCTCGCGGCAGACACAAATCTTCGCAACATCCTGACAACACTGGATGCCGAACGTCCGCAACTCGCGATTATTGATTCGATCCAAACCATGTGGGCAGACAATGTCGACAGCGCACCAGGCTCCGTTAGTCAGGTGCGCGCCGCCGCACATGAACTAACGACCTTTGCAAAAACACGCGGCATTTCCGTTGTTTTGGTGGGGCATGTCACGAAAGACGGTCAAATTGCGGGGCCACGCGTTGTAGAGCATATGGTCGATACCGTGCTTTATTTCGAAGGCGAGCGTGGCCATCAGTTCCGCATTCTTCGGGCCGTCAAAAACCGCTTTGGCCCGGCCGATGAAATTGGCGTGTTTGAAATGACTGGCGGCGGTCTGTCCGAAGTCCTCAACCCCTCTGCGCTTTTCCTGTCTGACCGTGAAGAACCTGCACCGGGCAGCGTCGTGTTTGCCGGAATTGAAGGCACTCGCCCCGTGTTGGTTGAGTTTCAGGCCCTCGTCGCCCCCTCGCCGCATTCGCAACCACGACGGTCAGTCTTGGGCTGGGACGGCGGGCGACTAGCGATGATCTTGGCCGTGCTAGAAGCCCGGTGTGGCATCCCCTTTGCTGGCCTTGATGTCTATCTAAACGTTGCTGGCGGAATGAAAGTTTCTGACCCCGCCGCCGACCTTGCTGTGGCAGCGGCGCTACTGTCTGCACGCGAGGATGCTTCTCTCCCCAAGGACACTGTGGTTTTTGGGGAAATTAGTCTATCAGGGGCGCTGCGCCCGGTCGGGCAAACAGAAAATCGGTTGAAAGAAGCGCAAAAACTTGGTTTCACCTCTGTCATCGCGCCTGCGCGCAGTAAGACGGGGTCTGATCCGGGAATAGGCGTACAGAAAATGACGGACCTTGCTGGGTTCGTTGGTGAAATATTCGGGGCGGGCTAGTCCCATAAAAATTTGGCGAAAGGTCGGAGAGACAGATGGAAGCCTTTACACTTGTCGACGGAATTGTTGCTGCGGTGATTTTAATCTCGGCAATCTTGGCCTATTCGCGCGGATTTGTCCGCGAAGGCATGTCGATTATTGGTTGGGTTGCTGCGGCAATTCTGGCCTATATGTTTGCCCCGAAAGCGGTGCCATTGATCAAAGAGATCCCGGTTTTACGTGATTTCATCGCGGACAGTTGCGAACTTTCAATGATTGCGGCCTTTGCTGGGGTCTTCGCCCTTGCCTTGGTGGTCGTGTCGGTCTTCACGCCCCTCTTCTCGTCAGCCATTCAACGCTCTGCACTCGGCGGGCTGGATCAGGCGCTGGGATTTGTCTTTGGCGTGTTGCGCGGACTTTTGCTCGTGGCCATCGCCCTTGTGGTTTATGACCGCGTCGTGACCACCGACACCCTTCCAATGGTCGACAATTCACGCACCGCAAAAATCTTTGCCCGGACCCAAGACCGGATCAATGAACAAATCCCCGAAGACGCGCCAGGTTGGATCGTCGGACGATACGAAGATCTGGTCGGAAGCTGCACAGCCAGCACCGAATAAAACGAATTCCAAACGCGCCGCACATTAAATTGTCGGCGCGTTTGTTCTTTTCCAAGTCTGCGTGCCAAAAATCACCTGCTAAATTGTGATAGTTTAATGACAGCCGGGCATTCTGAGACTATGAGGATGCCAACGCCACGGAATCGGAGCGCTTTCCCATGACCACCTCGCCCGCCGCCATCCCCTCGACCTATTACGCGCATCCATTGGATGACGATAAGCTGAAGGAGGAATGCGGCGTCTTTGGCGTCATCGGTCTAAAAGACGCATCCAACTTCGTTGCTCTTGGGTTGCACGCGCTGCAACACCGCGGGCAAGAAGCCGGTGGGATCGTTTGTCACGATCCGGACGAAGGTTTTAATTCCGCACGCCGCTTTGGCTATGTTCGAGACAATTTCACCAAAGAAAGTGTGATGAAAACGCTGCCCGGCCCAATCGCGATCGGCCATGTGCGATATTCCACAGCAGGTTCAAAAGGCGCGGTCATCCGCGACGTTCAACCCTTTTTTGGCGAGTTTTCAATGGGTGGGGCAGCGATTGCCCATAATGGCAACATCACCAACGCGGTGGCATTGCGCAAAGAACTGGTCGAACACGGTTCCATTTTTCAATCCTCATCCGACAGCGAGTGCATCATCCACCTGATGGCACGTAGCCTGCAGCGCAACATCCCTGAGCGGATGGAAGATGCGCTGCGCCGGGTCGAAGGCGCCTTTTCGGTGGTCGCCATGACGCGTACCAAACTGATGGGGGTGCGTGATCCACATGGCGTGCGTCCACTGGTTTTGGGGCGTTTGGGTGAGGGCTGGGTTCTCAGTTCAGAAAGCTGCGCACTTGATATCATTGGGGCTGAATTGATCCGAGAAATTGAACCGGGCGAAATGGTGGTGATTTCGGCGGATGGCTCTGTCGACAGCAGCTTTCCATTCCGCCCGCAACCATCAAAGTTCTGCATTTTCGAACACGTCTATTTTTCCCGCCCCGACAGCATTTATGGCGGGCGGTCAGTCTATGAAACCCGCCGTCAAATCGGTGTGGAGCTTGCGCGCGAAAACCCTGTTGATGCCGATCTGGTTTGCCCCGTCCCTGACAGCGGCACCCCCGCCGCCATCGGCTTTAGCCAGGAAAGCGGCATCCCCTATGCAATGGGCATCATCCGCAATCAATATATGGGTCGTACCTTTATCGAACCCACAGAATCCATCCGCAATATGGGGGTGCGCCTGAAGCTGAACGTGAACCGTGCGCTGATCAAAGGCAAACGAGTGATTTTGGTGGATGATAGTGTTGTGCGCGGCACAACCACGCGCAAAATCAAGAATATGTTCTTGGATGCTGGTGCCGCCGAGGTCCATTTCCGCATCGCATCCCCGCCCACGGCATGGCCGTGTTTTTATGGCGTCGACACGCCCGAGCGCGAGAAACTTCTGGCGGCAACCATGACCGAAGATGAAATGTGTGACCACCTTAAGGTCGACAGCTTGAAATTCATCTCACTTGACGGGCTATACCGCGCGGTTGGTCAAGCTGAAGGCCGCAACAAAGAATGTCCGCAATATTGCGATGCCTGTTTCTCGGGCGAGTATCCGGTCACACCCTCAGACAAGATTGAACAAGGGTTTCAGATGGCCGCAGCCGAGTAAAGCTGTCGCAGATAAACGTATTCGTCTTGTGCTGTCCGCCTTTGGATGAAAGACCCAAATGATGAATGAAGCTAAAAAAATTGCCCTCGTAACCGGTGCATCCCGTGGCCTTGGCGCCGCGTTGGCGCTGGAGCTGTCAAAAACCCATCATGTGATGGCCGTTGCCCGCACAACTGGCGCATTAGAAGAGCTGGATGACAAAATCCAGGCAATCGGCGGCAGCGCGACGCTTGCCCCTATGGATATCACCGACAAGGGTGCAATGGCGCATCTGTGCCGATCCATCCATGACCGATGGGGCGGCGTGGATATTTGGGCCCACACAGCGATCTATGGCCCTGCCATGATGCCCACCCCGGATCTTGATGACAAAGGGTGGAAACGTGCGATGGACTTGAATGTCGAAGCCACACGCAACCTTATTTTCATGCTCAATCCGCTATTGTCCGACAGCAGCACGGCACTGTTTTTCCACGATGATCATGCCGGTGAAAAATACTTCGCAGGCTATGGCGCGACCAAAGCGGCACAAATGGCATTGGTGGGGTCCTGGGCCGCGGAAACCACCAAACTCGGCCCTAACGTTGTCATCACCAGCCCAAAGCCACTTGCTACATCCATGCGCACACGGTTTTTCCCGGGCGAAGATCGGTCGGTTTTGGCCCGCGTCGAAGATGAAGCGCTTAGACTTTTGCAAGATGCCGGCCTGCGCTAAGTGCCAATACCAGCCGCCGGTTGGGACAATCAGATACGCGAGCGCAGTCGCCTTTGCTCGGGGCGGCACGCTCTCGTTTTGAGGCGCCGATCAGATCGGGATCACGCCGAAGTACCAATGCAGCCTTAGCCATGAATTAGAAACCATTTGCCGCCCCATTCCACCTGCCCTATTGAAGAGAGGAACACTGATTTCATTGGGCAATAGACGGGACAAGACATGCGCATCCTCATCACAAATGACGACGGCATCAATGCTCCTGGCTTAAAGGTTGCGGAACAGATCGCTGCTGAAATTGCTGGCCCAGACGGTGAGGTTTGGACCGTTGCACCCGCCTTTGAGCAATCCGGGGTTGGCCACTGTATTTCCTACACGCACCCGTTTATGGTGGCACAGCATGGCCCACGCAGATTTGCCGCTGAGGGCAGCCCAGCTGACTGTGTTTTGGCCGCATTGCACCACGTTCTTCCCGCGCGTCCCGACCTTGTGATATCCGGGGTAAACCGGGGCAATAACTCTGCCGAAAATGCTTTATATTCAGGCACCTTAGGCGCAGCAATGGAGGCCGCGCTACAAGGTCTTCCCGCCATCGCCCTCTCCCAATACATGGGCAAAGGTACAGCTGAGTTGGACAGTGTCTTTGACGCCGCGATCGGGCATGGCGCGGACATCGTCCAAAAGCTTTTACAAAACGCACCGTGGGATAAAACTGAAAACTATCAGATCTTTTACAACGTGAATTTTCCGCCCATCGCGGCCGAGCTGGTCAAAGGGGTGCGTGCCTGCCCGCAAGGTTGGCGGCATGATGCCATCTTTTCAGCGGTCCCCCACCAAAGCCCATCTGGCCGTCAATTTCTGTGGATCAAAGGTGGCCCACAAGCAACGCCGTCCGATCCTGAGATGGACGTGACGCGCAACCTCGAGGGATATGTGTCTGTGACGCCAATGCGTGCGGATCTCACCGCGCATGACCATCTGCAACAGGTTAAGGACCTCTTTTCATGACCGAACCGGACACCTCAGATGCAGAACGGAAAATGCAATTTCTCTTTGCCCTGCGGTCCAAGGGTGTAACGGATCCACGCGTCCTTACCGCGATGGAAGAAATTGATCGTGGCCCATTTGTACGCGGCATTTTTACCGGGCGCGCTTACGAAGACATGCCCTTGCCGATTGCCTGTGGTCAAACCATTTCGCAACCCTCTGTGGTTGGGTTGATGACGCAGGCCGCGCAAATCACACCGCGCGACAAAGTGCTCGAAATTGGAACTGGATCTGGGTACCAGGCGGCAATCCTCTCGCGCCTTGCACGGCGCGTATACACCATTGATCGTCATCGCCGATTGGTCCGGGAAGCGCGCCAGATATTTGAAGCCATGGATTTGCATAATATCACCCCCATGACGGGCGACGGATCGCGTGGATTGCCCGATCAAGCCCCCTTTGATCGCATCATCGTCACCGCCGCCGCTGAAGATCCCCCCGGCCCCCTCTTGGCCCAGCTCGCCATTGGCGGTATTATGATTGTACCAGTGGGGCAATCGGACGCCGTACAAAGCCTGATCAAGGTCACGCGCCACGAAGACAGGGTCGAATATGACGAGCTCCTGCCAGTGCGTTTTGTGCCATTGCTGGAAGGGTTAGGACAAGAATAGCGCCGAGAAAATCGGCCAATGACAACGCCCCAAGGGCCACGGAAAGATCCCAAAGAGGATCACCAAACAATGCCCGAGCAGGGCAAAAACAGTTGGCCCGGCCGACTTACGACTTGAGGAACACGAGCTATGCAACTGATTTCCACGACATTTCTACGTGGCGTCCCTATTTTAGCCACGCTGACCATCCTTGGCGCCTGTTCGGACGGGTTTGATTTGGATCTGCGCCGATTTGCCGATGGCGGCTTATCCACAACGCAGGCGGCTCAAAACGCCCAAACGGCCAAACGTCCGAGCCCAGACACCCGCGGCATCATCTCTTACCCTGGCTACCAGGTTGCCCTCGCAAGGCGCGGGGACACCGTGGCCCAAGTGGCTGAACGTATCGGTGTCCCGGCGGCTGAACTGGCCCGCTATAATGGTATCGCCGCCGACAGTGTCTTGCGAAAAGACGAGCTTTTGGCCCTGCCTCGACGTGTGCAAGAGCCAGCGACCGGCGTGATTCAGCCCAAGGATACCATCGACATTCAAACCCTCGCGGGGGACGCGATTGAGCGTGCGCCGATCGCCGTCACCTCGACAGCCAAACCAACAACCAAACAATCTGGATCAGAGCCGCTTCGTCATCGGGTAGAACGCGGCGAAACAGCGTATTCCGTGGCGCGGCTTTACGGTGTGTCCGTGAGGTCACTGGCAGAATGGAATGGGCTAGGCGCGAGTTTAACAGTCCGAGAAGGGCAGCATCTGTTGATCCCGATAAAACTGGAAAGCCCAAGCCGCAGCACCGGCATTAGCCAACCAGGAGAGGGCAGTAGCACGCCGACGCCACCTTCTGCTGCGCAACCTTTGCCAGATGAAAAGGCGGTGCCTCGCAAGCCCGAAGAAAAACCCGCCTCGCCTGCATTGGAAGCCACACGAACGGCAGCCTCTGCTGCTAAAATGTCCCTGCCCGTGCCCGGCAAAGTCACCAGCCTTTTTGACGCAGACAAGGCGGGCTATATCTTGATTTCAGCCAAGCCAGGGACCCCGGTAAAAGCGGCCGCAAGCGGAACGGTTCGACTTGTCTCAAAAGATGTCGAGGGCGAACAGATTGTGGTCATTGACCATGGCAACAACACCCAGACAGCGTATAGTTTTGTTGATGGCATCAATGTTGCAAAGGGGCAGAAAGTGAAGCGCGGTGAGCAGATCGCAAAAGCCACGAAAAACCAATATAATGCTATTCAGTTTTTGGTATTCAAAGGGACTGATCCGGTTGATCCGATGCCTTACCTAAACTAAAGTCTGCGCCGTTTTCTTTGAAGCATAGGTCATTGCTTTTCGCGGTGAATGTCGGGAACAGGAACCTGTCCTTCGCTGGAACCAATCAAATAGTCTGTTTGATTTGGACCGACACATCAAAAAGGCCACCCAACCGGGTGGCCTTTTCTGTGTGGGGTTAACCGTCTGCCCGCCCTTTTCCAAGGTGCTTACGCAAGCGGGACGGCGTAGATTTCTTGCGGTTCTTATAGGGGTTCTTGTCCCCCTGATCCCGCATGGTCAAACGGATGGGCGTACCCGGCATGTCAAAATCTTCACGCAGCCCATTGACCAAATACCGAGAATAGCTTTCTGGCAACTTATCGGGATGCGAACACATGACCACAAATCCGGGCGGACGGGCCTTCACCTGTGTCATATAACGAAGCTTAATTCGCCGACCACCCGGTGCGGGCGGAGGATGTGCCGCAATCATTTCCGCCAACCACCCGTTAAGTTGGGCTGTTTTAACACGACGATTCCAAATCTCATGCGCGCGCATAACCGCCGCATGCAGACGGTCCAATCCTTTGCCAGTTTTGGCCGAGATCGTGACCAGCGGCGCGCCACGCAATTGCGGCAACAACCGTTCAAACGATTCTCGCAACACTTTCAGTTTTGCTTGTTTTTCGGGCTCCGCATCCCATTTATTCACGGCGACGACCACCGCTCGCCCCTCGCGTTCCGCCAAGTCAGCGATGCGCAAATCCTGCTGTTCAAACGGAATTTCAGCATCCAATAGCACGACAACAACTTCGGCAAACTTCACCGCACGTAGCCCGTCAGAAACCGAAAGCTTTTCAAGCTTTTCCTGTACTTTTGCACGCTTACGCATTCCTGCGGTGTCAAAAATCCGGGTCGGAACGCCCCCCCACTCAAATCGCAGAGAAATGGAATCGCGCGTGATCCCCGCTTCTGGCCCCGTCAGCAAACGCTCTTCGCCGATCAAGTTGTTAATCAGCGTAGATTTCCCCGCATTCGGACGGCCAATGACAGCCACCTGCAATGGCTTTTCATTTGTTGGCACGCGCGGCGCGTCGGCATCATCTTCTGAAATATCAACGTCAATCTCGGGATTTGTCTGCGCAGCCCGCTCTGCAAATTCTTTTTCGATGGGCAAAAGAGCGTCGTAAAGCTCGCCCATGCCTTCGCCATGTTCGCCAGACATGCGAATAGGCTCGCCTAACCCCAATGAAAAGGCTTCTAGATAGCCGCCCTCGCCTGCTTTGCCCTCTGCCTTGTTCGCGGCCAGAATCACATGCGCGTTTTTGCGGCGCAAAATATCGGCAAACACCTCATCTGCGGGCAAAAGACCATCACGCGCGTCAACGATGAACAAGCAAGCATCCGCCATTTCAACCGCACGTTCCGTCAAGCGACGCATCCGCCCCTGAAGGCTTTCATCGGTCGCTTCTTCCAGCCCTGCGGTGTCAATTACCGTAAAGCGCAGATCCATCAGGCGGGCCTCGCCTTCGCGCAGGTCGCGTGTCACGCCTGGCTGGTCATCCACCAACGCAAGACGTTTGCCAACCAAGCGGTTAAACAGGGTTGATTTGCCCACATTTGGGCGGCCCACAATGGCGAGGGTAAAGCTCATTTTTGACTCCGGGTCACATCAAGCGCCCCGCATACACGGTTTTTAACTCAGCGCAAAGCCAGAAGTTTGCCGTCACGCGAAACCACGTAAGCAACACCGCCAACGACAGCCGGGCGTGTCGCCGCCCCCCCCGGCAAAGCGACGTTCGCAACGAGGCGTCCATCCTCGGGGTTAAATCCGCGCATTACACCATCTGAGGAGGCCACCCAAAGCTTTCCGCCTGCTAGAACCGGGCCGAAATTTGCGTAAATTGCTTTGCGTCTTTTGGCTTTCTCTTTGGTGTAATAAGGCAGGTCAACGCCCCAAATGCGCGCGCCTGTTTCAGCATCATGCCGGATGAGCTGTGCCTCATCCGAGATGAGAAAGACTGATCCGCCAGACACCCAAACAGGGCCTGTGGTCCCTTCCGAAGCGGTCCAGATCCGATCCCCCGACATCGAAAGCGCCATGGTACGGCCGACTGGATTTCCGGTGTAAATCACATCATTCTTGATGACAGGTTCACCGGTAATATCCGTCACCAGAGAATAAGCGCGCCCCGCGCGTTCGCCCGAAACCAGGGTCGACCACATGCGCGCACCACCTTTGGGCAAGGCGGCAACAATCTCGCCTGATGCAAAGGGAAGCACAACCAAACGGTCTGTCACAGCGGGGCTCGACACACCAACAATGCCATCTTGGCTCGGGGTGCCAGATAGCCGCCATTTCACCTTGCCTGATGTCGCATCGACGGCCCATGCGGTATTGTCTTTGCTGGCCACATAAACCAACCCGCCTTTAACCGCGGGCGCACCGGATGCAGGTGCTTCAAGCTCTTGCTGCCAAAGGGTGTTGCCGGATGCGGTATCCAAAGCCGTCAACAAACCAAAACCCGACGTGACAAAAACCTGACCGCCGGCGACCGCCAAACCGCCGCCCGAAGCATCGTCGGATTTATCTGCGGGTGGCGTAAGATCTCGCGTCCAAAGCGTCTGCCCTGACGTGGACGTTGCAACAACCTGGGCGCGGCTATCAAGGGTGAAAACACGCCCCTCTGCGGCGACGGGCTCGGCTGTGATACGGTGTTTTCGATCATTGCCCTGGCCGATATCCGCAGACCAAATCAGCTGTGGGGTGGCGGACAAAGCCGGGTGTTGCACCTGATGGGTGACGCTTCCGCCGATGTGGGACCAAGATGCGTGGTTCACTTGCTTCGGCAACGAAATCGGCTGGGCCACATTTGCCGTGTCTTCGTCAGCAGCAACTGTTTGCACATCTTCCCCAACAGTTTGCGGGTTCACACTGCGCAGTGTTTCGCGTTTGCCAGGCAAGATATACTCGGGCGTTGAACAGGCCGCCATCAGGCCCACTGTCACCAAAATGCTGGCGCTATTTTTCAGCTTCAATTTATTTCCCCCGAACACCTGTCGAATTCCTCGCATCAGCATATCTGCGGTGCCAATAATTATGATGCAGCAAGCGCCCCACCAAGGGCCACAATCAACTGAGATGCACGTTGACGCAAGGCCCGCGACGCTTCCTCATCCAGTAAAAGAGCCTGAAGGCGAGAAATTGCCGCTTCTTTGTCGCCATTTGATAACTCAACCAACGCCATTTGCTCTTCTGCCAACACACGAAATGCTGCGCCCGCCTGCAAAAGTGGCGCCAAACGGGCTGTGGCGTCCTCGGCTGACAAGCCACCATCGGCCTGCATCACCAGTTTCAACGCAGCCAAATCGCGATATATCTTTGGCAAATTCGCGTCATCGGCCATCTCAGCCAGTTGATCTGCGGCAACTTTGCCATCTTCGTCGGCCTGTAACAGCACAACAATCGCACGGGCATCACCCGCGACCGGCAGCTCCGCCAAGGCCGCCTTGCGCGCAGCCGCATCTGCCAATTCCTCGGTCGCCAAAATGGCATCGCCCAAGGCCTCTGCCTTGGCCTCTGCCCGTGCCTTGGACCATTCGTTATAGGCCGCACCGCCCACCAGCAGAACAACCAATGTCACTGCGATCCAGCCATATTTGCGCATCAAGGCAAAAAGCTTGTCGCGTCGGACTTCTTCGGTCACTTCATCAATGAAATTTTCTGGGTTGCTCACAGTGATGACTTTCTTTTTGAACTCGCACCCTTTTGCCCCAAAGAAGCACGAATGCCAAGAGCGTGAAGGATATCTGATGCAATCGCTCATCGCCCAAATGTGAACTATTTTTACATTACGCCTTGTTCCCGCCTTAGACAGCTCCTATCTTTTTCTGAAAATTCATATTCTGCCTGATAGAAAAACCAACAGGATCTCTCATGCGCCTTTTTCCTATTCTGACCGCCATCATCGTGGTCTTTGGCCTTTACGTCGCAATTTTTCAGCGTGGCTGGCTGACAGATGCCTCAAATACCCCAACGGAGGCGGCCGCAGAAAACAGCGCACAAGCCGCGACAGACAGCGACACATCAACCGAAGGCGAGGTTAAGGTCTCGGTCATCGCAATCGCCTCTACATCGCGCGACATTGAAAGTGCGGTTGTGGTACGCGGGCGCACCGAAGCCTCGCGTCGCGTTGTTGTGCGCGCTGAAACCTCTGGTCAGGTTATCTCTGAGCCGCTGCAAAAAGGACAACGCGTTGCGGCCGGCGACCTGCTTTGTCGGCTTGATCCCGGCACACGGGCGGCCAACCTGTCGAAAGCGCTCGCAGACCTTGATGTTGCACGCGCCCGCGCACCCGAGGCAGATGCACGCGTTTCCGAAGCACGGGCACGACTTGACGAGGCCCTGATCAACCTCAACGCCGCTGACAAATTGTCCGAAGGGGGGTTTGCGTCGGACACCCGCGTTGCCAACGCCCGTGCGGCGGTTGAAGCGGCCCGCGCCGGTGTTGTCGCGCAGCAATCCGGGTCCTCAAGTTCCTCAGCGTCCATTCAAGCGGCCGAGGCCGCGGTTGCCGCCGCGCAACGCGAACTTGAAAATACAGAAATCATCGCCCCTTTTGACGGTATTCTTGAAACGGACACAGCCGAGCTCGGCTCGCTTTTGCAGCCCGGAGCAGATTGCGCCAGCATCATTCAGTTGAACCCGATCAAGCTTGTTGGGTTTTTGCCCGAAATTATGGTCGACCTTGTCGACCTTGGCAGCACAGCCAAGGCACGATTGACCACCGGTGATAGCATTTCCGGCGTGGTGACCTATGTCGCGGACAGTTCGGACCCAAACACACGGACCTTCCGCGTGGAAGTCGAAGCCGACAACAGCACCGCAACCTTGCGCGAGGGACGCACCGTAGAGATCGCCATTGCTGCCGACGGACGCAAAGCACATCTTTTGCCACAAAGTGCCCTGACCCTGGATGATGACGGGCAATTGGGCGTCCGCATCGTTCTTGAAGGAGACCGCGCAGGGTTTGCCCCGGTAAACATGGTACGCGATACGAAAGATGGGGTGTGGGTCACAGGGCTGGAAGATGAGGCCAAGGTCATCATTGTTGGCCATCATTATGTCACAGACGGTGTCGCCCTTGATGTTACATTGCAGGAACCGGGCGCATGATCGGCATCGTAGACTGGGCCGCAGAACGGGCCAGAATGGTCATCGCCTTTGTGTTCTTGTCAATTGCGGCAGGGGTTTTGGCCTATGTAAACCTTCCAAAAGAGGGCGAGCCGGATATTGAAATCCCTGCCCTCTTTGTCTCGGTCCCCTTCCCCGGCATTTCTGCCGCTGACAGCGAACGCCTGTTGGTGCGCACGATGGAAAACGAGTTGGCAGACATTGACGGGCTGAAAACCATGTCAGGCACCGCCGCTGAAAACTACGCGGGGGTTGCACTGGAATTTGAATTTGGCTGGGACAAAACCACCGTCATGGCCGACGTGCGCGACGCGATGAACACAGCCGAAGGAAATTTTCCAAGCGGGTTTGAGAAATATTCGATCAACGAGATCAACTTTTCTGAGTTTCCGATCATCATTGTGAACCTCACCGGCCCAGTTCCTGAACGCACGCTGATCCGGGTGGCGCAAGACCTGCAGGACCGGCTTGAAGGTCTGGACGCCGTTCTTGAAGCCTCCCTTGCGGGGTATCGTGATGAAATGCTTGAGGTCGAAATCGACCCGCTGCGCCTTGAGGCATACAATGTCACCGCGGGCGAATTGATCAATGTTGTACAAAGCAACAATCAATTGATCGCGGCTGGCGAAGTCAAAACAGCAACCGGGGCCGCCTCGGTCAAAATCCCCTCATCGTTCGACGAAGTTGAAGATGTTTATAACCTGCCCGTAAAGGTCAACGGCGACAGTGTCGTCACCTTGGGCGATTTGGCCACCATTCGCCTGACGTTCGAAGACCGGGCAGGCACGGCACGCTTTAATGGGGAAACGACGGTTGCGTTGCAGGTGGTTAAACGCAAAGGTTTCAACCTGATTGATACCGCCGCCAAAGTCCGTCAGATCGTTGAGGACGTCAGCCTTCAATGGCCCAAAGAACTGCGCCAGGCGGTGCATGTTGGCACCTCAAACGACCAAAGCTTTGTGGTCGACAGCATGGTCAAACAACTCGAAGGGTCGGTGATCACCGCCATCGCATTGGTGATGATTGTTGTCCTAGCCGCCCTTGGTGTGCGCTCTGCGTTGCTGGTTGGTTTTGCCATTCCAACGTCGTTCCTTTTGACCTTTGCCCTCTTTGGCGTGCTGGGTGTGACGGTGTCCAACATTGTGATGTTTGGGCTTATCCTCGCGGTCGGGATGTTGGTGGATGGCGCAATTGTTGTCGTCGAATACGCCGATAAAAAGATCAACGAGGGCGTCGGCCCAATGGAGGCCTATACCCGCGCGGCCAAACGTATGTTCTGGCCCATCGTCAGTTCAACCGCCACCACGCTTTGTGCGTTTTTGCCGATGCTGTTTTGGCCCGGCATTCCGGGGCAATTCATGGGATGGCTGCCAAAAACACTGATCTTTGTGTTGTCTGCATCCCTTTTGGTGGCGCTGGTCTATCTGCCAGTTGTTGGGGGGGTGTCCGGACGATTGAGCCGCATCTTTGCCCATATTTCAGAGGCGCTTAGACCTCTTCGCCTCTGGATCAGGCTCGCTCTGGTGCTCGTGTCTCTTGCGTTGCTGCTTGTGTCCCTCGCGCAGCTCATCAACCCTGGTTTCTTGATCAACGAGCCGTCAGAGGGATTGGCCAGATTTATTCCAGGCACTCTCTTATTCCTGCTATCCACGTCTATGCTCTCTATCTCTGTCGGGACCATCTCTTTCGGCAAACCCGCAACAAAGGTGACCTCTGGCTATCAACGCAGCTGGTTCGGGAGCATCATTCACTTCATCTCCGGCAACCCAATCATGCCGATTGTGACCATCATGTCTGTGGTGGCCTTTGTGGTCGCGACGTTCATCACCTTTAGCGGCAACAACAAAGGGGTCGAGTTCTTTACCGACAGTGAGCCAGAGCAAGCGATTGTCTTTGTTCGTGCCCGTGGCAACCTTTCGGTGCAGGAAAAGGATGCAATGGTTCGGCAGGTCGAAGATGTTGCTTTGGCCACCAAAGGGGTGGAAACCGTATTTGCCTTTGCGGGCGACGGGGGGCTAAACCAAAACACCGGCGGGGCCAGCGGGCCACGCGACACCATCGGCCAGCTCCAGCTGGAACTGGTGGCTTGGGATGATCGCCCATCCATTGAAAAAGACATCAAGCTGTTTGGTTTTCTGCCCTTCACCACCACCGAAATTGATCCAGAATATGATGGCGATTTTGTCATGGCCAAGCTGGAAGAACGGTTGGCGGAGCTGCCGGGCATTCGGTTTGAGGTGTTGAACCTGAACCGGGGACCGGCCTCGGCCAAACCAGTCCATCTGCGCCTGAAAGGGGACGATTGGACGTCACTTCGGGCCGCAACCGAAATGGCGGTCGCCAAGTTCAACAGCACCCCGGGTCTCGTTCAAATCGAGGATACCCTTCCCCTGCCCGGCATCGACTGGCAGTTGGATGTGGATGTTGAAAAAGCGGGGCGGTACGGCACCAATGTGGCCACTGTTGGCGGCATGGTGCAGCTTGTGACCAATGGGATCTTGCTTGATACCATGCGGGTCGACAGCTCGGACGAGGAGATTGAGATCCGCGTGCGCCTGCCGGAAACTCAGCGACTGTTGTCAACGCTGGACACGCTTAAACTGCGCACGGCAACCGGGCTTGTGCCTTTGTCTAACTTTGTCACACGCCAACCTGTGCCCAGCCTTGCGCAAATTGATCGCGTAGATCAAAGCCGGTATTACGATGTGAAAGCTGGGGTCGCACCTGATTTGGTCAAACTTGTGGATGCAGACGGGGGAACGCAGGTTGTCTCTCTGGCTGAAGCCGATGAGATCACCGCAAGCGACACGGGTCTTACGCGTGTCCCGGTCACCCCCGGCGAACGCATTGCCACGCTGACCGATTGGGCCAAAGAGGTTGGCCTGCCCGATGGCGTGACATTCGAATGGACCGGCGATCAGGAAGATCAGGCAGAGAGCCAAGCCTTTTTGGGGCAGGCCTTTACAGGCGCATTGTTCCTGATGTTCATCATCCTGTTGGCGCAGTTCAACAGCCTCTATAACTCGGTCTTGGTCCTACTGGCGGTGGTCCTGTCCACCACCGGTGTTCTGATCGGGATGATGGTGATGGGCCAGCCGTTTTCGATCATTATGACCGGAACAGGGATCGTGGCGTTGGCGGGGATTGTGGTGAACAACAACATTGTGTTGATCGACACCTATCAAGACTACTCGCGCTATATGCCCAAGCTCGAAGCCATCACCCGCACGGCAGAAGCGCGCATTCGCCCGGTGTTGTTGACGACAATCACCACAATGGCCGGTCTTGCGCCAATGATGTTTGGCTTGTCACTCGACTTCTTTAACGGCGGCTATTCCATTGATGCGCCAACGGCCCTGTGGTGGAAACAGCTGGCTACAGCCGTTGTCTTTGGCCTTGGGATTGCGACGGTACTGACACTGGTCTTCACCCCCTCAATGCTCGCCTTGCGGGTCTGGGTGTCGGCGGGTGCTTACCGTTCCGTTTCCGAACTGCGCGCCTTGGCGCAACGTCATAGCCAAACGGCCCGTGATGTTGCCCTCCAGCGCGCGGCCCGGAAAAAGGACGTGGATGAGATCCAGTGGGGAGATATTGATGACCGGGCGGTGGACAGCGCACCGGTCAGTGCACCCTTGCACCCCGAGGATCCCAAGGTTGCGCCGGGCATGGACCGCAGCACACAAGCTTCTGCGGATGACGCGGACGCGGAAACGATCGCAGACAATCTCGACGCAGCCCCGGCGAAGTCATAACATGAAAAAGGAGCGGGTCGCATCAGACCCGCTCCAATTCGTTACCCCAGCAGTCAATCAGAGTTCCAGCTTTACGCCGCTTCTTCCTCGCTGGCTTGACGCGCCCACATGGCAGAATACCGGCCCTGACGCGCCAAAAGATCTTCGTGGCGCCCCTGTTCGACAATTTTGCCTTGTTCCAGAACCACAATCTGATCCGCATCAGCAATGGTCGACAGACGGTGGGCAATGGTAATCACCGTGCGCCCTAGGCCCATTTCGCGCAGACTGTCCTGAATGTCGCGCTCGGTTTGCGTGTCAAGCGCCGAGGTCGCCTCGTCCAACAGCAAGATCGGCGGGTTCTTAAGCAATGTCCGCGCGATACCCACACGTTGCTTTTCACCGCCAGACAGCTTCAGCCCACGCTCTCCAACTGAGGTGTCATATCCATCAGGCAGGCCCATGATAAAATCGTGTATCTTCGCGGCCCGCGCAGCCTCTTCGACCTCTTCACGGCTGGCGTCTGGTCGACCGTACGCGATGTTGTAATAGATCGAGTCATTGAACAAAACTGTGTCCTGCGGCACCACGCCAATGGCCTTATGAAGACTGGTCTGCGTGATATCGCGAATGTCCTGCCCGTCAATTTTCAACGCCCCGCCACTGACATCATAAAACCGGAACAACAGCCGACCGATGGTGGATTTCCCCGATCCCGATGGTCCGACAATGGCGACCGTCTGCCCCGCTGGCACCTGCAATGAGACACCCTTCAAAATGGCACGTTCGTCATCATAGCCAAAGTGAAGATCCTCAAAGGTCAACGCCCCGCCAGCCACCTTGAGGTCGGGCGCATTGGGTTTGTCGTTCACTTCTGCGGGCTGTTCCAACAACGTGAACATTTCACCCATATCGACCAAGGATTGCCGAATTTCGCGATATACGGTGCCCAAAAAGTTCAGCGGCATGGTGATCTGGATCATATAGGCGTTGACCATGACGAAATCGCCAACAGTCAGTTTGCCTTGCTGAACCCCCATTGCCGCCAAGACCATGACGGCCACCAAGCCACCCGTGATCAGAAAGGCTTGTCCAAAATTTAGAAAAGCCAGCGAATACGAGGTCTTAAGTGCGGCCCGCTCATACCCCGCCATCGCCACATCATACCGCTCTGCCTCGCGCGCCTCGGCGCCAAAATACTTGACTGTCTCAAAATTCAGCAGGCTGTCGATTGCTTTTTGGTTCGCATCGGTGTCTTGGTCGTTCATCTCTTTGCGGATTTTCACCCGCCACTCGGTGACTTTGAACGTGAACCAGACATAGGCCCAAATCGTCGCAACAACGACAGCTAAGTACCAAACATCAAAGACGAAAAACAAAATCGCAGAGACCATCGCCAATTCAAGGGCCAGCGGCCCCATTGAGAAAAGCAAAAAGCGCAGAAGGAAATCCACCCCTTTGACACCACGCTCAATGATCCGGCTCAGACCGCCTGTTTTGCGCGAGATGTGATAGCGCATGGACAGGCGGTGAATATGGGTAAAGGTTTCCAGTGCCAATTGGCGCAAGGCCCGTTGCCCCACCTTCGCAAAGATCGCATCTCGTAACTGTTGAAACCCATTCGACATCAACCGAGCACCGCCATAGGCGAGCGTCAACCCCACGGCCCCAAGGCCAAGCCATGTGGCCGGATTCGCAGCATCGCCCGCCAGCGCATCCACAGCCGCTTTATAAAGAAACGGCGTAAAAACGGTGACGACTTTGGCCAAGAGCAACATTGCCATCGCCCAGACGACACGGCGCTTTACCCAAGCCTGTCCCTTTGGCCAAAGATATGGGGAAACACGCTTAATGATCTGCACGCTGTCTTCGGGTGCCTGTGTGGCAGTGATATGGGAATGTCGCATGCTCGCTTCTTTGCTGGCTGACGCGTCCAATAGACGGATTTCAGGCGGACCCTACAGATAAGGGCCCACCTGTCCAAGGTCGAGGGTTGAAAACTGTTTTTAATGCTATTGTTGGCCCGGCACCGCAAAAACCTGTCCTGGATAGATCAGATCGGGGTTGCTGATCTTGTCACGATTGGCATCAAACACCTGAACATAAAGCGTCCCTTCCCCCAGGTTATCGCGTGCAATCGCCCACAGCGTTGCCCCGGCTTGCACGGTCACAACGCGCGGACGAGAGGTAGTTTCGCCAGTGGCATTTGCGGCCTCAACGGCAACATCGCCCTCGTCCTGCTCTGCATTCAATTGAGCGTCTGCAGACGGTCCCCTTGCAGGGTCAGGCAGGGCGTCTTGGGTCAAGGCGACCTCTGCATCCTCTTGCGTCGCCGGCGGTGTTACAGGCGTTTCTTGCCCGTCAGAGCCATTCGCCACTGCAACCTCCAAGGAATTGGTGGTTGTGCCGTTTGCGCCATCTGAACTCGGTGTTTTTGCCTCATGAATGGCCGGTTCTTTTGGGGCAGCGAGCGCATCTTTGCCCTCGTTCACATCTTCGGTTTGCACATCAGCAGGAGCTTCGGACAATGCTGCAAGCTGTGCGGGGTCTTCTCGCTTGAACGGCGTTTCAAGTTGCGATGTCACGTTTTCTGCGCCATCCAATGCCTCGATGCGCATCGTATAAATCCCTGCATCCACATCATTCAGCATCACCCGCCACTGACCATTTTCAGAAATCCGCCCTTCGGCAATCCGCGCATTATCCAAATAGATATGAATAGTTTGCGTCGCAGTCCCCCGTCCGGCCAAGGCAACCACGCCAGTCTCATCATAGGAAATACTGTCCAGACTGACATCAACAGGTTCGCCATTTTCACCCGCGTCTTGGATGACCACAATTCCTTCCTGATCCGCCAGCAAAACCTGCGGGCTTTGGGGTTGTTCAACGGGGGCTTCGGCCGCCACCTCTGGCACCGTATCACCCGTGTCTCCCCCCGGCACAGGCGCATCCAGTGCGGCTGTTACGGACGTTGCGTCAGCCTCGGGTCTTGGTGCTTTGGTTGGACCGACAATCACGGATTGTTCCGAGGATTGAACAGCCTTGCCATCAACCAGCAGGCTCATGACGCGAGGCGTGTCAGATGGGGCTAAGGTGAACAGAGCCACGAAATTGCCATTGGCATCGGTTTGCGTGGTGCCCACGGGTTGACCATCGACCAAAAGCTCGACTTTTGAACCCGGCGTGGCTTGCCCTGCAATAACCGATGCGCCGTCAGGCTCCACGCGGACAACATCAAACCGGGGGGGGAGAGCTGTCGCAGGTACATTTTCCGGATCCGGTTCGGGCGGAGTTTCGGGGAGAGAGGTGACATCATCAAGTGAAGTCTTGGGTGCAACACCCTGCGATGGCTGTTCCAACATAGGTGCTTTCACCACCGTTGGTGCATCATTTTGTGTCATCCACCAGCCGAACGCCGCCAAAACTATGGCAATCACCGTGCCACCCACCGCCAATCCGCCTGCGCCCAGTTTGGGCGTTTCATTTGATGTCATCATCATCCCCTCACGGTTGATCTCACGACCTTCCCCGTCGAAGACCCAACCTGTTTTTTGTTACTTGCCTGTACGCATCACGGCCCGCCTGCCCCAACGAATGGTGAAAGGCAAAAATCCCCAGCCTACCCCACCGTTATTGCGATTGTTTCACCGCGACTTGAGCCAGCTTAACAATCCCGGTAACACCGGTCAAAAGGTCTATTGAAGGATGACGACATGGCCCGTACAGCATCTATTTGTGTTTTCTGCGGCGCACGCTTTGGAACCAACCCTGCTTATGGGGATGCCGCTCGTGAATTGGGGGCGGGGCTGGCACTGGAAAACTGGCGCCTTGTTTATGGGGCCGGCGATGTTGGGCTGATGGGAACCGTCGCCAAGGCCGCCCAAGATGCGGGCGCAGAAACCTTTGGCGTGATCCCCCAACATTTGATGGATTGGGAAGTCGGCAAGCGCGATCTGACAAGTTTCATCGTGACGGAAAACATGCACGAGCGGAAAAAGGTCATGTTTATGAACTCGGACGCCATTGTTGTGCTTCCGGGTGGCGCGGGATCACTGGATGAGTTTTTCGAGGTCCTGACATGGCGACAACTTGGGCTGCATGACAAGCCAATCGTGCTGTTGAATGTTCTGGGCTATTGGGATCCGCTGATCGCATTGATGGATCACATCGTTGCGCAAGGGTTCGCGGATGAAAGCGTTAAGGAGTTCATTCATATTGCAGATGATGTCCCTGCCGCGACAGCCGCCCTAAAAAGCGCGTTAAAGCAATAACGCAAACAAAAAGGGCCGCTCACTGAGCGGCCCAATCATCTCTGTTAACGCGGCATTCACATGCGCGAGGCAACATTTTCCCAGTTCACAAGGTTGTCCAGGAAGTTGGACAGGTAAACCGGACGTTTGTTACGGAAATCAATGTAATAGCTGTGCTCCCACACATCGCAACCCAGCAATGCGGTCTGGCCAAAGCACAATGGGTTCACACCGTTTTCGGTTTTGGTCACAGCCAAAGACCCATCGGCGTTTTTCACCAACCAGCACCAGCCAGATCCAAACTGACCTGCGCCCGCTGCGGAAAACTGCGATTTGAAGTCGTCTACCGAGCCAAAGTTCTCAACAAGCGCCTTTTCCAGCTCACCCGGCATGGCCGATTTGCCCGGCCCCATCATCTCCCAGAATTGGTTGTGGTTCCACAACTGCGAGATGTTGTTGAAGATCCCGTTTTGCGCCACGGACGTTTTGTCATAGGTGCCGGTGATGATCTCTTCGAGGGTCTTACCCTCCCATTCGGTGCCCGCAATCGCGGCGTTGCCATTGGTCACATAGGCGTTGTGGTGCAGGTCATGGTGGTACTCCATCGTTTCTGCAGACATGCCAAGATCGGCAAGTGCATCGTGAGCATAGGGAAGATCAGGAAGTTCAAAAGCCATATCGGGCCCCTTAAATCGCGTGTTTCAGTTACGTTCTAGATGGGGCACCATGCCCCTTGCGGTCAAGGGCAGAGACGGAAAAACCGCCGAAAATATCGACGGTTTTTGTTCTGAAACACAAAGCGCGGCTTTCGCTTGGCACGGTTACAGCTTTGCCGACGAAAGTAAGGCAGGCCCAACAGAAGCGCCCCGATGTCGCCGAAGCAACCCAAAAACCTTCCCCGCCTCACCCAAGTTAAATTGGGCAAATTGGGAAAGGCTTGCATGACTTTAGCAAAAGTCATCAGTTTTTTAGGCGTATACCTCACCACCCGGCAAAGCCGCGTCTTTCAACAGATCAAACGCATATTTGCCGACCGATCGGAAGCAGACCAATTCGGCTGTTTCCTCATCAATCAGATGAAACGCTGCTGGGATTTGCGCAATGCGTGTGCGGCGCAATTGCCCCGGTGACAAAGCATTCACATCCGCAGGGCTCACCTTGGCAACCACCTCGCGGGTGGCCGCACCGATGATGCGAAACACAGTCCGCGCATCTGACACATTCACGGCCAATGCATGCTCGCCTGCCAAAGCCTTGGTGAGCGCCGCAACCATGTCATTTGCGTCCGCATGATCCACGATCAGCAAGAGCTCATCCGGGGACATCCAGCCAACACGACCTTTGTCACCTGATGCAATCTCCCCCTGCCCGGGCATCGCAGCACCCGTGGCCGCTTTGACAGCCTTGGCCAAGGGCTTTGATGCAAGATCGCCACGCAAGGTGATCATGCCCACAAGGCCCTGTTCTTCGACGCGCACATAGCCATCAAAGCTGGCGCCATTCAGCGTAGAAACAGCATTAGACATTTTGCTTCTCTCCGTCTTTGTCATAGAAGACCGGATCACAGATCCGCGCCTTAATCACTGTGTTGGTACCATCAACGGTCGGGAAGGAAATCACCTCGCCCATCCGGTCTGGACCGTGCAACACAAGCCCCATGGCAATGCCCTTTTTCAAGGTCGGCGAATGATAGGTAGAGGTCACGCGACCGATAACCGTCTTTTGGCCATTCGCGTTTTCACCATCCCCCTGCGCATAGGCACCATCTGGCAGAACCGACCCGTCAAGCGTCTCAAGCCCCACCAGTTTCCAGCGCTCAGGATCCGCCATATGGGCCCGCGTGTGCGCCCGCTTGCCGATAAAGTCCTCTTTCTTTTTCGAGATCGCCCAGTTCAGCCCCAGATCCTGTGGGATCACGGTGCCGTCGGTTTCATCCCCGATCATGATAAAGCCCTTCTCGGCCCGCATGATGTGAAGCGCTTCTGTGCCATAAGCCATCGCGCCGAACTCTTCGCCCGCCTCATGCAGCTTGTCCCAAAACGCACGGCCTTGGCTGGCAGGGACGGCAATCTCATAGCTAAGCTCACCCGAGAAGGAGATCCGGTAAACCCGCGCCTCAAACCCGCCCAATGTACCGTCTTTCCACTGCATGAACGGAAGCGTCTCTTTTGACACATCCATCCCACCCAGTTTTTCCAAAAGCTTACGCGCGTTAGGACCAACAACCGCAACCTGAGCCAACTGCTCGGTCACATTGGCGACATAGACATTCCAGTCCCACCATTCGCATTGCAGCCACTCTTCCATGTGACCATGAATACGGTCCGCGCCCCCAGAGGTGGTGTGACACAGCCACGTATCCTCATCGATGCGCGCGACAACACCGTCATCCGACAGGAACCCGTTTTCGGAACACATCAGACCGTAACGGCATTTGCCCACAGCCAGGTTCGACATCATGTTGGTGTACATCATATCGAGGAATTTGCCCGCATCTGCCCCTTTGACAATCAGCTTGCCAAGGGTGGACGCATCCAAAAGCCCCAAACGCTCACGCGTGTTCAGAACCTCGCGGTTCACCGCTTCCGCATGGCTTTCGCCCTTGCGTGGATAGGTGTAGGGGCGACGCCAATGGCCCACGGGTTCCATATAGGCCCCCTGCTCTTCATGCCATTCATGCATCGGCGTGCGGCGAATGGGTTGAAAGATCTCGCCCCGTGCCTCACCTGTGATCGCACCAAGCGAGATCGGCGTGTAAGGCGGACGGAAGGTGGTTGTGCCAGTGGTTGGGATCTCTTGATTTAGCGCATCAGAAAGAACCGCCAAGCCATTGATATTTGACAATTTCCCCTGATCCGTCGCCATCCCCAATGTGGTGTAACGCTTGGTGTGCTCAACACTTTCGTACCCTTCACGGGCCGCGAGTTGAACATCAGAAACCTTCACATCATTTTGGAAATCGAGCCACATTTTCATGCGCTTTTTCGGACCTGCACCTTGCGGCATAATCCAAACGGCAGCCATAGGCTGGGTCTCTTCTGCATCCGATTTAGGAGCGGCGGCTTTTGAAGCCTCCCCCCCAACAGCGGCGACAGCAGATTTGCCCGCAGCATCGCCATCAACCAGCACGTCGGCCAATGACATCGCGCCAGAAGCTGCACCCGCTGTGATGACAAAACCTTTGCCGTCATGGCTGGTTGGTGCGCGATCCGGATCCGGGCGGAAATGCGCGTGCGCCTCGTCCCAAATCAATTTGCCGCCGCAATGGGACCACAGGTGCACAACCGGCGACCAGCCGCCAGACATCGCCACCGCGTCGCATTTAATCTCTTCCAGCGCAGCGCCTTCGCCCACTTGGGCGCAGATCGACACGCCGGTCACTTTCTTGCCGCCATGCACTTTTGCAATGGCTTTGCCGGCTTCCACACGGATGCCCGCGGCACGCGCAGCCTCGGCCAGTGGCCCTGTCGCCTCTGGACGCGCGTCCAGAATAACCGGAACATCAAGGCCCGCGTTTTTCAAAGCCAAAGCCGTGCGATAGGCATCATCATTGTTGGTCACAACAACGGTGCGATCACCAACGGAAACGCCCCAATTGACCACATAGTCGCGCACCGCAGACGCCAGCATCACGCCGGGAATGTCGTTGCCCGCAAAGGACAAAGTTCGCTCGATCGACCCGGTTGCAGTAATGATCTGCTGCGCACGAATGCGCCACAGGCGATGACGCGGACGCCCGTCGCCCGGCGTGTGATCCGCAACACGCTCATAGCCGAGCGCATAGCCGTGATCATAAACACCCGACCCCATGGTGCGGATGCGCAGGGTGACATTGTCCATAGCTTCTAGGGCGGCGACAGTCTCGTTTACCCAAGTGCCACAGTCTTTTCCATCAATGGTGCCACCATCAACAGGCGCACGGCCCCCCCAATGGGCGGTTTGTTCCATCAGCAACACCGACTTGCCCGACTGACCTGCCGCCAAAGCCGCCGCCAGTCCAGCCACACCACCACCAACGATCAGGACATCTGTGTGGTGATAGAAATGTTCATACCGATCTACGTCACCTTCGGTCGGAACCTGCCCCAAACCAGCAGATTGGCGCACAATTGGTTCGAAAACATGTTTCCAACCTGCACGCGGGAACATGAATGTCTTGTAATAGAAACCAGCTGGCAGGAAACGCGACACATAATTGTTCACGACCCCCACATCAAACTCAAGGCTCGGCCAGTGGTTTTGCGACGTCGCGGTCAGACCGTCAAAAAGCTCGGTGGTCGTTACACGTTGGTTCGGTTCAAACCGCCCGCCGGTGCCCATGTTCACCAAAGCGTTTGGTTCTTCTGCGCCCGAGGCAAGGATGCCCCGTGGACGGTGGTATTTGAACGACCGACCAACCAAGGTCTGGCCCGTACCAAGCAAAGCTGCGGCAAGTGTATCGCCCTCATAACCCTGCATTTTTTTGCCGTTAAAGGTGAAGTTCTTCACCTTGCTGCGGTCGATCAGGCGACCGCCTGATGCCAGACGAGTGCTCATTTATAGCCCTCCCACTCTGGGTGTTTCGCTTTAACCGCGTCGATGATCGCCTTTGGCGGCTCAAGCGTTTGCGCGGAATAGGTGCCGTAAACTTCCAACGTCATCGTGTTGCGGGCAGCATGGAAAAACTTGCCGCAACCAGACGCGTGCCGCCAGCGTTCAAAGTGAACACCTTTGGGGTTTTTACGCATGAACAAATAGCCTTCGAAATCATCATCCGACGAGCCGGGGCCAAAACGCTTCAGATGCGCTTCGCCGTCGCCGTGCAGGTCCGTTTCATCGGCCATAACGCCGCAATAGGGGCATTCAAGGATCAACATCTTAATTTCCTCCTAGTGCGCAACGCCAGCGGCGACGCTTTCATCAATGAACCGACCTTCGGTGAAGCGATCCATGCCGAACTCAGCGGCCAGTGGCCCCGGTTCGCCCTTGGCCACCAATTCCGCCATCGCCCAGCCAGACCCCGGAATGGATTTAAATCCGCCCGTGCCCCAGCCTGCGTTGATAAAGGTGTTGCCCAGCGGTGTTTTTGAGATGATCGGTGAGCGGTCGCCCGTCACATCCACAATCCCGCCCCATTGGCGCAGCATTTTCAGGCGCGACACAATTGGGAAGGTCTCAACCAACGCCCGTACGGTTTCTTCCACATGGTGGAACGATCCGCGTTGGGTATAGTTGTTAAACCCGTCGGTGCCGCCGCCGATCACCATTTCGCCTTTGTCGGATTGCGACATATAACCGTGCACCGTGTTGGCCATCACAACCACATCCATGCAGGGTTTGATCGGTTCTGACACCAACGCTTGCAGGGCCACCGATTCCATCGGCAAGCGGAAGCCGCCCATTTCTGCCAAGCTGCCAGAGTTGCCAGCGACCACAATCGCCATCTTATCGCAATCAATCTCGCCTTTGGTCGTGGACACGCCTTTGACGTTGCCGCCCTCTTGGCGCACCCCGGTCACTTCGCATTTCTGGATGATGTCCATGCCCATCGCCGAACACGCACGCGCATAGCCCCAGGCCACGGCGTCGTGCCGCGCGGTACCTGCACGTTCTTGCCACAGCGCCCCCAATACAGGGTAACGCGGGCCATCAATATTGATGATTGGCACCAGTTCTTTAACTTTTGCCGGCGAAATGAACTCAGTCTTTACACCCTGCAAGGCGTTTGCATGCGCGGTGCGTTCATAACCGCGAATTTCGGCCTGAGTTTGCGCCAGCATCATCACGCCACGCGGGCTGAACATGACGTTATAGTTCAGATCCTGCGACATCGTCTCATACAGCGAACGTGCTTTTTCATAGATCGCCGCAGACGGGTCTTGCAGGTAATTCGAGCGGATAATGGTTGTGTTGCGGCCCGTATTCCCGCCCCCAAGCCAGCCCTTTTCGATGATCGCCACATTGGTGATCCCAAAATTCTTACCCAGATAATAGGCCGTGGACAGACCGTGGCCGCCAGCGCCCACAATTACCACATCATATTTCTTCTTAGGTGCGGGCGACGTCCAAGCACGCTCCCACCCTTCGTGATAACGCGCAGCTTCCCGCGCAATGGCAAATGCCGAATAACGTTTCATGCGATTCCCCCAGTTCGGGCTTCGGTTTTCTCAGTCTTGTACGCATTTCCCCCCGCGCGTCACAACGACCCAGCGCCGCTTATGGTCAAAAAGCGACATGCCTGTCTGTGGCGCGGCTCACAGCTTTGTGAAAGGGCAGATCGCTTGACCCATATCATGTCATGACCGCCCGAATTGTCACATCTAAGCTTTGGGGGTTTTTAACCCGACCAAGCCCCTATACATGATAGGGAACAAACGATGCGGGGACATTATGGTTTTCTGGGTACTCACCGGTGCAGTCACTTTGGCAGTTGTCATCATTCTTTCGCGGCAGATGTTGCGCAAATCCCCCGAAGCTGATCGGGCGGAAGTCACCTCTGACATGCAGATCTATCGCGATCAGCTGAAAGAGCTTGAGCGTGATATTGAACGCGGCACCGTGACCGGTGCGGAAGCTGATCGTACACGATTGGAAATCTCGCGTCGTCTTCTGGACGCCGACCGCGCCGCCAAAGCGCGCACAGTTGCCAGCGACGCCCCAGACAAGATCACCCGTGGCACCGCTGGGATTGCCGCATTGGTTTTGATCCTTGGCGGTTTTGGCCTGTACTGGATACTCGGTTCCCCCGGCGTACAGGACCTAGGTCAGAAAAAACGCATCGCGATGGCTCAAGAGGTGCACGACACCCGCCCCGGTCAAGCCGAAATCGAAGCCCAACGCCCCGCGTGGGAAGGCCCGCCCGCGGAAACACCCGCAGATTATCTTGAACTGATCAAAAGCCTCCGCGCCTCGGTCGGGAAAAAACCGGATGATCCCAAAGGGTTAGATCTGTTGGTGCAACATGAAACCAACCTTGGGAACCACATCGCCGCACGCGAAGCGATGGATCACTTGATTGCCGTGAAAGGCGAAGACGCCACCGCAAATGACTTCGCGAGACAAGCCGATGTGATGATCATGACAGCCGGTGGATATGTCTCTCCCGAAGCTGAAGAGGCGCTGCGCCTTGCGTTAATTAAGGAACCCCGCAATCACGTTGCGCGCTATTATACCGGGCTTTTGTTTGCCCAAACAGACCGGCCTGATCTGGCCTTTCGCATGTGGCGCGCCCTGCTGGAAGAAGGCCCAGACGGCGCCCCTTGGATCACCCCAATCCGCAGCCAAATCGGGTTTTTAGCGCAAGCCGCCGGTGTGGATTACACTCCGCCCGCCCCCCGGACAACGCCCGCAGGCGACATCTCACAACCCGGACCAACCGCAGAAGACATTGAGGCCGCTCAGGACATGAGCGAGGCGGATCGTGGCGAAATGATCCAAAGCATGGTGGAGCGTTTGTCGGAACGCCTGGCCACAGAAGGCGGCACACCAGACGAATGGGCGCGACTGATTTCTGTGCTTGGCGTTTTGGGAAACACCGAACGTGCCGCTGCAATCTGGGGTGAGGCGCAAGACGTGTTCACAGATCACCCGGACGCGCTCGACGTTGTGCGAATTGCCGCCAAACAAGCAGGTGTTGCCGAGTGATTTTCGAAGCCATCGAAGACTTCAAAGACGCGATTCCGCCTCTTTGCGCTTTGGCCGGATTGGACCTTGGCACAAAAACCGTTGGGGTCGCCGTCTCTGATGGCCTGCGGCAGGTCGCAACACCGCTTGAAACCATCAAGCGAAAAAAATTCACTCTGGATGCCGCGCGTATTCTGGAAATCGCGGCTGATCGTCAGATCGGTGGCATTATCCTTGGCCTGCCCCGAAACATGGACGGGAGCGAAGGTGCGCGGTGTCAGTCCACCCGTGCTTTTGCCCGAAACCTGACCAGACTGACCGACATCCCGATCAGTTATTGGGATGAGCGTTTGTCCACTGTGGCGGCCGAACGCGCCCTGTTGGAGGCGGATACGTCTCGAAAGCGTCGTTCCGAGGTGATTGACCATGTGGCTGCTGGCTATATCCTGCAAGGGGTATTGGACCGTATGAGGCATCTGTAATGGCTGACGACGCACAGATTTGGCAACGCAATGAGGTCGATAGCCCCTGTGTGAAAATCTGCGTGGTTCACCGAGAAGCAGGCCTTTGCACCGGATGTTTGCGCACCATGGATGAAATCGCGACATGGTCCACAATGTCGGAACATGAACGCCAATCCATTATGAAGGCGCTGCCTGATCGACGCTCTGACCTCACCAAACGTCGCGGCGGTCGTAAAGCCCGGCGGCAGCAGCAAAGCTGACCCCCCTCACTGCAACGTGACTGGTGTATTTATCGCCATGGGTTAGCGTTGCAGTATGAAACGCCTTATCCCCGTTCTCTTGATTTTCGCCACACCCAGTTTTGCGTCCGAGTGGAACACGCGGTCAGATGACCAATTGCTGACGCAAACCGAATTAGAAACAACTCTGCGTGGTCAAACGCTTACCTATTATGATGGTGGGACATCCGAATTTCGGGGCGATGGGCAGTATTTCTATACCTACGGTGGCGTTTGGCAAGGGATCTATCATCTTGGCGCCGACAGCACCGTTTGCGTGACCTATGTCACCGAGCAAACGCGCTGTGATCTCTACGTGTCATATGATGGCAATCTGACCGTGATTACGGAAACCGGCCTGCGGTTCCCAATCAAATCCATCGTCAAAAATTGAACGCTAGACTTGGTCTGCCGCCGTTTCAGCCTCTATCTCAGCCGCGCGCTTTTCAACCAAACCAATAATGTGTTCGACCATCTTGTCATTGTCGAGCTTGTGGTCCTGTTTCCCAGCAACATAGACCATCCCCGAGCCAGCACCGCCGCCGGTAAACCCAACATCTGTCATCAGCGCCTCACCCGGACCGTTGACCACGCATCCAATGATCGACAGGCTCATCGGGGTGTGAATATGGGCCAAACGCTCTTCCAGCGTTGCGACAGTTTTGATCACATCAAAGCCTTGGCGTGCGCAGCTGGGGCAAGAAATGATATTGATGCCGCGATGCCGTAGCCCAAGGGATTTCAGGATCTCAAACCCCACTTTCACTTCTTCCACCGGGTCCGCCGACAGGCTCACCCGGATTGTATCACCAATGCCAGACCAGAGCAGGTTGCCCAACCCAATCGCCGATTTAATGGTGCCGGATACAAGCCCGCCCGCCTCGGTAATGCCCAAGTGGATCGGTGCATCCGTGGCCTCGGCAATGCCCTGATAGGCCGCCGCTGACAGAAAAACATCTGATGCCTTCACGCTGATTTTATACTCGCGAAAGTCATTTTCTTCGAGAAGTCGGATATGTTCGAGCGCTGATTCCACCATCGCGTCCGGGCAGGGTTCACCATATTTTTCAAGAAGATGCCGTTCAAGTGAGCCGGCATTTACACCAATTCGGATGGAACATCCGTGGTCTTTCGCAGCTTGCACCACATCGCGGACGCGCCCGGCGTCGCCAATGTTTCCCGGATTGATGCGCAGACAAGCCGCCCCTGCTTCGGCCGCTTCAATGGCACGTTTGTAATGGAAATGAATGTCCGCCACGATCGGCACCGGACTTTCCCGCGTGATTTCCTTCAGCGCAGCTGTCGCACCAACATCTGGGCAAGAAATGCGCACGATATCTGCACCGACCTCTGCCGCCGCAATCACCTGATCCAATGTGGCTTTTACATCCGAGCTGTCGGTGTTGGTCATGGTCTGTACCGATATTGGGGCATCGCCGCCCACCGGCACATTTCCCACCATCACCTGACGGGATTTCCGACGTTCAATGTCACGCCAAGGGCGAATAGGATTGTGGCTCATGACGGGACCTTTCCAACGCAGGGGTTTGCGCCCAGAGATACCTCGCACGTCGCCTTATCACAAGCGCCAGAACGAAAAACGAGCGCGCAATTGCGCACTCGACTTGTTCGTTCAGACGGAGACACCGCAAAGATTATGGCGTGGTTTACTGGCTCAACTGCAGCTCAGCCACATAAGTGGCCAAAGCTTGATCTTCTTCCACATTTGCCACCGAATAGGTTTCGGTCAGAGCGTCTTGTGACAAGGCGATATTTTTCACGACAGAGGCGCCTTCCCCAGCCGGGCCATAGGCGGTGCCATTCACAGCAAAATAAATTGCACCGGCATTTCCAGACCGCAGAACCGGAGCTGCTTCGGTTTTAGGCAAGATGTATTGCTCGCCCGCATCCAGGATCTTCTCGAAAATCACCGATCCGTCAGCCGATTGAATGCGCACCCAGGATGGACGCACCGCAAGGACAACCACTTCTGGCGCATCGGCACCAAACACCTGGACAGAACGCGGTGTACCGGCATCCCCCGTCACAGCCGCAATAACTGATTGGGCATTGCTGCCCGCATCAAAGATCGGCGCGCCTGGAACCGATGGTGCCTGCCCCAGATGAGGCGAGGCATTGGCCAGAACGCCAACATTGCGCGGATCCAGCGTGGAAATAGGGGCATCACGTTGCACCATCACCGGCACGTCAAGTGCAGCGGGGCGATACAGACGGTCAAGCGCCTCGGCAGAGGGGGGAACCATTACAGATCCCGCATCGGCCAGATCAGTCGAACCTTCGAAGACCGGAAGTTCAGACAAAACACCTGGCGTTTGTTCTATTGGCGCAAAGTCCACACGTTGAATTTCTTGCAACACCGACCAGCCTGCAAAGCCCAACACCCCAACGAGGGCGGCCAAAACCGCGACGGATCCCACCGCGCCGGGTTCAATCCGCGCAAAGATGCTTTCGGATTGCGGCACCCAAGTGGCGTTTGGGTTGGCCAATGGGTCAATGTTTTGTTTCACTTTTTTTGCAGCACCGGGTTGCGGCTTCGTCGAGGCGGCCTTGGACATACCGTGCGCGGTGGCAAAGCCGGATTCGGCGCAGAAACATTCAAACGCCCACTCGGGGTTCAGTCCAAGGTAGCGTGCATAGGAACGTACATAACCTGCGATAAACCCCTGCGTTTCGAACGCGGAAGCATCGGCATTTTCAATGGCGGCGATATAGGTGGCTTTGATTTTCAGCTCGCGCTGTACGTCGAGAAGGGATTTGCCGAGCGTAGCGCGCTCACCGCGCATAACGTCCCCAAGACGCAGGTCATAAGAGTCAAAGCCAACGGCTTTATCCTCTTCCTTGATGCGCGACGATGCCCAACGCCCGATCATACAGCCTGCTCCTGATTAGTCTCGCCTGTCCCTAGCGAAGGTAGCGATTCGATGTTCCGCTACCTTTCACGAGCAAGTTACCACAAACTTAAGAATTATACATCTGTCGATTGAGCTTAGGCCGAAAGCTCGGCGCGATTCAGCTCACAATGCGACCAGAGCGCATCCATGGCCTCAACCAGCGCATCCATCTCTTCGGGGCCATGTACCGGTGAAGGTGTGAACCGCAAGCGTTCGGTACCACGCGGCACTGTTGGGAAATTGATGGGCTGCACATAAATACCAAATTGGTCCAGCAGCATGTCTGACAGCTTCTTGGTATGCACCGGGTTCCCAACAATCACCGGGACAATATGCGTGCCATGATCAATGATTGGGAGACCCAGCCCTTTTAGGCGGGTTTTCAAGATGCGGGCCTGCATCTGATGCTGCTCACGCAGGTCATGATCGGCCTTAAGATGCGCAACAGAGGCGGCGCCAGCTGCAGCCACCGCTGGCGGAATTGACGTCGAGAAGATAAATCCCGGCGCATAGGAGCGGATCGCGTCACACATTTTGGCCGAGGCCGCGATATAGCCGCCCATCACGCCAAAGGCTTTCGCCAAAGTCCCGTTGATAATGTCCAGGCGATCCATAAGACCTTCGCGTTCCGCGATCCCTGCCCCACGCGGACCATACATGCCAACGGCGTGTACTTCGTCGATATAGGTCAGTGCGCCAAATTCATCGGCAAGGTCACAGATCGCTTCGATCGGACCAATATCACCGTCCATCGAATAGATTGATTCAAATGCGATCAGTTTTGGCGCATCAGAATCGTCCGCCTCCAACAGCTCACGCAGATGGGCCACATCATTGTGACGGAAAATGCGTTTATTGCCGCCGTTGCGACGCACCCCTTCGATCATTGACGCATGGTTTAACGCGTCCGAATAAATGATCAGGCCAGGGAAAAGTTTTGGCAAGGTCGAGAGGCTGGCGTCATTGGCAATATAGGCCGAGGTGAACACCAGGGCGTCTTCTTTCTGATGAAGATCTGCAAGTTCGGCCTCGAGCCGCTTGTGATATACAGTGGTGCCAGAGATGTTGCGCGTTCCGCCAGACCCGGCGCCCGTTGCGTCAATCGCTTCGTGCATCGCACCCAGCACAGAGGCATGTTGCCCCATGCCCAAATAGTCATTGCCACACCAAACGGTCACCGGTTGCTCGGACCCATCTGGTTTCTTCCAGGTCGCATGTGGGAAATGGCCTTTGTGCCGCTCAATCTCGATAAACGTACGATAGCGGCCTTCTTCGTGAAGATGCCCGATGGCTTCGTCCAGCTTAAGGTTATAGTCCATTTTCCCCTCCAAGTGCCCCTGATTATGGGCCACATGATCCTGTGTGTTGTGACAAACTTAACCTAAAACTTTTTCAGGCACATTCAAAACCAAGAAATGTTCTGCAAAAATCCGGTCAAATCACTCGCGCGTTAAGTCAACTAGACCCAATCGTGGCGGTATTACATTGATCTGGCGCAAATGAAAGAGACCGAAACGTCGCAGAAATCGACCCGCACCCCATACGGAAACTTTCCTCACTGGACAGCCCCCCTGAGCCTGATAGGCTCCGCTCAGACATCAAATTGCGCCTGTTTGCGGGCGGATCACCACATAATAAGGAGCATACCATGACGCTTGACCGCGTTCTTGAGCGTATTGACCATGACCTGACACACTCCGTTGATCGGTTGTGCGAACTCTTGCGCATCCAGTCCATTTCCACTGATCCGGCGTTTAAAGTCCATTGTGACACCGCCGCCGAATGGCTGATCAACGACTTGAAAACAATAGGCTTTAGCGCAGAAAAACGCGTGACGCCGGGCCACCCAATGGTCGTTGGCCATCATGATGGCCCTGGTGGCGAGAACGACCGCCATCTGCTGTTTTATGGCCATTATGACGTGCAGCCCGTCGACCCATTAGACAAATGGGACCATGATCCCTTTGCCCCCTTTGTCGAAGACACGCCAAAAGGGAAAATCATCCGGGCCCGCGGCGCATCCGACGACAAAGGTCAGTTGATGACCTTTATTGAGGCCTGTCGCGCGTGGAAAGCCATCAATGGGTCATTGCCCGCAAAGTTAACGATCTTCTTTGAGGGCGAAGAGGAATCAGGCTCCCCCAGCCTTGTGCCCTTCATGCAAGACAACAGCGACGAGTTAACCGCTGATATTGCGCTGATCTGTGACACATCCATGGTCAGCCCCGGCGTCCCCTCAATCGCCAGCCAACTGCGCGGGATGTTGAAGGATGAATTCACCCTTGTTGGCCCCTCGCTCGACCTGCATTCAGGTCACTATGGCGGACCGGGCCTGAACCCGCTTCGCGAAATGTCGCGCATTATTGCCAGCTTCTATGACGAAGAAACAGGCGCCGTTGCGGTTGAGGGGTTCTATGAGGGGGTAGCAGAGGTTCCCTCAGAATTGCTTGCGCAATGGGAAACCTGTGGATTTGACGAGAAAGAATACCTCGACAATGCCGGCTATACGATGAGCCACGGCGAGAAAAATCGAACCAGCCTTGAACAGCAATGGGCGCGACCTACGCTGGAAATCAACGGTGTTTGGGGCGGATATAATGGCGCCGGATCAAAAACCGTCATTCCATCAGAGGCGCATTGCAAAATCACTTGCCGCCTTGTTGGCGACATGGATCCAGACGCCCTGCGCGACAAACTCCGCGCCCATGTTGAGGCACAGTTGAAGCCCGATACCAAAGTGATCTGGGACAATGATCTGGAAGGGTCCCGTGCATCAGTCATGGATATTTCCCGCCCCGAATTTGCTGCGGCACAAAAAGGCCTGTCAGACGAGTGGGACCGTGAAGCGGTATTTGTCGGCATGGGGGGCTCTATCCCAATCGCTGGGTTTTTCAAGTCCATCCTTGGGATGGAATCGATGCTGGTGGGGTTTGCCAATGATGACGACAAAATCCACTCACCAAACGAGAAATACGACATGAAGAGTTTTCACAAAGGCATCCGATCTTGGGCAAGGATCCTGTCAGAACTTTCATAAACAAAAAAAGGGGTCCCATTCGGGGCCCCTTTGCAATTCGCGACACTTCCAACTCTGCACCACCCTAAAATTTGCCCCTAAGCGGGCGGTTGTTAGTTGACACTTAATATTGCAGTACCCGGAAGACCCCGGAGGTTCTTGGAAGAACTCGGATGGGGCCTTTAAAATAAGGCGCTTTATCTGACAATACGAAAAAAATCGCTTTGCAAAGAATGTCCTACAGTGAAGCGGTTTGGGGGGCGAATTGGCGCTGTGTCTGCCCACTGAAAATTTACGTGTTAGATGTCTTGATGCGCGTTTAAAGCCTGTTTTAAAAGGTCATAAGCGCTTTGTTCGGCTGAAAATTAAAACTGTGAGATTTTCCGAACATGCACGGCACCGTGCATGTTTTTGTTTTTCCATGCATGTTCGTCGACCAGCCTTATATTTAGGGCTTTATCGAGATGGCCGCAAAATCAAACGGATACCCGAACATGCATGGAATTTTGACATTTTTTACTGAAGCGTTGCCCAGCCATTGTCGTTTCTGGTTTGGGCCAGTTCTCGTTTGGTAATGCCGCGAGTGTGGCATTTGCAGATGGATTGATCGCAGCCGTCCAGAGGAAGATTAAAACCAACTTCAGCCGAAGCAAGCGCTCCATTTGAGGTCAACGCCGCCTTGCACGGCTCTTCCTGCGGACCTGTGCGGAATACTACCCATGGTAAGGCGCGTCTGGATTTAAAGGCCCGATTATTTTGCGCTACCTGACGTACAATTCTAACTGTCATGTCGAGTGAATTTGCATGTTTAAAATTTTTCCGCCGTGCCGCCCCATTCAGGCGGGCTTTAGCTTCTTGAAAAAGTTCATCAACAGAAGCATGCTCCGCTTTGGTCCATTCTATTGACCATTCGATTGCACGCGTGAGGTCTGTTGGCGTCACACTTTCAGCATTCAAAAGGCCTGGAAAGTGTGGAGGTCTAGGTCGACCGTCTTCCCCTACCTTAAATGGCATGCTTGTTTCAGTCTTACGAAATAGCCAGCCAAACATATCCTATCCCCACTTATGGCTTGACCATACCACCTCGCCGATAACACCATCGGCAAGTGTGGTCATGTCGTCGCCAGTACGGTGCTCTTTGGCATAGGTTGGGTTGTCGCTAATCAGTGAAATTACCGTCTCAGGGACCACTTCAAGTCGTTTAATACGCGTCCCAAAATCACCGTCATTGAAGGCGTATACTTTGCCGTTTCGAATGGCACGCTTGCGTTTATCGATCATAACCAAGTCACCGTCACTAATGCGCGGCTCCATGCTGTCGCCCTTGACCGAAATTAGAAAGCATGACCCCGCTGTGATGCCAGATCTTCGGAGCCACTCTTGCGTAAAGGCGAGGTGGTCTATGGGATCGCCGTCCATATTGATGCACCCATCTCCTGCTGCGACATGCCCTTCGAGCCTCTCGATCATCGCAAAAACTTTGTCGTCGATGCTCGCTTCGGTGACGGGCGCGATCTCACGTGGCGGGCCTATGTATAGCTCTAGATCAAGAGCATCACATATTTCACGTGCTCTATTTAGAGAAGTCCCGGCCTCCTTTGCACCATCTTTCTTCTTTCGCAAAACGCCGCGAATGGCATCTGCAGGGAGCCCGTGCGCCTTCTCTACAGCAAAAGCATTGCTGCGAAGAGCTTCAACGGCTTTTTCTACCAAGTTTTTAAAGTGCTCTTGCTGGGTCATGTTGATTCGGGAAAATAACCGAATTTTCCCTTATTGACTATCGGTAAAATTATAGATTATAAATTCGGTAACAAAACCGAATGAGGGCCGCATGAAACAATCACTGATAAATTTGGCAGACATGTACGCAGCCCATAAGGGTTTAACACTTTCGACAGTTTCGACTTATGCGGCTGGGGACGGCAAATTTTTTGGTAAACTTAAAGGCCGCTCCAGTTGCACTCTGAAGACCGCCGAAAATGTTACATCATGGTTCTCAGATAACTGGCCCACCGACCTCGAGTGGCCGCGTTCGATCCCACGCCCTCGCCCAACAAAGAGGGAGGCCGCGTGATGGTTAAGGTGCAAAAATCACCACAGGCCCCGAGAACTTCGGGTGGTTGTGACCATGATGCCGGATCCGCGCCCATCGTCTTTAAAGACCTTGCTGCCGCAGGTGTTGCACACAAGCGTGTTTCGTTTTTCCGTGCTGGGTTGAAGAATGCGTTTTTCAGATCGTTCGAAGCAGTCTGCACAAATCTCATGCGGTGGTTCGCCCGAGGGATCATCCTTCTTCAGCGCATAGACACGGCCCCCCATGTCGGTCTGCGTAAGCTCATAGCGCGCCGCCTCATGCGCAAAGCGATCAGCGGCCTTGAGTTCCTTTTCAAGGCCCGCCAACGCGCGTTCAAGCGACATTTGATTGCGCTCGGCTTGGTTGAGTTCCTTGTAGAGGCTCAAAAGCAGTTTCTCAGCGGCCACGAGGTCGGGTTTTCGACCACTGAAGATCTCTTGGAGATTTTGAACGATCTGGGTCGAGGTGAGCAGGCCAGTGGCCCCACCGGAGACCATCGAGATGATGCTAGAAATATCTGTCATGGCGCGACCATAACAACAAAGCGTGGGGGTGAACATGTCTGAGCGCAATCATCCCCTTTCGCAACCAGTTGCCTCGCAAAGTGGCCAGCCTGTCGGCCCTTTGCACACTACCCCCGAGGGTTGCCCTGTGCGCCTTCGGGGGGCTTTTGAGGCCCCCTCTCCACTCACGGAGAATTCGCCCAAGGGTAGTCACGCACCCCGCAGCGAAGCCGACCCCAGCCCGCGCCGCATGCCCGCGCGGTGCTGGGGTCACATTAAGCGCGTGGCAATTCGATTTGAACAGAGCTGGGTGGGCGACCTTGTCGGCGCACTGTGTCTGTTTGCAAGCGGTTACCTGGCACTGGTGGCAGCTTGGGTGTTTGGCTGATTTAGTAGGAGAACGAGCGTGACCGTTTCTGAACCAAAAATTACAAGATTGCCCTTGGATCAAATCATTGTGGACGCTGAAAAGCGTTTGCGCCCTGTATCTGAGGTGGGCGTAGAAAGCTTGATTGCATCCATCAACGAGCTGGGGGTGATCAAAGACCCAATCCATGTCCGGCGCAAAGGTCGGGGCAATGACACCCTGCTTGTTTTGATTGCTGGCGGGCACCGTTTGGCGGCCGCAAAGCGCCTTGGCTGGGACGACATCCCCGCCCGCGTTTGGGCAGACGTTACCGACGATTTTGCAACGCTTATGGAAATTGACGACAACCTGTCGGGCGCTGAGTTGAGCGTGTTGGAATTGAGCGTTTTTCTAGCCAAGCGCAAGCGGGTTTATGAGCGGTTGCACCCCGAAGTAAAGCACGGGGCGCAAGGCGGGCGAGGCGGCAACCAGAATGAAGCGGACATAATGTCCTTTTCAAAAAGTGTCGCAGAAAAACGCGAACTGAGTGACCGCCACATTCGCCGGTTCATACAGATCGGAGAGGCGCTTTCTGAACGCGAGGTCGCAACCCTTGGCGCGGCAAAAGCCCCGCTTAAGCTGAAAGACCTTTTGGAACTGGCAAAGATCAATGAGCCGATTGTGCGTGCTGATGTTGTTGGGAAGTTGGCTGAAGGGTCCGTTAAATCAGCGGCCGAAGCAATGGCGATGTTGAAACCCGCCGCCAGCACCGCACCCAAAGACCCCGCTGATGATGCCTTTAACGCCCTTTTAAAAGCTTGGACCCGCACCCCCATGGCGGCCAAGCGCCGCTTTGTTGACGAATTGCGGGACGATCTGACGAGCCTTTTTGCTGATCACCCGGATTTGGAGGGGGCATAAATGAGCGTTTTAAGCCCGGATAAAGAATGGTGGACGGCCAGCGAAGTGGCAGGTGCAGCCTTGCCGGATATGCCAGGCACTCGGCAGAATGTCGAAGCGATGGTTAAACGGCTTAGCTGGCGTGATCACCCTGATCATGCCCGCAAACGTCAGGGGCGTGGCGGCGGATGGGAATATAATTGGAGCCTATTTCCCAGCCGCGCGCGCCGAAAGCTGTTGAAAGATGCGGCACCGTCCTCGGGGGCAACGCCTGTGAGTGATAGTGATCTGCACGCCTATTATGAGGCGCTGCCGGATAGCGCCAAGAAAAAGGCGCAAGAGCGTAAGCACATCCTTGATTGTGTGTTGACCCTAGAGCGGGACGATATGACCCGCGATGAAGCGGTACATCATGTCGCCAGAGAGGTGAAATTTTCGGCGCGCACAATCTGGAATTGGTTTGCCCTGGTCAAAGGCGCTCCGTCACTAAGTGACTGGTTGTATCATCTTGCCCCGCGTCATCGTGCCAGCGGTCGAAAAAAGGCCAAAGCGGCATGTTCCAAGGAGTTTTTTGAACTGCTAAAGGCGGATTATTTGCGCGTTGATGGCGGGTCTTTTACCGCCAGCTATGAGCGCCAAAAGGAGTGGGCAGAGAAGAACGGAAAGATCTTTTTGGCAGAGCGCACCGCGCGCCGCCGTATCAACGAAGAAGTGCCGCGCGTCACGCAAGTTTTCGCCCGTGAAGGCGAAGCTGGGTTGCTGCGGTGCTTCCCGCCCCAGACCCGTGACCGCACCGGCATGGTGGCGATGGAAGGCGTGAACGCTGACTGTCACAAGATGGACGTCTTTGTGATTTGGCCGGGCGATGACAAGCCGTCGCGCGCGCAGATCGTCGCATTTCAAGATATCTATTCGGGCAAAATCTTAAGCTGGCGTGTTGACCGCAACCCAAACAAGCTGGCGGTTGTTGCCGCCTTTGGCGATATGATTGAACATTACGGCATTCCGCAGCATTGCCTGTTTGATAACGGGCGCGAATTTGCCAACAAATGGCTCACTGGCGGGGCGCCTACGCGGTTTCGGTTTAAAATCCGCGATGAGGACCCGCTTGGCTTGCTCACCCTTTTGGGCATTAAGATCCATTGGGCCACGCCTGGCCACGGTCAAGCCAAACCAATTGAACGCGCATTCCGCGACTTTGCGGATCACATCGCAACAGACCCGCGCTTTTCTGGTGCCTATGTCGGCAACCGGCCTGACGCTAAGCCAGAAAACTACGGTGAGCGCGCCATTCCGATTGATGAGTTTATCGAAGTGGTTGCGGAAGGTATCAATCGACATAATGCCCGCGATGGACGCCGCAGCCCAACCGCGAATGGTCGTAGTTTTGACCAGACCTTTGCAGAGAGTTATGCCGTTGCGCCAATCGTCAAGGCAACCGATGAACAGCGCCGCCTTTGGTTGATGGGGCAAGAGGTTGTGAAGCTTCACGCCACCCACGGGCGCGCGGGCTTGCACGGCAATCTTTATTGGTCAGCCTGGATGAATGAGTTTTCCGGGAAAAAAGTCATTATGCGCTTTGATCCCGAAGACCTTCACGCGGGCGTTTATATCTACGATCTGGATGGCGCATTTCTTGGTTTTGCGCCCTGTGAGCAAAAAGTTGGTTTCTTTGATCAATATGGGGCCAAAGAACACAGTCGCGAGATTGCGCAGATCAAACGGGATGAGCGCCGCCTTCTTAAGAAAATCCGCACCAAAACGGCCAAAGACGCAGCGGCCGCTATGGCAAGCTTGACCCCCGACGCCCCTGTTGCGGCAGAGGCGAAGGTTGTGCAGATCCAGCGCGGCGAAACCCGACCGCAATTGGCGCGCGTCCAACGCCCTGCATATGAAGACAAAACCACACCGGAGGAAGATGCGCAGGTCTTGGCATTTCAAAAGACGTTTGATGCGGACAAAACCAAGGCGATTGAAGCTGCGGAGCGTGAAGAAACTGCGCTGGATCGGTTTCGCCGCGCCTTGGATCTAGAGGCGATGATTGCGCGCGATGACTTGATTGGGAACGGTGAAGCGAAATGGCTCGCGGGCTATCAGCAGAGCGCCGAATACAAGAGCCACAAGACGATGTTTGAGGATTTTGGCGAAGCAATATTCGCCTAAATGAAAGCGCCGCCGCATGGGTCGCACCCCGCGCGACGGCTATGAAACGGGCAGTTGAGGCCCAGAGACAGGAGTTAAAATGTCAGAGACACCGCAACTTTACAACAGCCTTGCGCCATTGCGGAACGTGACCGCGCTGGTCAGTCTGATTGAGCGAGTGAACAACCGCGCCATTGGCTTACCAGGTTTGGCTACCTTTTATGGGCACTCAGGTTTTGGGAAGACCACCGCCGCGATCTATTCTGCCAATAAATTCAACGCAGTTTCGGTGCAGATCAAAGAGTGTTGGACGGGTAAAAAAATGGGCCAAGCGATTTTGGCCGAGCTGGGGATAAAGCCACAGAAAACCATTTCTGACATGGTGGACCAGATCGCGCATGAGCTGTTGCTTTCGGACCGTGTATTGCTCATTGATGATGCTCAATACTTGATTAAGCGGGGCATGATTGGTCTTATTAAAGACATCTATGAAAGCTGTGGCACCACGATCATTTTGATCGGTGAAGAGGAATTGCCACAAAGCTTGCAGCGGTGGGAAAATATTCACGGTCGCATGCTGGATTGGGTCGCAGCCCAGCCTGCTTGCGTGGCTGATGTTGACCATCTCGCCAAGATTTACTGCCCAAATGTTGATCTGACCGCTGAGTTCAAAGCCCACCTGCTGAAAGCATCGGTGCATTCGATCCGCCGCGTGTGTGTGAACTTGGGTAAGGTTGCAGAGTTTGCAATCACCAAAGGAACAGAAGAGGTGAGCCTTGAGGATTGGGGCAACCGCGCCTTTTTCGCAAGTGCTGCCCCAGCGCCTCGGAGGGAATTGGCATGACCCGCAAACCTATCGATCAGTTGGAAGCTCAGGCAAAACCGCATGGACAAGACGGTGTTTGGGCAGAAATTCGGCGGATGAACATTTTCACTGCCGCAGAAATCCATGAGAAAACCGAAATTCACAAGAAGACCGTTGTGGACTACATAAAGCGCCTTGTGGCTGGTGGTTATGTTGTTGAACACACAAGCTTTGAAGCCACCAACCGGTATGCCTTGAAGCGCGACACTGGCATTCATGCACCTCGCATCCGCCCCGATGGCTCCCCGGTCCGCCAAGGTAACGGCACCAAGAACATGTGGCGGTCGATGCGCATGATGGGACAGTTTACCCCCCGTGATATCGCGGTTCATTCCACAACAGACAGTGTTTCGGTGTCAGATGATACCGCCAAGAAGTACTGCTCAATGTTGCTGAAGGCGAAGTACTTGCGCGTTGTGCAAAAAGCGGTGCCCGGACAGCGTCAGGCCACCTATAAATTTATTCGCAATACGGGACCGAAACCGCCTCAGATCCAACGTGTGAAACAGGTTTATGACCCCAACATCAACGAAGTGACTTTTTACCCTGGGGCAGCAACATGACGGAGCAGACAAAAGGCTTACTTGATAATTGGCAGGGCGAAGCGCCTGATTGGGTTATCTGCTTGGCACAAGAATGCACAGCCAGCTCCCAGCGCCTGATCGCAGCAAAGCTGGAACGCTCTGGTGCGCTCGTCAATCAGGTTCTTCGGAACAAATACAAAGGCGACATGGCGGCAATCGAAAGCCGCGTGCGTGGTGTGTTTATGAATGGCACCACCACCTGTCCGGCATTGGGCGATATTCCAGCTAATGAGTGTCAGGATTGGCGGAAAAAATCACATAAATTTGGCAACGCCAATATGCTGCGGGTGCGCATGTTCAAAGCTTGCAACCGCTGCCCCAAAAACGGGAAAGGCGGACGCCATGAATAAGTATCAGCAAGCGCTTGTTTTGTTTCGCGAAGGAAAGACCTACATCGAAATCTCTGCGTCAATTGACACTCAAGTCGAAACCATCCGCGCCTATGTATCTCGTGCCCGTCTCCGGGGTGATCTTCCCCCCGGCGTAACGCCCACACAAAAGACGCCAAGACTGGCAATCAACCAAAGCTTAATTGCCAGCTTTCGACCAGAAGCAAAACGGCGCGGGTTAACCGAAACCCAACTTGCCCGGCGGATTCTTGAGCGCGTTTGCGAGGACGGCTTAATCGGCGCGGTCTTGGATGATGGAGCCAGCGAACATGCCTGATCTTACTGACCAAACCTGCCCCTTTTGCGGCCCTGTAAAAACCAACGTCATCGATAGCCGCCCGGTTGACTATCGCGGTGTGCGGGCGATCCGCCGGCGTAGGGTTTGCCCAACGTGCACGCATCGGTTCACCACATTTGAGCTTTCAGAAGCAACAATTAATCACGGCCCAACAATCGAAGAACTCTTGAAAGAAGCAAAAATAGATCTTCTCAAAACTCTAGCCAGCTCAATTTGAAAGTGAGAAAGAAATGACAATTCAAACGCCAATCCCAGAAGGGTTTATGCAGGACGGCCAAGGCCGCCTGGTCCCGGTTGCCAATGTGAAAACGCAGGACAAACTTGAAGACGAGCTGGTCGACCGTCTTTGCAGCTCTGCCATTGCCCTTAGCAATTCCCTAAAAGAATTCAAAAAGGTTGCTTTGAGCGAGGTGTTCGCATTCCGCGAGCTGGTTCTTGTCGAATATAACGCCAAGCTGGGCGGCAAAAAAGGCAACATGACCCTGCGCACTTATGATGGTCGGTTTGAGCTGCAAATTGCGATTGCCGACCGTCTGGTCTTTGGCCCGCAGCTTCAAGCCGCCAAGGCCTTGATTGACGAATGCCTGACCCGTTGGTCTGAGGGGTCAAATGAAAACCTGCACGCTATCGTAAATGACGCGTTTGACGTGGGCAAAGAGGGCAACATTGATACCCGCCGCGTTCTTGGTTTGCAGAGTTTGAAAATCGAAGACTTAAATTGGCAAAAGGCCATGACGGCAATCAAGGATGCGGTCCGCGTGGACAACACAACCACCTACATTCGTTTTTACCGCCGTGATCCTGTCACCGGTGCGCGCACCTCAATTCTTCTTGATCTGGCCGCGATCCCTGTCGATCTGGCAGAGCTGTGAGGAGTGGCCATGAAAAACAAACTGCCCGACCTCACGGACCACCTTTTTGCACAAATGGAACGCCTTGGTGATGAAAGTCTGACGGATGAGCAGCTCGAGCAAGAGGTGAAACGCGCGCATGCTGTTGTATCTGTCTCTGACCAAATTATCGGCGTCGCCAAAGTCCGGCTAGCTGCGGCCAAGCTTGGCGCGGATTACGGGCATGAGGTCCAGGACGTTGTGTACCCCATGATCGAAAAGAAGGTGGGGCCATGAGTGCAACCAAGAATTACACCGAAGAAGAGCTTTCTTGGGTTGAGGCGTGCAAGGATTTGCCACGCCGTAAGATACATGAAGGGTTCTGCGCTGAATTTGAGCGAACAGACATCACATACCAATCGATCGTTAACCTTTGCCAATATAAAGGGTGGCTGACGAGACCTGGGCGAAAGCCGATCAAGTTTAACGCGGATGAACTAACATGGCTTAGAGACAATGCCTCGATGCGACGTGGTGCGTTGCATTCCAGTTTTTGCCAGACTTTTAATCGCTCCGACCTGAGCGCACGGCAACTAGCTGATGCCTGCAATCATAGAGGAATTCGCACGGGGCGTGGCGTTTACTATCAGGCCTATCCATTGGGGAGTGAATACCAATGCCCTCGTACTGGACGCATCTATATCAAAGTTTCCCTGACCGCTGGCAAGCATGAGAACTGGGTTTTTAAGCACCGTTGGCTTTGGGAAAAGACGCATGGCCCAATCCCAAAAGGCTATTGCTTGAAATGCCTTAGTGACAACAAGGCAGACGCTAGACCAGAGAATTGGAAACTCATCCCCAGTGGGATGCGAAGCTATTTGAACGGTCCATGTGGCCGTGACTACGACAACGCTCCCCCGGAACTCAAACCTATGATCATGGCAACGGCTGAGCTTGTATACAAAGCCCGGCGAGCCAAGGGGGGCCGCACATGAGCAATAAAGCCCACCTTAAAAAGCTTGTGTTTGCCGGTTGCCGCGAGTTGGGTCTTGATCAAGACACCCGCCGCGACTTGCAGTTGGTGGCTTGCAATAAAGCCAGCATGACAGACATGTCAGAGGCCGATTTGCTTAAGGTTGTTGACGCCCTAAAGGAGAAAGGGTTTCGCCCGCAGAAAGGCGGCCGCCGCCCCACCGCCAGCCGCGCAGACGTTCGCTTTTGCCATGTGCTGTGGAAACTGTTGTTTGAGGCTGGCGAGGCCAAGGTGAAAGGCGCAAAAGGGTTAAACGCCTTTATCCGCGCCCGCTTTGAGACCAAGTGGGTTGCAGTGCCAATCGACATTGACGCAATGGATGATTGGGCCAAGATCAACGACGTCGTTGAAGCTTTGAAAAGCTGGTGTGACCGCGCCGGTGTGGAACTGGACAAATGAGCCAGCCCCGCAAGCCCTATCTGCCCGGCGTGCTGGCCATGATATCTGAAAAGGTCGGTGAAGACGCCGCCGTCAAATTGGCAAAGGCGCGCGGCGGCCGTGCTGTCTGGGTGCCCAAATACCCAAAACCGGACAGCGAATTGTCCAAAATTGTTGGGCATGAAAACGCCCTAAAAATCAGAGACTTGTTCGGCATGAGTAACCTAATGGTGCCGTGCGGAAACTTTGGCGGCACGGCCGGTCGCCGGGCGCGCGTGAAAGAACTCTTGCAAACCGGCCTGTCTCACAGCGATATTGCGGCACAGGTTGATGTGACCACCCGCACGGTTGAGCGGGTCGCGGCTGAGCTGAACGCGGAAAACGCCGCCCCCAGCAAACAACCCCGCCTAATCTAAAACACCCCCCGACACACGACGGCGCGCAAGCGGTGCGCCGAGTTGCCTAGTTTCGTTTTCAACAAACGGAGCTAGCAATGAAAACGGTCAAACAGATCGCCACGGAAATTGTCGCGCGCGAGGGCGGGTATGTAAACGACCCAGACGACCCCGGCGGCGCCACCAATTTTGGCGTAACCATCCGCACAATGCGCCGCCTCAAGATTGATCTTGACCGCGACGGCGACACCGACACCCGCGACGTGCGCCTTTTGACGCGCGACCATGCCGTCGATATTTTCATCCGCCACTATTTCAAAGCCCCCCGCATCGATCTATTGCCCGAACCGCTGCAAGCCACCGTGTTTGATATGCAGGTCAACGCGGGTGCAAACGCCGTGAAGATCCTGCAACGGCTTTTGGGGCAGTTTCAGGAAGGAGTGGTTGTTGATGGCGCGCTTGGCCCGAACACCGCCGCCGCTGTGGCCCGTGTCTACAAGAAAGCTGGGCTCGCCCTGGTCGATGCTTACGGCATTGCCCGCCGCAACTACTACCTGTCGCTGGCTGAACACCGCCCCCGGCTGCGCAAATTCGCCCGCCGTCGCAATGGCGGCAAAGGCGGTTGGATCCTGCGCGCCGAAGAATTCATTTCCCCCAAATACCATTTGAGCGCCGCGCAGTTTCAAGCGCGTGTGGCCCGTTGGTCGTGATCACCGAGGATTAAACCATGCCTTTAACCCCATTAAAATTCCTCTTTGGTAGCGGGAAAAATGTCGTCACGGAAACCGTGGGTGCGTTTCGGGAAAACGCCGAAGCTGGTGCACAGCGCCGGGCCGAATTTGACCAGGCGGCGCTTGCTCAATATGCGGCGGAATTCAAGATCGCCCGCACCGGCCGCTTTGATCGGTTCATGGACGGCCTTAACCGTCTGCCCCGACCACTTATGGTCCTAACTGTGTTCATGCTGTTTGCAGCGGCTATGATTGACCCCTTGTGGTTCGCCGCGCGCATGACAGGGCTTGCCCTGGTACCGGAGCCGCTTTGGTGGTTTGCGGGCACGGTTGTCACCTTCTATTTCGGTGGGCGTTTCCAGATCAAATCGCAGGAATTCCACAAGGCGGCGCTTGCTATTGCGGACGACGCTCCCCGTGTTCTGGGGCGCATCAAAGAGATTGAGGCTATGCGCCATGACACGCCCGGAGCGGCTGACACCGGCACAGACGCAAGCTTGGGCGACGCCGCACTTATCGAAGATGACAACCCGGCCGTTCAGGATTGGAAGGGGCGCAAGTGACCATTGATCTTGATACCGCCCTTAAGCTTTTCACAGTCATTCTCTCGGTAGGCACAGCCGTCTATGCGTTTTTTGTGAACCGTAAAAAAGACACCGACGAGCGCTTTACCGCAGGCTCTAAGCGGATGGACGACCACGACAAAGATATTGCGTCGTTAAAGCAATCTGTCCGGTCGATGCCCGGCAAAGACGACATCCATGCCCTACAATTAGAGGCGGTGAAACAAACCGGCGCGCTGAGAGAAATGCAGGCTGTCATGGATGGAAACGCCAAGATCATGAGCCGCCTTGAAACTATCGTTAGCCGCCACGAAGACCACCTGCTTGACGGAGGCAAGAAATGAGCAGCTATGCCAACACCCTGTCCCAGCACCGCCGCCTGACCATTCTGCGCTTTCTGGCGGGCAGCCCGGAATATACGTCCAACGCATCGATCCTTGTCGAAGTCTGCGACAGCTTCGGCGTGACCTCTACCCGCGACCAAGTTGCGGGCGACATAGCTTGGTTGTCAGAGCAAGGCATGGTCACCTATGAGGAGAATGAAGGCTTCATGGTTGTCACGACCACGGCGCGCGGCATTGAAATCTCCGAAGGGAAAGCCCGCCATGACGGCGTGAAGCGCCCCCGTCCGGGGGTGTGACATGCCCCCACCGCGCAAAGTTGACCTACTGCCCAAAGAGCTGCGCCAATGGCTGCAAGACGAGCTGAAGGAGCGCGGCTTTTCCGGTTATGAGGATCTGGCCGAAAGCCTGAATTTTCGCCTGGAAGAAAGCGGGCTTGAGCTGCGCGTCGGCAAGTCTGCCATTCATGCCTACGGGCAGGAGTTTCAGCAATACGCCGCCCTTCAGGAGCAAGCCCAAGACGAAATCCGCGCCTTCATGGAAGAGGCCAATTTGCAAGATGAGGTGGACGTCACGTCTGCCCTTTTCCAACAGCTCACCGTTGTTCAATGGAAGCTGCAAAAGGCCATGACCGACCCTGAGAACTTGCCCGATGCGCGCGGCATGAAAGACCTAACCACGGCGCTTAACAACCTGATCCGGTCCACCTCGTTGCGCGACGGGATCTTGAAAGCCGAACGCGCGGCCCAATCCACAAAGCTCGATCAAGCGGTAGAGGCTGGCGATATCGACAAGGCAGCGGCTGACCGCGCCCGCGAAATCATGGGGTTTGGCTGATGCAAGATGGGCCAACACTACGGATGCGGCGCTTTGGTTTCGAAGTGCATGAAAACAGCCAATTGGGTCACCTGTGGGTGATCCATGACGGCACCATCACTTGGGACCAGCTCCAAGCCATTAAGAATGACGTGTGGGGAAAATCCGCGCGCGCAATTGAGGTCTACCCTGCGGAATGTGATGTGGTGAATTCCTTGGATTGCCGCCACCTGTGGCGCATGGGCGCTTTTGATTTTGTGCCCGACTTACTGGGGGCAGATGACCCCCGCGACACTTTAGAGGCACGGCACACCGCCGCCTGGTCTGAAGCGCGTGGGGTTGGCAATGGTGATTAAACCCGTAATCAATTTCTACCCCTACCAAAAACGCTGGTTGCAAGACGACAGCCGCTTCAAGATCGGCATGTTCTCTCGCCAAACCGGCAAGACCTTCACCACCTGTGGCGAATTGGTGGATGATTGCATCCAAGCAGAAATTGACGCGCGACGGGCGCGTTGGGTGATCTTGTCACGCGGTGAACGCCAGGCGGCCGAGGCCATGACCGAAGCGATTAAACCGCTCACCAAGGCATTTTACGGGGCCTATAACACCCTGCTTAAAGGCGGCGAGCCGGTTTACAGTGAAAGCGAGTTCCGCGCGCCCCAAGCCAAAGGGGCGGACGCTGTATATAAAGCGCTTGAGGTGACGTTCCCAGGCGGAAGCCGTGTAACAGCGTTGCCAGCCAACCCCGACACCGCTCGTGGTTTTTCGGCAAATGTGGTGCTGGATGAATTTGCATTCCATCAAAACAGCCGTGCCATTTGGTCCGCGCTCTTTCCGGTTATTTCCAAAGGTGACCAAAAGTTGCGGGTCATTTCGACGCCAAACGGCAAAGGCAACAAGTTCTATGAGCTGATGGCGGGCGAAGATGAAATCTGGTCGCGCCACCATGTCGATATCTATGAAGCCGTGGCGCAAGGATGCCCCCGCGATGTGGATGCCCTGCGATCAGGCATGGCCGACGAAGATGCTTGGGCGCAGGAATACGAACTACGCTGGCTCGACGGGGCAAGCGCGTGGCTTGATTATGACCTGATATCATCCTGCGAAGATCCACAGGCGGGCAAGCCGTCTCTTTATCAAGGCGGCATGTGTTTTGTTGGCGTTGATATCGCCGCGCGAAATGACCTCTTTGTCATTTGGGTGAAAGAGCTGGTGAACGGCCAATTGATCACCCGCGAAATCATTTCAAAACGCCGGATCACCTTTGCCGAACAAGACGCGCTTTTGGATGATGCGTTCCGACGTTACCGCGTGGTGCGGTGCCGGATGGACCAAACCGGTATGGGCGAAAAACCTGTGGAAGACGCCAAACGCCGCTACGGTGAAGACCGCGTTGAAGGCGTGATTTTCAGCAGCGCGTCAAAGCTTGATATGGCAACCTCATTTAAAGAGGCGTTCCAAGATCGCCGCGCGCTCATTCCTGCGGGCGACCCGCAATTGCGCGCGGATCTTCATTCCATCAAATCCGTGACCGGCCCCACCGGAAACCGCCGCCTTGTCTCAGATGGTGAAACCGACGGCCACGCCGACCGTTTCTGGGCAGGTGCGCTTGCCGTGTCCGCAGCCGAAACCGAATACCAACCATTTGCCTATCGCCCCGTCCCCCCAGGCGGCGGGCGTGACGTAAGCCGCCCGGTCAAAATCACCGCCGGGTTTCGGGCGAAAAAAGGATTGTTCTAATGTCTTCCCCCCTTCTTGACCAATACGGCCGCCCCATTCGCAAACAGGTTTTGACGGAGCGCGCAGCCGAGCCGGGTGTGACGTCCATTCGCAACGCCTGGGCAAACTCAATTGCATCCGGTCTAACGCCGTCGCGTTTAAGCGCCATTCTTGCGGCCGCCGCCGACGGCAATATGCACGACTACCTTGTGCTTGCTGAAGAAATGGAAGAGCGCGACCCGCATTATGCGTCTGTGCTGGGCATTCGAAAGCGCGCTATCTCTGGAATTGAACCCATCGTTACGCCCGCGTCAGACAGTCCAAGCGACGTCAAAATCGCGGATGACGTGCGCGAAAAGATTGCAGAGCATGATGGGTTTAGCGACCTTGTTGAAGACATGCTGGATGCCCTGGGCAAAGGGTTTTCGCAAACTGAAATCGTGTGGGGCAGAAACAAGCGCGAATGGTGGCCCGCTGAGTTTGTTCACCGCGACCCGCGCTTTTTCACCTTTGACCAAGACACCGGGCGCGAAGTTCGGTTGATTGACGAACGCGACATGGTTGGCGGCCTTGCGCTGGAGCCGTTCAAATGGATCAGCCACAAGGCCAAGCTAAAATCCGGCCTTCCAATCCGGGGCGGTTTGGCCCGGCTCGTGGCGTTCGGCTGGATGTGCAAAAGCTACACCATGAAGGATTGGATAGCCTTTGTGGAAACCTACGGGCTGCCCTTGCGGTTGGGTCGATATGGGCCAAGCGCCACCGCTGAAGATGTGGAAATGCTGTTTCTCGCGGTGTCCAATATTGGCACCGATGCGGCGGCTGTCTTGCCTGAAAGTATGAGAATTGATTTTGAGCAGATTGCCAGCGGCCCCGGCAATGACGTCTTTGAAAAATTCGCACGCTGGGCAGATGAGCAAACGTCAAAGGCGGTTCTGGGACAGACGATGACGTCTGACAATGGGTCATCACAATCCCAAGCGGAGGTTCATAATGAGGTCCGCCACGACATTGCCAAAGCGGACGCCAAATCTGTTTGCGGCAATATCAATAGTGATCTGGTTAAGCCGTTCGTGGATCTAAACTACGGCGTACAAGAGAAATACCCGCGCCTAAAGCTGATCATCGAAGAGCCTGAAGACACCGACATGATCTTGCGAAACACGTTTCGCCTGGTCAGTCAGGGAATGCGGGTCAAGCAATCTGAAGTCCGCGCCAAATTGGGATATTCGGAACCGGATGACGACGACGAAGTTATGGGCAGCCCGACCAAACCCAAAGCCGCGTCCAAAACCGAAGTGGCAAAAAACCGGGCTGAAGGCGGCGACGCGGACGTGATGGCGACGCTGGAAGAGGACGCCGCGTCCGATTGGGAGGATATCATGGGTGATATTCTTGACCCGGTTCTGGATCTTCTCGACACTGCGACAGGCTATGACGAGGCTTTAGAAATCCTGTCCGACGCTTTCCCTAAGATGGGCAATGCGGTGATTGAAAGCCTTGTTAAAGGGGCTGTTAAAGCCCGTGCTGAAGGTGACACAAAGGATGCCTGACTATACCGACAAGCCCGGCTATGCCTTTGATGTTGGCGCGCCGCCCGAGGTTGCGTCGTTTTTCAACAACAAATCCCTAAAGCCAAGCTTCTCCTGGCAAGATGTTGAGCCAGAGGAACACGCGGTTAGCTTTGCTGTCGCCAAAGCCATGCAGGTTGATGTGCTGGAAGCGATCCAGGGCGCGCTAAAAGAGGCGCTGGACGAAGGCATTCCTTACGACCAATTTGCAAAAGAGCTGAAACCACGCTTACGCAAAATGGGCTGGTGGGGCGTGAAAGAGCAAACGGACCCAATTACGGGAGAGGCCCGCAAGGTTCGCCTGGGCAGCCCGCGCCGCCTCAAAACGATCTATCGGGCCAATAAGAGGTCCGCCCGCGCCGCCGGGCAATGGGACCGGATCCAGCGCACCAAACGCGCCTTGCCTTATCTGATATATGGGCTTGGGCCAAGCGAGCGCCACCGGCCACACCACCAGGCGAAAGAAGGGCTAGTGCTGCCCGTTGACGATCCATTCTGGCAAACTTGGTACCCCCCGAACGGTTGGGGCTGCAAATGCCATGTGCGCCAAATCACCAAGCGAGAAGCGGAAAGCCGGGGCGTATCTGAAAGCCCGGAGATCCCCATGCGCCGGGTCGTCAACACCCGGACAGGCGAGATAAAAGAAATCCCCTCGGGCATTGACGCGGGCTGGGAAATGAACCCCGGTCTATATCGTCAAAAGCGCATGGCTGAATTTCTCGCTGAAAAACTAGACGCCGCAGACCCTGCCATTGCCCACGCCGCCGCCCGTGACATGGCCGCGTCTTGGCGCTTGCGTCGCATCCACGAAGGCACGGCCAAAGGATCTGTGCCGGTCGCGATGCTGCCCCAGGACTTGGCGGACGCCATTGGCGCGCGCACCCGTGTCGTGCAGTTCTCAGACTACACAGCCGAAAAGACCAGGCGCAAACATGGCGAAGCAACGGCCGACGAGTTTGTCCGGGTCGCGGATCTGATTGAAAACGGCGCGGTTGCCCATGAGGTGTCGGGGAATGGCACCGAAAGCCTGATTATTGAGGGCGGCGACGATAAGCGCTGGCGGATGGTTTTGAAGCGCACCAGGGCGGGGAATGAAATCTTCTTAAGCACGTTCCACCGCTCGACCTTGGCGAAGTGGCAACAATTGCTCCGCAATAAGAATGTCAAACTGGTGGGGGAGTAAACGCGTGGAGGGGCGGAAATTCCCTCGCGGCTCAAGACCGGCTTCCCTAGGCTCACGCGCAATACATAGATATGCCCGAAAGACTGGAAATTCAATAGATTTGGCCACCAATTGGCCGCATGGCCCAAAGCGCGCCGCAGGTTTGGTTTGAAATTGGCCGTTAAACACCGTTTAAACGCCCTGTCAGCCCTCTTGAGGATTTGCGCGCCGCACGATAGCGTTTGGGTAGGTCTTGCGCTGTGGGGGCGTTTTTGGGCTTCTCGCCCGCCGCGACTTTCCCGCCCAATCACCCCCCGACACCCGACGGACTGCATTAGGGATACGCGCTAGGGCAATTTTGCCCCATGACGCTCACCAATCTTGCACATATCACCGCCCTCGCTTTGAACGCAGAAGCTGACCAGGTTCCTGAGTGGATCCAGCTTTTGCCCGCCGGGCCGGAAGTCTCTGGCCGTGACGGCCGGGAATGGCTGGTGCCAAACCCTGAAGCTGTTGTTTCCGCATTCCGCGAAAACGGCGGCGACCTTCCCGTAGATTTTGAACATGCCACCCAAGTGAAAGGCGACAAGGGCGAAGCCGCCCCCGCCGTTGGTTGGATCAAAGATATGGAAGTTCGCGACGGTCAGGTCTGGGCGCGTGTGGAATGGAATGAGGCCGGTCGCACGGCAATCGCAACGAAAGGCTACCGTTATGTAAGCCCCGTTTTCAAAGCAACCAAGGTCGCAAAAACCATCACCCGTATGGTTTCCGCTGGCCTGACCAATCAACCCAACTTGCAACTAGCCGCTCTCAATTCCGAGGGCGACCAGGAGGACAATGCCATGGATAAGGCGATCCTTGAGGCCCTCGGCCTGTCGGAAGGCGCATCCGAAACGGATGTGTTGACGGCGATCAACAAGATGAAAACCGACACGGACACCGCCATGAACCGTGCCGAAAACCCCGACGCCACCAAATTCGTGCCGCGCGCCGACCTCGATCTGGCCCTCAATAAGGTGAAAACCTTTGAGAAGGCGGAAGCCGACCGCGAAGAAGAAGCGGTCAACACCGTGATCGACGCCGCGATTGAAGACGGCAAGATTGCCCCGGCCAGCCGCGACTTTTATGTCGCTGCGTGCCGTGCCGAAGGCGGCTTGGAAAGCTTCAAAAAGTTCATTGAAGCCAGCCCAGTTATCGCTGGCGACAGCGGCTTGAATGACAAAGACGTCACCGCCCAAAACAAAACCGCATTGTCGGAAGAAGAGCTGGCCACATGCCGCGCTCTTGGCATGTCTGAAGAAGACTTCGCCGCCGCCAAAGCCGAAGACGCTAAGGAGTAACCCGACATGATGGTCACCGCAGCATCCCTCGCCGCCCTGCAAGTGGGCTTTAAGAAGAATTTTCAGGACGCGTTTACGGCAATGCGCCCGGACGCCGACTACGCCAAGATTGCCACGGTCATTCAGTCGACCTCCGCGTCGGAAACCTACGGCTGGCTGGGCAAATTCCCCAAAATGCGGGAATGGATTGGCGAACGTGTCATCAAAGACATGGCGGCCAAAGGCTACAGCATCACCAACAAAGATTTTGAAGCCACCGTTGGGGTCAGCCGCAATGATATCGACGATGACAATTTGGGTATCTATGCGCCGCTCTTCCAAGAAATGGGCAACAGCGCCGCGCAACAGCCTGACGACCTGACGTTTGGCTTGCTGGCCAACGGTCGCACCGAAGAGTGTTTTGACGGCCAGTATTTCTTTGACACTGACCACCCGTCGTTCAACCAAAACGGCGATGCCGCCGTCGCGTCCAATGTGGATGCGTCTGGGCTGGTAGGGAACCCTTGGTGGTATTTGCTCGATACGTCGCGGCCGCTCAAGCCGATGATTTTCCAAGAGCGCAAAAAGCCTGAGTTTATCGCTCATGTTGACCCGACCAATTCGGATCATGTGTTCAAGAAAAAAGAGTTCCTCTACGGCGTCGACGCGCGGTGCAACGTGGGTTTTGGCCTCTGGCAAATGGCCTATGCATCAAACGCGGCACTTGATGGTGACAGCCTGGACGCTGCGATTGAGAAAATGCGCTCTCTTCTGGACAGCAATGGCCGCCCTCTGGGCGTCAAACCGGGCCTTCTGGTTTGCGGTCCCAAGCTGCGGGCGCACGCCAACAAAACCGTCAAGGTGATGTTGGGCGAAGGCGGTGCATCCAACGCCAACTACAACGCGGTCGACGTCCTCGACACGCCTTGGGTCGCTTAAGCCTTAGCGCGGGGTAGAGCAGCGGTAGCTCACCAGCCTCATAAGCTGGAGGTCGCGGGTTCAAATCCCGCCCCCGCAACCAATTCTTTTCAGGAGACAGAAATATGTCTGGCAAGAAACTCATTATCTCAGCCGTCCCTAAAGCCGGTTTTTGGCGGTGCGGCCGTCACTTTACACACGCGGGCACGCCCGTTTCGAAAGGTGACTTTGACGACACACAATGGGCGCGCCTGGAAGCGGAGCCAAAGCTGCGCATCAAGCCCGCCACCGCCGAGGATCTGGCAAGCGCTGAGGACCGCGCGTTTCAAATCAAAGAAGCCATTACCTCTTTGACCGCTGGTGACTTCCAACAAGACGGCAAGCCCAAAATGGACGCGCTGAAGGCCCTTCTGCATGACGGGTTGGGCAAGATCCCCGCCACAGAACGCGATGCCGTTTGGGCTGACATGCTGGCCGCCAATTTTGAGGCCCCCAAAGCCTCTGAATAATCCCCCCCCGGAGAGGGAACGCCGCTGATGATCAAGGCGTGACAGTCGGGAGAGACCGGCCCCCAAATTCAAACACCGACAAGCCGCGCGGGCAAACCCGCAAAATGCGTCCTTGTCGGAATAGGTCCGGCACGCGGAGTGGGAGCGCTGCCAGCCGGGCCAACCAAAAAAAGAAGAGCCATGACCTACGCCACGCAAGACGACATTGTTACGCTGTATTCTGAGGACGCCCTTTATGTGGCGGACCGAGATGGCGACGGCGTTGTTGATGCCGAAGCTGTGGCCCGCGCCTTGCGGTCGGCTGGAGGCGAAATCGACAGCTATATTGGCATTCGCTACACGCTCCCAATCCCCGGTGAACACGAATTATTAAAGCAGTTTTGCGTTGATATCTCAGTCTACCGTCTTGCGTCTTCGCGCGACGTTCTGACCGAAGAACACCGCACCCGTTATGACGACGCAATCAAGCACCTCATAAAAATTGGCGAAGGTAAGGCGTCGTTGAACCTGCCCGGACCGGTCAACCCTGACACCGGCGAAGAGACCACACCCGCCAAGCCACGCCCAATTGTGACGGGCGGCCCGGAGCGCGAATTTACCCGCCCCAAAATGAGGGGCCTTTAAGCCATGTCAGGTGCGATCTTATCCCTCACCACGCCGGGTTTAGACGAGGCGATTAAACGCTTAAGCGTGTTGCCCGGCTTTGAAATGGCAGAGCTGGCAGACGATGCCGCCGCCATTCTGGAAAGCTCAACCCGCGCACGGTTTGAAACCAAAGAAGCGCCAGACGGCACGCCCTGGGCAGATTGGTCCGACGACTATGCCGCCACCCGTGGCAGCAACCATTCCCTTTTGATCAATGAAGGCGAAATGCGTGACAGCATTGCAAGCTATGCCACTGGCGATGAAGCGGCCGTTGGTTCAAACCTTGTGTATTTCGCCCACCAGCATTTCGGCGGCGAAGAAATCGACAGCGGCATTCCTGCCCGCCCTGTGCTGGGCATGTCTGACCAGGACGAACAGGATATTTACGATTTGGCGACCGGCCGGTTAGAGGAGCTGCTGCAATGAGCGACACGCTTCTTTCTGATTTGCCACAAGCCGTTTGCGACGAGCTGAAGAGCTTCATGCCCAAGCTGAAGAAATGCGACCCGCACGCTGGAAAGTTTGACCTGGGCGAGTTGAAGAAGGCGGGTTTCCCGGCCTCTTCTGTGCTGGTGTCCAATCTGGGCGCAAAACAAGACACGACCTATGGCCAGGGCGCGCCGTCTTACATGCTGCGCATGGCCGCCTATGTGGTCACAAAAGACGGCCTTGGCGTGAACCGTGACACATTGGCCGCAAATATCTGCCAAGTCCTGTTGCGAGTCATCCCAGGAAAGACCTGGTCACAATCTGGCTATGGTCAGGCGCGTGATGTTGCCATGCAAACGCTGGTTTCAAGCAAGATCAAAGACAAGGGCGTGTCGCTTTGGGCCGTCACTTGGCACCAGCCCATTAGCTTTTTTGCGCCCGAACCCACCGAAATTGGAGCCGAATTATACGTCGGGCAATCGCCAGCGATCGGGGCCGCCAATGTGGCGGACTACGACCAGGTCGGAGGGGCGAGCTGATGTCGATGGAAGCCGCTGAAAACGACCGCCGGATTGGCAATGTTGTGCGCGTGGGCAAAGTCGCCTCTGTGGATCCGGGCAGCGCAAAAGCCGTTGTGGATTTTGGCGACCTGAAAAGCCCGCCGCTTCCGGTTGGGCAGTTGCGCGCCGGTGGGTTGCAATTCTGGTGGATGCCCACGACAGGCGAGCAAGTGCTTGTTGCCTGTGAAGGCGGCGACTTGGCCCAAGGCGTGATCGTTTGTTCCCTTTATGCCGGCAACGCCCCCAGCGCGGACGGCGCGGTGCCCCAGATCAATCTAGCCGGCGGAAAAATGATCGTGGACGGCGACATTGAAGTGACCGGCGATGTGATCGCCAGCGGCGTTAGCCTGGTCAACCACACTCACCCCGAAAGCATCGGAAGCAACACAGGGAAACCAAGCTGATGACCATTAAGAACCAAAAGCAAGAGTACCGCGTGAAAGCCGCCGGTCCTGTTGCTGGCACGCGGCGCAAAGAGGGCGAGATTGTCTCTTTGACCGCAGCGCAAGCCAAATATGAGAATGTCACCTTGGTTAAAGACGAAGGCGCGCGTGTGGAAATCGTTGGTTCATTGGATGACCCAACGGTCAAAGCCACGGGGCTTGCGGGCAATGCAAAAACCGAAACAGCCAAACGCGGCCGCGCGAAGAAATGAGCGGGATGAACCGGCATACGGGTCGCAAGATCGAAGGCGGCGCGCATCTTGCGCAGTCGATCCACGATATTTTGACCACGCCCAAAGGCACGCGGGTTATGCAGCGTGACTACGGGTCAGATTTGCCGGATATCATCGACCAACCGTTAAACGGTGAAACCCTCATTGATGCCTATCAGGCCACGGCCGAAGCCCTTGATGAATGGGAGCCGCGCATCGCGCTTGCCCGCGTTCAAGTTGTTGAGGCGCGCGCCGGGTTCGCAGCGCTTGAGCTGACAGACACCGACGGCAACGTGATCCCTATGCCAATTGATCTGACCGACGGGGGCACAGAATGAGCGGTTTCACCTCCATCGATCTGAGCAAACTGCCCAAGCCTGATGTGATCAAACAGGTGGATTATGATGCGTTGTTTTCAGAAATGAAGACCGAAGCCATTGCGCATTTGCCAGAGCTTGCCCCGTTCCTTGAACTGGAGAGTGAGCCGGTTACAAAACTGCTGCGTGTTTGCGCCTATTTTCGGATGCTGGACCGCGTGGAGTTTAACGACGGCGCGCGCGCGAACATGTTGGCGTTTTCGACCGGCGCGGATCTGGACGGGCTGGCCGCATTCTGGGGCGTTGAGCGCCTAACAGTGCAAGCGGCCGACGACAGTGTTTCGCCGCCCATCGCAGAAATCAACGAAGACGACGCGGCGTTTCGCGCGCGGGTCCAGCTTTCGCTTGAAGGCCACACCACAGCCGGGCCGCGCGGGTCATATTTGTTCTGGACGTTGTCCGCTTCAGGCGAAGTCAAAGACGCGGCCGTTGATAGCCTTTCCCCTGGTGAAGTGACCATCACAGTGTTGGCGCATGGCGAAGGTGACGGGGCACCCTCAAGCGAGCTTTTAACAGCCGTTGAAACCGCCTTAAACGACGAAGACGTCCGACCCCTGTGCGACACTGTGATTGTGCAGGCGGTAACGGTTTTACCTTTTGAGGTTGAGGCCGAGCTGACCCTTTATGAAGGCCCCGGCGAAGCACAGGTATTAGAGGCCGCAGAAACCGCCTTGGCTGAATACCTGGCCCAACACCACCGGATTGGTCACGACATCACTCTGTCGGGCTTATATGCCGCCCTGCACCAGCCGGGCGTGCAAAAGGTAACGCTCACCAAACCGGCGGCCGATATCATTGTCGGGCCAACCGAAGTGGGCTTTTGCCCCAATGGTGGCTTGACCGTCACGGTAGGCGGTCGCGATGTTTGATTTTGCCTCAATCCTTCCCCCCAATCACACGCCGCTGGAAGGCGCGTTAGAGCAAGCCATTGCCAGCTCCAAGCCCAACCTTGCGCCGGTTTCGCAACTGATGAACCCGCAAACCTGCCCGGCTGAATTGTTGGATTGGTTGGCTTGGGCGTTTTCGGTTGATGATTGGGACACAGATTGGGGTGAGCAACGCAAACGCATTGCGATCCAAGCCGCCGTCTTCATTCACCGCCGCAAAGGCACGCCTGGCGCAATCCGCCGCGCTCTTGATGCCTTTGGGTATGGCGGGGCCGCAATCACTGAGGGCTTTGGGGCATTCCTTTATAACGGTGAGTTGATCCATGACGGGTCAGAAGACTATGGCGAGCCTGACAACTGGGCAGAATACCGGGTCTATTTGGAACGCCCAATCACCATCGACCAAGCGGAGAAATTGAAGCGCATTCTTCGAAATGTCGCCCCCGCCCGGTGCCACCTCAAAGGGCTGTTTTTCACGCAAGCTGCAAACCGTTACAACGCCGCCATCTCATATGACGGCACCAACACCTATGGAGTTGTTCAATGAGCAATTTGACCGAAACTCCCATTTGGGAAGAATTCATTTATCTGGTTGAGCAAACCGACCCTGTGCTTGGCGGGGAGCCTAATCTTGCGACCAAGGCGGGGCTTGCGAACATTCAACCGCAACAGCTTGCGAACCGGACTGCATATCTGAAACAGCTTATTGACGGTATTTTGGGCGGTGCGCCCGACGCGTTGAATACCCTGCAAGAGATTGCGGCCGCGTTGAATGACGACGCTAATCTGGCGGCGACGTTGACCGCCCTCATTGCCACGAAAATGAATGCCGCTGACGGTGTTGGCACAGGCATTACCTCTCTCGAAAAGCTGATTGTTGGCGCGGCAATCGTCGCGGAAACCCACGCCAAGATGCAGGTAAATGGGTTCCTACGTTCTGGCGCACTTTTCCTTTACCCACACGTCGGTGATGACCCACTCAACGCATTGGTGCCTGGACAAGATAGTGTCTTGCGAAAAATGCTGGATGGTTCTCTCAGCTATGGAGCCGGTGAAACCGTCTTCACTTACATCTCAACCCATGTGCAAAAAACGGCGGCGGGGTCTGTCCCACTTCCCGGCGGATTGATCCTGAAATGGGGTGCCAGCGCCAATAGTGGCAACACAGGTTATGCCCAGGCCGTGTTTCCCATTGCATTCCCAAACGCTTGCTTGTTCGCCATGGGGGTTGACCGGTCATCGGCGGCGGCTGGCGCGGCGGGCGTAAGCCGCGCAGGCGTGCTGCATGATCAAATGCTTGCAGCGACTGTGGCCTTTCGCATCACAGATCATACTGGGGCAATTGTGAACGGCGACAGCGTTCACTATTTGGCGATTGGACACTGAACATGAAACATTTTGCACATTACGACAGTGAAGGTCAGATTATCGGTTTCTATGCGGATGATACACACAAGGTCATTCCAGAACCGCATGTGGAAATCACTCTTGATGACCTGTCGAAACATGCTTCAAACGAGCAAATCCTATGTGTCGATTTGGCAGGCGGCAAGCCGTCTTTGAAGGAATACATGCCGCCACCGCCCTCTTTAGAGGAACAGAAAACGGCTGCATTGCAGACCGCCAGTGCCACGGCCAGCGCTTACCGCCGCCAAATCGCCAAGCAAGCCCATGAAGATCGGGCCATTGCGTGGGCGCTGAAAACCCCGCTGGCACTGCTTTGGCAGATGCACGAAGGCACCACCGACCCGGCGATTGTACCATTGGTGGCCGAGGCTCAAGCCGGATTTGAGGACGAAGCGGAAGCGTTGGGCGAAACCCCAGAAGAATTGCGCGCGGCGTGTATTGGCAAGTGGGTCGCGTTCTTCCGCGCCACCCAAATTGTTGAGGGCATGGAACGCTTGGCAGAACGCCGCATCCCCGCCGCCCAATCCCCTGAAGAACTGCAAACGGTCATTGCAGAGTTGCAAGCCAAAGAGACGGTTGCAACTGCGAAACTGGCCACCCTAAATGAAGGAGGCGAACATGCCTGAACAATTCCTACACGGCGCTGAAGTTGTCCAAATTGACGACGGCATTCGCCCAATCCGTACCGCCAAAAGCTCTGTGATCGGCTTGGTCGGCACCGCACCAGATGCCGACCCGGCGGTCTTCCCAGAAAACGTGCCGGTGCTTGTCGAAGGCCCCCGCAAAGCGGCAATTGCGGGCGCGGGCGGCACCCTGAAAGACGCCTATGAGGCGATCTATGCCCAAGGCGCAAGCGTGGCTATCTTTGTCAATGTGCCGGTCGGGGCAGACGACGCCGCCACATTGGCAAATATTGTGGGCGACGCCACCTTGGGCACCGGCGTTTGGGCCTTGGAACATTCTGCATCCAAATTGGATCTGGTACCGCGCATTCTTGCCGCCCCTGGCTTCACCTCAACCGGCGCCGCAGATCCCGCCAGCCCAGTTGTCACCAATCTGATCGCCGTGGCCGAAAAGCTCCGCGCGACGGTCATCTCGGACGGCCCCAACACCAATGAGACCGACGCCAAAACCGAACGCGAGAAATGGGGGTCTGACCGACTGTTTATCGTTGACCCGGCTGTAACCGTTTTTGACTCCGATGCGGCCGATTATGTGACCCGCCCGGCGTCTGGTTATGCGGCTGGCTTGATCGCCAAACGTGACATTGAAAAGGGCTTTTGGTGGTCGCCTTCCAACCAGGTGATCAATGGAATTTCCGGCACCGCCCGGCCTGTTTCGTTTAACCTGAGTTCAACAGAAACCGAAGCCAACCGCATGAATGAAGCCGAGGTGGCGACCATCATTCGCCGCAATGGTTTCCGCCTTTGGGGCAACCGTTCCGCCAGCGCTGATGCGCAATGGGCGTTTCTGTCTGTGCGCCGCACCGCAGATATCATCTATGAAAGCATTGAGGCCGCGCATCTTTGGGCAATGGATCGTCCCATGTCGGCACAGCTTTTCCAAGACATTCGCGACAGCGTTCAAGGCTTTGGTGACAACCTGGTCAACCAGGGCGCTTTGCTGGGCTTCAAGTGCTGGCTGGATCCAGAGTTGAACACAGAGGCCACGCTGAAGGCCGGGAAACTCTATCTCGACTTTGACTTTGAACCGCCAGCGCCGCTTGAGCACCTTGTGTTCCGTGCCCACCGCGAAGGCAAATATTATGACGAGCTGATCTCTTCGGTCAAAGCCGCAGCATAAGGAGGACTGTCAATGCAGTACCCGCGCACAATTCGCAACTTTAACGCCTTTATCAACGCCCAGAGCTATGCCGGGCGCGTGCTGGAAGGCAAGCCGCCAGAGGTCAAGCTGATCACCGCCAATCACCGCGCTGGTGGCATGGATGGAAGCATTGCCCAGGACATGGGCATTGAGGCCATGAAAACCGAAATCACCTTGGCGGAATGGGCCACAGAGGCGATCAAACTGATCGGCACACGGGAGCGCGTGACCTTCCGCCCCGGCGCTATGGGGCAAGAAGATTTTTCGGCTGACAGCTTTGTCATGACGATGGGCGGCCTTTGGTCTTCCACCAACTTTGGCGACCTGAAGCCGGGGTCCGACGCGCCGCTGAAATTGTCACAAGAGACTGATTATTTCCGCGTCATCAAGAACGGTAAAACGCTGATTGAAATCGACACCAAAGGCGGAAAACGGAAGGTCGGCGACACTGACCAACTGGCTGAACTTCGCAAAGCAATGGGCATTTAATACGCCCCAACACACAGGCGCGCGGAGCCGTTCGCGCGCCCCGTAAACTCCCCTTTAAACAGGATTAAAACCATGTCGAAAGTCACGAAATTGAACGCCACCACCTTGTCAAAGCCTCTCAAGATTGATGGCGAAAAGGTCACCGAAATCACCCTGCGCAAACCGTCACCGGGCGAGCTGCGCGGATTGGCGCTGACCGACATTCTGCGCATGGAAGTCGACGCCGTCACCAAGCTGTTGCCGCGCGTCACAATGCCGCCGCTTTCGCCCGCCCAAATTTCAACCGAACTTGCCACCGAAGACTTCATGGATTTGGCGGGGAAGGCTGTGCTTTTTTTCGTGAAGAAGGAGCAGATGGACGGGGAGGTTCTGGAACTACCGGAACCGGCCTAGGTCTGCCCGATGATGTAACCGAAGCCATGGCAGATATTGCCATGGTCTTTGGCTGGGGGCCGGATCAGATGGACAATATGTCAATCGAAGATCTGGCCATGTGGCGGGAAAAAGCCCGCGAGCGGTATGAGGCGCAAATGAAAGCCAACACACCGCAGATTTAAGGCAAAGCAACACACACATGAGCGTTGGCGATCTAAATATTGCGATGGTTCTGAGGCTGGTTGACCGGGTCACGGCGCCTGCAAAACCCGTGCTTGAGAAGGTGCGCGAGATCGGCACGCTGTCAGAGAAAGCCGGTCGTGCAGGCGTTGATTGGTCCAACCGGCAGATTGAGGCCAACCGCGCGCGCCAGGACGCATTAAAGGGCGAAGCCTTGGGCGTGGCAGCTTTGGCTGGTAGCCTATTGGCGCTGACCGAACCCGCCATTCAAGCTGAAAAGCGATTGGCCGAAGTTGCCAAGGTTGTTGATTTTGAAGCGGCGGACGGTCTGTCGATCATGGCAAAGGAGATCCGCGACCTAGTCACGTCGGGCGGGCTGGCGACAACCGCGCAAGGCGTGACGGATATCGTAGCCGCAGGCGCGCGCATGGGCGTTGTGAACGAAAACCTACCCGACGCTGAAAAGCGAAAACAACTTTTAGAGTTTGCTACGGCCGCCAGCAAAATGTCGGTCGCCTTTGGCATTTCAGCCGATGAAGCGGGCGAAACCTTAGCCCGCTGGCGGCAAAACCTTGGGCTGACCCAAACGGAAGCCATGGCGCTTGGCGACACGGTCAACTTTCTGGGCAACACAATGGCCACGACCGAGGCTGACATTCTTCAGGTAATCAACCGGCAAGGTGTGGTTGCCAAAACGGCCGGGCTTGCCGCAAACGAAACCGCCGCTTTAAGCGCCGCAATTCTTGCCGCCGGTGCCAGCCCTGAGATTGCCGCAACGGGCCTGAAGAACTTCACAAACGCCCTGGTGAAAGGTGCCAGCCTTACAGACCGTCAAAGCTCCGTTTTCAAGGCGCTGGGGCTTGATGGTGTGGAAATGGCAAAGCGGATGCAAACCGACGCTAAGGGCGGCATTATGGCCGTGCTTGAAGCCTTCCAAGAGATTGAACCATACCGCCGCAGCTCGTTAATCGGTGATCTGTTTGGCGAAGAGGCCAAGGGCGCAATCACCCCGCTGATCGACAACGTCGAGCTGCTAGGCAACACCTTTGCAAATACCGCCGACACATCCGCTTTATTGGGATTGATGGAAAAGGAATATCAGGCCCAAGCGGCAACCACACACGCACAGCGCCAGCGCCTCTTGCAATATGTGAGCGGTTTGGCCGTTGTTGTGGGCGGCGCTCTGTTGCCCGCCCTAAACGAGCTTATGGCGAGCGTCATGCCGTTGGTTTCCGGCTTTACAGATTGGGCGGCCGCGCATCCTGAATTGATTGCAAACGGGGCAAAGTTGGCAGGCGTGTTCTTGCTTTTGCGGGTCGCTTCAATTGCCGCCCGATTTGGTTTTTTCGCCTTGGCTGGTCCGGTACTGAAACTCATTCGTTTTGGCGGTTATCTCATGATCATTTTGCCCAAAGTTGGCGGCGTTCTTCTGTGGTTGGCGCGCGGTCCAACAAAGTTGTTGTTGTCGGCTGTCGGGCTGCTGGTCAAAGCGTTTGCGCGCCTGGCCATTGCCGCGCTTGCAAACCCCATCGGTGCAACCATCGCAGCGGTCGCGGCGCTGGCTTATGTGGTCTACCAGAATTGGGACAAGATCGTTGCGTGGCTTATGGGCAAGATCGACACCGTGAAAGCCGCCTTTGAAGACGGGCTGTTTAAAGGCATTTTTACGCTCTTTAAAGAGTTCAACCCCATCACCCTGATCGCAGAAGCGATTGGCGGTCTGGCGGGGTATTTGGTTGAGGTCGGCGGGGGGCTTATGCAATCCATTTGGGACGGCATGAGTTCGGTTTTAGGCACCATGGTTGAGGCGATCAAAAACAAGCTGTCTGGCATTGTGCCCGATTGGCTGCGCAAAGCCTGGAACTATGTAAACGGCGGATCTGGTGAAGGATCTGGCAAGCCGCCTGGACGCGATGCGGGTGGGCCGGTGCGCGCGGGCGTTCCTTATGAGGTTGGCGAACGCGGGCGGGAGATCTTCATTCCCGGCGTGTCTGGCTCAATTCTGCCCGGTCGTGCGGTCAAAGCGGCAATGGCTGCGTCTATGATTGCAGGCCCGGCCGCTGCCATGCCGTCCAAAAATGAAATCACCCAGCGCATCGATGCGCGCCCCGCAATGCAAGCGCCCGCACAGCCGCAACAGATCATTCGCCAGGGCGACACCATTCATATCAGCATCACATCCGCGCCAGGAATGGACAGCCGCGAGATTGCCCGTGCGGTTGCGCGCGAGCTGGACCGCCGGGGGGATGCCAAAAGCGGTGACCTACATGACGGGGGGGACTTCTGATGAACTTTGGGGGTGTAATGATGGCGCTTGGGGCCTTCCGTTTTGGAATGGCAAATGGGGCCTATCAAGAGTTTAACCGCAGCACGCCGCACCGTTGGAGCAAGGTCAACCGAATTGGCCGCGCGCCCGCGCTTCAGTATGGCGGGCCGGGCACAGAAGAAATTACAATTTCAGGTGTGATCTATCCCGCCTTCAGGGGCGGTTTACGCCAGGTTGACGGGATGCGCGCGAAAGCATCGTTGAGAGCGCCGCTTATGATGACCGACGGGTTGGGCTGGATCTGGAACCGTTGGGTGATCACCAATGTGGATGAAGGCAAAAGCTTCTTCCTTGCCGACGGCGCGCCCCGCAAAATCGAATTCACTTTGAAACTTGAAGCCTATGGCGGTGACAGCACCGGCAGGCTTGGGGGGCTGTTTTGAACACGCATCGCACAATTGACGGCGACATGGTGGACGCCATTTGCAAGGCCCACTATGGCCGCGAAGATATGACGGCCGCCGTCTATGAGGCGAACCCCGGTCTGGCGGGTCTGGGGCCGGTTCTGTCAAAAGGCGTGCTGATCATCTTGCCAAACGCCCCCGCCGCCCCTGTGCGCAAACCCGTAAGGTTGTGGACATGAAGGTTGCCTATAAGATCGTGGCCAACGGTGCGGACGTCACCGGCGCGTTTAGTGACCGCCTTGTGAGCCTGACTATTACTGATGAAGCGGGCGGCGCATCCGACACGGCCGAGATCAGGCTTGATGACCGCGATTATGCCGTGGCGCTTCCACCTGAAGGGGCGGAACTGGAAATATCCATCGGGTTTGAAGGCAACCTGACCCTCATGGGCAAATATGTTGTGGACGAATTCAGCGGCGACATTTTCCCCGCCATGCTGGCAATCAAAGCCAAAGCCGCAAACATGCTTGGCGGCATTCGCGACCGCAAAACCCGGTCATGGGAAAAGGCTAGCGTTCAAGACATTGTTGAAAAGATCGCGGGCGAACATGGCTTAAAGCCGGTTGTGGGCGACAGCGTGAAATCTGCCTTCTTTGAGTATCTGGCGCAAACGTCAGAAAGTGACCTGCATTTCCTCACCCGGTTGGCAAAGGATCTGGACGCTGTGGCCAAGCCAGCGGGCGGCGCATTGGTGTTTATGGCGCGCGGTGAAGGCAAGGCGGCCGACGGATCAGCGCTGCCCGTGACAACCGTTTTCCAGCATGAAATCGACACCGGGTCATGGTCCTTGCCCCAGCGCGGCAAATACGGCCGCGTCATCGCGGAATGGGGCGACAAGGGCGCGGGCAGCCTTAACACAGTGACGGCCGGGGATGAAAAACCAGAGCTGAAGCTCCGCCACCCCTACGCCACGAAAGATGAGGCGCAGCGCGCGGCAAAGGCGGCGCTGAAGAAATCGCAGCGGACTGGCGGAAAGCTCAAAATTCAGATGGGCGGGTTTTACCCAGACATGATGGCAGAGGCGTTTGTGAACCTTCCCGATATCAAACCGGAATTGCGTGGCGAGTGGCTTATGACGCGCGTTGAACACCAGCTTGAAGACAGCTTAACAACCAGTTTTAACGCCGAACGCGGCAACGATGGTGCCAAGACATGAAGCGCCCGCAATTCGAAGACCTAACCCCAGATCAGCAAGCGCAATTCGGCAACGGCGTTGGCCCTTATTGGCTGTCAGATCGGGCGCGCGCGGTGATCACCGGGGCCGCGAGCTGGTTCTTTGACGAGGCAAGCTGGCGGCACCACGACTTTGGCTATGCCGTTGGCGGTGATCGCTATGACCGCCGCCGCTGCGACGACAAGTTTCTGGCAGCCATGTTGCGCGATGCCATGCGCCAGAACGGCCCCATCTTTGGGCGTGAGCTGGTCGCGGTGCTGATAGCCATTATTTTCTATCTGGCCGTCCGCATTGGTGGGCAATTTGGGTCATTTCAATATCGCGACGGGTAAGTGCGACCTCATACCCCACTGACCAATATACTCTTTTGGCCGGAAATCATTGCAGAATCACCTATAGATTGAAACTCTGCATGAAATCCATTTCATCCTGCAACCAATGCAGCTGCAAAGAGAATTACCATGTCCAAAAAAAGAGCAACCGTCCAATATCGATATGTCAACACGGATGGTTTATGGAAGGAATTTCACCTCAAAGATATGGTGGTTGATATTCTTAGAAGAGCAACGCCAACTGGTTCAAATAAATATTTCGAAGACGTTAGCTTGAGAAAAATTGATCTTGATCAGGATGGAAGTTTTGTCGTTCTAAATAAACTTTCTGAAGAGGCGTCTTGGGATGGACCTCTAATTTGCGGTCAGCTTATCCATGTAAAAGCAGGAACAAACCTACCAGGTATTGATGGCAACCTAGATCAACCAATTCCCGAACTCTCACTTCAAAACTTCAACATTGGTGAAAGTAAACAACTTGTGGAAGGCGTGCTTTATTTTGCTATCGGACAAAACCATGTGGGAATAATTGAAGGGCAGCGCACAAGAGCTCGAACTCTCGAAAGGTATCTTACCAGATTGCTGCAAGATGCGGAGGAAATGGAGCCAGGGAAGCATATCCTTCTAAACGCAAAACTTGAGGGAAAGGTTCGCTCAGTAAAAGCGCTCGAAGTTTCTCCTAGACGAATTCAAAAACACTCAACATCGGAGGCTTCGGATCCAACTGTATCATCTACAGCAGGATCAGCCGAAAGCGAAGGTTCTACAGTATTTGACGTCTTGCAACTTCTTGGGTGGAGCCAAGAAGACCTAATGAAGTTGGAAGATAGCGTTCCTGATGACGGCTGGATTGAAGGAATGTTCAAGGTGGCGTTCAAACGGAAGGGCCGCAAATCAACATCCGTCGATAGAAAAATTTTAGAAACAGCACTTAGAAATGTAGACGCCAATTCGATTGGATTGTTAGGAGAAGGAGCTAAAGAGCGAGGCGGCACAATTAAGCTGTCTAAAGTATGCAACATTCCAACTGAGGGTGAGCTTTTGAACCCGTCAGAAGCAATGAAAGCAATCGTTGAGAACCTTCGAACATGGTCGACTTCAGGTCGAATTGACTATAACTTTGAGCCATGATTTGGATTGTTGCCATCATAGCTTTTGCTGCGGGACTTTGGATCCCTATCGGTGCTATTGATATTGGATTAGCTGGGCTTTTGGTGACATTTTTCGGGCTGCTAAGTGCCAGCGTGCTTCCGGCGATGTCACTACTGGTGGCAAACACACTGTCGCCCCGAAATAGCGTCAAATCACTTAATAGGCTATATGACAGGACAGCTCGCCTTATTAGAAAGTTGTGGCAGACACTTGGATTTCTCGTCACGGGTGCCATTTTTTCAATCGTTGTTGCTAAAACAAATACGCCACTACCAAATGAGATTTTATCTTTGGACGTTCCCTGTTGGGCTAAGAACGCGCCAAATCAGATTATTCAGTCAATTGTGTGTACTTGCTTCGTAGTTGGCCTAGATCGGCTGCGTGTGATCGGATCTGCTTTTAAAAGCGTTTTGGATGAACGCTATGATTTAGCCGTATCTGCAAGCCAAAAAAATGCCCGCGACAACTTAAAAGAACAAAAAAAAATCGATGAAATCTTCCCAAAGTCAGAACGGTTCGGAGAAACAGTCGAAGTTGTAGCTGAAGACACCTAACTTTTCAAATATTGCACCGCTGCAATTTTTTCAGTGTTCGCCTGAAACTGCGTCCCCTGTTTAAACAGACGTTTAATTGGAGTGTTTAAGCGTAGGCGTACCAATTACCAAAAAACGCGCTGCTGAAATTATTTCTGTCAAACACTGAAAAAATCCGTGGCGAGCTACAGCGGTGGCTGCCTGCGCATCCGAACCAGTTTAATTCCCAACACAATCCACGGTGCGCCATGCATCATCAAATCAAAGATATCAATTGGCACCCGAAGCTCTCCATGCCACAACATGACCATCTTTTCCCAGACATGCGGCGGGGCAAAGGGCGCGAGCCCAATGGTCAGACAAAAGACCAAAATCGTTCCGAAAGGAATGTCGTCAAGGATCGCCATAATGCCCTCATATTACCGATTACATCATGATATCGCCTGCTCATTTTCGTCGAAATGTGGTGATAAGACGCGGCAGCAACTTTGCTGGGGCATCAATACCGTGACATCAATGACGAACTTCTGCTTGGGGAAATGGCGCGGTTGACGGGACTCGAACCCGCGACCCCCGGCGTGACAGGCCGGTACTCTAACCAACTGAGCTACAACCGCGCATGAGGGGGTATTTAGGCCGGGGGGGCTGGGGCGTCAATGGAAAAAGTGGTCCGAAATGAAATCAAATACACTCTGGCAACACATCACATGACTGGTCGCGATTTCGGGTCGAAACGCCTCGTCCATCCGCCTGCGACCCAAGCACATGTGCAACATCACATCGTCATTACAGAACGTGGAAAGTAAAAAAGCCCCGCCGATTGGCAGGGCCTTTTTAAAGCAAATCAGGCAGTGATGGCGCGGTTGACGGGACTCGAACCCGCGACCCCCGGCGTGACAGGCCGGTACTCTAACCAACTGAGCTACAACCGCCCACTGCCAGTCTTGCGACTGTTTGGGCGTTCTATTCTGCGCGCGCTGCACCGTCAAGCGACAAAGTGAACTTTTTCTCACTTTTCCAGTGTCACATGGCCAAGCGCTTGAGATAGATGGAAAATCACCCCCTGCCCGCCCGGAAGCTCTAACATTTCATACGGGTTTAAACCCAACCAGCGGGCACGTATCACCCGTGACAATATCCCGTGCGTAAAAAGAACCGCTGGCCCAGATAATTCCGCCAAGAAGGCATCACACCGGTGCTCAAGATCCGTCAGGGATTCTCCTCCTGGGCTCTGAAAGTTCCAAACAATTGGATCCTCTTCAGCCAGCTTTGACAGCTCAGGCCAACCAAGATCAATTTCGCTCTGCGTCTTGCCTTCCCATTGGCCGAAGTCGATTTCAGACAACCGATCATCCCCTTGAAGGGCGACGTTAAATCCCGCCAAGGCGATGTCGGCGGTTTTCCGGGCACGACCAAGCGGGCTGGAGAAAAACTTAACTTTGGACAGGTCCAGGTTTTGCCGTTGCAGAATGCCCCCCATCAGCCGCGCCTGCTCTCGCCCCTTGTCGGTCAGTGGGCTGTCCAACTTTCCTTGGTGGCGTTGCGCGACATTCCATTCTGTTTGCCCGTGCCGGATCACGTAAATCTCTGGGACTTCAGGCATGGGCTCTCCAATACGAATTCGTGACGAATACACCCCTTTTACATCGGATGAGGCAGTATCAATATCAGGAGAAAATGGTGGGTCGTGAGAGGCTCGAACTCCCGACATCTTCGGTGTAAACGAAGCGCTCTACCAACTGAGCTAACGACCCATTCCGGAGCTTTGATTAACGCTGTGATCCGGTCAGCGCAAGAGTGTTTTTATAACAAACAGAAAAATCTTCCGTCCATCACCTGACGCCAATCCCTTGATTTGGCATCTGTTAATTGGTGGGTCGTGAGAGGCTCGAACTCCCGACATCTTCGGTGTAAACGAAGCGCTCTACCAACTGAGCTAACGACCCAACGCCGGCGTATTTATCGTCAGTCGGCGGCGGGCGCAAGGGGGTCAGTCGCGGATTTTTCAATCTTTTTCCGACGCAGTTTACAGATCAGAATTTCCGCATCCCCAAGGTCCTTTTTACGCTTCACCTGCATTTTGCCAAGCGACGGAAGTTTCAATTCCTCTCCCGCAGACAAAGACGCACCAAGCTCGGCCAAAGCGGCCTCTGTGATGTCGCGCACTTGATTGGGGCGCATACCCAAACGCTTTGCCACACGGACAATCATTTCTTTCTTGTTAACAGGGGCCCCATCCGCTGGTGTCACGTCTGACATTGCGCTCTTTTCCGCAGGCTTAGCGACGGCAACGGGCTTGCTGACCACAGGGGCAATAGCCGCATCAATGGCAGCGTTCGCTTTGGTTTCTGTGGCGCGCACCTTAAGCGGCGAAGTGGATTTCGGTGCCTTTGCACGGATTGCACCATCAGCGGATTTCGCACTGGTCCGCGTTTTGCTTCCAGCGGTCGATTTTCTTGATTTCGTGGCCATTGTTACGCTCAGCCCCTTATTGTTTTCATTTGGGAATATATTAACCCGGTTGAGTTAACAAATCCAGTGCGCCGGGCAAAAGAAAACGGCGCACCGAAAACCAGCGCGCCGTTTTGATCAATATTCACGATGGGTTACGTAGGTTAGTGCGCAACCTGGCTCGACCCACCCGCCTTCTTGGCAAGCGCCGCAGCGGCTGCCTCTTCTGCGGCTTCATCCCATTCGACTGGCTCTGGGACATCGACCAATGCCAGCTTCAACACCTCTGACACATGTGACACCGGAATGATCTCCATCCCCTCTTTCACACTATCAGGCAGATCCGGAAGGTCCTTTTCATTTTCCGCAGGGATCAGCACGGTTTTGATGCCGCCACGCAAAGCCGCCAAAAGCTTTTCTTTCAGCCCGCCAATGGCCAGCGCATTGCCACGCAGTGAAACTTCACCGGTCATCGCGATGTCTTTGCGCACAGGAATACCTGTGAGCACCGATACAATCGATGTCACCATGGCCAAACCAGCGGACGGACCATCCTTTGGCGTCGCCCCATCCGGCACATGTACGTGAATATCCCATTTCTCAAACTTGGGAGGTTTCACACCAATTTCAGGCGCGATGGAACGCACATAGCTTGACGCCGCTTCGATGCTTTCTTTCATCACATCGCCCAGCTTACCGGTGGTTTTCATGCGACCTTTGCCCGGCAGGCGCAACGCTTCGATCGACAAAAGATCGCCACCCACCGAAGTATAGGCCAGCCCGGTCACAACCCCGACCTGATTTTCTTCCTCGGCCAATCCGTACCGATGGCGGCGCACACCCAACATATCCCCCAGCTCATCCGGGGTTACATCAATGCGGACCTCTTCTTTCTTGACGATTTTTGTCACCACTTTCCGCGCCAGTTTGCCAATCTCACGCTTCAGGTTCCGCACCCCTGCTTCGCGGGTGTAGTACCGGATCAAATCCGTCAGCGCGGCGTCAGAAACCGAGAATTCCTTGGCTTTCAGCCCGTGATCTTTCACCTGTTGCGGCACAAGGTGTTGGCGCGCAATTTCAAGCTTTTCTTCTTCGGTGTAACCCGCCAGCGGAATGATCTCCATCCGGTCCAAAAGCGGTCCCGGCATGTTGTAGCTGTTCGCCGTGGTCAGGAACATCACATCCGACAGGTCATATTCCACCTCAAGATAGTGATCGACAAAGGTCGAGTTCTGTTCGGGGTCAAGCACCTCCAGCATCGCGGAGGCCGGATCGCCACGGAAATCCTGACCCATCTTGTCAATTTCATCGAGCAAGATCAGCGGATTGGTGGTCTTCGCCTTTTTCAGCGCCTGAATAATCTTACCGGGCATCGAGCCAATATAGGTCCGACGGTGACCGCGGATTTCACTTTCATCACGCACACCGCCCAAAGAGATGCGAATAAACTCGCGCCCCGTGGCCTTGGCAACCGATTTCCCAAGCGAGGTCTTCCCAACACCGGGCGGGCCAACAAGGCACATGATTGGGCCTTTCAGCTTTTTGGAACGCTGCTGTACGGCAAGATATTCAATAATGCGTTCTTTGACCTTCTCAAGACCATAATGGTCACGATCCAGTACTTTTTGCGCATTGTTCAGGTCTTTTTTCACGCGGGATTTCAGACCCCATGGAAGACCCAGCATCCAATCGAGATAGTTGCGCACAACCGTGGCCTCAGCCGACATCGGCGACATATTCTTGAGCTTTTTCAGCTCAGCATCCGCCTTTTCTTTGGCTTCTTTTGACAGCTTGGTGCCGGCGATTTTCTCTTCCAGCTCACCAAGTTCGTTTTGACCTTCATCCCCATCGCCCAGTTCTTTCTGAATGGCCTTCATTTGCTCATTCAAATAGTACTCACGCTGGGTGCGCTCCATCTGGGATTTCACGCGGGTTTTGATCTTTTTCTCAACCTGCAGCACGGACATTTCGCCCTGCATCAGCCCCATGACTTTTTCAAGCCGTTCTGCGACCGTGAAAGTTTCAAGAAGCTCTTGTTTTTGTTCTACGTCGACACCCAGATGCCCAGCCACAAGATCCGCGAGCTTTTCTGGCGCACGGGTTTCAGCCACGGCTGCCAGCGCTTCTTCTGGGATGTTTTTCTTGATCTTGGCATAGCGCTCAAAATCTTCACCGACAGAACGCAAAAGCGCCTCAAGCTCCTCGGGGTCACCGGGGCGCTCCTCGATCAATTCGGCCTGTGCCTCGAAGTAGGTGTCGTTATCAAGGAATTCGGTGATCTGCACCCGCGCCTGCCCCTCGACCAACACCTTCACAGTGCCATCAGGCAGCTTCAAGAGTTGCAGCACGTTGGCCAAAACACCAACAGAATATATGCCTTCGACTTCAGGCTCATCCACAGCGGGGTCAATCTGGCTGGACAGCAGGATCTGCTTGTCATGCGCCATCACCTCTTCCAAAGCGCGCACCGATTTTTCGCGCCCTACAAAAAGCGGCACGATCATATGTGGGAACACGACAATGTCGCGCAGGGGCAGCACTGGATAGGATTGGTTAAGTTGCTCGGTCATGAGGCTTCCTTATTACTGGCAAAACACATGATCCCTATGTCTCGGCAATCAAAGTGTTTCCGCGTTTCTGGTCGTGTATTTGGGGAGCACACGCCTGTTTTTCAACCTTGTTGGCACCAAGTTTGCCCGCCTATTCCAACAAGCACAAGGGCAAGTTCGCGGTGTTTGCGTCAATTGGGGCCATCAACATATGGTGTTTTGTTGCATTTTCATCAAATAGGCAGAGGAATGCTGTCCTAAAACGGCGTGACAGGATTTGCCTTGCCCCCAGAAACCACACACAGAAACCACTCACAGATCTGATCTCAGATCGGTTCAATGTCACCCTGCGCACGACCTGCATGGAAATCCGCTTCCCATGCCGCAAACTGACCGGCGGCAATCGCATCGCGCATACCCTGCATGATCTCTTGGTAATAATGCAGGTTGTGCCAAGTCAAAAGCATGCCCGAAATCATCTCGTGCGAGCGAAACACATGATGCAAATAAGCGCGCGAGTAGTTGCGGCAGGCAGGACAAGAACAGTTTTCATCAATCGGGCGTGGGTCATCTTTGTGCCGGGTGTTTTTGATGTTCAGCACACCGCGACGAGACCAGACCTGCCCCGTACGCCCGGATCGGGACGGCAGCACACAATCCATCATATCAATCCCGCGTTTCACGGCGCCCACGATATCATCGGGTTTGCCCACCCCCATCAAATAGCGTGGCTTATCCTCTGGCAAGAACCCCGGCGCGAAATCGAGGCAATCAAACATCTTTTCCTGGCCCTCGCCCACAGCAAGCCCGCCGACGGCATAGCCGTCAAACCCAATCGCTTTCAGCGCCTCTGCACTTTCCTCGCGGAAATCTTTCTCAAGCCCGCCTTGCATGATTCCAAACAGGGCATGTCCCGGCCGGTCGCCAAACGCATCCTTTGAACGCTCCGCCCAGCGCATCGACAAGCGCATGCTTTCGGCGATGCGTTTGCGGTCAGCGGGCAATGCGGGGCATTCGTCAAAACACATCACAATGTCAGACCCCAAAAGCTTTTGGATCTCCATCGAGCGTTCCGGTGTCAGCTCATGCTTTGACCCATCAATATGCGAACGGAAGGTCACGCCCTTTTCGGTCAGCTTGCGCAGATCAGCCAAGCTCATCACCTGAAAGCCGCCACTGTCCGTCAGGATCGGCTTGTCCCAGTTCATGAACTTATGCAGCCCGCCCAGCGCATGAATGCGTTCTGCCGTGGGACGCAGCATCAAATGATAGGTGTTCCCCAGCAAGATATCCGCCCCCGTGGCCGCCACACTTTCTGGCATCATCGCCTTTACGGTGGCCGCTGTGCCCACGGGCATAAAGGCGGGTGTACGAATGTCTCCACGCGGTGTTGAAATCACACCGGTGCGCGCTTGGCCATCTGTGGCCTTAAGGGAATAGCTGAATTGGGTCATATCCCCCGAATGTCGCAAAATCTGGAAAATGCCAAGAGGGAAATGCTGCGGATGCCCGTCAATTGATCTGTATCATATGCTTTTTGTCGGGGTTGCGACATTGCTCCTCTGGACCTTGGCACATGTAATCCTTATATGTTCGCTCAGGAATAAGACGGGATCCAAAGATGACCATGGAATCGCAAAGCCAGCTCGAAGGCGAGCCGCTGATCAAACCCTCAACGGCAGATCACCCCCTGTATGACGCGGTGGTAGAAGCCTGCCGCTCGGTCTATGACCCGGAAATCCCGGTGAACATTTATGACCTTGGGTTGATTTATACGATTGAAATCAACGAGCAGAACGAGGTCGACATTATTATGACCCTCACCGCGCCAGGCTGCCCCGTGGCGGGCGACATGCCCGGATGGATCGTTGAAGCCATTGAACCTGTGGCCGGGATCAAGATGGTCAATATCGAACTTGTGTGGGAGCCGCCTTGGGGCATGGAGATGATGTCGGATGAGGCGCGTCTGGAATTGGGCTTTATGTAAGCCCCTTCCCTTTGCAAGATCATAAGGCAGGCCCAGCGCCTGCCTTTTTTGTTGCCGCAAGCCCTGAGGCTTGCCTTGCCATATATCAAGCCCCTACACTTGACAAACACCATCAAGTCTGCAAGCTTTATTATACCAGAATCAAGCGACAGGACTTAACGTGGGTCACCTTCCCCCCATTGCCGTGTTAACCGGCGACATTGTTGGGTCAACCAAAGCCACCCCAGACGCGGTTTCACAGGCGCTTGCTTTAATACAGCGCCTTGCGGAAGACATCACAGCACACAGCCCTCCAGAAACGATGCCCCGCTTTACAAGATTCCGGGGGGATGGCTGGCAATGCTATTTCGACGCGCCCGTATTTGCGCCTCGAATAGCCCTAGCGATGGTTGCCAAATTGCGAGGGGCTGACATTGGACTGGAAACCCGCATTGCCATTGGAATCGGCTCATATACGTCTCTTGGCCACCGCGACCTTTCAGATGCAGGCGGGGACGTGTTTGAAAAATCCGGACGCGCGCTGGACAAGATGTCAACGCAATCCCGTATGGCCTTTGCCTGGCGCAATGCCACGGCCACAGATCAAATCGCCCTAACCTTATTGCGTGAGCGTGCAAGCAAATGGTCACAGGAACAGGCTGAAGCCATGGCAGAAACGCTGCTGCCCAGCGCCCCCACCCAAAGCACCATTGCCGACCGCTTGGGCATTTCCCCCCAAGCGGTGTCGTATCGCTTATCAGGCGCCGGCGCCCCTGCGATTAAAAAAGCTATAGACCTGTGGGAGGGCGACATTACAAAACGCCTCGCCCTAAATAAGGATCAACCCCATGCTTGAAACGGTCCTTGCCCTCACCCTTGCGCATCTCTTGGCGGATTTCGTACTTCAGACCGGCGCAATGGTGGCAAGCAAACGCCGCATGGATGTCTTTTCCCTGCATATCGGCACCGTAGCCCTTCTTAGCCTGATCGCACTGGGCGGCAGTTGGCAGGCCGCCTTGGCCGTTACCCTCGCCCACGCCATCATCGACAGCATAAAGACATTTGGCCTCTCCCCCCGCCAGTCGCAAAGACTATGGGCGTTTCTCACCGATCAAATCGCCCATATCGCCAGCATTGCCCTTGTCACCCTTTATTGGCCCCTAGGCTTTGCCACGGGCCTTTGGGGCTTCACCTCTCCCCAAATCCTCCCTCCACTTATTCTCGCCATCGGCTTTCTCACCGCCACCACAATGGGCGGGCCTATCGTTGGGGGGCTCATGCAACATTTCCCGCAACGCTTCGCCATTCAGGGGCTTAAAAACGCGGGCCGGGTGATTGGCCTGCTGGAGCGCGCCTTTATCTTTTTCCTGATCCTCTTCAACAGCCCCATCGGCATCGGCTTCCTGCTCACTGCAAAATCCGTCCTGCGCTTTGACACCACCCGCAAGGGGCAACGCGCCTCGGAATACGTGATCATCGGCACTTTGGCCTCTTTTGGCTGGGCCATGGCCACCGCATTTCTCACAAAAGAGGCACTTACGCTGATCACCCCTTGAGAGATGCGCCTTAACCCCCTAAATTTGTCAGGCTCACCTGATTGGGCAAAAGGAGAACGCGCGATGTTCGGAATTCCCGGAAAACAGGCCCTGACCATGACAACTCAGGCCGCCAAACAAATCTCTAAGTTGATGGAGAAAGACGGCCATGCGGGGTTGCGCATCGGCCTGAAAAAAGGCGGCTGTGCGGGTATGGAATATACCATGGATTATGTGGACGAGGCCGATCCCCACGATGAAGTGGTGGAACAAGACGGCGCGCGCGTCCTGATTGCCCCTATGGCACAGATGTTTCTGTTCGGGACCGAGATTGATTACGAAATCGGCCTTCTGGAAAGCGGCTTTAAGTTCAACAACCCCAATGTGGACGAAGCCTGTGGCTGTGGGGAATCGGTGACCTTCAAAAGCGTGGAAGAGCTGACAGAAGAGTTCCCAAACGGTGTACCAAAGCTGAGCTAAGCCCCAAACGCCCCCCACACAGCCCTTGACGCCCTGCCCCGCAAGCCTGACAACAAGCTCAGACAAAACGGGAGGCTACGATGCGGCGTAAAATGGCAGCAGGCAATTGGAAAATGAACGGCTCAACGGCGGCGTTGAGCGAGCTTACAGCGCTTGGTGACGCCCACAGCGACCCAAAGTGCGAGCTTTTGATCTGCCCCCCCGCGACCCTTATCACCGCAGCGCGCAACACGGCTGCCAAACAGATTGCGATCGGCGGGCAGGATTGCCACGAGGCGCCCTCTGGTGCGCATACTGGTGACATCTCCGCCGACATGCTGGTGGATGCTGGCGCATCTTACGTGATCCTTGGCCACTCAGAGCGTCGCGAAGACCATAACGAGGGTGACAGCGACGTGCGCCAAAAGGCACGCACCGCCCTTGAGGCTGGATTGAAGGTTGTGATCTGTCTGGGCGAAAGTCTTGAAGAACGCGAAAGCAACAACACCCTCGACATCATCGGTGGTCAGCTTGCCGGATCCATTCCTGATCAGGTCACCGGTGAAAACCTTGTGGTCGCTTATGAGCCCATTTGGGCCATTGGCACCGGCAAAGTCCCAACCTTGGATCAGATCGGCGAAGTGCATGATTTCATCCGCGCCCGTCTGGAACGTCGATTTGGCGCAGGCATCGGCCGCTCAACCCGCATTCTTTATGGCGGGTCGGTCAAACCGACAAATGCCGCAGATATCTTTGCCGTATCCAACGTGGATGGGGCTTTGGTGGGCGGGGCCAGCCTGAAGGCCGCCGACTTCTCTGCCATAATTACGGCGCTAGAGGACGCCTAGGTAAAGGACGTTTATGCCACAAAAACAACAAGCTCCTGCCGAGGTTGGGGCTTGACCTGACGCGCGGCTTAATTAACACGTTAACTACCCTAAGATGGAGCTGACAATGAATCACGACGATCTGGTCACATGGTCCGCGAAAGCCGCCGAATGGACACGCGACTATCATAAATCCCTACGAGATCGTCCGGTTCGCCCAAAGATCGCCCCCGGCGAGTTTTTGGCCAAGATCGAAGCCCCCGTGCCAGAACAGCCAGATCCCGTGGACGCCATCTTTGACGACTTCACCCAGCTGGTGCCAGATGCCATGACCCATTGGCAGCACCCGCGTTTCTTTGCCTATTTCCCCGGCAACGCCGCCCCTGCCTCTATGCTGGCCGAGCAATTGGCCAACGCGATGGCCGCCCAAGCAATGCTTTGGCAAACCGCCCCCGCCGCCAATGAGATGGAAGACCTGACAATCCGTTGGTTGCGCGATGGGCTGGGATTGCCCGCCGATTTCACCGGCACCATCCACGACAGCGCCACAACCGCCACTTTCAGCGCCGTAACCACCATGCGCGAGCTGGCGTTGGGCCATGAAGGCGTGACCAAAGGGCTGGCCAACGCACCAACTCTGCGCATTTACGCCAGCGCGCAAACCCATTCCAGCGTCGACAAAGCCGTGCGCCTGTCTGGCATCGGTCAGGACAATCTGGTCAAAGTGCCCACCATCCCAGGTCACCCAACATGGTCGATGGATCCGAACGCCCTCGACCAACTCATTCGGGACGACATCGCCGCGGGATTGAAACCGGCGGGCGTGGTCCTTTGTGTGGGCGGCACCTCTATTGGCGCTTGTGATCTGATCGGGGAGTGTATCGCCGTCGCGCACGCCCACGGGCTGACCGTGCATGTGGACGCCGCTTGGGCCGGATCTGCGATGATCTGCGAAGAATTCCGCCCGCTGTGGGCCGGGATTGAGGCGGCTGACAGCATTGTCTTTAACCCCCATAAATGGCTGGGGGCACAGTTTGACTGTGCGGTGCAATTCCTGCGGGATCCTGCCCCGCAGATCGGCGCGATGGGGCTGCGGCCGGATTATTTGAAGACCCAAGGTGCCGAGGATATCGTTAATTATAACGAATGGACCCTGCCGCTTGGTCGGCGTTTCCGCGCGCTGAAACTGTGGTTTCTTCTGCGCGCCGAGGGGCTAACCGGCCTGCGCACCCGCATCCGCAATCATGTGACCTGGTCGCATGAGGCCGCCGATGCCATTGCCGCCCTAAAAGGGTTTGAAATCACCACTCCGCCGATCTTATCCCTGTTCAGCTTTCGCTTTGAAAATGATGCAAAAACGGCAGAGCTGTTAGACCGCGTGAACCGGGATGGGCGCATCTATCTGACCCAAACCAACCACAACGGATCCTTTGTGATCCGGGTGCAAGTTGGCCAGTTTGATTGCACCCGCGATGATGTGATGATGATCCCAACCGTGTTGTCCGAGCTATCACACGACCTGTAGGGCAAGGATTTCTTTACATAATCATGCAACCCTGCTTATCCCGATCGGGAAGGATGGGGCTGTTACAGTTCACTGCCAGACCACGACCAACAGTTGCCCCCCTTCGGCACCGGATTGCCACATTTTGGGAGTATCCTGAAATGACCGATCAATAAGCGCACGGCTTGTAAGTCCGGTCTAAGAACACCTCTGCCCCTGGCCCGTTTCAGCCAGACCCCGACCAGAAACAAGCAAACGCGCAGGCACAAAACGAAGTGTGTGGGTGTTTCGCAAGGTTCCCCAACCCAACGCGCGACACCCCGGGTGGTAAAGGGAACAGCCATATGGAGTTTGGAGAAGAGTTTACATTCAGAGAATACATCGCGGACGGCGTGATCCACGGATTAGGTGTGCTTGCCGCAGGTATCGGCGCCACGGCCCTTGTGATCTGGGCGGCAATGGCGGGCCCAATGGGGCAAATGACACCGATCATGGCATACGCAGCGGGGCTTTTGGCCTCTTTTTTATTGTCCGCCGCTTACAATATGACATTACACCGTCAAGCAAGATCTGTTTTGCGCAGATTTGATCACGCGGCGATTTTCATCATGATCGCAGGAACTTACACACCGCTTGCCCTGATCGGAATTGGCGGCGCAAACGGGATGGCCCTAAACATGGCCGTTTGGACCATCGCCTTGGTGGGGGTTACGATGAAACTGTTCTTCTTTGGTCGGTTTGAGCGGTTCACCTTTCAACTGACATTGATGCAAGGTTGGCTTGCGGTACTGGCCATCGGCCCACTGATTGCGGCCTTCAGCTTAACGGTGCTGATCCTTCTGGTCGGCGGCGGTGTGCTCTTTACCCTTGGTACGGTTTTTCATCTGCGTGACCACCTCCCTTTCAACCGTGCAATCTGGCACAGCCACGTTTTGGTGGGCGCGGCCATGCACTATGCCGCTGTCTTTTTGATCCTGCGCGGCTGACCCCCTGCGTCAAAACACCGCTCATTTGCGACATCATCAGGTGACGCAAATAGAAAAGACCCCCTTCGAATCTGCACGCTTAATGGGGGAAGGGAGGATGAAATGGGCAGATACGACTGGATCATTTCCATTGTAGTGAGAACGATCGGCGCTGAGCGCGGACGTGCAGCGCGTGGCAGACCCTGAGGGTTCCCCCTCACCCCACACGCAAACTCTCACATACACGGATATTTTCATGAGCTCACCTTCAGCCCGCCGTTCTGGCGGTCGCGCCGCCCGTAAAGCCATGCGCGCAGCCCCCCTTACAGATGACATTCGCCCGGTTCGCCCCGGTATGGAGGGCGGCACCCTACGTGTCCTTTCCGATGCGGACGTTCTGCGCATTCACAACGCCGCCCTTGAGGCCCTGGAAACCATCGGGTTGGCCGACGCGCCCCCCAGCGGGATCGAATACCTGACCAAAGCCGGTGCGATCTTGGGCGACGATGGCCGCCTGCGGTTCCCCCGCGCCTTGGTCGAAGAGACCATCGCCATGGCAAACAAATCCGTCACCCTGCACGGGCGCGATCCAAAGCACGACATGCAGCTGTCCGGCAACCGCGTTCATTACGGCACAGCCGGGGCCGCCGTACATCTTGTGGACGTACACGGGCGAGATTACCGCGACAGCACCGTGCAAGATCTGCATGACGCCGCCCGGATCACCGACAAGCTCGATAATGTCCATTTTCTTCAACGGCCTATGGTCTGTCGTGATATTCTCGACAATTGCGAAATGGACATAAACTCGATCTATGCCAGCTGCTCGGGCACAACCAAACATGTCGGGACCTCATTTTCCGAACCCGGTTTTGTCGCCCCAGCCATTGAAATGCTGCACATGATTGCAGGTGGTGAAGACAAATGGCGCGAGCGGCCTTTTGTGTCCAACTCCAACTGCTTTGTGGTGCCGCCGATGAAATTCGCCACCGAAAGCTGTGAGGTGATGGAGGAATGCATCAAACACGGCATGCCGGTGCTGCTGTTGTCTGCTGGCATGGCCGGAGCCACCGCACCATCCACCGTCGCGGGCGCCATTGTTCAAGCCACCGCCGAAGTGCTGGGCGGTCTGGTCTATGTCAACGCCGTGAAACCGGGCGCACCTGCCATCATTGGCACATGGCCCTTTGGTCTTGATCTGCGCACCGGCGCGATGTCTGTCGGATCAGGCGAACAGGCTTTGCTAACGGCAGGCTGCGCCCAGATGCACAAGTTTTATGGTCTTCCTGGTGGGGCGGCTGCGGGCGCATCCGATTCCAAATTGCCGGATATGCAAGCCGGATGGGAGCAGATGTGCTCTAACGTTATGGCCGGTCTGTCCGGGTTGAACATGGTCTATGAAGCGGCCGGAATGCACGCGTCATTGCTGGGGTTCTGTCACGAAAGCCTGATCCTGGGCGATGACATCATCGGACAGGCGCAACGCTGTGTGCGCGGTATTGAAGTAAGCGATGAAACCATGGCGTTGGATCAAATCGCCGAAGTGTGCATCGGCGGGCCCGGTCATTACCTTGGCACCAGCCAAACCCTCAGCCGGATGCAAGCCGACTATGTTTATCCAACGCTGGGGGACCGAACGTCGCCCAAAGAATGGGCCGAGCTTGAAAAGCCTGATCTGTTGGAAAAAGCGACGGCCCGAAAAGAGGCAATTTTGACAGAACGCTCATCCGCCGCCTTTGAGCCTGACACAGATGCCAAGATTCGCGCAGCGTTTAACATTCACCTGAGCGTGTAAGACACAACACGCGCGGAACACAGAAACGGGGCCGGTGATCACGCACCCGGCCCCGTTTTCATTTCAATCGCAATTAGCTTTGTGCCGCTTCGGCCTTTTCCTCAAGCGCCATCCATTCTTCTTCTGACTTGGCGAGTTTTTGCTGCCGCTCGGTCAGGCCTTCAGTGGCCTTTTTGAACTTCACCGGCGCGTCTGAAAACAGCTTCGGATCCATCAGAAACTCTTCCAGCTTGGCAATTTCAGCCGTCAGACGATCAATCTCAGCGGGCAAAACCTCAAGCCGGTGCTGTTCGGTGAAGGACAGGCCCGTTTTGGGGGCTGCCTTCTCAGCAGGCTTCTCAGACGGTTTGGATTTCTTTTTTTGCGTTGGCGTTTGGGGTACATCTTGTCGCTGCGCTTGATAATCCGACCAACCACCCGGATAAATCACCGCCTTGCCGTTCCCCTCCATCGCGATGGTGCGCAACGCGACCCGATCAAGGAAATCCCGGTCGTGGCTGACCAAAATCGCGGTGCCTTCGTAAGACCCTAGAATGTCTTGCAGCAAATCAAGCGTTTCCACATCCAAATCATTGGTCGGTTCGTCCAAGACCAAAAGATTGGATTGGCGCGCCATGATTTTTGCAAGGATCAACCGCGCCTTTTCCCCACCAGACAAGGACCTGACCGGCGCGCGCGCCTGTGCTTCGTCAAACAGAAATTCTTTCAGATATCCCACCACATGCTTGGGATAGCCGCGCACCATCACCTGATCCGCTTTGCCAGAGACGCGCATTTCTGGATCCCCCGTCAGGTTGTCCCAAAGGCTGTCATCCTCGACCAAGGTGGATCTGTTTTGGTCAAACACCGCAAGCTCAATGCCCGTACCAAAGGACACCGTTCCCGTATCAGGTTCTTCTTGTCCAATCAGCATTTTCAAAAGGGTCGTTTTGCCGGTTCCATTGGGGCCAACCAGGGCAATCCGGTCCCCCCGCATCACGCGCAAATCAAATTCATTCAAGATGCGCTTATCACCGTAAGACTTTGAAATCCCTTGCGCTTCGATCACGCGACGGCCGGATTTCGGCCCTGCCTCGAACACCATCTCAGCCGCACCTTGCCGCTTGATCTGGCTTGATCTTTCATCCCGCAATTTGCCCAATTCGCGCAGGCGACCTTGGTTGCGTTTGCGTCGCGCGCTGATGCCTTCCACCGCCCAACGGGCTTCGGATTTGATTTTACGGTTCAGCTTGTGGCGGTTCAGATCTTCTTCTTCCCACGCCTTGTCCCGCCAAGCTTCAAAATGCTCAAAGCCCTTTTCCTGCCGGCGCACTTGTCCGCGATCAACCCACAGCGTGGCGCGGGTCAGATTGCGCAAAAAGGCCCGGTCGTGGCTGATCAAAACATAGCCCGCACGGGTGGTTGAAAGCTCATCCTCAAGCCATTGAATTGCCTGAATATCAAGGTGGTTTGTTGGCTCATCCAGCAGCATCAAATCTGGGGCCTCGGCCAACAGTTTTGCCAAAGCCGCGCGTCGCCGCTCGCCGCCAGATGCCGTTGCAACGGGCGCATCAAGGTTCATCTTCAACCCTTCTGCCACGCGTGCAACCAGATATTCTTGTCCGGGCTCCAACCCGCTCACCGCGAAATCGCCAAGGGTTTCAAAAGCGGACAGATCCGGGTGCTGTTCCATGTATCCAACGGACACACCGGGCGACAAAACGCGCGTGCCAGTGTCCGCCTCGATCAATCCGGCCATAACCTTCATCAGCGTGGATTTGCCGGATCCGTTGCGCCCAACCAGCGCCACGCGGTCTTGCGGCTGGACCACCAGATCCAAACCGTCAAATACAGGATCACCGCCGAAGGTCAGCGAGATATCGTTCATTTGCAAAAGGGGTATACGAGCCATGGGGCTGAGTTAGGGGGACAAGGCGGTCAGGTCAACGGTAAAGGCGCCTTATCCCACCACAGCCCGCAAAAGACGCGCGCGGGCGGGCGGAACGGAGGCGATTTCCAATCCTGTAAAGACATGCAGCGTGTTCAGGTCGTGATCCACAACCGCGTGATCCGACACCCACCCGCCCATGGTCAAATAGCTGCGCAACAGCGGCGGCATCATCCGCAATCCACGTTTGCGATCTGTTGTGCGGCGTTTGCCCTCGCCATAGCGGAACACTTTGGGCGCCTTCACCCGCGGCAACCACCGTTTGGGCGCTAGATGATTGTCTTTCAACATGGAAAACGTATCAAAATAGGCCGCCTCATCCGTGCCTTTGAACGACGAACAGCCAAACAACATCCCCGTTTTGCTGTCATCCACACATTGGGTCAACATTGCCCAAGCGACGCGCAAAACATCCGCCCCGTCTTCAACCTCTGGGGCGATACAGAACCGCCCAAGCTCCACCATTGGGGCCTTGTAAGACTTGAGCGCGGATAATTCGTAATATTGCGCGGCATAGCTGGTGTTGATCTGAGAGCCGTCCCGAAAGAACATCAGCCGAAAGCACCCCGCCACCTCTCCCGTCGTCTGATCCTCAATCAAAACATGGCGGCACATCGCATCAAACAGATCAACGTCCATGCCATCGCCACCCCGAAAACAGCGATAACGCAAAGTTTGCGCCGCCTGCACATCCGCATCCGTCTCAGCAAACCTGGCCAGATAACGACTGTTACACTTTCTCGGCATTGGCTGTCTCCGGACTTGGCGCAGGGTGTCCCCTCGCCTAAATATGCTCTGCCCCCAGTGAACACACAAGTTTATGCACATCAGTTGTGACATGATTTTGAACATAAAATCGTTTATTTTCACGGGGAACAGGAAAGAAAGAGGCGCAAATGACCAAAATTAAAAAATCCGACGACGAATGGCGCAAAGAGCTTGGCGATGATTTGACCTTTCAGGTCACCCGGAAAGCCGCCACAGAACGCGCGTTTTCACATCCCGGCTTTCCAGAGGAAGACGGCGTGTTTCGCTGTGTCTGTTGTGGCGCGCAACTTTTTGACAAAGAAGGAAAATTTGAAAGCCATTGTGGCTGGCCGTCCTTTTCAACCCCCGCAAAAGACGCCCCGATTGGCGAGAAAAGCGATACAAGCTTTGGCATGACTCGCACCGAAGTTGTCTGTACGGAATGTGATGCCCATTTGGGGCATGTGTTTCCAGATGGGCCCGGGCCAGGCGGGCTTCGGTATTGCATCAATGGGGTCTGTTTGACCTTTGAACCTGCGGAAAAATAGCGTTCCACAGCGGTAAAGCGTTTCAAAGACAAAAAAGGGCGGCCAATTGGTCGCCCTTTGGGATTTTATCACGGTCATCGCGGTGCCGGTTACTTAAGCGAATCTTCCAAAGTGATCCGGCCAAATGAACCAAACAGCTGACGCAAGAAGCTGACGCCCTTGATGTTCGTTGCCGTCACCCGACGCGACAGAACGACCACACGACCGTCTTCCAACCCAAACCGTTCGATGTTTGTCACCGTGCCAGCATCGCTAAAGCTGACCGCAAGAACTTGCCGATCAATTTCTTCCGGTGCATTATAGGTAAAATGTTTGAAACGGCTTTGTACATAGTACCAACCGCTACTTGTCAGCAGACCCGCAGTCCCAGGTTGCCCAATGGCTTGCGCCACGGTTTCACGCGTATCGACGCCAATTTGAAGCACTTCGACATCGGTGTCTGTGGGCATATATCCATGGTTGCGATAAGTCGCCGAACAGGCCGCAATAAGGCCCGCCAGCATCACCGCCAGCCCAAAACGCATCACTCTCGACATAAGCCCCCCCACGTTTGGCATCTTGCATTTTACTGCCTGTCTCGCGTATCGGCTTACCTCAGGATTGCCCAACGTTCAAGAAACGATACATAATGACCCAAACTGACACACCCCTTCCCTTTTCGCACCCGCTGCGCCCGGCCGACCTGGCCACCCATGAACCGACCCGCTTTGAGTTGGTGTTGGACGAGGCCACCTGTGCCGCAATTGCACGCGACATCGATATCCCGGGATTGCGCAAGGTTCGGTTCAAAGGCGAACTTAAGCCCATCGGCAAACGCGACTGGCAATTGACGGCCCACCTGGGCGCAACGGTCTCTCAGGAATGCGTTGTCACATTGGCTCCTGTCACCACACGGATCGAAGATGATGTCACACGGCAATGGCTTGCCGCCGCACGCAAAACCGTGAACGAGCAAGAAGTGGAAATGCCCGAAGACGTGACCCAAGACCCGTTGGGCGAGGTCATAGATCTGGGCGAGGTGTTGATCGAGACCTTGGCCTTGGCTTTGCCTCTCTACCCCCGTGCGGAGGGCGCGGACTTGGCTGAGCAGAACTTCGCCGAGAAGGGCATCACCCCAATGACCGACGAAGACGCCCGCCCTTTTGCCGGTCTGGCGAGCCTGCGGGACAAACTGGCGGGCGAGTCGGACCCATCGGACACTGACACGTAAACATACCAAATGCAGATGTGGCCCAATTGGCCCTCGGATCGACAAAATTCGCTGCTTTGGGCTGAAAACGCCCGTATTGCCCCTTGCGCAAACGCCGAAAAGCAGTATTTTCCCGGCTTCTCCGCAAGATGGGTTGGACAGCGCACGCGAAACCGCGTATGACGCGCCAGACTCAGACGCTGATAACAGACGACTGAACAAGATCACCGGGCGTGAGCCCCAGAATTCAACGGCCCCGCGCCCCTAATACCAAAGGTTGAGACGATGGCTGTCCAACAGAACAAAGTATCCAAATCGCGCCGCAACAATCGCCGCGCACATGACGCTCTGGTTGCTGCAAACCCGAACGAATGCACAAACTGTGGCGAGCTGAAGCGCCCCCACCATGTTTGCCCATCTTGCGGTCACTATGACGACCGTGAAGTTGTTGCAATGACAGGTGAAGCTGACTTCGACGACGAAGACGCAGCGTAAGGCTCTTGCCCTCTTCGGGCGGTCATGTCAGTAAAAGTGCCAAAAGCAGGGGTGCCCACAGGCAGGGCCCTCAGGCCAAGGGACTAAAAATGACAACGAACGCCCCGAAACGTACAATTATTTCGGTCGACGCCATGGGCGGCGATCAGGGGCCGGCAGCTGTAGTTGCCGGCCTTGCGCTGTCTGCGGACAAGAACCCTGATATTGGGTTTTTGCTGCACGGCGACAAACCCACTTTGGAAAAACTGCTCGATCGCACGCCAGAATTGGCGGGAAGCGTAGAGATTCGCCACGCGGAAGAAGTGGTGACGATGGATGCGAAGCCCTCTTACGTCATGCGGAATGGGCAGCAGACCTCGATGTGGTCCACCATTGATGCGGTGAGAGCAGGCGAAGCCGATGTTGCCGTGAGCTGCGGCAACACCGGTGCGCTGATGCTTCTGTCGATGGTGCGCCTCCGCAAATTGCCCGGAGTGAATCGCCCCGCCATTGCCTGCCTTTGGCCCTCGCGCAATCCCGGCGGATTTAATATCATGCTGGATGTGGGCGCCGATATTCGCGCGGATGACACCGACCTTCTGCAATATGCCATGATGGGCGCCTCGTATGCGCGCAACGGGTTGGGCATTACACGCCCGCGCATCGGCTTGTTGAATGTTGGCACCGAGGAACACAAGGGCCACCCCGTTCTGAAATCCGCGCATGAGCTGATCACCAATGCCTCAGATGCTGCCAATATTGATTTTGTCGGCTTTGTCGAAGGGGTCGATATTCCGTCTGATCGGGTGGATGTGATTGTCACCGATGGGTTCACCGGCAATGTTGCGCTGAAAACTGCCGAAGGGACCGCAGATTTGATGGCGGGTTTCATTCGAGAATCGTTTACTGAAACTTTGTTTTCTAAGTTGGCCGCTTTGGTGTCGATGACATCTTTGGGGCGACTCAAAAAACGCATGGACCCGCGCAGGTCAAATGGTGGTGTTTTCTTGGGACTGAACGGGACGGTGGTGAAAAGCCATGGTTCGGCAGATGCAACGGCCATTTCAGCGGCGGTAAAGCTGGCCTTTACCCTCGCTCGATCGGGTTTCAACGAGAAACTGGCCGCACGGGTTGCATCCACCGAGACCCCACGTCAAGATAGCGCATCAACGAAGGGTGAGCAGCAAGAATGACAATTCGCGCCGTGGTAAAAGGCGTCGGGCATTATCTGCCTGAACGCGTTGTGGAAAACTCCTATTTTGAAAGCATCGTCGACACGTCGGATGAATGGATTCGCGCGCGTTCTGGTATTGAACGGCGCCGATTTGCGGCGGAGGGCGAGACGACCTCGCAAATGGCAGCAACCGCCGCCCGCGAAGCCCTGTCGGACGCTGGACTTGATGCAAATGACATTGACGCCATCGTGCTTGCAACCTCGACCCCTGATCTGACGTTCCCTTCTGTGGCCACAATGGTGCAAAGCGAACTGGGTATGACGCATGGTTTTGCTTTTGATGTGCAGGCGGTCTGCGCCGGATTTGTGTTTGCCCTGACCAACGCCAATGCCCTGATCCTGTCGGGGCAAGCAAAGCGTGTGCTGGTCATTGGTGCGGAAACCTTCTCTCGCATCCTTGATATGACCGATCGCTCAACCTGTGTGCTGTTTGGTGATGGCGCGGGTGCTTTGATTCTTGAAGCCGCCGAAGGGACCGGAACCACCGAAGACCGGGGCATCCTCTCGGCGGATCTGAATTCCGACGGGCGTATGCGCGAGATGCTTTATGTGGATGGCGGCGTGTCCACCAACCAGCAATCCGGTTTTCTGCGCATGCAGGGCAACCAATTGTTCCGCCAAGCTGTCGGCAAATTGGCCGAAACCGCGGAAACCGCATTGACCAAGGTCGGACTATGCGATGACGATGTGGATTGGATTGTCCCCCATCAGGCCAATATCCGCATTATTCAAGGCACCGCCAAGAAGCTGGGCGTGCCGATGGAGCGTGTGATTGTGACCGTGCAAGAGCATGGCAACACCTCTGCCGCGTCAATTCCTCTGGCCCTTTACGAAGGACGAAAGCAGGGGAAAATCAAAGACGGCGATTTGCTTGTGACCGAGGCAATCGGCGGTGGTTTGGCATGGGGTGCCGTGGCCCTTCGCTGGTAACCACAGGCGTCAGGCCCGCCCTCTGAGGTGAAAACTCTGCCACAAGTCTTTGATTTTGGTCATCCTTATTGACAGGCCAAAGCAAAATACTCATTCTCTTCCTCAACAACACATCAGGGGGATGATCAATGAGTGAAAAGACTTTGACGCGTATGGATCTAAGCGAGGCCGTGTTTCGCGAAGTGGGCCTGTCACGAAACGAAAGCGCACAGTTGGTTGAAAGTGTACTTGGCCATATGTCCGATGCATTGGTTGATGGCGAAAGCGTCAAGATCTCGTCTTTTGGAACCTTCTCTGTGCGCGATAAAGCCGCACGGGTGGGCCGCAACCCCAAAACTGGCGAAGAAGTGCCAATCCTGCCACGTCGCGTGCTGACCTTCCGCCCTTCGCATCTTATGAAAGATCGCGTCACTGACGGAAATAAAAGCTAATATATCAAATCCTTATCTAGGGTTTGTATCGTAATTGTCGCCACAGTAAATCCGGGTAAACCACCATGGACAAAAAGTCGCCTGACGCCTTCCGCACCATCAGCGAGGTGGCCGAGTGGCTTGGCGTGCCAACGCACGTCCTGCGCTTTTGGGAAAGTCGTTTCACCCAAGTGAAACCTGTAAAACGCGCCGGTGGGCGACGTTACTATCGTCCTGCGGATATGGAGCTGTTGGGCGGCATCCGCAAATTGCTGCATGAAGATGGCGTGACCATTCGCGGCGTTCAAAAACTGCTGCGTGAAAATGGTGTGAAACATGTCGCCGCGATGTCACCGGCCATCGATTCGGATGAATTGCGCGATGGGGGATCCTCAAACGTCGTGTCGCTGGCCACTCTGCGCGACGACGCCCAGGAGGGTGTGACGGCGCCCTCCGACAGTGTTGTACCCGCGGCGGCCCCAACGCCCCCGACAACAGAAGACACGCAAGACGCGCCCCCTGCCCCTGTTTCTGCCCCCGTTGACGCCAGCCAAACTGGATCTGCGGACCCTGTGGCGAACGTAGAACAAATCGAGGCCGAGATCCCAACGCAGGCGCCACCGCTGGAGGATCCGTCATATGAGGTCGAACCAGAAACCGCCCTCTCATCGGATGTTGACGTGTCAGATACGTCAGACGACACCACGACCCCGCGCGATACAGCCCCTGACGTCGCCGACAAACTCGCCGAAACTGTTGCGCCGATTGATCCGCTAGAGCCGATTCCCCATGATGGCCCCACCATCGCCGAAACCTTGGCTGCGCATCACACCATGGACGACCCTCCCGTGCTTGCGACAGATGACTTGCCCGCAACTGACGAACTGCCAACCGTCACCCCGGATGATGTATTGGTCTCAGCGGAGCATGACACCGCGGCCGGCGAAGCCACACCTATGGATTTATTTGCCTTTGCCGACACGGTGTCGTCCGAAGATCCTGCACCAACGGCCCCTGTGTCTGACGAAATCGAAACTGTTGATCTGACAGAGGACACACAAAGCGCGGCCTCGGGCCGTGATGAAACCGCGCCTGATGCTGATACAGATACCGATGATGCCGATGCCGATGCCGACGCCGATGCCGATGCCGATGCCGATGCCGATGCCGATGCCGATGAAACACGCGGGGCGGCGGTACAAGATGCAATAGAAGAGCTCCCCCCTATCGCAGCAACCACCGAAACACCCGAAATGCCGGCACAAGCCGTCAGCTTACCCCCCTCTATGGACAGCGCGCCCAAAGCCGCCACATTGGTCGAGCCTGCCTCGACGCTGCCAGAAATGGCAATCTCTGCCACGGATGGGGACACCGCCAAAGGTGACCTGCCCGAAGTGGGTAACATGCCCGAAGATGTCGTTGCGCCAGAAAGCCAGATGGACGCCCCGACACCAGAATTCGTCGAAAAGACTGCGGCCGCAGGAGCGCCAGATGCCCTGCCAGAGATGCCAGAGGTCGCGGATAAAACCGCTGCTGATCTGCCGCAACCCGAGGCGTCAATACCGCCCGTACCAGAGATGGCCGCCAGCGTGACCGAAGAATTGCCGTCGACTGTGACACCGGATATGCCAGATATCTCGCATATCCCGGCTGATCCGACTCCGGGGCAAACTGTAGAGCAACCTGACAGCGCAACACTCTCCATTCGCAGGGCCCGTGCAAACGGAACCGACGCACATCTGCCCGTTCTTCAGGCCTTGGCGGACCGTCTGGATGCTCTCGCCGTTCAGATGAACCGCTCTGGCAGGTCGTAAGGGAAAAGAAGTGCGCATTAGGGAAGAATTCGTGCGGTTTCCGGCTTGCCCTACTCGTGAAAATCACTATGTAAGGGCCTCAGTCGGGCTATGGCGCAGTCTGGTAGCGCGTCCGTCTGGGGGACGGAAGGTCGCAGGTTCGAGTCCTGCTAGCCCGACCAACATCACCGCAGCAACTGCGGTTCAAATCATGGGCCCCCAGCTTGATTTGACAGACCCCACCGGGGTAGGACAAACACAGAAAACAGCCCGCCCCTTATTGGGGTGGGCGTTTTTGTATATGGGCCCCAATGCCCCACAGGGAGAACCGCAATGACATCAGATGTACAAGCATGTGTATCGGCAGGTGTATTGGCCGATAGTCAAATTCGGCAGATGATCACCGACGGCCTTATTGCGGCCTCCTCTCCGATCCTCAACAATCAAATTCAACCCGCCAGTCTGGATTTGCGCTTGGGCGAGCATGCCTATCGGGTGCGCGCCTCATTCCTTCCCGGACGTGGTCGTACTGTCACCGAACGTCTTGCTGACCTGACCATGCATGAGTTCCCGTTGACCGGCGGCGCGGTGTTGGAAAAAGGCTGTGTCTATGTGGTTCCCCTGATGGAACATCTGACGTTGCCAAGCGGCACCTCGGGGGCGGCCAGCGCAAAATCCTCCATCGGGCGGCTGGACCTCATGACCCGTGTGATAACCGATCAGGGGGTGGAATTCGACCGTGTTCCAGATGGCTACAATGGACCACTATTTGCAGAGATTTGCCCGCAGAGCTTTTCGGTCGTGGCCCAACCCGGACAGATGCTGACACAAATCATTTTCCGGCACGGCCGCACATTTCTCGACGATGAAGAGCTGCGCGAAGTGCATGCCAAAACGCCGATCGTCTCGGGCACTCCGGTCATCTCTGATGGGTTGGGGTTTTCGGTTGATCTGAAACCAACCACCGGTGATTTGGTGGGCTACCGCGCCAAACGCCATTCCGGCGTGGTCGACCTGTCAAAGCTGGCACATTACGATCCGGCTGAGTATTGGGAAGAGGTGCGCACCACCGAAGGGCGCATTATCCTTGATCCCGGTGCATTCTATATTCTGGTCAGCCGCGAAGCGATTTCCATCCCACCCAATTGCGCCGCTGAAATGGCCCCTTATCTGGCCATGGTCGGGGAATTTCGCGTGCATTATGCAGGCTTTTTCGACCCCGGCTTTGGTTATGATGCAGCAGGTGGTTCGGGGTCACGCGGTGTTTTGGAGGTGCGCTGTCACGAGGCGCCCTTTGTGTTGGAACACGGACAGATTGTCGGGCGGTTGGTATATGAGCGTATGTCACAAACCCCGCAGGCGCTGTACGGGGTAGACATTGCGTCAAACTACCAGGGGCAAGGCTTGAAGCTGTCCAAACACTTTAAATCCTAGCGGCCTGTCGCCCGCAAAATCCGTTGTTCAAAACAGCTTTCGCGTGATCCTGGCGCCTTTTCGGGCTTTCTTCGCCAGCGCTTTGGCTTGGGATGCGCGCGCGCGCTCCTCGGGTGTCATCGCTTGAGTGGAGCTGCCGCCCCCACTCCGGCCACGTTTTGCCGCCAAATCAATTCCTGCATCCACACCGCGGTTGATCAGTTTTCCAACGACCCGCCGTATAATCATATTCACGATTCTGTTCACGTTCATGTCTGCTCTCACTTTGTTACTTCCGCGCAGGATAGCAGAGAATTAGGGCGAATTCACGACCCCTTTACGCCCTCGGAGCCTCAATCCTCAAACAGTTCAGACTGGCCCGTGGTGGCCTCATCCTCTTCTTCGCTATCAGGTCCGGGCATCATACCGGGCGGCGGGCGGCTTTCCAACAGACCGGCGGCGCGCAACTCTTTCAACCCCGGAAGATCGCGTGCGCTTTCCAACCCGAAGTGATCGAGAAAATGAGGTGTAACCACAAAGGTAACAGGTCGACCGGGGGTCATTCGCCGACGACCAAACCGGATCCATTCCATTTCGATCAGCTGGTCAACCGTACCGCGTGAAACGGACACACCGCGAATCTCTTCAATCTCGGCCCGAGTAACCGGCTGGTGATAGGCGATGATCGCCAAAGTTTCGATCGCAGCGCGGCTTAATTTCCGTGTCTCGACAATTTCTTTTTGCATCAAATGACCCAGATCCGGCGCAGTACGGATCGCCCATGCATCGCCAACACGCACCACCCGCACACCGCGGCCCTCGTATCGCTTGACCAGATAGGCCAGCGCCTCGGCGGCATCCGCACCATGTGGCATCCGCACCTCAAGTTCGGCAACACTCACCGGTTCTTCGGACGCAAATAATATTGCCTCAACCATGCGCTCTTGCTCACCCATTGGCGGGGCATCAAACAGGCTTTCTTCTTGGTTTTCTGTCACTTGATCACTCATACTGATTTCCTGCGGATCTCAATCGGGGCAAAGGTATCCTCTTGCCTAAGGTCGATGATACCCCGTTTTGCAAGCTCAAGCGTGGCTGCAAAATTGGCCGCCGTGGCCGAGCGCCGCCGCTTGCCATCCAGCACCCAGCCTTCGGGCAAATAATTTGATAAATCGGTCCAGTCGCCCGCGTAGCCAACCAGATCGCGCATCCGTTCCAATGCCTGCTCCATCGTCATCAGACTGTCGCGATCCATAACGAACGGGCGAAACTCGTCCTTGGTGCGAATGCGCGCATACCCTTGCATAAGATCCAGCAGCGTGGCGGTATAGGTGACCCTGCGCACCCGCATCACATCCTCGGGGATGCCGCGCGCAAAGAAGTCCCGCCCAAGCTGATCGCGCGCCATCAACTTGGCTGCGACATCGCGCATCCCCTGCAAGCGCTCCAGTTGGAACGCCAGATGCGCCGCCAAATCTTCACCAGACGGTCCCTCTTCTGTTGGATCCGGAGGCAAAAGAAGGCGCGATTTAAGAAAGGCCAGCCACGCCGCCATCACCAAATAATCCGCCGCCAATTCAATGCGAAGGTGCCGCGCCTTTTCAACAAAGCCAAGGTATTGCTCGGACAATTCAAGAATAGAAATCTGGCGAAGATCCACCTTTTGTGTCCGCGACAACGTCAGCAAAAGGTCAAGTGGCCCCTCAAAGCCCTCGACATCAACAATCAGCGCCTCAGCCGCCAAGCGTTCTGAGACCGACATTACATCTTCTGAAAAAGCGTCCTGCTCTGCCATTCGCCCCGTTCAGTTCTCTGTTGCCTGACCAGTCATCAAGCTTTGAAATTCAGCCTCAAGCGCTGAAATGTCAACAGAAACGGGGGATTTACGCCAAGAGAGCGCGTTTTCGGCACGGAAAGCGGCAATTTCGCTCAATGTCCCAGTCGCGTCGGCAATCTCGGCCATTTCGTCCAGATGCCCATTACAGTGCAGGACCATGTCGCACCCCGCATCCAACGATCGGCGTGCGCGCAAAGAAAGCGGACCATCAAGCGCCTGCATCGACAGATCATCCGTCATCAATAGCCCACCAAAGCCAATTTCTTCGCGGATCAGATCCATCATTATGACCGATTGCGTCGCTGGATGGTCTGGATCGATATCTTCAAAAACGATATGGGCAGACATTCCGATTGGCAGGCTGGACAGACCTTCGAAGGCAAGGAAATCGGTGTTGTGAAGGATCTTGGCGCGTGTATTTACACGGGGCAATTCCTTGTGGCTATCAAGCGTCGCGCGCCCATGACCGGGGAAATGCTTCACAACGGGCAACACACCACCGTCAAGCAGACCCTGCGCCACAGAAAGCGCCCGATCGACCACATGAACAACATCTTCACCAAGACAGCGGTTGCGCAAGATCGGGTGCGTATCCGCAAACGCCAAATCCGCGACCGGCGCGCAATTGCCATCAATCCCCACTGACATCAATTCATCCGCAATCAAACGGTAGCGGATATACATCGCGCGCGACGCATCCCGTTTGTTGAGCTGCGCCTGCTCCAGCGCGGGCAACCAAACGCGCCAATGTGGCGCAGCCATACGTGCGACCCGCCCACCTTCTTGGTCAATGAAAATCGGAACATTTCGACCGACGGATCCGCGCAACTCAGCGGTTAACGCCCGCAATTGCTCGGGCGTTTCGACATTGCGGGCAAACAGAATAAAGCCCCAAGGCTGGGACCGTTCAAAAAAATCACGTTCGGCACGAGACAGTTTTGTGCCTTCGCAGCCAAAAATATAGGCGCCCGGATCAGACATGGCACACTCCTCAACGAATACAGATCGCAAGACCCGTTAACGGGTCACCACAGGAATGCAGGCGGCTTTGCCCGCCATCAAAGCTGAACAGAAACGGCGCGCATCGGCAAGATCTTTGAATCCCATTGCTCGCAACCGATAGAACGTCTTACCACCTGATTTTGCTTTTTGGATCACGCGGGTTTTGCCAGGAATGTAATCTTCAAACCGGTCCGACAGTTTGCTCCATTCCGCGCGTGCCACATCTTCGCTGTCAAATGCGCCAAGCTGCACCAAACGGGTGCCCGCCGCAATCGCATCCGGTGTGATCTCTGCTGTTGTTGCTGCCGTAGGGCTGGACAATGCCACAGGCAAAGGCGCCACGGTTGGCAAGCTTGCGGGCCGTATCAGTGGGCGTGGCGACTGACGCACGCCGGGCACAGACGCCGCAATCACTTTCGGCCTTGTGATCAGCGGGGCGACCGAGGGGCTTGGCGCTGAAACGCGCGTGACCTCTTCGCCAACCTCAGAGAGCGGCTGCGTATTTTTGCTAATCTGTTCGGCAATCGCCAAAGCCGCGGCCACCGGATCCACGGGAAGCGTGGCGATATCAACCGCCGTATCAGAGCCAGACGGCAAAATGCGTTTCGCTGCCACTTCAATAGGTTCCAACGCTTTTTCCGTTGCGGACTGGGCCACCACAGCAGAGGGGTTTGCGGGTAAATCGTCGTCGGCCAACAGATCCGGCGCAGGGGCTAACGCGACCCGATCAGACGGCGCGCTGGCCTCGCCTGACGCCTGAACCGCGTTGACGGCAAGCCCTTGATGGGCCGCAGCTTGTCCGCCCGGATCAACAGGTTGAACCCGCATCGGCCCCTCAAGCGCACGCACCACAGGGATGCCAGAGACATCACGCACCGCAAGCTGGTATCCCCAGACCGCCAAACCGGCGACCAAGGCAAGGGAAACAGCGGCACCAGCATAGTTGGCAATTGCCGAAAAACGCGTTGGGGTTCCGCCATTTGCGGGCGGCATATGTCCATGCATCGGTGCATAGCCGTTTTCGGCATATCCGCCGTGATCGGGCGCCGGGCCCGGATAGGGCGCCGTAAAATGTGCCTGAGGTTGTGAAGGATATCCCGCAGGATCGGGATGTGGATAACCATGCGCCTGTGACGGCAAATGCCCGCCCTGCCCATAGGCCTGTCCCTGCATTTGATTGACACCGTGATACCCATGCGCGCCATAGCCCACAGCATGAGCGGGGTGTGACTGCTTTGCCCCATACCCCGGTTGCTCTGCACCAAATTGCGCGCCATTACCCATGTGTTCTGGGTGCATAGGGGTACGTGTATTGCCCCAATCGTTTTCTGCCATTCCTGCCTCACACCCGGTTGGGACACGTTTTGCGTGTCCTCTCCGGTCTCTGCTCGTTGCCTCGGTGAACGCCCTTAGGGCGCCCTATCCGGACCGAGCTGAGCTTGTGATCAGCGCATTTCCTCGGCCGGAGTTACCCCCAAAATACCAAGACCCGAGGAAATAACAACCGCCACGGCACGCGGCAAAGCGATTTTCGCGGCAGATGATGCGTTATTGCCATCCTGCACAAACCGAAGCTCGGGTTTTTCGTTTCCGCGGTTGTACAAAGACTGAAATTCTGACGCGAGTTCATAGAGATAGAAGGCGACGCGGTGCGGTTCATGGGTGCGCGCAGCGATCTCAACCAAACGCGGCCATTCGGCCAGTTTCTTGGCCACGGCAAGCTCTGCCTCATCCTCGATCAGCGGCGTTCCGTCCAGCGGCACACCTTGTTCAGCGGCTTTACGCAACACCGACCGGATCCGCGCATGGGCATATTGCACATACCAAACCGGGTTGTCGCGGCTGGCTTCTTTCACCTTGTCAAAGTCAAAATCAAGCGGCGCGTCGTTTTTACGGGTCAGCATCACAAAGCGGGTCACATCGGCCCCAACCTGATCCACCACATCGCGCAAGGTCACAAAGGTCCCTGCCCGTTTTGACATCTTAAACGGCTCGCCGTTCTTATAGAGTTTCACCAGTTGTGTCAGTTTGATGTCCAATGGAACCTTGCCGTCAGACAGGGCAGACACCGCGGCCTTCATCCGTTTGACATAGCCACCATGATCGGCGCCAAAAATATCGATCAGCTGATCAAAGCCACGCTCTACCTTGTCATAATGATAGGCAATATCTGGCGCAAAATAGGTCCAGCCACCATCGGATTTCTTGACCGGGCGGTCCACATCATCCCCGTGTTCGGTGGATTTAAACAAGGTCTGCTCGCGCGGTTCCCAATCTTCGGGCGTCTTGCCCTTTGGCGGCTCAAGCACGCCTTCATAAATCAAGCCCTTGCCTTCAAGATGTCCAAGCGCCGCTTCAATCCGGCCGGTGCCGTAGAGCGATTTTTCCGAATAGAACACATCCATCTTGATCCCAAGCTGGGCCAAATCCTCACGGATCAGATCCATCATCTGGGCGGTCGCAAATTCGCGGATCTCCGCAAGCCATTCGGCTTCGGGCTTGCCCACATAGGCGTCGCCGACCTTATCCTTAAGCGCTTGCCCGACCGGAACCAGATAATCCCCTGGATAGGTGCCATCCTCAAACGCGACCTCCTGCCCATGGGCTTCGAGATAACGCAAATAGACCGAGCGCGCCAATACATCGACCTGCGCGCCACCATCGTTGATGTAGTATTCACGGGTCACATCATACCCAGCATATTCCAAGAGACTTGCCAGCGCATCGCCAAACACCGCACCGCGCGTGTGTCCCACATGCAATGGTCCGGTTGGGTTTGCGGACACATATTCCACATTCACCTTTTGCCCGCCGCCCATTGCGGACCGTCCGAAGGTTGCGTTTGCCAGAACATCCTGTACCAGACCCGACCAGAGATCGCCCGCCAGTCGCAGGTTCAAAAAGCCGGGCCCCGCCACTTCGGCCACCTCGATGCGGGCATCCTCTGCCAATTTCACCGCAAGCGCATCTGCAATATCGCGCGGTTTCATCTTGGCTGGTTTTGCCAACACCATCGCAGCATTGGTTGCCATATCACCATGCGCGGCATCGCGCGGCGGCTCAACAGCCACATTCTCAAAACTCAAGCCCTCAGGCAGCGCGCCTTCGGTCACCATCGCCTCAAGGCTTTTGATCACAAGCACGCGAATTTCGGCAAACAAGTTCATGTCACAGGTCCTTTATACGTCCCGCGCAGTCCTATCAGCCCGAGACCAAAGGTCAAGAGATCGGCCAAGCCGGCAGGGGCAGAACATCCTTTTTCTTACACGCAACCTTCGCCGTGGATGACCAAGGCGCAGACGCAAACCCCGGTTTCGTCAACCCAGCCCCAGCCTTGCGTGTTCCTGCAATGCAAAGCGATCGGTCATTCCGGCAATATAATCAGCCACATGGCGCGCAATTGCGGTTTCATTTGCCCCGCCGAGCTGGCCTTGCCAGTTTGACGGAAGATCCGATGGGTTGGCCAGCATATGCGCAAACAAATCCTCAAGCACCTTGGACACCCGTTCGCGCATTTCAACGACAGAGGGCGCGCGGTACATACGTTTAAATAAAAACTTGCGAATGAGTTTAATGTCGGACCAGAGACCATTGGAAAACTGGATCACCGCATGATCAAGCGCGCGCACCTCTTCGACACTGGCCGGGTTATCCTGTTGGATTAACCGCTTAGATGTGACCAGCACATCCTCGACCATCACGCCAAAGACCCGGCGCAAGGCTTCGTGTTGCCGTCGCCCAGCTTCCAAGCCCGGATATTTGACATCCACCTCGCGCACCATGTCACCGACGATCGGCAACACCGCAAGCTCGTCCAAGGTGAACAACCCCGCCCGCAGCCCGTCATGCAAATCATGATTGTTATAGGCGATATCATCCGCCAGCGCCGCCACCTGCGCCTCGGCTCCCGCATGGGTGCCCAGTTCAAGATCGTGATGCGCATTATATTCCGCCAAAGCATAGGGAAGCGCGCCGGTGACCGGGCCATTGTGCTTTGCAATCCCTTCGAGCGTTTCCCAGGTCAGGTTCAAGCCGTCCCATTCCGCGTAATGCTGCTCAAGCGAGGTCACGATCCGCAATGCTTGCGCGTTGTGATCAAAACCACCATGCGGCGCCATCAATTCGTCCAGACGGTCTTCCCCAGTGTGACCAAAGGGTGTGTGTCCCAGATCATGCGCCAAGGCGACCGCTTCGGTCAGATGCGAATTCAGCCCCAATGCCGCCGCAACAGTGCGCGCCACCTGGGCCACTTCGATGGAATGGGTCAACCGCGTGCGGAAGTAGTCGCCCTCATGTTCCACAAAGACTTGTGTCTTGTGCTTCAGGCGCCGAAAGGCCGAAGAATGGATTATTCTGTCGCGATCCCTTTGATAAGGCTCACGAAACGCGCTTTCCCCTTCGGGATACAGACGCCCGCGCGTCCGCTCTGGATGAGTTGCATAAGTGGCGAGCATCTCGCGTGCTCCTTTTCTGCCGATCACTGCGTGGCCCGTGCGCTGTCCCAGCGAAGAAATCGGGCCCATTGCTCAGGGCATCTTGTCGTGCCCTGTTGTCCCACCTATATTCAATTAGCGCAGAACATGAAATGGAATTCCCTCCGATATGGCTATGGATCTCACCCTCCCCCCGAAAGTGACCCCTCGCGCTTTTGAACGGCTCGCCGAAATCGGCGCGGCGGATCAGGGCAAAGCCCTTCGTGTCGCGGTAGAGGGCGGCGGATGTTCAGGGTTTCAATATGATATTGCTTTGGACGCGCCAAATGACGGCGACCTCGTCTTGGAAGGGGCCGGCGAAAAAGTGGTGGTTGATGAAATGTCCCTGCCCTTTTTATCAAACGCGGTGATCGATTTTTCCGAAGAACTGATCGGCGCACGATTTGTCATCGAAAACCCCAACGCCACCGCATCCTGCGGCTGTGGCACATCTTTTTCGATCTAATTCATCAGCTTAGGGCACACCAGACGGATCAAGCGGCGCGATCTTGCGCCCCCAAAATCATTTCGGTGGCCACATAGGCCATCAAGGCACGCCAGGCGTGCTCAAATTCGGGACGCCAGTCCCCCCCTAACAGATCCGACAGAACCGTCACGATGGCCTCCGCGACCACAGGGTAGTGATGATCTTTCACACCACGCGCGGCATGTGCCCCACCTAAACTGCGAAGTTTTGGCCCCAGCACCTTGGGATCATCCAGCAACCCGACCGCCATACGCAACATGATGGATTGGCGCACGGCAAAATCCTCGATCGAATCGTCGAACAGCAGGCGAATTTCGGGCGCACGCACAAAGACCTCCGCATATAAGGCGTCGACAAATCGCTCATCCTGCCCTGCCAGCAAATCAAGACTGTCCTGGCAAACATATGCATCATTGGGATCCATGGGCTTTCCTTTCGTAACAAAGTTGCCATAAATGCCTTAAGAATTTCTGAGCTTTCACCTCTCCAAAAGAACAGCTACCCCGCTTGATATGACATGCAACACACTCATCATAGGCGCCGGAGCGGCAGGGCTGTTTTGCGCAGCGCACAGTGGCAAAGACACGCTGCTGATTGATCACGCGAAACGCGCGGGCGAAAAGATCCGTATCTCTGGTGGCGGGCGATGCAACTTTACCAATATGCACACTGAACCCGGTAATTTCATCAGCCAGAACAAGCACTTTCACAAATCCGCCCTTGCGCGCTACAGTCAGTGGGACTTTATCGACCGGATGGATCGCGCGGGCATCGCGTGGCATGAAAAAACCCTGGGGCAGCTCTTTTGCGATGAAAAAGCCACTCAGATTGTTGATATGTTGGTGCGGGACGCCATCGCCGCGGGGACCAAAATCAATCTGGGATGTGGTGTGACTTCCGTGCGCAAAACGTCCGATGGGTTTCAGGTCATCACCGATCAAGGCACGTTTGACACGCGCAACCTGGTGCTTGCCACCGGCGGCAAATCCATCCCCAAAATGGGGGCGACCGGATTTGCCTATGAAATTGCCCGCCAGTTTGGCCATGACATCACAGAGGTTCGCCCCGCCCTGGTGCCCTTCACCTTTACCGATGGGCGGTTTGCCCCTCTCGCTGGCCTTGCCCTGCCGGTCCGGGCTTTTAACGCCCGCGCCAGCTTTAACGAGGCGATGCTGTTCACCCATCGCGGGTTGTCGGGGCCCGCCATCCTGCAAATATCTTCTTACTGGCGCGATGGCGAGGCGGTGACCATCGACCTGACCGGCGGGCGTGATCTTTTCACCGCCCTACGGGATCAGCGCCAAAGCGAGGGGCGCCGCCAGCTCACCACAGAACTCGGGCGTCTTTTACCCAGCAAACTGGTGGATTTTTTAACGCCCGAACTGGCGCTAACAGGCAACCTCGCTGACCAATCAGATCAGCGCCTGATCGAGATTTGTGATCAGTTGAAAAACTGGACGGTGACCCCGTCCGGATCCGAAGGATATCGCACGGCCGAGGTCACATTGGGCGGGATTTCCACCGATGGGGTCGACAGTAAAACCATGATGTCAAAAACCACACCGGGGCTTTATTTCATCGGCGAATGTCTGGATGTGACCGGTTGGCTGGGTGGGTTTAATTTTCAATGGGCTTGGTCGTCTGGCTATGTGGCGGGCACCGACATCGCCTCCAGATTCTGAACAGCACTGCTTGGCGCATTCCCGCCTTTTGCAGATCGAACCCAACGGACGCAAGGATGACACCTTGTGTCCACCGTCATTTCCCCCCACATTATGCGCAATCAAATGGAGGGCTTCATGAAAATCGCCAGCTACAATATCGCCGGGATCAAAGCCCGCATGCCCGCCTTGACCGCTTGGCTGGAAGACACCCAACCTGACGTGGTGATCTTGCAAGAAGTGAAATCCGTGGATGAGAACTTCCCCCGAGAACACTTTGAAAACATGGGATATAACATCGCGGCCCATGGGCAGAAAAGTTTTAACGGCGTGGCGATCCTGTCTAAATTCCCGCTCGAAGATGTGATGTGTGGCCTGCCGGGGGATGAGACCGATGAACAAGCGCGTTACATTGAGGCCACCATTGTCAATGAACAGGCCATTCGTATTTGCGGGCTGTATCTGCCCAACGGAAATCCCGTTGACTTTGACGCAGACGGCGCGCCGATCCATGAGGGGAAATACGGCTATAAACTCGGCTGGATGGCCCGGTTATATGCGCGCGCGCAGGTGTTGATGGCCAAAGAGGAACCGTTCCTCATGGCGGGCGATTACAACATCATCCCCCAACCAGAAGACGCGGCCCGCCCTGAGGCTTGGACCAAAGATGCATTGTTCCTACCCGACAGCCGAAATGCCTTTCGCAAGCTGGTTAATCTTGGCCTGACCGAAGCCTTCCGCGCACGCAACCCAGCCCCCGAACAATACACGTTCTGGGATTTTCAACGCGGCGCGTGGCAACGCAATGACGGCATCCGCATTGACCACTTCTTGCTGTCGCCAGAATGCGCAGATTTGTTGACGGATTGCCAGATCGACAAAGAGATCCGAGGCCGTGAAAAACCCTCTGATCATGTGCCGATCTGGGTTCAGATTGCAGCGTAACATCCCCCGATAAGGATCTAATATGGCTAGAAAAATCATCATTGACACGGACCCCGGACAAGATGATGCCGTGGCGATCCTTTTGGCGTTGTCCAGCCCAGAGGCGCTTGAGGTTTTGGGTATTACCGCGGTTGCTGGAAACGTGCCTCTGGCCCTGACATTGAAAAACGCACGGATCATCTGCGAATTGGCGGGAAAGCCGGACACCAAGGTTTTTTCCGGTTGTGATTGCCCGATGGCGCGCAGCCTTGTCACCGCCGAATACGTGCATGGTAAAACCGGATTGGACGGGCCAGTCCTACCTGATCCCGTGATGCCCGTGCAGGATCAACACGCCGTTGATTTCATTATTGAAACCCTACGAACTGAGCCTTCGGGAACGGTCACGCTGTGCCCGCTTGGGCCGCTGACCAACATTGCAACCGCTTTTGATCGTGCCCCAGATATCGCCGAACGCGTGCAAGAAATTGTGCTGATGGGGGGGGCTTATTTTGAAGTTGGCAATGTCACCCCCACGGCGGAATTCAACATCTACGTTGACCCGCAAGCCGCTGATATTGTGTTTAAATCAGGCGCGCCCATTGCTGTGATGCCCCTCGATGTCACCCACAAAGCACTGGTCACCAAACCCCGCAACGATGCCTTTCGTGCGCTTCCCGGTCCGGTTGGACATGCGGTTGCCGAAATGACCGATTTCTTTGAACGGTTTGATCGAGAAAAATATGGCTCAGAAGGCGCGCCGCTACACGACCCCACCGTGATCGCCTATTTGTTGCAGCCAGAGCTTTTCAAGGGCCGCCACATCAATGTCGAGATCGAAACCACGTCCGAGCTGACCATGGGCATGACCGTGGCCGATTGGTGGGGCGTCACAGATCGCACGCCCAACGCAACCTTTATGCGCGACCTCGATGCGGACGGTTTTTTCACCCTTTTGACAGATCGGATCGCCAGATTATGAGCGCCCTACGACTTGCCACATCCGATGACCTAGAGCGGTTGATGACGCTGGTTGGCAGCCTGCATGACACCCAAGGCATCACCCAGGATGAAGACACCAGACGCGGGGCGCTTATCCCGCTTCTTGAGGGCTCACCTCATGGGGCGATTTGGATGATTGGGCCGCGCTCTGCCCCGGTTGGCTATATCGCCATCAGCTTTGGCTGGTCGATCGAATTTGGCGGGTTGGAAGCCGCGGTGGATGAGTTTTTTGTCCGTGAACGTGTGCGCCGGCGTGGTATGGGGTCCGAGGCGATGATGGCCTTGGCCCGCGCGCTTTCCAGTGAAGGGATCAAAGCGATGAACCTTGAGGTCGACACCGACAATACCCGTGCGCGCACGCTTTATGAACGCATCGGATTTCGGTCTCGGGATCGTTACCACCAAATGGTTCGACTTTTGTAAGATAGCGATATGACCGTGACATTTGACAACAGCTATGCCCGCCTGCCTGACCGTTTTTATGCGCGTCAAACGCCAACACCCGTCGCCGCCCCATCGACTTTGATTGTGAACAAGGATCTGGCACGCGAACTGGGGTTTGACCCCGACGATCTGTCCGCTGAGGTTCTGACGGGCGACACGCTTTTGCCTGGCACCGATCCGATTGCTCAGGTCTATGCGGGGCATCAATTTGGCGGCTGGGTGCCGCGGTTGGGCGACGGGCGGGCCTGTTTGCTGGGCGAGGTCACTGGAGAGTTCGGCCCCAATGACACGCGGCGTGATGTCCAGCTAAAAGGCTCGGGCGTGACCCCGTTTTCACGGCGCGGCGATGGGCGCGCCTGGCTGGGCCCGGTGATGCGTGAATATCTGGTGTCAGAGGCAATGCACGCCCTTGGCATTCCAACAACGCGTGCGCTTGGGGCGGCGCTGACGGGCGAACGGGTGCAACGTGAACGTGGCTATCCCGGTGCGATTTTAACCCGTGTTGCCGCCAGTCATATCCGCGTTGGCACGTTTCAGTATTTTGCCGGACAAAACGACATTGAGGGGCTGCGTTTGCTGACTGATTACGCCGCCTCGCGTCACTACCCGAATGCTAAAAATCCAATGGAATTTCTCGATCATGTTGTCCGCGCGCAGGCTAAACTGATCGCTGGATGGATGTCGGTCGGTTTTCTTCATGGCGTGATGAACACCGACAATATGGCGATCTCGGGCGAGACCATCGACTATGGCCCCTGCGCCTTTCTGGATGCGTATCATCCCCGCACGGTGTTTTCCTCGATTGACCAAACGGGGCGGTACGCCTTTGCAGCGCAACCCGATATGGGGATGTGGAATTTGGCGCAATTGGCCACGGCTCTTTTACCATTGCACCCTGATGAAGACGCGGCCGTAGAAGAGGCCAGCGCGGTTCTGAACCAGTTCCCGGACCTGTTTCACAAGGCGTGGACCGCAAAATTTCGCGCCAAACTTGGCCTTACGCGGTCAGAAGACGGGGATGGAAAACTCATCTCAGGCCTGCTCTCACGCATGGCCTCCAGCCAAGCGGATTTCACCCTGACGTTTTCCGCCTTGAACACCCGCGATGCGTCACATGAGGTCAGTGACGAAGGCGCGTGGGACAGCTGGGCCCCCGACTGGCAGGCACGTCTGGCCCGCGAACAGGACCCCGACACCACGATGGCCCGCGCCAACCCGGTGGTCATCCCGCGCAATCACCAAATTGAAGCCGCCATTCAAGCCGGGATCGACGGAAATTACGCCCCGTTCCATCGTCTCGCCGCGGCCTTCACGCGCCCCTTTGCGCCCGAGCAGGAGGATATGGATTTGACACGCGCACCGACCCCAGATCAGCGGGTCTTGCGGACATTTTGCGGAACCTAACAAAGCGACAGCCCCGTGGACCTGACCCTTCTGACATATAACATCCGAAAAGCGGTGGGGTTAGACCGGCGCCGCGATCCACATCGGATCCTTGACGTGATCACCCAAGCCGACGCGGATGTGGTGGTGTTGCAAGAGGCGGATCGTCGCTTGGGGCCACGCGTTGCGGCCCTTCCCCACCAAATGATCGAACAGGAAAGCGATTATGCCATTGTCCCTTTGGCGACAAATGGCGTGTCGCTGGGCAGTCACGGCAATGCCATTTTGGTACGGCGCGGGATCGCATTCTCGTCCCCCTTCCGCATTGCCCTGCCGGGGTTAGAACCCCGCGGCGCGGTCAGTGTAGAGATTGCAGGCATCCTTCGTGTGTTTGGATGTCATCTGGGCCTGATGCGCCGTTATAGGCACCAGCAAATGCACCGGTTGGCCAATGAATTGCGTCCCCTGCCCTTGCCCGCTGTGATCCTTGGGGACTTTAACGAATGGTCCACACATCGTGGGTTCGAACCTTTGGACCGCGACTTTGACATCCATGCCTTTGGCAACAGCTTTCATTCCTCGCGCCCGGTTGCCGCACTGGATCGGCTGGTGATCAGCGAGGGTGTTAAAGTCCGTGAAGGTCATGTGTTGCACACGCCGCTCAGCCGTGTCGCCTCGGACCATCTTCCCGTGTGGGCGCGAGTCACGATCTCCGATTGATCAATACAATCCCAATCGCCACCAATACGAGCGCCCCAATGGTCGCCGCATTAAGCGTCTCGCCCAACCACATCCACCCCATTGCCACGCCAAAAATGGGGGACAAAAACGCGAAGGATGCCACTGACGACGCCTTGTATTGCTTCAGCAACCAGAACCAAAACAGAAAGGCGCCCGATGCAATCAGCACAATTTGAAACGCGATCCCCCAATAATGCATCGGCTGGACATCCCGAATAAAGGGGCCAAAAAACATTGCCGAAACCATTAAAATCGGTGCAGAAACAAGAACCTGCCAGAACATCTGCATCTCAGCGCTCAGTTCGCGCAGCGGGGTTAATCGCGCGGTCAGCGACACAGCCATCCAGCCCAATGCCGCCCCTAATGCGGCCAAATCGCCCCAGATGGATGCCTGCCCGCCAGCTGATGACCGATCAAGAATTGCCCAGACCACCCCGGAAAAGGCCAGCGCCAATCCCACGGTTTTTAACCGCGTGAGCTGTTCCCCCGGCAGCGTGAAATGCGCAACCACTGCCATCCATACTGGCATAGAGTAGAATATGATCGACACGCGGGTCACGGTCGTCAGATCAAGCGCCACAAAGAGGCAAATGAATTCGAACGCGAAAATCACCCCGGCCAACAGGCCAGATGCGCGCGTGCCTTTGCGAAAGTCAAAAGAAACTCCGCGCAGGATCATCCATAACCCCAGCACAAAGATCGCCCCAAAACTGCGCACCCCAGCGGCAAAAACCGGTTGGAACCCGTCATTTGTCAGCTTGATCACCACTTGGTTCACCGCCAACAACAGGAAAAACCCGACCAAAGCGGCCGCGCCGAACCCATCCATATGTCGCTTACTTGTCATGGCGCGACTGGACCCGTTGTGGCCGCCCCCGTCAAGCGGTTTATGTTGCGCTAGCGCCGTGATATATAAGCGCAAATCGAGCATATTGGAGCAGCCAATGAGTTTTCTACAAATCGCATCTCTTTTGATTGTCTTGGCTGGTGCATTTGGGGCGGTGAACTATTTGTTTTTAAAACTGCCCTCGGCCATTGGGATCCTTGTCGTGTCCCTGATGGCATCCATATCTGTGATGATCTTGGATGTGCTGATCCCTAGCCTTGGCATGGCTGACCAAGTGCGCGAGACGGTGACCCGCATCGATTTTTCCGACGCATTGCTCGAGGGGATGCTGGGGCTTTTGCTGTTTGCGGGCGCTCTTCATGTAAAAATCTCTGACTTGCGCGCCCAATGGCGGGTGGTGTTTCTGATGGCCACAATGGGGGTCGTTCTATCAACCGTCATTGTGGGGGTTGGGTTCAGCTGGTTGACCGGAATGCCGTTTTTGGTGGCTTTGGTCTTTGGGGCGCTGATTTCACCCACAGATCCCGTGGCTGTGCTGGGGGTTTTACGCGAAGCGAACCTGCAAAAGTCTTTGGAAACCAAAATCGCTGGGGAAAGCCTGTTTAATGACGGGGTTGGCTATGTGGTCTTTCTGGTGCTGGTCGGCATCGCCTTTCCGCATGGGGACAGCCACAGCGGCGGCGGCTTTGATGGCGCGGTTAAACTATTTGGGCAAGAGGCCGTGGGCGGCGCGCTTTTGGGGGTCATCCTTGGCTGGCTCACCTTCCGCGTCATGCGCTTGATCGACGACTATTCCCTTGAGGTTCTGATCACGCTGGGCCTTGCCTTTGGCGGCTATGAATTGGCTGTGGCGCTGCATGTCTCTGCCCCCATTATGGCGGTTTGCGCCGGGTTGCTCATTGGCGATGTGGGCGCAAAACACGGTATGTCCGAGGAAACCCGCCATTATGTCGAAGCCTTCTGGAAGCTGATCGACGAGATTCTAAACGCCGTCTTGTTCCTGATGATCGGGTTCGAGGTTTTCACCGTGGCTTTTACGGGCGACGCGGTGCTGGCCGGGTTTGCCGCCATTGCCCTTGCGCTCTTTGCACGCTTTGCCGCCGTGGCCGTGCCTGTCATGATCCTGAAACCCTTTAGGCGCTTTTCAACAGGCGTGATCCCGATCATGACCTGGGGCGGGCTGAAGGGCGGGATCTCCGTGGCCCTTGCCCTGTCCCTGCCCGAGGGCGATTGGAAGCCATTGATCCTGACCGCCACATATATCATCGTTGTCTTCTCGATCATCATCCAGGGGCTGACCGTGGCCCCACTGGCGGGCCGTTTGGGCCGCGAACCGGAGCTTATGTAATGCAGTATTTTGTCTATGACGTCTTCACCGCCACCCCGTTTGGCGGCAACCAGTTGGCGGTGATCCCCGACGCAACAGGCCTGTCTGACACGGATATGCTGACCATCGCCCGCGAGTTCAACTTTTCAGAAACAAGCTTTGTGCTGCCGCCAGACGACCCAAACCATACGGCCCGTGTGCGGTATTTCACCCCCACGCGCGAGCTGCCCTTTGCAGGGCATCCCACCATCGGCACGGCAATCATGCTGTCAGATCTTGGCAATGATGCGGACATGGTTCTGGAATTGGGCGTCGGACCATTGGTTGCAAAAGCCAAAGACGGTGCCGCCTCTTTTGTGACAGAGCATCCATTAGAGATCAAAGGCACGCCTGACATGACCTTGGTGGCCCGCGCCATAGGCTGTGCGCCAGACGATATCCTATCGCAACCCGTGTTGGCCTCGCTCGGTGGGGATTTCGTGTTTGCCCAACTGAAAGACCGCAAAACCCTGTCCGCGCTTTCGCCAAATTTGGATGCGATGCGCGAAGGCACAGCCCAATTCCCCGGCAATCACGACTTCGCCGTCTATCCTTGGGTGGACGAAGGGGATGTTATCCACGCCCGTATGTTCGCGCCCTTAGATGGCATTCCCGAAGACCCCGCCACAGGGTCCGCCGCCGCCCCGCTTGCCGCCCTTTTGCGCAAGTGGCGCGGTGCACCGGTCGATATCACCATTCATCAAGGCGACGACATGGGCCGCCCGTCACGGATTAAGCTTATCGCCGAGCCCGGTCGCGTCACGGTAGCCGGACGCGCGGTAAAAGTGATGGAAGGCCGTCTGACGGTTTGATCAAGCTGGGGCACGGCCGCGTAACCGCGGATCATTCGGCGCGTGCGAAATCTGTCAATTATCCGTTTTCCCCAAGGCATTTTCGCGCGATAAGGGAGGAAACGGAATCAGGGGCAACTGATGAATAAGAACATTCTGGAACGCTGCGAAGAACGCGGATTGCGCATGACCGAACAGCGCCGGGTCATTGCCCGCGTTTTGCAATCGGCCCATCACGATCACCCAGATGTAGAAGAGCTTTATGCGCGTGCCTCGGAAATTGATGCGGGTATTTCATTGGCCACGGTGTACCGCACTGTGAAGCTTTTTGAAGAATCCGGGATCTTGGTGAAAAATGAATTTGGCGATGGTCGCGCGCGTTATGAAAGTGCCGACCGCGACCACCACGATCACCTGATTGATCTGACCACCGGAAAAGTCATTGAATTTGTGGATCCTGAGATTGAAGAGCTTCAGGAAAAGATCGCGCAAAAGCTTGGCTATACGCTGAAAGATCACCGGCTAGAGCTTTACGGCGTGCCAATCAAAAAAGACTGATGACATTGCGCCGCAAACTCTGTGGCGAAGATTGCCTACTCATCACAATTTGAAATGCGTTACATCACCCTTTCCCCGCTTGTTTCGGATCCGATTTTCCGATTGGGTCCTGCGGTGACATTCGGGGTTGTTTAACATGCAAAATATCAAAGGCATCATCCTTGTGACGCTCTCCATGGCGGCCTTTGCCATGGAGGATGCGTTCATTAAATCCAGTTCGGCGGGCCTGCCTGTATCCGAAGTTCTGGTGTTTCTTGGCGCAGGCGGGGCTTTGGCCTTTGCGGTCGCGACCTATGTGAACCGCGGGACATTTGCGCCTTTGGTGCACCGCGACATGCGCTCGCCCCAAATGCTGTGGCGCAACGCGGCCGAGGGTATCTCTGCGATGTTTTTCATCACCGCCCTTTCCTTGGTGCCCATTTCAACCGTTGCCGCCGTGTTTCAAGCCACCCCTTTGGCAATCACCGCCGGGGCCGCTTTGTTTCTGGGTGAAACTGTCGGTTGGCGACGTTGGAGCGCGATTGGCGTGGGCTTTATTGGTGTGTTGATCATCATTCGTCCGGGGGCCGCTGATTTTGACATGGCCGCCCTTTTTCCCATTGCTGCGGTCTTTGGCATTGCCCTGCGCGACTTGATCACCCGTCAAATCGACCCATCAATCCCGTCGATTTCCGTCAGCTTTTATGGCTTTGCCTCGCTGATCCCGGCGGGGCTTTTGATGATCCCGATCACCGCGCCTTTTGTCGTGCCACAGGGCATCCAATGGGCCTATTTATTTGGGGCAATGGTGTTTGGTGTTGCGGGGTATTACGCCATTGTGCTGGCCATGCGCATTGCGGAAACCTCGATCATCATGCCCTTTCGCTACGCCCGGCTGATTTTTTCGATGATTGTTGGCATGATCGTCTTTAACGAACGCCCTGATATGCTCACTTATTTGGGGGCCATGATCGTGATTTGCACCGGGATTTACATGTTTGTGCGCGAAGGTCGCGCTAACAGGCGGGCTGCCCGGTTGCCCGATGCCGCCTGACGCGTTAAAGAGCCTCAACTGAAGTTTTCTTCTTATTGGGAGCGCTAACATGAGCACCATCGTCGATATTTTCGCCCGTGAAATCCTGGACAGCCGGGGCAATCCAACCGTTGAGGTTGATGTCATCCTCGAAGACGGCTCGATGGGCCGGGCTGCGGTTCCGTCCGGTGCCTCAACCGGCGCACATGAAGCGGTGGAAAAACGTGATGGCGACAAGTCCCGCTACATGGGGAAGGGCGTATTGGCCGCGGTTGAGGCGGTAAACGGCGAGATCGCAGAAATGCTGATCGGCTTTGATGCGACCGAGCAAGAAGCCATTGATGCCGCGATGATCGAACTTGACGGCACCGAGAACAAAGGTCGCCTCGGCGCAAACGCCATTTTGGGTGTCTCTCTGGCTGTGGCCAAAGCGGCGGCGGATGCCTCGGCCCTGCCGCTGTATCGCTATGTTGGCGGCGCCTCTGCCCGCACACTGCCTGTGCCGATGATGAACATCATCAATGGCGGCGAACATGCCGACAACCCGATCGACATCCAAGAATTTATGATCATGCCCGTGGCCGCCGAAAGCATTCGCGATGCCGTGCGCATGGGTGCCGAAGTGTTCCACACGCTGAAAAAAGAGCTGACCGCCGCGGGCCTGTCCACCGGGATTGGCGACGAAGGGGGCTTTGCACCCAACATCGCCTCGACCCGTGATGCGCTTGATTTCATCATGAGCTCGATCAAAAAAGCAGGCTACACACCGGGCGAAGACATCTATCTTGCGCTCGATTGTGCCGCGACCGAATATTACAAAGACGGCAAATATGTGATGTCTGGCGAAGGCAAATCACTGACGTCCGACGAGAACGCCCAGTATCTGGCGGCCCTTTGTGACGACTACCCGATCATCTCAATCGAAGACGGCATGTCGGAAGATGACTGGGACGGTTGGGTTGCTTTGACCGCCCTGCTGGGTGACAAAATCCAATTGGTTGGCGACGATCTTTTTGTGACCAACCCCGCCCGGCTGGCGGAAGGCATTGCCAAAGGCGCCGCAAATTCGATGCTGGTGAAAGTGAACCAGATCGGCACGCTGTCAGAAACCCTGAAAGCCGTCGATATGGCGCACCGCGCGCGCATGACCAATGTGATGTCGCACCGCTCGGGTGAAACCGAAGATGCAACAATTGCTGACCTTGCTGTGGCCACCAACTGCGGCCAGATCAAAACCGGCTCACTTGCGCGCTCTGACCGGTTGGCGAAATACAATCAGCTGATCCGGATTGAGGAAATGCTGGGCGCCACCGCCGAATATGCGGGCCGTTCGATCTTGAAATAATCGAACGTGACAATGAACCATGTGGGAAGGCCGGGGATCTCTCCGGCCTTTTTCATTGGAGACGGCTTTACAGCCCTTCAACCAACACCAAATCCGTCTGTGCGATTTTCTCACGCACGTCGCGTGCCGCCCGGTAAGCCGTGCTGTCGTAAAAGGCGCGAGCCACGTCTGGGGTTTCAAATTCAATCAACACCACCTGCCCACGATTGGGCCCCTCGCGATAGTCCGGTGTTGCGCTGCGCGCCAGAACCTTGCCGCCATAGTCAGCGATCGCCGCCTGCGACAAAAGTTTGAATTCCTCGAAGGCGACCGGGTCATGCACACGGATATTGGCAATCAAATATCCTTTTTCCATAAGTTCCCCTCCTGAAATGGCGCCCATTCAAACTGGACGCCACGGGCTTACCCCCCAACCGCGCGATATGCGGCGCGGCCACTTTGTGCGGCACTCATCGCCGTCATAGCCTCTTTGCTGGTCATCAATTTTGTTGTGGACCCGCCGGACATGGTGCCAGAGGCCCCAACCACCAGCGCACAAGTTGCCATGACGGCATCACTGGGGGCCTCGATCAGCGCCACAACATCATCGTCACCAAAGCAGAAAAACAGATGATGCAGCGTTCCGCCAAGCGAGGCGATCATCTCGCCCGCTGCTTTTTCGCGGTCTTCTGGATTGTCCACCAGCGCACGTAAGCTTTCGGTGCTGTAACGCCCACGGAATAGATAAAATGACATATGAACCTCCCATTTGGTTGGGATAGGTCCTGCCGGTTAACCCTGCCAGTTGCTCCGCTGCTTGGCGTCTTCATAGCACGGATCCCCCGGTGGGTCAGCCCAACCGGATGATCTAACCAAGCCTGCGCAATTTGAAGGATCGGCCGTTCACCCCAAATTTAGTTGCACCGCGGCGCGCGCGCCCTACACTCGCCCCATGTTACAAATTGCGCAATATCAGCTACATCTGCTGCTGGGGTTATTTTTGATCGGAACTTTTGGCACGGCGCTGTTGTTTCGAAAACCGCCGGGGCATCGCGCATGGAAACTGGCGGATCTGGTTTGGGTGGTGCTTGGTGGCATTGGGGCCTTGGTGGCGATTATTGCCGGGCTTTACACCTCGGACAGTTCACGGTTGGATCGCCAGATTGACATTGCCTTTGCTGCCACCGCCGCCTTTGACCGGGACGCCGCACGGTTTCGGCTTAGATTTTGCGAAGGCACATCTGAACCGGCGATCACGACCCTTTGCGAAAAGGTCGAATTCCTGTCAGCCTCCACCGCCAGCAATGCCGAACTGCCGCTGTTTATTGCTGTGACCCAAGAAGTGGCCCCGCTGGCCAGCCTCAGTTTTTTGGTGGGCAAAGGCCACCACGACGATATGAACGAGATGCAAGACATGGCCGCACAAGCGGATGCTTTTGATATTGAAAGGTTTTTGGTCTTCACCTCTCGGGATACACAGACCGAAGCCGCGATAACTCAGCTTCGCAAAAGCGCCCCAATCATCGTTGGTGACTATCAAATTATCGCCAAAAGCTATGATGGTTTGATTGGCCAAGTCGGCAAATTGCGTGAGGAATGGCAATACCTTCAGGACAATGCGCATATCCTGCTGTTGCAACTCGCCGCGCTTTGCATGGTCGCCTTTGCCGCGCCATTCCGCCTTGGGAAATCCATCGTAGAACTGCTTAAACCCTGATGGCGATACGGTGAACGCGTGCCCCAATGGGGCGTCGGGTTAAACCATCAGCCACCTCGGCCTGACGCGATATTGCGAACCGCAAACCGCAGCTGTCATTCCCCCAGCAACACCGCGCTGACGGGCGCCACCGACACGGATTTCGCCCTCGAGCCAAGGCTCCACTCGATCAAGGCCTGCAAGGTGTCAGGACGCGCGCGCCCAAACAGGATTACCCCGTCCATTTGGCGGGCTTTAAACGCCGCATTGTCAAGGAACCGGCGGATTGTGCGCCCATCCTGCCCCTCGCCATCAAGATCCCTAAAAACAGTACCCGCTGGCACGCCCGCTTTGATTGCCAAACGATTTCCTGTGCTTAGCCCCTTAGGAAAGCTCACCACCCCATGTCCGCTGGCCACAAGGATTTGCGCGATCTGCTTTGCAAGATCCGTATCCTCCTGAAAGCCGCTGACGTCATTCATCATCACCGCAACCCCTTGGTCGATGATTGGCGCCTGAACCTGGAAATTCACCTCGGCGTCTGCAGGGGTTGAGGCAGGTGGCAGCATCACCTCGACCACAACCTCCGCGCCCTGAGAACGATAATAGGCCACGGCCTCGACCGCATCAGCGGCCGTGCCATCCACCACAAATGTCACGGGGAAAGGAAGGTTCGTCAGATCGCCAAGATCGGCGCGCGCGCCGCCCTCATCCTTTAACAAAACGGCCATGATCGGTAAGTCAGCAGCCCGCTCATAGGGGGACGCATTGCGGATGATCGCAAGCGGCGACAAAGGTTGGTCTGGCGCAGCTTCCGCGGCATCTGTCTCTTCTGATGCATCCGCATCTGAGATAGAGGGGAGCCGATTTGTTTTCACATTAGGTGCAAGATCCCCAATCGGCTTCACCGGCGCACTTTTGACACCGGGTGTGGGGGCGTCCTCGACCATTTCGGGTGATGTTTCGCGTTGAGCAATCGGTTGTTCAACGGGCTGAGAAGCCTCCGGTACAGCGGGGGCAACGTCGGGCGCATCAACCGGTGGTGCGACCGTCGGCGCGGTTGTATCCGGAACTGGGCCTGCCTCCAATGGCACCTCATCCATTGTGGGCTGTGATGGGGTATCGGCCGTCAGGGCCTGTTCGGTGCTTTCTCCCGTCGGCTGAGTGGCCGGGCTGCCTTCGGTCGGCATGGCTGGCTGCGCTGGCAACACCTCCTGCACCATGGCGCCGGATGTGTCGCCCAATGCGTCCTCGGGCGCGGATGTGACCTCTGGCGTGTGGGCCTCGTCAGGTGAGGGCATAACCGCCGCGCTCTCTGAACGGGGGGCATCACTGTCCGGCGCGGGCGCGGCGCCGTCCGTAAGCTCGCGATCACTGGGCTGCGATATCACGGCCGTGTCAGGATTGGGCTGTTGCGTTTTTTCACTTTCAGACATGGCGATTTCAGCGGCGCCGTCACCCGCCCCGTCAACAGACACCGTGTCGGGTAAAGGCGACATTTTCATATCCAAATCAGCGCCTGCCCCCTGACCATTTGGGGGTGCAGTCATCACTGACAGCCCCGCCAGACCGGCTGCGGACACTACGACGCCCATCGCAATACCCGAAAGAAAACCGCGTGCCATGCTTGCTCTCCTCGAAAATCTCCGCACTGCTCTTGACCCGCAGCGCTTGGTTTGAACATGTATACCCCGACGAGAGACGCGCGTAACCCCCCGTTGCGCCACGAAATGCTGAAAGGCCGCCCAATGATCCTGCTGATCGATAACTATGACAGCTTTACCTACAACCTCGTGCATTATTTGGGCGAATTGGGCACCGAAGTGGTGGTCAAACGCAATGATGTGATCACGGTGGAGGACGCTTTGGCGTTGAAACCCCAAGCCATTTTGCTCTCACCCGGGCCATGTGACCCGGATCAGGCAGGAATTTGCCTTGAGCTGACCCATGCAGCGGCGAAAAATGGCGTGCCTTTGTTGGGGGTTTGTCTTGGGCATCAAACCATTGGTCAGGCATTTGGCGGCAAAGTCGTGCGCGCGGGCGAAATTGTGCATGGCAAAATGGGTACGATGCATCACGCCGACAAAGGCATGTTTGCGGGGCTGCCGACACCGCTTGAGGCCACTCGGTATCACTCGTTGATCGTGGATCGCGACAGTCTGCCAGAGTGTCTTGAGATTACCGCTTGGCTTGAGGATGGCATGATCATGGGGCTGCGCCACAAAACGCTTCCGATCGAAGGGGTGCAATTCCATCCCGAAAGCATCCGGTCGGAATTTGGTCATGCGATGCTTGCGAATTTCCTGAAATCCGCAGGTATCAATGTAAAACCTTTGAAAGATGAGGTTCCGGCATGAGCGACCGTATCAAACCCCTGATCGGCGCCGCCGCAGATCGCCCCCTTAGCCGTGCTGAGGCTGAAGAAGCCTTTGACATCTTGTTCGAAGGCGAAGCGACCCCCAGCCAAATTGGTGGATTGCTCATGGCCCTGCGCACGCGCGGTGAAACGGTTGAGGAATATGCCGCCGCCGCCGCCGTGATGCGCGCGAAATGCCGCCCGGTGAAGGCGCCGGCGGGCGCGATAGATATTGTTGGCACCGGAGGCGATGGAAAAGGCACGCTCAACATTTCAACCGCCACGGCTTTTGTCGTTGCGGGCGCCGGTGTGACCGTCGCCAAACACGGCAATCGCAACCTGTCGTCAAAGTCAGGGGCCGCAGATGCGCTTGGTCAGATGGGTGTGAATGTGATGGTCGGCGCGGATGTGGTTGAGGCCGCTTTGGCCGAGGCGGGCATCGCCTTTATGATGGCACCGATGCACCACCCAGCCATTGCGCACGTCATGCCAACACGCGCGGAACTTGGCACCCGTACGATCTTTAACATCCTGGGACCATTGACAAACCCCGCTGGCGTGACCCGGCAACTGACCGGCGCCTTCTCGCGCGACCTGATCCGTCCGATGGCCGAGACCCTGCAGATGCTCGGCGCGGAAAAGGCGTGGCTTGTGCACGGCTCTGATGGCACGGATGAATTGTCCATTGCCGGTGTCAGCTGGGTGGCCGCATTGGAAAATGACGCTGTGCGTGAATTTGAGATCCATCCCGAGGATGCGGGCCTTCCAGTGCACCCATTTGAGGCGATTATGGGCGGTGAACCCTCGGAAAATGCCATTGCGTTTTCGGCGCTTCTAAAAGGTGAAAAATCCGCTTACCGCGATGCGGTTCTGCTCAACTCCGCCGCCGCTTTGGTTGTCGCTGATAAGGCAAGTTCCCTGAAAGACGGGGTGGCCATGGCCATTGAAAGCATCGACAGCGGGCAAGCCCTCGCAAAAATCGAAAAACTGGCCGAAGTCACGTCGCGTGGATGACCCAAAACCGGAAAACTAGTTTTCTAGTTTTCTAGTTTTCTAGTTTTCTAGTTTTCTAGTGGAATCACTCCATCCAAGCCCAACGTCAATCACCGCCGCAAGAAAAGGCCCAACCGAATGACCCTGCCACACGCCTGGGCCGACCTTCCCTTTTTCACCGACACTTGGCCCGGCATTCGCGATCACATCATTGCTGAGCCACGCGAGATCCTGCCGCCGGACACTTTGCGTTTCGCGGCCCTTGCCGCGTCCTCACCCGACGCCGTACGGGTCGTGATCCTCGGGCAAGACCCCTACCCCACACCGGGTCATGCCAATGGCTTGGCGTTCTCAGTGGAGCCCGATGTGCGGCCTTTGCCCCGATCTTTGCAGAACATCTATAAAGAGCTCGACGCTGACCTTGGCGTGCAGCGCCCCAATGGCGATCTGTCGGATTGGGCTGAACAGGGCGTGCTTTTGCTCAACACATCACTTTCGGTGCCCGCAGGGGATGCAAATGGGCATAAAACCTTGGGGTGGGACATCTTGGTTCATCAAATCTTGGGGCGCGTGTCCTCCACCCCCACAGCCTTCATTCTGTGGGGAAACAACGCCCAAAAGCTTGAGAAATACATCCAGTCCGGCGATCACCTGATCGTAAAAACCGCCCATCCCTCACCACTTTCCGCCCGACGTGGGTTTTTCGGCTCTCGCCCGTTTTCAACCGTGAACAATTGGCTTACAGACAAGGGTGACGCTCCGATAAACTGGTGAGATAATGACCCAATCTGCGACCCCAACCGTTCTTGATAAAATCAAAGCTTATAAGCTGGAGCATGTGGCCGCCTGCAAAGCCGCCCGCCCCCTGTCCGAGGTGGAAGCCGCCGCACGCGACGCAAGCCCGACGCGCGGTTTTGCCAAGGCTTTGATGGCGGATGCTGCCAATGGGTACGGTTTGATTGCTGAGGTCAAAAAAGCCAGCCCCTCAAAGGGTCTTATTCGGGCTGATTTTCACCCCGCAGAACTCGCCAAAGCCTATCAGGACGGCGGTGCAAGCTGCCTGTCTGTGCTGACCGACACACCCTCTTTTCAAGGTGCTGACGAATTTCTGGTGGCCGCGCGTGGGGCTGTCACACTTCCGGCCCTGCGCAAGGATTTCATGTATGATACCTATCAAGTCACCGAAGCCCGCGCTTTGGGCGCCGATTGCATTCTGATCATCATGGCCTCGGTCGCGGACAGCCAAGCGCAAGAGCTTGAAGAGGCTGCGTTTTCTTGGGGCATGGATGCGTTGATCGAGGTTCACGACGAGGCCGAATTGGAACGTGCCCTGTCGTTGAAATCACCGCTTCTGGGGGTGAACAACCGCAATCTCAAGACCTTTGAAACCTCGCTCGACACCACACGACGCCTGTCGAAATTGGCCCCGGCGGATCGCCATCTGGTCTGCGAAAGCGGCTTATCAACGCCGCGGGATCTGGCGGATATGGCCGAATATGGCGCGCGCAGCTTCTTGATTGGCGAAAGCCTGATGCGTCAGGATGATGTGGCCCAAGTCACCCGTAATCTTCTTGCCAACCCGGCACCCGTAAAGGAGCTGTCATGACCAATTCTCCGCTCACACATTTCGACGATCAGGGCCTTGCCCATATGGTTGATGTTTCCGACAAAGAGGTCACCGACCGCGTGGCGATCGCCGAAGGCTTCGTGAAAATGACGTCCGAGACACTGGCGCTGGTCATGGAAGGCACCGCCAAAAAAGGGGACGTTTTGGGGGTCGCGCGTCTTGCCGGCATCATGGGCGCCAAAAAAACCTCCGACCTCATTCCGCTTTGCCACCCGCTGCCGATCACCAAAGTCGCGCTGGAACTGGACCCCGTCCCCACCCTGCCCGGCGTGCGCATCACTGCAACGGTGAAAACCGGTGGGCAAACTGGCGTAGAGATGGAGGCCCTCACGGCCGTTTCTGTCGCGGCACTGACCGTCTATGACATGCTGAAAGCCGCTGAAAAAGGCATGGAAATCAAAGACATCTGCCTGTTGCGCAAAGAGGGTGGGAAATCCGGGATCTATGAACGTTAATTTGCATCTTTGATCCATTTCAAGGTGTGTCCCGAATGAATATGCAAAACGGGGCAAGTTGAAGGGCCACATGACATTTGGCCAAAACGAATGAGACATGAGGCCACCACATGATCCCCGTCACCGAAGCACTTGATCACCTGTTTTCTCTCGTCGCCCCCGTGGGCACCGAGGATGTCCCATTGGCCGAAGCCGCAGGTCGCATCTTGGCCGCCCCGGTGACAGCCACGCGCCGTCAGCCCCCCTTTGCGGCCTCTGCGATGGACGGTTATGCGGTGAATGGGGTTGAGGCGGACCCGGAATCGATGTTTCAGGTCATTGGTGAAAGCGCCGCGGGACATGGTTTTGATGGTAAAATCGGCGCAGGACAATGTGTTCGCATTTTCACCGGCGCCCCGATGCCAGAAGGCGCAAACCGCGTTATTATTCAAGAGGATGTGACCCGCAAAGGGGCTCTGATCACCCTAGCGCGCAAGCTCGACAAAGGGCCGCATGTGCGCCCGGCTGGGGCGGATTTTGACGAAGGCGATCAGGTTGCCGCCCCTTTGCTTTTGACCCCTGCCCATCTTGCACTGATCGCGGCTATGAACACCGCCAAAGTCACCGTACGACGCAAACCGATTGTCGCGTTGATGGCCACCGGGGACGAGCTGGTCATGCCCGGCGAGACACCCGGACCGGATCAAATCATTTCCTCAAATTCCTTTGGTCTGAAAGCGCTGATCGAGGCAAACGGTGGCCATGCCCGCATGTTGCCCATCGCGCGCGACACCAAAGGCAGCCTGCGCACCGCGTTTGAGCTTTGCGAGGGGGCTGATTTGATCATCACCATTGGCGGCGCTTCGGTTGGTGATCATGATTTGGTCGGGGATGTAACAGAAGAACTCGGCATGGCGCGCAGTTTCTATAAAGTCGCCATGCGCCCCGGCAAACCGTTGATGGCCGGAAAACTTGGGAACACGCCCGTCATTGGGTTGCCGGGAAATCCGGTCTCGGCGATGGTCTGTGGTCATGTTTTTCTTGTCCCGGCCTTGCGCGCAATGCTCGGCTTGGGCGCCACCCCTGCCCCACGCAAAACCGCCCCCCTTGGCGCATCCATCGCCGCAAATGGACCGCGCGAACATTACATGCGCGCCGTTGTTCAGGATGGCAAAATCACCGCGTGTAATCAGCAAGATAGCGCGCTTTTATCCGTGCTCGCCGGCGCAAATGCCCTGCTTGTTCGCCCGGTTGATGATCCCGAACAGGGCGCAGGGCACGTCATGGAATATTTGCCTATCTAAGAATGCCCAAACCAAGGGCGCTGTGCGTTTACCAAATATTTGCACTCGGTTGACACAAAAAGAGAACATGGGTAGAACAGACCTTGAACGCCGGGAACCACCCGGCGCGCTTGTGGGATGTATCCCATGTCAAAAAATGCCGGTGCAACTCGGAGGTAAAAGCAGATGCTGACCCGTAAACAGTTAGAATTGCTAAACTTTATCCACAAACGCATTCAGCGCGACGGGGTTCCACCAAGCTTTGATGAAATGAAAGACGCTTTGGATCTGCGCAGCAAATCTGGCATCCACCGGTTGATCACCGCGCTTGAAGAACGTGGCTTTATTCGCCGCCTTGCCCATCGTGCGCGCGCCATTGAAATTGTGAAACTACCCGAAACGATGGACTCCGGTGGTCGCGGTGGGTTTGAACCCAAAGTGATCGACGGCAGTCGCCCTGAAAAAACACCCCATACCGCCATCCCGCTTGAGGGTCGCGGCATCAGTGACCTGCCTTTGCTGGGCCGCATCGCAGCAGGCGAACCGATCGAGGCGATCTCGGATGAGGCGCAACATATCTCGGTTCCGGATAATATGCTGGGGGCTGGCGGTCGCCACTATGCGCTGGAGGTCAAGGGCGACAGTATGATCGACGCGGGGATCAACAGTGGGGATGTTGTGGTGATCCGTGAAACCAGTCTCGCCGACAATGGCGATATTGTTGTCGCGCAGGTGGATGGCTATGAAGCCACCCTCAAACGCTTTCGCAAAACAGGTGGGATGATTGCCCTTGAGGCCGCCAATACTGCCTATGAAACGCGCATCCTGCCGGAAGGTTCTGTCAAAGTTCAGGGAAAATTGGTGGGGCTGATCCGCACCTATTGATTGGACTGGCCTGATATTACGAAAAGGGAGGCTTCGGCCTCCCTTTTTTGTCGCATTTTTCCTGGGCCGAAGGCTAAAATATTACCCCAGCCCCGACAATTTGGCCTGAAGGGCGGCAAGTTGCTTCTTAATCTCGTCCAGCTCTTCTTCTTTTGTGGCCGTCTCATCGCCTGAAGAGGCCTCACCTTGCGGCGACGTCCCACCTGAAAATCCGCCCATCATAGCCTTTAAAAACGCTTCTTGCTGCGCCTGCATCGCTTCCAAACCAGGAATTGCGGGCATTGAAGGGCTCATCGTGCCCAGATTTTCCATCACTTTGGATTGCCCGTCCCGCAGCATTTCGAAACTGGCGGCCAGAAACTGTGGTACAACACTTTGAGCTTGCGTCGAATAGGACCTGACAAGATCGGTCAGGACATCAACGGGCAGCACATTTTCGCCGCGGCTTTCATGTTCTGCAATGATTTGAAGTAGATATTGCCGCGTCAGATCATCACCAGATTTCAGGTCGATGATCTGAACCTCGCGTCCACCGCGGATGAAACCCGCAATATCATCAAGCGTCACGTAATCGGATGTTTCTGTGTTATACAATCGCCGACTTGCGTAGCGTTTGATCAGAAGTGTTTCTTCTTTTTGAGCCATTATTCCTCCCCACAGCAAATTTGATTGCTGCACTGCAAAATCCTATTCCAGCGCGCCCCTTATTGGCAAGGCATTTGATCAAACGAAAAAAAGGACGAGCCGATGCTCGTCCTTTCAGGGAGGACCGGTCGGGAGGAGACCGGCAGATTTGTCCCTAACTTATTTTGCAGTCGCTTTTTTGGCAGCTTTGGCAACATCGTCAGTTGCTTTTTTAACAGCAGCCTGAGCTTCTTCGCCGAGATCTTTGCCAGCAGCCATCATCAGCTCAACGGTTTCAGACTGAACGCGTTTTGCAACTTCTGCAAAAGCCGCCATGTTTTCAGCAGCCAGCTCAGCTTGAGCCGAAGCGAAATCGGTCATTGCTTTGGAGTAATCAGCCGCTTCTTCTTTCGCAGCAGAGACGTCGCCCAGTTTGGCCAAAGTTTCTTTGGTCCATTTGGTCGAGATTTCAGCTGATTTATCAGCAGCTTGCAGCGCCACTTTCGAAAACTTCTCGCTCATGGCGGCTTGGTTTTTGAAAGCGTCTTGTGCGGCAGACATGTCAACTGGGAATGCGCCCATCATGTCTTGGATCATTTTTGAATAGTCTTGTGCGTTAGCCATTGGTCATCTCCGAATGTGGGCGGGCCTGAGTGTTCAGGTTTGGAGCGCCCTTATTTCTGCGTCTGCAAACAATATGCATGCTGCGGTGCAGCAAATCAAGCTTTTTCTGCACTGCAGCATGTAACATTTTTAAAACACGGAAATTTCAGTAAGTTGTGGCCACTCAACCCACGATTTTGCGGAGCTTGTCAGGTTTTTTTGGCCAGCACATAGGTTCCTGGTGCGGGCGCAAGCGGCGTATGGGACGAATCGCCCACCGCGCGCGCATCGACCTTTTTGCCAGACTTCCCAGACAGCCAATTATCCCATCGCCCCCACCATGACCCCTGATGGAACTCTGCGCCTTGCAACCAATCTTCTGACGCCTCTGGCCACGTCTCATTGGTATAGTGCCCATATTTCTTTTTAGAGGGCGGGTTGACGATTCCCGCAATATGGCCGCTTTCAGACAGGATAAAGGTTCGATCTTTGGACCCCATCTTGCGCATCCCATTATACGACGACTTCCAGGCAGCAATGTGATCCGTCTCACAGGCAATCGCACAAATCGGCACCTCAACATCCGCGATCGACAGATGTTCGTTCAACAGCTCAAAGTCGCCCCGCGCAAATTGATCGCCCTGACACAACCCACGCAAATACTCGACCGTCATCTTGGCGGGTAAATTAGTGCCGTCCCCGTTCCAATACAGCAGATCAAACGCAGGAGGGGTCTTGCCCAACATATAGCTGTTGATCGCCGGGCCATAAACCAGATCATTTGAACGCATATAAGAAAACGTCCGTGACATGAAAAAACTGCTCAGATAGCCGGTCTCTTTTACTTCTTCTTCGATGCCACTGACAAAATCATCATCCAGGAAAACACCCACTTCGCCTTGATCAGAGAAATCCGTGAGCGTGGTGAAAAATGTGGCGGAGTTCACCGAGGTATCACCGCGCTTTTTCATCAAAGACAGCGCCAGCGACAGCGTGGTTCCCGCTATGCAATAGCCGACCACATTGACCTTTTTCTGGCCCGTTATGGCTTTGACCTCATTGATCGCCGCCAAATACCCCTCTTCGATATAATCCCCCAACCCAACCTCGGCATAACGAGCATCCGGGTTGACCCAGCTGACCACAAACAATGTGTATCCCTGATCAACAATCCATTTGATCAGGCTGTTTTGTTCTTTTAAATCAAGGATATAAAATTTGTTGATCCAAGGCGGAAAAATAATCAATGGCCGGGCATGAACCTTTTGCGTGGTGGGTTTGTATTGAATCAGCTCCAGCATTCTATTGCGATAAATGACCGACCCTTCGGTGGTCGCGATATTTTCGCCCACCTCAAACGCGCTTTCGTCCACCAGCTTGACCACAAGTTCGCCGTCATTACTTTCCAGATCACGCACCAGGTTTTCCAACCCGTCGACCAAAGATTGCCCCTCGGTTTCTATTGCCCGTTCCATCGCATCAGGATTGGTCGCCAGATAGTTTGTCGGGCTCATCATATCGATCATCTGACGGGTGAAAAATCCAAGCTTTTGCTTGTCGCGCTCGTCCAGCCCCTCCACATCCGACAGCGTATTTTCCATCGCTTCAGAGGTGATCAAATATTGCTGTTTGAGATAGTTGTAATAGGGGTGCGTTTCCCAAAGCGGGTTGGAAAACCGCCGGTCTTTGGGGGTGTGATCCTCGGGGGCCACAAGTTCCCCCCCTGAGAGCGCTTGCTGAGCTTCCATCGCGTGCTGCAGGCTTTTGCCCCAAAACGCAACTTGTTGTTCGATGATTTTCGCCGGATTTGCCAGCACGTCATTCCAGCAGGCAGCAACCGCCTTGGCGTAAAATTCCTGACCCGGCCCCTGCAAGCTTTGCCTGACGGCTTTCTTCCCGGCCACAATATTGGTTAAACGCGCAGACAACTCCTCAATCTTGGCTAGATTTTGATTTAACTCATTCAACTCATGGCCCTGATTTTTTTGGCTGGTTGTCATAAAGCAATTTCCCCACTATCTTATTTCGCACATGCAGCATTTTCTATCTGCGATGCAGCATCAGAAAAACAGCATATGTTTATAACTATGCGGTAGGTTGGTTTGAAAAAGCAAAGGGTAATTGCATGCGGTTTATGGCGACTTATGACTTGATGGAAACGATGCGCAACACCAACCAATGGTTGGGCGCGACGGCCGCCGCATTGGGGTCTTACCCAGCTACGGCTTTGATCCCGAACCCCTTTTTCCAAATGCTGTCCGCTTGGGGCGAAGTCACGGAACGCAGTTTTCACCGTATGCAAGAAAAACCAGATTGGGGCATCAACACCGTCGTGACCGAAGATGGCCGCGAACGATTGGTGGAAATTGAAACGCTGGTGGAACGCCCATTTGGTGACCTGATTAAATTCAACGCCGTGGGCCGCGCCCCCCGAGCGCGTCGAATCTTGTTGGTTGCCCCCATGTCCGGCCATTACGCAACCCTGCTGCGCTCAACCGTGCAAAGCCTGCTGCCCGACGCGGACGTCTATATCACCGACTGGCACAATGCGCGCGATATTCCCGTCAGTGAAGGCAAGTTTGATATCGAGGATTATACCCTTTATCTGGTCGATTTCATGCGCCACCTCGGGCCGGATATCAACGTGGTGGCCGTATGCCAACCCGCCCCACTGACGCTGGCTGCCACTGCCTATCTCGCCGAAATCGACCCAGAGGCACAGCCCCAAACCTTGACCCTGATCGGCGGCCCGATTGACCCGGACGCCGCCGCCACTGATGTCACAGACTTTGGCCGCCGTGTCACCATGGGCCAGTTGGAAGAGTTTTCCATTCAGCGCGTGGGTTTCAAATATGGTGGCGTTGGTCGCTTGGTCTATCCGGGGCTTTTACAACTCGCGGGGTTCATCTCGATGAATTCCGAGATGCATTCAAAAGCGTTCCAAGATCAGATCAATCGCGTCGCGCGTGGCGCCGCGTCAGAGCATGACAAGCACAATAAATTCTACGACGAATACCTCGCAGTGATGGATATGACCGCCGAGTTTTATCTGTCCACGGTCGAGCGGCTGTTCAAAGACAGTGAAGTGGCCAGCAATTCATTTGTCGTGGACGGCCATAAAGTCGACATTGGCGCAATTACCAATGTCGCGGTGAAAACCGTCGAAGGGTCCAAGGATGATATCACAGCCCCCGGCCAATGCGTCGCAGCCCTGGATCTTTTGACCGGACTTTCCGACGACAAAAAGGCCAGTCACCTCGAAGAAGGCGCCGGGCATTACGGGATTTTCGCAGGCAAAAGCTGGCGCAACAACATCCGCCCTCTTGTGCTAGATTTCATTGACCAAAATACTTCTGCACCTGCCGCGCAAGCGACAACCAAAAAAGCGGAAAAGCCAAAGACGGCAAAACCGAAAGCCACAAAATCCGATAAGGATGATGGGCCGCTCCCAACGCGCATTCCGGTTTAACCCGCAGATCAGAAAAGGCGCCTTCGGGTGCCTTTTTTGTCAAAGCTCCAGTCTGTCACCGAAGCTCCAACGGCATTTTCATCCACGCCTTGAGGCCAAGTGTCACCTCTTCTGGACACTCGAGCATCGGCATGTGACCGGCATTGGGCAGGATCACCAACTCTGCCCCCGGAATAAGTTCCGCCATATTTTCATGACGCTTGGGGGGGGTCAGCTTGTCATGTGCCCCGCATAAAACCATCGTCGGAACCTTGAGCTTTTGCAGGCTGCGCTGTGCGTCTGGGCGGCGTTGCAAAGCACGCGATTGTCGCACAAAACACGCCGCACCAAAATCTTGCGCCATGTCGTGCACAAGCTGCAAAATCTCGGCAACATTTGTCCCCGGCGCCAGAACATTTTCGTTCATGGTTTCCTGCAATGCCTCCGCCAACCGCCCCGCTTGCGCACGCACGATTTGCGGCTCGCGCCATGCAGCTTGTGCGGGGGTATCTGTCAGCGGGCTGGTCGACAATAACGCCAATCGGCTGACCCGCTCGGGTGCGCGGCGGGCCACTTCCATCGCGACAATTCCGCCCATGGAATGCCCCGCAAGGGCAAACCGCGCGGGCGCTTGCGACAACACTTGGGCCGCCATGTCACGGATACTGTCCGACTGCGCAACTGACGCCACCTGAACGCTGACCTCACGCGACAACGCATTGACCTGCGGCGCAAACGCACGCGCATCACACATCATCCCCGGTATCAGCACCAATGGTTCTAGCATTCCCTCACCCCTTCGATCTGCACATCCCAAACGTCACCCCGCACGTTTGATCACAACAAGTGTCATTTTTTGAATGAGATCAAGGCATTCCCCATCGGAAAAGCGGTGATCCGCCCCTTTTACCAAGGTCAGTCGAATATCATCCCCCTCGGCATGTTCCAACAGCTTCACCGCTTGGGATGTGGGCACCGCTGTATCCTCGGTCCCTTGTAAAAACCGCACGGGCATTCCCAAACGAAGCGGGCTGCGCAGAACCAGATTGTTGCGCCCCTCTTCGATCAAATGCTTGGTGATCACATAATCTTCGTCATATTCTGACGGGATCGACACTTGGCCCGCACGGTGCAACTCCGCCTTTTGATCCTCTGAAAAGCTGGCCCAATAACCGTCTTCGGTGAAATCAGGCGCCGCCGCGATTGTGACCAAGCCCGCCACACGATCCGGACGTTCGCGCGCCAGCAACAGCGCCTGCCATCCCCCCATGGACGAGCCAACAACCACAATCGGCCCATCGGTCAACTGATCCACCACCGCCAAACTATCCTCGTGCCAATCGCCAATGCACCCTTCGACAAACGCGCCGGAGCTTTGCCCGTGACCTGAGTAGTCAAACCGCAAAAAGCCATAACCCTTCTGGGTCGCCCATGCCTCCAGCGCGACCGCTTTGGTGCCCTCCATGTCCGACTTTAACCCGGACAGAAATACGATCGTCGGACCAGCACCTTCGGTCTTTACATAACCAAGGCGGCGGGATTGCGGGGTGTCGAGATACTCAACCATTTGGGCGCTCCTTATTTGATGCACCAACCATAATGCGCGGAAAAACTTGGGCAATCCCCCTTATGCGTAATTCAATATTGACAGTCCTGCGCCCGCGCGCGAAAACCCATAAACACATAACCCGCAACCGGGCGTTCCGTGGGCGCCAAAACGACGAGGAGAAGGCCAATGAGCCAGATTTCCGAAAAAATCACCCTGACATTCCCCGACGGCAATTCACGCGATTATGACGCCGGCATCACCGCCGCCGAAATCGCTTCCAGCATCTCTAACTCCTTGGCAAAAAAAGCGGTTTCCGCCACCGTTGATGGCCAGCATTGGGATCTGCAATGGCCGATTAACGCAAGCGCGTCGATTGCCATTCACACCATGAAAGACGACGTGCAAGCGCTTGAGCTGATCCGCCATGATTTTGCCCACGTCATGGCGCGCGCCGTGCAAGAGCTGTGGCCAGACGTTAAGGTCACCATTGGCCCGGTCATCAAAGATGGCTGGTATTACGACTTTGATCGCCAAGAGCCATTTTCGCCCGAAGACCTCGGTGCGATTGAGGCCAAGATGAAAGAGATCATCAACAAGCGTGACCCTGTCACGACTGAGATTTGGGATCGCGACCGCGCGGTGAAATTCTATGAGGCCAACAACGAGCCTTATAAAGTAGAGCTGATCGAAGCCATTCCCGGCGACGAGCCCCTGCGCATGTATTGGCACGGCCATTGGCAAGACCTCTGCCGTGGGCCGCATTTGCAGCACACCGGACAGCTGCCCGCTGATGCGTTTAAACTGATGTCGGTGGCTGGGGCCTATTGGCGCGGTGATTCAGATCGCGCCATGTTGCAACGGATTTACGGCGTGGCGTTCCAGAACAAAGAAGGGCTGAAAAAGCATCTTCACATGCTGGAAGAAGCCGCCAAACGCGATCACCGCAAGCTGGGTCGCGAGATGAACCTGTTTCACATGCAGGAAGAGGCCCCCGGCATGGTGTTCTGGCACCCGAACGGCTGGAAAATCTATACCACGCTGCAAGATTATATGCGTCGCCAGCAAACCCGTGGCGGCTATGTCGAGGTGAACACCCCGCAAGTGGTCAGCCGCAAGCTGTGGGAAGAAAGCGGGCATTGGGAAAATTACCAAGAAAACATGTTCATTGTTGAGGTCGACGAAGAGCACGCCCGTGAAAAGGCCGTGAACGCGCTGAAACCGATGAACTGCCCCTGTCACATCCAAGTCTTTAACCAAGGTCTGAAATCCTATCGCGACCTGCCTCTGCGTATGGCCGAATTTGGATCGTGCAACCGCTACGAACCGTCCGGCGCGATGCATGGCATCATGCGCGTGCGTGGATTTACGCAAGATGACGGCCATATTTTCTGTACCGAAGATCAGGTCGAGGCGGAAACCAAGAAGTTTGTCGATTTTCTCGCCAAGATCTATGCCGACCTTGGGTTTGAGAACTGGCGCGTGAAACTGTCGACGCGTCCCGAAAAGCGTGTTGGTACCGAAGAAAGTTGGGATCAGGCCGAAGACGCGCTGGCCAATGGGATCAAAGCCGCCGGTTATGATTATGAGGTGCAAGAAGGCGAAGGCGCGTTTTACGGACCAAAGCTGGAGTTTGTTCTGACCGATGCGATTGGCCGGGATTGGCAATGTGGCACCCTGCAAATCGACCCGAACCTGCCTGAACGGTTGGGGGCAAATTACATCGCCGAAGATGGCGCCAAACACCGCCCCTTGATGTTGCACCGCGCCACACTTGGGTCGTTTGAGCGGTTCATCGGCATTATGATCGAAGAGCATTCGGGGAAATTGCCGTTCTGGCTGGCCCCGCGCCAGGTGGTTGTGGCCTCCATCGTGTCGGATGCAGATGAGTTTGTGCAAGAGGTCGTCGCCAAGCTCACCGCCCAAGGCGTGCGCGCCGAAGCAGATATCCGCAACGAGAAAATCAACTACAAGGTCCGCGAGCATTCCGTCGGCAAGGTTCCGGTGATCTTGGCCGTGGGCAAAAAAGAAGTTGAGGATGGCACTGTTTCCATGCGCCGTCTGGGCGAGAAGCATTCAAAGGTTCTGCCATTGGATGAGGTGGCAGGCATCTTGGCGGCTGAGGCAACCCCGCCTGACCTCGTCTAAAACACACACAGAACGAAGACAAAGGCCGGTGACATGCGCACCGGCCTTTTTTTGTCCGCGATCGGGCATGGGTATAAGAAACATGTATCTTTCCTTTGCATCACAGGGCCTTGCCCGATTTCCCGCAAAGACGTCACAATCCTCACGAAACCCGTGATCACCGCTTTGCATGGCCGCCTTGCCCCTGAAACATAGCTGCGACTGTCACATCTCACTCGCGCCAATTGTGACACATGCACCGAATGCGCGCGCCCACCGTCCTGCCAATACCCCTAATTTTACTGTGATTTAGCCAATAGCAGCAAACCGACCCGATCACAGACCCGTGACCAGGCATCCCCATTGCCTTCACGCCCCTGTGACTGACGCCGTCGTGAGTGGCAGGGGCCGCCGCCGCCGCCTAGGTTTTCCTCACCGCCACCGACAAACAGTTCGTCAATCGGACCGGGGCGATACGAGTTTTAAACCTGAAAGGAAGTACACATGTCGCAAGTAAAATCCATCGCCATCCTGGGTGCCATCACCGCCGCTGTTGCTGCAAACGCTACCGCTGCTCTCGCTGACGGCGACCAAGAAAAATGCTTCGGTGTCGCACTCGCCGGCCAAAATGATTGTGCGGCTGGCCCAGGCACCACATGTGCTGGCACGTCCACGGTTGATTACCAAGGCAACGCTTGGAAACTTGTTCCCGCCGGCACCTGTGAGACCATGGAACTGACCGATGGTGGTGGGATGATGCACAAAGGTTCGCTGGAAGCCACCAAAATGAACCTGCCTGCGAGCTAAATTGATACTCCGGCCGCCCCGGTGGCCGGAGCCTCATACCTTCAGGATCCGGGAGCGTTCCATGTTAGACATATCCCCAAAAGATACGTTACCAAAAGCTGGCGGTGTTGGTTACAAACCTCAGCATTTCAACGAGTTAATGAACGCCCCCGGGTCCGTCACCTGGCTGGAGATCCATGCCGAAAACTATATGGGGGCTGGCGGACGTCCCTTGGCGCAATTGCGTCACCTTGCCGAGAAATTTCCCATTTCCGTACACGGGGTCGGTTTGTCGATCGGTGGTGAGACCCGCCTTGATCCAGAACATCTGTCCCGTCTGAAGACCCTGATTGATTGGCTGAATCCCGCGATGTTTTCGGAACATCTTGCCTGGTCCACCCATGACGCGCAGTTTCTGAATGATCTGCTGCCCCTGCCCTATACCAATGACACGCTGACCCGTGTGACAGCGCATATCAACGAAGTGCAGGACCATCTGGGGCGCAAAATGCTGCTCGAGAACCCCTCCTCCTACCTCGCATTTGCCCAAAGCACCTGGTCCGAGCCTGATTTCCTGCGTGAACTTGCCCGGCGCACCGGCTGTGGGCTGCTTTTAGACGTCAACAATGTCTTTGTGTCAGCAACCAATCTGCACTTCGACCCCCGCGCCTATATTAACGCATATCCACTTGATTTGGTGGAGGAATTCCACCTTGCTGGCCATGATGAAGATACCGACGAATTGGGCCGAAAGCTGCTTATAGACAGTCACGGAAAACCCGTGGATGAACCGGTCTGGGCTTTGTTTGACCATGTAATTGCCAACGGCGGGGCACGCCCCGCGCTGGTAGAATGGGACAATGACGTGCCTGACTTTAATGTGCTCGAGGCGGAAACCGCCCGTGCTGCGAGACATATGCAAGGGGTGGTCGCATGACATTGGACCTGACAACATCTGCGCAAGACATGACCGTCAGTCAAAGCCGGTTTCGCAACGCGCTCTTGGACCCGGAAACACCTGCGCCTGATGGGTTGGTGACCCCCGAAGGCACCCATGCCGAAAAACGGTTTGGCGTCTATCGCAACAACGTTTCCCATTCCCTGGCCAGCGCACTGGTTGACGGGTTTCCGGTGCTGACGAAATTGCTGGGCGAAGCGTTTTTCCGCCAAATGGCGCTGGTTTATCTGCGCATACATCCGCCCGCGTCTCAACTGATCATGCATTATGGTGCGGCGATGCCCACATTTCTGGTCGGGTTTCCCGGCACCGTGCATCTGAAATACCTGCCCGACGTGGCCCGATTAGAGCTGGCGTTGCGCCGCGCCTATCACGCAGGCGACGCCGAGGCGATTGCCCCCGCGGATCTGACCCAACTGGATCAAGCCACGCTGATGGACACCCGCCTTGTGCTGGCACCAGCCGTTGAAACCCTCACCTCGGAGTTTCCGGCACTGTCGATCTGGGAATTCAACATGCAAGATGGGCCAACACCCACGATGCAAGCTGAAACCATCCTGATTTCACGCCGTGGGTACGACCCAGTGGCACAACGCCTGCCCCTTGGAGGTGCCGTTTTTGTAAACGCCTTAAAAAAAGGCCACGCCTTTGGCACGGCGTTGGGTTTGGCCACGTCCCAGGTGGCTGATTTCGACCTCACCGCAACGCTCAGCGCATTGATTGCCGGGCATGGGATCATCAAGATCGAAAAAGGATAACAACATGAACGCTCTTGTGGCATTTCACAATACGCTGGCTGATAGGGTCGAGCGTCTCTCCCCCGCTGTCCTGCCGACATTGGCACGCTTCACCTTTGCGGCGACCCTGTTGGGGTACTTCTGGGCCTCGGGCCTGACCAAGGTTGGTGCGGGGGTGTTTGGCATCTTCTCCCCCTCGCTTGGGGCCTACGCGCAGATTTTCCCAAAAGCGATGGAGGCCGCGAGCTATGACGTCGGCCAGCTCACCGCCTTTCACACATTGGTTGTCATCGCCGGAACCTTGGCGGAGTTTATCCTGCCGCTCTTGTTGGCGGTTGGCCTCTTCACCCGGTTAAGCGCCCTTGCCATGATTGGATTTGTAAGCGTGCAATCCCTGACCGATCTGTTCGGCCACGGCGGCATTGCACATCACGAAACGCTGGGCGCCTGGTTTGATCGGATCCCAGACAGTGTCATCCTGGATCAACGGTTGTTTTGGATGGCGGTGCTGATCACGTTGGTGATCAAGGGCGCTGGTCCGTTATCGCTGGACCGGTTGCTGAAACTGCGCTGACCGAGGGTTACGGTTGATCATTGGCCCCGCCGCAAGGTTGGGGCCATTTTTCATGCCCCCCATACGGCCCGTGCTTTTGCATCCCAGCCAAGGGTCATCTGATCGCCCATTTCCACCACGGGACGCTTCATCAAGGTCGGATTGGCGGCAATCAACGCCACAGGATCCCCCGCGCGTTCCGCCTCATTTAATCCCCGCCATGTGGTCGAGCGTTTATTCACAATCGCGTCACCAAACGCGGCATAGAAGCGCGCCAGATCCGCAGGTGCCACCCCATCCGCGCGCACATCCACAACCTCAAGGGTATTGCCAGCATCGGCCAACGCCTTCTGTGCCTTTTTGCAAGTGTCACAGGTCTTTAGTCCCCAAAATCGCATTTCCCCCCCTTTTTTACTCACATTGCGTTTCCGTCAGAAATTGCCCGACGCACTTTTAAAACTCAATGAGAAAAAGGACATATAAGCACATAAAGCCGCCCCATCCCGAAATGAAACCCTTGCCTTTTGGCGCATTCTGTTGCATGTGGGAAACGTACGACAGACTATCTTCCGCCTCACTACACGCAGTCGGTAAGTTCAAGACTGCGATACCAAGGTCGCCGCATGTTGCGGGTGACATACTTTAGGAGAGACGGAAATGGCTTCTGGCACCGTAAAATGGTTCAACACAACTAAAGGCTACGGCTTCATTCAACCTGACGATGGCGGCGCAGATATCTTTGTGCACATCTCAGCTGTTGAGCGTGCTGGCCTGACCGGCCTGGCCGACAACCAGAAAGTTACCTTTGAGCTGGAAACAGGTCGTAACGGTAAAACTTCAGCTGGTAACCTCGAGCTGGCCTAAGCATTTTCCCGCAAGCATGTTGCGTAAAAGTGGGAACCGGTTTTACGCTTCCCGAACATGCGCCATGCTGCGAGTAATGTGAGACCCCCGCTGATCTTGAGATTGGCGGGGGTTTTCTTTTTTTTGGGGTTACTCATAGCCTGTGCTTAATACTGATTATCTATTTAGCAACCGACCTCTTTGCAAAGCAGTTGGACCCATCGCTCATTGTAGGAATAACTTTTGTATGTTGGGTTGTAGTAGCAATAATCCAAATTTGTTTTCTCCGGCCTTTCCACCCCACCCACTGGTCGAACTTTCTTGGACTTCCAAGCTTGCGTATGCATATGCTGGTTAAATTGACCACCAGTACGATTATTCACCTCAATAACAACCTGCCCCGCCAAAAACGGGTGAGTTAAGGCAGAGGGTTTATGCTTCACTAAAACGTTTTTCACGTCCTCGCCTTCAGCACTATCTGGCGAAATAAAGCGCACAAAAGAAGATGACTTCGAACCTGCAACAGTGGTGTAAACAACAGAAAATTGGAATTCTTGGTCAGATTGTTGGTCTTCTGTCAGCCCATCAAAAACTTCCGAGTTAATCGCTTTAATTGCTTGTGGCAGCTCGGACCGGAGCATTGTTTCGGACTGCTCAATAGAGATTCCAGAAAATTGAAGTGAGAAAGCTAACTCTTTTGAAAGCGAAAGCCGTTCGCCAAAAAGTTCAACAATCTTCTTTTCATAGTTGACACAACAAGCTTGGAACACCCCCAACCAGTCACCGATACGTGGGCCGACCAGATTGTGCTCTACGCTATCCCGAATGCTAATAACAGCCTTGAGATTGTTCTTGATACCTTCGGAAAAGGGGCATCCGTTATGCTTCAAAAAATCGGAAAGTGAAATTGCACTACCATTTTGCCGTTTGGTTGGGAGGTCGTTTTCATCTGCGAATTCGATCGCAAGATAGGTCCACGCAATCACGGCGAGCACTGAAAAGGTTTCAGCTCGAAAGCTGATGGCGGGACTGTTAAATACCTGAACAGCTAACAACATAGCTTCACGCGACTTAACCAACCTTTCATCCAAAAACGGGCTCAAACCCGTTTGAGCGTCAAACGACCGCTTAAAGGCTCGATATTCTTCCAACTCCTTTTTAGCAGCGGCCTTTTGGTTTGGATCATCGCGAACGTCGTAGATTCTCCCGACATTTACCGTGCAGGGACGAAAAGAGTTAATCTCAGTAACAATATCCTGTGCACGCCAGTGCTCATTTAAGAACCCCCTAACAATCCGTTTCTCATAGACATTTAAGCCACCAGTTTTTCCAAATTGCATTCTACCCCTCCATAATTGAGAGTTGGCCGCGCCTCACAGCGCGCCTGTTCTTCACTTCATTTGATCCCCCAGATCAAATGATCAGGGCTTAGCCCCGACCGTTCATCACCCCTTCAACTCACCCTCAAACTCACGCCATTCGCCCTTCGACATGCCGGAGTTTTCCTGCGTGACCTCTTCGCCCTTTAACATCCGGCGAATGCACTCCATCGCGCGGCCGGACATATTGGCCCCGCCCATGCGGTAATCCTCAAACGCGCCGTAGGCGGCGGGCACCCAGTCGGCGACGATTTTGCACATGGCGTCGGCGTAAACGCGGATTTCATATTGTGCGTGATGGTCGGCCCGCAGGCGCAGGAAGTGGAACAGGTTGTGCAGGTCCACTTTCCAATACCACTGGGTATAAATATTCGCCGGAAGGTTCATCCGCGCAAGCTCGCGCGCCAGCCCCTGTTGCCCGTCGTCTGAAATCATCGCCTCGTAATTGTCATAGGCCCGGTTGCTGTCGGCCTTAAGGATTTCCAGAACCCGTGCGGCCTCTTCCCCCTCAAGCGTTGCCCCGCGCCCTTGGTTGTTCACCACCGATTGCGCCGCCACATGCTCGGGCGCCGGGATATAAAACTCCCGATCCAAGATCGAATACCGCGCGGAGTATTCGTTCACATTCGCCGTCCGGTGACGGATCCATTGACGCGCCACAAACACCGGCAATTTCACATGCAGCTTAATTTCGCACATCTCAAACGGGGTCGAATGCCAGTGCCGCATGAGGTAGCGGATAAGCCCCTCGTCGTTTTGCACAGATTTGGTGCCCTTGCCGTAACTCACCCGCGCCGCCTGACAAATCGCAGCATCATCCCCCATGTAATCAATGACGCGGACAAAGCCGTGGTCCAGCACCTCATGCGCGGTATAGAGATGCTTTTCCATCCCCTCACTGACGGCACGCAAGGTCGTTTGGGGCTGGCTGCGCTGCTCTTCAATCTCGGCTTTCTGCTCAGGGGTAAGGGGCATGACGAATCTCTCTGTGGCTGTGTCTGGCGCCACTATATCTAGGCGCAGGTGATTGCTAAACTGCTATATACCGGAAAATCCGCACAATAGATGGCCGCCCATCGAGGCAGCGCAAGCGACGCAAGCGCACAACACCCACCGGCAAAAATCATCTAAGGCCAAGGGAAACTTGACAAATCACCCCCACCCCGCCCTGATATGAAAAAAACTAAATCGAAATATCCCTTGAGGGGCAGGTCAATGAAAAAACTACTAGTGGCAGGAGCTGTTTTAACAGCACTGGGGGCCTGTAATGGCCAATACAACCCGTTGACCAATCCAAAGCCTGCGGAAACAGAGCTTCCCCCTGGGACAGAAGACCCCGGGTCAGGCAGCTCGGTTGAACGTTATGAAGCTGAGGATGGAAATGGCAACGGCTATGCCCAGTCCATCACCTACGATGAGGCGAGCAACACATTCACCGTCGACAACCTCGCGTTTGATGGCGCCAATGAATACACGCAAGACGATGATGTGGCGACCTTACGCAGCTACCGCGTGTATGAAAACGCCTCAACATTCAAAGACAGCGTAACCGGCACGCCGATCAACCAATTCAGTCATAAGGCCATCCTTGGCATCAGCAAAAACACCAATGCCGATGGCACACCCGTCAGCCAATTTGCTGTTGTGCGCACGGGCGCCTATCGGGGTTATGGTTTTGGCGGCTTTATGTATGAACGCAATGGGGGCGTGGTGTTGCCCACTTCCGGACAAGCAACATTTAGCGGCGACTATGCCGGTTTGCGCGACTTTAACGGCCAGGCCGGGCTGGAATACACCACCGGCGATATGGTGTTGGACATTGATTTCAATGACTTCAACGCAGGCGACGCCGTGAAAGGTCGCATTACCAAGCGTCAGGTTTATAGTCTCGATGGCATCAACCTGACCAGCACCTATGTCACAGAAATCAACGCCGACAACGCCAGCTCTGATGGTTGGGTCGATCTTCCAACCACCCCAAACCAACCGACGGGTCCGAGCGAGCCAACCAATCCGGCCAACGCGGTTTACCTACCCACCTTAACCCTCACCGTAAGCTCGGATACCTTAAATTCCGCTGGCGAATTGACCAACGGCATCAGCAGTAGCCATTCAGGTGTTGTCCTTGAAAATGGCAATTATTACGCCGTTCTTGCTGGCGAAGGTGCAGATATGGAAGTGGCAGGCATCGTTGTGATCGACGGCAAAGATCCCGGCAACGACAGCGTCACAATCCGCGAAACAGGCGGCTTTATTCTGTACCGTTGATCCGATGACACGTTTGAAACCTTGGCTTATTGCTGGCCTATTGGCCCTGTCCCCGCTTTCGGGTCAGGCGCAATCCGTCACGCTGTCCCCGGTGCAAATGCACCAAACCGCGCGCGCGGCTTTGGCTGCACATAACCCTGCGCTTGCCTTGGCCTTGGCCGATGCACTTTTAAAGGTTTCCCCTGATCAATTTGGTATTTTGATCCTGAAATCACGGGCAGAGCGGGATTTGGGCAAGTTTTCCGCCGCTCGAAAGTCCGCGCGCCGCGCGTGGAAATTGGCCAAAACACCCAACGCGAAATTCGCAGCCTCCTTGATCACGGCGCAAGCCTTGTCTTCGGCAGGCAGCAAAACCCGCGCGCAAATCTGGTTGCGGCGCGCATCTGATCACGCCACAACACCGGCCCAAAAAGCGCAATTACGGCGAGATTTCAACTATGTTCGCGCGACGAACCCGTGGCGCGTCAATCTCGGCTTTGGCATGAACCCCAGTTCCAATGTCAACGGTGGGTCGTCTAAGGATACGATCACGCTGTTTGGGTTCCCATTTGCCTTGTCAGACGATGCAAAGGCGCTGTCCGGGTTTCAGGCCTTTGCAACCGCCGATATCTCCTATCGCCTGAAGGAAACGCAACGCTCCCGGACATCTTTGGGATTTCAGGCCTATCATCGGGAAACATGGTTAAGTGATGACGCAAAAGAGGCCGCCCCAACCGCCAAAGGTGGGGATTTTCGCTATACCTCTGCGGCCCTGACCTTCAAGCACCAACATATCATTTCGAACAAAGGCACACGGCTTGATCTGTCCGCCCGCCTGGGGCGCAATTGGTACGGCAACGCGCCCCTATCCAATTTCGCAGGCCTTGGCGCGGACGTGCATTGGCGTCTTTCAGCCGGCAAAAGGCTAAGCCTGCGCACGCGTTTTGATCTTCAAGATCATCAGGACGACGAAACCCCAAACACCTACATCGGATCTTTTGGAGTACGTTATAGCTTGCCCGCACTGGGGCATCGCTGGACGCTTTCCGGCGATTACCAACAAAGCTTTTCAGAAAGTTTATCCCGCGAATACAAAGAGTTTCGCGCAGGAGTGGATGTTGCTTTGGGAAAACCAATTGCAGGTATGGATGTCTCAATGGGCGTACAAGCCAGCACGCGTTCTTATGACGTTTCACGCTATGCAGCCGATGGACGGCATGACACCAGCATTGAGGCAAACGCGGCCATCACCCTTAACACACTTGGCCATCTGGGCTTCTCTCCTGTCGTGACACTGCGCCACCGCCACACAAACTCGAATGTCTCACTCTACAGCACCAACGAAACGGCGCTCGGGCTTTCGCTGACCTCGAATTTCTAACCTTTCCCTCGGTTTAAGTTCTGCTAGGCTTGTGCCAGTCAAAGGAGAGATTGAGATGGATATCCGCTATCTGCACACCATGGTTCGGGTCAAGGATCTGGACAAAACCATCGCATTTTTTGAATTGCTGGGGTTGGAAGTGATCAGCCGTCGTGATTTTGAACAAGGGCGGTTTTCATTGATTTTCATGGCGCCTCCCGGTCAGCCTGAATGCCCCGTTGAGCTCACCCATAATTGGGATGGCGATGAAGGCCTGCCCACAGACAGCCGCCATTTCGGCCATCTCGCCTATGAAGTAGAGAATATTTACGAGATGTGCCAACACCTTGCCGACAACGGTGTGGTGATCAATCGCCCGCCGCATGATGGGCGCATGGCTTTTGTGAGATCACCTGACAATATTTCTATCGAGTTTTTGCAAAGGGGCGAGGCCCTGCCAAAACAGGAACCATGGGCAAGCATGGAAAGCATCGGAAGCTGGTAACATGCGCAATTGGGTTGTTGGGTTTGTCATCCTGGCATCAACCGCCTCCCCTGGCACGGCCGAGACCTGTCGTCAGGCCTTAGCGTTGGGGTTGGATGTCTCGGGGTCTGTTGATGCCAAGGAATACCGGCTGCAACTCGATGGGTTGGCGGTCGCGTTGCGACAAAAGGATGTCCAAACTGCTTTTTTGGCCCAGCCCAACGCCCCCGTAGCCTTAGCGATTTATGAATGGAGCGGGCCCAGCGACCAACGGATGTTAACCGGGTGGCGCAGCATTCAAACCGCAAATGATTTGGGAATTGTGGCGGAACAATTGGCACAGACCCAACGCCTTCCAATGGATCCCTCAACTGGGCTGGGCACCTCTATTTCATATGGGGCCGCTCTTTTGGCGCAACGCCCAAATTGTTGGCAACACACGCTCGATATTTCCGGGGATGGGATGTCTAACGCCGGGCCGCGACCGCAGGACGTTCGCCATTTCCCAGATGTAAGCGCGATTACGATCAACGCCTTGGTCATCGCCCCGTCGCCAACCGAGCGCGAGGCTGGCGCCAGCGAGTTGGTGCGCTATTTTGAAGAGCTTGTAACGCAAGGCCTGTTCAGTTTTGTAGAGCAGGCAAACGGGTTTGATGCCTATGCTGATGCGATGGCGAAAAAACTGCTACGCGAACTATCTGGCATGGTCCTCTCTTGGCAGGAACCAAAAGCATTGCAAAAGCGGCAAGCCGCGCCCACGCCAGGCCACTTTGCAGATCACCCTCAATAGATATACCGAATTTGATCCATCCAGTACCGTTCCACACGCTTCAGTGCCGAATTGATCTCTTCAACCCCTTCAGGTCCTAAAACACCGCGGGATTGCAACCCTTCGGCATGTCGTTCAAACAGCCCACCGACCACATCGCGAATGGCCCGGCCTCGTTCCGTCAAACGCACGCGCACGGAACGGCGGTCAACTTCGCATCGTTGATGATGCATGAACCCCATTTCGACGAGCTTCTTCAGGTTATACGAGACATTGGACCCTTGGTAATACCCTCGGGACTTTAACTCGCCAGCGGTGACTTCATTGTCTCCGATGTTAAACAACAACAGGGCCTGGACGGCGTTCACCTCCAGAACACCGACACGTTCAAACTCGTCCTTGATCACATCAAGAAGCAGTCGATGCAGACGTTCGACCAGCGCGAGTGAGTCCAAATACTGGCTCACAAAAGTCTGGTTGACGGTCTGCGCAATTGGGGAATGCATGCTCATTCGTTACTCCGACATTTTACTTGTCGACCAGTTTTCAGAGCAAAATCAGAATATTCAGTTAAATACCTAAGGTAGTTAGGGAAAATTTTCGATAAATCAAAGGGCGCGCGTCACCGCGCCCCAGCATAGGCTGCAATCTCTTCGATCAACACCGAAAATCGTTTCGGGGCAGCGACTTGACCACTGACCCATTGGTACAAATCCTGATCATTTTCCGCCAATAGGCGTTCGTAGTGGTCAAGATCGTCCGCCGACATTTTGTTCAGATGGCCGTCTGAATATTTTTTCAGGATGATATCCATCTCTTTGATTCCCCGCCGCATCGACCGCATTGACAGTCGTTTTAGCCGATGTTCAGGGGTTTCATTTTCGGCCCCGGTCGGAAGCTCGCTCAGAAGAGCATTCAGCGCATCATTCTGGGCCCGTTTTTGTTCATCGTCTTGTGGGGTATTCACAATTCACCTCCGTCCATCCGTTTGCGTAGTTTCTTTTCAAGACGTCCCAAACGATCAGCCGAGGCGGTCATCTGCGTTTTAATATCCCGAATTTCGATCAGAATGTCGCGAATTTCTGGAATTCCATTGTCGTCAAGTTCGGGCTGATCGACCCCTTCTCCCTCGCCGGTCAGCAACCATTTCAGCGAGACGTTCAAGACGCCCGACACCATCTGCAGCTTATTGGCACGCGGCTCTGACAGATCCTCTTCCCAGCTGCGCAGCGTTTTGATCTTAACCCCCAAACGGCGCGACAGGTCAGATTGTGTCATTCCGACAGCTTCACGCGCCCCCGCCATACGATCGCCGAATGTAGCTTCGTGTTCCGAGTACCACCCGCCTGTGTTGTCAGTCTCACTCATCGAAATGCCCCTTTTTGGTCAACATGCTTGAACGCAATTCCTGCGCAGCCTAGAAGCTTCGGGAACAAGATACAAACAGAGGTGACACATGGCTTTCCTTTCTGCGACATTGAACCGCGTTAAACCTTCTCCGACCATTGCTGTTTCGACCCTCGCAAACGAGCTGAAGGCCGCAGGGCGTGATGTGATTGGTCTGGGCGCAGGGGAACCTGATTTCGACACGCCACAAAACATCAAAGATGCGGGCAAAGCGGCGATTGATGCGGGCAAGACGAAATACACGGCCCCCGACGGTATGCCCGAGTTGAAGCAAGCCATTGTCGACAAGTTTAAACGCGAAAACGGGCTGGACTATACGCCGGCGCAAATCTCGGTCGGCACCGGCGGCAAACAGATCCTGTACAACGCGCTGATGGCGACCCTGAACCCGGGCGACGAGGTGATCATCCCGGCCCCCTATTGGGTCAGCTATCCGGATATGGTGCTGCTTGCGGGCGGCGAACCTGTTGTGGTCGAATGCCCGATTGAAACCGGCTTTCGCATGACACCCGAACAGCTAGAGGCGGCGATCACGCCGAAAACCAAATGGCTGATCTTTAACTCGCCTTCAAACCCAACCGGGGCCGGTTATACCCGCGGCCAGCTTAAGGCGCTCACCGATGTGTTGCTGCGCCACCCCCATGTCTGGGTGATGACCGACGATATGTACGAACACTTGGCCTATGACGGGTTTGAGTTCTGCACCCCGGCCGAGGTGGAACCGGCGCTTTTTGATCGCACCCTCACCTGTAACGGCGTGTCCAAAGCCTATGCAATGACCGGCTGGCGCATTGGCTATGCCGGGGGCCCGGTGGAGCTGATTTCCGCGATGCGCAAAATCCAGTCGCAATCCACCTCCAACCCCTGTTCGGTCAGCCAATGGGCGGCGGTTGAGGCCCTCAATGGCACGCAAGATTTCATCCCGGAAAACAACAAGGTGTTTGTGCGCCGCCGCGATCTGGTGGTTGAGATGTTGAACCAAGCCAAAGGGTTGGAATGCCCGGTGCCGGATGGGGCGTTTTACGTCTACCCGTCGATCAAAGGCTGCATCGGGAAGGTTACCAAAGCAGGCACCTTGATTGAAAACGACGAGATCTTCGCCAAGGCCCTGCTTGAGGAAACCGGCGTGGCGGTAGTGTTTGGCGCGGCCTTTGGCCTTAGCCCCAACTTTCGCGTCAGCTACGCGACCTCAGATGATGCCCTGCGTGAGGCCTGCACCCGCATTCAAACCTTCTGCGCCGAGCTCAGCTAACAAAACCGCTGCCCCCCCCCGTGTCGTTGGGGGCAGCAAATTCCCCCCTGTGACGCAGAATGCAACATTTCAACACGCCACCGTCTCTGATATATGTTGAATGTGATCAAGGAGCGACCGATGGCCACTGAACTGCCAGAATATTATTTCCGTGTGCGTGACAACGGGGCCTTTGTTTTTCGTGTGGATACCGAGAACCGCCAGCGCCGTATCGACATGGACCAAATCGCCGTCGTCAACATCCGCAATGGCGAGATCCGACCGCAGGGCGACCGCCAATTGTCTGATGACGACGCTGCGGCCATTCAAAACTGGATGGAAGAACGGCGCGCGATTTTGGCAAAACGTGATATCGACGATATTCTGCGTGCGGTGGATTATCTGAACACCACAACCCACTGGGCGCAATCCAAAGCGGCCGATGAGGATCTGGAAGAGGTCACTGATGCGCTGTTGTTGGCGATGCATGATCTAAGATCCGTGCTGGTGCGCAAAAAAGCCGACCGTATGTTAAAAGGGTGATCCCATGCCCCATCCTCTTGACGCGTTGATCAATGAAAAGCTGCAACAAGCGAAAGAAGAGGGCGCCTTTGACAATTTGCCCGGTGAAGGCAAACCCATTGATCACGGCCACAGCCCCAAAGACGCGCTTTTTAACCGCTTGATGGTGGAAGCCAAAGCAAAGCCGCCAGTGGTCACGCTGACCGAGGAGATTGCGGCCTCACGGGCACGATTGGCATCGCTGACAGATGACGCCCCCCGCAAGGCTGAAATGAAGATCTTGGCAGATCTTCAGACCCGGTTGGCGATCGAGAAAGAACTCCATCAACGGTATGGGTAAGGATGTATTCGGCTCAATCACAGCTCCGCTGACAAAGCGCCAATTCGCTGCGGCTACGCAAATGGCTGCTTTTTGAGCGGACAGATGATTTTTCTTCGAAAGCACAAGCTTTTCGTCTGCTTAAGCTGTGTTGTGACTGAGGCGGACCAGTTTCGACTTTATATGAGCTGTTCCTGAATCTCTCGTGCTATCTGACCCATTGGGTCGCGCGCCTGATCGCCCACCAATGAATACTGCCAAGGCCCATCTTGCCAGTAAACCGTCAAGAAGCTGTCTTCCTCATGATATCTGAACGACCGACGCTGTGTTGTAGCGCCATGCGTGGCCATAAGGCTGAGCCGGTCGCCATCGCGGTTCTCATACATAAAAAGAGCCGAGGCATGATCGCCCGCAGGCAGAAGACGCCCGCCAATAAGAGTATATCCGGTTTTGCCCAGTTGCGGCGCAATAATCGTTGCGCCAAGTCGGTTCGACAGCCAAGTTTGCAAATGATCTTTTTCGTGGGCGGCGACTTCGACAGGGTGCAAGACCTCACCGACGTAGAGGGCATGCGCGGCTGTTGCCTGTTCTGCAAACACCGCAAGATCTGTGCCCACCTCGCCGTTGCGAAGCGATACCGCATAGCCAACCCCAAGACCAACGGCAAAAATGGCGATAGATGCGGCAATGTTCCAAACGGGGCTTGGCGTGCTGTGAACCTGACCTCGCAAGCTGCGAAGCCGCGCCGCTGAAGGCACAGGGACCGCCTTGTCAATCAACGACGATTGACGGCGAAGCGCATCGTGCAATGATCGGTGTTCGGGGTGCGTGGCCAGATGGGCCTCTAGGCGGTCTTGTTCTTCGGCGGAAAGCTCTGCGTCAATGCTGCGCGCAATCAACTCTTCCACGGATGTCTTCAGGGTCATTTCACGCTCCTGATTTGTGTGATGGCTGATGCGCCAACATCAGTCTTGATCTTAGCGCGTGCACGCGAAATGCGCGACATCAGCGTTCCCTTGGGAATGCCGAGCGCCTTTGCCGCCTCGTCATAGCTCAACCCAGCAATTACAACCGCCAGCAAAGCCTCGCGCTGGTCTCGCGGAACTTTTTCTATGCTGCGCCAGACCTCTTTGATTTCAAGCCGCTCTTCCGCCGTACTGGTGATTGCGGCCAGATCTCCGACCTGATCAAGATCAACGGTGGGAAAGCGCGTTTCGCTTCGCCAACGGTCGCGAAAAATGTTGAGTAGCATCTTGGTCAACCAAGGTTTCAGAGGTCGCCCGGGCAACCATAACAAACGCTTTCGTAGCGCGCGTTCGATGCAGTCTTGCACCAGATCATCTGCGGCGTCCTGATCGCGCGTCAGCGACCAAGCATAGCGCCAGAGATCTGGCAGACAGGTTTCAAGCTGGGTTTCAAATGATTGGATCATAAGGGGTAATGGGGATGGACAAGGCCCATCCCCAATTCCTGAAATTAGGGGCGCGCCGTATGCCAAACACCTTTAACACCGTCACCGGTCATGTCACCTGGCTTTTGGTCTTTGAACCACAGATAGAGCGGCTGATCTTCATAAGCGACCTGCAGGCCACCATCCTTGCGTTCGATCAAGCTGTAACCCTTCTCCAACGCCATTTCTGCGTTCCCCATCAGCGGCGGCCATTTAGCGGCGCAACCATCATAGCAGTTGGATGTGCCTTTCTGGTCCTTGTCAAAGGTGTAGAGCGTCATCTTCTGCGCATCCATCAGGTAGATCTCTCCGTTGAATTTTCCTGTAGCTGCGGGCGCGGCCCCGTGGCCATCGGCGAATGCAAAAACAGTGGTTGCGACCAGCGCAGCGCTGGCCAGAGCAAGGGATTTGAACGACATAGTCTTCTCCAGTTTTTTCAAGCCTGCCAAGCCGCAGACAAAACAAATACGGATGGGCGGCGAAAATATTCCCGCTTGCGAAATTTTTTTTACGAACCAGCCATTCGTTGCTCTTGCAGCATCCGCCTTTGTGGGCTCAAAGCAGACCTTGGACGCGCCCCAGCATGAGGGTGTACTCAGGTCGGTCAACACCATCACTTACGGATCAAACCAGCTGTTTCGCAAGATGGCTCAGGTTGTGGCGCAGAACACGCCGATCACCACCACAGCCTACCCCACCGGCACCCCAATACGAGAGGACTTTGTCCAGAACCGCCAGCTCATGAACACACCGGCAATCGCAAGGCCAATGACCAGACCCATCCAGACCCCTTCACCACCATACCCCCAGCTTATGCCCAGAAAATACGACATCGGCATCCCGATGATCCAATAGCTGATGGTGGCGATGATCATTGGCACTTTGGTGTCATGCACCCCGCGCAATAGCCCCAGGGCCATGACCTGAGCCGCATCCGCAAATTGAAACAGCGCCGCCACCGCCAAAAGCGATGTGCCAACCCGCAGGATATCATCGCGCAGCACTTCGTTCGGATCCAGGAACAAGCCAATCATCTGATGCGGCAGCCCAAGGAAAATCACCACCGAGATCACCCCAAACAAAACCGAAATGGACGTGATGACCAAAGCCCCTTTGCGTAAGCCCGCTTCGTCCTTACGGCCCAGCGCGCGCCCTGCCCGCACAGTGGCCGCATTGGACAGGCCAATATGCACCATGAAAAATGCCGACACGATCTGAAGCGCAATACCGTGCGCGGCCAACTCCAAGGTGCCGATCCAGCCCATGACCACGGTTGAGGCTGAAAACAGCCCCGCTTCGGCCAGCGATGTCAGGCCAATTTGACTGCCCATCCGGCTGACTTCCCGCAAAGCTTCCCAATCCGGGCGCCACATACGGTGAAACAACGTATGCTCCGGCAAGGCTTTCGCGGCGTAAATCGCCAAGGCCAGAAAGGCCGCCAGCTGCACCGTCAAAGACGCAATCGCCGCCCCGCGTACACCCAATTCTGGCGCGCCAAAATTCCCGAAAATCAGCACATAATTCAAAAACCCGTTCAACACGGCGGCAAACAAAGTGCCCCAAAGCACAACGCGTGTCAGTTCCAGCGCAGACAGATAGCTTTTCAGCACCATAATGCCCAGCGCCGGGAAAAGCCCCCAGCCCGCGATGCGCAGGTAATCTTGCGCCACAGCGGACAGGTCAGGGTCTTGCCCCATCGCCAGCAGCAAAGGTTCCGACCACCACAATAGCGGCATGACAACGATGCCGACAATTCCAGACGCCCAGAACGCCATACGCGTCACCCGGCGCACTTTGGTGTCATCACCCGCCTCTGACGCGGACGCCACCATCGGCATCACCGCCCACGCACAGCCTGATCCCATGATCAGCAGCACAAAAAAGAACGTGCCCGCCAGGACCACAGCCGCCAGCGCTTCAACGCCGTACCAGCCAAGCATAACCGTATCGACAATCTGGATCGCAAATTGCGCCAGATGTGACCCGATCAGCGGCAACCCAAGGGTCAGGGCCGCACGCGCGTGATAGGAATATGTTTGCTCTGAATATGTCATCCGAACATGCGTAGGGGCAATTTCGCCCCCCGGCAAGCGCGAAGTCAGAGTTTGGCCAACAGCCCTATCGATGGCTTGCCGGTCACGGCCAGCCCCCGACTTTGCTCAAAGCTTCGAACAGCGGCAATTGTCTTTGGACCGATGACACCATCCGGTTCCCCCACATCATAACCCGCGCGCGCCAAAGCCTTTTGCAAGCGGATCCGGTCGGCCAAGCGCATGCCATTGGCATCCGGCCCAAACCGGTGCCGAAGCCCCCCACGCCCGGCCAACAGATCAGACAAGATGCCAACCCCGATGATGTATTTCTGCGCGTTATTATACCGCCCCAGAACCTTATAGTTCGGACCAGCAGAGAACCGCGGCCCCTCAGCACCCGCCGGGGCAATATCCCCCCCCGCACTTTCGCGTCCCCAGCGCGCGCCCGTCACCCAGCCATTGCGCGACAGATAGGCCGCAGCCGAGGCCAAAGCGTCGGTCGGGTCATCGTCCCAGATATCCCGGCGACCATCGCCGTCAAAATCCACCGCAAACGCCTGATAGCTGGTGGGGATGAACTGCGTATGCCCCATTGCACCTGCCCAGCTGCCGTTCATGCGCGCGGGCGAGATATCCCCGCGCTGGATAATCTGCAGTGCTGCAATCAGTTGCTTTTCAAAAAATGCGCCGCGCCGTCCGTCATAGGCGAGCGTTGCCAGGGCCGATAGTGTGGGGATATCGCCGCGGCGGGAACCATAGCGGCTCTCAAGCCCCCACACCGCGGCGACAACCTCCTTTTCGACACCATATTTGGCTTCGATCTTCGAAAAGAGGGCTGCGTGTTTGGATAACATCGCCCGCCCCGTTGCCACGCGGCTTTCTGATGTGGCAATCGCCATGTAATCCTCAAAACTGCGCTTAAACTCGCTTTGGTTGCGATCCGTTTTGATCACGTCGGGCAAATAGCCAATGGTCGGAAAGCTGCGCGACAGGGTTTTATCAGAAATGCCGCGTGCCTTGGCACGTCCGCGCGCGCCCGCCAGCCAGCGGTCAAAATCCGGGTTGGCCACAACCGCAACACGCGACCGGCCCACAGGTTTCGCACTGGACTGCGGCCCCCCTCCCCCTGTTGATCCCATACAGCCCGAAAGCACCAATGCCGCCACGCTGGCAGAGAAGAAACGTCGATCCATCATAATCACCTGTTATCAATATGGTGATCAGTCTAGCGGTCACAGGCCCAGACACAAGATGCCGTTGCCCCATACGGAAAAGGGCGGCAGGTTTCCCCACTGCCCTTCAGTGTTACTGGCCGCCAGTCCGACGACTTAGCTGCTGTGGCGTTGATCCGGATGCAGGCTGGCCCCGAGAATATGGCTCGCGTTGTGGATCACCTGACTGGCGTGTCCGACAATGAGCGGATCGGGATTGTTCACCAGCTCGTGGTCTTTGTCGGGATATTCCACGGTGGACAGGAAGTGGCGCATACATTCCAGGCGCGCACGCTTCTTGTCGTTCGACTTGATGATGGTCCAAGGTGCATCTGCGGTGTCGGTGTAAAAGAACATCGCCTCTTTCGCCTCGGTATAATCATCCCATTTCGACAAGGACGCCACGTCGACCGGGCTCAGCTTCCAACGCTTCAACGGATCATCTTTACGGCTGTCAAAACGGCGCTTTTGCTCTTCTCGTGTGACCGAGAACCAGTATTTGTAAAGGCGAATGCCAGAACGCGTCAGCATGCGTTCATATTCCGGGGTCTGACGCATGTATTCGAGATATTCGTTGGGCGTACAGAAGCCCATGACCCGTTCCACACCGGCGCGGTTGTACCAAGAGCGGTCATAAAAGACCATTTCCCCTTTGGTTGGCAGGTGCGAGACATAGCGTTGATAGAACCACTGGCCACGTTCCGCATCGGTTGGTTTATTCAGCGCAACAACACGAGCTTCGCGAGGGTTCAAATGCTCCATAAAGCGTTTGATCGTTCCGCCCTTACCTGCCGCATCCCGGCCTTCAAACAGCAATACAAATTTCTGACCGGTCTCACCAACCCAACGCTGAACTTTCAAAAGCTCCGCCTGAAGCTTGGCTTTCTGACGTTCGTAATCCTTTTTGCCCATTTTGACATCATAGGGGTATTTGCCATTTTCAAAGGTCGGCTTGCCCGCGTCGGAGGCAACATTTGGAAACCCAGCAGCATTGGCCCGTGTCGCGGTCACATCCACGCTTTCAGACGAGGGGGGTGTTGCCGATTTTTCGATCGGTTTTCCCGCAGGTTTCGCCGCCACTTTCACGGTGGTTTTGTCCGCTGGGTTGCTGTTTGCACTGTTCGCGCGCGCCGTGGATTGAGCCATATGCTACTCTCCTAATCTGACCTTTGTTGAATTCGTCTTCAGCTACCCTATCCAGATCAAACCTGCCTTGATCCGGGTCAAAAAATTGTAACGAATTCACCTTCTAAATGGTCAGTTTCGGACAATGTCGTAAAAAAGAAAATCTCTTGTTAACACCTGTCTGTTCAAAAGGTATCTGTAAACCAGAGCAGTGCTGGAGGCCCCGACGTGACCATCTTTTCTATTCTGAGCTTTGATCAGATCGCCGCGAGTGTGATTGTCATGGCGTTGTTGTTTGAACTGCGATGGGCCGTGGCAACCCCGCCCCCGCGCAGGGACCACTAACAGCGGCCAATAGAAGTCGCCCCAGCACAGCAAAAGCCGAGCCAGGGCGAACTTGTTTTCTTGACCCTTAGACCGGGTTATCGGTTCGGATCGTCGCATAGACCTTGCCACGACAGGCCCGCGGCCATTTCAGCTGTACCAGTTCATTTGAACTGCCCTGTGCAAGCTTGACCAATGGCATCTCGTGCATCGCCGCATTGGCACCGTCTTTCAGACCATCTTCAAACACCAGCCCAGAACAGCGGCGCGCTTTGCCACCAAAGGGCATGTATTCGCCCGCATCCAAACTCCAGGTCGACGCATTGCTGTTTTGGCTATACTCCAGCAACACCGGCGAAATTGTTCGCTGATTAACCCCGAAATACGCGTTATTTTCAAAGGTCATATTCCGGTAATTCCAACCATTTAACGTCGCATGCGTGGTCGAAACCCCCTCGACGCGGTTAATATTGCCCAAATAGGTGCGGAATGTGTTGTTCGTCACATGGAACCCCGACACATAATGACCGGTGCCATAGGGCTTGATGATGATGAAGTTAAACCAAGCCGCCGCATCAATGGTGACAAAGATATTGCCGGTGATGGTCATGCCACCAAAGGAATACTCCGAACTGAAGTTGGGCTTCGGGTCATGTTCATTGTTCAACTCCACCGAGCAATTGTCGATGTAATTGCCGGTCAGAACCGTGTTGTTGTTTTCATAGGTGAAAATCAAACCCGACGTGCGCGGCCCCTTGTCAACTTCGTCCCCCTGGAACATGTGGTTGCCTTGGATGATGTGGTTTGACCCATGCATCACCGCCGTGCCCCCCATCCGCTGGAATCGGTTGTCACGGATTTTGGCATCATTTGCGTTCATGTTGAATGCAAGGGACTGGCGCGCGGTGGCCGCAAGCCCTTGTTCATTCGAAATGAACTGACACCGTTCGATGTGCAAATCCTGACAGCCGCGCCCGATAGAGGTGATGCCACGGTTTTTCGGCTTGATGAAAAAGCAATCCTGGAAAATCGCATTTTCCCCATCACGCGCCAAACGCACCCCGGACGCTTCGCCGTTACATTGAAACTCAACCTCAGACAGGGTCATCCGATTCACTTTGGTAAACCCTGCAAAATCAAGCACATACTTGAAGCGCGTAAACGTATAACTTTGCGAAGAGCTCGCCCCCCATAACCCTTGTGAAAGCGTAATGGAGTTGCTCGCGACATCCACATCGCGCACATATACCTCGCGTCCGACACCATTGCCGGTGATCAAATCCCCGCGTTTGATCGAAGCGATATTCGAGACACTGGTCAGTTTGAACGGATTGTTGGAATTATAGCTGCCGTTGGCGGTCACACTGCTGGTGTCCCACGCAGGCCCATCAATCACATAGAACTGGCCGTTTTTGATCACCCGGCGGATTTCGAACTTGGTCATTGTATTGACCGCATCCTGCATATCAATCGGTGCGGTCACATCCAACCGCCGCCCGCACATGTCCAGAACCTCATGGTCCGCATAATTCAACAGCGCCTGAAACGCCTTTTTGAACCCCAGCATCTCGTCGCCAAACGCGTCAATATAAGTGGGCAGATCAAAGCTTCGGGTCAGCGACAGATAGACGTTGTCAGGCATCGAAATCGTGCCTTCAAAACGCACATCCGAATGTAAGGTCAAGTTCGATGTAATGCGATACACCCCCTCGGGGATCAACACCGTACGCCCGTTGGCCGCAGCATCCGCCGCCAAAAACGCATCGCGGTCATTGGTGACACCATCCCCGGCGGCCCCAAAATCGCGCACATCCACCCAGTCCATCATATCGCGCAGATACGCACCGGTGATATCCTGAATGACGATCTCATCAATACGGACAATCCCGCCATTGGATCCGGTCATTTCCAACCCAAGATGCGCATAGGCCACATCCGCGCCCCAGATCATATCGACCCCATTGCGCGACCCCGATCCGATAATGGCTGAAACTTCAACCACTTCGCCGTATGCTGTTAGCGGAACACTGGGTCCCTGTTCGACATAGCCGGTGGCGTGGCTGCCACCTGACTTCGCCGCCCAGGCCACCGCGCGCACGTTTGGTAACGGGCCGCTCACCGCCTTTACCTTGGCTGAAATGCGCAGATAACAGCCCTGTTCAAAGGGGGTCTGGCCCATATAGGTCAGTTTGACATTATCGTCGTTTTTAAAGATTTCCAGACAGCTGTCAAAATCCTGATCAGCGGGCACCAAAGCGGCATTAAACGCGCCGTCATAGGTGTTGGATCCGGGGGTGCCATCCTCGCTTGACCATACGTTCAGACCATCGGCGAAGGGGGGCGGCATGAAAACCACCCCGTCGGTAAGTGCCTTGTTCATTCAATTCCCTTTCAGGTCAATAAATCTGCCAGCCCGGCGGGCCTGCGATGCGGCAAGGACAAAGCGATGCCCCAACGCGGTCTCATGCGCGGGATGTCGGACACAGCGGTCCGCAACGGGGAAAGAGGTAACAAATGTGGTTTAACGCCCGTTAACAGCACCGTGCGCTGCGCGGTGGTACGCAACAGATGGGTGTTTTCAAAAAAAGGGGCGCTGCCCCTCGGGCTGCGCCCTCACCCCGAGATATTTGAGGCAAGAAAAAAGCAGGATTATTGAAACCGGCGAGCCCCTGACATGGGGTCAGAAGGGGTGGGGGGCGACAATCGTCGGCCCCCACATATCTTATTTCAAAAGGTCGCCCGCCAGACCGCGTTTGATCAGCGCCACAGTTTCATCCACGCCATAAAGGGCGGCAAAGCTACCGAACCGCGGGCCTTGGCTGGCGCCCAGAAGCACTTCGTAAAGCGCCTTGAACCAATCGCGCAGGTTTTCAAACCCGTGCAGTTTGCCCACAGCAAAGACGATGGACTGAAGGAATTCATCGGATGTGAAATCCACTTCTGGCAAAGGATCGTCATTGCCCATTTGCGCATTTTTGCGGGCGATCACGTCGCGTGCGGTGGCGCTGTCGCCAAAGGCGGCGGCCAGCTCTTGCAAGGCGGCGCGTTCTTGATCGGAAGGCATGCGGAACACTTTCTCAGGCTCAACAAAGTCCTGATAATATTTCACCGCATAGCCCGCGGCTGCATCCAGATCCGGGTGCGTGTCGGCCGATGCTTCCGGGGCATAGCGTTTGATAAAGCCCCACAGCTGGTCCTTATCATCAGCAGCGGCCACAGACGCGAGGTTCAGCAGCATTGAGAACGATACAACCATGTTTGATTGTGGCACATCGCCGCCATGAATATGCCAGACCGGGTTGTTCAACTGCGCCTTAAGGTCTTGTTTGTGATAGGCTTTCAGCTGTTGATGATATTCATCCATCGCCTTGGGGATCACATCAAAGTGCATCCGTTTTGCCGTTTTGGGCTTAAGATACATAAAGTAGGACAGGCTTTCGGTGGAGGCATAGGTCAGCCATTCATCAATCGAAATCCCATTACCAGAGGTCTTGGAGATCTTTTGACCATTGGCATCAAGGAACAATTCATAGGTGAAATGCTCTGGCGCACGCCAGCCCAGCACACGGCAGATCTTGTCATAGATCGGCGTGTTGGTGGAATGGTCTTTCCCATACATCTCAAAGTCGACCTCAAGTGCTGCCCAACGGGCGCCGAAATCGGGCTTCCACTGTAGTTTCACATTGCCGCCGGTGACCGGAAGCGTCCATTCTTTGCCGTCTTCGTCGTCAAAGGTGATGGTGTGGTTCTCTGGGTTCACCTCTTTCATCGGCACGTAAAGCACACGGCCGGTTTCGGGGTGGATCGGCAGGAAAATCGAATAAGTCTGACGACGCTCTTCCCGAAGGGATTTCAGCATCACCTCCATCACATCATCATATCTCTCAACCGCGCGCTTCAGAACCTCGTCAAACTGACCAGATTTGTAAAACTCGCGTGCCGAGTAAAATTCGTATTTGAACCCAAAAGTGTCCAAGAACCGGCGCAGCATGGCGTTGTTGTGATGGCCAAAGCTTTCGTGCGTGCCAAAGGGATCGGGCACCGAGGTCAGCGGCTTTTGCAAATGTTCCTGCAGGCTTTCGGAATTCGGCACATTTCCCGGCACCTTACGCATGCCGTCCAAATCGTCCGAGAAACAAATCAGCTTGGTCGGAATATCCGAGATCACCTCAAACGCGGTCTGGATCATCGTGGTACGCGCCACCTCGCCAAAGGTGCCGATATGTGGCAAGCCCGACGGGCCGTACCCGGTTTCAAACAGCACATATCCCTTCTCAGGCGCGCCCTTTTGATAGCGTTTAAGCACCCGGCGCGCTTCTTCAAAGGGCCAGGCTTTGGACGCCATCGCGGCGTCACGCATCTCAGGACTGATCTGATCCGTCATCTGCTGTTTCCTTACATATCCATCGGCGCACATCCGCCCCAATCGGGGCCCAATGCCCCCAAACATCTCTCCCTATTGCGATGACGGCGTTAGGTCAATATTCTGCACCGCAACAAAAGGAGCCACCTGTGCAAGATATCCCCCATTCGCTGACCGCCCAAGACAGCCTGATCGCCGTTATGATGGCTGTTTCAGCCTCGGACGAAGAGATTACCTCCGCCGAGCTTTTGACCATTGAGCGCGTCGTGAATCACCTGCCTGTGTTTGCAGGCTATGACCCCGACCGGGTCAAAAACGTGTCCCAAACCGTGTTTGACCTTTTTGCGGTTGAGGACGGGCTGGATGCGCTTTTCGGCCTCGTGCGCGACAACCTTCCCGAAGCCCTCTTTGAAACCGCCTATGCGCTGGCCTGTGATGTGGCGGCCTCGGACGGTGTTCTACAAGGGCCAGAGCTGCGGATCCTGGAAGAAATCCGCTATGAACTGAGCATCGACCGCCTGCACGCCGCCGCCATTGAACGCGGTGCGCGCGCGCGACATATGACACTGTAAGCGCCGCGCCCCCAAGCGAAGTTCAGGACAGACAAAGACGGTTTCGAAAGGCCTCGCATTGCGGGGCCTTTTGTTTGCCTTTCACCTCAGAACCCCCTTCGTAAATTTCTGCACCAAATCGCCCCTGTTTCCGCTCGCGGTGCTGGCATAACCCTCTGCAATGTTTCAAAAGTGACCAATCGAGTCGCTTGGGCCGGTTTACGCCCCCATGCCCCCCTCATCTTGTCTGCAGAGGAAAAATGAGATGACCACCTCCCCCAATATTGATGACACCCCCCCATCAGATATGACCACAACCGAGTATAGATTCGGGGTGGGCCAGGCGCTGATTGGCGCGCAAATGCTGTTTGTGGCCTTTGGGGCGCTGGTTCTGGTGCCGCTGCTTACAGGGCTTGATCCCTCGGTGGCTTTGTTCACGGCGGGCCTTGGCACGTTGATCTTCCAAATCACCACCCGTGGGCAGGTCCCCGTCTTTCTCGCCTCATCTTTCGCTTTCATCGCGCCGATCATCTACGGCGTGCAAACATGGGGGCTGGCGGCCACAACCGGGGGCTTGGCGGCCGCCGGTCTTTTATATGTCGCGCTCAGCTTTGCCATCCGCATCTTTGGCGCGGGTTTTTTGCATAAAATCCTGCCACCCGTTGTGGTTGGCCCGGTCATCATGGTCATCGGCCTGTCACTGGCACCAGTGGCGGTGAACATGGCCACGGGTGTTGCAGGGGACGCGCAGATCGTTCCCAAAGGTATCGCGCTGACGCTGGCGCTGATCGCGCTTGGCGCCACCATGATCACCGCCATTCTTGGCCGTGGCATCATGCGTGTGGTGCCAATTATCGTAGGCGTGATAGCGGGTTACGTGGCGGCCCTTGTCATTGGCATGATGACCGGCGAAAGCCTGATCAACACCGCCCCCATGGCGGATGCCGCTTGGTTTGCCCTGCCGAATTTTGTTCGGCCCGAGTTTAACCTCGCCGCGATCCTCTTTATCCTTCCTGTCGCCATCGCCCCCGCCATTGAGCATTTCGGCGACATCATGGCCATCAGCAGCGTGACCAAACGCGACTATATGGAAAAGCCCGGCATTCAAAACACCATGCTCGGGGACGGTCTTGCCACCACGGCGGCGGGGCTTTTGGGCGGCCCCCCCAACACCACCTATTCCGAAGTGACCGGTGCCGTGACGCTGACCCGCGCCTTTAACCCAGCGATCATGACATGGGCGGCGATCTTCGCCATCGCCCTGTCGTTTGTCGGCAAACTCAGCGGCGCGCTTGCCTCAATCCCGATGCCGGTGATGGGCGGTATTATGATCCTGCTGTTTGGCATGGTGACGGTTGTTGGTCTGTCGGTCGTGGCAAAGCTTGGCGACAGATTGGTCGAGGCGCGCAATATGGTGATTGTGTCAACGGTGTTGATCATCGGGCTTGGCGGCCTGACGCTCAGCTTTGGTGAGGGCTTCACCCTCGCGGGGATCGGCCTGTCGGGTGTCACGGGTTTGGTTCTGAACCTGATCTTGCCCCGCGCAAAAGAAGAGGCCTAATCGCCCCACGCCCATCTGCAATACTCAGAACGTCGCGCAGCCATCCCGGAGGCGCGGCGTTTTACGTTTGAGACACAAAGGCGTGATCCCCCCGATCTTGAAGGGCGGTGGGAAAGCCCCATATTCTGCTGACCAAAACCTTAAAGAGTTTAAACTTTCGCTGTTTTAACCTTTAAAGAGTTTAAAGTTAGGGGATCAAAATGTTGCAAGACTTTAAAGTTACCAAGCGCTGGCCCGCCGCCAACCCGGATGTCATTCAGCTCTATTCACTGCCCACACCAAACGGCGTGAAAGTGTCCGCGATGCTCGAAGAAACCGGTCTGGCGTATGAGCCGCATCTGGTCAGCTTCGCCAGTGATGATCAACTCACACCTGAGTTTCTGTCGCTTAATCCCAACAATAAAATCCCCGCAATCATTGACCCAAATGGTCCAGACGGCGCGCCGCTCCCATTATGGGAAAGTGGCGCCATCTTAATTTATCTCGCTGAAAAATCGGGGAAATTCCTGCCAGAAGATCCCGCAAAGAAAGCAGAAACCTTGCAATGGTTGATGTGGCAAATGGGCGGTTTGGGTCCAATGCTTGGCCAATTTGGGTTCTTCCACGCCTTTGCCGGTAAAGAGATCGAAGACAAACGTCCGCGTGATCGTTACCTGACCGAAGGCAAACGCCTGTTGGGTGTTTTGGACGCGCGCCTTGAGGGTCGCGACTTTATTATGGGCGAAGATTACACCATCGCCGACATCGCCGCCTGGCCGTGGATCCGCGCCATCTTGACCGCGTATAACGCAGCGGAAGAGATGGAATTATCAAGCTTTTCCAATGTGATGCGCTGGTATGAGACCTGTTCTTCACGTCCCGCGTCACACGCGGCGGTGAACATTCCGCCACGGCCTTGACACCAAAAGCGAGGTCATGTGCCGTACAGCGTGGCCCAGCGATTGATCAGTTTATATTGGAGCAGGCGTGATCGTCTGCTCCACCCTTTTGCGCCCTGCGGACGTTCACGATCCGCCCGTTTAATCCCCCGGCGTTGCTTGAGATCCGCGGTGAAAATCGCAAACACCATGGGCGTTCCATCCGCACCAACAATATATCCGGCCAACGCGCTTACAAAATTGAGTGTGCCGGTTTTTGCGCGTACCTTATAGGCTGCAGATTTGATCGTTTTCCCGTCTTGCCCGCGCGCAGGGATTTCCTTCATCAACCCATGCAACGGGCCGTTTGCGCCCAATGAAACAAGGGCATTCACCATATCTTGCGCCGAAATTCGCGACGCATCGGACAGGCCGGAATGATCCACAAACTTTGCAGACTTCGCCCCCAAATTGCTTTGCACCCAAGCTGACATTTCGCGGGCCGAGGCCGACAGGGAACTGGGCGCCCCCCCCCGTTTTTGCGTGGCCGACAAGCCAATCACTTCCGCTGTCAGGTTGGTAGAATACTTCAACATGCTACGCGCTATATCGCTAAGGGGCGCGCTGGAATGCGACGCCACCACCGTCCCTTTCGGCATCTTTCGTGCCGCCTTCGGTTTTGACAACCGGATCCCCTGAGATCGCGCCAGAACCTGAAACACCTCTGCGGCATAAAGATCCGGTCGCCGCACAGGCAGCCAGCGTGATCCCCCTTTGCCCAAAGCCCCCTTGGCCACGGTCCAATTGTCCACACCAGAGGACGCCTTGTAGGTGTAAACCGGCAAGCTTCTGTTCACGATTTTCATTCGGGACATAGACACCGCTGGGCGAAAATGATCCGACCGCGCATCCATCGCCACCGAATAACCTTCCCCGGAGCGTTTCCACTCGAAATGGACACGGTTATGGTTCAGGTTAAGCCCCGAGATTGCAGGATTATATCCCAGATGATCTGGTTGATCCGGGTCGATTGCGGCCACATATGGAAGCGCCGCAGAATAGACTTTAAAGCCCCCCGACAGGCCGGTAATACCTTTTGCTTTCAACGACTTCACAAGTTGAGCCAACCCATCGGTATCCAGCACAGGATCCGCCCCCCCGACCAAGACCAGATCCCCCTGTATCTTGCCAGATTTGATCGGCCCTGTGGCAACCACCTGTGTGGAAAATCGATGCCCCGCTCCCAGATGAGCCAACCCATAGGCCGTCGTGATCGACTTGGCCACCGATGCGGGCGGCAAACCAGTGTTCGGGTTGCGGGCCTCAAGCACCAGTCCGGTACGTGCATCCGCAACCACATAACCGATCTCACCGCTCAAGTTTGCCTGCGCAATGAGTGCGTCAACGGGGGACACTGTCCGCTTGATGAAATCCGTGGGCCGTGACGGTGGAACCAAACTGGTAATGGGGGCATCTGCGAGGGCCGCCCAGCCCAGCCCGCTGCCCAATCCCGCCAAAAGAGCGCGTCTTGTAATTGTCTTTATCATGTGGCGAGTTAACCCGCTCGGCACAACCAATTCAAGACAAGATCAATGGGCAAATGGTCACAATATCAGGCCGGATATCACAAACATTACGATGTCTCACCACTTCCCATCCGCACGAATTTGGGTCGAGGACACGTTAACCATCGGGACGTTCACCAGGCACCAGCACGGAGCAGGCATTTGCGCCAATGCCCGCGCATCTCGCCCCCGCAATCGTGACGTGCGATAGATCGACGCCGCAGGCGACATACGCGCCGCCACCCGGTCGCCCGGACGGGCGATAACGCCAATCGGGACATTGTCCATAATCCACTGCCACCGATCCCAATGGTGAAAATCGGTCAGATTGTCCGCCCCCATGAGCCAGACAAACCTGACATTGGGATAGAGCTTCTTCAAGGCTGCTAGGGTTTCAGCGGTGTACCGCGTGCCGGTTTTGGCCTCGATATCTGTGACTTTCACCCGTGGATGTAGCATTTTCTGACGCGCATGTGCCAAGCGTTGCACCATCGGCGCAGGGCCTTGTGATTTCAAGGGGTTGCCCGGTGTGACCAGCCACCACACTTGATCCAAGCCAAACCGCTTTAACGCCTCACGCGTCAAATGCACATGTCCCTCATGGGCTGGATCAAAAGACCCGCCCAACAGGCCAATGACCTGGCCGGGATGTGCATATGGCAAATTATATCGCAAATTATCCGTCATAATTGCATTGCCCTAACGCGAGCCAATTGCCCTCGTCCAGCGAAATCGCTATTCCCTACCAAAACCGCGACTTTCAACGGAGCATCCCAATGGCCGCTTATCAATATGTCTACCACATGGACGGCGTTTCCAAGACCTATCCGGGTGGCAAGAAATGCTTTGAAAACATCCGCCTCAGCTTTCTGCCCGGCGTGAAAATCGGTGTTGTCGGCGTGAATGGCACCGGTAAATCAACCTTGATGCGCATTATGGCCGGCATCGACAAGGATTTCCAAGGCGAGGCTTGGGCCGCAGAAGGGGCCAAAGTCGGTTACCTGCCGCAGGAACCCACGCTGGATGAAACCCTTGATGTGCGTGGCAATGTCATGCTGGGCGTGGCCGAGAAGAAGGCTATCCTCGATCGTTACAATGATCTGGCGATGAATTATTCCGAAGAAACCGCCGAAGAAATGGCCAAGCTGCAGGACGAGATTGACGCGCAGAACCTTTGGGATCTGGACGCACAGATTGACGTCAGCATGGAAGCCCTGCGTTGCCCGCCCGACGACGCGAATGTGGCCACGCTTTCGGGCGGTGAAAAACGCCGCGTTGCGCTGTGTAAACTGCTGCTTGAAGCACCTGATATGTTGCTTTTGGATGAACCGACCAACCACTTGGACGCGGAAACCATCGCCTGGCTGCAACAGCATTTGATCGATTACAAAGGCACCATCCTGATCGTCACCCACGACCGCTATTTCCTGGATGACATCACCAGCTGGATCCTTGAGCTCGACCGTGGTCGCGGCATGCCTTACGAAGGCAACTACACCGCGTGGCTTGAGCAAAAGGCCAAACGCCTAGCGCAGGAAGCCCGCGAAGATAAGTCCAAGCAAAAGACCTTGGAGCGCGAGTTGGAGTGGATGCAGCAAGGTCAAAAAGCCCGCCAAGCCAAGCAAAAAGCCCGGATCAACGCCTATAATGAACTCGCCGATCAGTCCGAACGCGAAAAGGTTGGCCGCGCCCAGATCGTTATTCCCAACGGTCCGCGCCTTGGGTCAAAGGTGATCGAGGTTGAGGGCTTGAAAAAGCACATGGGCGACAAGCTCTTGGTCGAAGGTCTCGATTTTTCATTGCCGCCCGGTGGCATTGTCGGCGTGATCGGCCCCAACGGCGCGGGTAAATCCACGCTCTTTAAAATGCTCACCGGTGAAGAGACACCGGATGAGGGTACGATTGAGCTGGGCGACACGGTTCAGCTGTCTTATGTCGATCAATCGCGCGATGATTTGAACGCGGATGAAACCGTTTGGGAAGCAATTTCCGGCGGAGCTGAACTGATTGAACTGGGCGACGCGCAGGTCAATTCCCGCGCCTATTGTTCAAGCTTCAACTTCAAAGGCGGAGATCAGCAGAAAAAACTGTCGCTGTTGTCCGGCGGGGAGCGCAACCGCGTGCATATGGCGCGGCTGTTGAAAGAGGGCGGCAACGTGCTGCTGCTCGACGAACCGACCAACGACCTCGACGTGGAAACCCTGCGCGCGCTCGAAGATGCGCTGGTGGATTTCGCCGGCTGCGCCGTGGTCATTTCACACGATCGCTTTTTCCTAGACCGGATCTGCACCCACATCCTTGCCTTTGAAGGTGAGGCGCATGTGGAGTGGTTTGAGGGCAACTTTGAAGATTACGAAGAGGATAAAAAGCGACGGCTTGGGGCTGACGCTTTGGAGCCGAAGCGCATGAAGCATAAGAAGTTTTCGAGATAAATAAATGGCCCCCTTTCGGGGCCATTTTTTATCGGCGCGAGGCAGCGGATTTGACATCAAATCCGCGTTCGCGCATAGGTTTAACACCTCGGCGCTGCAACTAAGTAGGAAACCATGATGATAAAAGGCAGATCGGTTCGGCTGTTCTTAGCGGAAGGAACCCCTACGGGGGTACTGACTGCAGAGATCGTGAATTGGACAGGCCATGTTCTAGCAGCGCCTAGAACAAAATTAGATATTGCCCTAAAAAGGGACGAGCTGCGCAGGACCGGAATTTATATACTCTTTGGCTCCCCATTAAACTCTAGTTTGCCGAGTGTTTACGTCGGAGAGGGGGATGACATTTCCAGGCGACTCTATTCGCACTCAAAAGACGAAAACAAAGATTTCTGGGATCGTTTTATTGCAGTCACGAACAAAGATATGAACCTTACAAAAGCGCATGTTAAATATCTGGAGGGGCGTATGATTTCTTTGCTGAAGGAAGCAAAGAAAAGCTGCGTAGTGAATAAAACGGAGCCAGAATTTGACCGCTTACCCGAGGCGGACATTTCCGATATGGAAACTTTTTTAGAAGAGATCCAACTCGTATTACCTGTAATTGGTGTTGATTTTTTTAGAAAAGTTGGCGGCGTATTTGCAGCGGCCTCTGACGATCCGTCCGATAAGAACCCCGAGTTTTTCCTACGTCATACCAAAAAGGGAATTAATGCGTTTGCCACCGAAATTGATGGCGAATTTGTTCTAAGGGCTGGTTCCATTGGTGACTTAAATGAATCTGCGTCTTTTAACGAACGCGTGGCGGCGATTAGGCAGCAGATCCTATCATCGGGGAGAGCAAAAAGCATCGAAAACGGTTGTTTTAAGCTGGTTGATGACGTCGCCTTCTCAAGCCCATCTGCAGCCGCCGTATTTCTCTTTGGAACCTCACGAAATGGCCGATCAGATTGGCTTATGAAGGAAACTAAACAAACTTATGGCGACTGGAAAGCCAGCCAGCTTTAGACAGGTGACTTCACCCCTCCACCCGCACCTTATTCCCCTCATCATCCAGATGCACAAAAACAAACACGCCCTCGGTGACTTTGGTTTTTGACCGGCCTCGATCGCGTTCTGACCAAGCTTCGATATGAATAGCGAGGGAGGTGGTGCCGATCCGGCCGACCTCACCATAGATGCACAACACATCCCCCACCTTCACCGGAGAGATGAATTTCATCGCATCCACTGCCACGGTGGCCACCCGGCCCCCGGCACGTTCTGCGGCCAACACACCGCCCGCAATATCCATTTGTGACAGCACCCAACCGCCAAAGATATCCCCCGCGACATTGGTGTCCGCGGGCATGGCCAAAGTGCGTAGGATGATGTTGCCTTCTGGTGTCTCACTCATGGGCTGTCCTCTCGCGCGTGTTTTCCCTTAGCTACCGGCAAGCGCCCGCAGGCTCAAGTAAAGCGCTGCGTCACAGACCGACATGCGCGCCGGATGACATGATCTTCGCAGGTTCTAGCACAGAAATTTCAGAGCTTCTCGCCCTCTGCAACCTCACGAAGCTCGGTCAGAAGATCAAGCAGCGTCTCCATCTTTTCTTCGCCAAAATGGGCTTCAAGATTTGCATAAATCCGCGCGGCTTTGCCCGACATTTCGTCGTATTTCTTGACCCCAGCCGGGGCGATTTTCACGCGGCGGCGGCGACCATCGCTGTCATCCACCCGTTCAATCAACGCGCGTTCCGACAGGTTTTTCAAAATCCGACTTAAGCTGGGCGGCATCAACACGCAGCGCTCTGCAAGTTCGGTTGCACAACAGGCTTTCCCTTCCGCGAGAACCCGGATCACCCGCCATTGTTGTACGGTCAGGTCGATCTGGTCCAACTCGTGACGAAATGGTTTCAACGTCGCCTCGCGGGCGTGCAAAAGTGCAATCGGAAGGGCGCGGTCTAGGCTTTTCATCGGTGTGTCCTTTTTCCGATTGCCGCGTGGAGAGGGCCCCATGAGCTGCGGCGGAACCGGGTTACAATTTCCTGAACTTCGAGGCTGGGGAGAACCGGCAGATCATCCGACTGACGGCCATTTGCGCCACAAGAAATGGCATCAACCGGCATCTCGGCCCTATGCACGCAGAGCCGTCCAAAGGAACGATACCCCTTAATCTGAAGGGTCGCATGCTTGCACTGGGCCGGCTCACCCATATCTACGCACGCGTCCAATCCGCGGCTGAATTCAAACGAAAGATGCGGCATCAAGCCCTCTTTTTTGTTGATCCTTCACCGTATTTTTTGACAGGAAAGCACCAGATCATTGCAGGCGCAATAATTTTCCCACCGCAAATTCGGCCCAGACAAACATTAAGGGGAAACGACACCTGCACCTTGCCATAGATCAAATTGGGACAAAACGGCGTCGGAAAATTCTGCATCGTTGATGTGGCAATCCAGCTCTATCAACCGCACATTTTCGGGACAATAAGTGCGAAATTCATCAAGAAATGCGGACAGGCCTTCTGCATCATGCAGTGGGCCACCGGGGCGATCCCATTCATTTCCACCCTGCGTGGGAAGGATCGCAAGCGTTGGGCCTTTTGCACCGGCAAGCTGGGCACACATCGCGCGCGCCATTTCGCGGCGTTGATCTGGCGTCATCATGACCGAGGACAACAGACGGTTGTGGGCGTGCACCTCTTGGCCCGCCAGCTTTTCGGGCGTTGCCTGCCAGCCCACAATATCCACCAAATCATAACAGCCAATGGACACCATTTGGGGGGTTGCGGACGCCCCTGCATGGGTCATTCGGTCGGGGCCAGCCGAGATGGCGGACCCCATGATGTGATTGCCCAGCTCTTGTGGCGCAAAGTCCATCACAGCGGCAAACGCGCCTTCCGCCGCGAGGCTTTCAAACGCGCGCCCGCCCATGCCCGTGGCGTGGAAAACGGCGACTTCGAAACCGCGTGCTTCAAGGGCGGGTTTCAAGTCGACCATATAGCGCAGAACCGTTTTCCCAAAGCTGGTCATCCCGATGAGAGGCTTAGAAAAGCTGGGCTTTTCCACGGCGCGCGCCGCGCCTAACACTGCCCCTGCGGCCTGCGACAGCGACGCCTTGCAAATGGAGTTAAGCCCGTATAGCCCCCCGGCCCAAAGGATCATCTGAACATCCGCCGGCAAGCGTTCTGGCGGGATCAGCGGTGAAAAGCTGACCGTTGAGACAACATATTTAGGCACTCCAATCGGCAGCGCCTGACACAGATCCAACGCCAGATCGGTTCCCATTGTACCACCTAAAACGATAAGCCCATCGAACGCCCCTTCGCGGTAGAGTTTCAACGCCAGCATCGCTGATCCGGTAGCCATAATTTGCATCGCGGTGTTCTCATCGCCGCTGTCGATGGCCGCTTTAATCGATGATCCGCCCGCTTCGGCCACGTCATGTTTTGAGTAGTCACAAGGCGCACTTGGATCCCCAAGAACAGACACATCCATGGTTTTGACCGCGCCGCCCTGCCCTCGGATGACGTCAGAAAGATAATTCAGCTCGTCATCTTTGGTGTCATAGGTGCCGACCACCAAAATGGTTTTTCCGTTCATGCTGATCTCTGTCATAGGCTTATCCAAGCGGTTTTCAGGTCGAAGTATTTGTCAAAGGCATGCATGGATTTGTCATGGCCGTTTCCAGATTGCTTCACCCCCCCAAGAGGCACCGAATTATCCGCCCCTCCATAAGTATTTACGTGCACAACGCCCGCTTGAACCGAGCGCACCATCTTATGTGCGCGCGACAGGTTCGACGTCCAAACTCCTGCGGATAAACCATAATTTGTTGAATTGGCGATGCGAACGGCTTCCTCATCTGATGAAAATCGCGTCACCGCCAGTACCGGGCCAAACACTTCGTTTTGGGCCACATTATGCGCGGGTTGCACGCCAGTCAGAACCGTTGGTTCCATATACCAGCCACCAGTATCCTGCATCACGCGCGCCCCCCCCAAGGCAAGATCCGCGCCCTCCTCCAAGGCTTTGGTCACGAACCCAAGATTGCCTTCTAGCTGCGGAAGGTTGTTCACCGCGCCTATGTTGGTGGACAGCTCCAGCGGGTTTCCCACTTGCATGGCGGCGGCGTGGCGGGTCAGCGCCTCCACAAATTCATCATGTACGCTGTCTTCGACCAAAAGGCGTGATCCTGCGATGCACACCTGCCCCGCATTGCGAAAAATTCCCGCGGCGGACACTTTTGCCGCGGCTTCAAGATCAGGAGCATCGGCGAACACAATGTTAGGGGACTTCCCGCCAAGCTCCAGATAACATCGTTTGAGGTTTGAACGCGCTGAATATTCCAGCAAACGCCGCCCCACGCCGCCGGATCCGGTGAACACCAATACATCCACATCCATCGACATGGCCAAGGCTTCGCCCGTCACAGCGCCCTCGCCGGTCACCACGTTCAGCACGCCATCAGGCAGGCCCGCCTCGGACGCCAACTCCGCAATCCGCAACAAGGTGAGCGAAGCGGTTTCCGCTGGTTTCAAAACAACGGAATTCCCAGCGGCCAATGCTGGCGCCAGTTTCCACGCCCCAATCATCAGCGGAAAGTTCCACGGCACAATTGCGCCAACAACGCCGACGGGTTCTTTGTGGACAAGGCCCAGAACATTCTCTGCCGTGGGGGCCACCTCGCCATAAACTTTATCCAAAGCCTCGGCATAATACCGAAATGTGCCCGCAGCGGATCCCGGTTCCGCCTTTATCGCCATGCCGATTTCGGTGCCATTGTCCCGCACCCCAAGAACCGCCAACTCCAGCGCATGTTCCTCAATCAAATCCGCCAGCTTATGCAGCACTTTTTTCCGCACAGCAGGGGCTGCGCGCGACCACCGGCCATCCTCAAAGGCGCGGCGCGCGGCGGCCACCGCCCGATCCACATCCGCCTTTGACGCCCGAATGGTGGTGGTTAGCGTTTGTCCGTTGATCGGCGAGAGAACGTCTTGCGTTTCCCCCGCACCTTCTTCCCACGCTCCGTCAATATAAAGTTTCTGCGGCGCGACAGGATGGCGGGAAAGCTCGTTGATGCGTGACTGGTCGACCATTCGTTGGCCTTTCTTTTCGAGTGATCCAGCCAGACCCGGCGGAAATGCAGGATCAGGACCAGAACGATCATGACAAAGAGGATCGCCGCAATTGGGCGATCGATGAAATCAAGTGGCGTTTTGACCCGCGCCATGGCCGAGCGGAGCTTCACTTCCATAATCCCGCCCAGAACCATGCCCAGAACAATGGGGACAACAGGCAGTTGCAGGCGTTTCATGACAAAGCCAAAGATGCCAAATGCCGCCGCCAGAATGCAGTCGGTGAACGAATTGCGCAGCGAATAGACGCCCACAAAGCTTAGGATCAGAATGCAAACCCCAAGAAACCGATTGGGGATTTTCACCACTTTGATCAGCTGATTGGTGGCGATCAAAAGGAACATCACAACCAGAACATTCAGGACCAAAAGAGCCAAATACAGCGCGACCACAAAGTCCATATCATTTTGGAAAAGCTGTGGACCGGGAATGACGTTGTGCACGTAAAACACCGAAAGCATCATCGCCGTAAGCGCCTCGCCTGGAATACCGAGCGCCAAAAGCGGGATCATCGCCGCACCTGGGACCGCATTATTGGCGGTTTCAGCAGCAATCAACCCTTCGGACGAGCCATGGCCAAAGTCTTCGGGCCGTTTTGAGGATTTTTGCGCGTAGGTGTAGGACATAAACTGCGCGGTAAACTCGCCCACGCCGGGGATCATTCCCATCAAAACGCCAAGGCTGGCCGAGACACCCGCGATACGGGGATGGCGGGCAAGCTCTCGAAATCCTTGGAAAAAACTACCTTTGATCTTGGTCAAGCGCACCTTCTCATCATCACCTTGCAAAAGGGTAAAGGCTTGGCTCAATGCAAAAAGGCCAAGCACAACCACAATCAAATTCACCCCACCCGACAGCCACGATTGGTCATATGTGTAGCGTTTGGAAAAGCTCGCTGTGTGCAAGCCGATGGTGTTCAACCAAATTCCGAAACAGGCCATCGCGGCCGCGATAAGCGTGTGTTTATGATGTGCTGTGACGACCAGAATTAGCCCGAGCAAAGCCGCTAGAAAAATCTCGCGCGAGCCGAACATCGGTGCGATTTTGGCCAGAACCGGCGCAAAGAAGATCAGACAGATGACGGAGAATACCCCGCCGAAAAATGACGAACTATAGGCCAATGACAGCGCGCGCCGCGCCTCGCCCCGCGTGGTCATCGGATACCCATCATAAGTGGTCAGCGCATTCACAGCGGTGCCCGGTGTGTTGATCAGAATTGCGGGAATGGATCCCCCGTACATCGAGCTTCCGTAAATGCCCAAAAGCACGGTCAGCCCGACAATTGGGTCCATCGAAAATGTCGCGGGCAACAGGATGGCAATGGCCACCGCAGGGCCCACACCGGGGATAGCACCAATCAGGACGCCCCCAACCGAACCAACAAACAGGGCAAGCGCCACGTCCCACCGCGCCAGATAGGACGAACTTGCGCCAATCTGTTCCAGAAATGCGTAGATCAGGTCCATTGCGCCCTCAGAAGTTCAGGATAAAGAAAGAGCGCAGCGCGCTGGGAAGATATTCATATATTGCCGCGCCAGGGATTTTCACTTGAAGAAAGCTTTTGAAAACCAGCACCACAAACAGGGCAAATCCGACGGAAATCCAAAGCATTAGCCGATCACGATAGCCAATCCGCCATGTCAACATGGGCGCAAACAACAAGGTCATCGGAAGGTATCCAAGGATCGGCACCAAGGCGACGTAGGCCAAGAACCAGCCCGCCCACTCAAAGACAGACAACCAGATCTTAAACTCGCGCCGATCCACCCAATGGGTGAACAGCCACGCCAAGCGCACCGTTGCAATCAACCCAACATAAGGTGCGGCACGTAAGGGCCCCAGCCACAGGGAAAGCGACAGCGCCGCAAATGCCCAAAACAGGCTTTCCGCCCATTGAAACCAATCGGCTTCGCGCATCCAACGCGGAAGCGTGCGTGGTTTTTTCGGCAATTGCCAAAAATGCAGTGCTGTAAACAACACCATCCCCCCCACGCCGACCGCGGGCCAAAACCTTGGCTGAGAGAAAAGTGCCTTCTTTCTCAGCCACTTGGTCTGCTCCTCAATCCCAGCCAGAAGCACCAGAGCGCAGATTAGAAACAGGGCGGCAAACAGGATCTGACCGCGCAAGGGCCGGTCAGGATGTTCGGAAATTTCGTCGCTCATTCCGGCCTCATGTTCCGTGGTCGATGTAAAACTGTTTCAAAAAGGGGCCGCATCTGCAGCCCCTTTTCTAAGCGCTCAGTTACTGAAGGATCTCGCCAATGACGGCCACAGTGGCCTTATCGCCCGCAATGCGTTCAGCCGATTTTTCCGCATCCATCCAATAGACCAATGCACCGGTTTCTTTGGCAACGGCCTGCGCGCGGTCGCTCATGACGGTTTTTGCGGCAACAGCCGCGATTTTCTCGCGCACATCAGCAGGAGTGTCTTTGCCAACGAACAGCCCGTTCCACAGCGCGATATCCAAGGTTTTGTCCAGCTCGCCAACCGTGGGCGCATCAGGGACCAGAGAAATACGTTCATCCGTGACAGCCATCAGAACTTTGACATCATCCAGGCAGGGCAGGATCAGTTGCAATGTGGTGTTGATAACGTCTGCATCACCCGATGCCAATGTGTTGCAATCCAGCGCGTCAAAGGCTGCATCTGAACCCCATTCAAACCCTGCATTTATGGCAAAGGCTTTGGTCACCTGTGTTGGGGTCAGCACATCGCCAAAATGCCCCAAAGCCACGTCATTTTCTTTGGCATAAGCCGCCAATTCTTCCATTGAGTTATAGGGCGCATCGCCTTTGGCTGCGATGACAAACGGATAGGTCAGGAAAATGCCAATTGGGTCGAACTTCTCTGGGGTCAGCTCATCAATACCAATCTCATGTCCAATCACCGGCACTGCGGGGACAAAGCTGCCGATGGTGTAGCCATCCGCGGGGGCCGTCGCCACATCAATCGCGCCGGGGAAAGGCCCACCGCCGCCACCGGGCTTGTTCACAACAGCTGCTGAAATGCCATATTCCGCCTGAAAATCCTCAGCGATCATACGCGTCAGAACGTCTTCGAGATCACCGGGGGGCCACGGCACGATAAAGCTCACTGGTTTTTCCGGGTACTCGGCAAGTGCGGGTGCCGCAACCGCAGCAAGCGCGACGCCAACCAGTCCTGCCATCAGGCTAGATTTCTTCATGACATTCTCCCTATTCAGTCATTTGTAGCGGTTCATTATTTGAACCATTGGTTTTAAAATAGATTGACAGAGGGGGATGCTTCCTGTCAAGAAAACATTGAACATGTGAAGCGTTAAGGCGCTGTGCTTTGCGCGCTCACAAATAAGGGACCGTAAGTCAGACTATGGGAACAGCCTCCAAAGCCCTGTCATTGTTGAACTATTTCACCAGATCTACCCCGAAAATCGGGTTGAGTGATCTGGCGAGGCATTCGGGTTACAACAAAGCCACCGTGCATCGATTGCTGTCGGAACTGGCGCGACATGGATTCGTTGAGCAGATCGGGTCTGGCCGTGAATATCGACTTGGACCCGCCTTTTTGCGACTGGCGGCGTTACGTGAAAACGCTGTGCCGATGCGGGAACTGGCCACGCAAACCTTAACGGAGCTCAGCACTGCAACGGGTGAAACGGCGCATATGTCGCTGCTCAACGGGGATGTGCTTTCGTCCTTTTCCTACACCTATTCCACGGCGCATGGCACGATGGTGATGATGGAAGACGCCGAGGTGTTGGATCTGCACGCCACAAGTTCCGGTCTTGCCGTTCTGGCCCATTCGAGTTCGCAGTATGTCGACGACATCTTAAGCGCGCCCCTGATCAAGCGGACGCCGGAAACAGAAACCGACCCTGATGTCATTCGCGCGATGCTTCCAGGTATTCGCGCCACCGGAGTGGCCATATCCATTGGCGGCTATGAACAAGACGTCCATTCCTATGCTGTGCCCGTATTTGATGCAAACAGCGCCTGTATTGGGGCGGTAGCCGTGGCGACACCTGTTGCGCGCATGACCGATATCCTTGGCGAGCAAATCATATCAGAGCTCACCACCCGCACCGCCACACTGACCCGCCTTTTGGGCGGCTTCCCACCTGATACTTTTCCAACATTTTTGCAGGCAAACCCGCCGCAAATAGGAGGCTGACATGAAAGATTCGAACTTTCTTAAGGAAAAAAATGCACGCTCTCTTTGGCACCCAATGGCCCATCCAGCTGATTGCCAAAACACCCCTCCGACCATCGTAACGGGTGCCCAGGGTGTCCGGATCACCGACATTGATGGGCACGAAGTGGTCGACGGCGTTGGCGGGCTTTGGAATGTAAACCTTGGGTTCTCCAGCCAACCAATCAAAGACGCCATCGCGGCCCAGCTGGATCAGCTTCCGTATTACTCAATCTTCCGCGGCACCACCAATGATCAGGTGATTGAGCTGGCAGAGGAGTTGCGGGCCTTTTTTGAACCCGACGGGCTGACGCGGGCGTTTTATACCTCTGGCGGGTCCGACAGCGTTGAAACCGCGCTGCGTTTGGCGCGGCAATATCACAAGATCAAAGGGGACCCCGGGCGGGTGAAATTCCTGTCGCTGAAAAAAGGGTATCACGGCACCCATATGGGGGGCGCATCGGTGAACGGGAACGCAAATTTCCGCACCCAATATGAACCCCTTTTGCCGGGCTGCTACCACATCCCTGCCCCTTACACCTATCGCAATCCGTTTAACGAAACGGATCCGGAGAAGCTGGCCCAACTGTGCTTGCAGGCGATGGAAGATGAAATTGCATTTCAGGGAGCAGGGACAATTGCCGCAATGATCATGGAGCCGATCCTTGGTGCCGGCGGTGTCATTGTGCCCCATGAAAGCTTTATGCCCGGCGTGCGTGCGATATGTGACAAACACGGTATTTTGCTGATCGCGGATGAGGTCATCACCGCCTTTGGTCGCACCGGAAGCTGGTCAGGATCACGCCATTGGGGCGTTAAACCCGACTTTATGTCGACCGCAAAAGCCATCACAAACGGCTATTTTCCCTTTGGTGCCGTCATGATCGCAGAGCATGTGGCCGAGACCTTTGAAAAGGATGAAACAGGAAAAGCCGCGATTGGTCATGGCTACACCTATTCCGGTCATCCGGTTGGGGCAGCGGCGGCTTTGGCCTGCCTTAAGGAAACCAAACGCCTGAACGTCCCTGAAAATGCGGCAGCCCGCGGCGCAGAGCTATATGCGGGATTGCAATCCTTGGGGGCAGAGTTTGACGTCATTGGTGACATACGTGGCGGGCATGGATTGATGTGTGCGCTAGAGCTTGTCGCAGATCGTGACACCAAAGCGTCGATCGACAAGGCCAGCACCGCGACATTGCAAGAGGTCGCGTATCAGAATGGCGCAATGGTGCGCATTTCAGGCCCAAATGTGATCCTGTCACCGCCATTGGTCCTGACATCAGACGATGTGCAGGTGATCCTTGGTGCGCTAAAAGCAGGCTTTTCTGCGCTCTGATCGGACTTGAAAAACTGATAGGTGCCAGTCCATTCTGGCGCCTTTTCAGCGATGCTGATCTATCAGAATTAGAAACCCATCCGGGTCGGTGACCATAAAGCTGGCCGGGCCATCTTCACCGCCTTGTTCTTGTGACACGACAATTCCCTGTTCCTTCAGGCGCGCCTTGATCGCGCGCACATCATCAAACGGATCGACATTGGTGGCCGACTGGCTCCACCCCGGATTAAAGGTCAGCATCGCGCCGTCGAACATGCCCTGAAACAGGCCAATCAACGTATCCCCCTGTTTCATAATCAGATAATTATGCTCTTCTGTCCCACCAAAAGCTTCAAATCCCAAGGCTTCGTAAAAACCTTTGGATTTCGCCAGATCTGTGACCGCCAAGCTGACGGAAAATGCACCAAGTGACATCGCGCGCTCCTTTTTTCAAATGGAGCATCCATAATAGCAGATCTACGCCTATCAAGACAGGTTGCGGCGCCTAGGTTGGCACCGTCAGACGTATCCCATCCAAATCGTCGGACATGACAATCTGACACGACAGCCGCGACGCATCCGACACATCGCCGTCAGCCATCTCCAGCATCGCCTCTTCAAATTCGCCCTTTTCGCCAGCTTTATCACGCCAATCCTCAGCCACATGAACATGACAGGTCGCACAGGAAAGCGAGCCGCCACACTCCCCTTGAATGCCCGCGACATTGTTGTTTTGTGCCGCTTCCATAAGGTTCAGACCCGCAGCCACATCAGCCACAACATCCTCGCCCCCAGGCAAGACCCAGGTTACTTTCATCTTCATTCTCCCTTATTTTTTAGTCAGTTAGAGCGTTCCCAACTCACATTGTATCGCTTGTTCGCTGCCTTTCGCTTTGCTCAAACGCAAAAAGCGATGACAGATGCTTCAATGAAAACTGGAAACGCCTTAGACAAAGTTCACATAGAAATCACGCAGCCCATCCCCTTCAAGGTCACGGGTCTTAATCACCTCTTTGCGTTTCATGAAAACATGGTTGTCAACCAGCAATTGCCCCACTCGTTCGCTAAGCACACGGTCAGCTTCCAGATCATTCATCGCAGCTTTCAAATTCACCGCGGTGCCATCACGCGCATCGGTACGATCAAATCCATCACCCGTTTCCATCGGGCCAAGCGCATATCCGTTTTCAACGCCCAACAAAGCCGCCTGCAAGACCGCTGCAACAGCCGTATAGGGGTTGGCCGTTGCATCCGCCATTCGGTGTTCAAGCCGAGATTTCGCCCCGCCCTCGCCCGAAATCCGCGTGGTTACATTGCGATGATCGCCCCCCCAATTGCGCCAATAGCCAGACAAGGACCCCGGCTGCAGACGCTGGTAAGAGTTCGACGTTGGCGCCACCAACCCAGACAGGCCTTTATGGTGATGCATCAAACCAGCAATACACCCGCGCGCCAGATCATTCATGTTCTCGGGCCCACCCACGGGGCCATTATCAAGCGCATTGTTGCCGTTTTCATCGCGGAAAGAAAAGTTGATATGCATGCCAGAACCGCCTGCCTCGGCAATGGGTTTGGGCATGAAGGTCAGCACCAACCCATGCTCTAACGCCACCTCGCGCGCCATTTGACGAAAGAGGACGATGTCATCGAGCTGCTTTAGCGCCTCATCAAAGGTCAGTGTGAATTCAAACTGCGGGCTGTCATATTCCGCCGTGATCATATCGAGGTTGAATCCCAGATGGTCAGCACGTTCCCAAATATCGTCTGTGAAGCGAAGCGGATCAGAAAATGGACCCGTCCCATAAACCACACCACCCGGCGCATCATAGGGCACAAGGCGCCCGATTTCATTGGCCATCAGCGCAAAACACTCAAGTTCAATGCCAATCATCGGCGTTAATCCCCGCGCTTTCCACGCCGCAATCGCGCGTTTAAGGGCTTGGCGACCACAAAGCTCCAAGGGTTCCCCGTGATGATCATAAAGATCGCCAATGACAATCTTGGTCGCGCTTTCCCAACTGTCGCGAATATCCTCGGCCCGCCAGCGCAATTCCATATCCGGCAAGCCCTGCTTCATCATCGCCCCCGGCGCATCAAGCAGATCTTTGTCGTAATGCACGCCGAAAGTGGACCGGCAAAACCGTGTGTCGCTGGTTCCGATTTGGCGCTCAGGCAGGTATTTGCCGCGCAGAATGCTCAGATGATCGCACCATAGGGCACGCAAGCGATCTTTCATGTTTCCTCCCTGCCCGGCTTGCCGGGTCTTCTCCCCACTTTTGGGGTTATTTCGCCTGAAGAGTGACAGGCAATTCTTTGATCCCACCGACAAAATTTGAACGCAGGAATTTATGCGGCCCGGCAGGTTCAATCAGTTTGACACGCTTGACGAGTTCTTCAAACAAAACCCGCACTTCAAGCCGCGCGAGGTGCATCCCCAAACAGACATGCGGACCACCTTGGCCAAACGACATATGGCGATTGGGGCTTCGCATCAGATCCACACGGTTCGGGTTTTCAAACATGGTTTCATCCCGGTTGGCAGACGCCCACCAATACAAAACTTTGTCCCCCTCACGGATGGTTTTGCCGTGAATTTCATGATCACAACGTGCCGTCCGACGAAAGTACAGTGCGGGGGTCGCCCAGCGGATGATCTCATCCGGTGCGGTGGCCCAGACATCGCCGCCCTCTTGCATTTGCCCCAAAAGTTCGGGCTGGTGACACATCGCCTGAAGCCCCGCCGCGATCGAGTATCGGGTGGTGTCATTTCCGGCCGCAACCAACAGACAAAAGAAATTCCGAAATTCATTTTCGGGCATCACATTGCCATCTTTGTCGGGCTGCAAAATGTAATGCAAAACACCCGATGTATCGCCAGCGGCATTTTTCTTTGCCAAAAGTTCTTTTGCATAATCAAACAGTTCCGCCCCGGCAGGTGAGTTAAACGGCATCATCCGATATTCGTCGGTCTGCATTTTGTCCAAGACGTGATCGGTGAAATCCGGATCAGTGTTGGCAATCAATGCATCCCCCTTTTCCACAAGCCAAGGCAGGTCCTCTTCCGGGGTGCCAAGGATTTGCCCCAACATCATCATCGGCAATTTACGCGCGATGATTTTGGTTGCATCAAAGGTTCCCATTTCAAGGGCTTCATCCAAGATGGGCTGGCACAACGCGCGAATTTGGTCTTCGAAATCCGCAACAACCGGACGCGAAAAAGCTTTACCAACCTTCATACGCGTTTTCATATGCTCTGGCGGGTCCGTTTCCTGAAACGTACGCCGTGCCAGATACTCTTCATATGTCTGATCCTCCATCCGAATGCCGCGTGCAGAGGACATGACTTGCCAGTTTCGGTTCAGCTCGGTGATATCTGCATGACGCACGATGTTCCAAAACCCCTCCCCCCCGTCCCAGCCTGTCCAACTTATGGGATCATCGCGGCGCAAGCGCGCAAATGTATTATGCGGTGAGCCATTCATAAATGTGTCGTGGCTTGACAAGTCGGCAAAGCCGTCATCGGTTGGCGTCCATACGGTCATGGTAAGGGCTTCCCTTTTTTGCTTGTATCATGCGCGTCACAAAATATATTATATAACACGTTAAATATGTAAAGCGGAGAAATCATGCGCATCGCAATCTTGATGACAAACACCGATGAAAGCGAATTTGCGACCCGTCACCCAAAGGACGGAGACAAATGGCGCAAGCTATTGTCGCCCAAACGGCCGGATTGGACATTTACCGTTTACAACGTAAAAGACGGAGATTTTCCGCAGGACATGTCGCAACACGATGGTTGGATTGTCACCGGAAGCCCCGCTTCGGTTCATGATGACGTCCCGTGGATTGGCGATTTACTGACACTGATCCGCGACATCAACGCCTGTCGTGCGCCGCTATTTGGCGCCTGTTTTGGGCATCAGGCGATTGCAATGGCATTGGGTGGAAGCGTTGGAACCAACCCACATGGCTGGGTGTTTGGCGCCACAGAAACGCAAATCACGGCCCCACCACCATGGATGCGCGCGCGCCGCATCTGGCAATATGCGGCCCATATCGAACAGGTGACCACGCTGCCCGATGCGGCGCAAATCATCATGTCACATCCTGGGTGTCCAGTGGGTGGCATGGCCATTGGAGATCATGTTTTCACAACCCAGAACCACCCGGAGATGACCGATAAATTCATTGCGGCATTGATTGAAGAACTGGCGGAGAGCAAACCAAAAGACGTCATAGAGCGGGCCCGAAGATCGCTGAAGTTAGGCGCGGATAACAGCATATTTGCCGACTGGATCTTAAAATTCTTTGAGATGGAGCGCTCTGCGGGATCAGTCTAATCAGCCAAGTGCCGCCAAAAGATCCATCACCGTAACCCGGTCAAATTGCACATGTGCCTCCATATGCGCCTCAACCTCATCGGCCCGCCCGGAATAAATCATTTCAGCGATTTCACGATGCTCGAGCGCGGATTGGGCAATTGTTCCGGCATAGCGATATCGCGCCCGATAGTAGGCCAATAGCTTGCGCGCGTTCATCTTAATCATGTCCAACAAAAAGGGATTGCCCGAGGCCTCGCCGATCGTTTTGTGAAAGGCCAGATTAAGCTGATAATACCCGTCGGGATCCAAATCCCCCTGCGCGCGCGCGTGGGCCTCGCACGCGACAACAGTTGCCTCTAGCTGTGTCCGCAGATGCGGCGAAAGACGGCGCGCGGCAAGCCCGGCGGCCTGTGCTTCGAGGCGCGCATGAACTTCGAGAATGGCCAAGAATTCCTCCAGACTTGGCTTAAACAGCATTGCCCCTTTTCGCGGCGGGCGCACAACAAGTCCCATAGCCTCTAACCGCAGCAGCGCCTCTCGCAGCGGGGTGCGAGACACACCATATTTCGCAATCAACGATGTTTCATCAATGACATCGCCGGGGTTCAGCTCCCCCCGGTCTATTCCGGCCAGAATAGATTTCAGCAATGTCTCAGTTTGTCCCGCCATACGCCCGAATAAACCATATCTCATTGAAATATCCAGCCCTTTACACAGCGCCGAGCAGCAAACCCGGATCCGCAACGCGGAATCCGAGAAAACTGGACCTAAGCAAAGAACAATTTGGCCCTATTCTCCCCCCCCTATTTTCCGCTCATTATTTGATCAAAGAATCAAGTTATCCCCGCTTAAAAGCACAACGTCAGGAGGTCCCCATGGACGGCGCTATGAAAGACAACGACATTTCGAAAGTGGTTGAAGCTGATAAAGCCCATGTCTGGCATCACCTGACCCAGCATAAAAGCTTTGAAACCACAGACCCGCGCATCATTGTCGAAGGCAAAGGCATGCGTGTTTGGGACCAAAACGGCAAAGAATTCCTTGATGCGGTGTCTGGTGGCGTCTGGACTGTGAACGTCGGCTATGGCCGCGTTGAAATCGCCGATGCCATTCGCGACCAATTGGTGAAGCTGAACTATTTCGCAGGCTCTGCCGGATCTATCCCCGGTGCCATCTTTTCCGAGCGTTTGATTGCCAAAATGCCTGGCATGAGCCGGGTGTACTACACAAACTCAGGGTCAGAGGCGAACGAGAAAGCGTTTAAAATGGTGCGCCAAATCGCCCATAAACGCTATGGCGGCAAGAAAACCAAGATCCTGTATCGTGACCGCGACTACCATGGCTCAACCCTCGCGACGATGTCAGCGGGCGGGCAAGACGAACGCAACGCACAATATGGTCCTTTTGCACCTGATTTCGTACGTGTGCCCCATTGCATGGAATACCGCGCACAGTGGGATCTTTCGGGCGAAGAATACGGCCAGCGCGCCGCTGATGCGATCGAAGAAGTGATCCTGGCCGAAGGTGCAGACACCGTTGGCGCGCTCTGCCTTGAGCCGATCACGGCGGGCGGCGGCGTTATCACCCCTCCTCCGGGGTACTGGGAGCGTGTGCAAGAGATCTGCGAAAAATACGACATCCTTCTGCATATCGACGAAGTGGTCTGCGGCGTGGGCCGGACGGGCACTTGGTTTGGCTATCAGCACTACGGAATCAAACCCGATTTCGTCACAATGGCAAAAGGCGTGGCCTCGGGCTATGCGGCGATTGCGTGCTGTGTCACCTCGGAAAAGGTTTTCGACTTGTTCAAAGACGATGCAAGCGATCCCATGGGCTACTTCCGCGACATCTCGACCTTCGGTGGCTGCACCGCGGGCCCCGCGGCGGCCTTGGTCAACATGCAGATCATCGAAGACGAGAACCTTTTGGACAATTGCACCCGTATGGGCGACCGTATGCTTGGCAACCTTTCCGAGTTGATGGAGAAGCATAAGGTCGTTGGTGACGTGCGCGGCAAAGGTCTGTTCCTCGGGGCTGAATTGGTTGCCGATCGCGGAACAAAAGAGCCCGTCAGTGAGAAAGAAGTGGGCGCCGTGGTCGCAGAATGCGGCGCGCAGGGCGTGATCATTGGCGCGACAAACAGATCGCTTCCAGGGCTCAACAACACCCTGTGTTTCAGCCCGGCCCTTATCGCCACAGCGGATGACATCGACAAAATCACCGATGCTGTCGACAATGCTTTGACCAAAGTGTTTGGCTGATCCACAAGATGGACTGGTAAAAAATCAAGAAAGCGGATCCTGCAAGGGGTCCGCCTTTTTTGCGGTTTCAAGACCATATGATCTTGAAAGGAACGCCCCCCGTCACTTCAGTCGGTCAACACACGACCCTGTTGCCCTTATCCCTTGACCATTTTCAGGATTTGAAACGAGCCACCGAAGATGCTGAACTAAGCACGATTTGGCACACGGTCATTCCCTCAGCTGAGGGGATGCAAGCTGACATCGAGCACCGCCTTTCATTGCAAGATGCAGGAAAAATGCTCCCCTTCGCAGTCTGCAGCCCAGGCGGCCGACCCGTTGGTATGACCACCTTCATGAACATCGACCCGGCAAAGCCGCGCGGCCATTGAACGCTTAGGCGCAAAACTGGATGGCGTTTTACGCAGCCATGTTCTTGGACCCAATGGCACGCTTCGCGATACGGCCGTTTACTCTATCACCGCAGCAGAATGGCCCACTGTAAACACTATTCTCGCGGGCGCACTGGCAAGGCGGAGCGAGGAACCATAAGTCCAGTTCAGTTACAAAAGCAGGCCAGTGATCGTGAGGGGATCAAAATCAATCATACCAGATTGATTTTGAATTAAGTCCAAGGTAGCATGAATTCATGACCGTACCTGTCGAAACCTTCTTTCTTGACCCTGACGCTCAAGGAACACTTCAAGCGCAAATCCAACAGATGATCGCCGAGGCCATCCTGTCTGGGCGATTGCCTCGTGGAGAAAAGCTCCCGTCGACCCGCGCTTTGGCAAAACATCTGGGCGTCAGCCGCATCACAGTGACCTTGTCCTATACGGAACTTCAGGCCAGTGACTACCTGACATCAAAAGGTCGAAGTGGCTTTTATGTATCTGAAAATGCTCCGGAACCTCCTTCTTTTCAACCCCGCATCCGGATGGAGGATAAAGTCGATTGGAACCGCGCAATCGGTAACTCTTTTGGTGAAAGCAACACGCCACAGAAGCCACAAAATTGGCGGCAGCACCGGTATCCGTTCACCTATGGCCAATCAGATGAAACCTTGTTTGATCATAATTCTTGGCGTCTTTGCGCCCTGAAAGCCCTTGGCCAAAAAGACCATGATGCCATGGTTCGTGACTATTATGACCAGGACGACCCAGAGCTAGTCGAATTCATTGCACGCCACATCTTACCGCGCCGTGGAATTCTTGCCCGACCAGAGGAGATTTTGATCACTTTGGGCGCACAAAATGCGCTTTGGCTGTCGGCACAGATTTTGCTGACCCAACGCAGGACGGCGGCCATCGAGGATCCCTGCTACTATTCTCTGCGTGATATCCTCACACAAAGTCGCTGCCATTTGGCCCATGTCCCTGTGGACAGCGAAGGCTTGCCCCCCGAGAATTTGCCCGACGGTACCGATGTGATTTTCACGACACCAAGCCATCAAAGCCCGACGACAGCCACCATGCCGCTGGAGCGCCGCAAGCGATTACTCAATCGCGCCCGAGCGCTGGATGCATTGGTGGTTGAGGACGATTACGACTTTGAAATGTCATTTCTACAACCGCCGTCCCCCGCGCTGAAATCACTCGATAAAGAGGGCCGAGTGATCTATGTAGGCAGCTTTTCAAAATCCCTGTTTCCTGGGCTTCGACTTGGGTACTTGGTGGGATCAGAACCGTTTATTCGCGAAGCTCGCGCGCTTCGCTCGACGGTATTGCGCCACCCTCCCGGCCTCATTCAACGTAGCGTCGCTTATTTCTTATCTCTTGGCCACTATGATGCCCTGATCCGACGCATAGGAAATGCCTACGAAAAGCGACGTAAAGTCATGGAAACTGCCATTGATGATTATGGCCTAACCATCTCTGGTCGTGGTGTTTTTGGTGGCTCCGCCTTTTGGATGGAGGCCCCAGAAACGGTCGACACAAGCGCGCTGGCAAATGCGCTAAAAGAGAAAAGTGTGCTAATCGAGCCCGGAAAACCCTTTTTCTCTGGGCAAAACAGACCTCACCACTTCTATCGCCTCGCCTATAGCTCCATCCCAGCAGATCGTATCCCTGAGGGAATTTCGCGTGTTGCCGCGGGAATCCGAAAATACGAAAACTGGTAATATTTCGCCGACCGATCTGGCCCTATAGCGAAACTCTACAGACGCCTAACATCTCCTCGACAACACACACCACACATTGCCCAAGAGCATGTGACAGAAGGATGCTGCATCATGAAAATGACCACCGAAGAAGCCTTTGTAAAAGTATTGCAAATGCACGGGATTGAACACGCTTTTGGTATTATCGGCTCTGCGATGATGCCAATTTCCGATATTTTCCCGGATGCGGGCATTACGTTCTGGGATTGCGCCCACGAGGGTTCCGGCGGGATGATGGCGGACGGTTACACCCGCGCCACCGGGAAAATGTCGATGATGATTGCGCAAAACGGCCCCGGAATCACCAATTTTGTGACCGCTGTGAAAACCGCGTATTGGAACCATACACCGGTTCTGTTGGTCACGCCGCAGGCCGCCAATAAGACCATCGGTCAAGGCGGTTTTCAGGAAATGGAACAGATGCGCATGTTTGCGGATTGTGTTGCCTATCAAGAAGAGGTGCGCGATCCATCGCGAGTGGCCGAGGTCCTAAACCGCGTGATTATGAACGCCAAACGCGCATCAGCCCCAGCCCAATTGAACATCCCACGCGACATGTGGACCCAAGTGATCGACATCGAACTTCCCGCGATTGTCGAGTTTGAACGCCCCTCAGGTGGGGATGATGCGGTGGCTGAAGCGGCCCAATTGCTGTCGAATGCGAAAAACCCCGTCATCTTGAATGGTGCTGGTGTGGTGCTCTCCAAAGGCGGCATTGAAGCATCCAAACAACTTGCAGAACGTCTGGATGCGCCTGTTTGTGTTGGCTACCAGCACAATGATGCCTTCCCTGGATCGCACCCGTTGTTTGCCGGCCCTCTAGGTTACAATGGATCCAAAGCAGGGATGGAGCTGATCAAAGACGCAGATGTGGTGCTGTGCCTTGGCACCCGTCTGAACCCGTTTTCAACCCTGCCCGGATATGGCATGGAATACTGGCCATCTGATGCAAAAATCATCCAAGTTGATATCAACCCAGACCGGATCGGCCTGACCAAGACGGTATCTGTTGGCATCATTGGCGATGCGGCAAAAGTGGCAAACGGTATCCTTGCCCAACTGTCAGACACGGCGGGCGATGCTGGCCGCGACGACCGCAAAGCCACCATTGCACAGAAAAAATCCGCCTGGGCACAGCAACTTAGCTCGATGACCCACGAAGATGATGATCCGGGCACATCTTGGAACGAACGCGCGCGCAGCGACAAACCCGAATGGATGAGCCCACGTATGGCTTGGCGCGCCATTCAATCGGCCCTGCCGAAAGATGCGATCATTTCATCCGATATTGGCAACAACTGCGCCATTGGCAATGCCTACCCGTCCTTTGATGAGGGTCGCAAATATCTGGCTCCGGGCTTGTTTGGTCCCTGTGGTTACGGCCTTCCAGCTGTAGCGGGTGCCAAAATCGGCTGCCCAGACGTGCCTGTTGTGGGCTTCTCTGGGGACGGTGCATTTGGCATTGCGGTTACGGAATTGACAGCAATCGGCCGCGGCGAATGGCCTGCCCTGACCCAAATCGTATTCCGCAACTATCAGTGGGGCGCTGAAAAGCGCAATTCGACCCTGTGGTTTGATGACAACTTTGTTGGCACCGAGTTGGACACAAACGTGTCTTACGCCGGGATCGCAAATGCTTGTGGCCTGAAGGGGGTTGTGGCCCGCACCATGGACGAGCTGACCGACGCGCTAAACCAAGCGATCAAAGATCAGATGGAAAACGGTGTGACGACATTGATCGAGGCGATGATCAACCAAGAACTTGGCGAGCCTTTCCGCCGCGACGCAATGAAGAAACCCGTGAAAGTCGCCGGGATCAGCAAGGACGATATGCGCCCACAAACCGGCGTCTGATGTTCTCCCCAGGGGGCGTGGCGCAGTTTGCTCGCGCCCCCAACTTGTTTCAATTTTCTTTTCACCGGCATCATTTTAAGGGTGCCTCAGTCGCCTTGCCAAAAGGGTCAGCATGAAACCGTTAGAAACGCTTCTTCAAAATGCCGCCCGCTCGAAGTTTCGAATTGTCCTGTCTGAAGGCGCCGATCCCCGTGCGGTCGAGGCCGCGCTAGCCGCCCAAAAGGATGGGATCGCTAAGATGATCTTAGTTGGCCCCAAGGCTGAAATCACCGCAGAACTCTCGGCCCAAGACGCGCCAACAGACCACGGGGTTCGGATCGAAGATCCCTGCCAATCAGACCTGTTGCCCGAACTCGCCAATTTATATTATGAACTGCGGTCGCATAAAGGCATCAACGCCGAAGAGGCCTTAAAAGCGGCCCAAACGCCCCATGTTTTTGCAGCTCTTTTGGTGAAATCTGGGCATGCGGATGGCACCGTTGGCGGCGCTGTTGCAACCACGGCTGATATTGTGCGCGCCGCAATTCAAGTCATTGGGCCAGCCCCGGGCAGCACCCTGATCTCGAGCTTCTTTCTAATGTTGTTTTGTGCCTCCCATCACGAAAAAAAGGGCGCGTATGTCTTTGCCGATAGCGGTTTGGTGGTTGATCCCAACGCCGACGAAATGGCACAGATCGCGGTGTCTTCCGCCGCTTCATTCGAAGCTTTGACCGGAGAAACGCCTCGCGTGGCCATGTTGTCTTTCTCGACCCACGGCAGCGCAAAACATGAGTCGGTGTCAAAAGTGGTGATGGCGACTGAAAAGGCGCGCAATGCAAACCCACGGCTCTTGATTGATGGAGAGCTACAGTTTGATGCCGCGTTTGACGCTGGCGTCGCCAAGAAAAAGGCCGAGCTTTCGCCATTAAAAGGCGAGGCAAATGTCTTCATTTTCCCCAATCTGGAAAGCGGTAATATCGCCTATAAAATTGCGCAACGGTTGGGTGGGGCAACGGCGATTGGCCCAATCTTACAAGGTTTGGCAAAACCAGCAAATGACCTGTCGCGGGGATGCACATCTGAGGATATTTTGCACATGATCGCGGTGACTGCAGCCCAAGCCAGTGCGCAATTGGCCACTTAACGCTCAGCCTCTTCCGCCTGCGCCAAAGCAATCGAAATCACTGTCGCGGCAACGATGTCCTCGACCGTTGCGCCACGGCTAAGGTCGCAAACAGGCTTTTTAAACCCCTGCAAAAAGGGGCCGATTGCTTGCGCCCCAGCCAATTCCCGCAGCAATTTGTATGCGATGTTACCTGAGTTCAAATCCGGAAATATCAACGTATTGGCAACACCCGCGCCGCTGGCCCCTTTCTTGGCTGCAATTGCGGGGTTTAACGCAGCGTCGGCTTGGATTGGCCCCAAAAAACCCGTCAGTTCGGCCGCTGTACGGACCTTGTCAACGGATGGTCCAACACCAGAACTGCCTGTAGAAAAGGACAAGAGCGCCACATCAGCGCGTCCCAACAAAAGGCGCGCCGACTTGGCAGACATGCGCGCAATCTCCGCCAGTTCATCGCTATTGGGATCACGGTGGACTGCGCAATCAGCCAGAACCAACGAGCGGCCATCTGGCATCTGCATCAGGAAAAAAGACGACGGCGCGCGTATGCCATCCGCAAACCCTACCGCAAGGCTCGCGGCCTCGATCACACGTCGCGTTGGCGCATTGGCTCCTGCAACCATAACATCCGCTTCGCCACAGGCCAGCATCGCAGCCGCCCGCATCAACGGGCGTTCGAGTATGCGTTCAGCGATGGTGCGCTTCATTGGACGTTGGGCCAGAAGCGCTTCAACCTGGCGTTCTGATGGCGGCGTTAGGGCAATTGGTTCGGCAAGCCCACCACGCGAAAGCTGATCTGCAGCCTGTAGAATTCGGTGATCTTCATATTCTGGAAACACCACGCGACGGGGTCGCATGGCGGCAATTTCGGTCGCCTTTTCAAGCGTAGTCATCCATCGCCCTCGGTTCGGACCACCAAGGATTGCAGGTGCTATCCCTCGGTCGCAGATTTATACCAAGCCACAATCTTGGCGCGCTCAATCGGTTCCATATAGGAAATATTCGCCGGCGGCATCGCATTTGTGACCCCTGCCTGTAGATAGACCCGCTTTGCCTGGCGGGCAATCTCTTCTGCGGTGTCCAGCCGAACACCTTTAGGTGCGGTGGCAATCCCATCCCAATAAACCTCTGCTGCATGGCACATTGAACAACGACCGAGAAGGATCTCATGCACCTCTTCAAACCCTTCTGCCTCCACGAACTTCTGCTGCCCGGCCGTCAAGGCGCGCGCCTCATCCTCGCCATAACTCACATGAAATCGAGGTGACGCCGACAGGTAAACAATGGTTGCAAACAAAAGCGCAGTCGCCGCCCAGGTCCAGATTGGTCGCCCTTTTCGGGCATGCATAGAGTTGAAATAGTGTCGAATGGTCACGCCCATCAAAAAGACCAAGGCCGCAATCACCCAATTCATCGAACTGGCAAAGGCCATCGGGTAATGGTTCGACAACATGAGGAAAATAACCGGCAATGTCAGATAGTTGTTATGGGTCGAGCGTTGCTTGGCAATTTTGCCATATTTCGCATCGGGTACCCGACCAGCGATCAAATCCGCCACCACAATTTTTTGGTTCGGAATGATCGTGATAAAGACATTAGCGGACATGATTGTCGCCGTGAATGCCCCGAGATGCAGCAAGGCCGCGCGCCCCGTGAACACTTGTGTATAGCCCCACGCCATAGCCACGAGGATCACAAACAACAAAATCATCAGCCGGGAATTATCATCGCCAAACTTGCTTTTACACAGCAAATCATAGGCGACCCAGCCAAACCCGAGAGACCCCAGTGAGATCAGGACGCCGCCCCAAACCGGGATATCCAGTACGTTTGGATCCACCAAATACAGCTCTCCACCCAGATAATAGACCAACGCCAACATCGCAAATCCAGACAACCACGTCGCATAGCTTTCCCATTTGAACCAAACGAGATCCTCTGGCATCCGCTCAGGGGCAACCAGGTATTTCTGAATATGATAAAATCCGCCCCCATGCACTTGCCACTCTTCCCCGTGTGCTCCGGCAGGAAGATCAGGCACCTGACGCAAGCCCAAATCAAGCGCAATAAAATAAAAAGACGAACCAATCCAAGCAATTGCGGTGATAACATGCAGCCATCGCACAGCAAATTCCACCCACTCCATCACGATAACAACGTCCAGCATAATCTCTCCCTACGGGTCATTTTCCTGTGCCCCATCTACTCGGGCGTTTCTTCTTTATACAATGAACACTCGACAAGACCATAGATTGTCAACAAAATGCTCCTGCAAGCTGGTGACAAACTGAAAAACAACCCGCTGCATTCAACAGGACCTGAAAATGGTGGCGTTCCACGCCAACAGGGAGATGACATGACACTGACTTCACCCGGAGAGAACCTCCGAGATCCAAATTACACCCCCCCATTGGCACAAGCCGTGCCACTTGGCATTCAACATATTCTGGCGATGTTCGCCTCCAATGTTACGCCCGCCATTATTGTGGCAGGGGCGGCTGGGTTTGGCTTTGGCTCCAACTCACCCGATTTTCCAATCATGCTTTACATGATCCAGATGTCGATGCTGTTTGCCGGCATTGCCACTTTGTTTCAAACCATTGGTATGGGCCCGGTGGGCGCGCGGCTGCCAATTGTTCAAGGCACAAGCTTTGCATTTTTGCCGGTAATGATTCCCGCCGTGGCAGGACAAGGGGCGGCTGGCATCGCTGGTTTGATGACCGGTGTTGTCATCGGTGGCGTGTTCCACTTTTTACTTGGTTCGGTGATTGGGCGCATTCGGTTTGCGCTGCCACCGCTGGTCACCGGATTGATCGTCCTGATGATCGGGCTTTCGTTGATCAAAGTGGGCATTCAATATGCGGCGGGCGGCGTTCCGTTGATCGGCAAACCTGCCTTCGGCAGCCTCGCTCTCTGGACCCCTGCCCTCGTGGTGATCGTTGTCACGCTCGCCATAAAGTTCTTCACAAAAGGGTTCCTTGCCGCAGCGGCAATCCTTTTGGGGCTGATAGCAGGATATCTCGTGGCCTTGATGATGGGGCAGGTCAATTTCGGCAATGTCGGAAAAGCATCGTGGTTCGCCCTGCCGACACCATTTAAATTCGGATGGGAAATGAACGGGGCGATTATCATTGGTATGTGTTTCATGGCAATCATCTCGGCCATCGAAACCGTAGGCGATACAACCGGAATCACCAAAGGCGGAGCGGGTCGCGAGGCTACGGATGACGAAATTTCCGGTGCCACATATGCTGATGGTTTAGGGACGGCAATTGCAGGTGTTTTTGGCGGATTGCCAAATACATCCTTTAGCCAAAATGTCGGTCTGATCAGCATGACTGGCGTGATGAGTCGCCATGTTGTGACCATTGGCGCACTGTTTCTGGTGCTATGCGGCTTGATCCCGCGGATTGGTGCACTCGTTTCAACTGTGCCAATCAACGTACTGGGCGGCGGCGTAATTGTCATGTTTGGCATGGTCGCTGCCGCTGGGATCAACATGCTGTCGGAAGTAAACTGGAACCGACGCAACATGGTGATTTTTGCCGTATCGTTGTCGGTTGGACTTGGTTTGCAGCAGGTGCCAGATGCGTTGCAGCATTTGGGTAGAACATGGCAAATCCTGTTGACATCAGGACTGTTGCCCGCTGCCTTTCTGGCGATTGTTCTAAATCTTCTCTTACCTGAAGATTTGGATACGTAAGAAAAGACGCTCAATTCTTGGTTCACGTGCTCCAGGCCCTTTAGGGATTGTGTTGAAAAAGGATCGCCCCAAATTGGGGCGATCCTGCGTTTGGGGCAGTTTAGCCACACCGCCCTCCACGTTCTTCATCTTCAGAGCTGCTCGACGCAATGTGAAAGAGAAAGACGCGTGGGAATTAGAAAATCCCAAGCGTAGTCCTCTAGCCAATCGCCCGATCAAAAGTCATCCCAATCGTCTAGATCATCTTGCGGCAGGTCCTCGATTTTTTGCACTGCGGTCACCTGCGTCATAGGTTTGGCTGCGGAGTGTGTCTGGGCGCTGACATCTGCATTCCCCGCCCCCCGTGCGGCAAACCTTGGGGAAATCACCTCCCCCTCCGACACTCTGGCTGCGCCCGTTTTAAATCGTCCCATCGTGCTGGTCAGCGTTTCCGCCTCGCGCGTCAATGAATGGCTTGCCGCTGTGGTTTCTTCAAACATGGCTGCGTTTTGCTGGGTCACTTGATCAAGTTGGTTCACCGCCTCGTTGATTTCCGCAAGCCCGGAACTTTGCTCGCGTGCAGAGACGGCGATCTCACCAACATTGTGGCTGATCTCGCTGACGCTTTCCACGATCCCGGCCAGCGCCTCTCCGGCTTGATCCACCAACTGCACGCCACGTTTCACCTGAGTTCCCGACGCCGAAATCAGCTCATTGATCTCACGCGCGGCATCTGACGAACGCTGCGCAAGCGCGCGAACCTCTGACGCCACCACCGCAAACCCCCGGCCGGCCTCACCCGCACGCGCCGCTTCGACACCCGCATTC
>NZ_JAHEVJ010000005.1 GCF_018599245.1 Aliiroseovarius lamellibrachiae
GCTTGGAAGTCACCAAAGTATTTGGTGATTGCAGCGGTCAGAGTGGTTTTACCGTGGTCAACGTGGCCAATTGTGCCGATGTTGACGTGCGGTTTGGAACGTTCAAACTTTTCCTTAGCCATGCGTATTACGCCTTGTCTTTTGGGGGGCTTATGTCAGCCCGGGATCATCATCGCGCGCTCATTACTTGGTTGGCAGAGAAAAATCAAGCCTTAGCGTGCACCAAGGCGGGCTAAAACCAATCTTTGTTTCCCTCAAGCCAGACCTGAATTTGGGCTGCGGCGCGGATGGCGATGTCTTGCATCTGCTCTTCTGACGTCATGGTCAGACCGGAACTGACAAGGGATTTCCCCGATAAACTCTCAATAACAGTGATTGTTTTCGGTTTCTCATTCAGTTTTCGTCCCGCCGCATCATCCCAGATACTGACCCCAAGCACGGCCACGGATTTTGGCGCCGCCACCACCGGCACGCCGGGGGGGGCCAGGATGTATCCGTCGACTTTCACGGCGATGTGATAAAGGCCGGCGCCCTGATAATTCTGGAACCGGTCTTTAAGCGCGGCGGACAGCACCGCCTCCCAGTCATCGGGGTCAGCTTTGCGTGACAAAGGCCCCGCTTGGGCCTGATCCGCCACCACCACGACATGCCCCAGCCGAAAGGCCCCAATCGGGTCTGGTACGTCCTTTTGCGGTGCGGGCCGCACACATCCTGTCGCGAGCATGGCGACGGTCACGAGGAAACATGTTTTCAGGGCAGTGCGGCGGATCATTTTACCTTACCCTCTTGGTTGCGCGCGGGGCGTTCAGATCGGTTTGGGCGTGGGTTGTCGACGGGGGCGCTCTCGCTCATGTCCCCTTCGTCACCCGACACGTCATGCGAAGATCCACCACAAATGCGCTGCAAACCGCGCCACTGAGCTTTGGACAATACCGGGTCATACTGATGCGCGCGATCCGCCGCTGATGCCGCCGCCGCGATGCGCTTGGCAAATTGCGGATGCGACGACAGATGGGCGGCAAAGCCTTCCACATCGCCGTTTTCATCCTGCATCCGCTTAAAGAAACTGCCCAGCGCCGAAGGGGTCACATTTGCGGCCTCAAGCACGCCGTGGGCAAATTCATCCGCGCGCGTTTCAGCGGCTTGGGAATAGCTTGCGTTGACCAATTGGTTGGCCAGCATCAGCGCCACGGTGCCGCCCGCAAAATCCCCAAAGAGCAGCCCAAGAACACCCAGAGAACCCGCAGATCGCAACGCATCCCGCGTGGGGTCCCGGTGCACCACATGACCGATTTCATGGGCCAAAACGGCCGCGACTTCATCCGGGGTTTGTGCGGTATCAATCAACCCGCGAAACAGCACCACATGCCCACCGGGCAGCGCAAAAGCATTCACAAGTTCATGGTCAAACACATGGATTTCTACGGGGTATGGCAGATCAATCTCTGGCGCGATTCGCGCGTAAATCTCATCAAGGGCGGCACGACCTTGGGGGGTCTGGCAGGTGTTCACGCCGCTGCCCAAACCAGTTTCGTCCAAAGCCACACGAATTTGTTCAAGCGTCGCATCGCCCAGCGCTTTTTCCCCCTCTGCCGGAAGGAATTCCGCAAGTTGAGAGGCCATCAAGGGCACCAGCACAAAGATGATCACCGCAACCGATGCCACCGCCGCCGTGGCCCAGCCGGCCAGTTTGGCCAAGGGCACAGGGCGCGTGCGGCGTGCAAGGGCCGTGGCGCGGGTTTTGATGGCATTTGCGAGCGCCGCATCCGCCACGAACAACCGCGCCAATTGCGCCCCTGATCTGTAAATCACCACCCCCTCGCGGTCGGCTTGGTCTTTCAGGGCGCGCAGGTCATCCCATGGCCAGATCTCTTGGCGACCGTCCGGAAGATGAACCACCAGCCCAACGCCAGAGACCGTAAGCCCGACGCGGGCCAGAACCGCGCGTTTGCCTGCGACATAGTCGGCAAAGCCATCATAAGATTCGCGGGTGGTTTCGCGGGTATTTTCCACATCACTGCTCATATCGCGGCCCCCACATCCAAGGCATCGGCAAAGCCCTCTGCCTCGGCAAATTCATCCCGATCCCGTTGTTGAATGCGGTTCAGCGCGCTGGGGTCAATCACTTGCGTCACCTCGGCGAAGTGGCGGGTCATGGGCAGGGTGAACAGCGCCTGAGTGGCCGCGCCGATCATCACAAAACCAAGGAAGTAGATCGCCACAAATGCCGGGGTGGCCGCGGTGCCAAGCTGTGCGATTTGCTCAGGGTCAAAATCAAAACCACCCGTGCCGCCAAGGGCCAAAATCACCAAAACCACCGCCAGGATCAACACCCCATACAGCACAAGGTTCAGGACCAAACCGCCCAATAGATAGATGCCAATGATTCGTCCGGGGCGGGGTTTGGTGCGAAAACGGATCTCGCCCAATTCCTTGGTTTCGGTCATGCGTTTAAAGCTTTCGGCGCGCCAATAGGCCCAGCCGTAAATCGCCCACGGGACTGTCAGCAAAAACAGCGCCGCCCAGGCGGGATTTTCCGACAGTGCCAGCATCCCCCCCGCCACGGCAGACAGGCCCAGCGCATAATAAATGTGCCGCATCGCACCAAACAAAAGCGTGCGCTTTCCGCCCTGCACAAATTGCAGATCACCATAATAAGTACGGTTCACGCGGTATTTTTCCAGCCAAAGCGTGGTCAGTGGCCAGCTGAGCCCCACGCTCAGGATCGCCACCACATAATGCACAATAGAGCGCCAGACATAGCCCCCTGCCCCCGGTTCCAACCCAAACCTGATCCCCCGCCAGCGGGTGCGCGCAAGGATGTAGCGACGCGCGCGATATTGGGCGAAAAAGATGATCGGCGCGAGGCCCAGAAAGCTGAGCACATAGGCGATGCCATTGCCCTGAAATAGCGCAAAACTGAAATACATCAGGATCAGGTTCACCACCCCGATGTAAAACGCCATGAACACCACCGCGACCAGAAACCCGAGCAGTTTTTCAATCGGATCCCCGACATATTCAAGGGGAATGCCGCCGGGGCGAATGGCGCTCCAGTAATACCGGCGCAGACGCGTGCGCGCCCAAAACCGGTAAAACCCAAGGGTCAACAGCGTGAAAAGACCGGTCTTGAGCGCCAGTTTGAACAGGGCACCCGCGCGCCCAGCGTATCGAATGGGAAGCACGCGGGGGACCATGACTTACTCAAACTTGTTATTACGTGGGAACCCATGTGGCGGGGCTTTGCCAACACCGGCGCGTTTGCCCAACCACGGGGTCATGTCGCCTTCGGTGCGGGTGCGTTCACCCGCGGGCCACGACAGCCCCTCTTCCATCGAAAAGGTTTTAAGATCCGACAGGCCACCATCCAGCTCTAGCAAACCCTGTTTGCCACGGGCGGATTGGTATTTCTGCAAGCGCACCCCTTTGCCGCGCGTCATCTCATTCAGCTCAGCAATTGGAAACACCAACAGGCGGCGATTTTCCGACATGATCGCAACGTGATCGCCCGACACCGGGACGCAGACTTTGGCATGGCCGTCGCCCACGTTCAGCACCTGTTTGCCGGTGCGGGTTTGCGCCAGAACGTCCGCTTCCCCCACCACAAATCCGTTACCCTCGTTTGAGGCAACAATCAGCTTGCCTTCGGGACGGTGGATGAAAAGATCAACGATTTCAGCCTCATTGGGCAGATCCACCATCAGGCGAAGCGGTTCACCCATGCCCCGCCCACCGGGCAGGTTGGCCGCAGACAAGGTGTAAAATTTGCCCTTGGCATCGAACACCAACAGCCGGTCGGTGGTTTCCGCATGGAACACAAACCGTGGCCCGTCGCCGTCTTTGAATTTCAATTCGCGGGTCAGGTCGATATGGCCGGACATCGCCCGGATCCACCCCATTTGCGAGCAGACCACAGTGATCGGTTCTTTTTCGATCATCGCCTCAAGCGGCACCTCTTCGGCCTCGCCGGCCTCGGCGAACATCGTGCGACGTGCGCCCCCTTCGAAGTTTTTGCCAAAGGTCTTTTTCGACAGTTTCAGCTGTTCCGAAATTTTGTCCCACTGAAGGTCTTCTGACGCCAAAAGATCCTCAATCGCGGCCCGTTCCTCCATCAAGGCGTTGCGCTCTTTCACCAGCTCCATCTCTTCAAGACGGCGCAAGCTGCGCAGGCGCATGTTCAGGATCGCATCGGCCTGAACCTCGGACAATTCGCCGTCGCCCGGTTTGGGGCCGACATAATCCGCCTCAGACATCGCGCGCGGGAAATCCTGCGACCAGTTTTCGCGCATCAAGGCCGCTTTGGGGTCGTCATCGTACCGGATAATGTCGATCACCCGGTCCAGATTGAGGAAGGCAATGATAAAGCCCTCAAGCACCTCAAGCCGGTGGTCGATCTTTTCCATCCGGTAGACGGACCTGCGGCCCAGCACTTCGCGACGGTGATCGAGAAAGGCGCGCAGCACCTCTTTCATCGAGCAGACTTTGGGCGTGACCCCGTCAATCAGCACGTTCATGTTCAGGCTGAACCGCGTTTCCAGATCAGAGTTGCGGAACATCATGTTCATCAACATGTCCGGGTCGATATTCTTCGATTTCGGCTCCAGCACAATGCGCACGTCATCCGCCGATTCGTCGCGGATGTCGCCCAGGATCGGCACCTTCTTGGTCTGGATCACTTCCGCAATCTTCTCGATCAATTTGGATTTCGCCACCTGATAGGGAATTTCGGTCACGACAATCTGCCATTGCCCACGACCGAGATCCTCAATCTCCCACTTACAACGCAGCCGGAACGACCCGCGGCCGGTGCGATACGCCTGCGCGATGTTGTCTGCGGGTTCCACAATCACACCGCCGGTCGGGAAATCCGGGCCGGGCACATAGTTCAGCAAGGTGTCGTCGCGCACGTCCGGCACTTTGATCATATGCAGGCAGGCGTCGATCAGCTCGGATATATTATGCGGTGGAATATTTGTCGCCATCCCCACCGCAATCCCGGTGGAGCCATTGGCCAAGAGATTCGGAAACTCCGCTGGCAAAACAACTGGTTCGGTCAAACGACCATCATAGTTATCACGATAATCCACGGCATTTTCATCAAGGCCCTGCAACATGGCCTCTGCCACCATGGTCATGCGCGCTTCTGTATAGCGCGCCGCCGCCGGGTTATCGCCGTCAATATTGCCGAAGTTTCCCTGCCCATCCACAAGCGGGTAACGCACGTTGAATTCCTGCGCCAAACGGGCCATCGCATCATAGATCGCCGCGTCGCCATGCGGGTGAAAATCCCCCATGGTATCGCCGGAAATCTTGGCGGATTTCAGGAACTTACCATTTGACGCCAGCTTCAGCCGGTTCATCGCGTAAAGGATGCGGCGGTGCACAGGTTTCAACCCATCACGGGCATCGGGCAACGCGCGGTGCATAATGGTGGACAGAGCATAGGTCAGATAGCGTTCGCCGATGGCACGGCGCAACGGTTCGGACACGGATAAACTCTTGATATTGCGGTCTTCGGTCTGATCAGTCATAAATGATGTGTATCGGGGTCTAAGGTTTCGGTAAAGCTGCTTAAGGGGAATGCTGTCATACTTTCCCCGCAAAAATTTTAAAAGTGAATTGTAGTGTGCCGCCCTAAGGGGGAGCGTTATGGGTATTATTAAACTAACTTTTTTAACCGTGGGAGCCATGGGCGCCGCGATGTTACATTTTGGGCGGGATGTTGACCTGCCAGCGGATCGGCTTGGCATGGAGCCTGGCATCCAGCAATCAACCATCGAACCGGTCTCAGCCGCGGTGAAGCAACCTATTTTGGTGGCGCCAAAACCTGCGAAAGTGATCAAAACGGTGGCGCGCAGCAAACCTGTGGCGGCGGCTGATCCAAACAGCCAAGCGTCACGCGCGGTGGCGGCGGCCAAGTTGATGGCGGCCAATGCGGCACAGGTGACACCTGTTGCGGCCACACCTGCTGCGACCTCTGGATTTCCAACCATGGTTGTGCGGGCAAGCGCGGTGAACATGCGCGCGGGCCCCTCGACCAAAAACGGTATTGTTGGCCGTCTGACCCGTGGCAATGAAGTGGTGAACATGGGCGATGCCGCCCCCGGTTGGTCGCAAATTCGGGTCGTGAGCACAGGCCAACGTGGCTTTGTCGCGTCAAAGTTTCTGGCAGCACAAAAATAACACCGCAGACTTTCTGTGATGTGCTGATCCAGCCTTTTCTTGAGGCGGGCCCGAGCAGGTGCACCTCAGTCGGCGTGACCCACAAAGGGCGCGCCGATTTGCGTTTGGCCCCCGCACCAGAATTTCCCCCCAGCATTTCCTCACTGCCTTTTTCATTGACGGACCTGCGCTGGATTGCGAGACCGTTGGGATGACCCAAAACACACCCAAAAAATCCGTTCTCATCACCGGCTGTTCCTCTGGAATTGGCTATGACGCCGCGCACAGTCTGGCCAAACGTGGCTGGCGGGTCTTTGCGACCTGTCGACAAGAAAAAGACTGCGAGCGCTTGCGCAGCGAAGGGCTGGAAAGCTTTCGTCTGGATTACGCAGATGACGCCTCGATGCAGGCCGCGATGGGCGAGGTGATCACCCGCACCGGCGGCACGCTGGATGCGCTGTTTAACAACGGCGCTTTTGCCACCCCCGGCGCGGTTGAGGATTTGCCCACCGCCGCCTTGCGCGAAATCTACGAAGTGAACGTGTTTGGCTATCACACGCTGACCCGTCTTTGCTTGCCGATTATGCGGGCGCAAGGGCATGGCCGGGTGGTCAACAATTCGTCTGTGCTGGGCATCGCCACGATGCCGTGGCGCGGGGCCTATAGTTCAACCAAGTTTGCGCTTGAAGGGCTGACAGATACCTTACGGCTGGAAATGGACGGCACCGGGATTGAGATCATTTTGGTTGAGCCCGGCCCGATCCCCACCAAAATCCGCGAAAACTCGATCCCGCATTTTGAGCGCTGGATTGATTGGGAAAACAGCCCGCGCGCTGGGTTATACGTCAAGCTGCGCGAGCGACTTTATGATAATAATGGCAAGCCCGACCCGTTCCAATTGCCGACCTCGGCGGTGACAGACAAGCTGATCCATGCGCTTGAACACCGCCGCCCCCGGCCGCGATACTATGTGACGCGCGCCACCTATATCGCGGGGATTGGCAAACGTCTTCTCAGCACACGCATGCTGGATCGGTTGACGCCAAAGGGTTAAGAAGGGGCGCTGCCCCTCGGCCATGCGGCCTCACCCCGGGATATTTTTGGAAAGGGGAAAAGGGGCTGGTGCGTTTTGCCGCGAAGTTACTGCTCGCTTTTTGGGTTGTGGCTGGCTATCCAATGGGCAAACATCCGAAGGAAGACCAATGTTTAGTGATCCGCTGTTTGTTGTTATGATACTGGCAATTGCCGCCGTTTTGATCATCTTGTTGATGGGCATCGGCACGTTTGGCGTTGGTGGTGAATTTGCACGCAAAAACTCCAACCGGTTCATGCGCTATCGCGTCTATGCGCAAGCGGTGGCGATTGCGCTGATTTTGCTGTTCATCTGGCTGCGAGGCGGAAACTGATGGTTGTTCTGAACAAGATTTACACCCGCACCGGTGATGCGGGCGAAACCGCATTGGGCGATGGCTCGCGCCGCCCCAAGCATGACGCGCGCGTCACGGCCTATGGCACCGTGGATGAGACCAACGCGGTGATTGGTGTGGCGCGGTTGCATGCGGACGGTGATGTGGACGCGGCGCTTGCCCGCATTCAAAACGACCTGTTTGATCTGGGCGCAGATCTGTGTCGCCCAGAAATGGACAAAGATGCGGACGCCGAATATCCGCCACTGCGCATGGCGCAAGAACAGGTGGACCGGCTTGAAGCGGAAATTGACGTGATGAACAAAGCGCTGGATCCTCTGCGCAGTTTCATCCTGCCCGGTGGGTCGCCACTGGCCGCGCATCTGCACATGGGGCGTACGGTGTCACGCCGGGCTGAACGCTTGGCGACCGAGCTTGCGTCGGTGGAAGCGGTGAACCCCGTGGCGGTCAAATACCTCAACCGTCTGTCGGATTGGTGTTTTGTCGCCGCACGCATGGCGAATGACGGCGGGAAAGCGGATGTGCTTTGGGTGCCGGGGGCGAACAGATAGTCGACTCGCGCGGCGTTCTCTCGAAACCCATCGCAACAAAATGCTGCACAGCGGAAACATTCTCGCAAAGAATCCCCGCCAAAAACAAAAAACGCGGCGTCCTTAGGACAAGACGTGACGATTTTGCGCTGTTTTTGACGGGCGCGAGTCGGTAAACGTATCGCGAGAGCATGACCGCCCCACGGGGCATAACTGGGAGAGACACGCCAATGAAGGTGCTTGTACCTGTTAAGCGCGTGATCGACTATAACGTGAAAGTTCGTGTAAAAGCGGACGGAACCGGTGTCGATCTTGCCAACGTAAAAATGTCGATGAACCCCTTTGACGAGATTGCCGTCGAAGAGGCCATTCGCCTGAAGGAAGCTGGTAAAGCTGACGAAATCGTCGTGGTTTCGATCGGTGTGAAACAGTCCCAGGAAACGCTGCGCACCGCGCTTGCGATGGGGGCTGATCGCGCCATTCTGGTCAACGCTGCTGACGATGTTCACACGGACATCGAACCGCTGGCTGTTGCGAAAATCCTTGCCAAAGTTGTTGAAGAAGAACAGCCCGGTCTGGTTTTGGCAGGCAAGCAAGCGATTGACAACGACATGAACGCCACCGGCCAGATGCTGTCGGCGCTGTTGGGTTGGTCACAAGGTACATTTGCATCCGAGCTGGACATTGACGGCGACACCGCCAAAGTGACCCGCGAAGTGGATGGTGGTCTGCAAACCATTAACGTGAAGATGCCAGCCATCATCACTGTGGATCTGCGCCTGAACGAACCACGCTACGCCTCGCTTCCGAACATCATGAAAGCGAAGAAAAAGCCATTGGATGAGAAAACCGCGGCGGATTACGGCGTTGACGTGACCCCTCGTTTGGAAATCGTCTCCACCAGCGAGCCTGCCTCGCGCGCGGCTGGGATCATCGTGGGTTCGGTTGACGAGCTTGTAGAGAAACTTAAAGAAGCGGGGGCTGTATAATGGCTGTTCTTCTTCTCGCAGAGGTTAACAATGGCGAATTGGCGCTGGACGCCACCGCCAAGGCTGTCACCGCGGCGAAATCGCTGGGTGATGTGACGGTTCTGGCTGCTGGCGCCACGGCTGCCGCAGCTGGCGATGCTGCCGCAAAAATCGACGGTGTTGCGCGCGTTTTGGTTGCCGAGGATGCATCATTGGGTCACCGCCTGGCCGAATCGACTGCGGCCCTGATCGTATCGCTGGCTGGCGACTATGAGCACATCGTTGCCCCCGCCACCACCGACGCCAAAAACGTGATGCCCCGCGTGGCCGCCCTTTTGGATGTGATGGTGATTTCGGATGCCTCGGGTGTGGTTGACGCCAACACCTTTGAACGTCCAATTTACGCGGGCAACGCGGTGCAAACCGTGAAGTCCTCGGACGCGAAAAAGGTCATAACCTTCCGCACATCAACCTTTGATGCGGCTGGCGAGGGTGGTTCTGCTGCGGTTGAAACCGTCTCTGCCGCCGAAAACCCCGGCCTGTCGGAATGGGTTGAAGACAAGGTTGCCGCATCCGACCGCCCCGAGCTGACGTCGGCTGGTGTGGTTGTGTCTGGTGGTCGTGGTGTTGGGTCGGAAGACGACTTTAAACTGATCGAAACCTTGGCTGACAAGCTGAACGCCGCTGTTGGGGCCTCGCGCGCCGCGGTCGATTCAGGTTACGCACCAAACGATTGGCAAGTGGGTCAAACCGGTAAGGTTGTGGCACCGGATCTCTACATCGCTGTGGGCATCTCGGGCGCTATTCAGCACCTTGCAGGGATGAAAGATTCAAAGATCATCGTTGCGATCAACAAAGACGAAGAGGCGCCGATCTTCCAGGTTGCGGACTTTGGCCTTGTTGCTGACCTCTTTGAAGCTGTCCCTGCACTGACCGAAAAACTCGGGTAAGTTTCACAGCTCCTGAACTCAAAAGGCCCGCCATATTGGCGGGCCTTTTTCTTTTAAAACAATCCCTTAAGATCGCAGACTATTGACCAAAGCATCCGCCGCAAGGTCATGCGCCACGGCACCCAGCATCGCATTGGCCGCAGCCTTGTCCATTTCGGGATAGACGAGCTCTTGCCGTCCCATCTGGATATCATCAGGCGACACCACCACCTCAACCACATCCTGCACAAAAGGCCGGACCTCGTTAACCATATCCTCATCCACCAACACCGGGTCGGCGCCAAGGATACCATCGGGACCCGGGTCGGCGATCGAGCGTTCTGACAGCCACAGTAAAACCATCGGGCTTTCAACACGGGCGACCAATGATTTCATGCGCCCGACCCAAGCCTCTTTCAATTCCATCTCGACCATTGCGAATTTTTCCTCGGACAGATCCTGAAGCGTTTTCAACATGTGTCGCGTGAAATTGAACTCGGTAAAATCCACCTCGCGATAGATTGTTTTCAACAGGTTTGACGCCCGTAGAAAGCGGTCATTCCGGCGTGGATGCACCGCGTAAAATCGGTTCGACAAGTTCAAAGCTCCGGGTATTTGAAACACCGTAAGGGATGCGTGATTACAGGCATCCAGTAGGGTTTGTTCGTGCGAAAACACGTCAACACCAGCATTCATGCAACCGAAATTGATAACAGGCTTACCCAGTAGCCCTTCCATCAAATCCGGATAAGGATATTGCACAAACTTCCCATATGTTTCGCTGCCTCCGAGGACAGCGATATAGTCACCCTCCAACGTTCTTTGCGGTCCGCGAAACAAGATTTTCGATGCCCCATAGCGGCACGGATAGTACTCTAGCGACGTATCGCCCAGACTCTGATAGGCCATTTTCACCCACTCCATTTTATTCACCCAAGAGTGAGATTCGACCAAATCCCTTGCGATATCGCTAATGGTCGAATGGAAATGATTTTCTTAGGAAAGATTTAAGAGTTGGTATTCGTTCTTATTGCTCAATGCCTTACAGTTCGAGAGGCAATAAAACCCACCAATTGACCTCGTCCGAACCCTGGCAATGATTAAAATGCAGATCGGTTTGGGTGCCTCTCACCATCGCAAAACATAATTGCTGCTCGCGGCCAATCGGGCGCAGCATGTCGTGCAAAAAATCGCCCGACAGAGCGTGAAGACGGCCGCCAAGCGCCGCTCTTCTATCCGTGCATATCCGGAAAATCACCAGCTCGCTTCACCTGCGCATATCGGACGGCAAACGCGACATGCAGTTCAGGCGACCAGATCCTGAGTTTGTCCACCCAGATCTGAGTGCACCGGGATATCGGCCAGTTTGAAGTCTGTGATAACACCCTCGAGCTTTTCAGTCTCCACCCGCAAAGAAACGCTACTTGCGCTCGCCTCTTCAACCATCGCAACGTTTTGTTGTGTGACCTGATCTAATTGATCGGTGGCGACGTTGATTTGGGAAATGCCGGTCGATTGGTCCGCTGCGGAGTTTGCGATCTCTTCGACACGCTGCGCAATTCCCCCGACGGAGCCTGAAATGGATTGGAGTGCCTCACCGGTCTGATCCGCCAGGCGGACCCCGCGATCCACTTGGCTTTCGCTAGATCGAATGAGCTCTGAAATTTCTTTTGAGGCATTTGCAGAGCGAGCCGCCAGATCCCGCACCTCAGAGGCCACCACGGCAAAGCCTCGGCCAGCCTCGCCCGCGCGCGCTGCCTCAACCCCCGCATTCAGCGCCAACAAGTTGGTCTGAAAGGTAATATCGTCAATCAAACGAATGGCTGCCCCAATGGACTTCGACGATTTATGTACCTCGCGGATGGCCGTGACGGTTCGCTGCACCAGCTCATTTCCGGCAAGCACTTCCTCATTCGCAGCTGCGGCCGCCACGTTGGCCTCTGACGCCAATTCTGCTGAACTGCTGACTGATCCCGAGAGGGCCTTTATTGCGGCACCGGTCTGTTCCAGCGTGGCGGCCGCTTGCTCTGTGCGCCTTGCCAGATCCTGTGCGGCACCGGCAATTTCTCGGGCCGAACCGTTGATCACCTCGCCACTGTCGCGCACCCGCGCAAAGCTTTCCGACAGGCTCATCATTGAGCCATTCACACGACGTTGGATCGTGCCAAATACGCCTTGATACTCACCCGTCATACGGAAGGTCAGGTCGCCTTCTGCAAGATATTCCAGCGCTTTTTCAACCTGTTTGAGCCCGTTTTCAGTGATCTCACAAACCTGATTGAGCCCGGCACCGATCCCCGCCAAGGTGCCCGTTGTGTTTTGAAGCGAAAGACGTTGATCAAATTCACCGCGCGCGCAGGCCGCAACCACGGTCGCGATCTGCTCTGCAAATGCGGTTTCCAGCGCCAATTGTTCCTCGCGTTCGCTGTTGTGCTGGCGCTCTCGTTCCATTTCTTTGCGCGCCCGTTCCGCTTCACGTTCCTGATCCTCACGTTTGGCGATTTCTCGGGCTTGGGTGGCCTCCAGCTCGCGCGCGGCAAGTCTGCGCCGTTCAAGACTGTTGTCACGAAACACCTCTAGTGCGGCGATCACATCGCCAAATTCGTTGGGGCGTTTGGTTGGCAATGTCATTTCCAGATCCCCCTCGGCCAAGCGTTGTGCCGAGGTCACAACTTGCCCAAACCCAGAGCGAATGACCCGGGCAAAACTTAGCGAAACCCCCAAAGCAAAAAGCCCCCCCAAGAGAACGCTGCCGACCGCAAGATACAGGCGCGACTGAGCATGGCTTTGCTGCGCGACCGTGATGTTTTGGATGTCAGAAGACATTGTATTTTCGATGTCTTTCAACATGTTGATCCGGGTGGTTTGCGCCTGAAAGAACTCCTCTCCGGTATGGTCACCCAGCGCAGCGTCAAGACCTTTTGTCAGCGCAAGCTCTCTTAGGTCTGCCACAGTTTTCGCGGCAGGCGACTGCAGAACTTCGTTGAACGCAGCCACCTGAGAGGGCGATGCGCTCGACTTAAAGCTGTCAAAATGCACCTCTTGCATCGCAATAAGTCCCCTTAACCGCATCAAGTCGTCCAGAGAAAAGGCCCCCAGTGTATAGCCCTGCGAGCCAATGGCACGCTCAAGCCCGGCTTGTTCTTTTCCTTTCAGAAACCGGAAAAAGGCATCCGTCGCCTGCGAGATGATGCGATCATCACTGACACGCGCCACATGATGTATAAGATCCAGCATGTCCGAATTCAGCGTGGTGTAATTTTCAATCGCAGTTTTCGGGGTGACGAGCAGTGTATCAACCTGCGCGCGCAAGTCCCCTACCTCTGCAAATCGCCGTTTCAGGTTTTGAAGATGTTCCCAAAACGCCAGATCAACAGCAGATAAATCTTCGTTTTCAAGATAGTCGATGATTGCCGCATGTTTCTTATCGGTCTCAAGCCGTTGAGCCTTGAGTTCCGACATGAAACGCTTGCCTTCTGAGGCCAGATAAACCGCCGTCGCACCGCGTTCTTTTTGCTGTTCATGCACCGCCGCCGAGATCAATATCACCGGGGAAATTAGTCTTTGCACATTTCCGAGTTGCTGCAACTCTCGATATTTTTCCCCGATCAGGACCGTTGCAAGAATGGCGACGATGACGAGCGGAACCAGCGGGACGATGAAAATTGCACGAGATATTCTGATATCTCGAATGCGAAACTTCGACATGGTGAAAAGCCTCCGGGGACAAGCATTACCTGTCTTCCATAGGCAAATTCTCTGACCATTTCCCTAACGTCATTCCAAAAATTGGGTCAGTTTTCTCTCAGCTGAAGCGTGCGCGCGCGCAGCCAGGTCATAAAGCCACGCGGATCCGTTTCCAGCAGCTTCATCTCTTCATCCGTGAGCGGTTTTCCCACAACTGGACGCTGGGGTTTGTTGCAACTGTTTACAATCTCATGCAGCAACAGTCCCTGCCGCAAGGTCGCCGACAGCCGGTTGGCAATTTGATACCAGCGCGAGTTTGATCCCGAAAAATAAATCGGCACAACTTTGGCGCCGGATCGACGGATCAACTGCGCCGTAAAGACATTCCATTCCCGTTCAATCACCGGCCCCATCAGAGTATCGCTAGAGGCCACAACGCCCGAGGGAAACAAGGTGATCAACCCACCAGATTTCAGCCAGCCCATCGCCTCGGCCCGCATCGCCACCATCTTTTTCTGCGCGTCCGCTTCATGCGGGAAGGGCACCGGGATCATATAGCTGGAGGCAACCTCGTCGATGCCGTCCAGAATGGCACGGGTCAGGATGCGGTAATCATCGCGCCGCCGACCAATCAGTTCCGCCAGAATCATGCCGTCGACCAGCCCGTGGGGGTGATTGGCCACCACAACCACGGGGCCATCTTTGGGGATATTATCAAGTTCATCCTGCGGCGTGTTGACCGGAATACCCATCACGTCCAGACAGGATTTCCAGAACGCCTGCCCTTTGGGCGCGCCCCGTTTTTCGACCTGACGCACCATGCGAATGATCGACAATTTGCCCGTCAACCATTCCATGATTTTGATGACAATCGACTGAAACCCGCTGTTCAGAGAGCTGGAATAGGTCAGGCTGCGACGGTCATATTGCGTAAACGATATGCCACCGTCTTTTTTCTTTTGTTCAGAGGTCAGGTCTGTCTGCGTCACGTCTGCTCACCTTGTCTGGTGTTTGGCCAACCGGCCTTACATGCCTTCGCCGAACTTATCCAAGACCAATGCATCCAATGCTTCAAGCAGCTTTCCAGCGTCGGGACCAGAGGTTTCGACCTGAATGCTTGTGCCTTGTGACGCCGCCAGCATCAACAGCCCCATAATGCTGTCCCCCTCAGCCTCAAGCCCGTCTTTTTCGACCCGTGCATGGGCGTCATGCGCCTCTACGGTTTCAACAAATTTCGCGGATGCGCGGGCATGCAGGCCTTTGACATTGATGATCTCAAGAACGCGATTGTTGCTCATGGGATGTTTACTCCTGACCTGCGTGAATGCAGTCAATATACTTGCGACCCGCCGTGAGGGCCATTTCTGTGGCCCGTTCCACCGGCAGATGGCGCGATTTCGCCAGTTTGACCAGCATGGGAAGGTTTGCACCGTAAAGGATGCGCCGATCGTTTTTGCAACAGGCCGGCAGTGACAGATTTGCGGGCGATCCGCCAAACATATCGACCACAACCACGACCCCCTGACCACTATCGACCCGATCAGCAGCCGCGCAAATCTCGTTTTTCTTTGCATCCCGGTCCAGTTCGGCCGCCGTCGAAATGGCAAGCATACCCTGCTGGCGGCCAACAACATGTTCCACCGCTGCCAGATATTCGCTGGCCAACCCGCCATGTGCAACGATCACTATTCCGATCAAGCCTGCTTCCCCGATGTCTGTGGCGTGCCCCTGTCCAGGTGACGCTCCAATTCCCGGTGTCTAATTGACACCTGCCATCCCTTATGTGCAAGGGCCTTTGCCAATCTTTCCGTTAAGGCAACCGAGCGATGCTTGCCGCCCGTGCAACCGAACCCAATGGCCAGATGCGATTTGCCCTCATCGCCGTAAGCTGGCAACAAAAACTCGACCAGATCGCTGACCTTCTCAAAGAAAGGTGCAAACCGTGCGTCTTCGGCCACATATTCGGCCACTTGGTCGGTGCGCCCGTCCAAGGCACGCAATGTGGGATCCCAATGGGGATTGCGCAAGAAGCGGGCATCGAACACCATATCAAGCCCGCGAGGGACCGCGCGTTTATAGCTGAAGGAATGCACGGACACCGCAAGTTCTTCTGTGCCCGAGATCGACAACCACCGCAGCACCTCTTCTTTCAGGTCATGTGGCGACAATTCGGTTGTGTCGATCAGAATGTCGGCCCGCCCGCGCACGGGTTCAAGCAATTGCCCCTCGCGGTGGATGCCCTCGTTGGGGGTTTCGGCTGGGGCCAAGGGGTGACGGCGGCGCGTTTCCGAATAGCGACGCACCAACACATCGTCTGAACAATCGAGATAAAGCAACTCCATCTCATAGCGCGGGTCTTCGCGCAGATCTTCAATCACCTCAAGCATCATCTCGGTGGAGAAGTCGCGGTTGCGCACATCCACCCCCAAAGCGATGGGGTGCGTCAGCGCAGGTCCCGTCAGCACCCGGTGCACCAAGGACAGGGGAAGGTTGTCGATCACCTCATATCCGACGTCCTCAAGCACCCGCACCGCCGTTGTGCGCCCTGCCCCGGACGGTCCAGTGACCAGCACCACGCGCGGTGTGGTTGAGGTCGAGGGGTCTGCGTTACGTTCCATGATCGTGCTCATATCTGCCGTATTTGATCATGTTAAATAAGGCACTGGGAAACGAAGCGGCGTCAACCCGCCAAACGGTCTTAACCGGCTGATTGACCACGAATGTGACGGGGCGTGAGGGCGGCAGGCGCTCTTCTTCTACCTCTGCCAGATCCACCACCAGCTTGACGGGAGCCTGCTCTTGCATCGGGACATGGATCAGGCCAAGACCGCGCGCCTCGATCACACCGCGCATCTGATCCGGCGCATGGGCCACGGGGATATCGCCCTGCAATGTCACGCGGGTCAGGTCATCCGAAATCAGGGTCGCACCCAGCCCAATCAGCTCCAGCGCAAGCGAGGATTTCCCGGCGCCAGACGGGCCGACAATCAGGACCCCATGACCGTCAATTGCAACAGAGGTGGCGTGCAAAACCGCATCTTGCGTCGCACGCCCACGGTTCACACTGGCAGACCCACAACAAAGCGCGCACCCAGGGGTTCAGAGGTCACATCCGCATCTGTGGGACGAATGTTCTCGGCCCAGATCACGCCGCCATGCGCCTCGATGATCTGTTTGGAAATAGACAGACCCAGGCCGGAATTATTGCCAAATTGGTTCTCAGGACGCTCGGAATAAAAGCGTTTGAACACTTTTGTAAGCGCCTGATCCGGGATGCCGGGACCGGTGTCTTCGACCACAACCAACACACGATTGTCGCGTTTGCGCACCCAAACGCGGATCGCATCCCCGTCTTCACAAAAGCTCAGCGCGTTGGTGATCAGGTTCACAAACACCTGCGCCAAACGGGCCTCTAGCCCGCTGACGATAATGGGTTTCGGTGGCATGTCGGTGATGAAATCCACACCTTTGTCATTGGCTTCACCACCCAGATACTCGGTGATATTCCCAAGCATTTTCAAAAGGTTGAACTGTTCCTCATCCTCTTTGACCAATTCGCTGTCCAGTCGCGAGGCGTTGGAAATATCGCTGACCAGACGGTCCAGACGGCGCACATCATGGTCAATGACATCCAAAAGTTTGTCGCGATGTTCATCCTTTTTCGCCAAGCGGAGCGTGCCGATAGCGGAGCGCAATGAGGCGAGCGGGTTCTTAATCTCATGCGACACGTCAGCGGCAAATTGTTCGTTGCTGTCGATCCGGTCGTAAAGCGCGGCGACCATGCCACGCAGCGCGGCAGACAAGCGGCCAATTTCATCTGGACGACCTGACAGGTCGGGAATGCGCACCCGGCCCGGATTGACCTTTTTCGCATTTTTATCCCGGCCGAGTTCGGCCGCAGCCGCAAGGTCAGACAGTGGATTGGCAATGGTCGACGCCAGCACGAGGCTCAGCCCAATCGACACGAGGATCGCAATCACAAACATCTGGAGCAGCTGCTCACGTTCATTGCGCACCAGCAAATCAAGCTCGCCCGCCGCAGAGGTCACCGCAACAACGCCCACAGGCACACCATTTTGCAAAATCGGCGTGGCGACGGAAAAGACGGTTCCCCCCTTACTTTCCACACCGGGGGCCACATGGGTAGAGCCCGCCAAAGTGCCCGCCAGCAATTCGCGCACAATCGCTTCACGGTCCAGCGTGGTGTCGCTGTCGACCTCATTGGTCAGCAGCGAAGAGACGCCTTCCCACAAGCTGTTCAGCATGTCGGTGATGATTGTAGAGCGCAGGTCGGGTTGCAAGCCGTTCACGGGCGTGGCGGAGGCGCGGGTCTGGCCAACGGAGCTGGCCAAAAGCGTCTCGGCCCCATCAAAGACAAAGACTTCCAACCCCTCTTGCAGGCTTAGCGCCGAAAGGGTTGCGGCGACATCCAAGGCCGTGCCTGCCGGCGTCACAGACGACGCGGTGGGTTCGGCGGCCAGTGGCGTTTCTGTATCGCTCGCAGCTTGGGCCGCATCTGAGGGTACAGGCACCGGATCGGGCGTGGCGTTTGACAAGGCCAACCCATCGCGCAACTGTGCTTCGAACACATCCGCGATCAATTCCGCCTCGACCACCAATCCCCGTTCGCGTTGCAACACAAGGCTGTCGCGAAACGGATTAAGATACAGGACACCCGCCACCAGAACCATCAGCCCCAGCAGGTTAAATGTGATGATTTTCCGTGCCAAAGGCGAGCGGTTGATCGAAATCAGCCCGCGCCGCGCACGTTTGTCACGCATCTCGGTCTCGACGGTACTTTGGGGGCCAACCCAGTCTTCGCCGAGAACAACGTCAGACCCTGATGAGGTTTTGGTGTCGCGCAATGTCTTCCCCAGTTTTGTTCACCCGGTGCGTGGCTATTCTTCGTTATAGCGATAGCCGATGCCATAAAGCGTCTCGATGGCCGAGAATTCTTTATCCGCGGTCCGCATTTTTTTACGCAGACGTTTGATGTGGCTGTCGATGGTCCGGTCATCCACATAGACCTGATCATCATAGGCGACATCCATCAGCTGATCGCGGCTTTTCACAAATCCCGGTCGTGTGGCAAGGGCCTGCAGCAGCAGAAACTCTGTCACAGTCAGCGACACGGCATTGCCTTTCCATGTCACCGCGTGGCGCAGGGGATCCATGGTCAGATCGCCGCGATCAAGGACTTTGCTTTCCTCGACCTCACCGGCCTCGTCATTGATCCGCACCTCTTGCCGACGCAACAGCGCACGGATGCGTTCGACCAGCAGGCGCTGAGAAAACGGTTTGGTGACGTAATCATCGGCCCCCATGCGCAGGCCCAGAACCTCGTCAATCTCATCATCTTTTGAGGTTAGGAAGATCACCGGCAGGTTTGATGTTTTCTGCCGCAAGCGTTGCAGCAGATCCATGCCGTCCATGCGGGGCATTTTAATATCCAACACGGCCATATCGGGCATACGTTTGGTGAACGCATCCAACGCGGATTGGCCATCGTTATATGTTTCGACCTCAAAGCCTTCGGCCTCAAGCGTTATCGACACCGACGTCAAAATATTGCGGTCGTCGTCAACAAGTGCGATCCTCGACATATAGAGGTCTCCTTGTGCTGCTCATTTGTTTTATCTGTACTGTCTTTTTTTAGCCATAATCCCGGTTTCGGCCTTGAGAATCAATAAGGAACTGCGAATCGCGCATCCCCACGCATCTATTGAAACCCGGAATTGGTAAAATCATGGCGAATATGTCTCACCTTAGTCATGACAAACCCAAAGACATTCACCGAGTTTGCGCAAACAAATCGCTGGTTGCGCTAACTGCGCGGATGCGACCTATTCCCTTCTTAGCCGCCCATGCTATAGCCGCCACACCACCCTCGTTCACATGAGGGTTGGCGCGTATGGCCCGAAATCATTTCTGATCATGGGGCAGACCATACGGTTTCATGTGAACAGATACGCCGGGGGATATGACGGACCGGCGACAGGAGCGAACTTATGACCACTGGACGGGTAAACCCAGCACACAGCTTGGACGATCAAGGCATCTCAGGGCTGGGCAATGTCTATTATAACCTGATGGAGCCGGCGCTCTTGGAAGAGGCGCTGAAGCGTGGCGAAGGTCACTTGGGCAATGGCGGCGCACTGCTGGTCGAGACCGGTAAGTTCACAGGCCGCTCGCCCAAAGACAAACACATCGTACGCACCGACAATGTTGCCGAACACATCTGGTGGGATGCCAACGGGGAAATGAGCCCGGAAGCGTTTGATGCGCTTTATGCTGACATGCTTGCGCACATGAAGGGCAAAGATTACTTCGTAGAAGATCTGATCGGTGGCGCGGACCCCAAATATGCCATCAACGTGCGCATGATCACCGAACTGGCCTGGCACAGCCTGTTCAACCGCACCATGTTGCGCCGTCCTGACCGCGAAGATCTGGATGATTTCATTTCCGATTTCACCGTGATCAACCTTCCCAGCTTCCAAGCGGATCCGGCCAAACATGGCTGCCGTTCGGAAACAGTCATTGCGATGAATTTCGAGCGCAAGATCATCCTGATCGGTGGCACGGAATACGCGGGTGAGAACAAAAAATCGGTCTTTACCCTGCTCAACTATCTGTTGCCGGAAAAAGGTGTGATGCCGATGCACTGCTCGGCCAACCACGCCACGGGCAACCCGGTGGACTCGGCTGTTTTCTTTGGCCTGTCTGGCACCGGGAAAACCACACTGTCCGCTGACCCCAACCGCACGCTGATCGGCGACGACGAGCACGGCTGGTCCGACGATGGCACCTTCAACTTTGAAGGCGGGTGTTATGCCAAGACCATCAACCTGTCGGCCGAAGCGGAACCGGAGATTTATGCCACCACGACGAAATTTGGCAGCGTGGTCGAAAATATGGTCTTTGACAAAGAAACCAGAGATCTGGATTTTGAAGACGACAGCCTGACCGCCAATATGCGTTGCGCCTATCCGCTGCACTACATCTCTAACGCATCGGAAACCTCGATCGGCGGACACCCCAAGAACATCATCATGCTGACCTGTGATGCCTTTGGTGTTCTGCCTCCGATCGCGCGTCTGACACCAGCCCAAGCGATGTACCACTTCCTGTCGGGCTTTACGTCCAAGGTTGCGGGCACCGAGCGTGGTGTGACGGAACCTGAACCCACCTTCTCAACCTGTTTTGGCGCGCCCTTCATGCCGCGTCGTCCAGAAGCTTACGGCAACCTGTTGCGCGAAAAGATCGCGTCGCATGGCGCAACCTGCTGGCTGGTGAACACCGGTTGGACTGGGGGGGCTTATGGCACCGGGTCACGGATGCCGATCCGCGCCACCCGCGGCCTGCTGACCGCAGCGTTGGAAGGGACATTGGTTGATGTCGAATTCCGCAAGGATGAAAACTTTGGCTTTGAAGTGCCTGTAAAGGTAGAAGGGGTCGCCGATCTTTTGCTTGACCCACGCCGCACTTGGGATGATGCCGCCGCCTATGACGTGCAAGCGCAAAAACTGGTGGCGATGTTCAAAGAAAACTTTGGACAATACCTGCCCTTTATCGACGACGACGTGAAAGCCGCCGCAATCGGGTAAGTCTTTTACCTATAACTAAAAAACGCCCTGGCCATTGCCGGGGCGTTTTGCGTTTCAGGGTATGGAAACTGTCAAATGCCAGAGTGATATTGAATAACAACACCCAATTTGCCAGCGTGCGGACATCATATTTAACCCCGAAAGGAATTTTCATGACCAACCGCCGCAACATGATTTTAATGGGGGCCAGCGCGCTGTCGCTTGCTGCTCTCTCTGCCCTGCCCGCAAATGCCATTGGCGGGAATGATCCGATCTCGGGGATCGACATCATTATCAAAAAGGACCCGGGATCTCGCCCAATCAAGCCGCTTTCACTGTCCGGCGGGCAGCTTAAGAAACTGAACGGCCTAAAAGGCAAAGACGGTGCGATGTATCTGGCAGAGGTCATTGCCAAGCACCTCGCAGGTCAGGAGTGTTGCGGCAAGGTCAATATGGAAGACGTAATGGCATCCCCCTTGGTCAAAGAATGGTGTGGCCCGTGCAAAATGGTGGATGAAATTTCATTTAAATTCAAAGCCCAAGACGCGATCTTTGCCGTCACGCTGAAGATCAAGAAATAGCCGATAAAAGGGCCGCAAACCTTTCGCGCACTGCCCCATGTCGAAAAAACCGCGCCGAAAAAAAACCCGCACCTAAGAGGTCCTTAGGGCGGGTTCAGTTTCAGGAAGATGTGGGCCGACAACTGGATCAGCGCACAGTATTAAACCAGTATAAAATGATGTGAACTGGCCCTTAGGCCAGTTCACGGTGCAAAACAGGGGATCCCCCAGTGTTGCGTTTTGCGGCCCGGTCAAGCCGCAGATGGCGTCGCCTTTCACGCAATCGAAGCGCTATCCCAACGCATCCGATCATCAAGAACGACACCTGAATAAGCGCTGCTGACAAATTGAAATCGGCAGATAGGCTTATCAACACAAGTGTCGCTCCCAACACTTTGCTGAACGAATACATCAGCCCATCACCGTCAATCAGCCGAAGCTGCAACGCCGTATACCCCGCCATATAGGACACAAATCCCAGCACCCCGAGAGTGCGACAGAGAAAGGTCAAATCGACCCCGTAACCAAATTGCTCAAATGTGTACATGGTCATATCGCTTCGTCATTGAACTGAACTCAGTTTGCCCAATGGGTCAAAGCGGGTCATACCCCAGATGGGGTAAGGCGCGCGTTTTCTTTCACATGAGAAGCAATTTCTGGTAAGATTTTCGCCCAGTCCCTGAAGAAAATCAGCTGGCCACCCGTGGGGTCGACGCGAAAGTCGATAAACGGGTAATCCACCTGGAATTCAGCAAGTGTGGCGGGGGGGATTTGCGGGTCATCCTGACCATTGAAAAAGACCATCTTTGGCCCGCCCTCCATCGCGCGCACAACCCAAGCCCAATCCTCGGCCTCTTGCATAATCACCTGGCGGCTAAAGGCATCATGGGCGGAATGGTCATCCGACAGGGCAATTTCTGACCCCATCACCAAGGCCTCATACACCATTGGATCAGCAAAGGTCGCCACATCGCCAGCGCTGTCGGCAAACACCGCGTTCAGGTACGCCCGCTTGCCCAAACGGCGCGCCAGATGAAAGCCAGCTTTGACCATAAACGGCAGGAACCGCGGGGTGTTGCGCGCGCAGGCAAGGATGAAACGATAGTGTTTGTGCATCCGTTCATATTGCTCGGGGCGCGTGGTCGGAAGCGCGCCGCCGGTCGCAAAAATCCCAGTCAAAACTCCGGGAAATGAATGTTCCAAATGACAGGCATAAAAGACATCGGATCCGACGCTCATCGCCGCGCATTGTGTGATCTCTTCCGCCTCAAGAACGGCACGAATGTCAGCCACTGAAACGGTGGCAAAGCTCTTGTCCGCCGGAACGGGATCGGTGCCACCATAGCCCGCACGGATCGGGACAATCACCCGCAACCCATTCTGCATTGCCCAGGCTTCGGCCGCCGCCGGCCAGCGGGCAAGCCCGTAATCCAAATGAAAATACAACAGCGGGGCGCCTTTCGGGTCGCCAAAACACAGGTAATCCAGCCGCCGACCATCGGCGCTGTAGATCGTGTGATAGGGCAGCGGTTGCAGCTCCCCCCGCCCTTCGCTGAGCACATAGGGACCCGGCGTGTTTTGCCGATCCGACAGGTGCGACATATCCATCATAGACAGGACAAGGCGCACCAATTCGACCTGGGTGTGGGCTTCGGTTTTGGCGAGGATTGCCTTGATTTGCGCGCGCACCGTGTCGACCGACCGGCCGCGCCGTTCCGCAATTTCGCGTGGGCTGGCCGCATCGACCAGTTGATGCGTCACATCCACTTCGGCACCGGTCAGACCAAACGTCGACGACAGCAAAGCGTCAAACCCTTCTGGCCAGGCAAGAAACGACGCCATGACAATCGCAAATTGTGCACCTGTCGCATCGCCATAAGACCGAAGGTGCAACACCACCCCTTGTTCGCGTTCAGCCTGACGCAGGCGCAACACTGTCTCATGCAATCCGGGGACATCGATGCTGCGGGCGACCGCATCCGCCAGCGCACACAGGTCGTCATGCTCCAACCCAAGATCGGCCAAAGACCCGGCCTGCGCCACATCTTTTAACGCGCGCGCACGGGGGCTGGCCGCGACGATCCGCATGTGGCGGTCGACCATAAAGGCGGCGGCATTTTCATAGGCGGCGGGCAATCGGGGCGGCGCATTCACGGGGCTGGTTTCAACCTTGTCCAGCACTTCGTTTGCGCGGTCAAAATGCGCGGTCAGCGCCGCATCCTCGACCAAATCCTCAAAGTCGTCGCCACGATGACGACGCGGGGCCATGGCGTCCTCCCACCCATGCAACAGCGCATCAAATCGGGCGGGGTCCAAGGCCACATCGTAAAGCAGCGAAATCACGCGATCGCGCGTTTCGGCGGTGTCGGCAGGGGCATCCAATTCCCCCGGTGTTGCGTGTTTTCTTGGGGTACTCCCCTTGGCGCGTTTGATCATCTCTTCGTCCCCGTCAGATGCAAACAGTGTGACAGAAACAGACAACAGCGCCATTCCGGTAAACCTTATGGTGGAAATCCATACCTAGCAATTAGGTTAGGAGGGGGCCGTTGACGTTGCGGTGCGTGACGTCTGGTCAGGCTTTGCCCACAGCCATTACAGCGGTCAAATGCTTTCATGAGCGCCCCTATTCGTATCCCCGGCCCCGCGCCCCTAACCGGCAGCTGGCACCGCGCCATTGCCCCGGTTGGCGTGGCCGTTTTAAACGGTGCAACCGGCGTTCCTCATAGATTTTATCGCCACTTTGCCAACTGGTTGGCCACCGAGCATCAGGTCAGCTGCCTGACCTATGACTACCGAGGGTTTGGTGCCTCGGCCGACGGGCATGTGCGGGATGTGACAGCGACAATGGCGGATTGGGGCATTCACGATCAACAGGCCGCGCGCGACTGGGTCGTCGACCGGTCTGAGGGCGCGCCCTTATGGGTGATTGGGCATTCTTTGGGTGGCCTCATGCTGGCCCATCAATCCCGAACGGACGAAATTTCCCGCATCATCGCCGTGTGTTCAGGACCGGTACATACAACAGACCACCCCTGGCCTTATCAGGCCAAAGTCCGGGCGCTTTGGTACGGGTTGGGACCGGCGGCGGTTGCCGCATTTGGGTATCTACCGGCCCAGATCTCGGGTTTGGGAAGCGACATTCCCGGACCGGTGTTTCGCCAATGGAGGCGGTGGTGCACCGCACATGGGTTTGAGGCTCAGGATCAAACCCTGCCTGCTCCGACCGCTGATCTGCGGTGCGCATTGCGCACGGTTGGGGTCAGTGACGATGCCGCCGTTCCACCCCATGTCGCGCGCCGCCTGGCCCACAGACACCCGAATTGCGCGCATGAACATGTGGTGCTGTCGCCGCAGCGCTTCGGCCTAAAATCCGTTGGTCATACCAGTATCTTTTCGCGCCGCAGCGCAGCAATGTGGCCAGATGTGATCGGACCTTAGCCCATCATCCCTTTGCGAATTAAGTTGAGGCCAGCAACCGTCAGAACCACCAATGTCGCGCGCTTAAACGTTTTTTGCGGCATAGCATCATGGAACTTTCCACCAATAAACATCCCAAGCAAGGCCGGCACCAGCATTGCCACCGACAAAGGTGCGGTCTGCGTGTTAAACACGCCGGACTTAAGGTGGGCGACAATCAACACCATCGCCCCGAACCCATAGATCACCCCCTGCACGCGCATCTGTTCCGCTTTTGGTGTGTTGATCGCGGTCAGATAGGCCACGGTCGGCGGACCCCAGACGCCTGACAGGCCGCCAATAAACCCAGCAACCGCGCCGGTGATCCCCTCATCCCGCAGACGATTTTCTGGTGATAACTTCGGCGACCACCCCCGTAATTGCATCAAGCAAAACAGGACAATCGGCACACCAATCGCGATAAACAGCATGTTTTGCGGCAAGACGCGTACCAACTGTGCGGACAGGGCAATGAAGATCGTCAGAGCAGTTAGAAAAATACGAAACTTGCAGATCGCCTCCCATGCCGCTTGCGGGCCTTGCCGCAGCGCTTGTTGAAGGTTTGTCAGCACCGTTGGCAGGATCAAAGCCGCCAATGCGGTTTCAGCGGGCAGCACCGTTGCCAGCCCCGAAATCATCACAAGTGGCATTGCAAACCCAACCGCCCCCTTGATAAATCCGGCGGTCAAAGTCACCCCAAATGCGATTGCCAAGACCCACGGTGTTAGCTCTGCCAAGATCCCCATGGCGCCCTCCTTAAACAAAATTGCTTAAGTCATAGCGGGAATGCCCACCCCTTGCACGCGACATATCGCGGCGTCATATTCGTTCGTTATTTACGCTGCATGCGCATTTTAATTGCGCTGCACCTGCAAAGTGGCTATCCGAGGGGGGAGAGCATTTATGCGGGCCGAATCCGCGCCCACCAGCCAGGAGACAGTGACATGAGCGCCCTGATCGACAATATTCTTGAGCTGACCAGCGAGGCACTTGCCCCGGTCGAAGCCACATTTGACGCCGCAACATCCTTGGTTCGGGATTTGGTTCTTGAAGGCGAGCGTGTTTCTGGCGCCAAGCTGGAACAGCATCAAGCCGCCGCACACGCCTTGTCGTGGCTGGCGACCTACACCGAAAGCCTGCGTCAGATGAACGCTTGGGCGACGCGTCTGAAAGAGGCGGGTCAGCTGGGCGAAATGAACACACTCATCCTGCAAATCGCTTTTGGGGAATATCTTGCCCAGATCAAGGGCGGCATGATGATGAGCCAGAATGAAATGGCGCGCCTGTCGGATATGGGGCTGGATGGGGCCGCATTGGATACCGCGGCGATCAATACGCTGGTCGCAAATGGCAACTCTCAGGCGGCCCGCAACCGGTTGGTTGAACTGATGCGCGACAACGCGGGCCACGCCACTTTTGGCACCACGGGTCTTGATGAAGAGCTGGAAATGATCCGCGATCAATTCCGCCGTTATGCCGACGAACGTGTGGCGCCAAATGCGCACGAATGGCATTTGAAAGACGAATACATCCCGCTTGAGATCCTTGATGAGCTTGCCGAAATGGGCGTCTTTGGTTTGACCATCCCCGAAGAATTTGGCGGGCTTGGCCTGTCCAAAGCCTCGATGGTGGTCGTGTCCGAGGAATTGTCGCGCGGCTATATCGGCGTCGGTTCATTGGGCACGCGGTCTGAGATTGCGGCTGAACTGATTTTGGCGGGCGGAACCGACGCCCAAAAAGAACAGTGGCTGCCCAAAATCTCCTCTGCCGAAATCCTGCCGACGGCCGTCTTTACCGAACCCAACACCGGGTCTGATCTGGGCAGCTTGCGCACCCGCGCCGTGAAAAACGCCGATGGCGATTATGAGGTGACAGGCAACAAAACCTGGATCACCCACGCCGCGCGCACCCATGTGATGACCTTGCTGGCGCGCACCGATCCTGACACCACCGATCACCGTGGCCTGTCGATGTTCCTCGCGGAAAAGCAACCGGGGGATGACGAAAATCCGTTCCCAACCGAGGGCATGACCGGCGGCGAAATCGAAGTGCTGGGGTATCGCGGAATGAAAGAGTTTGAACTGGCGTTTGATGGGTTCAAGGTCAAAGGCGAAAACCTGCTGGGCGGCGAGGAAAATCAGGGCTTTAAACAGCTGATGAAGACCTTTGAGGCGGCCCGCATTCAGACCGCCGCGCGTGCCATTGGGGTTGCACAAAACGCGCTGGAACTGGGCATGCAATACGCCGAGGATCGCAAGCAATTTGGCAAAGCCCTGATCAACTTTCCGCGCGTGACCAACAAGATCGCGATGATGGCGGTCGAGATCATGATCGCCCGTCAGCTGACCTATTTTGCCGCTTGGGAAAAGGATCACGATCAGCGATGTGATCTTGAGGCCGGCATGGCAAAGCTGCTTGGCGCGCGTGTGGCTTGGGCCTGTGCGGACAATGCGCTGCAAATCCACGGCGGCAACGGGTTTGCGCTGGAATATCAGATCAGCCGCGTGCTGTGTGATGCGCGGATCCTGAACATCTTTGAAGGGGCCGCAGAAATTCAGGCTCAGGTGATTGCCCGCCGTTTGCTGGGTTAATAACCAGCCCGACAGATTTGAAGACCGCGCAAGTTCCCTTGGCGCGGTCTTTTCTTATAACATGGCCGTTCCCAGCGCGATGAACAGGCAAAGCGGGCTGTAGAAGCGCAGATTCAGGTGATCGAACCTCGGCTCTATCTGTCGCCGCCACACCGGAAGGTAGCCTGCCAATCCCCTTAGCGTGAAGACCAAGATCATTCCCCAACACCCCACGTTCAATACCGCATCGGGGATCGGGGTTTTGATCCAATTGGCTTGCGCCGACACCAGCGCCACGGCCACCAAAAGCGCAAGGAACACCAGAAAACTCGCCCATCGCGGCGGCATGCGTGTGATGCCTTTTGCCCCCACCACGGCTTTGGCCAATAGCGCCTCGTCCCGGATTGGCCAGTTCAGGCCCAACGCCCAGATCAAATGCACAGCAGCGGCCCCCAAGAGGGCCAAAACAATCAAGACTGTCATGCGGTTTTCCCCCTGCGACCTATGACCATCACCGCGGGGATAAGCATAAATGCGATCCACTGAGGCATGTCGATCACGTTCCCCAACAAGCGCATCCCGTAAAACAGGAACAGGGATGCAAAGCCCAATTGGATGGCGATGATCACCCGCTCTAACGCGCGGTTCGGATATTTGATCAACCCCGCGAGTGCGACGGAAAACACCAACAGGATGATGGTGATCGCATGCCAGATCACAGCAGATATGGCGCGCAAATAAGGGGAAAGATCGCTTGCTTGAATGGGCGCGTGGATTTCCGGGCCACCGCCGAGCACATGCGCAAGGAATGTCGCGAACATCAGCACGGTGGCCGCGATCATGAATTTGTTCATTCTGGATCTCCAATCTGATTCCATACGCTTGCGTACGGTAGTGAAATTGCCTAAGGTGTCAATACGCTTCCGTATGGAGATTTCAGTGTCCGAAAAACGCCCCCGCCTTACGCCCGAAGATTGGATTTACGCAGGCTTTCGCGCCTTGGTTTCTGACGGACCTGATGGCCTGAAAGCCGAACCTCTGGCGCGCATGCTCGGCACCACCAAGGGATCTTTTTACTGGCATTTTCATGATGTTAGAGATTTTCACGCTAAGATGCTTGCCCTTTGGGAAGCCCAATCCGTCGACGCGGTGACGGCCACGTTGGACCAAGAGAATGACCCTGTGCGTAGGTTGTATCGGTTGGGGGAAATCTCGACAGACAGCAGCGCTAACTACGGCGGAGATGGCGCAGAACCTGCAATTCGCGCATGGGCCCACGGACACCCCGATGTTGCCAAATGTGTGGCCCGCGTTGATGCGAAACGGCTGGAGTATCTCCGTCAAATCCTTGCTGATCTGGACCTGACCAATCCCGAGTTTACCCGCATCATTTATGGGGCCTATATCGGCCTAGGCACCCTTTCGGCCACGGATCAAACCGACAATTCCGGCGCGATGAGCACCCTTTTGGCGGCCTTGCTGGCCTTGCGGGATGCGTGAGAACCCGCCGATCATAAACATATCTGAAATGCTTACTGGCCCTCGGATTTCCATCCCATAAAGTGACGCCATGAAACAGATTATCCTTACCTGCAGCCTGATTGCCCTGCTTGCCGCCTGCAAAGATGAAACCTTGTCCGGCTATGCGCCCGAAGAGACCACTTGGGTGTTGGAAAGCCTAAACGGGTCAGCATTTGACGCGAACGCAACACTGACGTTTCCGCAAAAAGGAAAAATCGCGGGCAAAGGTCCCTGTAATGGCTTCCGAGGCACCCAAAGCGTACCGTACCCGTGGTTTTCTGTGGATGGGATCGCCTCGACCAAAATGACCTGTCCACAAATTTCTCAGGAAACCCAGTTTTTTGAAGCCCTGCAAAAAATGACACTGTCCGAGGTGTCCGGTGGCACGTTGATCCTGTCCAACGAAGAGGGATCCCAAATGCTGTTTCGCGCTGTGCCTTAGGGATCAGATCCCTGTACCCACATCACGCTTTAGGCGGTCAATCAGTCGCGCACGCGCTTCTGGCAAGGGGCGGTTTCCAAGCGCATGGGCAACCCCTTGGGTCAGGAAATGCCCGGTGGTGATCAGCCCCTCAAGCACGTCTTCCAGCCGCCCGGCCCCGACGCCCAAAAGCTCGGTTGGAAGCGGCAACAAACGGTCGGCCCATTCCCCCGCGCCGTCCACAGACACGGCCCGGCCCGTTTTGGGCGAGACATACGCCAAGCCTTCTTTGCGACCCGTTACTGCGCAGCATTCCAGATCCAAGCCAAATCCCAGCTCGTCAAGCAGCGCCAATTCCCATTTGAGATAGGCGACAGGCCACACGGGATTGGTGCCAAGCAGATCCAGCATAGACTGCGTACGCGCATAAAGCGCCGGGTGGGGTTCACGTTCTGGCAGGGCAAAGCCAAGCAGCGCGGTTATCGCATTGAGCCCCGCCAAAGCGCTGCGATCGGACAGGACAAGGGCGCGACTTTTGATCGGTTCAACTGTGAAGCTGCCGATGTGTTCCTCAAGCCGCGCGCGCCAGCTGACGTCCAACTGGCCACCGGGTTGCAGAATCGGGGTGAGCTTACGACTGACCCCACCGCGCACGACGCCTGCATGGCGACCGTGTTCGGCGGTAAATACCTCGATGATCACCGAGGTTTCGCCGTGCTTGCGCACCGAGAGTAACGCGCCTTCATCTCGCCAATCCATTGGGCCTCCTGCGGGTAGAATAGCGATGGCGGGTCTATCGGCTAGGGTGGAAATTGGATATTTATAGAAAGAGGAAGAAGGGAGGCCGATTAATCGGACAGGCCGGGTTCATCCAGCAAATGGCGCCCATCGCGGTCCTCGACCTCAATCACCCAGAGATCAGGATCAAAGCTTTTTTGCCGCATCAAGGCCGCATCCACATCAGGCTCGGCCCCCTCAGCGAGGACAACCCACTTGCGATCCCCGGTCATCAGATCAAAGCTGCGCTGATAGGCGGTGGCGCGACCATCAAGCGTGTTGAGTTTCACCAACACAGCCCCCGCGGTCGCATCCCCTTTTTTGGTAATGAACACAGGAATGCCTGCAAGCCGAAGCCGCGTCAGATAGGCCGAAACCCAAACATCTGCGGTCAGCCGCGTCACGCGTTTCCGTCTTTGAAATCAAGACCCATTTCTGAGTAACGCTCTTTTTCCTCAAGCCAGTTCGGGCGCACTTTGACCTGTAAAAACAGATGCACCTTACGGCCCATGAATTCTTCGAGCTCGGTGCGCGCGGCCTTGCCGATCGACTTGATGGTTTCGCCCTTGTTGCCAAGCACGATGCCTTTGTGGCCGTCGCGCATCACATAGATCACCTGATCCACGCGCGCAGAGCCATCTTTGCGCTCTTCCCAGTTTTCGGTCTCAACCGTCATTTGGTACGGCAGCTCTTGGTGCAGGCGCAGGGTCAGCTTTTCGCGGGTCATTTCGGCGGCGATCATGCGCATCGGCAGGTCGGCGATTTGATCTTCGGGATACATCCACGGACCTTCTGGCACGACCTCTGCCAGCCAGCTGCGCAACGCCGGTACGCCGTGGCCTTTTTCGGCGGAAATCATGAAGGTTTCGGTGAAGTCATAACGTTCGTTCAGGTCTTTGGCCAAAGCCAGCAGCGCTTCTGATTTCACCTTGTCGATCTTGTTAATCCCAAGTGCGACGGTGCGCCCTTCGGCCATCTTTTCCAGACCTTCAAGGATGCGCTCAACCCCTTCGGTCACGCCGCGGTGCGCCTCGACCAACAAGACGACGATATCCGCGTCCGCAGCCCCGCCCCAAGCGGCGGCGACCATCGCACGGTCCAACCGGCGACGCGGCCGAAACAGGCCTGGCGTGTCCACAAACACCAGCTGCGATGTGTCTTCGATGGCCACACCGCGAATACGCGTGCGTGTGGTTTGCACCTTATGCGTCACGATCGAGACTTTGGCCCCCACCATTTGGTTGGTCAGGGTCGATTTGCCCGCATTGGGCTCTCCGATGAGGGCGACGAAACCGGCGCGTGTCATGATGTCTGTCCTTTGTTGATAGCGTGATGTAACCGATTCCGTGCCATAGAGCCAGAGGCCATGCGACCTCGGCGAAATCGCCCCAACGCCACCGAATGCTAAGCTTTCCTGTGTTCTCGAAATCCCGGACCGGTCAGGGATCAATTACCCAAACGGTCCAACAACGCCTTGGCCGCGGCCTGTTCTGCCATGCGTTTTGATGTGGCACGGGCCGTGGCCGTTTGGCCGTTTTCCAACCGCGCTTCAATCGTGAACTCAGGTGCATGGTCAGGGCCATCCCGGCCCGTTTCCACATATTTTGGCGGGGCAAGTTTGCGGGCCTGCGCCCATTCTTGCAGCGATGTTTTGGGGTCGCGCGCATCAAGTTCAACATTCTCAACACGATCGCCCCACAGGCGCAAAATCATCGCGCGGGCGGGCTCAAATCCTGCGTCCCTGTAGACCGCAGCGATCACCGCTTCCATTGCATCGCCCAACAGGGCTTGCTTGCGGCGCCCACCGGTTTTCATCTCGGACCGGCCAAGTTTCAGAACGTCCCCAACGCCAACCTCACGCGCGACGTCGGCGCAGCTTTCTTTTCGCACCAAGGCATTATAACGCGGCGCCAAAACACCCTCGGCGGCCTTGGGATCATCATCGAGCAACCGTTCAGCCATGACCAAGCCCAACACCCGGTCGCCCAAAAACTCCAGCCGCTGATTGTCCGGCCGGGTGGCCGAAGAAATCGACCCGTGGGTGAGCGCGCGGATCAGCAGTTCCGGGTCTTTGAACCGGTGGCCGATACGCGCCTCAAACGCTTTGAGATCGCCAGACAGTTTCACTCGATCCCCTTAAAGAAACGATCAGAACGCCAGGTCCAGAAGTAAAATAGACGTTTGCCAGCGGCTGAGAACACAATCCGATCCGCGCGTCCCAAGAGGTATTCAAACGGCACCATGCCAACGCCGCCCGCATTTTGGCTGACCCGGCTGTCGGTGGAATTGTCGCGGTTGTCACCCATGAAGAAAAAGTTCCCTTCAGGCACGGTAAACACATTGGTATTGTCCAGACGTCCAGTTCCAACATTCAGCACCGAATGCTTCACGCCGTTTGGCAGGGTCTCGATGGCACGCGATTTGAGGCATGTTCCGCCATTTCCAACCGGACGATTGGCACAAAGAGGCTGTGTGGCAAAGCGGCCTTGAGGGGCTTTGATCTCTTCGAAAATCCCGTCCGGCGTTTGGGGGGCTGCGACATCATTGATGTAAAGAATGCCTTCTTTCACCTGAATTTTGTCACCCGGCAAGCCGATCAACCGCTTCACATAATCGGTGCCCAACGTTGGGTGGCGGAACACCACAACGTCGCCACGCTCGGGTTCCGACGCAAAAACGCGCCCCGAAATCGGGCAGACAGAAAAGGGGCAGGAATATTTCGAATAGCCATAGGCCATCTTGTTCACAAACAGGAAATCGCCGATCAAAAGCGTGTCTTTCATCGACCCGGTTGGGATCCAGAACGGTTGGAAAAACAACGTGCGAAACACACCCGCAATGAGCAATGCCCAAACAATCGTCTTAATGGTATCGACGATGCCTTCTTCTTTTTTCTCAGCCATAGGATCCTGCCTGTAATTTGCTTGTTGGCGATATGCGGTGCTGTGGGAGAAGAGTCAAGTTTTGCGGCGCATTAGTCCGTTTTTGGGCGGGCTTCGATCACCACAAATGCCTGCGCCCAAGGGTGGTCATCGGTGAGCGTGACGTGAATGACCGCTTTATGCCCCGTGGGGGTCATCGCCTGCAACCGGTCCCGCGCCCAGCCTGTGACCTCCATCACCGGCTGTCCGGTTTTCAGGTTTGACACCGTCATATCACGCCATGAAATCCCCATCGAAAGCCCGGTGCCAAGCGCCTTGGAACACGCCTCTTTGGCGGCCCAGCGTTTTGCCAATGTGCCGGCCTCGTCCTTGCGCCGCGCCGCTTTGGCAAGCTCGCGTTCTGTGAACACCCGGTTGCGAAACCGATCCCCAAAACGTTCCAACGTACGCTCAATCCGCTCGATGTTGGCCAGATCCGTGCCGATGCCTAAGATCACTTGGCGTCCTCCAATGTGGCCACGACATCCCCGGAGGATTGGTTCACGGTGATGTGCAAAAGGCTCCAGTCACCCTCAGAGCTGTCAGGATTATAGCGCGCGGCAGGAAGGGAAAGGGTCAGCCCCTTTCCCGGATCATAGGTCGCAGTGATGTTCTCAAGCTTAACGCCCATAAAGCCAAAACTCGGCGACAGGCTGATCCTCCGACATTGCCGATCCCCCACCACCCCATAAGGTGGTGACAAAAGCAGCAGGTGATAGGCCGCGGCGGCGGGTTCGATCAGGTCCAAAAGCGCAAGGCGGACCGCGCCATTTGCAAAGCTTTTGCTGGCCTCATCCCAGGGTTCAACCAGATTGGCCGCAGAGGAACGCCAGTCGCATTCGCCCACGCTTTGCGCCCACGCATGAGGGGTAAGTGCCAGTGCCGCAACGGCCAAAATCCCGGTAAACAGTCCCGTTTTCATCTCATCACACCTCGATTTTCGACATCAGGATTTTCAGGCTGGCCGCCCCAAACAACACGCCAAACGTCAGATCAAACCACCGGCGCGCACGCTGATAGGTCCGCACGACTTTGGGGGTGGAAAACAAAAAAGCATAACCGATAAAGACAAATATACCGCCCGTGTAAAGAAACACAAACAGGCCGATTATTTGTGTGGCTGGCGCAAACGGCGGCAATAGGATTGCAAAAACAGCCCCCCACGACAGGATCGCCTTTGGGTTGGTCAAGTGGATCAACGCCCCTTTTTGAAAGGCCACAAAGCGCGTCCCTTTCGCGACCGAACCTTCCCCCATCGGTGTTTTGGAAATGGCCGATTTGAACGATTTGATCGCAAGATAAAGAAGATAGGCCGCGCCGATGTATTTGACTGTTGTGAAAATCCAGACATGGGTCAGCATCAATGCGCCCATACCAAAACCGGCCGCAATACCCCAAAACGCACCACCCGCGAGGATCCCCATGGCGAAAGCAAGCGCTTGGCCCCGCCCTTCGGCCATTGCCGTGCCCGCAATGCCCAAAGTCGCCGGGCCGGGCGACCCACCCGCCACCACCCAGCCAAGCCAGATCAGCGCCAATTCAACCCCTGTCATGCCCATGGTCTTCTCCGAAAACTTGGTTTGCTTGAAATAGCGGTGTTCACTTCCGCGACGCTTTGCGATCCAGCGCGATTTTCTGATTTTTGAAGCCGTAGGTTAAGAAAAATCTATTGGTCAGGAAGGTGATCCCGATCAGCACCATAAATATCAAGGCCGCCATAACCGGAACGCTGTAAAACACGGCCCGCACGCTTGGAACGATCATCGCCAAGACCATGATCAGGGCGTTCACCAAAATGACCACTTTCGTCAGCGACCGCGCCGCCGCCCAGGCTTCGGATTTCTCAAATGGGGGGCGGCCTGCGGTTGCACGTTTCTGCCCCTCGTTCATCGCCCCGGCCATCGCAGGCAAAATGGTCGACAGCCCCGCCGGAAGCGAAATTCCGGCCAGCAATGACAGCACAAAAGACAGCACGACCAAGCCCAGAATCGTTCCCATATAGACCAGCGTGTAGCGTTTCAAATTGACCAATGGCGCATCTTGGATCATCAGCCGCGCGCCTCGTCCATCAGGCGGCGCATTTCGGCCATCGCCTCTGGAAGCCCGCGAAAAATGGCCTCACCAATCAGAAAATGCCCGATGTTCAGCTCTTTCACCTCGGACATGGCCGCAATTGGCGCAACCGTTTCATAGGTCAACCCGTGGCCCATATGCACCTCAAGTCCAAGGGACTGGGCGAGCTTTGCCCCCTCGCGCAGGCGGGCAAGTTCTGCATCGCGCGCCTCAAACCGACCCTCTGAATGGTAATCGCAATAGGCGCCAGTGTGCAGTTCCACCACGGGGGCGCCAATCCGGGCCGCCGCGCGGATTTGGGCCTCATCTGCGCCGATAAAGAGCGAGACGCGGCACCCGGCGTCGCGCAACGGGGCGATATATTCCCCCAAACGATCGTCCTGAGCGGCCACTTCCAGCCCGCCTTCGGTGGTCAGTTCTTCGCGCTTTTCTGGCACCAAACACACCGCATGGGGTTGGTGTTTCAGGGCAATCGCCTGCATCTCATCCGTTGCGGCCATTTCAAAGTTTAACGGGATGCTCAGCGCATCCATCAGGCCAGAAATATCATCGTCTTTGATGTGGCGACGATCTTCGCGTAGATGTGCGGTGATGCCGTCAGCCCCCGCCTCTTCGGCCATTAACGCCGCCCGCACAGGATCAGGATAGGCCGATCCGCGTGCATTTCGCACGGTTGCAACGTGGTCAATATTGACGCCAAGCCGTAAAATGTCAGCAGTTTCGGGCATCTCGCGCTCCCCCCTTTGGATTCGCGCCCAGTGTTACCCGATTTTATCGCCGCCGCCAGCCTCAGATATCCGCTTGGCCAAGCGTTTCTCATAACGGGCTTTCAGCTTTTTGACGCGCCGGCGTTGATAGGCATAGATAAGGGGGTTCGATAGGAAATAGCCGATAAATCCGGCCACGACTCCGGGGAAAAAGCCCCCGACGGTATAGGGCAGAAATACGCGGTGGTAAAAGCGATCCACACGCGACCAATCCGCCACGTCATCGGTAAAGATAGCCAGAAAATTGGCACCCAGATCCTTGGTTGCCCCACCAAAGGCCTGAAAGACCGCGGGAAGATGGATGCTGGAATGTTGATCCAACAGGAAGTTCCCCAAGGTGATCGACCCCTCAGCAATTATCGGAAAGGTCAACGGGTTGCCCACAAACGTCGCAAGAAGGGCCGCGAGGATATTACCGCGCAAGCCCATTGCCAGCACCGCCGCCGTCAGAAAGTGGAGACCAAAGAAAGGGGTAAAGCTGGTGAAAATACCTGCGGCAATCCCACGCGAGATCCGATGCGCGGGGTCCGGCAGGCGCCGCAAACGGTGGATCACATAGCGTGCCGCACGATACCACCCGCCACGCGGATAGAAAAACTCCGCCATAATCCGCAGATAAGACCGGGGGTTTCTCTTGAACAAGGCAGGCCCCTTTCAGGCTGGTGGGTCGGGCGGAACATCAAATTACGGTTTACGGTCGAGATCCCTATAGCGGCGAATCGACGCCACATCGCTATCGGCCTCAAGCACCAACATAACGGCATGAAGATGTTCAAGATCTCGTAAATCGACATCCACCAAAACACTGTAAAAGTCAGACTTGCGATCCAGAAATCTCAGGTCCGAGATATTGGCCTTTTGCTCGCCAATCAATGTGCAAATTCGTCCCAGGACACCGGCGTCGTTGGAAATGGTCACTTTCAGGCTGACCGTGTGAATGGCCGGATGGTTGCCCGCATGCCAATGAAGATCAACCCAACGCGAACTGTCATCTTCCAGCGCGATGAGCGCATCACAGTCAATCGCGTGAACCACCACACCTTTGCCACGATGGGCAATGCCAACGATGCGTTCACCGGGCACCGGCTGGCAACAGCTCGCCCGATTAAACGCTTGTTCGGGGGCAAGTCCAACCACGGCGGCGGCCCCGTCAATCACATCTTCAGATATGCTGGCTTCGGGGTAGAGGACATTGATCACATCACGCCCCTGAAGTTCGGCAGAGCCAAGACGGGCCAGCAACTCCAGCTCATCCTCAAGACGCAGCTGTTTGGCCGCGGTCATCAGCGCCTTGTCCGTTGCTTTCCGGCCGACGTTTTCAAACGCAACCCGTGCCAATTCACGGCCCAACCGCACAAAGCGATCCCGATCTTCGGATCGCAAGGATTTTCGGATCGCCGCTTTCGCCCGGCCCGTCACCACGATGTCGATCCAGGTGGCCTGCGGGGCCTGCCCTTCGGCGGTCATGATCACAACCGACTGGCCGTTTTTCAATCGGGTCCAAAGTGGCACGCGAATGCCATCAACCTTGGCCCCGACACAGCGATCTCCGATCCGGGTGTGAATGGCATAGGCAAAATCAAGCGGCGTTGCCCCGCGCGGCAGCTTAACGACCTCGCCTTTGGGGGTGAAACAGAACACCTGATCCGAATACATCTCAAGCTTCACATGCTCGAGGAATTCGCTGTGATCATCCGCCGCTTCAAACCGCTCGGTCAGCGCCGCGATCCATTTGCCCGGATCGACAGCAAAGGGGTTTTCGACGCGCACACCGTCGCGATACGACCAATGCGCGGCCACGCCTGCTTCGGCCACTTCGTGCATCTGGCGGGTGCGGATCTGCACCTCGACCCGCTTTCCATCCCGCCCCGAGACCGTGGTGTGGATTGAGCGGTAGCCGTTGGATTTCGGCTGGCTGATGTAATCTTTGAACCGTCCCGGCACAGCGCGCCAGCGTTGGTGGATCACACCAAGCACCCGATAACAATCGGCCTCATTCTTGGTGATCACGCGAAAGCCATAGGTGTCTGACAGGCGGGAAAAGCTTTGATCCTTTTCCTGCATTTTGCGCCAGATCGAATAGGGTTTTTTGGCGCGCCCAAAGGCTTCGGCGGTGATGTTGGCTTCGGCCAATTCATGACGAATGTCGCCGGTGATCTTTTCGATCACATCGCCGCTTTCTTTTTGCAGCCGCAGGAACCGACGCATGATGGAACCACGCGCGTCGGGGTTGAGAACGTGAAACGCCATATCCTCAAGCTCTTCACGCATCCATTGCATGCCCATCCGGCCGGCAAGCGGCGCATAGATGTCCATGGTTTCGCGGGATTTCTGCACCTGCTTATCTGGCCGCATCGCGCGGATCGTGCGCATATTATGCAGACGGTCGGCCAGTTTAACCAAGATCACCCGCATGTCTTTTGACATCGCCATAAACAGCTTGCGGAAGTTTTCGGCCTGTTTGGTTTCCGAGCTCGACAGTTGCAGGTTGGTCAGCTTGGTGACCCCATCCACAAGCTCGGCGACTTCGCGGCCAAACAAGTCAGATACTTCGGTATAGGTCGATCCGGTGTCCTCAATCGTGTCATGCAATAACGCCGTGATGATGGTGGCATCATCCAGCTGCATATTGGCCAAAACCTCGGCCACTTCGAAAGGGTGGGTAAAATAAGGATCGCCAGAGTGGCGATACTGTCCGAAATGCATACGGGCGCCGTATTCAAACGCCGCCCGGATCAATTTTGAATTCGACTTCGGGTTATAGGTCGCGATCCGCTCAATGAGCTCATCAATATCGAGATGCGTCAGCTCTTCTTGCCAGTTCGTCACTCGCAACCTCTCCCGAGTTTGTCGCTTAGCCCTGGCCTTGCGCTTCCATCAATGCGCGCAACAGCTTTTCTTCTGACATGTCATCGTCAGCAGGTTTATCCGCTGCTTCCGCACCCATCAGCAAAGCCATCTGATCTTCTTCGGGCTCATCAACCTCAATCTGAGTTTGGTGGCTCTCGATCATGCGCTCGCGCAGCTCGTCAGCGGTTTGGGTCTCCTCTGCGATTTCGCGCAGGGACACAACAGGGTTTTTGTCGTTGTCACGGTCCACGGTGATCGCGTCACCAGCGGAAATTTCGCGGGCACGATGCGATGCCAGCATGACCAGTTCAAACCGGTTCGGGACTTTGTCAACGCAATCTTCAACAGTAACGCGTGCCATGTTCAGCTCCATTCCTTGCAAGGGGATGCGAAAGGCCTATTTAAGACCCCGCCCAGGGCTTTACAAGCCGAAAGTCGCGGCATTGCGGCATTCAAAGGGGCCGCACGCCGGTTTTTTCACTGTCTGGCAAGGCATCCAGCATTTCTTTCACGGTTTGACCGATCAACGGGTGTGTCCAACCCGGCGCGATATCCATCAAGGGAATCAGTACAAAAGCACGGTCTTGCAGGCGCGGATGCGGCAAGAGCAGTTCATCTGGCGCAACGGTCTTTTGCACCTCAAGCGGCAGGTCAATCCATCGCTGCACCTCGTGTCGATCCGGGACCACGTCCTGCCCATAAGCAATCAAATCAATGTCCAGCGTGCGCGGCGCCCAACGCGAGGGGCGTTCGCGACCAAACTGGGCTTCCACCTCGTGAAACAGGGCCATCAACGCCTTGGCTGACATGGACGTTTCGACCGATATGGCAGCGTTCACAAAGTCCGGCCCCGCCCCCGCGGGAAAGCACGGAGTCTGGTAAAATTGACTGGTTGCAGTGATTCGCAATCGCTCGCCTTCTAGTTGCAAAGTGGCAGCCTTCACCAACTCAAGAGAGTGCCCCAAGTCCCTGTTTGCATTACTCCCAAGCGCAATCAGCGTTTTTATGCTATACTTGTCCAAAAGTGCTCCTTGCGACATCTGATTCATACCCTAAATTGCACGTCATGCTTCGGTAACCGATACACTCATTAGCACTCACGGATTTGTTGTCGAAGTTTATTTGGAAAGGACCATAAATGTTTTATCGAGACGAACGGCTGGCGCTGTTCATCGATGGATCAAACCTGTACGCAGCTGCGAAGTCACTGGGGTTTGACATCGACTATAAACTTCTTCGTCAGGAGTTTATGCGCCGGGGCAAATTGCTTCGCGCATTTTACTACACCGCGCTATTGGAAAATGACGAGTACTCGCCCATTCGCCCGCTGGTGGACTGGCTCCACTATAATGGCTTTTCCATGGTGACCAAACCCGCCAAGGAATACACCGATTCAATGGGTCGGCGTAAAGTCAAAGGCAATATGGACATCGAGCTGGCGGTCGACGCGCTCGAATTGACGCCACATATCGACCACGCGGTTCTGTTCTCAGGGGATGGGGATTTCAGACCGCTTGTGGCCGCGATGCAGCGCAAAGGTGTTCGGGTTTCGGTGGTTTCGACCATCCGCAGCCAACCGCCCATGATCTCAGACGAACTTCGTCGTCAGGCCGATAATTTCATCGAACTGGAAGAACTGAAAGACGTCATCGGGCGCCCTCCGCGGGAATTTGACCGCGAAGAGCACACCGCAGACGAGTAGATCTACGCTAAGAAACTGAAAAAACCGGGGCCTCGCGCTCCGGTTTTTTCTTGCACAATCCTTGCCAAGATCTGGGCCACCGCGTCTTGCCCCTTTCCTGCGCGCGTGTTTTGCGGCAAAACGGCACCGAACGCCTAACGCCGCACCAACATCGGAACGCGCCATGACCAATTCCAACATGACCAAGCCCCCCCTCACCCTCTTTCTCGCAGCACCCAACGGCTTTTGCGCCGGTGTAGACCGCGCGATCAAGATCGTTGAAATGGCAATCGAGAAATGGGGCGCGCCGATTTATGTGCGCCATGAGATTGTGCACAACAAGTTTGTGGTCGACGGGTTGCGCGACAAAGGGGCGGTGTTTGTCGAAGAACTGGAAGATTGCCCGGATGATCGCCCGGTGATCTTTTCCGCCCACGGGGTCGCCAAAGCCGTCCCGGCCGAGGCATCGCGCCGCGAAATGGTCTATGTCGACGCCACCTGCCCACTGGTTTCAAAGGTACACATCGAAGCCGAACGCCATTTTGCCGACGGCTTGCAAATGGTGATGATTGGCCACGCGGGCCATCCCGAAACCATCGGCACCATGGGGCAATTGCCCGACGGTGAAGTGCTGCTGGTTGAAACCGCCGAGGATGTGGCCAGCCTTTCCCCACGCAATCCCGACCGCCTTGCGTATATCACCCAAACCACCCTGTCTGTGGATGACACCGCCGGGATTGTCGCGGCCTTAAACGCACGGTTCCCCAAGATTGTCGGACCCCACAAAGAAGATATTTGTTATGCCACCACCAATCGCCAAGAGGCCGTGAAAGCCGTGGCGCCAAAGGTGCAGGCGTTGCTGGTGATTGGGGCGCCAAACAGCTCAAACTCGCGCCGTTTGGTGGAAGTGGCCCGCGCCAACGGCTGTGACTATTCCATGTTGGTGCAGCGTGCGACGGAAATTGACTGGCGTGCCATCGAAGGGGTGTCCGCGGTGGGCCTGACCGCTGGCGCCTCGGCGCCGCAAGTCTTGGTCGATGAAGTGATCAACGCCTTTCGCGACCGATACGAGGTGACACTGGACCTGGTTGAAACCGCACAGGAAAACATCGAATTCAAGGTCCCCCGCGTGTTGCGCGAACCGGCATGAGCGCAGACCCCAAAACCCTTGCGGTCTATGATGCCCAAGTTGCGGAGTACGAAAAACGTGTCGCGCAAAAGCCCACGCCGGGACTGACCGAGTTTGTCACCAGGCTGCCCCCCGGCGGTCACATTCTCGATCTCGGCTGCGGTCCAGGCTCAAGCGCAGTTGAGCTGATGGAACAGGGTTTTTCCGTCGATGCCACGGATGGTTCTGCCGAGATGGTTGCCCGCGCTGCGGCCCGCGGTGTGACCGCCCGACAGGCGCTGTTCCATGAGATCACGGGCGACGGGCTGTACGACGGGATCTGGGCCAACTTCAGCCTGCTGCATCTGCCCCGCGCTGAGATGCCCGAGATCCTCTCTCGCCTGCGCCTTGCCCTAAAACCCGATGGGGTCTTTCACATTGGGTTGAAGCTGGGTAAAGGAGAGGCCCGCGACCGCTTGGGCCGCTTTTATACGTATTATCAAGAAGATGAACTGACCGATCTGTTGACCCGCGCCGGTTTCGCCCCCTTCGACCGCATCATCGGTGCAGGGACCGGGCTTGATGGTCAGATCTCGGATTGGATTGTGCTGCACGCTGAAGGAGCCACAGATGGCTGAGTTTTTTGCTTATACCGATGGGGCTTGTTCGGGCAATCCCGGCCCCGGTGGATGGGGGGCTTTGTTGCAGGCCAAAGAGGGCGGCAAGGTCATCAAAACGCGCGAATTGAAGGGTGGGCAGGCCGTGACCACCAACAATCAAATGGAGCTGATGGCCGCGATTATGTCGCTGGAAACCCTTGGAAAACCCTGTGCCATCACCGTGATCACCGACAGCACCTATGTGAAAAATGGCGTGACCAGCTGGATTTTTGGTTGGAAGAAAAACGGCTGGAAAACCGCCGCCAAAAAGCCGGTGAAAAACGTCGAGCTTTGGCAAAGGCTGGACGCAGCGCAAGCCCGTCATCAAGTGACGTGGGAATGGGTCAAAGGGCACGCAGGCCACCCGGAAAACGAACGCGCGGACGAGCTGGCGCGCGCGGGTATGGCGCCATTTAAAGAGTGATCAAAACTCCAGCCAATACCCCAATGAGACTTTGCTGTTTTGGGTGGGGGTGACCGTTTGCGTCCATTCCAAATGCACATGATGCCCCTTGCGCAATTGCCATGCGACGGCGGGCATGATCTTGGCAAAGGTCTCGCTGTCATCAGTGAACACATCAATGGACAGCATGGTCATCAACCGATCGGTGGGTTTTAATCCAACCTGTGCAAACAGGCCGTATCCGGCGGCCCCGTCGGTTATCGAAATGTCAGCGTTCAGCTTGGCATCAAACCACCCGCCCCCAAGCTTCGTTTCAAATCCACGGCCCATGTGAAACGCGGGAACCAGATGCAAATCCTCACCTTCCAGACCTGACACCGTCAGGCTAAGTGCTTTTGCGTATGGGCTGTTGTTTGATGGAAAATGCCAGCGGGCAAAGACCTCGCCTTGCGAAAACACGAGGTTTTGCGTGTCGTATTCGGCTTTTCCCCCAATGGTCCACGCCGCCGTCAGACCGTATTCCGCGTAAAGGGACACCAGCGGGTATGTATCGAACCTGTCGGTCTCCTGGCTGGTGTGAAATGATAGAAAAACATCGCCGTCCCCACGCGGCCAAGCGCCAGAAAACGCGGGCATTGCCCATAAGAGGGTCAAGATCACCGTCAAAGCAGCGCGAAGAGGGGCCAGAGAGCACATGCAGAAAGCATTGCTTCATCAAGGTTAACGAAGTCTTAAATTGAGCCGCCTTACGACTATTTCTCGACGTAAGTCTTGTAGAGCCACAACACCGCAAGCGCGCCCAAAATAGCGCCCACAAATCCGGCAGCCATACCCAAAAGCGCCAAAAGCCCGCGCAGTAATAGCCCGCCGGCAAGCGCACCGAGCACGCCAATTGCAATGGTTGCTGGAATACTGGCCTCGACACCCATCAGGCGCGTGGCAATGAAACCGGCGGCGATGCCGATGATGATCAGGAATAAAACGCTCATGGGTAGGATATGGGGACGCGCGTGTGAATTTCCAACGGCTGAGTGCAAAAACTAGAAAACTAGAAAACTAGAAAACTAGAAAACTAGAAAACTAGAAAACTAGAAAACTAGAAAACTAGAAAACTAGAAAACTAGAAAACTAGAAAACTAGAAAAGAGTGCCACAGGTTTGGCACCTGTCAAGCTGCTCAACTCACGTATTCAGGAAACTCAAAACCGCGCAACAAGTCCGACGCCGCCATGGCCCGTTTGCCGGGGCGCTGTGCGGACATGACTTCGATCGCCCCCGAGCCACAAGCAATAATCAACCCGGTTTCAGGCAATGCGTGCAACACTTGGCCGGGGCGCCCCTGCCCGTCCGTCACGCGGCTGGCCAACAGTTTCACCTGCTCTTCGCCGATTTGACATTTCGCTCCGGGAAACGGCGACAGGCCGCGGATGTGACGGTCGACATCCACAGCAGGGCGGGACCAATCAATCCTGGCCTCGTCTTTCAGGATTTTCTCAGCATAAATCACACCGTCGTCGGTCTGCGCGTCTGGCGTCAAATCGGGCAGCTTCGCAAGAGCCTCCACAATCATCCGCGCACCCATTGGGGCAAGTCGGTCGTGCAAGGCAAGTGTGGTTTCTTCGGCACCAATTGCGGTGGATTCGCGCAAAAGCACAGGCCCGGTGTCCAAACCCGCCTCCATCTGCATGATACAAATGCCGGTTTCCGCATCCCCCGCCATGATCGCCCGGTGGATGGGCGCCGCCCCCCGCCAGCGCGGCAAAAGCGACGCGTGAATGTTCAAACAACCGTGTGTCGGCGCATCCAAAATGGCTTGCGGCAGGATCAAACCATAGGCGACAACCACCGCAACCTCAGCCCCAAACGCCGCAAACTCTGCTTGCTCTTCGGCGCCCTTCAGAGACACAGGGTGGCGCACTGTCAGGCCCAGCTCCAGCGCACGCGCATGCACGGGGCCGGGGCGATCTTTCTTGCCACGACCGGCGGGGCGCGGCGGTTGGCAATAGACCGCGACAACGTCATGGCCTGCCTCAACCAAGGCCTCAAGCACAGGGACAGAAAACGCGGGCGACCCCATGAACACAAGTTTCATCGCTTTGATTTCCTTGCCTTTTTCAAAAGCATATCGCGCTTTACCTTGGACAGATTGTCGAAATACATCTTACCATTCAGGTGGTCGATCTGATGCTGAACCGAGGTGGCCCAGAGGTGCACAAAGTCACGCTCTTCCATCTCACCCGCCTCATTCATAAACCGCACCGTCACCGCGCGTGGGCGATCAAACTCGGCGGACACACCGGGCAGGTTTGGGCTGGCCTCTTCGTGGGTGCGCAGTTGCGAAGACGCGTGCAGGATTTCCGGGTTCGCCATCCGAACCGCCTGGCCCCGCGCGTCCGAGCAATCCACCACGGCGAGACGCAGCATGATCCCCAGTTGCGGGCCCGCCAAACCAACACCCGGCATACTGTCCATCGCAAAGATCATTTCATCCCAGATCGCGCGGATGTCGTCGGTGATTTCCGCGACAGGGTCCGCGGCCGTGCGCAGCGCTTTGTTTGGCCACATCACATAGGGGCGGTGCGCGTTCAAAACCATCTCGCCTTACCCCCGTGCCAATTCGCGTTTCAGCTTTTGCATCTTTCGGGTGATCATCTGGCGGCGCAACGGCTTAAGGTAATCAATGAACAACTTGCCTTCGAGGTGGTCAATTTCATGCTGAACGCAAGTTGCCCACAGCCCGTCAAACTCGGCCTCTTGCAGGTTGCCATTCACATCAAGCCACCGCACGGCCACCTCTTTCGGGCGGGTCACATCGCCGTATTGTTCGGGGATCGACAGGCAGCCTTCGCTGTAGGTGTTCAGATCATCCGAGGCGCCGATGATTTCAGGATTGAACATCACCATCGGGTTTGGCGTGTCTTCCTCTTCGCGCACACAATCCATCACGATCAGCCGCTTGTTGATGCCAATCTGGGGCGCGGCCAGACCAATGCCCGGCGCGTCATACATGGTTTCCAACATGTCATCGGCCAGCTGTCGCAGCTCGTCCGACAGGTCGGGCACGGCGTCTGCCTGCTTTTTCAGGCGCGGGTCGGGGTGGATCAGAATATTTCGAATGCTCATAAAGGGGATTTAGGACACTGCGGCCGATCCTGCAATGGTCCAGTGATTTGGCCGCGACATTGAATATCAGCATTGGCGCCAGACGCACGGCGCCGTCACAACCCGCAAAAGCACCGCACAAATTTCCCAGCATCGCAGTGCGGGGCCAAAGCCCATGTGAAATTTTCAGGGATACTCGGAAATAAATAAACATATATCCCAATTTTTCACACGGCTTAGCAAGATCGTTCCTTTTTTTGCAACCCCATGAGATGATCACCCAAAAGCAGGCGCACCCACTCGCCCCTTGCACCCCACATTCAAGCGGCTAACCTGCCGCCAACAAGGAGACAACATGACTTTTGACAAGATGATCGAGCGCCGCGGCACCCATTCTTCGAAATGGGACAAGATGGAGCAGCTTTTTGGGGTGCCACAAGAGGACGGCCTGTCGATGTGGACCGCCGACAGCGATTTTGCCACCGCGCCCTGTGTGCAGGACGCCGTGCGCCGCGCCGCTGATCTTGGGGTGTTTGGCTATTCTTGGGAACATCCAGAGTATCTGAATGCCGTCAGCTGGTGGATGAAAACGCGCCACAACTGGGATGTGGACCCGGAGTGGGTGCTGACCAGCCAAGGACTGGGCAACGCCATTGCCCTCTGTCTTGATATCTGGAGCAACCCGGGCGACGGCATCCTGATCTTTACGCCCGTGTATCATGAATTTGCCCTGAAGGTGAAAAAGACCGGTCGGAAAGTCGTGGAATGCCCGCTCGCGCGCGACGGTGACAATTATGTGCTTGATCTGGACGACGCCCAATCGCGTCTGACCGGCGATGAGAAGATGATCCTGTTTTGCTCACCGCAAAACCCCTCGGGTCGCGTTTGGACCCCGGAAGAGCTGCGCGCGGTTGCGGAATTTGCCGAGCGCAACGACCTTATGCTTGTGTCTGACGAGATCCATCACGACCTTGTCTATGCAGAGCACACCCATGTGCCCACCGCCGTTGCCGCCCCTGAAGCTGAAAAGCGTCTGGTCACCCTGACCGCCGCGTCAAAGACGTTCAATATCGCGGGCATGCGCACCGGAAATATGATCATCGCGGATCCAGATCTGCGCGCCGCGATGCGCAAACGCCTCTCGACGCTGGACTATGGCCCGGCCTCATTGGGTGTGGATATGATCACCGCGGCCTACTCGCCTGACGGTGCGGAATGGGTCGATGCGCAATTGCTGCATCTCGTCAAAAACCGCGCCATATTTGATGCGGGCATCAACGCCATTCCCGGTTTGAAATCCATGCCGCTGCAATCCACTTATCTTGCGTGGGTTGATTTCACCGGCACCGGAATGGACCACGATGACGTGATCGCCCGGATCCGTGACACTGCGAAAATCGCCGTCAGCCCCGGCCCAGCCTTTGGCACGGGCGGCGAGGGATTTCAGCGCTTTAATCTGGCCACCCAAGGCGCGCGTGTTGAAGATGCAGTGGCGCGTATGCAACGTGCATTCGCCGACCTTCAATAACGTGTAAGCGTTCCCCGTTCGCATTGTATCCTTTGCGCACGGCCTTTCGATTTAAGCAGGTTCCCGCTTGGCCCATCCGGTCCGGCGGGGATCAGTTGCATCATCAATCCAGCCTTGCGTAATTGATCACATGCAGCTCCTGTCCCGCCTCTTTTCTCGCCTGACTTTGCTGGCCATTATCGCATTGGTTGGCGTGCTGGTTTGGGATCGGTTTAATCCCCCCGCACCTCCCCCGATAATGGAGCCGGTGACCGAGCAAATTGACCGTATCGTGATAGAGAAATCCGCGCGCACCCTTACGGTATTTCGGGACGGCGAAGAGGTGAAAACCTATCAAATCGCCCTTGGTTTTGCCCCTGATGGTGACAAGCAGCACGAAGGGGATGGCAAAACGCCCGAAGGGGTTTTCAAGATCACCCATCGCAATCCCAAAAGCGCTTATCATTTGTCTTTGGGGATTGATTATCCTCAGCTTGAGGACATTGCCCGGGCAGAGGCCGCAGGTGTCAGCCCCGGAGGAGATATCTTTATTCACGGGCAGCCCAACGGCGCGGGGCGGCTGGTGACCCTCCCTTATGACTGGACAGCAGGCTGCATCGCCGTTTCAGACATGGACATCGAAGAGCTGTGGGCCATCACCCCAGATGGAACAGAAGTTGAAATCCGCCCATAGCGGACCCACCCACGGCCACGCCTGGGCCGTGGAAAACCACAAGAAACGAGATTACGCCCCTTTGGCGATCAGCCCAACGGGCGCGGTTTCTTCGCGGGCGAAATCCAGTGGGGCCTGATCATGGGCTTCGGCTTTACGCTTAAACTCATACTTCATGCGCCCGTCTTCCTCTTCCGAGGCGATGATCAGGCATTGGTACAGGTGCCGGCTGCCATCATAAAGATCCACCAACCCACGCAGATGCGGCGCGCGTTCATTGTCCAGCGAAAATCCGGTGTCCCAGAACTTTAGGACCGGAAACACTTCGTCATCCACGCGCACACGCAGGCGGGACTTCTTTTTCAGGTCACGTTTGCGGGCGGCATCCAGCCCCTCACGCACCTCTTTTGGCAAAAATTCCAGCATTACCCATCTCCCATAACGGACAGAGATCATGACATGATCATGCGTTCGGTCAAGTTAACCATTGTATAACATGCGAAGATTTTTGGATTTTTCCGGGTCTTCCACCTGAGAATGCGCTGGAAATGCAACAAAGGCGTGACAGGTCGCAGAGGTTTCCCGCGACCTGTTGGGGGAATGGCTTCCCTTACGTGTTCACATCCTCAACCAGATCCACCCCCACAACCGGGCGCAAAACATGGGGGATTTTCGGGTCGTAAAGCGCGCTGTCTTTAAAGTCGCGCACGTTGTTCAACGCAGGCCCCACAAGGATCAGCGCGGTGCGGGTGATCTTTTCCGCGCGCACTTTTTTGCGAATGTCGGCGATGGTGCCGCGGATCAGCATCTCATCCGGCCAGCCAACACGATAGGCGACAACCACCGGGCAATCAGCGCCATAATAAGGGGTCAGCACCCGCTCGATCTCGCGCATATTACGCACCGCCAAATGGATCGCCAGCGTCGCACCCGTTTTGGCGAAATTCTCCAGCGTTTCCCCTTCGGGCATTGAAGTCGATTGCATCGACATCCGCGTCAGCACAATGGATTGCGCCACTTCGGGGATGGTCAACTCCTGCCCCAGCGCGGCGGCGGCGGCGGCATAGGCGGGCACGCCGGGAATGACCTGATAATCAATCCCATCCGCTTTCAACCGGCGGATCTGTTCGGCAATTGCACCGTACAAAGACGGATCCCCCGAATGCACCCGCGCGACATTTTCACCGCGCCTGTGGGCGGCAAGGATTTCACCGTGGGTGTCGTCCAAAGTCATGGGCGCCGTGTCCATCACGCGTGCCCCTTCGGGCGCGCAGGCCACAACCTCTGGCGGGACCAAGGATCCGGCATAAAGACAGACCGGGCATTCGCCGATGATGCGCTGTGCTTTCAGGGTCAAAAGTTCCGGATCGCCGGGACCGGCACCAATGAAATAAACGGTCATGACAGATCTCCGTCAATGCGGCGGGCATAGCCGCGCGGGGTGAACATACGGGGGCCTTCGCCCAATTGCGCAAGGCGAGAGTTTGAGCTGCCGACCAGCACAACGGTCAACATATCAACCTCATCCACCTGCAATTCGTCCAGACGACGATAGCGGATGTTTTCGGTCGGGCGGCCCAGATTGGATGCCAGCATGACGGGCGTATCCGCCGGGCGATGCTTCAGCAAAATGTCACGGGCCTCAGCCAGCAAAGTACGGCGCGTTTTGGACACCGGATTGTAGAAGGCGATCACAAAATCCCCCTCAGCCGCGGCGCGCAGACGCTTGATGATATCCTCGCGGTGGGTCAACAGATCTGACAGAGAAATGGCACAGAAATCATGTCCCAAAGGCGCACCAGCGCGCGCCGCCGCCCCTTGCAGCGCGGACACACCGGGGGTCGAAACCACCTCAACCCGGCGGGCGGCATCCGAGACACCTTTTTCATCCGGGCCGCGATCCAGCAGTTCATAGACCAGCGCGCCCATCGCATAAATGCCCGCATCCCCCGAACACACGAGGGCGACATTTTTGCCTTTTCCCGCCTGCTCCAGCGCATAGCGGCAGCGATCTTCTTCGCCCCCCAATGGGAAATCAGAGCGGGTTTTGCCCGCCGCCAATGGCCCAATCAGGTCGATGTAAAGACCGTATCCCACCAGCTCTTCCGCCTCTTGCAAAAGATGGCTGGCCTCGGGCGTGCGCCAAGTGTGCTGTCCCGGTCCAATCGAGACAATGGAAAGCTTGCCGCGCGTCCTGCCCCCCATCTCGGTGATCACCTCGGGGCTACGTGCCAGCGCACAGGTGGTATTGGCGGTTTTGACCTTTGGGATAACCAGTTCGGCGTTTGGTCCGGCGGCTGCAAGCGCGGCCCCCTCGCTCACCCCGTGGCAACCCACCTCGTCAAACACAACGTCGGACGGGTTGGCGAGACGGGCTGTTTCAGCTTCCAACTCCGCAGCCGTAAACACCCGGAACGGCACGCCCAAGCGGCGCGCCAATTGGGTCATCGCAGGCTCGTCGCCTTTCAGATCCAAGGACGTCACACAGGCAATCGCGCCCGGTGCGATGTTGGCCGCGGAAAGCTGTTCGGACACATTCGTCCACAGCTCTTCTGGGTCGGCATTCCGCGCACAGCCCACGCCCAGCGCAAAGCGTTGCGGGTGATAGGCCAGACAGGTTGGGCCGGTTTCAACGGGGGCCTCCGTGACCGCCATTTCAACAGCCCCGCCCGCGTCTTCGATATCAAAGATGTTTTCGCCAGAAATGGACACGCCAGCGCCCGACAACAGCTCTGCCATTGCCTCTTTGGCATCCGACGGGTTGGCCAAACGATAACCAACAGGCGGCTCGTCCAAGGCAACACCCATCGACACATCACCGGCGGTGGTCACAGCGGCAGTCGCGCCAATTTCAGCGGCAATCGTCGAGGCCAAACGGTTCGCGCCACGGTGTCCACCCAACAAAGGCAACACGGCAGACCCATCGTCAGCCACAGCCACAACCGGCGGTTCCGCCAGTTTATTGGCCAAAATAGGCGCCACAGCACGGATCAGAATGCCCGCCGCACACACACCCACAATTGGCGTTCCCGCCGCAAACAACATCCGCACATGATCCAGCGCGTTGGGGAAAAACGCATCGGCCTGTGCCACGCGCCCTTCGCGGCCATGGACCTGCGCGCCCAACAGAGTAGCAACCTCATGGGCGAGCGGTTCGCCGGAGGCATTCAGACAGATAACAACAGGCGTGTTCGCAGGGCTTACAGCCATGGATCGGCTCCTTTCGCAAGCAGGATCATCGAAAAATAAGGCGCCTTTTCAGGGGCATCCGAAAGCGGCAGCACCACCTCTTCGGGCAGCGAGGCGCGTTCAACATAGATGGCTTTGTCGGTCAGGCCGAGCGCGGCGATGACGGCGCGGATTTTCGGCAAGTGGCGACCCACTTTCATAATCGCCACTGACTCCGCCCCTTCGATGCGCGCGCGCAGCTCGTCCTCGTCCAAGGGGCCGGGCAACACGGTCAGACGCTCATTTCGCGCCACCAAAGGTTTTTTCGCGCGCGCCGCCACAGTGGTGATTGAGGTCACACCCGGCACAATCTCACACTCAAACCGCGCCGACAGACGGGCAAACAAATACATGAAAGAGCCATAGAAAAACGGATCCCCCTCGCAAAGCACAACCACATCATCGCCCGCGGCCAGACGCTCTGCGATCTGGGCGGCACCGGCATCATAGGCCGCTTGTGCAGGCCCGCGTTCAACCGTCATCGGCACGGGGATTGTGATCTCATCCGCGCCTTTCGCAATCAGATCCGCCGCAATTGAGCGCGCAAAACTGTCGCCCCGCTCAAGCGCCGGATAGGCAATGACGCGGGCTTGCGAAATCAACCGCGCAGCTTTCAGCGTCATCAGCTCGGGATCTCCCGGGCCGAGGCCAATCCCGTAAAGGGTTCCATTCATCGCTTAATCAAGCTCCATTGTGTGACCGGACGGTGCGGTTTCCAACCGGAATGTGGGCCAAGGGGCTCGGCCCGTTCCACCGACAGTTTGATCAACTGCCCACCGTGCTTTTTGTGTAGGCCCGCAAGACACATCTCGCTTTCCAGCGTGACCGCATTGGCGACCAAGCGACCCAAGGGGCGTAATGCGGCCCAAGCCGCGTCAAAGGTTTCTTCGCTCAAGCCACCACCGATAAAGACAGCATCCGGTGCCTCAAGCGCATCAAGCGCGGCGGGCACCGTGCCATCCACCAGTTCCAAACGCGGCACGCCCAGCGCCAAAGCGTTGGCGGCCGCAAGGGCCCGGCGATCAGCGCGGGGTTCAATGCCAATCGCACGGGCGTAACGCGCACCCCGCATCCATTCCACCGCCACCGATCCGCAACCGGTCCCAATGTCCCACAGCAACGCCCCGCGCATCGGCATCAGTTTCGCCAATGTGATCGCGCGAACTTCCTGTTTGGTCATTGTGCCGTCATGCTGAAAAAGCTCGTCCGAAAGCCCCGGCACGCGGGGCAAAAGGGCCGCATTTGGCGCGGCAACGCATTCCACGGCAAGCGTGTTAAAGGCTGGAACCTCGTGATCCCAAGCCTCCGCCGCCCCATCAAAACGCGCCTCATCTTCGCCGCCCATATGGGCCAAAACGGTCATGCGCGATTTGCCAAAGCCGCGCTCTGTCAGAAACGCCGCGATTTGGCCGGGGGTTTCCGCACCGGTGGTCAGGATCAACAGGCGCACATCCGGCTGGATGAACGCAATCATCTGTTCAACCGGGCGACCATGCACGGTCAGCGTTTCCAGATCCGCCATCGACCAGCCCATGCGGGCCGCCGCCAGTTGAAAAGCGCCAATTTGTGGGTGATAGGTGACCTCTTGCGGGTCCAGATGACGACCGATTTTGGCCCCAACCGAGAACCAAAGGGGGTCGCCAGACGCAAGCACCACAACCAGTTTACCGCGCCGCGCTTCAAGCTCGGAAATCAACGCATCAAAAGGCGAGGGCCAAGCCAGTCGTTCAGCCCCGGTGTCCAACATCTCGTGGTGACGTTTGCCGCCAACAATCACATCTGCGGCCTCAACCACAGCGCGGGTGGCCGGGGTCAACCCGTCCAGCCCATCTTCGCCAATACCAACGATGTGCAACCACGGAGTCACTTGGGTCATGTCCGCTCCTCCGGCAATCCGGCTGACAACGCATTCACGGCGGCAGATGCAATCGCTGATCCGCCACGGCGCCCGCGCAGGGCGACGAATTCACAGCCGCGCGGATTGGCAGCAAGCTCTGCTTTGCTTTCAGCAGCCCCCACAAAACCCACCGGAAACCCAAGGATCACGGCAGGTTTTGGGCCACCCGCGTCGATCAGTTCAAGCAGGTGGAAAAGCGCGGTGGGGGCGTTGCCCACGGCCACAATTGCGCCCTCAAGCCGCTCATCCCAAAGCTCAACCGCCGCGGCGGACCGGGTGTTGCCGATCTCTTTGGCAAGCTCCGGCGTGCGCGGATCATTAAGGGTGATAACCACCTCATTGTCTGCGGGCAAATAGCGGCGGATGATCCCCGCGCCCACCATTTCGCAATCGCAAAACACCGGCGCGCCGGATTTCAACGCCTCGTGTCCGGCCGCATAAGCATCGGATGAGAACGCCAATCGATCCGCCACTTCGACCATACCGCAAGCGTGGATCACGCGGGTCGCCAGCGCCGCCATACCGTCTGGAAACCGGTCCAGCCGCGCCTCGCGGCGAAGTGTCTCAAACGACTGCGCATAAATAGCCGAGGGGTCGCGTTCATAGCGCAACGCTGGTCGCGAGGGGGGATGCTCCGTCATGATTTGCGCGCGCTTTCCGGACCATGGGGATGTTTTGCATGCGGGTATTCGGCGTGCACATGGTCGTGGTGGTGATCGTGATCATGCGCATGACTGTGATCATGGCTGTGGCTGTGATCATGCGAATGGTCATGATCGTGAGGGTGGTGATGCCCCATGTCCAACCGACAGGCACCAGTGCAGAAATGATCGCACAGATCACAAGTTTCCACCGTGGCGCCGGGCGCATTGGCCCCTTGGCCTTCCACATGGTGGTGGTGGCTTTCCTGAATGGCGCCCAATTCCGCCTCAAACCCCAGCACTTCCACGCGATATTTGCACATCACACAGGTGGGCGGCGGCACATCGCCAAAGGCCGGATGCCCCTCTTTGGCCAAGGCGGCGGCGCGGTCTTCGGCCAAAATCGGCGCAGCGCCGTCGATGGCCAGAACCTGCGTACGATACGCACAGATCCCGCAGTTCGGCGGCGGCGTCTTGCCCAGCTGTTCCGTCACACGTTCCGCAAAGGTTTCCAGCACCTTGGGGTGATCGTTCAAATAGCCCGCTTTTACGAACTGAATGTCAGGATGCGCGGCGGCGACTTGATCGGTAAAACCGTAAATCCGGTCGATCAGAATGCCGGTGAAAAGGAAATAGGGGAAAACAATGATGCGTTTGTATCCAAGCTTGGCCGCATGGGTCAGGCAGGGTTCCACCAGCGGAAAGGTCACGCCGGAATAGCCCACTTCGAGCCAACCAAACCCCAACCCCTCTTGCAGCAAACGCGCGATTTTAGCGACGTTGCCATTGGCATCAGGGTCAGACGCGCCGCGCCCGATGACCACCAGACAAGTGTCCGCCAGCGCAACATCGCCGTGCTCGGCATTGGCGGCCTGAACGGCGCCCCGCACGCGTTCGCCCGCCGCGGCCACCATCTTGGGGTCCACACCCAATTCGCGACCGTAACTGACATCAATCCCATGTTTGGTGGCATAGGTATTGAGCACCGTGGGAATATCATTTTTCGAATGCATCGCGGCAAACAGCATCCCCGGAACCGCGACAATGCGATCGCAGCCCGCTTCGCGCAGATTGTCCAGTCCCACACGGATCACCGGGTTGGCGAACTCAAGATAGCCATAATCGACCATCCAATCCTCGGGAAAATAGGCGGGGAGTTTTTCAGCTAGCACCTTGAATTCATCCACGGCGGCCTGACTGCGCGAGCCATGCCCGCAGATCATCACGCCAACTTTTTCAGGTTTTGCCATGATTTATGCCCCTACCAACTCTTCGTCGCCGGTCTCGTCATCAGCGGCTTCAGCCTCCTCAGCCTCAACCTTCTCCGCGTCTTTTTTGCCCTTGATTGCCGCCCAAAGGCTAACAGCGGCCGCGCCACCCAACAGGATGATCGCGCCCCAATGGCCGTGGCCCGCCACTTCGCCAATGTGACCGACATGCGCCATGGCAGGCAAAGGTGTCAGACCCAAAATGGCGGTGGTCATCAAGAAAGATTTGGTCATAAGGCATCCTTTCGCGCGAGCGTTGGCTCAGTATTCGGGCGCAGGGAAGAGACACCGGACGGGACCGCGCTGGGGATCAGCCCCGGCCCATCACCGACGACGCAACCCTACATCCCCGATCTGGGTCAATGTCCGGCTGCCAACCTCTCTGGCCCATCAGGGCTTCGTCTGGATCTGGGTATAGGTCGGTGTGGGCAGAGTCGCAATGAAAAACACGGCATCCCATGGCGCGCGAACGACGCATGTGTTTCGCACATATGCCACACAGATCGGTTTTCATTTGCGATGTTTCACGCGCGCGAAAAAGGCCCGTTTAGCTTCCGGTACAGCCCTGAATATCCACGCCGCGCCCGCCACCCAACACCGTCAGGCGAATGTCGGCGCGGTTCAAGACAAAGGGTCCCGAGGTTGATGGCACAAGCTCTGTCACCGCGACAAGCTGCCCGCCAACCCGCTTGGTCTGCACCTCGGACACCCAAACACTGGGGTCGGTGGTTTCCAGCACCACAACTTCGTGGGCGGACAGGCGAGGCATGTGGATTTCCGTGCGCACCCGCAGCCCATCTTTGATCGGCTCCATCGTGCAAACGGCCCGCGTTACCCCAGCTTCACGCGCGGTATCTGGGCGTTGCCGCAACGCGCGCTTAATCTGGCGGTCCGGACCCGCCCCTTTGGCGGGCAGGGTCGTGGTCAGATCAGCCCACATCGGCATACAAACATCACGGCACACGCCCAGCTGAAGATCCCCTGTCAAATCCATCGGGGCCTCAGCATCACGCGGCGTGATGGTCATCGGCAGGATCAATTCGTGCTTATACCCAATGGTGCGCACGCCATCCTCTTGAAACACATCCGGCACCGGCCAGTGAAATTGCACATGGGCCACATTGTCAGACCCTTGCCAGTTCAGGCTTGGTGGGATGCCAGTATCACCGGGCGCGCGCCAATAGGTCTTCCAACCATCGGCCAAACGAATGCGCAGCGCGGCCATATGTTCACCGGCCGCATTGCGCCATCCAGGCAACAGGTCAATCTGTGCAATGTCATTGGGGGCGGACGGCATTCCCGATCCCGCCCGCAAAGGTGCGTTCAGCACCGCCAAAAGGGCCGCGCCTGCGACCAGATATGTAAAGAAACGCTTCATCCGGGCCATAAATAGACCCTTGCGTTACAAAGGGAAATCACATTTCGGGGATGGCATGTTACCGCGCGTGGGTGACTTCCCCCCTCACCCCCCTTGTTATTTGCCCGCATCAGGGCCAAATTTCTAACATGGACAAAGATATGGACCTCAGCGGAAAGCTTTTGATCGCAATGCCCAGCATTGGCGACGACCGGTTTGACAAATCGGTGGTGTTTCTCTGCGCACATTCCGAAGAAGGCGCGATGGGGATCATCGTGAACAAACCTGCGGATGATGTGAACCTTGATGACCTCTTGGACCATCTGGACATCGACGGCACCGACCTGACCCTTGGCCAATCGGTGTTTTTCGGCGGCCCGGTTGAGGGGAGCCGCGGGTTTATCCTGCATTCCGAAGATTACGTCGGCAATGACACCACTCTGCACGTTGGTGATCTTTTTTCCATGACCGCCACACGAGATATCCTCGAAGATATCGCCCAAGGCACCGGCCCGAAAAAGGCACTGGCCGCCCTTGGATATACCGGCTGGGCAGCAGGCCAGCTAGAGGGTGAGCTTCAGCAAAACGCCTGGCTGACCGTAGACGCCGACAGCGCCATCGTCTTTTCACCCGATCACGCAGGAAAATGGACCGCCGCACTCAGCAAACTCGGCGTCGATCCCATCTTACTCTCTCCCGAAGGCGGACACGCCTAACCCCCCACAAAACTTGTCCCCGCCCTGTTCCTCTTTCCAAAAATATCCTCGCCGAAGGCAAAAAATCAGTCTCGCGGCGCGGCCGCCCGGCGCAAACGGTCATTGATGGCGCGCCCCAACCCATGATCCGGAATGGGCGAGACCGCGATAGGGCTGCCCCCGTCGTGATCCAATTGGTGCAGCATCGCAAAAAGATTTGCCGCCGCCTCTACCAGATCCCCAGAGGGCGACAGGTTCACCGCCGCTTCAACGGGACCAAACCCCAGCAAACGCTCGCCCTCAACCACACTCTCAGCGTTCAGCCGCATCGGCGCATTGGGGGCGTAATGGGATGACAGTTGACCGGGGGCCGTAATGCTTTCCCCTTCTTGATGACGCGCAAGCGGTTCACCAATCGCCGCCTCAAGCGCTTCAAGTGGCAACCCTCCCGGCCTGAGCAAAACCGGCCTGAGCAAAACAGGTGTGGGGTCGACGCCGACGATCGTGCTTTCCAACCCAACCGCACAGCCCCCCCCATCCAAAACGGCCTCAATCCGACCGCCCAATCCTTCGACCACATGATCCGCCGTAGATGGGCTGATCCGACCGGACGGATTGGCAGATGGGGCGGCAATTGGGCGGGCCACCTCTTCCAACAACCGCCGCGCCAAAGGGTGCTCTGGCACGCGGATCGCCACCGTGGACAACCCTGCAGAGACCAGATGCGACAGGCCGGAATTTGATTTCAAAGGCAACACGAGTGTCAACGGCCCCGGCCAAAATGCCTGCGCCAAATCCCGCGCCGGGCCTTCCAGAACCGCATATTCCTCCACCGCGTCAATCGATGGCAGATGCACAATAAGCGGGTTGAAACTGGGGCGACCTTTCGCCTCGTAAATGCGCGCCACAGCGCGATCATTGGTGGCGTCCCCACCCAGCCCGTAAACGGTTTCGGTGGGGAAAGACACCAAGCCCCCTGCGCGCAAAATCTCTGCCGCGCGGGCAACGCCAGCCGTATCCGCGCCCAACCGTTCGGTATTCATCGTCGCATTCATGACGCTGCGTTTTCCTTTTGCCCTAGGGTCCACTTCGCTATGGGATGGATAACATCCCGTTTGCCGACCCGCAATTTCACCGCCAAGATACCAGCCTGTAAAGGACGGACAATGCCCTATCGCGCCACCACCGAAGATTTCCAGTTTCTGTTTGACCATGTGATCGGTTACGACCAGATCGCTGCCACGGATTTATTTACCGAGGCCAGCCCAGATATGGCGCAGGCGGTTTTGTCTGAGGCGGGCAAAATGTGCGAAGAGGTATTGGCGCCGATCAACCGAAATGGCGACCTGACTCCGGCCGCGCTAAAAAACGGTGTGGTGCGCACCTCGCCCGGATTTGACCAGGGTTATAAGGCCATCGCGGACGGCGGTTGGATCGGCATGGCGGCAGACCCGGAATATGGTGGCATGGGCTTGCCCCTGACCTTGCAAACCGCGGTGAATGACATGATGTCGGCAAGCTGCTTGTCGCTGCAATTGTGCCCTTTGATGACGCAAGGCCAGATCGAAGCGCTAGAGCATCACGCGACGGATGAGATCAAGGCGCTTTACCTGCCCAAGCTGATCACCGGTGAATGGGCCGGCACCATGAACCTGACCGAACCACAGGCGGGATCGGATGTGGGTGCGCTGAGTTCTAAGGCCGAGGACAATGGTGACGGGACCTATGCGATCACCGGTCAAAAGATTTTCATCTCGTGGGGTGACAATGACATCACCGAAAACGTCTGCCACCTTGTGCTGGCACGTCTGCCCGATGGGGCCGCTGGCACCAAAGGCATCTCGCTTTTCCTTGTGCCCAAACTGATCCCGGATGCGGATGGAACCCCCGGCGCGCGCAATTCGCTTCGGGTTGTCAGTCTGGAACATAAAATGGGTCTGCACGGATCCCCCACCGCTGTGATGTCCTTTGAAGGCGCGCGTGGTTGGATGATCGGCGAGCCGCACAAAGGCATGGCCGCGATGTTCACCATGATGAACAACGCCCGTCTGGGGGTTGGCGTGCAAGGTCTGGGCGCAGGCGAAGGCGCATTTCAGCAGGCGCTGGACTATGCGCTTGAACGCAAGCAAGGCCGCAGTCCGATTGAAAACGGATCAGGGACCATCGCAGATTTTGCCGACGTGCGCCGGATGCTGACACAGATGCGGGCTGAACTTTATGCCGCGCGCTCCATGTCGATGTCGCTGGCGATGGCGATCGACATGCACCGCGCCACCGGGGATGCGGAATGGAAAGCGCGCGCCGCCCTGCTCACCCCGATCGTCAAAGCGTATGGGACAGAGGTCGGCATCAATGTTTCAAACATGGGGGTTCAGGTGCACGGCGGCATGGGGTTCATTGAGGAAACCGGCGCCGCGCAATATTTCCGCGACGTCCGCGTCACCGCAATCTACGAAGGCACCAACGGCATTCAGGCGATGGACCTTGTGGGACGCAAATTGATGGACGGCGGCGAGGCGGCATTCCGTCTGCTTGATGAGATTGAAAGCGGTGCAGAAGCGGCCCGTGGTCAACACCCCATTATGGCCGAGGCCGTCTGGTCCGCGGCAGAAACCTTGCGCGAAACCACCGAATGGATGACTGAACAGACCGACATGCAAGACCGTTTTGCGGGCGCCGTGCCGTTTCTGATGGGCTTTGCCCGCGTGCTTGGCGCGCATTTCCACCTGAAATCCGCAATCGCGGAAGGGGGGAAAGGCAAACGCACCGAACTGGCACGGTTCCACATCAACCGCTTGCTGCCCGAACATGCGTCCAGTCTGGCGCAGGCCCGTTGTGGGGCGGCCGGTCTTTACACGCTGTCAACAGAAGACCTTGCTTCGTGAGCTCGTCCGAGAAACACGCCCCCCTCACCTTCCCCTTCCCCGACATTCCGGGGGATGGCGAGGCCGTTGAGGTCGCCAAAGGCGTGCTTTGGATGCGGCTTCCCTTGCCAATGGTTTTGGATCACGTAAACGTCTTTGCGTTTGAGGATCCCGAAGGTTGGACCATCGTTGACACCGGGTTCGACACCGGAAAAACCCGGCGCATTTGGGAAAAACTGATGGCGGGACCAATGGGCGGAAAACCCATCGCGCGGGTCATTGTCACGCATCACCACCCCGATCATGTGGGGCTTGCGGGCTGGTTTCAGCGCGACATGGGGGCCGAATTGATCACCACGCGCACCGCTTGGCTGTTTTCGCGCATGCTGCTTTTGGACGAGCAAATGGTGCCGGTGGATGAAACCATCGCCTATTGGCAAACCGCGGGCATGGATCCTGAAATTTTGGCCAAGCGCAAGGTGGAACGGCCCTTTAACTACGCCGATATTGTCGCCGACATGCCGCTGGGATTTACCCGCATCAAAGAAGGCGCAACCCTGACGTTTGGGGGCCGCACATGGGACGTGCGCATCGGCAATGGCCACGCACCAGAACACGCAACCCTTTGGTCACAAGATGGCGAACTGGTCATTGGCGGCGATCAGCTTTTGGCGACGATCAGCCCAAACCTTGGTGTCTATGCCACCGAACCCGAGGCCGATCCAGTCGGCGATTGGCTTGAGGCGTGCGAGCGCCTGTCGGCCTATGCGACTGACAGGCAATTGGTGCTGCCCGGTCATAAACTGCCCTTCACCGGGCTGCCCACCCGGATGAAACAGCTGATCAACAATCACCATCACGCGTTGGACCGGCTAGAGGATTATCTGACCGATCCCCATGTGGCGGGCGACTGTTTTCCGCCGCTGTTTAAGCGCAAAATCGGGTCTGGCGAATATGGCTTGGCATTGGTTGAGGCGGTTGGGCATTTGAACCATCTCTATCAAGAGGGGCGCATCACCCGCACCCGTCGCGACGATGGGGCGTGGTTGTGGCAAAAGGCCTAATCCGTACCACGGTCGGGCCGGGTTCAGCGAAGCTTTAGCACATACATCTCAGTCTCAGGCGCCGAGTGTTCCGCGTCTTTGACAAACCCCGCCCGTGTGAGCACTTTCGCTGAGGCGGGGTTGTCGACGCCAACACCGCCCATCACATCAAACGGCCCTAAGGGGGTCAGGGCGGCCACCAACCCTCGGATCACCTCGGTTGCATATCCCCTGCCCCAAGCGGGTTCCGCCAGCAGATAGCCAAGATGGATATGCGGCGGTTTCCCTTCGTCCATCTGTGCAACAAGCAACATCAATCCCAGCAAATCACCAGATTTTTCGCTTTTAATCACAAAGACTTCGCTTTCCTTAGCGCGATCCGTGACCCAATTGCTGATGCGCCCCTTTTCCACCTGAAGCGAGGGCGGCAAATGCGCCAGCACAGTGGACGTCAGGATGCGCAGCAAGCCGCGTTCCAATTCGCCCCGGCGCGCAGGGTCCGCCAGATCGTCGCGCCAATGGCGTACAAATAAACGCTCGGTGGTATAGGCTGAAAGCGCGATCGAATAAGACATATGCAGCTCCTGTCAGGGACATCAGACTATCATTCCAACGCATTAGGCGCACCCCCTCACAGAAACGCGACGTGACGGGCGCGCCGGACTGTGTCACAAACGGGGCCACAACAGGATAAATGAATGCGAGGCTTCTCTTATGACCAAAGCGCCCAAGAAAAAGACCGAAACAACCGCCAAAAAGCAGCCCAGAAAACATGCTGTATCCTGTTCGGAAAGCGCCCCCGTGGTGGTCGAAGATCAGCCCCTTCCCAAAAAGGTGGCCGACCGCCCGGTTGAGGAAAAATCCCCTGCGGAATGGGCCTATGAACGGCTGATCCTGTACATCAAAAACTTCGAAGAACAGCTTGATAACGAGCATGAGGTTGCGATGGGTTTTGTCGGGGGCAATGCGGGCGTGTTGCGCATCGAAGGCATGGGTTTTTTTGATCCCGATATTGTCACGTTTTACGGCGCGGATGAGGTGGGCGGCAAAACCCAACTGATCCAGCACGTCAGCCAATTGTCGGTGATGCTGCGCGCCCTGCCCAAAGCGGTGCCCGCCGAAGATCCCAAACGCATTGGCTTTCGCCTGGCGGCCGAGCTTGCCGATGATCAAGTGGAAGACGCTGAGAACGCTGCGGAAAAAGGTTAACTCTGCCGCGCGCCCACATACCGACAGCTAAGCCCGTTTGGGCTTGCGACTTTTCTGTCCGGCCCAGACCGAGACAAGCACAATGCCCGCGCCGAGAATTTGCCAAGCACTTAGCGTTTGTCCCAACAGGATCCAGCCCAGTAAAACGGCGCTGAGCGGGCTTAGGAAACCAAGGCTCGTAATCGCAGCGGGGCCAAGGCGTTCGATGGCGCGAAACCAAAAGACATAGGTCAGCGCCGCGCCAATCACGCTCAGCCACACAAGGCCCGTCAGGTGGGACAGCGTCAAACTGGGCAATGGTGGATCAACCCAAACGGCGACCGGCAAAAGCAACAGACCACCCGCGGTCAGCTGCCACGCTGTGAAAGTTAACGCAGACACCGGGGGCTGCCACAACCGGGTCAAAACCACCCCCGTCGCCATGGATCCGGCCCCAATCAGCGCCGCGAGTGTGCCGGTGGCATCCAACCCTGCATTTGGGCCCAAGACCAACAGGGCCACGCCCAGCATTCCTGTGACCGCCGCCGCAACCCCACGCGCGGTCAAGGACGTTCCCAATAAGACGGATGCGAGAAATAGCACAAACAACGGCTGTACCGCGCCCAATGTGGCCGCAACCCCGCCCGGCAATCGGTACGCCGCCACAAATAAGGCCGCCCAAAAAATTGAGAAATTCAGCGCCCCAAGCACCAAAAGCTTGCCCCACCAATCGCGTGTGGGCAGGTTGCGAGTGATCGCCAGCATCAAAAGCCCCGCCGGAAGGGCGCGCAACGCTGCGACTGTCAGGGGCGACAGATCAGGCAAAAGCTCAGTCGTGACGATGTAAGAGCTGCCCCAGATGACAGGCGCGCTGGCGGCAAGAAGTTTGTCTTTGTTCAGTTGTAAGGTCATCGGACGTCTTTCGCGCATTTATCTTGACGTCAAGATAGGCGTATCTTTCTTGACGTCAAGATAAATTCCGCGCAAAATCCCCCCATGACTGATTTTGCAGACAAAACCCCTGATCACATCGACCGCATACGCGCCCAATGGACCCGTGAACGCCCCGATTTGAACGTGACGCCGATGGGCTTGCTTGGGCGGATGTCCCATATCCACAGCCACCTGTCCGCAGGTATGATGCGCGTGTTCAAAGCGCATGGATTGAACTTGGCGAGCTTCGATGTGCTGGCCACATTGCGCCGCGCAGGCCCGCCATATGCGCTGACACCTTCGGCGCTGATTGACTGGACCATGGTCACATCTGGCACCATGACCAACCGACTTGACCGGCTAGAAGCCGAAGGGTTGATTTCGCGCCAACCCAACCCCGATGATGGGCGTGGTTCCGTCGTTGGCTTGACCGACAAGGGCTTTGCTTTAATCGACGAGATGATGGCAGAGCATGTGGCCAACCAACACTCTCTGGTTGACTGTTTCAACGAGGCGGAGCAGGCCCAGCTGGACGCGTTATTGCGCCGTTGGCTGGCGCATGTGGACCCGGAAACACATCGCTAAGACATCTGGAACTCTGTTAGAAACCCGTGACCGCTGTAATCACAACGCTCGCCGAAGCGCTGGTCATCAACGCCCAACCCAGTGGCATTTTCAGGCGCAAAATCAACAGAGTACAGAAAAGCGTCAGCCCAGCGGCGCGCCAGTCCAATGTGGTCAAATCTGGCACCCATAAGGTCCAGATCCCTGTGGTGACGCGCGTCACCTCATCAAACAGGACGTTCAACCCGAACCAGATCGACAAGTTGCCGATCACCCCGACCACGGCGGCCGTGATGGCCGTAAGCGCGCCGCGCAATCGGGGCTGATCCGCGATCCATTCAATGTAAGGCGCGCCCGCGAAGATCCACAAAAAGCACGGTACAAAGGTCACCCAAAGCGTGACCAGCGCGGCCCCAGTGGCCATCAAATACCCGCCATCGCGAAACCCGGCAACAAAGCCGACAAACTGCGTGACCAAAATCAGCGGGCCGGGGGTGGTCTCAGCAAGGCCCAAACTGTCGAGCATTTCATCCGCCGTCAGCCAGCCAAATGCCGTGACCACGTCCTGCGCCATATAGGCCAGCACCGCATAGGCCCCACCAAAGCTGACCACCGCCAGCTTTGAGAAAAACGCACCGATTTGTGGCAGGATGGTTTGACCTGCGAGCACATCAAGTGCGGCCAGCGGAATCAGCCAGACCGCCAATCCAACCACACTTACCAGAACGGTTTGCGACCAAGGGCGGCGCACAGGTAAAGCGTCCCCTTTTGCGCCACGCGCAAACAGCGCACCAATGGTCGCCGCTGCGATCACGATCAACGGAAAGGGAAGGGCAAGAAAGAAGATGCCGATAAATGCCAGCACCGCAATGACCCAATAATAGGGGCCTTTTAAGGCGCGTTTTGACACTTTCAAAAGGGCTTCGAGCACAATCACAAGCACCGCCGCCTTCACCCCCAAAAAGAGCGTATCAACCAGCGGCAACGCGCCGTAAGCGACATAAAGCGCAGCCAGCGCAAAGATCACCAGCGCACCGGGAATGACAAACAAAAGCCCGGCCAAAATCCCGCCCGGCACCCCGCGCAGGCGCCACCCCGAATAGGTCGCAAGCTGCATCGCCTCTGGTCCTGGCAGCAGCATGCAAAAGCTAAGCGCATCCAGATATTGCTTTTCGGTCAACCAGTTACGTTCATCCACCAGCACACGGTGCATCAGCGCGATCTGGGCGGCTGGCCCGCCAAACGACAGAACGCCAATGCGCAGGAAGGTTGCGAAGAGGTCGGAAAAACGGGGCTGTGTCATTTGGTCGATGGTCCTGTGTCTCTCTGCAACGCATGTTCATGTGTCTCATCCATGGCGTCGCGTGCCCATCGGTAAAGGGCGTCCCAGATCAACATCCCGGCCTCAAGCTGCGCCGTGTCATCGCGGTACATGCGCGACAGTCCAACGCCCAGTGCCAAAACGCCCGCACATTGCGGGGCCAGATCATGCCGCCCCGTGTCCGCGCCGCGCACCACCTGCGCCATGTGTTCAAGGGCATCGGAGCGCAGATCAACGGTGTTCATCACCGCATCAAACGTACATTTCTCGCCGTGATGACCCAATTCCGCGCCTTCTGTGTCAAAGGGGATCGCCCCAAAACGCTCGGCCACCATGCGGACGTCTTGCGGCGGCACAAACAGGAATTTGGCTTGGGGGTCGATAAAACGCCGGATCAACCATGGGCACGCAACCCGGTCAATCTTGGGGCGGTGCCGTGTGACCCAGAGGGTGGGGTTCTCGCCAAGTCGGATGACCGATTGCGCCGCATCTATGCTGGGCAATTTTGCCGCGTCCCACGCGACATATCCGCCACTCAGAACCTCAGCCGCGATCCCATCCGCCCGCAAATGCGCCGCCACCCCCTGCGAGATTTTGCGCCCCTTGTGACAGACGACAACCACCTTCTGCGCCTCTCGCAAAGCAAGTTGTTGATGCAGCCCCGGCAAATCTTTGTGACTGTGGCGAAAGGCGCTGGGGATCAGTCGGGGGGCGGGATCGAAATCCTCTGCCACGCGCAAATCGACAAGTGTCGGGGCCTCGGACAGGCCAATCAAACGGTTCAATTGGGACGGTGTGATTTCATTTAGCATCGGTCAAACTTCCATTTCATCGCGCACTTACCGCGGCAAGTGGGTCGTTGTTCAGGTCAGGAAGCGAACCTTAAGCCTAGGCTTCACGGGGCGTTCGCGAAGGCCCCTTACGTTCGAAATACCAAGCGGGGCACACTCTGTCCACTTCATCCACAATCTAAGCCACAAAAAATGATACAAACCGTGACAGCTTGTGCAAAATCCTTTAATCGGAAGCTTAACATGTGATTCAAACAGGGAAACGCAACATGGCTGAACATGAAATGGGCACGATGGACACAAGCGCACAAGAAAAAGCTTTTGACGGCTTCATCAAGGTGAGTGTCCGCTCTGCGATTGCAATCATTCTGGTTCTGGTGTTCATGGCACTTGTGAACGCCTAATCCGACGCGACGTTCACACGAGACAGTGGGCCCCGCGGGGTGGAAAAAACCGCAGTCCTCGCAATGGCATCGGTACAGAGATTTGAGGGTGAGCATGCGGCGCGTTCTATTGGCAATGTTGTTGTTGGTTGGTCTGGCAGCATGTGGTGCCGACAATAAATGGGCCAGCGATGACGCGGTTAGCAAAGCCGCCTATCGCCATCCCGGCCCTGCCACGCTCAGCCTTTTCACCGTGATTTCAAACCGAACCGGCGGCGGGGCGCATTCTGCGCTCATGATTAACGGTCATGAGCGGGTGATATTTGATCCTGCCGGAAGTTGGGCCCACCCGCGCCTGCCTGAACGCCATGATGTGATTTATGGCATCACCGATCCTGCGGTTGACTATTACATCGATTACCACGCGCGCATCACCTATCATGTGATCCGCCAAGACATCGACGTTTCACCAGAATTTGCCGAAATGGCAATCCGGCTGGTCGAACAGAACGGCCCGGTCCCTAAGGCGCATTGCGCGTCCTCGGTGGGGCATATCCTGCGCAAATTGCCGGGTTTTGAAGACGCCCCAACCGGGTACAGCCCCAAAAAAATCATGACATACTTTGCCGGCAAAGACGGCGTGCGCGAAGAGAAATTCTATGACGACGATCCGCATCTGAACAACACGATTGTTGCCACGGGGATCTAAGGGGGAGCGAAAGCGGCCCGCCATAAATGCGAAAGATTGGTGTGTGACGCAGCGCCTCGCCTTTTCCCTGTCTCGGGGTATAGGCGGGACGTTTTGGTCTTGCAGCCTGCCGACCACAGATCACTAAATCAGGCGATGGCTGGGACCATATCCCGCAGGCGGGTTAACTTGCGCCCCTCGATATGCGCCAATAGCATATTGGCCTCATTGTAGCGCAACATGGGTCGTGCAGCGCGGTGCGCGCGGCCAAACTGTGGTTTTAGCGTGGGGTAGAGCGTTGAGGGGACGTCATGGTGCTGTAACACGCCCTGTGCCACCTCGCCCAGAAACAATGTTTCCACCGCAGCCCCTTGTGCCTGCACAATATCATGCTGGTTGGTCATCAGGTTCATCCAGGTGATTTCCGGGCAGGGAGCAAGACGAATATTGCGCCCATTGATCATGGACTTTGCTGGGACCAAGACCTCGGGCTGGCCAAAATAAAGTTCGGCCACTGGGTGGGTCACCATCACCCGATGCTGTTGCGACAGCAACAATGGCCCCACATTTCCGATTGCGCCGGTTTCAAACAACACGGGCGCGGCCGCCCCAATCCCCACCACGGATCGCGCCCCGATCCATGTCAGCTTTTGCGCACCCCGATCACGCGTTTCCACGTCCTCGCCCACGCGCAGCCTGTCCAGTCGCCGCAATCCATCTGGGGTCAGGATCGGCGTTTCCGGCGCGAGGCACACCGTTGTGTGAATGGTGTTCGCATCATGGTCGACCACGTAGAACTGGGGTTCCATCGACGGGTTGTAATTGCTCGCATACCACCCCTCGAGATCAAATCCCGGCGTCCAGATCAGCTGAACGATCTCTCCGGTGTTGGAATCCGTGCCTTCAAACACAACAATGCCAGCATCTGACCCCAAAGCATCCGAGCGCACGACCTCTGCATCCTCCAGAACGCCGCCGCCGCCGTGGCCACCATAGGTGATGTCATACGTGTCGCCGAGGTCAAAAATATACGGTTCGGGATCCCCGACATTTGAAGTGATCACAAGATCTTTGAACGCATTTGGAGGATTATCGAAGATCGACGTGGTTGACGTATAATTTACGTTGCTCCCCGTCGCCGCGGCAAATTCATTATCCGGTGATGAAAAAGTAACAGTCATGTCTCGCCCTCTTGGACGAAAAGGTTACCTACCAAAGAATAAGCTTACGTTACCGTGCATGCCTGTCTGCCGACACATTAAGACAGGTTTTCAACAAATTTGAGCGGTATGGATTGGCCCAAAATCTTCAACCCAGCAGATAGAGCATTCCGTATAATGTCGCCGCCCCAGACAGGATCGCAAGCAACACATTCTTCCCAAAATACCCCACGCTCAGCGTGACCAAAGCGGCGGCCAATCGCGATGGATCGGTATGCCCGCCTGTGGCGTCAGGCCAAAACACCAGTGGCGCCACAAGTCCGGGCAAGACCGCGACGGGCGTATACCGCAAATGGCGCAGCACCCAATCGGGCATCTTGCGATCGCCAATAAAGCCCAGAAAACTGAACCGGATCAGAAAGCTGCCCAGCGCCATCGCCAGAATGATGATCCAAACCGTGGTGTGCGAATAGGTCATGGCGCAGCCCCTTTTAGCGCACGGCGCGCTTGCCACAACTCAACCTGCGCCCCCACCACCATCGCCACCAAGGCCGCAACCAAAAGGCCGGTGCCGTACGGCATCCACGCCATCAAAAGCGCCACCACAATGGATGTCACCGCCGCCGCCACATGGGCCATGGTGCGCAACGCGGGGGCAATCATCGCGATAAAGGTGATCGGAAGGGCAAAATCGAGCGCAAATTCCGCCGGGATCTGGGTGCCCGCCACCGCGCCGACATAGGTCGCCGCATACCAAAAGGGCGCAATGGGCGCGACGGTCCCCAGATAATAGGCGAACCGCGCGGACAAGCCCATCTCTGGTTCCATCTCGAACTTGATCTGGCTCAGGGTATAGGCTTGATCCACCATAAAATACGCCACCATAGCGCGTTTCCAGACTGGTGCTTTGCCCAGATAGGGGGTCAATGACGCGGAATACATCGCCATGCGCAAGTTCACCGCGAGGGCGGTAAGGATGACAATGATTGTCGGGGCGTTTTCGCTCATCACCTGAAGGGCCGCAAACTGCGACGCGCCTGCGATGACCAGAACCGAAAAGGCCATCACTTCCGTCAGGTTCAACCCTGCCTCGGTTCCCACCACACCAAACAACAGCGCAAAAGGCCCCACCACAAGGATGAAGGGCAGCGCATCACGCGCACCGCGCAAAAATGCGGTTTTGGGGTTGGCACTTGGTTCCATAGGCCCCTAAATTGCCCATATGCCCCGTAGGGGCAAGAGCAAGGATGCAAAATGCCTGAGAAACTCTCTCACCTCGATTTCATGTCTGATTACATTATCGCACCTGATCCCGCCGCCACCCGTTTGACGCGGGCTGTGATCGGCGTGGATGAACATGGGGAAGAGGTCACCACAAATGTGGTCGAAGAACGCCCCCTGACCATCTTTCTGAACGCCCGCGAGATTGTGACCGCGATGACCATTGGCGATTACCCAGAGCATCTGGCCGTTGGGTTTTTGCGCAATCAGGGCATGGTGTCGCCAGAGGATGTGATCACCGGCGTGGATTATGATGACGACATCGACACGGTGGTCGTGCGCACGGAAATTGAAACGGATTACGAGGATAAACTCGCCCGCAAAACCCGCACTTCGGGCTGCGCCGTCGGCACCGTTTTTGGCGATATGATGGAGGGGCTAGAGGGGCTGACCCTGCCCAATGCCCACATCAAAACCTCTTGGCTTTACGCGCTTGCCGCGAAAATCAACCGTACCCCATCGCTGTATCTTGAGGCTGGCGCCATCCACGGCACCGTGCTGTGCCAAGGTGGTCGCCCGCTGGTTTATATGGAAGACGTGGGGCGCCATAATGCCGTCGACAAAGTGGCCGGTTGGATGCGCGCCGAAGGCGTGACGGGCGAAGACAAGATCCTTTACACCACCGGGCGGCTCACCTCCGAGATGGTGATCAAATGCGCGCAAATGGGCATTCCGGTGCTGGTATCTCGGTCCGGGTTCACCGCGTGGGGCGTTGAAATTGCACAAGACATTGGCCTGACGTTGATTGGCCGAATGCGCGGCCAACGCTTCACCTGCCTGTCCGGTGCCGACCGCCTGATCCGCGATATGGACCCAGCCCACGCCGCCCCGGATGAGAAGAAATCACGCCGGAAAGGGGCCGAGACATGAGCGCCCCCAAACCACTCGGCATTATCCTCGCCGGTGGCCTTGCGACCCGAATGGGCGGCGGCACGGGCCAACAGCTCGACAAAGGGCGTTTGCCGCTTGGGGGCAGTACACTGTTGGATCACGTTATCGCTCGGCTGGCCCCTCAGGTCGGGGCGATGGCGTTAAATGCCAATGGCGATGCGTCCCGATTTGCCGACACTGATCTGCCGGTTTTACCTGACAGCATCGACGGCTTCGCGGGTCCGCTTGCGGGGGTGCTTGCCGGGCTTGATTGGGCCGCAGTTCAAGGCGCGACCCATGTGATTTCTGCCGCGGCCGACACGCCGTTTTTCCCGCATGATCTGGCCCAGCGCCTGATGGATACCGCACGGGCCGAGAGCACCCCCATCGCCTTGGCCGCCACGCTTGATCCCAAACGCGGCGCGATGCGCCAGCCGACCTTTGGGCTTTGGCCGGTCAGCTTGCGCGATGACCTTCGCGCGGCCCTAAACGGTGGCTTGCGCAAAGTGGTGCTTTGGACCGATCAGCATGGCGCCGCCCTCGCCCCTTATGCCCCCGACCCGTTTGACCCGTTTTTCAACGTGAACACCCCGGACGACCTAGCCCAAGCAGAGCTTTATCTAAAGGACATGTCATGACAGATCCCAAAATCTACGGTGTGGTCGGCTGGAAAAACTCTGGCAAAACCGGGTTGATGGAACGTCTGGTGGCGGAGTTTACGGCGCGCGGGCTGACCGTCTCGACCCTCAAACACACGCACCACCAAGTGGACCTGGAGGTGCCCGGCACCGACACCCACCGCCACCGCACAGCCGGCGCACAAGAGGTGGTTTTGGCCAGCACATCGCGCATCGCCCAACTGCATGAATTACGCGGCGAACCGGAACCCGGCATCGCGACGCTGATCTCACGCCTGCATCCCTGTGATCTGGTGCTGATCGAAGGGTTCAAATCCGCACCGCACCCGAAAGTTGAGGCCAGCCGTGCTGAGACCGGCCAACCGCTGTTTGCCAATAATGACGCAACCGTGCGCGCGGTGGCGGCAAACCATACGCCTAAGAATGGTGCCGTTCCGGTAATCGATCTTGATGACACCAAAGCCATAGCCGATTTCATCGCGCTGGATGTTGGGCTGATGCCTGACGTCCCTGAAACACCCAAGGCAAACGGTCTTAAAAACGACTGTTTCGCCCTGCCCCCCGGCGTACATTGGACCCCGGTGGAGGAGGCGTTGGCGACATTGCGCGACCGTTTGGCCCCGGTGACAGATGTGGAAACGGTGCCGACGGATGCTGCAAATGGGCGCATTTTGGCGCGCGATCACATGGCGGTACGTTCAAACCCGCCGGGTGCCAATTCGGCGGTGGATGGCTATGCCTTTGCCCACGCCACCTTGCCAAGCGGCACACCGATCAGCGTGCCACTGGTGGACGGGCGCGCCGCTGCGGGGGGCCCGTTTCACGGCACCGTGCCTGCTGGTCACGCGATCCGCATCTTGACCGGTGCCTTGATCCCGGACGGGGTTGATACAGTGGTGATGCAAGAGGATGTGCAGATCGCGGATGGAATACTGACCATCCCAGCCGCACCGAAACCCGGATCCAACGCGCGCGCCGCGGGCGAGGATGTGGCGGCGGGTGCATTGGCGCTTGCGCACGGCCACAAACTGCGCGCACCGGATATTGCACTCTTGTCCGCGCTGGGGGTGGCCGAGGTTGAGGCCCATACCCGCCTTCGGGTTGGCGTCTTATCCACTGGCGATGAATTGGCAGCGCCCGGCAGCACCTTGGATGTGGCGCGCACGTATGACGCCAACCGGCCCATGCTTTTGTCCTTGGCGGAAACATGGGGATATGAACCGGTCAATTTGGGCCATGTGGCGGATGACCGCGCAGCACTTGCGGTGGCATTTGATGACGGCGCCACCCGCGCGGATGTGATCCTGACCTCTGGCGGCGCATCGGCGGGGGATGAGGATCATGTGTCCGCGTTGCTGCGTGACAGCGGGTCGCTGCACCATTGGCGCATTGCGATCAAACCGGGGCGGCCTTTGGCGTTGGCACAATGGAACGGAACCCCTGTGTTTGGCCTTCCGGGCAATCCCGTCGCCGCGCTTGTCACCACACTGATCTTTGCCCGCCCGGCGTTTTCGGTGCTGGCGGGGGGCGAGTGGCTGGAGCCTTTGGGACTGCAACTGCCCGCCGGTTTTTCCAAGAAAAAGAAAGCCGGGCGGCGCGAATACCTGCGTGCGCGCATCGGCGCGGATGGCCGGGTGCAAGCGTTTAAATCCGAAGGGTCAGGTCGTATTTCAGGCCTTGCCTGGGCCACAGGTCTGGTTGAAATGTCAGACGAGGCGCAAGAGATCTGCGAGGGCGACCCGGTGCGGTTCCTGCCCTACACCAGCTTTGGCCTGGTGTAATCCCAACCCCATCGCGAATATCTTCGCCGCGCGCCCTCGTTGGTTGCCAAATATCCTGGGGTTCAAGGCGCAAAGCCCCTTGGCGTCACGTCTCGCACAGCCAACGCAAATCACTCACCACGGCGCAGCAGACGTTGCTTTTGTCGCCCCCAGTCGCGTTTCGCATCCGAGGCGCGTTTGTCGTGCGCTTTCTTACCTTTGGCCACGCCGATTTTCACCTTCACCAGACCTTTGTGATTGAAGTACATCACCAGCGGCACAAGGGTCATGCCATCACGCTGGGTCGCTTTCCAAAGCCGGGCAATTTCGCGCCGCGACACCAGCAACTTACGCTTGCGCCGCTCCAGATGACCCCATGTGATCGCCTGTTTATAGGGCGCGATATAGGCGTTGGTCAGATAAAGTTCGCCGTCTTCAACAGCCGCATAGCTGTCGGCAATATTCGACCCACCGGTCCTAAGCGATTTCACTTCGGAACCCTGCAGGACAATCCCGCATTCAATGTCATCTTCAATCGCGTAATCATACCGCGCGCGCCGATTTTCGGCGATGACCTTATAGTTGGTGTCGTCTTTTTTCTTCTGAGCCATAAAGGGGAGATAGGCGCTTCCCCCGGCCCTGTCTAGCCTCCGCCACCGCTTCTCTCTATCGTGACCGGGAATCCTGTCATTTTGGGGCAACAGATGAACCGTCGACACATGATGCAAACCACAATGGCCCTTGGGGCCTTTGGAGCCGCTGGTCTGGCCGGGGGCGCTCAGGCCGCGCCGCGCCCACTTGTTCCCGCCGAAGAGGTCCCGCATGAGCTGACCTTTATGCAGTGGCCCGTCACGCCCGAGGTTTATGGCGACGCGCTTTGGCGGGAGGATGTGCAATCCACCATCGCCGCGATCGCCAACACCATCGCAGAGTTTGAACCTGTGGTGATGCTGGCAGGTGCGGCGCATCACGCCCGTGCACGCCGTAAACTAAGCAGGAACGTCACCCTTTGGGATGTGCCAACCGATGATCTTTGGTGTCGCGATGCGGGGCCAATCACCAGCATGGATGCGACGGGTCAGCGCGCATTTCAACACATCGCCTTTAACGGCTGGGGCAACAAACAGACCCATGAAAACGACGGAAAAATCATCCCGCAATTGGCCGATCGCCTTGGGTTGCCCTTGATCCCAACGGGCCTGAAAGGCGAAGCGGGCGGGGTGGAGCAGGACGGCCACGGGATGCTCATCGCGCATGAAAGTTCATGGGTGAATGACAACCGAAATCCGGGCCTGACGCGGGACGAGATTGGCACGCGGCTGTTGCAAGCTTATGGTGTGGATCAAATCCTCTGGTCGCCGGGCGTCTGGGATGAAGACATCACAGATTACCACATCGACAGTCTGGCGCGTTTCACCGGCCCGGGTCGCGTGTTGATGAACCTGCCCGACCAGCCCGACCCCCGCGATCCCTTTCACATGGCCGCATTGGACACTCACGACATGCTGAAGGCCGCAGGTTTACAAATCGACGTGATCCCAGAGCCCAATAAGCGCCGCGTGAAAGACCCCGAATTTGTCGCCTCTTACGTGAACTTCTATGTCTGCAACGGGGCGGTGATTGCGCCGGAGTTTGGTGACAGATCCACCGACAAAATCGCCCGCGATACACTCGCCCGTCACTATCCGGGGCGCGAGGTGGTCACATTAAACACCGATGCCTTGGGCGAGCTGGGCGGCGGCATCCATTGCGCCACGCATGAGCTTCCGGCCTGACCCTCACCCTTTGGGTTGCTGTGCGACCGGTTGATCCACCGTTGCGATCCACGGCTTTATGTCCACCACAGGGGTGCCATCAAAGCAATCAATCGCATCAATGCCAATGCGTGTGCCGTCGACCGAGGTGATTTCAACCGTGGACATGGCAATCGGATTGGGGCGCACGGGGGATCGCAGGGAAAAGACGCCGCGCGGCCCATCGGTGTGACGCGGTGTCTGCACAATCAAATCGCGCCGCCCCTGATCCATCCAGTAAAGCACAATGATCTGCCGACCGGGTTCCAGCCCCAGCAAACCATCCGCATAGCGTGGATCAAGCTCAATGAAACACGCACCACCCTCCTCCGCCAACCGCGCCCGCGCGCCTTTGACATTACCCGGCGCATTGCCCGGCGACCACGGGCTGCGGATTTTACCGATGAAAGCCACGCTGGGGCCGGATTCTGCGGCTGGGTCAAATGGCAGGGCAATCTCGCCGTCACGCTTATTGGTCATGAGGATCTCCTTTTGGAACATCTTTGCATTTGAACTCGGCCAAACACAGGGGGCATGACGCCTCAGCCACCCAAAGGTCTGAACAAAAAAGGCGCCCCGGTCGGAGCGCCTTTTCCACTTGGTTTCAGACCAAGATCAGTTCATCAAACCGGCATGACGCATCGCCGCATCAATTGCCGCTTTGGTGCTGTCTTCCAGTTCGGTCAGCGGGCTACGCACGTCGGTCTCGCACATGCCCAAATTGGACAGCGCGTATTTTGCGCCCACCAGACCGGGTTCGGTAAAGATCGCTTTGTGCAGCGGCATCAGCTTGTCAGCGATGGTCAGCGCGGTCGCATAGTCACCGGCCAGCGTGGCCGCTTGCAGGTCTGCGCACAGGCGCGGGGCCACGTTGGCGGTGACCGAAATACAGCCCTGTCCGCCTTGGGCGTTAAACCCATGCGCCGTGGCATCCTCGCCGGACAGCTGACAGAAATCCGCGCCGCAGGCCATGCGCTGATAGCTGACCCGCGCCAGATCACCGGTGGCATCTTTCACGCCCACGATGTTTTTGTGCTTGGCCAACACGCCCATGGTTTCAGGTGTCATATCCACCACGGACCGACCCGGAATGTTATAGATCACAATCGGCAGATCCACCGCGTCCGCCACGGTGGTGTAATGCGCGATCAGGCCACGTTGGGTCGGCTTGTTGTAATAGGGCGTGACCACAAGGCCCGCGGCTGCGCCAACCTTTTCGGCGTATTCCATGAAACGAAGCGTCTCAACCGTGTTGTTGGACCCGGCCCCGGCAATCACCGGCACGCGGCCCGCTGCGGCCTTGACCACGGCGGCAATCACCGCTTCGTGTTCGTCATGGGTCAGGGTCGGGCTTTCGCCAGTTGTGCCCACAGGCACCAACCCGTTTGACCCCTCAGCGATCTGCCAATTGACCAAGCGTTTAAGCGCGTCAAAATCCACTGCGCCGTTTTTAAACGGCGTGACCAGGGCAGGAAGAGATCCTTTGAACATGACACGCTCCTTTGTTGTTGTCAGGATTGGGCAGGGGTATGAATCACCCGGCCGAACGCGGCGGAAACTAGCCGGGTTCTGGCGAAATGCCAAGAATGTGTGTTGATCTGATAGGCCCTAAGGGTAGGTTTTGTCCATGAAAGCGCGAATTTATCACATATTGTCGGTCATGGCCGTCCTGTTCTGGATCCAAGCCCCCCCTGCACACGCCCAAACCGCCGGCGAGGTTGCCGCATTTCGGGATGCCATCGCCTTGGCCCGCATGGGCGATTGGGATGAAGCACGCGTGAAAGCACGCGCCGGGGGCACCCTGCCTGCGGACATTCTGGAATGGCACCGTTTGCGCCAGGGCAAAGGAGGTTTTGACGACACCATCCGCTTTTTGGCCCGCCACCCGGATTGGCCCGGCTTGAAACTTTTGCGCCGCGTGTCTGAGGCCACAATCCCGCGCGGCTCAAACGCCAGCAAGATCCTGACGTTTTTTGCAAGCCACCCCCCGCAAACCGGGCGTGGGGCTTTACGATATATAGAAGCGCTTGAGGCCGCCGGAAAAGCGGACGCCGCCCGCGAAGTTTTGGTCCGCGCGTGGACATCCCTGTCGTTGGATGAAGATGAACATAACGCCTTTGCCACCCGCTATCCAAAAGGCTTGGCCCCACACCACTGGGCGCGGACTGATGCGATGCTGTGGCGTGGCAATACCAAAGATGCCACCCGGATGCTGCCCCTTTTGACCAAGGGACAAGCCGATTTGGCCCGCGCACGCATCGCGTTACGCCGCAAAAAGGATGGGGTGGATGGGTTGATCAAAGCCATTCCAGCCGCGCTCGCAAAAGATCCCGGTCTGGCCTATGAACGCTTTTTGTGGCGCGCTGCGAAAGGCCGAAATCAGGACGCTGCAGACCTTATTCTGGCGCAATCTTCGTCAGCCAAAACCCTTGGCGAACCCGACCGTTGGGGCAGTTGGCGGCGCGTGTTGGCCCGTTGGTCCATGCGCGACGGCAACCCAAAACAAGCGTATCGCTTGGCCGCAAACCACCACATTGCAGAAGGGTCCAACCGCAATGATCTGGAATGGCTGGCCGGTTACATCGCCCTTCGCAAGTTGAATGACCCCACGACGGCACTGAAACACTTCAACGCCTTCCGCGCGGGCGTTGACACCCCCATCTCTCTGGGACGCGCTGGATATTGGCAGGGCCGCGCGCACGAGGCCGCCGGAAATGCTGAACAGGCCAAAGCGGCTTATGCCTTTGGCGCAAAATACCAAACCAGCTTTTACGGCCAACTGGCAGCAGAGCGCGCAAACCTGCCAATGGACCCAAAGCTCACCGGGTCAGAACGCCACCGCAATTTCACCGGGCAACCCTTCTGGAACAGCTCGGTCATGCAAGCCGCCCGCCTGTTGCAAGCCGCGGATGAACTTTACTGGGCCGAACGGTTCACCGTGCATCTGGCCGAACGCCTGACACGCGACGAAATCGGCCACCTTGCGGGCTGGGCCGAGAAAATGGGCGAACCGCATCTGCGTGTGATGATTGCAAAATATGCCGCGCGCCAAGGTTGGGTGCTGCACCGACCCTATTTCCCAACCCCTGACATTGGCAAAGGCAATGCCAGCGTTCCGCGCGCCCTTGAACTGGCAATTGCGCGGCGCGAAAGCGAATTTGACCCAAGCGTGCAATCCGGTGTCGGCGCGCGTGGCTTGATGCAACTTATGCCCGGCACCGCAAAGGATATGTCCAAACGGCTCGAAATCTCATACTCCAAAGCGCGCCTGACCGAAGATCCCGCCTATAACACACGGCTTGGGTCCGAATATCTGGCAAAGCTGATCGAGGATTTTGGCCGCAACCCGGTGCTGATTGCCGTGGGATATAACGCGGGTCCGGCCCGCGCGCGCAGCTGGCAGGACCGCTTCGGAGATGTCCGCGCACCCAGTACCGATATCATCGACTGGATCGAACATATCCCGTTTCGCGAAACCCGAAACTATGTGATGCGCGTGTCCGAAAGTCTGCCAATTTATCGCGCCCGCCTGACCGGAAAAACCGAGCCACTGCGCTTGTCAAAAGAGCTCAAACAATAGCGCGACCCCTTCCTCTTTCTGAAAATATCCTCGGGTGAATGCCGAAGGCAGAGGGGCAACGCCCCTTCACGCCGCCTTGCGCGCACGGATCAGCGTGAACACACCCGCACCCACAACAATCAGCGCGCCAATCACCACATTGGGTTCGACAGTTTCGCCAAAGATGCTCACCCCCAAGATCGACACGAACACAAGCTGCAGATAGGCAAAAGGTTGCACCGCACTGGCCTCGGCGACCTCGTAACATTTGATCAGCAACCAATGCCCCAATACACCGGTCACGCAAAGCACCGCCATCCAGATCCAATCGCTGCCCTGCATCGGTTCCCAAAAGCTTGCGCCAATGGCTGTCATCACCACCGCACCCGTGGTTCCGGTCCAGAAAAAGCTCGTCTGTGTGCTGTCATACCGCGCGCCATACCGGGCCAACAGACCGTAAAGCGCAAACATCGCTGCCCCGACAAGCGGCACAATGGCGGCGGGCGCAAAGACCCCAAAACCGGGCTTAAGGATGACCAGAATTCCGATGAACCCAACCCCAATGGCGGCCCAGCGCCGCCAGCCAACCGCCTCGCCCAGCACCGGCCCGGACAGCGCGGCAACAATCAACGGATAACAGGCAAAAACCGCGTGGCTTTCCACCAACCCAAGCAAGGTAAAGGCCAAGACCGTGACACAGATTTCCAGCGCCAAAAGGGCACCACGAAAGATTTGCAGCACGGGTTTTCGCGGACGCAGCGCTAGGGCCAGCCCGCCGTTGCGCCGGGTGATCCACACAACAAAAGCAGCAAAAAACCAATACCGGATCATCACCACCATCCAGACATTATAGTTGCCTGCCAAATGGCGTGAAATGCCGTCTTGGGCCGCGAAAACAAAGGTCGCGCCGACCATCAGCCAAATGCCCAACCGGGTGTTTTGTTCCATTCTCGCGCCGCCTGTTTTCTATGTCAGGCGCGCAGAATGCCCCGGCTCATATGCCGCTTGCGCCCGTATCCCGACACTCGTTCCACATCAAACCCACCGGCGTCTAGGGCGCGGCGCACAAAACCTGCGGCGGTATATGTCGCAAACGTGCCACCGGGGGCGGTGCGCGCGCCCACCTGCGCCAGTAAATCATCGCCCCACAGTTCGGGGTTTTTCGCGGGCGAGAACCCGTCCAGATACCACGCGTCCGCTTGACCAGACCACGTCGCCAGCTGCGCGCGCGCGTCGCCCTCGATCACCTCAACCGTTAGACCATGCAGATCAAATACCCGCAGCCCATCCGCCCAAGCCGCCAAAAACGGATCTGCCAAAGCACGCGCTTCGGGAAAGGCACTCAGGGCGCGGGCTATATCGTCGGGGACCATCGGGAAGGCCTCAAACGACGTGAACCGCACGCCGTCCGGGGCGCCCACGGACTGCCACGCCATCAAAGTTGCCAGCATGTTCAACCCGGTGCCAAACCCCAGCTCTGCCACATGAAACCCGGACACAAACCGCGCGGGCAGATCATTGCCAGACAGAAACACATGGCGCGTTTCATCCAATCCGTTGTCCAGACTGAAATAGGGGTCGTCAAATTGCGTGGCCACCGGCACACCTGTGTCTTTCCACTCAATCTCGGCCGTCTGGTTCTTCTGCATGGGATGTCCTATGAACGCGGGGAAACCTGACCTACATGCAGAAGGATGCGCGTTTTGGCAATGATCAGCGGTGCAACAGTTGACGTAACAATCCGCGGCGCAGGCATTTTTGGACTGGCAACCGCCTGGAGCTGCGCACGCCGGGGCGCGCGCGTTCGCGTTGTTGATCCCAACGGGCCGGGTGCGGGATCCTCTGGCGGGCTGGTCGGCGCGCTGGCCCCCCATGTGCCAGAACGCTGGAACGCCAAGAAAGCCTTTCAATTTGACAGTCTGATCATGGCCGAAACCTATTGGGCAGAGGTCGCCGCGACCGGCGGCACCTCCCCCGGTTATGCCCGCTCTGGCCGGTTGCAACCGATCAAGGATGAGGCACATTTGATGCTGTCCACAGACCGCGCCGATGAAGCGGATGAACTGTGGCAAGGCAAGGCCGTTTGGGCGGTTGTGGCGGCAGAAAGTTACCCAAATTGGGCGCCGGTCACCCCCTCTGGCTGGTTGATCCACGATACGCTGACCGCCCGCATGGCGCCGCGCCGTGCCGCCGCCGCTTTGCTCGCCGCCATCCGCGCAAAAGGCGGCGAGGTGACCACCGAAGCCCCTGATGAGGGCCGGGTGATTTGGGCAACCGGCTGGCAAGGTTTGATCGAGCTGTCCGAAGAACTGGGCAAGCCCGTGGGCAATGGTGTGAAAGGGCAATCCGTGCTGTTGCAACACGCAGCCCCTGACATGCCGCAAATCTTTGCGGACGCGGTTCACATCATCCCACACGCTGACGGTACGGTGGCGATCGGCTCGACCTCGGAACGCGAATTTGACGCGCCCGACACTTGCGATGCGCAGATCGACGAGGTGCTGACCCGCGCGCGCACCATCTGCCCCGCCATCGCAAAAGCCCCGGTGTTGGAACGCTGGGCCGGCGTGCGCCCGCGCGCCAAATCCCGCGCGCCGATGTTGGGGGAACACCCCACCAAACCCGGCCAGTTTATTGCCAATGGCGGCTTTAAAATCGGCTTTGGCATGGGGCCGAAAGTGGGTGAGATGATGGCGGATTTAATGCTGGATGGGCACGACAGTATCCCCGAGGACTTCCGCGTGGCAGCAAGCCTTTAGGATCGTTCCCGTGGCCCTCGCCCCGAGACAGTTACTCCAACATTCTACAGGCTGTTGTTACCTTTTGTTCAGATTTGGCAGTTAGCAATTGCAAAGCACGCAACCTAGCGTGTCCAAACAACGCGAACAGATAACGGACAGCTATGCATAACTCTTCACTTCGAAACTCCATCCGTGCCGCAATCATTACACATCAAGCATGGAAAGACAGACTGCAGATGGCAATTGAAACAGGTCAAATGGCCGATACGGTTAGCGACATGTCGAGTGATAACAAATGCCCCTTTGGGAATTGGCTTTATAGTCCCAAAATTCCGGCGGACATCAAAGCGGGAAAGCCCTATCAAGTGATCAGACGGCTACATGCCGAATTTCACACCTGTGTTGGGGACATCGCAAAGCTGGCCATGTCAGGGGATCAAGCGACGGCCCAACAGATGATGATCACTGATTTTGCAAACCAATCCGACAAATTGCAGCGCGCGTTAAAAAAATGGGACCAAGAGTTACTTAGCACGCCGGTTTAAACCTCGGCCTGGGCCGACATACACAATTGGCCGTCGGGACCGCGCACCCAAAGCGCATTGTCTTTGCGACAAAGCTCAACCTGGTCTCTGTGCAGCACAGGTGACACCGCACGGTATTTAAACTGTGCAAGCGGGCCGCATTCCTGCGTGGCCTTCAGCATCAGAATTTGCGCCAAAAGTTGGCCTTGCACCAGTAGCGCGCCGTAGCCTTCGACGTCGCGCGTATAATCCTGATCATAGTGGATCCGGTGGGCGTTAAAGGTCAGCGCAGAATAGCGAAAGAGCAGCGTTTGCGGGAAATGAACCCGCTCCGCACTCTGCTCATCCGTGGGGGCAGATCGAAGCGTCGCGGGCGGAGCGGCTGGGCTGGGATCCTCCAGATACACAAGGTCTTTTCGCTCGCGTACACATAACGTCCCGCCTTGGTGAATGTCGTGTTCCAAGGTGACAAACCCCATCGGCCCTGACCGCCCGGATTTGCGTTTGCTGCTCACGATACGTGTTGATTTTTGCGCGGGAACGCCCGCCATCAAAGGCGCAAGGAAGGTCAGCTCCCCTCCGGCCCATAAGCAACGCGGCAGACCAAAATCAGGAATGCCTTCGCCATGGGTTGGCACGCCGTCCCGCCCGAGGTTTTCGGTCGGTTGGATGTTCCAGAAATAGATTTGGTGGAAAAACGGCGGCAAGGGGGCCTCCGGGTCCAAAGGCGCAAGGCCAAGCGTCGCGCAGAGCGCATTGGCGCGGGCGGGGTCCATGACGTCCCATAGGGTCCCCGGGTCGGTGGCTTGCATCTTATCGGTCATGCTGCGACCCTAACGGTGCTTCTCAGAAAGGAAAAGCCGCGATGCCGCCAAAACTGACCACACTGGATCATCTTGTTCTGACCGTGCGCGACCTTGCGGCTACGGTGGCGTTTTACACCGATATCTTGGGCATGCAGGCAGAGGAGTTTCACCCCGCCGATGGGTCCACCCGGACGGCGTTGAAATATGGGGCGCAGAAAATCAACCTGCACCCGGCTGATGCGCCCTTTGCCCCGATGGCCACCCATCCCGGCCCCGGCACGGCGGATCTTTGTTTTCTGACCGAGACCCCTTTGTCTGATTGGCGGGTGCATTTGGCCACGCACAGTATCCAAATTGAAGAAGGCCCCGTCGTGCGCACCGGCGCCACCGGACCGATCCTGTCGATTTATCTACGTGATCCAGATGGAAACTTGATTGAGGTCGCAACACCCCATGTGGGTTGATCTGGCCTCAACACGCCCCACATAACACAAAGCGAAACAGGAGCCTGATGATGAGCACCCCCATTCTTCTTGGCCTGTCCGGCGCGTTGCGCGCCGAGGCAACCAACCGATATTTGATCCGTAACGCAGCCCGCGTGTTTGGGCCGTGTGACTATGTCGAAGCCGATCTGAACCTGCCGCTTTATGATGGGGATCTTGAGGCGGCGGCCGGCATTCCAGGCGCTGTGCAAACCTTGGCCAACCAGATCGCAGCGGCGGATGCGGTGGTGATCTCGACCCCCGAGTACAACAAGATGCTAACGGGCGTTCTGAAGAATGCCTTGGATTGGGTCAGCCGCGTGAAACCAGGCCCATGGGCGGGAAAACCTGTCGCGGTGATGTCTGCCGCCGCGGGGCGTGCGGGGGGCGAGCGCGCGCAGGTGTCTTTGGTCGGTGCAATGACGCCATTTCAACCCAACCTCATCATCGGGCCAGAGGTGGCTGTTGCCGGTAGTTCGAGCGCGTTTGACGCTGAAGGCACGCTGACCAATGAGCGGTATGCAGCAAACCTGACCAAGCTGATGGCCAAGCTGCGCGCCGCACTCTAATGCGTGCCTCGTTTTCAAAATAATGCGCCCATAATCTCCGTTCGCGTTTGCCAGTCTATTTTGCCTTCGGCGAGGATATTTTTGACAAGAAAAAAGGGCGCACGCGTTAAGTCGCCGCCCTTTTAACAGGTCCGATGGATGCAGGATCTATCCCGGCATCACCATCATTTCCGCAAGCTGCAAGTTGCCCATGTCACAAAATGGGCAAGAGCCGGCAATCGCTTTTGCGGTGTCCAGATCTGGGGCATCCAAGATGGTATAGCCCATCATTGTGCCCTCAAACCCTTCGGTGGCGCCGTCTTTTGACACTGTCCATTGCGGCCCCAAAGGTTGGGCGGCCACCACCAAAGCGTCCGCATGTTCCTGCATCCACGCCTGATAGCGCGCTTGATGGTCGGCTTGTTCTGTTGGGTCTTCAATGTCCCGCGTCACATGATAGGCCATATAAAAATGTGGCATGGTATCCTCCCTTAAAATGATGCGGATCCGGGCCATTCCCCAAGCGCTGGATTAAAACTCCACCCCGATTTGCGCCTTGATGCCCGAGCGGAACGGGTGTTTCACCAGTTCCATTTCGGTCACAAGATCCGCGATTTCGATGAGGTCTTCTGCGGCGTTGCGCCCGGTCAAAACCACATGGGTCATCTCGGGTTTTTCGTCGGTCAAAAAGGCCACCACGTCAGCCACATCCACATAACCATAGCGGATTGCGATGTTAATTTCATCCAAAAGCACCATTTTATTGGCGGGGTCGCGGATCAGGTCCTTGGATTTCTCCCATGCGGCCTGTGCCATTTCGGTGTCGCGGGTCTTGTCTTGGGTCTCCCAAGTGAAACCCTCGCCCATGGTGTAAAACTCGCAAATGTCGCTGAATTTCGCGTTGATCAGGTCGCGCTCACCGCAATCCATCCCGCCTTTGATGAACTGAACCACGGCGCATTTCATGTCTGCTGCGATGCAGCGGAAAATCATCCCAAACGCGGCGGAGCTTTTGCCTTTGCCTTTCCCGGTATGCACAATCACCAGACCCTTTTTATCGGTCTTGGTGGCCATGATTTTATCGCGCGCGGCCTTTTTCTTGGCCATTTTCATCGCGTGACGGGCGGGGTCGACGGGGGGTTTTTCGGTCATAGCAATTCCTCAGAGCAATTCATCGGTGGTCAGGTGGCGGGGAAGATCATCACGGGGCGTGGCCCATGACAGGATCTCATCATGATGCACATGGGCTGTCGGCGCAAAAAGCGACGGATCAGAGAGGGCGGCGGCATGAGCGAAAAACTGGCCTGGATAGTGATCGCCTTGAAACCCCATTGCACTGCCACAAATCATGCAGAAATGGCGGCGCACGCCGGGCGAACTTTCATAGCTTGCGGGCGCTTCTCCGGTCCAGCGCCATTGTGTGTCTTTCAGGCCCAGAAAACCAACAATCGCGCCGCCGGAAGCGCGCCTGCAGCTGTCACAGTGACACATCACCTGAAGAAACGGTCGGCCCTGAAAGGCAAAGGACACCTGACCGCACAAGCAATGCCCGGAAATATGCCCCGTCATGTCGGTGGGGTTGGTCACACCGATCGCTCCGTTTGTTGATCCATTCGCCCCCGCACTGTCGCTGCTTGGGCGCTGAGATGCAAGCGAGGATGCAGGCGTCAGATCCGTCAGGGCCAGCATCCATAGATGATCGACGCCCCACCAAAAAAACGTAGCCCCCAGCCGTGACATGCCCCGAAAAGCCACTCTGCTCTCGGCGCACCTCGCCCCCGTTAACCTTCGATTAACCAAGAGCGGCCAAGCTGGGCGCAGACCGCATTACAATTGGACCCTGTCGTGACACTTTCTGCCTTTACCTGCCGCAGCTTTATCCTCGTCCTTTTCAGTATCACACAGGCAAGCTGCGACAGCCCCAGCCCACAATTCCGCAGCAAAGACACGACCACGGCCGAGGTCACGGTCGAGGGCTCCGTCTTTAAAATTCACCGCCGCGAAAACTGGGTCGAAAGCTATCGCACCAGCTTTGAGGCGTTGCCCAATGTGTCAAAAGTGCTCGGCCGCGCCAAAGTGGCGATCGAACGCGCCACCGGCTGCCCGATCCGCCAGGGATCCTTGAGCGGCGATCAGGGCATCCAGCGCGCCGAACTGAATTGCGACGGCAGTTTGCCCCCGGTTCCCCCCAGCATAGACGTGGAATTTTCCTGTGAAATTTACGATCGGTGGAGCCATTCAGGCGGCCAAGTCACCATCGAAAACGCCGAATGCACCCCAGTAGATCGTCGCCCATAACGCAGCCCCCCAAAAGGTTTATTGCCTTCGGCGAGGATATTTTTTGAAAGGGGAAAAAGGCGATAACTACGCCTGTGCATTCGCCAGAGTATGTCAGGGGAAGGTCGAAGCGCTTTATGTCCGACAGCTCACACCAAAACCTTGGTGAACCGAAAAGAGGTGGCGCGGTCAAATCCAGGGTGGGCGGATTCATCGGTTTTCACAAAACCAAGCGCCTGAAAGGCCGTGTGATTTTCCACCAGCTCCACCCGAGTTTGCAAGGCAAGCTGTGGCAGGTGCAACGCCCGTGCCCTTTTCTCGGCCTGCATGATCAGCGCGCGCGCGCGCCCTTTCCCACGCGCCTCAGGTGCCACGGCCAATTTGCCAACGTAAAGCCCGTTTTCCTGTGCGGTCAAAAACACACAAGCCTCTTTCCCTATGACCCAGACCTCATGATTTTCCGCCTGCTGTTCCACGTCCTCCAAGCACATTTGATGCATCGAACTGGGGGGATCCACCCGCCCGTCATGTTCCGCAAAGACGCGTTGGATCAACGCCAATACCCAGCCTGCGTCCGCTTTATTTGCAGGCCTGGGCGTCACAGCAGCTCCTCGATCAATGCCCGCGCTGAATTGGACCTGGGTTGCCACAAGCCGCGCTCCATCGCTTCTTGCAGGCGCTCGGCAATCTCGCGCAGGGCCGGGGCGTTGTGCTCTTCGATGAACTCCCGCGTGGCGTCATCCTCAAGAAACGCCGCATGTACGAGGTCAAAGTGATGGCTGCGCACCGCCCCGGTTGTGGCGGCAAAAGCGAACATGTAATCCACCGTCGCCGCGATTTCAAATGCGCCTTTGTACCCGTGACGCTTCACCCCATCGATCCATTTCGGGTTCACCACGCGCGAACGCACCACCCGACCAATTTCATCCTCAAGCGTGCGAATGACGGGGCGTTCCGGGCGCGAATGATCGTTGTGATAAATCGGCCGATCGCGACCCTGAAGCGTGGCCACTGCGGCGGCCGCCCCCCCCTCGAACTGATAATAATCGTCGCTATCGAGCACATCATGTTCGCGGTTGTCTTGGTTTTGCACAATCGCCTCGGTCTGGGCCAAACGCTGCTCAAACCCTGCGCGGTCCCGCGCGCCTTCAGTGGCAGCCCCGTAAGCATAGCCGCCCCATTCCAGATAGGCGTCCGCAAGGTCCGCTTTATCCGCCCAAAGCCGCTCGTCAATCATCGCCTGAAGGCCAGCACCGTAAGCACCGGGTTTGGATCCATAGACCCGATGCGCGCTTTCGCCGGCCTTCACACGCGCAGCAGAAGGGTTCATGTCGGCGGGTTCCTCCATGCCCTGAACAGCGCGCGCAGCACTGTCGTAAAGTGCAATCAATTGGGGAAAAGCATCGCGGAAAAAGCCCGAAACGCGCAGGGTCACATCCACGCGGGGACGCCCCAGCGCGGTCACGGGAATGACCTCAAACCCGGTCACACGGCGGTTGGCGCTGTCCCATTTTGGCTTGACGCCCATCAGCGCCATCGCCTGTGCAATATCATCGCCGCCGGTGCGCATATTGGCGGTGCCCCATGCGGTGACAAGCATCGTGCGCGGGTAATCCCCGTGTGTTTGCAAGTGCTTATCAATCAGAAGATTGGCGGATTTCCACCCCAAGGCCCATGCCGTTGGGGTCGGCACCGCCCGGCTGTCGACCGAGAAAAAGTTGCGCCCGGTCGGCAAGGTGTCCAACCGGCCCCGCGTGGGCGCGCCAGAGGGCGCGGGGGCGACATACTGCCCCGCCAAAGCGGTCAAAACCCCCTGCCCCTCGGCCGGTCCACAGGACCTCACCGCGGGCAAAACGCGGGTCGCAATCTCATCCATCACGGCCTGACTGTGGGGGCCGGGTGCGGTGACGTCACCGTCAATCAAACGGGCAGAGAACTCTTCCAAGCGTTCCACCGTATCGCCGGTGGAACGCCACGCATCGCCGGTCAAAGTGTCGGGGCGCGGGCCGTCCCAAGGGGTCGCCATGTCACAATCCAAGGGGTCAAAATCCATGCCAAAATCCGCCGCCAAAGCGCGCGCAAGGGATTGATCGCCCCCCTCGGCCTGACCACGCGGGACACGCACCAAAGCTTGCACCAAATCGCGCTCAAGCCGACCCTCGGGTGACTGTCCAAACACATGCAAACCGTCCCGAATTTGCGCTTCTTTCAAGTCACACAAATAGGCATCCAGTTTGGCCAGATCGCTTTCTTCATCTTCACCCGACAGGCCCGCATCCACACCCAATCCGGTCGCTGAGGTCAGCGTCAGGATTTCGCGTTTCAGGTAAGTGATCCGGCGCGGGTCCACCCCTGCGGCTTCGTAATATTCATCCACCAGCGCTTCGAGATCACGCATCGGACCATAGCTTTCGGCGCGGGTGAGTGGCGGAGTCAAATGGTCGATAATGACAGCCTGCGCCCGGCGTTTGGCCTGTGTACCTTCGCCGGGGTCATTCACGATAAACGGGTAAACATGCGGGATGGGCCCAAGGATCGCCTCGGGCCAGCATTCCGCCGACAAAGCCACCGATTTTCCCGGCAACCATTCAAGGTTTCCGTGCTTGCCCATATGGACAATCGCGTGCGCCCCCAGCGAATGACGCAGCCAAAAATAAAACGCCAAATAGTTATGCGGCGGGACCAGATCGGGCGCGTGATAGGTCTCGGTCGGGTCAATGTTATAGCCGCGCGCGGGCTGCACGCCGACGACGACATTGCCGTATTCGAACACAGACAAGGCAAAGCCATCCTCATAAAACGGATCAGCCTCTGGCGCACCCCAGCGGGTTTCAATCGCCTCGCGCAATGCCCACGGAAGGGCCGCATATTGCGCTTTATAGTCCTCCAGCGACAGACGCACCCCACCCGTCCGCTGCGCCCGGTCCACCAGCCAGTTGGTCGGCCCGGCCATCACGGTTTGCATCAAGGCGTCACTGTCTGCTGGACTATTTTCGACCCGATAGCCCTGATCGTGCAGAAGACCCAAAGAATGCACGACCGCGGCGGGCGTGTCCAAGCCCACCCCATTGGCAAGCCGCCCATCTTTGTTCGGATAATTCGCCATGATCAGCGCAACTTTGCGCGTGCCAGCCTCGGTCCGGCGCAACCGCGCCCAGCTTGCGGCAAGTTCCGCCACAAATTGCACCCGATCCCCGCGCGCCTGATAGGTGGCGATCGGGCATTCGGTGGCCTCGTCAAAAAACGCCTCGCCCTTGAATGAAATCGCACGCGACAGGATGCGCCCGTCGACCTCTGGCAAGGCCACATTCATCGCAATGTCACGGGCGGAAAGACCGGAAAGCCCCTCTTCCCACGCGGCCTCGCTGGAGGCCGCCAGCACCACCTGAAAGATCGGCGCATCGTTACAGAAGGCCGCCGCGAGCGGGTTGGTGTTTTTATCTGCCTCGCCTTGGTGCGGGGATCCGACCGCAAAGGACGTGCAATTCAGGATCACATCCGGGGCGGCTTGGCCAAACAAGCTTTCCAATGTCGCGACCGACACCGGATCTTTCAATGAGGCCACAAAAACCGGCAACGGATTAAGTCCTTGACGCAAAAGCGCTTTGACCAGCCGGTTGATCGGATGAAGCCCTGCGCCCTGCACCAAAGCACGGTAAAAGACGATCGGCACGATGGGCGCATCGTCAGTCCAAGCCGCCTGAGCCGCCGCCAAATCCGACACGCCGGATCCCGGCCAGTAAACGCCTGCACGCAACAGGGGCTTGGCCGCCTCAGGCCGTTCGCCGCCGTCCAGCATTGTCTTGGCGTACTTCAGAAACAGGGTCGCATTTTCCGGACCGCCTTCGACCAAATAAGCCCAAAGAGCGTCGTAATCTTCGTCGGAAACAGTCGACAGCGCGCGCAGTTCGGCATCAGGTTTGTCATCACCGGGCAAAAGCACCAGCGGCACGCCGGCCTCGCGCAAACGCGCCGAATATTGCTCGGCTCCGTATTTCCAGTAACCGACACCGCCCAGCACGCGGGCAATCACCAACCGGGATTTCGCGGCGCAATTGTCGATGTGCAAATCAACCGACATCGGGTGGATCAGGTGCATCATGCTGCCAAGGCGCAAACTGGGGGCATCGGCCATTTCAGAGCGTGCACCGGACAGCGCGGCGAGTTCCGTATCCGCGGCCGAGATCACAACCAGATCGGCGGGGGTTTGGCCCAGATCGACAGGTTCTTTGCCGTCGTCAATGGATCCGGGAGTGGCTGCCAAAAGATGCATATTGCGCCCTTTTCTTATACGGTTCTTTTACGGTGTCACCCCGAGGGGTGGTTGTAAGATGTCAAAAACTCAGGCATCAGCCCGATGAAAGCGCCCAATGTGAGGTGCCCCAGAAAGGATCCGACCATGGATTACAAAGCCCAAGGCGCCCCCAAGATGGGCAAAAACGCCCCCCGTCACGCCGAACATAATGCGCGCGGCACGAAAAAGAACCCGTATCAGCGCAAAGAAACCAAGGCAGAATTGCTTGAACGCATGAAAGCGGCGGCGAATAAAACCAAGGAAGGTTAAATTCACAGCTGCTTTTCCATAAAGATCGAGCTGGCCGCCTCGGGGTAGTCGCCAAACGGCCCGCAGATGCTGAACCCGTGGCGCGCGTACAGCCGGTGGGCGGCAGTCAGCGCGTTGCCGGTTTCCAGCTTCATTGCAGTAAAGCCCTTGGCCCGCGCTGTGGTTTCCAGGTGTTCCATCAACGCCTGCGCCACGCCTTTGCCGCGCGCGTCAGGCGAGACAAACATGGATTTCACCTCGCCATAGTGTCCGCTTGCGTCCACCCGATCCGCCAAGGCCGCGGTGCCCCAGATCACGTCCCCTTCGCGCGCTATGAAAAACGAAATATCGGGCGCGCAAAGGTCGTCGATATCAAGGTAAAAGTTATCCTCGGGCGGGAACAGCTCTTCCATCAGGGCGTGGCTTTGTTTGAGCAAAGCCGTGGCCTGCGGGTCATGCGGATCGCCCGAGGTGACCTTGATCGTCATGCGGAAAGGGCCTTGGCGATAGCCGCCTGATCCAGCCCCGATTGGCCAATCACCACCAGTCGCGTTTCACGGGGTTGCGCGCCAAAGGGTTGGTCGAAATAGGTGTCCACACGGGGGCCAACAGCCTGCAACGTCAGACGCATTGGCTTGCCTTCAACGGCTGCAAACCCTTTTAAACGCAGGATATTATTGCCACGGATCACATCGGAAACCAGTTCAGAGAACGCCTTTGGGTCGGCAACTTCACCGCGTGTCACCACAAAGCTTTCAAAGGCATCATGGTCATGTGCGTGATGGTGGTGATGGTCGTCATCATGATCATCATGGTGGTCATCGTCGTGATGATCATCGTCGTGGTGATCATGAGCGTGGTGATGGGCTTCATGTGCGGACATGCGTGCGTGCATATCATCCTCTGCGCCCATGCCCTGGCCCAACAGAACCTCAACCGGCAACACGCCCATCGAGGTGCGCACAACCTGCACCCCATCGCGCGACTCGCCTGTGAGTTTCGATACCAGAGCATCGGTTTCCGCATCCCCCAACAGGTCAGCTTTGTTCACCACGATCATGTCCGCACAGGCAACTTGGTCCTTGAACAGCTCTGACAGTGGGGTTTCGTGATCAAGGTTCTCATCCAGTTTGCGCTGGGCATCAATGGCGGCAATATTTGACGCGAACTGCCCGTCGGACACCGCCTTGCCATCAACGACAGTCACAACCCCATCCACGGTCACGCGGGTCGAAATTTCAGGCCACTGAAACGCGCGCACCAACGGTTGCGGCAGCGCCAGTCCAGAGGTTTCAATCACGATGTGGTCAGGCGGGGTGTCGCGCGCGAGCAGCTTTTCCAGCGTCGGGATGAAATCCTCGGCCACGGTGCAACAAATGCAACCATTCGACAGCTCAACGATGTCCTCTTCTGAACATGCCTCATCACCGCAACCTTTCAGGATGTCGCCGTCGACACCAAGGTCGCCGAATTCATTGATGATCAGCGCAATGCGTTTACCTTTGGCATTGTCCAGCATATGGCGGATCAGGGTGGTTTTACCGGCCCCCAGAAAACCAGTCACAACAGTCGCGGGAATCTTGGCAAGCATGATGTCCTCCGTTAATCAGATTTCATTGTTTTGACGCAGCACGGCGCGAAAGGAAAGAGCATGGCACCAAGAGTGGCTGTTTGTGTCACATGCCAAGGCGGGGCCGATCTGGCAAACACCTTGGAAGAAACCGTCCAAGTGACCCGCACCGAGTGCATGAATGTCTGCACCCGACCTGCCACGGTTTCGGTCCGTGAAGAGGGCAAAGCCGCCTATCTGTTTGGCGATGTGACCCGCGATCTTGCGCCGGATGTCTTAACCTTTCTTGATCTTTATGCGTCCAGTGTGGGGGGCATCGTCACCGACGCCCGCCCAATTGGTGAATTGAGGTTTCTCCTCATCGGTCGGTTGCCCGCCTAGACCTCTTCGGCGCGGGTGTAAAACAGCGCAGAAAAGAACCCCAGCACAACCCAGCCCGCCGCCGCCACGCCCAAAGACCGTGTGGCGAATTCGGCGGAGAGTTCCGGGGCGGAAACGCCGAAATACGTGTCCAGATGCGGTGCGCCAATCGCGTGGGGCAGCAACATGAGCAATGCCCCAACCACAGCAAGAAGCGCGCCCTGACCAAAGGCAATCAGACCAAGCCCCACAGCAGAGGCTAGGATCGTGCCGGCCCACCAGATTTGTCGCGGCAAAATCTCGGCCCCAATGGTGCCCGGCAATTCTGGCGGCAACCCTAACGCTGGCGCAAGCTGCACAACGACAAACCCCGCCATGCCCCACAACAGCCCCTTGCGCGGCGTCAGCTCAACGCCCTTCAGCGCCGCAAATGCCATCGCCGCAACCAAGATCATGCCATAAGCGGTGAAGCTGACAAAGTTAAAGCCCACCGTCATCATATGGCGGCCCCAATCATTGCCCAACGCCGGCGCGCCCGCATCACTTTGTGGCGACCCATCCACCGGAAAATGAATACGCACACCCGTTTCATAAAGTTCGCCTTCCAACACGAGGGGAATGACAAACGAAAATTGGAGCGCCGACGCAATCAGACACGTCAACACCCCAGCCAGCACAGCGCTGGATGCCAAGTTTTTCAACATGAGATCAGATGTGGCTTAGTGGCAGGGAAAGGCCATCGCGTGACGGGTGTCATGCGCGGCATCATGCAAAACGGTCGCCTGTGCGAAACCAGCAGCGAACAGCAGGGCAGCACCCGCCAGGAACACAACAGTGATCGCAGCCAATGGGTTGGTCTGTGCGGCGGCTTGGCTCTGGGGTTGAACATGTACAGTCATATTTTCATTCCTTCATTTCCCGTCATCCCCGACGGGTGGGTTTAAGGTGACAATGGCAGGTCTCCTGGCTCGCGGATCAACGTACCTCGTCACCTTCCCAACCTCATGGCCAGTGGTATATCGACGGGGCACTCACCGCTTACAGTCGCGGGGGCGGCTACAGAGTTGGGCCCCGAATTGGGTCTCCCGCACTGCATTCCCTATTCTCCCCAGACGCTTTGCGCCTTGCACGGGGAACCATATAACCCTCTTTTGCCGCGCCAGGGCCGGTTTCGTCAAGAAAGAAAGCGACAAACAAGGGCACCTCAGCGTCATATTATTTTCACCAAGATCATGAAAAATCCAATATCTTGTGGATAACCCGCCCAAGTTATCCACATTTCGGGGCGACAGGTTGGCAATGTGTTGACACATCCCCTTCGCATCCAAAAACTCAACCCAACAAGAATCAGTAATGAGGCAGACCGCTTGCGGTTTTCAAAACTCCGTTTGAATGGCTTTAAAAGCTTTGTGGACCCGACCGATCTGGTGATCGCGGACGGGTTAACAGGCGTGGTTGGCCCAAACGGTTGCGGAAAATCCAACCTGCTTGAGGCGCTGAGATGGGTGATGGGGGAAAACCGCCCCACCGCAATGCGTGGCGGCGGGATGGAGGATGTGATTTTCGCAGGGGCCTCAACCCGCCCCGCTCGTAATTTTGCCGAAGTGGCGCTGACGCTGGACAACACCGAACGGCTGGCACCCTCGGGCTTTAACGACAGCGACAACCTCGATATCACCCGGCGCATCACCCGCGATGCAGGGTCCGCCTATAAGGTCAACACCAAGGATGTGCGCGCGCGGGACGTGCAGATGCTGTTTGCCGATGCCTCCACCGGGGCACATTCCCCGGCCCTTGTGCGACAGGGGCAGATTTCCGAACTGATCAACGCCAAACCCAAAGCACGCCGCCGCATTTTGGAAGAGGCGGCTGGCATTTCAGGCCTTTATCAACGGCGTCACGAAGCGGAACTTAAGCTTAAAGGGACAGAAACCAATCTGGCCCGCGTTGACGATGTGATCGAACAACTCGCGACCCAGTTGGGGCAACTCGCCCGGCAAGCCCGACAAGCCCAGAGATATCGCACCATCGGGGACGACCTGCGCCGCGCCGAGGGGCTGTTGCTCTATCGTCGCTGGAAAGAAGCCGACATCGCGCGGGCGGACGCAGAAAATGAACTGACCACCCGCACAAAACACGCGGGCCAAGCCGAACTCCTTGCCCGCAAAGCCACCAAAGACCGCGAGGAAGCCGAGGCAAAACTGCCCGCCCTGCGCGAGGAAGAGGCCGTGGCCGCCGCAATTCATCAGCGCCTGACCGTGGCCCGCGACCAGCTGTCGGATCAGGTCGCCGCCGCCCTGCAACGCATCCAAGTGCTTGCCGGACGCATCGAGCAATTGACCAAAGACATCGACCGCGAAGCTGGCCTGAACCGTGACGCGGGCGAAACAATCGAACGGCTGGAATGGGAACAAGCCCAGATCGCAAAGGCGTCTGACGGCCATGAGGACACGTTGAACGAGGCCAATGATCAGGCCCGCGAAAGTGCCGCAATCTTGCAGGAACGCGAAGGGGATCTGGCGCAACTGACCGAAGACGTCGCCCGCCTCGCCGCCCGCCACCAATCCGCGCATCGTCTGTTGGAAGACAACCAAAAAACACTTGAGAAAAGCGAAGCGGAAGCCGCCCGCGCGCGCGACGCCGTGGAAGACGCCCAAGCGGCCCTCACCCGGTCCTCGGAAGAATTTGAACTGGCCGAAGCCGCCGCAGAGGCCGCCGGGGAAGCGGCCGAAGAAGCGGACGAAGCCCTTGCCGCCGCAGATGAAGCCCGGACAGAAGCCCAGTCGCGCGAAGCCGACGCCCGCGCGGCGCGATCAGCCTCTGATGGGGAAATGAATGCCCTGCATGCTGAGGCCACGGCGCTGGCCCGACTGGTTGAACGCGACGCCGCTGAAGGCGCGCAAGTGCTTGATCAGCTGCGCGTTCAATCCGGGTATGAAAAGGCCCTTGGCGCGGCGCTGGCGGATGATCTGCGCGCGCCAGAGGTCGGGGCCGATGCGCCCTCTGGCTGGTCCGAACTGCCCGCCTATGCCCAACCGCAGGTCTTGCCCGAGGGCGTGACATCCCTTGCCAATTACGTGACCGTACCGCCCGTTTTGGCGCGCCGTATTGGTCAGGTTGGCCTGTGTGAACCAGAAGAGGCAAACCGCCTGATGGCCGACCTTAAACCCGGTCAACGTCTGGTGTCGCTTGAGGGGGATCTGTGGCGTTGGGACGGGTTCAAAGCGGGCGCAGAGGATCAGCCATCGACCGCGGCTTTGCGTCTGGAACAGCTCAACCGTTTACAAAGGTTAAAGCAGGATCTCGAAGAAGCGTCCGCCCGCGCAGAAGGCGCGCGTGCCGCACATGAGACCCTGAAAACCATGCTCGCAGATGCCGCCGAGGCCGACAAACGCGCGCGTGACGCCCGCCGTGACGCCGACCGCGCCATGTCGGATGCGGGCCGTGCCCTGTCTCGCGCCGAGGCTGATCGCAACCTTGCGGAAGGCAAGCTTGAAAACATGGGCCTTGCTGTGCGCCGCCACGAAGAGGATGCGTTGGGCGCACGAACACGCCTGAAAGAGGCGCAAGCCGCCGTAGATGAATTAGGGGATCTTGATGCCGCGCGCGCCGGTGTGGAAGAGGTCAAAATGGCCGTAGAAGCCGCACGCATGACCATGATGGCCAAACGATCGGGCCATGACGAATTGCGTCGCGAAGGCGAAGCGCGCCTGAAACGCAGCCAGGAAATCACCAAGGAAATCTCTGGCTGGCGGCATCGTTTGGACACTGCTGAAAGGCGCATTTCTGAGTTGGAAGAGCGTAAAGACTTGACCGGCGAAGAGTTGGAAGAAGCGCAGGCCGCACCAGAGGATCTGGCCGTTGAGCGTGAGGAATTGACCGAACAAATCTCGGACGCTGAGGACCGGCGCAAGGGGGCCGCGGACGCCTTGGCGCTGGCCGAAACCGAAGAGCGCACCGCCGCCAATACCGAACGTGACGCGGAGCGTCTGGCCGGTGAAGCGCGGGAGCATCGCGCCGCTGCCGAGGCCCGCACCCAAGCGGCCCGAGACACCGTCACACACGCCGCCGCGCGCATCGAAGAGGACATGGAAACCACACCTCAGGCGCTGTTGGAAACGCTGAATGCTGACCCCGAAAAAATGCCATCGGCGGAGCAGATCGAACATGATGTGAACCGGTTGAAACGCCAACGCGATGCGTTGGGGGCCGTGAATTTGCGCGCCGAAGAAGATGCGAAAGAGGTGCAAACCGAACACGACACGCTTCGCCAAGAAAAGCTGGATCTTGAAGAAGCAATCAAGAAGTTGCGCACCGGAATTGCCAGCCTGAACAAGGAAGGACGCGAACGCCTTCTGACTGCGTTCGAGCAAGTGAATGAGAGTTTTGGAAATCTTTTCAAACACTTATTTGGAGGCGGCGAAGCCAAGCTTGTGCTGGTGGAAAGCGACGATCCACTGGATGCCGGGCTTGAAATTATGTGTCAGCCGCCTGGCAAAAAACTTTCAACGCTCAGCCTTTTGTCCGGGGGAGAACAGACCCTCACCGCGATGGCATTGATCTTTGCCGTGTTCTTGGCCAACCCTGCGCCGATCTGCGTTTTGGACGAGGTGGATGCGCCGCTGGATGACGCCAACGTCACACGCTTTTGCGACCTATTGGACGAGATGTGCCGCCGCACCGATACACGCTTTTTGATCATCACCCACCACGCCGTCACCATGAGCCGCATGGACCGGTTGTTCGGGGTCACCATGGTCGAACAAGGTGTCAGTCAATTGGTCAGCGTTGACCTGAAAAAGGCCGAACAGTTGGTGGCATAACGCCAGCATTCATCGTTGCCAGATTGTCCCGTGCGCCTTAGTCTATTTGCAAATTATGGGAGAAAGATCATGCTATTTAAAACAGGGCTGAGCGCGTTGGCCACCATGGCCGCTCTGGCCTCCACCGCCACTGCTGGCAACATCACCGCCGCCAATCCCCAAAGCCTGATGGATTTCTTCACCTCCGAAGGTGCGCCAGCCAAATTGGTTGAAGACAATGTTGGTGATCCAAAAATTGAACTGAAACATTACGACACCAATTTTGCGGTGTATTTCTATGGCTGCGACGATGGAAAATCCTGTGATGCTGTACAGTTTTTCTCAGGCTATGGCACCGAAGGCGAGGTCGCGATCGCAAAAATCAATTCTTGGAATACTGACCGCCGCTTTGGCCGCGCCTATTTGACCGACGAAGGCAACGCGCGCGTGGAGTATGACATTTACACCGGGGCCGATGGTGTTTCGTCCGAAGATTTCTCTGAGATGTTCGAGATTTGGATCGATCTGATGGGGAAATTCGAAGATCACATCGAGTGGGAATAAACCTCCGGACAAAACCCGCCCAAACAAATAAAGCTCCCCGACGATACAAGGTTTCGTCGGGGAGCTTTTCTTGAGGGGCTTTAACGAATGTGAAGCTGTCGTTTACAATTTGGTCAGACGATCTGTGCGTCTCAATACCCCGTCTTGCACCACCCGGCACAGCACACCGCGCAACCGATGCGGCATATTTTCAGGCAGGGTCAACCACGCCTTAGCATCGGGACCATAGCGCGTTTTCCACTTCACACAGCCATCATTCACCGCATCCGACACTTCCAACACCGCGGTCCCCGCCCGCAGGCGCGTGCCCGCAGGAAGGTTCGCGAAAGACGTGTCGATATCGGCAACGATCGGGTCGCCGGGATGCACCATGACCGAGGGGTCAGTCCAAACCGCATCCACCACGCGCGAGGATAGGATCGACACTTGAATACGCGGATCCGGTGATCCGTCCTCAAGCTTTAACCAAGGCGCCGTGGCCCAACGCTCGCCCGGTATTCCCTGTGCGACGGTCAGCGTAATCTCGTCGACAAACTCGCGTTTACCATAGCCCGGCCTTAGACAGAGCGACGTAATCACCGCATGATCTTTGGGCGCCTCCAAAATATGGGGCACGACACGCGCGAGCTCTTTTGCGCTGGCTTTTTCACACGCCGCGCTCATAGTTTTGAAACCAATCCTGCGGTCGGCCAAGCGTCGGCAGGCAGACCCAATCGCACCTGTTCTTTTTGCACGGCCTCGCGGGTTTTGGCCCCCAGAATTCCGTCGATTTTTCCAACATCATGTCCGCGAGCGGCAAGCTTTTTTTGCAACAGTTTCATCTGTTTTCCAGACAATGCAGGGTCTGGTTTGCCCGCTTTGTAAACCGGCGCACCCTCAAGTCGCGTTGCGAAATAGGCCGCGGTCATTACATAGGTAAAGCTTTGATTCCATTCGAAATATACTTTGAAATTTGGGTAGGCAATAAAGGCTGGGCCTTTGCGCCCTTGTGGTAAGATGATCGACGCTGGCAAGTTTTGCGCAAGTTTGCCCCAGCGTGGCTTCACCCCCAACTTCTCCCATTGCGCCGCCTTCATCCGCGTACCCAAACCGGTTTTTGACCAGTCCAAATCACCAGGGACCGAGACCTCTTGCACCCAAGGTTGGTCTGCACGCCACCCCAATTGACGCAACATATTGGCGCCGGACAACAGGGCATCAGCTGGTGATTTTCGCAAGTCAACCGTACCATTCCCGTCGCCATCGACGCCCGCTTCGATGATATCGCCGGGCAGCATTTGCACCATGCCGATCTCACCTGCCCATGCCCCGGTTGAGGTTTTCGGGTTGAAATCCCCGCGCTCAAACAGTTCAAGTGCGGAAAAAACCTGAGGCTGAAACAGCTCCGGTCGGCGACAATCATGGGACAAGGTCATCAAAGAATTCAGCGTGTTGAAATTCCCCTGAAACGCGCCGTAATCAGTTTCAAATGCCCAGAACGCGGTCAGAACACCACGGCTCACACCGTAGTCACGCTCCATCCTGGCAAAGGTTTTTGCGTATTTTGACAGCTTTGATTTGCCCGTATTCATACGGTTTTGACTGATCAGCTGGCGCGAAAACTCGATGAATGACTTTTGAAAAATTCCTTGCCCGCGATCGGCCTTTAGCGTGGCGCCATCCTGCTTTACGCTGGCGAAAAACGCATCGACCGTGCCCTTGGAATGCCCCTTCGAAACAGCTTCCTTTTTCATTGCCTTCACGAAAGATGAAAACGACCCGCCACATTTGACCATCGCGGTCGCAGGGTTGCTCAGGGCAAGGGCAATCGCCGCCGCCGACATAATAACGCGCATGTAATCTTCCTTAACAGTTGTGCGAACAAGCGTAACGATTTCACATCAACAGGCAATGGCGACAAGCATTGCAAAAGCAAAAATCACAAGCCAACCCGTCCACAGCATGTCGACAGCCTGATCAACCTCTTTTGCGCCAATGTCGCGCGCGCCGGCCCCGTTCACCCATGGAAAATCGCGCAGTTTTCCCTCATAGGACCGTGGCCCTGACAGCGCCACATTGAGCGCGACGGCCATCGCTGCTTCGGGCCAACCTGCATTTGGGGATCTATGCAAAGGCGCATCGCGCCGGATCAGCCCCCAAATGTCCCAACGACGCTGAGCGATCATAAAGACTATCGCAGTCAGTCGTGCGGGCCCCCAGTTCAGAACATCATCCAACCGGGCCGCAAACTTACCGAATTCTTCATATTTGTCAGTCCTATACCCAATCATACTGTCCGCAGTATTGGCCAATTTATAGACCATCAACCCGGGAAGACCTGCGATCATGAACCAAAAGATTGGTGCAACAACCCCGTCCGAGAAATTCTCCGCTGCCGATTCAATTGCACCGCGCGAAATGGCCGGCTCGTCCATTTCACAGGTGTCGCGCCCCACAATCATCGAGACCGCTTGACGACCATGCGACAAAGACTTTCGCAATCCATCGGACACCGCTTGTACATGCTGGGCCAGCGATTTTTGCGCGATTAAGACCGCGGCCAAAAGCACTTCGATCAGCCCGCCAAACGGCAAGTGAGGCACCAAGGATCCCAACCACCACACCACAACTGACAGGATTACGACTACCGCCGCCCCCTTCAGGATCCGTTGTTCACCTTTGTTAAACTTTGCATCGGCCCAACCAATCGCTCGCCCCATTATGACCGCAGGGTGAGGGAGCCTTTTCCACGCCCAATCTGGCTCGCCAAACAGTGCGTCAATCAACATTGCCAAGACCAGCGTCACAATGCGGCCTCCAACTGCGACCATCCGCGTGCGGTCGGCAGACCCAGCCGCAGCCAGGACGTTGAATAGGGAAAAATACGGCTCCAGACATGGCCGCGCGCCAGCTTTTCCTGCCATCCGGCTGCGTCGCCCACATCATAAAGGCGAAACAAGGTGGTGCCACCAACCAGCTTTGCGCCGTGATGCTTCATCGTCCCATCCAGTCGAGCAGTTTCAACCGCCAAACGGCGCCGTGTCTTCGATGCCCAGTCAAAATCCTCGAGCGCACGGGCACCAATTTCCAGCGCAGGACCAGAGACCTGCCAAGGCCCAATTGCATCACGCAAGCGCGCAATCAGCGCGGGATCCCCAATAACAAACCCCAATCGAAGCCCGGCCAAACCCCAAAATTTACCAAAGGATTTCAGGATGAGCACACCCGGTTCTGTGGCGCGTTTGATATGAGATTGCATCGGCATCACATCGCAAAAACTCTCATCAATAATAGTTAATGACCGCGACAGATCCGGTGCGTTCCACAAGGCCCCGTCTGGATTATTCGGATGCACCATCACGCGAGCGTTACCCCCTGCCGCAACATCCCACCCCTCAGCCCGAAAACTGGCCGCATGTTCGTTATAAGTCGGCGCAGAAATCTCAACTTTTCCGGCAGGCAACAAACTGGGGATCCGCGCGATCAGGGCCGATGCGCCAGGGGCTGCCAAAATTGCCGCCTCGTCTGGCACGTCCCAAAAAGTGCGCGCTGCGCCCTCGAGCCGGGTAAATGCGCCATGATCCGGCAAGGCGGTCCATGCCTCTGGGTCGCATTCACCCACCGGATATGGATGCGGATTGACGCCGGTCGACAAGTCCAACCAATCGCCGCGTTTGCCACCAAAATGGGCAATTGCCGCATCCAGCCCCCCGCCATGATCTCGCATCTTAGCCATTGTTATTCTTCCGGAATTGGGTGGTGTCGGGTTACAAAATGCCCTTTCACCGCTTGCGGCCATTCACGATAAGGCACGGTGCCGTTGGCACTTTGCGCATGACCTTTTGCATAGGCGACAATGCCTTCAGCCGCTTCAACCACCGGATCAAACATCCCCATTGTGTAAGCCAGTTTTCCATGCGCCTGGACCGTGACATTACAGGAATTGGAGCACCCCATCAGGCAAGAGACCCGGCGCACTTTCAGCTCGCTTCCCGCCGCTGCGGCCTCAACCATTTCGGCCAAAGCCTCGCCATCAGTTTTCCCCCCCGACCGGGCTTCATCCCAATCGTCTCGTTTGCAGGTGTCACAAACGGTGATCCAGCTTGTCATGTCGCACTCCCTCACTTGCTCTCTGCCTTGAAGCGGAAAACCACACGAAAAACAATCCTACTTTGCGACATGATGTCGATTGTCGCCGTCACGGAAACAACCTGACCAACTGTTCACCGGGAAGTGTTAGCGAATCTTACCGAGATATGAGAGAATTGGTTTGGGAGTATACATGCGAGTATTAATTGTTGAGACCAACGCCGATCTCGCAGAGGTTTGGGCGCGCTCATTAGAGCGGCAGGGTGCTGTGGTCACGCGCGCCGACGGGGAAGACCGAGCCATTTCCGCCATTAACCAAGATCCCTTTGACGTCATCGTCATGAATATTAAGCTGGGCACCGGCAATGCGCTGACCGTGTCTGATTATGCCGGATTTCGCCTGCCCAACGCGCGGGTGATTTTCGTCACCAATTCAAGTTTTTTCTCCGATGGCTCTATCTTTCAACACGCCTCAAATGCCCATGCCTGCATCCCCGACCAGACCCCCGCCGAAGACTTGGCAGCCCTGGTGGAATACCACGGCAAACATGCCGCCGAACTGTCTGGCTAATCAGGATTGCCCCCATTCCCAAGACACTCAGGCTGGGTTAGGGTCGCCGCATGATTGATGATTTTCCCCGCCCAGATGCCGTGATTTTTGACATCGGTAACGTGTTGATCCGCTGGCAACCTGAAGAACATTACGACCGATGGATCGGCCAGGACCGCCGCCGCGCCATGTTTGCCGCAGTTGATCTGCATTTCATGAACGAGCTGGTTGATCGGGGTGGTGATTTTCACGATGTTATTTACGCCACAGCCGATAAGCATCCGGAATTCAAAAAGGAAATCCGCTGGTGGCATGATCGTTGGCGCCAATTGGCCGCGCCAGCAATTGATCTGTCGGTTGCCACCTTACGTGCGCTAAAACACCGCGGTGTCCCGGTGTTTGCTCTCTCAAATTTCGGCATTGGATCCTTCGCCCTTTCCGAAGCGGACAATGATTTCCTGCGCGAATTTGACCGTCGTTACATCTCTGGCCATATGGGCGTCACAAAACCGACAGCAGAGATTTATCAACGTGTCGAAGAGGATTGCAAAATCAATCCCAAACGGCTTTTGTTTACCGACGACCGCGCCGACAACATCGACGCGGCCGCCGCCCGTGGATGGCAAACCCATCTGTTTCAAGATCCAAGCATCTGGGCCGATCGACTGATCCGCGCTGGACTGATTGAGGAAAGTGACCTGTGACCATAACCACCCCCCCGGAAATCATCCCCTTCGAGGCCGAAACCTTTCTGACCTGGCGCGGGTTGACTGACGCGTTTCTCGCCGACCACAAACGCCCCAAAGCACAGATTGGCGACACGTTTCTATATCGCGGCGAGGATACAATGCTCACACGATCGGCCTGGATTGACGGGTTGGGAAGTGCTGTGAAGACCGCCAATATCATCCCTGGAAACCCCAGCCGGAATGAACCGATGATTCACGGCGCGGTTAACCTTTATGATGATGTCACCGGTGTTTTGCGGGCCATCGTTAATTTCCATTTGGTCACCAAATGGAAGACAGCGGGCGATTCTGTATTGGGCGCGCGTCTTCTGGCCCGGCCTGACAGCAAAGTAATTTTGATCGTCGGCGCTGGTACTGTGGGGCGAAACTTGCGCGAGGCATATGGTGCGATGTTCCCCGCCGCCCATTTCCTGATCTGGAACCGCTCTCCAAGGGGGGCCGAAGAATTTGCGGCAGAATGTGAGAAAACATCGGTGGTTGCCTCGCTCGAAGAGGGCGTGCGACAAGCCGATATTGTCACCTCTGCCACCATGACCACCGACCCGTTGATTAAGGGTGCGTGGCTGCGACCCGGCCAACATATCGACCTGATCGGCGCCTATCGGCCCGACATGCGCGAGGCTGATGATGAGGTTTTGACCCGCGCACGCCTATTTATGGATAGCCGGGACACTGTGCTGGACCACATCGGTGAATTCAAAGATCCACTGGCCCGTGGCGTGATCACACATGGTGACGTGTTGGGAGACTTATACGATGCCGCAAGCGGTGTGTTTACGCGGTCGCCCGACGATATCACCCTTTATAAAAACGGCGGCGGGGCCCATCTCGACTTGATGACCAGTCAATATATTTTAGCCGCTTGGCAAGGAAGGTAAACATAATGGTAACCATCACGACGCAGCAAATCGAAGACTTTCAACGCGACGGTGTGGTGATGATCCCTGGTGCGCTTACCGACTGGGTCGAGGTGATGCGCGCAGGTGTTGATCGCAACATGGCCAAGCCCGGCGAATACGCGTCTGAAAACGCCGTCACCGAGGGGCGTTTTTTCGACGATTACGTGAACTGGACCCGCATCCCGGAATATGAGCGTGTGGTGCGTGAAAGCCCTGTGGCACAGATCGCTGCACGCCTGATGCAATCCACCACAGCACAGTTTTTCCATGATCATCTGCTGGTCAAGGAACCGGGCACCCCAAAACCCACGCCGTGGCACCAAGACGGCCCTTATTATTTCGTCGAAGGGCAACAGACCGCAAGCTTCTGGATCCCTTTGGATCCGGTGCGTGAAAACAGCCTTCGATTCATCGCAGGCAGTCACAAATGGGAAAAAATGGTGCGTCCGGTCAGCTGGGCCGACGACAGCAATTTTTACGAAGGTAAACAAGATTACATCCCCGTACCCGACCCAGACACCAACCCCGGCGACATGCAGGTGGTCGAATGGGAGATGGAACCGGGCGACGCGGTGGTGTTTGATTACCGCACCGTCCACGGCGCACGAGGCAACGGTTCTGGCGCACGCCGCCGGGCGTTGTCATTGCGCTGGATGGGGGATGATGCACGCTATGTCGAGCGTCCCGGTCGGACCTCGCCCCCGTTTCCCGGCCACAACATGCAATCCGGTCAAAGGTTGCGCGAAGATTGGTTTCCAGTGATCTGGAATGCAGCACAGCAGGCGGAAACATAATGTCTTATCTGGCGCTCTTTCTGATCTGGATGCTGGCCAATCTGGTCATCGCCCCTTGGGTGCTGGAACGCACCCGTAAAGAGATGGACAGTGCCGCCAGACGCGATGCCCCCGGTGGCTTTGCTGAGCTGCCTTCGGGCCTGACCCATTATCAATGGCATGGCGTTGGGCGCGGCCCGGTGGTGGTGATGGTGCATGGGCTGACCTCGCCGTCTTGGGTGTTTCAGGCGCTGATCCCGCATCTCACCCGATTTGGATTTCACATTTTGACCTATGACCTTTATGGGCGTGGCTATTCAGATCGGGTGGCCGGTGCGCAGGACGAGAGCTTTCATGTCGCGCAGCTTGAAGAGTTGCTGGACGCCCTTGATATTGCCGATCAGGAAATCAGCCTCTTTGGGTATTCCATGGGCGGATCCATTGCCACGGCTTATGCCGCGCGTCACCCGGAACAGATTGACCGACTGATGCTGCTTGCGCCCGCCGGGATGCACTATCACCCCGGACCGCTGCTCAATTGGGTGCGGGACAAGGGGCGGCTTGGCGATTGGCTATGGGGGGCGTTGGGCGCGTGGCAACTAAGGCGTACGGCCCTTGCGGAAACTGACGAAGTTGCCATCCACGACCTGCCGGAACGCATGGTGGCGGAAACGCAAAACCGTGGCTATTTGCGGGCGATTCTGTCGTCTGAACGCCACATGCTGAGCCAAAGCCAAGAGGCCAACCACCGCGCGATCGCCAAAACCCCAATCGCAGTGATTTCCGTTTGGGGAGAAGAGGATAGCGTGATTCCCCTGTCGTCCATCGGCAAGCTGACGGAATGGAACAGGCGGGCATATAAGTATCAGATTGCAGGTGCGGGACATGGGATCGGCTATTCCCATCCCGACGCCGTTGCGATGGCTTTGCAGGAACATCTGCGCGAGGTGTGACCAAAAAACAAACCCCCGAAGCGGCTGCTGCGGGGGTCGTTTTGACGAGCGGTTGACAACCCTCTCGCCGGTGCTTCTGGGATGACTTACATCATTCCTTCGCGCTGAAGCTTCTTGCGAGCCAGCTTACGCTGACGGCGGATAGCTTCCGCTTTTTCACGAGCTTTCTTCTCGGAGGGCTTCTCGAAATGTTGCTTGAGCTTCATTTCACGGAAGACACCTTCACGCTGAAGTTTTTTCTTCAGCGCACGAAGCGCTTGGTCTACGTTGTTATCGCGTACCGAAACCTGCATGTGGTTGTCACCACCTTTCTAAGTTGAAGTTTGCAAAATTGCAGGAACGGCCCGCTTAGCAGGGAATCCCCACAATGTCTAGGTGTCGCGAGTGTCGCAACACGGCACCCCGCCCTATCATCCCATGTTCAAACAGATATATAATGATGCGAACCTACAAAGAGGGCGCCCCAATGACCGATGCATCGACCGCCACACAATCTGTCACCAAAGATGATTTCCTGAACGCCGCCGTAAACCATGTGCCCTTTGACGGCTGGTCCTGCGCGACAATGGACGCGACACAGGCGGAAATGGGCATGACCCCCGCCGAGGTGCAGGCGCTGTTTCCCCGTGGGGCGTTGGATCTGGCGCTCGCCTATCACTTTGCCGGGGACGCACAAATGGTGGCGCGCTTAAACGATGCCGATCTGGCCGCCATGCGCTTTCGTGATCGGATCGCGGCGGGTGTGCGGTTCCGGCTTGAGGTGGCCGACAAAGAACTGGTGCGCAAGGGCATGGCATTTTTCGCAATGCCGCAAAACGCCACCGATGGCACCGCCGCATTATGGGGCACTTGTGATGCGATCTGGACCACGCTTGGCGACACGTCGCGCGACATTAATTGGTACACAAAACGTGCCACACTTTCGGCGGTCTATTCCTCTACCGTGCTCTATTGGCTCGGCGATGACAGCGAGGGATGTGCGGCCACTTGGGCCTTTCTTGACCGACGCATCGACAATGTGATGCAGTTTGAAAAGGTCAAAGGACAGGCGCGGGAAAATAAGCTGTTTCAAGCCTTTATGGCCGGTCCCGGCAAAATATTTGACAGCGTGAAGGCCCCAGGATCGCGCGAGACGAACCCCAATTATCCGGGCCGCTGGGCCCCGAATTCCACGCAAGATGGAGACACGAAATGAGCAGTGTGATGCGCGCAGTTGAGATCTCAACCCCCGGCGGGCCAGAGGTGCTGAAACTGATCCAAGCCCCAATCCCTACGCCTGCGTATGGTGAGATCCTGATCAAGACCGCCTACGCCGGGGTGAACCGCCCCGATGCGCTGCAACGCGCGGGCGCTTATGCCCCGCCGCCCAGCGCCAGCCCCCTGCCCGGGCTTGAGGCGTCGGGCGAAGTGGCCGCCGTGGGAGAGGGTGTGACCCAATGGAAAAAGGGCGATCAGGTCTGTGCGCTTCTGCCCGGTGGGGGATATGCGGAATATGTAACCACGCCTGCCGCCCATGCGTTGCGGGTGCCAAAGGGGATGGATATGCGCCAAGCGGCCTGCCTTCCCGAAGCATACTATACCGTATGGTCCAACGTATTCATGCGCGGCGGGCTGACGGCGGGCGAGCGGTTTTTGGTGCATGGGGGCAGCTCTGGCATCGGCACCACGGCGATCCAGCTCGCCACCCACTTTGGCGCGCGTGTGTTCACCACCGCAGGCAGTGATGAGAAATGCGCGGTCTGTACCGATCTGGGGGCCGAACGCGCGATCAACTATAAAGACGAGGATTTTGTTGAGGTCATGAAAGCCGAAGGCGGGGCCAATCTGGTGCTTGATATGGTCGGCGGAAGCTATATCGCCCGCAATATCCGCGCCATGGCCAATGACGCCCGCATGGTCCACATCGCATTTCTGACCGGCCCCAAGGCCGAGATCAACTTTGCGCAAATCATGGCCAAACGCCTGACCGTCACCGGATCCACCCTGCGCCCGCAATCCGACCTTGCCAAGGCGAAGATCGCTGAGGAGTTGGCGGAAAAAGTCTGGCCGCTTTTGAACGCTGGCACCGTGAAACCCGTACTAGATCAGGTCTTTGCCCTTGAGGATGCCGCCGCCGCCCATGCACGCATGGAGAGCAGCACGCATATTGGGAAGATTTGTTTGGAGGTTTGAGACTGAAGCTCGTGAATTTTTTGAAACATTTTTGGTTAAAGCGAGCTTTGCGAAGAGTTGCTCGGAAACCTGCACCAAACAGAATTCCACTGTCTGGAGAGCGAGCTCTGGAAAATGACTTCTACCACGCCGATTTACGTATTCTCGACGGCTCTTACAGTGACATCTTGGTACAAACAGTCTCTCCAAGGGGCTTTGCTGGAATTGCTTGGAACGAGGAAGAGGATGGATATTCTATCGGAACTTCAGTTTGCTATCAGTTCTTAGGCAGCTACCAGATTCGGATTTCAAAGTACTATCGAGGCCACGAATTTACCTTCAGAAATCCCATGTCTTTTATCCTTCAAGAGTTCTTCAAACTACCGCTTGTGGAGATTTTTGCGGACAGAACATTTCAAGGGCTTTTCAACTTCCGCACGCCCACGCGACAAAGCCGCATTAAAATACTCAAAAAGCTTATTTCTCAGCGGGAACAAAACGCCGCAGAACGCCGAATTCTGCTTGGACGCGACGACCTAACAATACATATGTTCGATATTATGGGATTACTCTATGGTTCGCGCATTCGTCGCCATCCACGTTATTTCTCTATGCTTGATCACCTTCACCTACAAATCGAAGCTATGGTTGAAAACGGTGAGGTTTCTTATAACGATCAATATGTACATGTTACAGGTCAGGCCCTCCTAGCCATTGCCCAATACGAGGAAGACAATCGCCGTCATCGGTCAGAGGTATTTCGAAATTGGGTGATGCTCGCTTTAACTCTTGTGATTGCTGTCGCGGCATGGGTTGCCATTTACATCAAACCATAGAGGCAAGGTTCTAGGCCGATCCCCCTACCTTACCGGATCAAACAGCGCCCTTGGATGGCTGCAATCGCGGCTCACGTCGCGGCCACATTTGCGCGGCTCAAGGTCGCGGGTCAGGCACAGGCGGGCCTCTTGGATGCGGTCGGATTTACAGGTGATGGTCAGCATATTGGCTTGCCATGTCGGGTTCGATTGCAGGAAGGCCTCTTCAATGACTTTTGCGGGCAGGCGCACGGATTTCTCTAGTTTGCGCAGGACCGGGGGGCGCACCACGGCACCGTAGGCTTTGCGCACCGTGTCAAAGTAATCCTGCGGTTCTAACCCCGCACAGGATCCGTGCTTTTTCCACTGATACCACGCGGCCCCGCCGGCGCCAAAAATATCTGCCTGTGCATCGGTTAACCCACGGGACGGATTGCGAAAATTGTGACGGCAATAGCTGGGCCAACCGGACTCATTCTGTGGCCAAAGCCCATGCACAACCCAGCCGAGATCACGCGCAGGGTCACATTGTTCTGACCCGCGCGCATCGCCTTCAACCGCGCACCAATTGGGCGACCACGACAGGGCCAGGACGTAATAGTCAAAATCCCCCGTAGCCTCGCCATCCGCCCATGCGCCGACAGTTGAAATCACCCAGATAAGTGCCGCCCGGATCACATTTTGCATTTGCTCTTTCCTCTTTTCACAATCTCCCTTATAAGCCACGAAAGTTCCCCCACAACGGAAACCGGTCTGGAAAGTTCCCCGTAACCCCAGACAGCCCAGCCAGGGCGCGGGAAAGTTGTATCCGGGACCCAGAGTTTTAACAGGAGTGTTCCGATGTCGAACAAACCGATTATGGCCAAAGCAACCGCCGTTTGGCTGGTGGACAACACAACGCTGAGCTTTAAGCAGGTCGCAGATTTCTGTGGGCTGCACGAGCTGGAAGTACAGGGCATTGCCGATGGCGATGTGGCCGCTGGCGTGAAAGGGTTTGACCCGGTTGCCAACAACCAGCTGACCCAGGAAGAGCTGGACAAGGCGCAGGAAAACCCGCTGCACAAGCTGAAGCTGAAGTTTTACGCCGCCGCTGTGGGCGAAGAAAAACGCCGTGGGCCACGCTATACCCCGTTGTCGAAACGTCAGGATCGTCCGAATTCGATCCTGTGGCTGGTGAAATTCCACCCCGAACTGGCAGATGCGCAAATCGCCAAGCTGGTCGGCACCACCAAGCCAACCATTCAGTCGATCCGCGAACGCACCCATTGGAACATTTCCAACATGGAACCAATTGATCCGGTGGCCTTGGGTCTGTGTAAACAGTCCGAGCTGGATCTGGCCGTGCAAAAAGCCGCCGCCAAGCAAGAAAGCGTAATGTCGGATGACGAGCGCCGCAAGCTGGTGTCGACCGAGCAAAGCCTTGCCATGGACGCCGAACCCAAAATGCCAAGCGCAATTGAGGGGCTTGAAACCTTCTCTTTGTCGCCTGAGCCGAAGGAAGAAAAAGAAGAAGATGTGCGCGACGCAGACAGCTTTTTCAACCTGCCGTCCGGCGACGATGACGACGCCGAAGACGACAAGTAATCTTTCGCGCCTTTTACAGGTTAGAATTGGAAAGCCCCGGCCATGTGTCGGGGTTTTTCTTTTGGAACAAATGGTTGCGGGGGCTGCCGTGCGCCTTTCGCATTGGATGATGTGCCGCCGCTTTTCCGGCTTTCAAAATCCCGCTCATTTTTAGAACGATTTTCTGCATCTTGTTAAACTCCTGTTCATCCTCGTCGGGGCAATGTTGCCCATGACCGGAACGCAGAATGCGGAGTATCAGATGAAAATCGACGACATCCTTGCACAGGAACGGCGCGCCAGAATGGCCGCCGAACGCTTGTTGGCTCAGAAACAAGCTGAGCTTTCCAACGCAAACAAGATGCTCTCGCTGCATGCGCGGTCCCTGTCGGAAGAAATTGTGGAAACCCGCGAAGAGATGCAGGAAACCTTGACGGAAAATACATCCGTAAAGGCCGATTTGGAACGCGCCACCCAAGAGGTGGTCATCGCCAAACGACGCCTGTGGGACAGTCTGGAAACCATCGAAGATGGGTTTGCGGTGTTTGACCAAAGCGAACGGATGATTGCCGCCAATTCTGCCTATCTGAAACCCTTTGACGGGCTGGAATGCGTCGGGCCCGGTATTCCCTATATCGACATTCTGCAAATCGCGCTGGACGAAGGCATTGTGGACATTGACGACATGCGCCCCTTGGCTTGGCGCGACATGATGCTGGCCCGATGGCGCGCGCCCAAAATTGACCCGCACACCATTCGCCTGTGGAATGGCACCTATATCAAACTGGCGGATCGACGGTCGCAAGACGGGGATACCGTTAGCCTTGGTCTCGATATCACCGACACCATAAAATACGAGTCTGAACTGGTGGATGCACGCTCGAAAGCCGAAGCTGCCAGCCGCGCTAAATCCGCTTTCCTCGCCAATATGAGCCATGAAATTCGCACCCCAATGAATGGCGTGGTCGCGATTGCCGAACTGATGGCAGATGGCGATTTGGACGATGAACAGAAGCTTTATGTCGACACGATCAAAAAATCTGGCGAGGCGCTTTTGACGATCATCAACGACGTCTTGGATTATTCTAAAATCGAAGCGTCAAAACTGACCCTACATCCAGAGAGTTTTGATCTCGAACGTAAAATTCACGACGTGGTGACGCTTCTGAAACCTTCTGTTCAGGAAAAGGGGCTGCAACTCTCCGTCGACTTTGACATTTTCATGCCAACCAAGCTCAGGGGCGACCCGGTGCGCATCGGGCAGATCTTAACCAACCTTTTGGGCAATGCGGTCAAATTCACCACCAAAGGCCACGTTCTGGTGCGTGTCTTGGGTTTGCCGGTCGAAGATGGCGCAAAGCAAAAGATCCACATCACGGTTGAGGACAGCGGGATTGGCATTCCCGCCAGTATGCGGGACCATATTTTTGGCGAATTCAATCAGGTCGAAGACGAGCGCAATCGTAAATTTGATGGCACCGGCCTTGGTCTTGCGATCACCCGCCAACTTGTCGATCTGATGGACGGCGAGATTTGGGTGGAAAGCGAAGAGGGCGTCGGCTCTTGCTTTGGCCTGCATATCACGCTGCCCGTCGAAGAAAGTGTAAACATCCCCAAGCTGCCTTTGGGTCTGCGCCACGCCTTGCTGGTCATGCAAGATGGCCTGCATCAAGCGATCTTGGAAAAAAGCCTGCTGGCCTTGGGCCTGACGGTCACCCATCTTCCCGACCCCAGCCATATGCCAGCCACCCCAGAGCCACATCAGGTTGTATTTGTTCAAGAAGACCTGCCCAACAACGCCGCGCAAATGCTTGTGGATCAGTTCCACGCAAACGGCTCTTCTGCAAAGATAATTCTGCTCAACGCGCCCATCACCTCCGGCGCCCGTACCAGCGTTTTGACCGATAAGGTCGACAGCGTTCTAAGCACCCCAATCCTGCGAAAAGAACTCTTTAAAACACTTGAAAGAATAGATGCCCCATTGGCGCAACATCTTCCAGTGGAGGAGAGTAACCTCGCCGCGAAAGACAGCACAGCCGAGGCAGTTGCGGATCTTATTGCCGACCCGACGAGCGATTTGAACGCCGATCACACAGCCGAGATCATCGCCCCGGCTGATATTCCGGCCCCCGTCCCAAACCTCACGCCGACTGAGGAAGGCACCACAGATAATATCTTCGCCGAGGCCCCATCCACGCCCAACACCACAGCGTTCGATAGCGTCCCGAGCGAACAGCGCACGATGCGCGTTTTGGCGGCAGAGGACAACCGGACCAACCAATTGGTCTTTTCCAAACTCGTGAAAGCCCTGGATATCGACCTGAAGTTTGCCAACAATGGCCGCGAGGCGGTAGAGCTGTTTCAATCCTTCGATCCGGACATCATCTTCATGGATATCTCCATGCCCGAGGTGGATGGCAAAGAAGCAACCCAGTGCATTCGCGCCTTGGAGCAAGAGCAAGGTTTACAGCGCACCAAAATTGTGGCCCTCACCGCCCATGCCATGACCGGCGACGCCGAGGAAATCTTGTCACACGGGTTGGACAAACACCTGACCAAGCCGCTGAAAAAGCCCGTGATCCTGTCTGAAATCGCAGACGCCTGCCCCTCTGAGGCCCGCGCGCCCATCCCCGAGGATTAAGCTTCACCGTCGCGCAAAAACACCAGGTTATCCCCTTGGCTCATCTCGGGGTGATGGCGGTAGCCCCCCAAATCGAATGTTTTCAGATCTTCAGGGTCACTCAACCGGCGCTCGATCATAAACCGCGCCATCGCGCCACGGGCCTTTTTGGCAAAAAACGAAACGATCTTTGGCGCGCCGTTTTTCATCTCATAGAAGCTGGGTGTGATCACCCGAAGCCCCAATGCATCGCGATCTGCGGCGGTGAAATACTCAACTGACGCGCAGTTGACCAAAACCTCGGTCCCCGCAGATTTCGCACGATCGTTCAGTGCCTCTGCCACGCGATCGCCCCAAAATTCATAGAGGTTCTTGCCGCGGGCATTTGCCAACCGCGAGCCCATCTCCAAGCGGTACGGGGCGATATGATCCATCGGGCGCAGCAAACCATAAAGGCCGGACAAAATGCACAGATGATCCTGCGCATACCGCATTTCATCCTCGCTGAGGCTGACCGCATCAAGGCCCGCATAGGTGTCGCCCGCAAACATCTCAATCGCGGGTTTCTCGCCCTGACCAGTTCCAAAAGCCTCAAACCGGTCTACATTCAACGCCGCCAGATTGGGCGAAATATGCATGAGCTTTTCCAGCTCGCCCGCGGTCAATGCACCAGCGGTTTTGGCCAACTCCTGAGCCTGCTCGAAAAATACCGGCGTGCTGCCGCCATCGCGGCGCGCCTCTGTTTCATCCAATCTTTTCGCGGGGGATACAGCCACCAACATCACTCGGCCTCCATCAAGATTTCAAAAAAAGTGGGGCCGAAACGGTCGGCCTTTGCTTCGGTCATGCCTGACAATCGCGCAAGATCGCCAATCGACATGGGTTTACGTTCGGCAATTTGGCGCAAGGTGCCCGGCGTCAGGGTCAGGTATTTTCCGGTGCCATCTTCGCCGCGCAAAAGCTCGGTCGCGGCGGCTTGCAATTGATCGTAAAGCCCACCGGACGCGCGCCCCGCAAGCTTGCGACGCACCGGGTGTAAATCAGGTGCATCCCCGGCGATCACCTCAAGAAAGGCTTGGCCATATGTCTCAAGCTTTTTGGCACCAACCCCACCAATTCGCGCCATATCATCCAGCGTCATCGGTCGGCGTTCTGCCATTTCAATCAAGGTCTTATCGGTGAACACAACATAGGCAGGCGCGCGGGCCGCTTCGGCCAAAGCCCGGCGTTTCGCCTTAAGCGCGGACAACAGTGGCGCATCCTCTTCTGACACCATCATCTTGGCGGCCGGACGGCGCGTGGCTTTTAAGGTATCACGCCGCAGCTGCACCTCTGCCTCGCCCCGCAGCACCGGATGCGCCTTGGTCGTGATGCGCAGCGCCCCGTGGCGTTCGGGATCTGGCCGCACCAAATCAAGCCCAAGAATTTGCCGGAAAATCGCCTGCCACATGCGCTTGTCATGGTCACGTCCAACCCCAAAGGTCGGCAGGGCATCATGGCCGCGTTCACGCATTTTTTCGGTTTTATTTCCACGCAGAATGTCGATCAAATGCCCGGAGCCAAAGCATTCATCCGTGCGCAAAATTGCCGACAGCGCCTTCATCACGTCGACAGTCCCGTCAAACAATTCCGGCGGGCGATCGCAAAGATCACAGTTTCCGCAAGGCTCTGATGCCTCGCCGAAATAGGCCAAAAGCTGTTGGCGGCGACAGCCATGTGCCTCGGCCAGACCCAAAAGCGCGTTCAGCCGCCCGTGATCCGCACCGCGCCGTTCGGCTGGTGCCAACCCTTCGTCAATTTGCGTGCGTCGCAGGCGAATGTCATCCGGGCCGAACAAGGTCAGGGTTTCGGCGGGTGCCCCATCGCGTCCAGCGCGGCCAATTTCCTGATAGTAGGATTCAATGGATTTCGGCAGATCCGAATGCGCAACCCAGCGGATGTCCGGCTTGTCGATGCCCATGCCAAAGGCGATTGTGGCCACAACAATCAACCCATCTTCTTGCTGAAACTGACGTTCCACATAGCGGCGATCGTCGGCCATCATCCCGCCGTGGTAATGCACAGCACTATGCCCCGCATCGCGCAACGCTTTGGCCAGGGTTTCGGTACGCGCGCGGGTGGCGGTGTACACAATGCCCGATTGGCCGCGGCGCGCGTCCGCAAAATCAAGAATTTGCGCGCGCGGGCTGTCTTTCACCGCAAAGGCGAGATGAATATTGGGCCGATCAAAACCGCGCAGAAACGACGTCGGGGGCTCGCCTGCAAACAGTTTTTCAACAATCTCTTCGCGGGTTTCTTCATCTGCTGTCGCGGTGAAGGCGGCGAGCGGCACGTTCAGCGCCCGTTTGAGGTCCCCAATGCGCAGATAATCCGGGCGAAAATCATGGCCCCATTGGCTGACACAGTGGGCTTCATCGACCGCAATGAGCGACGTCCCGACCCGTTTCAACAGATTAAACGTCCCGCCCGAGGCCAGCCGTTCAGGCGCCATATACAAAAGCTTAAGCCGCCCCTCGCCCAGCGCATCAAAGACGGCGTTGTTTTCCTCTTCGGTGTTGCCAGAGGTCAGCGCGCCGGCCTCTACCCCCGCCGCTTGTAACGCGCGCACTTGGTCGCGCATCAGGGCAATCAGCGGTGAAATCACCACCGTCACGCCGCCGCGCACCAGCGCAGGCAATTGAAAGCAAAGGGATTTCCCGCCACCTGTGGGCATGATCGCAAGGGTATTTTCCCCCGCAATCACAGCGTCCACAATCTCGGCCTGACCAGGTCGAAAGTCATCAAACCCAAAAACGGATTTCAAAAGGTCCATGTCGCGGGGCATGTTTGGCAGCTGCTCGTTTGTTTCAGCGACACTCTCATGCGGGGCGGCGCGCGACAAGCATTTAACGCGCGGTTAGTAGAAACTTGAGGCGTTATTGATCAGCACAATGCGGATCGCCATCAGCCCCAGCAAAAGCACCAGCGGCGCAAGGTCCAGCCCCCCCATTGGCGGCAGGAACGACCGGATTTTGGCATAGATCGGCCCCAAGAGACGCTCGAGCCCATACCAGATTTGCGCGACCAATTGCTGACGCAGGTTCAGCACCTGAAAGTTGATCAGCCATGACATCACCACATGGGCAATCACGACATACCAAACGATTTGGATAATCATCAGCAGAATCTGGATCAACGACAGCATGGTGGCTCCTTTTCATGGTCTTCATCCCATCTAGGGACAGCGGAGCAAAAGGGCAAGAGTGACGCGCGGTCTTGGTTGACGGCGCGCGCCCCACGCGGCAAGGGGGATTTTTTGACAGGAGCGCGCCATGTATCCCATTATCCGCATGTTCAAAGAGCTGGCCATCAATGCAAGGGCCAAGCCGCTGCCCATCACCGGCGTGCATGTCAGCCATCATATCTGCTGGCCGTGGGATTTGGATTTGTGGCGCGAGCTGAACAATGGGCGCACGCTGACGCTTTATGATCTGGGTCGGATCCCGCTGGCTGGGCGCACGGGATTGACCAAAGTGCTGTTGAAAAACCGTTGGGGGCTGACGATGGCCGGTGCTTCGGTACGCTATCGCAAACGCATCCGCATGATGGCAAAGTTCGAAACGCGGTCGCGCCTTGTTGGGTGGGACGATCGCTTTTTCTATGTGGAGCAAAGCATGTGGTTGGGGGGCGAATGCGCCAATCAGATCGTTTACCGATCCGCCGTGACCGGGCGGCGTGGCATTGTGCCTTCGGCCGATGTGATTGCGGCGATGGGCGTTACGGGTGCCGCACCAGACCTGCCCCGTTGGGTGCAGGCGTGGATTGACGCCGACGCCGAACGCCCCTGGCCACCAGAAATGCCCGTAGAAACCCCCGCCCAGCCCCCCGCCCAGCCCCCTGTGAACGAGGCGAAAACCGACGCCGCATAACATCCCATAGGCGCCGCACGGCACTTGCAGCCTTGCCCCCGCCCCACAAACCCTGTTTGATCGGTCCAAACAGGCGCGAATAGGGGCAGCAGATGGCAGAGATTTCCGCACGCAAGCGTATTTGGGGATGGTTTTGGTTTGATTGGGCCAGCCAGCCCTATAACACGCTGATCCTGACATTTGTGTTTGGCCCCTACATCAAGTCACTGATCGGGGATGGGGCAGAAGCACAGGCAACATGGGGGTTTACCGTTGGGGCTGCTGGGTTGTGCATCGCTTTGCTCGCCCCGATTTTGGGTGCCATCGCTGACACCTCTGGCAATCGCCTGCACTGGATCTGGGCCTTTTCGGTCATGTATGTGGTGGGCAGTGCCGGTGTCTGGATGGCCGCCCCCGGCATGGACAATCTGACCTTTGCGCTTGTGATGTTTGCCATCGGTCTGGTTGGCATGGAATTTGCCACAATCTTCACCAACTCGATGTTACCTGATCTTGGCACCCGCGAAGAGATCGGCCGCATTTCCGGCAATGGCTGGGCCTTTGGCTATATCGGCGGGCTGCTCGCGTTGATCATCATGCTGACGCTATTTGCCGAAAGCCCGCAGGGCAAAACCCTGATCGGGATCGACCCCATTTTAGGGCTGGATCCAGCCACGCGCGAAGGCACCCGTTTTGTCGGCCCGCTAACGGCCCTGTGGTACATGGTGTTTATGGTGCCGTTTTTCCTGTGGGTTCGTGACCCGAAACACAGCAAACCCAGCCCACGGATGATCAAAAACGCGATGACCGAACTGGGGCGTACCCTTCGAAAATTGCCGCAATCCGCTAGCCTGTTTGCGTATCTCGGCAGCTCAATGTTCTATCGGGACGCGCTGAACGGGATGTATACGTTTGGCGGGATTTACGCCGCTGGTGTCTTGAATTGGAGCGTGGTCAATGTTGGGATCTTTGGGATTGTCGCCATTATCACGGGTGCGATTTTTGCCTGGCTCGGCGGCAAGGCCGATCACCGTGTCGGCCCAAAACCCGTCATCACCGTTTCGATCTGTGTGCTGACGCTTGTGGCGATCAGTGTGGTTTTTGTCTCACGCGAAAGCGTATTTGGCGTGGCCGTTGGCCCGGGCAGCAGCCTGCCGGACATCGCCTTTTACTTCGTTGGTGCGGTGATTGGCGCCGCCGGGGGCGCATTGCAATCTGCCAGCCGAACCATGATGGTACGCCAAGCCAACCCCGAACGGATGACCGAAGCGTTTGGCCTTTATGCGCTGGCAGGCAAGGCCACCAGCTTTATCGCGCCCTTCTCGATTGGCGTGGTGACGGCACTGACCGGCAGCCAGCAACTCGGCGTAACACCGCTGATTGGGCTGTTTGCCGTAGGACTTATCCTGCTTGTCTGGGTTAAACCTGATGGGGAACATTAAGAAGGTGCATTTATGATCAGAACATTGGTTGTGGCGTTGGGCTTGATTATTTCGCTGGCCCCACCCGCGTTGGCAGAACGCCCCGCGAAAGAATATTTTGGTGCCGTGCGCCAAGGGTCCGCCCAGCGCGCCGCGCCGTTCGGATCTTACGCCAAAGGCTGTGTTGCCGGTGCCGTCCAATTGCCGCAAACCGGCAAAACATGGCAAGCGATGCGCCTGTCGCGCAACCGCAATTGGGGCCACCCTGAATTGGTGGATTTTGTCAAAGACCTGTCGCGTAAAGCCGCCCGCCAAAAAGGGTGGAAGGGGCTTTATGTTGGTGACATGAGCCAGCCGCGCGGTGGACCAATGCTATCTGGTCACCGCTCGCACCAAATTGGGTTGGACGCTGATATCTGGATGCTGCCGCCCAAACGCCTGAACCTGACAGCAGCAGAGCGTGAGGGGATTTCCTCGATCTCGATGCGCCGCGCGAAAGGTGCCTATGTGAACAACAACTGGACCCGCCAACACCACAACATCCTGCGTGCCGCCGCCAAAGACCCACGCGTGGCGCGGATTTTTGTCTTTCCCGGCGCCAAAGTGCAGATGTGCAAAGATGAAAAAGGCGACCGGAAATGGCTGCGCAAAATTCGACCTTGGTGGGGGCACCATTATCACTTTCATGTGCGCCTGAAATGTCCTAAGGGGGCGCGTGGCTGTCAAAATCAGTCGCCGCCGCCCGCCGGGGATGGCTGTAAAGATGCAGAGAAGTGGGTGCGGGACATCCTGTCCCCGCCGCCGCCTAAACCCGCCCCGAAAAACCCGAAACCGCGCAAGCCGCGCGGCCCCCTCACTCTAGCGGATCTTCCCAACCAATGCGGATCGGTTCTGTCCTCACAATAGCCTCGGCGCTGGTTTTTTTGACCGCCTGGAGCGAGGCCCAATCGGTGGAGAACGCCGATTTCCTGCAGTCGTTTCGCTGGCGGGGCGATGACGCGCAGTTCGGTGGATTCTCTGGGATCGAGGTCGGCCCCAACGGGCGCGCCTTCACCGCGATCACCGACAAAGGCTATTACGTCACCGGGCAAATCACGCGCGGTAACAACGGCGAGATCACCGGGGTGGAGCATATCCCCCCCACCAGATTGCGTACCGACAAGGGCAACGCATTGCCCAAGTTTTTCAACGACAGCGAAGGCTTGGCGATCGGCCCCGATGGTCAGACCTATGTCAGCTTTGAGGCGAAACACCGCGTGCAGGCCTATGACGTGCTGGGGCTGGCCTCGCGCAACCTGCCCAAGCACCCTGATTTTGCCAAGATGCAAAACAACTCGTCGCTTGAGGCATTGGCCATTGATGCGAACGGCACGCTGATCATCATCCCGGAACGCAGCGACAGCAGCTCGAGGTTCCCAGTTTACCGCCTGCGTCAAGGGGCTGAAAACTGGGTCAAATCCCATTCCATCCCGCGCACAGGGCCTTATTTGCCGGTCGGCGCAGACGTTGGCCCCGATGGGCGGCTTTACGTGTTAGAACGTCACCTGGCCGGGATTTTGGGCTTCACCAGCCGCGTGCGCCGCTTTGATCTTGGCCCAAATGGTCCCACGAATGAGGTGGAGCTGTTTCGATCTGGTCTGGGGGTGCATGACAATCTGGAAGGCATCGCCGTGTGGCGGGACGATCAGGGACGGATCCGCCTGACCATGGTGTCGGACGATAATTTCCAGTTCTTTCAGGTGACCGAATTGGTGGAATATGTGGTGCCTGAGGCGCCACAAAGCTAGCCTGAGTTGACGCAAACCGCCCACGCGGGGCTTGATTTGCCGAAAGAACCCGGCTATGCCCGCCCTGCTTCTCAATCCTGAGAGGCCAAGTCTCCGCGACCTTGATAAAACGGATCAGATAAATGACCAAACTCCTTCCTGGCGTTCTCGCCATGGCCGCCGTTGTGGTGGCATCAAACATTCTGGTGCAATACTTGCTGGGCTCATGGCTCACCTGGGGCGCCTTCACCTATCCCATCGCTTTCCTTGTCACCGATGTCATGAACCGCGTTTACGGCGCGGGCCCTGCGCGCAAAGTTGTCTTTGCGGGGTTTGTCGTGGGCGTGATCTGCTCGTTCATCGGCACACAAATCATCGGCGAGTTCGGCCCACTTGTGACCCTGCGCATCGCCATTGGGTCGGGCACAGCCTTCTTGACGGCACAGCTTTTGGACGTTGCCATTTTTGATCGCCTGCGGGCGGGCACATGGTGGCGCGCACCGGTTGTGTCGACCTTGGTGGGCAGCTCGGTTGACACCCTATTGTTCTTTACGATTGCGTTCTCCGGCGCGCTGACCTTCCTTGAACCTGCCAATGATGTCAGCTGGGCCGGCGAGGTTTTGCCCCTGCTTGGCATGGGTCCTGCGGCCCCGTTGTGGGTGTCTTTGGCGATCGCTGACTGGATGGTCAAACTCACGCTTGCTCTCATTGCGTTGATCCCGTTCCGGGTTTTGGTCACAAAGCTTTCACCAAGTGTTGCGTAAAAAAGTTTGACATACACCAGATATGTGTCACCATCCTTGTATAGCAACATTGAGAAAGGAGGTGTCCATGTCCAGAGATACTATGGAGCGGGGTGTCGAGACAGCTTAGGTCGCGCGCTTCCGGGGCAGCCCCCGGTGGTGTTGTGGGTCTGAATTGACGGGCGCTTGATGATGCGGGCAACCGTGCTAACCGGCCTCACCTCCGAAAATCTCGAAAGGGTCGTCCAACGCGGGCGGCCCTTTTTGCTGTTTGGCGCAATACTAGAAAACTAGTTTTCTAGTTTTCTAGTTTTCTAGTTTTCTAGTTTTCTAGTTTTCTAGGAACCACACATCCATCGCTGCTCCCAAGTCAAATGGCCCCGCCGCATTTATTGTATCAACACGCCGCTTGCCCCCCATTCGGGCTTCCATTTTGGATCCAATCCGCTAGGGTGCGCCCATGATCCGCGTGACCGACGATATCATCCTGCAAGACTGGGAGTTGAGCGAAAGCTTTTCACGCTCCTCCGGTCCCGGCGGGCAGAACGTCAACAAGGTCTCGACCGCAGTCGAATTGCGGTTCGAGGCCGCGCGCAGCCCCGCCCTGACCCAAGCCGTTAAAACCCGTCTGCGTCGCATTGCCGGGCGAAAATGGACCCTAGAAGGGGCCATTCTTCTGCGCGTCGAAGACACCAGATCACAAGCCCGCAACCGCGAGATCGCCGCCGAACGGCTGGCCGAAATGATCCGCAAAGCACTGGTTGCCCCCAAACGCCGCATCGCCACACGCCCCACCTTGGGGTCCAAAAAACGCCGCTTAGATACCAAAACCAAACGCGGGCAGGTGAAATCCCTGCGCGGCCGCGTGCAGGAGGACTAATGTCAGATACCCCCGCCATTCTCGCCCGCCGCGAACGACTGCTTGGCCCAAACATGACCACCTTCTACGAAAACCCCGTGCATTTGGTGAAAGGCCAGGGCGCTTGGGTGTGGGACGCCGACGGCAACCGTCTTTTGGACTGTTACAACAACGTGCCGCATGTGGGGCACGCCCATCCCAAAGTGGTTGAGGCGATCACCAATCAGGCGCTGACCTTAAACACCCACACGCGCTATTTGCACGAAGGCATTCTGGATTACGCCGACCGTCTGACCGCCACCATGCGTCACGATCTGTCCGCGATGATCATGGTCTGCACCGGGTCCGAGGCCAATGATATCGCCCTGCGTATGGCGCGCGCGGTCACCGGCAAGATCGGCATCATTGGCACCGACAACACCTATCACGGCAACACCGATCTGGTGTCACATCTGTCGGCCAAGAAAACACCCATCGGCGGCCACGCGGATTTTGTGAAAAAGGTTCCCGCCCCTGACAGTGTGCGCCCGCTGGGCGGATCACATGACCGCCACGCACAGGCGTTTGCCGACGGGGTGCAAACCGCCATTGATGAACTTGAGGCCGCAGGTCACGGCTTTTCCGCGCTCATTCTTGATCCGTTTTTCGCCAACGAAGGCTGCCCCACCCTGCCGAAAGGCTTCCTTGATCCCACAGTCGCTGTGGTCAAGCGCGCGGGCGGCGTGATCATCGCCGACGAAGTGCAGCCCGGTTTTGGCCGCACTGGCCATGATTTCTGGGGGCATGAACGCATCGGTCTGGTGCCGGATATTGTGACCATGGGCAAGCCAATGGGCAACGGTCATCCGGTGGCGGGCGTGGTGGCTCGGCCCGAGATTTTGGCTGAATTTCGCAACGCTTTTGGCTATTTCAACACCTTCGGCGGCAACGCGGTTTCCGCCGCCGCCGCCAATGCGGTGCTGGATGTGCTTGAAGATGAAAACCTGGTGGAAAACGCCCGCGACACCGGCGACTACACGCTTAACCTGATGCGCCAGATCGACCATCCGATGATTGCGGATGTGCGCGGGTCCGGCATGTTTTTGGGCATGGAATTCACGCAAGAAGGCACCGTGACCCCCGCCGCCAACTTCACCAAACAGGTGGTGGAAGAGATGCGCAATCGCGGTGTTTTGCTGCATTCAATGGGGCGAGAGTATCACGCGATCAAAATCCGCCCGCCGATGTGTTTTTCCCGCGAACAGGCTGATTTCCTTGTGGAAACACTGGCATCCGTTCTAAAGGACCTGCCCGTATGACTGAGCTGAAAGACGCGCTGACCGCATGGGGTGCCCAGCATATTCGCATGATCAAAGATCGCGAAAATCAGGTGCATGAGATCAAGATCAAGGGCGCACGCGCTGCATTGCGCCTGCACCGACCGGGTTACATGACGAAGGCGGAAATCCGGTCGGAACTGATCTGGATGGCCGGTCTGTCAGACGCCGGAATGGACGTGCCCGCCCCCCTGCCCGCACAGGACGACAGCACCGTTGTCACGCTCTCATCGGGGCGTCTGGCGACGGTTGTCACTTGGGTCGAAGGCGCCCCCATTGGGGATGGCGATGTGCCGTTTGAGATGCCGGTTGCGGAACAGATTTCGATCTATCACAAGCTGGGGCGTGAACTGGCGCGGCTGCACAATATCACCGACACGCTGACCTTGCCTGCGGATTTCACCCGCCACCGCTGGGATTTGGATGGTCTGCTGGGCGACACGCCGTTTTGGGGGCGATTTTGGGAGTGCCCGGCGCTGAATGCCGAAGAACGCGCGCTGATCAACCGCGCCCGCGCTGTGGCCCATGACCGGGTACAGGCTTACGTCGAAAACGGTGCTGATTTTGGCCTGATCCACGCCGATGCCCTGCGCGAAAATGTGTTCATCAAAGATGGCGCGATCACCTTGATTGACTTTGACGACGCAGGTTTTGGCTTTCGCCTTTATGACCTTGCCGTCATGATGACCCAGAATGAGCGCGAACCCGCCGCCGCCGAAATCCAAGCCGCCGCCATCAAAGGCTATCGCGAATTGCGGGCGTTTTCCGATGAGGCCGAAGAGCTGTTGCCAATGTTCATCATGATCCGCCGCTTTGCGTCGATGGGCTGGGCCGTGCCGCGGTATGAAGTGGGTGGGGAAGCGATCTACGCCTATACGGAGAAGGCTGTGCGGGCGGCGACCTCATTTTTATAATCGGCTAACAGTGCCACTTCAGCCGGCGCATCACCAAACCTATCCATTTAAGATTTCTTTGCTATTCCCCCACAGCAGCAGCATCCCCAAAACCCCCAAAAATGCCGATATCCCAAATACATAGCTTTGAGAAATATACGAGGGTTCATAAAGCACATAAATTCCATCCCGCGCCTGCCCCACCACATGGACTAGCGGGTTTAGCCACAGATATCCTTTTACGGCCTCTGGAACACTCTCAAAGGTGAAGAATATAGCGGATCCGATAAAAAGTGGACGCGTAATAACAGACCAAATTCGTTCCCATGCGGGAAACCGCCAAAACAGATAGCAGTTAATGGTGCCAACGCCAACAGCCAAACTGATCGCCATTACGTAAGACCAAAACAAAACAGGCGCATTTAAAAAGATGTGAGTACGACTAAAGGGAAGGATGCAAGCCAAAAAAATCGCACCAATCATTAGTTGCGTCAGTGAATTAAGAACTACACGCGCAATAAGTGCGTCGACAAAAGTCACCCGCGGATAATAAAGCAAACTCTTGGAAAATCGAATCGATGTCGCGGTTTTTCGGGAAAGATCCATAAAGGCTGAAAAGGGCAAAAAACCCGAAGCGTAAAAGAGTGCAAAGCTATCACCCAAGCCGGGCGCGCGCAAAGCAAGCGAGAAAACAAAGGTTAGGATTGCAACGCCGCCTACCGGTTCAGCCAGCGCCCAAAAATATCCCATGATGGAGTTGCCGTAGGTCGACGACATCTCTCTGAGCATCAGGGCTGAAATTGCCCTGAGACCACGGTAAGATGACGCAGAGGCTGGTTGGGGGTTCGACATAAGTATTTACCCGTTGATACTGCACGTCCAATAACAGATAAGAGCGAGTGGGTCCATAAGGCACTCGCGGACAGACGTAATTGCTTTTTAATTGGCATTTACACAAAAGGGTAAAAAGATGAAAGACGGTAAAGCGCCTGCGGCAGCTGCATCTAACAACACGACCGCTGCGCCACAAAAACCAAAACCAGCTTCGGCTGCTAAAATGAAACCGCGCCATCGTCGGGTAATCTATGCCTTTTATCTTTCAGTATTAGTTCCAACCATCGCTGCAGCAGTCTATCTTTTTGTCTTCGCGAAAGATCAATACGCCTCAACAATGGGGTTTTCTGTCCAATCACAGGAAACTAGATCACCGATTGACCTTCTTGGCGGGATTACACAGCTTACAGGTAATACGGGTTCAGACACTGACATCCTGTTCGAATTTATGCAAAGTCAACGCTTGGTTCAAAATGTGGATGCGGCGCTGGATCTACGAAGCAAATACTACCAGCCCTCCGACCCTTTCTTTAGCCTCTCGAATGATGCTTCTATTGAGCAGTTGGTGAAATACTGGTCTCGTATTGTGAATATCTATTACAGTAAATCAACAGGGCTAATCGAAGTCCGCGTCACCGCGTACGACCCCAAAGATGCACAAATGATCGGCCAAGCCATCTATGACGAAAGCGTGCGGATGATCAACGACCTGTCGACTACAGCTCGTAACGATGCAACGCGCTATGCCCGTGAAGAGCTGCAGCTCGCAAAGGATAGAATGAAGAGGTCACGCGAAGCCATCCAAAGGTTCCGTCTCAGTACACAGATTGTTGACCCACAAGTGGATATCGTGGGCCGTATGGGGGTTCTCAATTCGCTGCAGGAACAATTGGCCACCGCGCAAATCGAGCTTGATTTGCTATTTCAAACTGCGGGAACAGGGGACCCTCGCGTCAAACAAGTCGAACGCCGGGTTAGCGTTATCCAGAAACGCTTGGACTCCGAACGTGAACGCTTTAGTTCCGCAGAGGGTGATACTTCTGGCGCCTACGCTACTTTGGTCGGTGAATATGAAAGACTGTCAGTTGATCGACAATTTGCTGAAACGTCCTACCTCTCTGCCCTCAGCTCACTAGACACCGCCGTAGCTGATGCAGCCCGAAAATCACGATATCTGGCCGCTTATATCGAACCTACGCTTGCGGAAACCGCTGAGTACCCACGCCGCGTAATCGCATTGGCCACTCTCGCGGGTTTTCTTTTTGCAGCTTGGGCGATTTCTGTAATGATCTACTACTCAATCCGCGACCGCAGGTGACACGCCGTGATTGAACTCGTCAACTTAACAAAATACTTCTACTTGCGCGGCTCACGCACGATAGTTGCCGATAGTATCAATGCAGTCTTTCCCTCAGGAAAAACAGTTGCATTGCTTGGTCGAAACGGCGCGGGGAAATCCAGTCTCTTGCGTATGATCGCAGGCACCGTGTGGCCCTCTAGTGGCGAAATCAAAATCACCGGAAGCATGTCTTGGCCGGTGGGCTTTGCAGGCTCGTTTCATGGCGACCTAACCGGATCTCAAAACGCAAGTTTTATTGCAAGAATCTATGGCGTAGATACCCAAGAGCTGCGCGAATACGTTCAAGATTTTGCAGAACTCGGGCAGCACTTTCACCTCCCCGTTCGCAGCTACTCATCAGGCATGCGATCACGTTTGGCTTTTGGTATATCCATGGGCATCCAGTTCGACACTTATTTGGTAGATGAGGTGACATCCGTTGGCGACGCAGCGTTTCGGCGTAAAAGCCGCGAGGTGCTTGTCGACCGCATGAAAAGCAGTGGTGCAATCATGGTTTCGCATGATATGGGAATTATCCAGGACGTCTGCGATCATGCGGCGATACTCGAAAAAGGTAAAATGATATATTTTGAAGATGTTAAAGCCGCGATAGCCGCACACCGCGAATTGATGCTTTAATTATATGTGGCACTTATACGTCCAATTATTTAAACTGCAGTTCTCCTGTTGAGCGTCACACATGATGCTTCTAAGTTGGCACCACAGCAGGGTGGAAAAAGGAAGCAATGTATGTTGCGTCTAGTTTTGTCAGTCGGTGCGATTGCACTTCTATCAGCATGCAATCTTCCACGCGGGGCCGCATTGCAGTCGGAAATTGTAGCGGCAGCAAACGCCCCAACTCCACAGATCGCTTTGTATCAAGTTGATCGCAGCACTTTGCCAGAATATCAAGCTTGGCCAATGACGGGTGGGGTCAAAAACCACGGCTGGTTGCGGCACAAACACCAAGGCCCTGAAAATGCCATTTCCGCTGGGGACGAAATCTCCATTGTGATCTGGGACAGCGAAGAGGCCTCTCTTTTGTCTGGTCGCGGAAACCGCGCCACCCAAATGAAATCTCTGAAAGTCTCCACTGGCGGAACAGTCTTTTTGCCTTTTGCAGGTGCAGTTCAGGTGGCGGGTCTATCCGAAACCAGCGCGCGCAATCGCATTCAACGCAAGATGTCCGAGGTAGTGCCCTCGGCTCAGGTTCAGCTTGCCGTAACCAAAGGGGCCAAAGGCTCCGTATCCGTTGTTTCAGGCGTTTTGCGCCCCGGCAGCTATCCAGTCGACTCCTCACATTTCACTGTGCTGAACGCCGTGGCCACAGCAGGCGGGGCAAATGCGCGGATTGAAAACCCACAGCTGCGCTTAATTCGAGCAGGCAAAGTCTACACCAAGTCCATGTCTGCACTTTTAGAGAACCCAGACCTTGATACTGTGCTGCGCGGCGGGGATAAATTGTCCGTCGAAACAGATAAGCGCTACTTCCGGTCGCTTGGTGCCGCAGCAAAAGAAGCCATCATACCGTTTAGCAAAGACGAGATCAGCGCATTGGATGCAATGTCAATGATTGGCGGCTTATCAGAAAAACGCGCCAACCTGAAAGGGATTATGGTGTTGCGGGACTACGATGCCGCGCATGTTCGCCAAGATGGAAGCGGCCCTTCAAATGAACGTTCGGTTTTTGTCTTTGATTTGGCCTCAGCAGATGGGCTGTTCAGCGCGGGCGAGTTTGCAATCCACCCCAAAGACACCGTTCTTGTGACCGAAACCTCGATCGCATCGGCCACCACGGCCCTGACCGTCTTGTCTCGATTGGCTGGCATAGCATCAGATGTGAATTCGCTGAACTAACTTGCGCAATCCCAGTTTCAAAAACCCGAATGGCGTTCGCCGCACTTAGCGGCCAACGCCATTTTCGTTTCCGGCACACGGTCTGCATCACCAAGTCATATGCACAGACAGCCATTTGGTAACGGACCCAAAAGCTTGACCCTCGTGTTCACGCAACTTACCCATATAAAAAAGATGGAGCCAAAGATGCGCGACGCCACCCACGCCCTGATTGTCATTGATGTTCAAAACGATTTCTGCCCCGGTGGCGCGCTGGCCGTCGCCGATGGCGATGCAATTATCGCCCCAATCAACGCCGCATTGGCGGAGTATCCTGTCAAAGTGTTCACCCAAGACTGGCATCCGGTAGGGCACAGCTCGTTTGCCACATCGCACACAGGAAAAGCTCCGTTTGAGACCACCGAAATGCCTTACGGCACACAAGTTCTGTGGCCAGATCACTGCGAGCAAGGATCCAATGGCGCCGCATTCCACCCTGATCTGAACACCACGCCGGGAGATCTTGTGATCCGCAAAGGCTTCCGCCCCCAGATCGACAGTTATTCCGCGTTTTTCGAAAATGACCGCATCACACCAACCGGGCTCGAGGGCTATTTGCGCACAAGGGGTGTCACCCATCTAACCCTTGTGGGGCTGGCCACCGATTTCTGCGTTGCCTATTCCGCCATCGACGGCGCGACCCTTGGCTTTGACGTCACCGTTGACACGACCCTGTGCCGCGCCATTGATCTGGACGGATCGTTGCAGGTCGCTCTGGATCAGATGAAGGCCGCAGGCGTCACGCTGGTCTGATCCGGATGCACCCAAGCCTATACAAGCACATCCCGCCATGCTCTAACAAGATTTCATAGAAATGGATGGCCCCGATGGTTGATATTGCAACCCGTGTTTTTGATCACAACTGGAAAATCGACCCCATCGTGCGGTCATTGATCGACACGGATTTCTACAAGCTTTTGATGTGCCAATCGGTATTTCGCAACAAACGCGACACGCAGGTGACATTCAGCCTGATCAACCGATCAAAACATGTGCCCCTTGCCGACCTGATCGACGAAGGCGAGCTGCGCGAACAGCTGGATCACATCCGCACACTCAGCCTGTCGCGGGGCGAAAGCACATGGCTGCGCGGCAATACGTTTTATGGCAAACGCCAGATGTTCCGATCTGATTTCATGGAGTGGTTCGAAAATCTGCGTCTTCCACCCTATCATCTGGAACGTGTCGGGGATCAGTATGAGCTGACCTTTGAAGGGTCGTGGCCCGAAGTGATGATGTGGGAAATTCCGGCGCTGGCTGTGCTGATGGAACTGCGGGGACGCGCCGTTTTGCGCGATATGGGGCGGTTTGAACTGCAGGTGCTATATGCCCGGGCCATGACCCGCACTTGGGAAAAAATCGAGAAACTGCGCAAGTTAGACGGGCTGAAACTGGCTGACTTTGGCACCCGTCGACGGCATTCGTTTTTGTGGCAAGACTGGTCCGTACAGGCCATGATTGAAGGGCTGGGCGACGCCTTTGTCGGCACCTCAAACTGCCGCATTGCGATGAAACGCGACATTGAGGCGATCGGCACAAACGCGCATGAATTGCCGATGGTCTATGCCGCTTTGGCCAAGGGCGACACAGCCCTGCGACAAGCCCCTTATGATGTGTTGGCGGACTGGCAGGAAGAACACGACGGCAACCTGCGCATCATCCTGCCTGACACCTATGGCACCAGCGGGTTTCTGGACGGCGCGCCCGATTGGCTGGCCGGTTGGACCGGGATGCGCATCGACAGCGGTGATCCCGCGACGGGCGCCGAGACGGCCATTCAGTGGTGGAAAGACCGGGGCGAAGATCCGCGCGACAAGATGGTGATTTTTTCGGACGGTCTTGATGCTGACAAAATCATTGAGCTTCATCAACAGTTTGCCGACCGCGTCAAAGTCAGCTTTGGCTGGGGTACCATGTTGACCAATGATTTCAAAGGGCTTGTGCCAAATGATGCGCTGGCGCCATTCTCGCTGGTCTGCAAAGCCATTTCTGCCGACGGGAATCCCACCGTCAAACTGTCAGACAACCCCAACAAAGCCATGGGCCCTTCGGATGAGATTGCGCGTTATAAGCGCGTGTTTGGGGTTGGTAAGCAGGATCCGCAGGAGGTTTTGGTGTGACAGACAACTCTGGTAGCGGATCGTAGCGCCAATGCAGCAGTAATCATAGCGTCACAAAGCTTCTCTTGCAGAATACGTTGGATGGTTTTATGTCCATCTGAAAGCCATTGTCATGGGAATGAATATGTCAACTGATAACAATGAAAAGCTAGTTGGGGCCTTTGTTGAGGCTCTGCAAATCGAAGCAATTACTGTGACGGATGAGTTGCAATACAACACCATCAAAGAGTGGGATTCTGTTGCGCACATGACATTGGTCGCCGCATTGGAAGAGGTTTTCGACATTATGCTCGACACCGATGATATCATTGACATGTCTAGCGTTGGGAAGGCTAAGGAAATCCTGGGACGATATGACGTTAATTTCTGATCGCTTTCAATTAACGGACCAAGTGGCGCTCGTGACGGGTGCCAGTCGTGGAATCGGAGCTGGAATTGCACGCCTTTACGCAGAAGCCGGCGCTCATGTTTGGTTGTCTAGTCGCAATATTGCGGATGTAGAAGCGCTTGCAGAAGAACTTCCAAATGCGCGCGCCATTACATTAGACGTTAGCGACGCCGCATCGGTCAAAGCTGCTATAATGACCATCCGCAAAGAGGCCGGACGGCTTGATGTGCTTGTCAACAACGCGGGGGTTATGCGCCCAGCGATGCTTGCAATGTCGTCAGAAGCGGATCTGGATATGATGCTGGACACGAACTTGAAAGGCGCATTCCTTTGCGCCCAACTTGCGGGTCGCTTAATGGTCGGCAAAAAGCACGGCGTCATTTTGAATATGGCCTCAATTATGGGGCGCATTGGCGCTCCGGGACATTCTGCCTATTGCGCAACCAAAGCTGGTATGATCGGATTAACCCATGCTTTGGCAAAAGAGCTTGCCCCCCACAACATCCGCGTCAACGCACTGGCACCCGGGTTTATTGAAACCGACTTAACCTCGGATATTTCTGGTGATGCCCGCGAACACGCGCTTGCAGAGATTGGCCTGGGCCGCTTTGGCACAATTGAGGATGTCGCAAACGCGGCGCTCTTCTTAGCAAGCCCCGCAGCGGCTTATGTGACAGGGCAGGTGCTCGGCATCGACGGCGCCATGCAAATCTGAGGAAGCTATGCTTTGTGAATTACGACCAAAGAATGTGTCGCCTGAGGCAATACTAGCGCAAGACGATACAGGTGCTCGGCTCTGCTACGGCGACTTGGATGCTCTTAGAGACCGTTGGGCCGCACAGGTGCCCGGCCGGCAGATTGTTGCATTGCTTTGTGCCAACACCGTGCCGATGTTGGGTGCATATATTGGGTTGCAGGCGGCGGGCCACACCGTGTTGTTGTTGTCATCCAAGATTGCCAAATCAACGCTGGATAGCTTGACGCAATTATACCAAATTGGCGCAATCGTCCAACCAGGCCCAGAAGACGCCATTGTGGAGCTGCGCACTGATGTAACGGCCCCTGATTTACATCCTGATCTCTCAGTTTGCTTGTCTACATCCGGCTCAACCGGCTCCCCCAAACTGGTCCGCTTTACGGCAAAGCAATTGGCGGAAAACGCACTTTCAATTGCCAGCTATCTTAATCTAACACCTGACGAAAAGCCCCTCGCCCACCTTCCGTTTGAGTACTCGTTTGGGCTGTCCGTTCTCCACAGCCATATGGCTGTTGGTGCAACGCTATTGCTGACAGAACATTCCGTTATGCAAAAACAGTTCTGGGAACGTTTCGAACATGCAACGAGCGTTGCAGGCGTTCCGTTTCACTTTGAAATGCTTCTAAGAATGCGACTGGGGCGAAAATCTCTGCCGAACTTACGTACTCTCACACAAGCCGGCGGTCGTTTGGAACGAAAAGACGCTGAAGCGATGCATACCATTGCCACAGAAAAAGGGTGGAAGTTCCACATTATGTACGGCCAAACTGAGGCCGGGCCACGGATTAGCTGGTTACCTTTTGATAAAATGGCATCACATTTTGACTGTATTGGTTATGCCATTCCTGGCGTGTCGTTAGAGCGCTCAAGCGAGGGAAATTTGGTTGTCAACAGCCCCTCAATTATGATGGGCTATGCCGAGACTGCCGATGACCTTTCCAAAGGCGACCAAATGGCTGGAAAACTGATGACTGGTGATCTGGTCGAAGAACCCGAGTTGGGACTATTTCGGATCATTGGTCGAAAGAACCGGTTTATTAAGTTGCAAGGCAACCGTGTGAGCCTCTCGGACGTTGAAATCAAGCTAGGGGAACTGGGTTTTCCTGTTTGCTGCTCTGGTGAAGATGACACGCTTGTGGTGTTCACTGAGCAAAGCGATACCGACATCATCCGCAGCACCGCCATCGGCTTGTTTTCGTTTCCAACACGGTCCCTTAAGGTGGTGCATATCGAAGCCTTTCCACGAAGGTCAAATGAAAAAATTGACTATGCGGCACTGCAACTTTTGGCGCAGGAAGAGATTTGATAATGTCTGATCAGCTAGAAACCCTTTTCACCCAACCGGTCTATGCATTTAAGCAAAGTGAAAAGGAAAAGACGCTGCTTGCTGCCTTGAATGAGCTGGAAGCCCATCATCGCGCGCATTGCTCTGCTTATTCTGCAATTACCGCAACTAAAAACGCCCCAAATAGCGTTGAAAAACTGGCTGACCTTCCGTTTTTGCCAGTTCGCCTTTTTAAATCACATCTTCTTGAATCGATTTCACCTGAAGACAGATTCAAAATGCTGGCGTCATCTGGCACCACAGGTCAGCAGGTGTCGCGCATTTCCCTGGACCGCAGAACCGCAGGATATCAGACCAAAGCTATGGTTCAAATCATGCAAAGCTTCCTAGGCAAGCAACGCATGCCAATGCTGGTTCTGGATCACCCATCCGTCGTCAAAGACCGTTTGAACTTTTCCGCCCGTGGCGCGGGTATCCTTGGTATGGCCAATTTTGGACGAAAGCATTGCTATGCCCTGCACGATGAAACAATGCAGCCGAATTGGGACGCTATAGATCCGTTCCTTGAAGAGTTTGGCGATGGGCCAGTTTTCCTGTTTGGGTTTACATTCATGGCTTGGAAATACTTTGTGCGCGCGCTCGAAGAAAGCGGACGAACGGTCAATATTCCAAACGGAATTCTGGTTCATTCTGGTGGCTGGAAAAAGCTGTTGAGTGAAGCCGTTGACAATGACGCTTTTAAGCAACGAACAAAAGCTGTGACGGGGATTTCAAAAATCCACAACTTTTACGGCATGGTCGAACAGGTTGGCTCTATTTTTGTAGAATGCGAAGCAGGCCGCCTTCACGCTCCGTCGTTCGCTGACGTTATCATCAGACGAGCACAAGATTGGAGTGTTGCGGATCACGGCGAAGAAGGCTTGATCCAAGTCCTTTCGTGTCTGCCCCACAGCTATCCCGGACACTCACTTTTGACAGAAGACCTGGGGCAAATAACCGGAGTAGACGATTGCCCATGTGGCCGTAACGGGCACACATTCGCGGTACATGGTCGGCTTCCAAAAGCAGAAATCCGCGGCTGTTCAGATACTTTTGATGGAGCAGCCTCATGAAAAATTTCTTATTTCGTAAAGCTACTGACAACGACATTTGGGATGTGCATGCATGGCGGAATGCTGAAAAAGTGCGAAATGCGATGCTCACTCAGCACGAAATCTCCGGCGAAGAACACCAAAAATGGTGGGCGCGAAAAATGCAAGATCCGAGTTTCAGCATGATGTTGCTGGAGCAAGATGGCCTTGTCAAAGCCGTACAGATTTTCTTTGATATTCAACAAGAAAAGACCGCCTGGTGGGCATTTTATTTCACGCCTCATGCCCCGGAAGAAATGGGGCCAATGTTGCAGTTCTGGAAAATGACCGAGTTGGCGGGGCTTTCATATGCATTCGATACATTGAAGCTCGATCAACTGACCTGTGAAGTTTTGCTTAGCAATCAAGGTGTCTTGAATTGGCACAAACGATTTGGTGCTAATGTTATCGATCAATCTACGTCTCAGAATACGCAACATTACGACTTAGAGGTAATGGAGTTCACAAGGACGGGATATGTTGACAAGCGGGATACACGCTGGGCCCAACCTCTCTCCGAAATCACCATTCAAACAGAGCTATACTAGTATATCGTCCGCTAGTGCTAGGGTATTCGAGTTCAACACTGTCAACTGATCACCACTTGCAAAGTAAAATACAACGGAACTACCATTTTGTGTGGCACTCGTCAGTGCAGCTGCGGCATTCGCAAAGCCAAATCCTGCCAGTAGCAATTGGTCTTGATTGTCTTCAAAGTCACGGATGACGGCTTGCTGATTGCCCCTGAGAAACACAAACTGATCATCGCCACTTCCACCATGGAATGTGTCATTACCCGCTCCGCCATCAAGGGTGTCATTCCCATAGCTACCTGACATGTAGTCATTGCCATCTCCGCCATAGAACAAATCATTACCAGCGCCGCCATGCATTGTGTCGCGTCCAGAACCTCCATGAAGTGTGTCATTTTCGGATCCTGCGTCTAAGTAATCATTACCCGTGCTGGCGGACATGTAATCATTCCCCGCCCCGCCCCAGAAACTATCGTTACCACTTCCAGCGTGCAGCGTGTCATCACCAGATCCGCCATAAAGTGTGTCATCGCTGGAGCCGCCATCAATGTAGTCATTGCCAAAACTACCAGATAGATAGTCCGCCCCAGTTTCACCAAAAAGCCTGTCATTTCCGCTTCCGCCATGAAGTGCATCGTTACCCAAGGCCCCAAATATTTGATCTGCGCCACCATTCCCTGCAATGTAGTTATTGCCACTATTCCCATGCAAAGTATTGGCACCTACGCTGCCATAGAGATTCAGGTTTGCCGTCCCGAGTAAGGTTGCGTCTTCTAGGTTGGAGTGGAGAGCCACGTTAAAGCTAATATAGCTATTGGCTTTGTCTTGCCCGCCGTTGCTCGCTTCGTAAATTCGGTCACTTGTCGAATTTACGTAGTAGTGATCATTGCCAGTCCCGCCAGACATTGAATCCGATCCAGCTCCACCATCTAGGGTGTCATCACCCGAATTCCCGGACAAATACTCATTGCCACTTCCACCAATCAACCGATCACGCCCTTCACCGCCACTCAAAGTGTCGTTACCAGCCCCTCCGTTGAGCGTATCATTTCCTGACCCACCCTCTATGTAATCGTTACCAGTGCTCCCAGAGATATAATCATGCCCGTCATGCCCGAAAGCACGATCATTGCCACTGCCTGCATGCAGAGTGTCGTTTCCAGAGTTGCCGTACAGGGTGTCTACACCACTATCCCCAACGATGTAATCATCGCCAGACTGCCCCAGCAGGTAATCGTTGTCACTGCCAGCGTAAAGCCAATCATTTCCGGTCCCACCAGACAGCGTATCGTTACCTGCTCCACCATGCAGGGTGTCATTCTCAGACCCACCCTCTATGTAATCGTTACCAATGCTCCCAGAGATATAATCATGCCCGCCATGCCCGAAAGCACGATCATTGCCACTGCCTGCATGCAGTGTATCATTCCCGGAGCCGCCATAGAGAGTATCGACACCTCCACCTGCAACCATGTAGTCATCACCCGAGCTCGCTGAGAGGTAATCGTTACCATCCCCGGCGTAAAACCAATCATTTCCGGTCCCACCAGACAGTGTATCTTTGCCCGCTCCACCGTACAGGGTGTCGTTATGTGCACCCCCCTCAATATAGTCGTTTCCAGTACTTCCTGACAGGTAATCATTGCCATCCTCACCGAAGAGCCGATCGTGACCGCTCCCGCCATGCAGGGTGTCCGCGCCCAGATCACCATAAATTCTGTCATTCCCACCATTTCCAACAAAATAGTTATTTCCAGAATTCCCTCGAAGCACATTTGAGCCTGCGTTACCCGTGAGGGAAAGTCCCGAAGCCCCCAAAAGAGTAGCGTTTTCAATATTTACATACTGGGTCAAGGTCATGCTGAACGTACTGCAAATCAGGTCCATACCGCCACCCGAATTCTCATAAACTATATCACTCCGTGAATTTACATAGAAAACGTCATCGCCACTTCCACCATGGAATGTGTCATTACCCGCTCCGCCATCAAGGGTGTCATTCCCATAGCTACCTGACATGTAGTCATTGCCATCTCCGCCATAGAACAAATCATTACCAGCGCCGCCATGCATTGTGTCGCGTCCAGAACCTCCATGAAGTGTGTCATTTTCGGATCCTGCGTCTAAGTAATCATTACCCGTGCTGGCGGACATGTAATCATTCCCCGCCCCGCCCCAGAAACTATCGTTACCACTTCCAGCGTGCAGCGTGTCATCACCAGATCCGCCATAAAGTGTGTCATCGCTGGAGCCGCCATCAATGTAGTCATTGCCAGCATCCCCTAGGACACTGTCCGCACCATTCTCTCCATATATGTAATCGTTTCCAGCACCGCCAAATATCGTATCATTGCCATCACCACCATAAACGGTGTTGCGCGCAGCGTTTGCGATGACATGATCCTGAGCAGATCCACCTTTATAGTTTTCCAGAACGGTCCCCAATGCCACAACCATATTGCCACGGCCGCCACCGACGTCACTAATGCCGCCCTGTCGCATATCCACACGCTGGGCCGTTGGTACGTTGGACAGATCAAGTGTATCGACGCCCGCACTATCCACTACACTCAGCCCCATCTTATCAAGTGTACTGAATTTTCCATCAGGGTTTGCGTCACCATCGAACAAAAATCCCATGACACTCCCCAAAAGGCCGCTTACATTGTTCGAAACGCCCCATACGGTGTTCCCGGGATTCACGTCCCTCGGCGCGCCATATAGCTGCCAAATAGCGGCGATATCGGCGATCATCGGCGAGACTGGATTATAATCGCTTCCGATCACATTGGTGTTCGTCTCAGCATTAAAGTAGGACATTATGGTCATTTGATAGCTATCATTGAGGAAATGGTTACTTACCCCATAGGTTGCAGAACCATTGTATGAACCGCTGTGCATCAACCCAAGAGCATGCCCAATTTCATGTAAATATGTTAAAAAAGAGTATGACCCAATGGACGTTCCATATTGTTGCAGCCATTGGGTACTTATATTCACGGTTGATGTCAGAATAGCCCCTGTCGCTGGAACAAAACCAGATGGGCCAGCGAATGCCCCAGAAGCTGAATCATCAAACGTAATCTTAGCGCTACCTGTGGTTTCGGTGAAGGTAAGCGCCGACACATCTTTCCACGCTTCCAAAGCCCATCGGGCTAATTGTTTGCCCTCACCAGTCAAACCAGACAAGTTAACAGTCAATGCATTTGTGGTGAACGCTAATGGGGTTGAGTACCCCCAACCATGCTCGGCCAACTGATTTACAACCTGATCCACCGTGAATACGTCTGTGGCCGCTTCTAAAATGTACTTCCCGGACCCACTAGCGGCCCGTAGTTCCAAAAAATAAGTACCGCTGGAACTTGGAGTGTACGAAATCTGAGAGAACAGATTGCCGTCGGCTACGTTGACATCATCATTTTGGATAAGCTCGATTGCATTTGCATTTAGTATTCTCAGAGATGTATCACGAACCCCTGCGCTGCCACCAGTTCCCCATGCGGAAAAAACATAAGTCTGATTGGCTTCTAACTGTATCTTGACCCAGTCCCGGTCGTTAGTTGATGACAAGGTCCCATGGAACTCTTCCCCCACAGACAACATTGCCATAGTGTCGGCATTCGCTTTCGCATCGCTCGTCTCAATGACTGGTTTGATCTTGTGGTCTGCAGCAAAGCTCATGTAATTGCGCCCGATTAATAAGTGTTCAACATGGATATGTGTTGCCGAGCCCCATCAAGCTATCAAGCTTTTGGAGCAGAAGGTTGAATGATTAGCATAAACTGTTGCAGATTTAGTAAAAAACACACAGTGAAATGCCCACACCGCAAATTGAACGCCCCGTCTTACAAATCCAAGTCCCAAATTGCTCCGACATAAATTGTGTCATTCCCAGCATCACCATAAATGATATTTCCCATCCCCCCCCCACTAATCAGAGTGTCATTACCATCGCCGCCATATAGCTCGTCGGTGCCATTGCCGCCTACAATCTGATCATCCCCGGCACGTCCCCGCAGAATACTGTTCCGATTGGGGGCAATCATTCGATCATCATTGGGAGTACCCGATTCCTGATATGGGCTAACATCTGGTGTCGAGTTGTTTGGAATAGGCTCTGGCACCATGGATATTCGATCAACGCCGATCAGCGCCGTCTCAGGCAATGTGCTTATGGTGTTACTGCCCCAGTTGGAGGATCGTACAAGCAAAGTCTCATCTCCAAACACCAACTGAAAACCATCAGCCAAAGTCGCGATCTCGAGTTGACTGGCTCCACGCAAACCGTACCACTGAGACAAGTCAATTCGGTCGTTTAGGGGATCAAAATCTATGATCGTATCAGTGTCTCCGTCTCTTGAGAACACAAACGTGTCGGCCCCTGATCCACCAGTCAGCGTATCATTGCCTGCTCCGTCTGAAAGTACGTCATTCCCTCCACCGCCGCTCAGAACATCGCTTCCATCCCCCCCATCTAAGATGTCTGTTTGGTTGCCACCAGTCAAAACATCTGAGCCATCCGAACCAGAGTAGACACTGCCCGCAGCACCTAAGTCGTACTGAAGGCGCGTCACTCCTATTTCGGATGCGCTGGTGACAAATATAGCCAACCCACTTCCGGTTGCTTGCGCTTCGATAGCGCTTACATTTGCCAGGCTAGATTGCGCGGTGTCTACCATTGTACCTTGTTCAATCAGGTGTCCATCAGGAAGTAACAGGAAAACCGTGACCCCACCATCGCTCCCCCCTGCAACCACATAGGTCAACTCGCCGAACCTAACGGTATCCATCGCCTGCACATTGTTAAAACGAGTATTCAGGTTGTCCAATACATGATCTACAACCCTCATCCCTCCCAAAACATTAACTTCAACCACGGTCAAAGAGTTGGTTCCTGCTGCGGCCATAATTAGGAACGTCCTACCATCGACGACGCTCACTTCTAGGCACGTAGGCGCAGAAACCCAGAGGTTTTCTGATGCCGACAATGTTGCAACCGCCTGTAGAGAACCATCATTTTGCACGCTCCAAGATGTCAGGCCAACATCTGTTGTTCCGGCGGAAAACACAAATTGACTACCCGCAATAACAGCGGCCGCCAAATCAACGCCTGCCTGAGTGGATATTGATGCAGTGTCGGTCACCTTCCAAGCATGTTCTACCGTTCCAGATGAACTAAACCTGATCTGGCCAATACCGTTCCCGTTCGTCAGCGCCCCATATACAGCCACATCCCCGCTATTCAGCACATGAGAAACCATACCACCCATGTCTCCGGCCCAGACAGAATAGGTGCCAATTTCATTGCTTCCTGTGATTGCACCATTGCTACCAACTCCAAACGCAGTCAGCACCCCTGTGCCCCCACCGCCGGAAATTAAATAGTCGGACCCACCGAATTCTACAGCAGATAACCTAGCGACAACACCCGCGGCCGCAGTTCGGGGGTGTGATGCAGAACTGAACCTAGACAGTCCCCCCCCCGTTACGCTCCAAGCCTCGACATTGCCATCGTATCCGTTGGTTGCATACAAAACTCCGTTATGGAAAAGCAAATCAGTGTAGCGTGATCGATCATCGTCACCGGCATATTTTCGATTAAGAACAAACGTGGGAGCTAAACGAGGCATAGTCACATCCGATAGAGTTTTGGTACTCCATCATGACACCTCTATCCCTTGCTTGATTGGCGGCAGCATTGAGGCAACACTACGACCTATACCTACGAAAAACTTCAAATATTTAGAGATTTTTCGACCAATTACCCAATTTCAAACTCCGCTAAAGCTTGCCTCAAATTCAACTCTAATACAGTCGGGTCAGTTTCAACTGCAGAATCAAAGCTTGCCATCCTCGACACCCAGTTCACATCAAAAAATGCGACTGCGCTCTTCGGGTCTGCCAGCCATTCCATATCAAAAACGGGTAGGATCTTTTCTGCTACGAATCCGTAATAATCCCTCGTACTGAGATCCCCCTGATCCCAAAAAAATGTTGGGCACCCGGCTCTTAACAATTCCAATGCCACACCAGAATTACTCACGATGCAAACATCACCCTGGTTTACCACATCTTTAACACGCAATCCCTTAGGGGACACATCCACCCCATCACGATTAGCAAACTGAGCAAGATTCAATTGGCACCTTGGGTGCGGACAAAGTGTTACACTCGACACCTGTGGCTGTGAAACCAAGTCTGCCAACATGCTGTCCAAAACAGTCAAGTTAGGAAAAAACGATAGCGCAATATAAACTGTAAAAGGGGACGACGGCGGAGCGATTTTGCAAAACGGCGCCGACTGTGGTGGAAGTAAAAAAATCTTACTGCGTTCCATTTCTGGCAACCTGCAACGGTTAGCGGATGCGCTATACAAGGCGATTGAACGTTCATTGTATAAGACCGAGAGATCATAGCGTAACGGCGGAAAACTCTCAGTCACACTACCATGTTGAACATAACAGCTGCGCAATTGATAAGCCCTTGCCAGAGCGAACAAGGACACCGTAGCAGGTGAGTGATCGTTCGCAGCCATCACCAGTTGCGGGCGACTTTGCCTCCAATCTTCGGTGAATAAAATCGCGCAAGCCACTCCTGCGATCTGGTGCAAAAATAGAAAGTCCTCTTTGCTACCCGATTTAAGTAGCAGATCAACCTCTCTCCTTTTCATACACATTGAGCGCAGTCGCTGAAGGAGCGTTGCACACAAGCAGTTTATCGCAATGCGCTCCTCAAACAACACGGTGACGCGTTGCAAAGCAGATTTGTTGTTTTCTGTTAACGAAACAATATAGACTTGCTTTGGTTTTCCGCGTGAAAACCAAGCCTTAGGGTAAATCCAAATCGCCATCCAAATCAACGCAATCACCCCAATGCGTGTCTTCCTTAAGGCCGAGACCAGCCTCAACATTACCCCAAGGGCCCTACGCTTCTGAATAAGTTGCTCTTGAAGGAGATGCATGCTGGGCTGACTATGGAAATCGGCCAACGTCGAAAGAGTGTCCTCCAATGCATTCAGACGGTTAGTATAGTCTATGAGCATTGCTCCCCCAGTCGGTCTTGCAATAGTTTTATAACTTGCTGAATAAGTTTACTCGATCGATCAGGGGCCGGTTCTAAATATCCAGCAGCATGGCGCGGGTATATAATTTTACCATTGAGCGTTAGGCGGTCTGCGTTGCCCTCAGATGCCCCCAACCTCAGCCATTTTCCCTCAGGCGATATCGCACATAACCAACATTCAGTGCCAACGGCCGCTGCCAACTCATATGGTAATGAGGAAATGCCAATCACCAGGTCCAAACCTGCTGTTAGGGCAGCCACCGCCTCAAAATCATTATAAAAATCAATTTTCTCATCAAGAAAGTGAAACCCAAGTGCTTCCCCCTCTAGGCGCTCCGCAACCGTAGATTGATGCTGAATGGAGTAAACCGAGATAGGTAAGCCGGCTAGGGGGGCAAATTCCTTCAAAGCCATATAATGGCGACGGCGGCTCTCATTAATCATACCAGAACGCCAAATAAGTCCAACCTTCAGCTTTCCCCTTGAGTTACGGTCCAAATACTTCAACCAAAACTCAGCGCGCTCAACTTCGGGAATTAAGCTAGATCCAACGCTCCTACCCCCGCATGGCGGAGACTTCAAATCACGAGTTTTCCAATCTCGCACTGGAACATCCTCAATAAACATCACCTCATCTGCCTTTTTTGAAGCATCGAACGCAGCATTATCCAATCGCGCTGCGAGTTCCAAATTCGGAACTTTATCTCGCAAGTTCTGAAAATCTCTTGACTGAGTGTGCCCCCAGTTTCGCTTTACCGGATAGAAATCTACTTTAGGAAAACTACGTCGGAAAAGGCCAAGCAGACGCGGATCACAAGAAATCCCAACATGGCGATAATACCTAAGAAGCTTCGAGTAGTAATATGACCACCGCACTTCATCTGACACGCCATCACGCCCAATAACAAACGCTGAATTTTCCTGCTCGGAGAAGGGCTGCGCAGCACGTCCCATGCTTCTTCTAACCGCAGCGCCATATTCCTGTCTAGCTGCAGCATTGCCCGATTGGTCGTCACGCGACTCTAGATAAGATCGATAGTCGCCCTGCAAAATGTAAGCTAATCCTTGCAGCACGTCATACCCTAGGGGACGCGAGCCAGCACGTAAGCGCAAACACAAGAGCCGCTCAATTTTTGCTTTCGCATCTGCGTGCCGTAAGGCCAGCTCCCCCAAATCCAAATAATTGCGTGGATCGTGAGGTGCGTATTCCATTGCCTTTTCAAACCAAAACTCAGCCTCACCCCAATTCGCGTTGTGGGCTGACTGGCGCGCCAAATACCGGCAGACCACAGCATGGCTTGCTAGCGGTTTCAAAAAATCTTGTTTGATACTAAAATCTTCGAATGCATCCATGCATTCTATCGCCCTCACAACACTCTCTTGAGACGCGACTTGAGAGACGCTAGCTATATCATTCTTAAGTCTAGCGCATATCTGACGCGAAGCAGCTTGCATCAGTGGATGCGCATTTTTTCGTTCTGCAATAAATTTAATATTTTGGGGAAAGTAGCGTTCCTGTGATTGCTCAATACCAAGTACCACGTCCAGCAACTCATCATTTTGTAACAACCACGCAGTCTTCAGCAACATATTTCGCAACCGGAAATTGGCCACTGGGTATCGGTCCATTTTGATGATGTCTTGGGCAAGCTTTTCAAGTTCCAGGCGCCTATTTAGCACGTAGAGACAGCTCAAAAGCAAAGTAGCAGAAAATGGCCTGTCCACCACATCGTGGAGTAGCTTTGCGACCGCAAGCGCTACACTCATTTTGCCCCCCCCCCGCAACGAATACGCTTGGCGAAGAAATTTGGACTTAACCCAATGAATTCGCTTTTTTACAAAGGCGCGCCAAATGCTAGACACCGTTTTCAAACCTCACCGTTAGTGCCCTTTTCTCCAAATCAAGGAAAATTCAGTGCGCCAACATTTTGCAGATCTAGCCTTTAGTGTCTAGGCCAGCTTAGGACCCTTCGATGGAAAACACACACTGGCAGCACCTCAATATAACCTCCAGCATGGTTGAGTGGACCTGTTGCGCTTTAGTGCCGCCCCAAGTGCTCGTTTCGGCCACTTTCCTTTCGAAGCGACGGGGCTTTTCCAACCCAGTGCTGAATGACGGCGAAGTGGGTTATAGAACCCATTGATGTATTTCGCTGCACGGTAGTGGTTTGCTTGCAAACCATGAGATTGGAAGATGGTGATCTCAGCCTGTCTTCGTGTTTCCCACGAACGACGCCAGATCAGCTCTGCCTTGATGGTTTAGAAGAATGCCTCTGCAACTGCTGAAACGGGAACGGATCAGGCGGCAGACGTATCTCACATGTGATGCAGCAAGGCAGAATGTGTTCGACTACATCGAGATGTTTTACAACCCGACACGCCAGCACACGAACAATGGCATGCTGTCCCCAGTTGACTATGAAATGAAACAGCAGGAAATGAACGAGGCAGGCGTCCAGGAAACTAGGATCTCCTTGTGGCACACTCAATTCCATAGGGTTGCTATCAGCCCCAAAAGCGGCATAAACACCACATAAACTCGTGGATGCGTTTCTTAAAGGTCATACGTTTCTTAAAGGTCATACAATGAAAATCTTAAATTCTGTAACTTTTGTTGCGTTCTTTGACGCACTTAAACGAGGTGATCTTGGAAAAACGAATAGATACTTCAAAGAGGGACTTTTTATTTTATCAACCCGAATAAGGCGTCGGCTAACGAACATTAGGAAGCGACCAGCCGTGTCAAAGCCAGATAAGAAGTCAGCCCAGCACTATCTTGCCGAAGCTCAAGCGCTTTTGTGGCGCTGGGAAATACCAACAGCACTCGCCGCCGCGAATAGGAGCATCGGTGCGCTGTATCGAAATGGGGCAGCTCATAGACTTAACAGTATCTTGCTTGAGTACTCTGGGGATTTACCGGCTGCTAAAAGAGCTGCAATTGCAGCGCTGCACAGCGACCCGCTCAACCCTCAATCGTTCAAGCTGCTACAGAAACACGATCTTCACGACGAATTGATTACCGGAGCAGATGCGCTCCGCGCCATTGTCGAAACGCGCAATTGGTCACGGCATTCGGTCGTAAGCGCAATCAAGTGCTATCTAGAAATCGGATCTGCCAAAGACGCAAAAGCTTTGATTGACGAGGCTCTCGAAAAAGAAGCTTTAACCGACAATGATGAAACTAAGTACCTGCAAGGGTTAATTCATTTTGCAATGCAAGATTTCATTTCCGCCATTCACGCCTTCCAACCCTTGGTCGACACTTTAGCATTTGGTCGAAATGCTGGTTTGAAAATCGGCGAGTGCCATATGGGACTAGGGCAGTTTGAGCGAGCATATGATGCTATTAATGATGAAATCATACGAATGAACCCCAATAAGCCGCGTGGATTTAACACCTCTATGCACCAAATCTTGTTCATGCGCGGCGAATGTCGCAGAGCCTTTTTGGAATCTCGCGAACGTCCGTTCACCGCAGCACTCCGAGACGACACCGAGGGAAACTATGTTCAGTATGCATCCGATCTAAGACATGCAGACGAAGTTGTTATTCTTGCGGATTTTGGAGTGGGAGATGAGATCAGATTTGCCAGCGTATATGATGATGTTATCCAAGACGTTCCTCACGCAACGTTCACTTGTGACCCACGCATCGTCACCTTGCTTGAACGAAGTTTCCCGCGAGCCAACTTTCTACCCGTTAAACGGTGGCGCGAAGAGATGCTTGTTAGCCACCCCGAAAGTCGAAACGGCATCGGCAGTCAGCGGTTAACACCTCACCTTAACAAAGAGGCACTGAACCTGATTGAGAAGGCGGGGGCATTCACCTCGATTTTCGATATGCTTGCAGAGTTCCGCCCAACCCATGCTGATTTCGGAAAACAAAGTTCTTACCTAAAAGCCGATCCCGACCTCTCGCAACATTGGAAAAGAGAAGTCGCATCCAACTCAGTGGCGGGAAAACCAAACATTGCCCTTTCCTGGCGCAGCATCCTGCGTCAGGGAGGTAGAAATATCCACTACTTGGATGTCGAAGACTTGGCTCCGTTAGCAGACACAAAAGCAGTTTTTTGGCTATTCCAAAGCCAGCTGGAAGAGGCCGAGGTTGAGGCAATCCAGCACATTCTGCCCAATGTATGCATCCCAAATGGGCTTGACCTAATGGATGACTTTGAAGGTCAGGCAGCATTCCTAAAAAATATGGATTACGTTGTGGCTCCGTGCACAACAACTGCAGAGCTTTCTGGTGCCTTGGGAGTTCCTACATTCCTTTTTGGTCGCACTCATGGCGCACGAACACGTTTGCACAACGACTCGGTCGACATCTGGCACCCAAGCATGCGGGGCATCCTGAGCGATCCGATCGGCGACAAGCCAGAAACCGCCAGAGCAATCGCAGAAGCCCTCGAAGAGTGCATTCCTGAAGAGAATGATGCTAAATCAACTCAGTAGTATCCGTCCGGTCTTGGTGCTCTGAACCGCCCCGGTTTTACCGGAGACTGTTTAGTTCTTCTCAAGCGACTTTATCGAATGTGTTCAGGTTTGCATAGAATGCCTCCTCTGCTTCGGTTGGTGTGATGTATCCGATGGGTTCGAGCAGGGTAAGCGGTGCGCTGCCCCGACCTTCCAGACGACAAGCTGATCTGCGAGTCCGTTTCCACGTGTAGATTTGGAATGGAGGCGGCGTTGGTAGGACATATAGAGCACCATATGGAGGACATTGGCCGAATGGAGGTCATGGTTGGGCCTTCCGGCAAGCGGACTTGGTCGGACGCATTCAAGGGCCGTGTTGTGGCGGAAACGCTGGTTCCCGGTGTGACGGTCAATGAAGTGGCACGGCGGCATGACCTGCGGCCCAACCATTTGTCGTCATGGCGGCGGTTGGCGAAGGACGGCAAGCTGGTCGTGCCGGACTTGGCGGGTGCTGAATTTGCATCGGTGGTGTTGGAACCGGAGGCGACACCGTCGGCGGCTGCGTCAGCAAGTGCTGTTGAGATCGTGCATGGTTCGATCACTATCCGTTTGGATGCAGGAACCCAGCCGCCGCCCGAAGTATGCTTGTCGCTCCTGCACGAACGGAGTCGTCCAAGCGCCCGCATCCGCCCGGCTCATTCCCGGTGGCATGCCGACAGAGGCCACAGTGGCGCATGTGCTGGTCAGCAAGTATGCGGATCACCTGCCGCTGTATCGTCAGGCGCAGATTTACGCACGGCAAGGGGTCGATCTGGATCGTTCCACCCTCGCAGGGTGGGTTGGTAGAGCCGCCTATGAGCTACGACCGGTCTTCGATGCGTTGATCGCCAATTTGAAGCGGTCCACCAAGCTATTTATGGACGAGACCCGCGCCCCGGTTCTCAATCCTGACCGCCTGCCGGATCACAAGATCAACCGCATCGGTGAACTGATGCCGTGGGCGTGGATGGAACCCGCACAATGACGATGGAAAAGGTTGTTCTTGAGCGTAAACCTTATGAGCCTTGGGTGGCGAAACAAGGCGATCAACTGACATATCACCTGCCCGTTGAAAGTGGCTTTGCATCGCTGCTCTTCACCTTTGCAATTACAGCTGACCACCTAGCCGTCCTCAAAGCCGACGACGAGCGGTACTACTTCCTGTTCGCCGTGCTCCATCGGCGATATCAAATGCAAAATCCTGCCTCTGCCCCCAAGGTAGACAGGCATTTTGATCGCGTCCTGTTTGGAGATATCCCAGACGTCGAGCGGCTACTGAATTTGCAAGACGCAGAAGGCAATGGAGCCGTATCAAACCTCATACGGATAACGATGGGTCGTGAGCAGGCGCCCATGCTCAGCGGGCAATGGTTCATAAGCCAATGAACCCTGCGCCTTCACCGGACGGATACACTCAGTAGCCAAAGCACGCGTGACAAGGGCATTCTGGAATCCCAAAGCCCCTGTCAGCAATACTATTAGGCTGACAGTATACGCCGCAGGCTCGCAACCACATGGTCAAAATCAGCATCACTTAACAATGGGAACATCGGTAACGAAATCGCTCGGCTGTAATACTGTTCAGCCTCGGGGAAATCGCCGGCAGAAAAGCCCAGCTCTCGATAGTACGGTTGAGTATGCACAGGAATGTAGTGCACATTTACACCAACACCAGCTGCACGCAGTGCATCAAAAACTTCGCGACGATTATGCTCCAAGACTTGAATTGGATACAAATGCAAACCAGAGACTTGATTACTCATTTGCGCCGGTAACTTGAGGGGAAGGCCCGCAAGAGCATCGTTATAACGAGCCATGATCTCGTGCCGCTTGTCGATATATTCGGACAGTCGGCCCATTTGAGAGACGCCAAGCGCCGCATGTAAATCCGTCATGCGGTAATTGAAGCCCAAATCCACCTGCTCATAGTACCATGGATCAGGATCTTTCTCATGCAGGAGATCAGCATTGCGCGTCACGCCATGGGATCGCAGCAACTCCATTTTTGTGGCCAGTTCAACGCTGTTTGTGACCGCAGCCCCACCCTCTGCGGTGGTGACAATTTTAACAGGGTGAAACGAGAACACACAAATATCAGAGTAGGTACACTGTCCCACCGGAACATCTTGAAAATACCCGCCCACTGCATGTGAGGCATCTTCGACGACAGAAAACCCGTAGATTTTTGCCAACTCAGATATCGCCTGCATATCGGCTGATTGCCCCGCAAAGTGAACGACACTTACGATTTTGGGCAAACGCCCTGCACCCTTCGCGATCTCCAACTTTCGCTTAAGCTCTGGGATCGACAGATTGTAGGTGTCGGGATCAATATCGACAAAATCAACATCTGCACCGCAATAAAGCGCGGCATTGGATGTGGCAACAAAAGTATTGGGACTGGTCCAAAGAATGTCACCAACGCCCAACTCAAGGGCAAGATAGGCAATATGCAACGCAGACGTGGCAGAGTTCACTGCGACGGCATGCTTCACCCCTGTGGCCGAGCAGATCGACTGCTCGAACTGTGGAACCATAGGGCCTTGCGTCAGGAAAGGGCTGCTCAGAACTTTCTGAACAGCCTCGATATCTGATTGCCGAACATCCTGGCGACCATAGGGAATCATGCCATTGCCGCTTTGTTGAATGAAGCGATTTCATCAACAGTCAGGAAATGTGGGTTGGTACCGGAGTTATATTCAAAGCCACGGCCAACAGGCTTACCAACTTCACCAAGACAGTTTTTGTCATAGGAAACTTCCGCATCATAAAACTTGATGCTGGGGCTCAGAACATAGTGGTCCTCAAACTCGACAGTCAGGTGGCTATCATCTGCTGGGCACATAATTTCATGCAGCTTTTCGCCGGGGCGAATGCCGATGATGCGTTGCTCAAGGTTCGGCGCAATCGCAGAAGCAAGATCCGTAACACGGATAGATGGGATTTTTGGAACAAAAACCTCACCGCCATGCATGCGTTCAAAGTTCTTAAGAACAAAGTCAACGCCATCTTGCAGTGAAATCCAGAAGCGGGTCATGTCAGCGTCAGTGATCGGCAGGTGGTCTGCACCCTCCGCTACGCGCTTTTCAAAGAACGGCACAACAGAACCACGCGACCCCACAACATTACCGTAACGCACAACGGCAAACCGCGTCTCACGACGGCCAACCATATTGTTAGCCGCAACAAACATCTTGTCCGACGCCAATTTGGTTGCACCATAAAGGTTGATCGGGTTCGCAGCTTTGTCAGTCGACAACGCAATGACCTTTTTTATACCACATTTGATGGCGGCATGGATCACATTTTCGGCGCCACGGATGTTGGTGTTAATGCACTCCATGGGGTTATATTCAGCTGCGGGCACCTGCTTCAACGCCGCTGCATGGATGATATAATCAACACCATCGCAAGCTTGAACCAAACGCTCTTTGTCACGCACATCACCAATCATATAGCGCATGCAAGGATCGTTATAATCTTGCCCCATGTCAAACTGCTTCAACTCATCGCGCGAGTAGATAATAATACGTTTTGGCTTGTATCGGCTCAGCAAGGTTTCGGTGTATTTTTTACCAAAACTGCCCGTTCCGCCAGTAATCAGAATTGTTTTTCCGTCAAACATTGCCATGTCTCGTCTTTTTGCCTCCGATGAGCGCTTAATAATTGGGGCGGACATTAGAGATTCACGCCAAAACTGCAACACCTCATATCGGTGATCCGCGTTGGTATCCCTACAACAACCAAACTGCAACAATCCCTTTGACTACTGGGTTACAGCCCATCCTGACATCACATCTCACGGGTCCCGGAAAAAGTTGCGTTACTTTACCATTTGACCCATAACAAATTCACATTGGGCTCTGACCGACCGGCTGCTTTGTGGTCAAAATACTGGCCATCTGAACTCATATAATTAGACGAAAGACTCACATGAAAGTTGCGATTATTCAGGCGCGTACCGGTTCCACACGCCTCCCCGGAAAAGTGTTAAAAACACTTGGCACAGAAAGTATCATTTCCCAGCTCTATCAGCGGATCAAACAATGCCGCCTCTTGGACGATGTTGTCATCGCTATGCCAGAAGGAGCCGAAGACGACGCCCTCGCCCAACATGTGGCGAATTTCTGCCCATCCACAGCACGCGGATCCGAGAAAGACGTCTTAGACCGCTATATGACAGCCGCAGATCAATTTGGCGCCCAGACCATTGTCCGCATCACCTCGGACTGCCCTTTTTTCGACCCTGACATTCTGGACCAAATGCTAGCAGCGTTTGATCATGATGGTCCAGATTACATGAGCAATACCATTGATCCGCATTTGCCACGCGGACTGGATGCAGAAGTGTTCACGATAGATGCGCTACGACGCGCCCATAATTCTGCCACGGCACCCCACGAACGCGAACACGTAACACCCTATATTTATCAACACCCGGAATTGTTCTCAGTGAAAGGGTTTCGAATTGATGGGAATTGGGCCGACCTTCGCTGGACGTTAGACACCGAAAAAGATTGGTCCCTTATCCAGCGTATGTACGACCTGCTGGAGGTCTCTTACCAGGAGGCGCGACTGCCAGACTTCCTCGCCGTGATAAAAGCACATCCAGAACTGCGCGAAATCAACGCTTCAGTGAAACAAAAAACACTGGATGAATGATGGACATCCTGATTTGCGCTGACGCACAACCACAAGTTGGCACCGGACACTTACGCCGCATGCTGACGTTAGCCGGCAGCCTAATAGAGCGCGCGCCAAACATTCAACTAACGATACGTACAAGTACCTTAGGTGCCAGTATTGCGCGTGAAATTGGACCAAGTGGCCTACAGGTTTCAGCGGCATCCTGCGCGCCAGAAGCGGTCAAGACACACCTGGAAAACAAAAATTATGCGGCTGTCATTCTCGACAATTATCACTGGAACGCACAGCACGAAGCGCCACTTCGAGCTTTAACAGACTGCCTGTGCGTCATTGATGATCTGGCGGACAGACCCCATGATGTTGACTTGCTCTTGGATCAAAATGCTTATCACACTGACCGCGATTACGACGGGTTGGTTCCATCAGATTGCACGCTGCTTGTTGGCGCAGAATTCTGCTTGTTGTCACCGCAATTTCGTACAGAACAGGTGCGCACGGCCAATCCCTTGCTTTTAGAGAGCACGGCGCCCATTTTTGTCAGCCTCGGAGGAGGCGATCCCAATCGAGATCTCTTACCCATAACGCAGACTCTGCTGACCGAGACGCCCTTTTCGCTCACACTCGCAACGGGAAGCCACATCGCGGATGCAGAGGCGCTGCAGTCCCTAGTAAAGCAACATAACGACAGAGTTGAATTGATTTTCGACAGCCCACGCGTGGCGGAACAAATGCTGAAAAGTAAGTTCGCGGTCGCGTCAGGCGGCACAATGACCTGGGAGCGCGCCGCCGTTGGATTGCCATCGCTCTGCCTTATCGTTGCTGACAACCAATATAAAAGCGCCCATTGGCTCGCTGATCGAAATGTGCATGACATTTTCGATATTCGCGCAAGCTGGTCACCCCAAAAATTGGCACAAGCCGCATTAGCCCTTGGCAGCAACAAACAGCGCCGAACAGACTTCTTCAATGCCTCGCGTGCAATGTCCCTGGAAAATGGGGTTGTTCGCGTCGCTACGACATTGCTAAAGAAGATCAACGCAACTCAATACTGAAATGAAGGTTTTATCCGTGACCATCACTCGATTTTCTGATCTCAACATCGGCGGCGACAACCCTTGCTTTATTATTGCAGAAGTCTCAGCCAACCATAACAATGACCTGAACCGTGCGCTGGAGATTGTAGAAGCCTCTGCAGAAGCAGGTGCAGATGCCGTGAAACTCCAAACCTATACACCAGACACTCTCACGATTCAGTCGGATCGCCCCGAATTTCAGGTATCCGGCACCATTTGGGAAGGTGAGACACTTTACTCTCTGTTCGCAAAGGCATCTCTGCCCTGGGAATGGCATGCCCCTATTTTTGAGAAAGCGCGCAGCCTTGGAATGCAGGTCCTTTCCACGCCTTTCGACTTCTCATCGGTTGAATTCCTGGAAGAGCATGGTGTCGATTTCTACAAAATCGCCTCCAGCGAATTGGTTGATATTCCCCTGATTAAACGCGTTGCCCAAACAGGAAAACCCGTTCTTATCTCAACAGGAATGGGAACCCTGTCCGAAATCGAAGAGGCGGTTGACACCCTTCGCGCAAATGGATGCCCCGACATCTGCATGTTAAAATGCACAGCCGCGTATCCGGCTAAGGTTGACCAAGCAAACCTGAACACAATGTCTGAATTTGCTCGGCGTTTCGACGTCATCCCCGGACTTTCAGATCACACAATGGAAACAACCGTGCCAACAGTTGCCGCAGCGTTGGGGGCTAAGGTCATTGAAAAGCACATTACCCTGTTGCGGTCAGATGGTGGCCCAGACGGTGCCTTTTCTCTTGAGCCTGCTGAATTCAAAGAGATGGTCGATGCCGTGCGCAACGCCGAAAAAGCGCTTGGGCAAGTGGTGTTTGAACCCAGTGCCGATGAAGTCCGTCCACGTGATTTCCGACGGTCGCTATATGTTGTGAAAGCGATCAAAGCGGGAGAAACGTTCACCGCTGAAAACCTGCGCTCCATTAGGCCAGCAAACGGCCTGCACACGCGCAACTATGAAGTTGTTTTGGGGAAAACTGCCAAACAGGACATCCCAGCGGGCACCCCGTTGAATAAGGATCATTTTGATGCCTGATAGCAAGACGATGCCCCCACTGGATCAAATTTCAGTCGTGGTGCCTACTAGTGGCGATTTGCAGGATATCTTCAAGGCGCCCGACATCCCGCCTTTCAGCAAAGAACTAACCGATTTTGTTGCGGCCTTATCGCGCGCGTTGATGAAAGACACAGAGGCCCGCGCGTATCCTGAAATCATTTCTTTGGCCCACTGGATGCGACCGCGCGCTTTACTGGATCTTTCTGAGCGGTTCACTGCCTCTCATTCAGAGACCTCCATCCCCCTTGCACGCGGGGTTGCGTTGCATTTCGCACCGGGGAATGTGGACACAATTTTCCTATACTCAGCATTGCTTGCTGTGTTGACGGGGAACCGAAACATCGTGCGTATTTCGTCCCGTCAATCGCCACAAATTGAACTTCTCGTGCGTGTATTGAATAGCCTTTTGGAGAACCCCAAGTTTTCGGCCATGCGATCACGCCTCTTCATTGTTCGCTACGGACATGACGCCGAAATTACCGCTGCCCTTTCCAATGTTTGTGACCTTCGCGTCATCTGGGGTGGCGACGAGACCGTCGCGAGCATCCGCGCCATTCCGTTGCCTGCACGTTCTAGGGATGTGAGTTTCCCCAACCGCTGGTCCCTCGCGGTTCTCCAAGCACAAGCTGTCCTTGATCAAGACGAAACCAAAATGGACATCCTTGCCAAAAACTTTGCCAATGACGCCTATTGGTTTGGGCAGATGGCATGCTCATCGCCTCGACTGGCAGTGTGGGTTGGAGACAAGTCCACAGTCACCAAGGCCTCTGACCGCTTTTGGAATGCCGTTCGCCAACAAGCCAAACAGTTTGGAGACGAAATCGCCCCGGTAAGTTTCGTTAACAAACTCGTCGCACAGAATATTGCCGCAATCGAAGGTTCGATAAAAAGCGTCCGCTCACTGGGTGACAATGTTGTTTCTGTAGGTGAATTGACAGATCCAAGCCGTCCAGACGATGACCTTTGTGTCGGAGAGGGCCTGTTTTGGGATGCTCGGATCGAGAACCTTGAAGACCTCGCGCCCGTGCTAGATAACCAAAGCCAGACCCTCATTAGTCACGGCATTCCCCACCAACGCTGGGTCGAGCTTATTCAGAAGCAAAGCTTGCGTATTGACCGGATTGTGCCCTTTGGTGTTGCATTGCAATTTGGGCATGTCTGGGATGGAGTTGACTTACTGGTTGAGTTCTCTCGCATCGTCAGTCTAGAGGCTTAAGGAAGTCCAGTAAAAATCGGCATCAGACTGGAAAAGGCATCATATGAAGGCCACTGTCAGATACGGCGCATCCGCCCATAAATCCGCCGCGCACGACGCCCGGGTAGCTTCACGAACATCGCCGCTGTCAGGTAAAACACATAAAAATCCATCCGAAGCGACTTATGCTTTTGATAGATCAAATCTATCCGGGCCTTCCGCGGGACAGAGCGGCGGATATAGACCGCTTCGGTCTCATCAGGGCTCGCGCATTGCGCCAGAATCCATTCCTCGTGACGATGAAATACCACCGACGCAAGGCCCGTAATGCCGGGACGATCTTTCAGCACCTGACGATAGATATCAGGACAGGCCCGCACATATCGCGGTTCCGGCGGACGGGGGCCAACAAAGCTGATGTCCCCCTTCAGCACATTGATCACCTGCGGCAGCTCATCCAAACGCGTTTTGCGCAGCTTGCGTCCCAAAGGTGTGATCCGTGATGATTTATGCCCACCGGTCACCCCCTTATTGTCGCGATCAGCAACAATCGACATGGTGCGGACTTTATAAAGGCGAAACTTGCGGCGGGCCGTTTTCATCCGCACCGAACGATACAAAAACGGGTGACCGTCCTGGCGTATGACAATCACATACAGCACCAGAATGATCGGCGCGATAAACACCGATAATGTGCACGCAAGCACAAGGTCACATACGCGTTTTACACTCAGCGTTCTGCCCCCAAACCACAGCCGAAGCTTACGCCCCGTCATACCCATACCCAATGCGTCCAATCGAAGTATAGGCTTCGAATCCCGCACGTTTTGCATCTTTACCAGCGTATATATTGCGCAAATCCGCCAGTCGAGGGGCAGACATCCGTTTCGCCAACCGCTTCAAATCCAAGGCCCGGAATTCGTTCCATTCCGTTAGCAAAACCACCGCATCGGCATTTTGCGCGGCTTTATACGGGTCGTCGATCCAATGCGCGCCGGGCAAAAGCGCCTCGCCTTCGTGGCGCCCTTGGGGATCCACCACCCGCACTTTCGCGCCGCTGCCGATTAACGCCGGCACAATCGTCAGGCTGGGGGCATCCCGCATGTCATCGGTGTTTGGCTTAAACGTCACGCCCAGAACGGCAATAGTTTTCCCATTCACCGAGCCGTCGCACATGTCCATGATCTTGTCGATCATACGACGCTTCATTTCTTCGTTCACGGTGATGACAGTTTCGGTGATCTGCATCGGCAGGCCGTGTTCTTGGCCAATCCGCGCCAGGGCTTTGGTGTCTTTGGGGAAACAGCTTCCGCCATATCCCGGTCCCGCGTGCAGGAATTTATTGCCGATCCGACCGTCAAGCCCAACCCCCTTTGACACTTGTTTCACGTCCGCACCGACCCGTTCGCACAGGGCAGCGATTTCGTTCACAAAGGTGATCTTGGTCGCCAGAAACGCGTTGGCCGCGTATTTGATCATCTCGGCGCTTTCCAGATCGGTGGTGACGATGGGGAATTCGCGCAAGAAAAGCGGGCGATAGATGTCGGCCATCACCTCTGACGCCGCATCCGACTGTATCCCGACAACCACACGATCCGGGCGCATAAAGTCGTCAATCGCCGCCCCTTCGCGCAGAAATTCCGGGTTTGAGGCCACATCAAAGTCCAAATCTGGCCGCGCCTTGTGGATGATCTGTTTCACCCGGCGATTGGTGCCAACAGGCACGGTCGACTTGGTCACCACCACGGTATAGCCGTCAATGGCTTCGGCAATTTCTTCTGCCGCGGCAAACACATAGGTCAGATCCGCGTGACCGTCGCCGCGCCGCGTGGGTGTTCCCACAGCGATAAACACCGCATCGGATTGGGCGACCGCATCGGCCAGATCAAGCGAAAAGGACAGCCGCCCCGCCGCCACATTCTTCGCCATCAGCTCATCCAGGCCCGGTTCGTAAATTGGAACTTCACCTCTGTTGAGCATGTCAATCTTGCCGGGATCTTTATCCACGCAAATGACTTCATGCCCAAAATCTGAGAAACAAACCCCCGAAACCAGACCAACATAGCCTGTCCCGATCATTGCAATTTTCATATCTACTGCCCTCTTAAAGCGTTTCGGGATAAACGTGCGGCACATGCTTATTTCGAAACGCCCACAACTTCGATCAATCTTTTGCCTCTCGGATCTTTTCCATTTTAGGTGAATCCGAAATGCTTTCGCTGTGGTAATTCTTATCTAATTGGGATGCGACATCACACCCCCGGTGTCAACGAAAACTGCCCAATTGGCGGGGGAATTCCGCCACATCACCGCCCCATTTTCATGCTCTCTTGCACAGATCCAAGTTGATATGATGAGGTGCGCCTATGATCAGAACTTTTGCCATTTCCGCAACTTTCGCGCTTGTCGCCGCGCTGTCCACCGCCGAGGCAGGATGCAGGTTGCATTCCGTCGCGGGGGCCAATCAGGCCTTGCCGGCCAAGAAAGTGAATCTTTCATTGCTCAATGCCGCGCTGGTCGCCGAGGTGAATTATGCGCGCTGCACCAAAGGTCTACCCGCATTGAAGGGCGTCGCGGCCCTCAGCAAGCAGGCCGATGGGCATAGCAAATGGATGGCACGATCACGACAGCTGACCCACAAAGGGCGCAACTCGTTGGGCGGTCGCCTCAAAGGGTCCGGCGTTCGGTTTCGCACAGGGGCCGAAAATATCGGTGTGTTTCATGTGTATCAGATTGATGGCGTGATGACGCGGGACGTTGATATTCGCACCTGCCGAATCGCTTACATGGACGGCAAAACCGTCCCCCGCCACAGCTATGCGTCGCTCGCTAAAATGTCGGTGCACTATTGGATGGCCTCTCCAAAACACCGAAAAAACCTTCTGAACCGTAAAATCCAGCTTCTCGGCAACGGATCTGGCATCGATTCTAAGGCCGCCCGATGCGGAAAAATCTATATGACTCAGATTTTTGCGGGTTAATGGTAAAGCTATGGCCGCATATATGGCATTGCTGCCACAGGGGCGGCCTCTTCTTGCATCTGATCGCTTGTTTCCAAAATCAAGCTTTCAAAATAAGCCAACTTATGGCAAACACAGTCCGAAGGCACGTCTTGCAGGCGCGGCCCGTTAATTAACTTATGGAGTAATACAATGAAAAAAGTAATCGCTCTGGCCGCTGCTGGCCTGATCGCCGCTACCCCACTCGTAGCTGGTAACCTGGAAACCCCAACTGTTGAGCCTGAGCTGATCGTTGTTGAAGAAGCTTCTTCTTCGCTGAACGGCACCACCGGCGCTCTGTTGGGCCTGGCTCTCGTAGGCGGCATCATTGCTGTTGCTTCGGGCACCTAAGAATAAAAAGCTTTTGGTGTTTTGCTAAAAGTTTGAACGGTAAGCCTTTTGGCTTACCGTTTTTTTTGTGCTTTCCCCCAACTGATGGGCAAACCCGCCTGACGTAAAAAAGGCCCCAGCACTTATCACAAGCGCCGGAGCCTCATTTTCCGATATCTCTTTTGCCCCCTGTGCGGGCAATAAAAGGCGCCGAATGCTTTAACGCAACGGCTGAACGATCAGGTATTTAACCGATTGGCTGACCCATTGACGCGATTTAACCACGCGCCCGGACCCATCCACCCAATACAGGTTTTCGAATGAAATACCCGCGGGGTGCTTACATGCCTCACGCAAGATCATGGCGTTTGCGTCAATCTCGCCAATCGCCACCCGCTCGGATTTCACCTTCGACAGCTCGCAATTTGCCACCAGAACCGAGTTTTCGCCCTGCCCGCTTAGATGTTCATAGGTCCGCGTGTAGGCGCCCGGTCGACGCGCATGGATGGCCGCAGCCGCAGTCGAAAACTCGGATGCCATCAGGTCATCGCCCAATCCACGGGTCGCGCTAAGCACGCCACCACGCAACGTGATGCTCTGCCCCTGCGCACTCATCCAGGTTTGATATCCGCCATTGGTTTGCACGGGGGTCATCGCAGACACCGCCGCATTGCTTTCGCGAACAACCAATGCAATCGGGCCGGGCGTGGCGGCCAATGCGCCGCGCACCACCTTATCTGTGTCGCCCGCTTTCGGGGCCGCCGCAGTGGCAGATTTATCTGCCCCCCCTGCGATCGAGCCAACTTTTTTCACGACGCCGCTGCCGATTCCTTTGACCAGCCCGCCCCACATCCGCGGGAGTTGCGTTGTTTTCTGGTCAGATCCACAAGCCGTCAAACCCACGATCATTGCCGTCGCAATGCAAATACTCTTCGTTTTGCTCGCCTTCAAAAAATCGGTACGCATCATCTCCAGAATTTCCCCCAACGCGACGCCAGCGCATCACCGTGGCCATCATTGACCCACTCAAACAATCTTCCTTCAACCTCGACACGCGCACCACCATCACGGGCGAGCGACTGGATATCCGTAACGGATTTCCCTTTTGAGGGTTGGCCAAGCGCCCATTCCAATGGGATCGTAAAGCGAATACCCTTGTCGAAAGAGCCCTCACCATATTCCTCCGCAGAAATATCTGTGATCGTGGCATAGGCACCAACCGTCCAGCCATTGTTGAACTTTCGGTCAACCGCCAAGGTCGCGCCCCAATCACCGGCCAGATATTTCCCGGCATGAACGGTCGAGATGAACCCGTTGTTCCAGTCATAATAGGCTGAAACATGGCCCGTGGTGGTGCTGTAATCCTGAAAGCCGAAAAGCTGATCATAATCGCGTTGCTTGACCCAGGCGACTTCCGCCCCCAAGGCAAGTCGGCTGTCCACCGGTTTCCAAAGAAGCTCTGCGGACGCCCCCCCAAACATGCTCTCAAGATAGCCAACTGTCACACGGCTATAAAGGTTCTTACCGGGGCGGGCGTACCACGCGGCGGTCAGATGTTCGATTGCCGGGTCGCCTTGTTGCGCATAAATCGGCCCGTGGGTGCGCACGGGTTGGATGTTGGTCGGCGCGACCTCGCCTGTCCCGATATTGCCCCAGATGGATTTTGTCACCGCACCAGACAGGATCAAACTTGGGGTGATTTCATAACTGGCGGCGGCGCGGATCCCAACTTCGGTGCGCACCGGATTGTCCGGGTCGAAAAGGCTCAGCTCTGCGTAAGGTGTAAGGGACCATTTAAACCGGGGGAACACATCAGGGGTTCGCACCAGATCCTTGTTGCCGAGGTCCGCTTCTACAATTTCTGCATGTTTAAAGATCTCGGACGAAGATGCGTTTTCCAGCCGCTCAAGATCCGAACGCTTTACCACCACAGACGAAAGCGGCAACCCGCGTTCGGTCAAGGTGATGCGAAATGTCTCTACGGATGCGGGCATAACACGGGTCAGCAAGCGCGATGCACGCCCAACGGCCTGCGCCGGTGAGAAGTAGCGATTGTTGATCACCCGAAGTTCAACCGCATGTCCTGACAAGGACATGGCTTCCAGTCCCTGCCCATCTTTGGCCAGCTCCGCCGACAGCAGTTTTTGCAAATCGGTTTTGTTGGTCGGGTCAGAGATCCAGTCTGCGGACCAGGTTTTTGCGTCATAAGATCCGCGCGGCGCAACAGGCAGCGGCGCCTTTTCCAACCCCGAGCGTGCGGCGGGGCGACGGGCATTAAATTGCATCGTCATCTGCGCGCCCAATGTCTCGCCATTCAGATAGAACAGGGACAGGTTGGTGATCGGCGAAAGCTTGTAGTCAATCCCAAAGCTAAGCGGCGATTTATACTCAAGAATACCAACATCCGCTTCGCGGGCGTAGATGTCAGACGAGTATTCCGCCTTTAGGGTCAGCTTATCATTCACCTGATATGAAATACCGCCAAATGGCGCAAAATCACCACGGAACCATTGGCCCGCGCTCAGCGTGCCGCCTTCGCCATAGTCCCAAACAGGTCGCGACCCAAAGGTTTGGCCGAGCGAATTGCGCCCCCCCAGACGGCCCCAGCCAAGACCACCGGTCACGCGCAGGCGGTTGTCCAGAAGGGATTTGGTCGCGACGATATATTCGCTGGAGTAAACGCCGGTGCCGATAAAGTCGTTCAGACCGATGGACACGGCGGGCAGGTATTTGCTTTCATTCAGCAGGCGAAACCGAACGTCAAAGCTCCGATCGTAATAGTCGTATGCCCCGCCGCCGCCGAACATCGCCAGTTTTGTATAGCGAAAGCTCGCTGTCAGACGCGGTGTGACCTGAAATGTCAGCGCCCCACGGGCTTGCGGCCCATATTGCACATAGGTCAGCACAAATTCGCTATCTGGCGCCACTTCGGCTGTGGGAAGATCCACAAGACCCGGCATACCAATAATGTTGTAAGACGTTGAAACCGTGCTAATTTCAGCCGCCGCCAGATTTGGCAAAGCAGCCATAATGGCCCCAATTGCCAGAGATTTAGTTGCGCGCCCCCGCATGACCATAATCCATATTAAGTAAAGTTCCCCCTTCCTTACAGGATGGCAAGGGCGAAAGCATCCTCAAACACCGTGATTACGAATTTCCATGCAAGTTGTCGCCCAATTGCACAGATGCTCGCCCCGCGGTGTCGCCAGCCGCATTCCCCCACGTCGCAGGTGCGCGTTGTAACGCCACGTTACCAGCGTACCCGGCCAAGGCGTTGCTATAGTCAAACGAAAGCCAAAATACGTGAGAGCGCACCATGACCCTGATCACCCAAACCACCCATTGGGCCACCGACGAACACCGCATGTACGCCGAAATGGCCAACCGCTTTTTTGCCGACGAACTGGCCCCAAACATCGACCGGTGGGTGGATCAAGGCATCGTTGATCGCGACTTTTGGCACAAAGCGGGTCAGTTTGGCATCATGGGCGGCGCCATCGCCGAGGAATACGGCGGCGCGGGCGGCGACATGGGGTTTGAGAGCATCACCATCTATGAACAAACCCGCACCGGGGATTGCGGTTGGGGCTACGGCATCCAGTCGATTGTCGTGCATTACATCACCGCTTACGGCACCGAAGAACAGAAACAGCGCTGGCTGCCGGGGCTGGCGTCGGGCGAAATTGTCGGCGCGATTGCCATGACCGAACCGGGCACGGGATCCGACCTTCAGGCGGTGCGCACACGGGCCGAAAAAGACGGCAACCAGTATAGGATCAACGGCTCCAAGATTTTCATCACCAACGGCCAAGCCGCAGATCTGATCATCACGGTCTGCAAAACCGACCCCGATGCCGGGTCCAAAGGCGTGTCATTGATTGTGGTTGAGGCAGATAAGGCCGAAGGTTTCAGCCGTGGCAAAAACCTGAAAAAACTGGGCATGAAAGGCAATGACACCTCGGAATTATTCTACCAGGACGTCAAAGTCCCGCTGACCAACCTGCTGGGTTCGGAAGAGGGGCAAGGGTTTTATCAGCTGATGAAACAGCTCCCGTGGGAGCGGCTTTTGATCGCGATCCAAGCCCTTGGCGCCATTGATTTTGCGCTGGAGCAGACCGTGGCCTATACCCAAGAGCGCAAAGCCTTTGGCCAGCGCGTGATGGATTTTCAGAACACGCGATTTAAGCTTGCCGAATGCAAAACCAAAGCCGAAGTGCTGCGCAGTTTTGTAAACGACGGCATCGCACGGCTGATCGACGGCACGCTGGACGCGCCGACCGCCTCGATGGCGAAATACTATGGGTCGGAAATCCAAAACGAGATCATGCACGAATGTCTGCAACTGTTTGGCGGCTATGGTTACATGACGGAATATCCGATCGCGCGGCTTTATGCGGACGCTCGGGTGCAGATGATTTATGGCGGGACCAATGAGATTATGAAGGAACTCATTGCGCGCTCTATTGATGTCTGACGAGTTGAAAGGCTGGGAAAGGGGCTCTGCCCCTTAAACCCCGGGATATTTACAACAAGAAAAAAGCAGGAGCAGGCGATGTCAGGTCACGGCCCCCTTTCAGGTGTGAAAATTGTTGAAATACAGGGTCTTGGCCCAACGCCCTTTGCGGCCATGTGGCTTGCTGATATGGGCGCGGATGTGGTGCGGATCGAACGGCCAAACCTTAAACCGCTGATCCCACAGAAAGTGGATGTGCTGAACCGTGGTCGCGGATTTGTGGGGTTGGATTTGAAATCCGAGGGGGACCGCAACGTCGCGCGCGATCTGATCAACGGAGCTGATATGCTGATCGAGGGGATGCGCCCCGGTGTGATGGAGCGGTTGGGGCTTGGTCCCGATGATTTTCCCGACAATCCCAAATTGGTCTATGGGCGCATGACCGGCTGGGGCCAATCCGGCCCGCTGGCACAATCAGCGGGGCATGACATCAATTACATCGCCATCACCGGCGCGCTTCATGCCATTGGCGGCGCGCATCCGGTTCCGCCTTTGAACCTGATCGGGGATTTTGGCGGTGGTGCGATGTATCTGGTGTCGGGCATGTTGGCCGCCCTGCATGCTGCGGGGGTAACGGGCAAAGGTCAGGTGGTGGACGCCGCGATCACCGATGGCACCGCGCATCTGATGGCGATGATTTATTCCATGTATGGGTCCGAAATTTGGGTGGACGAGCGCGAAGCAAACCTGCTTGATGGTGGCGCGCCGTTTTACACGACCTATCAATGTGCCTGTGGGGGGCATATGTCGGTCGGTGCGCTTGAGGCAAAATTCTATGCGGAGTTTGTGGATCGGGTTGGCTTATCAGGTGCCGATCTTCCCGCGCAAATGGACGTGGCTGGCTGGCCGACATTGCGCGATGCTTTCGCGGCCAAGTTTCTTGAAAAATCCCGCGACGCCTGGGCGGCGCTTTTGGACGGCACCGACGCCTGTTGCGCACCAGTTCTGTCCCTGGCCGAGGCCGCAAGCCACCCCCACAATCAAGCCCGGGGAAGTTTCACCCGGATCGCAGAAGTCACCCAACCCGCCGCCGCCCCACAGCTGTCAGGCACCCCGGGATCGGCCCGTGCAGGGGACGAGCGGGAACCGCAACCGGTGGCGGATGTTTTGGCGCGTTGGGGCGTGCGTTGATCCACAAAACGTACCTTTAAACAGTTTAAAGTTTTCCCATTTGGGCCTTTAAACTGTTTAATGTTTTGCGATTTTCACCTTTAAAGAGTTTACAGTTTTGCCATTTCAAACTTTAAACTCTTTAATGTTTTCACATCCCGAGATGACGCGGCAAAGACGGCCCTATGGCTCGCGAAATGCCTCGCGCGACTTGTAAAGCGGCTTCAGCAAATACTGCAAAATGGTCTTTTCGCCGGTGTGCAATTCGACCTGACCCAACATGCCCGGACGCATTTCAATCGCCTTTTGCCGGTCGGTCAGTTTGGTCAAATCCACGCGCACTGATACGCGATAATGCGGTGGGATATTGGGGTCGCGTTCATCTTTGAATGTATCGGCAGAAATGAAGTTCACGGTGCCTTTGAGAGAGCCATAAATCGTGTAATCATAAGCAGATAGCTTAATTGTCGCCTCTTGTCCCGGCATCACGTTGGCGATGTCTTCCGGCTTGATTTGCGCCTCGATGAACACGTCTTCATCCAAGGGAATGATCTGGAAAATCTCTTCCCCCGGACGCACAACGCCGCCGATTGTGGTCACGCCCATATTGTTCACGATGCCGCGCATTGGGCTGGTCAACACGGTTCGGTTCAATTGGTCTTGGCTTTGCTTCAGGTTTTGCTTCAGCGTGGCCAGCTCTTTTAAGGTGTCTGAATACTCTTGTGCGCGCTCAAGTTCGGTCTGAGTGACCACATCATTATAGCGATTTTCGGCATCACTATGCGCCTTACGAACCTTGGTAACCTCAATCAAAGCAACGATTTTTTCGGCGTATAGGTCTTCGAGCACCTTAAGTTCGCGCACCGTTTCATCCAGCACACGCTTGGCACCTTCGCGACGACTGACATAGTCGCTCTGGCGGGCCGCCAACAGCGCGCGTTCCGAGGCCACGATATCAGGTGTGCGCGCCGCCAATTGCTCCGGCGGGATGAAATCAAACTGCCCTTCAAGCTCCGCTTCAAGGCGCAAACGACGGATATCCAAGGCGGCGATTTGGTCTAGAAAATCATCAACGGACGTCTGAAATTCGGTGCCATAAAGCCGCGCAAGCACGTCACCAGGCTCCACCACATCCCCCGCCTTCACCATTAACTCGGCAAGAATTCCCCCTTCGAGGTTTTGGATAATTTGCGGGCGAGATGATGAAATCACCGTGCCTTGTCCGCGTACAATTTCATCCACCCACGCGAAGGCCGCCCATATAATAAAGGCCGCAACCGCCAAAGCGGACAGCCAGATCACCATCGACGGACCTTTAAGATCTTGTTCGAACTGCGCGTCCAAAGATGCCATTAGCTTGCCCCCTGCCCAGTTGTTTTCAGGTGCGCCATGACCTGATCACGCGGGCCATCCACGGCCAAACGACCGTTTTGGAAAATCAACGTCCGGTCGGTCAGCGTCATAATCGGCATCCGGTGTGTGGCGATGATTGCGGTGCGCCCAACAAGCCAGGTTTCCAAACGGCTCACCAAGGTGCGTTCCAACGTCTGATCCAAGGCTGCGGTGGGTTCATCCAGCAGCACAATTTTCGGGTCCTGCAACCAGATCCGCGCCCAGCCAATGGACTGACGTTGACCAATGGAAAGCCCTTCGCCCATGTCGCGAATTTCCAGATCCAACCCTTTGGCATGACCCCGCACAAAGGGACCAAGCCCCGCAAAATCAAGGGCTTGCAACAGACGGTCGTCTTCGCGTTCTAACATCGACAGGTTCAGGTTATCACGCAAACTGCCCGCAAACAGACGCACATCCTGGCTGAGATAGCCAATGCCACGGCGCAGATCCTTAGGCGCGATTTGCGCCATGTCCACACCATCGAGCATCATCCGCCCGCTGGTCGGCGCATAAAGGCCGGACAAGAGTTTCAGGAAAGTCGACTTGCCCGACCCATTGGCGCCCAAGATGGCAACGCGCTGTCCCGGCTCGATGGCGACGGCCGGCACATCGACGCCCGGCGCATCTTCGTCATAGGAAAACCGCATCTCGCGGATCTCAAAATGGCCCTTCAATGTGTCGCGGCGCAGATAGGTGCGGCCTTGTGCTTCGTCCTGCTCCGAGTGGGCGATGCTGTCCAACCCATCGAGTGCCGATTTCACATTGGACCAGCGCGCCAACGTGCCCGACAGCTGGGTCAACGGCCCCAAAGTACGCCCCGACAGGATGCCCACGGCGATGATTGACCCCACGGTGAATTCGCCCGCGAATACCATGTAAGTGCCTAAGATCACTGCGGAAACATAAGTTGCCTGTTGCAAACCCTGCGACCAGAACGTCAGCCAAGAGGAAAGCTTGCGTTGCTCGCTGTTTTTCACAGCCGAAAGCATGTTCAGCTCGGTCCACAATCGGCGCACACGGTCTTCGCCGCGTTGCGATTTGATGGTGTCCAGCTCGTAGATCGCTTCGTGCAACAACCGCGAGGCTTTGGTCGACGCCCCTTGGGTTTCTTGCGAAATGGCGATCATCCGCTTTTGCAAAAAGAACCCCGGCAGAACCATCAAGATACCGCCAGCAATCAACACCCACACCACGTTTCCGGCAATGGAGGCCACCAAAACGAGGAACAGCGCGATGAACGGAATATCGGTCAACGTGCCCACAGAGGAGGCCGTGAAAAATTCGCGCACCGACCCAAATTCGCGCATGGCAGAAAAGAGGCCAGAGGGCGACGTCGGGCGGTTGTCTGACCGCATGCCAAGCACACGGTCCATCAAGAGTTTCTGGACATTCAGTTCAATCGCGCGCCCTGCGCCGTCCATCAATTTGGCGCGGGCGGCTTTGAGTGTTGCCTCAAGCAGGATCGCCACGAAAGCGCCCGCCGCCAACACCCAAAGCGTGGCGGTGGATTGGTGTGGAATAACCCGGTCATAGACTTGCAACGAGAACAATGCGACGGCCACGGCGAGCATATTGGCCACAAATGACCCCAGCGCCACATCCATGAAATATCGTTTATATTTAGGCAGTTCCCCCCAGAACCAATGATCCTGAATACGCTTTGGCGCATGGCGGGTGGACAGATCCTGAAGCGTGGCTTCCGCCGTAAGGGTGGTGCCGGAAAAGAACCCGGAAAACTCATCCACCGCCACCTCGATGCTCGCGCCATTTGCGCCGGCTTCATAGACCCGCAACTGGTCGCCGTCTTGTGACAGCACCAATACGGCCTGACCGTTTTTCATCATCGCCAAACCGGGCCATGTTGCCGGTGCGCAGGGTTGGTTTTGTTGCGTTTCCGTGCTGAGGCCAAGCGATGTTAATGCCGCCTTCAACATCTCAAAGCTGTTGTCTTTTTGGCCCTGCGCCAAAGCGGTTTGCATCGCTTCGGTAAGGTCGTGCAACACGGCCTCTTTGCCCAAAAGCCCCGCGTAAACGGACACCAGATCGGCGCGCGCTTTTAGGCGGTCGTGTTGGCCCACCTTTGGTTGAGAGGGCTGTTTGCTGGGGTCAATCGTGGTGCTTGCCAATACCGGTTTGGTGACTTTGATCCGCGGTTTCGGACCCTTTGCTTTGGGGGATGCGCTGGTTTGGGCCTTGGTCTTATCGGCGGTCTGATCAGCAGGTTTTGCACCCACAGCTTTCACCACGGGCTTTGGCGTAACCACTTTCACAACCTTGCGCGCGGTTTTCTTTGTCGGCTGAGCTGACGAGGTGGCATTTGAGTTCGCGGTGTTTTTCGTCGCGTGTTTGACCCGCGCACCCGTGATGGTCGTGGGCAGGGATGTCTTTGGCGAGGGCTTGGATTGGGTCATATCTTGTCCCCGCTGACCAACGCCCCGTATTCCCGCGCGATATCAACCTGCGTGCGCGCGATCTCATACCGGATTGCCACGTTTTCCTGTTCCAGCCGGGCGAGGTTTTCAACCACCCCAACCACGTCCATCACAGTGCGACGACCAGCATCAAACTGACGTTTGAAAAGATCGGTGTTGGCACGGGCTTGTCCGGCCAAATCATTGGCCTGACCTGAGCGCGCCTGAAGCGAGGCGAGCTTTTGTTCCAAGGCGGCCTGACGGCGGCGGCTGTCTTCTTGGGCCTGCACAATACGGCGCGTGGCCCCATCGCGCGCGGCCTCGACCGCGGCCAGATTGTCCATCGTACCAAAGCCAAAGCCCTGATCAGAGGTCATCACCAGACCGGCGGTGCTGTCTTTGCCGACAGAGGCGCTTGCCCCCAATCCGGGCAACAACCCGGCGCGGTCAATCTTGGCCTGCGCCACGTCACGGTCAAGTTCCGCTTCGGCCAACAAAACGGTCAATGGTTTCACACCTGCATCCCGCGTGCGCATCACCGACACACCACGCAGATCGGACACATCCCGCGCCGTCATCGCCTTGAGTTCCGCCATCGCGGTTTTGGCGTTCAACAGCTGGGTGTCATAGTTTGAGCGGAGTTCTGACAGTTTGGCGCGGATCACATTTTGGTCGGACATATCCGACACACCACCGTTCACGCGCGCGGTCATGATGCGGTCAAATTCGCGCATCGCGCCCAGCGCACGGTCAGCGGCCGCCGCCTTTTCGCGGGCTTCTTGCGCCTTAAGATACAGGGTCAGCGCGGTGGACACGCGGTCATTGGTGTCAATCGACAGGTTCACCGCAGCCGCTTCCACGTCCGCACGGGCGAATTCGCGTTCCGCTTTTTTGCGCCCGTTGTCAAAGATCACCTGGTCGATCACCAAGCTCGCAACCAGATCGCCCATGCTGGAGAGGGACACTTTTGGCCCCAAGGTGGGCAACCAGTTTTTATCCGCCGCCCGTGCGCGCAATTTCGCCGCCCTTAAATCCGCTTCTGCCGGACGGGCCGACGCCTCAAGCGTGGAACGCGCCACCTTGTCATAGCTGGTATCCGATTGCAGCACGCTTTGACGCATGAGCAATTTCGTAATTGTTTCAGATGGCTCTTTGCCAACCGGCTGCGCAAAGCTGTGCGGCGCCGATCGTGTGACATCGGGGTCGCCCGAACCATTTGATTGGCCCAGCCTGTCACCGATGTTGCCCATACAGCCTGCCAGGCTGATCGCCATTGCGATCAACAGGGGCACGCGTGAAATATCCCGCCCAAAAACCAAAGTACTGCCTCGACTTTGTGTGTTATGTGCAGGCCGCGGTCGTTTGGCGCCGCGACCTTGCTTTACTCGTATTAGATAACGGTAACGACGTTGACATCCTCTTGGATGTACAGCGTGCCGCCGTCAGTACCCAGGGTATAGACGTGATAGTCCGCCCCATCGATTGCCACGGTTTGTCCGGTTGCGGACGCGCCATCAGCGGTCACCGTGTCGCCGCTTCCGCCATGAATGGTCAACTCGTTTGAGTTGTCCGACAGGTCCAAAAGTTGCTGTTCGGTGATGGTGATCGAATTGTCTTCTGTCACCTCGATCAGATCAATCGCCTCGACATTGTACCCACTTAGCCCAGCGGCTGAGAGGTCAAGGTTTTGCGCGCCGTCATTGGTGATAAAGAGCGTGCTGGTTGCGTTTCCGGCCGCGTCCTCTTCGGTCAACACAAGCTTGGATCCATCCGGAAGCGATCCTGCGTTAAACGCGTTCAGGTCAAAGCCGCTCACCTGCGAGACAGACCCATCTGGGTTCAATTGGTCAAGGGACAGATCCGCTGGATCACTGTCCACAAACAGGCCTTTGATCCCTTGTGAGCCAAGGATCAAAAGATCCCCATCTGGCGCATCCGGGGCCACGGTATCGACATCGAATGTGTCGCTGACCGTGCCCACGTTGCCAGCGGCATCCGTTGCGGTCACCGTCATGGTCACTTCTTTGTCGCCGGTTGGGATTTGGCCTTCAGCAAAGTCCACGGTCCAGTTTCCATTTGCGGCAACCGTTGCCTGCACTGGCGTACCGCCATCCAATGAAACCAACACGGTAGAGCCCGGTTCGGTGGTGCCCGTAAAGGTCAGGCCCGCTTCGATCTCTGTGGCGTTCACAATATCGTCGCCCGCAACCGCCCCTGCCGAGATCCCAAGGTTCGTCACAATCGTGTCGATCTTGATGTCCTTCGAGATGTCCGCCGTGTTGCCAGCCGCATCTGTGGCCGTCACAGCAACTGCGCTGGACAATTCACCACCGGCCACGTCCCCCGCATCCACGGTGATCGTCCAATTGCCAGACGCATCCACGGTTGCGGATTGCGCAGGGTTGGTGCCGATTTTCACTTGTACCGTTGAGCCCGCTTCCACCGTACCCGACAGCACCACGCCATCAGACAATTCCTGGGCGTTGATCACATTGTCGCCCGCCACCGGATCGGTGGTCATGGCGAAATTGGTGACCAGCGTGTCCACTTCGACCGTGTCACTGACGGATTTTGAGTTGCCATGCGCATCGGTGATCGAAGCCGATACATTTGCCGTATATTCGCCAGACGCCACTTCGCTGGACAAGAACGGTGCAGACCATTCGCCGGTTGCCGACGCGGTCACCACTTTCGACACACCATGCAGCGTGACGGTCACATCCATAAACGGTGTCGCGGTGCCCGAGATGATCACACCATCAGATGCTTCTTGGGCGTTGATCACGTCATCCAGCTCAACCGGTTGCGACGACAAGGCCACGTCACCGGCGACCGTATCAACGGTCACGCCTTGCTTCATTTCCTTCACGTTCCCGGCCTGATCGGTTGAAGTGATGGTCATGAAAGTTGCGTATTCACCGGCCGGAATATCCGAAGACGAGAAGTCCACGGTCCAATTTCCGCTGCCATCTACGGTGGCGTCTTTGGTCTCATTGCCAATTTTTACCTGCACGGTTGCGCCCGGTTCGGTTGTCCCGTTCAGGGTCAGGCCGCCGTCAACTTCGCTGCCATTCAAGACGTTGTCGGCAAGTTGGCTGTTGGCATCAAGGCCGAAGGGCTGAACCAATGTGTCCACGTCCAGCGCCAAGGTCGAGGTCGCAACATTGCCCGCCGGGCTGGTCGCCGTCGCGGTGAAGGTTACGTCATATTCACCGGCGTTAAAATCGCCGCCGGGGATGTTTACCGACCAGCTGCCGTCTGCGGCAACGGTTGCGTTATAGCTGCCGCCACCGGACATCGCGATCGACACAGTCGCACCCGGCAGGGCCTGCCCGGTCAGAACCACGCCGTCTGCAACTTCGGTCGCGTTGATAACATTGTCACCTTCCACCGGCGCGGAAGAGAAGGTCACGCCCGCGGTTGTATCCACATCCACCGCGCTGTTGATGGTTTTCGTATTTCCATGTGCGTCCGTGGCTGTGACCGAAATCGCGGCCTCGTATTTGCCCTCTGGAATACCGGTTGAGGACACATTCAGTGTCCAATTGCCGTTCACATCCACTGTCGCGGGCATATCGGTGCCGTGGAAATTGACCATAACGGTTGATCCCGGCTGCGCCGTCCCTGTCAGGGTGATCCCGGCAGAAGCTTCGCCCATATTGATCAGATCGTCACTGCCCGCAAAGCCGCCGTTCAGCGACACTTCGGCCACCGTATCAACCACCAAGGTTTCAGTGACCGTAGACGCATTCCCAAAGCTGTCCTTTGAGGTGATCTTTACGTCGGTTTCATATTCGCCGGTGGTGATTTCAGTTGAAGAGAAGGTCACCGTCCAGCTGCCATTTTCGCCAACGGTGGTCGAATGGGTTGTGCCGTTGATCTCGACATCAATGGACGCGCCCGCTTCGCCGTTTCCGGAAATCTCAACACCGTCGCTGTGATCATCCGCATTCACGGTCACGCCAACAGATTGGGTGCCACCGGTGACTTCAATCACTGGTGGGGTGGTGTCGATTGTTACGCTCGGCGCGTCAGGGTCATGGACCGTGCCGTCTTCATCTGTCACCGTGACGTCGACGTCATAGTTGCCGTCACCGGGGAAATTATCGCCCTCAAAAACCGCTTCCCATGTGCCGTCTTCCCCGACGGTGGTGGTGACGGTCTTGTCGCCAATCGTTACCTCGACAGTCGCACCCGGTGTTCCGGTTCCTGTAATGGTAATGCTTTCGTCGTCTGGACCGCCAACCGATACGGGCGTATCCGGATTGTCGACCGTCGCACCGCTGTCGCCGTCACTGCCGCCAATCAATGCGCCACCCGCAACAACCGCACCAGCAGCAGGCAGGATCCCAGCCGCAGCGCCACCACCGGCCCCCAGCAGGCCCAAGCCCAACGCTTGCGTCACGTCTTCGCCCTCAGCCGCCACGATGGTCTCTGCGACGATCGGGCTTTCAGGGAACACCATCGCGTCCAGGTGGCTCCATTTGCCCCATGTGGCCGCCTCGGTAAAGGTCACATGACCGCTGGCATCCAAGGATGCCTCGATCAACGTTCCGTCCTCGTTCAGGTACAGTTTGTTTTCCTGGACACCGTTTTCGGCAAAAAAGCCATCGAGTACGATTTTCCGGCCATCTGCCAGATAAAGTTCAAGGTTTTCGCCCGCACGCAGATATTCGCGCACGTCCGCCCGTCGCATGTTCAAAGACACCGCGCCGTCGTCACCAAGATTAAGAGTATCAGAAATTCCGGATTCAATCAGTGATCCATGCTGGACAAAACCAGTATGGTCACGGACGATAAAGTCAATCGCCTGCATAGCTACCGCCTACCTCAAAATATACTTCGACCTTGTTTTTTATGGCCGATTTGTTGCTCTAAGCACGTAGCTACCTTATTTTCGCCATAATTTCTAGTCGCAAACCCCCGCCAACACACAAAATGTCGCGTACAACTGGACATGTTGTAAAACAGCACTAATCCTTTCGGCGGGCATTTGGGCGAAGTTTAGGTGCAATTTGCCTGTAGATGCGTCGTTCAAGTTTGATTGAATCAACCTATTTCGGAAGTTTCCCAACTTTTTCGCTTTTCACTCTTGCGCCCCCCTGCCCAACTCGCTAAATCCCCCTCACCGCGCTCTGGTAGCTCAGCTGGATAGAGTACCTGACTACGAATCAGGGGGTCGGGGGTTCGAATCCTCCCCAGAGCGCCATTCCAAACAAATGTCAGACGACACATAGTTCTTCCATTTGGCACTCATAGTCGTTCCATTGGCGATATCTACTTGCCTTTGCGCCGCATAGCTTTGCCTTCGAACATGTGGTGGCGTTGATTATGCTTCCCCTTTCAAAACTGGTTTTGAACGAAGCCCTTCAGGACACTCGTCTCTAAAACCTGCTCCCGGCGAGGGTTGGGGGTAGCAAGTGCAATATAATTCGATGGGGTTGGTGCGGCCCGCAGGCACGCGCCGAGGACACGGTCCCGTCTAATTGTATTGCAGGCGCGTGGGGACAACGCCCCCTAGCTCTTTGGGTTCGGTTGGTCGGGGCGAATTTTGTTGAAAAACTCTTGTTGATTTGATGCTTGGCCATTGATTCAATTGTCCTTAGCAACGGGGGTAATTTCGATGTTAGGACCAAAGCAAGAGGCGCAAGGCACGTTGTTTTATGAGTTCTCGATTGATGGTCACGTGCCTCAAGATCACCTACTGCGCTCGATTGACCGGTTTGTAGATCTCAGCAGCATTCGGCCCCATCTCGCAGAATTTTACAGTCACACAGGCCGTCCCTCGATTGATCCAGAACTACTTATCCGGATGCTGCTAGTTGGGTATTGTCTCGGCATCAGGTCAGAACGCAGGCTTTGTGAAGAGGTGCACTTGAACCTCGCTTATCGTTGGTTCTGTCGCCTCGATTTGTCTGATCCAGTGCCGAACCATTCGACCTTTTCCAAGAACCGTCACGGACGTTTCCGCGATAGCGACCTGCTGCGGCATCTATTTGAAGCGACTGTGGCGCGCTGCATTACGGATGGCCTTGTCAGCGGCCAGCGCTTTGCGGCAGATGCCAGTTTGATCGAGGCAGATGCGAACAAACAGAACTCCACATCGAAGGACGATTGGGACGCCGCTGCCATCTTGCCAAAGGACGCGCCGCGCGCTGTGCGGGAATATCTGGACGTTCTCGATGATGCCGCCTTCGGCGCGGCATCCGAGGTGGAACCCAAGTTCACGTCCCATTCTGATCCTGCAAGCCAGTGCCTCTCGGGACATTGTTTGGCAATGCCCTGCCGGTAACAGACTGCAGCACGCAAAGGCCCAGCTTTCTTTGCCTATTCAACCAATTATCTGATCGATACTGACTATAGTGTCATCGTCGACGTTGAGGCGACAAGGTCGATCCGGCAAGCTGAAGTTGGGTCCGTGCGAACGATGCTGGATCGGGTTAAAGACACGTTCGATCTGCATCCTGAACGCATCATCGCAGACACGGCTTACGGTTCAGGCCCGATTCTGGGTTGGCTGGTGGATCGCAATATCGCGCCACACATCCCGGTGATTGACAAACCGGCCCGCACAGACGGGACCTGGAGCCGAGTTGACTTCGAATGGGATGCCGAGAACGACCAATATGTTTGTCCAGAAGGACAATCACTCAAACAGTTCCACCGCAACTACTCTGACTCCAACAGAGGCCCAGACGGCAAAGGCGTTGCGAAGTATCGTGAATTGAAACTGACGTGTCAGGCGTGCCCATCAAAAGCCAAATGCTGAGAAAGGTGCTCGGCGCGCTTTCAAAGAAGTGCTTTCCGCGCCTGCAACACGTTGTTTTTCCACAGAATCGGCGGAGAGCGGCCCTTCGCTGCAGTTGCGAAGGCACCTCATCAAATCAATGGAAGCTGCCATCTATAGACCACCCATGTTTGACAGCCATACTGCCTCGCACTCCTTGGTCGGGAATGGGCAGAATGAGACTATCTCAAATTCTGATCAGAGGCATATGCAGAATTCCCAGTGCTCGGCTGCTAGCATACTTGCACAATACAATTGGGCCTAAAGCTCATCCCGCCAGGGTGGGTTTGCACCCGCGCGGCCGACATTGATGGCGGCAACGCGCGCACCGAAAGTGATTGCATTTACAAGGTCACTTTCTGACATCTCTTGGATTGCGGTTTTGCTAAGACGTCCTGCATCAGACAGGTTCGCAAGCACACCTGCGTTGAACGTGTCGCCGGCGCCAACCGTATCAACGACGACTGCTTTCTGGCTGGCAACAAAGATCGAGTGCCCATCCGGCAACCACGCCTGGGCACCTGAACTGCCGCGCGTCAAAATGACAACGGATGGCCCAAGCGCTTGGAGTTGGGAAACTTTTTCTTCCAACGCGCGTGTGTCTGGCATGATCCAATTCAGATCTTCATCAGAGACTTTCACAATATCTGCCAAGCTCAGCATGCCATTGATGCGGTCACGGAAGCTGGGTTCGTCGGTGATAAAACTGGGGCGAATGTTGGGGTCAACCATCACAACAGCATCGGGCGCATGGGCTTGAGCAAAATGCATATATGTGTCGGCGCCCGGGGTGCAGGCCAGACTGATGCCGCCGAAGTAAAGCGCGGAAATGCCGTCTATTGTGGTGGGCAAATCAGTGGGGGCGATCATCCGTCCCGCCGAATTTTCATCAAAGAATGAATATGATGCGTGACCATCGGACAGTTTCACAAACGCCAGTGTCGATGGGCGGCCTGATCGTATGACATGGCGGGTGTCCACATTGCTGGCTCTCAGATCGGCCATAAGTTGATGCCCAAACATATCTGTTGAGATGCCGCTCAGAAGGCCCGTTCGACACCCCAACCGCCCAAGGCCGATGGCGGTATTAAAGATCGCGCCACCGGAGCGCGGGACGTATCCTTCCGATCCCTGAACGGTTTGTTCGGGGATCATGTCGATAAGGGCCTCTCCACAGCAAAGGATCATAGGGCTTCCTCAATAAAAAACTGGCGCAAAAGGGCGTTGCATGCTGGGTGGTTTTTGCCTTGTTTCATGGCTCCAGATAAGAGGCGATCGCGGTGTCTAGCCCGTCTGTCCAAATCATGTTGAGCCACCTTGTAAAGCTGCCGGCAAACCGCGGTTCGTCAGCAAGATCTCCGTATATCTGACGCATCTCAAGCCACATTTTCGGGTTTTCGCGGGCTTGTTGCGCCCGGGCATTCAAATCGTCCCAATATGGATCATTGGGGTCAATTTTGCTGCCGTCCTCACGCGTCCCTTCACACATGCGCGCCCAGGCGGCTTCGACCAAGGCAAGCCCCTCGACCGGGGTTCCTTGCGCCAGCCCGTCGCGGATTGAGGGGATGATAAAGCCGGGGTGACGGGACGACCCATCAAAGGCCACGCGGCGCGTTGTGTCGATGATTTTCGGGTTGGAAAACCGGCTGTGGATCCGTGCGATATAGTCCTGAGTTGTCATATCCCTGACAGGTTTGACCAGCGGAGCAATCTCTGTTTCGGCGACTTTTGTGAACAGCCGACCGATCAGGTTATGCCCCATGCAATCTGCTATTGTTTTGACCGAAAGAACCTCGCCCGGCACCGAAATCACCTGATGCCCACCGTTCAGAATGCGGATTTTCATGGCTTCATATCCATGCACATTGTCGGTGAAGGTGGCACCGACTTTGTCCCAGTCAGGTCGCCCCGCACAAAATGTATCTTCGATCACCCACTGGCGAAAGTTTTCATGCGTTACGGGGACCAAATCGTCGATGCCCAATTGATGCGCCAACGCCAGCTCGCTTGGACCGGTTGCCGGAACGATACTGTCGACCATGGAGTTTGGAAAACTGCAGCTGGTGTTGATCCAATCCGCGAGCTCCGGGTCAGACAGTCGCGCCAAAGACACAACTGTTTGCCGCATCACATCCCCGTTGCCCAATAGGTTGTCACAACACAGACAGGTAAAGGGGCCGATCCCGTTTTCGCGACGTGAGCGAAGGGCCGCAACAATCGCGCCGAACGCGGTTCTTGGTGTATTGGGGTTGTGACCGTCATGGACAATATCTGGGTGGGTTTTGTCAAAACCTTTGGTGGCAGGGTCAATGAAATACCCCCCCTCGGTCACGGTCATGGCGACAATGCGAATATCGGGCTGCGCCATCCGGTCGATCAAAGGTTGGTTGCCCTCTTCGATCGGCAGGTAATCTATCATCGAACCGATGACCTCGGCAGATAAAGAGTTTGGGGCCAGTTCAATCAGCGTTGTCAGGCAATCCTGCGTCAGCAGTTTTTCCCGCATGGCGGCGTCATATTGTCGAACACCCGCCCCAATGATCGCCCAATTCTGCGCGTCACCCTGTTGCATCAAGCGGTGCAGATACCATGCCTGATGGGCGCGGTGAAAGTTGCCAAGACCAATGTGAACAATGCCCGCTGTCAGCTGCGCACGATCATAGTTCGGGCGCAAGACCGCTTTGGGAAGTTCATTCAGTGTCGCATTTCTCAGTTTCATTTGCCCGGTTCCTTGCGGCAGATCTTTCATCAACTCATCCAGTTTCCGCCATCAACATTGTAGGTCTGTGCAACAATGTAATCGGCGTCTTGCGAGGCGAGAAAAACCGCCATTCCCGTTAAATCTTCGGCGCTAGCCATCCGCCCAAAAGGGACAGCGTCACCAACTTCTTTTTTCTTTTGACCGGGGGCTTTGCCTTCGTATTTGGCAAAGAACGCATCCACACCGTCCCAATGTGCCCCGTCCACCACACCCGGGGCGATGGCGTTCACGTTGATGCCGTGTGTGATCAGGTTCAGCCCCGCCGATTGGGTCAGGCTGATGACTGCCGCCTTGCTGGCGCAGTACACCCCAACCAAAGGTTCCCCCCGGCGGCCTGCCTGACTGGCCATATTGATGATCTTGCCCTTGATGCCACGCACGATCATATGGCGCGCCACCGCCTGAAGGGTGAACAGGGTTCCGGCAACATTGACATCAAAGGCCCGCGCGTAATCGTCTTGTGTAATGTCCGTGATCGGGGCCGCCGTGAACACAGCCGCGTTGTTGATCAACACGTCAATCTGACCCAGCGTTTCGACCGTTTGCGCAACGGCTGCGTTGATGCTGTCTTGTTTGGTCACGTCGAGTTTCACGGCAATCGCGGCACCGCCAATCGCGGTCGCGGCGTCACAGGCCTGCTCATAATTGATGTCGGCTATGGCAACCCGCGCGCCTTCGGCCACATAGGCCTTGGCAAAGGCCAGCCCGATCCCGCGGGCTGCCCCTGTGATGAGCGCCGATTTGCCCCCCAGACGTTTCATGCGATCCGCTGTCCGTTGGGGTCAAATCTGTGGATTTGATCCGCCTGTGGGGTCAGAAAGATTTTATCCCCGTGTTTCACCGAAATATCGCCGGTGATGCGCACGGTGATCATATCCGCCAACCCGGTGTCATGGACGTGGATAAACGTGTCAGATCCCAGATGCTCAGCGACGCCGACACGGCCTTCCCAAGTCCCCTCAGTCATGCTGACATTGGTGTGCTCTGGACGGATACCAATGGTGTGCGCCCCAAGCTTTTCTGCCTCTGGTCCCGAAAAGATGTTCATCTTAGGCGAGCCAATGAAACCTGCCACAAACACATTCTGCGGCTTGTGATAGAGATCCAGTGGCGACCCCACCTGTTCAATCACGCCCGCCTGAAGCACCACGATTTTGTTGGCCATGGTCATCGCTTCGACCTGATCATGGGTCACATAGATCATGGTGGTCTGCATGCGTTCGTGCATTTCGCTGATCTCAAGCCGCATCCCGACGCGCAATGCCGCATCAAGATTGGACAGGGGTTCATCAAACAAAAAGGCAGACGGATCACGCACAATGGCACGCCCAATGGCCACCCGCTGCCGTTGCCCACCAGAAAGCTGGCCGGGTTTTCGATCGAGATAATCCATCAGGTTCAACGACTGCGCTGCGGTTTCAACACGTTTGTCAATTTCCGCCTGATCCATCTTTTCCATCCGAAGAGGGAAACCAATGTTTTTGCGCACCGTCATATGCGGGTAAAGCGCATAGGATTGGAACACCATCGCCAGACCCCGTTTGGATGGCGAGACCGAAGTCACATCTTCATCATCAATTTCGATGGCGCCCGAGGTCAGCTCTTCAAGCCCGGCAATCATGCGCAACAGCGTGGATTTCCCGCAGCCGGACGGGCCGACAAACACGGCAAATTCACCGTCTTCAATGGTCAGGTCCAGCGGTGGGATAACCTCCACATCACCAAAGCTCTTGGATACTTGATCAAGTACAATACGTCCCATGATCTTTCCTTATTTCACAGCGCCGAAGGTCAAGCCTTGGACAAGTTGTTTCTGACAGAACCAGCCAAGGACAACGATAGGTCCCACGGCTGCGGTTGAGACGGCTGAAAGGCGCCCGAAAAACAGGCCCTCTGGTGCCCGGTTGCCTTCGATAAGTTTAGAAAGTGTCGCCGCATCGATGGTGGTAAGGCGGACCGTCCAATAGGCTTCGTTCCAGCAAAAGATGAAGACCAGAAGCGCGGTTGAGGCGATGCCGCCCCAGGCAAGGGGAATAAGGATCTCTTTGATCTCGCCCCAAGTGTTCACGCCGTCCATCTTGCCCGCTTCGATGATGTCCTTCGGGATCTCTTTGAAATAGGTGAACAGCATCCAAATCGCGATCGGCAGGTTGATCAGGCTCAGCACGGTGATGATCAGAATATGGGTGTCATAAAGCCCGATGCCCTTGGCCAGAAAGATCATCGGATAAAGCACCGCCGCCGCCGGAAGCATCTTGGTCGACAGCATCCACATCAGTACGTCTTTGGTTGCACGGCTTGGGTTGAACGCCATCGCATACGCCGCAGGAACGCCAACAAAAAGCGTAAAGACCGTGGCCGAAACAGCGGTGATGACCGAATTCCGCGCAAACCGCCAATAGTCGTAATTCTCCGTCATATTCAGATAATTATCGAGCGTCGGCGTGAAGAAAAGCAGGTGCTCTGGTTTCACCGCATCGGCATCCGTTTTGAAACTTGTCAGAACCATCCAGAAGATCGGAAAGAAAAAGAGCAGCCCAACACCCCACGCCAGTATAGGCCGCCCATAGGTGCTAAACTTTGAAGATTGTGCAACGATTGCCATGGTATAGCCCCCTTATTCCATCAATGTCTTGCCAACCATACGCAGCAAAAAGATCGCGACGATGTTGGCGAGGATTACGGCGAAGATGCCGGTGGCGCTGGCGGCGCCGATGTTGTTGTTGGCGAATTCACCGATCAAATAGGGCAGGTTTTTATTGCCGTTGCCCCGGCTCACAATCTCAATCTCCGCATAAAGCGACAGGTGAAAAATCGCTTGGATCATCACCACAATCGCAATTGGGCGACCCAGATGCGGCAAGGTTAGAAAGCGAAATTGTGACCAGGTGCTCGCGCCATCCAAAACCGCCGCTTCTTTTTGCTGCTGGTCCTCAGATTGCAGTGAGGTCATGAAAATAAGCACCGCAAAGGGTGTCCATTGCCAGGTCACCATCATGATCACCGCAATGGCCGAGGTCTGTGTTGCGCGGAAAGATATCGGTTCAAATTCAGGCCAGAGCGAAAAGAAACCGCCCAGCACTGGCATTTGTCTGAGACCATCCAATATGTCGTTTGTCCCAGCCACGGCGATCCCTTGTAACCCCAGCACAGGATCAAGGATCATATTGATCCACAAAACAGCATTCACAGCAGGCATGACAAAGAAGGGCGAGATCAAAAGGACACGCACAATCCCCTGTCCCGGAAAACTCTTGTTGATCAGAACCGCAATCAGAATGCCCAATATGACGGTCAGGAACAGGATGCTGCACACAATGAACAGGCTGTTTTGGATGGCGAGAACGAAGTCTTTGGATTTCAGTACAAATTCGTAATTTCCGAAACCACGCCAGTTGCTCAGGCTTGGGGATGTCCATTCTGGGCGGCGCAGGCTGTTCAGCACATAGCGAATGAACGAGAAGTATAAGGTCATTCCAAGCGGGATCAGCATCCACACCAAAAGCAGCAAGACTGCAGGTGTTTGAAGAAGCCGCGGAAGCTTTCGATCAGACATAATCTATCTTTCCAGCAAAACGAAAACGACGTGTTGCTCGTGACGTAAAAGTTGCGATTTTCAGATATCAAGTGTCGCTAGGTTGGCTCAACATTACAAGCGACGGGATCGCGGGGTGAGGGCCCGAGTGTATCAGGCCCTCACAGAATGCGATTACTCGTAATAACCCGCTTCGCGCATGATCGCATCAGCGGCTTCTTGTGATGCAGCCAAAGCCTCTTCGACCGACTTGGCGCCAGACAAAGCGGCCGCCATTTCCTGTGCAACCGCCGATCCCACCTCTGGGAATTCGGGGATGGCTGCATACTGAACACCAACATAGGGTTTCAGATCAGTTGCTTCTGGTGCTGCGCTTTCAATTGCCGCAAGTTCTGCGGCTGCAAATCCTGCCACGGCCTGAAACTCAGGGATCGCATAGGTCGATGCCCGCTGACCGGTGGGAACGGATCCCCAGCCGAATTCGGCGTGGTTGCCAACAGCCTGGACATAGTCTTTCGACGTGGCCCATTCGATGAACTTACCTGCGGCTTCAGCATTCGGAGAGCCGGCCGGAATGGCCATTGCCCATGCCCACAACCAGTTGGCGCCAACCGGGTTCCCAGCATTGGGGGACTGCGCGTAGGCGACCCCGTCAACTTCCAGGAACGATGCCGCAATCGTCGCGTCGATCCATATACCGCACTTGCCTTGGTTATAAAGTGCAAGGATTTCGTTGAATGAATTGCCTTCCGAACCGGGAGGGCCATAGGTGCCCAGCAGGTCAACATAGAAGTTGATCGCGGCATTCCACTCTGGGCTGTCCAATTGTGGGCGGCCGTCCGCATCAAACCATGCGCCACCGAATGAGTTCACAACAGTGGTGATAAACGCCATGTTGTCGCCCCAGCCCGGCTTGCCGCGCAGACAGACGCCATAAACACCATTGTCCGGATCGTGGATCGCTGCGGCGGCGGTTTTGATGTTGTCCCAGCTGTCATTGTCAGCAATGGTCACGCCAGCCGCATCGGTCAGGTCTTTGCGGTACATGACCATCGAAGATTCACCATAAAACGGCGCCGCATAAAGTGTACCTTCATTGGACAAGCCGTTGCGAATGGCGGGCAGGATATCATCAACGTCATAGTCCGCGCTAAAGCTCAGCGGTTCAATCCATCCAGCCGCACCCCAGATGGGTGCTTCTTGCATGCCGATGTTGATGATGTCGTATTGGCCACCGCCTGTTGCGGTATCAGATGTCACCTGCTCGCGCAGAACACCTTCTTCCAGTGAGACCCAGTTCAGCTCAACGCCAGTTTCCTCTGTGTACGCTTTTGCAACGGTTTGCATGTTGATCATGTGGCCGTTGTTTACAATGGCGATGGTCAGGCTTTCAGCGGTCGCAGCAGCCCCCGACATAAGAGCAATAGCGCTGGCAGCGCAAAGTGCTTTTGTAAAAGACATCCGGTTCCTCCCTAGATTGGATGTGATGCACAAACGCTAGCAGTCAGCATTGCTTCGCGTCAATCATTAACTTTACGCGCGTAAATATTATTGCCAAAGTTAATTTATATCAATCCCTTACGCAGATCCGCGCATCACCAACTTTCCCTCGAACAATGTTTCTTCACGCCTCTGCATACGCTTTTCGGATTCGATTAACTTCAAAATTGTCTCAACCCCTCTTGCGGCGATGGCATCATAATCCTGCGAAACTGTCGTTAAGCTGGGGCATGTAAAGCGCGAAAAAGGGTGATCGTCGTGCCCTGCGATCCGAAGAGAGGCCGTCGCATCCAAACCGACTTTGATACCGTTTTCAAATGCCGCAGACAGCAATCCAATAGCGAGCCTGTCGTTGGAGCATAATATCGTGTTCGTTGGCAATTTCTGTTGGGTAAGGATCCGCGCACCTTCCCGAAAGCCGATTTCCTCAAAATCCCATCCCTGACCGTCCACCTGAATAAGGTGCGGCTCATGGCCCAAGCGCCCCATCGCAGCGATATAGGCCGTGCGCCGTTTGTAGGCGTTTGGGTTGATCGGCGTCTTCATTTCAAAAAACACGGGCGGCTCTCCCGAGCGACACAGATACTCAACAATCAAATTGATACTTTGGTTGTTGTCCGAGCCAAAAAAGGCCTCGCCGATCCCCTCAAGGTTCGCGTCAAACAGGACGGTTGGAACTTCGCTGGCAAATGCAGCAACTTGATCCTCAAACGAGGCGCGGCCGAGAGGTGCCAACAGCACACCGGCGGGTTTAATGGATCGAAGGCTTTCCAGGTTGGAAATCTCTTGTTCAGGTCCACCATGTGAACTGAGCAGCAACGGATTGAAACCGGCCTTAACAATTAGCCCCTCAATCGTGCGCGCAATGCCCGCAAAGAAGGGGTCCGTTAAATTTGGGACCACCAATCCTATATTTTTAGTCTGCCGCCGGTTCTGATTGACCGCATAAACATTCGGCCGATAGTCATGTTTTTTTAATGCAGCCTCGATTTTTTGGCGGGTGGATTTGCGAACACTGTCCGGGTCGTTGAAGTATTTTGAAAGCGTCGGACGGGAAATTCCGCTCACCGCGGCAAACCCCTCCATGTTCTTGATTTTTTGGTCGCTCATTGGTGAATACTTCCATTGGGCCGTGGTAATTCCTGCTTTCAGAGGCTGGTCAGAAACGGATGCTTTGTAAAGATATTAATTTCCGCGCGTAAACTTATTGCAACTGGAGTGGCAACAAACTCCACGATCACTCAAATTCCGACCACAACCGCTCAGGGGACGTCTGACAAGATCTACCAGCCGCTAACAATAGAAACATCAACCGAATCTCCGGTTTGTATGAGTGTCGGCAATAGAGCTCAACTGCTCGTCATACCAGCGATCATGGCACCGAGTGCAACGATGTGAACAAGCATCAAGGCTTTGTCATTCCACAACGCACCAACAGCAAACCATCCTAGGACACCAACCAGAAACAGGTATAGGTTCCAGGGCGTCCAGCCAAAGGCTGTCGCTGTATAGCCCATGATTTGAATGGCCGATGCCGCCCACTTAACCGCAAACACCAACCGTTCACGGGGCCCATTTCCAAGTGCAACATCAGACGGCACGGGTTAGCCCCCCGTCGATACGCAGGTTTTGACCTGTCATGTAACCACCCCCTTCCGAGGCGAGCCATGAAATGAGCGATGACACTTCTTCAGCCTGCCCATAACGCCCCAACGGAATGCGTGCCCTTCGGTCTTCGGTTTCAGGCAGGCTGTCGATAAATCCGGGCAAGACATTGTTCATGCGGATATTGTCCGCCGCGTATTTGTCGGAATAAAGCTTGCTGAATGCCGCCAATCCGGCACGGAACACGCCAGATGTCGGGAAAAGAGGGTCGGGTTCAAACGCGGCAAAGGTCGAGATATTGATGATCGCTCCACCACCCTGCTTTTGCATCAGCGGTGTGACCAACCGCGTGGGGCGGATCACGTTCATTAAATAGACCTCCATCCCCTGGTGCCAATCGTCATCACCAATTTCCAACACGGGACCCTTGGGACCGTGGCCCGCCGAATTGACCAGCACATCCACACGGCCCCACCGTTCCTGTGCACCTTGCACAAGGGCGGACAAATCATCGCCATTCAAATTGGACCCCGTGACGCCAAAACCACCAAGTACTGTGCCAAGCGCTTCGCCTTTACCCGATGATGAGAGGATACCGACCTTAAACCCATCTGCCGCAAGGCGCCGCGCGGCATCTGCGCCCATCCCACTGCCGCCGGCTGTTAAAAGGGCTACTTTTTCTACTGACATGCTTATCTCCAGTGCTGTTGATCCTCATAATACGTTAGGTCCAAAATTCTTTTGAACGAGATTTGATGTTTCATGACAGTAGAACTACTATTGCCAAATGACAGATCTTCCTCCCCTTAACGGGTTACGTGCCTTTGATGTTGCCGGCCGCCGCCTGAATTTTCGCGCGGCAGCCGATGAGATGGGTGTTACCCAAGGGGCTGTCGCCCAGCAAATACGGCAACTCGAAGCACATCTTGGGGTCACATTGTTTGAACGGTTGCCCAAAGGGCTGGCTCTGACATCCGCTGGACGCAGTTATCACGCGAGGGTCGCGGTTGCATTTGCAGAGCTGCGCGCAGCGACGCTTCAACTCAGGCCGGAACCCGGCAAAGTTATGATCAGTGTTACGCCAACCTTTGCCTCAAAGTGGCTTATCCCAAACCTGCCGGATTTTTCTGACAAGCATCCGGAGATTGATTTGCGTGTTCTGGCAACTGAAAAGGTCTCTAGTTTCTACAGTGATGGTATTGACCTAGCCGTTAGACAGGGATCGCCACCGTTTGGTGCGGCGCTTGATGCGACGCTCTTATTTAAACAAGATGTGATCGCTGTGGTCGCCCCTAGATTAGTGGAAAACCTACGACCTCCCTACATCCCTGAAATGCTATCGCACCTGCCGAAAATCCATGACACGCATGATCTCTGGCCGAAGGTGCTGACGGAATGGAATATCACTGACCAAAGCAAACGAGGTCTTCGTCTTAGCCAAACGGCACTTGCAGTGGATGCAGCCATTTCCGGACAGGGTGCCGCACTGGTCAGTCGCTTTCTTGTCGCTAGTGACATAGCCGCGGGAAATCTCCTGGAGATCGGGCCGCCGAATACCGTCGGTGCACAGGATTTCTACCTGATAACACTTCGTAAATCCGTACCAAATCCTGCGACTGAAAGCGTTGTGTTGTGGATAACATCACGCGCTAAGAACGTACATTAGATTAGAAGAGTCTTCTTCCATCACCTCGTCGCGAAGTGCAGACTTGATGTAACTGAGACGAAAACTCGGTTTGCTCCACAGATGGTGCATTTGAATCGATTGAAGTATTGTGACCTCAAGAATGTCCGCAATCCGGGCTGCAATTGCAGCATCTTCAAAGCCGCTCGAAGGTCTACAAAGGCCGTCTTTACTGGCAGCGGCGGCACCTAACGGGCCACATGCTGCAGCCGATCTAATGGCGGCTGCGAGCCCATTTTACCAGATGCTGCGGATAGCTCGAATGACCGCTATGAGTAATCTGAAAGAATAATGGCAAAGGTCCGATTGTTTAGCTCGGTTCTCAACGAAATGGGTTGATCCAATGATACAGTTTCGTTCGATCGAGCTCTCCGAGCTCGCGCATCACCAGAGCAATTTACCCGTAGCCACTATTTCCTAAGGCCACAGGCCTCCTATCCAATCTCTTGTCGGTCCTTAGGCATTGCACTGGCCTTTCCCATGAAGACTGAATAGCCCCTAGTTTCCTAGACACCTTCTTGGTTCACGTTTGGCTGTCTGTTTTCGAAATCGACGGGCGACAGCATCCCGTTTCTGACATGTTTGCGTCTCGGGTTATAGAACATTTCGATGTAGTCGAAGATATCCTGTCTGGCCTGTTCACGGGTCTTGTAGGTGCGGCGGCGGACACGTTCACGCTTGAGCAAGTTGAAGAAGCTTTCGGCAACCGCATTGTCGTGGCAATTACCGCGTCTGCTCATCGAATGTTCAATGTTGTGGGCCCGCAGAAATGCGGCCCAATCTCGACTGGTGTATTGCGAGCCTTGATCAGTGTGAATTAGCACGGTTTGCTTTGGCTTGCGCCGCCAGACAGCCATCAGCAGCGCTTGTAGGACAAGGTCGGTTGGTTGCCTTGATTGCGTGGCCCAGCCGATCACACGACGCGAGTAGAGGTCGATGACGACGGCCAGATAAAGGAACCCTTCGTAGGTTTTGATGTAGGTAATATCTGACACCCACGTCGTATCTGGCGCTGCCACATCAAACTGTCGATCTAGTGTATTATCGACCACGGCAGATGGTTTGCCGCTATCTTTCCGTGCACCTTTGAGCAACTTCGTCTGGCGCGCATCCTCACGCGCACGGTGGCTTAATGGGTTCTTAACCCATGCGTAGAACCCGCTAGGATGGATGTTGAGGCAGCGGCACATCCTGCGCATCGAAAAGGTGGGGCGATGCTCGGCCACAAACGCGTACTTCATTTTACATCCTTGGCGAAGTACGCGGCTGCCTTTTTTAAGATGTCGCGCGCCTCAGTCATTCGAGCTAGCTCACGCTTGAGCCTGCGGTTCTCAGCCTCATGATCCACAGATGATGCCTGTGACGCAGCCTTCGCGTAAAGCTTCATCCATTTGTAAAGTGAATAAGTGCTGACGCCCAATCGCTCTGAAACCTCGCGAACTGGATATCCACGCACCGTGATCTGATGCACAGCATCACGCTTGAAATCTTCACTGAAATTTGGCTTCCCCATAACGGCCTCCCTGCCTCAAAATTAGGGAAGAAAGTGTCTAAAATACTTGGGGCTATTCAGGGCAACCCGCCGAAAAAGGTTTGTCACTGAGCTTTTTGAGAGATGAGGTTCAATTTCAAATTCGGAATACCCCAGTGTTTATTGAACGCCCCGCTTTTTATCAGTCGGCGTAGAGCTCTTTCTTCTTGGCCGGGCTGGTGCGTTCGCATTCGAGCGCAAAGAAGCGATTGCCCTTTTGCTCACCCCCATCATACGCAATGCCGTAGAGTGCATCTGGGATGCCCGCCCCCCCCCCAGCGTTCCCTTTGAATAGAGCTTGCGCAGCAGGTTGCGCGTCAGCATCTGCAATATCTTCAATGCTGGGAATTGAAAACAAAGGTGCCTCATTTGCTGTCCCTACAAGCACCTGTTTATACACAAGATCCCCAATCTTATTTGAGATTGCATCCATCTCAGCGTCGGACAGTGTGTCGCCATAGCGTGCCAAGAACTGTGCCTTATTGTAGTCGCGAATAAACTGGCTTTGAGAGCCGGAATTCTCGTTCATCTCAGCGGCACCACGCAACCAAATCATCGACGCGTCATCAACCCCACTCTGGCCCTCGCCATAGTCTGCAAGCAGCCGATAAAAATCAGCCACCGGATGGGAACTGCCAGGCAACCCTGCATAAGCTGCTTTCAAAGCTAAGATCTGATTATCGGAAAGTGTGAACATGCTTTTCTCAATTCTTTATACTAACAATATTTATGTAGGTGTCTTGTTTGGCTGTGGCGGATTTTCAATGGATCACAAAAACCTGTTCCAACAATGCATCAAGCCGGCGCAAACTCTCTTGCCAATCTTGGATGTTTGCATCTTGCGTGGCGGGCCAACCGTCATTGAACGCGCCATTATTGTACCAGCGAGAGTATTCACATTGATGATAACCCCGATATCAGGGGCAATTTTGAACCGGAGCTTGCAGTTTTGCCCCCCAATCGCCTTTGACTGAGGGTTCAGCGATGGGTGGCAACCCAAATAAGCGGGGTGTCCAAGAATTTCGAGATTCAGGTCGGGAACCACGATCCCGTGCATATTTAGATCTTTAAATTGTGGAAGTGGATTGAAGTGATAAGTGGGTTTTTCGGGCAATATGCGGCCACGCCTAGTACCTATCCAAATATTCCCGACACCGTCAGGAACCGTGAAACCGTTACGACTTAGCCACTGTGCACTTACAGGTAGGCGCATATTATCTGCGATCTTGTGTGAAATTCGTGCACAAACCTTTGCGTAGGTTGACCCAAGATCAAACGACCCAACCGGACAGGAGAGTGTCACTGGTTTGGTTTTGCTTTCCTCACTTCCGGCGTCTGTATCATCTGCTTGACCTGCAGCCGGAAGCCAGCACGCCGCGCAAAACATCGCCTGCAATATGTAACGCCTCCAGCCCACTGAGCACACTCCCCACAATAGCTAAATCAACTTTTAGGTGAATTGCTAGCTGGGCTTGGTGAGCCTGTAAAGCATCACGTGAAGGCAGGTTATTTTGTAGTGAGGGGGGCAATGGGAACATCTATTTTTATGCATGCGGTATCCCTGTTTGGGAGCCCGCGTGCGCGGCGTCACGGGGCTGAGGGTTGTCGATGCGTCGACCATGCCGTCGATCACCGCCGGAAACACGAATGCCCCCACAATGATGATCGCGGAAAATGTGTCGGATATGATCTTGAGAACGTGAGACGCCAAGGCTCGCCAAGCGGCCCGAAGGATCTGACGCGTGCCTAAATCAGGTGTTCAAACGGCGTTGCCCCTATCCGTTTCCAATGGGCACCACTGTTTGATCGTCACCCTCGACCTCTTCAAAGTCGAAATTATCCAAGCGTTTCGCGCGATTGCCCGCTTTTTCGGCGGAAATCTTGATGTCCGAAATATCCTTGGACGCTTGATGAAAATGCCGGTCAAGGTTCGCCACACGATCGCCCAACCGCCCCACATCCCCTGACAACAGGTGCAGTTCTTTGCGAATGGCGCCCGCCTGTTCCCGCATCCGCGCATCCTTCAAAATCGCGCGCATTGTGTTCAACGTGGCCATGCAGGTCGTGGGTGACACGATCCAAACGCGGGCCTCGAACCCCTCGCGCACCAGCTCTGGGAAATTGGCGTGAAGCTCTGCATACACGGCCTCGGACGGCAAAAACATCAACGCCCCATCGGCTGTTTCGCCTTCCAGAATGTACTTTTCCGAAATCGCTTTGACATGCGCGCGAATGGCGACTTTCATCGCACGGCCCGCCTCAACCAAGGCGGCTTTATCCTCGGCCCGGCGCAAACCTTCGTAAGCTTCCAGCGGGAACTTACTGTCGATCACGATCGGACCGGGAGGGTTCGGCAAATGGATCAGACAATCCGCCCGTTTGCCGTTCGAAAGGGTCGCTTGCATCGTATAGCTGTCTTTCGGCAACGCCTTTGAAACAATGTCATGCAGTTGAATTTCGCCAAACGCCCCGCGCGTTTGCTTGTTCGACAAAATATCCTGCAAGGACAACACGTCGCCCGACAGCCGGGTGATATTGTCTTGTGCCTTGTCGATCACTTTCAGACGCTCTTGCAATTGCGTCAGGCTTTCGGTGGTTTTCACCGCTGATCCCTGAAGGGTTTCTTTCATCCGCTCTTGCATCTCAACCATGGAACGTGCGGATTTCATCGCGTTGTCATGCAGTCGGTCGTTCATTTGCTGCTGCACCGCGCCAAGGCGGGCTTCCATCGCCTGAAGCACCTGCGCCTGCCCCGACGCCTGCGCGTCCGACACTGTGCGCAACCCGCCAGACAGTTGATCTTGCCCGGCCCCCAGCACCTGAACCGCATGCCCCAGCCCACCCAATTGGCGCGCAAGCTCGGAACTGGCCCGCGCGGATTGCCCGGCCCGGCGCACGGAGACAATCAACAATACAATCACCAAAACCACCGCCAAGATAGCCGCCATCAGCGCAAATCCAGTGGCAGAATTAAGTGCGATTTCCATTTCACCAAACTTGATCATGTGCGTCCAAACAATCTTTCGATATCGCTGAGTTTCAGCTCTACATACGTGGGGCGGCCGTGGTTGCATTGGCCGGAATGGGGCGTGGCTTCCATTTCACGAAGCAAGGCGTTCATTTCCTCGGCGCGCATCCAGCGCCCCGATCGGATCGACCCGTGACACGCCACCCGCGACAGCACAGCCTCGATTTTGGCTTGCACCATATTGCTGTCACCCTGATCGGCCAACTCATCCAACACATCGCGGATCATCGCAGCGGCGTTCACCTCGCCCAAAATCGCGGGGGTTTCACGCACGGCGACGGCGGTGCCGCCAAAAGGTTCAATCACCAACCCAAGCGTCTTCAACGCCTCGGCGGCCTCCAGCAACCGGCCGATGTCACCCGCCGACAATTCGATGATCTCGGGGATCAACAACGCCTGCGACGCCACCCCGTTTTCCGCCATCTGTGCCTTGAGCTTTTCATAGACCAACCGTTCATGTGCCGCATGTTGGTCCACGATCACCATGCCAGTTTCCGTCTGCGCGATGATATAGTTTTCATGGACCTGCGCACGGGCCGCCCCCAACGGCAACTGGCTGGGGTGTGGCGCTTCCGGTAAAGCCTCGTCGATGCCGACCGACGGTTCAAACCGTGCCGATGGCGCGGCCATTTCCGCAAACCCAGGGGCCTCAACCAAGTGGTCAGGCGCCTGACCGTAATAGGCGCCTCGAAGGGCGCCCTGACTGGGCCGATCCATTTGATATTGACGCGGAAGACCCGAAGCGGTGGGCAATTCGGGCCGCATCGCGCCCAAGGTCGCCCCGGCCACGGTTGTGGATGCCCGATGCCCCGCCTCGGCCAGCGCATGACGCAGGCCCGACACGATCAATCCCCGTGCTAAACCGGGATCGCGAAAACGCACCTCTGACTTCGCGGGGTGGACATTCACATCGACGAGCTGCGGATCACAGGTGATGAACAATGCAGCGGCCGGGTGACGATCGCGGCTGAGAAAATCAAAATAGGCGGCGCGCAGCGCCCCTGTCAGCAATTTGTCCTTCACCGGGCGGCCATTCACAAACAGGAATTGCGCCACCGCCGCCCCGCGTGAGTAGGTCGGCAGGGCGGCATATCCCGTCAGGCGAAGCCCTTCGCGGGTGGCATCAATCGCCAATGCATTTTCGGTGAATTCGCGACCCAGAATTTGGCCCAACCGCCCGTAAAGCGCATCAAAAAGATCGCCCGTTTGCGCGTCGGCGCGGAAAGTCACACGCCCTTCGCCGCCACCGGACACATCCCGCAAGGTAAAGCCAACATGCGGTTCGGCCATCGCCAAACGCTTGATCACATCACCAATGGCCTGCGCCTCAGCGCGATCCGTGCGCATGAACTTTAAACGTGCGGGCGTGGCAAAAAAGAGATCGCGCAGCTCAACCACCGTGCCTTCGGAAAGGGCCGCGGGTTTGACCGGGCTCATCGCCCCGCCCGACACCCGAATGGTCGCCGCCTCATCCCCCGGAACGCGGGACGTGATGTCCAATCGCCCCACCGCCCCCAAGCTGGGCAAGGCTTCGCCGCGAAAACCAAAGGTGTGAATATCCAGAAGGTCAGAGCCATCAATTTTCGACGTGGCATGGCGCGACAAGGCCAATGACAGATCATCCGGCGCAATTCCGCAGCCATTATCCGTCACGCGGATCAGTGTCTTACCCCCATCCGCGTAGCTTACATCAATCCGCGTGGCCCCCGCATCAATGGCGTTTTCCACCAGTTCTTTGACGGCCGAAGCAGGGCGTTCCACCACTTCCCCCGCGGCAATGCGGTTGATGGCAGCATCGTCCAATTGGCGAATAACGGGCCGTTTCAGGCTTATATGGGGGGTATCATCAGGCATACCACAAAACTTAGCACGCTCTGATCCGATTCGACCATGCTCAAACCAATGCCCTGTGCGGCGATCAGAGTTAATTCGCGACGGCGGGTTCTGCCAACCCAACCGGTTGCCCAATCACCACAAATGTCAGGGCCGCTGGGTCAAAAATCCGCTTCGCAACACGGTTGGCGTCTTCCAACGTCACCGCGAGAACTTTGTCATTCCGCGTGCTGATATAATCAATCGGCAGCCCTTCCATTTGCATCCCAACAAGGATGCCGGCGATGGTTGAATTGCCGTCGAACCGCAAAGGATATGAGCCCGTCAGATAGGTTTGCGCGGCGGTCAATTCCTGTTCGGTGATGCCATCCCGCGCCATTTTTGCCCATTCTTCCCGCACAACCTGCACCGCCTCCGCCATGCTGGCATTTTGGCTGGAAAACTGCCCCATGACGCCTTCGGCATGATCCAGTTCGAACAAAAATGCACTGATCCCATAGGTCAGTCCGCGCTTTTCACGCACCTCTTGCATCAATCGCCCATCGGACCCCAGCCCGCCCATGACCTGACTGACAATATAGGCCGGGAAAAAATCGGGATCCTCGCGGCGCAATCCTTTATGGCCAAATCGCGCGATAGATTGCGGAGTGTCGAAGGGAATGATGGTTTGCGCGCCATCCAGGGCAAGCTCGACCCGATCTGGCAAATCGCCCCCGGTGGCTGGCAGGCCCGACAGCAGTTCGTCCAGCAAGGTTGCCAACTCCGTTGCGGTGATGTCGCCGACGGCCCCGATGTACATCTGGTCGCGCGCAATCGTATCGGCAAAAGCCGCAAGCAGATCGTCGCGGGTTAACGCCTGAACGCTCGCCTCAGTGCCCCCATCATAGCTGCCATATGGATGGTCGCCAAAGGCCATCTTATCCCATGTCTCCGACAGGATATCGCCGGGATCAGCCGCCCGTGACTTGAGGTTTGACAACAGCTGTCCACGCACCCGTTCTATCGCGTCTTCGTCGAACCGGGGCGCAATCAAAGCGGCGCGCAACAGTGCCGCCGCCTTATCGCGGTTTTCGGTGAGGAACTGGGCAGAGATGTTGATTGCGTCACGGCTCGCGTGGAATCCAATCGACGCCGCCATCGCCTCACGGGCTTCGGAATAGGCGCGCGCGTCCATGTCGCCAGCACCTTCCTCAAGCAAAGATGTCATCAGTTCGACTGATCCGCGTTTGTCCGGACGATCAAGGGATGTACCGCCCCTAAAACTGATTTCAAGCGCCACAAACGGCAGGCTGTGTTCCTCGACCAACCACGCTGTATGGCCGCCTTGCGAGGTCACATTTTGGATCGCAACCTCCGCCGAGGCCGGCAGGGCAAACAGGATCAGGGCAATCAACGCATGTCGCAACATCACATTTCCTCTCCGTTTTCCGGAACAAGCCAGCCGGTCACAGATTGGCGTTTATCAAGCACGTTTCTGGCCACACGCATCACATCGTCGGGGGTGACGGATTGCAAAATCCCCTGCCACTGGTCGATATCCTCAAGCGTCAGGCCGGAACTGAGCGCCCGACCATAGCGATCCGCCCGGGAATAAGCATCGTCTTGGGCATAAATCTCGCCCGCCCGGATTTGGAATTTGATCCGCTCAAACTGCTCCGCATCAACGCCCTGTTCAAAGAAACTGGCGATTTGCGCATCTAATGCTTCCTCGGCGTTTCGAAGGGTGACGCCCTCTGCTGGAACGACAACAAATCCAAAGCCGCTGTCGTCCATGGCCACGGATGAATAGTTCGCGCCAACATAAACCGCAATTTGCTGGTCAAATTGCAACGCACGCCCAAGCACCGATGTCGCGCCCGATCCGCCCAGAATTTCCGCCAAATACACCAGTGCCGCGGCATCCTCTTGCGCACCGGAATCACGTTCCGGGGCCAGATAGCTGCGCATCAAATAGGGCTGTGCCACCCGAGGGTCCGCCATGCGCAGGCGCCGCGCCGCCAATTGCGGTGGCTCTTCCACACGTTTTCTGACGCCAAGATCAGCGGTGGGCTTAAGGGGCCCATAATGGGTTTCGGCCAGGCTGCGCACCTCATCCGGTTGCACATCCCCCGCGACGACAAGCGTTGCATTGTTGGGGGCGTAATAGCGGCGGTAAAAGTCCAACGCATCTTGCCGAGAGAGGGTTTCCATTTCATGACGCCAGCCGATGACCGGAATGCCGTAAGGGTGGTTTAGGTAAGACGCCGCACGAAACTGTTCGTAAAAAAGAGCACCGGGGTCGCTGTCGGTTCGCTGGGCGCGCTCTTCCAAAATCACCTCACGCTCGGTCAGGATATCCTCTTCGCTCAAGCGAAGATTACGCATCCGGTCCGCTTCCATTTGCATGATCAACCCAAGGCGATCGGCCGCAATACGTTGATAATAGGCGGTATAATCTTGGGTGGTGAACGCGTTGTCAGATCCGCCGTTTTCGGTGACCACCCGCGACAATTGCCCAGCCGCCATCGTGTCGGTCGCCTTAAACAGAAGATGTTCGAGGAAATGTGCCACGCCAGAAACGCCCGGCTTTTCATCCGCAGCCCCCGCCCGATACCACAGCATTTGCACCACAACCGGCGCCCGGTGGTCTTCGATCACGACAACTTGCAAGCCGTTGTCCAGCTTGAACTCTGTCACCCCTTTGGGGGTGGCGAAGGCAGGTAGCGCCACGCAAGCGGCAAGGGCAGCGAGGAATAATCGCATGAGGGTCTCCCGTGAATATGCGACCAAACTAGACACTGTGGCGCGGGCCGCAAGCCTCACCCACGCAAAGTTGAAGACCAGTTAACGGATCATTCTCAGTTCACGACTTGCGGCGGGGCCGATGGTGTCCAGACACCAAGGCGGCGCAGGCGTTCCAATTCATGGTTCTGATCCAGGTGCATGTTCGTATATGCGCGATAATAGACATTCACATTGAACAAACGTTCCAGCAAGCGCCCTTTATTATCACGGCGCCATTCCAGATCCTCGGCGGCCAATTGGTTGCGAATGGATCCAGAAACACCATGGCGCGAGGCATAATTCACCACGCCCGCTTCACCAGAGCGAATGCCGGTACGATCCAGACGGTCGGGACGCCCGCCCAATGCCGCCACCGCATCTTTCATCGGGGTCACATCCGAGCGGTTTGCGCCACCGGGGGTGGGCGCAGGCAATGCCTTATAGCTTTCCGGCTCCTGCAACGGTTTGGTTGGCAGGATGGAAAATTCATCCGGCCCCGATTGCGTTGCCTTAAGGTTCATAAGCTGAGGCTCTTTGTCGCCACAGGCTGACAAGGTCAGCACCATTGCAAACAAGGCCAGAGTTTTTACCGTGATGTCACGCATTAGACGCAAAACCCCCATTTCCTACTGCTTCTTAGCCCATCTGGAAACGCGCGTCACGGGGTCTTGTTCGTATCGGCGAAAAGCACCAGGCCAAACGCCCCCGCAAAGACGAAAATATCCGCGACATTAAAGGAATACGGGTTGTTTATGCCGCAGCACGACATGTTCAAAAAATCAACAACGGCCCCGTAAACCAAGCGATCAATGATATTTCCAACCGCGCCACCAACCAAAAGACCGGCACTGACGAATGCCAGTGCGCGCGATTGGCTGCGTCGCACCCAAATGATAACCCAAGCAGAAATCACCAGCCCCAACGCAATAAGCACCCAGCGCATAATGTCCGTATCGGACCCAAACAGGCCAAAATTCACACCCCTGTTCCACGCCATCTGAAAATTAAGATAGGGCGGGAACACCTCGACCCAGCCGCGATTGGCCAGCTCGAGGGATTTGAGCACAAAGATCTTGCTGCCCTGATCCAAGGCAAGGGCGAGAACAGCAAAGATCGTGATCAGTTTCATGGGCAGATCAGTGTTTAAAGTGGCGCATGCCGGTGAACACCATGGCAAGGCCTGCGTCATTGGCGGCTTTGATCACTTCGTCATCGCGCATGGATCCACCCGGCTGAATGACGCAAGTGGCGCCCGCAGCGGCCGCTTCCATCAACCCGTCGGGGAAGGGGAAAAACGCATCCGACGCCACGGCAGATCCTTTGGCAAGGCTTGCATCCAGTCCCAATTCATCCGCCATACGCTGCGCTTTTGACGCGGCAACATTGGCACTGTCGAGGCGGCTCATCTGACCCGCGCCAACGCCCACTGTGGCATGGTCTTTCACGTAAACAATCGCGTTGGATTTCACATGCTTGGCAACTTTCCAAGCAAACAAAAGATCCTCAAGCTGTTCATCCGTTGGCGCCTTTTCGGTGACGACCTTCAGATCATCCAACCCGATGTACCCAACATCTTTGTCCTGCACGAGCATCCCACCGGCGACCTGCTTATAAGACACAATCGGCGCGCGCGTATCCGGCAGAGCGTCTGTCAGCAAAAGGCGCAGGTTCTTCTTGGCTGCAAAAATCTCTTTCGCTTCATCGGACGCACCGGGGGCAATCACAACCTCGGTGAAAATCTCTACAATCTTGGTCGCGGTTGCCGCGTCCAGCGGTTTGTTCAGCGCAACAATGCCACCAAAGGCCGAGGTGCGATCGCAATCAAACGCCTTTTGATAGGCCTCTTCCAAGGTCGCGCCCTTGGCCACACCACACGGGTTGGCGTGTTTGATAATCGCAACAGCAGCCGTTTCAGCGGGATCAAATTCCGAAACCAGCTCATAGGCGGCGTCGGTGTCATTGATGTTGTTATAGCTCAGCTCTTTGCCCTGCAACTGGGTCGCGGTGGCCACGCCAGGGCGGTTAGACCCATCGGTATAAAACGCCGCTTTCTGGTGGCTGTTTTCGCCATACCGCAGGGTTTGCTTCAACTCACCAGCAAAGGCCCGGCGCTTGGGCGCGTCCAGCGACAGCGCATTTGCCATCCAGTTCGACACAGCCGCATCATAGGCTGCGGTGCGCGCATACGCTTTTTGCGACAGCTTGCGACGGAATTTCGGGCAAGTGGCCCCACCGTGCTGATCCATGTCGCCCAAAAGCTTGTCGTAATCCTCAACATCCACAACCACATTCACAAAGGAATGGTTTTTCGCCGCGGCACGGATCATCGCCGGGCCGCCAATGTCGATGTTTTCAATACAGGTGTCATAATCAGCACCCTTGGCCACGGTCGCCTCAAACGGATAGAGGTTCACAACCAACAGATCGATCGCGCCAATGCCATGCTCATCCATCGCGGCAACATGTTCGGCATTGTCGCGCAGCGCCAAAAGACCCCCATGTACATTCGGGTGCAGCGTTTTTACGCGCCCGTCCATCATCTCTGGAAAACCGGTCACATCCGCCACGTCTTTCACCGCAACGCCCGCATCGCGCAGCGCTTTGGCCGATCCGCCGGTCGACAGAATTTCGACGCCGCGCGCCTCCAGCTCTTTGCCCAGCTCAATAAGGCCAGTTTTGTCAGAAACGGAAATAAGCGCACGGCGCACAGGATGAAGATCGGTCATTGTGGTCTGGCCCCCCTTAGGCCCAGAAATGGCAGTCACTGAATGTCTCAGCAATTCTCTACGGCAATTCGCGGGCGTCACGCTCAAGATCACGCAAGACCGAGGGGGTCTCTTGTGCCTTTGCCAACGACCAACGGATGCGCGTCGCATAATCCATTGTGACCGCGCTGAGAACCACCTGTTTCGTCGCACGGGGCTTTAATCGCGTTTTTTCCATGTAAACGCTGTTTTCCAGCGTCATTTCCACCCGACCTTTGGCCCGGAACACCCAAATCTCGCCAGACCGCAGCGCCATCGACACCGCGGTCCCCCCAAGGTCAAGTTGCGCGTCAACCTCGGGGTGCAAATGAAAACGCACCGTAAAAGGAATACCCTGAAGCTTGTGTTCATCCATCACACGGTTAAAACGTTTTTGGTTCTCGATGCCCAGCGCGGCAAGTGTCTCTTCCCCCTGAACCTCCCGCCCATCCACGCTCAAATCCAAGCGGCGCATGTGCAAAAGGCCGTGACTGTTCAAATACCCATCGTGATCGGCAAACAATCCCGATTTGCCCGGTTCCGTGGTCAGCTCCACCTGAACCTCGCGTGGGGTTTGCTCCAAATACGTGCGTTGCGATTTGCCGGGCGTCCCCAACCGAGACGACGACAGCCCCGCCAGACCCAACGTCGAATGCGACGGGGTGGCCCGCCCAGCCTTGCGCCATTCTTCACCGAATTGCGCACCGGACCCGCAGTTTACGATCAATGGCCGGCGACCCGACGTAAGCTCAAAGGCCAGCGTCGACGCATGCGCATTCGCCGAGGCCCGGCCCGTTGGAGGAATGGCCGCATCCACGATCATACTGGTGCGCCCCGCCGCCAGTCGCGCAAACCCCATCGACAAACCGGACCGCGCCGGCCCTTTGATGCCAGAACTCGCCAAAGCATGATCCAAACGACCTTCAAGCCCACGCCCGCCACCATGAAACCGCGCCAAAGCCCCGTCCGCATGGCGCAGGGCGCGCAGGGTTGGGGCGATGCGTTCGATCGCGGCCAAATGCTCATGCGCGGCCATATCACCGCTTTCGGATAGGGCTTGGGCGGCCCAGTTCAACAGCGTGAACACCTCTAGCAATTCTTCCGGGTTTCGGGTCGGAATGCCCCCATCCACGTCAATTTGTTCACGACATTCGCGCGCCAGAGCTTTGATCGCCGGGGCGACATGCTGCTCCATGCCCGTCAGGCTGAGCCCGGCATAAATCATCCCGGTCAATGCCTCAAATCGTGGCAATCCGGGGCTGGCGGCTTGCCAGCGCCGCGACAGGAAAATCGTTTGCTGGGCAAGGGATTGGAAAATCCGAGCGCTGTCTTCTCTGGGCATTCCCGCCATTAAAAACAAAGCGTGATTGATCCAGCGGATCAGGCGACGACCGGTTAAATCCGGCGTCCAGCCCGGCCCTTTTCCATTGCCAAAATTGTCAATCCAGCCCAACAGCCACGCTTGCCCACGTTTGCGCGCCGCAAGGTCGCCAAAGCTTGCAAGATCGTCAAGCCAGATGAAACCCTGAAGCTCTTGCGCATATTCCGCGCTTGGCGGAGCAATCTCCCAAATGGATTGATCGGGGGCATTCACCAAATGGCCCGCAAACAAAAAATTGCCCGCCACCAACTGTTTGCCACGCGCAAAAGCGCCAATCGTTCGGGGTTCGGGTTGAGACACAAAACCTGTGGCCGCAGTTGCCCGCGTCGCACGCCATGCGTGCCAGCGGTTCGCCAGCCGGGTGCGAAATTCAGAAGGGTTGCTTTCGTGCGCCACGCGGGGCCTCACCTCGATCTGCCAATTGGCGGCACAGCGCCGCGTTACGCCCCTCTTTCGGGAGCCTTGGCCAAATCATACAACCCTAGAACCAAGGTGTCATCCGGCGATTTTACGCCTTGCGAAATGAGGTGATGAAAAAGCCGTCCATCCCGCCCTGATCCGCAAGATAGTTTGGCAAAATCCGCAGGCCCTCTGGCCCAATCCACTCTGCATCAACACCCGGAAGGCGCAACGCCTCCAGATCAAGGCTGATGTTGTTATGGCGCGTCATTGCATCGCGCACCTGCTCTTCGCCCTCATCAATCAGCAAGCTACAGGTGCAAAACACCAACCGACCGCCGGGCTTTAACAGGCCAATCGCACGGTCGATCATGTATTCCTGCAACTCAAACAACCCGGGAAATTCGCTTCCGTCCTTGGCGCGGGGCAGGTCTGGGTGGCGGCGGATCGTACCTGTGGCGGTACAGGGCGCATCCAGCAAGATCGCATCATAGGGCCCGCCTTCATGCTCAAGCGCGTCGCCGACAAGGCAATCCGCCGTCAGGCCCGTACGGGCAAGATTTTCACTGACCCGCTTCATCCGAACTTCGGACACATCCAATGCCGTAACCGTTGCCCCACTTGCGGCCAATTGCATGGTTTTCCCGCCGGGGGCGGCGCAAAGATCCAAGATCGCCTCGCCAGCTTTGGGGGCCAGCACCTTGGCAGGAAGGGCCGCGGATGCATCCTGAACCCACCAATCCCCGTCACTATATCCGGGAAGGGCTGTGACTTGCCCCGGATCCATCAGCCGCACCGACCCGGTGGTTAGCAGCGCACCTTGCACCGCATCAGCAAGCGCTTGTGGATTTGATTTCGCGGTCAGATCAAGCGGCGCACCGGCAAAATGCGCCGCCTCAATCGCTTCAACCGTGGGCTTGCCGTAATCCGCGATCAACGGTTTGCGCAGCCATTTTGGCAAGCGCGGAATTGGCAGCTTGTCCCATTTATCCACCTCACCGGCCACTTTGCGCAAAATCGCATTCACAAGGCCGGACATGTTTTTGGTGGTGAAATCGGTGCGGGTTGCCTCGACACAGGAATTCACAATCCCATGCGCGGCGCCCCCTTCGCAAATTTCAGCCACACCAAGACGCAGGATGTTCAACACCCGTTCCGGCGGGCGTTTTTGCAAATGCGGCCCAAGCATACGGTCGGCGCGGTCCATGACCCGCAAGGTCAAAATGGTCAAACGCTGCACCCGCGCGCGCACATCCGGGGACTGGCGCGCCAGCCGTTTGGGCAGCGCTTCTGACAGCAGCCGTTTTTCCACAAGCACGTCATCCAGCAGGTCCACAACAATGTGACGCGGATCTATTGCGGTGGTTTTTGCCGGTTTCTTCGCCTGCGCCATGACAGCTCCTTTGCCTTTCCGATCTTCGCGGCCTATATCATCCTTACCCAAGCGACAAGGATATCAACATGTCCGATGACAAACGAGATCTTCCCCCCGCCGCCAAACGCGCGCTGGCCGAAGCAGAAGAGCGGCGCGAAAAGGCGCGGGCCGAGGGCAAAACCCTTCCAACCGAATTGGGTGGGCGCGACGGCCCAGAGCCGGTTCGATTTGGGGATTGGGAAAACAAAGGCCTCGCGATTGATTTCTAATCACCCGCCCTTTTAATCCTTCGTGTTGTTGCTTTGCGGCATGTTTGCATGGCTGAGCAACAGCCCCAGTTTTACAGGCCCAACACGTCCAACATATCATACTCGCCGGGCTTTTTACCCTGCCCCCACAGCGCGGCCTTTAACGCACCGCGCGCAAAAACGCTGCGGTCACTGGCCACATGGCGCAGGGTGATCCGTTCGCCGTTGGCGGCAAAAAGCACATCATGTTCGCCAATAATGTCACCGCCGCGGATGGCGTGAAAACCGATATCGCCACGTTTTCGCGCGCCGGTGATGCCGTCCCGACCACGGTCTGAGACGTCGGACAAATTAACACCGCGCCCTTCGGCCGCAGCCTCGCCCAGCATCAAAGCGGTGCCAGATGGTGCATCAACCTTGTGATGATGGTGTGATTCGATGATCTCAATGTCGTAATCTTCGTCCAGGGCGGCCGCGACCTTCTTGGTCAGTTGGGTCAAAAGATTGACGCCAAGGCTCATGTTTCCGGCGCGCACAATGGTCGCGTGACGCCCGGCGAGGCTGAGTTTTTTCAGATCCTCATCGGACAAACCTGTGGTGCCAATCACATGCACGGCGCGGGCTTGGGCTGCAATTTCCGCCATCGCCACCGTTGCTGCTGGGGCCGTGAAATCAATCACCGCCTGCGCCTTGGACATCACCTCAAGCGCATCATCGCTGACCGTGACACCCATCGCCTGACCACCCATGCATTCGCCAACATCGCGACCAACCCAATCATGGCCCGTGCGTTCCAACGCGCCCACCAAACGGGCTTTATCAGAGGCCACAACTTCATTGATCAACATCTGGCCCATCCGCCCCGATGCGCCCATCACTACGATGCCCGGCAATTCGCTCATGTCAGTCTCCTTTGCTTGCCCGTTTCCTAGCCTGCCTTGACGCAATTGGCAAAGCCCCGCTTGCACAGACCCACATTTCGCCCTATGTGAGCGCCATGGCAAAGAACAGATTCAGTGAAAACAAAGGCCCGTCGCAGCGCCAGCTTCGTGTGGCAGAATTGATCCGCCGCACCTTGTCAGAGGTGTTGATGCGCGGCGAAATACATGATCCTGACTTGGCGCGGATGTCGATCACCGTGGGCGAGGTTCGGGTGACGCCCGATCTGCGGATCGCAACCGTTTTTGTGCTGCCGTTGGGTGGCGAAGGCAAAGACGAGGTTGTCGCCCTGCTTGCGCGCAACAAATATGAAATTCGCCGCGCGTTGAACAAAGCCGCCCAGTTGAAACATTCGCCCGACCTGCGATTTATGCTCGACGATACGTTTGATCAGATGGACGCGACCCGGAAGCTGTTTGAAAAAGACGAGGTTCGCCGCGACCTTGAAAAAGATGACGAAAGCGATCCAGAATAAACCGCCAATCCGGCGCAATTGATCCCCGAACCCCGGCCCTTTTTGGGTCGCCGCATTAGATTTGGAAGACGACATGGCACGCAAGCGCAAGGGACGTGACATTCACGGTTGGCTGATTGTGGACAAACCCGCGGGCATCAGCTCTAACGCGGTCGTCAACAAAGTGCGATGGGCGATGGACGCGAAAAAGGCGGGTCATGCGGGGACGTTGGACCCAGAGGCCACCGGTGTTTTGGCCGTCGCCTTGGGCGAAGCCACCAAAACCGTGCCTTACGTGACTGACACGCTGAAGGCTTATACTTTTACCGTGCGCTTAGGCCAATCCACCAACACCGACGACAGCGAAGGCGAAGTGATTGCTGAAAGCGATCTGCGCCCAACTGATGAGGACATCACCGCCGCGCTTGCCCAATTCACCGGGCAAATCATGCAGGTTCCACCCAAATTTTCCGCTGTGAAAATTGATGGGGAACGCGCCTATAAATTGGCGCGCGATGACGAGGACTTCGAAATCGCTGCCCGCCCGCTTTGGGTCGAAGAGCTAAAGATGTTGGACCGCCCCGATGCCGACCATGTCACGCTGGAAATGACCTGTGGCAAAGGCGGCTATGTGCGCGCCATTGCCCGTGATCTGGGCGAGGCTTTGGGCTGTCTTGGCTATGTGCGCGAGCTGCGCCGCATTTGGTCCGGCCCCTTTGAGGCCGAAGATGGCGTGACGATGGAACTGGTCGAAAGCCTTGCCAAAACCGGCGAGCTGGATCAGTATCTTTTGCCGCTGGAAGAGGGCTTGTTTGAGCTGTCAGAACTGCGCTGCACCGCCGAAGGAGCCACGCGCCTGAAGCATGGCAACCCCGGTATGGTCTTGAATTCAGACGTGGAATACGGCGACGAGGCGTGGGCGTCATATGACGGCAAAGCCGTTGCGGTCGGGATTTTCCGCTCGGGTGAATTGCACCCCAGTCGCGTGTTCAACCAGTAATCTGGTCAGCTGTCGACAATCAATCGAACCGGCGCTTCAACCTCGACTGCACCCCCAAACGTATAAGCCGCAAGGACCTGCGCTTTGGCGGTTTCCGCGCTGGTTTGGTCGTCTGCATGGATCATTGCAATCGGGTCGCCTTTGCTCACGGATACGCCCACGTCGAGCAATCCGGTCAGGCCAACCGATGGGTTTACGATATCATCTGCACGGCGACGACCACCGCCCAATTCAACAACCGCAAGCCCAATCTCACGGGTGGAAATCGCGCTGATCTGCCCCGCTTCTGGTGCCTCAACCGCCAACGTCAGCTTTGCGCTTGGCAGGATTTGATCCATCCGCTCGATCAAATCAGATGGCCCGCCCAGCGCGGTTACCATTTGCCCAAATTTCTCAGCGGCAGCGCCCGTATCAAGCGCGGCTTGCGCGGCGGCCACGGCGTGTTTCCGATCTGAATACAGACCCGCCGTCAAAAGCATCTCACCACTTAAAGCGACGGTCACCAACTCCAATCGTGGGTCCCGATGGGCACCGGTCAAAAACTCCACCGCGTTTCGCACCTCCACCGCATTTCCCGCTGCACTCGCGAGCGGTTGGTTCATATCCGTGAGCAAAGCATGACACGGCAAGTTGGCCGCGCGCGCCACACCGGTGATCGAGCGCGCCAGCTTTTCAGCCTCATCAAAGCTGCTCATAAAGGCGCCATTGCCGAATTTCACGTCCATCACAAGGGACTGAAGCCCCGCCGACAGTTTTTTTGACAAGATCGACGCGGTGATCAGGGGGATGCTTTCTACTGTCGCTGTGACGTCGCGAATGCCGTAAAACCGTTTGTCTGCCGGGGCAAGATTGGCGGTTTGTCCGATCACCGCACAGCCAACCTCCGCAACCACTTTTGCGAACAGGTCATTGTCCGGCGTCACGGTATAGCCGGGGATCGCCTCCATTTTATCAAGGGTGCCGCCCGTGTGCCCAAGCCCACGCCCGGAAATCATCGGGACATACCCACCGCAGGCGGCAACGATCGGGGCGAGCATCAAGCTGACGTTGTCCCCGACCCCGCCGGTTGAATGTTTATCCACCACGGGGCCGGGCAAATCGGACCAGTTGAAAACGTCACCGCTGTCACGCATTTCGCAGGTCAGGTTTGTGGCTTCGGCCCGTGTCATACCTTGGAAAAATACCGCCATCGCAAAGGCAGCAACCTGCCCTTCGCTTGCGCTGTTGTCAGAGATACCAGCGACCATGGCCGAAATTTCTTGCGGCGACAGCTCTGCCCCGTCGCGTTTCTGGCGGATAATCTCTGCGATCAACATGGTGGATCCTTTCTTGAAGAGATCAGCTTTTACCTTTTGGACAAAAATTGCAAGAGGCTTGCATTTGGGCCCTTCAATGGATCACAAACCAAGCATGATTGAACGAGAATTTCAAAAAGGCGATGCCGCCTCTGTTGCGATCTATTCTGACTGCGAACGCTACCGCTATGCCTTACGGCGCGTGTGGGATGCGCAGGGCAAGAAGGCTCTTTTCATCATGCTGAACCCGTCAAAGGCGACAGAACAACAAAACGATCCAACCGTTGAACGCTGTGAACAGCGGGCACGTCGGCTGGGGTTCGGGGCGTTTGGTGTGGTGAATATCTTTGCTTGGCGTGAGACACATCCCAAGTTGATGCGCTTGGCCGCCGACCCCAATGGACCAGAGAACAACACCCAGCTGCTCGAGGCATGTAGATGGGCGGATGTGGTGATTTGCGGTTGGGGCACGCATGGTGTGCATCTCGGTCGCGGGCCTGAGGTGGCGATTTTATTGCGCCAAAATGGCGTCAAGCTCCACCATCTGGGCCTCACCAAAGATGGGCATCCCAGACACCCATTGTATATCTCATACGCCACACAGCCCACCCACTGGGAGCATGGCGGATCTGTCGACTGTTGACATGTATTACGGTGTTCGCATCACATCCGCTTCAGCTAACACTGTCGGACTCGATGGTTTCACAGCGCGGGCTGATACATGATGCTTCACGGCAAACTCGGGCCGCTTTAGGTATAAATGTCTTGAGCGACCTCGACATAGACGTCAGCACTGGTTGCATCTGGGGCACCTTCCAGAACAGCAATGATCTCGCCATTCACCACAACCACACCATCAGCACCATCCTCAGAGGCCTTGACCTCCAACGTTACATCATCCGGGTCTTCATCCGGGTCCAAGGTCACCTTAAGGAAGTCTTCACCCGGAACAAAATCGGTAACATCGGCATGCCCTTCACCTGAATCATCGTCAAAATAGAGGTGGAAATTGTCCGCCCCGACACCGCCCGTTGCTGTGTCTGCGCGGTCGAAGATAATGGTGTCATCGCCTTCGCCACCATCCAGTGTGTCGGCTTCATTATCGATATGCCAGTCAAAGCTGCTGCGTTCCGCCCCGCTTTGTTCCATGGCATGTCCAAGGTGGTTCAGAACATCGTTTCCTTCATCGCCTGCAATAACATCGGCGCCATAACCGCCATTGATTTGGTCATCCCCGGCGCCACCAGACAGCGTGTCATCATCGGGGCCTTCGCCATTGTCGTCATGCTGCCCGCCAAAGATCAGGTCGATCCCTTCACCACCGCGCACGAGGTCATTTCCGATGCCCCCGTCAAGATAGCCAGAGTATTCATCACTTGCCGCTGTATAGGCCCCAATGATTTCATCATCGCCTTCACCGCCGAAAACAGCAGCGGGGGCAGCCCCAACCGTGATCTTGTCGTCGCCTTCACCACCAAACGCAAAGCTGGCATTGTCACCGGTTGTGATTGTATCGTCGCCGCCCTGACCATCAATAACGCCAACCAATCCATCTTCTTCCATTTCGACAAAGGGTGTGCCGTTGAACAGTTTTAGCGCGGCGTCTGCTTTGATGCCATCGCTGGTCCCCGTATAGCTGTCATCGCCATCACCAAGCAGCATCGGGTCTGTTTCGCCCATGACATGCTGGTAATCTGGCAAGCCGTAAATGGCATCGCAGTTTTTACCCAGAAGCCCGTCCAAAAGCGTTGCATCAGAGCCGCCCGGTGCGCCTTCGCCGGGTTGATCAATTGGGTTCAGGACATCATCGGGATCTGCGGTATCATCAGTTGAGGTATCAGGATCATCGGTTGAAGTATCTGGCGGCGACAAGAAATCGCCTGTCCCGTTGTCACCTGTCCCGTTGCCAGGGGGCAAGTCGTCAGAAGGCGAATCCTGCCCCTCATCCGGTTCCACTTCGTCCCGGCCATCCATAAAACCGTCTGCCAAAAACACAGCCGGAACCATCCCGAGAAATAACAAACCAAACAACATGTGGCACCTATTTGTTAATGGCCAACTGACATACGATACCCGAACGAGGGGTGAGTAGACTCACACAAACGCTTATGGGCATTTTACCAAGAGCTCAGAAAACTCCCAGAAGAATATACCTACAACTTTCTCTAATAGCATATAAAATCGGGGAAATGGTTAACGGAGGCCACTTTGCAAAATCTTGATTCTGACCAACTGAGCCAAGAGGTCGCGGCCCTGCGAAACGAGGTGCATCGGCTGAATTCCCACCGCTTTATCCTGTTGCATGACAGCCTGTGGAAACTGGGTTTATTTCAACTTTATCGCGGACTGGCCTTTGGGTTGGGCTCTGTTCTCGGCGCCACCATCCTCGTCGCCTTTGTGGTGCAAATGCTGTCATCGGTGAATTTCATCCCCGTGATTGGTGATTGGGCGCAACAGGTCATTGACCATCTGGACATCGCAGATCAGCCCTAGCGCGCCTTTTCCTTTGCCTTTTCGCAAGAATCCCCCTATGAGCGCGCATCGGCTTGCATTCCGCAGGCCGTCTTCTCCATGGGCCTTGCTGGACGACGTCCCGGCATGTGCCATCACTCTAACCTTGTTAAGGAGACCCCGATGTCGATTACACCTGAAGAAAAAGCTCGTCTGATCAAAGAGTTCGGCACCAAAGAAGGTGACACTGGTTCGCCCGAAGTTCAAGTTGCCATCCTCAGCTCGCGGATCGCGACTTTGACCGAGCACTTTAAAACCCACAAAAAAGACAACCACGGTCGCCGTGGCCTTTTGAAAATGGTTGCTCTGCGTCGTAAGCTTTTGGATTACGCCCGTGCGAAAGATGAGGCCCGTTACCAGGACCTGATCAAACGTCTCGGCCTGCGCCGCTAACGTATTTCCAGTTTTTGGAATTCAGAACGCCCGTCTTGCAAAAGGCGGGCGTTTTTCTACTTAAGACTGGTAGTGATCCGCCAGCGAAATCGCGCCCTCTGGCGTGAAGCAGATGAAAAAACTGTCGTAATCTAGGCCCAGTCCGCTACACGCGCCCAATGAATAAAAAACGCAGTCGCGTACATCCTTGTCACCTGTGTAACGCTCAAATTCACCTAAAAAACTTGGCGAACCAAGCAGATCCATAACAAATGTTTTATCGGCGCCTTCTTTAGACAGGTGATCATTCATAATTGAACCAACCATCGAAGCTCTGATACAATTACCCTCACTGTCAGGCCACATTACGCCAGCCATCCAGTCATCCTTCACAAAAGTCTCCTTTTGGAACGGCCATTCATGAAGCGCAAACCGTACAAACGACAACTCGCTTCGGGAAAAAGCACTGAAAAACGGTGAGACCCACCAAACGATGACCAAACACACCAAAGCATAGCTCAGCAGTGCGATAGAAACGCCTACTCTTCGACTAATCTGAAATTTGGGTTTGTTTTCCACTTTGTAATGTATCCCTCTCTCGTGAGTTCTAGTGAAGACTCACCGCCCCTGATCCACCCGCCTAATCAAATCAACCACCCGCGCGCCAATCGCCGCACTGCCTTTCGGGGATGGGTGGATCATGTCGCCACCATGAAAGCTACGATCCCCGTGGGGCACAAGGTCAGCGTTTGAGATGAAATAGACCCCCTCCAACGCATCCGCCATCGTCCCCAGCCGCGCCTCATAGGCGTCGCCATCATCTTTACAGCTTTCGATGACGGATCCCACACCGGGGCTGCGCAGATAGCCGATCATCACCACTTTGGCGCCAGAGTTGCGGATCCGTTTCACCAAACCCGGCACCATGCCTTTGCGTCCATCCGCCGAGACCATTTTCCCAATGCGCCGATCACACCGCGAACAGCCACAGCCAAACCACAGATCATTACCGCCGCCGGACAGGATCACCCAGTCCCATGCGCCGACAGGAAGCTGCCGAGGGATGCTCAGCCCAAGCGCCCCCGTGACCGGCAGGTTATAGATCATCCGCGCGCCCCCCACTGATCGGTTGCGCACCGGTTCATTCAGCGATTTGGCCACAACATCCGCAATCGAACGCCCGCGCCCTTTGTGCCAAGCCATCAAGCTGTCGCCAATCGCCAGAATGCGCGGCGAAGGCGATTTGGTTTCGGCCTGGAGCGGCGCGATAAAACACACCACCACAAGAGCAATAAGAGAGAGGAAAGATTTCATAATAAACTCGTTTTGAAAGACGGTTGGCCACAAGACAATACTGCACATGTATATCTGTCATAAACGTATATAAATACCACAGCGAAAATCCACGGCGTTTTTGCGCGACACTCGCCTGCAAAACCACACCCTCTTCCCAAACCTGCCCATTTCCTGTATGGCGCAAAGGTCTGAGAATGCGCCCCGACCCCGGCGCACAGAAATGATATGCGGGGTCGGCGGCATGGGGCCGCCATTGAAACGGGAGACCCGGAGGGCCGGGACCACTCCCAACTAGGAAAACATGATGTTTGACGTAACTAAGAAATCAATGGAGTGGGGCGAAGAAACCCTCACTCTGGAAACGGGCAAAGTTGCCCGTCAGGCTGACGGTTCGGTGATCGCCACTTTGGGCGAAACCTCTGTCATGGCCAACGTAACCTTCGCGCGCCAACAAAAGCCCGGTCAGGACTTTTTCCCGCTGACGGTTCACTACAACGAGAAATACTATGCCGCCGGTAAAATTCCGGGTGGCTTTTTCAAACGCGAAGCGCGTCCGACCGAAAAAGAGACGCTGACATCGCGTCTGATCGACCGTCCGATCCGCCCGCTGTTTGTTCCCGGCTTCAAAAACGAAGTTCTGGTGATCTGTACCGTTCTGTCACATGACTTGGTCAACGACCCTGACATGGTTGCGATGATCGCGGCCTCGGCTGCCCTGACCATCTCTGGCGCACCGTTCATGGGCCCGATTGGCGCATGCCGCGTTGGCTTTGAAGGTGGCGAATACGTTCTGAACCCAACTTGCGATGACATGCACAAGCTGCGTGACAACCCTGATCAACGCCTTGATCTGGTTGTGGCCGGCACCAAAGATGCGGTTATGATGGTTGAATCAGAAGCTTACGAGCTGACCGAAGAAGAAATGCTTGGCGCGGTAAGCTTTGCTCACGAGCAAATCCAGCCCGTTATCGACCTGATCATTGATCTGGCCGAAGACGCCGCGAAAGAGCCGTTTGACTTCCAGCCTGCTGACTACTCCGAGCTTTACGAAGCTGTGAAAGCCGCTGGCGAAGACAAAATCCGCGCAGCTTACGGCAACACCGACAAGCAAGAACGCGTTGCTGCTGTTTCGGCCGCAAAAGCTGACATCATTGCGTCCCTCACTGAAGAGCAACAAGAAGATGCGAACCTTGGTTCCGCTTTGAAAAAGCTCGAAAGCGCAGTGGTTCGTGGCGACGTTGTGAAAACCGGCAAGCGTATCGACGGTCGCGCGCTGGACACTGTTCGCGCCATCGACAGCTCGGTTGGTATCCTGCCGCGCACCCATGGTTCGGCCTTGTTCACACGCGGCGAGACCCAAGGTCTGGTTGTGACCACATTGGGCACCGGCGACGACGAGCAAATGATCGACGCACTGACCGGCACCTATAAGTCGAACTTCCTGCTGCACTATAACTTCCCTCCCTATTCGGTTGGTGAAGTGGGTCGTTTTGGCCCTCCCGGACGCCGTGAAATCGGTCACGGGAAACTGGCATGGCGTGCGCTTCAGGCTGTTTTGCCGGCACCAACTGACTTCCCTTACACCATTCGTTTGGTGTCTGAGATCACCGAATCAAACGGCTCGTCCTCAATGGCGTCTGTTTGCGGCGGCTCACTGTCGATGATGGACGCGGCTGTGCCGCTCAAGGCCCCAGTTGCGGGTGTGGCCATGGGCCTGATCCTGGAAGACGACGGGTCCTATGCGGTTCTGACCGACATCCTGGGTGACGAAGATCACTTGGGCGACATGGACTTCAAAGTGGCAGGCACCGAAGACGGTATCACCTCGTTGCAGATGGACATCAAAGTTGCCGGCATCACCACCGAAATCATGGAAAAAGCATTGGCCCAAGCGAAAGCTGGCCGCCTGCACATCCTTGAAGAGATGTCGAAAGCCTTGACCGCTGGCCGGACCGAATTCTCGGCCCACGCCCCACGCATCGAAACCATGAACATCCCAACCGACAAGATCCGTGAAGTGATCGGGTCCGGCGGTAAGGTGATCCGTGAGATCGTTGAAGTGTCGGGTGCCAAAGTGGACATCAACGACGACGGTGTGATCAAAATCGCATCCGCCAACGGTGAAGCCATTCAGAAAGCTTACGACATGATCCATTCGATCGTGGCAGAGCCAGAAGAAGGCGCAATCTACAACGGTAAAGTTGTGAAGATCGTCGATTTCGGCGCCTTCGTGAACTTCTTCGGGAAACGTGACGGCCTTGTGCACGTCTCGCAAATCGAAAACCGTCGCCTGAACCACCCGTCGGACGTGTTGAAAGAAGGCCAGGAAGTAAAAGTGAAACTTCTGGGCTTTGACGACCGCGGTAAAGTTCGCCTGTCGATGAAAATGATCGATCAGGAAACTGGCGAAGAGATCGTACCTGAGAAAAAAGACGAAGCGTAACCAACGCCTCTTTGACAAACGAAAGCCCCGGTGGAAACGCCGGGGCTTTTTTGCTTATATGACCTGATCAAAACTTGCCGTTGTCATGCGCCATCTCGTCAGGAATGGCAGAAATTGTATCCCAGTGTTCAACGATCTTTCCCCCTTCCACGCGGAAGAGATCAAAGAATGCCGTGTGCTGATCGCCTAAAGTGCCCTCTGATGCCGTGAAGACAAAATTTCCATCTGCCACCACCATATGGGTGTCGGTATAGGCCATGGCCTGTCCGGCTTCAGCCATTGCCGTCAGCGCGGTCCCAAGACCCTCCAGCCCATTTCCAACCATCGGATTATGCTGAATATAGGTCTCGGTTGAGATGTAATCCGTGATTTTTTCGGGTGCCGCACCATGCAACACATCTGCCACAAACCCCTTTACCAATGCCTTGTTCTCGGCGGTTTTTGCGTGATCCGTGATTTCGGTCACCCCATCGGTCATCGTGTTGCCCGACGCGGTCTGATCCGCTGACACCGCAACCTGTAAGTTGTCCCAATGCTCGGCGACCTTACCATCTTCAATCCGAAATACGTCAAATGCCACAAGGGTTTCGCCACCAAAGGCCTGTGCATTATGTAGCGTCGAATGGAGGACTACCAAATCCCCCTCTGCAATAACACGATGGGGCTCAGCGCTCAGGCCGCTTTCTTTAAGCGTCGGCAGAAAACCCAAGATCGGTTCAGCCCCGGTAGGCACCGCCGGATTGTGTTGGATATAATCCTCGTTCAAAAGCTTGCGCCCGGCCTCTGGATCAAAATCCACAAACAGGGCGGTGACAGCAGCAAGAACAGTTTCAGTCGGGGTCATTTCGTATCCTTTCGAATCAATTGTTATTCTGTGCTGCAGTAAGTATCATTTACGCACCTAGTATCAATTACGCACCTTAAAGGAACCAAGTATGGTAAAAGTAACCGCACTGACAAAAGAAGAGGCCGCAAACTGCCCGGTTCGGCAGGTCCTGTCGCAAGTCACAGGCAAATGGCAAATGCTAATCTTGTTCGCGCTGGATGATGGCAACCTGCGTTTCGGCGCATTAAAACGCTCGGTTGGGGATATCACGCAACGGGTGCTCACCGAAAACCTGCGTAAAATGGAACGGGACGGTTATCTCAATCGTAGCGTTGATGCAGGCCCGCCAGTCTCTGTCACCTACGCGTTGACAGAAATGGGAGAGGAGCTTTGCACGCATCTCAAGCCGCTTTTGTTCTGGGCAGCCGAGCGGCATGAAGCAGTAATCAGCTCTCGAGAAGCCTATGAGGCAAATGCGTGATACTGGTCAAAAGTGAGATAATTGGGTCTCGAGCTTGACATCCTTCCGCCCACCAGCCCGCAAGTTCCAAGCCTCGCGCCCTTCGATCACCACGACACCAATGTCTTTGCCATGCCCGGCCCCGGTGTCAATGTTCAACCGATTGCCGTAATGCGTGACCTCATCCACAGGCGTGTGCCCATGTACAATAAGCGGCCCGTGGTCGGTATTTGAGTTATGAAACTCCTGCCGGATCCAGATCAGGTCATCTTCCACTTGATCCTCAAGCGCCACACCGGGGCGGATGCCCGCGTGTACAAAACACAGATCGCCCACGCGGTGCATCACCGGCAAGCCCTCAAGAAAATCGCGGTGTGCCTTGGGAACAGCGGTTAGAGCGGCAGCATGAAGCTGATAGGTTCGGATACCTTCAGGCACCTCAACCCCGTAGCTCGCCATCGTCTCAATCCCGCCGAGGCGTGGATGGAACCAGTTGAAATCATAGAGTAACATGTGATCCACCATCGGAGTGTCGCGCAAAAACATCGCCGCCATCCGGTCATGATTGCCCTTGAGCACCACCCAGTTTTCACCACCGGCTTGCCCATCCATCAGATATTGGATCACCCCGCGACTGTCCGGCCCGCGGTCGACCAAATCGCCCACATGCACAATCGGCGCATCCATGTCACCACAGCGCGCGCGATCCTCGGCAATCAATGCATGCACCGCCTTCAGCTTGTCCAAATGCCCGTGCACATCCCCAATAGCGTAAACCCGATCCATTTCGATGCCTCATCCTGTGTGGTGCCAAGCGCGCCCAAATTCCCCGCGACCCAAAAAGGTCAGCCCGGCACAATGAGCGGTATAGAAAACGTGTAACAGGGGAAGACCTTATGAAACAAGCAATTGCCGAGTTTATTGGCACCATGACATTGGTGCTGTTTGGGTGTGGCGCGGCCGTAATTGCGGGCGGCGATATTGGGTTAACTGGGATCAGTTTCGCCTTTGGCCTTGCGCTGATTGGCATGGCCTATGGGATCGGGAGCGTTTCTGGCTGTCACATCAATCCGGCCGTCACCATTGGCGCGGTGATCGCAGGGCGGCTCGATCTGTCCAAAGCAAGCACCTATGTTTTCGCGCAAATCGCAGGGGCAGTTGTAGGCGCCGGTCTTTTGTTTGTGATCGCCAGCGGCAAAGGCGGCGGCTTTGATGTGGCAACGTCCGGCCTTGGTCAAAACGGTTGGGGCCCTGGTTATTTGCACGAATACAACATGACCTCAGCCTTTGTGTTTGAACTCGTCGCAACCTTCCTGTTTGTGGTGGTGATTTTGGGATCAACCGGGGTGGGCGCACCGGGTGCTGTCGCCGGGATCGCGATTGGTCTGACGCTGGTGGTGATCCACCTGGTCGGCATCAATGTGACAGGCGTCTCGGTGAACCCCGCACGGTCCATTGGGCCTGCGTTGTTTGTAGGCGGTCACGCGATTGGTCAGCTGTGGTTGTTTATTCTGGCCCCTGTGTTGGGGGCTGTGGCCGCTGGATTGCTGTTCAAAACCGGGCTTCTGGACGCCCAGTAAACTTTGGCCAAAACAAAGAAAGCCCCGAGAACACTCGGGGCTTTCTCAATTCCATTACAACGACTTAGACGTCAAATTGCAAAGGTGTGATCGAGTTGAACAACCCGGTGCCTTTCAGCTTTTCACGCACATCTGTCGGCACAGGCGCATCCACATACAAAAGCGCAATCGCGTCCCCGCCTGCCTCTTTCCGGCCCAAGGTAAAGTTCGCGATGTTCACCCCGTTTTCACCCATGGTTTCCCCCAAGGCGCCGATAATACCCGGCACATCGTTGTTGGTGGTGTAAAGCATGTGGCTGCCGATTTCCGCGTCAATGTTGATGCCTTTGATCTGGATAAACCGTGGTTTCCCGTCTGAAAATACCGTCCCCGCGATCGAGCGTTCGCGGTTGTCCGTGACCACAGTCACCTTGATATATCCGTCAAATGTGCCGCCCTTGGATTGGGTGGTGGTTGAGGTTTTGATGCCCCGATCCGCCGCCACAACCGGGGCCGAAACCATATTCACATCAGGGGTTTGCGGCTTCATCAGACCTGCGATCACTGCGCAATCCAGCGCCTTCAGGTTCATCTCTGACGCAACACCGTCATAAAGGATGTTCACCGCTTTGATCGGCTCGTCCGTCATCTGGCCGACAAAGGCCCCAAGGTGTTCCGCCAGTTTGATCCACGGGCCCATGACCTTGGCTTCTTCGGCTGTAACCGATGGCATGTTCAGCGCGTTTTGCACGGCGCCTGTCAAAAGGTAATCTGACATTTGCTCGGCCACTTGCAGCGCCACATTTTCCTGAGCTTCGGTTGTCGCCGCCCCAAGATGCGGGGTGCAGACAACATTTGGCAAGTTGAACAAAGCGTTTTCTTTGGCGGGTTCCTCGGCGAAAACGTCAAAGGCCGCACCAGCCACATGACCCGATTTCAACAGGTCAGCCAGCGCCTCTTCATCGACCAAGCCACCACGGGCACAGTTGATAATACGCACGCCTTTCTTAGTCTTTTCAAGGGCTTCACGCGACAGAATATTCTTTGTCGCCTCGATCATCGGCACATGCAACGTGATGAAATCCGAACGGGTCAACAGCTCGTCCAGCTCAACTTTTTCAACGCCCATTTTGTCAGCCTTCTCTTCCGGCAGGAAGGGATCATAAGCGATGACCTTCATTTTCAGCCCCAGCGCGCGGTCGCAAACGATGCCGCCAATGTTGCCCGCGCCGATCACGCCCAGCGTCTTATTGGTCAACTCAACACCCATGAATTTCGACTTCTCCCATTTGCCCGCATGGGTCGAGGCAGACGCCTCTGGGATCTGGCGGGCCACTGCAAACATCATCGCAATCGCGTGTTCCGCGGTGGTGATCATATTGCCGAAAGGTGTGTTCATAACGATCACGCCTTTCTTGGAAGCTGCTGTTTTATCAATGTTATCCGTGCCAATTCCGGCACGCGCGATCACTTTCAGATTGGTCGCGGCCTCCAGAATGGTGGGGGTCACTTTGGTCGCGGACCGAATGGCAAGACCGTCATATTCGCCGATCAGCGCGGCCAATTTTTCTTTGTCTTTTCCAAGCTCGGGCATGAAATCCACATCAATGCCACGGTCGCGGAAAATCTGTACGGCGGTTTCCGAAAGCTTGTCGGATACGAGAACTTTGGGGGCCATGTGCTGGGCTCCTATTCTTTAAAGTTTTGAAAGACCGCGGACCCAAAACTTTAAACTCTTTAAAGACCTCAAGGGGCAAAGTTTAAAGTTTTCACAGGGTCCAGCGGGGAATGTTTAAAGTTTTTGGGCGCCTTAAAGCGCTGCGATTTCCGCGTTGAACGCCCAATCAAGCCACGGCATTAACGCCGCCACATCGGACGCTTCCACCGTGCCACCGCACCAGATGCGAAGACCGGCCGGCGCGTCGCGATAGGCACCCACATCCAGGGCCACGCCTTCGGCTTCCAATCGCTTGGCAACCGCTTTGGCAAATGCCGCCCCATCGGTGATGCGCGCGTCGTTGAACTTCACGCAAACCGAGGTGTTGGACCGGGTCGCCGGATCATCGGCAAGAAAGTCGATCCAATCGGTGGCCTCGACAAATTTGGTGACCTCCGCCGTGTTGGCATCGGCCCGCGCAATCAGCCCCTGAAGCCCACCAACCGAGCGCGCCCAATCCAGCGCAAACAGGTAATCCTCAACCGCCAGCATCGACGGCGTGTTGATGGTGGCGCCGGTAAAGATCCCGTCGATCAGCTTGCCACCTTTGGTCATGCGAAAGATTTTCGGCAGGGGCCATGCAGGCACGTAAGTTTCAAGACGTTCAACCGCGCGCGGTGACAGGATAATCACCCCGTGCGCCGCTTCGCCGCCCAGCACTTTTTGCCAGCTAAAGGTGGTCACATCCAGCTTGTCCCACGGCAGATCCATCGCAAACGCGGCGGATGTCGCATCGCAAATCGCCAGACCCTCGCGGTCGGCGGGGATCCAATCACCGTTGGGCACCCGCACACCAGATGTGGTGCCGTTCCAGGTGAAAACGACATCATTGTTGAAATCAACCGAGGCCAAATCCGGAAGTTGGCCATACGCCGCCACCTTGGCCACCGCATTCAGGTTCAGCTGTTTGTTCACATCCGTGACCCAGCCGGACCCGAACGATTCCCAGGCCAGCATTTCCACACCGCGTGCGCCCAAAAGCGACCACATCGCCATTTCCATCGCGCCCGTATCAGAGGCGGGGACAATGCCGATTTTGTAATCTGCGGGAATGCCAAGCACCTCACGCGTGCCTTCGATTGCTGCCTTCAACTTGTCTTTGCCGATGGCGGCGCGGTGCGAACGGCCCAAGGCAGCGTCCGACAAAGCATCCAAAGTCCATGTGGGGGGTTTGGCACAGGGGCCAGAAGAAAAACGCGGATTTGCCGGGCGCGTGACCGGTTGCTGATTAGCCATTTCTGCTATCCTTACAGATAAATGCCCTTCGTTGGGGAAGGGTGTCCCACTGACCGAAATAAGCGGCGCGGTTGGTGCGCACAAGTGAGAAAATGTCGGATTTACCGCAAGGGACGTCGAATTTGGGCGCAAAATGACCACGATCGGAAACTTTTGTCACCAACGGGTGCAAGGGTTTTGCGGGGCAAATCCGGATTTCACCTTGCGAAGGGGTGCAAAATACCTCCTTTTGGGCGCAACACCTGCCCCTTGAGGAAAGCTGACTTATGTACACCGCCACACTTCTGACCGCCCCGACCGCTCGCAATCTGGATGCCGCTTTGGTGGACAGTCTGCGCAATGCGTGGGGGGGTGGCGATGCGATCTGGTTGTCCCCGGATGAGGCAGCAGAGTTTGCGTTGCCCAAGATGCCCGACAATCGCTGGGACGTCTGGGCGGACCTTCAGGACATGGGCGTCGACTTGGTGATCCTGCCATCTGATACGCGGCGCAAAAAGATGCTGCTGGCCGACATGGACAGCACGATGATCCAGCAAGAATGCATTGATGAACTGGCGGATGAAGCGGGCGTGGGCGCGCGTGTGAAAGACATCACCGCCCGTGCGATGAACGGCGAGCTCGACTTTGACGGGGCGCTGAAGGAACGCGTCGGCCTGTTGAAAGGCCTGCCTGAAAGCGTGATTGGCGATGTCATTGAGAAACGCATCACCTTCATGCCCGGCGGCGCGGCGCTTTTGGCGACAATGAAAGCAAACGGTGCTTATGCGGCGCTGGTGTCCGGCGGGTTCACCGCCTTCACCGGCCATGTGGCAAATGCGCTTGGCTTTGATGAAAACCGCGCCAACACATTGCACGTTGAAAACGGTCAGCTGACCGGCACCGTGGGCCTTCCCATCTTGGGGCGCGAAGCAAAGGTGCAAGCGCTAAAAGAGATCTCCAGCCGCCTTGACCTAGCCCACGCCGACGTCATGGCCGTGGGCGACGGCGCCAATGATTTGGGCATGTTGGGGCTGGCCGGCGCGGGGGTTGCGCTGCATGCCAAACCGTCTGTCGCGGCCGAATGTGACATCCGCATCAACCACGGCGACCTCACCGCGCTTTTGTATATCCAAGGCTATTCCAAAGACGAATTTGTCGATGTTTGAGGGGCTGTTTCAAGTCTCAGCCGAGCTTTTGATGCTCCTCTTGGCGGCAGGGTTTGTGGCTGGCTTTGTTGACAGTATCGCAGGCGGCGGTGGGTTGATCACCGTACCCGTTTTGCTGTTGGCAGGTGTGCCGCCGATCACAGCACTCGCCACCAATAAAATACAAGGGCTGTTTGGGGCCGGGATGGCCGCAATCACCTATGCACGCGCGGGGCATGTGAATTTACGGCGGCAAATCCGCCCGGCTATTTTGGCATTTTTCGGGGCTGTTCTGGGCGCGTTGTTGGCATCCACCCTACCGACAGATGTGATCCGCCTGGGCCTGCCCATCCTATTGATCGGCGTTGCGGTTTTCTTTGCCCTCAAACCCGGATTGGACGATGTGGACAAACAGGAACGCCTCTCACCGTTCGTCTTTTCGCTCACCTTTGTCCCGGCCATTGGCCTTTATGACGGTCTGCTTGGCCCCGGTGCGGGCGCGTTTTACATGCTTGGGTTTGTCAGCCTCGCGGGCTACGGCATCCTGCGCGCCACGGCCCACACAAAACTGTTGAACTTCGCCTCTAATGTCGGGGGTCTCGCCGGTTTCATGCTGGTCGCCTCGCCGCTTTGGGCGCTTGGCTTGGCGATGGGGGTTGCGCAGATTGCCGGGGCTTATGTGGGGTCCACCCTCGCCTCGCGGATCGGGTCAAAACTGATCAAACCGGTGCTGGTCATCGCCTCAACCGCGCTTGCGATTAAGTTGATGACCGCCTGGTTCTGACCTTTTCCTCTTTCCAAAAATATCCCCGCCGGAGGCAAGACATTCTGTGTTACGCAGACCAAAGCGCTGCTGACGGCCGAATTTCACCGGTGTCCAACCCTGCGAAATTCAGCACCCGTGGGTTCAGGCGCTTCTTGATCATCGGATCCGCGGCATCCGCCACGCCGAGCCGCGCAAGAATGGCCGCAATGGCACATTCAGATGCGCGGGTAGAGCCGTCGTTGATTTTCAGCGCCACGCCCAAACCTTGTTCGGGCAGGATTGCGATGAAAAACGCTTCGGCCCCGGTTTTTACCGCCACACGGCCCGGCAGGGCGCGCATAATCTCGGTGCAGGCGCGGCCCTCTCCAGCGACCAATTCTGGGTGCAACATCATCGCCTCGCGCAGCCGCACCATGGCGGTGTCGCGCGTCGACCGACCGGATTGCGCGCCCGCAAAGCTCGCCATCGCCCGTGCCATGCCGTGCAAGGATGTCGCGTGGTTCGGGGCCGAACAGCCGTCGATGCCGTAACCCGGACTGTCCATGCCCGTGACCTCTTCGAACGCCAGTTTCGCCGCTTGTTGCACCGCATGATCCGGGTTCACATAATCGGCCTGATCCGCGCCAAGATGCTGTGCCAAGGTCAAAAACCCTGCGTGTTTTCCAGAACAATTGTTGTGGATTTTGCAAGGGCTTTCGTCCGCACAAATCAGCGCCTTTTTCGCCGGGCGATCATCGGGCATTTGCGGACCACAGCACAGGTCATCATTGCCCAGCCCCAGATCCCCAAGCCAAGCGCGCACGCGGTCGGTGTGAATGGCGGCCCCTTGGTGGCTGGCGCAGGACAGTGCCAATTGCTCGGTGGTTAGGCCCGCCGCATCCGCGGCCCCGCTTTCCACCAAAGGCAGCGCTTGCAGCATCTTAGCCGAGGATCGTGGCAGGATCACCTCATCCGGGTTGCCCCAGCTTTCAACAATCTCACCTTGGGTATTGCACACCACGGCGTGCCCCAGATGTTGCGATTCCATGAAATCGCCACGCCATATTTCGACCAGCCGCTCCGCCGCATTCACATCTTGCACCACGATACTCTCCCTTTACTGCGACACCGCTTTGGGGTGCGCGCGATTTTCCGCCGCATAATCCAGTTCTGGGGCTTTCACAACACCCACATTTCACGTTAGACTAGGCGGCAAAGGAATAAAACGCTTCATGCGGCGCGATTTAATAAGAAGAAAACCGCTTTAGATGGTTGGGCTTCGCAGGGGCAAGAGGCAGAGACAGCTTGGAGGCTGTAACGGACATGAAACGAGTGATCACAGGGGCAATTTGTGGCGCGTTCTGCGCAATGGCCCTCAGCACATCTGGTGCTCTCGCACAGGAAAGCACCAACCGGGTAGCGGCAAACACGGATTGGAGTGTTTTTGTCGAGGACAATCCCACCGAATGTTGGAGTGTTTCCAAACCCAAGGAAACCGTAAACACACGCGATGGCCGGGCTGTGGCCGCGAAACGTGGTGATATCTTGCTGTTTGTCAGCTATCGCCCCGGATCCAAAGTCAAAGGTCAGGTGTCATTTACCGGTGGCTATCCTTTTGCCAAGGGATCTACCGTGTCTTTGACGGTTGGCAGCAACGCCTATCAGATGTTTACAGATGGCGAATGGGCCTGGGCGGCACCCGCGGATGACGCCAAGATTGTATCCGCGATGAAGCGTGGCGCATCCGCCATTCTTCGCGCGCAATCGTCGCGTGGCACCAAAACCAAAGACACATTTTCGCTGTTGGGCTTCACGGCGGCTGTGGACGAGGCTGGCAAGCGCTGCGGCGGTTAAGCTGTTTCAATTCTCATACGTGCCGAACACCCAAAGAGCTGTTTCAACCATATTCGACTGTCGCCCCCGGACCGCACTCGCGGGCGGGGTTGTGGCGCGTGGCCTGATGGGGTGACAAGCCCTGCCCCTTGGGCTATAGACTGCGACCCTGCGAACAAAGGACGCGCGCCATGGAACCGACTGCCCCGATCACACAAGATGTGTTGACCCTGCCCCGCAAGGATGACCCATCCGCCAAGCCAAATCTGGTGGGTATGACGCGCGATGCGATGCGCGCGGCACTGATTGACATGGGCACCAAGGAAAAACAGGCCAAGATGCGGGTGAACCAGATCTGGCAATGGATTTACCAATGGGGCAAGCGCGATTTTGACGCGATGACCAATCTGTCCAAGGATTATCGCGCCCAGCTGGCGGATCATTTTGTGATCGAAATCCCCGAGGTGGTCAGCAAGCTTGTGTCGGATGACGGCACCCGAAAATACCTTGTGCGCATCGCTGGCGGGCATGAGGTAGAGGTCGTGTATATCCCAGAGGACGGGCGCGGCACGCTGTGCATTTCGTCCCAAGTTGGCTGTACTCTGACCTGCACTTTTTGTCATACAGGCACGCAGAAACTGGTGCGCAATCTGACCGCCGCTGAGATTATCGGTCAGGTGATGATGGCGCGTGATGATCTGAATGAGTGGCCCGAACCCGGCACCCGCACCGATCAAAACCAGCCGCGTCTGTTGTCGAACATCGTGCTGATGGGCATGGGCGAGCCGCTTTATAATTTTGAAAACGTGCGCGATGCGATGAAGATCGCGATGGACCCGGAAGGCATCCAACTGTCGCGCCGCCGCATCACGCTGTCGACTTCTGGCGTGGTGCCGGAAATTGCCCGCACGGCGGATGAGATTGGCTGTCTTTTGGCGATTTCTTTCCACGCCACCACCGATGAGGTGCGCGACAAGCTGGTTCCGATCAACAAGCGCTGGAATATCGAAGAGCTGCTGGCCGCGCTGGCCGCCTATCCAAAGGTCTCAAACTCTGAACGGATCACTTTTGAATATGTGATGCTGAACGGGGTGAATGACAGCGTTGAAGATGCGCACCGCCTGGTGGACCACATCAAACGCCATGAAATCGCTGCCAAAATCAACCTGATCCCGTTCAACGAATGGCCGGGTGCGCCCTATAAACGGTCGTCAAACAACCGGATCCATGCCTTTGCGGACATCATCCATGAGGCCGGGTATGCCAGCCCCATTCGTCGCCCGCGTGGCGAAGATATCATGGCCGCCTGTGGTCAGCTGAAGTCCGCAACCGAGCGCGCGCGCAAGTCGCGCAAGCAAATCGAAGCCGAGGCGGGGATGGGGTCATAAGGCGCCATTCCTTTTGGTTAACAATTCCCTAAAATTGCCACGATTGCGCACAATTTGTGCCACGTCCTCGCGCGATCCTGCCTTTGAGGTAAATGAAACTCAAAGGAGCCTATCGTGACCACCTGCGATCTTGACCATGTTGAAACCGAAAGCGTGCTGCGTTTCTTGTCGCGCGAGCGGAAAAAAGTACTGAGTTTGTTTGAGTTTAAACATCGGCTGCGGAACTACGGCTATTGCCTTAAACGCTCCGAAGGGGTGTTTTATGTGTTGACCCTGCCGCATCGCAAGCGGGTCTGTGCCCTGCCACGCGAGCTTTTGTCGTAAAAAAACCCCGGTCCATTGGCCGGGGTTTCGCTTTTGTTACCCAACCTTACCGGCCCGGCAAATTCTCACGCAGTTCATCTGCGCAATCCCAGCAATCAATCGCTTCTATCGCCTCTTCGGCGGTTTCAACAAACCGGAACAGGTCCAGATCTTCGGCGCTGATGGTGCCCGCATCCGACAGCGCGTCCCAATTGACAATCTTGCGCCAAAAGTCGCCGCCAAACAGCAGGATCGGTACTTTTTTCATCCGCCCGGTTTGCACCAAGGTCAGGGTTTCAAACAACTCGTCCAAGGTGCCAAAACCGCCGGGGAACACCGCGAGCGCCTCTGCGCGCATCAGGAAGTGCATCTTGCGGACGGCGAAATAGTGAAAGTTGAAACATAGGTCAGGCGTCACATATTCATTGGGCGCCTGTTCATGTGGCAACACGATGTTCAAGCCGATGGAAACGCCGCCCGCGTCCTGCGCGCCGCGGTTTCCCGCTTCCATCACGCCGGGGCCACCACCGGTAACCACCACATGTTCTGTGCCGCCAGTCGCCTTGGATCGTTCGGTCATCAGCCGGGCAAAATTGCGCGCTTCGTCATAGAATTTCGACAGATCCGACAAGGTTTTGGTCCGTGCGCTGTCTTTCTTGGCAGGCTCGGGAATACGCGCGCCACCAAACAGAACCACGGTGCTTTGCACGCCATATTCGGTCATCATCAATTCGGGCTTCAAGAGCTCAAGCTGCAAGCGGACCGGGCGCAGGTCTTCTCGGCACATGAAATCCTGATCATCATACGCCAGCCTATAGGCGGGCGCGCGGGTTTGTGGCGTATCAGGCGTGTGGTGTGATGCTTCGCGGTCTTGGCGCGAACGGCGCAGGGGATGCCGAGGGGGGGGCGTTTGGTCGGTCATGAATAAATCCTGTTCAATGCTCGTTTTCACCTATTGTTAGCGCTTGCGGCAGGGCGTGACCAGTCACACCGCGTCACCTTTTGGTGCAAAGGCACGCAGTCCGACACGATCCCCTGGTGGCGCGCCTGTCAATTCGGATCACCCGCGGATCACGGTTGCCCCCTTCCCCGCGTCCGCGAGCGTGTTGAACATTACCTCTTGCGCCGGATGGTGCCCGACAGTGTGGTCGCCCCGGCCAACGTGTTGTAGATGGTGCCGTATTTTTGCAAGTTGCGATGCAGCAGGTCGATCCGCTGATCGCTTTCGTCGGTGTCGACCACGATCTCATAGTCGATGCGCACCATCTTTGGCGGGCTGTCCTGTCTTTGCCCCTGCAGGCTGACCTCGATCCCGCGCAGATCGAAGCTCAACATCGGGATCAGGCGCTCGGTCCCCTTCAGAATACAGGCGGCAAGGCTTGCCAGTAACATCTCGGCCGGATTAAAGGCATCCGGCCGCCCCGCCATATCCGTATCAAGAACGATTATGGCGTCTTTTGTCTGGGCTTGCGAACCATGACCGTCAATGCGACGGGCAGTGACGTGATAGTCCAACATCATTCCCACTCCATCTGCTGGTATGCGGTCTGTGCGTTGCGTCCGGCGAGACTGTCGAACTGTTCGAGATAGGAAAATGCCGATTGATCGACGGCCGGGGCATCCATGATGTCGCCGCCTTCGTCCAACAGCGCCCCAATCTTCCCGCGCAGGTTCATCAGATAATCATATGTGTCCGCACGGGCCTGATCCAATGTCGTGGCATGGCCGTGACCCGGCACCAGATGCGTCGCACCAGTGGCCTCCATCGCTTTGAAGGTCTCCGGCCATTCGGCAATCGAACTCTGTTCGCCGACACCGAGAATGCGTTCGACATAGACAATGTCGCCTGTGAACACCGTGCCGCGTTGTGGCACCCAGACAAAGCTGTCGCCCGGCGTATGGGCGGCACCCGGATGCACAATTTCGAACGTCATCCCGCCGAGATCCAGCGTGTAGGTATCGTCAAAAGTGACGCTCGCATAGGCCGGTTCCGTCCCCTCCAGCTCCGCGCCCAGAAACTGCGCCAACCCCGTCATTTGGATCGATCCGCGGTTTTGGTGATCAGCAACAGCATCTTCAGAGGCGATCACAACCGCCCCCTGCGCTTGCCAATAACCATTGCCGAGCCAGCGATGGTCCTGCCCGCCGGTATTGACCACATATTTAACGGGCTGGTCCGTCACGGTTCGAATGGCGGCATGAAGCGCCTCTGCCCCTTTCCAGGATCCACCCGGATCAACCAGAACCGCGCCATCCTCTGTCGCGATAAGCCCGAAGGTGGCGTTGTTCGCGAGGTTTTCCGGGCTGCGCTGCTGTTTTTCACCAACGATGGCCCAGACACCATCGGTCACGGGCTGGATTTCGAGGGCTTGCGCGGTCGCAAGACCGGGCAAAAGCAACGTTGCGGAAACGACGAGTGTACGGATCATGTGGACAGCCATCCTTCGAGTTTTGCCGCATCTGGCAGACCGCCAGCATGGACGAGCTTTCCGTCAAGCGAAATTCCCGGCGTGGACATCACACCCGCCATCGCGATCTCGCGCGGGTCGCTCACCTTGGTCACATCGACCTCGACGCCCAGCTTGGCAGCCGCATCTTTGACCATGGTTTCAGTGGTTTCGCATCGTTTGCAGCCGGGGCCGTAGACTTTGATGGTTTTCATATTTTCCTCCTTCAAAGGTGGGTTTTGGGTTGAGTGTTACGAAATTGTGGTGCCAAACAGCGCGCCCACAAGGGCCGTCGCCGCCATTGCCGCAGCCCCCCAGAACGTGACCCGCATCACGGCGCGGGTGATGGGGGCACCCCCTGTCGAGGCCGACATACCGCCCAGAAGACCCAGAGCGATGACCGATGCGACCGTCGTGTTGATTGTAATCCAGGACTGCGGCGATAGGACCACTGCGGCCAGGGGCAACGCCGCGCCCACCGTAAAGGAGGCCGCTGACGAAAGCGCAGCCTGAATTGGCCGGGGCTTTGACGCCATTGTAATGCCCAGTTCGTCGCGGGCATGGGTGGCCAGCGCGTCCTTGGCCATCATCTGCTCGGCGACCTGTCGGGCAAGGTCGGGATCAAGCCCGCGCTGGACATAGATATCCGCGAGTTCCTGACGCTCGAATTCCGGCTGCGTGCGAAGTTCCTGTGCTTCACGCGCCAAATCGGCTTTTTCACTGTCGGCCTGTGAACTGACCGAGACATATTCCCCGGCGGCCATCGACATGGCCCCCGCGACCAACCCGGCGGTGCCGGCCAAAAGAACATCGCTGACCGGAACGCCGGCGCTGGCGACCCCGGCAATAAGGCTGGCGGTCGAGACAATCCCGTCATTCGCCCCCAGCACCGACGCGCGCAGCCATCCGGCGCGGTTGAAGTAGTGGTTTTCCTGTGAAGCGGCGGTTTCGGTCATATTCATCATCCTTCTTGAGTGTCCGCCTCAGGCGGCGCTTAGCCACGCCTCGATCTGCGCCCGGTCCGGCACCGAACCGACATGAACCAGTTTGCCGTCAATCAGCACTCCCGGTGTTGACATGATCCCGTGGCTCACGATCACGGCCATGTCCTCTACCTTGGTTACGGTAACGTCCACGCCAAGCTGGCTGGCGATGGACGTGATTTGCGCGGCAGTGGTTTTGCACTTGGCACAGCCCGCCCCGAGAACCTTGATCTCCATCTCATAGCCCTTAGAAAATCAGGTTGAAGAGAAAGCCGACCGCAAGAATGCCGCTGGCAACCACGCCGACAAACACCGCGATCAGGCGCAGGGTCAGCACTTGGCGCAGGATGATCATTTCGGGCAAGGACAGCGCGATCACGCTCATCATGAAGGCCAGCACGGTGCCAAGGGCCGCGCCCTTGCCCAACAGCGCCTCGACGATCGGGATGACGCCAGCGGCGTTGGTGTACATCGGCACGCCCATGACCACCGCAGCAGGAACCGACCACCAAGCTTCGGCGCCCATGATCCGCACCATCAGATCCTCAGGCACATAGCCGTGGATCAGCGCACCCATGCCAATGCCAAGGATGATCCAGATCCAGACCTTGCCGAAAATCTCGCGCACGGCCTCGATGCCCAGCGCGTAGCGGTTGATCATGGTGAGGGGCTCATCCTCTCCCACCACGGGGGTATTTGCGCCCGAATGGATATCGCGCACCCAGTCTTGAAGCCAGCCTTCCAACCGGAGTTTGCCGATAACAAAGCCAGCCACGATGGCGATGCCAAGCCCGAAGGCAAGATAGGTGACCGCCACCTGCCAGCCGACCAGACCAAAGAGCAGCACCAGCGCCACCTCATTCACCATCGGGGCCGCAATCAGGAAAGAAAAGGTCACGCCAAGCGGCACGCCTGCCGATACAAAACCGATGAACAAAGGCACCGCCGAGCACGAACAAAACGGCGTCAGGATACCAAGGCCCGCCGACATGACATTGCCAACGCCTTCGCGCTTACCCGACAACAGCGCGCGGGTTTTTTCGGGCGAGAACCAGGTGCGCACAACGCCCATGGCAAAGACGATGAGCGTGAGAAGCATCATCACCTTGGGCACGTCATAGAAGAAAAATGCGATGGCCTCGCCGGTGTGGCTGTGGCGGTCAATTGGGAACAGCGCCGTCACCCATTCCGAAAACGGGATCAACTGTTGATAGACCAGCCACCAGACAACGAGAAAGGCGACAACACCCAAATGCCACTGCCAGTCTGGCCGCGCGGGGAGAACGGGATGGGAGGTTTCGGCGCTCATGCGGCAGCCCTTTCCTTGGTTTGCGCGGCGGCCAGAACCGCGTCCACCACATCTGTGATTTCGCCAGGCATGTCAGGGTTCAGACGATACCGGACCCACTGCGCATCACGCCGGTCGATGACCAGACCGGCCTGTTTCAAAGCCTGCATATGCCGCGACATCCGGCTTTGGCTTGCATCAAGTTTCTTCATCAATTCGCACACGCAGTGCTCTGACCCATCGGCCAAAAGCAGGACTGCCTGAAGGCGGGTCGGTTCGGCCAAGGCGGACAGGATGGCGAGAATCATGGCAGCTTTTCCTTTCATGCGTATATGCGCATACACACATAAGCGCATTTTTATCCCCTTGCAATACCGTTCGACTCCGCTGGCCTGCGTCATGGTGTCATCGGGGCTTCACGAGACACCCTAACGCCTTAAGTTCGGGAAAGTTGGATTTTGATTGGCGCCTCGCATGCGTTCGACACGCTGATGCCGGGACCGACTTGCCCTCTTACCGCTTGCGCGTCGTTGGGCTGATGTTGTCGCTTTGCACGTCACGAAGGGAGGCGCGCAACATGCCGGCTGAACGCGGGGGTGCCGTCGACACCTCCACCGTTCATCGCTGGGTTCACAAAATCGGCCCTGAGACCCGCAAGCGGCCCATCATTCGGACATCATTGTAAGCTGGAACACCTCCACCGAACCAACGCGCCGTCGCGATGCTCGCTGTTTCGCAGCGCTGAATTTCGCATAGGATGTCTCCAACCGTATTAACGCGTCAGTTCGCTCGTCGATCAGGCGACGGATGCGCGAGCGTTCAGAGCCGATTGCCCCACCATAGGGCATCCGGTTGGCAGGAAATATGGTGCGCATATTTTCCCGCGCCGATTGCAGAGCGGCATCTGCTTGCAAAAACCGGCGATACGTTAGGGCAAGAAGCCGATAATAAGCCAATATTTCGTCATTCATTTTCTTCTTCCTCCGGCGCAAATTAAATGTTTATGCGCAGCCACCGATGCGCGTCAGTCTGTTTCGGAACCGGTGTCGTCCCACAGTTGAGGGCGACGGCGTGCGGTCCGTTGAAACGCCTCGGGGTTGTCGGCCACAACCTCAGCTAGGGCGCGCAGGTCCCGTCTTGTTCGGTGAAGCTGATCCATCAGGTTCAGGATGATCGCCATGGCGTCCGGGGACACGGCCATGTCGTTTCGCAAATCGCGCACCAACCTGACGCGCGCAACATCCATCGCGTCAAACATGGGCGCCCCGTCCCGGTTTACGGGCCGCACCCACCCCAATTGCATCCATTGGCGAAGTTCTCGCCGTGTCACACGTCGTACCTGTGTCAGTACCATTTTTTCCGTCAGGGTCATGTCATCCTCCGCAAATCCGCGCGTGGGTCCTCGTGGACCTCGTCCCGCCAACGCCGGGCCAGATCTTTCATCCCGTCATCCACATCTTTGGGCAGAACAATTTCAAGTTCGACGATCTGGTCGCCCGGCGTTCCACCCTTGCCCTTAAGTCCCTTCCCTCGCAGCCGGAGTTTACGTCCGGAAGACGACCCAGCCGGGATCGAGACCGAAGCAAGCCCCGATATCGTCGGGACATCGACTTTACCGCCCAAGACGGCCTCGTCAAAGGTGATCGGGACGTGCACATGGATGTCAACGCCCTCGCGCTGGAACACTGGATGCGGCCGCACGGTAATGGACACCAGCGCGTCGCCGGGGCCACCTTTGCCAATCCCGTCAGCCCCCTTGCCGCGCAAGCGTAATGTCTGGCCATCGCGGGTGCCCGGCGGGATCGAAATCTCCAACCGCTGACCGTTTGGCATGGTCACACTTTTTTTCACCCCGCGCGCGGCATCAAGAAAGTCGACCTCTAGATGATACCGCAGATCCTGTCCGCGCGCATGGACATCCGCGCCGAAGCCCGCATCGCGACCTGCGCGTTGGTTAAAGAACTGGCTGAAGATGTCCGACAGATCCTCGTCCGCGGCGCCGGCACCAAACCCGGGGCCGGTATCATAGCGGCCGCCGGCGTCCTGCCCTGCGTATTGGTGATAATACTGCCGATCGGGTCGTTCCTGGCCGCTCGCGTCTATTTCACCGGCGTCAAAACGGCGCCGTTTCTCGGGATCTCCGAGAATATCATAAGCGGACGCGACGTCCTTGAACCGCTCGTGCTTGGCATCATCGTCTGGGTGAAGATCCGGATGAAGGTCTTTTGCGAGCTTGCGATAGGCCTTTTTGATCTCAGGTTGTGAGGCGCTGTGGGAGACGCCCAGTATTTCATAGGGATCGTTGTTCATGGCGTCACCTTGATCGTTTCTGAATGGTTTTCGGTCATGCTGCTGCGTCCCCCCGCGCGACATTGCCCTGGCCTAAACTGTCACTGTTGGTGGGGGCGACATCTGGCAACTCTGCTGTGATTTCGACGGCCTCATCGGGCTGCCAAACGGTGACGGCGGGGAACGCGCGTGGCACCCCGAGCGCGGACTTGGCAGGTTTTGGGATGTGCAGCATCGAACGCGTGAAAGCGAACGGGTCGCTGCGCCGTATGAAATCTGGATAGAACATGTGTCGCTTCCTCGCTTCCTCGCGTCCAAACAATCGCGCAACTCTCGTTACGCCAGTTCGAAACGCCCACGAAGGACAGTCACAGATAAAGGCCCACCGCCAAAGCGGTGGTTGGTAATCTTCGCAACGCCACACCGTTCCCTTGAAAGCGAACGCGCGGCGGTCCGCTGTTTCAGCCGAACCTTTTCTGCGTCTCCGTGAAACCCCAATTGGGCGTTTCTGATACTGATAAAATCATGCCAATCGGTAACATCAAGGGTCGAGGTGGAAAATCTTTTGGTATGCTGCCAGGGCATAAGGCGTGGCGCTGTCACTGATCGATGGTTTTTGCATCATGGTCGACCAGGCCATTATCTGGATCCGCGCGCTCGTTCTTGGGGCTATGTGGCGACACCCACCTCAAACAGCGTGTCGAGAATTGGACAGTCCGGAACATCGCCGCGACCGCATTCTGCCGCCATCGTTTCCAGCGCGTGTTCCAGCCGGTGCAGGGCCAATATCTTCTCTTTGACGGACGCGAGGTGTTCGGTCGTCATGCTGTGGACCTCGCCGCAGGTGAAGTCGCTGCGATCAACCATTGTCAGCAAAGCGCGGATTTCCTCGATGCTAAAGCCAAGCTCGCGCGAGCGCTTGATGAACGACAGGCGTTTGAGCTGGTCGTGATTATACTGCCGATTGCCGCCTGCTGTTCTGTCCGGTTTTGGCATAATCTCGATCCGCTCATAGTAGCGGATCGTCTCAATGTTCACGCCGGTGCTCTTGGACATCTCACCAATTGCGTAGCCTCGCGTTTTCGTGAAGTCGGACATCGATAAAACCTCTTGCATCTGTAGCCGCTACAGATCGCATGTTACAGCAAGAAACTCAAACTGCGAGCGTTTACATGTCCGACTCAATAAATGTTGAAGTGAACCAGACCGACCCCGACAGCCGCAAAGCGCGGATGATCGCAGCCGGTGGCATCCTCGGCGCCCTTGCGGCATCGACCTGTTGTATCGTCCCGCTGATCCTGTTCAGCCTTGGTGTTTCCGGCGCCTGGATCGGAAACCTGACGGCCCTAGAGCCCTATAAGCCGATTTTTATCGCGATAACGCTGGGCTTTCTCGGTTACGGCTATTGGATGGTCTACCGCAAACCCAAGGCCTGCGCACAGGGTGAAGCCTGTGCGCGACCGCTTCCCAACCGGCTTGTCAAATCCGCGCTTTGGGTCGCAACAGTGCTTATCATGATCGCGCTGTTCTGGACCTGGATCGCCCCGGTTGTCGCCCCCATTCTTCTTGGTCTTTGAAAGGACACACAATGAAACTCAAAACTTCCGCTTTGGCCCTGATTGGCCTGATGGCTGCCGGACAGGCATTTGCCGCTGAACAGACTGTCACATTTTCGGTTCCTGGTATGACCTGCGCCAGCTGCCCTTTTATCGTTGAAAAGGCGATGAGTGGTGTTGATGGTGTCATGCAGGTGGTGGCAGATGCGGACACCAAGACAGCGGTCGTTGTCTTTGATGATGCCATTGCAAACGTGGATGGCATTGCGCTTGCGTCAATGGCGGCAGGATATGAAGCTGCGCTTGTGCCTGACGCCGACAATTCCTGAGCCGCGATGAAAGAGAGTGCAACAGGTGGTCTTCTGGCCTTCATCATCGCCGCCCCTGTCGTCGTGATCTGTTGTGGTGGAAAAGCTGTGCTGTTTGGAACCGTGCTGTTTGGAACGGCTGGTTTTCTGACAGGTGCCAAAATGCTGACGATTGCCCTTGTCGCAACACTTGGCGGCATCGCTGTTCTTGCCACGCGATCATTCATACGGGCACGCAAAGCCAACCAAGTATTGAAAAGGAACGACCAAAGTGAACGACAGACTTCTTAAGATGGGCATCATCGGCACGGTCATTGCCGCGCTGTGTTGCTTCACACCGGTTCTCGTGGTGCTTTTTGGCGTCGTTGGCCTGTCGGCTGTCGTCGGCTACCTCGACTATGTTTTATTGCCCGCCCTTGCTGTGTTCGCACTGATCACAATCTACGCTCTGATCCGCCGCGCGCGGAGAACCTGAATTGAAAGATAAAACATCATGTCCAACTGCTGCACGCCCCACTCGACTGACGCCGATACATTCGACCTTGCCGTAATCGGCGCGGGTTCTGCCGGATTTTCCGCCGCGATCACCGCCGCCGAAGATGGTGCGCGGGTTGCCCTTATTGGGTACGGAACCATTGGCGGCACCTGCGTCAATGTCGGCTGCGTCCCATCCAAGGCAATGATCCGCGCTGTTGAAACCTTGCATTCAGCAAAGGGCGCGGCGCGTTTTGAGGGTGTGGAAGCCACCGCGCAGGTGACGGATTGGCCCGCGATGGTGGCCCAGAAACAAGCGCTCGTGGATGAGCTGCGTGCCGCAAAGTACATTGATGTTTTGCCAAACTATGAGGGTGTCACCTATATCGAGGGTCAAGCACGCTTTACAGCGGACGGGGCACTTATGGTTGGGGACCGCACCATTCGCGCGCCAAAGGTGATTGTCGCCACGGGGTCGTCACCGCATATTCCCGATATTCCCGGGCTGGACGATGTCGATTGGCTGGACAGCACCTCGGCGCTTGAATTGCCGCAGCTCCCGAAATCGCTGGTGGTGATGGGCGGTGGTTATATCGGGGTTGAAATCGCCCAGATATTCGCGCGGGCGGGTGCCCAAGTGACCATCGTCACGCGCCGCGGATTGCTGCCGGAGGCGGAACCGGAAGTCAGCGACGCCCTGACGAAAGCCTTTTCCGATGAGGGCATCAAGGTGATGGACGGGCTGTCCTATGATCGGTTTGAAACATCCGGCGATGGCGTTGTCCTTCATGCAACACATAACGGTGCGACCGTCAGGATCGAAGCTGAAAAGCTTTTGCTGGCGACGGGCCGCGTTCCGAACACGGGCTCTCTGGCGCTTGATGTTGCAGGTATCGACACGAATGCGCGCGGCGGGATTATTGTCGACCCACAGATGCGAAGCTCGCGGGATGGCGTTTACGCCACTGGCGATGTGACTGGAACCGATCAGTTCGTCTATATGGCGGCATATGGCGCGAAGCTCGCCGCCAAGAATGCGATGAATGGAAATGCGCTGAGCTATGACAATAGCGTCATGCCTGCGGTGGTCTTTTCTGATCCACAGGTTGCAAGCGTCGGCTTGACCGAGGCACAGGCCAGGTCAGCGGGTCATGATGTGGCCACCTCTGTCTTGGGTCTCGAACATGTTCCCCGCGCGTTGGCGGCACGCGACACACGCGGCGTGATCAAGCTTGTTGCGGATAAGAACAGCAAGAAGCTGTTGGGCGCGCATATCATCGCCCCGGAAGGCGCGGACAGCATCCAGACGGCTGCCATGGCCCTGAAGATGGGGATGACCTACGATGATTTGGGCGCGATGATCTTTCCCTATCTCACGACCGTTGAAGGGCTCAAATTGGCTGCACAGACCTTTGAAAAGGATGTTGCAAAGCTGTCTTGTTGTGCGGGGTGAAGGCGCGCCTGCCAGTTGGGATACCCCCCCCCCCTTTACGCGGCAAAGGGGGGGGGCGTGCCATTGCAACCCTCGCGCAAAGCCGACAGGACGATTGGTTAGAAAAATCCGTTTTTCACTCGACAGGTGTTCCGAATATCGCGACCGCCATGCCCATCATTGCCAAACCGGCAAAGCCGGCCCCTTGCAACGAAAGTCCGCGCCCTGATGCGCGGATCGCCGCGATGCAAGCCTGTATCGCGTAATAAAGTGCAAACGCCCGCGATGCGTAGCTGATGATTTCAAAGATGTTCGCGGACCAAGTCAGCACGACACCTGTGCCAACCAACAAAGCATACGCAAGCCTTTCGGAAACGACGCCTTTGGTCGCCTCGGCGATCAAGCCGCCTGACCCGTTTGTATCCGCGATTGCGGCGCTGAACTGGGCACTAAGGGCAGCAACAACCAAGAGCAAAGGCAGGATCGGGGCGACAACCTGCATCAGATCAATGATCGCCGTTTCATCAAGAGACAGTGGATCGGACCGAAACGCGTAGGTCAGCAACCCAATGTACAGGAGATAGATTCCGGTGGAGATCAACTGTGCCAACCGCATGGATTTGATACGCAAGGGCGCGCTATAGGTTGCACCAAGATAGCGCGAGGTTTCAAAACCTTGCACAGTCACGATCAACCCGGCCATCAACGTGACGCCCGCCCATCCCGTGACTTGCGGCGGGCCGAACTCCAACGCCCCTTGGGCCGTGACTTGCCCAAAATGCGCAACAAGGCCAGCCAACAACCCCGCTATGATCGCCAATTTCAGGCCGACCGAGATCTGCTCCATGCGTTCAAGTGCCGTAAAGCCGCGGGTCACCCCGATGAAAAGGATCAGGACAAAAACCGCCGTCGTCAACAAATTGGCATGATAGGCATCGTCCAAAGCCGTCAGGCTAACCGCAAATGCGCCAAAGAGATTGAGGTAGTACGCAACAGAAACAACGAAGGCGAAGGCAAGTACAACCGATGCTGTCGTCTCAAGCCCTGTGAGCAATGAGGACCGAGCCGCCTGTGTTTCGATCTCCGCAATGTTGAACCTGATCGCGGATCCAAACAGATACGCAATTGCGCATAATCCAGCCATAACAAGAGGGGCGTATCCGCCATAACTGACGTCAAGGATTGGCCCCAAAACGAGAAAACCACTCCCGATTATCGAGGCCAAAGGGGTGATCGTTGCATGCCATAGCGGCGCGTTGGCCACACGAGGCCAGATCATCAATGCGGCTGCGAGGACCACGGTTGCAACAATTACGACGTTCAGCATGTAAGTGTAAGATCACATCCAAGTCAGAAGCGCAACAAGCGCGACTCTGTGAATAAATTCAACGTTTTGTTCATCTGCCGCCCGAGAGATTAAACATTTGGAACTTCCATCAGGCGCCCGACACAATCCCTTGGTTGTGCGCCTTTGGCGTTTCATGCAACATCTTAGAGCGCTTCCAATTTATTGAATCGCTTGCCCGCTGCGTTTTCTGCGCCCAGACGCAAAAAACGCAAACGGATGCGTCGACGCAAACTGGAATCACCTTACGCAACCAAAGGAGCGGGTATGGACTGGCAAGACGAAATCAATGCGGCGGCGCATCGGATCGCGGATCACATTCAGAACACCCCCACGGTGGATGTCGCGGCAGATTGGCTGCCCTGCCCTGTCGCCTTTAAACTGGAACAGATGCAACACACCGGCACCTTCAAGGCACGCGGCGCGTTTAACTCGCTTTTGTCGGGCGACATGCCAAACATCGGGCCAAAGGCCGGGATCGTTGCGGCATCGGGCGGCAATCACGGGGCGGCGGTGGCCTATGCCGCGCATAAGCTTGGGTATAAAGCGGCGATTTTTGTGCCGGAAATGGCAGGGCCGTCCAAGATTGATCTGATCCGCCGGGCCGGTGCTGATTTACAGGTTGTGCCGGGGGAATATGCCGATGCGCTGCGCGCCGCACAGGCGTATGAGGCAGACACCGGGGCCGCGCAAATCCATGCGTATGACGGGTTGGGAACCGTTGTGGGCCAAGGCACGATGATGCGCGAATGGGAGGCACAAGGACTTGCGGCGGATACGATCCTGATCGCTGTCGGTGGCGGCGGGTTGATCGGCGGGTCCCTCGCCTGGCTTCAGGGCGCACGCAAGGTTGTCGCGGTGGAGCCTGAAACCTCTTGCGCGCTCAACGCCGCATTGGCCGCGGGAAAACCGGTGGATGTCAACGTCAGTGGCGTGGCCGCCAACGCGTTAGGTGCAAAACGCATTGGGCAATACTGCTTTGATTTGGCGCGCGCGCATTTGGGCGACAGCGTGCTGGTCCGTGATGATGCGATCACCCAAGCGCAGCTTTTGTTGTGGCAAAACCTGCGCCAATTGGTGGAACCGGCGGGGGCCACCGCGCTGGCCGCGCTTTTGTCAGGCGCTTACACACCGGCCCCCGGCGAACGGGTTGCCGTGCTGATTTGCGGCGCCAACCCGGCCCCGGACCCGCTTTTGGCACAATGATGTAACACATCAGGGGCATTTTCGGTCGTTTTGGCAATTGAGCGCCGCGCCCTGCGCCCTTATACACGGCCAAGCAAAATTGACCGAAAGCCACGGAGTGACCCATGTCGAACGCGCAACTTGAGACCGCCATCGAAGCCGCCTGGGAGGCGCGCGAAACCATCACGCCATCCACTGGCGGCGAGACCCGCGAGGCGATTGAAGCCACGCTGAACGCGCTGGATGGGGGCACATTGCGTGTCGCAGAACGTCGCGACAATGGTGATTGGCACGTAAACCAATGGGCCAAGAAAGCGGTTCTTTTGGGCTTTCGCATCAAAGATATGGAGCCGATGTCAGGGGCCGCACAAGGCGCTGATTGGTGGGATAAGGTTGACAGTAAATTCCTGGGCTGGGACGACGCCGCGTGGCGCAAAGCTGGTTTTCGCGCCGTGCCCGGTGCAATTGCCCGCAAATCCGCCTTTATCGCCCCTGGTGTTGTGCTGATGCCGTCCTTTGTGAACCTTGGTGCATATGTCGATGAGGGCACGATGGTCGACACTTGGGCCAGCGTTGGGTCCTGTGCGCAGATCGGCAAAAACGTACACTTGTCAGGTGGCGTTGGCATTGGCGGTGTGTTGGAACCGATGCAGGCTGGCCCGACGATCATCGAGGACAACTGCTTTATCGGGGCACGTTCCGAGGTGGTTGAGGGCTGTATCGTGCGCGAAGGGTCTGTGCTGGGCATGGGCGTGTTCATCGGCCAGTCGACCAAAATCGTCGATCGTGAAACCGGCGACGTGATGTATGGCGAAGTGCCTTCAGGTTCTGTTGTCGTGGCTGGATCAATGCCGTCGAAAAACGGGGTGAACCTGTATTGTGCTGTGATTGTAAAACGCGTTGATGCAAAAACCCGGTCCAAAACCTCGATCAATGAGTTGTTGCGCGACTGACGTCACCACCTAAATAGCTGACCATATTACCAATGCTTTTTGCAACGCTTGCTGAAAACACAGACCGCGCCGGGCCACATGGTCGGCGCGCTCTGGCGATACTTGATCTCGGCTGTCTGGCCGGGTTTTCTGTGCTGACCTTTGATCCGCTTTTGCTGCTGACCCATCTTTTCCAGACCGGCACCCTGTGGCGGTTCGCGATATTCATTGGTTATCTTGCGCCGATTTTTGGGCTGGTCGCCTTGGCGCTACGGGCATTTTTAAAACAGGATGACGGGGGCGATGGGTCGCCTGTCGATTAGCGTGACGCCCCAAAATGCTTGCGCCGAAGCTGGTCATACTGGCCGCTTTCGCGCAGGGAAAGAAGGGCGCGGTTGATGTCTTCGGTCAGCGGGCTTTCAGACGGAAGGGCCACCCCATAGTTTTCCGGCTTAAACACCCGCGGCAACAGACGGCCATATGCGGCCCCTTGGTTGTTGATGTACCACGCCAGAATCGGGCCATCAAACACCACGGCGTCCAATTCAGACACTTCAAACGCCTCTAAAAGATCACTGAGGTTATCATAACCTATATGCGCCATGTCGCGCCGGTCCAAAAAGGTGGACGCCGTTGATCCGGTGGTGGTTCCGATACGCCGCCCATCCAGATCCGCAAGGCTGTCAATATTTCCAGTGATGGCCGCGACGGTCATTGCCGCGGTGATTTTCGCCACAAAGACCGACACGATGAACAGCGATGAGATCACCAGAAGCACCGCAAAGACCCGCCCGCCGCGCGACTGGGGCACACGTTCCTCAAAGCCGCCATTCACCACCAGGTTCAGCGCCCACCAAAACGACGGGAACATCGCGTCCCCAAAGGGGCGATCGAAATAGGCCTGCCGCTTGCGTTCAAACAGCCACATCATCATGCCGCCGCCAAACAACAACGCCGCCGCCGCCAGCACCGCCAGCACGATATCCCAGCTAAACAGCGCCGAGAAAAGACTGATGCTGTCGGCACCTGCCGGGGGCACCATGATTTGCAGGCCTGCGCCAAAGATCGAGTGCGAAAAGTCGAACGTCTGTTCGCGCCCGGCGGTGATGGAAATATTGGCCACCGCGCCCTGCACCTCGCCGGCCTCAATTGCGGTAAACATGTCGCCAAAGCGTTTGTACATTACAAAGTCCACCGGGCGGCCCATTTCTTTGCCAATGGCCCGCATCAAGTCGATGGAAAACCCGCCAATGTCACGCCCAGTGGTGAAGGAAAAGGGCGCGCGCTCCACGGTGGCAAAGGTCAAAGGTGTCGTGTCTTTCCCCTGTGCCATGGCACCAAATGGCACCAGCCCAACCAGAAAAACGACACAGGCGAAGGCCCGTGAAAAATCGCGAAAGCGGCACATGTCCGTGAGTCCCATCCAGTATCTCGCGCTCGTCATACACATTCCACTTGCAAAGGGCCAGTCGCCGGAAAGGACAGGTCACACCCGGCGCGACAATCACAGCGCACTGGACCTTGCGACCAAAATTCGGCATGTGGGGGCAAGCAAAGAGGATCCCCGCGATGAACGACACGCCGCAAAAACCAAAAAAGCCGAAGAAAAAACATCACGTCTATACCTTGCTGGTTGAGGTTGGTCGCAAAGAGGGTGACGGCCTGCCAAAAAAGGCCACCGGTGGGGCGTTGATGTGTTACGCCTCTGGCGTGGACGAGGCGGAAGCGGTGCGTGAAACCGTGGCCATCCTGAAACAAGCCGATTTGGCGCCGCTGGATGTGACAGGCTATGGGTCGCTTGATGAACGTCTGGCCGAGGGGCATGACATTCCCGATGAGGAACGCGAATTGATGGCGCGCGCACTGGCCGAAAACTCGGTTGTGATTGCGCAAATGACACCGTTTTACGATGGACGCCGATTGGACGATACGGCAGGTGAGGCGTGATGGGCGCCGTTTATTGGGACCTTGACGGCACACTGACCGACCCGAAAAAAGGCATCACGGAAAGCATCCAATTTGCGCTTCGCGAGCTGGATTTACCCGTGCCGCCCGCCGATGATCTGACCTGGTGCATTGGTCCCGCACTTTTGTGGAGCTTTGAGCGGTTGGGGGCCCATGATCCCGAAGCCGCCCTTGCCCATTACCGCGCGGTTTACACCACCAAGGGGCTTTATGACTGTACCCTTTACGATGGTATTCTTCAGGCTCTGGGCGCAATTGGTGCGGATCATCCGATGCATCTGGCCACCGCAAAACCCCACAGCTATGCCAAGAAAATCACCGCGCATTACGGTATTGCCCCGCATTTGACCCATGAATTTGGGCCAGAACTGGATGGTACCCGCAATGACAAAGGGGAACTGCTGGCCCATGCGCTTGACATCACCGGCGACGATCCGGCGACGTCCGTGATGGTTGGTGATCGCCACTACGATATGAAAGCGGCGCGGGATGTGGGGATGAGGTTCATCGCCGTGGGCTGGGGATATGGGGCTGATGACGATCTGTCCTCGGCCGATGCCCATGTGAAAACGCCCGCCGAGTTGGCGGGCGCTGTCGCGTCTTTGATCGGTTAGCGTTTCCAGTTCACACCGGTTCGCTTGTTCGCTGCCTTTCGCTCCGCTCAAACGCGAAAAGCGATTACGGATGCTTCTATGAAAACTGGAAACGCCTTATTTCGCTTTCAGCGTCACATCAAAGCTGGCTGGCAAGTTTGCATCCTGCGTCAGGATTGCGGCCAGCGGAATGTGCATGGTTGCGGATGTCCCATCGTCTGACAGGGTGCCATTGGTCTCCACGATCTCTTTGCCAACGACGGTGATGGTCATGCCGTGCCCTTCAAAGGCTTGCATCATCGAGCCCATCATCGCGGGGTCCATTCCAGATTCTGCAGCCCCTTCACCAAGGCTTGCAAGATCAAAGGCAACCTTCACCAAACCGCCGTCCAGACGCTCAAGCGTGAAGCCTTCGGACAGATTCATCGGGCCTTCTTGACCCTCTTGTACTTGCTTCAAATCCGCCACGATATTGTCGAGCGTATCGGTTTCTTCGATGGTGCAGATATAGCCGCCATCCGCCTGTGCCTCGCCCACGCCCTCTTCACAGGGGTCTTCGCCCGACGATGCGATCATGCCGTACATTTCCGGACCCATCGACATTACGGCGCGCATGGTGGCGGTGTCATCACCGTTGACGGTAAAGGTCATATCCGCGTCAAAACACCCGGCGAGGGGCAATAAAAACAGGGCAAACAATAGCTTTTTCATGTGATCTCCTAGCCCCAGCCCGGTTAAAATCTGCCCCGGAATAAGGGATATTTCGTTTGCGGGCAGGCTACGCGTGTTGCCGCGCGCGGTCCAGAGCGATCAGGCGTGCAGCGCTGTGACAAGGTTGCGCGCCTCAAAACGCGACAGGCTGGGCGTGGGCATCAGCTTGTGGATCGGCACGTTCAGCGGCGGCATGTCAGACAGTACAGTGGTGCGCAGCATGTCAGGCACCATCGGCCCGACAAACAAGCTTTCACACCAGAGCCCTTGCAGGGACAGGCAATCGTGGCTGTCCAAAAGAACGGCGTAATACCGCACCAAGGGGCGCGGCGTCGCCCAACGGGCGGCATGGCCGTGGCGCAGGTGACGCGCATGGATCATCACCGCGTCTTCACCGTAAAGATATTCGGCCTCGCCACCCGACAACAGCAGGCGTTGGTGCGGGGCGATCAGCACATCATGGGACAAGCCCAAAAAGGGCGCACGCAATTGCAACGGGCGCATCAGGCCCAACGCCGGCACCTGCCGCGCGGCCAAATGGCGCACGGGTTTCGCCTCGCCGGAATTGGTCAGAACCAGATCACCGGGGCGCAAATCCTCAATCGGGCGCAGACCGCAAGGGGTGTCAATCTGGCTGCCTTCGGCAAGACCGGGGGCCAACGCAACCGGCGCAATCCCCTGCGCCACACCAAGCGACAGAATGGCGGCGTTGTCCGGGGTATGTTCATGGTCTGTCGATGCGCTTTTCACAAGCCGCTCGCCGTCAATATGCGGCAGGGGAAGCGGGTCGTGGAACCGGGTTTGATGCAGGGTTTCAGCGTCCAGATGTTCCACGCTCAGCACGCCAGCGCGCGCGGGGGCATCCCAGCTCAGGGTGATGCGCAGATCACATTCACCAATCACCGGCGCGATGGCGACCGAGGTTCGGCGCAGCTCATCCCCTTGCACCATATCCACCACCAAACGCCCATCCGCGCGGTAGGTGATGATCACGCCGCGCAACCAACGGTCTTTGGCGCCGTAACGCAGAATGCACACATCCCGACCGGGCCAGGGTTCGACACGGGCTTCGACCACCAAAGACCCGGTGGTGATGAGACCATCCGGTCCGGGATCAGAGATCACAGGTGTCATCGCCGCGTTCGGCTGCGCGATCTGCGCCCGACCCAGACCCATGCGGTGGTAAAAAACCCGCCCGCCCCCAGCGATGCCCAACCAGGTCACGGGACCCGCGGATATGGCTTTGGGCGGGCAGGTCAAGTTGCACCCCATGGTCGTGCATCGGACCCCGAACCGGCGACGGATCGCAGGCGGGGAATTACAGTGGCATACGTGTTTGCCAAATGAGGGGGGATCGACACGCGCATGGTCGTCCCCTCCTAGGCCGCTTGGCCTTGGGCCACCAACAGCTGCGCCTCATAGCTGCGCAACATGCGGCGGGCGGCGGGGGAATAGCCTTCGCCGGTTTCCGGGTTCAATTCGGGGAACAAGGCACAAATCTCTTCGACCACATCGCGTTCCATCATGCTTGTGACCTGCGGTCCGGGCAAGAAACTTTCGGTGGCCAGACCTTCGGAATAGACCACTTGGTGTTCGTCAAAGAGGATGTGGATATACTCCACCTCGCCGCCTTCGACAGGTCGCACAGTGCTGTCATTGACCAGATCTTTGGCCGCCACCAGCACCTCGGATTCGCCAAACAAAAGATCCGCCAACACGTCGCGGATCAGGATCCGGTGTTGTGGTGACAACAAAAGCGCGCCGTGTGTGCCAAAGGTATTGGCGGCGATTTGAATTGGGGCAAACTTGCCCTCGGCGGCGACCTTGCGGCGGCCAATCCAACGCAGCGGTTGTGCGCCATTGTCATGGGTTTGAACCATGTCACCCGCGGTCAGGCTTTCCACGGGAACGCGCCGACCATCGGCCAGTTCAATCAAGGTGCCCGACACGAAACACGGCACCGCGCCCACGGTGACCATGCCGGTGTCGGTTGTGCCCGACACACTGTCTTCAATCGCATATGTGAACGAGAAATCTTCGTCGCTGCCATCGCCAACAACGGTCAACGTGCCGTCAGCATTCAACGTCACGGTCTGACCGGTGGTCAGCGTGACCGTATCGCCCACATTCACGGCAATCCCGTTGATGTGGGTAATTGTCACGACCGCGCCGGATGGGGTTTGGTCATTGTCCAGAACATGCGCGATGCGGGTGTCGTTGCCGAGCAGTTTAATCTCGTCGTCAAAGGCCAGAACGTCGCCCTGCACGCTGCCGCCCGCGATCAGAATGCTACTGTCATAGCTGCTGTCCGACACGTCGGCGACGCCAATTTTAAGCGAGTTCACCTGACCGGGGATCACCGGGATTTTCACCGAAAGCGTCACGGTGAACCCGTCCATTTCAGTGTTATACTGATCGCCCGTGTTGTCGTTATAAAGGTTCTGGTTGTCTGTGCCGTTCACATTGCCAACACTGGATGTCCCGATGGACAGGTCCACAGGGTTGCCATCCACCCAGATCCCCACCGCGTCATTGTAGATCGAGTTGATGTATTCCGGGTATTCATCCGAGGCGAACACAAATTGGATCGAGATATAGTTCACCCCCTCATCAGGTGTGAAATCAATCTCAAGAAACGACGCGTCATAGGTCCGCGTCCCCGCCAGGTCATCGAAATCATCGTCGCGATCGACCCCGTTGCGCATATTGGACGATTTGCTATTGGACTGGTTCGACTGGCCGTTTGAATTGGTGAAATCCTTGGCCTTACCGGTCGACAGGATGACCCCCGTGTCCGATGGCGTCACGCCGGGCGATGTGTTGTCGCCGCCCGAGAACGTCCCCGAGCTGCGGTTGTCGCCAGAATAGGACGCCCCGTTCACGGTCACCCCGTCCCCAAGGATCGTCTGCGCCATATTGATGGCGCTTGCGTTTGTGTTGATCGAGAGCTCTGATGCTGCGACCATATCTGCCTCCTGCCCCTTAAACGAGACATGAGCGCACAGAAACGGGGCGCGCAAAGCGGCCGCTGTTTTGAATTCTGCTCGTCGGACCATGCGCTTTTGCGCTTATATGTCAGTCCGTTGCCCTGCCTCGGGTCATATTATTGACGCGACTATGGCAAGATTTTGCCGAAATGTTAACCCTTTGATAAGCAATTTTTTCACATCGCGCCAAGCTGACACATTTTTGCACTTTTCAAAGGGGATTTGCCGAAGCCCCCCTTTTCTCTTTGCCCATCAAACAGGTAACACTGTGCAAAAGGAGAGCCATATGCCCGCACCCATCGACCCCGTTGCTCTGACCCAACGCCTGATCCGTTGCCCTTCTGTCACGCCAATTGAGGGCGGCGCGTTGGTGTTGCTCGAAGAGATGCTGACGACGGCGGGCTTTGTCTGCACGCGCATTGACCGGGGGGACACCTCGAACCTCTTTGCACGCTGGGGATCGAAAAACGCGCGCACGCTGGGCTTTAACGGCCACACCGACGTGGTGCCGGTGGGTGACGAAGCGGCCTGGACGGTGGATCCTTTTGGCGGCGAGATCAAAGACGGGGTGCTGTGGGGGCGTGGGGCGACAGATATGAAATCCGGCGTGGCGGCTTGGGTCGCGGCAGCGATTGATTTCGTGGCGGACGCGCCCGAAGACGCATCCATGGTGATCACCATCACCGGGGACGAAGAAGGCGACGCCACGGACGGCACCATCGCAATCCTCGATTGGATGGAGGCCCAAAGCGAGGTGATCACCGATTGCATCGTCGGCGAACCCACCTGTCCAAACGTGATGGGCGAGATGATGAAAATCGGCAGACGCGGGTCGATGACGGCGTTTTTCACCGCAAAAGGCGTGCAAGGCCACGCGGCGTACCCGCACCGCGCGAAAAACCCGGTGCCCGCGTTGGCGCGTCTGATCGCGGATCTGGACGCGCATGTGCTGGACGAGGGTACCGATCACTTTGATGCGTCCACTTTGGCTGTGACCACCATGGATGTGGGCAACCCGGCAACCAATGTGATCCCATCCGAGGCGCGCGCGACTGTGAATATCCGGTTCAACGACGCGCATTCCTCGGATGATCTGATCCGTTGGTTGCGGGATGAAGCGGACCGCGTGGCTGGGGAAACAGGCATTGAATTTGAGATGCGCGTGAAGGTCTCGGGCGAAAGCTTTGTGACCCCTCCCGGCGCGTTGTCTGACTTGGTTGCGGCCTCGGTCGCGGCGGAAACTGGGCGTTCACCTGAACTGTCGACCTCTGGCGGGACATCTGATGCGCGGTTCATGAAAAACCACTGTCCGGTGGTGGAGTTTGGCCTTGTGGGCAAGACCATGCATCAGGTGGATGAGCGGGTTGAGGTGGTGCAGATTGAACAGCTTAAGGCGATTTATACCCGTGTGATGCGCGATTATTTTGCCGGGCAATTGACCAAGTAAGGGGCGCTGCCCCTCTGCTTTCAGCATTCACCCCGAGGTATTTTCGGCAAGAAAAAGAGGGCTATTGGGGGGAGGCACAGACTTTCTCATTCCGCGCGGCTGTGTTAGGGGCTGGGCATGAAACAGATGCCCACCAAAGACGAGATCCTGAAATGGATCAGCGACAATCCCACCCTGACCTCTAAGCGCGACATTTCTAAAGCGTTTGGGATCAAGGGGGCTGCGCGAATTGACCTTAAGCGGATCTTGAAAGAGTTGGAGGCCGAAGGGCATCTGGCCAAGCGCAAGAAAACCTATCGTGATCCAGAGGGATTGCCGCCGGTTTCTGTGTTGATGATCGGCGAGGCGGATGCGGATGGGGATCTGTTTGCCGAACCTTTGGAATGGCAGGGCGAAGGCGTGATGCCACGCATTCTGATGGTGATGAAATCGTCAGAAGCGGCGCTGAAAAAGGGTGATCGCATCTTGGGTCGGTTGACCAAAGTGGATGCTGAGGATCACAGCTATCAAGCGCGGATCATTCGCAAAATCGGTCATAATCCCATCACCATTCTGGGCCTGTTCCGGGCCAATGCCGAAGGCGGTCGCATTGTGCCGATCGACAAGGGGGCGGACCGCGAATGGGTGGTGCCAGCGGGTGCCGATGACGGGGCCAAGGATGGCGAATTGGTTGAGGCGCAGCAAACGGGGCCGAAATCTCGTATGGGGTTGCCGAAGGCCCGCGTGATCGCACGCCTTGGCGATCCAACAGCGCCGCGTGCTGTTAGCCTGATTGCGATTCATCAACATGGTATCCCGGATCGTTTCCCGGACAAGGTGATTTCAGAGGCGGACGCGCAGAAACCGGCGGGCTTAAAAGGCCGCGAGGATCTGCGCCATCTGCCCCTTGTGACCATTGATCCGCATGATGCGCGCGACCATGATGATGCGGTGTATGCCCATGCCGATGACGCCCCGAACAATCCCGGCGGGCATGTGGTTTGGGTGGCCATTGCCGATGTTGCCCATCACGTACAGCCCGGATCCGAACTGGATCATGAGGCGCGCAAACGGGGCAATTCAACCTATTTCCCGGACCGCGTGGTGCCGATGTTGCCGGACCGTTTGTCCGGCGATCTCTGTTCACTGCATGAGGGCGTTTCGCGCGCCTGTCTTGCTGTGCGCATGGTGCTTGACGCGAAGGGCAACAAGATCAGCCATTCGTTTATTCGCGGCTTGATGCTGTCGCATGCGTCGCTGAATTACGCCGAAGTTCAGACCGCTCAGGACGGGGCGCCGAACGAGAAATGCGCGCCATTGATGGAAGAGGTGATCGCGCCGCTTTATGACGCCTACGCCGCGACGAAACTGGCGCGCGCGGCCCGTCAACCGCTGGAATTGGACCTGCCAGAGCGCAAAATTGTGCTCGGCGAAGACGGCAAAGTTGCCTCGGTCAATTTTGCCGAACGCTTGGATGCACACCGGTTGATTGAGGAGTTTATGATCCTCGCCAATGTCGCCGCCGCCGAGGAATTGACCCGCCTGCAACGCCCTCTTTTGTTCCGGGTGCACGAAGAGCCCAGCCCGCAAAAGCTGGATGCATTGCGCGAGGTTGCGCAGGCGTCTGGGTTCACGCTCGCCAAGGGGCAGGTGCTGAAAACCCGGCATTTGAACCAATTGCTGACGCAGGCCGAAGGGTCAGAGTTTGACGAGCTGGTGAACATATCAACCCTGCGGTCGATGACGCAAGCCTATTACCACCATGAAAACTATGGGCATTTCGGGCTTGCGCTGCAATCTTACGCGCATTTCACCAGCCCGATCCGCCGTTATTCCGATCTGATTGTGCACCGGGCGCTGATCTCTGGTCACAATTGGGGCAAAGACGGGTTGTCGCCACAGGATATTGAGCAGCTTGAGGCCACAGCCGAGCACATTTCGCAAACGGAACGCCGGTCGATGGTGGCGGAACGCGACACCAATGACCGCTATCTCGCGTCCTATTTGTCCGAACGTGTGGGCAACGAATTTACCGGACGCATTTCTGGCGTTCAGCGGTTTGGGCTGTTTGTAAAACTCGATGAAACCGGCGCGGATGGGTTGATCCCCATCAGTTCCATCGGCACCGAGTATTTCCGGTTTGTCGAAGAAGAACAGCGACTGGTTGGCGAGCAATCAAACATCTCGTTGGGGGTTGGTGCGCGTGTGACCGTGCGTTTGGCGGAAGCCATTCCAACGACCGGCGGCCTGACGCTTGAGCTTTTGACGCTGGACGGAAAGGCGTTGCCGCGCCGTGGACGGGGCCGCAAGACCTATGTCGTGAGGCGGAAAGCCAACAAAGGGCGGCGGAAACAGGACAAAATCAAGCGCAAGATCACGAGAAAGTGAGAGCGAAGAACTTGGGAATTTTGCCCCCCGCCCCGTAGCATCCCAAAAGCTTGAGCCCGGAGGACCAGACCGTGACCCCCGCAGACCTGACCAATTTTGAAAATTGGCGTTCCGACTTTATTACCCGCGCCGAAGAGGAAGGGGTGTCGCCAAGGACCATCCGTTTGTTCCTGGAGCATAGCTGGCTATTGCCTGATGTATTGGAACGTCAGGAAAACCAGAAAGAAATCCTGTGGTCGGTGCGCGATTATCTGGACATTACGGTGTCGGATGAACGGGTGCGCAAAGGGCGCAAGGCGCTTCGGGCCAATCGCCCGCTGATGGCCGCTTTGGAAGAGAAATACCAGGTTTCCGCCGATGTCATTTTGGCGATCTGGGGGTTGGAAACCGGGTATGGTGCGGTGCGGGGCAGTTACGAAGTCCTGTCAGCGCTGGCGACTTTGGCCAGTCGGGGGAAGCGCACGGCGTTTTTTGAAAGCGAACTGATTGCGGCGCTGAAGATTGTGCAAAAGGGCCATATCGCCCCGCAAAACATGGTTGGATCTTGGGCCGGAGCCATGGGGCATGGGCAATTTATGCCGTCCAGCTATCTCGCCTATGCGGTGGATTTCGATGGGGACAAGCGGCGCGATATTTGGGGGACTGACCCGACTGATGCGCTCGCGTCGATTGCCAATTACCTGCATAAATTTGGTTGGCGCTATGGGCAACCTTGTTCGGAAGAGGCGTTTTTGCCCGCGGGATTTGATCTGTCGCTGACCGGGCGGGATCAACCGCGTGATGTTATGGAATGGGGCGCGCTTGGGGTGCGCCTGTCCAAAGGGCTGACGCCGTCAGATTATGGCATGGCCAGTTTGATTTTACCCGCAGGGGCGAATGGTCCTGCGGTTCTGGCCTATCAGAATTTCGATGTGATTTTGAAGTATAACAATGCACTTAGCTATGCGCTGTCGGTGGGGTGTTTGGCGCATCGCATTGGTGGCAATCAGAAGTTTTCACAACCCTGGCCTGAGGATCAGCGTATTTTGACCCGCGCCGAAATGCAGGACTTGCAACAGCGCTTGACGCACGCGGGTTTTGACACGCTTGGAGCCGACGGGTTGGCTGGGCCAAACACGCACCGCGCGCTTCGGGCGTTTCAGCAGGCAGAAGGGCTGCCCGCTGATGGTTTCCCATGTGGTGCGATGCTTGATCGGTTGATGGCCGTCGCCTAGCCGCTATTCAAATTCCATTTCGGAAAACACCTGACCCGCATTTTTTGTGGCCAGTTCTTTGAATGTGTCGTGATGCGCGTAGGGGGATTGGTCGACATAATAGGCGTCTTCCAGGGTGCCGCCATTTTCAATATGCTCGCCAATTTTGCCGCGCAGATGTTTGAGGTAGCCGATGGTGTGATCCTCGACCTGTGCCAGGTTCGTGGGGTGGCCGTGTCCAGGGATGATATAGGTTGGGTTTAGCGGCGCAAAAGCGGTTTCCCAAGTTTCAATCCAGCAGCTTGTGCAGGTGTCTGCAAAAATCGGTGGGATGCGGTTATGAAAAGCGATGTCACCAGCGATCATCATACCCTCAGCCGGGATCCAGACCTGCGTGTCACCGGGGCTGTGCGCCTCGCCGAGATGTAGCACTTCGATGGTGAACCGCCCCATCTCGATCACCTCTTTATCGTCAAAGGTGCGGGTTGGCCCCATCGGATCTGTGCCTTCCCAGTTTTCCTGCGCATAGCGTTTCATATTGGCAAAGAGCGCGCCGTTTTCTTCTTCAAAGCTCTCGGCGGCATCCACATGGGCGAGCACCTCAACCCCTTGGTCGATCCAGTAATTGTTGCCGAGCATGGCATGCCCCTGCCCGTTTTCATTGATCACCAGCTTGACGGGTTGGTCGGTGATCGCTTTGATTTCATCATGTAATGCCGCGGCCAGTTTGGCGTTGGCGCCTGCATTCACCACAATCACACCATCGCCGGTGACGATAAAGCTGAGGTTGTTGTTGTGCCCGGCATTTTCATATCCGGGAGGGGCCGTGGCGCCGATGGCCGACCACACATCCGGGATCACTTCGACGGGTTTTTCGTAAAGAACCGACCCGGGATATTGGTCTTTGATGTCTTCATCTGCAAAGGCTGGGGTGACCAAAAGGGCGATCAGAACGGCGGCGTGGCGGAGCATGGGGACCTCTTTGCTTCTCGTGTTAAGAAGAAACATAGGCGTATTTGCATGTGTTTATCCAGAGTTTTGATTTGCGCCCGTTGTTTGACAGATTCCGTGCCTCCGGCGGGGATATTTATGACAAGAAAAAAGGGGCACCGGTTGGGCACCCCTTCGTGACGTCACAGAGCATTTGTGGATCAGGCTTCTACGGACGCGCGAATGGCGCGGATGTTTTCGCCGTAGACGTCTGCGTTGGCAACAGAGCCGCCTTTAAAGACGGCAGATCCCGCGACCAGAACGTCGGCACCGGCCGCTGCCACCAAGGGTGCGGTTTCGGTGGTCACGCCGCCGTCGATCTGAATGTGGATCTCTCGGTCGCCAATCATCTCACGCACACGGCGGGTTTTCTCGACGCCGGAGTGGATGAATTTCTGGCCGCCAAAGCCTGGGTTTACGGTCATCAGGACAACCATATCGACCATATCCATCACATGTTCGATGCTTTCGACTGGCGTGCCGGGGTTCAGGCAAACCCCCGCCTTTACGCCTTGAGCTTTGATCGCTTGAAGGGTGCGATGGATATGGGGGCCAGCCTCGACATGGGCGGAAATCATATCGGCGCCCGCCTCGGCGTAGGCTTCGATATATTGATCCACTGGCGAGATCATCAGGTGCACATCCATGAAGGTGTTCACATGCGGACGGAACGCTTTTACCGCGGGGGGGCCAAAGGTCAGATTCGGCACAAAATGCCCATCCATCACATCCACATGCACCCAATCGGCGCCTTGGGCCTCGATGGCTTGGATTTCCTGGCCAAAATTGGCGAAGTCAGCAGACAGGATCGACGGGGCGATCTTGATGGAACGATCAAAAGACATTGGGTTCTCCGGCGTTGCGTGATGGGCGCGTTATAGCCGGAAATCGGCGAATGCGAAGGGGGAAAGCGGAGGGCGCGTCGAAAAGACAGGTTACCTTTCAGGCAATTCCGGATCACAGCCGGTGCCGCGCATACAGGATTTCATCTGATAGAGCATTTCCCCACGAGGATCGCCAAAGGCAAAACCACCGCAAGGGTTGGTTTCAAGCAGATAGCCATCTTTGGTTTGCTGAACAAATGCCAGATAGGTTTCACCATTGGTCAGGCTGGAACACCACGGGCCGTAGCATTGCACATTCACCGAGATTTCTTCACGAAATGGTAGCACAAAACCGCGCTTGGCTAGGCTGTGACCCTCTAGCCGGGCGGTGAACACATTGTCGGGCTTCACGTTTTCTTGATGTTCCCAATCCACTTTTGGCAGATTTTTGTCATCAAATTTCAGCGTTCCGACCACAACCAAATAGGGTTCAGACGCGGCTTGGGCGTCAATAAACGCCTGTGTCGCGTTGTAAGGCATACAAGACAGGGCAACCACCGGGGTGGCGAAACAGGTCATCAGAATCGTCGATAACACACGCATATCAATGGCTTTCTTGGGCTTTTGGGCGGCACTCATGCTGATCGAAATACTGAAGCTGAAGCGGCCGTTCAAAGGTTCGGCGCGAACCCTTTCACCACTTTAGCATAGATTTCGCGTTTAAAGGGAACGATGTTCTCGGCGACGTCATTTGCGCTCATCCATGCCCATTGGGAAAACTCGGGATGTTCGGTCGCGATATTCACATCCGCATCAGTGCCGTTGAAACGCAGAAGGAACCAGCGTTGTTTTTGACCGCGATAACGCCCTTTCCAAATCTTTGGCACGACATCATGGGGCAGATCATAGGGCAGCCAATCGTCCAATTCGGCCTCAACCGTGACCAGATCTGCGGTCACACCGGTTTCTTCCCACAACTCGCGCAGGGCGGCGTCACGCGGGTCTTCGCCCTCATCCACACCACCTTGCGGCATTTGCCACGCGGTTTTGGTGCCAAGCTTTGGCGCGTCCAGCCGTTGGCCGACAAAAACCTTCCCGTCGGCATTGGCCAGCATGATCCCGACACAGGGGCGGTACGGCAGTTTGGCGATCTCTTCGGCGGTCATTGTGCGGGTCATTTGGACATCCAATTCAAGCGTTCTGCCCTCTTGTTAATCGCCCCGTCTCAGAAATGCAAAAGGCCACCCGTCGCAGGGCAGCCTTTTGTGACATCACGCATGAAACACCCCGGTTGTCGGGGGCGTCACGCTTATTTCTGGGCCATCGCAATCGCTGACAGGCCTTTGATCAGATCCACAGCATAAGACAGCTGGAAATCATCGTCACGCAGCTTGGCCGCCTCTTCCGCCGCCTCGCGTTCATCTTCGATCTTACGGCGTTCGTCATCTGTCAGGCTGTCATTGTTCAGGCTGCCGCGCAGGTCAGCCTCTGACCGCGTGTTCTTAACCTCTTCCTCGCCGGTATCGGTGTCAGGGTGGCGTGGAGGTTGCTCCACCACAATATCAGGTGACACGCCCAGCGCCTGGATCGAACGGCCTGACGGCGTGTAATACCGCGCCGTGGTCAAGCGCATCGCGCCATTTGACGCCAGCGGCATCACCGTTTGGACCGAGCCTTTGCCGAAGCTTTTGGTGCCAACCACGATCCCGCGACGGTGATCTTGCAAAGCACCTGCAACGATTTCAGACGCAGAGGCGGACCCGCCATTGATCAGCACAACCATCGGCTTACCCTCGGCCAGATCACCAAGTTCGGCATTCACGCGTTCGCTTTCTGCGGCGTTGCGACCACGGGTCGAAACAATCTCGCCGCTGTTCAGGAACGCGTCAGACACCGCGATGGCCTGTGTCAGCAAGCCGCCGGGATTGTTGCGCAGATCAAGTACAAAGCCGTCGACCTTGTCGAAGCCGCCCAGCGCTTCGACCTCGCGCGCGAGCCCTTCGGACATGTTGGGGTAGGTTTGATCGTTAAATGTCGTCACACGCAGCACAACCGTGTTGCCCACGGTACGGGCGGTGGCGGCGGTCAGTTTGATGGTGTCGCGAATGATTGACACGTCAAAGGGTTCATCCACCCCTTCGCGCACCACGGTCACGATGATCTCGGAGCCAACCGGGCCACGCATCAAATCCACGGCATCATCCAGCGTCAGACCCAACAGGCTTTCGCCATCCACATGGGTAATATAGTCGCCGGTTTGCATCCCGGCCTTATCTGCGGGGGTGCCATCCATTGGGGTCACAACACGCACAAAGCCATCCTCTTGGGTGACTTCGATGCCCAAACCGCCAAAGGATCCACGGGTCTGAACCCGCATCGCGGCCGCGTCATCGGCGGACAGATAGCTGGAATGCGGGTCAAGCGAGCTAAGCATGCCATCAATCGCCGCTTCAATCAGATCTTTACTGTCGACCTCTTCCACATATTGCGCGCGAATACGTTCAAATACATCGCCAAACAGGTCGAGCTGTTCATACACCGTTCCCCCTTTTGCGTTGTCCTGCGCCAAAAGCGGGGCCGCGATTTGGGTGGTCAAAACAATACCTGCAAAGGTGCCCCCAAGGGCGGCCATCACGAATTTTTTCATCCGTTACTCTTCCTTACCTGTTGCGAACCAGTCAGCTGGGTCCACGGGTGTTTGATTATCTCTCAGCTCTATATAAAGCGTTTCCGACGCCTCGACGCCAGTTCCTTGCACAATATCAATCAAAAATGCTTGATCTTCGCCGATTTCATCCCCGGATGGGGCCTCGTTTGCGGCGAGATTGCCGGGCATCAGACCAACGGGCGCCCCTTGGGACAAAACCTCGCCAACTTCGCCAAACAATTGACCAAGCCCGGCCAGCACCAAAAGATACCCTTCGCCGGGTTCCAAAATAGCAACATTACCGTAATCCAAAAGCGGGCCAAGATAGCGGATCGTCGCAGGCCACGGCGTAGAAACCAGGGCCAGAGGGCGGGCCGCAACCACCCATCCAGGGCGTTTGATCCCTGCGGCGTCAGCATCATTAAACCCACGCAAAATCCGCCCAAGAACCGGCATATTCAGTCGCCCCTTCCCGGAAGGGAAATCAGACAAATCCGAACCCACATTGGTGGCCGGATCAGACAAAAGACCACTGGCAAAGGCGGCCAAAGTATCCGAACTTTCGATCAGCGACTGCATCGCCGCGTCGTTTTGCACAAAGCGGCGCGGCAACTCGGTGCGTGCGGCGATGGCTTGGCTCAATTCCGCCCGCGCGGTTTGTGCGCCCATCAACCCGGTTTTCAACGTGTCCACGGCGCCCTCTTGCAAGGATCGGATGGTGGCCAACTCCTCCAGTCCCGCCTTCAGCAATTCGGCCTGCTGTTGCAACGCCGGGGCCAATTCTGACAGGATCATGCCGGAACGGGCGGTGCCAATTGGGCCGTCCGGATGGATCAACAGCGCGGGTTCGGGCGCACGCTCAATCGTTTGCAACACGCCCAATAACTCAGACAGGCGCTCGCTTTCTGCGTCAAACGCACCTTGGATGGTCGCCTCACGCTGAGATGCACGGCGCAGGCCAGCCCGCAGCGCCGCCAGCCCGGTTTCATAAGCTTTCACCGTCTGGGTCAGCGCCGACACGCGATCTCGTGCGGATGTTGCATCCTCAAGTGCTGCGCCGGCCATTTCCAAAGCAATCATCGCCGCGCGCGCATCCGCCGTTGGCCCCGCTTGCGCAATGGCCGGTGTTGCGGATTGTGTCGCAGTCACGCACAGGGCCAGAATGACAAGGAGGCGACGGGAAAAGCTCACTTAATCAAGCTCACGCCGGTCATCTCATCGGGCTGTGGCAAGCCCATTAATTGCAAAAGCGTCGGCGCGAGATCCGCCAGACGACCAGAATTCAGCACCGCATCTTTTGGCCCACCAAACAGGATCACTGGAACAAGGTTGGTGGTATGCGCGGTGTGTGGCCCGCCGGTTTCGGGATCCACCATTGTTTCGCAATTGCCGTGATCCGCGGTGACAATCATCGCGCCCCCGACCTCTTCCAACGCGGCCATCACGCGGCCCAACCCTTTGTCCACCGCCTCGCACGCGGCCATCGCAGCCGCCAGATCGCCGGTGTGCCCCACCATATCGGGGTTGGCGTAATTGGTGACAATCAGGTCATAACCGTCGTGGATCGCGCCGACAAAATGATCGGTCACATCGGGGGCGGACATTTCGGGTTGAAGGTCATAGGTGGCCACTTTTGGACTTGCCGCCATATAGCGCACTTCGCCGTCCACCGGGGCCTCTTTGCCGCCGTTCAGGAAGAATGTGACATGAGGGTATTTCTCGGTTTCTGCGGTGTGGAATTGGGATTTCCCGTGTTTCGCCACCCATTCCGCCAGCGTGTTCACAATGTTTCGCTTGGGAAAACAGGTGGTCATATAGGCGTTATGCGCATCAGAGTATTGCACCATGCCCAAAATCGCGGCCAGCTTGGGGCGCGGACCTGTGTCAAATTCGTTAAAGTCAGGCTCGCCAATGGCGCGCAGGATTTCGCGGGCACGATCGGCGCGGAAGTTGATGAAAAAGAGCCCGTCGCCGTCTTTCATGCCGGCATAATCACCGATCACCACGGGGGCGATAAACTCGTCCGTTTCACCTTTGGCATAAGCCGTCGCGATGGCGATATCTGCGCTGGACGCGGCATCCCCTTTGGCGTTGACCATAACCTCATAGGCAAGGGCCACACGTTCCCACCGGTTGTCGCGATCCATCGCAAAATAGCGACCCACCACGGTGACAATATTGGCGCCTTTGGGCAGGGCGGCTTCAAATTCAGCCAGTTGATCGCGGGCCGAGGAGGGCGCCACATCTCGTCCGTCGGTGATCGCGTGAATGGCAACCTCAAGCCCCGCATCTGTTAAGGCCTTTGCCGCGGCCAACATGTGATCTTGATGACTGTGCACCCCGCCGGGGCTGACCAGACCGGCCAGATGCGCGGTGCCGCCAGATGCTTTCATCTTTGCAATAAAGTCGCCCAGCGCGTCGTTGTCAAAAAACGATCCATCCTCAATCGCCAGATCAATTTGCCCAAGATCCATCGCCACCACACGGCCTGCGCCAATGTTGGTGTGACCCACTTCTGAATTGCCCATTTGCCCGGTAGGCAGGCCCACATCGGGGCCGTGGGTGATCAGGGTGCTGTTTGGACATGTCGCCATCAACCGATCAAAGTTTGGTGTGTTGGCCAAAGCGGGCGCATTGTTTTCGCGGCCTTCGCGCAGCCCCCAACCATCGAGAATACACAGAACGACGGGTTTGGGCGTGGTCGTTTTGGGCGTGATCATGGGGAAATCCTTGCGCGGAATGAATGTTTGCTTGGCTCTTTATTTATGGCGATGCGACGCACAACGCAACGGCTGAGCATATCGAACGGGCGGCTGGGGCGCTGCCCCTCTGCTTTCAGCATTCACCCCGAGGTATTTTTAGCAAGAAAAAGGGGGGATCACACCCGGTGATACGGCCCGCCCGACAGGATCGACGCGGCGCGGTAAAGCTGTTCGGTCAGCATGGCGCGGGCCAGCATGTGGGGCCAGACCATTTTCCCGAAAGACAATGAGGCGTCGGCGCGGGCGCGCAAGCTGGGATCAATCCCATCTGCGCCGCCGATGACAAAGGCCACATCTTGTCGGCCATCGTCGCGCCAGCGGGCGATCATTTTGGCTAAATCGGGCGAGGACATCAGTTTTCCACGCTCATCCAGCGTGCAAATCAGCGCGCCTTTTGGAATGGCGCGTTCCAAAAGCGCGGCTTCGGGCTTCATGCCGCCGCCCTTTTTATCCTCAACCTCAAGGATTTTCGCCGGGCCAAGCCCCAAGGGCCGCCCGGTACGATCAAACCGTGAGAGATAGTCATCGATCAAATCACGTTCGGGGCCGCCACGAAGGCGCCCCACAGCGCAGATTTGCACGCGCATCTGACTTAGCTCTCTTGGTCGGTCACTTCTGTGGGCACATCTATTGGCCCAGCAGGCGACATGCCCGGTTCCATCCACATTTTCTCAAGTTGATAGAATTCGCGCACTTCGGGACGGAATACGTGGACAATAATGTCGCCAGTATCGATCAGCACCCAATCGCCCTGATCTTTGCCTTCAAGCTTGGGGAAAACCCCGAACTCGATTTTCAGCTTGGCGGACAATTTTTCCGAGATCGCCGAGACCTGACGGGTTGAGCGACCAGAACAGACCACCATGTGATCGGCCATTTCGGACTTGCCTTGCAAGTCGATCACAACCACGTCTTCGGCTTTGTCTTCGTCGAGTGTGCTGAGGATAAACGCAAGCAATTCGCTTACGCTGAAACTTGGGGTATCGGTCATGGCCGCGTCCCCTGATGAGTGTTGAGCGGCGGCATCGTTGCCAGCCAATGTTTCGCGAGACAGGACATAGTCCTCCTAGTGTGGCGCGCCGTTGCGCCCCGATTGCGCCCCAAAACGGGGCATAGACGAATCGTAACACCCAATTGTTACGATCTCAATGACGGGCGGTCATACATCACCAAACAGGGATGCAAAAGGGCCACGCCACATTCTTGCCACCAAATTGCGATACCCAAGGGGAAAGACACAGTAAAGGTGAGGTCCGCGATGGACGAAACACGGACGCCCCAGACGACCAATGATGCCCCACAAGCAGAGAGCGCGCCGGATGAAACCATTGCGGCTGTGCGCGCGTTGATGGAAGGGGCGAAAACACCTGCACCGGACGCCTCGGTGCGCGACAGATCGGTTTCTGCCCCCAACGCTGCCCAAAACGACCCACATGTCCTGCAACATGCCGGCCCCGAGCGGGAGGACGCGGAACCGCGCCCTGAGACAGTGGTGCCGTCGCCCACCCCGCGCCCTGCCCCCCGATCGCTTTTACGAAAAATTGCCGGGGAAAGCCGTGAGGTGCTTGGCCTGCTTTTCAAATTCGCATGGCAGCTTTTGCGCCACCCCATGACCCCAAAGGTTATGGCGGGCCTGGCCTGTCTTGCCCTATTCCTGTTGTATCCACTCTTTGCGACGATCCTATTGTTTGTCACGGTGATGGCGGGCGTGATTGTCTATCTTTCCGTCGGCCCCGAAGACGTTGAACGATTTGCCATGCGGCGGTTTGAAAAGTTGCGTGTGCGTGACCCCGAACGGGCGGAACGGTTGCGTCAGCGCGCCATTCGCGTGGTTGGGGTGATGAACAGCGTGATTGATCGCCTGCCAGAGCGTTGGACATCCGGGCTGTATCTGCCAGATTTCGATGGCACGAATGAGCAGCCCGAAAAACTTCAATCCGACCCTTTTGAACGGTTGGATGGTTTGGGCGAAACGACGATTATGTCTGCTCGAGATCTAAATCTTCTGGAGCGTCCTTCAAAACGCGAACCTCGCGCTGAGGGAAAGGAATATCGATACCGGCGTCTTTGAACGCATCCCAAAGCGCCAGATAGACATTGCCGCGAATATTGGTCAGCCCGCCGGTGGGATCATCAATCCAGAAGCGCAGGATGTAATCCACGGACGAGTCGCCAAAGCCGACGATGTGACAGACGGGTGGACGGAAACTGAGCACGCGATTCACGGATGTCGCCGCCTCGATCGCGACGCGACGCACCTCGTGTGGGTCATTGGAATAGGCCGTGCCGAAAAAGATATCGAGCCGCACAAAGGAATTGGTGTGGGACCAATTGACCACCTGCCCGGTGATCAGATCCTCGTTCGGGATCAGGTATTCGCGGCCATCGCGGGTGACGACAGACACATAACGCGCGCCCAATTGCTGGATCCAGCCAAAGGTTTCGCCCAGTGAAATCACATCTCCCGGCTTGATGGATTTATCCAAAAGGATGATCACGCCCGACACGAGGTTTGAGACCACCTTTTGCAAACCAAAACCAAGGCCCACACCAATGGCACCGGACAGGACCGCAAGCCCGGTCAGATCCACTCGGACCGCTTTGAGCCCGATGAAAAACGCCGCGCCGTAGAACAGCAGTTGAATGAATTTCACCGCCAGAACCTGCATTGAAGGCGAGATGTCTTCGTTCTTCTGGATCTGCTCTGCTGAACTTCTGCTAAAGATCCGAGCCACAGCAAAAAGTGCTGCGGTGATCACCACCGCACGGATGATATCAAGCAGAGAGACGCGGAAATCCCCCATTGAAATCGCAAGATTATCAAACACTTGTGACATTTCATCGGTCAGGCCGAGGTAATAAAGCGTGACATAGATCCACATGCCCCATTTTGTCGTCCGCCGCAGAACGCGGTTTTCAACAATGAATGTGGCCAACCCGACAAACACCCAGGCCGTGGCGAGGGTACAGGCCACGCCGATCAGATAGGATCGCGACGGCCATGTCAGTTCTCGCATGAGTGACGTCACGGTCCACGCCAGCACCACAAAGATGATCATCGGGAGCCGCCGGCGCACATGAACCGCAAATCGCAACCGGCGTTTTGACCAGCCTTCGTGACTGCGCACCCAATCGGCGTATTTCGGTTCAGCGATACGCCCTATTGCCCAGGATATTCCGATCAGGGCAACGATGATTGCAACCTGATACAGGCGCCAGGTCTGGGTCAGGCTCAGCAGGAAACTGCCAGCATCATCAAACAAAGCCACAAGCTGATCGCGCAATGTCAAAACGGTTTCATGAATTTCGATTGGCGCTTCTGGGGGTTGGGATGCGATTGTATCTTGGGTGTCTGCCTGCTCCATGAGTTTAGTTTTGCACGCGGATCCCGGCACGTCCAGAGCCAGAACGTCCTTTACATTCCCTAAGGCAGCCGCCCGCGCGCAGCCTCTTGCCCCAAACCGTACAAAAGAGTATCTCATCCTCATGACTCGGATTTTTGACATGGATGACCACGCGTTTTTGCCGTGGCGCTTTTACGGCGCCACCAAAGCCGTGCTTGCCCAACTATAAGCCACCGCGCCGAAACGCGCGGAGCATGAGCCTATGTATTGGGCGCATGGTCCCTGTCTGATCACATCACAAACCAACGATATCCACGGAGAGCGCTTATGACCGCCCCGAAGACACTCTATGATAAAATCTGGGACGCACATGTGGCCCACGAAGCCGAAGACGGCACCTGCCTTTTGTATATCGACCGCCATCTGGTGCACGAAGTGACGAGCGCACAGGCGTTCGAAGGCCTGCGTATGACCGGCCGCAAAGTGCACGCGCCGGACAAAACCATCGCTGTGCCGGACCACAATGTGCCCACCACAGCCGGTCGCGAAGACCCCGCGCAGATGACCGAAGAAAGCCGCATTCAGGTGGCCGCGCTCGACACCAACGCCAAAGAATTTGGTGTGCATTACTATCCGGTGTCCGATGTGCGTCAGGGCATCGTGCACATCGTTGGGCCTGAGCAAGGTTGGACCCTGCCCGGAATGACCGTTGTGTGCGGCGACAGCCACACCGCAACCCACGGCGCGTTTGGCGCGCTGGCCCACGGCATCGGCACATCCGAGGTGGAGCATGTTCTGGCGACGCAAACGCTGATCCAGCAAAAGTCAAAGAACATGAAGGTTGAGATCACCGGCAAACTGATGCCCGGCGTGACCGCCAAAGACATCACCATGGCGGTGATTGGTGAAACCGGCACTGGTGGTGGCACCGGTTACGTGATCGAATATTGCGGGTCGGCCATTCGCGATCTGTCGATGGAAGGTCGCATGACCGTTTGCAACATGGCGATCGAAGGCGGCGCGCGCGCGGGTCTGATTGCCCCGGATGAGACCACATATCAATACTGCATGGGTCGTCCGCACGCGCCGAAAGCTGCGCAGTGGGAACAGGCCGTGGCCTATTGGAAAACGCTCTTCACCGACGAAGGCGCGCATTTCGACAAGGTTGTGACCATCAAAGGCGAAGACATCGCCCCTTGCGTGACCTGGGGCACCTCGCCCGAAGACGTGCTGCCGATTTCATCCACCGTACCCGCACCCGAAAGCTTTGAGGGCGGCAAAGTCGACGCCGTCAAACGCGCACTGGATTACATGGGTCTGGAAGCCGGTCAAAAGCTGACCGACATTGAGATCGACACCGTCTTTATCGGATCCTGCACCAACGGCCGCATCGAAGACATGCGCGCCGTGGCCGAGATTGTGAAAGGCAAAAAGATCAAAGACGGTATCCGCGCGATGATCGTGCCGGGATCGGGCCTTGTGCGCGCGCAAGCCGACGAAGAGGGTCTGTCAGAGATCTTTGAAGAGGCCGGTTTTGAATGGCGCCTTGCAGGCTGCTCCATGTGTCTGGCGATGAACCCTGATCAGCTGTCTGAGAATGAGCGCTGCGCGTCCACGTCAAACCGCAACTTCGAGGGGCGTCAGGGATACAAAGGGCGGACGCACCTTGTGTCGCCTGCCATGGCCGCCGCCGCCGCCCTTACCGGCCGTCTGACTGACGTTCGTGATTTGATTTAAGGAACCATGACGATGGAAAAGTTTGAAAAACTTCAAGGGATCGCGGCCCCTATGCCGCTGGTGAACATCGACACGGATATGATTATTCCGAAGGTGTTTCTAAAATCAATCAAACGCACCGGCTTTGGCGCGAACTTGTTTGATGAGATGCGGTTTAACCGTGATGGCACCGAGATCGAAGATTTTGTGCTGAACAAACCCCAGTACCGCGACGCGGAAATTCTGGTGGCCGGTGACAACTTTGGCTGTGGCTCGTCGCGCGAACACGCGCCTTGGGCGATTGCAGATTTCGGTATCAAATGCGTGATCTCCACCTCTTTCGCCGACATCTTTTTCAACAACTGCTTCAAGAACGGCATCTTGCCGATTGTCTTGCCGCAGGCCGAAGTTGATCTGTTGATGTCGGACGCGGAAAAAGGGTCAAACGCACGGATGACCGTGGATCTGGAAGCCCAGGAAATCACCACGTCCGAAGGTGACGTTGTGAAGTTTGACGTGGATGCGTTTAAAAAGCACTGCCTGCTCAACGGGCTCGATGACATCGGGTTGACGATGGAAAAGAAAGCGTCGATTGATGCTTTTGAGGCACAGGCGTCCGCCGCGCGCCCTTGGGTTTAACCCCAGATCTGAGGCAAGGTTAACGACCAGTTTGCCGTTACACAGATGAGAAATCAGGGGGCGGGTCCAATTGGCCCTGCCCCATTTTCGTTGCAATGATGATGCAATGAAGCACCAGTTCTTCCCTAAAAAAATCTAAAATATGAAGCCAAATTAACCCATTACTTGCAGATCCCCGCTTATAAGGGCATCCTAAAGGCTAATGAGGCAACCGCCATGAGGCGGGGATCAACATCGGAACAAGGGCGCGGCATCGTATCGCTCCCGTCCAAGGTTGAGGGTAGAGCAGTGGTTTCTAGACTGACAGGCGCATTTCTGCGTGCAATTCTAATGGTGGCCGTGATCATCATGCCGTCGTTGATGGTGCCCGGCACCAACAGTGATACGGCACAAATCGTGGCGTTGCTGGCGCTGTGCGCCGGTGCGCTGACGCTGTTTGAATATGCCTCCACCTATCCCGGTTTGGTCGAGTTTCGCGACGCCCCCCCCTTTAACCGCATCCGGTTTTTCAGCCTGTTTGCGATGCTCTTTTGCTTGTCGATTGTGGCGCGGGGACAAACGAACCCCACCACCGCAACCGAATTTGTGACCGTCATTGGCACCCTGATCGGCCAAGCCATCGACTTTCCCTACAGCCCTGTGCGGTTGATTGTGCTGATGCTCCCCGAAGGGGCCAGCAACGCGGATATCGCCGCGCTGCGCACCGCGGCGGGCATGACCTATCTGATTTCGCTTCTGTCGCTGGTCATCTTTGTGGTTGCCTTGCGCACCAGCCGCTGGCCTGCCAAAGGATCCGCGTTTAACGTGTGGGTCAACTTGCCAACCTTTGACCCAACCGCTGGCGGAGATGTGGTCACCCGGCTGGAGCGCGACGCTCGCTTCAACATTGCCCTTGGATTTCTGTTACCCTTCCTGACACCTGCGGTCATTCAGGCCGCTTCCTCGCTCTTTGGCTCGGTTTCCGTGGCCAATGACCAAACGATGATCTGGACAATTACCGCATGGGCCTTTTTGCCATCCAGCCTGTTTATGCGCGGCATCGCCATGGGGCGGGTCGCCACAATGATCAGCACGGAACGCCAGAAAAACACGCGCACCAGCAAAGAAGACGCCTTGGTGGCTGTCTAACTTTACTGGCCGCGATCGTATGGGGGGGGCTGGCGCAGTCCGACACCCTGCGGTTGGCCAGTTTTGATGTGGAGCTGACCCGCAAAGGTCCGGGGCTTTTGCTGCGTGATATCCTGAAAGGCAAAGACAAACAGATTGCCGCTGTGATTGATGTGATCACCCAAGTGTCCCCTGATGTTTTGGTGCTTCAGGCCTTTGATCATGACCTGGAAAACCGCACGCTAAGGGCTTTTCAAACGACCTTGGAGGTCGCCGGTCATAAGATGCCCTATATTTTTGCCGCCCGTCCCAACAGTGGCCTGGCATCGGGCTTGGATCTGGACGGAGATGGCAAGCTGAACACCCCGCGCGACAGTCAAGGATATGGCAATTTCACCGGGCAAGGCGGAATGGCCGTGCTGTCACGTTTTCCTTTGGGTGAGGTGCGCGATTTCTCAGATTTTCTGTGGCGGGATTTACCGGGGGCGATGTTGCCGACACATGCGGATGGCAGTCCGTTTCCCTCGGCCAACGCGCAAGCCGCCCAGCGCCTCAGCAGCGTGGCGCATTGGGATGTGCCTGTGGATTTACCCAACGGACAAACGCTCAACCTGCTGACCTATCATGGGTCCACCCCGGCGTTTGACGGGGATGAGGATCGCAATGGAAGACGCGGCGCGGATGAGGCACTGTTTTGGACACATCTTCTGGATGGCACCTTGCCATATCCCGCGCCAACCCCGCCTTTTGCCATCATCGGGCAGGCCAATATCGACCCAAAAGATGGCGACGGACGGCACGAAGCCATCACCACTTTGCTAAGCGATCCCCGCCTGATCGACCCCATCCCCAAGGGCGCCGAAGGCACTGATACCGCGGATTGGAGCGCGATCGGAGTTGGCAAATTACGCGCCAGTTACATCCTGCCGTGGGCCGCAGCCGACGTGAAAGACGCGGGCGTTTTCTGGCCCCGGCCCGACACCCCAATGGCGAAGATTGCCGAAACGGCATCGCGCCATCATCTGATCTGGGTCGATATCGCGTATTAACACGCGAAATGCGCCGCCAAACCCCCTGTCTTTCTTGACGCTTGCACGCCAAACCGCTAGGCCAAACGGCGACAAATGCAGTGCAAGACATGCAAGGATACGCGACATGACCAACCCTTCCCTCCTCATCCTCGCCGGCGACGGCATCGGCCCCGAAGTGATGGCCGAAGTGCGCAAAGTGATCTCTTGGATCGGCGACAAACGCGGCGTGACATTTGACGTGGACGAGGACCTTGTTGGGGGGTGCGCCTATGACAAACACGGCGTGCCGTTGGCCGACGAGACCATGGCGCGCGCGCAAGAAGTGGACGCGGTATTGCTGGGCGCCGTGGGCGGACCTGCCTATGATGATCTGGACTTTTCAGTGAAACCAGAACGCGGCCTGCTGCGGCTGCGCAAGGAAATGGACCTTTTCGCCAACCTGCGCCCCGCACAATGTTTTGATGCACTCAAGGATTTCTCATCGTTGAAGCCGGAATTGGTGGCTGGTCTCGACATTATGATCGTGCGCGAGCTGACTTCGGGTGTGTATTTCGGCGAACCCCGCGGCATCTTTGAAGAAGATGGCCAGCGGGTCGGCATCAACACCCAGCGTTACACCGAAGCCGAAATTGAACGCGGTGCGCGTGCGGCTTTTGAATTGGCGATGAAACGGGACAAGCGCCTGTGTTCGATGGAAAAAGCCAACGTGATGGAATCGGGCATCCTGTGGCGGGACGTTGTGATCGAGGTGTCCAAGGACTACCCCGAGGTTGAGCTGAGCCACATGTACGCCGACAATGGTGCGATGCAATTGGTGCGTGCGCCCAAGCAGTTCGACGTGATTTACACCGATAACCTGTTTGGTGACATCCTGTCCGATTGCGCCGCGATGCTGACCGGATCTTTGGGCATGTTGCCCTCTGCCTCGCTTGGCGCACCGATGGCAAATGGCCGTCCGAAAGCGATGTACGAACCCGTACATGGATCGGCCCCGGACATCACCGGCCAAGGCAAAGCCAACCCCTGCGCGTGCATCCTCAGCTTCGCGATGGCGCTGCGCTATAGCTTTGACATGGGGGCCGAAGCCGATCGTCTGGAAGCGGCCGTCGAAAAAGTACTGGCCGATGGTGTGCGCACCGGTGATTTGCTGAATGAGGCCGGGGTGAAACCGGTTTCGACCAGCGAAATGGGCAATGCGGTGATCGCAGCATTGGACGCCAGCCTGTAATCTTGATGGCACCGTATGGCACCGTCGTTTTCTGGGCCTCTGCAAGATGCGGGGGCCCATTTTTATTGACGCGGGCTTCGGTTGATTTTGAGACACCAAATAACGCCCAATAACAAGGCAAACGCCCCGCGAAGCACGGTCGTTAGGGGGCTGCATCAGCTGTGGCAAGGGCCAGACCATCCACAACGGCCGTAAACGCCTCGGACGGCTTAAGACGTGCTAAGGGGCAGATGTTTTGCGCCTCAGATGACACCATTTTCATCAGGCTGGACCCGCCCACCAACACAACGGAATTGATCTGCACAGGCGCGACCTCTGCCTTCAGCAATGTTGCGTAAATCGCCTCGTGCAGACGGGTTCGAAATGCCAGCAAAGCGGCGTTGAGCGAACCGGGGGTCACCCGCGCGGCCAGATCTTTTTCAATGAACCCCATCTCAATTTCCGCGCTTAGGCCGCCGGCATTGGCGGCGATTTTGCCACGCTCTGTTGCAAAGGCCAACTCATGCCCCAACTGATCGTCGATCACGGTTTTCAATCGACCAAGACGGTCGGGGTCCACCGCGAATTTCACCAAATCGTCAACAAGGCGTTGGGTGTCACGCGAATATAGAAACGGGATTTTGGGCCAGGTGGACAGGTCATTAAAGATGGCATTTGGCACCGGCAACACCCCTTCGCCAAAGACGCGACGCAATTCACCGCCACGCCCCAAAAGCGGCATGGCATGGGCCATGGACACGGCCTGATCAAAATCCGTCCCGCCCAGCCGGATCCCGTGACTGGCCAGTATGTGGATGCGATTTTGCGTGGTCCGGTACACGGTAAAATCCGACGTCCCGCCGCCGATATCGACAATCAAACCGGTCTCATCCGTGTCATCCAAATGGTGATTGGCACGTGCTGCGGCTTCGGGTTCGGCCAAAAAGCGCACCTCGTCAAAGCCCGCAGCCAGATAGCAACCGCGCAGATCCGCTTCTGCCTGCGCATCGCGTGTCATATCAGCCGAGTGAAAATGCACTGGGCGTCCGGAGAGGGCATGGGTAAACACCTGTCCGGTTTCCGCCTCGGCCCGCGCTTTGATCACCGTCAGAAAGCGGGTCACAATTTCGGCCAAGGTGCGCCGCTTGCCGCCAATCAGGCGGGTTTCATGGAACAGTTCAGTTCCCAAAATGCTTTTGAGCGCGCGCATATAGCGCCCCTCTTCCCCATCAATCAACGCCTCGCCAGCCGCCGTACCGATCCGCATATCCCCACCGTCTGTCGGAAAAAACACCGCTGTTGGCAGGGTCTCGGCCCCCTCCTCAATCGCAATCCGCCGAAGGTTGTGCCCATCATAGACAGCCGCCGCCGAATTGGAGGTTCCAAAGTCTACTGCAAGCATCGGGGTGCGCATTTGAGCCATCCTAGATTGAGAAACCGCGCTGTTAACGGAACGCGCCCGATGTGACAAGTCCTGCGCGATCAGCACAGCCTATTCGGCGATCTGGCTGGTCAACCATTTTCGAAACTGGCCCAGTGGCGCATAGGTTGACTGGTTTTCAGGCCAAACCAGAAAATACTCGCCCAGCGTTTTCGCCTCACCCTCAAGGGCCAGACACAAACGGCCTTGCGCGATTTCATGGTCAACCAGAAAGCTTGGCAAAAGCGCCACACCCAACCCATGCACGGCGGCTTGTGTCATGGTTGACGATTGGTCGAACAACATCCCCTCTAATTTCGAAACCCCTAATCCGTTCAAGGCAAACCACTGCTCCCAGCTGTCAGGATGGGTTTCAAGATGCAGCAAGGGCAGTGCCAAAAGATCCACCGGCGCCTGAACCGGGCGTGACAATAAAGACGGGGCACAAACGGGCAGAACATGTTTGGGCATCAGCGGCAAATATTCCACATCCGGCCAATCCCGTGTACCATAATGAATGGCGGCCTGTGCGCCACTGGTGCCAAAATCAAACGGCAGGTTATGGGTCTGGAGGTTGACCGACACATCCGGATGCGCGGCCACAAAATCCTTTAGACGCGGCGCCAGCCAGTTCAGCCCGAAGGCAGGCAGGATCGACAGATTAAGGCTGCCGCCAGCCGGATTGGCACGCAACTTGATCGAGGCTTGCCCCAGCCGCGTCAGCACAAAGCGCGCCTCTTTCACGAACTCATTCCCGGCAGGTGTCAGGCGAAGGCGCACCTGATCCCGCGCAATTAACTCGACGCCCATCTGCTCCTCTAACTGGCGCAACTGGCGACTGATCGCACTTTGCGTCAGCGACAGATCTTCGGCGGCGGCAGAGGCGCTGCCCAGCCGGTCAACCGCCTCCAGCGCAAGCAGGGACGGGATAGAGGGAAGAAATCGGCGCGAGGTTATCATATGACAATAACTCATAGATCTAGGATTTTGTTTCAATAGGAAACCGTAGAAATCGGTGAGACACTTGGGAAAATATGCGCGAAGCCACGATATTTGGGCGCATCCGACCTCAGTCCAAAAGGAAAACTCATGGATTATCTCGACATCCTTACCGCCGCTGGCCTTACAAAAGCTGAATTGAACGGTGGCGATCTATCTGTTCACACGCCGGTAGATGGCAGCAAAATCGCTGCTCTGGCGGTCCATAGCGCCGAGGATGCACAGACCCAAATTCGCGATGCCAAGCAGGCGTTCAAATCCTGGCGACAGGTTCCCGCGCCGCGTCGCGGAGAGCTGGTGCGCCTGCTGGGCGAAGAATTGCGCCGGGAAAAGGAAAACCTGGGTCGCTTGGTCACGCTGGAATGCGGCAAGATTTACCAAGAAGGTCTGGGCGAAGTGCAAGAAATGATCGACATTTGCGATTTCGCAGTGGGTCTGTCGCGCCAACTCTACGGCCTGACCATTGCCTCGGAACGCCCCGGCCATGCAATGCGCGAGAGCTGGCACCCAATGGGGACATGCGGCATCATTACGGCGTTCAATTTCCCAGTTGCCCCGTGGTGCTGGAACGCCGCACTGGCCTTGGTTTGCGGCGACCCGGTCATCTGGAAGCCCTCGGAAAAAACTCCGCTGACGGCGCTGGCGGTGCAAAAAATCTGTGATCGGGTGATGGGCGCCTTTGGCGAGGACGCCCCCGAAGGGTTGATCCAAACGCTGATCGGCGAGCGGGAATTGGGCCAGGCTTTAACGGGTTCAAAGGACGTAGCGATTGTTTCCGCCACCGGATCGGTACCAATGGGGCGCGCCGTGGCCCACGATATGGCCGGTCGACTGGGGCGTACGATTTTGGAGCTTGGCGGCAACAATGCGATGATCGTTGCCCCCTCGGCCGATTTGGAAATGGCCCTGCGCGCGATTGTCTTTTCGGCGGTGGGGACCGCTGGTCAGCGCTGTACCAGCCTGCGCCGGTTGATTGTTCATAACGATGTATATGATGCGCTGATCCCGCGCCTGATCAAAGCCTATGAAGGGTTGCCAATTGGTGATCCATTGGCGGACGGCACATTGGTCGGGCCGCTTATTGATGACGACGCGATGCAGGCGATGGCACGGTCGTTGGAACAGGCCAAAGCCGAGGGCGGGCGGGTGCATGGCGGCGGACAAGCCCTGTCCGAAAGCCATGGCGACGCCGCCTATGTGCATCCCGCCATTGTCGAGATGCCAACCCAAAGCGCGATCATGCATCACGAAACCTTTGCGCCGATCCTGTATGTGGTGCGCTATTCGGATCTGAATGACGCGATTGATGTGCAGAACGCCGTGCCGCAGGGGCTAAGCTCTTGCATCTTTTCAACAGATTTGCGCGAGACGGAGTTTTTCTTGTCGGCGGCGGGTTCTGATTGTGGTATCGCCAACGTCAATATCGGGCCGTCCGGCGCTGAAATCGGCGGCGCATTTGGCGGTGAAAAAGACACGGGCGGCGGGCGCGAAAGCGGATCCGACGCGTGGAAGGGTTATATGCGACGACAGACAAACACCGTGAATTACTCGCGCGAGTTGCCGCTGGCACAGGGGATCAAATTTGACATCTGAACTGTCCGACAGCCTGTGGCACGCCACCTGCCGCGACCGCGTCAGCGCCCCGGTTTTGACCGGGGACAGGCAGGCCGACGTGGTCATTGTCGGCGGGGGATACACGGGATTGTCCGCCGCATTATGTGCGGCACAGCAAGGGGCCAAAGCCTGTTTGGTTGAAGGGCGTGAGTTCGGGGGCGGTGGGTCCGGGCGCAATGTGGGGCTAACCAATGCGGGGCTTTGGTTGCCGCCCGAAGACATCAACGCGCGCCTCGGAAAGGCCGCGGGCGACCGTTTGTCGGCAATCCTTGGCGGGGCGCCTGATCTTGTTTATCAGCTGATCGCACAACATGGCATCGCCTGTGAACCGGTGCGCGGTGGCACATTGCATTGCGCCCATGCCGCTGCAGGGATGGAGGATCTGAAACGCCGCCATGCGCAACTCAGCGCGATTGGCGCGCCTGTCTCATTGCTGTCGCGCGATGAGGCGATTTCGCGTGTCGGTTCGGACCGGGTGCATGGCGCGATATTTGACCCACGCGCTGGAACCATTCAACCGCTGGCCTATGCCAATGGGCTGGCACGCGCGGCGATGGAGCAGGGCGCGGAACTGTTTGAACACTCGCCTGCGAAAACCATCACCCACGACGGAAAAAACTGGTGCGTGACCACACCAAAGGGACGCATTTCGGCGCCTGCGATGATTGTGGCCACCAATGCCTATGCGATACCAACCAAGGGCTTGGCCTCCCCAGACCTTGTGCCGGTACATTATTTCCAAGCCGCGACTGCGCCGCTGTCACCGCAGCAGCGCGGTCGAATTCTGCCCGGCGGGGAAGGCTGTTGGGACACGGCGATGGTTATGTCGTCCTGGCGCTTGGATCAGGAGGGGCGGTTGATCATTGGCGGGATGGGGCGACTGAATCACCCAGCAGGTGGTATTCATCGGCGCTGGCTGGATCGCAAACTGGCGCAGATGTTTCCGGAATTGGCGGGAACAAAGCTGACACACGCGTGGTTCGGGCGCATAGCCATGACTGCGGAGTATCTGCCGAAAATTCAAGATCTTGGTCAGAATGCCCTGATGGTATTTGGCTATTCCGGGCGGGGGATCGGGCCGGGTACGGTGTTTGGGCAAGAGATGGCGCGCGCGGTTTTGACCCAAAGCCATACCGATCTCCCCATCGCCCCGGTGACCGAACACAGCTATCCGCTTGCTGGCGTTCGCGAGGCTTATTATGAGGCGGGCGCGACGTTGACACATTTTCTGAAAAGCCGCTGGTGAACATCGGAAAAGACCACGCGCCGCTAGCCCAAGATCCGTTTTCGTCTTTCCGCCTTGTTGGGCAAGGTCAGAAGATCCGCCATGGACATGGGGGGGGACAAAAGAAACCCCTGCCCAAAGTCGGCGCCAATCTCTGTGAGAAACGCCAGTTGCTCTGGGGTTTCGATCCCTTCTGCGATGACCTTGACGCCCAGGCGATGGGCCAGTTCCGTCATCGTTCTGCACAGGGTGACCGCCTTCGGAGCTGATGGCAGGTGGCAGACAAATTCCCGGTCGATTTTCAGGTAATCTATCTGGTGTTGCAGGAAATAGGACATCGAAGAATACCCCGTGCCAAAATCGTCCAACGCCAGCTGAATTCCAGCACTTTGCAGTGCCTCGAGGCGATCCACGACAAATCCGCTTTGCTCCAGCAGCGCACTTTCGGTGATCTCGACAATCAGGCTTTGCCCGGCCACGCCATGCTGCCGAAGCCGATCGAACCAGATCTGCGTCGTGTCCTCACGCGGGGTCAGTTGCAGCGGCGAGACATTCATGCCGAGCTGAAAATCGGCCCCAAAATGGGACTGGAGCAAGGGGATCGCCTGACAGCAATGTTCAAATACCCAGTCGCCGACCGCCCCAATCAACCCCACCTCTTCAGCCAAGGGAATAAACTGACCGGGGGAAATGGGGCCCGTTTCGGGATGGGTCCACCGCAACAACGCCTCTGCTTTGGTAATCCGGTTGGTTTTCAGGTCGATGATCGGTTGAAAATGGAGGTCAAAGCCCTGATCTTGCAGCGTTTCTTGCAACGCACCAATCAGCTTTGACTTCTCAGTCACCGCCTGTTTTATCGACGGGTTGAACATCACGGCCCGGTTACGCCCAGACGCTTTGGCGACATACATGGCTTGATCTGCCGCGGTCAAAAGGTCTGTCGCAGACCCCGCATCCTCGGGAAATCTCGCGATTCCAACGCTGGCGGTCAGATGCACAATTTCACCCTCAATTTCAAATGGATGTGCTATGGCGGCGAGAATGGCATCAGCCAGGGTCGCTGCGCGCGCGTGCGGTCGTTTATGCCCAAGTACCACGGTGAATTCATCGCCCCCATGGCGGGCCATTGTCTCGTCGGGGGCCAAAAGAACGCGCAGCCGGGTGGCGGCCTGAGACAAGATCAGATCCCCCGCGGCGTGACCCAGCCGGTCATTGACCTGTTTCATGCCATCTAGGTCCATGAACAAAAGCCCGACGTTCCGGTTGGCTGCTGTGGCTTCCTGAATCTCGAGGTCCAACAGTTCCCCTAAGGTTGCCCGGTTAAGAAGCCCGGTCAACATATCGAAATGGGCCTGCCGCCAGATGGTTTCATTCGCTTTTTTCTGCTCGGTCATATCGCGGACCAAAATGACAAAGCGCTGCACCACGTTGGTGTCGTCAAAAATAGCATTGATGCAAAGCCAGACCGGAATGGTCTCTCCGTCCCGGCTTTGAACCTGAATTTCGCCATTCCAGCCCTTGCCACTTTTGCGTGCTTTGCGAAATCCAGAGGCCAGTTTGCTGCGCGCAGCTTTCTGAACAACCCGGCGCGCGGTCAGTCCGATCAAGTCAGGTGCCTCATACCCGGCCAACCGCGTAAGGGCAGGATTCACGGTTAGAATGCGGGTGTCCGCAGCGGTGACAATCATCCCTTCGGAGCTGTTTTCATAGACCATGGCCGAAAGCTGCAACGCGGTTTCCGATTGTATTCTGCCGGTGATGTTCCGAACCACCAGAACCGTTTCATCCGTTCCATAAATCGGACAGGCGCGGGCTTCGAAATGTTGGGTCGAACCCTCAATCTCCAGCTTGTATTCCCATGTTGCCAATTCATGGGTCTTCCGGTGCCCGGCGACATTTTCTTCGAACAATTGCGCCGCATCCGGGGGCAGGACTTCGGTCACTTGTTTCCCGATAAACTCTTTCGGATCCATCATCAGATCACTGTCGTCTTGCGAATGGTAATCGACGATCACATGATCGCGGTTGATGCGGAAGTACAGATCTGGCAGCGCGTTCAGAACCGCCTCGAGCTCTTCTCGTCGTTGATTTTCCGCTTTCTCCGCCGCCTTCATATTGGTTTTTACATGGGCGAACTGGTCACCCAGATAGGCAAACTCGCGGACCGCGGCCGACGTTTTACGCGACCCGGATGGCGCGATCCAGGTAAAATTATCCAGATTCCCCACGGATTTAGTCAGTTCATCAAGCGGTGTCAGAATCGCACGATTGGCAAGATGCCGCACCAACATCCAGACCAAAAACAACCCCATCAGAACCAGAGCCAGCCGGGACCCAGTGTGCCAGTTGGCGGCGGCGAGTTGTGCATCAATTGGGATGCCAACGCTAACGGATGTATTATTTCCCTGACCGTCACCGAACAGAATTTTATTGTGATAAACGCGTCTCATTCCGTCTGGTCCGGTGCGAATTTCACCTGCTGCAGCGATTTCCCCCGCAGCTTCCAAGCCCACATCGGCGCTTGATTTTCCAAACAGCGACGGATCAGCGGGATAATTGGCGGCAATTTTCTGGGTGCTGTCGACAATATAGGCCACGGTTCCTGTCGGCAGGTCGCGCTCTGCTAAATTCTGGGTCCACCAATCGAGCGAGACAACGGCCACGGCAACCCCAACAACCTTCCCCTCAGGTCCGTTGGTTTTCACTGGATAGGCAAAATTTATGCTGGAAACCCCGGCGGCGCGATCAGTTTGAATGGGGCTCATCGCGAACACCTGCTGGGTCAGCGCACGTTGAAAATAGGGGCGATCTGCGACATTCACGGGAGAGGCGAGCGGAAGTGCATTACACAAGAGCCGACCATCCGCCAGTGGCACCCCAAGATTGACATAGGTTTTGGCGAGACGAAGGCTGAGCCGCAAAAATTCGGTGCAATGCGGGTCAGCCGGGTCTTGGATGGGGGGGGCGGCAGCCAGTTCTTGCAAGAAAACACGCGTTTCATAAATGATCCGGCGTTGCGTGTTGGCAAGGCTATCGGCGATGCGTTCCGCCTCATATCGGCTTTGATCAAACACATGCCCACGCTCAATATAAGCCTGAAACACCACGACAAGAACACCGGGCCATGCAACCAGTAGCAACAATAATCGAAGCTTGAAATTCAGAGATTTGATCATAGGTGTTTTGTACCGTTTGATGCAATCTATGGGCGTTTTACCTTTCAAACAACCCCACCTTAAGGTTGCGACATTTTATGCGCGCATTGTGTGACACCAAACGAGAAACACAGGGAAAACAGGCAAGGCCAGTCGTCCGCTGACCACAAAGGTCAGCAGCGGCCTCATTTTGCCCCAAAGGGACAATCAGACGACTGGCAATATGCGCAGGTTGCTCTCGACCGTTCCTTCGCGAGCGGTTGGCGCATGATCATTTCCAAATTCTGCCGGCCTCACCCAAAGACAGCAGGGGCGGAAACGAAGAGGCCGCGTTCGGTGTTTGCCTGTACAAAGTTTGCGCGTGCAAAACCGCCCCAAGTGGGGTGCGGAATATCGACGCCGGCCGAACAAGGGACGCAGCCGGCCGGCGCCCAACCCGTGATCATACTTGGATGTCTCGATATCACGGCAACGATGTGGGAGGTCGCAATCGTAAGCGAAACAAGTATCGCGGGAAGTATTGAGAACAGATGTGAAGGTGGGTGAACACGCGGCGATGGTCCGGATCGCTGGCGGATTGCCAACACCCGTATCATTGCCTTGCACTGTACCCATCTGGTCCTCCTGTAAGATGCGCGTAATGGCGCGGACTTTGGATAGGGGGCACGATGACGGGGAATCGCCCGCTTGTTCTTAACGAATGTCAAGTTGTCGCAGTTTGTCGATTTTTTCTGTTCTTCTTATTACAGGCGGCGCCCGCCCTATTTTTTAAAGGCTCACGACAAAGATCAACTTTTCGTCATCAAGATTAACATTTGTCAAGACGCACAGGGCGCGCGACCTTCATCTTCCCGGTGCCTTACCAAGCAAATGGAGAGTGATCATGTCACTTGGAATCACCTACAAGAAAACAAGTCATACGCTAGGGCTCGGCTTTGCCCTTCTGCTCGGCAGCGTCGCTCTGCCAGCATTCGCTGAGGGACCCACCCTGAGCGATGAAGCATTCGATGCTTCTAAACAGTTGTATTTTGAACAATGTGCCGGTTGTCACGGTGTGCTGCGTAAAGGCGCCACCGGTAAAAACCTTGAGCCACATTGGAAGAAAACCGCGGCTGACGGCACAGTGACCGAAGGCGGTACACTGAAGCTGGGCCAAGAACGCCTGGAGAAAATCATCTCTTGGGGGACTGAAGGCGGCATGAACAACTTTTCGGACATTATGACCGAAGAGCAGATCAAAGACATGGCGACCTATATCCAAATGGATCCGCCAAAACCGCCAGAAATGTCGCTGGCTCAGATGAAAGAGACCCGCAAGGTCTATGTTGAAGAAGCTGACTACCCAACCGAGCCGCTTCACGGCCGCAACTGGGAAAACTTCTTCGTCGTCATCGAGCGTGACGCCGGTAAAGTGGCCGTTGTTGACGGTGACACCAAAGAGGTTCTGGTGCACATCCCAACCGGTTATGCGGTGCACGTTATCAAAGCGTCTGAGCACCACACCATTACTGAACCTGAGCAGCCTGGCCGCTTCTGGTACACCATGGGCCGTGACGGCAAAATGACCAAAATCGACCTCTGGCAAACACCAGACAAGATGTTGGTTTCAGAAGTTAAAGTTGCTTATGATGCCCGCGACGTCGCCGTATCCGGCGATGGCAAATACGTCATTGGTGGCGGCTACTGGCCTCCGCATTTCGTGATCGCAGATGCTGTGACCATGGAACCCCTGAAAGTTGTTTCGACCCGCGGCGTGAACGTGGATGGTGACTATGTAGAAGAAGCACGCGTTGCTGCGATCTATACCACACCAAATGAAACCAGCTGGATTGTTGCCGTAAAAGAACTCGGTCAACTGTGGCAGGTGGATTACTCGGATCTCGACAACCTGCGGATCGACAAAATCGACTCGGCCAAGTTCCTGCACGATGGCTTCTTTGACCCAACAGGTCGTTACTTCCAGATCGCTGCTAACGCATCGAACAAAATGGTTGTTGTCGACACCCAAGAACGCAAGTTGGAAGCTATGATCGACGTGGCAGCATTGCCGCACCCCGGTCCAGGCGCCAACTGGGTTGACCCAAATTGTGGCCCTGTTGCTGGCACAACCCACCTTGGTGTTGGGACTGTGACTGTTTGGGGCAACGATCCAGAAGGTCACCCAGACAACGCGTGGAAAACCTGTTACGAAGTTGAAACCGACGGTGCTGGCTTGTTCGTACGGACCCACCCGAATTCGAAATATGTTTGGGCTGACCAAACGAAAAACCCTGAGCCCGAAGTACAACAATCGGTACAGGTTATTTCGAAAGAAACCGGTGAGATCGTCAAGACAATCCGCGTAACTGAAACTGAAGGCACTGCTGCGGTTCACTTTGAATTCAACGCGGACGGCACCGAAGTTTGGGTTTCCAAATGGAACCTGTCGGACAGCCTTGAGCCAAACGGTGAGATCGTAATCTACGACGCAGAAACTCTCGAAGAGAAAGCCCGCGTTAAGGGTCTTTATGCACCTACCGGTAAGTTCAACGTACACAACCGTTCGAACCACGTGACCTAAGTCAAGACTTTGCCCTAACGGGTAAGCCTATAAAGGGGCGGGCACCACGCCCGCCCCTCTTCCTATTGCACTGAAAACGTGCCCAAGACACAAGCCAACCGCAGCCAAGACGGAGCCGGGATATGACCCAGACCAACGGTGCTGAACCGAAAAAGCCAATTTGGCGACGCTACTTCCTTTATGGGATGCCCGTTGCCGCAATCGCCGGCATCTTTGCGGCCGGGATCATTTTCTGGGGCGGGTTTAACACCGCCATGGAAGCCACCAACACCTTGCCTTTCTGTATCTCGTGCCACGAGATGGAGGACAATGTGTACCAAGAATACAAGGGCACCATTCACGATGTGAACCGCTCTGGCGTGGGGGCGGTCTGTTCGGATTGTCACGTTCCAAAAGACTGGACGCATAAGATGATCCGCAAGATCAAAGCGTCAAAAGAGATTTGGGGCAAACTGACGGGGACCATTTCAACACCAGAACGTTTTGACGCGAGGCGTCTACATCTGGCGATGAACGAATGGGAACGGATGAAAGCCACAGACAGCCGCGAATGCCGCAACTGTCACGATTTCGAATCGATGATGCCTGAATTCCAGAAACCTCGCGCCCGCCAACAGCATATGAACGCGATGGAAACCGGCCAGACCTGTATTGATTGCCACAAAGGCATCGCCCACAAGGACCTGCGCGACCGTGCTGATGAGGAATATCTAGAAACCCTTGAAGCACCAAACCCAGATTTCGCTCGCGAAATTCCTGAAGAGTATCTTGCGAGTTTGGCACGCATCGACGCGAAAGAAGCTGAGGAAGCTGAAGCCGCCAAAGTTGCAAAAGCTGCCGAACATGAAGCCGCCCAAGCCCACATTGCGGCCGCAGTGGACGCCGCCCTTGCAGAAGAGCGTGCAAAAGCCGCCGGGACTGCCCCTGCAGCCACCGAAGGTGGTGACGCGGGTGATGATGTTGCTCCGGGTGTGGACTGGAACGCTGTTCCCTCAACCGACCTGACCCTGTTCTACCCTGGACAAGCGTCGTTTGAATGGGTTCAGAACGGCAAAACCCACGGTGGCGCACGTCCGCTGACCAAAGGTGGGGATGCCTGTACAACCTGTCACGCAAAAGAACTGGAAACCATTGGTGGTAAAGTTGTTGCGGGCGGCGGCGGCAAAAGCGACGAGCTTGAGCCCACACCGATCCCCGGCAAACCCGGCATCATTGGCGCCACACTGAAAGCGGCCCATGACGCGGACAATCTGTATGTCCAACTCAGCTGGCCAGATACGGGTCACAACCCAGCGCCGTTTGTGGATGGTGGCAAGATGGACCCCGACAATCAGGTGAAAGTCGCCATGATGATCGCCGGGACAGGCATTGAGATGGGTGACCAAGTGGGTTGCTGGGCAACCTGTCACGCCGACAACACCTATATGCCGTTTGATCCGGGTACAGAGGCAATCGCCGCAAATGCTGCGGTGGCAGCCCAGTTGGAAGCGCAAACTTCGATCACCAAATACCTGACCGAAAGCCGTACGAAGGTTGAGATCAAAGGTCGCCGTGGCAAAGCCCAAGGCGGTTGGGACCAAGTGAAATCTCCGGAAGAGCTGGAGCAACTGTTGGCGGATGGCACCTTTATGGACCTGATGCGTGTCTATGCGGATGGCTCTTCTTCAAACGGGTATCTGCTGGAACGCCGGGTTGAAAATGACGGTGAGATCGCTGCCTCGGCCAAGCTGTCGGCTGGGACATGGACCGTGACCTTTGCCCGCCCATTGGTGACAAATGCCCCCGGTGATGTCGCCCTTGAAGCTGGCAAGACTTATACCGTTGGCTTTGCCATCCACGATGATTACGCCGCTGCGCGGTTCCACCATATAACGCTGAACACCAGCCTTGCATTGGACAACGCAGACGCCATTATCAACGTGGTGGGACAGTAACCCCCCAGGGTCGGCCAGTTTCCCTAACTGGCCGTATTCCGGGCCCCACTTTTGCGTGGGGCCCGTTTCATTCCAAGGCCCGTTTCATTCGGAGGCCCATTTCATTCGGAGGTATGTGATGCAATCGCTCAAACCCCTTTTCACCGCCCTGCTGATTTGCGGCACAGCCTTGCCCGTGGTCGCAAAAGACGTCGATAAGACCAAGCTCTGCGGCGAAGCCGAAGACCGTTATGTCGAACTGTTTGGCCACCCTTCTGCTGACGAAGAGGGCGTGACGGTTGTGACCATGTATAAATACAACTTCTGCCCAGAAGAGCTGACCGTGCCATTGGGGACAACCGTGCGCTGGGTGAATGTCGACAAACGCACCAGCCATTCGGTCATCGTGAAAGACTCAGGCGAACCGGAAAGCGACCGCGCCTTTCCCGAGGAATTCATTGAATTCACCTTTCTCACTGATGGCCCGCAAGACATCCTTTGCGGCCCACATTGGGAAACGCGAAACATGATTGGCCGCGTCACCGTGGATGCAACACTGGCGCCCCCCAAGGAATAAGCCCCACATCGGGGCAACTTTCGCTTTTGGGGCGCCCATTTTCCGTGCAGCCCTGTGTAATTTCACCTTTTTCACCTGTTAAATAGGTAAAGGCCGTCGGAAATCCGAAATGTCTTAACCTATATCAAGGAACGCCTGCCCACACTGATTAAGTCTGTGTGCATAACCGGCCCGGTTCCTTGATGGCTCCGTTCTCACCGCCGCCCCTCACCCCCTTGGGCGGCCGTGTCATCCCCCTGATAGGGCCCGGCTTCCAGCCATCCACAGGACGAGCGAGACCACATATGACCGGCAAAGTATTTCTCATCGGTGCAGGCCCAGGTGATCCGGAGTTGATGACCCTTAGGGCGGTGCGTCTGCTGCAAGAAGCGGATGTGGTGGTTTATGACCGGTTGGTGTCAGACGAAATCATCGCCATGGCCCCCAAAGAGGCAAAGATGATTTTCGTTGGAAAGTCGGCACATAATCACCCCGTGCCGCAAGACGAGATCAACGCCATTTTGGTGCGAGAGGCCAAAGCGGGTCACAATGTTGCACGTATCAAAGGCGGCGATCCGTTGATCTTTGGCCGTGGCTCAGAGGAGGCCGCAGATTTGCACGATGCAGGTGTGGCCACCGAATATGTGCCGGGCATCACTGCCGCCCAAGGCTCCGCCGCGATCTCGGGCATTCCATTGACCCACCGCGACCTTGCAACCGGCGTGCAATATGTCACCGGGCACCGTGCGCGCGATGAAACCTTGGACCTGGATTGGAAACGGCTCGCTGACCCAATGACCACTTTGGTGGTCTATATGGGGGTTGCCAATATCGGCCAGATTGCCGTGGGCCTGATGACCGAGGGGCTGGATCCCGCTACCCCCGTTTTTGCCATTTCCCGCGCCACCACAGAACATGAGCGCCGTATGGTTTCGACGCTTGATCACATCGCCAAAGATGCGCGCGACGCTGGGCTGAAACCGCCGACGCTCTTTATCATCGGCAAGGTCGTCTCGCTTTATGGTGCGGATGCGCAAACCACCAATCAGGTCAAAGCACATGGCTAAGACACGGGCAGTCCTCACCCAATTGTCCGTTGTCGCGGCTGTGTCGTTGGCGCATGTATCTGCCGTTTTTGCAGATGCTCCGCCACTGGATCCCGACGCGCTGAAGCGCCTTGTGCATCAAGACTGCGGGTCTTGCCACGGATTGACCCTAAAGGGCGGATTAGGGCCTGATATTCGCCCTGAAACGCTCAATCATTTCGACGCTGAGACACTGGAGTTGATGATCCTTGATGGGATCCCCGACACCGCAATGCCCCCATGGCGCCCCTTGATCACCCAAGAAGAGGCGCGCTGGATTGCCGACTATTTACTGACAGGAGATGCGCCATGAAACCGTTCCGCGCCGCAGTTGCCCTTTCCCTTTTGCTCACCACCACCGCCCTTGCTGACACCAAAACCATCGCCACGGGCGACCTTGGTTTGGTCATTGAACGCGCCCACGGCTCGGTGCTGTTGGTGGATCAATCTGACCGCGCCGCCCTGGCCCGGATCGAAGGATTGGGTGATCTGTCCCATGCCTCCATCGTCTACTCTTCAGACGAGCGTTACGCCTATGTGTTTGGCCGCGACGGCGGATTGACCAAGGTCGACATCGTGGGACGCAAAATCGCAAATCGCGTGGTGCAGGCGGGCAATTCCATCGGCGGCGCAATCTCGGATGATGGCGAGCTGGTCGCCGTTTCAAACTATGAACCCGGCGGTGTGAAAATCTTTAATGCCGACACATTAGAGCTGGTCTTGGACCTGCCCACCGGGTCCAAAACCATCGGCTTGGTCGACGCACCGGGGCGTAAATTCGTGTTCACAATGTGGGACACCGGCGAGACGTGGATCGCCGATATGTCCGCCGCTGAGCCCAAAATCACCAAGATCCCAAACATGGGCAAGAACCCCTATGATGCGCTGATCACCGCAAATGGTCGCACCTATATCACTGGGTTGTTTGGCGAAGATGGGCTGACGGCGCTTGATCTGTGGGACGAGACACCGGAGCCGATCCGTGTGTTGCCTCACTATGGTCGTGGGCAAGAGGAGATGCCGGTTTACAAAATGCCCCACCTTGAGGGTTGGGCAGATACCGGAAGCGATTTTGTACTGCCTTCTGTGGGCCATCACGAGGTGCTTTGGATCGACGCGAACACACTTGAGGAAACAGGTCGCACCAAAACTTATGGTCAGCCCGTTTTTGCCATGGCCCGCCCGGATGGGCGGCAGGTTTGGGTGAATTTCGCCCATCCGCTGAACGATACCATCCAAGTGATCGACACGGTCACGAAAGAGATCATCCACGAATTCAAACCTGGCCCGGCCGTGCTTCATATGGAATTCACACCCCGCGGGCATGAAATTTGGATCTCGGTGCGCGATGAGAACAAAGTCAAAATTTATGACACCCAGACGTTTGAATTCTTACGGGAAATTGATGCGGACAGCCCGTCGGGCATCTTTTTCACCGCGCGTGCGCATCGCACGGGGCTTTGATCCGTGGAACAGATTTCGGACCCTATTGACCGCGCCTTGTTGGACGGTTGGCAACGTGATTTTCCGATCACATCCCATCCGTTTCACCCAATCGCACACGCGCTTGGCATCCCAGAAGACGAGGTTCTGGCCCGGCTGACCCGGTTGAAAGACGACGGTCAGATCAGCCGTTTGGGCGCGACCTGTGCGCCAAATACCGTGTCGGCCTCGACGCTCGCGGCCGTTGCCGCCCCTAAAGGGCGCATCGAAGAGGTGGCTGCTATCATCGGCGCGGAGCCCGGCGTGAACCACAGTTACCTGCGTGAAGATCACTGGAACCTTTGGTTTGTGATGACCGGCCCAGATCGCGCCTATGTGGACGCCGCACTCGCCCGGATCAGCGAGAATACAGGCCTGCGCGTGTTGGATTTACGCCTGATGCGCCCCTTTAACATCGACCTTGGATTTCGCCTGACAGGGGAAGGCCACGCCATGCCACCGCCCCGCAGGGTGGACCATTCGGTTTTGATGCAAGGTGACAAGGAAATCCTGTCGGTTCTCAGCGACGGCATGCCAATCACCGCCACCCCATACGCCCAAATCGCTGCCGGTTTGGGGCGGGATGAAGGTGACATTTTAAACCGGGTCAAACGGCTAGGTGATGCGGGTCTGATCACTCGCCTTGGCGTGATTGTCCGCCACCGCAAACTTGGCTGGACCTCAAACGCAATGGTCGTTTGGGATGTGGCTGAAGATCAGATCGCCAGCATCGGACCAAAACTGGCCGCCCAAAAAGGGGTGACGCTGTGTTATGAACGCCGCCCTGTCGCGGATGTCTGGCCTTACCGGCTTTACACCATGTTCCATTCGCAAAGTCGCGAGGCGGCGCATGAGAATATCGACGCCGCCGCGGCCCTTCCGGAACTCGCGGGGGTGTCCAAGAAAATCTTGTTTTCCACCCGTTGCTTCAAACAACGCGGGGCGATGATTTCTGGCGCCAGCCCAACGCCAAAAGCCAAAACATCGGAGGTGTCCTTATGACTTTGGACGCAATTGATCGCCAGATCATCAACCGCCTGCAAGACGACCTGCCGCGTATTTCGCGCCCCTTTGCGCCGCTCGCGGACGAGCTGGGGATCAGCGAAGAGGTATTGTTGGAGCGCATCAAAACCCTGCGCGAAAATGGTGTTCTGACCCGATTTGGGCCCTTTTTTGACGCCGCCGCCATGGGGGGCGCCTTTTGCCTCTGCGCGATGGAGGTGCCTGCCGAAAAATTTGAGGCCACCGTGACAAAAGTCAATGCACACGACGAAGTCGCGCATAATTATGAACGTGAGCATCAATTGAACATGTGGTTCGTTTTGGCCTGTGAAACGCCCGAAGGAATTGCACAGACAGCTGAAGCGATCGAAGCGGAAACCGGCATGAAAGTGCATCAGTTTCCCAAACTGCAAGAGTTCTATATCGGGTTCCGGGTGGCCGCATGAGCATCGACGACACAGACCGCGCAATCATCGAAGCGACGCAAGCTGGCCTACCATTGGTGCCCGCGCCCTATGCCGCTTTGGCGGCTGAGTTGGGGTTGGATGAACACACCGTGATGACCCGATTTGAGGCGATGAAAGACAGCGGCGTGATCCGCCGCATCGCCGCCGCCCCAAACCATTACAAACTGGGCATGACCGCAAATGGGATGAGCGTTTGGGATGTTGAAGATGATCAACTGACAGACCTTGGCACCAAAATCGGCGCACTTCCCTATGTGACGCACTGCTATGAACGGCCCCGTGCCCTGCCCGCCTGGCCCTATAATTTATTTGCCATGATCCATGGCAGCTCATCGGATGAGGTTGAAGAAAAACGCGCCGAAATCACCGCCATTCTGGGCGATGCGCTGCGCGCGAAAGACATCCTCTATTCCACACGGATTTTGAAAAAGACGGGGCTGCGGCTCCGCAAACGGGGGTGATGCGATGTTCCGCCTGACCGAATATATGAACCAACTTGTGAACCCGACCCCTGTGCGCGTGCGCCGCGGCGAAGGCCCGGTGAAACCGGTGGTGATCTGGAACCTGACACGGCGCTGTAACCTGCGGTGCCGCCATTGCTATACCGTGTCGGCGGATGTGGATTTTCCTGGCGAGCTGACCGAAGAACAGGCGATGAATACGCTTGAGGATCTTGGGGAATTCAAGGTGCCCGCGCTGATCTTGTCCGGCGGTGAGCCCTTGGATTGCAAATACATGTTTCCGCTGGCGGAACGTGCGCGCAAGCTAACGCGCGTGTTGGCGCTGTCCACCAATGGCACCAAAATTCATGGCGACACGGCGGATAAAGTGGCCGACATTGGGTTCAACTATGTGGGCATTTCCATCGACGGGATCGGCAAAACCAACGATTGGTTTCGCGGTGTGGATGGCGCGTTTGAAGATGCGCTTCGCGGTGTGCGCGAGCTGAAAAAGCGCGATGTGAAGGTTGGGTTGCGGTTCTGCCTGACCGAAGGCACACAGCACCATTTGCCCGACCTTCTTAAGCTTTGTGACGATGAAGGCGTGGATAAGTTTTACCTCAGCCACCTTGTGTATGCCGGTCGGGGCGACAAGCACCGCGGCGAAGATGCTGAACATTTACGCACCCGTAAGGGGTTGGATCTGTTGTTGGATCGCGCGTGGACGGCCGCATCTGAAGACAAGCCACTGGACATTGTGACCGGGAACAATGACGCGGATGCCGGTTATTTTCTGCAATGGGCAGAAGAGCGGTTTGACGCGGATAAGGTGGCCCATCTGCGCACACATCTGGCGGCGTGGGGCGGAAACTCCTCGGGTCTGGGCGTGGCCAATATCGACTATCTTGGCAAGGTTCACCCCGACACCTATTGGTCCGATTACACCGTCGGCAATGTGAAAACCGATAAGTTTTCTGACCTGTGGACGGGCGATGATAAAATGCTCGCGACCCTGCGCACCCGGCCCCGCCCCCTGAAAGGGCGCTGTGGGGCGTGCAAGATCAAGGATATCTGTGGTGGCAACACGCGCATTCGCGCGCTGCAAGTCACCGGCGATCCCTGGGCCGAAGATCCCGCCTGTTACCTTACAAACGCCGAGATTGGATTGGCGGATGCCGATCGTCTTGAAACCACCCCTTTCCGAGGCAAAAGCAATGACCCGAAACATGAGTTTTTCTAAGCGCACCCGCAGTCTTTTGGTGGGGTTTGGTGCGATGGCGCTAAGCTTATCCACCGGTTTTGCTGATCCGCGCGCGGATTATCTGGAACATTGCGCCGATTGCCATTTGGAAAACCGATTAGGGGCCAATGGCCCAGCGCTGATCCCTGAAACGTTAAAACGGATGCGCGGCCCAAAGATCGAAGAGGTGATCCGCGATGGCCGTGTTGCCACGCAGATGCCCAGCTATCGCGAAGAGTTGACGGATCAGGCGATTTCTGAGCTTGCCGCCTATCTGAAAACGCCGCTGGAAACCGTTCCGCCTTGGGGTGAAGAAGAGATCATGGCCAGCCGCGTGTTGGATGAGGATTATGTCGCGGCCGATGCGCCGATCTGGTCGTCTGACCCAATGAACATCACGCTTGTTGTGGAAACCGGCGACCACCATGTGTCTGTGCTGGACGGCGATACATTCGAAGTGCTTGACCGATTTGCCACACCGTTTGCGGTGCATGGCGGGCCGAAGTTCAGCCCCGATGGGCGCTATGTCTTCATCATGTCGCGCGATGGCTGGGTGCAGAAATATGACATCTGGTCGTTGAAACAGGTGGGCCGCGTCCGGGCCGGTTTGAACAGTCGCAACATCGCGATGAGTGGTGATGGCAATTGGTTGGCGGTGGCAAATTATCTTCCGAATTCGTTGACCATTCTATCGACCAAGGATTTATCCGTGGCTGAAGTCCACGAGGTCGTCGGCAAAAACGGCAAACCCAGCCGCGTGTCTGCGGTGTATCAAGCCCCCCCCCGCGAAAGCTTTGTTTTGGCGTTGAAAGACGTGCCTGAGATTTGGGAAGTCTCTTACAGCAAACACCCGGATCTCGGGATTTTTGCGGGCGGTTTGGCGCATGATTGGAGAATCGAAGGGCCTATTGCGCAGGACACGCCTTTTCCAATCCGCAAAATCACCACGCCCGATTTTCTGGACGATTTCTTCTTTGACCAAACGTATGAATATGTGATGGGCGCCTCGCGCGCGGGCACCGGTGGTTTGGTCATTGATCTGGTGATCGGTCAGAAAGTGGCCGATCTTGATTTGCCCGGCATGCCGCATTTGGGGTCTGGCATCACATGGAAACGGGGTGACAGCACCGTCATGGCGACGCCGCATTTGCAAGATGGCACAGTGTCGGTGATTGATATGAACAGCTGGGAAACGGTGAAAAAGATCACCACCGAAGGGCCCGGTTTCTTTATGCGCAGCCATGAGAACTCGCCTTACGTCTGGGCGGATGTGTTTTTTGGTCCGAACAAAGATGCGATGCACATCATCGACAAACAAACCCTTGAGATCGTCAAAACCTTGCGGCCGGTGCCGGGGGCGACTGTGGCGCATGTTGAGTTCACAAAAGATGGCCGCTATGCGCTGGTATCTGTCTGGGAAGATGACGGCGAAGTATTGGTATATGATGCGAAGACGCTTGAGATAGTCAAACGGCTGCCCATGCGCAAACCTTCAGGGAAATATAATGTCTGGAACAAAATCACCTTCTCTGAAGGCACAAGCCATTAATACAGGCCAATCCCCGATTGAGGCACTGATCGTATCACATGGTCAGCCCTCGGACCCGGAGCCGGCAGAGGCCATTTTGGCGCGTTACACTGCGGGGATACAGGCGGATATTCCAGATCATGTGATTGAATCTGCGACGCTGGCCGCCCCGGGCCGATTGGAAAAACAATTAGACCGGCTGGTCGATGGAGGGGTGATTTACCCGTTGTTCATGGCCGATGGTTGGTTTGTTCGCACCGCGTTGATCAAGCGGATCAGCGGCGCATCGTTGGATACTGTGGTGGCGGTGATGCCCCCCTTTGGGCTGGATGTGGCGTTGCCCGGCATTGTCGCTCGCAACATCACCGAAACGCTTTCAGCCACATTTGGGGTAAACGCCCAGCCAAATTTGCTGGTGGCAGCCCATGGATCCGCCCACGGAACAGCCCCCGCAGCCTCCGCACTGCTTTTTGCTGAAAGGCTGCGCAAAGAACTGCCCGGCGTGCCGATTGACGTTGGGTTTATCGAACAAGATCCAAGTTTGGGTGACGTGGCCGCAACGATGGCGGTGCAAACAATCTGTCTGCCATTTTTCGCCATGCCAGGCGAACATGTCCGCCTCGATATCCCGGCAGCTCTGAAACAGGGTGGGTTTTCTGGCCCGGTTTTGCCCCCTGTCAGCCAGTTGGACGGCGCGGCTAAAATCATTTCAAATGCTCTGTCGCGGGCATTGAACAGGCGCCAAACGAGCTGATTTTGGTTGCCCAAAGCGTTTCGGGATAAACTTTCCATATGGGTTTGTTTCGAAACACCCGCAACAATTGTCGTGTCTTATCACGGTCCGGTGGACCCGCTTTAAACGGCATACAGCCATCGGGGCGCCCCCCCACCACAACCGAGTGCTTAAGTGGGGTAATGGAAATCCTGCACCATTTCCCAGATGTCACGATTGATCTGCGAGAGCGTGCCAATCGCGCTTTCGATATCTGACAAGACCGTCTCGTCAATTTCGTTTGTCTGCCCCATCCGAATGTCGTGTTTACGGTCTGCGATCCGCATTAAGATCGTGCGCGGATTGCCACCATCTGGATCGAACGCATAGATGCAATGATTGAACCGGTTGCGCAGCCCACCAAGCTTTTTGATCTTCGCGGTGACTTCTAGAATGCGGACATGTTCATCCCGGCCGCGCCGATCCATTTTCGCCAGACGTTCAACCAGATCCAAACGCGCCCGGCTGGTATTCAGCGTGAGAAAGATCACCGTTGCGGTTTCTTTATCGGTCCCGCACAGCCCAGCCAAAAGGTGGATCAACAAGCTTTCCGTGTTGGTCCAGGCATAATTCAATTTACCGACCCGCAAGAGCAAATCGTCCAAGGCGATGGGGTGCCCCTGCGCAGTCATACGCAGGGTGCCGGATCGCCACCCACAGCGTCACCGCTCCCCCCTCCGAGGAAAAAGATGGCCGCTTCGGTTCTGTTACGCACCCCAAGTTTGGTGATCACATGATGAATATGAAGCTTAATTGTGTGTTCTGACAAATCCAGTTCGGTCGCGATGGTTTTGTTTGGCTTTCCTTCAGACACCAACGCCAGGACCTCTCGTTCGCGGTCAGTCAATTCAGACAGATCCGCTTCACTGGGCCCCGACATATGCGCGCCCTTACCAGACGCCTGTCCCATTCCAATCAGCAATTCCTCTGGAATGTATTTGCCACCACATAAAAGCAACCGCATGATCGACAACCAAATGTCGAATTGCTGGTTCATCGGCAAGTAACTGATCGCACAGCGGTCACCTTTTGCATCCAGTGTTTTCAACACGGCATTCGCGGCACCAATATCACGATAGCCCAACACAATTTGGCATTGGTCCTCGGTCTGTTCGCAAGCGGTCATTAGATCTGGTAGCTCGTCTGCGAGCGCCTCATCCACAATAACCGCAAGGATATTTTCAACCTGAATAGTATTTATGGACCGCAGGTCATCGACACTGTCGCATCGCTCAAATGCGACGCCATCGAATTCCACATTGGCGATCCGAACGATTTGTTCTGAAAAACTCAAGGCACTCCCAACAAAAACAACGCTGGGTGTGTTTGCCCCACTTTCAGGTCCATTAACATGCGCCTTCGCGCTCCTGTCCCCTCGTAGCATCAAACGTCCTCCCTAAATGATCTGCTCAACCCTCCACTGGTGAAAAATACACGACAGCCCGAAATCAGCCGCCAATTCATAAAGAAAATCAAATAATGTAATCATATTAGACGATGTGTTTATCTACACAACTTGTCAAAAAGGTTAGATTTTGGCGGGGCTACGGATATCAAAACCTATCCACTTGATCTGGATCAATCACTCAACTATCCGGTGTATATTGTTGTTTTACAATCACTTAACAAAACAACTGCCGAATCTTTGGGCAACAATCACCTAGACCTTCCGTCTTTTTTGATCCGATTCGGGGCGATTCGCCTTTGTCACCAGCTCGCGAGTCGGTGAAAATTTCTCTCCTCAACCTCGGTTAACCATTTGTTAATGCTTCATTCCAAGCCGTGAACAATTTGGCTAGTCACATTGTCCAGCTAGGTCCGCCGCCCCGGTTTTGCCACATTTGACCGGTCGCAACTGCTGCGACGCATCATCCCGATGCACTGCTGCCAAACGGGCCATATAGCCCAACGATTCACCATGATCAGATTACCAGTTGGCGATCCTGCAGTGCTTTTTACACCGGGATATTTGTAACGAGTGTTTGAGTACAGCTGCGGGCCCAATGCCAATTTCCGGACGGGCTTGCGTGTTTATTCCAACTGAACACACCGACTGATGATTGCTTTTGAAATGAGCGGCAATCCGGCGGTGACCAACAGGAGTATATTACAATGGGACATCGTCCATTTTTTTACTGGCCGCTAGGTCATCAGAGCCAAGATCAAGATCAGGGCCAAGGACAGGGCCAAGGACAGGGTCAAGGGCAACTTAACCTTCAAGGCCAGGGTCAAGGACAAGGTCAGGGCCAAGGACAAGGTCAGGGCCAAGACCAAAGCCAAAGCAGCCATAACGAAAGCTTCAACGCGAATGGTAATGGCAACGGCAACCTGAATGGGAACGGCAATGGCAACCTGAACGGCAATGCCAATGGCAACCTGAATGGCAATGGCAACCACAATGCCAACAGCAACAACAATGCTGCCAATAACGCCGCCAATAACGCGGCGTCGAATGCTGCTGCAAATGCTGCCAGCAATTCAGCAACCAACTCAGCCACAAACCACACAGATGTTGACACCAACGTGAAAACAAATGTGAACGTGAATGTTGGGCTGGACGGCTATGTGCCGACCGACGACGACTTTGCTGACATTGATCTGAGCCACAGCAACGCTGGCGATATCATTATGGCGAAGGGCGACCTCAGCTATGATCCCGGCAATGAAATGTCGGTTGATGATATCTTGAATGACTCGCTGAATGGCGCTGGGAATGACTCCGGTACCGTTAATTCCATGAGCAACAACCTGATCGACAACGATACGCTTGAGAAAGCAGAAGTTGGCGGCAAGTTTGACAACAGTGGTAACGTCAATGGTGGCTCTGCCTCATCCGACGACGGCATTGATGTTGATCCTGAAGGAGGCTCCGGTGGCGGAGGCGCAAATGCCAATGGCGGTAACGCTGGTGGTGGATTTGCCCTTGGCGGACTGGCTGTATCCGGCGGCGGCGACGGTGGTGACATCGACGACGTAGACGCAGATGGTGGCGACGGCGACGATGGCGGCGACGGTGATGATGGCGGCAACTCTGCTGCAATCAGTGCTGGCGTTGGCCTTGGTGGTGCAGCTGCTGGAAGCGGCGCTGAAGGTGGCGAAGGCGGCGACGCTGGATCCATTGGCGCAGGCGGCGGCCTTGGTGCTGGCCTCGGCGGCGGAGTTGCTGGCGGTGGTGACGGTGGTGACGGCGGCGACGCTGGCGCAATCGGCGTAGGACTTGGACTGCTTGGTCTGGGTGGCGCAGGTGCCATGGGTGGCGACGGCGATGACGGCGGTGACGCTGGTGCAATCGGTGTTGGTGCCGGTCAAGGCATTGGCCTTGGTGCTGGTGGGGATGCTGATGGTGGTAACGGCGGCGACGCTGGTGCCATGGCAGCGGCCCTAAGCTCGGCTGGTGGCTATTCTGCTGGTGCTCACTCTGAAGGTGGCAACGGTGGCGATGGCGGCAACGGTGGCGATGGCGGACACGCTATGGCAATCGGCGGCACAACCGGTGACGGTTATGGCGGACATGCCTGGGCCACAGGTGAAGCTTATGGTGGTGCAGCTGGCAACGGCGGCATGGCAAGCACGGGTGCCGGTGGGGCATCAAGCGCTGGATCATGGGGTTCACACAACGGTGACGACGGTTATGTAACCGGTCATTCTGAAGCCTCGGCTGATGGCATCATGAGCCAGACCGCGTTCAACCAGAGCATCGTTATGGGGGCCAACGTTCTGGGCAACACCGTGGACATGACCGTTGTGGGCGGCTCGATGAGCTCGACCTTTATCGGTGATGATGCCGACGGCGCATAAGCCAAGACAACATTTGGGGCCGCGGATTTTGCGGCCCCAGATTTCCTTTTTTTAAGTTGCCTTTTTAACTGCTGTTTCTTCGGGCTTTTGCCCGCAACAAAAAAATTTATGAGGATCGAGCGGCATTGAACCACGAGGGGTGGCTATTATGTCTGCTGATTGGACAACAGAGATGATTTCCCATTTCATTGGGCTATTTGAAATCTCTGAAGAACGTGCGCGACTGCGCGATGACTATGACCGTTTCAAAGCTGAGCAAGCACGCGATGACAATTTTTCTGTTATCTCGTCGATGAAGGTGAAGTTTAAGGCACCCTATACGCTCAAGAAAATCGCACCTGTAGATAACTTCAAAGAACCTATGGCGCAGCCGTTTCAAGCGGCCCCTTACTATATTCACGTCAATTCATTCGGTGACGCACCGGTTTGGCCCTTTTTTGCCACCACTTTTCCCGATGGTGTTACCCCGTTGGGATACACGGTTGCAATCGACATTACCCAGACGCAACCCGCATATAATCTGACCCTTGATCCAGCCGGATCTGTTGCGACGGCGACGTTTCAAGCCAACTCCCTGATCGACAATGATTTGATTGTCGGTGACGGGACCATTGATTTTCTCGACCCAGAGCTGTTTCTCACGGATCTCTACACCTTGGCGCATTTGGCGGGAAAACTGCAAAGCTTTGACATTGGCACTTTGCCGACGTCAGACAATAGCGCCACGGATATCGCTGAAGGTTGGAAAGCCATAGTTGAAGCCGCGCAAGAGGACGGCGCATTGCCGAATGCCCCCGCGGCGGCGGCTGTCTCGGTTCAATTTGGGGCCAGTGTCAGCGGCAACTATGTCAACGGCGAGCTGGTGGACGAAGTTCCAGTTCTGGCGGATCTCTTGCCCGAAAAGCTTTCGGTTGCAGACAACGAAGTGATTGAGGCGGGGACGGACGGGATTGCCATTCATGGCGAAGGCCTGAACGGTGTGGAAACCGACGCCCCCTCGTTGATCGCCGCAGAAGATACACCCAAAGTCTCACCTTACGAGGTTCCGGATGGCCACAATGTTCTAACCGGCGGCAACCAGCTGTTGAATGAAACGATAATCTCCGTGAACTGGCTTGATGCTCCGGCAATGGCCGTGATGGGCGACGTCTACGCCATCAATGCCATCAGCCAGATCAATGTGGTTTCGGACCTCGACACTGGGTTGGGGGCAACGGACGACGCGGCAACCCAAGCGCTGAACATCTCGCAAGTCACTCATATTTCCAACCCATTTGCCCCCCAGGCGGGCGAGCTTCCCACCCATTGGGTTGTCGCAACGCTGCAAGCGGATGTGATCGCGAGCAATTGGGTAGAGCAATTCAATTTTGTCACCGACACAGACCGAGCCGAGGTGACGTTTACCGGGCAGGACACCTTCCTTCAGCTTGGTGACAACAGCATTGTGAATGCGAGCAAGTTTTTGGAAATTGGGTTTGGCTATGATCTGATTGTCATTGGCGGGTCGATCATCAATATCAATGCGATCGCGCAGACCAATATCTTGCTGGACAATGATGCGGTGACGTCAAGCGGTGGCATCCCCGGCGTGACCCACACCAGCGGCAATGTTATGGCGAATTTCGCCGCCATCCATAACTCTGGCATCGACCAATTCTCAATGTTGTCCGAAGACTTTGCTGCATCTCTTGCCGGTATTCAGGACGGATACGGCGCGATTGGCGATGGCTTTGAAGGGCTGGATGCCTTTTCCGGCGTTGGCTTGTTGCGCGTGCTTCATATTGAGGGTGATCTGCTGCAGATGAACTTGGTGAAGCAAACCAATATCCTTGGGGATGCGGATCAGGTGCATGTGGCGCTTGCCGATTTCTTAGGGGCGCATGATTCCGTAACGGTGAACACCGGTGACAACACCTTGATCAACACCGCCTCTGTTGGCACCTACGGTATCGACAGTGATGTCTATGTCGGTGGGCAGGTTTATTCCGATGCGATCTTGGTTCAAGCGGAACTGATCGACACCGACGCCGACCCCTTGGGCGTCAATCTGACTTCGGGTGATCTCGCCTCAGAAGCAGTGGCCTTTCTGGCCGACGACATGATTTCCCCATCTGAATTTGACCACGGCATTGATCCAACGATTGTGCCAACGACAGGAGAATCCACAACGAGCGCCCCGGACAGCCTCCAGGTAATGCTCGCATAATCAACTGAAACAAAATGGCTTTTTAGCAGGAGCACCATTTGTCATGAACATCAAGAATCCCTCGAAGACCGCCGAAGCCGATCCGAGTCCCAACAACAGTGACGGCCAGACAGCAACCGATGAACAAGGTACCAGTTCATTTCTGCTTTCCTCATCTCATCGCATAAATGAGACGAAGTCCCCTAGTGAGAGCAAGGTTGGCGGTCTCGAGGGACCACCAATTGAGGGCAACACAGGCCCAATTCTTCGCAAAGACCCCGAAACGAAAAGTGACGGGAATGGTGGTGGCGACGGGCCCACCCGACCCCGGTTTCACAAGCGCCTTGGCCCCGATGATTTCGCGCGAGGCCTGCAAAACGGCGTCAATGCCGTCCGGCACAATCTTGCATTTGTGATGGTGCTGACCTGCGCCACCAATCTTCTTATCCTTGCGATCCCGGTCTACCTGTTTCAGATTTCGGACCGGGTTTTGACAAGCCGCTCGCTGGACACTTTGGTCATGTTGACCGTCGTCATTGCTGGCGCGGTTTTGCTGCAAGCCATTTTGGATGCCGTTCGTCGGTTCATCCTCATGCGCACCGCTGTTGAATTGGCCGCCCAGTTGGGTGCCCCCATTCTAAGTGCGGCGGCGCATGCCTCTCTTCACGGAAATGGACGAGAGTATCAGACCCTTGGGGACCTTGGACAGCTGCGTGCGTTCCTTGTCTCAGGCACTTTGATTTCATTCCTCGACTTTCCGTTTGCCCCTATCTTCATAGTTGCGATCTTTCTGGTGCACCCTCATCTGGGGATGATCGTTGTCGCGACTGCGCTCCTGCTGCTGGTGATTGCGATCATAAACCAGAAGATCACCGCCAAGCCCTTTGCAGAGGCGAACCTGGCCCAGTCCAAAGCCAACCTGCATTTGGATTCCATGTCGCGCAATTCGCAAATCATCAACGCCCTCGCCATGGTGCCAGAGGCGGTGACGATCTGGGGCCAAGACACGGCCGTCTCGCTGAAAGCACAAGTCAAGGCGCAAGACCGGAACATTATCACATCCGCAATGTCGCGTGGCGTTCGGCTGTTGACCCAAATCGGCATGTTGGGTTGGGGCGCATATTTGGCGATCAATGGAGAGATCACCGGTGGAATGGTCATCGCTGCATCCATTATCGCGGGCCGGGCTTTGGCCCCAATCGAAGGTGCAATCGAAGGCTGGAACGCGTTCCTTTTGTCCCGCGCCGCATATGGCCGCATCCGTGCGCTATTGACCCAATCGACCGTTAAATTCGAACGCCTGCGTCTGCCGAAACCACAAGGCCGGCTGGACGTGGAACGCCTTTTGTTCGTTCCGCAGGGCACCAAGCAAGTGATCCTAAATGGGCTGAGCTTTCAGTTGAAACCCGGCGAAACCCTTGCCGTGATCGGCAATTCGGGGGCGGGCAAAACCACCCTTGGTAAGATGCTGGTTGGGTCGGTCCTTCCGACGTCTGGCAATGTTCGGTTGGACCTGATGGACCTGCGCAATTGGGATCCGCGCCAATTTGGCGAAAGCATTGGGTATCTGCCGCAAGATGTTCAATTGTTCCCCGGCACCATCAAGGAAAACATCGCCCGGATGAAACCCGAAGCAACGGATGAACAAATCCATCGCGCATCCCAGCTGGCGGATGTTCACGGGATGATTGCCAATCTTCCGCATGGCTATGAGACGCGTGTGGCGGCCGATGGGTCGCCGCTGTCTGGCGGTCAAAAACAGCGCATCGCCCTGGCGCGCGCCTTTTTTGGCGATCCGAGGTTGTTGGTTCTGGATGAGCCGAACTCCAACCTCGATACCCATGGTGATCAGGCCCTGGCCCGTGCGATTCAGCAAGCCAAACAAAGCGGTATCACCGTTGTTGTGGTGACGCAGAAACCTTCGCTTTTGACCATCGTCGACAAGATCATGCTGCTGGCTGACGGCAATATCGCACTGTTTGGCGAACGCCAACAGGTGCTGGAACAATTAGCGTCACGGTCCCGTAGCGGCCAAGTCGCAAAACCGGCACCGAATGGTCAGCTTCAGCAAGGGGGGGCAAAAAATGTCTGATCAAACAGCAAGCTTACCGGCTCAATGGTACGAAGATGTGCCACGGTCCGTGTCCAAACATATCATCTTTGGCATCACCCTGATGGCAGTTTCCTTTGGCGGTTTTAGCTTATGGGCCTTTCGTGCGCCTTTGGCGGCGGCGGTGATTACACAAGGCAGTTTTGTCGCCACGGGGCGCAATAAAATTGTTCAACACCTCGAGGGCGGCATCATCAAAGACATTGACGTCAGTGAGGGGGACACTGTGGTGGCCGGTCAGGTTATTCTGACCCTCGATAAAACCTCGGCCACGGCCAGCCAACGCGAATTATTTTTACGCAAAGTCCGACTTGAAGCCAGCGAAGCGCGAATTCTTGCAGAATATGGTGGTGAGGACCGGCTTATTTTCCCGATTGAACTCGACAGTCTGCGCGCTGATTTCGAAGTCGCCACCATCCTTGACAGTCAACGCATCTCGTTTGATGTGGCGGTGCAGGGCCTGCGTAATGACATCGCCCTTCTTGAACGTAATATCGACGCCTTACAGATCCGGTCCAGCGGTTACGCCACCCAACTTACCGCCACCCAAACACAGTTAGAAATCTTGCAAGAGGATTTGCTGAGCAAAGAAACCCTGTTGGAAAAGGGACTGGTGCGGCGCATAGAAGTGTCCGCCATTCGTCGTGCAATTGCCGAAGCTGAGGGCAGTATTGGGCGCCTCACTGCGGAGATTAGCGAGTTTGAACAGATCAGCAAAAAATATCAGGCGCAGATTGATCAAACGACCGGGCGTTATCGCCGGGCAGCTTTGGATGAATTACAATCCGTTCAATCCGAACTGGAAAGTGTGCGCGAGAAAAACCGCAAGGCGCAGGGAATTTTGACCCGATCCGAGGTGCGCGCACCCGTTGCCGGCACCGTGGTCAGATTGCATTATCATACCGTTGGTGGCGTGATCGAAAGCGGGAAAGCGATCGCTGAAATCCTACCTTCGGACCAGCCGTTGATCATCGAGGCTCAGGTGCCACGCACAGAAATCGACAGCGTCAAAACGGGCCAGCCTGCAACGGTGCGCCTGACTGCATTGAACCAACGGACCACGCCTATTTTGGAAGGCATGGTTTACTATGTGTCGGCGGATACGATCCCGGACAAGTCCAATGGGATTGTGCAGGAAGTCTATTTGGCGCGGGTCTCAATCGCGGCTTCGGAACTAAAGCGGGTGCCGGGGTTCACCCCCACACCCGGCATGCCGACCGAGATCATGATCCAGACCGCTGAGCGGACATTTATTCAGTATATCACCAAGCCAATCACGGACAGCATGACCCGCGCGTTCCGAGAGCAATAAACACCACCGCCTTCTGGCAATTTCCCCTGAGGGCGGTGATTTTCATGCGGTCCGCCGCCTTAAAAGCCATGCATTCGTTTGGCCCATTGATACGCCACCATCAAGCCCTTCATCCGCGGCAAAAGCAGCAACGAACTGACCACGGCGACGGCTGACAAAGAAAGAGCAAACGTCAAAGGTTCGGGTTTGAAATTCGAATATAGAAAATGCATGGCAAATCCCAAGATATGCCCCACAATGACGATCGTCAGATAGGCTGGGCCGTCATCCGCACGTTGGTGATGAAACTCTTGCCCACAATTTGCACAGGTATCATTGACCTTTAGATAGCTGTGCAACAGAGCGCCTTTTCCACAGTTTGGGCATTTCAAGCGCAAACCGTTGACCACAGCGGGTTTCCAGTTGCGCTCTTCCAGATCGGGCAAAGATGTATCCGTCATGTCTCGCTCTCCATCGTTCCTGAACCTGTTAAATTGCATCGGGATTGATTGCAATCATTATTGAACGTATATGCCCTGCATTCATGTGGTGTTGCATGCATTGCCTGCAACGCCATAAAACACGCATACCGGCCGACTTGGCCTATAGGATCAAATGAATGAAACAATGGCGTCCCTTGCTCATCGCGTCAGATACGCCACGATATTTGGAAATCGCAAAAGCCATCAAAGCCGACATTGAAAATGGCGTGCTGACGCCGGGGGAACGATTGCCGCCGCAAAGACGTATCGCGCAGGATCTGGGGGTGGATTTTTCCACAGTTTCGCGTGGATACGCCGAGGCCATTCGCCGTGGTTATATCGAAAGCTTTGTCGGGCGCGGAACTTTTGTGCGCGCAGAAGCCGATATGCCGGAGCGCCCGGACCCAAGGCGCGCCATGGAAGAAGACCCCATGATGAATATGCCACCAGAGCCCGATGATCCGGGGTTAGTGGCGCGCATGCAGAATGCTTTGTCGATGATTTCCGCAAATCTGGTGCCGCTGCTACGATATCAATCCATCATGGGAACCCAACATGATCGCGAAATTGCGGCACGGTTTTTGGGTCAAAACGGGGTGGTCACCCCCGTTGAAAACCTCGCAATTACATCGGGCACACATGCGAGCCTTTATGCAATTTTGATGACCCTCACCAAGCACGGCGACACCGTGTTATGTGAAGACCTCACCTATCCGGGCATTCGCCCCATTGCTGCGCGCTTGGGCTTGAAGCTGGTGGGGATTGCCGGCGACGAACAAGGGATTTTGCCCAACGCGCTGGCCGATGCCATCCGGGCGCACAGACCGGCGGCGCTGTATCTAAATCCTACATTGCAAAACCCAACCACAAACACCATTCCGAGTGATCGACGGATCAAGATCGCGGATATGCTTAATCAGCACGGGCTGTCGCTTATTGAAGATGACGCGTATTTTTTTGTCGCCACCAACGCTCCGCCGCCGATCTCGCATTGGGCGCCGGAGCTTGGCTGGCATATCGCGGGCGTGTCCAAGTGCTTTGGTGCGGGGCTACGACTGGCCTATACGCGCGTCCCCAAACAAGAGTGGATGGGACCGTTTTCACAGGCATTACGCAGTACAAATGTCATGGCATCGCCCATCAGCGTCGCATTGATGGGACGGTGGATCGAAGATGGAACCGCACTTGCACTGCAGGAATTTGTCCGACGCGCGGCACGAGAACGTCAGGCTTTGGCAAAATCCATCTTAACTGGCTGCCACTTTGGCGGCGCCTCGGAGGCATTTAATATCTGGCTCAATCTGCCCATTGGCACCAGTCGGGCGGAAGTGCTGGCACGCATGGCCAACCGCCAAATCGGCATCATGCCAAGTGATGCTTTTACCACGAACGGCGAACCACAAGACGCCGTGCGGGTCTGTTTGGGCGGGCCCATCACAATCGACCAGTTGCGCAGCGACCTGATCGCCTTGAAAGATGCCATTCTGCGAAAAGACTGGTTGGGGTAACATCTGATGGGCATCGCCAGTAAACATGGGTGGGGCGGAATGGATTTTTGTCAATTCCCCACCCCTTCGGCGATATTCATGTCACGAGTAACACATTGAATTCATAGAAAGCGCGCCACCAATGTTGCCAATCCTTTATTCCTTTCGCCGCTGCCCCTATGCGATCCGCGCGCGGCTGGCCATTGCCAGCGCACAGCAACAGGTCGCATTACGCGAAGTGGTTTTGCGTAACAAACCCGAAGCGTTTTTGAACGTCTCGCCCAGCGCCACGGTGCCTTGCCTTACGACCACAGATCATGTGATCGACGAAAGCTTGGACATTATGGTCTGGGCCCTGACGCAATCAGATCCAGAGGCGCTTTTGCAAATACCCGAGGACGGTCTTTTAATGATCGAGCGTTTTGATGGCGCGTTTAAGAAAGCTTTGGATCACACCAAATATGCCATTCGCTTTCCTGAACTTGATGCCGAAGATGCACGCGCCGAAGCGATGCATATACTGGCCCAGCTTGAACCCCGACTTGCCCAAAATCCGTGGTTGTTTGGCACCAGACCAAGACTAACAGATCTCGCAATCCTCCCCTTCGTTCGCCAATTTGCGATGATCGACAAACCGCGTTTTGATCGCGAGGCCCTGCCCGCCACCGGTCATTGGCTGGACAGATTCCTGTCCAGTGAGCGGTTTACGCGCGTGATGGAAAAACACATTCCGTGGTCGCCAAATTCAAAAGACGTGGTTTTCCCGGCTGTAAACCCCGCCTGATTTCACGTCCGGGCACGCGGCGAAACCCTCGATTTCCGTTAAAATACAGGCCCGCGGCGCGTTGCATCAAAGAATTTCAGCGCACGCTCCTTTCCACGGATGTTAATAGTCCGGTGACGATATGGTCTCGATTTTCGCAATTCGAGGGCGTCATGACCTTTTCCGCTAACCTGTCTCTTCCATATATCCAACCGTCTCAGGCGCAAAAACACGTAACCCATAATGATGGGATTCGTCGTTTGGATGCGCTTGTTCAGCTGAGCGTTCAAAGCGCATCAGACACCGTGCCCCCCGCGGCCCCAACAGATGGACAGCGCTTTATCGTGCCTGTCGCGGCCACCGGGGATTGGGCCGGCCAATCCGGCAACGTCGCCGCCTTTGAAGAAAACGCTTGGGCGTTTTATTCAGCACAAAATGGCTGGCTGTCATGGGTCGAAGACGTGGCCAAGCAATTCGTTTTTGACGGCTCAACCTGGGCAGAGCTGACCATCGCGCCCAACACACAGAACCTTGCACAGGTTGGTGTAAATGCGACCGCCGATGCCACCAATCGCCTTTCGGTATCCGCACCGGCAACGCTGCTCAACCACGAAGGAAATGGCCACCAGATCAAGGTCAACAAGGCCGGGTCTGGCGACACGGCCAGCTTGTTGTTCCAAACCAACTGGTCCGGGCGCGCCGAAATGGGGACTGCCGGATCTGATAACTTTGAGATCAAAGTCAGCGCAGATGGGAGCAGCTTTCATCAAGCGTTTGTCGCGGATGGTGCCACCGGTCAGGTCAGCTTTCCCTCTGGCGTTGCCGGGTTGGCCCCGGCTGAAATGTCCGGCGCATTGGTCACGACGGGGTATATCAACGCACGCGGCACCGATTTGGTGACCAATGGCGGTTGCGGTCTGGGCAACGCCTATAATTTCCCAGCCCAACTTGCATTTGATGGTGCTATGGCGCCGGACCTGCGTGGGTCGGTTTGTTTTTCGGGCTACAGCGCCGGTCAAATCGACATGGGTGAAATCATCCCGGTCGATCCCAATCGCGCCTACCGCCTCAGCGCGTATTTCCGTCAGGAAAGCGTGGCCGGGGATTGGTCTGGCTTTGCCGAAGGTGAGCGGCACGCACAATATATGGGCCTGACCTGTCTGGATGCGGATCAGAATGTGATCAGCTCGCAACACCACATGCGATACTATCACGGCGGCACCGATAGTCTGACCACCCTCGCGGCACCGCTTACCCCCGGTGACACGACAATTTCACTGACCAACGCGGCGGGCTGGAATGAAAGCTCTAGCGACGCGAACCAACAAGGCGTGATCATTTTCGGTTACAAAGACAGTGCCGGGCGCACCTACTCCAGCTATTCGCGCTTGGTTGAAGGCGGGCTGTTCGATCTGGGTCAGGTCAACAAAACCACCCATGTCGTCACACTAAACCAACCGCTTCCTGCAAGCTTGGGCAACCCGGACGATCCATCGGGCATCTGGCCCGCAGGCACCGCAATTGCAAATAGCGGGATTGGTGGCGCCAAAAATGTTGCGCTGGACGGGGACCATGCCCCGGCAACCGACAGCTGGTATAGCACATCAGCCCCCATTGGCGGGGTTGATCAATCCGGCACCAATGCCACGTTCAACTTTGCACCAGGCACCGCCTATGTGCGGACGTTTTGGCAGGCAAATTACTCCAACCAACCGGGTGGAACGGCGGGTTATCCTGACACGGGCGCGGGTCACAAAGTTTGGTTTGCGGGTGTTTCACTCATCGCGGAACCTCTGGCGGCGATGAGTTCTGCCGCGAATGGTTCCGTGGATCTCAAGGTCGCTGAAAGTGACTTTGGATCGGGATCAATCTCTCTGGTCGCGGCAGCGCGTGTAATCGAAGCGATATAAGCATGAAAAGGGGTGGCAGACGCCGCCCCTTTTTCATTGGTCAACGATCATAATAGTCCCGGAACCAGTTGACGAATTCTGTAACACCGTCTTGAACAGTTTTTTCGGGACGATAACCCGTCAGCGATTTCAAAAGCGCGGCATCTGCCCAAGTGGCAGGCACATCCCCCTTTTGCATTTCCATATAATGGCGTTGGGCTGGAACACCCGTGGCCGTTTCAATTGCGGTGATAAAATCCTCAAGCGCGACACTGTTCGAATTCCCTATATTCACGACGCGATAGGGCGCAACCGGGCTGAGGCTGTCGCCATCCGCGATCCCATCTGGCCCATCGGGGCGCACGGGCGGCGCGTCAAACAGCAACCGAATGCCGCGCACAAGATCTTCGACATAAGTGAAGTCGCGGCTCATTTTACCATGATTAAACACCTTGATTTCGCGATTGGCCAAGATGGCATCGGTGAAAAGATGCGGCGCCATATCGGGGCGCCCCCAAGGGCCATAAACGGTAAAAAACCGAAACATCGTGATCGGCAAACCATGGATGTGCGCCCAGGAATGTGCCATCGCTTCGTTTGCTTTTTTGGTGGCCGCATAGTTGGTGGCCGCATAGAACGACATCTGCGTTTCTGTTTTGTCAGTTTCACGGTAGGGCATGTGTTCATTTGCGCCATACACTGAGGATGTGGAGGCCATCAACAAATGGTCCGGACGCAATTTCAGCGCCGCTTCCATCAGGTTAAACGTGCCCACAATGTTGCTGTCTAGATACGCGCGCGGATTTTCGATGCTATAACGGACACCCGCCTGAGCCGCGAGATGAACAACAATGCTCGGTTGAGCGGCCTCCATTGCTGCGGTCAGAACCTCAGCATTTTCCAGCTGACCGCGGGTGAAGGTGAAGTTCGGAAAACCACCCAGAATGGCCAGGCGCGCCTCTTTTAAGGCAGGGTCATAATAATCGTTGACGGCATCAAACCCATGCACCTCGGCCCCTTCTTCAAGCAACAGCTTGGCAAGGTGAAAGCCGATAAAGCCGGCCGTGCCGGTTACGAAAACACATGTCATGGGAAATTCTCGTTAAATCTGGGTCAGTTGCGCAATCTTAGACCACAGTACGACAAGGGTCTATCCCACGCGGGACTTCGCCTGTTTTTTTAACAGGGATTTGATGACATCCGCGCGCCCCATTGCATGGCGAGCCTCTGCCATGCATTCTTCTCGTTCTGCGTAAAGTTTTGCCAGTTCGAAATTATGGGCGCGGCGGACGTTTTGCATCCAGTCATGCCAAGCCTCATCCCGGCCTGAAAGCTGCGCCATATCGAGCGAAGCCTCTCGCGTCAACGCAGAGGATCGCGCCTGCTTTGCGGTATCTAACTCTTGGTTCTTCTGCTTGAGAACTTCAGCTTTCTGAGTAACCTGCTGCAATCCCATCAACTTCAAATCCAAAATCATGTCAGAGATTTCCCCCAAAGACTTTAGCTGTTTGGTCATAGGTTCACCCCAAAACTACGCGCCTTTTTGCGCATCATTTCTGCAAATCGAATTGCGGCGGCGACGGCCTGATATTGGTCCGGCATGATTTCTTGGCCAATCTCAACAGACGCATGAAGCGCACGCGCCGTTGGCGGGTCGCGGTGAATGGGGACACCTGCCCCAGCCGCAGCTTCGCGAATACGTGCAGCAATTTCATCGACACCTTTGGCAACACAAACTGGTGCCTCTCCGGGCAGGCGCGACCATTTGAGCGCCACCGCGTAGTGGGTTGGGTTAACAATCACGACATCCGCATCGGGCACATCCGACAGCATTTGGTTCATCGCAATTTCATACCCCTTTTGGCGGCGCATTTGTTTCATATGCGGGTCACCCTCATTCTGCTTAAACTCATCCATCATTTCTTTGTGGGACATTCGATTTTTCCGAAGGTGCTCTTGATACTGCCACATGTAATCCACCCCGCCGATAAGCAGCATGACCACACACACCAAGCCGAAAAACTGCATCGACAGTTCGAGCAAAACGACCGTCACCATTTGCGGATTCAGATACATCGTGCCGATGATTGTGGTAAGTTTGCTAAAAAGAAAAAATCCCAAAATCACTGAGTAGATTGAAAGCTTAGTAAAGCTCTTCGCAAACTCAAATAAGCCGCTCCTGCCGAATTTGTTTTTGGCATTAGACAACGGCGATATTTTCGACAATTTCGGTTTAAGCTTGTCTGGCGCCACAACAAAACTGCGCGTGGCAATGGTTAGAACGATCGCGGCCACTGCGGGGATCAAAAACCATCCAATTGTGTTTTGCGCCACTCCCAACAGCAAATTCCCCAGCCCCACTCGTCCGCCACCAAGAAAAAGCTCTGTTGAAATACTGTCAGCACGCCCCAGAAGGCCGGTTAAAAACGCCCCTAGCGAGCTGAGGCTTTGCGCGCCCAAAACAGCTGCCATAACCATCATGCCACCAAAGGCAGCGGTTGTTGTCAGATCAGCGGATCGGGGGACCTCGCCACGTTTTCGCGCATCATCGAGCTTTTTCTGCGTCGGTTCATGTTGCTTATCATCATCTTCGCCCTCAGCCATCATGGCGCTCCAAATGGCTGATTTAAAAAGGCCTGAAGCGCATTAACCCAAAGCGGAAGCAACAATGGGGTGGCCGCAAAAAGCAACAGCAACCCGCCCGCCGTGATCGCTGGCGCACCAACAAACGCCACCATCAATTGCGGCATTGCACGGTTAATGACGCCCAGCGCAACATTATAGATCAGTGAGGCAATCAAGAACGGCGCGGCCAGAGTAAAGGCCAGCGCAAAAATACGCGAGACATGCTGAAGCGCCCAGTCTGAGACCAGGGCGCCGGACAAAAATTCACCCGGGGGAATGACTTCGTAGGACAGAATAAACATTTCTGCCAAGCGGACATGAAGACCCAACATAACGGCCAACGCCAAGCCAGACACGAGCAAGACATGGCCAATTGCTGGTTGTGGGTCGGCATTTGAGCCCCCAAAAATTTGCGCCAAAGATGTGGCTTGTGCAGCCATACTTCCAGCAATTTGCAAAGCAAATATGAATAGCCGAACAACAGCCCCAAGTATGAGCCCCGCAATGGGTTCAGAAATCACCATCATCCCAATCTTAAGCGGGTCCGCTATCGCGGCATCCATCTGAGCAGCGACGGCGGGCAAAACCACCATTGTAAACGCAAATCCAAGCACCAGCCGGACGCGCTGTGGAACCGATCGCTCGCCAAAAGCTGGTAGCAACGCCATCGCGGCGCCGACCCGAAGAAATACAAAAAACGCCAACAGTAAAACCGACTGCCCAAGCCCTAAAATTTCAGCAAGTTGATACATCATGCCGGGACCATACCCACCAATGAAGGGCGCGCTTCGGTTCCAATCTCTTCGAAAGACAACACAGGGTTGCCAATACCCTTTGCATTCAGAACCGTTTTCAAGAAACGTCTGCGGCGGGTTGATGTCACAACGGCGGGGTAGATCCCAGTTTCGCCAGCTTTCGCAATCCGATCAGCAATTGCATTGGCCAAGCGGTTGAATTCATCAGGCGGCAGCGCCACATCTTGCGGTCCCCGGTCGCTGTCAATTTGGAACGCGGAAAAGCGCTCTTCCCACTCAGGAGCAAGCTGCACCAAGGGGATCGAGCCATCCCCGCGTTTTAGCTCTGACACAAGTTGAAACCCTAATCGATGGCGCACATGCTCGCAAATCCCCTCGGGCGACGGAATGACCGGGCGTGCCTCGGCAACGCTTTCAAGGATCAGTGGTAAATTTCTAACCGAAACACGCTCGTCCAAAAGCAGTCGCAATACTGAAAGCAGCAGGTCTGGTGGAACTTTTTCGGGGACCAGTTCATCCAACAAGCGTCGATTGGCCTCTGCTCTCGCCGAGTCGCTGAGGTTGATAAACTCGTCCATCAAACGTCTAAGCGCTTTCATTGTCAAAAGGCGTGGAAAATTGCGTTTGATCACTTCCAGCAAATGTGTCGCAAGCACCTCTGTAGGGTTTACAATTGTGCCGCCCTGAAGCGCCGCCTCTTCTTGGGCATCCACAGAGATCCACCGAGCCGGCGCGCCATAAACGGGTTCCTTCACATCCTCCCCGTCGGGCAAATCAATTTCATTTCCACTGAGAATGACAAGGCACTTATCTGGCTCCAAGCGATCCTCTGCTTGCGTCACGCCCTGAATCTTAACAACGTATCCACCAGGCGGTAGCGTACTATCATCCGTCAGTCGAATTTCTGGAAGAATAAGCCCAAATGCCCCGGCAACATGGTTCCGCATATTATTGATCCGCGCATCTAGTCCCGTTGCGGGGTCCAAAACCATTGAGATCAGATCCGGCGAAAACGCGACATGGATGTCATCCAGATCCAAGATATCCCCGATGCTCTCCGGTTTAGGCTCGGCTGTCACCTCTAGCGCGGCAGCCTCTTTTTCCTTTGCTGCGGTTTGTTGTTTTTGGCTCGACTTCCACGCGGCGAACCCCAGAACAACGGCGCCCGCGAGGAATGGAACAAAAGGCAAGCCCGGCACTAAGGCGAACAAACCCATCAATACAGCGACCGTGCTGAGTGCGGCTGGGTGCCCCCCCAGTTGCGCAAATAGGGCGCGATCCGTTGACCCTGTGGCACCACCACGCGCCAATAGTAGCGCCGACGCAATTGAAATAATAACCGCTGGGATTTGCGTCACAAGACCATCGCCAACCGTAAGAATCGCGTAGGTTTCAAACGCGCTCCCGATATCCATTCCATGTATGGACACGCCGATAATAAGACCCACAACGATGTTAAGCAGCGTAATCAACAGACCCGCCACAGCATCGCCTTTTACAAATTTTGAGGCGCCATCAAGAGATCCAAAAAAGGTTGTTTCTGCTTGTTCTTTTTCACGCCGCAACTTTGCCTCGGCATGGTCAATAGCACCTGCAGACATGTCGCTATCAATCGCAAGCTGTTTCCCCGGCATTGCATCCAAAGCAAACCGAGCCCCAACTTCGGCCATTCGAGTGGCCCCTTTTGTGATCACGATGAAATTCACGATCAACAGCACACAAAATACGACCAGCCCCAGAAAGACACTGCCGCCCATAACAAAATTGGCAAAGCCTTCGATAACATCACCAGCCGCGGATGTACCCGTATGCCCTTGACCGATAATCAATTTTGTTGACGAGACATTCATTGAAAGTCGGAGCATCAGAGATGCCAAAAGCACGGTTGGGAATGCCGAAAACTCCAATGGCCGTTCAATAAAAAGAGTGACCGTAAACATCAGGATTGCCAGTGCAAATGACGCCGCCAATCCGATATCCAGCACCCATGAAGGCATCGGCAAAATCATCATGACAATCACCGCCATCAGGGCGAGGGCAAGCAAAATGGTCGGCTTAAATAAATCAGACAGGTTAAACTGCATCTTTCACCTATCCATTATCCTGAAGAATGAAGGGCGTCGCCGCCGCACCGCGTGAGGGCACCAAAGAGCCCAGCGCTTTTGCACCTGTGCCTGATTGCAGCAGTGGGAAGTTGTTTACTCTTGGGACCAGTAAATCGACGATGGGCGGTGGTGTCGCGACGTCTTCTTGTGAAACGCTTGCGACCTGAACTGGATCTGAATCCTGCCCGATAAACTTTGCCCGCAACTTGGCAAATCGCTCTTTATAGCGATCGGCATATTTGGGTGTGCGCGAATGATAAGCCCCTGCGGCATCACGCCAGTTGCCTTTTTCTTCATAGAGTTCCGACAAAAACTTCGCTGCGTAAATTCCGTTCGCAAGCGGATCAAACATTTCCTCCAGCGAAGCGAAGTTTTGGTGGTGCCATTTGTAGTTGATCTGAAAGCAGCCAACGTCAAAACTCCGCGCACCGCGCTTGAAGTGTTTATAAACATAGGCCCGAGCGTCATCTTCGGCATCAAACCACACCCCTTTGCCTTCCATGTTCACAGTCCATGGCCAAGGGCGAAACCGCCCACCGCGTTTACGCCCCGTCTCGGTCAGCGAGATCGCTTTTAACACAGAGAGGGGCACGCCTGTTTGGGCAGAGGCGACAGAGGCAACCTGATCGCAAACGTGCGATTCATCTCCTTCTGAGAAGGCAGGCATTGAGAACCCCGCCATCAGAATACAAATGACCGCAAAGGTGTTAACACACGAATTTATTGCGATAGTTCCCGATAAGGGAGAGACATTTCTTGTCATTTCACGCGCACTTTTTGCTGACGTTGGTTAACATCAGATTAGGCGAGAGTCGTTTACAAAGGGTAAGCACCCCTAGGGGTTAGGGAATTCTTTCAGCAAACCTGAGAGTATGTTCCTAGTTTCTTCGCTTTTGGTCAAAAGTCCCGAGTTGATCATAAAAACACCATCTTGGGAGGGAGCCGCGTTTCGTTCAGTTGCGAGTATCAATTGACTGATGGCCGGAACATTTCCTTCTTCACCGCCTAAAAGCTGCGACCACTCACCACCACGCCAAGCCGCTTCATATTGCGCGGGCTTGTCACCCAACCGGCTGTAAATTTCCGAAGATAAACTGTAATCGCCAGACATATCGTGCGCTTGCGCGCGAAGCCGTTCTGCGTCTTCGGTGACCAATCCGGCAAGATACCCCAGCGCAACATCCGGCTTCCTTTCCAAGAGAGCGATTTTGGCGAAATCCAGGCGTTGTTCTGTATCTGGTACCGTCCCGGCGACATCCAGCAACACGCGCGCATCGCGCGCAAAACCCAGATCAATAAGACGTTCTGCAATAGGTTTTCGCAATTCCTCACCCAAAGCATTGTAGTCGAATTCGGCCCCTACGGTGTAGCGCAAAAAGTCACTATTGGTCCCCTGATCAACCAGTTCCGAGAAGATGGCATGACGTAGACTGGCCACCTCGTTTTCGTTGTATTTGTGGTCGGCAACATCACTCCTAAATTCAGCGATCGCGGTTGCGAAATCACCGTTGTTTGCGAGCGCTTGAATTTGCGCAATTTCCAAATCAATACCAAGTCGCGACCCTTGCTGCTCAAAAGCAAATGTTGACACAAGTTCCAGAATACGTTGCGGGACAACCTGATTGTGAGACAAGCGCGCATTTACGATCTCTAAAGCGGCGGTGGGGGACAGACTTGTATCATCATTCACAATATCTGTCAGACGAGTCTCTGCGAGTTGTGTCTCCCCTTGTTCCAGATCGATTTGTGCTTCTAGGTACTGAAACTCGGGGCCGTGATCACCCTCGACGCGGCCTAATATATTGCGTAGAGAAACTGCCGTTTGCATGTCACCCGCATCAAGAAACTTTTTGGCAAGGCTTGGGCCGAGATGCCGCCGCAAGTGCAGAGGCAATTTGGAAAAAGATACAATAATCGCCTTCGTGTTGATTTCCTGTCCTGGACGGAACTCAGATTGCGCCAATGCGGCCCAAAGCGCTGTATTACCATCACAACCCATTTGTGGAGAATACCTGTGTCCTTCGACAGCAGTCAGGTCATCCATAATCTCAGACATTTGTGTTAAGCTGTCAGAACCATCAATCAAGTTGCCATAGCGGTTGATCAACGCTTTTGCTTCAGCGCCAAACGTAAGGTAGACCAATTGACGAACCAAAGCTGTTACCACTTCGGCGTCGGGCTGATCAAACTCACCCAAAAAACCTGATTTATGCTTTGCTAGATCGGCACCCGCTTGGACCTCTCCACCCCAAGCCTCAATGGCATAATATTCGTCAGGTAAACAGGCGCGTCCCTCTTGTGTGGACAAGGTCTCAGATTTTTGTAGTGCCGTTTCGCGATCAATTGATGTCTGCACAGCAACGTGAGCATTCGCATCCAAGTTTTCAATCGGCTCAAATTCCGGGGCCACGACGGGAGAGGGAGCCTCGACCTCCTGCGTTGGATGGGTGACACGGTCCACTTCGGCTTCCAGATCTGACAGATTAGCATCAATCAATCCCTGTGCCGCAGCGCGGCCAATTTGCTCAATCAGAGCGATTTCAGTTTCCCTCACCCGATCTCGCGAATTGGGTTCGGCGAATGCACTGTCGACGAGCTCCACCTCATTTTGCGTTGCCCCGTGCTCAGCAGAGTCATCAGAAATGCGTTGAGCTTCGTCCCGAAAGCTATTTTCAGAGGCCGCTTCATCCAAGATAAGCTGAGGCTTTTCAGCGGTTGGCAGAAGAGGCAACCCAAGGCGCGCGATTGACGTCGACTGGCCATGGGCGCTGTCAACCATCACCGTCCTTGCTTCTTCGATCTGCTTTGCATCCGGTACATCGAGAAATGCTTCGAACGCGTCTGACTCGGATGATGGCAATCCCGAGATGATATCAATGACAATTTGTCCGCCTGAAGCAACAAACGTTGCTGCATGGCAGCTGCAATCAGTGTCAATCAAGAGCCGACCATCACCAAGGTCTTCAAGGCTCTTAATCCGCGTTCTCGGGATAAGAGAAAAAGCATCTGAAATGTTGAACGTCTTTTCACGTTGACTTAATCGCAACTCATATCCTCGTTCGACGCGACCAAACGTCCACGCGCCGGGACTCTGCGTATAAACAACGAGTCGCGAAAACTTATCATGCTCGCCGGATTTCACCGTCAATTGTTGTGACATGGCGAAACTTGTCGACAAAATCAGGAAAAGTAATGAGCGTACTAAGAACATTATGCTGCCGCTTTCTTCACTTCCTTCAGAGCTTCTTCAAGCTCTGAATAGCTCGGGCGGCAATGACCCGGGGTGTTTTGTCGACCAACCTCGATACAAATATTGACGGAGTGATTGTATAGGTTTGCGACCAGAACCTCACGGATCAGTTGGTAAAAATGGGCATCTTCTTCGACAACAGTTTTAACCTTTGACGAAAATGGGGCCATAAGACCATATGCCAAAAACACCCCCAAAAATGTTCCGACCAAAGCACCCCCAATCATCTTACCCAAAATTTCAGGCGGCTGGTCAATTGAGCCCATTGTCTTAATCACACCAAGAACAGCTGCAACAATTCCCAGCGCAGGCAATCCGTCTGCGATGGCTTGCATCTCGTGACTGGAATGAAGAGCGTGGTGGAGGTTGGCCTCCATCCGCTTTTCTAAGACTTCTTCTACTTGGTGCGGATCATCATAATTCATCGAGGCCGATCGCAGCGTGTCGCAAATCAGTTCAATCGCTTCTTTGTCAGCAAGAATTTTTGGATAACGCGAAAAGATCGCACTTTCTTCCGGGTTTTCAATGTGCTCTTCAAGCGCGACCGCATTTTGGCGCGCCTGTCTGATCAGTTCAAACAATAAGCACAAAAGCTCCTTATAGTCGCCATGCGTCCACCTGGGCCCTTTGAATACTTTCCCGATGTCTTTGAGCGTATGTTTGATGGAGGGCACATCGTTTGAAATGACAAATGCACCTGCGGCGGCGCCCCCAATCATAGTAAACTCAAAAGGAAGAGATTTCAGGATGATACCCATCTTCCCGCCAGCAGCAATGTAGCCCCCGAACACCATAACAAAAATTAGTGCAATCCCAATAATTCCGACCATTTACTAATCTCCTTACCGCGCGTTCAGTAACCTTGATGCTGTCAAAATTGGGTTAAAAAACCGTGCTATATTTCATCAATTCGTAGGAACATTTGCATTTCGGCCCGCTAAAATTACGCTGATGGCATAGGCCTTTTGGGGATCAAGTCCAGCCATGATCTGTGCTGCAGATTCAGAGCGCATTCGCCCCAAAAAACCAGCAGCAAACTGCGGATCCATCTGGGCAAAAAGTGGAATTGCCTGTTTCGCCTTCATGCTCTCATAAACCTGTGTCAGCTGGCTCAGATCATTCTCAGCCGCACCATCCGCTAACGCCATAGTCGCCTTTAGTGAGTTTTCTGCTTCAACGAGTGCAGCCATATTTAATTGGATTTGGCTCTCGGCGACACTTACTGCCTGCAATCTGTCTCGCAATGCGCCTTCTCGTTTGTTCAGCGCGTCCTCGCGCTCTTGAAGAACGGCCAATACACGAGCGATATCATCTTCTGTTTTACAGGTGGCGTCATGCGTCATAGGTCCATTGGACGGGTCCACCAATGACGCCACTTCCTTAGCAATCGCCACCCCATGATCGCCCAAACGGAGCACCCCTGACGCCACAAACAATGCGGCAATCACCCACAAAGCACCTCGGCTTGTCGGCTTTCTTGATCGTTCCTTTTTTGCTTTTACAGGCTGCTCCGCATGCTTTGCATTACCGAGCGCGTTCTTTTTTGCTTTTTTTCCAAACATCATTCGGCCGCCTCTAGATGCTTATGCCTGTGACTTAAGAACACCGGCACCTGGACCGAAAGATCCGCCTCAGAGCTGGTTTGCGGTTTATCGGTATCTACTTCTGAATCAGGCTGGCGGGGGGCAACCGCGTCTTGAGCAGTCGCATTTTCCTCTGGCAAATCATGTAAACTTGCCATCATCAGTTCGAGCTTTCTCGAAGCGGCTTCTGCGCGTTGGGTAAGATCCCCAAGCTGCTCTGCGCTTTTTCCCGCCGCAGATTGCGCCTTAATCAGGGTTTTAGTCATGTCGTCGACTTGAGCAGACAGCACTGCAACAGCACCACCCATCCCATTTTGCAGATTGTTGAACCGCTTAAGCCGGCGCGACAATACAATGCAATATATCGCTGCGCCAAGCGCGCCAGCCGCCATAAGGGTGTCCGCGATAAGGTCCATATTCATTCCCTCCATGGCTCAGTTCAGCACAAATTCTAAGATTAAAAGATCCCGCACCCGACCTTCACCCGTGACCAGTTGAATTCGGCGCAACATCTGCGCACGCAACATGATCAACGCACCAGGATCCTCTAGGTTACGAATTTCAACCGCACGCAAATAGGAATTCAACACGTCCAAAACGCGCGGTTTCAGGCCCTCGACATCCTGAAGGTAGTTGGGTTCAACTTCTAAAGATGCGCGGAATCGGAGATGCTTATTGCTGGCCGCTCGCCCTAGTGAAATTACCAGCGGATCTAGTTCCACATAGGCAACAGGCGGAAGATCCAGAACAATTTCGGGCGCCTCGCCCTCTGGCGCGTGTCCATCTTCTGAAGCTGGTGCGAGCAGCATCCCGGAGTATACCGCAAAAAAACCTCCGCCGCCGAGAGCCAGCGCAAGTACCAGACCAATGATAAGGCCCTTCTTGGATTTTTTCTTTGGCGCTTCTTCTTCTTCGCCATCTACCGGTTCTTCAGCTTCTGCCATTTCATCACCAGAAATTTTTTCCTCGAATCGTTATAGACCGGCGGGCACTAACCGATTGTTAAGGCCGTTCGGAGAAAACTGTTTGAGTGACGGGGGCAGAAGCCCGCTCGTAGAAGGAGTTACGTCTTGCAGCAGATCCTTTCTGTTTGGTCCGTATTGGACGCACGAAAAAAGATAGTCGTTGCCCTTGCTACTCTGGCAATGTTTGCCGCGGTGCTGGGTATATCTCGGTTGGCCAGCCAGCCCTCCATGGACTTGCTTTATGCAGGTCTCGAATCAGGTGCTGCTGGCGAAGTTGTGAAAGCTTTAGAAGCTCGCGGTGCAGAATTTGAGGTGCGCGGCGGGGCAATTTACGTCAACAGCGCCCAGCGGGATAGTTTGCGAATGACGTTAGCAAGCGATGGCTTGCCGACAAATTCATCTCGTGGTTACGAGTTACTTGACGGATTATCTGGTTTTGGGACGACGTCACAGATGTTTGATGCGGCCTATTGGCGTGCCAAAGAAGGTGAGCTTGCGCGTACAATTGTTTCTAGCCCGTTTGTAAAAAATGCGCGTGTTCACATTGCGCAAGCGGCCCAGCAGGGGTTGCGCGCGCGCGCAAAACCTACCGCTTCGGTCACTTTAACAACGTCGAGCGGAAACATCTCCGGCTCACAAGCAAAAGCCTTTAAATACCTTGTATCATCGGCTGTTCCAGGATTGGCACCAGAAGATGTGTCCGTCATCGACAGCCGTGGCGGTCTCGTTACGGCAGGCGATGACGGCGGGGCCGCGCAAAACACGGCGAGTGACAAAGCAGATGTTCTGAAAGCAAGTATTCAAAATCTGTTGGAGGCCAGAGTTGGTGCTGGCAACGCCGTTGTTGAGTTGAGTTTGGAAACCGTGACGGAACGCGAATCAATCCTGGAAAAAACATTTGATCCCAACGGGCGCGTCGCCATTTCAACCGAGACACAGGAAAACACGAGCCAAAGTTCCGATTCGGGCGCAGGCGGTGTCACCGTGGCCTCCAATCTGCCGGATGGCGCAGGCAGTGGAGGAGAGAACTCCTCTTCCGCACAGAACAGCGAAACCCGCGAGCTGGTCAATTACGAAGTCTCAGAAACAACACGCGAAATCATCCGATCTCCCGGCGCCACCAAACGTATTACTGTTGCGGTATTGGTTGATGGCATTCGCACCGCAAATGAAACTGGCGAAGAGGTTTGGTCGCCACGTTCCGAAGAAGAGCTCGCCAGCCTAAAAGATCTGGTTGCATCCGCCATCGGCTTTGAAGAAGCACGGGGTGACACAATCACCCTAAAAACAATGGAGTTTGAGCCCTTGCCATTGGAGGGGACAGCCGCCGAAGTTGGCTTTCTGCAACGCTTACATCTCGACCTCATGTCCCTTATTCAGCTGATGGTTCTGGCATTCGTTTCACTGATCTTGGGACTGTTTGTTCTTAGGCCGATCCTCGGAAGTACGGCGGACAATCCACAGGCAACACGGGCTGCGCAGTCATTGCCCGGCCCACAATTGCCCGCGAACACGTCACCCACAACCATGGACGCACCCGCTTCATCCGGAAGCGCTGAGCCAATTCAATTCAATACTGATTTCTCCGACATGCCCTCGCTCACGGGTGAAATCGACGACGGAGAGTTTTCTCCTCCACAAATGTCAGTGGTTTCGGACATCGACTTTGATGATGACTTGGGCAGCATGGGCGCTCAGGACCCGGTTCAGCGCTTGCGCGACCTAATTGAAGAGCGTCAAAGTGAAACCATCGAGATCCTTCGCGGCTGGATGGAAGATGAAGAGGAGACCGCCTGATGTCTCGACTGTTCCGCCTTGAAGAATTTGATATTCCGACCAAACAGATGCAGCAACCTGCTCAACCGTCAGCACCTGCCATCTCTAGCGACGATCTAGAGAAGGCCCGACTCGCTGGATATGAGGCCGGCTATCAAGCAGGCTGGGATGATGCCGCCAAAACAGATGACAATGACCGAAACCGAATTGGCGCGGAATTCGCGCGAAACCTGCAGGATCTTGGTTTCACATTTCACGAAGCCAGAAGTCATGTAATGCAGTCGCTAGAGCCTTTGCTGGCAAGCATGGTCGCCAAGGTTCTCCCAAAACTCATCTCTGACACGATAGGTCAGGCGATTGTCGAGGAACTTTTGCCACTTGCTGCTGACGCTGCGGACACGCCAATCCAGATCATTGTTTACCCGCAAGGTCGCGAGACCCTAGAGCAGCTTTTGGCACAGAACAACACGATCCCCGTTGAACTTATCGAAGAAGAAACCCTAGCCGAGGGGCAGGTCTATATCCGCATGGGGCAGACTGAAAAGCAAATTGATCTGAGCGGCGCCGTTCAAAGAATTGGCGAGGCAATTTCCGGTCTTTATGAAATCAATGAAAGGGCCCAAAATCATGGCTGACGAAACCCAAGACACCACACATTCCAGCCCATTCACCCAAGTTCCAATTGAAATCACGATTTCCGTTGGCAAGGCCAGACCCACAGTAAGAGAGTTGCTGCGCCTGAAAAATGACAGCATTCTTCCCTTGGACAAAAAAGTGGAGGATCCGGTTGAGCTTTATGTTGGCGACAAGTTAATCGCACGAGGGGAGCTTGAAGAAATCGAGGGCGACCCTAGCGGTGGACTTGCCGTTCGGCTGACCGAAGTCGCAGATTTGACATCAGGGCTTTAGTAAATGCTAAACCGTTGCACCCTTTCTACGCCCATATCGACACTTCTTGTTTTGGTATTTTTTATTGCCGCTCCCAGCCTTTCGTTCGCGCAAGATATTTCGCTAAATCTTGGCGCAGAAGGGTCACTCGCCACACGATCGATCCAACTCATGGTGTTGATCACATTGCTCAGTCTGGTTCCAGGCTTGGCCGTTATGGTGACCTGTTTCCCGTTTATCGTGACTGTTCTTTCAATTCTGAGACAAGCCATTGGGCTACAACAATCGCCGCCAAATATGCTGATTATCAGTCTGGCGCTTTTCCTCACCTACTTTGTTATGGAACCCGTTTTTACAGAAGCATGGCAGGTCGGCGCACAGCCCTTTACACAAGGGGAGCTTGAACTGGAGCCCGCATTTTCCGCTGCAATGGAGCCATTTCGTATCTTCATGGCGAACCGAATTGACCCCGACACATTTGCGCATCTCGCAGAGCTGAGGCCAGGGTACAGTGGTGACCCTGCCGCCACCTCCCCCCTCTCCATCCTTGTTCCATCCTTCCTTTTGTCAGAGATTGAGCGCGCCTTTCAAATCGGTTTTTTGGTCTTCCTCCCATTTCTGATCATCGACCTTGTTGTCGCTGCAATTCTCATGTCGATGGGCATGATGATGGTGCCGCCTGCAATTGTCTCACTGCCGTTCAAACTTGCATTTTTTGTGGTAGCGGATGGGTGGAGCTTGATTTCAAGCGCTTTGGTGCGGAGTTACTTTTAACATCTGCGATACCAACACAGCCCTCAACGTCAGCACCTGTGATGGATGAGGGCGGCATACCCAAATCAAAAAAGGCCGCCTTATGGCGACCCTTTTAACCTGAACAATCAGGTATTTGGTTGCGGGAGTAGGATTTGAACCTACGACCTTCAGGTTATGAGCCTGACGAGCTACCGGGCTGCTCCATCCCGCGACAGTGAGGCTGATATACGCTTGCCCTCTCAGAACCACAAGGGGTATTGGCAAAAAAGTGTTACATTTCTTTATGCTCTCAAGATCTGGTGACAGAACATGAATTCTCCCATAAGTCTTTGAGGGGAAAGGATGCATTATGGACGGCACTCTGGCGGTAATATTTCTGTTGACCGGGCTCATCGATATGGGCGCGAATTTTTGTGGGGATGGCTGCATGCGGTTGGCATGGAGCGGGGTCCGCCACACAATTTCTGCGGGGCAGTTGATTTTCGAGGCGGATATAATTGGTCAAGAGACCTACTATCGCCTTGATGCCCCGGTGACATTTGGGCCTTTTCGACCGACGGTTGGAATTTCAGTCGACACACTTGGCGATGTTTGGGTTGGCGCAGGCGCATTGAACGAATTTTCTACCGGAAACGGGCATGGCTATGCAGAATTGAGCTTTATGCCCGGCTGGTGGATGCGCGCAAAATCCGGGCCGCGACTAGGATATCCACTAGAATTTCGCTCCGGTGTTGAAGCTGGTATTTATCGCGAAAATGGCAATCGTATCGGCGTTTCGCTTGACCATCGCTCGAACGGCGAACTCAGCTTCCCAACCCCGAACCCCGGGTTGGAAACGGTTCTGGTACGTTATGGGCGTGTCGAGGGGTGACACCGAGGGTGGATTACACCTCGGCCAATCCCGCCACGCGGACACCGTCCATCAGCAACCCATCCCGCACGGCTTGCGCAATTGCGATTGCCTCTGGGGTGTCCCCGTGCACACATATTGTGTCGATTTTCGTTGGAATACGCGCGCCCGTGGCGGTGATAATTGCACCCTCGGAAACCATTTCACGCATACGCAAGGCCGCCAACTCCGCATCATGGATCACCGATCCGGGCAGGCTGCGCCCCATAAGCGTACCATCATCAAGATAGGCGCGGTCTGCAAAGATTTCGGCCGCGAGGTTACAGTTCAGCCGTTCGGCGGCCCGTTGCATACCGGTGCTCGCGATAACCATAATGACAATGTCTGGCGAAATCTCCTGAACTGCTCGAAAACACGCAGTTGCAATATCTTCATCCGCAACAGCCATATGCGACAACGCGCCGTGCAGTTTGAAATGCGTCACGCGTCCACCGGCACTGGCCGCCATAGCCATCGCGGCCCCCAATTGGTAACGCACCATATTGCCGAGTGTCTTTGCATCCACCGCCATCTCTCTGCGCCCAAACCCTTGCAAATCAGGTAATCCCGGATGTGCACCAATACCAACTTTGCGTTGGACGGCAGCCTTCATGGTGTCTGCCATGACATCAGGGTCACCGGCATGAAACCCACAAGCGATGTTCGCTGATGTGACAATATCAAGTAACGCCCGGTCGTTCCCCATGGTCCAAGACCCAAAGCTCTCGCCCATATCGGCATTCAAATCCACTCGTGTCATTTACTGTCCTCTGGCATATCTGTTTCCCAGCCTGTCACCGCACCGCTGATAAGCTGATAAGAAAGCAGATCACGTATGTCTTCAACCCGCCGCACCAACGGGCGGGTTTGGCCGCGCAGGTTCCGAAGGTCTGTTAGGTAAGATTGATAGGCCAAATCCGCGTCTTCAAATGTCACAAACCGGAAACGCAGCACCTTGTCTGGGGTGGCTTGTGCAACGATTGGCAGATCACAGGGGAGCACTTGGGCCATCCGTGCAAATCCACCCGCGGTCTGACATTCACTTTGTAAAACAAATGGATAACCATCCCCAGTCATCTGAATATCACCGCTGATCATAGGTTCAGACAGAATACTTTGCCCGGCTTCAGGTGTGAAAGGTGGCCCTTCAAATGTCAGCGCAGCGCCCTGTCGATTGCTGCGCAAAGATCGTTGGAAATTGGTCTGCGTAAACCTTTCCACTTCCGCAGTCGAAAACAAGGAGGTGTGCAAGGTTGCCACGACACGAATGTCACCGCCACTGAACCGATCAGGCACCCGGAGAAAAACCGACATGGCGCCCTCGTCCGGGTCATCGCCCACCGGCAACCTGTCGCCAGCGCCAAGAAGGCCACCAATATTTGCGGCAAGATGCGCGGACCGGCTGCCCAACCATTCAGGTGTCTGAAAGCCTCCACTGACGCTGAGATATCCATAGACACCGCTGGTGGCGGCACCGATCGAAAGGCGTTGGCCATGTTTCACCTTATGACTTGCGTTCCAAGCCAGCGTCACCCCGTCAAGGTGGGCAATCATAGGCGCACCGGTCAATGCGATGCGACAGTCCCCTTCGATCAGGAAATCTCCGCCGAATGAATGCATTTCGAGCGCAGCATAGCCCGCAGTTTGCCCCAGCAATGCCGCGCCCTCATGCAAGGCCATGCAATCAACAGCCCCGCCATTTGACACACCATAGGCATGCCACCCCGGGCGGCCCAAATCCTGTATCGTCAAGGCGGGGCCGGCGCGTAATATCGTTACGGAACGGATCACGACAGGTCTACCAATTCTGCCGCAGTCGCACGCGTAGGGTCAGCAAGACAGCGGCGCATCTCATCTTGCCCCACCCGGACAAATTCCATTTCATCGCCTGCGCGCAAACGAAACGGCGACGCACTGTTTGGCTCGAAGTTGCGGAACGCTGTTTGACCAATTTGTCGCCATCCCGTCGGGGTATCATTTGTGAACAATACCAATTGCCGCAGAGCAACCACCAAAGATCCGGCCGGCACACGCGGGATCAGATCTGGTAGGCGTGGGAAATCCCAGTTGCGCGGTAGTGTCCCCAAATAGGGTTGGCCGGGCGCAAACCCTATTGTGATCACACGAACGCGGGTTTCCAGAACCTGATTTATCGCAGCCTCTGGCGTCAGGCCGACCAGCTGGGCAACCTCATCCAACTGGGGTCCATCCTCGCCGCCAAATGACGTTTTCACCTTCCAAAGCCGACGTGCGACAGCGTCCTTCGAAACAGACCAATCGCGCGATCCTGCCAGTTCCCGCAATTGGCCCTGTAACGCCGTTCGGGACAGGCGGGTCGGATCAAACTGGACAAAGGTCGACACCAGCGACGTCGAGGTTTCTGTCACGCCATCAATTTTCAGCCGATCCACTGCCTCTTGAAATGCCAGTGCCGCGTTGTTTGTCGCCTCTGATAGCTGATCTCCGAATGTCACCAAAATGCCGGTCAATCCGACCGTTCGGATCGAGGGCATCGAGGTTGGTTTTACAGAGCTGGGATTGCGTGGGGTCATGGTTGCCTGAGTTTAGGGGGTGTTTGCCGTGATGGATAGTCACGTCATATCGGTTGAGCGCGCAACCCACAATTCCAGTGCAATACCGCGCGTGTCGAAGCCTCCTCAGCGCGGACAAACCCGATAGCGATTTTCTTTGCCCCCTCCGCCGCATTCCTTAGGCGTCAACATAGTGATGAGATCCCCCCGCACTGCGGAGAGATCTGCCAGGCGTGACCCTTTGCTCAAGTGGCTTGGGGTGTTTTAAAGGGCTGGCAACAGGCACGACGAGAACCTGCGCCAACATATATGCGAAACGCCGTCATTTAATCCCATTGGCGCGCTGCAACTCGCGAACATAGCGCACAACCATTGCAACATCCCCACGGGTCAATCCCTCGATGGGGGGCATGTCGCCAAACGGCCAATGATGCCCAGTTGCGCCATTGGCAACAGCTCTCTGGAAGGCCTCATCCCCGTGATGAGATGGCTCATAGATCTTGTGAACAAGCGGCGGGGCCACGCCTTTGGTGCCCGCTGCATTTACGCCATGGCATGAGGCGCAAGCACTTTCGAAAATTCGCTGTCCGACTGCGGCTTGCCCCGCGATTTTCGGAAGTTGCACGGCAACTATCGCCTGGCTTTCGCCAACTTCGGGCGCGCTGGCACGCTTCGTTTGTGGATTTTTCATAAGCGTAAAGGCAGCAACTGCCGCAACGGCGCAAGCGCCGATTGTTAAGGTATATCGTTTCATAAGTGGTTCCTAACGGAATGAGACTTTGGGCCGCGTCACAATGTGGGCGCAGCATCATGGGCTCTCAAAAAAAGAGGGCATTCATCTGACTTCAAGCGTTAGGGGGACGTTCCAGATTGTCCGCGCGTCTCAATACCGGTGGACGAAGGACGATAGACACAAATGTCGTATCAACTTGCGCAGAAAGCGCGGGCATAAGGCGCGGCGGAAACACCACAGGATGACACAGATTTTGTGAACACCCGCCATGATCGGTCATCTTTTCCGCAGGTATGACATTGGTTGATCCATGAGACATCTTGATGTGAGGGTCACAGTGGGCCATTGCACAATCGCTCAATACAGCGCGCGCCTCAGCGGACAGGCCGGACAAAAAGACCAGACCCACGACAAGAAAGACAGACAAGATGTGCTTAGAACGCGCCATACCGCACGTTACCCGCTGAAATCTACGGGAACAAGGTGAACGATCAGCTGAATTTGTACCTGAGTAGTTTTTGGAACGAGTAACGCCGCCAGCTTTTGGCTGACGGCGTTTATATTATTGATTGATATCGATTAGAGAGGTTTTTTTGGAACTTTATTAGGTTTGGCGGTGACCTACTCTCC
>NZ_JAHEVJ010000006.1 GCF_018599245.1 Aliiroseovarius lamellibrachiae
TGTCGTCCGCGCCGTCTGGCGTCCCGTTGTGCGCCTCAGCGCCGCCGGTGAAGTGGGTTCTAAGGTTATCACCCACTACCCGCAACCCCTTTTTTCTCAAAAATACAGATTTTTGCGATGTTTTTAAAAAATCACATAATATCAATGATTTGCGATGGTTAAACATTGCCTAATTTCGCCTATCAATTTGGAAAGACGACCTTAGCGCCGTCAAAATGCCCCCATAGGATGTGCTTTGCCCCCGACTCTCGGGGTTTCATCGTTTGATTCATGCAGGAGAACCCGAAATTTGGGCGAGTCAGCATCCGATTCACCCCTGATTTTTCCAAAATAAAGTTCCGGGTGATTCATTTTTCGGGAATCTGTCATGAGATTCGACCGAAAAACCTGCGACCGTAGAGAATCTCGTCAAGATTCTATCGTGGAGTCGACAAAGCCCCGCCCAAATCACTTAGGCGGGGCTTTTTCATGTCTTATGCACGCTTCCAGGCACGCAACATTGGGAAGGTGTAGATCACCAGTGCCAGCCAGATCAGAGGAAAGGCGTAAACGCGCATTCCGCCGAACGGTTCGTTAAAGACGAAGACCGCAATCAAGAAGATCATCGAGGGGGCGATATACTGTAAGATGCCCACCGTGCTCATCCGCACGCCCTTCGCCCCATTTGCATAGAGCATGAGGGGAACCGAGGTGACCACACCCGCGCAAAGCAACAAGACGGTGGTGCCCGGCATTGTCAGAAAGACAGCCTGCCCAGTGACAGACAGATACACCATATAGGCCAAGGCAAATGGCGACAGGATCAGGACCTCTAGCAGGAACCCCTGATTGGGGCCGATGGGCAGTGACTTTTTGAAGTACGCGTAAAAGCCCCAGGTGAACATCAACGCCAGCGCAACCAGTGGAAGGCGCCCGGCGTCAAAGGTCAGGATGACCACGGCGGCGGCGGCAAATCCGATTGCAAGCATCTGGGTGCGGTTCAAACGCTCGCCCAGCAACACCGCCCCCAACGCAATTGAGAAGAGCGGGTTGATGTAATAGCCCAATGCGGCCTCAAGCGCCTGACCATTGCCGATGGCCCAGATATAGATGCCCCAGTTGACCGAGATCAGCGCAGCGGTCAGGCCCGCCTGCGCCAGCATCCGCGGATTGCCCAGCGCCTCGCGCAGTTCTTTGGTGCGCTTCAGCGCAATCAACACCAAAGCGGCGACCGGCACGGACCATACCACCCGGTGCGCCACCACCTCGGCGGCGGGAACATGGGACAAGGCTTTCATATAAAGCGGCAGGAACCCCCACAGAAAATAGGCGGCGATCACAAATGCCAATCCTTGGGGGGTGTCGATGTTGTCGGGTTTTTGGGTCATAGCGCGCTCCTTACTGAACATGTATGGCAAATCAATTGCCCGCACGCGATGGGATAAATGTGCGACGGTTCATCACGATCTTTGATGAGACCCGATCCTTGTTTTCCACGCCCCCTCCCCCAGCCGCCACACATATATATGTCATCAGTTTTTGGCGCCGGTCCCGCACTGGTCGCGCGGCTGGGAATAGGCTATTTCGGTGTGGAACTTTTCGGAACCCAACATGACACAGACCCCCACCGTAAGCGTGATCATCCCCACCTATAACGCCGAAGCCTTTCTGCGTGACACGGTGGCCTCGGTTCAGGCGCAAAGCTTTACCGATTGGGAGCTGATCTTGTCTGATGATGCATCACAAGATGGGACCCTTCCGTTGGCGCAGGAATTGGCGCGACAAGACCCACGGATCAAGATCGTACAGGCCGCGCAAAACGGTGGGGCGGCAAAGGCCCGCAACCGCGCCCTTCAGGCAGCAACCGGGCGCTATATGGCCTTTTTGGATGCGGATGATAAATGGCGCCCTGAAAAGCTGTCTCGGCAACTTGCCTTTATGGCCCAAACCGGCGCCGCGCTCAGCTATACCGAGTTTATGCGCCATTTTGAAAGCGAAACTCGTCACGTAGCCTTACCAGCCACCGTGGATCGCAAGACCCTGCTGCGCGGCAACCTGATTGCCTGCTCGACCGCCATCTATGACCGTGCGCAATTGGGGCTGGTGGAAATGCCCGACGTGCGGATGCGGCAGGACTTTGGATTGTGGCTGCGTATTTTGGATCAGATACCCATGGCGCATGGGCTGCAAGAACCGCTGATGGATTACACAGTGCGCAGCGATTCACTCTCGTCCAATAAGGTCAAAGCCCTCGCCGCGACCTGGCGGTTGTTTCATCAGGTCGAAGGGTTTGGCGTGCTGAAATCGACCTGGCTGCTGGCCCATGTGATCGCGGGTCGATTGCGGCGCGGATGAAAAAGGCGCACCCCGGATGGGATGCGCCGACTTTATGTTTAGCTCACACTATATATAGCTCGCGTTTGAAGCACCCCTTTTGGGGTCAAACCTTCACCCGTTCTGACTTCGGATCATACATGGGTTTCAACGATGCTTCGGCCTTTACCTTCACGCCGCACACGTCAATTTCATAGGATGAGGCCAGAACATCCGCGGGTTTCTCACCCTCGCAAGGCACATAGCCCAGACCGACGGCCGCGCCCAACGTGTGACCATAGTTGCCCGACGACAGATACCCCACATATTCGCCGTCCCGGATGATCGGTTCATTGTGAAAGAGCAGCGGTTCCGCATCGGTCAGCTTAAACTGAACCATGCGCATCTTGGGACCCGTTTCTTTGCGGGCAATCACCGCCTCGCGACCGATGAAATCACAACCTTTGTCGACTTTGACGGCAAAGCCCAGCCCGGCATCCACAACGTGATCTTCGCAGGTGATGTCATGGCCAAAATGGCGATAGCCTTTTTCGATCCGACAGCTGTCCATCATATGCATGCCGCAAAGCTTTAACCCCATGTCCTGCCCTGCTTCGTGCAGCGTCTCAAACACATGGCCCGCCATGTCGGTGCTGGCATAGATCTCCCATCCGAGCTCACCCACATAGGTGACGCGGTGCGCGCGGGCGAGGCCCATGCCCAACTCGATCTCTTGCGCGGTGCCAAACGGATTGGTCGCATTTGAGAAATCATTGGGCGACACTTTTTCAAGCAGCGCACGCGCATTTGGACCCATGATCGCCAGCACACCTTCGCCCGCGGTCACATCGGTGATCACCACGTTGAACGCGCCCTTATGTCGCATCATCCACGTTTGATCCGCCAAACGGGTCGCCGCCGGGGTCACCACCAGATATGCGGTCTCAGACAGCCGGGTCACGGTCACATCCGCCTCAATCCCACCTGTCCGGTTGAGAAATTGCGTATAGACGATCTTGCCGTTGGGCACGGAATAATCGCCGCCACCCACATAGTTCAAAAACGCCTCGGCGTCCGGGCCTTCAACACGGATTTTCCCAAAAGACGACATGTCATACATGCCAACATTTTCCCGCACCGCGCGATGTTCTGCGGCTGAGTTTTCAAACCAGTTCTGGCGCTTCCACGTATAGTGATAGTCCCGTTCCTGGCCTTCATTGGCAAACCAGTTGGCGCGCTCCCAACCAGCGATTTCCCCCATGACCGCCCCTTGTTCCAGCAGGTGATGGTGGAACGGTGTGCGCCGCACGCCCCGTGCGGTGGCCTTTTGGCGATAGGGGTAGTGGTCGGCATAAAGCAGGCCCAGCGTTTCTTTCGACCGCTGAAAGAGATATTCCTTGTTGCCCTGAAACGGTTGCATCCGGGATACGTCAACATCCCCCAGATCAAACGGTTTTTCCCCGCTGTCCATCCATTCGGCCAAGGCCATGCCCGCGCCGCCCGCAGATTGAATGCCGATCGAGTTAAAGCCCGCCGCGACCCAGACATTGTCCATTTCAGGCGCAAGCCCCAGATGATAGGCATCATCCGGCGTGAAGCTTTCCGGCCCATTAAAGAACGTATGGATGCCCGCCTCTGCCAACATCGGCATCCGGTCACAGGCTTGTTCCAAGATCGGTTCAAAGTGGTCAAAATCTTCGGGCAGCTGATCAAATTCAAACGTGTCGGGGATGCCCTTCATCGCCCAGGGTTTTGCGTTGGGTTCAAACGCACCGAGCAACATCTTGCCCGCATCTTCTTTGTAATAGGCGCATTCGTCCGGTACGCGCAGCACCGGCAATTGCTTCAGCCCTTCGATGGCCTCGGTCACGATATAGAAATGCTCACAGGCATGCAGCGGCACATTCACCCCCGCCATGCGGCCAACTTCGTGCCCCCACATACCGGCGCAGTTCACCACCATGTCACATTCGATATGACCACTGTCGGACCCATCATCCGCCACCCAATCCACACCCGTGACCTTGCGACCCTCTTTGACGATTTCGGTGACTTTGATGCGCTCTTTGACGATGCCGCCACGTTGGCGCGCGCCTTTGGCCAAAGCCAGCGCAATATTGGCCGGATCGCCCTGTCCGTCGAGCGGCAGATGCACGGCACCGACCACGCCTTCAAGGTTGATATGCGGGTAAAGCTCTTGCACGCGTTCGTTGGAAATCTCTTCGACCTCCACCCCAAACGCGCGGGCCATCGCCGCCTGACGGTAAATCTCTTCGCGACGCTCTTCGGTCAGCGCCACGGTGATCGACCCACAGCGTTTAAACCCGGTGGCAACCCCGGTTTCTTCCTCAAGCGCGCCGTAGAGTTCTTGAGAGTATTTCGCGAGCTTGGTCATATTGGCGGTGGCGCGCAATTGCGCAATCAGCCCAGCCGCATGCCAAGTCGTGCCGGATGTCAGTTGTTTGCGTTCCAGCAACACAACATCGTTCCAGCCTTTTTTCGTCAGGTGATAGGCCACGGAACAGCCGATGACACCGCCACCAATGATGACCACACGCGCGCGCTTAGGAAGGCTCATCATCATACTCCTTGTTGGATTTGCTCTGGTTTTGACTCTTTCATTCGCATGGCATCGCGCGCAGAGATGTATCATAATCGCCATAATTGGCGTGTTTCACACATCGCCGACCGATCTGGTTCTTATCATGCTTGCGCAGATCCGTTGGCGTGACCCCGAAATGACGGCGGAACAGTGACGAAAACCCATTTGGAAAACCGCACGCCAGACCAACATCCCGCACGCTAAGCTTGGTTCTTAACAGCAACGTGTTGGCTTGGTTCAGGCGCAGCTCGCGATAGTACCCATTTGGGGTCACATCAAAATGCGACCGGAAATGACGCTCAAGCGAGCGTTCGGAAATTCCAAGAAACCCGACCAATTCGGAAATCAGCAGCGGTTCTTCCAGGTTGGCCTGCATCAATTCAATGCATTGATCCAACGCCCGGTTGCCCGTCACGGACAGTTCTTTGCCACCAAAAGGTTGCAAGCTGGACAACGCGCGGATGTTTTCATGAAGCATAATGTCGCCAACTGTCGCAACAGACGCCGCCGAAATATGCGCACCCAGCAAGGACAACATCAGATCATAGGTGGCCGCCATGCCAGCGCTGGTCGTGATCCGACCGTCATCCACCGCCAAAGCATAAGACCCTGCGCCCGGCGTGCCGCGTTCGTTCAAAACCGCACGATTTTCCCAATGCGTCGTATGACCCGGCCCTTGTTCACCGCTTTCCGCAATAAACCGACTGGCTGCTTCGGACAGCAACACCACCTTTGCCCCATGCCACATATAGGCGGAAGCAATTGGTTTTACCGATAACTCTGGGTGCTCTGGATTGGAATTCCCCAAGACAAAAAGATAGTCGGCTTTGGGGCGTTCGGGGATCGGACTTGTCGCAACCATCGCTTCGGACCGGCATCCAATTGGGCCCCCGGATTTCGAGCGAAACGCCCAATCAAACACCCTTCGAGCCGTGACACGATTGGCGATGCGCAGGATTTCCACAACGGCAGAAAACTCTGTCAGAACAAATCCTTCAGCGACATACAGATCGACCGTTACAGGTGTATTTTTTGCTGGATCAGACATGTACAAACCTCCTGATGGAGCGCCCCTTCCACATACATTCACGCGGAAGGGGCCGTTTTATCAAGCCCGGATACGGGCGTTTTCCGGATCCCAAAGCGGCTGATCTTCCTGCACCACCGCACGGAAGCTTTCGCCGTAGATGTCGATGGACACTTCGGTACCCGGCACCGCCAGATCCGACCGGATCATGCCATAGGCGATCGACTTGTTCACGCGATAGCCCCAGCCACCAGACGTGGTTTCCCCAACAACCTCGCCGCCATGTGAAACGCAGGACATATAAGGCGCATCACAGTCGCCGGCATCCACGACCATGGTCACAAAACGCTTGGCAATGCCCCGCTGTTTTTCGACCAAAAGGGCGGCTTTGCCTGGGAAATCCTGCGGTTTATCAAGTTTGACAAAACGCTCAAGCCCCCCCTCAAGCACCGAATAATCGGTGGACAATTCGCCTTTCCAGGTGCGGTATCCTTTTTCAAGACGCAGCGAATCCAGCGCATACATGCCAAACGGCACGGCGCCCGCTTTGGTGATCGCGTCATAAAGCGCGGGTTGGTTGGCATTGGTGCAATGCACCTCCCAGCCCAATTCGCCGGCAAAGCTGACACGGACCAGACGGCAGGGGGTGCCGGCCACGGTGGCGTCCTGATGGGTCAACCACCCGGTCGACAAATCAGCCTCGGTGCCCAAGCTTTCAAACAAGGCACGCGTTTTGGGGCCGGTCACGATCATGGTGCCAAATTCGGTGGAGTGGTCGGTCAGGGAAATCCCCGCGGGCAGATCCTTTTTCAGCACTTCGAAATCATGCCATTGTGCCGCCGCCGCGGTGATCATGGTGAAATGATCCTCGGCGTGACGCATACAGGACATTTCGGTCAGGATCCGGCCGCGATCATCAGCGAAATACACAAGGTTCATCCGACCCGCTTTGGGCAGACCCCCGGTGACTTTTCCGCGCAGATATTCCGCGGCACCCTCGCCTTCCAGATTGAACCGCGTGAACCCCGGCAAATCCAGCACGCCAACACCGTCACGCACCGCTTCGCATTCTTCCTGAACACGCACCTGCCACGGACCAGAGCGGCCCCAGGTGTGGGTGGCCTCAAGCGATGTATCATCGCCGTCTTTGGCGAACCAATTGGCGCGCTCCCATCCATTATAGGCACCCATTACGCCACCTTTGGCGATCACGGCATCATGGGCCGGCGACAGTTTCTTGCCGCGCCCGGCGGGCCATTCGTGATGCGGGAAATGCATGGCATATTCGTTGCCATAGGTTTCCATGCCTTTTTGCACGCAATAATCGTGATCGGTGTAATCGGTATAGCGGCGCGGATCGACGGCCCACATGTCCCATTCGGTGGCCCCATCGACAATCCACTCGGCCATCACCTTGCCGGCGCCACCACCCTGAGCAATACCAAAGGTAAAGACGCAGGCCTCAAAGGCGTTTTTCACGCCGGGCATTGGGCCGATCAGCGGCAGACCATCCGGCGCATAGGGAATCGGCCCGTTGATCACACGCGACACACCCGAGGTTTGCATCAGCGGCACCCGTTCCATCGCGTCAGTCACGATCTCTTCGATCCGGTCAAGGTCGTCATTCCAAAGCTGGAAGCTGAAATCCTCTGGCATCGGGTCTGCGTCGTCTTCCCAATGCGCCTTACAGTTGGGTTCATAGGGCCCAAGGTTATAGCCGTGTTTTTCCTGACGCAGGTAATAAGAGACATCCACATCGCGGATCAAAGGCAGTTTTTTGCCGCCATTTGCCTTGGACCAGGCCTCAACTTCGGGGATTTCATCCGTCAGCAAATATTGGTGGCTCATCACCATCATCGGCACGCTGCGACCGCCGTAGGGTTTGAACCATTCGCCCACGCGCTGCGCATAATATCCAGCGGCATTGACCACTTTCTCACAGGCGATGTCACCCTTTTCGGTGTGCACCGTCCATGTGCCATCCTCATGTTGGGTCACGCCGGTGGCGGGGCAAAAGCGGATGATCTTTTGACCCATGTCGCGTGCGCCTTTCGCGAGAGCCTGGGTCAGCTGCGCGGGGTCGATATCGCCATCTGTAGGGTCATACAACACCCCTTCCAGATCATGGGTTTCAAGGAACGGGTAATGTTCTTTGGTCTCTTCCGGCGTCCACATCTCCATCTCGATGCCCTGATAATGCCCCATGGATTTGGCACGCTCAAATTCCTGCATACGCTCTTTGGTGTGGGCCAGACGGATCGAACCCGACTGGTGGTAATTCATCGGGTAATCAACCTCTTCACCCAAACGCGCATAAAGCTCGGTTGAATAGCGTTGCATGTTCATGATCGCCCAAGAGGTCGAAAAGGTCGGCACATTCCCGGCCGCATGCCATGTCGACCCTGCGGTCAGTTCGTTCTTTTCAAGCAGAACACAATCGGTCCAGCCTTTCTTGGCCAGATGATACAGCGTTGAGGTGCCAATAACGCCGCCGCCAATAATGACAACGCGGGCTTTGGTGGGGAAATCAGACATTTGGGGCTCCCAGTGAGTAGATGTTCAGTTTAGGTGTTCAATTCCAGGCCAGACGCGCGGCAAGAGCGCCAAAAATCACGGCTGCGACCTTATTCATAATGTGTGTAGACCGACGCACACGGTCGGCAGCCAAACCGGCAAAGGTGCCAATCAAAGCATCCGAGATGAAGCCGCCAAACGCCAGCAATCCCCCAAGAAGGACAATTTGGTGCCATTCTGGTCCAACCTCTGGCCGAATGAACTGCGGCAGGAATGCAAGGATAAACAGGATGACTTTGGCGTTCAGGATGTTGGTCAAAAAACCGCGCCGAAACGCGCGCCACAGGTCTGCGCGCCCTTCACGTTCGTCGGTTCGGCTTTCGGCGCGCCAGGAATGCCAGGCAAGCCACGCCAGGTAAGCCGCCCCCGCATAACGGATCACATCCAGCGCAACCGGCGTCGATGCGATCAACACCGCCAGTCCTGCCGCCGCCAACGTCACATGGCACAGCACCCCCAGAATGATGCCAGCGGTGGCTGCAACGCCCGCTTTCGGTCCACCTTTTACGCCCGAGGCGATGACAAACATCATGTCGGCACCGGGGGTCAGATAAAGGACAACTGATGCGCCGACAAAGGTGGTGATCAGCCAAGGGTCCATATTCAGTAGCGTTTCGATCATACTATTGCTCCTTTTGCGGAAGGCCGTCGGCGATTTGATAGTAATCGCCCTTGTCAGCCACAAAGATATGTTTTTCGAGCGTCAAGCCCGTGGGCCCGTCGATGGCCCCCAGAGAGAAGCTGATTGTGTCCTCAGCATGTGCTTTCCAAAACAGGAAGGATCCGCATGTGGGGCAACTGCCGCGCTTGGCAATGGGGCTGGCCTCGTACCACGCGACCGGGCCAGTTACGGTCAGATCTGTTTCAGCGACAAAGGCAGACGACCAGATGCCGCCTGATTGTTTACGGCACTGACCGCAATGGCACATCGAGACCCCTTTGGGGGTCGCATCCGTTTCAAACGTGATCCTTTTGCACAGGCAACTTCCACGCAACATGCTGTTATCCTTAATAAACTGGAGGGGCGATAACCCAGATGGCCACCGCGGGTTCATCGTAGGGGTTGGCCCATTCATAAACGGCGTATTTGATGCGAAAGCTGTCGCCCGGGCCCACGGTAAATGCCCGCCCGTTGATGATCAGATCCAGCTTTCCCGACACCAGATACCCGACCTCTTGTGTGGGCCGATCGGCGGGTCTTTCCATTCTGGAGCGTGGCGCAAACGTGGAATGCACCATTTCAAAATCATCGGTAAGATCAGGCGATAGAAGCTCTTCTCGTAACCCTTCTTCCCCCGATCCCATTGGTCGGCGCGCGCCAGAACGCACCACAAAACCGTTTTCTTCGACGGGGGCTGAGGAATGGGCAAACAACAGCGACATTGGCACATCCAGCGCTTTTGCAATGGCGCGCAGATCGGAAATCGACGGTTCTGACATGTCACGCTCGACCTGGCTTAACCAGCCAACGGACCGGCCCAGCGCCTCGGCGAGATCAGACAAAGTCAACCCGCGGGACTTACGCAACGCACGAAGGTCTGCCCCTAGGCTTTGGGATTTTGTCGGGTCTATTTGCAGCACGCTTGGCTCTCCCTGCTGACCAGATTCGGTCTTATGACAGGTTGATCATGAACTAATTCATGAAATTTTCACGTCTTTTTTCACGAAGAATGCAAGAAATCTGCAAAACCGTTTAATAACAACCGGTTATATCAAAAGCCCATTCACCGGACACATCTCTCTCGGCAAGGTGCGCTGCCCCTCGCGCGAAAAGCCCCCCAGGCTTTTCAAAATTACCCTCGACCCCCGAGGTATTTTTGGCAAGAAAAAGAGCGCGCGGTCAGCGGGCGAAGGTGGTGTCGAGAATTTGCGTCAATTCGGTTGCGTCCTCTTGGGTAAACGCATCGGGCAAATCACTGTCGATGTCAAAAACAGCGATGACCTGTCCAGTCGCGTTCTTGACCGGCAGAACCAGTTCAGACCGGGTGGAGCTGGCACAGGCGATGTGGCCGGGAAAGGCATCAACATCCGCCACCAATTGCACCGCCCCCGTGCGCGCGGCCGCCCCACAAACGCCCCGAGAAAACGGAATTTTCAGACAGCCATGCCCGCCCTGATAGGGGCCGATCTTCAACAGCTCTGGTTCGGTGACGCGGTAAAACCCGGTCCAGTGAAAGCGGTCATCGGAATGATGCACTTCGCAGGTCACGGTGGCCATCAAAGCGACCTCATCCGTCTCGCCCTCGGTCAGGGACGCGATGGTTTTTGATAGATCCAAGTAATTGACGCGCATGACATCCCCAAACGAAAAAGGGCGCAGGTGATCCGCGCCCTTCCCCCTATTTAATCGCGATTGTTACGCGCGTTCAATCGCAATGGCTGTACCTTCGCCACCACCAATGCAAATCGCCGCCACGCCGCGTTTCAAGCCACGCTTTTCAAGCGCGTTCAGCAGCGTCACGATGATCCGCGCACCAGAGGCGCCAATCGGATGGCCCAGCGCGCAGGCGCCGCCATTTACGTTCACCTTGTCGCGCGCAATGCCCATTTCATGCATGAACACCATGGGAACCACGGCAAATGCCTCGTTCACCTCCCACAGGTCCACGTCATCCACAGCCCAGCCCAAACGGTCGAGCAGTTTTTGCGCCGCGGGCACAGGTGCCGTGGTGAACCAATTGGGTTCTTGGGCGTGGCTGGCGTGGCCCATAATGCGCGCGCGCACCTTAAGACCGGCGGCCTCAGCGGCCTCTTCCGACGCAACAACCAAGGCGGCCGCCCCGTCCGAGATGGACGACGCATTGGCCGCCGTCACGGTGCCGTCTTTTTTGAACGCAGGCTTCAGGCTTGGGATTTTTTCCGGGCGGGCGTTGCCGGGCTGTTCATCTTCGCCAACCACAACATCCCCTTTGCGGGTCTTGATGGTGACGGCGGCAATCTCGCCTTCGAACGCGCCCGTTTTCTGGGCTTCAAGCGCGTTGGACAAAGATTTCAGCGCGTATTCATCCTGGGCTTCGCGGGTGAACTGAAATTTCTCGGCGCATTCCTCGGCAAAAGCGCCCATCAGGCGGCCTTTGTCATAGGCATCTTCCAGACCATCCAGAAACATGTGATCCACAACGGTGCCATGGCCAATCCGCGCACCGCCGCGCATTTTGGGCAAGAGATAGGGCGCTTCCGTCATGCTTTCCATGCCGCCGGCAACCATGATATCCGCACCGCCCAGCGCCACTTGGTCATAGGCAACCATAGTGGTTTTCATGCCTGATCCACACATTTTGTTCAGCGTGGTCGCGGGAACCTCTTGGCCTAAACCCGCTGCAAACCCTGATTGACGCGCCGGGGCCTGACCTTGGCCTGCGGGCAATACACAGCCCATCAACAGCTCTTCGATCTGCGAAGGCTTGGCGCCTGCATCGTCCAAAGCCGCCTTGATCGCAGCCCCGCCGAGTTCTGACGCAGTCACACCAGAAAACGTTCCTTGAAATCCACCCATAGGCGTGCGTGCCGCACCTGCAATCACAACGTTCTTCATATCAGGCTCCATCATCTGTAATTTTCTACCTTCCGCTTACCGAATGGTAACGATCGCCGTCTAGTCTCATTCCAAAGTGACCCACCGTAACACCGCAAACTCAACGGTTTTCGGGGTGGGAACCGGGGAAATTGCTGCGAGGAGAACCATTGTGCAACTGAGTTTTGAAGATATCGACGCCGTCCGTGTTATCACCATCGGCGAAAGCCGGATTGATGCGGCCATCGCCATTAGCTTTAAAGATAACATGCGGGAACTGACCGATACCGGCCCGGATCGCGTGGTCTTAGACATGACAACTGTCGACTTTATCGACTCCAGTGGCCTTGGTGCCGTTGTTGCCGCGATGAAACAAGTTGATGCCGGGAAAAAGCTTGAATTGGCTTGCTTGTCACCAACCGTTGCCAAAGTGTTTCGGTTGACCCGGATGGACACCGTCTTCGCCATCCACGCGAATATGCAAGCTGCCCTAGGTGGCGGTTTGGCCAACGCATCCTGAGATCACTGGATCTATGGGCGAAGCACATAATCATATATCAGAGATGGCATCCGCCAATCGGAACGGCATCCACATTGTCTTTCCCGGCGACAATCTTGCTGTACGCAAAGCTCTTCGGTCTGTCTTGGATGGGTTAAAACATCTTGAGCTTCCGGGCGAGGTTTTGTCCGTCGTTGAGATTGTCGTCGCTGAATGTCTGAACAATGTTGTCGAACACGCCTATGCTGATGACACCCAAGGCATGATCGAAATCAACGCCCGGCTGCGTGAAAATGCGCTGTGGTTCAGAATTGTGGACGACGGTTTCCCCATGCCAGCTGAAACCTTGCCAGACGGACACCCACATGATCTGGACGCGATGCAAGATGATCTTCCTGAAGGCGGGTTTGGATGGTTCCTCATCAGACAACTGACAAATGATCTGCAATATGTCCGCGATGAAGACCAAAACCGCCTGACATTTTCAATCTCAACGGTTGAACATAAGCCTCACTAGATTATTTCTACGCATGAAAATTCAGCATGATCGGGCGACGTCCTAGATCATCAATAGCCATGCATTGTGCACTGACAGATACCCATCATCCAGCCCCCATCATCGGGCTTACAATCCCTCCCTTACCTTACGTCACCAAATGGCCCAACTTCCTCCCTGATACGGCCCTAAATCATTGTCAGGTTAGGGGAGTAGCGTAAAGCTTGCCCTGATGCCGTATTGAACAGCCCCCACCCAGTTTGCGGCATCAGGGATAATTTCTCTTCCACCAAACCTCTCCGCAGTCTCTTGTACAATTGTCCCCTGCAAAAACTTGTCCTAATGTTCATTTGACAACAAATAGGTGGGCAATGCGTAACTTTCATCTTCCTGGCCGCTCCCCGGCATTTGCCACCAATGGAATGTGCGCCACATCTCATCCGCTCGCCGCGCAAACGGCTCTGGAAATTCTCAAATCTGGCGGGAACGCCGTGGACGCCGCCCTTTCTGCCGCCGTTTTGCTGGGGTTTTGCGAACCGCAAATGACGGGTCTTGGCGGTGATTGCTTCGTGTTGCTCTCCCCGCCCGGAACCGAAGACGTCATTGCTCTGAATGGGTCAGGTCGTGCGCCCGCCGCATTGAATCCCGACCGATTGCGCGCCTCGGGGCATTCAATAATGCCACTGCATGACGCCGTTTCGGTTACCACCCCCGGGGCCATAGATGCCTTTTGCCGTTTGGCAAAAGACTGGGGCCGGCTAAGCCTTGCGGAGATTTTGGCTCCGGCGATCCACTATGCCGAGGACGGAATACCCGTTGCACCGCGCACGGCGTTTGACTGGAAAATTGCGGCACGAGCCGGTGTGTTATCTGGCGTTTCCACGGGGTACTACTTGCGCAACGGTCAAGCCCCATTACCGGGGGACTTGTTTCGGGCGCCTAAACAAGCAGAGGTCTTGCGGCGCATTGCTCTTGCCGGGCGCGACGGGTTTTATCTGGGCGACGTCGCGGAAGATATGGTCACGAGCTTGCAGGCTGCGGGCGGATGCCACAGTTTACGCGATTTCGCCGAGACAGAAAGCTTCTACACCAAACCCATCGCTGGCCATTACAAAGGAATTGAGCTGGTTGAGCATCCACCAAACGGACAAGGAGCAACGGCGATTCTATTGGCTAAGATGCTGGAATGTTTTAATCTTCCTGAACTTCGCCCAAACGGCGCCGCGCGGGCCCATATTGAAGCCGAAGCCACCAAGCTGGCCTATGACGCGAGAAACCGATTTATTGCTGACCCCGATTCAACCAAACGGCTCGACCATATGTTATCGCCGGAAACGGCCGAACGGCTGGCCGCGCGTATTCATCCGACCCGCGCCATGGTCAATCCTGTGGAAATCAGCGAGTCCGTACATAAAGACACTGTCTACATCACCGTTGTTGACCGCGACCGCATGTCGGTGTCGTTGATTTACTCGATTTTCCACGCCTTTGGGTCAGGGATTTCCTCAAACAAGTTTGGCATTCTGTTTCAAAACCGCGGCGCTGGATTTAACCTGACACCGGGTCATCCGAATGAAGCGGGTGGGGGCAAGCGCCCGATGCACACCATCATTCCGGGGATGATTCGGGAACGTGGAAAAGTGATTTTGCCGTTTGGTGTGATGGGCGGCGCCTATCAACCCTGTGGGCATGCGCGTTTTCTCACCAATCTTGTGGATTATGGCATGGATATCCAGACCGCCATCGACGCCCCCCGCAGTTTTGCCGATGGGGGGCTGTTGAAGGTTGAACAGGGCTATGAGGACAGCGTGTTGGCGAGACTCGCTGAAATCGGTCACACATTGAACACCCCCGAAGGGCCGATTGGTGGTGCGCAGGCCATTCGTATTGACCATGATCGGGGCGTGCTGATGGGCGGGTCTGATCCACGCAAGGACGGATGCGCGATCGGTTACTAATTGAATTTAAACGATTTTTAGTTCAGCTGAAAATGCAGCGGGTACAGGCCATCTTCGAATTCACCAAACAGATCCGGCAAATCTGGGTGGCTGACCGGCTCGCCTGAATAATCCGCAATCAGGTTTTGCTCGGACACATAGGCCACGTAGTAGCTTTGGTCATTTTCAGCGAGCAGGTGGTAAAAGGGCTGTTCTTTAGATGGGCGACTTTCCTCGGGAATAGCCTCGTACCAATCTTCAGTGTTCGAAAACATAGCATCCACGTCAAAAACCACACCCCGAAAAGGGTGTTTGCGGTGGCGCACAATTTGGCCAAGGTGGTACTTTGCGTGTGTCTTCAACATGATTTCAGCCCTTAGAACTTGTTACTACCTTGTTCGTTTCAGGCTTGTCCATGCAGTCAGGGTGATTTTCTAGGAAACAAATTGTCACTCGTTGACTGAAGGAACCAATCATACCCCGCGTCGGCGCAGATGTGATCATGTTCGACATTTTCAAATGCGCCAAAAGCCGGTATAATTAGCGCAATAACGTATAACAATGCGAGTGAGGCACATGAGCAGGTTTCTTCGCGCAGCCATTATTCTGATGTTCGTCGCGTCTTGCGGGGGGGGATCCTCCAAGGCGCCGCGAAACTTGGACAATGCCTGTAGCATCATTAAGCAGCGGCCCAAGATTTATCGGGCCATGAAAAAAACCCAACGAAAATGGGGGGTTCCGGTACATGTGCAAATGGCCGTGATCCATCAGGAATCAAAATTTATCCCCGACGCGCGCACCCCTGTGCAATATGTTTTGGGTGTTTTACCGATGGGTCGTCAAAGCTCGGCCTATGGGTATGCCCAAGCCCTTGATGCCACATGGAAAGAATACCAACGCGCCGAGGGCGGACGCAGCGCCAAACGCACGGATATCAAAGATGCCACCGACTTTATGGGTTGGTATATGAATGGAACCCGCGACGTCACCGGAATCCCATTGTCGGATGCGCGCGGACAGTATCTGGCCTATCATGAGGGGCGCACCGGCTATCTTCGCGGCACCTATAAAGGCAAGTCCTGGTTGATGCGCGTTTCTAGTGAAGTCGCTTCAAGATCAAATACTTATCGGTCTCAACTTGCAAGTTGCCGACGCTAATCGTCTGATTTTGGATCACCTGAATCGCCTGGTGCAGCCGAACATCAATAACTGTGATGCATAGAAAGGCCGCCTAAAAAGGTGGCCTTTTTTATATGGTCTACTGCCCTCGGTTGCGCTTTCTGAGTTCGACATTTATCGAAAACAATCCAGAACCCAATGCGCCGCCGGTTTTCAATTCCCCCAAAATCACCGTTGTTTCGCCACCCGCATTGTCCGTGATCACCCATTGGCGCAGCTCGGTCGGGTTTGATGTGAACATCATTTTGATGCTGCCATATTCCGGGTGTGTCGGGTCCTGCGCCACCACGGACGTCGACGTTCCATCATAGCTGTGGCCCACCACCATCCGTTCCTGACCAAGATTCACATTCTTCGCCAAAATCACCGAAAGTGGCGTTTTCTTCAGCGGATATTGCGTAGGGCCAGCGTTAGATTTTCCATCAAAAATAGCAACTTGCGAGCCGCCAACCACCACAAGCGCGTCTTGGGGTGGGTTATACTCAAACCGCGCGCGCCCCGGGCGTTTGATGTAAATCGTGCCGGTCGAAATCGTCCCATCATCGTTGAGCTGCGTAAATTGCGCCTGTGCGGTTTTCAGCCCGTTCAGATATTTTGAAATCTCATTAAGAGATAATTTTTCGGCCCATGCAGGCCCTGCTGCGACCACAGCAACAGCGGCCAAGGTCATACGAATGACGTTCATAAATCCTACCTCATACTTCCGGGCCAGTTTGCCCGTTTTATGCGGTTGATTTAACCCCAAACCTGCAGTGATAGGCGATAACACGCCAGAAACGGATGAGATGGGCAGCGGCGAAAAAACTGTAAACTCTTTAAAGTTTCAAAACCGAAATCTTTAAACTCTTTACAGGTCACATGGGCAAAACTTTAAACTTTTGCACCCTGCCGCCGCCCAATCTTTAAACATTTTACACCCCGAAAAACCGGGTTATTCGCTGCACGCCGCCGTCACGATGATCTCAACCTTTAGGTCAGGGCTGGCCAAATGGGCCGAACCTGTGGCTCGGGCGGGGGCATGGCCTTTCGGCACCCAATTGTCCCAGACCTCATTCATCTCGGCGAAGTCTTTCATGTCATCCAACCAAATCACAGCCTGCAACATCTGTTCGGATGAAGAGCCAACCTCCAGCAACAGCTTTTCGATCCGCGCCAGACATTCGCGGGTCTGTTCTGCAACCGAAGTGCCGGGATTGCCGACTTGACCAGACAGGTAAACAACACCTTTGTGGGTCACGCTTTGGCTCATGCGGTCATTTGTGTAACGTCTTTGAATCATACTCTGCCTCGTGAGTAATGGCGCGGGGTCTCTTTGGACCCCCACGCTCGGTTCTTATGGTTAATTTTTGGTTGTTATTGCTGTTCAGGAATGAGAATTTCGCGCTTGCCCACATGGTTCGAGGCTGAAACCAAACCTTCATCCTCCATCTGCTCCACAAGACGGGCGGCTTTGTTGTAACCAATCGCCAGCTTGCGCTGAATGTAAGAGGTCGAACATTTGCGATCCTTGATCACAATCGCCACCGCCTGATCGTAAAGCGCATCTTCGCCATTGGTGTTGCCACCGGTGTTCAGACCAAGAACGGCATCGATATTGTCGACCTTGTCCTCATCCGGCCCCTCGACCACGCCGCCGATATAAGATGGGGGGCCATAGGATTTCAGATAGGTCACGATTTCCTCAACCTCTTCATCCGATACAAACGGCCCATGTACACGGGTGATGCGCGCACCGCCCGCCATGTAAAGCATGTCACCCATGCCCAACAATTGCTCGGCGCCCTGCTCGCCCAAAATGGTGCGGCTGTCGATTTTTGAGGTCACCTGGAACGAAATCCGCGTTGGGAAGTTCGCCTTGATGGTGCCGGTAATCACATCCACCGATGGGCGTTGTGTGGCCATGATGATGTGAATACCAGACGCCCGCGCCATTTGCGCAAGACGTTGAATACACGCCTCAATTTCCTTGCCCGCAACCATCATCAGGTCGGCCATTTCATCAACCACCACCACGATATAGGGGAGTTTTTCGGGGGTGATTTCTTCCGATTCGAAAATCGGCTCGCCGGTGTCATCGTCAAATCCGGTCTGAACCGTGCGTTCAAACATTTCGCCTTTGGCCAGCGTGTCTTTGACCCGACCGTTATAGCCCTCGATATTCCGCACGCCCATTTTGGACATTTTCCGGTAACGGTCTTCCATTTCACCCACCACCCATTTCAGGGCAACAACCGCCTTTTTCGGGTCGGTCACAACGGGCGACAGAAGGTGCGGGATGCCGTCATAAACCGACAGTTCCAACATCTTTGGGTCGATCATAATCATCCGGCAATCTTCTGGTGTCAGACGATACAAAAGCGACATGATCATCGTGTTGATGGCCACGGATTTACCGGACCCGGTGGTCCCCGCGATCAACAGGTGAGGCATCTTGGCAAGGTTTGCGACGATGGGATCACCCCCGATATCTTTGCCCAGCGCCAACGGCAGCCCGTGGTTGCCATCGCCAAAGTCGCGGGTCGAAAGGATTTCGCGGAACGAGACCATTTCGCGCTTTTCATTGGGCAGTTCGATGCCAATCACGCTGCGGCCCGGCACGGTGGACACACGGGCGGACAATGCGGACATGGAACGCGCGATATCATCCGCCAATCCGATCACACGGCTGGCTTTCAAACCCGGCGCGGGTTCAAGTTCGTACATGGTGACAACGGGGCCGGGGCGCACGGATACGATCTCGCCTTTTACGCCGTAATCATCGAGCACGGTTTCCAACATGCGCGCATTTTCCTCAAGCGCTTCATCCGACAGGTGGTGACGTTCGATGGTCGCCGGATCCGCAAGCAGGCCGAGCGGGGGCAGTTCAAATTTTGGGGCGTTTTCGTCGAACTTCAGGCTTGGTTGCGCCTCTGAACGGGCTTGGGTCGACGTCTGGACAGGCTTGCGGACTTTGTGTTCCACAACCTTTTTGGTCGACGGCACAAACCCTGCAGAGGGGGGCGTAAATACGCGCGGTGCTGTGGCCGTGGCGGGCGTGGCCATCAGGTCTTCGACCACCAGTTCGCCTTCGTCCATGCCCATGGCGGTGGCGAAATCGGGCGACATTTCATCTGGTTCATAGCCCGCATAGACGCTGTCATCAAAATCGGTGGCTTCGGCAAACGGGGCGACCACATCATTTGGCACGGCGGCTTCCAGGATCATCGGATCCGGGCTGCGGCGATGGCGTGCCACGGCCCGCGCCATTGGGGGTTCATCGCGCATTGCGCCTGGCGCAGGGGCGGTGGCCATGGTGCGCGAGCGGTTGCGAAGGGCCGTTGCCACTTTGGCTTTGATCCGGTCTTCGCCGCCTTCCGTTTCAGGGATCTCCCCTTCAAACGCGGGTTGTTCCACCAATTCAGGCTGCGGCGTTGCCCGACGCATCAGCGACGCCAAAAGGCCCTGTTTTTGAACGGGTTCTGGTTCCACATAAGCGCCGAAGTCATCATCGTAAACGGGGTGATCTTGTGCACTCACAGGGGGTTCCATGTGATAGTCCCGTGCGGTTGCGCCACGTTTGATCGCGGCGGTGCGAAGGGGGGGCGGTGATGAGAACACTTCATCCTCAAGCACATTTTCGGCGGCCTCTTCAGCCAAACGCAGCTCTTCTTCGCGCGCTTCGGCACGGGCCTCAGACCGGGCAGCGCGGCGTGCGCTGATGCCTTTGGCGGCCACAACAGTTCCAACAGCCGCACCCTTGGCGGCGCCCTTAACGCTTTTGCCCAAAAGCGCCATGATGCCCGCGTAGGTCATGATCAGACCGACCAGCAGGAAATGCCCAATGCGTTTCAGTTCAGCCATATTCAGGCCAAGTACAAAGCCCAGCGCCACGACGGTCGCAGCGCCCGCCACAACGGACATCAGCTTTAGGGAAAATGCGATGCCAAACGGAAGGGCGGCCAGAAATGCGCCCAAAACGGTGTCACCAAACAGCCCCCCCATGCCAAAGGAATGGGTCCAGGTCACGCTTGTCACCAGGGTCGAGGCATAGACCGCGGCAAGCGCCACGGCGATGGGCGCAAAGATCACCCGCGACACGGCACGCTCGCCGCCCATGTGAAAGGTAAACCGCAGGCCCCAGATGACCAGAATAAGCGGCAAGGCCCAGCTTCCGAGCCCCGAAATCACCGACAAAGGCGAGGCGATAAAGGCGCCGATGCGCCCCAATGCGTTTTGTGCGGGCGCTTCTGTGGCCGACATCCAACCGGGATCTTCTGGTGAGTAACTGCCCAAAATCAGCGCGATAACGATGCCGACGACAATCAAGCCGATGCCAATCAGCTCTTTCCCGCGCCGTTCAATCACCGCTTGGGTGCCACTGTCAAAGATCGGATCTCGTTGCTTCGCCTGAAACGCCATTCCGCCTACCCTCACGTATAGAGACAGTCACGGAGCTTGATCAGCCCGCGCTGCATTTCTTGTTTTGGGGCCACCATGGCGGCCCGAATATACCCCTTGCCGGGGTTAAAACCATCAACGTCCCGCGACAGATACGCGCCGGGCAACACCCGCACGCCGGTCTCGGTCCATAGCTTCACGGCCGCCGCTTCGCCGTCTTCCACCGGAAGCCACAGGAAAAACCCGGCCTCTGGCGACATGTATCCCGGCACGCCGGCAAACACCTCGTCCGCGATCTCGAATTTTTCCTGATACAGCGCACGGTTCTCGGCCACATGCACATCATCCGCCCAAGCGCGTTCTGAAACACGTTGCAGCGGCAGGGGGATCGGCGACCCCGCGTAATTTCGCAAACGCCGGATGCGCGCGATGCTTTCGGGGCCGGACGCCACAAAGCCCGACCGCAGCCCCGGCAGATTTGATCGTTTTGACAGCGAGTGGAAAATGGTCACACGCTCAGGATCTGCGCCGCCCTCATGCGCCACTTCCATTGCGCCCACGGGGGGCGTGTCGCGGTAAATCTCGCCGTAGCATTCATCAGCGAAGATTTTGAAATCAAACTTTTCCGCCAGCTGGATCAGATTGGCCCAGTAATCGCGGTCCGCCACAGCGCCCTGCGGGTTGGCGGGCGAACAGATATATGCCACTTCGACCCGGTTCAAAACCTTGGGCGACAGCGACATATAGTCGGGCAAATGACCGGTTTCGGCAGTGGCTGGCACAAACATCGGTTCGGCCCCAATGGTGCGCGCGGCCACGGCGTAAACTTGGTAAAACGGGTTTGGGATCAAAACGATAGGCTGTTCACCACGCGAGGTTTCCTCAGGACACAGCGCCAAAAGCGCGTTGTGCAACCCTTCGCGGGTGCCGTTTAGGGCCATGATCTGATCAACGGGCATATCCACCGAATAACGGCGTTTCAGATAGCCTGAAATCGCCGCCAGCAATTCGGGCGTGCCTTCATTGGTGGGATAGCGCCCAAATTCATGGGAATGCGCGGCGATGACATCCATCACCCAGTCCGGAAAGGCGTGTTTCGGTTCGCCGATTGTCATATGCACAGGATCGCCGCCCGGATCCAAATGATCCAGGAGCGCGCGCAAACGCGGAAATGCATAGGCTGGTAAGCCGGAATACCGCTCGGGAAACGTCATAGAACGTCTCTACCTCTATATCTGCCTCAGGTTTTATCGGGATCATGTCGCCCCGTATTCGTTCACAATAGACAGCGATTTTCGGTTGGTCCAGAAAAACCCCGATATTTTCGTACGTTGTGGATTGGGGGTGTGGTTTTTGGGTCATGTGGGGGGGTATAACTTTGGCGCAATGACGGCTGTGCGGACAATATTGCCGTTGATATGCGGTCAACGAATGTAAACTTCATGGATTGGCGGAACGCCTATGCTTGCCGCTCAAACATGTAGCTCGACGAGCTGAATGAGGTTTCCGCAGGTGTCATCAAAGACAGCCATCGTCGCACCGCCAGCCTTCACAGGGGGTTGTGTGAACTCGACACCGATTTTCTCTAGTCTGGCAACCTCCGCCTCGATGTCGTCAACGCTGAATGCTGAAACGGGAATACCGTCAGCCATAAGCGCTTCCTGATAGGCACGCGATGCTGGATGCGCGTTCGGTTCCAGACCCAATTCCACGCCTTCGGTCTCTTCCTTCGAAACCACTGTCAGCCAACGGTGTTCGCCTAGTGGGATATCGTGCTTGACGACAAACCCAAGTTTACTCGTGTAGAAATCGAGTGCTTTAGATTGATCATCGACAGCGATGTTCTTCATGTACATTTTCATATGGTGTCTCCTTGAGAATATAGTTCCACCCAGGGGTTGATCGCATCCGAAATTGGCGCAGAGAGCAGGGTGTGAATCTTTGTGCGCCCTCGCCAAGTCGTGGTGATCAGACCAGCCTGCTCCAATGTATTCAGATGCCTTGTGATGCCTTGTCTGGATATTGTGATTGAATGCTCTTCGAACAATCTTGCGCAAAGTTCGAAAAGCGTCTGGTGTTCACGTTTTCTCAACTCATCAAGGATCAACAACCGCGTTGTGTCACCAAGGGCGCTGAAAAGAGTGCTTAGCTGTGGGTCAAATTGAATGCTCATGCCTCATAATGCAACAATATTGTTGCATGTCAAATTGAACCTGCCATTCGTGAAATTTGCAGCATTCGGCAATAATGGGCTCACAGCCGACATTTACGCCAGCACCTTTTCCGCCGCTGCGCCCAGCCGCAACAACCGCTCCTCTGCCATCGGCGCGCCCAGCATCATGAGGCCAGTCGACGGCAATCCCGTTGGTAAAGACAGCCCACAGCTGCCCATCAAATTGCCCATGCGCGTGTTTCTCAGCGCCCAGAGGTTTTCCTCGACGTAATAGTCATGGTCGGACATGAGCCGTTCGACATTGGGCGGCATGATGGTGGAAGTCGGCAGGATCACCGCGTCAAATCCTGCGGTTTGGGCGTGGAAACTGGCGCGCATCTGAGCCAAAGCTTGCCACGCGCGGACAAATTCGACGCCGGTGAACTGCCCCCCGGCCCTGAAACGCTCTAGGATTTCGGGGAACATCAGGTCAGGCTGGGCCTCGATCTCGTCATACCATGTGGCGTAGGCCTCGGTGGTGAACAGCACGCCAGACAGCGCCAGCGCATCCTCAATCACCGGCAATGTGGCGCGGGTCACCTCGGCCCCATTGTCCATCAACCGCCCCACCGCGCTTTCAAATCCGGCGCGTGGTTCATCGCGCGCATCATTCACGCCGTTTTCCAACACCAAAAGCCGGGTGCCTTTCAGGGTGGCACCCCGCAGATCAGCGGCGGTTCCACCCTCAAGCACCGCAAGCATCAGGGCGGCATCTTCCACCGTGCGACAGAGCGGCCCGACGGTATCAAAGCTCGCGACCAAGGGCACAACGCCTTTGGCGGACACGCGGCCCGCGGTGGTTTTCAGCCCAACCAAATCGTTCCACGCGGAGGGAATGCGCACCGAGCCACCGGTGTCCGACCCAATGCCACAAGGGGCCAGATCGAAGGCAACGGACGTGGCCGCACCAGATGATGACCCCCCCGACACCGCATCATGATCGTTCACGCAAGGGGGCGTGGCGGTCACGGGGTTAAGGCCGAGACCAGAAAAGGCAAGCTCGCTCATATGGGTTTTGCCAAGGCAAATCATCCCTTGGGCGGTGGCGTTTTTCAGCACTTCGGCGTCTTCATCCGGCACACGGTCTTTCAGCAAAGCAGACCCCGCCTCGGTCGCCACCCCCGCCGTATCAAACAGGTCTTTCCAGGACGCTGGCACCCCGTCGACCAGCCCCAAACGCTGTCCTGATTTGGCGCGGATGCTGGCGGCTTTCGCCTCGGCCATCGCGCGATCTTCGGTCAGGCGGGCATAAATGCGGTCCGCAAACGGGTGGGCTTTGATCGCGTCAAAAAACGCGGTGGTCAGATCCACCGGGTCAATCTTTCCCGCGCCAATACCGCGCCCCAAATCCCCCACACTCATCTTCAACCACTCATTTGCCATGACGCCCTCCGGTACACTCTTTGGTGACGGTAGCGGCAGGATCGCACATGGACAATCCCCCCCGTTTCGCGCAACAAAGAGCGTATGAAACTGGACGCTGATATTCTGATTGTGGGCGGCGGGCTGAATGGTCCGGCGCTGGGGCTGGCGCTTGCGGACACGGGCTTTGACGTCACGATTGTGGACGCGATGCCGAAGGGCGCGCGCGGAACCGATGGGTTTGACGGGCGCGGCTATGCGCTGGCGCTTGCCTCGACCCGGTTGTTGGGCGCCATTGGTGTGTGGCCCAAAGTGGCCCCCAATGCGCAGGCTTTACTGGACATTCGCATTTCCGACGGGCGGGCCGGCGAAGGGCCGGGGCCGTTTGTGTTGGAGTTTGATCACGCGGAAATTGACGAAGGCCCGATGGGGTTCATGGTCGAAGACCGGTTCCTGTCGCGCGCGTTTCTGGACGCGGTAGAGGCGCACCCGCGCATCACATTGATCGATCAGGAAACCGTGGTCGCGCAAGAGGTGGATACCGCCAGTGTCACGCTGACGCTTGGGTCGGGCAAGGTCCTTACCGGCCGGATGGTTGTGGGCTGTGATGGGCGCCGCTCTGGCACCTGCGAACGCGCAGGCATCACCCGGCGCGGCCATGATTACGGGCAGACCTCTTTGGTCTGCGCGGTGGATCACGAGCTTCCACATCAAGGCGCTGCGCATCAGTTTTTCATGCCCCCCGGCCCGCTGGCGATCTTGCCGCTTCCGGGCAATCAAAGTTCAATTGTCTGGACCGAAAGCCACGCAGAGGCCGCGCGCATTCAGGCGCTGGAGGACGACGGATATCTGGCCGAATTGCGCCCGCGCTTTGGGTCGTTTCTGGGTGAAATCAGCCTTGCGGGCAAACGGTTCACCTATCCTTTGAACCTGACCGTGGCAGAGCATTATGTCACCGACCGCGTGGCGTTGGTGGGCGATGCGGCCCACGGGATGCACCCGATTGCGGGGCAAGGGTTAAACGCCGGGCTGAAAGATGTCGCCGCCTTGGCCGAAGTGCTGGCGCTCGCGCGGCGACGCGGTGAAGACATCGGGCGGATTGACGTGCTGGAACGCTATCAACAATGGCGGCGTTTTGACGTGATGCAGATGGTTGGCACCACCGAGCTGACCAACCGGTTGTTTTCCAACGACAACCCCATCCTGCGCACCACGCGCGATCTGGGGCTTGGGCTGGTCAACGCGTTTCCGTCGTTGCGTCGGACATTTATCCGAGAAGCCGCCGGGTTGACTGGAGATTTGCCGAAGCTGTTGCAGGGGCGGCAGATTTAGGGGGGTGATGTCAGCAATGTGCCGATCAAGCTCTCTTAACTTGATATTCAAGATTCGATGCGTATATAGTGGACAAAAGGTTCCCCTCCGATGATAAGAACCCAAGGGGTTCTCCAGGTCGGTAGTTGGAGGGGTCACATTCCTCAGTAGTAATAGCGAGTTCCGCTTCTAAAGATGTCGAATTCGCTTCGTATTTGAGATTCAATTACGGTGTACGATGTGTCGTCCCCATGCTCCCATTTTCGAAATACCGCCCAGTTAAAATAGTCAGCAATTTGTAAGCCGTAGTGCGCTCGCGAAGAATGATGCATTACTCTGTATGGTATCCCTGCAGGAAGCATACCAGCCAGTACCGTCTTTACCGCCTTTTCAACGCTTCTTCTTTTCTTCGCTACTGGCAAACTGTCTGTAATGACAACAACCTCACCAACACCATGCGCTGCCTTTTCAACAGAATACCTCAATAGATACCCAAGCATCTTAGGATAGAATTTCTCTGGTGGTTGCAAGGCTGGACCGGTTTTCCGCTTCTCAATAATTACCGAGTCCACAGACTCATGCGGAACCGATCCAGAAAGCATGGAAAATACTTTGCTACGAACGTGCTTGTTGTCATCGGCGCAATGGAAATATTCCATCTCAATGCGCGGCTTAATACGATGTTCAATCAGGTCATATTTGTACGTATCTAAACCTGTGTGCAGCGTGAATGGCCGATACATGCTAGTGCAAGTTAAAGTGAAGTATTTTGTGCCTTTGGACGAGAAGTCAAAATTTCCTCCTTCATCAAGAAATATGTACAAAGTAGGAGGAGTGGCAGAGAGAAGCATTTGGGTCATTTAATAGATTAGGTTTCTTTAGTTAATTTTCTCACATCATCCAAACCGAACGCGAGCGCAGAAGCGGGGAAGAACCGCACGATACACCATACGGCGGTAACGAATACCCCCTCACTCCTCCAGCTTCCTTGCCTCATCCACCAGCATCACCGGAATACCATCGCGAATAGGAAAGGCGATTTTGGCGGATTTTGACACCAGTTCTTGCGCCTCTGCGTCATAAGACAGGGTGGTTTGGGTGACCGGGCAGACGAGGGCTTCGATCATGCGGCGGTCGGTTTTGGCGGTGGTTTTATCGGCGTTTGTGGGGGCAGTTGTCATTGTAATTTCTCATCTCCATTCCTGCTGCGCAGGGCAAATTCCATCAAGGTCACAAGCGTTTCGCGCCGGGTGGTCAGCGAAGGCGCCTCGAGCAACGCTTGTTTGTCTTCGGCATCAAAGGGGCACAGGGTTGAAAGCGCATTGATCAGCAATTCATCCTCTGCGTCTTTCAGATGTTCCCAGTCGGATTGCAATTCCTCAAGCTCAAAAAACCGCGCGAGGATCGATAAAAACCGGGGGCGGTCCATGTGGCGATCATGTTCGGGTTGGCCAAGGTCGCGGTCAAATCCGGCCCAGTCGGCGCGCAGGCGTTTATAGGGGGTGAACCCCTCCTCCACCTCGCCCATGCGAAAGCGCGACACGCCGGTCAGGGTGATCATATAGCGCCCGTCTTCGGTTTCGGTGAAGGATGTGATGCGCCCGGCACAGCCGATGGAGTGCAAGCGGTCACTGTCACCGATGGGTTGGATCATGCCAACCAGCCGCCCGGGGGATTTCAGCGCGTCATCCACCATCGCCAGATATCTGGGTTCAAACACATGCAGGGGCAAGCGTCCGCGCGGCAGCAAAAGCGCACCGGATAAGGGGAAAAGCGGGATCGTATCGGGCAGGTCTGCGGGTGTGATCATGCCTCACCCTAACCTGCCCAACCGAAGTGTCAAAGCCTTGATGCGGCTTTAGATCAGGATCATCGAGGCCAGTTTGCGGCGGCCATTCAGGGCGACCGGATCATTGGCCGCAAGCGCGTCAAAGATGGTGAACAGCTGGGCTTTGGCGGCGCCATCGTTCCATTCACGATCCCGGCGGAACAGTTCCAACAGCTCGTCCACAGCGCCCTGCGCATCACCACTGGCATTCAGCGCGATGGCAAGGTCAAAGCGCGATTGGTGATCATCGGCGTTGGCGTCCACAGCGGCGCGAAGGTCGTTCACGGGGCCCGCGGTTTCCGCTTGCCGCGCCAGTTCGATCTGCGCGCGGGCCGCTTCCAATTCTGGGGCTTCTGAAATCTCGGCCGGGGCGCCATTCAACACGGCTTCCGCCTCATCCAACTGACCCAAGGTGATTTGCGCGCGGGCCAGACCACCAAAAGCGGCGGCGCTGTTTGGGTCTTCTTCCAAGATCGCGGCAAAGGTCTGTGCGGCGTCTTCCGCCTCGCCCGCCTCTAGCATTTCTTCCGCGGCGGCCAATGCATCAGCCAAACCGCCGTCACCGCCCAGTTCCGCCACACGGTCCACAAAGGTTTTGATCTCGCTGGGGGGCAGCGCGCCTTGGAAACCATCCACGGGTTTGCCTTGGTGAAACGCATAAACCGTTGGGATCGATTGCACCTGCATCTGGCCCGCGATGCCTTGGTTTTCGTCGACGTTGATCTTGACCATCTTCACGCGACCACCGGCCGCAGTCACAGCCGCCTCAAGCGCCGGTCCAAGCGTCTTGCATGGGCCGCACCATGGCGCCCAGAAATCGACAATCACCGGCACCTCGTTTGAGGCCTCAATGACCTCTTGCATGAAATTCGCCTCAGAGACGTCTTTAATCAACTCGCCCGCTGGGGCCGCTTGTCCGAGTTCCATCAGGAAACTCCCATCTTGTTTGCTTGCTCCCTAGATGGCCCATGGCCACGCCCCTTGCAAGACGCACAGCCAACGCGCGCCCCTTTTTCTTGCCAAAAATACCTCGGGGTGAGGACACGCCCAACGGGCGGGGCCGAGGGGCAGCGCCCCTCAGACAGCCAGACTACAGATCAAAGCTCGCAAAAACCGGCGCGTGATCGGACGGTTTTTCCCAGCCGCGCGCATCGCGATACACCCGCGAACCATGCGCGGCGTTCGAGATATCCGGCGTGGCCCAAACATGATCCAATCGCCGACCTTTGTCCGCCGCGTCCCAATCTTTGGCGCGGTACGACCACCAGCTGTAAAGCTGTCCTTCGGGGATATCCTGACGGGTCACATCAACCCATTTGGCGGCGTCTTGCACCTGGGCCAAAGCCTCCACCTCGACCGGGGTGTGGCTGACCACTTTCAAAAGCTTCTTGTGTGACCAAACATCATCCTCACGCGGGGCAATATTCAGATCCCCCACCAGAATGGATTTCTTGGTGTCCTTCGCAAAATAATCGCGCATTTCAGTGAGATAATCGAGCTTTTGACCGAACTTCACATTCACTTCGCGGTCCGGCACATCACCGCCTGCGGGCACATAGAAATTGTGAATGGTGACACCGTTTTCAAGCTGCCCCGCGATGTGGCGCGCGTGATCAAGACCGGCGAAATCTTCGCTGCCCGCCTCAACCATCGGGATGCGCGACAGGATGGCGACGCCGTTGTACCCTTTTTGACCCCGCGCCACCATGTGGGTATAGCCAAGCGCGCGGAACCCATCCAAAGGTATTTTATCAACCGGGCTTTTGCATTCCTGAAGGCACAGCACGTCAGGCGCTTGTTCTTCCAGCAATTTCAGCACGATAGGCTCGCGCAGCCGGACCGAGTTGATGTTCCAGGTGGCAAGCGTAAAGGACATGGGTCTCTCCGATATTGGGGTGTGCGTGCAGGATGATCGCATTTTGTTCTCAGATGCAAGGCCCTTTTGGCGACCGCACCGGGCGGATAAAACCCCGCCCGATACATGGCGCATCAGTGGTTAAGCATAGCTGATCACCTCCCATTCCACCCCATCCTGATCGTCGAAATAGAACCGCGTTCCGGGCTCGTAATCGCCGTGATTATGGGGGTGAAATCCGGCGGCTTTCACCTTCGCCTCCACCGCTGTCAGATCGTCAACCACAACGCCCACATGGTTCAACCCCGCCCGCGTGGAATAGCTGTCTTGCGGGGCGTTGGTGGGTTTTGCGGGGGCATAAAGCGCGACATAGCTGTCGTCATCCCCCACATGCGCGGTGTGCCCGCCGGACATCGCATCGCCTTGCCAGCGGATCCGCCACCCAAACACATCACCCAACCACGCGGCGGTGGCTAAGGGGTCGGTTACGGTGACGTTTACATGTTCCAGAACTGCCATTTTGGCCTCCTTGATTTGCTTCTGGACCCGTGATAATTCCTAAACCTAACTTTAGCTCAAGCTTTATTTTCGCGAGGTGCCATGCCCCAAAACCCAACCCAACGCCGCAACGAAATCTCGATCGGAACACTGGCAGGGCGCACCGGATTGGCCGTGTCGGCCATTCGCTATTACGAAACGCAAGGGTTGGTCGCCCCGGAACGCAACGCGGGCGGGCAGCGGCGATTTTTACGGTCGGACATTCGGCGGTTAAGCTTTGTGATGATCGCGCAGAAGTTCGGGTTCACCTTGGACCGCATCCGCGAAGTGCTGGGGCGGTTGCCCGAAAAACGCACCCCAAATGCCGCCGATTGGGCCGAAATCTCCCATGATTTTCGCGCAGAGCTGGACGAGCAGATCGCCACCCTCACCCGGTTGCGTGACAAACTTGACGGCTGCATCGGCTGCGGTTGTCTGTCGCTGGATCGCTGCGCGCTGTACAACCCCGATGATGCGGCAGGGGAAAAAGGCGCAGGGCCACGGTATTTGCTCGGGGATGAGGTGGTGAAGGCACAGAGCAGAGCCCGCGAATTGCCCTAGTAATTGAAATATGATTTGTCGCGCATGCTAACCTATGGCGGCACCCCACATCATCTTCGAAAGATGTGTTGAGTGTTCAAAGTCTCGACATATCCAATTTTGACGGCCGCTTGAAAACCGCGCCTTTTTTCTTGCCAAAAATATCTCGGGGTGAGGCTGCAAGCCGAGGGGCAGCGCCCCTCCCTCACAACACCAGCTTCATGTGAATGACCCGTTTGTCATCGCCTCCAAAAGCCTGCGCGTCGGTGAAATACTCAAACCCCAGACTTTCATAAAGCGGCAGCGCCTCGACGTGGCGATAAAGCGCATCAAGCCAGACAGCGCCGCGCCGTTGTGCCCGCGCCTCATCCACCAACGCTTGCCCCAATGCACGCCCAATTCCGTGGCCGCGCGCAGTGTCGCGCACATACATCCGGTTCATTTCCACATCGTTGTCGCCATGCGGTTTCATCATCACAATCCCCGCCGGTTGGTCGTTGTGGAAGGCCAAAAAGCATTCGCCATGGGGCGGCAGAAAGTATTGACCAAAGGCGGCCAGCTCGCCTTTCACGTTCTGCTCTTTCAGATAGTCATCAATCATTTCAAGCATTTCGGGATAGCGCAGGCGCAGGAAATCAAAGAACTCCCAGACCAAAACCCGGACATGATCAATCTCGTCTTCCGTGCGCACGGAGATCACTTTGACGCGTGCCTGACGGGCCATGATCTATCCTTTGACCGGATAGCGGTCCGGTTCCTCAAAGACATCAATGACGCGGCTTCCGGCTTTGATCTTCCCGCCATGCTCAACCCCTGACGGGATGGAATAGCTGTCACCGGGGCCGTACACGCGGGTTTTTCCGCCAATTGTCAGCTCAATTTCGCCCTCAAGCACCGTGCCCCACTGGGCTTTATGCGAATGGGCGGGCAGCACCAGATCCTGTAAGAAAGTGAAAAACACCACCAATCCGGCGTCAGACCTTATGGCTTTGGTTTGAACAATCTCTGTGGGAAACGGCACGTCGAGCGCGGGAAACTCTGCTATGAAATCAGGGAAATCCATGGGGGGCCTTTCGGATTGGTCAAATGTGATGTGGCGGGCTTTTGGATGAACCCACCGGTTTCGCGCGCCTGAGACCCCTGAAAATAGCACAAATGCGATCAATCACCAAATTTGCACCCGACCAGAGCCAGCCGACGCCCGGAAATACCGCACAAAAAAAACCCGGGCACAAAGGCCCGGGCAGTCTAACAGGGAGGATGTGCCATTACCCCGGCACCCAGGGATTCTTGTGCGTAGGTTCAGCCGTTCAACCGATACCCACCGCTTTCCGTGACCAAAATCCGCGCGTTTGAGGGATCGGGTTCGATCTTTTGGCGCAGGCGGTAAATATGCGTTTCCAGCGTGTGCGTGGTCACGCCAGCGTTGTAACCCCAAACCTCGTGCAACAGCACATCGCGGGCCACCACACCATCTGTGGCACGGTAGAGGAACTTCAGAATATTGGTCTCTTTTTCGGTCAAACGCACCTTGCGGTCGTCCTCGGTGATCAACATCTTCATCGCGGGTTTAAAGGTGTATGGCCCAAGCTGGAACACGGCGTCCTCAGACTGTTCATGCTGGCGCAATTGCGCGCGAATACGGGCCAGAAGCACCGGGAATTTAAACGGTTTTGCCACGTAATCATTGGCACCCGCATCCAACCCCAAAATCGTGTCTGCGTCGGTGTCATGGCCGGTCAGCATCAAGACAGGGCATTTCACACCCTGCTTGCGCATCACGCGGCACAGCTCGCGCCCATCGGTGTCAGGCAGCCCCACATCAAGGATCACAAGGTCATAGATCGCCTCTTTCGCCTTCACCAAAGCTTCCGATCCATTCCCGGCCTCAAACACATCAAAATCTTCGGTCATCAGAAGCTGTTCGGCCAAGGCCTCGCGCAGATCTTCGTCATCATCCACCAACAGGATTTTTTTCAGGTTCGACATGGGGCTCTCCCTTTTGGGTTTTTGTCTTGTTGGATCAGACATGTGACGCGCACACGGTTTTGGCAAGCTTTGCTACATTTGCCTCACGCCCTCGTGTCCGAACCGGTCCAAATACCCATGAAATGTTTCATTGAGTTTCATTTCGCCCTAGATCAGACCCCGCATTTCAGGCATCACTTTATGGTCTGAACCCTACAGTTTGGACACAAAGGAGACGCGGATGAGCCTGACCCCAGACCTGAAAGAACGCCTTGCCCGCGCCCGTGCCGATTTGCGCATGGGGGTGCCGGTGGTGTTGCAGGATGGGGCGCGATTTGCGGTGGCGGCAGCGGCAGAAACGCTCTCGTCCGGGCGGTTTCAGGATCTTGTGGAATTGGGCGCCAATGCCCCGGTCCTGGCCATCAGCCCACGCCGCGCCGAAACCCTAAAGGCCCGCGCCTATTCCGAAACCGTCGCGCGTGTTGAACTTCCAAAAGACGCCGACACGCGCTGGATCTTGGCCGTGGCCGACCCGGCAGATGACCTGAGCCACCCGATGAAAGGCCCGCTGAAAACCCGGCGTGACGGATCCGACCTCTTGGAAACGCAGGCCGTTCAGCTGTGTAAATCGGCGCAATTGTTGCCCGCTGCCGTGGTGGTTGAGGTGCCAGATGGCGCAGCACTTGCCCGCGCCCATGACCTGACCATCCTTGAAATCGACACCGCGCTGGCGGATGAATTGACCCTTGCCCCCGTGGTGCACGCGCGCCTTCCGATGGCTGTGAGTGAGGCGGGGCGCCTGCATATCTTCCGCCCCGAAGATGGCCGGGAAGAGCATTACGCGGTTGAAATCGGCCGCCCTGCGCGTGACAAACCCGTGCTTGCGCGCCTGCATTCCGCCTGCTTCACCGGCGATGTTTTAGGCAGCCTGAAATGCGACTGTGGCCCGCAATTGCGCACCGCTTTGGCCCGCATGGGTGAAGAGGGCGCAGGGGTACTTTTGTACCTGAACCAAGAAGGGCGCGGGATTGGGCTGGCCAACAAAATGCGCGCCTATTCCCTGCAAGATCAAGGGTTTGACACGGTCGAGGCCAACCACCGCCTTGGGTTTGAGGATGACGAACGTGATTTTCGCATCGGCTCTGAAATCCTGAAAAACATGGGGTTCTCATCCGTTCGTCTGATGACAAACAATCCGCGCAAAGTGGACCGGATGAACGCCACCGGGGTTCATGTGGTTGAACGTGTGCCTTTAAAGGTGGGCGAAGGCGCGCATAATGCCGCCTACCTTGCCACCAAAGCCAAGAAATCCGGGCATATCCTGTGACCCTGCCCCCCCTTCCGCGACGGCACGATATGATCGTCACCCGCTGGGGCGCGCGATTTATGGGGCGACACATCCCCTGTGCAATCGGGCGTGGCGGTATGACTGGCAGCAAACACGAAGGCGACGGGGCCACCCCGCGCGGCGTCTGGATGCTGGCGGCGGGCATGTACCGCGCAGACCGCCGCGCAGCCCCCCACACAACGCTATCCCTGCGTCCCATCGGCCCGCCGGATCGTTGGTCGGATGATGTGGACGATCCCCAATACAACCAACATGTGCGCGGTTATTCCTATGGGTTTTCCCACGAAAAACTACGTATGGGCGCGCCATTATATGATGTGTTTCTGATCTCTGATTGGAATTGGCCGGTCGCAACGCCGGGGCAAGGATCGGCCATTTTTGTCCATAATTGGCGGCGACCGCGCTTTCCAACAGCGGGCTGCATCGCTTTTGCACCCAAAGATCTAAACTGGATCCTCGCCCGCTGGCAGATAAGAAACCGCATCATCGTGCGCTGACCTGCGCTTCCCCTTCTCTAAGTATCCTGGGGTGAGCGCGCAGCGCGAGGGGCAAAGCCCCTTCCCTTAACTGTAATCACGCTCGCCAAAGATCGCAGACCCCACACGCACATAAGTCGCCCCTTGGGCAATCGCGCGTTCAAAATCACTGCTCATCCCCATGGAAAGTTCCGGCAAATCGTTGCGTCTGGCCATTTTGGCCAGCAGCGCAAAGTGCAAGCTGGGTTCTTCGTCTGCGGGGGGGATGCACATCAGCCCTTCGACTGGCAGACCAAGATCGCGGCATTCCGCAACAAAGGCATCCACGTCAGCGGGCAGAACGCCCGCTTTTTGGTCTTCTTCGCCGGTGTTCACCTGGATCATCAGACGGGGGCAATGCCCCTCTTCTTGTGCAATGCGGGCGATGGTTTTGGCAAGTTTGGGACGGTCGACGGTATGGATCACATCAAACAAGCCCATCGCCTGACGGGCTTTGTTGGTTTGCAGCGGGCCGATCAAGTGCAGCTCGATGTCATCGTATTTGGATTTCAGGTCGGGCCATTTGCCCGCGGCCTCTTGCACCTTGTTTTCACCAAAGATGCGATAGCCCTGATCCAGCACAGCGACCACGCGGTCGAGCGGCTGAACTTTAGAGACGGCAATCAGATGGGTGGATCCTGCTGTGCGACCCACGCGGGTCTCTTCTTTACTGATGCGGGATTGAATATCTGAAAGCGGCATGAGGCACCTTAATTGTGTTTCGTTTTTTCAGGTGTCCCAAAAGAAAAGAGCGGGCACAAGGCCCGCTCTTCGCTTGTAATAATCCGTGAGGATTAGAACGACATGGTGATGCCGAGGTCAGCAACAGTGGTGCCGCCAACTTCGCCAACAGCGCCAGCCAAGGTAGCGCCGCCACCCAGGTCGTAGCCGAAGCCGATGCCGTAACCTTCAACATTTGCTACATCGTCTTTCGAGTAAGCAGCAGTGATGGTGGTTGCGCCCATGGTGTAAGCAGCGGTCAGACCGTATGATTCGCCAACATTCGAAGTGGTCATCAGAGCGTTAACCGAGATGTTCGAGATGGTTGCGCCAGCTTTGATCGAGAACGCATCGTTGGTGTCGTCGTAGCCGAGACCAAAGTTGTAGTCGCCCATGTTGTACAGAGCAGCAACGGAGAAAGTGTCACCGTTTGCTACAGCGTTGCTTTGCGACATGTCGTAAGAAGCAGCGATGGTGAAGTCACCAAATGTGCCTTTGTACATGATCGAACCAGCGTCTGCTGAGTTGATTTGTGCTTCTGCCAGGTCGTCGGTGCCGATGCCGTCAAAGCCAAGGTCGGACACACCCATGTTTGCGTCAACAGCCGAACCAACGTCACCAACAGAAAGCTTGCCGAAGCCGCCTTCGATGTATGCAACAACGTCACCAACACCACCAGCGGTGATGGTCATGTCTGCGCCGAAGGTCAGGCCGCCGTCTGTTTCGCCGGTCATGGCAACAGTCAGGGTGATTTCACGGTGGATCACCAGGTCTTCAACGTTGCCAGCAGCGTCGTTGTATTTCAGACCCAAGTTAGCACCACCCGAAAGGTTGATGTCAGCAGCTGCGAAGCCAGCGGTTGCTACCAGTGCGGTTGTAGCAAGAAAGATATTTTTCATGTCGGTTTCCCTCATGTGTTTTAAGAGTGCACCTCAAGTCGGGGAATCCGAATTGAGTATGAGCGTGTTTTTCCTTTTCCAGCGCTTCAATGCAAGTGTGCTGAACTGTAACAACGGATTGTGCCGGGCGTTGATGCTTCTTTGCCACAGTTCTGATCGCGGCGCTGAAACATCGCGAAACAAACCTCTTGGCTGAAAGGCGCGCGACATTTGGGAAAACGCTTGCCCGCCTTGGGGGGCTTATATACTAACAAAGAGACTTTTGGAAAACGGGGCTAATTGATGAACAGCTTGCGGAAAACGACACTTGGCCTTGCGGTAATTGCGACTTTGGTGCTGTCAGCCTGCGGTGGCGGCGGCGGATCAATTGGTTCGGGCAATATTTTCAAGGGCTCGGGTGGCAAACAAACCCAGAGATCCGGCCTGCGCCATACACCACAAACCGCAGAGCGCGAGACGATCTGGGATCTTTTCAACACCTCGGACGACCCGAATACAACCGTTGCCGTCAACCGGTACATTTGGAACGCATCACTGGATGTGTTGAATTTCATGCCGGTAAAAGCCGCCGATCCGTTTACTGGCATCATCGTGTTTGATTATGGGCGCCCGCCCGGCGGCGGCACCTTTAAGGCAACCGTTTATGTGCGTGACCCCGCACTTGATGCGCGGTCGCTGTCCGTCGCGCTTTATACGCGCTCTGGTCCCGCCAGCGCAGAGGCCGTGCGTAAGATCGAAGATGCTATTTTGACCCGCGCGCGTCAGTTGCGGGTTGCTGACGGCAAACTGTAACGCCGATCAAGATAGACAGTCTTTCAAACGCGCCTTTCGGGGCGCGTTTTTTGTTGTGCCGTCGATACACTTGCTGAAACGCTTTAGCGCGCCACAAACTCTGGGGGGTTAGGGGCGGCGTCCATCAGCTTTTTAACCCATTCCATCATCCGGGGCTGGCAGACAGTGTTCAGGTCATAATTCTCAACCACCACCTGACGGGCCGCAGCCCCAAGGCGGGCGCGCAGGGGGGAATCGTCCAAAAGCCCACAAATCTCATCCACCAGCGCCTCTTGGTCATAGAAATCCACCAGCCGCGCGGTTTCATCATGGGCGGCGACCTCTTCTACCGGTTCGGTTGCGCTGGCGACAATTGCGGCCCCAACGCTCATCGCCTCAAGAAACGACCAGCTGAGCACAAACGGGTAGGTCAGATAGACATGTACGCGGCTGACCTGAAGCATGCGCGTGAACTGATCATAAGGAATGCGGCCCATATAATGCACCCGCGCCCAGTCTTCGTCCGGGATCTGATCGCGCACTTCGTCGATATAGATCTGTTTCCAGGTCTGCCCGTCAGGGGGGCGCGCGCCATATGATGTCTCATCGCCGCCGGTGATCAGCACCTTGGCATTGGGCCGTTCGCGCAAAAGACGCGGCAGGGCGCGCATAAAGATGTGATAGCCGCGATAAGGTTCCAGGTTGCGGTTCACAAAGGTGATCACCTCATCTTTGCGGGTGAGCGTGCCGAAATCTTCGACCTCAAGCACCACATCTTCATTGCGCACCAGCTGATCGGTGCGGATGCCGTCATGAATCACCTCGATCTTATCCCTAAATTCCGGCGGAAAGCTGTCGGCCTGAAATTGGGTGGGGCTCAGCCCCGCGTCACCAATGGCGAAATGCATATGGTTGGTGATGTTCTTCATGCGCAGACGCAGGGCATCTTCGGGGGTCACGTCACCTTCGAATTTGGCTTGTTCGACGCCGTTATAAAATTCGCAAAACAATCCCAGCCGCGCGTTGGGCCAGACATCTTTTACAAACAGCGATTCCCCCCAACCGGGGTGGGCGATGATCACATCCGGCGTAAACCCATTTTCCCTGAGCGCCATCGCCGCGGTGAAAAAGCTGTGCGCGCGGATCAGATGCGTGTTGGTGTTGATCATCCACGGATGTGGATTGGTGCTGTTGGGCGGAATATCCAACGCATAGGGCAACACCTTTACCCCCTTCCACAACTGCGGTTCCTTGACCCGCAGCGTCAGCGCCACACATTCATGCCCAAGGGCGGCCAATTCGGGTGCCAAATGCACAAACTGACCCGGAAAGTTTTGGTGGATAAAAAGGACTTTCATGGCACTGCTCATAGGGTTTCTTCGTTAACATTTCCGGCAGCATTCTAGGCGGCCCTGTGTCTTTTGCCCAAGATTATCGCACCCACACCCGCCCGTATAGAGCAAGAAGGCTGGACGCGCCCGCCCGCGCCCCTTATCACCAAGCGCGAATTGAATTGAAAAGGTACGTGAAATGAGCCGTTACACCGCCGCTGATATCGAAGCAAAATGGCAGCAGGCCTGGGATGAAGCCGGGATTTTCACCGCCAAGCGGGATGAGAGCCGCCCGAAATACTATGTGCTAGAGATGTTCCCCTATCCAAGTGGGCGCATTCACATGGGGCATGTGCGCAATTACACCATGGGCGATGTGGTCTCGCGTTATAAATCGTCTTGCGGTTTTTCGGTGCTGCACCCGATGGGTTGGGACGCCTTTGGGATGCCGGCGGAAAACGCGGCGATGGCGCAGGGCGGCCACCCCGGCACATGGACCTATGACAATATCAAGACCATGAAAGGTCAGATGAAACCGCTGGGCCTGTCGATTGACTGGAGCCGCGAATTTGCCACTTGTGACCCGGAATATTACGGCCAACAACAGGCAATGTTCCTTGATTTCATGGACAAAGGCCTGGTTTACCGCAAGAACGCCACCGTGAACTGGGATCCGGTTGATATGACCGTTCTGGCCAATGAACAGGTGATTGATGGCTGCGGCTGGCGATCAGGTGCGCCGGTGGAACGTCGCGATCTGACCCAATGGTTCTTTAAGATCTCGGATTATTCCGGCGAGCTGTTGGACGCGCTGGACGGGCTGGAAAACTGGCCGGAAAAAGTGCGCACCATGCAGGCCAACTGGATTGGCAAATCAAAAGGTCTGCAATTTGCGTTTGAACGCACGGATGGTGGCGCGCCGATTGAAGTTTACACCACCCGCCCCGACACCCTGATGGGCGCGTCATTTGTGGGTATTTCCCCGGATCATCCGTTGGCGAAAGAGTTGGAGGCGAAAAACGCGGACATCGCGGCCTTTAACGCCGAATGTCGTCGCATGGGCACCTCGGCCGCCGAAATGGAAAAGGCCGAGAAGAAGGGCCTTGATACCGGGGTGTGCGTGAAGCATCCGCTGGATCCCAATTGGGAACTGCCGATCTGGATCGCCAACTTCATCTTGATGGATTACGGCACCGGCGCTGTGTTCGCCTGCCCGGCGCACGACCAGCGCGACCTTGATTTTGCGCGGAAATACGACCTGCCGGTGCGCGATACCTTTGTGGCGTTGGACGATCCCAAGCCCGTTGAAAACACCGCCTTTGTGCCGATGAAATCGGAAAAGGTGAAATGGCTGGATCACTTTGCGGGACTGGATGAGGCCACCGGTGATGACGCCGTCGCCGCCACCATTTCCTTTGTTGAGGCCGCCGGTTGGGGCAAAGGGGTCGAACAATTCCGCCTGCGCGATTGGGGGCTAAGCCGCCAACGCTATTGGGGTTGCCCGATCCCGGTTGTGCATTGTGATGACTGCGGCGTGGTGCCGGAAAAGAAAGAAAACCTGCCGATCAAATTGCCGTTTGACGAAGGTGGCAAGCCGATTGATTTCTCGATCCCCGGCAACCCGCTGGACCGCAACCCAGAGTGGCGCAATTGTGCCTGTCCTAGCTGTGGCAAACCCGCCCAGCGCGAGACAGACACGATGGACACCTTTGTCGACAGTTCGTGGTATTACGCGCGCTTCACCTCGCCCGGTGCGGCCACGCCCACCGATCTGGCCGAGGCGGAGTATTGGATGAACGTCGATCAGTATATCGGCGGCATCGAACACGCGATTCTGCACCTTTTGTACTCGCGCTTCTTTGCCCGCGCGATGAACATCACCGGCCATCTGCCCGACAAAGCGACCGAGCCATTCAACGCGCTGTTCACCCAAGGCATGGTGACCCACGCGATTTACAAAAACGCGGAACGCACCGATGAACATGGTCGCGCGATTTATCATTACCCGGAAGAGGTCGAGGACCGCGACGGAGTGATGATTGTCACCGCAACGGGCGAAAAAGTCACCGTGATTCCATCCGCCAAAATGTCGAAATCGAAAAACAACGTGGTCGACCCAGTCAATATCATCAACGCCTTTGGCGCCGACACCGCGCGCTGGTTTGTGCTGTCTGACAGCCCCCCTGAACGGGACGTGGAATGGACCGCTTCGGGGGCCGAGGCCGCGCATAAACACCTGTCGCGCGTCTGGATGCTGTGTGACCGCATTGGTGAAATGGACGACACGGCGGGTCAAGGCCCCACCCAAGCTGATGACGAATTGCTGCGTGAAATGCACAAGGCAATCCACGATGTGACCATGGGCATTGAAAGCTTTGGCTTTAACGCCGCCATCGCCAAGCTTTACGGCTTCACCAATACGCTCGCGAAATCCAAAGCGGGCAAAGCGGCGAAACGTCAGGCGATCATGACGCTGGCGCAATTGATGTCACCGATGACGCCGCATCTGGCCGAGGATATCTGGGCCCATCAAGGCGGCGAAGGTCTGGTGGCACAGGCCCCTTGGCCCAAAGCGGATGAGGCGATGTTGGTCGACGACACCGTGACCCTGCCAATCCAAGTCAACGGCAAACGCCGCGCGGAAATCAGCGTGCCGAAAGATATGGACAAAGCCGAGGTTGAAAAACTCGCGCTTTCCCAAGAAGCTGTGCTTAAGGTGTTGGACGGAAACACGCCGAAAAAAGTCATTGTAGTCCCGGGACGTATTGTGAATGTGGTTGTCTGATCGCCGAACCTTTCTTGCTTTTCTTGCCGCGGGCACCCTTGGCGCCTGCGGGTTCACCCCCGTTTATGGCCCTGGTGGCACCGGCGAGGGGCTTCGCGGCGCAATCACCATTGCGGCACCTGATGATCGCGAAGGGTTTGAACTGGTCAAACAGCTCGAATCACGGCTTGGGCGCAACCTGTCCGCGCCGTACCGTCTGAGCTATAAAATCACCACCCGCACCCAAGGCATGGGCGTGACCCCATCGCAGGAAATCACCCGGACCCAGGTGCTTGGCGCGATTGAATATCAGGTCGTGCATGCGGCAAGCGGGGATGTGGTGCATGAGGGGTCTGTGTCGAACTTCACCTCCTACTCCTCCGAAGGGTCCACCGTGTCGACCGCGTCGGTAGAACGTGACGCTTATCGCCGCTTGATGATCTCGCTGGCGGATCTGATCACCACCCGCCTGATGGGTGGGTATTCGAGCTGGGCACGATGAAACTGTCGCCGCGCGACGCCGCGCGATATTTTGCAAAACCCGAAGCACAGCGCACAGGCGTGCTGATCTATGGCACCGATCCTATGCGCGTGGCGCTGAAACGTCAGGAATTGATCGCCGCCCTCATTGGTCCCGAAGGCGAAGAGGAAATGCGCCTGACGCGTATGCCCGCCGGTGATTTGCGCAAAGATCCCGCGATGCTGTCGGATGCCATAAAAGCCATCAGCTTTTTCCCCGGCCCCCGCGTGGCTTTTGTCGAAGACGCCACTGAATTGACAGGGGACATCGTCGCCAAAGCGCTGGAAGACTGGCAAGAAGGCGACGCACAGGTTGTGATCACCGGTGGGTCGCTGAAACCCAAAGGCAAACTGCGCAAACTCTTTGAAACCCACCCCAACGCCTATGCGGTTGGCATCTATGATGACCCCCCTTCGCGCGAAGAAATTGAGGCCGATTTCAAGAAGGCCGGCATTCAACAGATTGACCCCGAAGCAATGACGGACCTGATCGCCCTATCCCGCGATCTGGACCCCGGTGATTTTCGCCAAACCGTTGAAAAACTAGCCCTTTATAAGCTGTCTGATGACACGCCGGTCAGCCCGGATGATGTGCTGGCGATGGCGCCCGCCTCCACCGAAGCGGGGCTGGATGACCTCTTGCATATCGTCGCCGAAGGGCGCGCTGGCGAGATCGGCCCGGTGCTGACCAAATTGCAAGCCCAAGGCACCCAAGCGGTGGCGCTGTGCATCGCCGCCACCCGCCATTTTCGCGCCTTACACGGGGCATCCTCGGACCCCGGCGGCCCGGCGCAAGGCATCAACCGATTGCGCCCGCCCGTGCATTTCAAAAACCGCGACCGCATGGTGCGCCAAGCCCAGAAATGGGGGGTGCATCGGTTGGAACAGGCGCTGGAAGTGCTCATTGAAACCGATCTGAAACTACGCTCAACCCAAAAGGCGCCGCAATTGGCCTTGGTCGAGCGGACCTTGATCCGACTGGCGATGCTGGGCGGACGGCGATAGACCCTATCTGGCATGTCGCGTTCCATCAGATACGGGCATTCATCCTAAAAGCCGAGGCCGCGTTTACGACAGAAAATGCGTTCGGCTGGCTGGATGAATTCAATTCAACGCGGCACACTTTAGTGCAAGAAAAAGGCAGAGGCCCCCTTTTCCTCTTTCTATAAATATCCCGGGGGTCTGGGGGGGACCCCCAGTTGATAATGCGTCTGGGGGGACCCCCAGTTGGTGACGCGTCTGGGGCCTTGGCTAGCGATCAAGCCATGCCGCCGCCGCGCGCCCTGCACGCCGCCCCGTGGCAAGGCAACCGGTGATCAGATAGCCACCGGTTGGCGCTTCCCAATCCAGCATTTCACCACAGGCAAACACGCCCGGCATTGGGTTTAGCATCAGCCCTGCGTCCAGACCCTCAAAGGACACACCACCCGCAACCGAAATCGCCTCGTCCGTGGGGCGCAGGCCCGCGTGCCGAATGGGCAGCGCTTTGACCAAGGCCGCCAGGTCTTTGGCGTCTTGCGGCAGGGGGCGCGCGAATTCTTGCAGCAACGCGATCTGCGCAGGACCAAGTTTCAACACTTTACGCAGGTGATTGGTGAGCGAGGTTTTCCCGCGGGGTTTACCAAGGCGCGTTGCCACATCGTCGGCCGTGCGCCCGGGCACCAGATCCACAAACAGATCCGCGCCTTCGCGCAGGGCTTTGGACACGGCGTAAATCGCGCTCCCTTCCAGCCCACGGTGGGAAATGACAAATTCGCCCTGAACATCTGTGGCCCCGGCGGTCAGTCGCGCGGGTTTGATCGGCGCGCCGAAATGTTTGGTCATGTGGTCGGACCATGCCACGGTAAGCCCGGCGTTTGTCGGTTGAAACGGCGAGGTTTTCACACCGCGCTCTTCCAACCACGGCACCCAAGCAGCATCAGACCCAAGGCGCGCCCAACTGGCCCCGCCCAGCGCAAGGATTGTGGCATTTGGCGTGATGTTTTTCACACCATCTGGCGTATCGAATTTCAGCACATCTTCTTGCCACCCCTGCCAACGCCAGCGGGTGTTAAATGTCACGCCCAAATCAGCCAATTCGCGCAACCAAGCGCGCAGCAAAGGCGAGGCTTTCATCGCCTTTGGGAACACCCGGCCCGATGACCCGGTGAACACCTCTTGCCCCAGCGCGCGGGCCCATTCCATGACCGCTTCCGGGCCAAACTCTCGGGTGATTTCGCGGATCTGCACCCCCCCCGAATAGGCCGCCAAAAAGCGATCCAAAGGTTCGTCTTTGGTTAGGTTCAACCCCGACTTTCCCGCCATCAAAAACTTGCGCGCGGGTGAGGGTTTCGCCTCGGCCACGGTGACGGTGACGCCCGCACGCGCAAGCTCCTGCGCGGCCATCAACCCGGCGGGTCCAGCCCCAATGACAAGTGCCGTTTTCATGTTGTGGGCTCGGCGTTTTTCAATTCCACCACACGGTGCGGGAACGGAATTTCGATGTCATTGGCTTTCAGCGTCTTCCAGATTTGCATCATGACGCGAGGGGTGAATTTGTTGCGCCCGTCATCAATGCCTTCGACCCAAAACTCCAACGCAAAATCCACACCGCTGTCACCAAAGGCGCGCAATTCACAATCGGGCATGTGTTCGGGCGTATCGGTCAGCACAAAGTCCAATTCCGCGACCGCTGCCTCAACCAATTCCGCAACCTGTTCCAAGTCGCTGTTGTAGCTGACGGAAAACGGCGCCTCATAGCGGTTTGCGCTGCCCGCGTCGGAGTAATTGATCACGCGGGTTGTGATGAAATGCTCATTCGGGACCACAATCCAGCGGCCATCAAAGGTTTCCAAAATCGCGGCGCGGGCGGTCATTTTCACGATGGTGCCAGCCTCGCCGCCGTCCAGTTCAACATAATCGCCAACGGTGGCCTGCCCTTCGATCAACAGGATCACGCCAGAAATGAAGTTCGATGCGATTTGTTGCAGACCAAAACCAAGCCCAACACCAATGGCACCACCCAAAACCGCCAAGGACGTCAGGTTGATGCCCATGATGTTCATCAGCACCAGAAACGCCGCGCCGAAGATTGCAATCTCCGCCGCCTTCACCGCCAGCTCGCGGGTGGCGGGGCGCATTTCCTCTTGTTGTTTGATCAGGTTGGCGGATTGATCATTGGACCAACGGCCAAACCAGAAAATGATCCCGCCGACCACAGCAAAGCGAATGGCAAAGAGCAGCGAAAAGCTCATGTTTCCAAGGGGGACAACGGTTTCATCAAGCCGGGTCATCACCGGGTCAAGCAGCCCAAGCGTATACAGCGCGGCCATCGGGATCAGGATGTATTTGCCCAAAAGCTTCAAGAACGGGTCCGATATAATCTCGCGTGCGAAGGCCCGAACCGCGAGGAACAAAAACACCCGCTTCCCAAACGCAATCACCGCGCCCGACCCAAAGATCGAGCGTGTGACCTGCTCGCCAATGCCGGTCAACGCAAAGGCCAAAAGTGGCATCAGCAAAGGCAGGAACAACAGCGAAAAACGCATCGCCATCGCAAGGTAATCTTTGCGCCCTTTGCTGGGGGTCAGATACTTAAGGATCAGCGGTTCCAGCCGTGCATTGGCATAACGGGCGGCAAAAAACGCCACCAGCAACAGACCAAATTGCGACCACGCCGCGGGGGACAAAAGCCACCCTTGGGCCACGTCCCAAGCGGGCTCCACGTAGCCCCATAATTTCACGACGATCTCTGGCTGCCCTTCCATCATCCACCCTCCCACTTTTACACACACAGAAAGGCGAGAATCCCCGCCTTTTCCTCTTTCCAAAAATATCCCCGCCGGAGGCATCCGCCCCCCATCTCATTTAGCAATGATGCGAACTGGGGATCATCGCCTTCATCACCGCCACATGATCCGGGCTTTGGGCGCGGGCATGATCAGCCAGTTCCAGCGCCGTGTCGATCAGCACCTCACCCTCGACCACGCGGTCAATCAGACCCCAAGAAAACGCCTCCTCCGCCACGATCTTTTGGCCCGCCATCAAAATCATCTTGGTGCGTGCGGGACCAATCAGGGCGCTCATGCGGGCCGGATCTGAGGGTTGCGGCAGAAAGCCCAGCTTCATCACCGGGTAAAAGAACTTGGCCGTTGGCACCGCGATGCGAATGTCACAGGCCAGCGCCATGCCCATTGCCCCGCCCGCAAGCGTGCCGTTCAGTGCAGCGATGGTCAGGCAGGGCGCGCGCGCAATCGCGCCAGACAGGCGTTCCCACACATCATCGGTGGCAAGGCCTGCGCGTGCTTCGTCCAGATCAGCACCCGCCGAGAACACTTTGCCCGCACCGGTCAGCACCAAGACCTGCGCGTTGCCCGCGGCGTCGCTTGCGATTTGCGCCAGCTCTTCCAGCATTGCTTTGGTCAGTGAATTCGCTTTGTCGGGGCGGTTCAAGGTCACCGTCCAGACGCCCGCGTCTTTTGTCAGGTCAATCATCCAAACACACTCGCTCGTTTACGGATTTCTACATCGCGCAGCGACACCTCTTCGCCCAGAAAATCATCCGCGTCCTGCGAACACATCCACAACAACGTGCGCGCCACCCATTCTGGCGGGATATGATCATCCCAGTTCAGTTTCGACACGGCGTTGATGCCAGAGGATTTGATCTCGCGTTGCATTTGCGTCGCCACAGTGCCCGGTGACAGACCGATGGCGCGAATGCCTTGTCCCGCGGCTTCCTGATGCAAAGCTTCCGTCATCATTTTGGCCCCGGCTTTTGACGCGCAGTAATGTGCCCAGCCTTCGATTGCGCGGTGTGCGGCCCCAGAACTGATGGTCAGAACAGTCCCGCCCCCTTGTGCCACCATCAGCGGCATCACGGCGCGCATTCCGTAATAGACGCCCTTCAGGTTCACGTCGATCACATGGCCCCATTCGTCTGGATCGCTTTCAATCAGCGGACCGATGGGTTCAATCACGCCCGCGTTGTTGATCAGCACATCCACGCTGCCAAACTTGGCGACAGCGGCATCAATCACCGCTTTGACATCCGCAAATCGGGACACATCACAGGTCACCGCCAAGGCGTTGTCACCAATCGCATCCGCAATCGCGCCAATCTGCCCGGCACTGCGCGCGGTCAGCACCACATTTGCACCGGCGGCGGCAAAAATATGCGCGGCGGCCTCTCCGATCCCACGGCTTGCGCCGGTGATTACTACGGTTTTTCCTGTCATATCCAGCATGTTGCGGCCCTCCTGCTTTCTGTCCTAACCCATGCGACGGGACGAGGCCAGAGCGCACGCAGACTTGCAGGCGGGGCTTTGGCAGTTTACCTGAAAGGGGAACAGATAAAGGAACCACCATGACCGCGCTCGACACCCTGACCCAAAAGCTTCTGGATGCTGCTCGCAATGCGGGGGCCGATCAGGCGGACGCTTTGGCGGTGGATGGCACGTCGCTCTCGATCGACGTGTTGAATGGCAAGCTTGAGCACGCTGAACGCTCTGAAGGTGTCGACATTGGGTTGCGCGTGTTGGTTGGGCAACGGCAAGCCTGTGTGTCGGCCTCGGATATTTCCGACATGACGATGCAAGCGATGGCGGAACGTGCCGTGGCGATGGCCAAAGAAGCGCCCGAGGATCCGCATATTCGCTTGGCCACCGCTGATGAGCTGGCCAACCGCTGGGATTTGGCCGGGCTTGAACTGGCAGATCCGTCAGAAGAACCAGACCCCGCCGCACTTGAACGTGACGCAGCCGAGGCCGAAGCCGCCGCGCTGGCCGTATCCGGTGTCAGCCAAGTGTCCTCCGCATCCGCAGGCTATGGCCGCCACCAGTTTCACCTTGCCACCTCTAACGGGTTTTCAGGCGGCTACGGCCGCACCAACCGCGCCACGTCTGTCGTTGCGATCACCGGCGAAGGTGCTGCGATGGAGCGCGATTACGCGGGCGAAATGCGGGTGTTTCAGGCCGATATGCCCAGCCCGGTTGAGATTGGCACCAAAGCAGGCGAACGCACCGTCGCAATGGCGGGCGCCAAGCAACCGCCCACCGGCGCCTTTCCGGTGCTTTATGATGAACGCGTGTCGGCGTCCCTGATCGGTCACCTTTTGGGGGCCGCAAATGGGTCGATGATTGCGCGCGGCAGCTCGTGGTTGCGGGATCATTTGGGCGACGAAATCCTGCCTGCGGGATTGGATTTGATCGAAGATCCCCTGCGCACCCGCGTGATGGGATCGCGCCCATTTGACGGCGAAGGGCTGGCGACCTCTGCGCGCAAAATCATTGACGCGGGTGTCTTGACGGGCTGGACGCTCGACCTTGCGACAGCTGCGCAACTGGGCCTGCAAAGCACGGCAAGTGCCTCGCGGGGAACGTCCTCGCCGCCCTCGCCCTCTATCTCAAACGTGGCGCTGACAATGGGCGACGCATCCCGCGAGGATTTGATCCGCGATATGGGCACCGGGCTGATTGTCACCTCGATGATCGGGTCCACCATCAACCCCACCACCGGCGATTATTCGCGCGGGGCGTCCGGGTTTTGGGTCGAAAACGGCGAGATCGCCTATCCGGTGAATGAATGCACCATTGCGGGAAATCTGATCGCCATGCTGAAAACCATCATCCCCGCCAATGACGCCGAGCCGCATCTGAGTCGCCTTGTGCCAAGCCTGTTGGTGGACGGCATGACGCTGGCCGGAGCGTAACAAGTGAGCGCAGCCGTGGGTGATCTTGACCTTTTGGTGGATGCGGCAAAAGCGGCGGGTGACATTGCGCGCGGCTTTTTCAAAGCGGACCCAGAGGTGTGGGACAAAGAGGGCGGCCAAGGCCCGGTAACCGAGGCGGATTTGGCCGTGGACCGGATGCTGCGCGAAGAGCTGACCCGCGCGCGGCCTTATGCGTGGCTGTCTGAAGAAACCGACGACGATCTGGCGCGATTGGACGCCGATGAGGTGTTCATCGTTGACCCCATTGATGGCACCCGCGCTTTTATCCAAGGCTCGGAACATTGGGCACATTCGCTGGCCATTGCGCGCGGTGGCGTTGTGGATACGGCAGTGGTCTATTTACCAGTGGCCGGTAAGCTTTACGCCGCCCAGCGCGGACAGGGTGCGACGCTGAACGGTGCCGCAATTTCAGTCAGCGGCAGAGAAGGGATTGAGGGGGCCACGGTGTTGGCCTCCAAACCCAATTTCGACGCGACCCATTGGATCGACGCGAAGGTGCCGCCGGTGGAACGCAAATTCCGATCGTCATTGGCCTATCGTCTGTCGTTGGTGGGCGAAGGTCGGTTTGACGCCATGATGACCTTGCGCGCAACTTGGGAATGGGACGTGGCCGCCGGAAGCCTGATTGTCGAAGAGGCGGGCGGGCATGTGTCCGACCGCCGCGCGGGGCTTGCACGCTATAACAACCGCGATCCGATGTTGAACGGAATGGTGGCCGCCAGCCCAAAAGTGCATGACGCCTTGGTGGCGCGGCTCTTGTAAGGTTTTGTTAGAACTAACATTCAATGAAAATTAGGCTTTGCGAACAAGATTTCTGGCGCTAACACTATAGGCACTGAATTTGAAAGAGGTGCCGCCTTTGACCAATACGCCGACGACCCCCGCCCGCCGCCCGTTGACGCTTCGTGATGTTTCCGAGGCCTCTGGTGTCAGTGAAATGACCGTAAGCCGCGTGTTGCGCAATCGGGGGGATGTCAGTCAGGCGACGCGCGAGAAGGTTTTGGCCGCGGCCAAAGAGCTTGGGTATGTGCCAAATAAAATCGCGGGGGCTTTGGCGTCACAGCGGGTGAATTTGGTCGCGGTGGTGATCCCGTCACTGTCCAACATGGTGTTTCCAGAGGTTCTGACCGGCATCAATGAAGTGTTGGACGAAACCCCGTTGCAGCCGGTGTTTGGCGTGACCAATTACAAACCGGAACGCGAGGAAAAAGTGCTGTATGAAATGCTCAGCTGGCGTCCATCCGGGGTGATTGTGGCCGGGCTTGAGCACAGCGAAAACGCCAAGGCGATGTTGCGGGCGGCGGGCATTCCTGTGGTGGAAATCATGGACACCGACGGGCCAGCGATTGACGCCTGCGTGGGGATTTCGCATCGCCGCGCGGGGCGCAAAATGGCCAAAGCAATCTTAAAAGCGGGCTATCGCAATATCGGCTTTTTAGGCACCAAAATGCCGCTGGATCACCGCGCCCGGAAACGGTTTGAAGGGTTCACCGAGGCGCTGGCCAAAGAAGGCGTCGAGATTGTGGATAAGGAATTTTACGAAGGTGGATCCGCGCTGGCCAAAGGTCGCGAGATGACCGAGGCAATGCTGAAACGATCCCCGGAACTCGATTTTCTATATTATTCCAATGACATGATTGGGGCCGGTGGGCTTTTGTATTGTCTTGATCAAGGCATTGATGTGCCGGGCAAAGTTGGGCTCGCGGGGTTTAATGGTGTTGAATTGTTGGACGGCCTGCCGCGGAAATTGGCCACGATGGATGCCTGCCGGATAGAAATCGGTCGCGCCGCTGCGCGCATCATTGCCGAACGCGCGGCAGGGGATGGTCTGGCCGGTGGGGAACGGGTAGAACTTGCCCCCAAAATCACGCCGGGCGACACGCTTAAGCGGCGCTAGACAAGCGCGCATCAGCGAATTACAGAAACAACATGGCCCCGTGGCTCAACTGGATAGAGCAGCCCCCTCCTAAGGGGCAGGTTGGTGGTTCGAATCCACCCGGGGTCACCATTTTCAGTCTTAGCAAGTCAACCGCGCCCGGAAGCTCCAAGCGCGGTTGCGGATTTTTTTCCAAGACATCACAGCGACAGGCCTGTTTTTGCGGCCAAGTAGCTTTCCATTTGGTCAAGGTCTGTGCCTGCGACGATGCTGTCACTGATCGCCATTTGGTAAACGCGACCTGAAAACGGCAACGAATCACCCCCGCGGGATCCCAGGTACAGAGGGTGGTTCCCAAAGGTCCCCGCCCCGAGTGATCCGGCGCTTTGGCTGGTCACGCTGCCATTCGCACGCAAGGTCGAACTGGGGGCTGCGATGTCGACCAAGCCTGTCAGCACGTTGTCAATTGGTGCGGAAAAACCAGATACGTTCAGGTCAACTGTGCTGCTGCCGCGTGCGCGCCAAAAATAATTGTCGGCGGTTGAGACAGGGGCAAACAGCGCAAAAGTGCCGTTATACGCGCTGGACGAGCTGCTCAGTTCGGCACAACAGGCCGCGGCCGCATCACTGGCTTTTCGGATCGCCATGAAGACGCTGACTTTGTCGGTATGCACCAAGCTGATCGCATTGGTGTGCATCGCGTCATCGACGCCGTCAAAGTCCAGCCAGTGCAGCGTTCCATCGGTTCGATAGGTTGGCCGCTCGCCCGCAACAGTTTGGATACAGTGATGACCGTTACCGGACTTATCCTGAATCAGCCCAACGGGCTGACCATCTGCTGTGACGGGTAGCGTACCGGCGCTGTCTTGAAACATCGAGGAGAGATCCGACGGATCTATCCAAAACGATGGGGACACCGCTGCGGGGGAAAAGGGGGGAGCCAATTCTCCTTTTGCGGCATCCATAAAGATACCAAGCCCTACTTGCATTACCACAGCACCACGATGTTGGTTGCGGTGGTCCCTGTCGCATGCACGCGCTTGACGCGGATGGCATGGGCGACGCCAGCGGCCAGGGTCAGGGTCGCGGTATCGCCGCCCAATGTGGTCACGGTTACATCACCTGCGCCACCCAGCAGAATGCCACGGCTGACATTGGCAAGGATCAAGTAAAGCACAATCAGCATCAGCCCGGTGCGCGCCGCAAGAAACGCCCCGACGCACGACAGCAGAACCAACCCCAGGGCCGACAGACGAAAGGCGCGGAACTGGCGGGCGAACTCGTTGAAAAACACCCCGGTCAGCACGAAGAAAAGCGAGGTCGTGTCATAGCCATTAAAAGGCCCGCGCGCGCGGTACCCCAAGTCGCGCAACCGATCGACGGATGCCACGGGATAATAACGAAAACTCCAGTCGCGAAACGCCGGAAACGTCAGTTCAAGCAGCTGCATCGCCAGGATCATCAGCACCAAGACGGCAAGCATACGATAAAGATCAAACGCCCCGGCCTTGAGCAAAACAAAGACAAACCAAACGCCCACCGCCCATAAGAACACCTTCATCGGCCAGCTTGCATATTTCACACCGGACATGAAGTTGGACCCCGCCCCAAGACGCATCACCATCAGCACAGAGCAGAGCACATAAATGAGCAAGATCAGTGTGGTTGCCTGCCGCCAGACCAGGGCATGCGGCTGCGGGTTTTGCGCTGATGACACCGCAAAACTCAGCAAAACGTAAAGGATCACAAGGTAATCCCAACGCAGGAAAATCACCCCAAGATTGATCACTTCAGGCGCGACAAACAGCAGCGGCAAGGCCAGATGCAAAATCACAAAGCGTTGGGTTTGGGACTGATCGTGCATCTAGCCCCCTTTGGCCCGAAAGGCGCGCAATACACGCGCGGGCGACATGCGTGCGCCCGCCAAACGCAGCCATGCCCCGATTGGAGAAATACCAAATTCGCGCTTCAGATAGGGTGCAAACCGGCGCAAAAACACGAAGTTATTTCGCAAAACCCAAATCTCAAACCACAAACGCCCCCCGCGGCGCTGCCCCCCTTTTTTGGCATAGGCCACACTGGGCGAAAGGTGAAAACAGGTGGCTTGCGGCACCAGAAAAACCTTGGCCCCGAACGTCATCGATGCCTGCAACTGAGGATCGCTTTCTTCGCGGTAGCCATTCCCGCCATAGGCTTCGTGGAACCGCAAACCGTCGCGAAACAAAGACGCGGGCCAAAGGGCAACCGCTGTTACAAACGGAAATTGCGTGACCTGACCGGGGTCGGCCCAGGCGCAAAGCAACAGCCGAGACAGGTCAAAATAGCGCTGCGTTTCGCGATCAGATCGCGCCAAGGCGTCGGAATTGGATTCACCATCACGCAGGTAAATAACCCGCGGCCCGACCAGCACCGGATGGGGGGCTTCAGGGCGATGCTCACGGCAAATCCGCACCATGTCATCCGGCAGGATAATGTCATCATCCGTGGTCAGCACTTCGTCGCCGGTACAGCGTGCCAACCCAGCATTTTTCGCGGCAGGTGCGCCAAGTCGGGTCGGCGTTGTCACGATAGTCAAGCGGATATCGCGATTTTGACAAGCCACAGCAAGGGCCGCAAAGACCGCGTCATAAGGGTCCGTGCTGCCGTCATTCACAATCACAATTTCCGCCAATCCATCTTGTGCCAGCCACGATGGCCAGACCTGCGCCAAAACGTCGGGGCGGTTATGGGTGGGGGCAAGGATGGTTAGCTTCGGTGCCATGAGAACTCCGGGAAAAGACGCGAAAGCTCGGCCTGCCAATGGCGTTGAACTGCCTCGTATGACACATGGGTTTCGGCGTATTGGCGATGGGTGTGGCGTGCGGCGGAACCGGCGACGAACACCTGTTCCAGCCCAGATATCCAACCTTCAGCGGCCTCGGGGTCAGCAATCACCGATGCCCGAACACCCGCCTCCTTTGCCTGTAAATAATGCGCGGCCTGCCCCACCGGGCTGGTCAAAACCGGGCAGCCACAGGCCTGCGCCTCGCTTGCCACAAGACTATAGCCTTCAAAGCGCGACGGTTGAATCAAAGCATCCGCTGCCTGATAGGCCGTGACCATTTGCGCGGTGTTAAGCCCGATGCAAGTGGTGACATTTGGCCCCGTCGGCACGGGCCAGCTGTGCCCCGGTGGTGTCGCGATCAGCACATGCCAGTCGCGCGGCATTTGGGCGACAATTTTGGCGACGCGATCCGCCCCTTTCGCATATTCCCACCGACCGGCAAACAGGATCACACGGCCAGATGGCGGCAAACCCAACAGCGCACGAGCAGCCGCCTGATCCCCCGGCTGGAACAAGTCGCAATCCGTCGGCGGTAAAAGGATCGTTTGGTTCACCGGGATCCCTTGCGAGATCAGAACATCGCGCAACCCTTGTGAATTTGCGATGGCGCCAGATCTTGATTGAGTGTGACATTCCAGCCGGCGCGCCAAAGCCGTCTTCGCCACTTTCACCCACGCCCGAAGGCCCGAGGCGGGGCGCAAAGCCATGCTGCGAAATCCGGCGTAACTTCCAAAGAACAAGTGCAGATGACGCGGGTGGGACAGGCCCACCCCCATTAGCTCAATGCTCATCACCACATCGGCCTCCGGCAAGCCGCTTCGTGTCAATCGCCTGACCGCAAGCGGCGAGGCGAGCATTGGCTCGATCCGGGTCAAAAGCCGCGCAAAGAGCCCCGGCGCAGGCGCATCCTGGTGCGACAGGAACGTCACCTTTTGACAAATCGGTGCCAGGACGTTGGCCAGATCCTGCAAATGCCGCTCCGCTCCGCCCAATCCCTGCCCGGGGGCCTTTGGGGCCAGGATCAAAACGCGTGCTTGCGGGGGCGGATGCATCGGCTGGCTCATTGCAACAACGCCTCGCTCAATGCTTCATTGGCGAGATTTCGGTCAAACCTCTTTGCAAACACCGCCCGTTTTTCCGCGCTTTGCCGAAGTGTGCGAACGTCATCAGCAAGTGTCAAAGCCTGCGACGAACACGCCGCCCACGACAGGCAGGAAGACGCCAGTTCATCCCCCTCAAACAAAGCCAGAACAGCACTGTTTTCTCCGACAATATTCATCGGATGCACACCGCAGGCGAGATATTCAAAGGTCTTAACCGGCAGGCAATAATTGCGATGAAATGGCAGTGGATTCAGGCCAATATCGCAGGCGTTCAAATGTCGTGCGACCTCAGTCGGGGACAGATTGTTGCGCCAGAGAATCTGATCGTTGACGCCCAAGTCCTTGGCCTGCGCCTTAAGGTCGATCATGATAGGGCGCGAGAAATCATCCTCGACCGCGATCATCAACAACTGCGCGCCCTTGCGCAACGCAGGTGCCAATGCCGGCAAGGCAAGCTCCAACGACTTGCCCCCCAAAATACCAGCATAGACAAACACGGCGCCCGACCCCAAACCCAGCTCTTTTCGGGTCGCATCACGGGTGTTTTCCGCCAGAGAAAACACATCGCGATCAATGCCATTTGGCGCGATGATTTGCGGAATACCGGGTGTGCCAAAACTGTCATCCATTTGTGCGCGCAACGCGTCCGACACATAGGCCACCTGATGGGCTGCGGAAAACAAAGAGCGCTCCAGCCAGAGCTTGATCCGGGTTTTGATCCCCGGCGCAATATCCCCATTGCCCAACGCCTCGCTGACAAATGGATCGCGAATGTCGGCCACAACGTGATAGCCCAAGATCCGCGCAATCCATGCCACTTCTGCGGTGGGTGTGGCGGGCGGCGAGGTCACAAAAATCGGGCAACGCTTGTGCGCAAGCAACGCTTTGAACAGCCCAAAGCGCCCGGTGCATCGCTTGATCATGAACCCTTCATGACGGTCTGGGCCGGGCTTGCTGGTCAGAAAAGACACCTCCACACCGCGGGCGCGCAGGTGCCGCGCAAGCGATGAAACACGCGTTGCGCAAGCCGAGGGGTGCGGCGGGGCGTGATGGGCGTAAATTAACACCCGGCTGGGGCGCGCAGGCGTCATTGGTGCCCCTCTAACGGTGGGTTCGTGTCCGCGAGCGAAACAAAATTGCGATCAAACCGAACCCGAAGCGCAAATTCCGGCAAAGCCGAGATCTGACGCCGCAACCGACGCGGGTTTTGCATCAGGCGAAACGCCCACTCCAACCCGGATTTCCGCATCCATTTTGGCGCACGACGCACGTCGCCCGACAGAAAATCGACCGTCCCCCCCAAACCTGACGCGATCGACACCCCGCATTGCTGCAACAGGGCGCGGTTCTGCGCGATCCACATTTCTTGCCGGGGGGCGCCAAGGCAGACGGCCAAAACGCCAGGACGTGTTCGGCGCAAATCCGCAATGATCTCATCATGGTCGGGAAGCGACAGGGTGGTGGAGAAATCGGGGGCGCGCCCATGGATTTTCAGGTCGGGATATAGCCCGCGCAATGTGGCTTTTGCCTTGACCAGCCGATCGGGCGCGCCGCCCAGAATATACATGCTGCGATGCGCGGTCTGGGCCAGTTCTGCCAGATCATAGATCAGGTCAGATCCGCAAATCCTGTCGACATCCCGCCCCGTTTTGCCCTGCACCGCGCGTTGCAATCCAACGCCATCCACCACATTCAAATCCCCTTTGTTCAGGGTCGCGCGATAAGCGGGGTTGCGATGGGCGTTCATGCAGATTTCCGGGTTGAGGGTATGGACCACATGCAAGGCACCCTGATCGCCCAGTGCGACCCGCAATTGCGTCAGAACATCCGCGCGGCAGGTCAGATCCACGCGGGTACCGGCCACATAAACTGGGGGCGGGTTGGCGGTACGAAGCGGGAAGAAACCGGCGTTCATTGTCCCACCTCACCGGCCCAATGCGCCCATTTCTGCCCTTGGAAATGGGTGTTGAAATAGCGCAGCGCCGCTTGGCTGGCGCTGTGCCAGAACACACCATCTGACATCAACCTCTGAACCGACGCAGCAAACGCCTGTGGCGAATCCTGCACCAGAATGGCCGGGCCAAATCCCAAGGGAAACCCTTCGATGCCGCATGAGGTGGTCACGACGGGCAGTCCGCGCGCCAATGCATTTATGATTTTGATCTTGATGCCAGATCCCGACAAAAGCGGCGCCACAAGGCATTTGGCCGATTGGTAAAATGGTTCGAGATCATCGACATACCCATGTGCGCTGAGGTGGTTTGTGGCGCGCAGCTTTCGCGACAATGCCGCAGAGGCCCCTCCCCCGACGATCTGATGGTGTAACGGTCTGGGCAAATTGCGCAGCACCTCATCGATATACCATGACAGCCCCTCTTGGTTGGCGTACCAGCTGAGCGTTCCCACGAAAAGAGCGTCATCCTTGCGGTCATCAAACCCGTTGATGGCCCGATCAAACCCCGCGACACTTGGCAGAAAAACGCGCGTCGTCGGGTGGGAAATCCCGCGTGCTTCCAGCGCGGTTTCGTCCTCGGCGGACAACAAATGTAGCTCATCAAACTGGCGCATCGCCGCCCGCAAATAGGTCGCGGCTCGGCGACCTTCTTCTTGCATCACCCAGCGCGCACCCAGCGAAGCACGTTCAGAGGCGCGGAAAAAAACCTCCGGTTCAGCATTGTGCAAATGAAGGATACGGCGGGTGGCGGGCACCAGATTGGCCGCTTCGATCATCAACCAGTGATCTACGTATACTAGATCAAATCCGTTGCCTTTCAGTTCTTTAGCGCGATTTAAAAGGGCACCATCACTGTTGCGCCAGACGCTCAGGGGGAGGCGCTTTTGGTGAGACTTCGCAAGTGACCACACGTTACGCGGCCGCAGATCACCCGCAATGTGCCAGGTCACGTCCGGAAACCGCGCGCGCGCCGCATCGTCAACAAACATGGTCAGAACGCTGACGGAATGGTGTCGGGTCAGTGCGTCGAGGCGCTCGGCTGTGACCAGCATTCCACCGCTGGAGGTGTCAACTGTGACAGCGGGTGTGAGAAACAGAATGGAGTGGCGGCGGGGGCCTTTCTGGGATGCAGGCACAACAGAAAAACAGCGTGACGCGCGCCCTACACTGTCCTCTTGCTTCACTGCGTCCATGGCCTGCCTCATCGTGACGGTCGGATCTGCGCCGTCTCATGAGGACCAAGCCAAGCGCGTTGCGCTTAAACCGGGGCGGGCACTTTTTACACTTGAAACTCAAAAGACGTGGCAGACATCTTTCAACAACCTAATGAGGATTAACCTTTGGATCAATACAATCCTAGATGGTTTGTCTTTGTTTCTTTTCCATAAATTGTCGTTTGCCGAATTCCATCCCCCTGCCGGAGCAACATGACAGGGTCAACAACACCATTGCACCGCGCCAACGCGGCGCTGGCACTGGCCCGGCAGACTGCCCCGACAGACCGGCCCTTCGCGAAAAGCTGAATTCACTTCACTTTTTATAGGAAATATGGCTATTTTGGCGTGTATGGAAAGGCCGCGTCGCGGCAATGAATTATTGTTCATACCGTTGGTCAATACCCTTTGCATTGGATCAGCTTGGGTCATCGGCATTGTTCTTTGGTGGCGGTTTTCCCTGCACACCCGAACCAGCCAGACGCAGGCCCATATTTCGATGACGATGCATATTCGAGGTCAGGGGTGTGCCACGGTCAAATCCGGGTGGAGTGAGTTTTGCCGATTGTTTTGGGTATCATGTGATGTCGGTCGCCCCCATTGACCAGATGATTGAATTTGCATTGGAAGAGCTGCTGTCTGGCGACATTTCCCGATGCCGCGCCCTCGTGCGTAAACTGTGCCAAAAATGGCCGTCAGAACCCGCGCTGTGCGTTGTTTTCGCGCTGACAAGTGCCGCATCCATGGTCGAGGATAATTTCAAGATCACCGAACAATCTGACGGGCTGAGCTTGCTGGCTTATAAGCTGGTCGCCCTTTTGGCGGCGGATGTTTATGCGGTGGAAAGCATGGGTCACAAGCCCGCCAAGGCCCGTGATCTGTTGCATTTCTGGCGGCGTGTGGATGGGTATTTTCTGGATCTTTGATTGGCGCTCAGAGCATCTGAATGACGTCTTTGTCGATCGACAGCATATACCCACGACGCGCGATGGTTTTCACCAAAAGCTCGCTCATCATCTGGTTGCCCATCGCATCGCGCAGACGCTTGATCCGCGTGGCACCGGCGGCCTCTTCGCAATCGCTGGCATCCCGGCCCGAGATCAGCGCCTCAAGGCCAGACCCGGTCAGAACCTCATCATCCATGCGGGCCTCAGCCAATGCGGATAGGGTTTCAATCGCGGCCTCGGTCAGGTTCAGCTCCATGTTATTAAGGTAGACCGTGCGCTCTTCTCGGCTGATCAACAGGGAATTCACCTGAATACCGGCACGCTCGATCTCGCCCATGCGGCGGTTCAACCCGATGATGGTGATCAGAAACACCAAGGACGCCACCAACAAAGCCGTCGCAAAAATCAGCAAGACAAAAATCACCATGCGATAGCTGGTCAGCGTGTCAGCAAAGGAGGTTCCCGATTGGGCGAGGATCTCCAAAAGCTTGATTTCTGCGCCCGAGGTCAGCCCGTCATTTTCCATAAAGATCCGTTCAACCCGCGCATTAAACGCACCGGCATCCGGAAGGTTCAGGAACAGGAAAATCGCCGCCAAAAGCAGGATCACAACAATCGCAGCCATGCCAGCCACAATCACCCGCGACGCCCCTTTGCGCGCATCAGTAGCGGAGGAAGAATTGTCCAGCACTCTGTTTCCTTTTCTCAAGTCCATCCGCATCAAACAGCGACAATACATTTAACAACACCCAGCCATCAGTCGCCAATCTGGCAGACACTTGGCGGGCGGCGGCGGCTTTGTTTGCACAGGCCGTATCGGGCAATTCGATGACACCGTAATGAAGCTTAAGCGGGTCGTCACGCTTGGCTTTGTAATCGGCATAACATCCCGCTTGGGCCGGGGCGGCCACTGCGGCAACAGCGCATGCAAACGTCAGGGATAAAAGGATCTGTTTCATGGGGAAAACCATGATCGGTGTACCGCAGATATTCAATAACAAACCACGTTTTCACGAGTGATAACAGATAACCGCACCGCGATATCGCTTGTCTGGCGGGCCACCGGGCAGGGTGAGGCATCACCGCCCACTACGGGCCAACACGGTATGCGGCGCAGATCACACACACAAGCGCCGTCCTATTTGCCACCAGAAGGAGCTCACCATGACTCGCCTAACTGAAACCAACACGACAGAGACAAAGCCCAGCTTGCTGAACCGCGTATTTGCCAAGGCCTCGTTGCGGCGCCTGACCCGTGGTCTCATTGCGCCCTTGCTGGTGGGGGCCTTGACCTTGACATCCATCACCGCGCCCCCCGCCTTTGCCGGCCCGCGCAATCAAAACAACAATGACGAGATCAACGGTCTGATTGCTGCGTTGCTTGGGCTGGCTGTCGTGGGTGCCGTGATCAGCAACAAAAACAATGATCATGACAGCGGCCGCCCCACCAAACCCCGTCGTCCCAAGCGGGGCGGACAGGGCTGGGATGATCGCGGCATGCATCCGAAATTCCAATTGCCGCGCGATTGTCTGCGTCGCTTCAACACCCAGTATGGTAAAGAAAAATACTGGGGCAAACGCTGTCTGAAACGGAATTACGAGTTTTCACGTTCCCTGCCCCGTAGCTGTCGCGACACCATTGTCGCACGGAACAATCGCGGTGTTTATGTCGTACGCAAGGTTTATGAACCGCGCTGCATGAAGCAGGCAGGATACCGTAAATTGCGCCGGTAAGCACAAGAGATGTGCGGCCATCCCCTCAGGTCTTCCTGCGTCCCGCCGCACTTGTATGACCTTCCTTTCCGGTCATGCACAACTGGCGGAAGCTCCGGCTTCCGCCCTTTTTGCTTGCGATCCATTCTGCAATCGGTCACCCAATTCCCATGACAGAGAAAACCGCACCGCCCGCCCCGGACTACAGCTTTGAAACCGCCGCCCATGCCAAAGGGTTTTTGCGCATCGCGGGCGTGGACGAGGTTGGCCGTGGGCCTTTATGTGGCCCCGTGACCGCCGCCGCCGTGGTGCTGGACCCGGAAAATATTCCCGTGGGCCTGAACGATTCCAAAAAGCTTTCTGCCAAAAAACGCGAAGCGCTTTATGATCTGATCTTTGAAACCGCTGACGTCTGCATCGCCCATGCCACTGTCGAAGAGATCGACGAGCTGAACATTCTGCGCGCCAGTCATCTGGCGATGGAACGCGCGGTCGCGGGCTTGGCCACGCCCCCGGATCACCTGTTGATCGACGGAAATATGACCCCACGCGGCATCACCCTTTCAAACGAAACCATCATCAAAGGCGACGCCCGATCTGTGTCGATTTCAGCGGCCTCAATTGTGGCGAAAATATGTCGCGACCGGATCATGGTGGATTTAGCGCAACAGTTTCCCGGCTATGGATGGGAGACAAACGCCGGTTACCCGTCGAAAAGCCACAAGGAAGCCCTGGTCAAACTTGGTGTCACCCCACACCATAGACGTTCGTTCAAACCGGTACACAATATCTTGTATCAACAGAAAAATGTAACCTCCTGATTCAAAAAAGAATTTGACCGGGAATCCACAATTGCCCATCCTAGTACCCAATGAATGAGCGCAAAAATGCGCCGTCACTAGAGCGCGAATGCGCCGGTACATGAGGCAGATATGACGACGAAAACCAAAGTAAAGGTGGCTGAAAAGCTGCCGCTGAATGAGATATTGGATGGTGACTGCATCGACGTGATGAACAGTCTTCCCGCGAACTCGGTTGACCTGATTTTCGCCGATCCCCCCTATAATCTTCAGTTGAAAGGCGATCTTCATCGCCCCGACAATTCCAAAGTGGACGCCGTTGACGACCATTGGGACCAATTCGACAGTTTCAAAGCCTATGATCAATTCACCCGCGCTTGGCTGAAGGCCGCGCGCCGTATTCTGAAACCTGACGGCGCGATTTGGGTTATTGGCTCTTATCACAACGTCTTTCGCATGGGTGCTGAGCTTCAGAACCAAGGTTATTGGATCCTGAACGATGTGGTTTGGCGCAAGTCGAACCCGATGCCGAATTTCCGCGGCAAACGCTTTACCAACGCCCATGAAACCATGATCTGGGCGTCAAAATCCGAAGGTGCAAAATACACCTTTAACTACGAAGCGCTGAAGGCCCTGAACGAAGGCATTCAGATGCGCTCGGACTGGGTTTTGCCAATCTGCACCGGCCATGAGCGTCTGAAAGACGAAAACGGCGACAAGGCGCATCCGACCCAAAAACCACAAAGCTTGCTGCACCGTGTTTTGGTTGGCTCAACCAACCCCGGCGATGTGATCCTTGATCCGTTCTTTGGCACCGGCACCACCGGCGCTGTCGCCAAGATGCTGGGTCGTGATTTCATCGGGATCGAACGTGAAGAAGCGTACCGCAAAGTGGCGGAAAAGCGCATTTCGCGTGTTCGCAAGTTCGACAAAGAAGCGCTGCAAACCACAACCTCCAAGCGCGCCGAACCTCGTGTGCCTTTTGGTCAATTGGTGGAACGCGGCATGTTGAACCCGGGCGAAGTTCTGACCAGCCCGCGTGGCAAAACCGCAAAAGTACGCGCCGATGGCACGTTAATCGCGGGGGACGCGCGTGGGTCGATCCATCAGGTTGGGGCCGCTCTGGAAAGCGCGCCAAGCTGTAATGGCTGGACCTATTGGCACTTTAAGCAAGACGGGAAAAAGGTTCCCATTGATCTCTTGCGTCAACAAGTTCGGGCAGAAATGGTCTAAGACCACCCCTTTTCAATCATAACAAAGAATATCGCTGGGCGCGTCAACGCGCGCCCGGAACGGGATGTGCTGTGTTTGGGTCTGCGCCCAACGGCCCCCGTAGGATAAAGGTGTACCGCCGTGCCTGTGGCAAATTCCACGGCACAACCAACTGGCCCCGCTCTGCTCGAGCGGGGCTTTTTTTTAGATACCCGGTGGGATTGGTTTGTCGTCTTTCAGAAAAAAGGCCAGACGATAGGCAACAATGGACATGTTGCGAAATTGCTCTGCGTCATGTGGGTTTGCACCGTTTTTGGCCAGATCAACTGTGTTGATACCGCCCGTTGATCGGTGGAACCCAAAATAAAGCGCATACATCTGCTTGTCCGCCTGCCCCTCAAACGACAGGGCGTGAGTGACCATTTCGGCCCAATATTTTTCGCCATACATCTCGAGATAGGCCAGCACCCCGCGTGCGGCCTTAAGGAATGATGCCTTTGCCTGAGGGTCGCTCATCTGATCACCGGCGGGGGTAATGTGCCATTTTTATAGGACGTCCAATCGGTGACTTCTGGATAATACCGCGCACGCCATGCGCGCACACGCGGGTTCATGCGTCGCCGCCAAAGCGGAGGCACCATCGCCATCATGCCCATAATCGGATAGCCAAATGGCAATTGCGGCGCCTCACCTTCGGGATAGGTTTGCAACAACGGGAACCGCCGCGCGGGTTTATAGTGGTGATCCGAATGGCGTTGCAGATTGATCAGCAACCAGTTTGACGCGCGGTGATCCGCGTTCCACGAATGATGCGGCATGACATGTTCGTATTTGCCATGGCCCAGATGTTTGCGGGTCAGCCCGTAATGCTCCACATAATTCGTCAGTTCCAACTGCCAGACGGCAATCAGCGCTTGGAATGCAAACAGCGCAAGCCCCAGCCAACCGCCGAGGATCACGGCCAAAAGCACGGCCATCAATTGCAACACGCCATAGCGCCAAAATGGGTTTTTCCCATCAAGGGACGATAGCCCACGCCGCGCCAGCATCGCCCGCTCTGCCCGCCACGCCGAGATCGGCGCCTCGCGCAAGACGCGCGCAAAATAGCGGTGGAACCCTTCGTTATATCGGGCCGTGACCGCATCGCGCGTGGTGCCCACATGGGGGTGATGCACCAAAAGATGTTCGGTACGGAAGTGGCTGTAAAGCACTGTGGACAAAAGCAAATCTGCCAACCAACGCTCGACCCGGTTGGATTGGTGCATCAGCTCGTGGCTATAGACAATGCCCACTGTGCCGGACAAAACGCCCACGCCGAAAAAGACACCGAATTTCTCACCAACAGACAGGTGTTCTGCGCCTGTGACATAAATCAACATGCCGTAGATCATCACAAATTGGATCGGAAACCAGATCATCGTGATCAAACGGTACCAGAACAGTTGTTCCTCCGTCGTGTCCAGATCAGGATTGTCCGTGTTGCGCCCCAACCAAGCATCAAGGCCGGTGTAAAGCCACCAAGTGCCAAAGGGTGGCAAAAGCAAATACCACCCGCCTTTTGTGGCGGCGAAATAGACCAGAATGGGCAGCACGATGGAAATTCCAAACGGGGCGGCGTGGCTGAAACGGGCGACTTTTGACGCGGGAACCATAGCGAGATCCTTATCCTCCCAAAAAACAACTCGGGGAACATTATCCCACATCCACAAGCGCGACTTGCGCAAAGTCAAGCGCTTTGCGCATAACCGTGGGTAAATCCGACGGGCGGATCTGTTGAAACTCGCCTTGATTGGGCGCGGCGTCGAGCGGCAGATGCGCCACCCTTAACGCAAGCCGCAGGTGGAAATGTGTGAAGGTATGGCGCACTTCTGCGCCCGGATCCTGCCAATCCGCCACGATGGGCGGGGCTTCATGTGCGGTCTCGCCCCATTCGGCCCCCGGCCAGCCGAGCATGCCGCCAAGCAGCCCCTTATCCGGGCGACGCTCCACCAGCCACGCACCATCCGTGCGCCGCGCCAGATAGGCAATGCCATAGCGCGTCGGCTTCGGCGCTTTTTTGCGCTTACGTGGAAGCTCTGCTGCGAGGCCAGAGGCGCGCGATTTACACGGCGCACGCCACGGGCAAATTCTGCAGGCTGGTGACTTTGGTGTGCAAATTGTGGCCCCCAGATCCATCACGGCTTGGGCATAGTCGCCGGGGCGCGTCAAAGGGGTCAACGCAGAAGCCGCCTCTTTCATCATCGGTTTGGCATCGGGCATTGGGGTTTCGATCTGAAACACCCGTGCCATGACCCGCTCCACATTGCCGTCGACAACGGTTTCCGGCAGGTCGTAAGCGATGGCGGATATGGCGGCTGACGTATAGGGTCCGATGCCCGGAAGCGTCTCTAACCCAGCGCGATCTGTGGGAAATCCGCCCCTTGCCGTCACTTCGCGGGCGCATTTCAAAAGATTGCGGGCGCGGGCGTAATATCCAAGACCCGCCCATTCCCCCATCACCTGATCATCCTTGGCCGCAGCGAGATCCTCTACCCTGGGCCAAAGGGACAAAAAACGCAGGAAATAGGATTTCACGGCGGCGACGGTGGTTTGCTGAAGCATAATCTCAGACAGCCAGATGGCGTAGGGATCGGGGATCACACCGACGGCACGATCAGCGGGAGAGACCCGCCAAGGCAATGCGCGCGCGTGCGCATCATACCATGCCAGCAATTCCACAGGATCCGGGCCCTCTGCCTGTCCGTCACGCATCTGTTATCCTTCTTCATTTCTTTCCTCTGGCATTGCCGGTGGAAGCGCTTAGAATACGGGCAAATGAGGAAGTTACCAGCCGTGACAAAACCGGTCAAAATGCAGGGCGAAACGGGGGGCAAAATCCCTCGCCGCAAACGCGGGTTCGAGCGCACCTCGAGCTTGCTTATGGCGCGCATCCGCAAGGCGGGTGAAACGCGGGGGTTTGCTGTGACGCGGGTGTTGACCCATTGGGGTGACATTGTCGGGCAGGATATCGCCCAGATCGCCCGACCGGTTGATGTGTCTTATGGCCGTGGTGGCATGGGGGCCACTTTGACGGTGCTGACCACCGGCGCACAGGCCCCGATGCTTGAGATGCAAAAGGAAAAACTGCGGGATCGTGTGAACGGCGTTTACGGCTATAACGCGATCGCGCGCATTCGCATCACCCAAACCGCCCCCACCGGATTTGCCGAGGGGCAGGTACAATTCACCCCCGCCCCCAAAGTGAAAAAAGAACCCGACCCAGAAACTGTCGCCGAAGTGCGCAACACCGCAGCGAATGTGACCGACGATGGGTTGCGCGCAGCACTTGAGGCACTGGGCAACAATGTCATAACAAAACACAAGCACCAAAGAGGCTGAGACCTGATGAACCGTTTTATCCCAATGATTGCCGCCGCACTGATCGCCCTTGGTGGCGGTGCATATTTCATGAGCCAGAACAGTGGCACCGTACCCGGCGTTTCGCTGGCTATGGCGGAAGATGCCGCGGTTGAGCCCGTAAAAGACATGGTGATGGGCGATGAAAATGCGCCGGTCACAGTGATCGAATACGCGTCTTACACCTGTCCCCATTGCGCCAACTGGCACGAAAACATCTTTGATAAACTCAAGGCCGACTACATCGACACCGGAAAAGTGAAATTCATTCACCGCGAAGTGTTCTTTGATCGGTTTGGCCTGTGGGCGGGCATGATTGCGCGCTGTGGTGGCGACATGCGGTATTTTGGTCTGAACGACATGATCTATTCGACCCAAAAAGAATGGATTGGCGAAGGCGACCCAACCCTGATCCTTGAAAACCTGCGTAAAATTGGCCGCAAGGCGGGCATGTCAAACGAGGAAATGGACAGCTGTATGGGCGACGAAAAATTCGCACAAAGCTTGGTGGCCGCCTATCAAACCAACGCCGCGGCAGATGAGATCAACTCCACCCCATCTTTCATCATCGGCGGCGAGAAATTCTCGAACATGTCGTATAAAGATTTCGCAGCCGCAATTGACGCGAAGTTGGCGCAATAAGCGTTAGCTTTGTGAATGAATGCACAACGCCCGTCTGTTTTTACAGGCGGGCGTTGTTTATTTATGACCCTATAGCCCAATTTCCGCCAAGGCGGCATCCAAAGGGGCTTCATCATCCAACACCAAACGCACCGGCACCGTCAGCACCTTACACCGGAAAGATTGCGGCAAGCGCACCGCGTCTTTTTCCGTGGTGACAAGCTGTGCCCCGATGGTGGCGGCCTCAATCTCAAGCCGTTTCATCAGCGCTTCGGAGAGCGGTTGATGATCGGACAAACCTTCACCGCGCAGCACATTTGCGCCCATCATCTTCAACGTCGCAAAGAATTTCTCAGGGTGCCCGATGCCCGCAAAGGCCAACACGTCCTGCCCAGCAAAATCCATCCCCATCTGCAGGGGCTGTAAGTGGCCGGTAATATGCGGGACCGTGATTTTGCCAAACCAATCCTTGGCGAATTTGACTTGTGCATTCTGCGCGCCGATCGACAACAGCAAATCCGCGCGTTTTAGTCCCTGTTCCACAGGTTCACGCAGTGGGCCCGCCGGAATGCAGCGCGCATTGCCAAAGCCTTTGACCGCGTCCACAACGACAATCGACAGCGTTTTATTCACGGAAGGGTTCTGAAACCCATCATCCATCAAAATCACATCCGCCCCCGCCGCTTCGGCCGCACGCACACCCGCGGCACGGTCTTTGGCGATCCAGGTTTTGGTGAATGCCGCCATCAACAGGGGTTCATCCCCCACGTCATCAGCAGAATGGGTCCGGGTATCGACCAAAACAGGCCCCGCCAACGTGCCCTTGTGGCCCCGCGACACCACTTGCACATCTTTGCCACGCGCAAGCAACCTCTGCGCCAAGGCGATGGTTGTAGGGGTTTTCCCCGTGCCACCGGCATTGATATTGCCGATGCAAATCACCGGCACCTGCGCGCCGTATCCCACCCCGCGCAAACGCCGCGCCGTGGCCGCCCCGTAAAGCCACCCAAAGGGCGCCAGCACGCGGGCGCGCCACTCTGGGTGTCGGGGTGAGGTGAACCAAAAACTTGGCGTTTTCATCTTACACTCTCCGCTTGTCGAGCATTTTCACCACAAGCTCTTCGACCAATGTCGACACCTCGGCGCCGCTTGTCGTGATGTCCCAGGCGGCCATGGCCATTTCAGCGGCGCGCTCTGGCTGCAAAAGATATTCAACCTCATCCGCAAGCTTACTTACATCGCGAACGTGACACGCCGCCCCCGCGGCCTGAAGGCGTGCAAAGGCACCAGCGTGTTGGTCGAGATGAGATCCAAACATGACCACCGACCCCAAGGATGCAGGCTCATTCGGGCTGGTACATGGCCCACCCGTTAGGGTTTGACCGATCAAAGTCGTGGGTGACAGATGCATCCACAGCCCCTCTTCACCGGGTTGGTCCGCGATATACACCTGCACCTCTGGCGTTGGATCCTCATCCTGAGATCGCAGCGCCACCACCCAGCCGTCCTCATCGAGCTTTTGCGCCAAAGCCGGGGCGCGGCTGGGATCATCCGGGATCAAAACCAACAACAACCGATGCGATTTGCGCATGACCTGACGATGCGCCGCCAGGATCATCGCGTCTTCGTCCGCATTGCAATTCAACGCCAGCCAGATCGGCCGCGCGCCCAGCGCGTTCGCCATATCGTCGCGTTCCGCCTGATTACAGCTGGGCGGTTGGGTTTGCTCCTGCAAGGCACCCACCACTTGCAGCTTGCTCATCGGCAGGCCAATACGCGACAATTTCGAAGCCGAAATATCATTTTCCGCTAGAATAGTCTCAAATCCCAATGCAATTTTGCGAAGGGATCCCCGGGCCCAACGCAAGCCCGGCTGGTCCGTCAAAGGAGATCTGGCATTGATCCAAAGGGCGGGAATGCCGCGGGCATGGCTTTCTGACAACAAGGAAATCTCCAGCCGCTGACCCATCCACATCACCATATCCGGCGCCCAATGATCCAGAAACCTGCGCACCGATTTCGCGGCCTCATCCGGCAACGGCTGCAGCAATATCAACTCCGCAAGGTCTTGGGGAAGCTCAAACGCGCCATTGCCCCCACGACAAGTAATTAGAAAGCACAAATCATCCCGAGATTGGGTCAACTGACGAACGAATCCCAGCAATGCCTGAAGCTCGCCGATGCCCCCAACATGACACCAAACCAGCGGACCACCCGTTGGACGTGGCGGGTAGTTTTCTGGATCACCATTGACCTCGTCACCCCGTCTCAGGCGGTGAACCAAGCGATGGAAATAGACGCCCGTTGGCAACATGGCCTGCCTCTCTGACCGGAATGCCCCGCATGTGTCGCGGGTTTGTCCCAATCTAGGCGAGGCGCGCGCGCGGGGAAAGGTCAGAACGGCCAGTTTTCCTGCGACAATGCGCTGATTGCCACCAGGATGCGATCAAAGCTCGCTTTTGCGCGGGGCACGGTGCTGCGCGCGCGTAGATAGCCATGCACCAGACCCGGCTCCTCAACCCAGTGCGCACGGCCGCCTGCGGCCCGAATGCGATCGCGATACATGCGCCCATCGTCCGCAAGAGGGTCACATTGAGCGGTGAAAATGACGCTTCGCGGAAGTCCGGCGAAATTGCTATCCGTCAGCGGGGCGGCTGTCGGGTCTTCGTGTATTTCTGACGTGCCGTGGCGCACAGAATGGTAAAATCGCACCTCCTCGGTGCTAAGCATCGGGGCCTTGGCATGGGTCATATAGGACCCTTGCGTCATATCCCCGCCAAGCCCCGGATAGATCAGCACTTGGCCTGCAACCGGCACTTTGCCGCGCGCGTGATGTGATACGGCGGCGGCCAGATTTCCACCGGCACTGTCACCCACCAAAACAGTCACTCCTGGCCAGGTTAGTGACACATAATTCAGCGTCGTCCACGCATCTTCAAAGGCTGCTGGGTGGGGGTTTTCCGGGCATAGCCGGTAATCAGCCGAAACCACACGCAGACCTGTGCGATCACAGATTTCAGCACAAACATCATCGTGACTGTCCAACCCGCCGACCACAAAACCACCACCGTGATAATAGATCACCGTGGCGTCACTGCCCGGTGCGTCGATCTCATTCTTTGCGGTTGCCTCATAGATCCGGATCGGCACCCCTTGGGCGTCGCCATCTCGTACACTCACACCATTTGGATAGCCTTGAAAAAAGGCGCGGCACATCGTGTCATAGGTCTTTCGTTGCTCGGCGATGCTCATCACCGTTGCGTCGGGGGGATAATAGTCTTCGGTCTTGCGAATGAAGGCCCAAGTCTCTTTGTCGATTAGCTTTTCATAGTCCATAGATAGGACGCTATCACAGCAATCAGCCTTGGCAAGTCACCTTGATCCGTTAAGGCGCGTGGCGTGGGGTCAGGCTTAGCGCGTGTTCGCGCGCGGCCCCCCCAAGCGGCAAGGGCACGACATTCCCGCCTTGGCGCGGGGCAACACCGGGGATGATTTGCGTGGCAATGCCCGCCTGACGCAGGGTATCATGGGCGGCATCAACATCGGGAGAGTTTTGCGCTGTTCCCGCGACAAGCCAGACCACGCGCTGCCCCGCGCGTGCGCCATTCAATGCGATTTGGATGATTTGGGCTGGATTAGAGACTATACGTTCCGCATCGCGCCGGGTTAGTGCCAGAAACTCGGGCGTGGTATTCGCCCCATGCAAGACCAGATCGGCACGTTGCATGGCGCCCAGCGCGCGGAATGTAACCAGATCGGTCTCACCGGGGCCGACACCAATGATGGCGACGCTTCCGGGCTCCACCCCATTTTGTGCCAACGCATCTGCGATCAAGTCTTCCGCTCCGGCCGTGTCACCCGCAAGATAGCGGTCTGCAATCGGTCCGTCGATCATCGCTTCCCAAAAGCGTCGGCGGGTGCGGGAGTTGGTGATTTTCGTTTCGATTGTCGCCCGAAACCCAGACAAGAAGCGCGCCAGTTGACCATAGCCGGTGGGCAGCATCGCCTCGATCCGGGCGCGCAGCACACGGCCAATCACGGGTGCGGTGCCGCCGGTGGAAATGGCCACCGTAACCGCATCACGCTCCACCACTGAAGGCGTAATGAAATCGCACAATGGTTTCACGTCAGCCACATTGACCAGCGCCCCGGCCGCTTTGCCGTGTCTGTGCAAAAACGCATCTCGGCTTGGATCGTCCGATGCCCCATAGGCGATCATCACGCCGGCAAAATCCTTGGCACGAGGCAGGCGCGCAACATGGGTAAAGCCATCGCGCCCAATCAGCGACAGCACCTCGCCACCGGGCGCCGGATCAAACAAGCGCACCTTTGCCCCCGCCGACAACGCACGCTCTGCACGACGTGCGGCCCCGGTGCCGCCGCCATCCACAAGGATGCTGCGATCGTTCACATCAAGGAAAACAGGGAGGTGTTTCATCTGAGGGGCTCCGGGGTTAATGACTGACTTGCCCTATTATGTGGAACAATTTCCAGACGAGAGTAGGTTATCACCCCTTGAAAAGATGATCGTTCCACGCGTATCGTTTACAAATGGAATATTATTCCATGTAATTTGATGGGCACAGCACGGGTGGTTTCAAACAGATCAAACGGGGATTCGGTGGAAACGGGGAAAACGGTCCAGTCTGGACCTAACGCCCCTGCAAACTGGCCCTACCCGGCTCGGGTCCTGCCTGATTGGTTTCAGGTCCGAATGGGTGGGGCAATTCGGTATTTTGACCCGCCCCCCCTACATGCTCGACCATGCCAGCAAGTGACAGGACGAAATGCGCCAAACGAACGAGACACAGATCGACACCTCGCCAGCCATTTCTGACGAGATCCGTAAAACCACCTGTTATATGTGCGCGTGCCGATGCGGCATCAACGTGCATATGAAAGGTGGTGAAGTTGCCTATATCGAGGGCAATCGCGACCACCCCGTGAACAAGGGCGTGCTGTGCGGCAAAGGTTCCTCCGGTATTATGCAGCATTACGCGCCGTCGCGGTTGCGTGCGCCCTTAAAGCGGGTCGGTCCGCGCGGGTCGGGTGAATTTGAAGAGATTTCGTGGGAAGAAGCGCTGGACACGGCCGCCGGTTGGCTTGGCCCCTTGCGCAAAGAAGACCCCTCAAAGCTCGCGTTTTTCACCGGTCGCGATCAGTCGCAAAGTTTCACGTCTTGGTTTGCGCAAGCTTACGGCACACCAAACTACGCGGCGCATGGTGGGTTTTGTTCCGTGAACATGGCCGCCGCTGGCATCTATACCATGGGCGGGGCGTTTTGGGAGTTTGGACAGCCCGATTGGGATCGCACCAAGCTGTTCATGCTGTTTGGGGTTGCTGAAGACCACGACAGCAACCCGATCAAAATGGGTCTCGGCAAGTTGAAAGAGCGCGGCGCCAAGGTGATTGGCGTGAACCCGATCCGTTCTGGCTATAACGCCATCGCGGACGAATGGGTTGGCATCACGCCGGGCACCGACGGGCTGTTTATCATGGCGCTGATCCATGAGCTGATGCGCGCGGGCAAGGTCGATCTGTCCTATTTGGCACGCTACACCAACGCAGGATTTTTGGTCGATGACGACCCTAACTCGCCTGAAAAGGGCCTGTTTATCCGTGGTGAAAGCGGCAAACCTCAGGTCGTGTGCCGCGACAGCAAGGGGTTGGCGGATTACGACACCCCCGGTGTGATCCCGAACCTTGCGGCCCAAATGTTCGAAGGGGATGTGACCCACCGCACCGTGTTCCAACTGATGGCTGAACGCTATTTGGGTGACGAATACGCGCCCGAAGCGGTGGCTGAACGCACCGGAATTGAAGCTGCCAAGATCAAATCCATCGCCGCCGAGCTGGCGCGTGTGGCGTTTGAAGAAGAGATTGTAATCGATCAGCCCTGGACCGATTGGAAGGGGCAAAAGCACGACAAGATGATTGGCCGCCCTGTGTCGTTCCACGCGATGCGCGGGATTTCGGCGCATTCCAACGGGTTTCAAACCTGCCGGGCGCTGCACATGCTGCAAATCCTTTTGGGATCGGTTGAGGTGCCAGGCGGGTTCCGGTTCAAACCACCTTACCCCAAACCACCAGAAGCCCACCCAAAGCCCCACGCAGGCGTGACCCCGGGCCAGCCGCTCGACGGCCCGCATTTGGGGTACCCGCTGGGGCCAGAGCATTTGCTCTTGGATGAGGACGGCAATGCCAAGCGCATCGACAAAGCGTTCACATGGGAAAATCCGCTCTCTGCCCACGGGTTGATGCATATGGTGATTTCAAACGCGCATGCGGGTGATCCCTATAAAATCGACACGCTGTTTATGTATATGGCGAATATGGCGTGGAACTCGTCGATGAATTCCTCCGAGGTGATGCAGATGCTCACCGACAAAGACGACAGCGGTGAATATGTCATTCCGCACATTATTTATTCCGATGCCTATAGCTCGGAAATGGTGGCCTATGCGGATCTGATCCTGCCCGACACGACGTATCTTGAGCGTCACGATTGCATCTCGCTTTTGGATCGCCCGATTTGCGAGGCGGATGGTGCGGCGGATGCAATTCGTTGGCCTGTGGTGGAACCTGACCGTGATGTGCGCGGCTTTCAAACCGCGCTGATCCAACTGGGTGTGAAACTTGGCCTGCCGGGTTTTGTGACCGAAGACGGATCCGCAAAATTCGAAGACTACGCCGATTACATCGTGAACCACGAACGCCGTCCGGGCGTTGGCCCACTGGCCGGTTGGCGTGGCGAAGATGGTGAAGGCAAAGGGCGCGGTGCGCCAAACCCGAAACAGATCGACAAATACATTGAGAACGGCGGGTTTTGGGTCGATCACATCCCCACCGAGGCGAGCTTTTATAAACCGTGGAACAAAGCCTATCAGGAATGGGCCGTGAAGCGCGGGATCTTTGATGCCGAAGCACCCTATGTGTTTAACCTTTACGTCGAACCCATGCGGAAATTCCAGCGCGCCGCCGAGGGGCACGGCGACATCCAACCGCCAGAGCATCTGCGCGAGCGTGTCCAGCAAACGATGGACCCGCTTCCGATGTGGTACGAACCGTTTGAAGACAGCAATGTGGATGTGGAGGAATATCCCATTCATGCGCTCACCCAACGACCCATGCATATGTATCACTCTTGGGGGTCGCAAAACGCGTGGCTGCGTCAGATCACCGGCAAAAATTACCTTTATCTGCCAACCAAGATTTGGGAGGCCAACGGGTTTGAAGATGGCGATTACGCCGAGGTCAGTTCCGTGCATGGAACCATCACAGTGCCGGTCGCCCATCACGCAGCATTAAATGACAGCACGGTCTGGACATGGAACGCCATTGGCAAACGCAAGGGCGCATGGGCATTGGATGAAGACGCACCAGAGGCGACCGAAGGCTTCCTGCTCAATCACCTGATCCATGAACTTCAGCCCCCCAAAGGCGACGGTATGAGATGGGCCAATTCAGACCCTATTACGGGCCAAGCCGCGTGGTTTGACCTTCGGGTGAAGCTGAAAAAAGCAGTGCCTAAACCAGCGGAAAGCCAACCGGTACATCCACCGATCAAATCCCCCGTGGGCAAAGGCCCCGCCAAAGTCGCGAGGAAGATCTGATGACCTGTTTGCCCAGCACAACACAAAAGAAACTCGGTCTGGTGATCGACCTTGATACCTGTGTCGGTTGTCATGGTTGCGTGACCGCCTGCAAGGGGTGGAACACGCAAAACTATGGCGCACCGCTGTCGGATATGGACCCATATGGCGCCGACCCGTCAGGCACGTTTTTAAACCGTGTGTTCAGCTATGAGGTCACACCAGAAGACGGCGCGGCGCAAACCGTGCATTTTCCGAAATCCTGCCTGCACTGCGAAGACGCGCCGTGCGTAACCGTCTGCCCAACAGGGGCGAGTTACAAGCGCGAAGAAGATGGGATTGTCTTGGTGGACGAGGACAAATGCATCGGCTGTGGCCTGTGTGCATGGTCCTGTGCCTACGGCGCGCGCGAATTGGATCAAGACGCGGGTGTGATGAAGAAATGCACGCTGTGTGTGGACCGGATTTACAACGAAAACCTGCCCGAAGAGGACCGCGTGCCTGCTTGCGTGCGCACCTGCCCGTCTGGCGCGCGGCATTTTGGTGATCTGGGTGATCCGAACTCTGACGTGTCCAAGCTGGTTGAGGAACGCGGCGGGTTTGATCTGATGCCAGAGCAAGGCACCAAACCTGTGAACAAATACCTGCCACCGCGTCTGAAAGACCGGTTGGATACGGCCCCGATGATCCCTGTGGCTGAGGAGCCGAAAGGCTTTCTTGGTTGGCTCGATAAAGCGCTGGAGAAACTTTAATGCATCCCGCACCAAGTGTTATTATTTTCACCACGCTGTCTGGTCTTGGCTTCGGGCTTTTGGCCTTTTTGGGGCTGGATATCCCCCATGTTCGGGGCGGGTCGGCGTTTGCATTTTTTGTGATTGCTTATGGGCTGGCGGTTGGTGGGCTTTTGGCCTCGACCTTTCACCTCGGCAATAAAAAGAACGCGATTTATGCGTTTAGTCAGTGGCGCAGCAGCTGGTTGTCGCGCGAAGGCATCGCGGCGGTGTTTACGTTGTTGGTGTTTGCTCCGGTTGCACTGGGCAAAATCTTTCTGGGCGCGCAAATGCCCGTGCTTGGGTTAATCGGCAGCCTGGGGGCCGTGGCCACGGTGTTCACCACCTCGATGATCTACGCACAAATGCGCACGATCCCCCGTTGGCGCCAACCGATTGTGCCCGCGATGTTCCTGTTTCACATGCTGGCAGGCGGTGCGCTTTTGTCAGGCGAAAGTCGCTTGGCGGGTGTGCTGATTTTGGTGCTGACCGCGATCATGTTCTGGATGTGGCGCGACGGTGATGCGCGTGAGGCCGCAAGTGCCGACACAATGGAAAGCGCCACCGGGCTTGGGGCGATCGGCAAAGTCCGCATGTATGAAAGCGCGCACACCGCGCGTAATTATGTGATGGATGAGATGATCCACCGGGTTGGGCGAAAACACGCAGAGAAACTGCGCAAAATCACGCTTTTGCTGATCGGTGTTCTGCCTGCCGCGATCCTGCTGATCCTGCCACCCATGCATGTCACCGCGCTGATTGCGCTGGTGTTGCATCTGGTCGGGGCCGCGATCGGACGTTGGTTGTTTTTCGCAGAAGCGCGCCATGTGGTCGGGCTTTACTACGGCAAGTGATCACCGAGCCAGGGGTATGAAACTGCGCGGCGGCCATCAGCTCCGCGCAGTTCTTATGGAAGTTATGAATAGCTAACGGAAACCCACTCGAAATCATCAATGGTAAGCTGGCCCGCAGCACCACGCACAATCGCCAAAGTGGTCCCATCAATTTTGATCAGCGCATCATCGCCGTCATATTCAACATTCGCCGTTAGAACCGGACCATCGGCGTCATATTCCAAGTCAATGTAGTCATGTGCGGCTTCCCAGTCCTGTATCATCACAGGGTCGCCCAAATTACTCGCGTTGAGGACAAATGTATCTGATGAGGTATCGTTTTCGTCCAATGCGCCACCCCAACCGGTGTCCCCTTGGTTCAAAACCAGTACATCCCTGCCCTCACCACCGATCAATGTATCAGCACCATCGGAGCCGGCTGGTTTCTCCAACGCATCCAGATCAATGTCTGAGAAGAATTTGGACGTCTTGATCTCTTCACTGGTTCCGTTTTCAAATAAATCTGGATCCTCCGACTCGAGTTTACTCATGGCTTCTCTGACCGCAACATTGGGATCAAACCCTGATCCGTCAGCATGTTGGTAGTTATACCCGCCAACAAGAATGTCGTTACCTGCCCCGCCCTCTAATAGGTCTTCCCCCGCACCCCCGTATAGTGTGTCATGCCAATTCCCGCCGCCAAGCGTGTCATTGCCATCACCACCCAAAAGCGTGTCTTCGTCACGACCACCGCGCAGCAGGTCATCACCATCCTCACCCGCGATCAGATCTTGGCGAAGCCCACCTTCGATCTCATCATCACCGGCACCGCCAACCAAAGTGTCGCTGCCGCCACCGCCATCAATCGTTTCGCCCTCATCGCCCGCCTCATAGCGGTCAGCTGTATCGGTACCAAGATATTCCGTACCAGCATCGGGGGTAGGCTCAGGCTCAGGCTCAGGAACGATTTCTGGGTCGGACTCAGATGTCTCATCCGTGTCCAGATCATCATCAGCCCCATCAAACAGGCCGCTCAGTCCCCAACCAACAAACCCCAGCGACATTAGAACCGCAAACATCATAATTTTTGTCCTCAAATTGGCGCATCGCACCGACTTTCAAAATTCAACTCGTGTTAACATCAATACCCGAATAAATTGAACCAAATTATGGGAAACTCTGTTTCCGGGTTTGAATGAATCACCACGTCAGCAAGAATTGCCGTGGTTTGAGCGGGCGAAAACAGCATTCCCCCTTTCGGCACAGGTCAAAAACCCGGTAAAGAGGGTGCAGAAATCGTGAGGGCATTATGACCAATCATCTATACAAACGCGATCTGCCGGATGGGCTGGATCTGGGGCCTGTCGTGGCCATTGACTGTGAAACCATGGGCTTGAACCCGCACCGGGATCGTCTGTGTGTGGTGCAAATGTCCGGCGGTGACGGCAATGCGCATTTGGTTCAGGTTGAAAAGGGTCAAACCTCGGCCCCTAATCTGGAACGTATGTTGACCGACCCGAATGTGTTGAAGATCTTTCATTTTGGCCGCTTTGACATTGCCGCGATGCTGAACGCGTTTGGCGTGGTAACTGCACCGGTTTACTGCACCAAAATCGCCTCGAAACTGATCCGCACCTATACCGATCGGCATGGGTTGAAAAACCTGTTGGATCAGCTGTTGAAGGTTGATGTCTCCAAGCAACAACAGATGAGCGATTGGGGCGCGGAAGAATTGACCGATGCGCAGCTGGCGTATGCAGCGTCCGATGTCTTGTATCTGCACCGCTTGAAAGAGGAATTGGACGCGCGTTTGATCCGCGAAGGTCGCATGGAAATGGCGCAGGCCTGCTATGATTTCCTGCCCATGCGCGCGCAATTGGATCTGGCGGGATGGCCCGAACAGGATATTTTCTCGCACTGACGGGTGCGTCTTTAAGCAACGGATCAGGCGTCCTTTTGGGGCGCCTTTTTGGTCGACGGGCGCCCTCCCCCAAATTGACGAGTTGTTAACGCTGCGCCGGTTAAGATTATATCAGGCAGTTAACTAAGAAAGTGGACCAGCAAAAATGACCCACGCACCGTCAACAGATTTCGCACCTGCAACGCAAAAATACGCCGAACCCGGGGGGCGTGACGCCCGATTTCATCCCGGTTGGTGGATCCTTCCCGGTGTGCTGTTGGTGATCCCATTTTGGGTTGCATTCTTTCGCGGTTTCTCTGCGTTGGTGTCGCCCTTTTTGCACTGATCCAACAGCAAAGCCTCGCCGATCCTCCGCTATGTTCTTGGCAAGCCGCGCCAAGGTGCTAGATAGAGGGGGAAAGGACGGTTGATGGCCAGCTATAACAATAGATATTCGCGCATGGTTGCGTGGCTGAAGGTTCTTCTGCCACTGATCGCGCTTGGCCTGTTGTCCACCATGTTCCTGATCTCGAAATCCATCGACCCGACCAAATCGCTGACCTATGCACGGGTCAATTTGGACGAGGTGATGCGCGAGCAAAAAATCTCCGGGCCCAGCTTTTCATCGGTCACAAAAGATGGGGCAGCGATCACATTTTCCGCCGACAGCGCACGACCCGAAGAAGGCAAGAACCGTTATTCTGCCAAAGAAATGGTGGCGCGGATCGAGACACCAGATGGTGCAACCGTAGATATCAACGCCAAGGATGCGATGATTGATGGGGGCACAAATAGAATTGATCTGGCGGGTGGCGTCACTTTGGTCACATCAACAGATTACACCATTAAAACCGAGGGATTACAGGCCGCGATGGACGCCACAACGGTCACATCCAACGGCGCTGTGACCGCCACCGGCCCCTTGGGCGAGATCACCGCCGGCCATGCCAGCATCGCGGAGCAAGGTGACAAAGCAGGCACTTATCTTCTGGTGTTCAAAGATGGGGTAAAGCTGGTATACACTCCCTCAGGTATAGGAGGGGAATAGTGTTGAAATTATTCAAACTGGCCGCTGTCATCGTGGCACTGGGGGTCCCATCTGGGGCGTTTGCCCAAGCGCAGGTGGCTTTTGGCGGTCTGAAACACGACAGCTCGCTCCCAATTGAAATCGCGGCGGACCAGTTGTCGGTTGATCAGGCGGATGGCTCTGCGGTCTTTAACGGCAACGTAAAGATCGGTCAGGGCGACATGCGGTTGTCGGCAGGCAAAGTGCGTGTGGAATACACCACGGGCGCAGGCACCACCGGCGAGATTTCCAAGCTCTTTGCCTCGGGCGGTGTGACGCTGGTCAATGGCGCAGAAGCGGCCGAAGCGCGCGACGCGACCTATACGATTTCCAGTGGGACGGTGGTGATGACCGGCAGCGTGATCCTGACCCAAGGCCAAAACGCCCTGTCATCGGATAAATTGATCGTCAACCTGACCTCTGGCACCGGCACGATGGAAGGTCGCGTGAAGTCAATTATTCAGACCGGGGGCAACTGATGCCGGAACTTGCGGTGGAAAATGGCAGCGCGGGCCTGCATATCAAAGGCTTGCGCAAAAGCTATCGCAAGAAGACCGTGATCCGCGACGTCACACTTGATCTGAACCGCGGCGAAGTTGTTGCCCTTTTGGGGCCAAACGGCTGCGGCAAAACCACCACGTTTTACGCGATTGCCGGACTGGTCACACCCGAGGCAGGTCAGGTGCTGATTGATGGCCGCGATGTAACCCTGCTGCCGATGTATCGCCGCGCCAAATATGGCATTGGTTATCTGCCACAGGAAATGTCGATCTTTCGTGGCATGAATGTCGAAGACAACATTATGTCGATCCTTGAAATTTCCACACCCGAACGCCACAAGCGCCGGGAAAGGCTGGAGGAATTGCTGAACGAGTTTTCGATCAGCCATCTGCGCCAAGCCCCCGCTTTGGCCCTGTCGGGCGGTGAACGTCGCCGGGTTGAGATCGCCAGATTGCTGGCCGCCGACCCCAAATATTTGCTTTTGGACGAACCGTTTGCAGGCGTTGATCCAATTGCCGTCGGGGAAATTCGGACCCTAGTTCATGACCTCAAAGATCGCGGCATAGGTGTTCTGATCACCGATCATAATGTGCGCGAAACGCTGGAGATTGTGGACCGCGCCTACATCCTTCACGATGGGCATGTTTTAATGAGCGGCACCACCGAAGAAGTGGTCCAAGACGAAAACGTGAAACGGGTCTATCTGGGTCAAAATTTCTCGATCAATTGAGCGGATTTCCCCAGAAATTCCCGGCGATCTGCTTGACTCCTTTCCAGATGTGTCGCCAAATGTAAGCAATGCACATACTCGCAAACCTTCGTTTGTGCCGCATCCAACCGGATGCATGCACCAAGGATGGCACCGACAAATCGGCGCCCAAATTCCTGCAAAATAACAGTTTTTTCGCACTCGCCCCCGCCATGGGACGGGTGTTTTGTGACCTGCAAATACCATAGGAGGTAGGATGCAATATCAAATCAGTGGTAAACAAATCGACATTGGTGAGGCCCTTCAAGTTCATGTGAAAGGTGAGCTTGATGGAGTGGTTCAAAAATACGCTGAACGTCCCACCGATGCCCAAGTGATTTTCTCGAAATCCGCCCATGAGTATATCTGTGAAACCATCGTCCACCTGTCGACGGGTCTGACCGCGCAAGCCAAGGCAAGTGCCACCGAAATCTACGCGGCTTTTGACCAATGTGCCGAGAAGATGGAGAAGCAACTGCGTCGCTACAAGCGTCGGTTGAAAGACCACCATCGTGACCGTGCGGACCCGGTTGAAGTATTCGGCGGTTCCTCTTATATCCTTGCATCAGAGGAAGGCCCGGAGGAAAGCGTAGACGCGCAGCTGGAGCCCATGATTATCGCCGAGATGGAGACACGTATCCAGTCGCTCTCGGTTGGCGAGGCAGTCATGCAGATGGAACTAGCGCACGCGCCGGTCCTGGTTTTCCGCAATGAGAAAACCGATGGGGTGAATGTGGTCTATCGTCGTGACGACGGAAATATAGGCTGGGTTGACCCGACAAACGACGCTTAAACCGCCCGCAAACTTGACGGGCGGGGAGTATTATTGATGGAGCTTTCGAGCATTCTTCAGCCCTCGGCCGTCAAGGTCCTTGCAAGCCTGACGTCCAAGAAACGCCTGTTTCAGGAACTTGGCGAAATTGCGGCCGCGACCTATGGTCTGGATGGTAGCGCCGCCTTTGCGGCCCTTCAGGAACGTGAGATCCTCGGGCCAACCGGCGTGGGCCATGGTGTGGCCCTTCCTCATGCCCGAATGCATGGCCTTGATCAGGTGGTCGGCTGCTTTATTCGCGTGGAAAAACCCTTTGATTTCGATGCGGTGGACAAACAACCGGTGGATTTGTTTTTCGCCTTGTTCGCGCCTGAGGATTCGGGGGTTGAGCATCTAAAAGCGCTGGCGCTGGTGTCGCGCACCCTACGCGATCAAACGATATGCACCAAGTTGCGCTCTAACGGGGATGCCGTCACATTACACGCTTTGCTCACCGACAGCCTGTCAAACAAAGCGGCCTGACGCCCACCCAATAGACCCCCACAAACACAAAGGGCCCGTGCGATTGCCGGGCCCTTTGTCATTCGTCAATGGCGCTCATCGCCGCCAAGGGCGAAACCCAAACATCATATAATCACGCTGATAAAGCTTGCGAATCTTGCCCTCGATCTCGTCATCGTAAGTCTCGGCCAGAGTAAAGGGCGTATCGGGTTGTTCTGCCGCAAGTTGCGGGGCGGCCTCGGCCATGCCTTTTTCACCCAGAATCCCCACGAGCCCTTCGGCCAGCTGATCTTCGCGCAAGACATGGTCGGGCAGGGAAAATCCCGCGAATCCCTGCAACACCGCTGATTGTGATGCCCAGCCTGCATCCACGCGGATCCCGGTTTGCCCCTTCAGGTTTTTGTCAACGAAGTCGACAAATTGCGCAAAGGCCGCTTTATGCGCAGCCAAACTCCAACCGTCGCCCGGTTCTGCCTCGGGCAACTCCACACCATAGCTTTCGCGCAGCGCGTGTTTGATGTCCCAATATGTATCTTCGCCATGGTTCACCAGATGCTTGCAAAACACGGCATGCAGGCGCGCAACAGGATGGCGCAGCACGGTAAAGCTGCGATGGCCTTTGTGCTGACGCTTCCACTGGCGCAACGTCTTTTGCGTGAACCCCTCGTCTGTTGCACCCATCCGACCCAGCCAATCGGTCACACGATCCATCGGGCCGCCCTTGACTGGCATAAACACCAGACCGGCAGCATCGGACATCACATAAGACGTCACAGCCGCCGGGCGCGACGGTTCAAAGTTTGGAATCTTGTGCAGATCAAAGAAATCAATCGCGGCAATTGTTTCTTCAAGCTTGTCGAAGTTCACCACTTTTTCAGAAAGCGTTTCCGGGTTTTGCTTTTTGAACTTACCGGCAAATTCGGTGATCTCACCCTCTTCGCCAAGAAACCGTGCAAGCCCGTTGATCACACCAATGTCCTGCGCATCTTCGTAGTCCACATAAAACGCAGTCTGACCGCTGCGCTGCAACCGGTCCTTGATTTGCAGCTGAAAGTTTTTCATGCGGTAAAACAGGCGCTCAAATTCCCAACCATGAAAGGTCGCTTGCTTTTTGATCACGTCATGCACGTCGTTCAACTGCCACTGATCAGTTTCCCAAGCGATCTTGCGCGAGACATAGCTTTCGACGTGATTGCGGGTCAGCACCACTTTGGCACAGCGCGGATCATCAATCAGCATCTCAAACACGCGCGGATCATGGTCGTGGAAAAACCGAAATCCCGGCAGACCCTTTGTGCCTTTTTTGATCGCATCAATCAGCACCATCGGATCCTTATCACGCGCCTCAGTTGTCACCCCAAACAGCTCTTTTGTTTTCGGGGACACCATAAAATAGGGGTTAAACGCCTCGCCATAACAGGTCAGGCCGGAAAACTGGTCCAGATTGCTTTCCAGGAAATTGGACCCGGTGCGCATTTCGGCAAAGATGATGAAGCAATCGAATTGTCGGGTCATGGGGTGGCTCTGCCTGTCACTTGATCAAATAGGGTTTGCGGGTATCACGCGGCGTTTGTACGGGGTCGACACCCGAAGGGTAATCGCCCATCAAATAGGGCTGCATCCCCTGGTTTTTCAGATTCTGCAGGAATTGTCCAAAGCCATCAAGCTCTACCATTTTTGGGGCCTCGGTCAGGCGTGTGTTCATGCGACCGCCAATTTCATCCAGGATCAACTGCAGCGGTTCCATTGGGTTTTGAACGAATTCCGCCATGGTCCAGATGCGAATACGCGCGCGCGAATAACCCGACCGTAGAATATCCAGATGGTCACTTTCGATTTTTTGCAGTTTGGCCGCTTGTCTGCGAATGTCACTGAAATTCTGCTTGGAGTGATAAAGCGGTACCGCCCAAGCCCCCGATACGACCGAGATATAGGCGTTGGGGTCTTTGGCCATGTCCCAACTGATCTTCTGGTTGTCAGCAGGGCCAAATTGGAAACATTGCCGCTCTCCGCGGGTTGACCAAATAAGGTTGGTCAGAAATCCGCGTGGATCATAGTCACGCAGTGCGGCGTTGTCGGTCAGCGCGCCGCTAAATTCGCTCTGCCCGCCCGAAAACTCGGCGCGTTCAGGCGCGAACAAATGCCCATGTACACGGCCCCCGACGGCGCGTTCCAGCCAGCTGTCGAAATCCTCAAACACTTCGGTAAAGCCTTCGAACACCGCATATGGGCTGCCGGTCAAGCCATTTTCAAAACCCATACGCGGATAGCGACTTTGCATGTAAAGGCCCGGACGACCGCGCGTGCGCCGCTCCACTGCTTTGGAAAAGATCCGATCAATCTTGCCGGGATTGGGTTCCGCCCCGCTCATGATCGAGGCCGCATCCGACAAAAAGCTGTCGTAGAGCTTGTCGGCCTGTGGCCAGATTTTGCGCGCGACAAAGCAATCAGACCGGCGCAGCAATTGTAGGTGATCATCATAGAAAATATGCGGTTTTCCCTGATAATCAAACTTCGAAAGGGTCAGCGAACGGCTTTCGATATTGGTTGAAAACTGCCGCACCAAAGTCTGGTAATAGCTTTCATCAGGGATCCAGACCTTTTGGAAATAGGTGTCATATTGTTCACGGTCAGGATCATTCAGAATGTCAGACAGGGTTTGCCGGGTCAGACACCACCATTGGCTGCCCAGATGCGGCGTCAATCCAACGGGGATCTTGCGTTTGAATTTCAGCCGCCGTTGCAACCGCACATAGGCATCAAACAGCGAACGATGACGTTTCCACGAAAATGGGAAGCGTAGGGTAAAGCGTTCTTTGTCCAGCCCGCCCACAGTCCACGGCACATCTTCGGTGGTGACGCTTTCAATGAAATTAGTCTTTGGACGATTGGCCAGATAATCCTGCATTTCCTGTATCGGGCGCAAGGGCAGGCAGGACCCAGAGGCCAAAATCACATGGCTGATCTCTGGAAAGCTTTTCAACATCAGCTCTGACGCGGTTTGACTGGCGGCGACCAACGACCATGTGCCCCATTCGCATTTATGACGGCCGCAAAAGCGCACATTCTCAAGATCCGCCAGATCATTCACAAAACTGGCATAGGCGCGGCGCTTTACGCGTTTGTCGACATGGATCACCACCGGGCAACCATGCCCCGCCCAATGGCGCACCAACTGTCCCGCGCGATCTAGCGCATCGTGGACCAGCATGACGACACCCAAACTCATGCCCAATTGCCTTTTGACATGATCCCAAGGATCTCAAGCTGGCGCCAATTGATGTATTTCTCACTCCATTTACACCACAGATCCGGGTTGTCTTTCAGGTGTTGTTGATAGGCCCGGTATTCATGGCTTCCGGCGTAATGCTGACCGCGCTTCAACTCTTCTTCTGCCTTGGCCGAAAACGTATCGAGGAATTTTGCATGCAGCAAACAGCCCGACGCCTTTTCCCCACCCCATTCGTCATACACAAGGTTCAGCCCACGCGGCAGAATGGTGTGGGTCGAGCTGAGATAGGTGTAATTCTTGTCCCATTTCACCAGCGGGATCTTGTTCAAAGCCGGGGCGCGTTTCGGGTCATCCTGGAAAAAAGCCCGCGTGCGCGGCCCGCCTTGTATCCATAGGTTCCCGTAAAAATTATTCTTCTGGATCATGTAATTGCCGCTGTCGAACCAGCACGCAATATCAAACGGGTCCTGCCCCTCGCGGTAGGGCTGCGCATCCAGCGCCCCCTTTGGATACATATCCAAGAGCATCGCCCCAAACGAGCGCACGCCCGATGCATCCAGCCAATCGGTCAATGCGCGCAAGGGACGGGTATCACAAAACGGATAAACCAGAAACTCATCCGGGTCGACCACCAAGGTCCAATGCCCATCAGCATATTTGCGTTGCAACCAATTCAACCAATCAACACCAAAATGCGAGCGTTTATAGCTGGCATTTGTGCGCCAAAGCGAAACATCTTCTTGTTCAGCAAGATATTCCCGCCCGCCGTCGTCCGACCCATTGTCGACGATAAAGAAATGGCTGACGCCAAGGTCACGGTAATATTTCAGGAAAAACGGTAGCCGAATACGTTCATTGCGCAGGGTAGAGAAAACCAAAATGTCTTCTGGTCGGATCGCACGCGTCCGATTGACAACTTCCGTCAGTTCCCTGCGCTTTCGAAACGCACGAACTTGGCGGCGTTTACGTTGCAGCCTTAGGCGATATGATGTCCAGGCGCCCAAATCTCTTCCACTGCCCCTTGCACTTATTGTCAGCTATCACGTTGCGGTTCACAAACCGACCCAAAAAGACACAACGGCTTCGACCGCAATTGATCCCACTTTACGAACAATACCTTAGATTTATCCATACATGTGACAATTATGGGGGTAAACTGTTTATACAGTTTTAATCCCAGCCTCCCGTTGAAATCAGCCCCAATTCAACCAGTTGTAACCAATCACGAAAGCGCAGGGCGTGGTCTGACCACAAATTGGGCGCCGCGCTGATCCCGTCATAATAGGCATCAAACTGATCCGGTTGACCGAAGTGTTCGCGCCGATCCTTTTCTTCGCGCGATCGTTCCAAAATCCCCGGCAAAAACTTTGTGTGTAAAAGCGCGCCGGACAAACGACCATCGCCGGAAACCACCTGTGGCCCATCCCATTGCAAGTTCATTTTTGGCGGCAGCATAGAGTGGGTGGAGTTGGCATAGGTATATCTGCGGTTCCATTTCACCAGCGGCAGCTTGTTCAGCGTGGGGGCCTGCTCTGGCCGGGTTGGGAAAAACACCCTGTCGCGCGGGCCGCCCTGAAGCCACAGGTTTTGCATCGGGGTCTGGCGACACACACGATAGGGGGCTGCATCAAACCAATTCAGAACCTCGGTGGGGTCTTGTTCAGGGTGATAGGATTGCTGCCCCAACACCCCCTTGGGAAAGAGATCCAGCATCATTGCGCCCAGCGCATGGGCGCCGGTTTCCTCCAGCCGTGCGGTAAGCGCATTTAGGTCGCGCGTGTCCCAATGGGGGTAGACCAGGATCTCATCGGCATCCACGCTGAGACACCAGGCGTCATGACCATATCGAAATTGCAACCACGTCATCCAGTCGACCCCAAACCGCGAGGCTTTGTAACTGGCATCCGTGCGCCACAGCGAGACATCCGGCTGATCCGCCAGCATCGCGACAGACCCATCGTCGCTGTCATTGGCCACAACCATGAAATGCCCTACGCCAAGCCGCCTGTAATGGGCCAAAAAAAAGGGCAGGCGCTGGGCCTCGTTGCGGAGGGTGGTAAACGCGAGGATCTGCCCCGGCTCGATCTGATCAGTACGATCCACGACCGGGGTCAACTGGCGACGTGACCGAATGGATCGCAACAAAAGACGGCGGCGTTTTAGGCGCAGTTTATACGACGCCCAAAATCCCGGCCCGCCCTCAGCCGTCATCGTTTACTCGGCTGCTTTTTGCTGTGCGACAAGGTCGTTCAAGAAGCCCGAGAACTCATCATGCAATTCTTCGCGGGCCAAACCGAAAGAAACGGTGGCCTGAAGGAAGCCAGCCTTGGATCCGCAATCAAACCGGCGCCCGCGGAATCGATAGCCGTAAACTTCACGTTCCTGCTCCAGCTCTTGTGCAATGGCGTCGGTCAGTTGGATTTCACCGCCCGCACCACTTTTGATCTTGTTCAGATTGCGCAAAATGTCCGGGGTCAGAATATATCGTCCAATCACCGCCAGATTTGAGGGGGCATCTTCCATGGAGGGTTTTTCCACCATGCCACGGGCCGAGACCAGCGCGCCCATGTCTTCCTTAATATCAAGCACGCCATAAGAGGATGCTTTTTCCGGCGGAACTTCCATCGCGGCAACCATACAGCCACCGGTTTCTTGATAGGCTTCAACCATCTGCTGAAGGCAGGGTTTTTCGGCAGCGATCACATCATCCGGCAGGATCACGGCGAAAGGCTCATTGCCAATCAGTCGCCGTGCGCACCAAACCGCGTGGCCCAAGCCAAGCGCTTTGTGCTGACGCATATAGGCAATCGCGCCGCTGTCCATATTGGTGTCTTTGAGGATCTCAAGCAGATCATCTTTGCCCTTTTTGCGCAGCTCTTGTTCCAGCACGGGCGAGTTGTCGAAGTAATCCTCAAGCGCGCCTTTGCCGCGCGAGGTTACAAAGATGAATTCTTTGATCCCGGCGGCGCGCGCCTCATCAATGGCGTATTGGATCAGGGGGCGATCCACCAGCGTCATGATTTCTTTGGGGATGGATTTGGTTGCTGGAAGGAAGCGTGTTCCTAGGCCCGCAACCGGGAAAATGGCTTTGGTAACTTTACGTTTCATGTCTGTCCCACCTCATTTGCACTCATTCACACTAGGAAACCATTTGCCTTGGTTCGGCCCGTTCGCCTTTACCCCAATGTTTTCGCACAACATTGTTTTTTTATTAAGGCTAGCGTTTTCCACTAAATTGTCACTTGTTTTTTATGTCTACCCACAGCGTAGCGGGATCAAACAACGCCGGTTGGGCAAAACCGTGACATTATCGTGACGCCACTTTCCCACGTTAAGAAACCATTACGTGAAATATCCCGCTGGCATCAACCCAAACGCGCGCTGGCTAGTCAACCTGCATCCCGCGCAGCATCTCTTCGATCCGGGGAACATCTTCGGGGTTATTTAACTCCCAAAACTGTCGCCCTTTGGCGTCAACTTCGATGCATTGCACCGGGCGTTCTCGTTCCAAAAACCGCAATTGCTCAAGACCTTCTAGTGTTTCCAATGGCCCCGGTGCCCAGCGCGGATATGCGGCAAGGGCAGAGGGGCGATAGGCATACACTCCCACATGATGAAACACGGATGTAGGGGAATTCGGCGCGGTTTCTGACCCACCCGTATAGGGGATCACCTCCTTCGAGAAATAAAGCGCCTTTCCCTCGGCCCCAAAGACCACCGTTGTTCCGCCAACACGCCCCGCACGACGGTCGTCTTGAAACCCCATCAAGGCGCGGCCATCAGCACGCAAGACGGGTGTGGCAACCTCGGCTGTGGGGTGCGCCATCAAGCCTTGGACCAAATCCTCAATGAACCAATGCGGCGTCAGCGGCGCGTCGCCTTGCAGGTTCACCACCACGTCAAATCCCCCGCCCAGCGCATCCAAGGCTTCGGCGCAGCGTTCAGTTCCGTTTTGACAGTCAGACGAGGTCATCACCACGTCGGCCCCAAACCCCTGTGCCACCTCAGAAATACGCGCATCATCCGTGGCCACAACCACACGGTCGATGCCCTGAACCTCTTGTGCGGCTTCCCAGCTGCGTTGGATCAAGGGTTTCGCCACACCAGACGCACCACGCAAAGGCGCAAGCGCCTTTCCGGGATATCGGGTTGAAGCATAACGAGCGGGAATGACGATCAGCGTTTTCATGCGGGTTTCAGATCCACGCCCTTGGCGTAAGCAATGAAAAACGGGTTTTCATAGATCGGTTTGCCGTAGGTCAGTGGCGAATGATCGTCAAAACGCACAACCGCCCCCCCGGCCCCGTTTAAAACCGCATGTCCGGCCGCCGTGTCCCACTCCATCGTGCGCCCGACACGCGGATAAATGTCCGCCTCGCCTGTGGCCACCAAACAGAACTTCAGGCTGGATCCCGCAGACCGGCTGTCGCGCACCGCATATTTGTTGATGTAATCATCGGTGGCCTGATCGCGGTGCGATTTTGAGGCAACAATCATCAGCGCATCATTGTCGGGGGTCGAGACGTTGATCTCTTTGACCTCGCCCTGAGCGTCCTTGTTGAACGGCCCCATTTCCTCAACGCTTTGACCGTCGGCACGGGTGAAAAACATCCGCTCGCGGTAAGGCGCATAGACCACGCCGCGAATGGGGGATCCGTCTTTGACGTAAGCAATATTCACGGTGAAATCACCGCGTCGCAGGACAAATTCTTTGGTGCCATCCAGGGGATCGACAATCAAAAATTCATCGGCCTGCAAATCATGACTGTCGGCCTGTTCTTCTGTCACCAAAAGCACATCCGGGAACGCCGCGCGCAGACCTTTGGAAATCAACGCATCCGCCGCTTCATCCGCCGCCGTGACCGGGCTGTCGTCCGATTTCGCCCGTACATCAAAGTCATCCGAGTTATAGATTTCCATAATGACATCGCCTGCCTCCAGAGCCAAACGACGCATTACCCCTTCTAAACGATCAAAATCCAAACTCTCGCTCCTTAAATTCGGTGATATTCGGCGCTGTTGCCATGATTTCCTTCCTCTCTTATGGTTTCAAGGTAAAGGAACAGCAAGAATTCCCGTGTATTATTCGAGTGCAATCGACGCAAAAGGCAAAAATATGTTTCAAGCCTCCAGTAAAAAACAGTCCCGGGTCGAGGCCGCGTGGTCGATGGGTGAGGTGATTTACCACGCCACCGTGCGCTCTGTGCGTCAGGCCCATTCTAACGCGCTGTTTGGTTTGCTGATCAATATGATGCAGACCATGATCCTGGTGGGGGTGTTTTTCCTGCTGTTCTCACTTATGGGGCGCGGCGGGGGCAAAGTTCGCGGCGATTTTCTGTTATACATCATGACCGGGATCTTCCTGTTCATGACCCATGTGAAAACCATGAAATCGGTCTCATCAGCCGCCGGGCCAACATCCTCGATGATGCAGCACGCCCCAATGAACACCTTTATTTCCATTTCTTCATCGGCGCTGAGCGAGCTTTATACCCAGGTGTTATCGGTGTCCGTGGTGCTGTCTATCTATGAATTATGGACCGGGAATGTCACGTTTCAGCACATACAAGGTGTTGTGGGCATGTTTTTGTTGGCGTGGTTCTCCGGGCTCTGCGTCGGGCTAAATTTTCTGGCGCTTAAGCCGTGGTTCCCGCAATTTTCCAGAGTAGCAACACAGATCTATTCGCGCGCAAATATGATTGCCTCGGGGAAAATGTTCCTTGCCAATACGTTACCAAGTACAATGTTGGCGATGTTCGACTGGAACCCGCTGTTTCATATTATTGACCAAGCACGCGGCTTTACCTTTGTGAATTACAATCCTCATTACTCCAACACGCTCTATCCTCTTTTGGTGTCACTGGTGTTGTTGTTTACCGGCATGCTGGGCGAAAGCTATACCCGCAAACATGCATCCGCCAGTTGGGGAGCCAAAAATTGAAGACTCTCTTTCTCATTGTTTTTACAGTACTTATTCCACTTCACCTTTCCGCAAACCCTTTCCCGGCGCTTTACAACGTCACAGGTGTCGCCAGCGACGATGTCCTGAATGTCCGCGCCGCCCCACATGCAGGTGCGGAAAAGATTGGCGCGCTTTCTTATGCGCAAACTCAGGTCGAAGTCGTGTCCACCTCTGATGATCACACATGGGGGTTGGTGAATATCGGCGAAGGCGCGGGTTGGGTTTCAATGGCCTATCTGCAACGCTTACCCGGGCAGGAATGGGGCAGCTTTAACATGCCCGCCGGCTGCTACGGAACCGAACCGTTTTGGAGCGTGACAGGCATGCAAGGCGATCAAATCATCCTTGAAGAAACCTCTGACACACCGTTCACCTACCACCTGATCGCCAGCATGAGCAGCATTGGCAACATCGGTTCACATTGGCTGGTTGGAGAGAATGGCGGGCGCAATATCCATATTACCTTCCGCCGAACCAGCTGTCACGACGGCATGTCGGATCGTGAATATGGTTTGGCTGTGGATCTCTATGCCGACACAGACGACAACGGTCCGCTGGCGCTGACAGGGTGTTGCTTGCTGGCACCACAATAGCGCGAACAAGCTTGGCTAGCGCACGACGCGAAGGGTCAGATTGATCCGCCCATGGTGCGGTAGAAGATCGCTGGACCCAAACCGCAAACGGTCCACACCGTGAAAGGCCAAGCGCGCCGCGCCGCCCAACACCAAGACGTCCCCGGAATTCAGCCACGTTGATTGTGTCTTGCCGCCCCGTGTGGTGCTGCCGATGCGAAACAACGCATCATCACCAAGCGAGAGCGACACAACCGGAAAGCTGAAATCCCCCTCATCGCTGTCTTGGTGAAGCCCCATTTTGGCCCCCTCGCCGTAATAGTTCACCAAGCCGCAATCAGGTGGCACATCACATCCAGACACGGCGCGCCAAACATCCAACACCTCGGGTGGAATATCCGGCCACACCCCACCCGCTGGATGAAGCGCGTCATAACGATATCCGCGCCGGTCACTGACCCAACCAACCCGCCCACAAGAGGTCATGCGCACTGACATTTTCTTGCCCGACGCCGTCACCGGGTGGAAAAGTGGCGCGTCGGCCACAACCCGCCGCACGGCATTTACCATCACCAATTGGGCGTCACGATCCAACAACCCCTTGAAAATTTTCGCCCCATTAAGGTCCAGAGGGGCTAAATCTTGCGAAAACATGTCCAAAACCCTGAAAATGACTCGTTTTTTTGCACAAAACCCACCCTTCAAAAGCTTGCAGGGGTGCATTTGCCTTCTTATATACGCCGAGACGCTGAGTGTGGACGATCCATATTCGGCTGGAAATTGGGATCAGGGGCCGATGCTTTGCAAGGTCGGTTCCTTAAACATCGCCTAGAAGAGGATATAAGTATGGCCAAAGTCATTGGTATTGACCTCGGGACCACCAACTCCTGCGTTGCCATCATGGATGGTTCACAGCCCCGAGTTATCGAAAACGCCGAGGGTGCCCGCACCACCCCATCAATTGTCGCCTTTAAAGACGACGAACGTCTGGTTGGCCAAGCCGCCAAACGCCAAGCTGTGACCAACCCGGACAACACCATCTTTGGTGTGAAACGTCTGATCGGTCGTCGCGCAGATGATGCGAACCTTGCTAAAGATAAAAAGCACCTTCCATTTGCCGTTGTTGACGGTGGCAATGGGGATGCATGGGTCGAAGCCTCGGGTGAGAAATACTCCCCCTCGCAAATCTCGGCCTTTATTCTTGGCAAGATGAAAGAAACCGCCGAGAGCTATCTTGGCGAAGACGTGACCCAAGCGGTCATCACCGTTCCTGCCTATTTCAACGACGCCCAGCGTCAGGCCACCAAAGACGCCGGTAAAATTGCCGGTCTCGAAGTGCTGCGGATCATCAACGAGCCGACAGCGGCGGCCCTGGCCTATGGTCTGGACAAAGAAGAAACCCAAACCATCGCGGTCTATGACCTTGGTGGCGGTACCTTCGATGTGACCATTCTGGAAATCGACGACGGCTTGTTCGAAGTGAAATCGACCAACGGCGACACCTTCCTGGGTGGCGAAGACTTCGATATGCGCATCGTGCAGTATCTGGTCGACGAGTTCAAAAAAGAGAACCAGGTTGACCTGTCGAAAGACAAGATGGCCCTGCAGCGTCTGAAAGAAGCCGCTGAGAAAGCCAAGATCGAACTGTCGTCCGCACAAACCACCGAGATCAACCAGCCGTTCATCTCGATGGGTGCAGATGGTGCGCCACTTCACATGGTGATGAAGCTGACCCGCGCCAAGTTGGAAAGCCTTGTGGCAGAGCTGATCAAACGCTCGCTCAAGCCTTGTCAGGCCGCGCTGAAAGATGCCGGTTTGTCCACCGGCGACATCGACGAAGTGGTTTTGGTCGGTGGTATGACCCGCATGCCGCGCGTTGTGGAAGAAGTGACCAAATTCTTCGGCAAAGAGCCGCATAAAGGTGTGAACCCGGACGAAGTTGTGGCCATGGGCGCCGCCATTCAGGCCGGCGTTCTGCAGGGTGACGTTAAGGATGTTGTGCTGCTCGACGTGACCCCGCTGTCACTGGGCATCGAAACGCTGGGTGGCGTGTTCACCCGTCTGATCGACCGCAACACCACGATCCCGACCAAAAAGTCGCAAATCTTCTCGACCGCCGAAGACAGCCAAAACGCAGTGACCCTGCGGGTGTTCCAAGGTGAACGTGAGATGGCCGCGGACAACAAGATGCTTGGCCAGTTCAATCTGGAAGACATCCCACCCGCACCACGCGGCATGCCGCAGATCGAAGTGACCTTTGACATCGACGCCAACGGCATCGTTGAAGTGGCCGCCAAAGACAAAGGCACCAACAAAGAGCACAAGATCACCATCCAAGCCTCGGGTGGTTTGTCGGACGAAGACATCGAAGCCATGGTGAAAGATGCCGAAGCCAACGCCGACGCCGATAAAGAGCGTAAAGAGTTGGTCGAAGCCCGCAACCAAGCCGAAAGCCTGATCCACTCGACCGAAAAATCGATGGAAGAGCATAACGACAAGGTTGACCCAACCACGATTGAGGCCATCGAACTGGCAATTGCCGCGCTGAAGGACGATCTGGAAAAAGACGATATCGCAGCTGACAAGCTGAAGTCTGGTGTTCAGAACGTCACCGAAGCGGCGATGAAGTTGGGCGAGGCGATTTACAAGTCGCAGCAAGAAGAAGCTGCCGGTGAAGAGCCAGAAGAAGCCGAAGGCCCTCGTGCCGCAGACGACGATATTGTTGACGCCGATTTCGAAGACCTCGACGGCGACAAACGCTCGTAACTCTCCTTAGGCAACGGGATGGCCTGCTTCTGCGGGCCATCCCCCTCCTCACAGGAGAATACCAATGTCAAAACGTGATTATTATGATGTTCTGGGGGCCCAGAAAGGCGCGTCTTCGGACGAGCTGAAAAAGGCCTATCGCAGAAAAGCGAAAGAGCTTCACCCGGATCGCAACTCCGACAATCCTGACGCCGAAGCGCAGTTCAAAGAAGTGAACGAAGCGTATGAGGTGTTGAAAGACGGTGACAAAAAGGCGGCTTATGACCGCTATGGTCATGCGGCTTTCGAAGGGGGCATGGGGTCGCGTCATGGCGGCGGGGCGGGTCAAGGCGACTTTGCCAGCGCGTTCTCAGACGTGTTTGACGACCTGTTTGGCGACTTTATGGGTGGCCAAGGCGGGGGTCGCGGTGGTGGTCGTTCGCGCGCACAACGCGGGTCTGACCTGCGCTATAACCTGCGTGTGACGCTGGAAGAGGCCTTCACCAGTATCCAGCAAACCATCAATGTCCCCACCTCTGTCAGCTGCGAAGGCTGTAACGGAACCGGTGCTGAATCCGGTGCGGAACCCACCATGTGTCCGACCTGTTCAGGCATGGGGAAGGTCCGCGCGCAACAGGGTTTCTTTACCGTTGAACGCGCTTGTCCCACCTGTCAGGGTATGGGTCAGATGATCAAGAACCCCTGCAAATCTTGCGGTGGTGCTGGGCGGACGGAAAAAGAACGCTCGCTGTCTGTGAACATCCCGGCGGGTGTTGAAACCGGCACGCGCATTCGTCTTGCTGGCGAAGGCGAAGCGGGGCTGCGTGGCGGACCCTCTGGCGATCTTTACATCTTTATCGAGGTGCAACCGCATCAGATTTTCGATCGCGAAGGCACGCATCTTCACTGTCGCATTCCCGTTTCAATGACCTCTGCCGCCCTTGGCGGAGACATCGAAGTGCCAACCATCGACGGCGGACGTTCACGCGTGAAAATTCCAGCCGGAAGCCAATCTGGCCGCCAAATGCGCCTGCGCAGCAAAGGCATGCCCGGCTTGCGGGGTGGCCCGGTGGGCGACATGTATATCGAGCTGTCCGTGGAAACACCGGTCAATCTGACCTCTCGCCAAAAAGAAATGCTGCGGGAATTTGAAAACATGTCCGAAGAGAACAACCCCGAAAGCACCAATTTCTTTTCCAAAGTGAAGGGATTTTGGGACGGGATGACCTCATAGGGCACCAAGACAGTCTAAAGCAGAGGCGTTTGTTAACCTTTGCTTTACCAAAGCGTGGAAGGGTTGGTGTATGGCACATCAACCCTTTTCTTTTGGCGAAAGGCCACAATCACTGTTTGATACGGACGAGGCGATGCCCGTTCCCGTGAAGCAGGAAAAAGGCCGCCTGCCCTCTTACATCAAAGATCACCGCAAGCGATTGCGCGATCGCTTTATGTCTGGTGGTGCCGCGGCCTTGCCGGATTACGAAATGCTCGAACTCGTGCTTTTTCGTGCCATCCCACGTCAGGACGTAAAGCCCTTGGCGCGGCGCTTGCTGGACCGGTTTGGGGATTTCAACGGGGTGATTTCCGCCCCAATTGTGCGCCTTCAGGAACAAGCCGGCGTTGGTCCATCCGTCATTACAGAACTTAAGATCGTCGAAGCAGCCGCACATCGTTTGGCGCGCTCTCGCGTGATGCAGCGCCATGTGATTTCATCTTGGGACAGCTTGATCGACTATTGCCACACCACCATGGCGCACCGGGAAACCGAACAGTTTCGCGTGCTTTATCTGGATAAGAAAAACGTGCTGGTGGCCGATGAAGAACAAGCCAAAGGCACCGTGGACCACGTCCCGGTTTATCCACGCGAAGTGGTCAAACGCGCTTTGGAACTAAACGCCTCTGCGCTTATTTTGGTGCACAACCATCCATCCGGGGATCCAACCCCATCAGACAGTGACATGCAGATGACGCGGCAAGTGGAACACGCCGCAACAGCGCTGGGGATTACGCTGCATGATCATTTGGTGATTGGGAAATCGGATGAGCTGAGTTTTCGGGCCCAGGGATTTCTTTGACGCTTACAAAGCGACATTGGTCATCCCGGCCCGTTAACCCAGACCTCGACCCGCCGATTAACACCCCTGCCCCAAGCATTTTCATCGCAGGCCATTGGCAACGCCTCGCCAAACGCTTCGGTCAAAATCGTGACGCGTTCGGGGTCAAACCCTTCAACTTGCGCCAGCACGGCCCGACGCACCGCATCCGCCCTTTTGCGCGCCAGTTTCAGGTTTGCGGCGGCGCCTCCCTGCCCATCGGAGAACCCCACAAAGCTGAGCTGTTTTCCATCAAAACGTCCGGCCTCAAACGCGCGCGCCAGCAAGGTGACGTTCGAGCGCGACGGAGCATCTAAATAGGTCGAGCCCCCCTCAAACCGGAACGTCAAAGACAGCCGGTGCTGCCGCGTCACAAACGCAGACAGGCGCTGCAGGTCGGAAAGCGTCACCTCGGGTCCGGCCTGTGCAATAGCATTGGCAAGGCGGTCCCCTTGATGCGACAGCGGCACATCAGAGATTGCCTGATCCACAAACCCCGCTCTGCGCGTCACCAATTGGGCTGCATCACTGCGCAAATAGTTCAGAAACTCACGCCCAAACTGCGGCATCCGACGCTCTGGAAGATACAGGTAAGTTGGCGTGGTCAACGGATAATCTTCGGCTTTAATGGCCAAGGGGGTGGCGTCCACGCCAAACCCGCAGCGCCCCGAAAGTTGTACGATTTCACCGCTGCCCACATTGGTAAAAGGCGTAATTCCGATGCCAAAAGGGTCGCGCGACACCGCATCAAGCAATTCAGCATTGTCAGGCAGGCGTATCACGTTTTTCGCAAGTCGCACACCTTGCGCCGAGATCACCTTTTTCTCGAAAACCGCGGTGAACCCGGTGTTTTCGGTCAGCAAATAGGCCGTGATCGGGGCGTCTTCCCCGCCGAGCGCCTTCCAATTGGTGATCTTGCCCGCATAGATCGCCGCCAATTGCGACATAGACATGCGGCGCACCGGGTTGCCGGGCGACACCACTGGCACCAGGCCATCCAGCGCAAGCACCCGCGCCTGTCGGTGGCTGCGCAAGTCACCCATGCCCGCCTCATACGCCATCACGCGTTCACGCGAACTAACTTCGCGTTGGGACAGCACCATATCCGCCTCATGCCCCAGAAGGTCTGCAAACCCTTCGCCCGAAGACGTAAGATGAATGGTGACACGCGCGGCCTCTTGCCCGCTGTCCCCTTCATAAAGGGTGTAAAAGATGCTTGGGCCGGGCTGCTCCTCGCGCTTCAAGGCGTACCCCTGTCGCAGCGCAAACCCCTCGACCAAAGCGGGCAACAATACAGCACCCAGGTTTTGCGACCCAGAGATCACCAGATCCGCGACAAAGGGACCAAGGCTTGGACACCCCGGACCATCGCAACTGACGCCGGAGCCATCCACCGTCAGGATGCCATAGTCGGTTTCAATGCGATAAAAGGCGCCGTCATAACCGATCAATGTGCCGGACAGCGTAATGGACCCATCCCGCGCAATCAGCGTGATATCATCCGCAGAGGCTTGATCCACCTGCCAAAAAAGGGAAAGTGCGGCGCAAAGCACCGCACGCAGATAGGTCATAGGCCGCCCCTGCACTACAGAATTCGTTCGACGTAATTATGGCCCAAATTGCCCCAGCAAAACAGTCTTTCTGTCACATATCGGCAGCCTGTTGCCTTTGCGCTTATCCAAGCTGAAAGCGCAAAGGCCTGATCTTTAATTCAAAGCGATCTTAAGATCCTGCGGCAAGCCTTGCAGCACCAGAAACTCGCCTATGGCATCACAGCCCGGCGCGGAAATTGATACGCTCGATTCAACCGGCGCGGTTGATCCATTGGCCCGCAGGAATGTCCCGGCCACCGGCACATTACAGGTGGTTTCCAGAACCTGCGCCTCGATCGAAATCTCAGGGCCTGACATCGACCGCATCATCGTCGCGGGATATGTATAAATGTCAGCGGCATAACCTTGCGACACCGAACCAAGCATGGTGACAAAGCCACCCTGCCCTTGGGTGATACGATCAGCGTTGCCGGGTGCCTCTGCCCAAATATGACCTTCCCCGCCATAATCCGCGCCCTCTTCAAACGCATGAAGTTGCAGGCCAGTGGCCCCTTCCCACACCAGGGCAGCACGGCGGTAAAGGCCAGCATCCGGGATCGTCAGATCAATTTCCGTAAAGGCCCCATCCGCGAGGCGCGCAACAATTTTGGCATCCTTCATCAATGCAGGCAGCACATAAGAACCGTTGCCATTTTCATTTAGACGTTCGGTAAAGCGCAGCCCCGCATGAGAGAATTCCACCTCTGCGTTTGCGCTACATGGGGCTGCAACATCAAGGGTGATCATCGCCATTTTTGCAGGGGTCGCAGCCAGCGACAAAGAGCAGTTATGCGCGGGTTCAGCATCCGCCAACACCGGTGCGATATCAGGTGCAACGTCACCCAAAGCGGCAAGTTTGGTTGCTTCAGCCGGATCAGGTTGCGCCGAAATCGGGTCGGAGGCGCGCAGGTCACTTTGCTCATTCGCCAGTTTTTCCGCATCGACAGGCGCCGTGACAGAAGGCGCGTCCGTAACAGCGACCGTAAGAGAAGCATCTGCGGCGGCGGGCTGGGCTTGTTCCGTGGTTACGCCGGGCAACACCGATGCGGCTTGCACCTGCGCGACGGGCGCATCAAGTGGGGCCACGTTCGCCGGTTGACCGCTTTGCATATAATAGCCAGTGCCCAGTGCAATGGCCAAAGTGGCCACCGCGGTTCCTGCCCGCTTTTTATCAATTCCCTGCAGATCGATGCTTTTCAGATCGATCGCCTTCAACCGCTCAACGATGTCACGCATGACTGCCTCCTATAAGATTATTTCATCCTCATAGTGGCAGGCGAATGTGCCGGATTTACGGAGGTGTTGTGGAAATTTCGATGCGAAGAGACACAGGAATATCGTTAATTTTCAGACAACTACACCGCCCCTGCCGCATTTTTGCCCAAGGCCAAACATGATTGCGCCCCACCGATCGCTCGGCGGGGCGCATAAAGTTTTAACCGTTTTGCTGGCTCAGAGTTTGCCGTGGCAATGCTTGAATTTTTGGCCTGATCCACACGGACACATGTCGTTGCGGGCAGGGTTACCCCATGTTTCAGGTTTGTTTTCATCAAACCCTTCTGCCTCAACTGGCGTCGCTGGGTTCACATCGCCCGCACCCGCGGCGGCCTGCTGTTGCTGGATCATTTTCTGCATCATCGCAGCCTGCTCTTCTTCGGTCATTGGGCGGATTTGCGACAAACGCTTGGTGACATCAGCGCGCAGCCCGTCCAGAAGGCTTTCAAACAGTTGGAACGCTTCGTTTTTATACTCATTCAGCGGATCACGCTGTGCGTAGCCACGGAAGCCGACAACAGACCGCAAGTGATCCAGCGTCAGCAAATGCTCGCGCCATTTTGCGTCAATCGTCTGTAACAGAATCTGTTTTTCGATCGAGCGCATATTTTCCGGGCCGAAATCAACGGCCTTTTTCGCCATCATTTCATCAGCCGCATCCGAAATGCGCTCGCTGATCGTATCATCATCGACGCCCTCTTCAGCGGCCCAGTCGATCACCGGAAGATCAATGTTCAGATTTTCAATCAAAGCGGCATAAAGCCCCTGAGTGTCCCACTGATCCGCATAGGTTTTTGGTGGCATATAGGCGCCGACCAGGTCGTCGATCACCTGGTTGCGCATATCGCCAACAATTTCGGACAGGTCGTCGGTTTCCATGATTTCCATGCGCTGCGAAAAGATCGCTTTGCGCTGGTCGTTCATCACGTCATCGAATTTCAGCAACTGTTTACGAATGTCAAAGTTGCGCCCTTCGACCTTGGCCTGCGCGCGTTCCAATGACTTGTTCACCCAAGGGTGCACAATGGCTTCGCCTTCTTTCATGCCCAATGTCGAGAGCACTTTTTCAAGGCGTTCAGAGCCAAAGATCCGCATTAGATCGTCTTCGAGCGACAGGAAGAAGCTTGACCGACCGGGATCCCCCTGACGGCCAGAACGGCCGCGCAGCTGGTTGTCAATCCGGCGACTTTCGTGACGTTCCGTGGCCAGAACAAACAGCCCCCCCGCGTCCTTCACCGCTTGCTCATCCGCTTTGTGATCCGCTTCGATTTGCGCCCGCAAGGCTTCGTGATCGCCATCCGGGTTCGCCTCAATCGCTTGCATGATCTTAAATTCGACGTTGCCGCCAAGTTTAATATCCGTCCCACGACCGGCCATGTTGGTGGCGATGGTCACGGCGCCCAGCTTGCCCGCGTCGGCCACAATCTGCGCCTCGCGTTCGTGTTGGCGCGCGTTCAGCACGTCATGGGGGACGCCCGCATCAGTCAAAAGCTGAGACAGCTGTTCCGATTTGTCGATGGATGTGGTGCCGACCAGCATCGGCTGACCCTTGGCATTGGCCTCTTTGACCTCTTTCACAATCGCTTCGAGTTTTTCTTTGGTGGTGCGATACACCGCATCGTGATCATCAATCCGCGCAATCGGCCGGTTGGTTGGCACTTCGACCACACCAAGCGAATAGATCTCGTCAAATTCATCCGCTTCGGTCAGCGCGGTACCGGTCATGCCAGCCAGCTTGTCATAAAGGCGGAAGTAGTTCTGGAAGGTCACGGATGCGAGCGTCACGTTTTCCGGCTGGGTTTTGCAGCCCTCTTTCGCCTCAATCGCCTGATGCAGACCATCTGACAAACGACGCCCGGCCATCATCCGACCGGTGAATTCGTCGATCAGCATCACTTCACCGTCACGCACGATGTAATCTTTGTCCCGTGCAAACAGTTTATGCGCCCGCAAACCTTGGTTCAGGTGGTGGACGATGGTGGTGCTTTCGGCATCATACAAAGACTGGCCTTCGGGCAACAGATTATGGGCGTGCACCAGCTCTTCCAGAAACTCATTGCCCTCTTCGGTAAAGGTCGCGCTGCGGCCTTTTTCATCGAGGGTGTAATGTTCTTCTGTCAGTTCCGGGATCAGCGCATCAATCGTCACATAAAGCTCTGACCGGTCCTCGGATGGGCCGGAAATGATCAATGGGGTTCGCGCCTCATCAATCAGGATCGAATCCACCTCATCCACAATCGCAAAGAAATGATCCCGCTGGGACATGTCTTTCAGCTCAGATTTCATGTTATCGCGCAGATAATCAAACCCAAGCTCGTTGTTGGTGGCATAGGTCACATCACAGGCATAAGCCGCGCGCTTTTCGTCTTCGGGCTGTTGGGGATAGATCACGCCGGTGGTCATGCCCAATGCCTCAAACACATTGTTCATCCACTCGCTGTCACGACGCGCAAGGTAATCGTTCACCGTGACCACATGCACACCGCGCCCAGTCAGCGCGTTCAAATAGGCCGGGAAAGTCGCCACAAGGGTTTTCCCCTCGCCGGTCTTCATTTCCGAGATATTGCCCTGATGCAGGAAAATCCCGCCCATCAGCTGGGTGTCAAAAGCACGCAATCCAAGCGACCGCTTTGCGGCTTCGCGACAGTTCGCAAAGGCCTCGGGCAGGACATCGTCCAGTTTCTCGCCATCCGCCACACGCGCCTTTAGCGCTTCGGTTTTGGCCTTGATGCCCTCGTCAGTGAGGGCGGCAAATTCTTCCTCAAGCGCGTTGATCTTATCCACGATCGGTCGGGTGGCCTTGACCTTGCGGTCATTGGGCGTTCCAAAGACTTTGCGCGCGATTTTTCCAAGCATATTTTTGTGCCTCAATGGGGTTTGTCGCTGGTTGGACCAGAGGGTTCTTGCCCGTCCTCGTCTGGCCCCCTATCTAGGACCTCAAGAACCAGCGCTCTCAAGCCTCAATGCGATGTAAGCGTCAGGTGCAAAACTGTCAATGTTGCCGGGTAAACTGGCGCGCTTAGAAGGAGAAATCCGTGTTGAAACGCAACGCTTTTTTGTTGGGGTCCGCCCTGTCACTGTCACTTTGTTTGCCAGTATTTGCCGAAGATACCCAGCCGACCGGGGACGCGCCCGCACAAATGGAACAACCCGCCGCAGCAGAGGTTGCCAAGATTGATGCGACCGGCGCCACGGTTTTGGCATCGGTGAATGGCGATGACATCACCCTTGGCCACCTGATCGTCGCCCGTCAAGCCCTGCCCCAACAATACCAAGGACTGCCAAATGATGTTCTTATTCAAGGGCTTCTGGAACAGGTGATCCAGCAAACCGTGTTGGGTCAGGCGATGGGTGAACTTAGCCGTCGCGCCGAAATTGAGTTGGAAAACCAGCGCCGGTCGATGGTTGCCACCGAAAAAGTGCAACAGCTGATTTCGACCGCCGTGACCGAAGATGCCCTTCAGGCGGCCTATGACGCGACATATACGGGTGCCGAACCAACCCAAGAATTCCACGCATCACATATTTTGGTGGAAACCAAAGACGAAGCGCTCGATCTGATCAAGAAATTGTCAGAAGGCGCCGATTTTGCTGAACTCGCCAAAGAGTTTTCAACCGGTCCCTCTGGTCCCAATGGCGGTGATTTGGGTTGGTTTAGCGCGGGCATGATGGTGAAACCGTTCGAAGACGCCGTCTTGACGCTGGAACCCGGTCAGGTTTCTGAACCGGTCGAGACGCAATTTGGCTGGCATGTGGTCAAGCTGATGGAAGAGCGCATGAAAGGCGCCCCGCCCCTTGAAGAGGTGCGCGAAGAGCTGGCCGCCCAGATCGAAAATGACGCCGTAGAGCAAGCCGTTTCCAAGCTGTTGGAAGCTGCAAAAATCGACCGGATCGACCTGGATACAATCGATGCCGAAGCCATCAGCAATCTGTCGCTGCTCAGCAAATAAGGGGACTGACATGGGAAAAGCCGAAAAGATCGTCAAGCTGAAGAAAAAGATCAAAAAGCTTCGCAAAAAGCTGTTGCTCGCCCGCAATCATGTACATGATGTGGCGCCACTTGCCCCTGCGGCTTTTCCCGATTTGCCCGTGATTGCCGGGGCGCGATTTGCCGCCGCCAAAGCTGGCGTAAAATATGCGGATCGTTTCGACGTGATGTTGGCGGAACTGGCCCCCGGCAGCACAATTGCAGGCACCTTTACCAAATCCTCAACCCGGTCCGCCCCCGTTTTGGATTGTCAGGCCAAGCTGGGTGGATCCGCCGATCAAGGCGCGGCCTTTGTGGTCAACGCGGGGAATTCAAACGCGTTCACCGGCAAAGCGGGCGAGATTTCGGTTGATGCGATCACCAAGTCGGTGGCCGACACCTTGGGTGTGCCGCAATCGCGCGTCTTTTCCGCCTCGACCGGGGTGATTGGCGAACCTCTGCCCCACGACAAGATCATCGCGCGCATGGATGAGCTTGCGGGCACCCTGGTACCAGACGGCATGCAAGCCGCAGCTGAGGCCATCCGCACCACGGACACCTTTGCCAAAGGCGCAAAAGCCGACGTCAAAATCGGCGATCGGTTGGTGCATATCGCAGGCATCGCCAAAGGGTCCGGCATGATCGCGCCCGACATGGCGACGATGCTGGTATTCATCTTTACCGATGCCAAGATTGCCCAAGACGATTTACAAGCGATGCTGTCAGATCTGACCGACACGAGCTTTAACGCCATCACGGTGGACAGCGATACATCAACCTCTGACACGCTTTTGCTGGCGGCGACGGGGGCCTCTGGTGTGGACGTCGACCAAAACAACGCAGACTTCCGCGCCGCACTGAACACAGTCATGCTCGACCTTGCCCACCAAGTTGTGCGTGACGGCGAAGGTGCCACCAAGTTTGTCGAGGTCCGCGTGACCGGCACCAAGTCAGACGCGGACGCCAAGACCCATGCGCTCGCCATCGCCAATTCGCCTTTGGTCAAAACCGCCGTTGCTGGCGAGGATCCCAACTGGGGCCGCGTGGTGGCCGCCATTGGCAAATCCGGCGCCTATGCGGAACGAGACAAGTTGGCGATTTCTTTTGGTGATATTCTTGTTGCTGAAAAGGGCTTTGTCTCGCCTGACTATCGCGAAGACCAAGGGGCGGCGTATATGAAAAACGATGAGCTGGTGATCCATGTCGACTTTGGAATTGGCGATGGCCAAAGTAAAGTTTGGACCTGCGATCTGACCCATGCCTACATTCAAATCAACGCGGATTATCGGTCATAAAACCAGAAAACTAGTTTTCTAGTTTTCTAGTTTTCTAGTTTTCTAGTTTTCTAGTTTTCTAGTTTTCTAGTTTTCTAGTTTTCTAGTTTTCTAGAAAATGTCTGATCCAAACCCAGGAGAACACCCCAATGACCACCAAAGTTGTGCTTGTGTCAGCGGTCGCATTGATCGACCCAGATGGCCGGGTGTTGCTGGCCCAACGCCCCGCAGGCAAATCCATGGCGGGTCTGTGGGAATTTCCCGGTGGTAAGATCGAGCCCGGTGAAACACCGGAACACGCCTTGATCCGCGAGTTGCACGAAGAGCTGGGCATCGACACTTGGGCCTCCTGCCTTGCCCCGCTGACGTTTGCCAGCCATGCCTATGATGATTTTCATCTGTTGATGCCCGTTTTTGCCTGTCGAAAATGGGAAGGCCAGCCGCATCCACGCGAAGGCCAAGTGCTGAAATGGGTGCGCCCAGAGGCGCTTCGTGACTTTCCAATGCCACCCGCAGACCTGCCTTTGATCCCCATTTTGCGCGAATTACTGTAGTTTTCAGCGCATTTTACAAAAACTCTAGGTTAACGCCAAAATTCGTGGCATGGTTGCATTACCCACAATGACTAAGGGGGATTAGTCATGATGAGAACGATCATGTTGGGCAGTTGCGTTATGGTCCAAGGCCAATTCGTAAAAGCCCTGCAAGACGGCCGAATTGTGGTCCGTGTCGATGACCGGATCTATACTGGACGCCCAGTTGCGCAGGCAAAAGCAGCGTAACGATCACTCACCAATACAAAAAGGGACGGCACTGGGCCGTCCCTTTTTCTTTGTCTTGACGAAAGCGCCCGCCAAGGCGCCGTCGAAATTATGTCAGCGAACGGGCCACTTCTTCACGTTCAAAGATCTCGATCACATCGCCAGGGCGGATGTCTTCGTAGTTCTCAAACGCCATGCCGCATTCTTGGCCGGACAACACTTCTTTCACTTCGTCTTTAAAGCGTTTCAGCGTCTTCAGCGTGCCTTCGTGGATCACCACGTTGTCGCGCAACAGGCGTACACCCGCCGAACGACGCGCCACACCTTCGGTAACCAAACAACCGGCCACCTTACCGACATTCGACACCTTAAAGACTTCGCGGATTTCCGAGTAACCGATGAAGTTTTCACGAACTTCAGCCGACAACAGACCAGAGGCCGCCGCTTTCACGTCATCCACAAGGTCATAAATGACCGAGTAATAGCGGATTTCCACGCCCTTTTGGTTGGCAGAGTTCCGCGCCGGGGTGTTTGCCCGCACGTTAAAGCCAATCACAGGCGCACCCGAGGCTTCGGCCAGGCCGATGTCTGATTCCGTGATCGCGCCCACACCATAGTGCAGCACACGAACGCGGACTTCGTCGTTGCCGATTTTTTCCATCGCCTGAACAATCGCTTCGGCAGAACCCTGAACGTCCGCTTTCACAAGAATTGGCAATTCAGCCACATCCTGATCCGCTTTCGCCTTGGCCATCATCTGCTCCAGCGTGGTCGCAGCACCGGCGGCGGCACGTTTGTCTTTCGCAGCATGGGCGCGGTATTCAGCGATTTCACGCGCTTGCGCTTCGGTCTCAACCACGTTCAGAACGTCGCCTGCTTCTGGCGTGCCGTTCAGGCCAAGAACCTCAACCGGAACCGATGGGCCAGCCTCTGCAACGCGATCTCCTTTGTCGTTCACAAGCGCACGGACACGGCCGTATTGCTCACCCACAACAAAGATATCACCCTGTTTCAGCGTCCCGTTTTGCACCAGAACCGTGGCAACCGGACCGCGACCAACATCAAGCTGGGCTTCGATCACTGCACCCGCAGCGGCGCGTGCTGGGTTGGCCTTCAGTTCAAGAACTTCCGCCTGCAGCGCAATCGCCTCAAGCAGTTCATCCAGACCCTTGCCGGTTTTGGCCGAGACTTCGACGTCCTGCACATCACCCGACATTTTCTCAACGATCACTTCGTGCTGAAGCAGATCGGTGCGCACTTTGTCAGGGTTGGCGTCAGGCTTGTCGCATTTGTTGATCGCAACAATCATCGGCACTTTGGCGGCTTGGGCGTGGTTGATGGCTTCAACCGTTTGCGGCATCACAGCGTCATCCGCCGCAACAACCAACACAACAATATCCGTCACCTGCGCACCGCGAGCCCGCATGGATGTAAACGCGGCGTGGCCGGGCGTGTCGAGGAACGACAACAGCGCGCCATCATCGGTGGTCACCTGATAGGCGCCGATGTGCTGGGTGATGCCACCCGCCTCGCCAGCGGTCACTTTCGCATTCCGGATCGCATCCAAAAGCGAGGTTTTACCGTGGTCAACGTGGCCCATGATGGTGATCACAGGCGCGCGCGGCAACAGATCTTCGTCTTTGTCTTCAATGGTGTGGATCACGTCTTCCACATCCGCATCCGACACGCGCACGATGGTGTGGCCGAACTCTTCAATGATCAGTTCAGCGGTATCCGCGTCGATCGATTGGTTCTGCGTAACCATCATACCCATTTTCATGAGCGATTTCACAACGTCAGCAACACGTTCGGACATGCGGTTTGCCAGTTCCGAAACCACGATGGCCTCTGGAACTTTAACTTCGCGCATAACCTTTTCACGCTCGACATTGCCCATCGCTTTCTGACGCGCACGTTCTTGTTGACGACGCATCGAGGCCACAGACCGTTGGCGGCCGCGATCCCCAGACAGCGCCTGGTTCAAGGTCAGCTTGCCCGAACGACGGTTGTCGTCACGGTTGCCTTTGCCGCGGTTCTGGCGGTTCGGGTCATTGTTGGGCTGGTTCGGCGTGTTGCCACGATCCGATTTCCGAGCAACACCAGACGGCGCTTTGGCACCGCGCGCTTCCGCCGCTTGGGCCGCGGCAGGGTCTTGCTTGGCAGCCGCTGGCGCAGGTGCCTTGGCACGCGCTTTGGCTTCTTCAGCTTCGCGTTTCTTGCGCTCTTCTTCTTCCGCCTTGGCCTTCAGCGCTTCTTCACGCTCGCGCTCTTCGCGCTCTTTGGTTTCGGCTTCTTCGCGACGACGCTTACGCTCTTCTTCACGGGCCTTTTCGGCGGCTTCGCGCTTGGCGGTTTCTTCCACTTCACGGGCTTTCGCCGCCTGAAGGGCTTTCATCCGGCGATCAAGCTCGGCATCCGAAATCCCCGCGGGACGTTTGCGCGGATCACCTTTGGTTGGCGATGCGCCGCCACCAGCGGCCGCACCCGGCTTGGGTACGACAACACGTTTGCGTTTCGTTTCCACCACGACGTTTTTCGTGCGCCCATGGCTGAAGCTCTGCTTCACTTGACCGGGACGGGCTCCGCCGCGCAATCCCAAGGTCTTTTTGCCGTCATTATCGCTCATCTGGACTTCGTACCTTTCCGGCGGCCCTTGCCGCCGTCGCTCTCATTTGCACGCAACGCTGATAGTTTCACCGCTTCCTCTACAACACGGAAGGCCAAACCACCAGACGCTAGCGCGCCATGTATGACATTTTCCCGCCCGAAGGCCTGACCGAGTTCATCCCCGGTCAAACAATCGACATAGCGGTCACGCTCCGAAGGGGGGCGCAGTTTCGATTTTTGGCGTTCAGATCCGTCTGACGCCTGGATCAGAACATAGGCTTGCTCTTTCGACAGCCAGTCCTTCACCTTTTCATATCCAGCCACCGCACCGCCGGCCTTGCGCGCCAGCGAAATCAGGTGAACCACACGGTCCGCGTGTCCGCGCACCAACATATCAAGCAACCCATCGGGCACTGTGACCTGCTGTTTCGCTGACCGCGAAAACAGCCCCTTGTTGATCGCCGTGGCAATCGCCGCCCGCTGGGCCGACACGTAAATGCCGCGACCGGGAAGCTTGCCCAACAGGTCAGGCACAGCCATGCCATCCGGGCTGACCACAAAGCGGATCAGGCCCGTTTTGGGCGCGACCTCACCTGTGACAATGCACTTGCGTTCCGGCTCTTGGGGCCGTGATTTTGATCCACCGCGCGTCATGGCGCCACCTCTGAGGCCTGAGATCAGGCCTCAGCCTCCTCAGTTGTTTCGCCGTCTTCCGCGCCTTCGGCTTCCGCCGCTTCCAGCTCTTCTGGATCAACCCAACCCAGCATAATGCGGGCGGTCATCACCATGTCTTGTGCGGTTTCCAGCGTCATGCCGAACTTTTCAAGCGACCCATCGTCTTTCACGCGTTCGCCATTCACTGTTGTCCAGCCACCGGCCAGTTCCCAGTCTGCGCAGGTTGCGAAATCTTCCAGCGACTTCACACCATCTTCGGCCAAAGCCTCGACCATTTGCGGGGTCAGACCTTCGAAGGTGATCAGGCTGTCTTCGGCGCCAAGCGCACGGGCCGCATCGAGCGCCTTGGTCGCTTGTGCTTCCAAAACATCGCGGGCGCGGGCCTGAAGCTCACCAGCGGTGCCTTCATCAACACCGTCAATCACCAACAACTCGTCTACCTCAACATAGGCCACCTCTTCGAGGTTGCTAAAGCCTTCGGAGACCAGAAGCTGGGCAAAGAATTCGTCCAAGTCCAGTGTGTCCATGAACAGTTTCGTGCGCACGGCGAATTCTTTCTGACGGCGCTCGCTCTCTTCTGCTTCGGTCACGATGTCGATATCGAGCGCGGTCAGCTGACTGGCCAGACGCACGTTTTGACCACGACGACCAATGGCCAGCGACAGTTGCTCATCCGGGACAACAACTTCGATCTTGCCAGCTTCTTCGTCCAACACAACTTTCGACACTTCGGCCGGCTGCAGCGCGTTCACAAGGAAGGTTGGCTGATCTTCATTCCAAGGAATGATGTCAATCTTCTCGCCCTGAAGCTCGTTCACAACGGCCTGAACACGGGATCCGCGCATACCAACACAGGCGCCCACAGGGTCGATCGACCCATCATAAGAAATCACAGCGATCTTTGCGCGCGAACCGGGATCACGGGCCACGGCCTTGATCTCGATGATATTGTCATAGATTTCAGGCACTTCCATTTTGAAAAGCTCAGCCATGAATTCTGGTGCGGTGCGCGACAGGAAGATCTGCGGGCCACGGGTCTCGCGGCGGACATCTTTGACATAGCAGCGAATGCGATCATTGGGGCGATAGCTTTCGCGGCCGATTTTCTCGTTGCGGCGCAGAATGGCTTCGCCAGACCCCACATCCACGATCACATTGCCATATTCTTCGCGTTTAACCTGACCGTTGATGATCGTACCAACGCGGTCTTTGAATTCTTCGAACTGGCGATCACGCTCGGCTTCGCGCACCTTTTGCAAGATCACCTGCTTGGCGGATTGGGCGGCGATGCGCCCCATTTCAACCGGCGGCACTTCTTCGCTAAATGTGGCACCCACTTCAGGGTTTTCCATGTATTCTTTGGCCTGATCCACGGTGAATTCGGCCTGGTAGTTTTCCAGCTCGTCATCCGCCACAACGGTGCGCACACGGGTAAAGGTGGCGCGACCTGTTTTGCGGTCGATATGCACACGAATGTCCATTTCAGCGCCGTAACGCGATTTTGCAGCCCGAGCGAGGCTTTCTTCCATTGCTTCGATGACCAGACCGGGGTCGATCATCTTTTCGCGGGCAACAGCCTCGGCGGTTTGCAACAGCTCAAGCTGGTTGGCGGAAGTGATTGCCATGGTCAGTCCTCCTCAGAACCGGTGATTTCTTGAATTTCATCAAATTGGGCTTCATCGATCTGGCCTGCATCCTTACGGGCGCGCAGCACCTCGCGAATGAGTTCATCGGTCATGACCAGCTTGGCATCCGCCAACCAGTCAAAGTTCAAACCGATGGTGACCATCTCACCTTGGTTTTCGATCTCAATGAGAACGTCTTGGTCTTCGACACCCATCAAGGTGCCCTTGAAACGCTTGCGCCCGTCGATCAGCTCGGTGGTTTCGATCTTGGCGGTGTGACCCTGCCAAGTGTCAAAATCCTTCAGCCGCGTCAGCGGGCGGTCGATGCCGGGGGACCCAACCTCGAGCGTGTAATTGTCTTCAATCGGGTCTTCGACATCAAAGATGGCGCTGATCGCGGTTGAGATTTGCGCGCATTCATCCACCTCAATCCCACCATCGGGACGTTCAGCCATGATTTGCAATGTGGGCGTATTGCCGCCCATCAGGCGCAGGCGCACCAGTTCAAAACCCATATCCTCAATCGCGGGTTGGGCCAGACCAGCAAGGCGCTGATCAATTGATGTTTTAGCAACCAAGTCGGTCACGATACTCTCCTTGCTGGGGCCGGGCCAGATCAAAGCCGATGCCGATCCCCCAAAACAAAAAAACGGGCCAGCGGGCCCGTTGGAATTTCCGGTGGTGCCTCGGGTTTGGACCCCGATGCTCCGCTGTTGAAAAGGGATATAGGCGGGTTTTGCGGGAATTGCAAGGGGTCACCGTTTTGTCCGTGGCAACCCCCTTGCTTCCTTGGTTAATGCAGCAATATCGTCATCTGCTTCGTTGTGGCGCGCCAGCTTTTTTGCCTCTTTGTATTTTGCATATTCGCGATGCGCGTGCGTGTCTGCGATCTTTTTACTCACGGTACCGCCAGAGCGCAAAACAGCGCGCCCAAGTTGGTCAAGCTGTTTGTCCAATAAACTGCGCGCATCATCCATAGAAACCAATCGCCCCAAGTCAAGCTGGTCTTCAAAAATATCCAATAATATATTGGTTAACCTGTTGAGTTCTTTAATTTCTGCTTCAGCAAGGTAGTTTTTCGAAACTGTAACATCAGACTTTCGAATATTGTCATGTGCCCAATTGGTCAGCCCCATATTGGGTTGGTCTGCGTCAGCCCTCCCCTTAATAACCTCAGCAGGAGTGTGTGACACGACCCCATGAACAAGTTTGGCTTGAGTGGTTTTATAGAAATCCACCCACCGCTCAGATCCCGGTTCATAATCAGAGCACATCGAACAGATTTGCTTAAGTTCCCGATAGACGTTGGCTTCATCAGACCGAATGTCCCGAATAATCTCGCGCAGTTCTTTCAGACGGTCGGTATTTTCCGGGCTCTTCAAGCGAACCGAGTCGACCACAAATCCTTTCTTGGCAAATTGCACCAAAACACCGGTAGCCCAGCGTCGGAAGAGTGTCGCTTGGGCCGAAGAAACCCGGTAGCCAACTGAGATAACAACATCGAGATTGTAAAGAGTTACTGGTCTTCCCATACTTATGTGAACTTTTTTCACAGAAGTCTTTTCGTCCAACTCTCCTTCACCAAAAATATTTACGATGTGCTTGGTAACACTTGTTCGATCTTTAGCGAACAAGTCCGCAATTTGCGCCTGAGTCATCCAAAGTGTTTCGCCCTCAAACCGAATATCAAGCTGCGCGCCCCTGTCCGTTCCAAACACAAGAAATCGGTCACCAGTATCTTCGTCTTCAACGAGGTGGACAGGTTCATCTTGGCTGGTCATTGAGCAATACTCCGTAAGAACTTAATGCGAACATTACCAAGCTCCAATCGCATGCGAAAGCCCCAATCACTCCTCGCTTTTCCACCCCTGATCACTGTGCGTGCCGTCGCAAAAGGGTTTATTGCCCGACAGACCACAGCGGCAGAGCACGTATTTCTCGGCCGTTTGCCCCTGACCTGTTGGCTCAGCGGGCGGCACGATGTTTTCCACCCAAAGCGGTCCGTTTTTCTCAACGGTGATTTTCGGCACATCGCCGGTCAGATGCGCGGGCATCCCGTCTGCACCTTTCAAACTCAACGCACCAGAGGGGCAGGCCGCCACCACCGCGCGCAGCTCATCCATCGTGCCATTGTCCGGCTGCACCCACGGCTTTTCGGCGGGGTTAAAGATGTTCTTGGCGATGCGTCCACATTCTGCGGCGTGCGAGCAGAGCATCGGGTTATAAAATACAGTCGCCTCGGTCCCGGTGTATTCGATCAACCGATCACGGCCTGCTGGCTTGCCCGGCGCACTGTCAAACCCGGCGTCCGCATGGCTGCCGTCACAAAACGGTTTGGATTTCGACTGCCCACATCGGCACAACCCCATGACCGGTTTACATTCAATGGCGGCGCCATCTTCACCGGTCATTTCGCTGACATCCTTGCCGACCAAAGGACCATTTTCACGCGCTTCGATTTTTGGCTGATCATTCATCGTTGTTCCTCCCGATACAGATTGGCGGTCTGATCAGTCTGCGGGGAAGGGGGCTTTTACGCAAGGGGCGCGGGGGGTGGGATGTGGGGGCATGGGTAATCGTGGCACATGGGGTTTGCGCAAAACCGCGTTACTTAAGCGCATCCGCCGCCCACACTCCGAACCGATCCGAGCGATATTGGATTACTTTCTGTGGTGCTGCATCCTGGGCCAGACAGCCCTCGCAGGCCACAACAACGCCGCCCGGATGCTCGGCCGCCCAGCGCGTTAAATCCGCCTGATCCAGCGGAAGGTAAATCGGTGTCTCAAGACGCGCGAGAAAGTTAAACTCGGCGTGATAAGGGTGGCCAAAATAGGCGATGTCCTGCCCGTCACGCCCCTCAAATGCTGCAATGAACCCATCAAGCTGATACCGCGGCAAAAGGGGCGAATTGGCCACGCCAAGATTGGCGGCAGCCACCAACAAAAGCGACCAGATCGTGGTGCAGAGCACCGACGCTTGCCACCACGCAAAGACCGCCGCCAACGCCAAACCCAACAACACCATTGCGACCGCAAAAGGCGTGCCGGGCAAATCAGACACCGGGATCAAACTGTTGGGCGCAATCAGGATCGACCCCGCAACCACCGCACAGATAAGCGCCATCAAGGGCAGCGTCACATCCAAGGCGCGACGCCATGTCACCTGCGCCAGCGCGGCCGCGACGATCAACGCAACAAGGGGCATCTCCGGCACAAGATAATGCGCCTGTTTGCTGCCCACCAAGCTGAAAAGCACAAAAGCAGAGATCGTGGAAATCAGCAAAAACCGAATTTCTGCCCGCCGTAAAACGCGGCCAAGGCCGTGCCAGACATTCAGGTTCAGAACCCATGGAAACAGATAAACGGGTAGGAGCATCAGGAAAAACCAAGGCGGGCGGGCGTGATCAAAGACATTGGCGACCCGACCGGCAGATTGCTTCCACAAGATCTCGTTCCGGTAAACCTCGCCACCCAACAGGATCGCGGGCAAAAGCCACAAAAGAACGATACCCAGACCGATCGCAACACCCAGCGCGATGCCCCGAAACCGCAGCGCGCCTTGGGGTTTTGGGCCTTGCGCCCACAGTTTGTACGCGATCAGCGCCGGCAGAATATGCAGGAAAATCACCGGGCCTTTGGTCAAAACCCCAAGCCCAAGGGCTGCGCCAAAAAGCAACCAGCCCCGCAGCGCGCCATCCCTGATCCCATGCCAGATCCCCATAAGGCCCAGCAAGGTTGCCGTGGTCAGCATTGCGTCAAACATGGTGAGGCTGGTGTAGATTGTATAGGCCACCAACGAGCACAGCAGAACCGCGCCATTCCGCGCAATTTGCGGCGCATCCGGGAACAGCACGCGGCCCAACCGATAGGTCAGATAGATATTAAGGACCGAAAAGGCGGGTGCCACAAGCCGGGCGGCAAATTCACTGACCCCGAACACGGACCAGACCATGCTGATCAGCCAAAACAGCAACGGCGGCTTATGCGAATAAACAGCCCCGTTTTTGGTCGGTACAAAATAATCACCCGACTGATACATCTCCCATGCGACTGAGATATATCGCGTCTCGTCGATGGGAAACAACGGGCGCAGCCAGATGCCAAAACACACCAACAGTGAAAACAGCGCTGCGGCCAAAAGGACCGGGCGGTTCTGGATCATGGGGCGCCCTCATCCAGCGGAGTTTTTTGCTCTTTGTGAATCAGCACAAGATTGCGAATATAGACGATCAAGCCAAAAGACTGCCCAACGATAAACACCACATCCTGACGGTAAATCGCATAGGAAAACAGCAGCAAGCCGCCAACAATGGAAATCCACCAAAACGCCACTGGCACGTACGACCGGCCAGCGCGTTCTGACGCAATCCACTGAACAATAAAGCGCGCGGAAAACGAAAGCTGGGCGGTCAACCCAAGCGTGACCCACCAAAATTCGGTCCAGTCATCAATGGATAAAAAGTTGAAGATCGCTTCTTGCATCAGATTATCCTTTTGAACCGGCGGCGGGACTGTCCGGGGCGATCACTGTGATCTGATCACGGGCCACCTTTTTGCGACGGCGGATCAGCCATGCGACTGACAAGAGATCGGACACGCCCACAATGGCGCGGTTCAGGTTGTTATATTTCGAAACACCCCCTTCGCGGTGCTTATGCGCCACATCGGCATGGGCAATTTTCCAGCCCTCTCGCAGAAACAATGCGGGCAGATAGCGGTGCATATGATCGAAATACGGAAGCTCTAGATAAGCCGTGCGGCGGAATGCCTTTAGCCCACACCCACTGTCGCGCGTGCCATCCTTTAACAACGCGCCACGCAGCTTATTGGCGAATTTCGACGCCCAGCGCTTGGCCAATGTGTCATTGCGCTTTGCGCGCTGTCCGGCCACCAAAACCAGATCCGAACCCGCCCCCACAAAGGGCGCCAACAACGCACCGATTTGGTCAGGGGGGTTCTGTCCATCCCCGTCCAACGTGACGATAATGTCAGCATCGGCCACACGCACCGCACTGTTCACGGCCGCCGATTGTCCCGCGGAATGTGGGTGGCAGATGATATGCAAGCCGGGAATTTCACCCTGCAGCGATTTCAGCAACGCCAGCGTCCCGTCATCTGACCCATCATCGGTGACATAAATTTTTGACGCACCATATTTCGCCATCGCATCGCGACACTCGCGCAAAAAGCCAGCTGCGACCTCTTCTTCGTTTTTCATCGGAATGACAAAAGCGAAATCAAGCGCGCTGATGTGCGCGATCTCGGTCGGGTTGGTTTGCCCTTGCGATGGGTCGGTCATGACATATGCCTTTTCTTGCCTCCAGCCCAAAACACATCGGCCTTGCAGACTGGGATACAATGATGATTGGTTACGCCTTTACGACAGTTTTATACGCAAGAAAACCCACACTGGCAGATACCCGCCGTTACAGGCCGAGTGTCGAGCGTTGGCGGGCCAGTTTGTCCATCGTATGTGTCAGCTCTTCGGTGACACCACGTTCTGACAGGGCGTGACCTGCGAAATGCACCATCCGCAGGGTCGAGCTGGGCCAGCGCTTATGTAACTTATACGCCGCCTGCGGGGGGCAAATCATATCATGGCGCCCCTGGACAATCGTACCTGGAATATGGGCAATCTTGGGCATATCGCGCAAAAGCTGCCCTTCGTCCAACCACGCATTGTTCACGAAATAATGGTTCTCGAGCCGAGCAAAGGCGCGCGCATATTCTGCTGGTGCATCAATCATATGGCCACGATTTTGGATCGAAGCGAGGGCATTTTCCCACCCGGCCCACGCTTTGGCAAACCGAACCTCTTCGCGGTAGGTGCCGGAAAACAGCCGCTTATTGTAGGCGCTGATCATATCGTGGTGTTCATCCTCGGGCACGAGGGACGAAAACTCCTCCCACAGTTCGGGCCAGAACCGACCAGCTCCACCGCCGTAAAACCAATCCAACTCGGATTTTGTCGCCAAAAACACCCCGCGCAGCACCAGCCACGCGACGCGGCCCGGATGGGATTGCGCGTAAATCAGCCCAAGGGTGGCCCCCCAACTGCCGCCGAATACAATCCAACGGTCAATCCCAAGCGTAAGACGGATATGTTCAATGTCCGACACCAGATGCCAGGTGGTGTTGTCCTCGATCGCGGCATGTGGGCGCGATCGTCCACACCCGCGCTGATCAAACAGGATGATGCGATAGGTGTTGGGGTCAAAAAACCGGCGCATTTGCGGCGAACATCCGCCACCGGGACCGCCATGAAAAATCACAACTGGCATCCCATCGGGGTTGCCACATTGCTCAACATAGATCTTGTGGCCGTCGCCCACATCCAGCATATGCCGATCGTAAGGTTCGATCGGGGGGTACAGCCCTCCGGCTGCGCTGTTTTTTCCTGCGGCCTTGTCCATGGGGATACTATATAATGACTGTGAAGCCCCTGCTATCAGAAAGACGCGAGATGACCCAAAGCTCTGTTGACCCGTCCGAAGTTGAGAAATTTGCTGCTATGGCGGCGGAATGGTGGGATCCGACCGGCAAGTTTAAGCCGCTGCATATGATGAACCCGGTGCGCTTGGATTACATCACCAGCCAGATCGCAGCAGAATTTGGCCGGGATTTGACGGATGAGGCGCCTTTTGCGGGGCTAAAGATGCTCGATATCGGCTGTGGCGGCGGGCTTTTGTCCGAACCGATGGCGCGTTTAGGGGCCGAGGTTGTTGGCGCGGACGCCACCGAACGCAACATTCCCGTCGCACAAACCCACGCCGATGAAATGGGGCTGACCATTGATTATCGCCACACAACGGCCGAAGCGATTGAGGCCTCGGGCGAGCGATTCGATGTGGTTTTGAACATGGAGGTGGTCGAACATGTCGCCGACCCGCTTGCCTTTCTCACATCCTGTCAGCAGCTTTTGAAACCCGGCGGGCTCTTGTTGTGTTCGACCATCAACCGCAATCCAAAAAGCTTTATGGTGGCGATTGTTGGCGCGGAACATGTGATGCGCTGGCTGCCCAAAGGCACACATGAATGGTCGAAATTCATCACGCCTGATGAGCTGGAGGATTTGATCGCCGAAAGCCTGCTGCGCGTCGTGGACCGCAAGGGGTTTGTGTTCAACCCTGTCACTTGGAAATGGTCCATCTCTGATCGTGACCTGTCGGTGAATTACGTGACCGCCAGCGTAAAGCCCGCGCATTAATCCGCACCTCACGTACAGTACCATCCGCTACACATGAAGGACCATTTTGGGATGAAGAACCCTCCTTTTCCACCCAATGATCCCCCCAATGACGCCCATGCCGCGTGGCGGGATTATGTGAACGACGACGAGGTTCATCGCCTTCGGGTGCTTGAGGAACGGATTGAACGCAAACGGCTGAGCCTGGATGAAACCATTTCAGAACGTCAGCTGATCATGAACCGCTCAATCCGACGCATGCGCCGCGCAGCGGGTAAAGACTAATCAAGCGGCGGGCGATAGGCGCTGATGGTGGTTTCCGCCAACTCAAACCCGGCCCGACGATAAAGCCGTCCCGCATCACTGTCGGCAATCGCAACAATCACCGGGATCGCGTCCGGCGCACGTTTGCGGGCCCAATCCAGGCTGGCACAGAGCAACGACGAACACACACCGCGCCTGCGAAAATCATCATGGGTTTGTACCGATTGATAGCGGATCACGCGGGCATCATGGAAAATCCCCATATCCCCCGCCAATTGATCGCCTGAAAACGCACCGAACCACTGCCCCAAACCTTTGGCAATCTGCTCTTGGCGCGCGCGGGTGCGGTTCTCGAGAAAACTGCGCATTCCCTTTTCCGGCAGGCCGTCACGGATTTGCTCGGCAAAACAAATATCCTCAGACTGGCGCCAATCCTCGGGCGTCATCAGCGGGCGGATCTCAATCCCTTCGGGTGGCGCGGTCCGGCAAAGCGCCCCCGACAAGGTCAGCGTATCGCCCTGTTCCACCTTTAGCCCCGTGCCCGCAAACAAGTGTTCAACCGGCGCAAGGTTCAAATTGGGGATATCCCACGTCACGCAAATATGGTCCGCTTCAGGAACGTCTTGATGAAATTGCGCAATCAACGCCTGAGCGTCGGTTGGTTGGGCCTGAAAAATCACCCGGTTTCCGAACCAAAAATTGGGCTCATCCGGGCTGATTTGTACCGTGCGGTCAGGGTGGTGCGTCACCTCGGTCTGGCCCGTTAAGACCATCAAATCACTGGCAAACTCCAGCGCCTTCATTCCAACCCGCTTAACAGTTGACGCATTTCGCGCAACACAGGCAGCGCTTGTTTGATCTTATCCGTACCGATTTTGGTAACCATATTGCCAATGATTGGCGTGATGGATTGCAACGCCGCATCGCGGGCGCGCTTGCCGGCTGGTGAAATGGTCACAAATTTGCGCCGCGCATCATCCCAATCGGGGCGAATATGGATATGACCCGCCCACTCGAGCTTGTTCAGCGTGTTGGTCATCGCGCCACGCGTTACGTGAAAAGCCTTGGCCAATTGCGCCGGGCTTTTTTCCTCACCAGCGCGCGCAAGATGGTTGAGTACCGAAAAATGGCTTAGCTCCATGCCTTTTGGCAACGCTTTTGACAGACGATTTCGCGCCAGTTGGTCGGCCATGAACATCTCGCTGAACAGCGCGACGGACAGGTTATCGTTGGAACTATCCGCCATCATGGTCCTTCAAAATTACGGTCGTGGGTCAACGAAGGCACGCGCCCTCTCGCTTGCTTTACCGCATCAAGGTCCAGATCGGCCAGTGTTACGCCGGGTTTTTTTCCAGCATCCGCCAAAATCTCGCCCCAGGGCGCGATGACAAGCGAGTGGCCGTGGGTGGATCGACCGGGGGCATTTTGCCCGGTTTGCGCAGGTGCCAGCACAAAACAGCCCGTTTCAATGGCCCGCGCGCGCAAAAGACTTTCCCAATGCGCCGCACCCGTGACAGGCGAAAACGCCGCAGGCACCGTGATGATTTTCGCCCCCGCCTGTGCCAAAGCGCGGTGCAAATGAGGAAAGCGCACGTCATAGCAGATTGTCATGCCGATCTGGGCAAAATCTGTGCGCGCGACAACCGCGCGGGTGCCCGGGCGATAATGCGCGCTTTCGCGATAGGATTCCTGCGCATCAATTTCCACATCAAACATGTGGATTTTGTCGTAGCGCGCGGTGATATCCCCCGCGGGGGACATCAGAAACGACCGATTGGCGAAACGCCCGTCCGGGTCATGTGTTTTCACCGCAAGTGATCCCAAAAGAACCCAGATGCCCAGCGCCTTGGCCTCTTTTTGGATCGTGGATAAAAAATCACACTCTTCCTCATGCGAAATCGCCGCTTCTTGGGTTTTGCGGCTTGAGGACAAGATATTTGTCACCTCGGGCGTCAACACAAATGTCGCCCCGCCAGCCGCCGCCTCGCGCAGGCCGGCAAGCGTGGTGGCAAGGTTTGCGTCCGCATCCTCGCCCGACGTCATTTGGATCAGCCCAACGCGCATTACGCGGCCCCTGCCAAAAGGGGATCAAGCTTGCCTGACCGCTCCAGATCAAAAAGATCATCGCATCCGCCGACATGGGTATCACCCACGAAAATCTGCGGCACCGTGTGGCGACCATGCGCGCGCGCCATCATTTCCTGGCGTTTGTCAGGGCTAAAGCCCACGTCAATCTCGTCAAAGGCGATGTCTTTTTGGGTTAAAAGACGCTTGGCTGCATGGCAAAATCCGCACATTGCGCTTGTATAAATGGTGACCGTTTTCATGGGTATCCCTCAGCTTTGTTGCCAAGGATATATAGGATTTCACCGCCCTTTCACAACACGCGCAAGCGACAAGACACAGACGGATCGCGCGCCAGACGCATGACAGGCCAGTGCAGCGGCTGTAAAAGTGGCACCAGACGTCATCACATCATCCACCAACACAATATCGCGACCAGCAATACGCGCCCCGCGTTTGGGGTGGGGGCGAATGGCGTCTTGCATATTGGCAAACCGATCATCCGACGACAGCCCGTCGTGAACTTGCGTACGTCTTGGGCGGATCAACGCGTCGGGCATATAGTCCATCCCCAGCCGTCCGGACAGCGCCTTGGCCAATTCTGCCGCCTGATTATATCGGCGTTGAAAAAGTCGGGTCCAATGGGACGGGATCGGCACAAACACGGCATCTTCTTGCAAAATCGGTTTAACCGCACGCGCCATCCACCCGGCCGCGGGCCGCGCAAGGTCTGTTCGGTCGCCATGCTTCAGCGACAAAACAATGCGCCGCGCGTTTGCCTCGTATATCAAAGCGGACCGACCATGGGACCAAGGGCGTTCTGTCTGCATGCAATCGTCGCACTGCACCACGTCGCCGTCCCCTTCGCCGGGCAAAGGACAACCGCAAAGATCGCAAACCAACCCCTCGATAAACGGCGTATGACGCCAGCACGCACCGCACAGGCCAAAGTCGGTTTCGACAAGATCGCCACAGCTGACGCATTGCGGTGGATAAAGTAGGCTAAGCGCTGTTTGCATTTCCCGTGGCTCCTCTTATGGTCCGCGCCCATGACAGATATGCCCCAGACCCCACCAAACCTGACCCAACCAAACCAGAGCCCGCCGAAGCTGACCGATCTTGACCGCCTTGCGCAAAACCGCGCGCGGGCGACAAAAGATGGCATGTTCCTGCAAGAACTGGCCGTTGATGAGATTAAGGATCGCCTCATGATGGTTAACAGAGGGTTTACCAATCCCGCTGTCATCACAGGTTTTCCGGAAATTTGGGCAGAAATCTTGCCAAATACCAAAATTGTGCCCGATCAGGACGTGCTGGATCTGGATCCCGGCGCACATGACCTCGTGATTCACGCCATGTCCCTGCATTGGGCAAATGACCCGATTGGCCAGCTGATCCAAGCACGACATGCCTTGAAGCCCGATGGGCTGATGCTGGGTGTTTGCTTCGGTGGGCAAACCCTGTCCGAACTGCGCGCGGTGCTGGCCGAGATAGAAACCGAGATGTTCGGCGGGCTGTCCCCCCGCGTGGCCCCCATGGGCGAAATCCGCGACCTAGGCGCGCTGTTGCAACGTGCCGGATTTGCCTTGCCCGTTGCCGACAGTCTGACGCGCGATGTGACCTATGCGGATCTTTATGCGCTGTTAAGTGACCTGCGAGGAATGGGCGAACGTAATGCTTTGGCAAGCCGAAACACCCGCCCCATGCCACGGCGGTTTTTTGACGCGGCAAGCACCCGTTATGAGCAGCATTTCACCACAGACGAAGGCCGTATTTCGGCGAATTTTGAACTGATTATCCTGACCGGATGGGCGCCAGACGCAAGCCAGCCCCAACCGCTTCGCCCAGGATCCGCCGCCGCACGTCTGGCGGATGCGTTGGGCACGGATGAGACAAAACTGCCCGATTGAACACGCCGCCATTGACCCACCCCCAAAAGCCGCTATCTGAATGGATAACACAGCGCGCAGGAGCCGATTATGATCATGGAAAAACCCACAGATCACCCACAGGTCAAACCCCGCAAAGTTGGCATCCTTTTTGCCAATCTCGGCACGCCCGACGGGTATGATTATTGGTCAATGCGCCGGTATCTGAGCGAGTTTTTGTCAGACAAACGCGTAATCGATTATCCCGCGTGGAAATGGCAACCCATCTTGCAAGCGATCATCCTGACCAAACGCCCGCGCAGCTCGGGCGAGGCGTATAAATCGATCTGGAACGAGGCCGAGGGTGAAAGCCCGTTGATGACCATCACCAAGCAACAAATTGCCAAGCTGAACGCTGTGTTGACCGAAGAATACGGCGATCAGGTTATGGTCGATTTCTGTATGCGTTACGGCAACCCGTCAACCAAATCAAAAGTCGCTGAAATGGTCTCTAACGGCTGTGATAGGGTCTTGTTCTTCCCGCTGTACCCACAATACGCAGGGGCCACATCTGGCACCGCAAATGACGAATTTTTCCGCGCTTTGATGAATGAGAAATGGCAACCGGCCGCGCGGACCATTGAACCCTATTTCGACGACCCCGCCTATGTGGATGCGCTGGCACAATCGGTTGAACAGGGATACGCCAAGCTCGACAAACGCCCGGATCTTTTGGTGGTGTCTTACCACGGGATGCCCATCCGCTATTTGACCGAAGGCGACCCCTATCATTGCCAATGCCAAAAAGGCACGCGCCTGTTGCGCGAGCGTTTGGGCTGGGATGAAGCCGAGATAAAAACCTCGTTCCAATCGGTGTTCGGGCCGGAAGAATGGCTTAAGCCTTACACGGTGGAAGAGGTCGCGCGCCTGGCGAAAGCTGGCAAAAAGAACATCGCCGTGATTGCGCCAGCCTTCTCGGCCGACTGCATCGAAACGCTTGAGGAAATTCAGGAAGAAATTCAAGAAGCGTTTATTCACGCCGGCGGTGAAAGCTTCACCTATATTCCATGCCTCAACGACGACGATGCGCATATCCAGGCACTGGTTGGCGTGGCAAAGCGCAATCTTGGGGGATGGCTGAAATAGTCTCTATTCCAGCCGCCAACCATGTTCCGTTAGTCGTTTTGCAATTTGATCGTGAACATCCTCAGCGTCTGCCTTGATCGCATTGTGCATGGTGAACCAGTAGAGATATTGGTCAAAGGCAGGGGCGTGGTCAGGCGCCATACGCAGCACCTCAGCCACCCCTAGATCATAAACATTTAGCCCGATGTGATGGAAATCAATCTTGCCGAACAGCACGGCAGGCTTGTGGAAAAAATAGCCCATCAGGGCCGCGGATGAATTTTGGGTGACCACAAAGCGACAGGCGCGCAGCGCGTCCTCCATCCCACCGGTCTGAACTATGAGCTGCGGGTTTTCGGTTGAAACTGTGTCTAACGCAGCCAATTCCGCTTTTGTATAGGTCTCATTTGGATGCAGCCCAATGATGATGGGCATGTCAGGATAAGCCGAGATTGTGGCCTCGATCATCTCCATCGGGGACATGGATTGAAAGCTGCGATGCGCCAGCAAGCGCCCCTGAAGAGCAATGTAAATTGGCCGGTTTTGCGGCGGCGGCTTACTGGCCCGCCCGAACAAATACCCTTGCCATCGACCTGCCCATTTTTCCGCCATATCAGGGTCTATTTCAGCCGGATCAAAGGATTTCAGTGCAACGTCAAACTCCCACCGCTTGTCCGATTTCTCCAATCGCCAGAACGGGAAAAAATAGCTTTTGCGCAGCGTCAACGCGCGGTCATGCAGGGGAGCATCCATCAGGAACAATGCGTAACCTGCGCGGGCGACTGATTTCAAACGCTCTTCGTCACTATTGCGGCGCAATTCCACCCGAAACCCGCGCGCCTCCAGCGTTTCGCGGATCCGGGCCACCACATGAAAACCGCCCGCACGCACCTGCTCAAGGCGGTTGTCGCTCAGATAAATCCGCAGGAGCTTTTTGTGTAACCGGTGATCATCCATATCCGCACGCTATCAACGCCGCATTCCGGGAACAAGAACCTGTCTGACCCTTGCCCCCTCTCCGTCGCATGTCCATATAGGATACGAACAAACGGAGGCAACATGGCAGAGAACGAGTTTCCCGGCTGGCACGGCACCACCATCATTGGGGTGCGCAAAGGTGGAAAAGTGGTTGTGGCAGGTGACGGACAAGTCAGCCTTGGCCAAACCGTGATCAAGGGCACCGCGCGCAAGGTGCGCAGGCTGTCCCCCGGCGGATTTGATGTTGTGGCGGGGTTTGCGGGATCTACGGCGGACGCCTTTACCTTGCTTGAACGGCTGGAAGTCAAACTCGAAGCGACGCCCGGCCAATTGGCGCGCGCCTCTGTTGAGCTTGCCAAAGACTGGCGCACAGATAAATACCTGCAAAAGCTGGAAGCAATGTTGATCGTGACCGACGGCACCGATCTTTTTGTGATCACCGGCGCGGGCGACGTGCTGGAACCCGAACATGACGTGGCCGCAATTGGATCGGGGGGCAACTTCGCGCTTGCCGCCGCGCGCGGTTTGATGGACAGCGAAGAAGACGCCGAAGTGATTGCCCGCAAAGCGATGGCCATCGCCGCCGACATTTGCGTCTATACCAACGGCAAATTGACGGTTGAGGAAATCAGCAAATGACCGACCTAACCCCCCGCGAAATCGTATCCGAACTTGACCGGTTTATCATTGGCCAGAGCGACGCCAAGCGCGCGGTTGCCGTGGCGCTGCGCAACCGCTGGCGACGCAAGCAATTGGGTGATGATCTGCGTGACGAGGTGTATCCTAAGAACATCCTGATGATCGGGCCAACCGGCGTGGGCAAAACCGAAATTTCGCGCCGCTTGGCAAAGCTCGCCCGCGCGCCGTTTCTAAAGGTGGAGGCCACCAAATTCACAGAAGTGGGCTATGTGGGTCGCGACGTGGAACAGATCATCCGCGATCTGGTGGACGCGGCGATCATCTCCACCCGTGAGCACATGCGCGATGACGTGCGCGCCAACGCCGAGGCGAACGCCGAAGAACGCGTGATCGAGGCGATTGCCGGCACCGATGCGCGCGACGCCACCCGCGAAATGTTCCGTAAAAAGCTGCGCGATGGATTGCTGGATGACACGGTGATCGAACTGGATGTCGCCGACACGTCCAACCCGATGCAAATGTTTGATATGCCGGGACAACCGGGGCAGGGCATGGGAATGCTGAACCTTGGCGACATGTTTGGCAAAGCCATGGGCGGGCGCACCACGCGCCGAAAAATGACCGTGCGCGAAAGCTATGATGTGCTGCTCGGTGAAGAGGCTGACAAGCTGTTGGACGATGAGACCGTGACCAAAGCCGCGCTTGAAGCGGTTGAGCAAAACGGCATCGTGTTCTTGGATGAGATCGACAAGGTTTGCGCCCGACAAGAGGCGCGCGGTGGCGATGTCAGCCGCGAAGGTGTACAGCGCGACCTACTGCCCTTGATCGAGGGCACCACGGTTTCCACAAAACATGGCGCGGTGAAAACCGACCACATCCTCTTCATCGCATCCGGCGCATTCCACATTGCTAAGCCATCGGATTTATTGCCAGAATTGCAAGGGCGCCTACCCATCCGGGTTGAGCTTCGCGCCCTGACCGAAGAAGATTTTGTGCGCATCCTGACCGAAACCGACAACGCGCTGACCCTGCAATACACCGCCTTGATGGGCACAGAAGAGGTCACCGTTGAGTTCACCGAAGAGGGGATCAAGGCGCTGGCCAAAATCGCCGCAGACGTGAACCGTGACGTGGAAAACATTGGCGCGCGACGGCTTTACACCGTGCTGGAGCGTGTGTTCGAAGAGCTGAGCTTTAGCGCCCCGGATCGCGCTGGCGAATCCGTGACCGTTGATCAGAATTTCGTCGACAAAAACCTTGGCGAGCTGGTGAAATCCACCGACACAAGCCGCTACGTGCTGTAACAGACTGGTCAGATCAGGCGCACTCGGGTATCCGTTACATAATTTCGGAGACTGAGTTTGCGCCTGATCATCCATATTAGCTTGATCCTAACCCTTGCCGCCTGTGCACCGCGCGGCAAACTGACCTTTTACGCCGGCGCGGGAGAGGTGGGCGATGTGCAGCGCATTTTTGTTGGCACAACGCGCGATATTGACGAAACTGGCTTTCCCTCTGGCAAACGCGGCGAAAAACTGATGCTCGGCAGTGTCGATGTGTCGATCCCGCCTGACCGCGCCCCCGGCAGTGTGATTTGGCCCAACCGTAAGACCCCAGATCCGCAAAAACACTTTCTCGTCGATGACTTCGCGGTGCACGAAACCAAAGCCAAGTTTCAGGCCGCCATCCAGCGTGAATTGCGCAACCGCACTGGCGATGCGCGGGTCGCGGTGATCTTTGTGCACGGCTTCAACAACCGGTTTTCCGAAGGGCTGTATCGCTTTGCGCAGCTGGTCGAGGATCTGAATTTGCCGTTCTTGCCGGTGCATTATTCCTGGCCCAGTGCCGGGCATCCATTGGGCTATGGTTATGACCGGGATTCCATGCTGTTTGGCCGCGACGGGCTGGAAACTTTGATCGAAACCGTATCGCAAGCTGGGGTAAAAGACGTGCTGCTTGTGGGGCATTCCATGGGCGCGCTTTTGACAATGGAAAGTCTGCGCCAGCTTTCGATAGCGGGCAAAACCCGCACCCTCAACAAAATTGGCGGCGTCGTTTTGCTGTCACCGGACATTGATATTGATATCTTTCGCCAACAGGCAAAGCGGATTGGAAAACTACCACAACCCTTCTACATTTTTTCATCAACCAAAGACCGTGCGCTTCGTCTGTCCGCTGGGTTAACTGGGCAATCTGAACGGCTGGGCAACACGGCGGACATCAAACCGCTGGCTGATTTGGATGTGACCCTTGTGGATCTTTCCGCCTTTAGTGACGGCGCGCAAGATCACAATGTGGCCTTTGCGTCACCTGCATTTTTGCGACTTTTGAACAGTATTCCGGATATTGGCGGCGCCTATGGGACGGATTCAAGCAATCGCCCCGGCTTGCTTCCCGGAACTGTTTTGGTGGTACAAAACGCAACGCAATTGGTCATTCCAAACACGCTGAAATAATCACCGCAGCCGGCGCAGATACACGTAATAGGCCCCTTGGCCACCATGTTTCAAATGCGCTTCGGTGATCTGCAAGACGTGTTGCTTAAGCGGCGACATATGTAACCAATGGGGCACCTGATGGCGCAGCACACCGTGGTGCACCGGAATAGGGCCGCCGTCATCACGATGCTTGCCTTTCCCTGTGATCACCAGCACCAAACGGCGCTCTGCCGCAACAGCATCGAGAATAAACCGCAACAGAACCGGATGCGCGCGCGCCATGGTCATGCCATGCAGGTCAATGCGGGCCTCAGGTGACAGCCGCCCCTTTTTCATTTTGCCAAAGGTTTTACGATCCATCGCCACATGCTGCGCGGCCACTTGTTCGGCCATTGTTGGCGCAAGATCATGCAGGTTGCTGCGGGGTTTTGCGGTTTGACCAATGCGAAATCTGGGCTGTTTTACCTCGGGTAGTTTTGGTGGCTGAAACACTGTTTCAGGCGTAACAGGGTCTTTTTCTTTGCGAATTGGATGCAGGCGTTCGGTGTTGTCCGCAACCTTTTTCCACAACATCTTTTCATCTTCACTAAGCCCACGGGGACGTCGCGCCATGGCCTAATCCTCCGTCTCAAGCGCATAGGCGCGCTGGATGGGGAACAGCACCAACATGCGGCCACCATCGCGGATTTTCCCCGCACGCTTGCCCGCTTCAATCCCGGTGCCCCAAAAGATATCCGCCCGCTGCGCGCCCTTTACCCGCGACCCGGTGTCTTGGGCAATCATCAGACGATTAAAGGGGTCGGCCCCGGATTTTTCCAACCAAACAGGGGCCCCAAGCGGGGTGTATTTTGGATCAACCGCAAGCGACCGATGCGCAGTGATCGACCGGTTCATTGCCCCAAGCGGCCCCTTATGGGTCGGCACGCGTGAGACTTTGCGAAAGAACACATAAGAGGGGTTGGACATCAGCAGATCCTGCCCCTCAACCGGGTTACGCTGCACCCAATTGCGGATCACCTGTTGGGACACTTGGTGCCGGTTATAAATCCCCCGACGCACCAGTTCATTCCCCAGCGACTTAAACGCATGGCCGTTGTTGCCGCCATACCCCACGCGGAGCGCGGATCCATCAGGCAGGCGAATACGGCCGGAGCCTTGGATTTGCAGAAACTGAAGGTCGACCGGATCCGCCACCCAAGCAATCTCAAGCCCGCGCCCTTGCAGGATCCCGCCCTCTTCAATGGCGCGACGGGGCACAAACGCCTCGCCCGATTTCAGCTCTGGTGGTTTACGATATAGGGGATAGCGGTAGGTGTCAGATTGATACCGTGACCCCAGAATTTCCGGCTCGTAATAGGCGGTGAACAGGGGGGCTGCGTTGTTTTCAATCAGAACCGGACGAAAGAACAGCTCAAAAAAAGCGCGGCCAGACGATTGGTGCTGGGCAACGCGACATAGCGGCCGCCAAAGGGGGTCGTCCAAATCAATACAGGTTTCGATAAAAACCGAAAGGGCGGCGTCATGATTGTCGTCCGCCCATCCGGTCAGGTCTGAATACTCCACCACCCGGGCGCGGGCATCCAGGGGCAGTGCATCCCCCAATCCCGCATAGGACGGCGTGCCCAAAAGGGCCAGCGCGATTGCCAGCCCCCGCAAAATCATCCGCCCGTAGCGACCAATTGCCAGTTTGGATTGTCCGCACCCATTTTGCGCGCAAAGGTCCAGATATCTTTCTGGCGCTTCACCTCATTGGGGTTGCCTTCGATGATGTCACCGCCTTTGTCGCGCACAACAGACGTCAGTTCGCCCACAAAACGCACGGTGACTTCGCCGGTTTGGGTGGCGCTGTCATAATGCGCGTCTTCCAATTTCAGCTCACGCAGACCAACAAAGTTCGCCTCGACGCTCAGGCCCTGGGCGCGGCGATTTTCAACCACCGTTGCAAAGCTTTCATAGACCTCATCCGACAGGAACGGCTTGATGTCGGCCATTTCGCCAGCCTCAAACCCCATCAGGATCATTTCATAAGCACCACGCGCACCGCCAAGGAATTCCCCCACCGAAAAGCTAGGTTCCTGGGCTTTCATCGCCACCAACGCCCGCGCAGCATCACTTTTTTCATCGACATGGTCAGTGATATCGCTGTCTGGACCACCTTCGATCACTTCAAATGCCTCACGATCTGGGCGCTTGCCCTCTTGTCGTGCGACTTGTGGTTTTTCAAAGCCTTCGCGCGTGCCAAGCACATCGCGCAAGCGCAAGATCAGGAACAATGCGATGCCAGCCAGCACCAATAACTGGATCAGGGGTGAACTCATGAGAACCTCTTTTGAACCTCTTTTACGGGGCGCTCTGGAAACGCCTTTGCAGGGAACATATGTAAGTATTGTGTGGGAACAAGTCTACCACGCGAAATGCAAGAAATGAGGTTCATCATGTGGCTCTTTGCCCTGTTCATCGCCGTTCCGCTGATTGAGATCGGACTTTTCATCCAGGTTGGTGGCGTGATTGGCCTGTGGCCGACCCTTTTGGTGGTCATTTTGACAGCCGTCATCGGCACGCAACTGATGCGCGCACAAGGGGCGCATGCAATGTCACAACTGCGCAATAGCTTTGGACAAATGCAGGATCCGACCGAGCCTTTGGCCCATGGCGCGATGATCCTGTTTTCCGGCGCGCTTTTGCTGACACCCGGCTTTTTCACCGATGCCGTTGGCTTTGCACTTTTGATACCAGCATTTCGCACGATGGTTTTCAATTACCTCCGCTCGCGCGTAAAAGTTCAAAGTTTTTCAATGGGTCAGGGGACAGATCACGGCATGCACGGCCAGAATATGGGGCGGGCGCCCAGACACCCTCAGCACGGGCAAGACGACGTAATTGATGGCGATTTCACCGATGTCTCGCCAGACAAACGCCCCACACATGAGGTCGAAAAAGGCCCGTCAGGCTGGACCAAACACTGAGGCTTTATGGTCGCGCAGATAGATGCGCAACCAAGGCGTAAACGCGTCGGGGGATTTGGCAATCTCAGCTTCCAACCGGGCCAAATTCACCCAACGCACCGCCTGAACCTCGTCTGGGTTCAACGCCAAGGCGGGATGCGTGTCGCAATGGATCACAAAAAGGTCAACAACCTCATGTTCGACCATTCCGCCACCCACATCGGCGCGATATTCTAGGTTTTCCATCCAAATTGGCTCGAGCCCGGTAATCCCCAGCTCTTCTTTCAACCGCCGGACAGAGCACACTTTGGGATCCTCACCCCAAGCCGGATGCGTACAACAGGTGTTCGCCCACAGGTTCGGCGTATGATACTTTCCGCCCGCACGCTGCTGGATCAGCACCTCACCGTTGCAAATCACAAATACCGAAATCGCCTTGTGACGCAGCCCTTTCAGGTGCGCTTCAAGTTTGCCAACCGGCATCAATGTGCCATCAACCCAAGTGGGGATCATCGTATCCATCCAAGCCATTTACCCGGTTCTGCGCGCCCAGAAAAGCCCCTCAAATCGCATCGGTTGTATGCCCTCCGCCAAGGTGTTAGGCATTTGCCCAAACATATTTCTCAAGGAGAGCCCCATGGCCGAGGAACAAACCGCACCACTGCCGCCCAAAATGCAGGTTCTGGGTCAGTACATCCGTGACATGTCATTCGAAAACATCCTCGCCCAAAAAGGCGTGGAAGGCGAAGTACAGCCCGACATCAGTGTCGAAGTGGCGCTGGATGCGAAAAAACGCCCGATCGACAATCAGTATGAAATCACCACGAAATATACCGTGGGATCCAAAAACAAATCCGGCGGCGAGCAATTGTTCCTGCTGGAGCTGGAGTACGCAGGTATTTTCCAAGTGGAAAACGTACCGGATGACCAAATTCATCCGTTCCTGATGATCGAATGCCCACGCATGTTGTTCCCCTTCGTGCGCCGCATCGTATCAGACGTGACCCGCGATGGCGGCTTCCCGCCACTGAACCTTGATACCGTTGATTTCCTTGCACTTTACCGTGCTGAAATTGAACGCCGTGCAGCGGCAGAAGCTGCACAAGCGCCCACCAACTAAAGGGGTTTCAGCTTAGTCTGAAAACGTCTTCCACAATGCATCGTCGCCCAGCTTGCCGACAAATTCGGCATGGGCGGCGGTCTCTTCCTCAGAAATCCGTGAGGGCAGGGGATTGGGCCGCGCTGACGGTCGCCAACTGTCGCCAATTGCCGCATCAGAGCTGCCGTCTTGTGGCCCGCCCGCCAGCACCAGATCAGGCTGCCGCCCGCCGATCAGCTCTAGATACACTTCCGCCAAAATCTGACTGTCCAACAGCGCGCCGTGCAATGTTCGCGAGGCATTATTGATGTCAAACCGACGGCACAACGCATCCAAAGACGCAGGCGATCCTGGGAATTTCTTGCGGGCAATTGCCAGCGTATCCAAGGCGCGCTCCCACGGAAGCTCTTGATATCCCATCCATTTCAGCTCTGCGTTCAAAAACTTCATATCAAACGCTGCATTGTGGATGACCAGTTTTGCATCGCCGATGAAATCCATGAATGCGCGGCCAACCTCTTTGAACACGGGCTTGTCCTTCAACAACACTTCGCCCTTTTCCGCAGGGCGCGGCGTCGACAACAGATCCGGCCCAATCCCGTGCACGCCAAACGCCTCATCCGGCATTCCACGTTCTGGATTGATGTATTGGTGATAGGTGCGGCCCGTGGGCATGTGGTTGATCAGCTCAAGACACCCAATTTCCACAATCCGGTCGCCCATTTTTGGGTCGAATCCGGTGGTTTCCGTATCAAGTACGATTTCACGCATCCAGCTTCTCCTGAATATGGTCCAAAACTTCTTGAACGGCGGCTTTGGCCCCCTCAAGCGTTTCGGTAGGGATAATCACATCAGCGCGGGCTCGTTTCTCGGAATCAGGGACTTGCTTGGCCAAGATCGCCTCAAATTGCGCCTCTGACATCGTACCGCGCTCAAGCACGCGGGCCCGTTGAAGTTCGGCCGGGGCAGAGACGACAACCACCAGATCCACATGTTCGTGGGCGCCAATCTCAAACAGCAGCGGCATATCCAGAAGCACGATATCAGTCTCTGTTTCAGCCAAAAACCGTGCGCGATCCTCGGCGACAAGGGGATGCACGATTTGTTCAAGCTTCGCCAGCGCGGAGGGATCTCGGGTCATCCAATCCTTTAACGCGTCCCGGTCGACAGCGCCCGCGATGATCGCCTCGGGGCAAATCCCACGAACAGGCTCAACCGCGGCACCGCCCGCCGCATAAATCCGATGCACAGCAGCATCCGCATCCCAAATTGGCACGCCGACCGCCTGAAACATTTTGGCGGTCGTGGATTTCCCCATGCCGATAGAGCCGGTCAAACCGATAATATAAGGGCCGCTCATTTACCAAGCACCGCACGGCGCAAGCCATCATCCACCACGGGGCGCTGACCAAACCAACGCTCGAACCCGGGAGCGGCCTGATGCAAAAGCATTCCCAGCCCGTCCACCGTGGTGCAACCCGCCGCATTTGCCGCCTGAAGAAACTGGGTTTGCAGCGGCGTATAGACCAAATCTGTCACCACCTGACCCGGTTTTAGCCCATCAAGCGGCACGCGCAGTTCGGGTTTACCCACCATCCCGAGCGAGGTTGTGTTCACCACCGTCACCGCCTCGTCGATCATATTTCCTGCCTGAACCCAATCAATGACGTGGATACGCGTGCCAAATTCAGACCGCAGCCCATCGGCACGGGTGCGGGTGCGATTTGAAAGATAAATCTCTGGCACGCCGATCTCAAGCAGTGACGCAATAATGGCACGCGCGGCGCCACCTGCGCCCAAAATCGCCGCCGGACCCGCCTTTGGATCCCAGCTGGGTGCGCCTTGGCGCAAGTTTTCAATAAACCCGTAACCATCTGTATTATCAGCGTGAATTTGACCATCATTGCGGAAAATCAATGTGTTGGCCGCGCCCATCAATGCGGCACGATCTGTCACCAGATCCGCCATTTTCAACGCCGCCTCTTTATGGGGAATGGTCACATTACAGCCCACAAACCCCGCCTTGGGTAAGGTGCGGATCACCTGTTCCAGATTGTCCACGCTGACGCGCATCGGGATATAATGGCCGGGCAGGCCCATGGTTTTCAGCCAATAGCCATGCAAACGCGGCGACAGGGAATGTTCAATCGGGTCGCCGATGACGCCCGCCAGGGGAATTCGGTGTTCGCTCATATGTCCAGCTCTCCTCGCGTGATCAGATATGACAGCAGCTCTGTCAGGGGCAAACCCAAAACATTGAAATAATCGCCATCAACCTTGGCAAACAATCGCACGCCCTCTTCTTCAAGCTTATATCCACCGACCGAATGGCGAATACTGTCCCAGTTTCGGTCCACATAATCGGCAATATATTGCGTGCTAAGTTCACGCATTTTAAGACGCACCATACCAACGTGGCGCCACAGGGGTTCGCCATTTTTATAGAGGACAGCGGCTGAAAAAAGCCGGTGGGTCATTCCGGACATGGTGGTCAGCTGGGCAATCGCATCATCAGCGTCACGGGGTTTTGACATAACCTCACCGCCCAAATCTGCCACCTGATCACAGCCCAACACCAGCGCATCGCGATGTTTCTCGCTGATTTTGCGCGCTTTGAACTCTGCAAGCGCATCCGCAAGGTCACGGGACGACGCACCCTCGGCCTTTAAAGACGTCTTAATCATATCTTCATCAATCCTTGCTGGAATAACATCAAAGTTAACGCCCGCATTACGCAACAATTGCGCGCGGATGTCAGAGCCAGAGGCGAGGATGATTTGATCGGTCATAGGATAACCCTGTGGAAAAACTCTGTTTGTTCCGGTGTTCGGTTCGGTGGGAAACGGCCCCTCTCGGTGAACCTGCGGATAGATTGGCGTTTATTAAGACAGTTTCCTGTATTCTTCCACTGTTGAGAAGTTTTCCACGGGGTAAAAATCATCGCGCTTCCTGTCGAAGTTCCCCACATGGTTATCCCCAGACCCTGACCAAGGATTGCCCCAGTAAAATTGAGGATCTGACAAACTGTCCACTGTCGGCTTAAGGATTTGTCCACTTGTGTAAAACTCATGGCATAAATCATTAATCCCCATTATCCACAGGCCCTACATAATCATCATCTTTTCTTCTTATATATATTTATTTTAAGTAAGGATGATCGGGACAGATAAGAAGGCAGGCTTAGAATGGGTGATGTTCTCTCTGATTGGTATTTCTTGACCAAATCTCTCCATATCGTTTCGGTCATTGCTTGGATGGCCGGAATTTTCTATTTGCCGCGCTTGTTTGTCTATCACGTTGAAGAGGTGGGATCAGGCAATGAAACGGATCAGCTGTTTCAAACCATGGAACGCCGCCTTCTAAAAGCGATCATGAATCCGGCGATGATTTCCACCTGGATCTTTGGCCTGTGTCTGGTGGCCACACCGGGGATTGTCGATTGGTCGATGATCTGGCCCTGGCTAAAAGGCGGGTCGGTGATTGCGATGACATGGTTTCACATGTGGCTCGGGGCAAGGCGCAAGGAATTCGCGGCCGGGACCAATACACTCGCCGGACGCCGCTATCGCATGATGAACGAAGTTCCGACGCTTTTGATGCTTATCATCGTCTTTTCCGTGATCTTCAAATTCTGAGTTTGTTGACTCAGACGTAAATGCAGCTTATGTGCGGATAAAGCAGGCCGTCCGGCCAATTGCATTTCCCTTTTTAAAATGAGACCGCGTTTCACGTTGTCCGCGTAGGAATACCCATGTCAGAAAACCGTCTGAACCTGTCCGAGCTGAAAGCCCACAGCCCCAAAGACCTTGTGGCGATGGCCGAAGAGCTTGAGATTGAAAACGCATCCACCATGCGCAAAGGCGAGATGATGTTCTCGATCTTGAAAGAACGCGCGGATGATGAATGGGTGATTGGCGGCGAAGGCGTGCTGGAGGTTGTGCAAGACGGCTTTGGTTTTCTGCGCGCACCCGAAGCCAACTATCTGCCCGGTCCTGACGATATCTATGTCTCGCCTGATGTGATCCGCCAACATTCGCTGCGCACTGGTGACACCATCGAAGGCATCATTCAGGCGCCCGGCGACAATGAGAACTATTTTGCGATCACCATCGTTGAAAAGATCAACTTTGAGGATCCTGAAAAGGCCAAACACAAAGTTGCCTTTGACAACCTGACCCCACTTTACCCCGATGAACGTCTGAAGATGGAGATTGAAGACCCCACCATCAAAGACCGTTCCGCGCGGATCATTGATCTTGTGGCGCCGATCGGGAAAGGCCAACGTTCGCTGATCGTTGCCCCACCACGCACCGGTAAAACCGTGCTGTTGCAAAACATCGCCCACTCGATCGAGCAAAACCACCCGGAATGTTACCTCATTGTGCTGCTCATTGACGAGCGCCCGGAAGAGGTGACAGACATGCAGCGGTCCGTGAAAGGCGAAGTTGTGTCGTCCACCTTTGATGAACCCGCCACGCGCCACGTTGCTGTGTCTGAAATGGTGATTGAAAAGGCCAAGCGCCTTGTTGAACATAAACGCGATGTTGTGATCCTGCTCGACAGTATCACCCGCCTTGGCCGCGCGTTTAACACCACTGTGCCGTCGTCCGGTAAGGTTCTGACCGGTGGTGTCGATGCAAACGCGCTTCAACGTCCTAAGCGCTTCTTTGGGGCTGCACGGAACATCGAAGAGGGTGGGTCGCTGACCATCATCTCAACCGCGCTGATCGACACCGGGTCGCGGATGGACGAGGTTATCTTTGAAGAATTCAAAGGGACTGGTAACTCCGAGATTGTTTTGGACCGCAAAGTGGCCGACAAACGCGTTTTCCCGGCCATCGACATCCTCAAATCCGGCACCCGGAAAGAAGAGCTGTTGGTGGATTCAAAAGACCTGCAGAAAACATATGTTCTGCGCCGGATTTTGAACCCAATGGGCACAACAGATGCTGTTGAGTTCCTGATTTCAAAGCTGAAACAGACCAAGTCAAACGGCGAGTTCTTCGACTCGATGAATACGTAACTTCTGTTTTAAAACAATGGCTTAGATATGGATACGATCTTTGCACTTGCATCTGCCCGCGGCAAAGCGGGCGTGGCTGTGGTCCGGATTTCCGGGCCACAAGCATTTCAGGCGGCCACCACGTTGGCAGGCAAATTGCCTGCGCCACGAAAAGCTGGGCTGCGACGTCTGTCCACGCTTGATGGGATCTTTCTGGACGAAGCACTGGTGTTGATCTTTGAAGATAACGCCAGCTTTACCGGCGAGCAGATCGTCGAATTACAGTTGCATGGCTCCACCGCGGTGGTGCGCGCTGTATTGGCAGAGCTTGGGAAAATCGAAAACCTGCGAATGGCAGAACCAGGGGAGTTTACCCGCCGCGCGCTGGAAAATGAACGTATGGATTTGGCGCAAGTCGAGGGTCTCGCCGATCTGTTGGATGCCGAAACTGAAGCGCAGCGTAAGCAGGCATTAAAGGTGCTTTCCGGTGCATTGGGTGAGATCGCAGAAGGCTGGCGACGGGATCTGATACGTGCCGCCGCGCTGCTAGAAGCGACCATTGATTTTGCCGATGAAGACGTGCCCGTTGATGTTTCGCCCGAAGTCGGCGCTTTGATGAACGGCGTGATAACTTCACTGACCAAAGAGGTTGAAGGAACCCGGATTGCCGAACGCATCCGGGATGGGTTTGAAATCGCGATCGTCGGCCCGCCAAACGCCGGGAAGTCGACACTTCTGAATGCGCTTGCTGGCCGGGATGCGGCGATCACCTCGGAATTCGCGGGGACCACACGGGACGTGATCGAAGTTCGGATGGATCTAGCCGGTTTGCCCGTGACCTTGCTCGACACTGCTGGTATTCGCGAAGCGGCGGACTATGTGGAAAGCGTTGGGATCGATCGCGCGCTTGATCGCGCCAATGCAGCGGATCTTCGCATTTTCTTACTGGAAAACAGCGACGATCAGCCACCGTTCCCGCCAAGTGTTGATGATATCGTGGCGATTGGTAAGGCTGATCTTTCTTCCGGAGGCGGGTTCCGATTGTCTGGAAAAACCGGTCTTGGCGTCGATCAACTGATTGAAAAGATCACCAGCATCTTGGAAGATCGCGTTCAATCCGTGGGTATCGCAACCCGTGAACGCCACCGTCAGGAAATGACCCGCGCTTTGGATGCTTTGGATCAGGCGCTGATTGAGGTACAGTTCGGCGAAGATCGCGCCGAACTTGCAGCGGAAGAGCTGAGAACAGCGATCAGGGCGCTGGATTCGCTGGTTGGCCGCGTAGATGTAGAAATGATCTTGGATGAAATTTTTTCAAGCTTCTGTCTTGGAAAATGATCCAACCCTTGGTTTCGAAAGGAGTGTTTCACGTGAAACATTCGAGTTTTGATGTAATTGTTGTGGGGGGTGGGCACGCTGGTGCCGACGCCGCGGCGGCCTCTGCGCGTATGGGTGCGCGGACCGCTTTGGTTACTTTGCGACGCGAAGATCTTGGCGTGATGTCCTGTAATCCCGCGATTGGTGGGTTGGGAAAGGGGCATCTGGTCCGCGAAATTGATGCGCTTGACGGTTTAATGGCGCGTGTCGCCGACCAAGCCGGAATTCAGTATCGCTTGTTAAACCGCCGAAAAGGGCCGGCCGTTCAGGGGCCTCGTGCGCAGGCGGATCGCAAGCTGTACCGCCAGGCCATGCAGGCCGAGATGAACAGCATCGAAAACCTTACTCTGATCGAGGGTGAGGTCGCTGATCTTCTTATGACGGATCATGTTGTTTCTGGTGTCATTCTCGCGGATGGATCGGAAATCTCCGCCAAATCGGTGATTTTGACCACCGGAACCTTTTTGCGCGGTATTATCCATATCGGTGACGTTCAGCGGGAAGGTGGCCGCATGGGGGACCGCCCTTCGGTGAAGCTGGCGGAGCGAATAGATCAATTTGACCTTCCGTTGGGGCGCTTAAAGACGGGAACCCCGCCGCGATTGGATGGTCGCACCATTAAATGGGACGCGCTTGACACCCAACCCGGCGACGAGGATCCGGTGGTGTTTTCATTCATGAACACCAAGCCATTTGCGCGCCAGATTTCCTGTGGAATCACTCATACAAACAGCGAAACGCATGATATTATTCGCGAAAACCTAGATCGCTCTGCGATGTACGGGGGGCATATTGACGGGGTTGGCCCAAGGTATTGCCCTTCAATCGAGGATAAGATCGTCCGATTTGCGGATAAGGAATCACATCAGATTTTTCTGGAGCCTGAAGGTCTGGATGATCACACTGTATATCCTAACGGGATCAGCACCTCGCTTCCTGTAGACGTGCAAGAAGCCTATGTGCGCTCTATCTTCGGATTGGAGGACGCCGTGATCCTCCAGCCCGGATATGCAATCGAATATGACTACATTGACCCACGCGCCCTAACCGAAACACTCCGATTGCGGGCGGTGCCGGGTTTGTATCTTGCGGGCCAGATCAATGGCACCACTGGCTATGAAGAGGCCGCAGCGCAGGGATTGGTCGCGGGCCTAAACGCCGCCGCTGAGGCTTTGGGAAGAGATAAGGTCACATTCTCCCGTTCAAACTCCTACATTGGCGTTATGATTGATGATTTGATTACCCGCGGGGTGTCAGAGCCATATCGCATGTTCACATCCCGCGCCGAGTTCCGGCTGTCCTTGCGCGCGGATAATGCTGATCAGCGACTTACGCCAGTTGGCTTGGAAATCGGCTGTATTGGCGAGCGCAGAAAGCGGGAGTTCGGCCTAAAGAGTGACGCTTTGGCGCGGGGAGAGGAGATATTGAGGGCGCGTATGTTCTCACCTCAGGAGCTTGAACCCGCTGGAATTTCGGTCAGAAAAGACGGCACAAAACGTTCGGGATTTGGGCTGTTGTCATTCCCAGATATTCATTTTCAAAACTTGCTTGAGCTCGATCCCAGTTTTGCGGCCGTTGAGCTGTCGGTGAGGGATCAGCTCGAAAAGGATGCGCTCTACTCCAACTATATTGATCGTCAAGCGAAGGACGTCGAGGCCGTTAAGCGAGATGAAAATCAGGTTATTCCTGAAGATTTTGATTTTGATGGCTTGGATGGCTTGTCGAATGAGCTTTCGGCCAAATTATCGGCTGTTCGCCCAAGAAACCTTGCGCAAGCGGGGCGGGTAGAGGGGATGACACCGGCCGCTTTAACACTAATCTTGGCGAAGCTTCGGAAAACCAGCCGAAAAAAGAGAGCATAGCGTGACCGGTATCGATGTATTTAAGGCAAACTCGGATGTTTCACGTGAAACATTAGACCTATTGAGTGTTTATGCTGATCTGCTTAAAAAGTGGAATCCCGCCATTAATCTGGTCGCTCCCTCGACAATTGACGAGCTGTGGGAGCGCCACATGCTTGATTCAGCCCAGATTTTTAACCTGGTGCCTGGAAATGCTACGTCGTGGTGCGATGTCGGCACTGGTGGCGGGTTTCCCGGTGTTGTTGTGGCTATACTGGCAAAGGAACAAAAGCCTGATCTGAGGGTGACTTGCATCGAAAGTGACGTACGGAAGGCGACCTTTCTGCGAACAGTACTGCGCGAAACTGGGGTGAAAGCTGATATTCTGAGCGCACGTATCGAAGATGTGCCTGCGCAATCCGCTGATATTCTTTCCGCGCGCGCCTTGGCCTCTTTAACGAAATTGCTAGAGTTTTCCGAGCGGCACCTGTCACCTGATGGCATCTGCTTGTTCCCAAAAGGCGCACGTCATCAGGAAGAGATTGACGAAGCGCTGGAAACATGGCGATTTGATTTGGAAAAACTGCCAAGTGTTACCCATTCAGATGCTGTTATCCTCAAACTCGGAGCCATAAAACGTGCATGACCACATTCGCCCGCACGGGCCCAAGATTATTGCGATTACGAACCAAAAAGGTGGTGTTGGGAAGACGACAACCACAATCAATTTGGGGGCCGCTTTGGCCGAAAAGGGCCGAAATGTCCTTTTGATTGATCTTGATCCGCAGGGAAATGCCTCTACAGGGCTAGGTATTGATGCCGCTGACCGTGGCCTTACCACATATGACCTGTTGATCGAAGAGGCGCCGCTGCCTGAGGTGGTTGTAGAAACAGAGGTCGACGGGTTGTGGATCGCCCCGGCGACAACAGATTTGTCATCCGCCGACATTGAGCTGGTCTCAAATGAAAAGCGTAGCCATCTTTTGCACGACGCGGTGCATGGGGAAGGAATGGGGTCGTTTGACTATGTTCTGATCGATTGCCCGCCCTCTTTGAACCTCTTAACTGTAAATGCAATGGTTGCGGCCGACAGCGTCTTGGTTCCACTACAAAGCGAGTTTTTCGCGCTCGAAGGCTTGTCCCAATTGATGCTCAGCATTCGCGAAGTCCGGCAGACCGCAAATGAAAATTTGCGCATCGAAGGGGTCGTCCTAACCATGTATGATGCACGGAACAACCTGTCGCGTCAGGTCGAAGCCGACGCGCGGGGAAACTTGGGAGAGTTGGTCTTTAACACGGTTATTCCGCGGAACGTACGTGTCAGCGAGGCGCCGTCCTTTGCGTTGCCGGTTCTGGCCTATGACCCGCAATCCAAAGGCAGCCAGGCGTATCGCGATCTGGCAAATGAACTCGACGGCAGAAAATAGGAGGCAATCATGGCGAATAAACCCAAACACCGAGGGCTGGGGCGCGGTCTGTCCGCTTTGATGGCAGATGTCGCACCGGATCCAGTTGTTGCAAATCAGCAGCCAGAGGCGCGCAAGGCCGATCAGATGATGCCGATTGAAAAGCTGCATCCGAACCCGGAACAGCCACGGCGTCGCTTTACACCCGAGCAACTGGACGATCTGTCCGCGTCGATCAAAGAAAAGGGCGTTATTCAGCCGCTGATCGTGCGCCCGGACCCCAGCGGGGATGGCACATTTGAAATCGTCGCGGGTGAACGGCGGTGGCGTGCATCCCAAATGGCGCAACTGCACGAAGTTCCCGTGATTGTTCGGAACTACTCCGATACTGAAACTCTCGAAGTTGCGATCATTGAAAACATCCAACGTGCCGACCTGAACGCCATTGAAGAGGCCGCCGGATACCGTGATTTGATGAGCCGCTTTGGTCATACGCAGGAAAAAGTGTCCGAAGCGCTTGGTAAAAGCCGTTCGCATATTGCCAACCTTTTGCGCCTTTTGAACCTGCCGGATGATGTGCAGGAATTTGTGCGTGATGGGAAACTGACCGCCGGGCATGCACGGACTTTGGTCACTTCTGAAAACGCGGTTGAGCTTGCCAAGCAAATCATCGCCAAGGGTCTGTCGGTTCGCGAGGCCGAGCGTTTGGCGAAAAAGCCAACGGATGCCCCGAAGGCCACACCGAAAGCAAAAGCGGAAAAAGATGCTGACACAAAGGCGCTCGAGGGGGACCTGTCAGCGACCCTTGGCATGAAAGTGTCGATTGATCACAAGGCAGGTGGCGAGGGCGGCAGCATCACCATCAGCTACAAAAATCTCGACGAGTTGGACGATTTATGCGGAATTCTGGCCGTTTAGGGTCGAATTACTCCGGTAAAATCTCACGAAGAATTCCATTCAACACGGGGCGGCCTTGATCGGTCGCCCTAAGTATTTCTTGATCAACAAAAATCAAATCAAGATCCTGTAACTCTTTGATTTTATTGATGTTTAACGTGGATTGGAACTGGTTCAGCAGTCGAACAAGATCGATCCCCTCAACCGTTCTTAATCCCATCAAAAGGTATTCTGTTACCTGTTCGGACAGGGGCACCAACGCTCTCTCGCGCTTGTCAGCGTCCCCCAGGGCGTTCGCCAACCATTTGCTCGGCGAGAGAGGGGTTTGTGTTGCCCATCTGTTCCCATCTATGGTCAGTCGTCCGTGCGCGCCCGGACCAACGCCGATCCAATCGCCGGACCGCCAATAGATCAGGTTGTGGCGACTTTCCTGACCAGCCCGCGCGTGATTGGAAATTTCATAGGCTGGGATGCCCGCGGCTTTGGTGGCTTCTTGCGTATGGAAAAACATGTCGACCGCCAAATCCTCTTCCGGCAGGCCCGAAAGCTTGCCCGCCTCAAACCGCGCGCCAAAGGCCGTGCCCGGCTCAATCGTCAGCTGGTAAAGCGACAGGTGGTCGGGGGCCATGGACAGGGCGCGGTCAAGTTCGGATTGCCACGCGGCAAGGGTCTGGTCTTGGCGGGCATAGATTAAATCGAAACTGAACCGGTTGAAATGACTGCGGGCGATATCAAGCGCGCGCAGGCCTTCATCAACCGAATGCATCCGGCCAAGCCGTTTTAGGTCCGCATCGTTCAGCGCCTGAAACCCCATCGACACCCGGTCAACGCCCGCGTCGCGATAGCCGCGAAAATTCCCGGCCTCGATCGAAGTTGGGTTGGCTTCCAGCGTGATTTCGATGTCGTTGGAAAAGGACCAAAGCGATGCGGCCCGGTCGATGATTGCGGCCACGATCGCGGGGGCCATCAAGCTGGGCGTGCCGCCGCCGAAGTAAATTGACGTCAGCACCCGACCCGGCGTGTCGGCGCCATATCGGTCCAGTTCTTTTAGGTAGGCGGTCAGCCAAGCGTCTTGGTCAATACTGGCCGAGACATGGCTGTTGAAATCGCAATACGGGCATTTCGCGGCGCAAAACGGCCAGTGGACATAAAGCCCAAACCCAGCCGTTTGCCAGTTTTCAAGCAAAGCTGCCGGCCACTAATTTGGCGAACGCGTCTGCGCGGTGGCTCATTTCATGCTTCATTGCCGGGTCCATTTCGCCAAAGGTGATATCGAAGCCTTCGGGGATGAAAATCGGGTCATAGCCAAAGCCCAAATCGCCGCGCATGGGCCAGGTTAGCGACCCTTCGACGGTGCCTGCAAAGACCTCGTCGTGACCATCAGGCCACGCAAGGCAAAGTGTGCAACAGAACCGCGCGGTGCGGGGCAGGGGTGCGTTTTTCGCCTCTAACAGCGACCAGGTTTTCTTCATCGCCATCGGGAAATCGCGGCCATTTTCGGTCTCGGCCCAATCGGCGGTGTAAACACCGGGCGCGCCATCCAAAGCGTCGACCATAATGCCGCTGTCGTCTGACAAAGCGGGCAAACCCGTTGATTTTGCAGCGAAATGCGCTTTGATCCGCGCGTTACCGGCGAAAGTATCTTCGGTCTCTTCCGGCTCTTCCAGCCCGTGATCCCCAGCAGATGTGACCTTTACGCCAAAGGGCGCAAGCAAAGCTGCGATTTCGCGCAGCTTGCCTTTGTTGTGGCTGGCGATGACCAGCTCTTGTCCGTCAAATTTGCGGGTCAAGACGTGGCCTCAATCGCCGCGGCCGCCAATTCAGCGCCACCTTTTTCGGCCAGATCCATCAGCTGGTTCATCTGGTCACGGTTAAAGGTGGATCCTTCGGCCGACATCTGAACTTCGATCAGCTTTGCGCCACACATGACAAAGTTTCCGTCAACGCCAGCCTCGGAATCCTCGGGGTAATCAAGGTCCAGAACCGGCTGACCGGCGTAGATGCCACAGGACACGGCGGACACGGGTGCGGACAATGGATCAGTGGTGATGTCACCGGCCTTGAGCAGTTTATTCACCGCCAGACGAAGGGCAATCCAGCCGCCGGTGATCGACGCACAACGTGTGCCACCGTCCGCTTGGATCACGTCGCAATCGACAGTGATCTGACGCTCGCCCAGACCGCGCAGGTCAACGCCAGCGCGCAACGAGCGGCCGATCAGACGTTGGATTTCCACCGTACGGCCACCTTGCTTGCCGCTGGCGGCCTCGCGGCGCATCCGCGATCCGGTTGACCGGGGCAGCATGCCGTATTCGGCGGTCACCCAACCCTTACCCGAATTGCGCAAAAACGGCGGCACGCGCTCTTCCAGTGACGCGGTGCAGAGAACGTGGGTGTCGCCCACTTTGATCATGCAGGACCCTTCTGCGTGCTTTGTGACCCCGGTTTCGATTGAAATCGGGCGCATTTCATCTAAGTTTCGACCTGACGGGCGCATGGCATACCTCTTTGTTTGAGTTTAAAGGCGTGATACCCATGGCGTCGGCATAAAAGCAAGGCGTTTGCGCATGGAAGACGGCTCGGAATTGATGAAAGATATGAACTCGCGGTCGCGAGAGGTGTTTCGCTGTCTGGTCGAAAGCTATCTTGAGACGGGCGATCCGGTTGGCTCGCGTAATCTGGCGCGCAACCTGACCGAAAAAGTGTCTGCTGCGACCATCCGTAATGTGATGCAGGATCTGGAGTATATGGGGCTGTTGAACAGCCCGCATGTGTCCGCCGGGCGGGTGCCCACCGATCTTGGTTTGCGGATGTTTGTCGATGGGCTGTTGGAGGTGTCGAACCTTGATCACACCGACCGCGAAAAGATCGACGCGAGCGTCGGTGGCAGTGATGTGGGCGGCATGATGGACCGCGTGGGGCAGGCGCTGTCGGGTATTACGGCGGGCGCGTCTCTGGTGCTGACCCCCAAGCAAGAGGCGCCCATTAAGCACATCGAATTTGTGTCGCTTGGGGCGGATCGCGCGCTTGTGGTGCTGGTGTTTGCCGACGGCCAGGTGGAAAACCGCGTGTTCACGCCGCCTGTGGGCCAAACCCCGTCTTCGATGCGCGAGGCGGCGAATTTCCTGAACGCCATCGCCGAAGGGCGCACCATTTCTGAACTGCAAAAGGTGATGGGCGAAGAGATCAACCGCCACCGTCAAGAATTGGACCGTTTGGCGCGCGAATTGGTCGAAAGTGGCGGTGCGCTTTGGGACAGCGAAGGCGATCCAAACGAACGTCTGATTGTGCGTGGCAGGTCGAATCTTTTGGCGGGTGGCACTGATGTGCAGGATCTGGACCGGATCAGAACCCTGTTTGATGACCTCGAACGCAAGCGTGATATCGCCGATTTCCTTGAATTGGCCGACCAAGGTGACGGTGTTCGCATTTTTATTGGCTCTGAGAACAAACTTTTTTCACTTTCGGGTAGCTCTTTGGTGGTTTCCCCATATATGAACTCTGATCGTAAGATTATTGGTGCGGTGGGGGTCATTGGCCCGACGCGCCTGAATTACGGACGGATCGTGCCCATCGTGGATTATACCGCGCAATTGGTTGGAAAGATGATCTCGGATCGAGGATAGAATATGACGGACGAGAAGAAGACACCAGCAGAAGACCTGGAAGCTGCCATCCAAGGCTTGATGGCTGAGCAGACCGGCGACGATCTTATGTCGCTGGATGAAATGGCCGCCGAAGACGTGACCCATGTGGACGGCGAAGAAATCTTGGCGCTGCGGGCAGAACGTGATGAGCTGAAAGATCGGTTCATGCGGGCATTGGCCGATGCTGAAAATGCACGCAAACGGTCAGATCGTGACCGTCGCGAGGCTGAGAATTATGGTGGCTCAAAACTGGCACGCGATATGCTGCCCGTTTTTGACAATATGAAACGCGCGGTCGAGGCGGCGTCAAAAATTGATAACGAAGCCTCAAAACCTCTAATCGAAGGGGTTGAACTGACCATGCGGTCGCTGTTGGGCATCTTTGAAAAGCACGGCATTCGCCTTGTGTCGCCCGAAGTGGGGGACCGGTTTGACCCGGAAGAACACGAAGCGATGTTTGAAGCCCCCGTGCCAAACACCAAAGCCGGCGATATCATTCAGGTGATGGCCGAGGGCTTTATGATCCATGATCGCCTGTTGCGCCCCGCACAGGTGGGTGTGTCGTCTACGCCGGGTTAACAGCATAAAATTTGCCTCAACATTTGGCATTAAAAACGTTATAAAACTCCCGCATTGTCGGGAGTTTTCTTTTGCGCATTTTCCTTTCCATGGTCCTCGTCGTCCTGTCCATTACAACGGTTCAGGCCCAAAATTACCCAATGTACTCAGAGATTTACGTGAATGATTTTGCGGGCGTTCTAAATGCGGATCAACGCGACCGGCTGCGCGGCACCCTGAAAGAACTAAAGGCAAAGCGTGGGGTGGAATTTACGGTGGTCACGCTGAATACGCTGCAAGATCATGACTATTCCGGGCCAATCGAACCCTTTGCCACCGGGCTTTTCAACAGTTGGGGCGTTGGGGATGCGGGCAAAAATGACGGCGTCATGTTGCTTGCGGTGATTGAGGATCGCGTGATGCGGATCGAGGTGGGGTCGGGTTATGGCACCAGCATGAACGGCCCAATGCAGCGCGTGATTGACGGGACGATCTTGCCGCAATTTCGTGACGGTGATTACCCCGAGGGGCTTTTTGCCGGTGTGGAAGAGGTGATTTACCAGATCACAGGAACCTATCCCGGTGATTACGATGCGCCGCAATATGAACAGATCGCCAAACGCGGTTGGCGCTGGGCGGAAGGGCTGATTGCGGGCCTCGGGGGCTTTGCTTGGGCGTTGTTGGCACCTGTTGGGTTCGGCCTGTGGCGTGGGTGGAAATTCATCTCGCGTCGTCGCCCGCGCAAATGCCCCAATGATGGAACCTGGATGATCTGGTTGGGTGAAAAAGATGATGATGCACATCTGATCAAAGGGCAAATCCGCGAAGAGGGGCTAAAAAGCGCTGATTATGATGTTTGGCTTTGCCCGGCGTGCGACCACTCCCATGTTATTCGGCACGGCGCTTGGTTCAGCTCCTACAGCAAATGTCCCCGCTGCACGTTTCACACCCTAAAGACCGAGACAACCGTTCTGACGTCGCCGACCACAAGCAGCACCGGCCAAGCAAAAGATGACTACCATTGCCTGAACTGCAATGAGCGTTGGAGCGCAACACGAACGCTTCCAGTTCGCACCAAAAGCTCTTCGTCCTCCTCATCCGGGGGATTTGGCGGGGGCAGCTCAAGCGGCGGTGGGGCGTCAGGCAGCTGGTAAAACAGTTCAGATTACTGCGGCAACAAGTCTTTCAACTGATAGACCAAATTCAATGCCTCGCGCGGGCTAAGACTGTCTGGATGGATGTCTTTTAGGCTCTGTTCCACCGCAGAAGGCTCCTGTTTCTGGGGTGCAGGGGCAGGGGGCATTGCGGCAAACAGCGGCAGATCGTCGATCATCGCCTTGGCGCCATTGCCCTCTCGCTCACCCTTCTCCAGTGCGGCCAACACCACATTTGCGCGGGCAATCACGGTTTGCGGCAGGCCCGCAAGCTTGGCAACCTGAACACCGTAAGACCGATCCGCGGCGCCCTTTCGCACCTCATGCAGGAATATCACTTCGCCGTCCCATTCCTTGACCGCAATCGTGGCATTTTCCACCCCGTCCAGCTTATCGGCAAGCTGCGTCATTTCGTGATAATGGGTGGCAAACAGGGCGCGGCTTTGGTTGGTGTCGTGCAGATGCTCCAATGTGGCCCAAGCAATCGACAACCCGTCATAGGTCGCTGTTCCGCGGCCAATTTCATCCAAAATCACCAAGGCGCGATCATCCGCCTGGTTCAAAATTGCTGCCGTTTCAACCATCTCAACCATGAATGTCGATCGCCCGCGCGCCAGATCATCTGATGCACCCACGCGGCTAAACAGCTGTGACACAATGCCGATTTCTGCGGACTTCGCGGGAACGTAACTGCCGGTCTGTGCCAGCAGGGCAATCAATGCATTTTGCCGCAGAAAGGTCGACTTACCCGCCATGTTTGGACCTGTCAAAAGCCAGATGTGCGCGCGCTCGGCCCCGTTTGAAAGATCACAATCATTGGCAATAAAAGGCTCGCCCGCGCGGCGCAAAGCGGCCTCGACAACCGGGTGACGCCCCCCTTGAATGTCGAATTTTCGACTGTCGTCCACACGGGGCTGACACCAGTTTTCAGACCGTGCAAGATCGGCAAACCCACAGGCCACGTCCACCTCTGACAAGGCGCGCGCGGTATCGGCGATCTGTGCGGCGCGGTCCAAAATGGCACGAGATAGGGTGGAATAGAGCCGTTTTTCGATCTCAAGCGCCCGTCCGCCCGCATTGTGGATCTTGGTCTCCATCTCGCTCAACGGCACCGTTGTAAAGCGCACGGCGTTCGCGGTCGTTTGACGGTGGATAAAAGTCTCTGACAATGGCGGGTTGAGCATTTTTTCCGCGTGGGTCGCCGTGGTTTCAATGAAGTAACCCAGCACATTGTTGTGCTTTATTTTCAGCGTGCTGATGCCGGTAAGCTTGGCATATTCCGCTTGCATTCCCGCGATCACGCCACGCCCTTCGTCACGAAGCTGGCGCGCGTCGTCCAGCTCTGCGTCAAAGCCCGAGGCGATGAAGCCCCCATCACGGGCCAACAACGGAGGCTCCGCAATCAATGCATCCTCAAGCAAGGTCAACAGGTCGTCATGGCCCAGCAAATGACCGCTTGCGCGCATCAGTTTTTCCGGCAAGGCCTCGGCATTGCAAAGCTGCTCCGAGAGTTCAATTGCCGCTCCCAGACCCGCGCGAATGGCCGCCAGATCACGGGGGCCGCCGCGTTCCAACCCAAGCCGAGACAGCGCGCGATCTATGTCGGGGGTTTTGCGCAGGGCGGCGCGTAAATCATCCGCCATGCGGCTCTGATCCACCAGAAAAGACACGTTTTCAAGGCGGGTGTGAATTTCCGAAAGCGAGCGGGATGGCGAAGAAATGCGCCGTTCAAGCAAGCGGCCACCGCCTGGTGTGACGGTACGATCCACAGCCGACAATAACGAACCATCCCGCCCGCCAGACATGGCGTGGGTCAGTTCCAGGTTGCGCCGGGTTGCGGCGTCAATTTGCATGGTTCCGTGTGTCATCTCACGAACGGGTGGGCGCAGCAGCGGCAGCTTGCCTTTTTGCGTGATCTCAAGATATTCGACGATTGCCCCCATGGCGCCCAGTTCGGCACGGGTGAAGGTGCCGAACGCGTCTAATGAACCGACGGCGTAAAGCTCTTGCAGGCGTTTTTCAGCGCTGGTGCTGTCAAAGGCGGCACGACCAAGGGATGAGGGGGCGGCGCCTGATTCAGAGACTATTTCAGCCAAATTCGCCGCAGATTGATCAGAGAGAACCACTTCGCGCGGACCGAGTCGCGCCAGTTCCGGCGAGAGGCGCAGATGTGAGCAGGGCATGACATGGAACGCCCCGGTAGAGATATCGACCCAAGCCAGAGCGGCCTCATCGCGGACCTCGGCAAAGGCGGCCAGAAAATTGTGGCGGCGCGCATCCAACAGGCTTTCTTCGGTCAGCGTACCGGGGGTGACAAGGCGCACAACGTCGCGTTTCACAACGGATTTACCGCCGCGCTTTTTGGCCTCGGCGGGGCTTTCCAGTTGCTCGCAAACGGCAACACGAAAGCCTTTTCGGATCAGCGTCAGCAAATAGCCTTCCGCCGAATGCACGGGCACGCCGCACATGGGGATGTCTTTGCCCAGATGTTTGCCGCGTTTGGTAAGCGCGATATCAAGGGCTTCGGCGGCGGCCACCGCATCGTCGAAAAACAGCTCGTAGAAATCACCCATCCGGTAGAACAGCATCGCATCGGGATAGCCCTGTTTGATGTCGAGAAACTGCGCCATCATGGGCGTGATTTTAGGCTGAATGTCGCTCACGTTTGTGGGCTCCCTTGTCTGGTTTGGCACAGGATAGGGGGGTTAGCGGATGGGTGAAAGGGGTTGATTTTGGGTGGGCAAACTATTCCCAAACGGGGAGCTTTCTAAAACTAGAAAACTAGAAAACTAGAAAACTAGAAAACTAGTTTTCTGGTATTCCCATTAGGTGTTCTTGCGGCGCGAGACCCAATTCCAGCTTGAGGCGCACATTTCGTCCAATCCAAGCTCTGCCGTAAACCCAAGCAGGTCGCGCGCCTGGGTTGGGTCGGCATAGACGCTGGCCACGTCCCCCAGGCGGCGCGGTGCAATCCTGTGGGGTAGGGGTTTTTCGGCGGCGCGTGCGTAGGCATGCAGCATATCAAGCACGGAATACCCGATGCCTGTGCCTAAATTCACGGTGTGGCATTGGCCCGTTTCAAGCAAGGCTTTGACTGACAGGACATGGCCACGCGCAAGGTCCATCACATGGATATAGTCGCGCACGCCGGTGCCATCTGGTGTGTCGTAGTCGCCACCGAACACAGCCAACTCGGCCAGCTCGCCTGTTGCCACTTTTGCAATATAGGGCATGAGATTGTTGGGAATGTCGCTTGGATCCTCGCCAATCAGCGCGCTGTCGTGGGCCCCTGCTGGATTAAAATAGCGCAAGATGCCAAATGCCCATTTGCTATCGGATGCGGCGACCTGTTCCAACGATTGTTCGCAGGCAAGCTTGGTGAACCCATAGGGGCTGGTGTAACTGCGCGGGGCGTTTTCGGGCACGGGCAGCTGGTCGGGCTGGCCATAAACGGTGGCGGAGGATGAAAACACCAGTGCGCTGGTTCCGGCGCGATCCATGGCGCGCAGCAAAGAATAAAGCCCGGCGATATTGGTGTTCATATATTCAAGGGGGATATCTGCGCTTTCCCCCACGGCTTTCAACGCTGCGAAATGGATGGCCGCGTCGATCTTATGTTCGGCAAAGATCTGATCTAAAAGGGCCCCGTCCAGAACATCCCCTTTATAACAGGTTACCGGACTGGCGGTGATCACTTCGAGCCGGTCAATCACATCGGGGCGTGCGTTTGAAAAATTATCGAGGATAACAACGTCGAAACCTGCTTTGATCAGCTCAATATAGGTGTGCGACCCAATAAACCCGGCACCACCGGTCAAAAGCACTTTTTGGGACACAATCACTCTCCTTACAACATGTTGGGTAAGATATAAGGTGAATGGCGCGCAAACGCATCAACGATTTGGAAATCGGCCGGAGATCGGCTTGTCATGGTGCTGAGTTTGTATTTATTGCGTCAGTAACCTATGCAATTTAATACTATTGCGCGATAAGGCTATAAATGGGTCAGAAAAATGCGTGAATAGAGGTTGAGCCTTGATCCTAGCCGCTGTATGGGTTTGGGAAGAGACTGTCGCATAAAAGGCCCAACCCCATGCCCAAACACCGCATTACCGACGAAGAGGCGCTTGCCTTCCATGTGGATCCAACGCCCGGCAAGTTTGAAATCTCGCCCACGGTCCCAATGACCTCACAGCGTGACCTGTCGCTTGCCTATTCCCCCGGTGTTGCGGTGCCTTGCGAAGCGATCGCGGCGGATCCGTCGACGGCTTATGATTACACCAACAAGGGCAACCTCGTCGCGGTGATTTCCAACGGGACGGCTGTGCTTGGATTGGGCAATTTGGGTGCGTTAGGGTCGAAACCGGTGATGGAGGGCAAGGCCGTTCTCTTTAAACGCTTTGCCGACGTGAACTCGATCGACATCGAGCTCGATACCGAAGATCCAGATGAAATCATCAATGCCGTGCGCCTGATGGGTCCCACATTTGGTGGTATCAACCTTGAGGATATCAAGGCGCCGGAATGTTTTATTATCGAGCAAAAGCTCAAGGAAGAAATGGACATCCCGGTCTTTCACGACGACCAACACGGGACCGCCGTGATCTGTGCCGCTGGGCTTTTGAATGCGCTGCATCTGTCGGGTAAAAAGATCGAAGACTGTAAGATCGTCCTGAATGGCGCCGGGGCCGCCGGGATTGCCTGTATCGAACTGATCAAATCCATGGGTGCGCGCCATGAAAACTGTATCGCCTGCGACACAAAAGGTGTGATTTATCAAGGCCGTACAGAGGGTATGAACCAATGGAAATCGGCCCATGCCGTAAACACCGAACTGCGCACATTAGAAGAGGCGATGGTCGGGGCGGATGTCTTTCTTGGCGTATCCGTCAAGGGCGCCGTGACCCAGGATATGGTGAAATCTATGGCCGACAATCCGGTCATTTTCGCGATGGCCAACCCCGATCCGGAAATCACCCCGGAAGAGGCGCATGAGGTACGCAACGACGCCATCGTCGCCACCGGTCGTTCGGATTACCCGAACCAGGTGAACAACGTGCTGGGCTTTCCCTATCTCTTCCGCGGCGCGCTTGATATCCACGCCCGCGCCATCAATGATGAGATGAAAATCGCCTGCGCCCAAGCCCTTGCAAAATTGGCGCGCGAAGATGTGCCAGACGAAGTGGCGATGGCCTATGGCAAAAAGCTTAGCTTTGGCCGTGACTATATCATCCCAACCCCGTTTGATCCGCGCCTGATCTATATGATCCCCACCGCCGTGGCGCGGGCCGGTATGGACACCGGCGTCGCCCGTCGCCCGATCATTGATATGGAGGGGTACGAGCAAAGCCTGAAGGCGCGGATGGACCCAACCGCCTCGATCCTGCGCGGCATCACAGCGCGTGCGCGCCAAAACCAGGCGACGATGATTTTTGCCGAAGGCGACGACCCACATGTGCTGCGCGCCGCTGTGCAATATCAACGCAACGGCTATGGCCGCGCTTTGGTGATTGGCCGTCAGGACAATGTGCGAGAGCTGTTGGAAACCGCGGGTCTTGGGGATGCTGTGCGCGAATTGCGTGTCGTCAATGCCGCCAACACCGAGAATTTAGACGAATACAAAGACTTCCTTTATGGCCGCCTGCAACGCGATGGGTTTGACCGCCACGATGTGCACCGCCTCGCCGCGCGCGATCGTCACGTATTTGCGTCGCTGATGCTGCAACATGGGCACGGCGATGGGTTGATCACCGGGGCCACGCGCAAATCAGCTTATGTTCTTGACCGGATCAACCATGTGTTTGATGCACGCGCCAGTGACGGAGCTGTGGGCGTGACCGCGCTGTTGGTCAAAGGCCGTATTGTGCTGATGGCGGATACGTTGGTGCACGAATGGCCGGAAACCGAAGATATGGCTGACATCGCCGAACGCGCCGCTGCCGTGGCGCGCGGATTGGGGCTAGAGCCTCGTGTCGCTTTTGTCAGCTTCTCGACCTTTGGCTATCCGAAATCTGAACGGGCACAGAAACTGCACGAAGCGCCCGCCATTCTGGACGCGCGCGGTGTGGATTTTGAATATGACGGTGAAATGACCGCCGATGTGGCCCTGAATCCAGAGGTGATGGCGCAATACCCGTTCTGCCGCCTGTCTGGCCCAGCCAACATTCTGGTGGTGCCCGCCCGCCATTCCGCGTCGATTTCGGTGAAAATGATGCAGGAACTGGCTGGTGCCACCGTGATTGGCCCGATCCTCTCCGGTATTGATAAGCCGATTCAGATCTGCTCCACCAACTCGACCTCAAACGACATCCTGAACATGGCAGTGTTGGCCGCCGCACGTTTGGGAGAGAAGAAATAGGGACAAATTCAGCCCAAAAGCGCTAATTTGACCCGCCACATAGGCCTGCCTTATCCTTGGGTATGGCCTATGTTCTTTCTCATTGGCGTGGAGAGCAGTCTTTACTTCGGTCGTTTTGGCTGAACGGGGTCGCTTTGCGACTTGTGATTTACGCTATCGTTGCGATGTTGATCCGCGATCACCCGGTCGCAATCCCCTTGGCGCTGGGTGCGGTTGGGACAGATCTTGCGGTTCTGATCTGGCAATGTACCGGATATTTTCGGGCGGCAGAGCGGAATTTGCGTGGATTAGGGTCTATGTTACCGCTTTGGGGCGGGATGTTTGCCCTGATCGTGGCTGTGTTTGTGGTGTTGTCGCAATGGTGGGGGCTGGCACTGGCCACCCATGTTCCGCCAACCGAAATACCTTACTCTGTACAGCGGGATAAACTACACGCATCAAACTATGACATGCGCATCTCCGAGGATGGAACGGTCCTTACCCTGCGCGGTGTGATCGCGCTGGGCGCAACCAAACGGTTCATGGCGCTTTTGGCAAAACATCCCGATCTGCGCCATGTTCATCTGACCAGCAACGGGGGAAACATCTTTGAGGCGCGCGGGATTGCCAAGCTGATCCTCGCCCGTGATCTGAATACATTTGTTGATCAAGATTGCAGCTCGGCCTGCACCCTCCCCTTTATCGCGGGGAAAACGCGCCGGGTTGCGCCGGGCGCACAGTTGGGATTTCACGGATACCTTCTCACCAACGCCTCGCAACTGCCGCATATCGATGTGGCGGCGGAGCAGGAAAAGGATCGGGATCTTTTCCGCGCGCGTGGGGTCAGTGACGGATTTTTGGACGCGATGTTCCAACGGTCACATAATGAGATTTGGACGCCAGATTTGGCCGTTTTGCGCGCCGCTGGCGTGGTGAATACGGATGGGTTTTAGGGAGATTTTGGGTTTAAACAGTTTAAAGTTTTGCCACGGAGACCATTAAACAGTTTAAAGTTTGGCGATTTGAAACTTTAAACTGTTTACAGTTTTGGCAAAGAAAAACCCCCACCGGTTAGCGGGGGTTTTCGTGTTTTAGACTGGCGAAACTCAGTCGATGATCGCGTTCAGCGTGGCCGATGGGCGCATTACTTTGGCTTTCAACGCGGCGTCAGGGCGGTAATAACCACCGATGTCTGCGGCAGGACCTTGGACCATCGCAAGCTCCGCAAGGATCGCTTCTTCACCATCTGCCAGCGCCTTTGCAACGGGTGCAAATTCTGCTGCCAAATCAGCATCTTGCGTCTGGGTGGCAAGGGCTTCGGCCCAGTAACGTGCAAACCAATAGTGGCTGTCGCGGTTGTCCGGCTCGCCCACTTTACGGCTTGGCGAACGGTTGTTGTCCAAGACCCCTTGGGTTGCTGCTTCTGCCGCGACGCCCAAAAGGCCCGCTTTTGGGTTGCCTTTTGCGTCGGCGAGGAAGTTCAGGCTTTCACCTAAGGCACAGAATTCGCCCATAGAATCCCAACGCAGGTGGTTCTGATCAAGCAGTTGTTGAACGTGTTTGGGGGCAGAGCCGCCCGCGCCGGTTTCAAACATTCCACCGCCTTGCATCAGCTTCACAATCGACAGCATTTTTGCCGAGGTGCCAAGCTCCAGGATTGGGAACAGGTCGGTCAGGTAATCGCGCAGCACGTTGCCAGTGATGGCGATGCTGTCGTTGCCTGCGGTGATGGTGTTCAGTGACTGACGAGTGGCTTCGCGTGGCGCCATGATCTGGAATTTGTCAGCAACACCAGCGGCTTGCAGGGCAGGCTCAACCATTTTGATCAGTTCAGCATCATGGGCGCGGTTGGCGTCGAGCCAGAAAATAGCCTCGGAACCTGTCAGGCGTTGACGGTCCAGTGCAAGCTGAATCCAGTTGTCGATCGGGGCCTTGTTCGCCGTACAAGCGCGCCAGATGTCGCCGCTTTCAACATCGTCCGAATGAAGGATCTCGCCGTTGGCCAAAACCACGCGGATCACGCCGTCTGCGGGCGCTTCAAAGGTTGTGGGGTGGCTGCCGTATTCCTCGGCTTTCTGCGCCATCAGGCCGACGTTTGCGACGGATCCAACCGTGGTCACGTCCATTTTTCCGTGTTCTTTGAAGAACTTAATGCTTTCGTCGTAAATGGTCGCATAGCAATTGTCTGGGATCACACAGTTGGTATCCCCTTTGTTGCCGTCAGCGTCCCAACCTTTGCCGCCCGCGCGGATCACGGCAGGCATCGAGGCGTCGATGATGACATCTGATGGAACGTGCAGGTTGGTGATGCCCTTGTCGCTGTCCACCATATACATCGCGGGGCGATCTGCGGTCACGGCGTCGATTGCGGCCATGATGTCGGCGTTGTCTTTCACGCGCTCAATCAAGTCACCCATGCCCGAATTTGGGTTCACGCCAGCGGCTTCCAGCTCGGCACCAAACTTGTCAAACACAGGCGCCAACCAGGCTTTCACGGCGTGGCCAAAGATGATCGGATCGGACACTTTCATCATGGTCGCTTTCAAGTGAAGCGACAACATGGTGCCGTCTTTTTTGGTGTCTTCAATGGCGTCAGCCAAGAAAGCGGACAGGGCTTTTGCCGACATGAATGTCGCGTCTGCCACGGTGCCTTCTTTCAGTTGCCAATCGTCTTTCAGGACGGTGGTTGCGCCATCCTTGCCGATGAATTCGATCTTTGCATCGCCGGCTTGTGCCGCTGTGATGGTTGCCGCTTTTTCGTTTGCATAGAAGTCGTTACCGGGCATCGAAGACACTTTGGTTTTCGATGTTGGCACCCATTCACCCATCGAATGCGGGTTTTTCTGGGCATAGTTTTTCACGGCTTTGGCCGAACGACGGTCGGAGTTTCCCTCGCGCAGAACCGGGTTCACGGCGGAACCTTTGATCCCGTCATAACGTGCGCGCACGGCTTTCTCTTCGTCGGTTTTCGGCTCTTCTGGATAATCCGGCAGGGCGTACCCTTTGGCCTGAAGCTCTTCGATTGCGGCCACAAGTTGTGGAACCGAAGCCGAGATGTTCGGAAGTTTGATGACGTTGGCATCAGCGGTTTTCACCAGCTTGCCCAGCTCGGCCAAATCGTCGTTCTGGCGTTGTTCGGCGGTCAAGCTTTCGGGGAAGGTCGCAATGATCCGGCCAGCCAATGAGATGTCTTTGGTGCCCACCGACACGCCCGCCGCTTTGGCAAAGCGTTTGATGATCGGCAGGAACGAGGCGGAGGCAAGCTCCGGCGCTTCGTCTACAATGGTATACACAATATCCGGCTGTGAAGTATCGGTCATGACAGAACACCCCTTTTTTTTCGATGAAAGGTTAGAATGCGCGCGAAAGACCGCTTCGGGCGCAGAATTGGATTTGACCCTGACATACACAATCTGCGCATGAAAAAAAAGGGACTTGCGCGTGAAACGGCGAATTAGTCGCGGTCAATCAGGGGTAAAATTTGTTTGGTCAGCAGATAGTGGCTCGAAATTTCGCGACCATCGTGGATCAAAGAGAAAACGCCATATGGATTGGGGACAAGGGTTCGCGCGTCTGTCGCGGATGTGATTTCGATGGCGCGAAACGAGAGACCCAAGGTGTCGGCGGCGGCACGCGCATGTGTCACCGCGTCCTCGAGATAGGGACATTGCGCGGAATGAAGAACCGTCACTCCCGATCCATAAGCGGCGGCTTTTGCGTGCCAATGTCCCGACAGTTGTGGCGGATCTGAGGGGGAAAGGGACTTTAACATCAGGTCATATCCTGGCGCTGCGCTGTCAACAGATTGGTATCCGTGATGGTCCAAGATGCCTTTGTCGATCAGCCAGTTTCCCGAACTTGTCAGGGCGGCCACACCTTTGTACCCATTCTCACGCGCCCAATCCTCGGCCTCAGTCAAAAGTTGGGTCGAGAACCCGTGGCCTTTGCTTTTCCCCACCACCCAAAGACAGTGGATCACCACAAACTCGTCTGCGTTTTCAATGCCGCGCCAAGCATATTTGCCGGGGATGAATTCAATGAAACCGCGTTCTTTATTGCCCAAAAGCCGAAGTTGCAGACCCTCGGAAAAACGCGCCTCTAGCCACGCCTTTTTACGTTTCCAAGCGCTGGTTTTCCGGGCGCTCATTTTGCAAAAGAACCCGTGTTTCTGAACGGTTTCTGCGGTGCCGGTAAGGATCTGATTTGAATCTGACTGGGTCATATGGCCAGCATACGCGGGGTGGTGCGCTGTGTCCCTGACAGAGGTCAAAGCCGGGACGTTTGCCCCGGCTTTGGGTTATGCACTTACAAACGCGAGATGATCGCGTCTGCAAGCGTGGTGGTGTTGCCCGTGCCACCCAGATCAGGTGTCGCGCCATCGCCGGATTGTACCGTGTCGATCACCGCTTGGCGCAGGCGTTTGGCGTCATCCACGCGGCCCACATGTTCCAGCATCATCCCCGCCGCCATTAGGAAAGCGCAGGGGTTGGCAAGGCCTTTTCCGGCGATATCTGGCGCGGATCCATGCACCGCCTCAAAGATCGCGGCGTCTTCACCGATGTTGGCGCCGGGGGCAAGACCCAGACCGCCGATAAGGCCGGCCGCCAGATCGGACAGGATGTCGCCAAAGAGGTTGGTGGTGACAATCACATCAAAGGCTTCGGGGTACATGACCATCTGCATGGCGCAGGCGTCGACGATGCGTTCGTCATATTCAATGCGGCCATCGTATTCCTTGGCCACGTCACGGGCCTCTTCCAAAAACATGCCGGACAGCAGTTTCAGGATGTTGGCCTTGTGCACGATGGATACTTTTTTACGGCCATTGGCGACGGCATATTCAAAGGCCGCGCGGGCGATGCGGCGGGCCTCAGTTTTGGTGTTGTAACCCGTTGAATAGACTTTGCCTTCGGGGTCGCCGTTGTGTTCGATGTATCCTTCGTCCGCGATGTAATACCCTTCGAGGTTTTCACGGAAGATCACCATGTCGATGCCGTCAAAGCGGCCGTTTTTCTTGATGGTTTTGGTGGGGCGCACGTTTGCGTAAAGCTCAAACTCCTGACGCAGTTGCAGGTTGATTGACTTAAAGCCGCCGCCAACGGGCGTGGTCAACGGCCCCTTTAGGGCCAGTTTGGTGCGGTGAATACTGTCGAGTGTGGCTTGCGGAAGTGGCACGCCAGCGGCATCAACCCCGGCCATGCCGGCCTGTTGCACATCCCATTTAAAGGGCGCGCCCATGTGGTCCAGAATGGCGGTGACGGCTTTGGTGATCTCAGGTCCGATCCCATCGCCGGGGATCAGGGTGGCTTCGATTTGGCGTGTCATGGCGGGTCTCCAGGCTTGGAAATTATGAAATTCTTATAGCTCATATAAACGGTATACAATGGAATACAATAAGAAAGTGAAGCTCAAAGACCGGGAATGTCCGTACAGATTTCCCCACCCACCACCGCATTCCCCTTGCGCAGGGACGATGAAAATATAGGGTTCCCTAAAAAGAGGACCCGATGACCGTATTTTGTTTTGGCTCGATTAATATCGACAATTTTTACCAGATGCCGCATTTACCCCAACCCGGAGAGACGCTGGCCGCAACGGGTTACGCATGCGGATTGGGGGGCAAAGGTGCCAATCAATCGGTCGCCAGCGCGCGCGCAGGAAGTGTGACGAAGCACATTGGCGCCGTTGGGGATGATGGGGCGTGGTGCTTGGACAAGCTGCGGGACATGGGTGTCGACACCGCGCAGATTGCGACCACCACAACCGCGACCGGACATGCAAATGTCTGTGTTGACCCCTCTGGTGAAAACATGATTGTGCTGGCTCCGGGCGCCAATCACGCCCAAAATCTTGAGCGGACCCAACGTGCCTTACGCGGCGCCGATCCCGGCGATATCTTGCTTTTGCAAAACGAGGTGAACCTTGTCAAAGAGGTCGCAACGCTGGCGAAAAACCTGGGTCTTTTTGTGATCTATTCCGCCGCCCCCTTTGATGCAAACGCGGCGCAAGAGGTTCTGCCGCTATGTGATCTTTTGGTTGTGAATGAGGTTGAAGCCCAGCAGCTTTCAGAGGCGTTGGGCGTGTCGGTCAACGAAATTGAGGTCCCTGCTGTTTTGATCACGCGAGGCGCCAAAGGCGCGGTTTGGCGCGACCAGATCACCAAAAGCGAAACCAAAGCCCCCGCGTTTAAAGTCACTCCCGTGGACACCACTGGTGCGGGGGATTGTTTCATCGGATATGTCGCGGCGGGGTTGGATCAGGGGCTGCTCGTGGCGGATGCGTTGCGCCTGGCCTCCGCTGCCTCGGCGCTTCAGGTCACGCGTCCGGGTACCGCTGACGCGATCCCGATGCGGGCAGACGTCGATGCGTTTTTGGCGGGTGTTAGCCCTTAAACAGCTTCCCCAGTTTCATCGCAATCGAGACATCCCCGTCGACTTTGATCTTGCCCGTCATAAAGGCGGTCATTGGGTTCAACTTGCCGCGCATCAGCTTTTCCAAATTGTCTTTGGACATGGCGACGGTGCATTTGGTGTCTACGTTTTCCCGGCTCACCGCGCCATCCACCAGCGCAATTACCCCATCCTCGCCGCAATCCAGTTTCAGGCTTTCGTCAAGGGGATGTTTCGCCAATCCGCGGCTGATCTTGGCGGCAATATCGGTGAGCGGCATGGGATGTCCTTTTAAAAGAAAACGCCCCCGCGTGATACGGAGGCGTCCCTATTTCGTCCACAGCCAAAACCCACTGTGACGCAACGATAGCTTACTTCGCGACGCGCTTGTTGCGCATGGCGATCAACCGCAGGCGCAGCGCGTTCAGCTGGATAAAGCCCGCCGCATCGGTTTGATCATAGGCGCCCATGTCTTCCTCGAACGTCACATGCTCTTCTGAATAAAGCGAGTGATCGGACCAGCGGCCAACAACGCGGGCCAAACCTTTGTACAGTTTGATGCGCACGGTGCCGGTCACATGTTCCTGCGACAGGTCGATGGCGGCCTGCAGCATTTCACGCTCGGGCGAATACCAGTAACCGTTATAGATCAGCTCGGCGTATTTCGGCATCAGCTCATCTTTCAGGTGCATTGCGCCCCGGTCCATGGTGATGCTTTCAATGCCGCGGTGGGCTTCGATCAGGATGGTGCCGCCGGGGGTTTCATAGATCCCGCGCGATTTCATGCCAACGTAACGCCCCTCGACCAGATCAAGACGGCCAATGCCATGCTTGCGGCCATATTCATTCAGCTCGGTCAGCACGGTTGCGGGCGACATCTTCTCGCCATTGATGGCAATGGGATCACCTTTTTCGAACTCGATCTCGATGAACTCGGGCGTGTTTGGCGCATCCTCTGGGTGAACAGACCGCTGGTAGACGTAATCCGGTGCATCCTCGGCGGGATCTTCCAGAACCTTACCCTCGGATGAGGTGTGCAACAGGTTTGCGTCAACAGAAAACGGCGCTTCGCCGCGTTTGTCTTTGGCGATCGGAATTTGGTTCTGTTCCGCAAATTCCAACAGCTTGGTACGCGAACCAAGATCCCATTCACGCCAAGGGGCGATCACTTGGATGTCGGGGTTCAGCGCGTAAGCCGCCAGTTCAAACCGCACTTGGTCGTTGCCCTTGCCGGTTGCACCGTGGCTGACCGCATCGGCGCCATGCTCGGCCGCAATCTCAACAAGACGTTTGGAGATCAGCGGACGGGCGATTGAGGTGCCCAAAAGGTAGAGCCCTTCGTATTGCGCATTGGCGCGGAACATCGGGAACACAAAGTCGCGCACAAACTCTTCGCGCAGATCTTCGATGTGGATGTTTTCTGGCTTGATGCCCAGCAGCTCGGCCTTTTTACGAGCGGGTTCCAGTTCTTCGCCCTGACCAAGGTCAGCGGTGAAGGTGATCACTTCGCAACCATACTCGGTTTGCAACCATTTCAGGATGATCGAGGTATCAAGGCCGCCGGAATAGGCAAGCACAACTTTTTTGGGCGCAGCTTGGGGTGCGGTGTTGGACGAAAGCATCATATTCCCTTTCACGAGCGTATCGCGCCGCGCTTATCGGGTTTTGCCGCGCGGGGCAAGGTTTGTAGCTTGTTTTTAACGCCAATACTTATACAGCGGTGCACCGGGTGACAGATGGGCGATCCCTTTCAACAGCAGATATCACCCTTGCCAAGTCGTTTCCCTTGGGTCAGACATTCCGGATGAGCGATTTTCTGAAAAAAGCCCGCGTGGCAGAACAGCAGATGCGGGCGCTTTTCCCCGCGACGCCGTTACAGCGTAATGATCACCTGTCGGCCAAATTTGGTGCGGACATTTGGTTAAAGCGCGAAGACCTGTCCCCTGTGCGCAGCTATAAAATCCGCGGTGCGTTAAATGCCATGAGCAAAGCGTTGGCAAAGACGCCGGACCAAGACGTGTTCGTCTGCGCCTCAGCGGGAAATCACGCGCAGGGCGTGGCCTATGTGTCCAAGCATTTTGGGGTGAAAGGCGTGATCTTCATGCCCGTCACCACGCCACAACAGAAGATTGAAAAGACCCGGATTTTTGGCGGCGACGCGATTGAGATCCGCCTGATTGGCGATTATTTCGACGACACCTTAGCCGCCGCACAAGCCTATTGCGCTGAGGTCGGCGGGCATTTCCTGTCGCCTTTTGACGACAAGGATGTGATCGAAGGGCAAGCCAGCGTGGCGGCCGAGGCAGTCGCCCAACTGGGCCGCTCCCCTGACATTGTTGTCTTGCCTGTTGGGGGTGGTGGTCTCTCTGCTGGGATCACGCGTTACTTGGGCGAAGTCGCCCCTAAGACCGACATTTTCTATGTAGAACCCGCTGGCGGCACGTCGCTTGCCGCCGCACTGGCCCATGGTGGCCCGATCACGCTGGAACAGGTCGACAACTTTGTGGATGGCGCCGCCGTTGCGCGCATCGGTGCGTTGACGTTTGATGTTTTGAAAGACACGCCGAAAGACAAGGTGCGGGCAATCCCCGAGGATCGGATTTGCACCACAATCCTTGATATGCTGAATGTTGAGGGTGTTGTGCTAGAGCCTGCGGGTGCATTGTCGGTGGATGCGTTGAAAGATCTGCGCGATGAAATTGCGGGAAAAACCGTGGTTTGTGTGACCTCTGGAGGGAACTTTGATTTTGAACGCCTGCCAGAAGTGAAAGAACGCGCTCAGCGTTATGCGGGTTTGAAAAAATATCTTTTGCTGCGCCTGCCCCAACGCCCCGGTGCGTTGAAAGATTTCCTTCAAATCCTCGGGCCAGACGACAACATTGCCCGGTTTGAGTATCTCAAGAAATCGGCGCGAAACTTTGGATCTGTATTGATTGGGATTGAAACAAATCGCCCCGAAAACTTCGATGCCATTTTTGTGGGTCTTGACGCTGGCGGCTTTGCGTATTCGGACATTACAGATGATGAAACCGTGGCGGAATTTGTGATCTAACGTGCTGTGAATGCTTCTTTTGACGCGGAATAGGTTTCAAATACAGGGCCCAGTTGCACGGCGTCAGCTTTCCCCTCTGCCGCCAACCGCTCGCCTTCGCCACAAAGTTTTGACAAGGCTTGAAAGCCAAGGTTGAGCGACGAGCTTTTTAGAAAATGCAGGTCTTGTTCATATTGATCAGGCTCGGGCGTGGCCCGCAGTCGTTCAATGACTTCGTCCACCTCCTCAAGAAACATCTCCGCCACTTCGGCAAAATCCTCTTCGCCGATCTCTTCTTTCAACTCATTAACGCGATCCCAGCTGATCATATTGATCCCTTCCGGTCCTGTCACAAACACAAACTGTACTTTCGATAAGGGCAGAGGCTTAACATCTCATTATTAAACGCGGAAATTCCGTGCAAATTTTAGAATTAACCAGCGGGCAATACCTGAGTCGTATGGCTTGGTCGGGTCAAGTGATCCGTGAGGCATAAGGAACCTGTTTTGAAATCACGCGCTGTATCTCAACTGCCAAATATTGCCGGCCCTGAAACGCCGTCGGCAGTTGGGGCGGATGCTGTCAAAACCATTCTCGTGGTAGATGACAGTCGGGCGCAGCGCATGATTGTGAGCTCCACGTTAAAGCGTCAGGGGTTCACGGTTGTTGAGGCTGGATCAGGTGATGAAGCGCTGGAAAAAATCGCAGCGGAAGACATCGATTTGATCCTTTCAGACTGGATGATGCCGGGCATGGACGGGCTTGAGCTTTGCCAAGCGTTCCGGGCCCTTTCGCGCGATAAATACGGATATTTTATTCTTCTCACCTCAAAAAGTGAAAAAGGGGCTGTTGCGCAGGGTCTGAATGTTGGCGCGGACGACTTTCTGAATAAACCTGTCAATGCCGAAGAGTTGCGCGCGCGGATCAATGCGGGCGGGCGCATCATGCGGATGGAGCGCGAACTTCAGGAGAAGAATCGTCTGGTTTCAGCGACGCTTTCTGAAATTCAGACCATCTATGACTCGATTGATCGCGACCTGATTGAAGCGCGCAATATGCAACAATCCTTGGTGCGTGAGCGGTTTCGTGATTATGGCACCGCCGAAGTCAGCCTGCTGTTGCAACCCTGCGGGCATGTCGGCGGAGATCTGGTTGGGATGTTTCAACCAGATGATAACACGGTTGCTATTTACTCTATTGATGTCTCCGGCCACGGGATTGCATCGGCTTTGCTGACGGCGCGATTGGCGTCCTATTTGTCAGATGGATCACCCGAGCAAAATATCACCTCTGCAAGCGCGCCGGGTGGTAAAACGCGCCTGCGTGACCCAGAAGAAGTTGCGTTCCTTTTGAATACAATGATGCTTGAAGACATGCCGACCGAGCATTATTTTACGATGATCCTGTCATATCTGGACCTTTCGACAGGTAAGATTGTGTTGACCCAATGCGGCCACCCCAACCCCGCGCTTTTACGTCCTGATGGCTCGGTGGAATATTTGGGTGATGGTGGCATGCCAATCGGGCTGATCCGGGGCAGTAAATATGAACGGTTTGAATTTACGCTCGAGCCGGGTGATCGCCTGATGTTCTATTCTGACGGGTTCACCGAGGCCGAAAATGAAAAAAATGAAATGCTGGATGAAGATGGGTTTGAAGACGTGATTGCGCGCAATGCCCAACTCAAACGACAAGAATTTTTGGATGGATTGGTTTGGGATGTTGATAAATTTTGCGGTGAAAAAGAATTCGGTGATGATCTGTCCATGTCTTTGATTGAATACAAAGGACCATCAAAATAACCGGGCTTTGTACCGTGGCTTCCGGTGCAAAACTGGTTGCGTTACACTAATTTTTCCACCATCCCCCCTTTTCCCCTTACTTGCCGCGCCCATATAGACGCGATATGGCAGAGGAACTGCCGCAAGCACAGCCCGTGGAAAACCCAATGACACTCGGAAATTTGATCGCCTGGGATGATACCATCCTGCCCTTCCAACTGGATAATTGTGACGTGCGCGGACGCGTGGTGCGCCTGGATGGTACGCTCGATACCGTTTTGTCTCAGCACAAGTACCCCCCCGCGATCGAAGCGCTGGTGGCTGAGGCCGCTCTTTTGACCGCGATGATTGGCCAGTCCATCAAGCTGCGCTGGAAGCTGTCCTTGCAAATTCGCGGTGACGGCCCCGCGCGTCTCATTGCGACGGACTATTATGCGCCAGAAAAAGAAGGTGACCCAGCTATGGTGCGCGCCTACGCCAGTTATGATGAAGATCGGCTGGATGCAGACGCCCCCGCGTTTGACCAGATCGGCAAGGGTTTCTTTGCGGTTTTGATTGATCAGGGTGATGGTAAAACACCTTACTCGGGCATGACGCCCATCGCCGGAAACTCTCTGTCTGATTGCGCGCAGGTTTATTTTGCCCAGTCCGAACAGTTGCCAACCCGGTTTCACCTGAGTTTTGGACGGTCCACTTGGGCCGGTGGCGAAGAAAGCTGGCGTGCTGGTGGTGTGATGCTGCAGCACATGCCCAAAGCCAGCCCACATGTGACCGGCGAAGGTGGTTCGGGAGAGGGCGGTGTGCTGTCGGCCGACGATGTGTTGGGAGAGAATGACAAGGAAAACTGGAGCCGGGCGAATATCCTGCTGTCTTCTGTGGAAGAACTGGAATTGATTGGCCCGTCAGTGTCCCCCACCGCCCTATTGACCCGTCTGTTCCACGAAGAAGCGCCGCGCGTTTATGACCCGCAACAAGTGCGCTTTGGCTGTACTTGCTCTGAAGACCGCGTGCGCGAAAGCTTGTCGATCTACTCGGTGAAAGACATTGCATATATGACCAAAGATAACGGCCGCCTGACAGCAGATTGTCAGTTCTGCGGGGCGCATTACGATCTGGATCCCGCAACCGTGGGCAAAGATGCAAAAGGTCAGGACAGTGAGGCCTGAGATTGAACATATCCGGCGTGCGCTTGCCCCTTCGGGCGGGGGCAGCTCGGATTATGATCTCAACCCGAATGTGACGCTCCCTGCGGGGCGCGTCTTGCGGCCCGCCGCTGTCTTGATCCCGCTGATCTATGTCGAAGATGAACTGCGGTTGATCTTAACCAAACGTGCCTCGCATTTGAAACATCACCCGGGGCAGATCGCGTTTCCAGGTGGTAAGGTGGATCCTGATGATGCCGGGCCGGTGGCCGCTGCCCTTCGCGAAGCGTGGGAGGAAATAGGCTTGCCGCAAGACGCGGTAACCGTGTTTGGTCAAATGTCCGCCCATGAAACCGTGACGTCCTACACGGTCACACCCGTTCTTGGTTTGGTGACGCGCCCGTTTGTGGAACGTCCAGAGGAGGGCGAGGTTGAAGAGGTGTTCTCGGTTCCGTTCAAACATGTCTCTAATCCAGCCAATTTCATCATTCAGGGCCGGGTCTGGCAAGGCATGTCGCGTTACTATGATACCGTGCCCTATGGCCCCTATTATATTTGGGGGGCCACAGCACGCATCCTGCGCGCGCTGGCCGAAAGGCTGTCTTCATGACGCAAATTACAGCAGATTGGATCGAAAACCCGCGCGTCCAGCGATTGGCACAGGCCTTTCTGTTGCAAGGGTTTGAAATCTATTTCGTTGGTGGATGCGTGCGAAATGCGTTGATGGGGGCGCCAGTCGCGGACCTGGACCTGTCAACAAATGCTCTCCCGGAGCAGGTGATTGAGTTGACCAAAGCGGCGGGGTTTCGCCCCGTGCCCACCGGGATCGACCACGGCACAATTACGGTGGTGGTCGAGGGCGAAGGCTTTGAGATTACCACCTATCGTAAAGATGTGGAAACCGACGGGCGCCGCGCGGTGGTTGCTTTTGCAGATACGATGGACGAAGACGCGCATCGTCGTGATTTCACAATGAACGCCCTGTATGCGGATGCAAGGGGGCGTGTGATTGATCCGCTGCACGGCCTGCCTGATTTGTTGACGCGGCGGGTGCGGTTTATTGATGACGCCACAACCCGCATTCGGGAAGACTATCTTCGAACCTTAAGGTTTTTCAGGTTCTACGCGTGGTACGGCAATGAAGCTGAAGGCCCGGACCACGATGCTTTGGCGGCAATTTCTGCCAATTTGGGCGGATTAGAGACGCTTTCGCGCGAACGTGTTGGGGCGGAGATGCTGAAACTCCTCTCTGCCAGAGATCCTGCGCCTGCGGTGGCCACGATGGCGCAATGTGGTGTGTTACAAGTGCTTTTACCGGGGGCGGATGCGCGCGGTTTGCCCATTTTGGTGCATTTTGAGGATGGGATGCAGGTTGATCCGATCCGGCGATTGGCTGTGCTGGGCGGCATGGATGTCGCTCGATCGTTACGGTTGTCGCGCAAAGAGGCGAAGAAATTGCAAGCCTTGCGGGATGGAATGGGGGCGATGACCGGGGCTGCGGAACTGGCCTATCGGGACGGCGCCGATCTTGCCCGAGACATCATCCTTTTGCGGGCGGTTCAGATGGAACTCCCGCTTCCGATTGGATATGAGGTGGACATTGCCAAAGGGGCGGCAGCCCAATTTCCGATCACCCCTGTGGATTTAATGCCCGCGTTTTCCGGCCCGGCGCTGGGCGCGGAACTCAAACGACGCGAAGCCCTTTGGATCGCCTCTGATTTTACTTTGACCCGTGAGGAGCTGCTGACATGAGCATCCCCAGCCAATCCACCACACATACAATTGAGCGATTGGGCCATCTTGGCGATGGTGTTGCCCCCGGCCCGGTTTTCGTGCCACGCGCCTTGCCGGGTGAGGTTGTCGAGGGTGAAGTGAATGACGGTCGTATCGACGCGCCGCGCATCGTGACCCCATCACCAGACCGTATCAAAGCATCTTGCCCGCACTATAACAGCTGTGGTGGCTGCGCGTTGTTGCATGCCTCTGATGCCTTCGTGTCTGATTGGAAGTCAAATGTGGTGCGTCAGGCGCTGGCCGCGCAGGGTATCGAGACGGAAATTCGTCCCATTGCCACGTCACCTGCCGCGTCGCGGCGCCGGGCGACATTGTCGGCAAGGCGCGGTAAAAAGGGCGCAATCGTTGGCTTTCACGGCCGTCGTTCTGGCGCGATTTCTGCAATTGAGCACTGTCAAATGCTTGCCCCAGAATTGGTGGCGCAAGTGCCAACCATTGAGGCTCTTGTATATTTGGGCGGTTCGCGCAAAGCGGAATTGTCTGTGAGCATGGCGATGTCCGAGGGCGGTATTGATATGTCGGTCATGGGCGGAAAGGCCCTAAACCGCGAACTAGAGACTGAATTGGCGCAGGTGCTTCACAAATTTGGCCTTGCGCGGCTGTCTTGGAATGGCGAGTTGGTTGCCACCGAGATCGCGCCGCAGCAAGCGTTTGGGCAAGCATTGGTGACGCCCCCTCCTGGTGCATTTTTACAGGCCACGCGAGAGGGGGAGGCGACTTTGGTTGCTGCGGTTCGAGAGGCAATTGGCGGTGCAGACACAGTGGTCGACCTGTTTGCCGGCTCTGGCACCTTTAGCCTACCCTTGGCCGATCAGGCCGAAGTACATGCTGTTGAGGGGGCGGATGCCATGATGCAGGCGCTTGATCACGGGTGGCGACGGTCAAAAGGGCTAAAGCGTGTGTCGACTGAGACCAGAGACCTGTTTCGCCGTCCCCTGATGCCCGACGAGCTGAACAAATTTGCCGCCATTGTCATTGACCCCCCGCGTGCGGGTGCGTTGGCGCAGGTCGAGGAAATTGCCCAGTCTGAGGTGGCGCGCGTGGCGATGGTGTCATGCAATCCCGTGAGTTTTGCGCGGGACGCACAGGTTTTGGTGGCGGCGGGCTATCGGTGTGATTGGGTTTTGCCAGTGGATCAGTTCCGCTGGTCGCCGCATGTGGAACTGATGGCGGCCTTCAGCAAAGCGTGACCAAATTCGGCGTGAAACCACTTGGTCGCTTGCCGCAGTGGGGCGTGATGGGCTATGTGTAAAGAAAAAACCTTGGGCAGAAGCAGGCAAATGCAATGCGGTATCTGATAGCAATTCTCGTAATGATTGGTGTTTTCAGCACGGCAAGCTGTGCGCGCAAGAGCAAGGTTATGCGTCAGTATGACGGCCCTGCTGTCACGCAGATTGTGGTGTCAAAATCTCAGCGAAAAATGTTCTTGCTGCATCAGAAAGAGGTGCTGAAATCCTACCGGATTGATCTTGGATTTACGCCAGATGGGCACAAGCAGTTCAAGGGAGATGGGAAAACCCCTGAGGGTCGCTATTTCATCAATCGCCGCAATCCGCGCAGTGCCTTCCACCTGTCGCTGGGGATCTCTTATCCAAATTCAGCGGATATCGCGTATGCGAAAGCGAGTGGGCGTGAAGCGGGCGGAGATATTTTCATCCACGGGGCGCGGCGTGCGCAAGATCCGAAGGGGCGCGACTGGACGGCCGGGTGCATTTCGGTATCGGACAAAGAGATCGAAGAAATCTGGTTGATGGTGCAAGATGACACGGTAATTGATATTCTGCCTTAAGTGCTGCTGTGCATCCGGGCATAAAAAACCGCGCTTCTAAGGCGCGGTTTTGTCGTTTTATAGGGTCAGGATTAGCTGCCCATTAACAATGTCCACCAAATCTTCCCACCGGCTTCCTGCACCCAAGCAAAGCCCATGTTTTGCGCACGGGATTCAAGGATCACGTCGCGTGTGCCGGGCTCTTCCATCCAAGCCGCGAGTGTTTCCAGTTCGGTTTCGTAGGTTTCCGAGATGTCTTCCCCGAGCATCAGGCCGGGGTACCCGGTGCGCGCCACGCGGTCGATTGGCGATGATCCGTCAGAGCCGAAATGCCATGGTCGGTTTTGGGCGGACATGTCCCGAGAATGGGTTGCGGCGGCTGCGTTCAGCTGGGAATTCAGCACAACAGGGTTTTTGCCCGCGGCTTGACGCAGTGCGTTAACCGAATCCAGCATGTTGTATTGGATCTTGGATTGCTGACCTGCGCCAATGCGATAGATTTTGGCAGTGGTGCCATCGGCCCGGGAATAGGTCCCTTCTGTGCTGCAAGCTGTTAAAGCCAAAGCGGCGGCCATACTGATCAAAAACGTGCGTTTCATCTATCTCACCTAGGTTCGTGAAGTCCTTTCCCTCTATATAGGAATGTTGCCGGGATCAAACGCAACAGGCGGAAATGTGCGAGTTAACGCTTGTTTGATTTGCGACTGCGTCATTCGCGCCATATATAGTGAGCGAATTGCCAGTATTTATTGGAGAACGAAATGGCCCATAGGCTACCTAAATCCCTCAGCAGACGCTCATTCCTCGGGTCGACCGCGGCTGTGGCCTCTGTTTTGGCCGCGCCTGCGCTGGCGCAGACCGGGGATGAAACCACAGAGATCGAAGAGGATATCACCGAGCGTGTTCGCCGGAATATCTCGTCTTTTCGGTCACTTGATTGGCGCCCATATTTCTCAAACACCAAAAATGGCGTTGTGCTTGTGGATATTTCCTCACGCGCGCTGCACTATTGGTCAGAAGATCAGAGCGTATATAAGCTGTTTCCCTCGTCGGTGCCATTGACCGCTGACCTGACGCGCAAGGGACGTACGTCTATTGTTCGCAAGGTAGAGGGTCCAAGTTGGCGCCCGACACCTTCGATGAAAAAGCGCAATCCGGAATGGCCTGATTTTATCGGACCCGGTCCGGAGAACCCGCTGGGCACACATGCGCTGTATCTGGGTTGGACATATTACCGGATCCACGGCACCCACGACACACGCAAGATTGGGCGGCGTTCGTCGAATGGCTGTATCGGTTTGTACAATCAGCATATTTCAGAGCTGTACGGCCTTACCAAGGTTGGAACTCAGGTTCTGATTATCTGAGTCGAGAACTAAAAAATGACCTTTTAGCCCCGCCCATTTGGCGGGGTTTTTCGTTTTGAAAGCACTGCTTTTGTTGGCTTTCCGGCCGGAACAAACCCCGAGATACTTAACAATTGTCAAGATTGTGATCTGCAATCCTGACTAAGTTGGTCGGGAGAAGCTGAGTTGGAGACTAAAAATGCGGGAAGTCATGACAAAAACCATGGCGCGCAATGTGTTCTACGGCGGCTCGCTGTTTTTTATCGTGGTGTTTTTGATCCTGTCGGCACAGTCCGTCAGCCACATCAAAAATGTTTCGACCGTTCATTCGGAACTGACAGAGAGTGTCGCCAAGGGCAAACGCGTCTGGGAAGAAAATGCGTGTATCAATTGTCACACGCTGATGGGTGAAGGGGCATACTTTGCACCTGAGCTGCAAAACGTAATGAACCGGTGGGGCGTTGATGACGATCCTGAAGGCGCTTTCGAAGTGCTGCAGGGTTGGATGGAAGCCCAGCCGTCGGGTATCGAAGGCCGCCGCCAGATGCCACAGTTTAACCTAACCGAAGAACAAATTCGTGATCTTGCGAACTTCTTCCTTTGGGTAAACAAAATTGATGCCCAGGGCTGGCCGCCCAATGAGGCGGGCTAAGGCTGCGGAGGAAAAATCATGAAATATCAATCACAGAAAGTCGCCTACGCGTATTTCCTGGTCGCGATGATTCTATTCGCGGTTCAGGTTTCGGGTGGGCTGTTGGCCGGGTGGATTTATGTCCAACCGAATTTCCTATCGGAACTTTTGCCATTTAACGTCATTCGTATGCTGCACACCAACTCGTTGATTGTGTGGTTGCTCCTTGGGTTCTTCGGGGCCGCCTACTTCCTTGTACCGGAAGAAAGCGAGCGCGAATTGCACTCACCAATGTTGGCCTATGTTCAATTGGCGATCTTGGTTTTGGGAACGGCTGGCGTTGTCGTCACTTATGTTTTTGACCTGTTTGCCGGGAACTGGCTTTTGGGTAAAGAAGGCCGCGAGTTCATCGAGCAACCGGTTTGGGTTAAGCTGGGCATTGTCGTTGCCGCGCTGATCTTCCTTTACAACATCACCATGACGGTTCTGAAAGGTCGTAAGACTGCGATCACGAACGTACTGCTTCTGGGCCTTTGGGGTCTGGTGCTCTTGTTCTTGTTTGCCTTCTACAATCCAGAAAACCTTGCGCTGGACAAAATGTTCTGGTGGTACATCGTTCACCTGTGGGTGGAAGGTACTTGGGAACTGGTTATGGCCTCGATCCTTGCCTTCTTGCTGTTGAAGCTGACTGGTGTGGACCGTGAGGTCATTGAAAAATGGTTGTATATCATCGTTGCCACGGCGCTGTTCTCAGGCATTCTGGGCACTGGCCACCACTATTATTGGATCGGGACCCCCGGTTACTGGCAGTGGATTGGTTCGGTCTTCTCGTCGCTGGAAATCATTCCGTTCTTCGCAATGATGTCGTTCAGCTTCGTGATGGTTTGGAAAGGCAAACGTGATCACCCGAACAAAGCCGCGTTGCTTTGGGCGCTGGGTGCATCCACGGTGGCGTTCTTCGGTGCTGGTGTATGGGGCTTCCTGCACACATTGCACGGTGTGAACTATTACACCCACGGAACACAGATCACCGCGGCCCACGGCCACCTGGCCTTTTACGGTGCCTATGTTTCGGTCAACCTTGCGATCATCACCTACGCAATGCCGATCCTGAAAGGCCGTGATCCTTACAACCAAGTGCTCAACATGGCCAGCTTCTGGCTGATGACAGGCGGCATGTCCTTCATGACCTTTGTCCTCACCTTTGCCGGCACAGTTCAAACCCACATGCAACGAGTGCTGGGCGAGAACTTCATGGATGTTCAAGAAGGTCTTGGCCTTTTCTACATCATGCGCTGGGGTGCTGGTGCCGCTGTTGTCCTTGGGGCCATCCTGTTCATCTACGCACAACTGGCCCCGCGTCGTGAAGTGATTTCGCGCAGCGCCAGCGAAGAGGCATAATCCAAATGAATACCGTTCCACAAAACAAAAAAGGGGGGGCTCACGCCCCCTCTACTCCCCCCTTCTACGCGCCAGTCGGACACGAATGTGATCTGTTTGAAACGGCGTTTAACAACGATTTGCCGGTGCTGCTGAAAGGCCCCACCGGTTGCGGTAAAACCCGGTTTGTGGCCCATATGGCCGCGCGTCTGGGCCGCCCTCTTTACACTGTTGCCTGTCATGACGACCTGTCGGCCGCTGATTTGGTTGGCCGGTTCCTTTTGAAAGGTGGCGAAACGGTCTGGGTTGATGGCCCATTGACCCGCGCCGTTCGTGAAGGCGCGATTTGTTACCTTGATGAAGTGGTCGAAGCGCGCAAAGACGTGACCGTCGTTTTGCACCCGCTCACGGACGACCGCCGCATCTTGCCGCTGGATAAAACCGGCGAAGAATTAGAAGCCGCGCCCGGTTTCATGCTGGTTGCCAGCTATAACCCCGGCTATCAGAACATCCTGAAAACGTTGAAACCGTCCACACGGCAGCGCTTTTTGTCGCTCGAATTCGATTTCCCGGCGCAAGACCGCGAAGTCGACATTGTGGTTCGTGAAAGCGGCCTGGATGAGGCTCGTACAACATCGCTTGTACGGCTTGCGGGCAAGCTGCGCGCCTTGAAGGGTCAAGATCTGGAAGAGGGCGTCTCTACCCGTCTGATCATTTATTGCGCAACCCTGATCATGGCCGGCACACCGATTGAACAGGCCATCGAGGCCGCGATGATTGAACCGCTTTCCGACGACCAAGACGTGAAACAAGGCCTGTTGGATCTGGTTGCAGCGGTCTTTGGATAAAATCAATGGACCGTTCAGAGATTGATATCTTCGACCCAGAAGAGACAATCGGCAAAATGTGGCATGCCTATGCCAGTCGGTTGGAAAAACCCGAGGCGCATGACGACGCGGCCGTAACATTGGCTGAAATCGAAAATCGCCTTGGGGTGTTCTTTCGGGGTCTCGGCGGGGCCGCTGCGGTTGAGATTAAACCCGCGACCTTGCAAACCTCGCCTCACCGTTTGTCGAAATTGCGCAGCATGGGCACATGGCGCGAACGCGTTGCGCGACCAAGTTTTGATGGCGAGGCGATGCGCCTGCCGGATTCGATTTCGGATTTTCCAGTGCGCGAAGCCAACGCAGCACTTTATTTCTGGCTTGCCGCCTCAATGGCCCATGCCCCTGAACCAATTGCGGACGATGACCCCCTGCGGGCGGATGTTCAAAATCTGCGCGCAGCAATTGCGATGACGCGCGAAACCCTAAAAGACTGTCCCGGTCTGAAAGGGTTTTATGAAACCTTGATCGAAGCGTGCCATGCCCAACGCCCAACCCAAGCTTTGCCTCGGTTTGAGGCGGCGATTGAAGAGGTTGTTTTGCATCTATTAGGGGGGCAAGAACCCACAGGCGCGCGCGCTTTGGATGTGTTGAAACGGGTGCGACAGCCAGATGCTGATCTGTCAGATTTGGTTGCTCCGCATGATTACCGCCCTTACCGTCCGGTGCCGCTTTGGCCTGACCTGCGCCCGCTGACGGGCCGCGAAAAAACCGAACGTATGCCTGAAGGGCAGGAACAAGGCAGCGGCGCAGATGCCGCCGAAGGCACCAAAAAAGCCCGCCGGTCTGAAAGTGATTTGGCCGAACGACGCGACAGTTTGATCCTGCATAAGTTTGAGGCGATCCTGTCGTGGGTTGAAAGCCTGAACATGAACCGTCGCATCGAAGATGATGACGACGACACCGCGAAAAAGGCGGCGGAGGATCAGGACGAATTGGCGCTGGGGCAAGTGTCGAAAAAAACCGCGACGCGGTTGAAGTTCCACCTTGATCTGTCGCCAGAGGATGCGGACCGCGAACGCATATCTGGCGAACATATGTATCCCGAATGGGACCACCGCACAGGCAGCTATTTGCCCGATCATTGTCGGGTGTTGTCCAGCGTTGCGGACGAAATAGAAGAGCTTCCGGATTTCGCCACCGATCCCGCAGCCAAGCGGCGCATTCGCGCGGTGAAGCGCCAATTCGAAGCGTTGCGTCCGCGCCGCGTCATCCTTCCGCGTCAGCTAGAAGGGGACGAGCTGGATCTGGAGGCGGTTGTTGCGGCACAGGTAGAATTGCGGGCAACGGGCCACGGATCAGACCGTGTTTACCGCGCTGCGCGCACCCAAGATCGGGACCTGGCCATCTCGGTGCTGATTGACGTGTCGCGATCTACAGAGGCGTCCATTGGCGAGCGCACAGTGATCGAGGTTGAACGCGAAGCCTTGGTCGCCCTGTCGTGGGGGCTTGATGCCTGTGGCGATGATTTTGCCATCAACACATTCTCGTCCCTAAAACGCGACCGCGTCTATGTGCAAAGCTGCAAGGGCTTTGATGAAAAGATGGGCAGCCATGTTGAAGGGCGGATCGCGGGTGTGAACCCCGCGTTCTACACCCGCCTTGGCGCCGCAATGCGCCATGTGTCGGCTGAGCTGGACAAACGCCCCAACAGTCGCAAGCTTTTGCTGGTGATCACGGACGGCAAACCCAATGATTTGGACCATTACGAAGGCCGCCACGGGATCGAAGACAGCCGGATGGCGGTGCGCGAAGCACGTCGCCGCGGTCAGGCCGTTTACGGCGTTGTTGTGGACCAAAAAGGCCAGTCTTGGGTGAACCGGATTTTCGGGTCCGACGGGTTCTCAATCGTGCCCGACGCCAACCGTCTGACCCAAGCTTTGCCCGAAATTTACCGACATATTACCGGAGGCGTCTAATGACCCACAGCCCGGCGCCCGTTCCCGCCCACGCTGATCAAGACCACATCCTTGACACCCTGCCCGGAGATCTGATGATCTGGGTGCTGATCGTCAGCGAATTGTTGGTGTTTGGTGCGGGGCTATTGGCCTTTCTCGGGATGCGGATCATGGATCCCATCGCATTTGCACATGACCAAGACAGCCTGAACCGGGTGGCGGGGGCGGTGAACACCATCATTCTGATATCCAGCGGATATTTGGCCGCACGCGCAGTCCACAGTGCGCAGCACATGCGAAAATGGCTGGCGGGATCAATGGTTCTGGGTGTGGCGTTTCTTATCGTGAAGTGGATGGAATATGCTGACAAAGCCCGCCATGGTATCGGGATTGAAAGCAGCGACTTTTTCACCTTCTACTATTTACTCACCGGGTTTCACGCGATGCATGTGCTGGCTGGCTTGGTGATTTTTGCGCTGATGATGCGCTGGCCAAATCCACGCAACCTAGAGGGTGGCGTGATGTTTTGGCATATGGTTGATCTGGTCTGGGTGCTGCTCTTTCCGATTATATACTTGGTGCGCTGATGGAAAATGTGACGCTAAATAAAGCCTTCGTTGTGCTTTTGGCCCTGTCTATCGGGACCGCAGTTTTGACCGACATCCGCCCACAAGCGGGGACAATCTTTGTTGTCGTTGTCCTGCTGCTGGCGGGACTAAAGGCGCGTATTATTTTGACTGAATATTTAGGTCTGCGCGCGGCCCCCGAATTTCGTCGTGGGTTCAGTGCATTCCTGATCGCCTTTTTGCTGGCGGCATTGGGGCTTTTCTTGCTCGCTTAAGACCGGCGTGCTTTTGGCATTCCGGTCTCATCATCCGAGACAAAAACCTTCAAATCGCTGATCTCTGAAACCGTCACGGCCTCTCGCTGAACTTCTACACCATGCGCGCGCAGGTTGGCGAAAGATCGTGACAGGCTTTCGGGTTTCATCCCCAGGCGTTTCGCGATCAAAATCTTGTCGTAAGGCAAAACAAACGAACAGGGCCCTTCATCCACCGGCGCCAGAGAAATCAGGAAGGTCGCCAAACGCTGTGCGCCTGTGAGTGCCTTAAGATTTTCGATTTCCATGACCAATTCATGCAGATGGCTGAAGGTAGAGCTGAGCATCGCCACAGCCAAGTCAGGTTCATGGCGCAGGGTGTCGAACACAATCCGCGTCTCAACCTGCAACAGCACACTGTCCTGTACGGCTTCAACAGTGACGGGATATTTTCCGCCCTTCAGTGCGATCGCTTCACCAAAGCTTTTGCCGGCGGAATAAACCGCCACGACCACTTCGTCGCCGCCCGGCGTGATCCGCGTCAGCTTTACGCAGCCTTGCAAGATCACATACATAAAGTTCGCCGGATCGCCCTGAACAAACAATGTCCCACCACGCGGGCAGGATGACTTATAGCACTTCCTAAGAAGATCCTGCAGCATTTGGTCGGGCACATTGGCAAACAATACAGATCGTTTGGCCATTTTTAGTTCGGCTGGGCTGAGCACTTTCATGCCTCCGGGCTTAGGCTGCGGGTCAGAATGACGCATCCCTATACTATGCTTATTTGTCACAGATTGACGGAAATCAAGCCGTTAAGGCCGTCAGAAGGGTATGTTTAACCCGGAAAACAACGGAGGATTACCGTGAGAATTGCGCGAACAACCTTGATTTTGCTGACTATTTCCAACCCCGCACTGGCCCACCACGATAAAACGCCCTTGCGTGAAGCCGTGATAGATGGACATAGCCATGCCGTTGGTGGGGCAACTATTTGGCTTGCGGCAGCCGTCATTGCCATGATTCTTGCCCTTTATGCCGTGCAAAAAGCAGTGTTTCGAAAAAAATGACTGAAACACCGAAACAAAAGCAACCCGGTGAAACCGTGCCAGACCCGAGTGGCCGCTGGCCTGTTTGGGCATTGGCCGCTGTGTGTTACCCGGTTGCGGTTGGCGCGGTTGCGGTGAACCTGTTTTTTGCCAGCTTGTTGGGGCAGGCGATTGGCATGCCTGCCATTCCCCCGACGATTGCGGTGCTCTGTGGTGTTGTGGGCGGACTTCCTGCGGCCTGGATCACCGGGCGCTGGTTCCGCGCCAAGATTGACGAAGCCGAAGGCTACACCAACCCCGGAGCGTGAAATATGACACAAGTAAAACCCGCCCGCGCGACGCGGCTGGATGAATTGCGCGAGACGTTTGGTGATCAAGCGGTTGCGGAAGCGGGCCGCCGTGATGCTGTGACCGCGCTTTTTGACCGGATTGCACCGCGGTACGACCTGATGAATGATTTGATGAGCTTTGGGACCCACCGGATGTGGAAATCCACGATGGTGAAAACCGCACTGAAGCAGATCAAAGGACAGCAAGGCCCAATTGTGGATTTGGCGGGCGGTACTGGCGATATTGCATTGGCAATAAAAGCGGCGGACCCAATGCGCGACGTGATTGTCGCCGATGCCAGTGCGGGTATGCTGGCGCAGGCCAAAGAGCGTGCGGGAAACCAACTTGATTATCTTCACGCACCCGCCGAAGATCTGCCGCTTGCCGACAATTCCGTGGCGGGCGTGACCTTGGCGTTTGGCTTGCGCAATATGACCCACCCGCGTCAGGCCTTAGAAGAATGTGCGCGGGTGTTAAAGCCCGGCGCGAGCCTTGTGCTGTTGGAGTTTTCCAAGCCCGCCGCATGGTTTGCGCCGTTTTATGCCATTCATTCGCGCTATATTATCCCCGCGCTTGGGGCTTTGGTGGCGCGTGACAAGGGGGCCTATAACTATCTGGTGGAATCCATTCGTCGCTTTCCTGCGGCGGGGGATATCACCCGCGAACTCGAGGCATCCGGCTTTCAGGTACGCCAGACGCGGTCGTTTATGTTTGGCGTGGCCATGTTGCATGTTGCGGAGGTTGCATGATCTCAAATCCGCCCGATCCAATGGCCGGACTGGTGTCGCGGATGGGGCAATTGTCGCCCCCTTTGCGGTGGGTGATTGCCGCGCGTGTGAAAACGCTTAGCCTATCCTTGATGCCCGTGATTGCCGGGAGCTGGCTGGCCGCAACAATGGGCGCTTGGCGACCGGACGTGGCCTTGGCGGCGGGTGGGGCATCGGCGGCCATTCAGGTGGGCACCAATCTTTGGAATGATGCGGCTGACGCCAAAAGCGGCGTTGATGGACCCGAGCGGCTGGGGCCACCGCGCCTCACATCTCTTGGTTTGCTTGATCCGGCGCGGGTGCGTCAGGTTGCGGCGGGGTCGTTTTTGGTGGCGGTGCTGCTTGGCCTTTATCTGGTTTCGTTAGGCGGCTGGCCGATTGTGGCAATCGGTTTCATCTCGCTGGCGATGGGGTTTTTCTATTCGATGGGACCACGGCCGTTGTCGGGCACCCCGTTGGGCGAGCTTTTAGTGATCGCGTTTTTCGGCGTGATTGCGGTGGCAGGCACGGTCTATTTACACGGCCAGCCATTGATCGCGCCGGTCTATGCGCTTGGTTTGATTATGGGCCTGCCGGCTGCGGCAATCCTGATGATCAACAATCACCGGGATCGGGCCACGGACAAACGCGCCGGGCGTCGCACTTTGGCCATTCAAATCGGCGAAATGCCCTCGCGGATCGTGTATGTCTTGCTGATTTTGATGTCGCTGGCGGGAGGGGTTTGGTTTGCGGGCTGTGCTGCGTCATTTATCCCAGCTGCGGGGCTGGGGGTATGGCTTAGCACTGCGATGCTTCGCACATCCATTTCCACACGCCTGAACCAATTGATCCCCGGCACAGCCTTGTTTCAAATACTGTTGTTGGTGGGAACCATGGGCGGGCAGATGATCTGTGGCTGATCCTGCCCACCGAAGGGTTTTGCAAAGGTGAAAGGACGCCGCAAAATCAGCGCCTAATTCTGCCTTAGTTCATTGCGCCCGGCCCTTTGACGGTCAGGGTAACGGGTACTTCGCCTGCTTTTTCAAAGATCAAAGTCGCCTTGACGGTTTCACCCTCAATCAGTTGCTGGCTCAGCTTGATGAACATCAGATGAAAGCCACCGGGTTTCAGTTCAACCATACCACCAGCGGGCACGTCAATCGCCTCGACCTGACGCATGCGCATCATGCCATTGTCGTGGATATGGGTGTGCAGTTCGGGGCGTTCGCAATTGGGGGATTTGAAGCCAACCAAACGGTCCGCTGCCCCTTTTGACGTGATGGTCATAAAGCCAGCGCCAGCCCCGGCCATCTTTGGAGAAGCCCGTGTAAAGGCGCCAGATATCATAAGGTTATCGGTTTCAACATCCTGGGCGAGGGTTGGCGTGGAAAAAACAAAACACGCCGCAACTGAGGCGGCGGTAAATGAACGGCGATCCATTTGGAAAAGGTCCTTTATTTCACGGGTTATCGTATTCAAACATATTCGATTTTCATTTTTTGAGCTTAACAAAAGTCAAGAATGCGCTCGCGGAATCGTGATCAAAAAGAGGCGGATCGATCACCGGGCATCGATCTATGCGTGCTGACTACACGCGTTTAACCGCCCGGACATGAGGACGCAAAATGATCAGCAACATTCGCAACCGCTTTGCGGCGACTGCGAGCGTTGTCACCTTAGGCTTGGCTATGACCGCAAATTCGGTCGCTGCTGATACGCTTGATGAGGTGATGGAACGCCGGGGTCTTTCACAAAAAGACCTTTTAGCCGCTGCAAAAACCTATACGCCAACTGGGGGACGTGATGAGTTTATCGTGTTCTCGTCGGGCGGTCAGTCAGGCCAAGTTATGGTCTATGGCGTGCCGTCGATGCGTATTTTGAAATACATATCTGTGTTCACGCCCGAACCATGGCAAGGCTATGGGTTCGACGAAGAATCAAAAGCTATCTTGGAGAGCGGCAAAGTAGACGGCCGCGAGCTTCACTGGGGCGACACCCACCACCCAGCGATCACCGAAACTAACGGTGATGTGGATGGTGAATATCTGTTCATCAACGATAAATCCGCCCCTCGTGTGGGTGTGATTTCGTTGCATGACTTTGAAACACAACAGATCGTTGTGAACCCGATCCTTCAGTCTGAGCATGGCGGCACCTTTGTGACACCAAACTCGGAATATGTGATCGAAGCAGCCCAATATCCGGGTGTGCTGGGCCGTGGCTTTGCGCCGCTGTCTGAGTTCAACGAAAAGTTCCGCGGTGCTGTCACCTATTGGAAGTTTAACCGTGAAAAAGGCCGCATCGAGCCCGAGAATTCATTCTCGATCGAATTGCCACCATATTCACAGGATTTGTCGGATGCTGGTAAGCTGGTTTCCGATGGCTGGTCTTTCACCAACTCGTTCTGTGCAGAGCGTTATGTGGGTGGGATCGAAAGCGGCCGTCCGCCGTTTGAAGCGGGTTGTTCGCAAGCCGACACCGATTACCTTCACGTCATTAACTGGAAAAAAGCCGAGCAGGTTTATAAATCCGGTGCTGTGACCATGATCAATGATCACCCTGTGATTTCGATGCAAACGGCCATCGATGAGGGTCTTGTTTATCTGATCGCAGAACCCAAATCGCCACACGGTGTCGACGTATCCCCAGACGGTAAGTTCATCGTCATTGGTGGTAAGCTCGACACCCAAGCGTCGGTTTACTCGTTTGAGAAAATCATGGCTGCGGTTGATGCCAAAAACTTCTCGGGTGTTGACCCTTACGGTATTCCAATCATTGCGATGGAAGATGCGATCCATACCCAAGTTGCGCTTGGTCTTGGCCCGCTTCACAACCAGTTCGACAGCAAAGAATGTGTTGTCTACACATCGCTTTATGTGGACAGCCAAGTTGCGAAATGGGATTATTGCGAAGGTAAAGTTCTCGATAAAATCTCGATCCACTATAACATCGGTCACCTTGTGGCGATGGAAGGTGAAACGGTTAACCCAAAGGGTAAATACCTGATTTCGCTGAATAAACTTGCGATTGACCGGTTTAACCCTGTTGGCCCTCTGCACCCACAGAACCACCAGCTGATCGACATCTCTGGCGACAAAATGGAACTGCTTTATGATATGCCAGTTCCGTTGGGCGAGCCGCATTACGCGACCGCTATTTCGGCTGACAAGCTGAAACCACTGGTTCGCTATCGTTACGGCACCAACTCTCGCACCGGTGGCAAGCACGAAGGTGCTGTTCGTCCGGGTCAAGAGCGTATCGAGCGTGATGGCACCAATGTTAAGGTGTATATGACCGCAATCCGGTCGCACTTTACACCTGAGATTATTGAGGTGAACGAAGGCGACACCGTTGAGTTCATCATCACCAACTCAGAGCGTGCCGAAGATGAAACCCACGGTTTCTCGGTCTCGACCTATGACGTGAACCTGTCGCTTGAGCCGGGTAAAACGGCAACCGCCAAGATCCAAGCCGATCACCCTGGTGTGTTCTCGTTCTACTGCACCGAGTTCTGCTCGGCGCTGCACCTCGAGATGCAAGGTTACCTTGTCGTGAAACCGGAAGGTTACGTTGATGAGAACGCCGAGATTGTCGAAGGCGCCACCTATACTCAAGCCGACTATGACAAGCAGTTCACTGTGAACATGGAAACCCAAGCTGTTATCGACAGCGTTGTGGGCTACATCACAGGCCGCAACTTCAAAGACTTCCCTGAAGTTGTCTCGCTTGTTGAGGATGCGACGGACCAGCTGGGCTTTGCTGCCGAGGCGCAAGCCAAATCAGAAGAGCTGGCGAAAGCTGAAGACTGGCAAAACGCCACTCTGTGGGCCGGTCAATGGTGGCAGTATCAGGTGAAAGCGGCGGACATTGGTCTGCGTGCAAAAACCTTCCTGGACGAACATGGTGCGGTGAAGGTCGAGTGACCTAACCCAACCTCGTTCAAGGCAAAGGGGGTGGCGGTTCAATCGCCACCCCTAACCCTCCCCGAAACATGAACAGGATGAACCGATATGCGCGCTCTTCTTTCTGCAGTAATTCTTGGCGTGGCCGGGACGCTCGCGGCACCCGCTTTTGCGGATGGCGATGCCCTGAAAGCCGGCAAACGGGTCTATATGACCAAAACATGCCTTGCCTGCCACGGGCGCAACGGTGCCAAACCGGTCCTGTCTTATCCGGCGCTTGCCGGGCAAAATGAAAAATACTTGGTCGCTCAGCTTAAGATCATTCAAGAGGGTGGTCGTGTGGGCAACCCAGACCCATCCACGGGCCATCCCTTCATCACCGGCATGGCAAATATCATGCACTTGTTGACGGCGGATGACATTAAGAACGTTGCGAAATATTTGGCCGCGCAACCTGCGGCCGCGCCCGAAACCCTTGATCCCGCCCCTGAACAGGCGCTGCTGGATGAAGGTGAGGCGAGATATAAAAAACTTGGGTGTAAGGCGTGCCACGGCAAAGACGGTACCAAAGCCACCAACAAAGCCTATCCCATTCTTGCTGCGCTCGATCGCGACTATCTGGTCCGTCAGATGACCGAAATGCGTGACAAAGTGCGCACCGGTGGCAAATCCAAACTGATGTTCGGCGTGATCAAACGCGCTGATGATGCAGATATCAAAGCGATCGCAACTTGGTTGAGCCAAGTCGAACGCCCCAGCAAATAATCCTGAAAGGACGCGCGATATGAAACTGATGAAAACAGCCTTTTTTGCCGCAGCCATGGCGCTGGGCGCACAGGCCGCAGTGGCCGACAGCACCCACACTCCAGCGGATGGGTGGAATGAAGGGGGCGGCGAGCAAGACGAGGCGCTGCACCTGACCCCTGACATGGATAATGGTCGTTACGTGTACGAAGTTTGCTCGGCCTGCCACCAGCTGAATGGCTGGGGTCTGACCGACGGGACCTTCCCGCAAATCTCGGGCCAGCACACCAACGTGATCATCAAACAGCTCGCCGACATTCGCGCGCTGAACCGCGACAACCCAACCATGTATCCGTTTGCGTTGCCGCAGGAAATTGGTGGCTCGCAGTCGATTGCGGATGTTGCACTTTATATCTCAAAACTGCCAATGAATCCGAACCCAGGTGTGGGCGAAGGCGACAATCTTGAGCATGGCGCGCAGCTTTACAAAGACAATTGTGTGAAGTGTCACGGCGAAAACGGCGAAGGCAACAACGAGAAGTTCTACCCCCGTATTCAGGGTCAGCACTACTCATACTTGGTGCGCCAATATGAATGGATCCGCGACGGCAAACGCCGCAATGCAAACCCGGAAATGATTGAGCAGATCAAAGGCTTTTCCGAAGAAGATACCAAAGCGGTTCTCGACTTTGTATCGCGCATGAACCCACCCGCAGAATTGGTTGGGGACCCAGATTGGGTAAACCCAGATTTTGACTGGTAACATCAAATTGCGGGCGGCCAATTGGCCGCCCCAACCGTCCTCGTAAAAGGCAAGGATGTCTTAGGCATGTCCCGTGAAACCACCCGTTCCGACCGTCGCGGCATCATCTACCGCGTATTAACCGTTCTCGCCGTTGCCCTCATTGGTGCGTCCTTCTTTTCACCCGGATGGTGGGTCTCGTTGACGGCACCCAACTATCCCGAAGCGACGTTCCCGCAAGGGATCCGGATCCTGTTTCACATGGATTCGGTGCAAAACGGCTGTGAAATTCGCGACAGTGACGAGGTTGTTGAAACCGAGGCGCTGGATTGTGTGCATGAGATGGACACGATCAACCACTATGTTGGTATGTACCCGATTGCCTCTGGTGGACCCGTAGAAAAAGCGTTTTCGCCGTTCCTGTTTGCGATGCTTGGCGTAATGGCGCTGACCTTTGCGGCCCCCGGTCGCATTGTGCGTATGGTGGTGGCCTTGGCAGGTTTCGGCGCCATTTCGATCTGGATGACCATGGCGATGTACGGTGAAAACGGCATCCGCCTGCACACGACCAACTATCTGTCCGGGCTTGTTGTGTCCCTTGGGCAAGATGCAAGTGACAGCACCGCCAACAGCTCGCTTTCCCCTGTGGTGCAGATGCTGAAGGATTCACTGGACGAAAGCGAAGCGGCGGAACACGATGAGGTTCTGGTCGAGGGCGATGCCAAAGTTGCGCTGATAAAGACCCTAAAACACGCCTATGAAATCGAACAGACCAAGACCCCGCCCTATAAACGCGAAGCGTGGAATGGCTCGGTGATGCAGGTGTTCAAATGGCACTATGCAAAATCGCTGGCCCGTTGGTTTAATGAGCCAGAGCGCAACGATCCGCTGGTCAAACAGATGGATGGGATCGCCCAAATCCTGTATGCTGTTGTGATGGCGTTCATGGTCCTGTTGGTCTTTGCGGCGTGGTCTGTACGGTCGATTTTTCACTGGATTTTGGTGCTGGCCCCAATGGCGCTTCCGGTGGGATTTATCGCTGAATATGCCGCCTGGCTTTGGTGGTACGGGCACAGCCTGAATGCGATGGGTGCGTTCACATTGAAGCCGTTTATGCCAACTGTGTTTGGCGATGGTAAAGTGGCGCAGTTTACCACCCACTCTTATCCGTCCACTGGTTTCTTCCTGATGATGGGGGCGTCGGCATTGTTGCTCTTGGCCGCTCTGATCCGGTTGAAACAGGTTCGTCTGGCTGGTCCGGACGCTGCGCGGATGTAACCTGAGAGGCAAATAAGCAATGGCCTATATCCGTTCCATATTGGCAATGCTCTTCGTGGTGACGCTGGCGGTTCTGTCGGCGGCACCCACCCATGCCGGCGCGCTGCAAGATCTGATCGACGCAGCGCCCGATGGCGCAGACATTGTCCCCCCAGCGGGCACGTACACCGAGCAACTTGTCATCACCCGTCCTGTGGTGATTGACGGTCGCAATGGTGTGGTGATTGACGGCGGAGGCAAAGGCACGATTATCACGCTCGACACAGATGGGGTCACACTGAAAAACCTGACCATCCGTAACTCTGGTCGCCTGCACAATAAGATCGACGCCGGGCTGCGGGTGAACAGCAACTTTAACGTGATCCGCGATGTGACCATCGAAAACACGCTGTTTGGGATCGATCTAGATCAGGCGGATAACAACGTTTTTCGCCGCGTACATATCAGCTCCAAGGACATGTCTATGGGTCTGCGTGGCGATAGTATGCGGATCTACTATTCGCACAACAATGTGGTTGAAGACAGTCTGATCGAAGAGGCGCGTGATGTGGTGATTTGGTACAGCCAAAACAACACATTTCGCCGCAACACCATTCGCAACAGCCGGTATGGCATCCACTTTATGTATGCCCATGGAAACACCGTGGAAAACAACGAAATTTCCGACTGCGTTGTTGGGGTTTTCCTGATGTATGCCAACAATGCCACTGTGCGTGAAAACAAGATTTTGCGCGCGTGGGGGGCATCGGGCGTGGGAATTGGGTTCAAGGAAAGCTCGGGTGCTTTGATTGAACGCAATGACATCATCGGCAACGCCACGGGCATCTATCTGGACCCGTCACCCTGGGATCCGGATTTGGACAATGACTTTAATGACAATGTGATCGCCTATAACGGCATGGGGATCGAATTCCACACCGACTGGACCGGCAATTACTTTCGCCGCAATGCGATGTTGTCGAACTTTACCCAAGTGTCGGTGCGCGGTCGTGGTACGGCGCTTCGCGAAGGCTGGGAAGGCAATTACTGGGACGACTACGCGGGTTTTGACAAGGACCAGGACGCGATGGGTGACGTGCCGTATGAGATTTATAACTATGCGGACCGTTTGTGGATGGAGGTGCCTTCAGCCTCGTTTTTCCGTGGCGGTCTGGCTTTGGCCGCACTTGATTTTGTTGAACGCCTCGCACCCTTTTCCGAACCGCGTCTGTTGGTGCGGGAGCAGGTGCCGATGATGGACAAAGGGGTGGTGGCTGAGGCCGTAGAAGCCCCCGAAAATGACCGCCCCAAAACGGCATTGGAGATGTTGCAATGAGCACCGTACCCACCCCCGAACAGCCAAAGAAAAAGAGACTAACCCGCCGAGAATTGGAGCGGCGTCGGATGTTGATCCGGTCGGGTGCCGCAGGTGCTGTGGCCGTAACGGCCGCTTTGGTTGGTCTTTATCCCGTGAAGGCGCAGGTGTTTGATCGGCTGCGCCCCCCCGGCGCCTTACCCGAGAATGATTTCCTTGCGGCATGTATCAAATGCGGCCAATGCGTTCAGGTGTGTCCGGTTGAAGCCATTAAGCTGGGGGATGGCACCGAGGGCTATGGTCTTGGCGTACCTTACATTGATGCGCGCGGTCAGGCTTGCGACTTTTCCTGCGACGCGGTGCAATGCGTTTTGGCGTGCCCGACCGGTGCGCTGTCGCATGACATCTCGGCCAAAGAAGAGGTGTTCATTGGCAAGGCTCGCTTGGCACGCCCATCGTCCTGTTTGGCGATGAAAGGGTTGGGGTTCGAAGGCCACGCCCGCGGTCAGGACTTCGAAGGCCTGTTGCGTTATGAAGAAATTGACCGCTGGACGCCCATTAAAATCGCGGACCACCCCTATGATCTGGAACTTTGTGATCTGTGTGTGCGCGAATGCCCGATTGAGGATGCAATCTATCTGGAACCGCTGTCAGGCGACGACGGGGATGCGCGTCACCAACCGATCATCACCGATAAATGCGTCGGCTGTGGGACTTGCGAAATGATCTGCCCGACTGAGCCTGCCGCCATCGTGATTGATACGGAACAGAGCATTGAGCGCCAAAAAGGAGCCGTGTCATGAGTGTGAAATGGTATCTGCACAAACTGGCCATGATGTTCGGCGCCGAGGCACGGCGCCCGAATAAAGACGAAGAAACCGACGCCGCGCGGGCGATGAAAAAGTTCCAAAAAACGCCCGAGCAAACGGTTGAACGGCGCAAGATCATCCAACACGAGCTGGACTTCCCTGTTGTCAGCAACAAATGGAAATTCGCCCGCTGGACCTCGATCATTCTGATCAATGTGATGTTTATCGTGTCCTTTGCATGGGACGTTCAGTTGGTCGAAGGTGCAATGACCGCGTCGCGTTTCCTTGGTTTCCACATGGCGGATCCCACAGGCGCGCTTCAGGTCATGTTGGCGTTTAAACAAATTATGTTGAACCTGCTGATTGGCACCGTGACCGTGATGTTCATCTGGTGGTTTTTTGGCGGTCGGGCGTTTTGCTCCTGGGCCTGCCCCTACCACTTGCTTGCAGAATGGGCCGAGGCGATTCACTTGTTTTTGGCCAAGCGCGGTTGGGTCAAAGACCACCCGTTTCACCGGGGTTTGCGCGTGGTCTTGTGGTTTGTGTTCATGGGGCTTGCGCTGGTCACAGGCTATACCGCGTTTGAGTATATCAACCCTGTTGGCATCGTCAGTCGTGCCCTGATTTACGGCCCATCATTGGCTGTCCTCTGGGTTGTCTTCTTGCTGTCGATTGAGATTTTCTTTTCGCGCCGCTTTTGGTGTCGCTACGCCTGCCCGATGGGGCTCACTTACGGGGTAATTGGCACCGCCGCACCGATCCAGATCAAATACGAACTCGATAAATGTGTGCATGAAGGGGAGTGTCGGGCGGTGTGCCTTGTGCCCCATGTGCTCGACATTACGAAAATGGGGTATGCGCAGGATACGGAAGAGTTCATCGCACCCGATTGCACCCGCTGCGGTCTGTGTGTTGATGCCTGCCCGCAAGGCGCGCTGAGCTTTACCCTTAGGGGATTGGATAAGGTGATCTGATGGGAATGATCCGCATCAATAAACTGACCAAGCGGTTTGAAAAACGCGCGGTGTTGGATGAGCTGACGGTGTCAATTGACGCGGGTGATCGCATTGCGCTGATCGGGTCCAATGGCGCCGGAAAAACGACCCTATTCCGCTGTCTTTTGGGGCATTACCGATTTTCCGGTGAGGTCGGGTTTGAAGGCGCAGGCATGGGGCGTCGTGATCTGGACATGTTGTCGCGCGTGGCGTTTGTGCCGCAAACACCTCCGCCCTTGCGTATGCCTGTGGGCGAACTCCTCAGCTTTGCCGCCAAAGGGTCTGGCGCTGATCCGGTGAAAATGAACGAAATTGCCGATGCGATGGGCATTGATTTGGCTGAGATTAACACCCGCCCCTTTTACCGCCTGTCTGGTGGGCAAAAGCAAAAAGTGTTGGTCACCGTGGCACTGGCGCGCCCCGCGGATCTGCTGATCTTTGACGAACCCGCCGCCAACCTTGATCCCGCCGCACGGGCTGTCTTTATCGACCTTTTGGCAGGACGGCGCGATGCGTCTATGCTGATTGCGTCGCACAGATTGGAAGAGGTCGCCCCCCTTGTGAACCGGGTGATCGAAATGGATCGGGGCCAAGTTGTGCTGGATGACAGTGTGATGGACCGCCTGAAAGCTGGCCATTTTCGCGCCTGCCGCATTGGCTTGGCCGAACCGCACCCAACCTTTGCCGCCGCGCTGGCAGAGTGGGGGTTTACGAGCCAGAGTGAGACTATGTTTGAAGGGCAGATCCCCGCCGGCGACACGCTGCGGTTCCTCGGAACGCTCAGCCGCTATGCCAGCTTGGTGGATCGCCTGTCTTTGGAAACCGATCCTGATGGGTCGGACACTGGAAAGGAGTGACCTATGTGTGGATGCTCTCATAAACCCAATCGCCGCGTGGTGCTTTCGATGCTGGCCGCAGTGCCCATCGTCGCAGCCTGTAAGCCCAAAAAAGAAGGCCCCGAAGACATTCGTTGGGGCCGGGAAACCTGTGAAATTTGTGGCATGATCATATCCGATCCACGCTATGCAGCCGAAGTGCGCGGTGGCCCGGACAAGCGGCTGGTGAAGTTCGACGACATTGGTGATGCGGTGCATTGGCTTGATATGCAGTCGTGGAAAGAAGAGCCAGACGTGGAGTTTTGGGTGCGTGACAGCAACACTGGCGAAGATTGGTTGGACGCGCGCACATCCTATTACCATTCTGACACTGTCAGTCCGATGGACTATGGATACGCCGCCGTGCCATCCGCTGAGCCCGGCGCTGTTCGATTTGACGAAATGGTCAAAGCGGTGTTATCGCGCGGTCTGTCCAGCCGTTGCCTGCCTGTGGAAGAGATCGCATCCTAATGACCAGACCTATTCGCACCACCATGGGGCACATGCTGCGCCTTGAGCTTCAGGAGAGCCTGCGTTCGCGTTGGTTTCATTTCTATGCTGCTGTGACCATCGGCCTGATGCTCCTGCTGATTTTTACGGGGATTGCCGAAAGCCGCGTGCTTGGATTTACGGGTCTATCCCGCCTATTAGTGACCTATATTCAGATCACCATGGCGATCTTACCCCTGTTTATCATTGTCGTGACGGCCCGTTCGATGGTCGGGGATCGTGAGGCTGGGAACCTAGAGTATATGCTCGCCTTTCCAATCAGTTTGGCGACATGGTTTTGGGGTCGTTTTATCGCGCGTCTTGTGTTGATCCTGGCGCCTGTGTTTGCTGCGCTCGCGATTGCTGCGATCTTTGGTGCGATGAAAGGGTATGATATCCCATGGCGCCATGTTGGTCTCTATTCTGGCTTAACAGCCGCTTTGGCGACCTGCTTCTTGGGGCTCGGCTTCTTGCTTTCAGCCGTTTCAAAGTCCACGGAAATTGCCCTTGGGGCGAGCTTGCTGATCTGGCTCTTGTTGGTGGCGTTTCTTGATTTGCTGCTGTTGTCCATATTGATTAAGGCGCAGTTTGTTCCGGAGGTTGTAATCGCCATCGCGCTGGCCAATCCGCTGCAAAGTTTCCGCACAGCTTCGATGATCTTGTTTGATCCTCAGCTGATCCTGCTTGGACCTGCGTCTTATGTGATCTTGGATAATTTTGGTGTGACGGGGTATGTGCTTTGGGCGCTGGGCTATCCCACCGCGCTGGGCGCCGCGTTTGCTGGTCTGGGATATTGGCGATTTAGCCGGTCAGATCTGGTATAACAAATGGGGCGTGATGGACGCGACGCCCCATTTTCTTAACGACCCAGCCCGTTGAGCCATTCGATCGTTTCAACATCATCCCAAACGGCCTCTCCAGTGATGGTATAGGCGTGATGAAGATCGGGGGTCAGGATTGCAGTGGTGGGCAGACGCTCTAGCCCCAGGGTGTCATACAAATTACGCCCGTTTCCTGTGTACACGGGCAGCTCATCAAACCCGTTGTCAGACAAGAACTTGCGCACAAACCAAGGGCCCTTTCGCTCAAACGCGAGGGGTAAGAACTGGATATGATCTTTGTCCAAGGCCCGCGTCATGCGCACGACGGACGGCATTTCATCTTTGCATTGCTTGCACCACGGGCCCCAAAGGCTCAGGACAACCCAGCGCCCTTGCCAATCGGCCAAGGACACGGGTTCCTTTTGTTCAGTCAGGATCTTAAGCGGTAGGGCAGATGCGCCATCCACCACCGGCACCGCGAGGCTTTTTGCCGTGGGCACCCCCGCCTTGGCCAAGACGGGCATTGCGGTCGCCGCCGCGAGTGTCGTCAACATATGTCGCCGGGTCAGCAGCACTTTATTGCTCAGCCGCGCGAATGGCCGCTTGAATATAAGCGGTGATTTTATCGGGATGCATGCCGTGCGGGAAGCGTTTGATTAGTCGTCCGCCGGGGTCAACAAAGGCGATAGATGCTGTGTGATCCACGGAATATTCTTCTGGTTTTTCAGGGTCTTCAATGTGGAATTCGTAGCGCGCATTAAAGGCTTTGACCATGTGATCCGTATAGGCTTTCGGGCCACGCAACCCGATGATGCGCTCGTCGAAAAACCCGAGATATTCGCGCAGTTCTTGTGCCGTGTCACGGTCTGGGTCGACGGTCACAAATAGAACGGCAAGGTCATCGGTGTCTTCGCCGAGTTTCTCCATCACATCCGCGATGGTCGACAGCGACGTTGGGCAGACGTCGGGGCATCCCATGTAACCGAAATAAACCAATACGAATTTACCCTGAAGGTCTTCGTCCTTCACGATGTTTCCATAGGTGTCTTCCATCAGATACCGGCGGCGATGGGGTTCAGCATCTGCCAGCATGTCAGGTTCCAATGTCGCGTGTTGCGCCCATGCAGGCAGGGCAACGGAAAGCCCCGATAGGGCAGTGGTGATCAAAAAGGCGCGGCGGGTTTGCATTTGCATTTCTCCATGTTCCGTCTTTGATTAGCGTCTGGAATGTGCCTCTGCCTTGATTTTGATCATGGAGAGCATTTGCCGCGTGTCTATCTTGGGGAAACTTGGAAACCGGGGATGGATGGATGACTGATCTATTGGCCAAATTACTGCCACTGGGCTTGGCGCTGTTGATGTTTGTGGTCGGGCTAAGGTTGCGGCCACACGATGTCTGGGCAGTTTTTAGAACACCAAAAGCATTGGCTGTCGGATTGGCGGTGCAAATGCTGGCTTTGCCAATCTTGGCATTTGTGCTGGGTCGCGCATTGGGGTTGTCTGCGGTGATGCAGGCGGGGTTGGTCCTGGTGGCCGCGGCCCCGGGGGGGGTGACGTCGAATTACATCGCCTACTTGGTGCGCGCCGATTTGGCCCTGTCGACCGGGATGACGCTGATTACCACTTTGCTGGCCAGTCTGACGATTCCTTTGATCTTAACGCTCTGCGGAGTGGAGGGCATCGGTACTGGCGCTGGCTTGGTAAAGCTCAGCCTTGCTATGTTGGCCGTGTCCATTGTGCCTCTTTTGTTGGGCATGAGCTTGGTTGCAGCATCGAAACGGATCAGTGCCCGCGTCCTGAAGGTGATGGAACCTGTCGCCCGCATGGTGTTTTTTGCGATGGTCGCCGCGACATTCATTCAAAATTGGGGGCCAATGCAGGCGAATTTGGCCGATGTGGGCATCAGTGTTATTGCCCTAAACCTTGGGGCATTGGCCCTGGGCTCCGGCGCCGCGTGGATGATGGGGCTCTCTTGGGAACAAGGCCGCGCGATCATGGTGGAAGCCTCTTTGCAAAATGTCGCTGTGGCTTTGTTTGTTGCGGGATCCGTCTTGGCCCAACCCGCCTTGTCCGTGCCAGCGCTGATCTATGCGGTGGTGATGAACATCAGTGCGTTGGTCCAGATTGCTTTGCGTTCGCGTGGTGCGGCGCTGACCGTGTAAACAAAAAAAGCCCCACCAAAAGGAGGGGCTCTTAAAATCTCATTCGGGGCGCTTAGATGCTTTCGTCGATCCATGCCTGAAGGGCTGCTTTCGGCGCGGCCCCCACTTTGTTCGACACAACCTGACCGTCTTTGAACAGGAACAGCGCTGGAATGCCGCGGACACCCATTTGCGCAGGTGCGTTCGGGTTCTCATCCACGTTCACCTTGGCGATTTTGATTTTGTCGCCGTATTCCACCGCCAGCTCTTCCAACGCCGGACCGATTTGTTTGCAAGGACCACACCATTCAGCCCAAAAATCTACAACAACCGGAACATCCGAGTTGCGCACTTCGGCGTCAAAGGTGGCATCGGTTACGGCAACAGTCGCCATGGCAGTTCTCCTGAATTTACATGTTGGCCTGAACCTATGAACCCACCTCGCCCACGTCAAGGCGATCATAAGCGCTATCTAACAACGCGTCCTCCAGCGGCATCAGTTTTGCGTGATAGGTCCACAGTATCGCCGTATAAATCAGGCGATTTGGGTAAATCTGCTTTAGCGCAGCACGATAAGCGGCCATTTGGCGCAGCACCCCGTCCGGCGTGTCTTTGGCCTGATCTGGCACCACCCGGTTGGATTTGAAATCTACGACCGTGACCGCATCTGGCGTCACGATGAGGCGGTCAATAATGCCCGACATGACCCGGTTGTAACCAGGCAGGTTCGCCGTGATCTCCAGCTCGGCAAAGGTGTCAGGGGTAAAGATATATGCCAAGTCCGGGTTGGTCAGAACGCGTCGTGCTTCGGCGAGCAACTCGGTGATTTCGGCAGCTTTTGCAACATTGTCTCCTGCGGACAAAAGTGTATGTGCATGGCGATCCCAATCGGCCTGATCATAGGTCGGCAAATGCTCAAGTAAGAGGTGAAGCTGACGCCCACGACGCTTTGCGGCCTCTTCATCCTGCGCCTCGGAGTGTTCGCCATACAGGGCCTTCGCACCGCCAAGATCCGAGGGCGAAAGCGTGCCCAGCTCGGCGCTTTCCGCATCAGCGTTGGTTTGCGCCCAACGCGGCAAAACAGTCTCTATTTCCGCGGAGGTTGCCGCGACTTCGGCCTGTGTCGAACCCTTACCCCACTCCCCCACTTCATACCGCATGAACCTGTCATGTTCTGGCCCAACCGAGACACCGCCCGCGCGCTGCATCGCCTCGTGCGCCACATTATACCATTCCGTGCCTGATTTCCCCACGGTGCCGGCCGCGCCCATGATCAACCATTGTTCCGCCCGGGTCATGGCGACATACAGCAGCCGTGTCATTTCTTCATCTTGGGCCTGCTTGTCTCGTGCCTGTGCTTCGCTCACGGGTGGGGTGCGATCGGCGCTGGGGGGCTTCCAAATGGCATGCCCACCGTCCAGTTCAAGAATTTCATCGCGGTTCATACTGCGGTGTTGGGCCATATCCGGCATGATCACAATCGGCGCCTCCAGCCCTTTAGATCCGTGCACCGTCATGACGCGAATTTGTTGGCCGACCATATCCATCTGACGTTTGATCGTGACCTCTTCGGCGGCCAGCCAGGTGACAAATCCGGTCAGGCTGGGCGTTTCAAGCCGTTCATAACCCAATGCTTGGGCCAGCAGGGCGTCAATCCCATCTTCAGCCTCTGGCCCCAAGCGCGCCAACAGCTTTCGCCGCCCATCAAACCTGGTCAGCACCCGCTCGATCAACTCATAAGGTCGTAAAAAATCCGCCTCATCCCTTAGGGCGGTGAGCATGTCGACGATTTCAGGGTAAATCTCGGCCTGATCGCGCAAAGCTCGCCAAAGATAGGTGTTTTTGCCACGAGGATGCGCAAGGCGAAACAGGTCATCCTCGCTGAATCCAATCAAAGGCGAACGCAGCACTGCGGCCAGTGACAAATCATCCTCTGGTGTCGCCAAAAAGGAAAGAATCGCGGTTAGATCCTTCACCGCAAGTTCGCCTCCAATCCGCAACCGATCGGCCCCGGCAATGGGCAGCCCCTCTTGCTTGCAGGCGCGGATGATTTCATGAAAAAGCTCACTCCGCTTGCGCAATAGCACAAGGAAATCGCCGGCATTGGCCGCGCGCGATTTACCGTTTTCCGCAGGAAGAGGCTCTGTTTCGATGATCCTTCGAATTTCGCGTGCAACTTTACGCGCCATTTGCACACGGTGATCTTCGGCGCTCAGCTTGTCGACTGGATCAAACCAGTCGCGGTCTTCTTCGAATTTCACCGGCTCAATTATCGGCCATAAATCCACCCGCCCTGGCTTGTCAAAAAACGCTCGGTGCTGAAAGCTGTCACCAAGCCCGCCAAAGTCCGCCAAAGCATAGTCTACAAAACCCAAAATGGCTGGGGAGGAACGGAATGAGTATTCCATCGGAAGGTTTTGAAACGGCTTGCCGACCTGCGCCAATTTTTCGCGAAATGTCTCGCGCATCCGTTCAAACTCATCGGGTTTGGCGCCTTGAAACGAGTAAATGGATTGCTTCGGATCCCCGACAACGAAAACTGTGCGATTTACATCGTCACGCGCGCCAAGCCCGCTGGTGAATTCACGCGAAAGATTGTCGATCACCCGCCATTGCGCGGGGCTGGTGTCTTGCGCCTCGTCCACCAAAATGTGGTCAATGCCACCATCAAGGCGATACAGGACCCAGGCGGCCACGGCGGGATCCGTCAAAAGATCGCCTGCTTTGGTGATGAGGTCATCAAAATCGAGCCAGCCGCGCAACCGCTTTGCGGCTTCATATTGTGTCACAAAGCTTTGCCCAAAGGCATAAAGTGCTGCGGTGCGGCGGGCCGATGCCAGACCTGCGCGAAGGCCCCGTGCATCGGCAATGCGTTCGTAAAGTGCATTAAGTTGCGGCATCAGATCGGCCAGCACCTCTTTGCGCAAGGCTGCACTTTGCGGAAAGCTGTTCACCTTCGCGCCATAGGGCGTTTTGGTTTTTTCGCCAGCCAGAAAAACCGTTTCGCAAATGCGCAGATCGTCCATGCCCAAACGATCAGGATTCACCCTTTTCAGCCGGGATAGAGCCGATATGTCATTCTTTGAGCCATTTGCCAAAACCTCCGTCAGTCGGCGGATGAGTGTCGGATCGCCCGGCCCAAAGGCGCGTGCGAGAATCTGATCTTCGGTCAGGGTAACGGGGATTTCAAACCAACTGCGAATGGCAGTTTCGTCTATCGGGGATAAAAACTGGGTGCGGTTGCTGGCAATATCTCGGGTTAGACCGTCAAAGTCCTCGGCGGTGTAAAATTGCGCCAGTCGCGCCACCAATTCCGGCTCATCCATTGCTAACCGATCAACGATCTCGGCCCGCAACAATTTGGCCGCGCGGTCGTCCATTTCGCTAAATTGCGGAGAAATGCCCGCCTCCATAGGAAATTTCCGCAGCAAGCTCGCGCAATAGGCATGGATTGTCTGAATTTTTAGACCGCCCGGTGTTTCAATGGCGCGAGCAAAGAGGCGGCGGGCCTGAGGTAGGTCCAAATGGGCAACCGGAATTCCAAGTTTGAGCAACGCCTCCTTCAAGGTCGGGTCGTCTTTCATCGCCCATTCGCCCAAACGCTGAAACAGCCGGTTTTGCATCTCGCTGGCGGCGGCTTTCGTGTAGGTCAGACAGAGGATATTTTGCGGGCTGACGCCGTTTAGCAACAGCCGCGCGACCCGGTCCGTCAGCACACGGGTTTTGCCCGATCCAGCGTTGGCGGACAACCAGGTGGAGCTTGCTGGATCGGCGGCATCAATTTGCCGTTGGGTGGCTTGGTCAAAAATCACGTCCCGACCTCCTGCATACATCCATCGTTGCTTTCGTCCCACTCCCCGAACCGTGCGAGGTGATCGTAATCCCCCTCAAAGCGTTCTTGTTGCATTGCGCGTCGGGACAAATATCCTTGGTTTTCGCTGGAATAGGCACTGATAAGCTGTTCCAGTTCCGATTTGATATCGCCGATTTCGGCGGAGCTTAGAACGATCTCACTCGTCACAGGCGCGGATCCCAAACCGATATAGGACACATGGCTCACGGGGCCGGCGGGAAGGTTCCTGAACCCACCGGCCACGGCCATCACGGCCTCAAGCAACAATTGCTTGTCAAAGTATTTTTGTGCCTTTTCCGTTGGGGGGCTTCCTGTTTTGTAATCGTAAATACGTAGGTTTCCGTCGTGGTCCCGGTCAATTCTGTCTGCTGTTCCGGTGAGCGTAAAACCAAGGTCATCGAGCACCAGCTGACCTCTGATTTCATTGGCAATATTGTCAGAAAAGGTTCGGCGTTTTTCCTCTTCCGCAATGAACCAATCCGCCACACGCGCTAGTTTTGCGTGCCAAAGAGCGCGTGTGGCGGGCCACGGTGCCTCTTTTGCCAAAACATCGCCGGCCACTGCCAATAACCGGACTTTTGCGTCCTCGGGCCCTTCATCATCGGGGCGTTCTGTGATGAAACGCTCGAGTACATTGTGTAAGACGGTGCCGCGCAACGGTGCATCGGGGTTCTGATGCAAGGGGCGTAGCGGACGCAATTTCAACACCTGTTCGGCGTAAATTGCATAAGGGTCGCGGATCAATTTGGAGATGCGCGTGACCGAAAGCTGGTTGGGTCGCGCCGTCAAAGGAGGGCACGGTGCGGGCCGTTTTTCAGGCGGAGTAGAGACTGAAGGGGTTTCAATCTGTTTTGCCAAATTGACCCACACCGCCCCGCGCGCGCGCATCGCTTTCAATGCCAGAGCGCCGTCTTGCGACATCCCGCCCAAAAGATTGGTCAGGCGGTTGATCCATCGCGAGGCGATCGTTTCGCTTTCGTCATTCCGAGCTGCGCGGGTGATAAACACCTGCTTGGCCGCGACGGCCTGCTGAAAATCATGCGCAGACAGCCCGATGCGGCGTTCGGGCAGCAATAGGCCAACATCTTGGCGCATTTTTCGGTTCATCCACGGATCTGGTGCCGGCACTTCTGGCCAACTGCCTTCGTTCAGCCCCGCCAAAATCACGGTTTCTGTGCCTTGCACGCGGGCCTCAAGCGTGCCCCAGAACATGACGCCACGATGTGGGGTGTTTGGGTCGCGGACTTCCCCTTTGTTTAGCAGCGCGGAAAAGAGGCTGGCATAGTCTTGTGCCGTCATCTCTCCGCCAAACGCTGCTTCGTTTTGCAGTTGGGTGATGTGTTTGAGCGCCTCACGGCCAGCGGCTTTGTCCCAAAGCCCCCCGGAACCATGCCCAAGCGGCCCCGCCGCAATGGATTCTGTCAGCAGTATATGTCGCTCTACCCATTGCTCCAAGGGGTCCGAATTTGGTGTTTCCGGCGGAAAGAGGCAAGTGTTGATCCAGGAGATCCACGTCTGAAACGCCGGATCCAGCTCGCGCTTGTTTGCCCATTCAGTCAGGGCCTCTGGTGTCGGGTAAGGCAGTCCACGACGAAGTACTTCTAGTTCCAGATCGCGCGTCCAACGGAGATGGTCACCGCGCCCTTCGCAGCTATGGGTTAACGGGTGTTTTAAAATTGCCAGCAGGGCATCGCTGGTCAATTCTCGTACAAACAAGTCACTAACATGGCGCAAAAGACGCCCTGGGGCGGAAAGAGCAAGGGGACGTCCGGCGCTGTCATCGGGTTCAATACCCCAACGATCCAGCGCCGCGGTTACCTGACGGGTCAAGTTCCGGTCCGGTGTGATCAAGGCAATCGGCGTTTTCCGCTCGACCGCGTCGCGCAGGATCATCGCGATGGCCAAGGCTTCTTGCCGAGGGGACTGTGCTTCGATCAGGGTCAGGTCTTGGGTCGCGTCTTGCACCCCTTGAAAAACCGGCCCTTCAATTTGCCACTGATCCGTCACTGGCGCAGGGCGCATCGCCAACGAGATCAACCGGTTTCTGGCGGGGTTTGGTGCGGCGGTTGTCGCCCATGGGCGAATGTCTTGTGGCGACATATCAAGCGCGCGCGACAAGGCCGCAAACCGGTATTGCGGATGATCCTCACCTTGCAGTGCATCCTCTAACTGGGACCATGCTGCGTGGGGCATATCACTGTCAAAACCAGGCAAAATCACAGCGCCCTGGGGCAATTTCGCAACGGCCTGCATCAGCAATCCGGTGGCCCCGCGTGACCCGGTTGACCCAGCGATGATCACGGGATGGGCCGGTGGTTGCGTTGCCCAGCGGGCCACCAGCCGTTCGATCACTTGCCTCTGCCGACTTTCGGTGTCGGGATGGGTTTTGGCTGTTTCACCCAAAAAACTCTCGACCAGGGATACAAATTGCAATGCGCGTTGCCAGTGGCCCGACTGATCCTCGACGTTCAGCGTGCGAATGGCGCCCGGCGTCACCCCCTCGCCCTGCATCTCATCCATCAACGCTGCAAGGCTGTCGGCCAAGTCAAAAACCGAAGTCTTAGGTGCAAGATCTGGTTCGCTTTCGATCAAACGCGCGACCAGTTGGGCCAATTCCAACCGCCGTCGTAATGGGGGAACGGCAGGGGGCAGGTCGGACATTGCCAAGTCGTGACCAAGATCCCCTAAGACCCGAATGCGCGGCAAGAGTCGCGCATTTCCGTCAAGAAACAAGTGGCGCACGCGGCGTTGCATGCGTTGTGTGTTCACATATATTTCCACCTGCGCCATGGCATCAGGCGTCAAGTGGGACATGCGTTCCAGCAGCCCGCTGACCACTGATTTTGGAAAATCTACGCCGGGGGGAAGTGCAAAGAGGCGAGGGGAGGAGCTTGGTTCAAACATCTGTTTCAAATAAGTTTTCTGCAAGTTTAATTCCATCTGGGTGGCCAACGTCACACCAATGCCCATCGTGTAAAATACCAAACATGCGGCGCTGAGCGAGTATTTGCTGCCAAATGTCCCACATCGAAAAACAAGTTTTGTTGTGATGCGCAAATAGGTCGGTTTTGATAATCTGACACCCCGTATACACCAGCCCCTCGCCGGGCGTAAGGCGGCCAGCTTCGTCTAAGGTAAAATCGCCGTTTCTGGTGTATCCGATTGCATTTTCGCGTGGAACCAAGGCCATCAGAGCATCCATTCTTTCGGGGTCCCAGGCTGCTTTCAGTCGCGTTATCGGGTTGCTGCCCGTCCAAACCGCGTCAGAGTTTAGTGTGATGACGGCCCCACCGCCCAACATTGGCAAGGCCTTTTTAAACCCGCCGCCGGTCTCTAAAATCTCGTCACGTTCATCTGATATTGCAATGCCATGTGGGGCGAGGTGCGTGATCAATTGGTCTGGCAAATAATGCACATTTGCCACAATTTTTCCGATCCCCGCATCGGTGGCCAAAGCAATCGCATGGTCGATCAATGGGCGCCCGGCCACTGGGATCAATGGTTTGGGGCGGTCCGAAGTTAAAGCACCCATCCTTGTTCCAAAACCGGCTGCAAATATCATTATGGCGTTGGGCATGGGGTCCTCAGGCAGGTTAGCAGGTGATCATCTGGTGGCGGCAGTAGTTCATTTAGGGTGCGCTTAAGGGGGGCAAGGTCCGGGTGCGTCAAATCCTCTTGCAACATGCGCCAAACGCGGGGGATGAAGGTGATGTAACCCGGTTTTCCCATCTGTTTCGACAAGCGAGCGAAGACGCCCAAAATGCGTAGGTTGCGCTGTGTTGCAACGACTGCGGCGGCATGGGTTACATCAGCCAGATCCTGCTGGGTGTGCGACGCGTATCGGGACAACAAGACCTGGGATATCTGATCAGAGACATCACGTCGCGCGTCGCGCGTCAGGGAGATCAGGTCATAGATCGGGTGGGTTAAAACGGCATCCTGAAAGTCGAGCAACCCAACCCGAGCGGGTCCTGTGCGGTCGGGCAGCCAGATGAGATTTTCTGCGTGATAGTCGCGCAAGGAAAGAACCGGCGGTCGCGCCACGGCCTCAAGGGCGGTCTTGAGGCACTCCATCGCGGACAGCGCGCCGTCACCAAGAGACTGGCCTGTGTCTTGGCGATACCATTGAAAGGCAACATCCGTTGCGCTGGCCATAGTGCAAGGATCAAAGGTGGGAATCCCAGTTGGGGCGGGGGCACCATGCAAAGGCGTGAACACGTCAATTGCTGCGGAATAGAGCCTGATTTCAACGGAGGGATCTCTGCCAACTTCGCGCGCGAAGACGGCGTCGCCGAGGTCTTCCATCAAGATCAGGCCATTGGGAATGTCGCTTGCGAAAATCTCGGGCGCTGATAATCCCAACCCACGTAAATGTGCTGCGATAGAGACAAAGGCCAAGATTGCCGCCTGATTTCCAGTTGCGTCATCCATCAAGATAAAGCGCGTCGGTGGTTGCGTGATCCGCTCGTAGCGGCGAGCAGAGGCGTCCCCGGCCAGAGGGGTGCGGCTGGCTTTAGCCAAGCCATTTTCCCCCAGAAAGGATGCAATGAGCTCGGCGCGCATCATGATAGCGCCTGCTTGACGCGGGCGGCCCAGTTTGAGTTTGGCGCATCGAACCGCGCCACGCGCTCGCCTTCTGTTTCGGTTGTGGAAAACGCAATATGAAGCGCGGTTTGCGGCGTCAGGCTGCCCAATCGATCAGGCCATTCCACCAGACAAATGGCGTCTTCAAATGCGTCGATTAACCCAAGTTCATCCACCTCATCCGGGTGGGTCAGGCGATAAAGGTCCGCGTGCCAGATTTCGCCTTGGCCATCCTGATAGGTTTGCACCAAAGTGAAGGTTGGTGACGGTACGTCTTCGACCCCTCCTGCCAAAGCCAGACGCGCCTGAATGAGCGCGCGCGCGAAATGGGTTTTGCCGGCGCCAATCCCTCCCTCAAGTAAAATCACATCACCCGGCCCCAAAAGAGGGGCGAGGGCGGCAGCGAACCGGGCGGTTGCTTCGGCGCTGGAAAAAGGATGGTCGGGCAGGTCTGGCACAGTCATGACGCGAATATGAGCGGGCACCGCGTCCTTCGCAAGCCTGATCGCTCAATTGATCTGATCTATGGTCAAACAGGCAGATCAGGTTGGGTCACACTTGCGAGATGGCCGTAATTTTCGGCGAGTTTTTGGTGTTGCTGGCTGCTGTGCTGCGTTTTTTTGGCGATGCTGGCAATTCAGACGACGCGGCAAAACTGACCATTGTGGCGCCACGCACCATAGGCTTGATCTGGCAAATGACAGAGCGGCCGTTGAGCAGATGGAATTCCTCGCTCCAGCTGCTGCGATTTTCGATATTGGCGACGCTGGTTTGGATGCGGTCCCAGATATCAGAAGGGCGGCATTTGTGGCGCCATGTCATGCAGGCATCCGAAACGGTGACGTCCATCAGGCTGGTTTCCGGGTCATTGCCCCAAAGTGTGCGGTAAGCTGCATTTGACATGGCAAGCGTTCCACCGGGGGCAAAGACGGCGATGGCTTCGCTCATACAATCCAGTGCGGATTGACCCATTTCAAGCTCTGCTCTGAACCGACGCGTAAGCGAGACTTCGGCGGTGATATCTTCAAACAAAAACGCGACGGCACCTTCAGGATGCGGGCGGCCGGACACGCGATAGGTCTGACCAGACGGCAGTGACCAAGTTTCTTCATAGGTCCCATCGCGCGCGGCGGCTTCGAGTTCCGACATTTGCTGACGCCAGGATTTGTAATCTTTGGGCTCTGGCATCATGCGTTTTTCGCGCAAATGGTCGAGAAAGCTGAACAGCGTTGGTTTGCCCACCAGAAAAGCGACGGGAAGCGACACCAAATCGGTGAGCGCTGGATTAAACAGCGCGAGCTGACGTTTGCGATCAAAAATGGCGAGGCCAATGGGAAGATGCGCAAAGGTTTTTGTCAGCGTGGTGACAAATTCTGACAGGCTGCTTTCCGCTTTGACAAGGCGATCGACGGGAACTGCTGTGATCACATTCTCATCGCCCAACATCACTTCGTGTAATTCGAACCACTGTCGCTGACCGTTTGGACCACCGGGCAAGGCCGCGCGGCGGGGGTGGTCATTTGTGGCGGCTTCGGCCAGTTGTGGTGTGTCGAATAACTTGCGTGGTGGCCAAGAGGTGACGGCCTCGTCAGGCTGGAGGCTATCGGCCAGCTCCAGGTAATGACGATTGGCCCAAGTGATGGTTTGGTTTTCATTTTCACGCCAGATCAAAAACGGCAGCTGTTCGGTGGTGGAGCGCAGGGTGGAAACTTCGTCCTGTAACGCGTGCATTTTGTGGCGATCAACGCCGGTTGTGGCGGTGTTTTCGTCCAGAAACTCGATCCGGGCCAACCCATCATGCCACCGCGCGCGCAGGCGACAAGGGCGATCCTTGGAACTGAGATCCACTTCGCCGAATTCCGCAAGTTCAGCCATACGGTTTTCTAGGTCGGGAAAATAGCCACGCAGCATGTGGGACAATTGTTGCCAGTCGGACGCGCCCGTCGGCTGTTCGCTGGATTGGATCATCTGCCAGCCACGTTCGGTTGCATCGACGAGTTTTTGGTCGTCGAACAAAAAGATCGCTGTGTTGCGTTCAATATCTGCCTCTTGCCCCAAGGGGGTGCGCCGGCGTTTGCCAGCCAATGACAGTGAGAAGAGAGCGGCAAGTGCGATGCAGAACGCAGTCAGCACCAAGGCCGCGGCCATGAGTGTGTTTAGCATTTTTCCTGTCCCAAGATCGGGCGTTTCACCCTGATCAAGCCTAGGGACATGAAGGTTAACGAACGTTTAACCAGACCCATAAAATTAAGGGTTTTTTGCTATTCTATTTGGATATTTTCACCTAATCCCTGCATGTTGTCTTTCCGTTCCAGCGATGGGTCATTCCGATCCCAGCTGACCTGAACAATGGCACCGGACTTTTCACGAGGGTGAGGGCGACCGGTATATGGCTCAGCTCCATTGCTGAAATTCAACACCGCCCCGGTGCGTTCCAGCAAGGTTTTGGCAATGAACAATCCCAGCCCCATGCCCTCATATTCTTTGCGCCGCGTCCGGTGCGTGTCAGGCGCGCGGCGACGGATAAACGGGTCACCGATGCGGTCGATCATATGCGGGGCATACCCGCGCCCATCGTCAATCACCCGAATGGTGATAGAGCGATCGGTCCAGCTGAGGTCGATCCACACGGCGGTCGATGCGAAGTCCACAGCATTCTGGATCAGGTTGCGTAGCCCGTGAATGATCTCGGGTCGCCGTGCCATGACCGGCTGTTCATGGGCGAAATTACCGGGGTCGTTGATAGAGATTGTGATGTCTTTGCCGCGATCCATATGCGGTTCAGCGGCGGCTTCGACCAAGGCCGAAAGCGGCACAAACCGGATATGCATATCGTCTTTTCCAGCCCGGCCCATAGACCGCAGGATGTCGCGGCACCGGTCCGTTTGCTGGCCAATCAAGCGCACGTCTTCGATCAGGTCGGGCTGGCCCTCCAGCTCCTCTGCCAATTCGGATGAGACCAGCTTGATCGTGGCAAGGGGGGTTCCCAATTCATGTGCTGCTGCCGCGACAACACCGCCCAGGTCTGTCAGTTTCTGTTCGCGGGCCAGAGCCATTTGCGCGGCAAGCAGGGCTTCGGACATGGATTTGATTTCCGACGAAATCCGACGCGTATAAAGCCCAATAAAACCGATCGACACGACAACGGCGACCCAGAACCCAAAGACAAAGATCTCGGGCATTCGTAGAGAAAACCCCATTTGGGTCTGTAAAGGCAGGTTGAAGTCAGCCACAAATGTGGTGGCGGCAATCGCGGCCCCGCCGACAATCATGGTGGCCCGTGATGACAGCGCCGTTGCCGCCACCGTCACCGGGGCCACAATCAACACCATGAACGGGTTGTGAAGCCCGCCGGTCAGAAACACCATGAACGCCAATTGGAAAGTATCAAACAGCAACCACCCGGTCGCCTGCCGCTCGTTCAACCGCATATTGCGCGGATAAATCGTCAGCGCCACGAGGTTGGCAATTATCCCAAGGCCAATCGCCACAGCGGTGAAACCAAGGTGGATATCAAGAGAAAAGAACTGAATCGCGATCAGGATTGCCGTTATCTGACCCAACACAGCCGCCCAGCGCAGCACCACCAAAGTGCGCAACCGTACCCATTGCGCTGCGACCGGTGATGGTGACGACGGCGTCAGAATTGGCGCGTTGCGGTCAAACATTTGTGATCCGTCCTTGCTGTGCTTGGCCGCAAAAGGGGTTGCGGCATCCTGAACTCTTGTTAGTCCTGCCAGAACGCGCGATCAATGCCTTGTAGGGCTGATAAGACGACCCCGATATGCTGGAGAACACCGATGATGAGAACCTATGCCGCAAGCGCCGCAGTAGCTGTCACCGCCTTTATTGGGGTCAGTTGGTATATGACCACCGGGGGCGAAGATGCGTTTGCGCAATGTCGCGGTTCGGCGATTGGCACCGGTGCGGCATCAATTGGTGGGCCATTTGAGTTGACTGACGAAAACGGTGTTGCGGTCACCGACAAAGACGTGATCACCAAGCCAACGCTGTTATATTTTGGGTATACTTTCTGTCCTGACGTTTGCCCGCTTGATAATGCACGCAACGCAGAGGCGCTCGATCTGTTGCAAAATGCGGGATATGACGCGCAAATGGCGTTCATTTCGATTGATCCAGAACGCGATACGCCCGAACAGATGCGCGAATTCACCGACTATCTGCACCCGGACATGATCGGCTTGACGGGTACGCCCGCCCAGGTGCGCTCCGCCAGCAAGGCCTATAAGACCTATTACCGCAAGCAAGAGGGGGACGACGAGTATTACCTCGTGGATCATTCGACGTTCACCTATCTGGTCACACCCAAAAACGGTTTTCTTGAGTTCTTTAAGCGCGATGACACCGCGGAAGACATCGCCAAACGCGTGGAATGTTTTATTGACGCTGAGGGGTAATCCTGTGTGAGTTGCGCGACACGCATAGCTGATAACGCTGCGTTGAATTTGACCCGAGGCGCGCAAAGCCCTACGTATATTCAGAATGTTGCAAGCGACCCATAGACAAACCCGAGGGGGTGCCATGGCTGATCAAGACCTGAATGAGATTGGCGAAGATAAATCGCTGCTTTTGGTGGATGATGACGAACCATTCCTGCGTCGCCTTGCGCGCGCGATGGAAAAACGTGGTTTCGAGCCGGAGATGGCTGGTTCCGTGGCCGCAGGAAAAGCCATCGCAACGGCCCGCCCGCCGGCATATGCCGTCGTGGATTTACGGCTGGAGGATGGCAACGGTCTGGATGTGGTCGAAGTGATCCGCGACAAGCGCCCGGACGCGCGCGTGGTGGTGCTGACCGGTTATGGTGCCATCGCGACCGCTGTGGCGGCCGTGAAATTGGGCGCAAATGATTATTTGTCCAAACCCGCCGATGCCAATGATATCACCAGTGCGCTGCTGGCCAAACCGGACGAGCTTCCTCCGCCGCCCGAAAACCCAATGTCCGCGGATCGTGTGCGGTGGGAACATATTCAGCGCGTGTATGAATTGTGCGATCGCAACGTGTCGGAAACCGCGCGTCGCCTGAATATGCACCGCCGGACGTTGCAACGTATTCTGGCCAAGCGCAGCCCGAAGTAATCGGAATGCGTGCGGGTCTCTGTCTTCTTGTGATCTGCTTGTCGGGGTGCTTGGCTGCGCCTGAAACATCTTCAAATGCAGCTGCAAAAATAGGTGTAACCGTGCATCCTGATGCTCAGGGTCTGGCGATTTCGCCTGTGGATCAGCGCATTGATTTTGGCCGCTCCCCAAAAGGCGTGTTGCCCGCGCTTGATCGCGAGCTTGGCGCGCATCGCGCCTTGCCGCTGACGCATTGCCCCACTAGCATCGCTGCACAACACCAATGGGGCAAGCTTGTGCTGACCTTTACGGGTGAGCGGTTTGTGGGGTGGCGCAAGGACGGTCAGAGACAGGGAATGACCTGCACGTCCTAAGGCTTCCCCAGCCCTGCGGGCGTTTGAACTTTGGGCGGGCCCAATCAACCTGAGTTTCCAAGCGATCAGCCATATCAGACATGTGTTTTGCGGTCCTGCGCGGTGTGGAAACACGCGTGGCGACGGCAAAACTGTTTGCAAGTATGTTTAACATGGGTGTGCCCTCCTTTTGGTTCACTTGGTCATTTAAGCTTGTTCTGGCCGCTAAATCCAATCAGTATGATTTCGCAACTGTTAGGCAGGCTTACATAGGGCAATCAATTTGGACTGGAAAAACATCCCCTCTCTTTCGGCTCTTCGAGCGTTTGAAGCCACAGCGCGCCTTGGGTCGTTTTCCGCGGCTGCACGGGATTTGAACGTAACCCATGCGGCCATCGCCCAACATGTGCGCGGGCTTGAGGCGGAGTTTGGCCAAGATCTGGCCTACCGCGTGGCGGGAGGGATGGAGTTGACCGATGCGGGACAGACCCTTGCGCAAGCGCTGGGCGATGGGTTCGGCAGTATAATGCAGGGTGTGGAGGCGCTGCGCCAAGCCAAAGAAGCGCGTCCCCTTCGGGTAACACTCACACATGCTTTTGCTGAAAACTGGTTGATGCCGCGACTTGGGGCGTTTTGGCTAAAACATCCCGACATCCCCATCACGCTTGTCCCGTCAAAAGGCGCCGTTGATCTCAAGCGGCAGGGGTTTGATCTTGGGTTGCGGTACGGTTCTGGCGCATGGCCCGGTTTGAAAAGCGAGCTTTTGGTGCCTGCGCATTTTATGATTGTTGGGCGGCCAGAACTGCTGAAGGACGTGCAAACTGGGGATCCGAAGGCTTTGTTTTCGCTGCCTTGGTTGGTGAATGCAGACTGGCCAGAACAAGACCTTTGGATGAAAGAGCTGGGTATCTCAAATGAAACTGCAAAGATCACAGAATTTTTGACAACGCCGATGACAAAGGCGGCCGTCCGTGCGGGGCTGGGGGTGTCTGTGCAAATGCGTCCGATGATCGAAGAGGATCTGGAGACAGGTCGATTGATGGCCCTTCGAGAGCTTCAGCAAAGCGATCTTGGCTATCATATCGTGACCGCGCCAGGGGGGCTGTCAGACGGAGCCCGTCTTTTCATTCGTTGGCTGAAATCGACGGTTTAACTTTGGGAAATATCAAACCGTTTTCGAACGAGGTTAGGTTGTGTCTCATACGTTACAAATCCCATGGCTGCGTAATACCCCAACCCTTTGTCATTATCCGCGCCGATAGTGGCCTCAATGGTCTCTAGTCCACCGGATAGAGCCGCTTTTTGACTTTCCGAAAATAGCGCGCGCCCAATGCCACCCCTTCCGGCATCTAAGGCAACATAGGTGCCAATCTCTCCCCAGCCAGCGGGGGTATTATACGGGTTGCCTTCGACTGGTCGGATCAAAGATTGGAAGCCCACAAGGCGTCCTGTTTCGTCTTCAGCGACAGTGCACTGAACGTTGTCTGGGTGGGTGATGTAATGTTTCAACATATGCTCTGCATCGCCACGCCGTGCGCTGTTCCAGCTTTGCAGAATGGGGGTGATCAACGCGCTCATTGCGGCTGCATCATTTGGATTGGCGGGGCGTGTTTTGATCATAGGTTTTCCAGCAATTCTTCGTGCCGTGCGGTGAAGGCTTTGCGCACCTCACGCGGTGGGCGCAGCTGAATATCAAGACCGCGGATGATGTCAGGATCGGGCGCGCCAAACAGCTTATTAGACTCTGCCACTGAGAAACCTGCGATTTGGGTCGCCTCTAACCAAGCCGATATTTTGTCCGCCCGTTTGATCGCCTTTTTAATCGACACGGGTGTCTTTGCAGGCAGACCAAAACGGACGTGGATTGCGGTGGTCAACCGTTCGTCCAGCTCGCCGTACCCTTCGCCAACCGATGCCTTGACCGGGGAAATCATGTCACCGATCACGTATTCGGGCGCGTCATGCAAGAGGGCGGCCAATTGCCATTTCACGGGGGCCTTGGGATAAAGGCGCGAATACAAGGCCTCGACCAACAGCGAATGTTCCGCGACGGAATAGGGGTAATCGCCATGTGTCTGCCCGTTCCAGCGCGCCACAAAAGCAAGGCCGTGGGCAATGTCCTCAATCTCAATATCCATTGGGGTCGGATCCAACAGATCCAACCGACGCCCGGACAGCATTCTTTGCCAAGCTCTTGGTTTTGCGGCCATCAATTGTCTCTCCATGCAGTGGTGTCGCGACGAAGCAATGGGGTGTGCCTGCGCCGGGCGAGTGTCATCGCATATTTTCCACGTTGCGAGAAGAGTTCAAGCGGTCTTCGGTGGGTCGTTCTCGTCGCCGCACAGGAATGGCTTTCGTGGTGGTCAGATCCAAAGATGCCGGGTCCATCACATCTTGGGACCCCAAGGCTGGATATTGACCCCTTACATTGCGTGTTAACGGTGAGGATGGTAAGGCCCCCGGGAAACATGTTTTGTTATGGAGGTCCCGGTGACCCAAGATTACATCGTCAAAGACATCGCCCTGGCTGAGTTTGGCCGCAAAGAGCTGGACATCGCTGAAACAGAAATGCCGGGCCTGATGGCGCTGCGCGAAGAATATGGTGAGACAAAGCCATTGGCTGGGTCGCGCATCGTTGGCTCGCTGCATATGACCATTCAAACCGCGGTTCTTATTGAAACGCTGGTGGCACTGGGCGCCGATGTGCGCTGGGCGTCTTGCAACATCTTCTCGACCCAAGATCACGCGGCGGCGGCGATTGCGGCGGGTGGTACACCTGTATTCGCCATCAAGGGTCAGTCGCTGGAAGAGCATTGGGATTACCTTGATCGCTCGTTCATGTTCCCCGAGGGTCCAAACCTGATCCTGGATGATGGCGGCGATGCGACCCTTTATATCCTCTTGGGTGCGCGTGTTGAAAACGGCGAAACTGGCCTGATCGAGACGCCAACTTCGGAAGAAGAAATCGCGGTCTTTGCGCAGATCAAGAAACGCATGGCGGCCACACCCGGTTGGTTCACCAAAATGCGCGAGCAGATCCAAGGTGTTTCCGAAGAAACCACCACCGGCGTTCACCGCCTTTACGATCTGGTCAAGCAAGGCCAACTGCCGTTCCCTGCGATCAATGTGAACGACTCTGTGACCAAGTCGAAGTTCGACAACAAGTACGGCTGTAAAGAATCGCTGGTTGACGGCATTCGCCGTGCGACCGACACGATGCTGGCGGGTAAAGTGGCTGTCGTTTGCGGGTATGGCGATGTGGGCAAAGGCTCTGCCGCGTCACTGTCTGGCGCGGGTGCCCGTGTGAAAGTCACCGAAATCGACCCAATTTGCGCGCTTCAGGCCGCCATGGACGGCTTTGAAGTGGTTGAGCTGGAAGACGCTGTATCATCCGCTGACGTGTTCATCACGACCACCGGCAACAAAGACATCATCCGGATCGAGCATATGCGCGCGATGAAGGATATGGCGATCGTCGGCAACATCGGTCACTTTGACAATGAAATCCAAGTGGCATCGCTGAAGAACCACAAATGGACCAACATCAAAGACCAGGTGGACATGATCGAAATGCCATCCGGTGCGCGCATCATCCTTCTGTCCGAAGGGCGTTTGCTGAACCTTGGCAACGCAACGGGTCACCCATCCTTTGTGATGTCCGCAAGCTTTACCAATCAGGTGTTGGCGCAGATCGAATTGTGGACCAAAGGCGACGAATATAAAAACGACGTCTATATCCTGCCCAAACATCTGGATGAGAAAGTGGCCAAGCTGCACCTTGATCGCATCGGTGTGAAACTGTCCAAACTGTCGAAAGACCAAGCGGACTATATCGGTGTGGGTGTCGAAGGGCCGTTTAAGCCCGAGCATTACCGCTATTAAAATAATGCAAGGATACTTTGAGTTGTACCCTTCAAGACGCCACCCCAATGGGGTGGCGTTTTTCGTTTTTAACGGGTTAAACGCGCGGATATCCACCGATGCGAAACACGTTGCTTGAACCGACTCAGCGCCGACCAGATTGTGTCCCGGTATGCGGTTCTTTGGTTTCATCTCGTTAAGGCTGATTATGGTGTCCATCACCCTTTTGGTGATCGGAATAAGTGTGGCGGTGTTGCACCCTGACAGCCCATTGCCGAGCCAATGGAACCCCACAAAAGACCTTTCAATAGATGCGCCGTTGACCCCGATCACCCGAGTACAGATGTTGCGGGCCACGCGCGATGGTGCCACATGCGCGAAGGTGTTGCATGCCTATGGCGCGCGCTTTGATGAGCTTCCTAATCTTGACCGGTCAGAAAATTGCCATATCCATGACCGGGTGCGGTTAAGGGCCGTGGGGGACGTGCGCGTGGGTCCTGTGGAAACCCGCTGTGACATCGCTCTTCGGCTTGCGATGTGGGAGCGTCATGGGATCCGCCGCGCCGCGCAAGCTGCTGGATTACGGGTGACGCGGCTGTTTCATCAAGGCAGCTATAATTGCCGAAAAATCCGAACGACACGGGGTGGGGCGGACGATTGGAGCCAACATGCCACCGCAGGTGCAATCGATATTCGCGCTTTTGGTTTGGAGGATGGCCGGCAATTGGCGTTGTTGCGTCATTGGGACGGGGAGAACGCGGGATTTCTGCGCGCGGCGTGGCGCACGTCATGTGACTGGTTCAAACTGGTACTTAGTCCAGAATACAATTCGTTACACGCGGATCATTTGCATCTTCAGGCCAGCGGGTGGGGCGTTTGTCGGTAAGGGGCTTTGCCCCTTAAACCCCAAGGTATTTTGAGCAAGAAAAAGCTCAGTTGGCGTAAGGGGAGGGGCGACGGTTCGCCCCTCTGTTTGATTAGGCATCGTCTTGATTAAGCGTCGTCGCCGAACCCGAAGGTTTCGGTGACATAATCAATGTCTTTATCGCCGCGGCCTGACAGGTTGATCAGGATCGACTTGCCGGGGTTTTTTGGGGCTTCGCGCATGGCAAACGCCACGGCATGGGCGCTTTCCAGTGCTGGAATGATGCCTTCGTGGCGCGAGAGCGCATAAAAGGCGGCCAGTGCTTCTTTGTCATTGGCCGAGGTGTAATTGGCTTTCCCTGTGCGATAAAGATGCGCGTGTTCTGGGCCAACACCGGGGTAATCCAAGCCAGATGCAACCGTGTGTACAGGCGCCGGATCGCCGTTTTCGTCTTTTAGCACCATGGTGCGGAAGCCATGAATGTCGCCATCTTCGCCAAAGGAAATGGTCGCCGCATGTTCGCCCAATTTTGACGAGGTGCCCATCGGTTCGACCCCATGCAGCGACACGGTTTCGTCTTCGATAAAGCCCGAAAACAGACCCATCGCATTTGATCCACCGCCAACGCATGCGGCAACCATGTCTGGCAGATCGCCGGTCATCTCCATGAACTGTTCACGGGCTTCGACGCCAACGATGTGTTGGAAATCACGCACGATGAGCGGGAAGGGGTGTGGGCCAACAACCGATCCGATTGCGAAAAGCGCCGTGTCGGCCTGTTCCATATAGCTGCCAAAGGCGCTGTCGACCGCTTCTTTCAGCGAGCGCCCACCAAAGCCAACAGGCACAACCGTGGCGCCCAGCAGTTTCATACGGGTCACATTTGGGGCCTCTTTGGCGATGTCGATCTCGCCCATGTGGATTTCGCATTCCAGCCCGAAGTATGCCGCCGCCGTCGCCAGCGCGACGCCGTGCTGACCCGCGCCCGTTTCGGCCATCAGTTTGGTCTTGCCCATGAACTTGGCCAACAGCCCTTCGCCCATGCAGTGATTCAGCTTGTGTGCGCCGGTGTGGTTCAGGTCTTCGCGCTTTGCATAAATCTGCGCGCCGCCGCACATGTCTGACAGGTTCTTAAGGTAAGAGACCGGGGTTGGGCGCCCTTGGAAATGTTTGCGGATATGGCGCAGTTCAGCAATGAAATCCGCGGATTTCGAGATCCGGTCATAGGCTTCACGGATTTCTTTGAAATGGGGTTCCAGCGGCGGTGGCAACATCGCCCCCCCATATTCGCCAAAATAGCCATCGCGGTTGGGGGTGGATTTTAGGTAACCCATGTTGTGCGCCTCCGTCAGAATTGTTTCGCAAGGATCAGACAGGGAATTGGCGCGCGCCTCAAGGTAAAAAACGCGGGGGTGCGATTGTTTTTGGGGTGATAAAATGCAGCGCAAAAAGAAACGGCCGGGGAATGCCCAGCCGTTTTGTGTTTGATATATTCGCCGCTTATTGCGGGATGCGCAGGTTCTGACCTGGATAGATTTTGTCAGGATGTGAGAGCATTGGGCGGTTGGCCTCAAAAATCTCTTCATATTTCGCACCATTGCCAAGTGTTTTGGCCGCAATCGCCCAAAGGGTGTCGCCTTTTTCAACGGTGTGGAAAACAGGTTCGTTTTCCATCTCGGCTTCAACTTCGGCCACACCTTCGACGTTGCCAACAGCCAGAATGACCTTTTCACGGTCTTCCGCGCTCAGACCTTCACCGCCGGCAATCACAACTTTTTCGCCGTCCAGTTTGATGTCCAGCCCTTCGGTGCTGATCCCCAGATCCGCAACCTCTTTCGCCAGTGTTTCTTCGGTGGCTGCGTCATCATCGCCGAACAATGCCTTACCGGCGCCTTTTACAAAATTCCAAAGACCCATGGATCCCTCCTGATTAAATGTGTTGGTTGGCGACAGTCTGCGACAAACGACCCATGATTCCTAGGGGGAACGATGCGGCAATGTTTTCCTTTGTGTTGATGAATTTTACCCTTAGTCTGCCCCCAGAGAGGCTAAGCCTTGAACAACAATTGGGAGCACCATTATGGGTAAAAGAGACGACTTGATCGCGAAATACGCAGATGATTTGAAAAATAAATGTGGCATGTCCCCGGACATGGATCTGTTGACCAAGGTCACAATTGGTTGCGGTCCGGCCATCTACAATGACGATGCTTCGACCGTTGCAGCGACCCAGGACAGCGAGCTGGAAACCGTGAAAAACAACTTTCTGATCAAGAAGTTGGGTCTGGGCGATGGCCCGCAATTGATGGACGCAATCAACGCTGTAATCCAAACCTATGGCCAATCTGAGCGCAACAAATACCGCGCCGTTGTTTATTACATGCTGGTCAAGCATTTCGGTAAGGAAGCTGTTTACAGCTGATCCCAACCCAGAATTTCAAAAAGGCGCGGTGACCCTTGGTCCTGCGCCTTTTTCATGTCCAGGTATGGTTAACCAATCCTTGAGTTAACCTACTGATTTTGAATAATTTTGAACGGGAAACAAGATTGCAATCCGCCGCAATTTCCCGCTATATAGTCTACGAAGACCAGGACGGTCGGACCCTTATTATTGTGAACACGTGTGGTGCTAGGGAGCACGTGGGGTGGTAGAAGGGGTCCGATGGGTGCGGGCCCCTTCTCTTTTTTGTCGGCTTAGGTCGGCCTTTTTTGTTTGGGGTTAAAACAGACCCAAAACCAATCCCGCAACAGCACATCCACCGGCCGCATAGCCGCCGTCAATCAATGCCAGCTTTTTGGGCTTTCCAGAAAACATCACGTTGTTCACAATCCACGGTGCGGCCACAAACAGGCCAAGGCCCAGCCCAGTGATCAGCGATTTACCGACACCATCAATACCCGCCATGGTGAAAATATGCCGCATCATCCCAGCCACCAAAATCGCCATGACAAAGGCTACAATATAGGGGATTGGATTGCTTGCATTTTCAGGTCGCCCGTCTTCGCCCACCGCCACCCCGGTTGCTGCCATCCAAGGTTTCGCCAGCGACATATACCAAATAGTTCCAAACACATAGGCGGCGACGGCGGCCGCCAAAACTGATAGAATTCCCATTGGGTTTCCCCTCCTGTTCGACATTTCTTTAACAGGAGTATGACTTCAGCCCTGATCGCCCGCAAGCTCCAGCACAACCCGCCATTCTTCGTCGGTCACAGGCTGGACAGACAGGCGGGTGTTGTTGACCAAAACCATATCGGCAAGTCGCGGGTCATCTTTGCACATCTGTAATTTGACAGGACGTGGCAGGGGGCGGACCGCCTTGATATCGACACACTCCCAGCGTTCATCATCCGTGGTGCTGTCGGGATGGGCTTCGGCGCAGACCTCGATAATCCCGACGATCTCTTTCTCTTTTTGCGAATGGTAAAAGAACCCGAGGTCGCCCACTTTCATGGTGCGCATGTGGTTGCGCGCCTGATAGTTGCGCACCCCGTCCCATTCCTCGCCGGCGTCACCTTTGGCAACTTGCTGATCCCAACTCCAGGTCGAGACCTCGGATTTGAACAGCCAGCGGGTCATCCGATCACTCTGTTCCATTGTTCGATGCGAACATCTGAAAACAGCCCGGCCTTGGCATAGGGGTCTTCTGCGGCCCAAGCCTGTGCGGCGGCCATATCCTCCACATCAAGAATGACCAGCGAGCCATACATCATACCATCCGCATTTAAAAACGGCCCCGCCTGCACCACATTTGTGGCCTTCAAGTAAGCAACATGCGCGTCACGGTTGGCTTTTCGGGTTTCAATCGCCCCGTCTTTGTCGGTGCAAATCACGGATACCAGCATATCATTCCTCCTTCAGGGGGCGGGCCAACAGGGCCTTGGTCGCTTCTTTAATGGTCAGGTGCTTATCAAGAACGGCCACAACCATATTGGCAATAGGCATGTCCAAATTTAGCGTCTTTGCAAGGGATGAAACGGCCTTGGCTGTGGCCTTACCTTCAATTGTGGTGCCTTCCGGAAGGCTGTCGCCACGCCCCAAGGCCAGCCCAAATGCGAAATTCCGCGATTTCTCTGAGGTACAAGTGAGCGACAGATCGCCAAAACCCGACAGCCCCGCAAGGGTTTCTGGCCGCGCACCCTGGGCAATCGCAAAGCGTTGCATCTCGGCGTATCCTCGGGTCATCAAGGCCGCACGCGCGCTTTCGCCAAGTCCGGCGCCGATCGCGATCCCGCAGGCAATTGCCACGACATTTTTCAGCGCACCGCCAATTTCAACCCCCACCAGATCCGCAGACCGATAAAGGCGCAAGGTGTCTGTCGAAAGGGCGTTTTGCAGCACTTCACCATCATTTACGGCAAGGGTCAGCGCTGTGGGCAGACCGGCCGCAATATCGACGGCAAAGCTTGGCCCGGACAGAATTGCCGGTGTGGCATTGGGGACATGGCGGCGAATGACTTCTGCGGGTCCAAAGCCAGTGTCCAGATCAATACCCTTGCAGCAGGCGACCAGCGTTTTGCAGTCCAGCAAACCGGAATGTTCGCCCAAAAAACGCGAGAGTTGTTGCATTGGCGTGGCCAGAAGGACGATGTCGGGCTTGCATGCTAAGGGCAAATTCCCAGTCACGGTCAAACTGTCCGGAAACCGGTGCCCCGGCAAGCGTCGGGCATTCTCTCGGGCGGCTTGCATGTCTTCGGGCGTGCGGGCCCACAGCAATACATCCCGCCCATCTCGCGCGATTGAGATCGCCAAGGCGGTTCCAAAAGCGCCTGCGCCGAGGATGGAAATGCTCATGCTTTGGCTCCCTTTTTGCCAGATCCCAACATAGCGGGGGCAGTGCGGTCAAGGGGCCAGCGGGGGCGTGCGGCCAGCGACATGTCGTCCTGCGCGCCCAGACGGAATCGCTCCATCCCGGCCCAGGCAATCATGGCGGCGTTGTCGGTGCAAAGATGCATGGGAGGGGCGAGAAAAGCGACCCCAAGATCGCCACACAAAGTCTCTAATCCGCTTCGTAGAGCCTTGTTTGCAGCCACGCCTCCGGCGACGGCCAAGGTTGGTTCCTCTGGAGAGAGGGATAGATATTCCGCCAACGCACGGCGAGATTTCTCGATCAAAACATCGCGCACGGCAGCCTGAAATCCGGCACAAAGATCCGCCCGATCCGCTTGGTGCAGCCCGCCATGTTCAGCCACTTGGCGATCCCGCTCTCGAAGCAAGGCTGTTTTGAGGCCAGAAAAGCTCATGTCACAACCGGGGCGATCAAGCAGGGGGCGCGGGAAACGGAACTGTTTCTCGTCGCCCTTCCGGGCCTCGGCCTCTACCGCAGGACCACCAGGTTGTGGAAGGCCTAACAGTTTTGCGGTTTTGTCAAAGGCTTCACCGGGGGCATCGTCGATGGTGCCGCCCAAACGGCTGAATTCTTCGGGCCCTTTGGCAATCAAGAACTGGCAATGCCCGCCGGACACCAAAAGCATCAAATAGGGAAAGGTCGCTTGATCCGTGAGCCGTGGGGTCAGGGCGTGGCCGGCCAGATGGTTCACGCCGACCAGGGGCAGGCCGGATCCGGCAGACAGCCCTTTGGCGCACATAACGCCGGCCAAAACGCCGCCGATCAAACCGGGCCCGGCGGTCACTGCGATGGCATCAAGGTCGGTCAGGTTAAGATCAGAGGCGGCCAATGCTTCTTCTACACAGAGGTCGAGTTTTTCGGTGTGCGCGCGGGCGGCAATCTCTGGCACGACACCACCGAAGTCAGCGTGCAGATCGGTTTGCCCAGCCACAACTGTGGCCAGAATTTCCGGCGCGTCCCCCGGCGTGTGGCGCACAACGGCGGCGGCGGTGTCGTCGCACGAGCTTTCCAGCCCAAGAAATGTTAGCGTTTTGGTCATGTCGGTTCTGTTGCGATAAATCTTTCGTCGGGGTAACACCCGAGGATAGATGAGACAACAGGTCTGCCAAAATCATGTCTGCAAAAGTGGTGCTTACACGTCCGGAGAACAGCTCGCGTCAGGTGCTTGAAGCGTGCGAGGCGGCGTTGGGTAAGGTGGTCGTTGCGGAGGTTTCTCCGGTTTTACGGATTATTCCCGTAGGCGCATGGCCGGATTTGGCCGCGTTTCAGGCGGTTCTTCTGACGTCTGTACATGGGGTTCAAGGGCGGATGGACGGGCAGCGCGCCTATTGTGTTGGCAACCGTACGGCGTTAGCGGCGGAAAAGGCTGGGGCGAAGGTTGTCATGACCGCGCAGGACGCAGATCATCTGCCCGAAGACATACCAGAGCGCCCGATGGTGTATCTACGCGGGGGCCATGTCAGTGCCGATCTTGCGGCCCGCTATGGATGCTCTGAGAAAATCGTTTATGATCAACAATCTATTCCATTGACGAAAGCCGCCATAAATGCGCTGACCGGGGAGAAGCATGTAATCCTTCCCCTTTTCTCGCCACGCTCCGCGCGTTTGGTTGCAAAAGAGGTGGCGCAACTCGGGCAAAAGGTTCACATCATTGCGATGAGCGCCTCGATCGCGGAGGCTTGGCGCGCGGTTTATACTGGCTTAATGCCTGATCCATCGGTTGAAATTTGCGCTGAACCGACACAGATCGAGATGGTGGGCAGGATTGTCGCATCCCTTCAAAGCCTCTCAGGGGGTAAGATTGGGTAAGTTCGCTTGAGGGCCCGGTGGGGCCAAGTTAGTCTGGTGTGGCGCGACTGCCGCGCAATTTAAGGTGAGATTCGAAAGGTTCTGACATTGGCCAATACCCGCAAACCCGCAAAAGGGCAGGCATCGAAGGTCGAAAAGACCGCAAAAGACGCTGCTGTGAGTGACAAGAAAGATACCGCTCTGGCTGGGCCTGGATCAAAGAAAGATGCAAGTGCGAGTGCAAAGCCGTCGACTGTAAAATCAAAACAGCCGGTGGCAAAACCCGTTGAAAAATCACCGAAAAGCGGGGCAAACCCCGCAGCTTCGAAAAAAACGACAGGCGCAAAAGCCGCGGCACACCCTTCATCAGTTGAAGAGGATGTGTCAAAAGGCACAACCAGCCTGAAGGATGCAAAACCTGCGGACAAGTCTGCGCCTAAGGACAACGCCGGCACTAAACGTGAAGCGACGTCGAGTGCCGACACGGCATCAAAAGCACCCCCGCCTGCGTCGTCCAACGCGGCGGCAGTCTTGGCCGAAAACCCACGTCGTGGCGGGTTTGTGCCAATGCTTTTGGGTGGCGTGGTTGCAGCAACGCTTGGATTTGGCGCCGCGCGCTATCCTGATCAATGGCCGTTTGTCTCTGGTCCAGCTGAGGATCCGATTACAACCGAGTTGGCCGCTTTGACGGGTCGCCTGACCGCGCTTGAAAGCCAAGGTGCGGCGCAAGGCGAGGCGCTGACGGTTCTTAAAAATGATGACAGCCTTGCCAATGCCCGCGGTGAGATTACGGGTAAACTCGCTCAGTTGCGCACCCAGCTTGACGCGATGAACACCGCGATGAGTGATCTGGAAAACCGCCTGCACACCGTTGAAAAACTCCCACAAGGGTCGGGCATGGAAGCGGCCGCTGCTGCAGCCACGGCCTATGAGCGGGAATTGCAACAGATGCGTGAGATGCTGGATCAGGAACTCGCGAAAATCTCCAGCGCGAAAGAAGATGCCGCGACGCTGGAAGTCAATGCTGCCGAGGCTGCGAAAGCGGCAGGGGCACGGGCGGCTTTGGCGCGTGTTTTGGCTGCGATTGATACCGGTCGCCCCTATGGCGATGCGCTGTTTGATTTGACCGAACAGGCGGGTGTTGAGGCCCCTATGGCCCTGGCTGCCCACGCAGAAAAGGGTGTTGTGACGTTGTCCGCGCTTCAGGCTATGTTCCCAGAAGCCGCGCGTGCAGCGCTGGATGCTTCGGTTCGGGCCGCTGTGGCCGCAGGTGAGATGGATCGCGTATCAGCCTTTGTGCGCTTGCAGTTGGGCACCCGGTCGTTGGAGCCCAAGGATGGGACGGATGCGGATGCGATCCTGTCGCGCGCCGAAGGGGCGTTGAAGATGGGAAAAATTGATGTTGCCCTGGCCGAACTTGCGGCCCTGCCAGACGCAGGGAAACCTGCATTAGAAGGGTGGATTGCTGATGCCACCGCCCGCAAAGATGCGCTTGCTGCTGGTGATGCGCTATCCCAGCTTGTGAACAAAAACTAAGGACACGCCGATGCTTTGGTCTCTTTTCAAGATTATCCTGTTCGTCGCGGTCATTGCGGGGCTGGCCATGGGCGCCGGCGCGTTGATGGAGCTGGAAGGTGGAATTCGTGTGGCAGTGGCCGGGGTTGAACTGAACCTTGGGCCGTTGCAGGCGGTGATTGTTTTTGCGGTGTTGATTGTTGCGGTCTGGCTGCTGATTGTGCTGTTTGGATTGCTGCGCGCAGTGGTGCGTTTTTTGAACGGGGATGAAACAGCGATTTCGCGATACTTTGATCGCTCGCGTGAGAAAAAGGGCTATGAGGCGCTGGCGGATGGCATGATGGCGCTGGCATCGGGCGAAAGTTCAACAGCGATGGCCAAAGCATCGCGCGCTGAGAAATATCTGCGTCGGCCGGAGCTAACCAATTTGTTGACGGCACAGGCCGCTGAAATGTCGGGTGATACGCGCAAAGCGACCCAAGTATACAAGAAACTTCTGTCGGATGAGCGGACCCAATTTGTTGGCGTGCGCGGGTTGATGAAGCAAAAACTCGACGAGGGCGACACGGAAACTGCCATGCGGTTGGCGGAAAAAGCCCTAGCGCTGAAACCACGCCATGTGGACACTCAAGATGCATTGTTGGGCCTTCAGGCACAGAAAAGCGATTGGGCTGGTGCGCGAAAAACGCTGGCTGCAAAGCTGAAATATGGGGGCCTTCCGCGTGATGTGCATAAACGGCGTGATGCGGTTTTGGCGCTGTCCGAGGCCAAAGGGATCTTGGACGAAGGCAAAAGCGTAGAGGCGCGTGAGGCGGCGATTGAAGCCAACCGACTCTCCCCTGATCTGGTGCCTGCGGCCGTGATGGCCGCGCGTGGATATATCGACGATGACAAGCCACGTTATGCCGCGCGCGTGTTGACCAAAGCTTGGGTCGCGCAACCCCACCCTGATTTGGCCGCCGCATTTGCGGAGATTGCCCCCGATGAAACACCCAAAGCACGTATTGCCCGTTTCCGCGCGTTGACCAAGCATCGCGAAGGCGACGCAGAAACGCGGATGTTGGTCGCGGAACTGAACATCGCAGCGGGCGATTATGTTGCGGCGCGCAAGGCGCTGGGGAATTTGCCAGATAGTGAGCCTTCGCAGCGCGCTTTGACGTTACTGGCCGCGATTGAGCGGGGCGAAGGGTCAGACGACAAAACAGTGCGGGCGCTTTTGGCCCGTGCCGTAACCGCCCCACGAGGCCCCCAGTGGGTGTGCGAAAACTGTAAGCACATTCATGCAGGTTGGACCCCGGTTTGTGAAAACTGCGGTGGGTTTGACACATTGTCCTGGACCAAGGCGCCTGAGGCCGAAGGCCAAATGGCCGGTGGTGCTGAGATGCTGCCTTTGATCATCGGAGAAGATACCCCGAGCGAGACTGAGCGTGACCTCTCCGTCGATGATCAAGACAAGGCATCGGATGATCCGGTAATGCGTGACGAGCCACTGGACGGAGAAGTGGTGGCAACACCCTCTGATCATATCAGCAATGAAAAGCGTTGATTTTGGGGCTACCCATGCGCGCGGGACGGTGCTAAAGACCCGCGCAGAAACATAGCAATGCCCCATTAGCTCAGCTGGTAGAGCAGGTCCTTCGTAAGGACAAGGTCGGCGGTTCAAGTCCGTCATGGGGCACCATTTATCCGGCAACCCCCCTAGTTTCCTAGACAGAGTCCGGATTTGCATTGCGCTGTCTGTTGCCGCAACCTCAAATCGGACGCTTGGTGGCTTTGCAAACCGAGCCTTCTAGGTGTGCAGGGACTTGGTGCTGATGCCAATCGCGCCGAAACCTCAGGATTTGGATGTCCACGTACCGTAATCCCCCTTCTCATCGACACGGCGTTTCGACTGCTGGGCTGCGGATGCACAGCATCACGCTTGAAACCGTCACTGAAATTGGGCTTCTCCAGAACGGGCATCTTGCCTCAAACTTAGGGAAGAAAGCGTCTGCAATACGGGGGCTATTCTGTTTCTGATCTGTCCCAAATTGATCAATTGGACAGTAAAGGCGTGTGATCCATTGCTGAAACACACGCCTTTTTGTCATGCTCTTACATAGTGAAATCAGAGCGCCGCGGTCAGAAATTCTTACTGATCAACAGGTCCGCGCCAACCGATCCACGTTCAGGCGCGCCAATGCCATCATAAGATATGTTCACATTGAAGATGACACCATTATCAAACTGACGATTGAGACCAAAATCCACGCGTCCTCGCAGATCTTCTTCAATCGCGCCGTCCACATCATAATGTGCGTAGATCGCGGACAGGCCGCCTGTCACCTCGCCTGTACCAGACGACACCGCGGTCGGGATACTGAAGTCCAGCCCTGCGGATGCTTCGAACAAGTTCAGATTTCCTGCCGCAATTGTCTGTCCCAAACCGTCGACATAGCTGGGGCGTTTCTCCGTGATGTTTGCCAAGTCTAATGTTGGGTACAAGGTGAGCTTGGAAATAGAAATTTCGTGGCTCATCGACAGGGTAAAGACGTTTCGGTCCGCGGTAACTTCATCTTGGTAAGTTCCGAGAGGTGAGAGCGCGATATCAGTACGCCCAACAAGCCAAGAGCCCGAGAAGACTTGTTTGCCATCCGGCGAACGGGCAACAAAATAGGGGCCAATCAGCCAACCATTAGCGTCAAGCGCCGCAACGCCGTCTCGCGAGGAACCGTGATCGCCTTGCAGCATTGCCCCAAGGATAAAGTTTTCCCGTTGCAAAAGATGGGCACCCACAGCGGCATGAATGTAACTGTCCTGCACACCACCATTGGAAGACCAGCGCCCTTGCGCAAACAGCCAAACTGGGTTTTCCGGCTTGGTTGAAAGCTTGAAATCCCCACCGCGTGACGAGAGTCGACCGACGAATGAGCCGCGTTGAGATCGGAAAAACGAACCCAAATTTGGTTGCGATGACAGCAAGGATTGACCGCGTTTTTTGGCGCTGTTGGCAAGCAATTTATAGGTTACCTTTGTGGCCGTCAGTTTGGCGGTCACAATTGCCGACGCTGCGTTTTTGTTGCCAGCACTATCTTGTGCAACGTTTTTGGCCACCGAAAGGGATATATCGCCCGACGATAGCGCGGTGATGGATGCGGTATAGACGGCGCCCGAGCCCGCAAAGTTCGAGACACTGGCGTTGACAACCGTCAGGTCTGTTTCAACAAATCCAGTTACAGGTTCAGTGAATGTTACTGCCACCTGCGCAGAGGTGTTTGCTTCGAGCTTGCCAGGCAAACCCGTTATCGTAACCGACGGTGCCGTCTGATCGCGAACCGTAATGGTCACTGTATCAGGCGACGATGCTGTGTGGCCGTCATTGACCACCAGTTCAAACACCAGCACCTCCGACGGCACACCAACCGCCAGAGTTGGGGCATCAAAGCTTGGATTGCCCACGGTGGTCGATGATAACGTGACATTCGACCCACTCAGCTGGCGCCATTTGTAGCTTAGAACTTGGCCTGGATCAGTGTCATTTGACGCGCTGCCATCCAGCGTAACGTTCGCACCTGATGCAATCGAAGCTTGGTCCGGGCCGGCACTTGCAGTTGGCGCAGAGTTGCCCACTGTTACGTCCTGAAAGGTGCTGGCCGGATCATAGGTTGCGTCCCCCGCCTGATCGGCGTTGATCCGACAATTGCCAAGATTGCTGAATGTAACGGTGCTGCCCGCCATAGAACAAATGCCGCTGCTGGATGCATCAATCGACAATGCAACCGTTAACCCTGACGTGGCAGATGCGCTTGCTACATAGGTTCCGCTAGGTGCGGCGTTTGTTGGCGCGGTGCTTGAAAAGCTGACAGTTTGTGATTGCTTGCTTACAGCAAAGCTTTGGAACGCTTGCGGGGCGGGATCATAGGTTGCGTTACCGGCTTGATTTGCGTTGATCCGACAGGTTCCCGCACTTGAGAATGAAACGGTGGAGCCCGCGATGCTACAGATTGCGGCGCTGCCGGCGTCCACGGTCAATGCTGGGGTCAAGCCCGAAGTTGCGGTCGCACTTACAGCGTAGGTGGCACCCCCGACTTCGGCGTTTGTTGGCGCGGTGCTTGAAAAGCTGACAGTTTGCGATTGCTTGCTTACAGCAAAGCTTTGGAACACTTGTGGGGCGGGATCATAGGTTGCGTTACCGGCTTGGTTCGCGTTGATCCGACAGGTCCCCGCACTTGAGAATGAAACGGTGGAGCCCGCGATGCTACAGATTGCGGCGCTGCCGGCGTCCACGGTCAATGCTGGGGTCAAGCCCGAAGTTGCGGTCGCACTTACAGCGTAGGTGGCACCCCCGACTTCGGCGTTTGTTGGCGCGGTGCTTGAAAAGCTGACAGTTTGCGATTGCTTGCTTACAGCAAAGCTTTGGAACACTTGCGGGGCGGGATCATAGGTCGCGTTCCCGGCTTGGTTCGCGTTGATCCGACAGGTCCCCGCACTTGAGAATGAAACGGTGGAGCCCGCGATGCTACAGATTGCGGCGCTGCCGGCGTCCACGGTCAATGCTGGGGTCAAGCCCGAAGTTGCGGTCGCACTTACAGCGTAGGTGGCACCCCCGACTTCGGCGTTTGTTGGCGCGGTGCTTGAAAAGCTGACAGTTTGTGATTGCTTGCTTACAGCAAAGCTTTGGAACACTTGCGGGGCGGGATCATAGGTTGCGTTCCCGGCTTGATTTGCATCAATCCGACAGGTCCCCGCACCTAAGAATGACACCGTCGATCCAGAGACTGAACAGATGCCCGCACTTGCGGCTGCGGCTGAGAACGAAACCGTCAGACCTGAACTCGCGGTTGCGCCAATGTTATAGGAGGCACCTGCGACCACTGCATTGGTCGGGGCAATGCTGGAAAATGAAATGGTTTGAGCGGTTTTGCTCACGGTAAAGCTCTGTTGCGCTTGCGGAGCGGCGTTATAGTTCGCGTTGCCAGATTGGTTTGCATTAACCGTACAGGTGCCCGCCCCATTGAAAGAGACAGTAGAGCCAGCGATGCCACATACCGCCGAGCTGCTGGCGCTGATGGTCAGCGCTGGGGTCAACCCCGAGGTCGCAGTTGCCGCTACCGTATAGCTCGAACCGCCAACTGTCGCATTGGTCGGGGCCGTGCTTGTAATACTGGCAGTTTGGTTTGCTTTGTTGACGGTGAAGCTTTTGGTGCTACTTGCGGGGAAATAATTCGCATTGCCTGCCTGACTGGCGGTGATCGAACAGCTTCCGGCAGACAGGATCGTGGCAGTGGTTCCAGACACCGTGCAAACAGAGGTCGAGTTTGAGGCAAAACTGACGGACAATCCAGACGTCGCGGTCGCACTTAGGGGAACCGTGTGGCCAGGGGCATAGGTCTGTGTGCTCGGTGCAGTGAAGCTAATGGTTTGCGATTGCTGGGTCGGGGGTGGCGCAACATATGCCACGGTAAAATTGGGTGGGTTGGGGACGCCATTAATCCCCACAGTAATGGTGGACGGGGTTTCATAAAGCGTAGAGACATCAGAGGCTGAGGTGACATAGGTCCCCGAGCAGGTGATGTTGACATTGAGGCTGCCAGAACTCTGAGGCGAACAACTGTAATTGGGAACGAGAAACCCCGATGCCGAAACACCGTTGTAAATTGATGTACCCGAATTGATGACGAAGGAGAAGGTTATCGACTGCCCCGCCCCAGAATAAGTTGTTGGTGACACGCTCGATGACGTCACATGTTGCGCAACCGCATTACTGATCGAAGCAACCGACAAAATGGCCGCCAAAGTGAGCTGAAAAGCAAACGTTGTTATGATTTTGCGTATCGAACCAAAGTTCCGTTTTGCCGAAGTTGTATTGATCGTATTCTCTAAAGTAGTCATCAGTTTTATCACCCCAGTGGGCTTGCTCCTTTTTTCAGGTGCAAACCAGTCCATTCCCATTTTTCGGGGTAACGTAGGGGAAGGCTGGGAGTTGTGCGAAAAGTCACAGTCTAGGGGAACTTGAACATGTTATCTAAAAATGTTTCAAATTTGCACCAACTGGAAGGCGCATCAGCGCAAGTCGTCAGCCCAACCAGCCCACTGCGCAAGGCGTCGGCGGTCCAATATGGCAATGCGGCCGCGGCTGACCGCCAAGACGCTCTCTTGGGTCAAAGCAGTTAGTCGACGATTAACAGCCTCGCGACGGCACCCAACCAGTCGCGCCAGCTCTGTCTGGCTGACTTGAATTTCAGATTGGCCGGGGGGAATTAGCCCAAGTATTCTTTGACAAATACGTTCGTTCACGCTCGCAAAAAGAGCATTTGCGAGCAGCTGATTGTCCGCTTTCAAATAGTGACTTACTCTACGATGAAGTGCCCTTAGAACGATGGGGTCTCGATATAGGTCGCTCAGAGCTGGCGAAGGTAAAATAATCACTTCGGTAGGGGTGCATACTGTGCAACTGGCGGCGGCAGCTTCTCCTGATAAAACTTCAATTTCACCCAGAACATCCCCTTTTGTTGCGTGGCGCAACCAAGCGACGTCGCCGTCTGGCGTTGTATAGGTGACTTCGATACATCCAGACAGGATGATAATCACCTCTCGATTGCATTCACCCTGTTTGTAAACATCAGTCCCCGGCGTCAGGGTCCGCCGGAGCCCAACCGCCCGGATTTTCTGTTTCATATCCTGGCAGTGGTTTCCCAAACTGCCGGTCCAATCGAACGAAAGCGGCGGCTCTTTTGCCGTGCTCATATAAGGCGATTTATCATCTCGAAAACGCACATTTTACCCCACCTAGATTGCAAAAAAAGCATCGCATCACGCGATCTAGTGGAAGAAAGCAACAAGTTCCCACTGAAAGACAATTAACACGTTCAGGGAAATGTTGGCAACTTTGCATATTTCAAAAGCCAGCCCCCCACCGGGCCGCAAAACGCCCAGTCCTTTGTGGCCCATACGAGCAAGCTCGTAATGTCCCCCATTGGGGGGCTGCAACCGGTGCACCACCCTTTTTAAGTCAACATTTACCCTATTCAGGAAGCCGTGTGCGCAGGTCGTATTTCTGTGACGTCTTATTGAATTTCCGCACGACAGATGCCCCCAAATCAATGCCCAGATGGTCCGCCAAAAGATCCAAAGAAATGATCGCATCTGCCATTTCATCTGCCACATCCTGCAACGTCGCCGTGGACCCCTTGATGCCACGTTCCGCGCGCAGCATCTTTTTCACCGCCTCTGCCACCTCGCCAAACTCCCCCGCGACTTCTAGTGCCCGGAATGCGGTATCGGCCTGATCATCGCCGGGCCATTCGGTGCGACGAATGGCATTGGCGTCACGTAAATCCTGAAATCGCATGACTGATCCTTCTCAAAAGCTTTGCGACCCTAGGGCGCAGGGGGGCCGGATTGCAACTCGTCTCTGGCCTCACTCGGTCAACAGTGCTAATCCCTGTGCGATTTAAATTCAGCGAGAGGCGAAAAACGATGCCAGCTTACCGTTCCAGAACGTCGACCCACGGCCGTAACATGGCGGGTGCCCGCGGATTGTGGCGTGCAACGGGGATGAGCGATGATGATTTCGGTAAGCCGATCATCGCCATTGTCAATTCGTTCACCCAGTTCGTACCGGGCCATGTGCACCTGAAAGATCTTGGTCAAATGGTTGCACGCGAAGTGGAAGCGGCCGGCGGCGTTGCCAAGGAATTCAACACCATTGCGGTCGATGATGGCATTGCGATGGGCCATGACGGGATGCTTTACTCGCTGCCGTCACGCGAAATCATCGCGGATAGCGTGGAATATATGGTCAACGCGCATTGCGCCGATGCGATGGTCTGTATTTCCAACTGTGACAAGATCACCCCCGGCATGATGATGGCCGCGATGCGCCTGAATATTCCGGTGATCTTTGTGTCCGGTGGCCCGATGGAAGCGGGTAAGATTGACCTCGCGGATCTGGATATGAAAAAAATCGACCTCGTGGACGCGATGGTTGCTGCGGCAAGCGAAGATATGACGGATGACCAAGTCCAGCATATCGAAGAAAACGCCTGCCCAACCTGTGGCTCGTGTTCGGGCATGTTTACCGCCAACTCGATGAACTGTCTGGCCGAGGCGCTGGGCCTTGCGCTGCCGGGCAACGGGTCCACATTGGCGACCCACGCCGATCGCAAAAATCTGTTCCTTGAGGCCGGTCGCAAGATCGTTGAGATCACCAAACGCCATTATGTTGAGAACGAAAAAGGCCTGCTCCCGCGTGAGATTGCAACCTTTGAGGCGTTTGAAAATGCGATGTCGCTGGACATTGCGATGGGTGGTTCAACCAACACCGTTTTGCACCTGTTGGCCATCGCGCATGAAGGCGAAGTTGATTTCAACATGACGCATATGGATCAGCTCAGCCGCAAGGTGCCGTGCCTGTGTAAAGTGGCCCCCAACACCGAAAATGTGCATATGGAAGACGTGCACCGCGCGGGCGGAATTTTCTCAATTTTGGGTGAACTGTCGCGTGCGGGCCTTTTGCACAATGACTGCTCGACCGTGCATTCAAACTCCATGGGCGAGGCGATTGCCAAATGGGACATTAAGGTCGCCAACAACCCAGAGGCCGAAAGCCTGTTCAAAGCCGCGCCCGGTGGCGTGCGCACGGTTGAGGCGTTCTCAACCGAGAACCGGTTCAAAGAGCTGGATACCGACCGCGAAAATGGCGTGATCCGTTCAAAAGAACACGCGTTTAGCCAAGATGGCGGCTTGGCCGTGCTCTTTGGCAATATCGCGCTGGATGGCTGTATTGTGAAAACGGCCGGCGTGGATGCCAGCATCCTCAAATTCACCGGGACAGCCTATGTTTGTGAAAGCCAGGACGCCGCTGTCAGCGATATTCTGACCGGCAAGGTTAAGGCAGGCGACGTGGTTGTCATTCGTTACGAAGGGCCGCGTGGCGGGCCGGGCATGCAGGAAATGCTTTACCCGACCAGCTATTTGAAATCCAAAGGTCTGGGCAAAGACTGTGCCCTTCTGACCGACGGTCGTTTCTCAGGCGGAACATCTGGCCTATCAATTGGCCACGCCTCGCCAGAGGCCGCAGAGGGCGGCGCGATCGGTTTGGTCGAACAGGGTGACAAGATCATCATCGACATTCCAAACCGCAGCATCCATCTGGATGTGTCTGATGACGATCTGGCTGCGCGCCGGACCGCCCAAGACGCCAAGGGCTGGGTGCCCGCCAAGCCGCGCAAACGCAAAGTGTCCAACGCGCTAAAAGCCTATGCGATGCTTGCATCCTCTGCTGCCAAAGGGGCGGTGCGCGTGATCGACTGATCGTTGCGGTTTTAGAAATGGGAAAGGGCGGGCCGGGCTCCGCCCTTTTTTCTTGGCAAAAATATCCCACGGGGGTCTGGGGGTGTGAAACCCCCAGCTCGCTTTACGCGCAATGACGATCCACCATCCGCTGAACCATTGGCGCAAAATGCCAATAATCCGGCGTCAGCATATCGTCGCGCTTTCCCGCCTCATCCAGATAGCGCACCGCGATGATTTGCTTGAGGTTTGGATTGGCTGCAAACGCCGCCACCTCTGCCTCATTCATCGGCCCGCCCTGCAGCTCAAGCGTATGGGCGGACGCCGGCGACAGACGCGCGAAATATTCGGGCTTGGTGGCGCAAAGATACCGTTTGGCCGCCACATGATACCGCACACAATCGGTGATCACGCTGGGAAAGAACTGCTCCAACACCTCAGCGCCCGCGTCCTCGTGGTGGCGATCTTCGGTATCATCAGGGTGATAGGTTCCAAACTCGGACGTGAAATGGCCAATGTCGTGCAGCAGCGCGCCGACAATGATCTCTTCTGACTGGCCGTTTTGTTCGGCAATCGTTGCGCCTTGCAGCATATGTTCAGCCATGGTCACAGGCTCGCCCAGATACTCCTCATCCCCACGACGCTCAAAGATCCCGCCGATGAATGCGACGATGTTTTGGGGTGTCAGCGCGTCAATATCCGGCTTCATTCCGCCGCCTCCTTTTGCGCACTTCGGATCATCGCATCATAGGTTGATCGCAGCCCGTCTTTGTCGGAGTAACACCCCTGAAGCCACCGCGTACCCTCGCCGGAATACCCCTTGCGGGCGTGCAAAACGCGGGTGTTGTCGACGATGAACCCTTCGCCGGGGTTCAGGCGAAAGGTCACCTCCATCGCCTCATCATCAATGATTTCGCCCAAGCGGCGATAGGCGGCGTAATAATCGGCCATCTTGTCAAACGGCACGTCCGTCACGGCGGCCAAAGACCGGTTGTTGAAGCGCACGCCAACCAGTTCGCCGTCGGGGGCAAGCTCGATCATCGGGCGGCGGGACGTTAGGCAAACATCCTCTTCGCCTGCATATTCAAACCGTGCGCAATGATCTGCCAACACATTGAAATAGTTTTCATTTTCATCACGCAACCGCAGGGCAGCGGCAAAGCCGTCCACCACCATATTCTCACCACCCGCAGCCGAGCTTTCCAGACAATAAAGCACCTGAAGTGACGGGACCGGGTCGCGATAGGGGTTGTCGGTATGGGCCTGCAAGCCCAGCCCGGTAAAGGCCAAATTGGTGGGGTTCACCTCTGTGCGCACCTCAAAATGCCTGCCGTAATTGGTCTCGCGGACAAAGCCAAAAAGGCCTGCGACCTTAAACAGTGCGCCATCCTCAACCGGGCCGTTCACAACCTTGCCAAAGCCGTATTTGGTGACCTTTCCCAGCCAATCGCGCAAGGCGACCCCGCGTTTGGAAAGCTCGGCAAAATCACCAACCGGCACATCGCCCATCAAATCACTGTGCCATGGTTGAATGCGTGGTCCCAGCCAGCCACGCTGGGTCGGCACCGGGTGGTCATAACTGTTTTCCATCAGCCAGTTCAGATCAAAACGAACGGTCTTGCCCTCCGGTTCAAAGCGGACCTCAAGATGGGTGGCATCCACGCTGGCGGCACCAATTTGCGTACCGGCCGGAATGTCACGCAATGCAATCAGGCGCTGGCCATTGCCCGGTGCGCGGGTGTCTTCATCCCACGCATTATCGCGCAGCCAGACGGCGTGAAAGCGCGCGGATTTTCCTGCGGTGTTAAGGGTGAGAAACTGCGCTTGCGGGTCGATCAAGACTTCGGACATCTGGGGTTTCCTTGATTGGAGCCAAAGTGGAACATTGTGTTTTCTGGTGACAGTGTCGCTTCATCCGTTCATAAGTTCAACAAAGAGGAATGGGGTCTGAGGGGTTGATAAACTTATGGCTGGATCGCAGCTGGACAACCTTCCGTTGGATTGGGTGCGCGCCTTTGAAACCGCCGCCCGCACGGGCAGTTTTACAGGCGCAGCAAAGGAAACAGGGCTGACGCAGGCCGCTATCAGCCAGCGCATTGCCCAGTTAGAAGCGCGACTCGATACGCAATTGTTCATCCGTCAGGCGCGTGGTGTGGTGCTGAGTGTTGAGGGTGAGGCGTGGTTGCCATATGTCAGTCATGGCCTTGCCACACTGGATCATTCAGCCCAAGAGCTGTTTGGAATTCGGCGCCGTACACTGAAATTATCCGCAAGCGCGTCGATGCTGACCCATTGGATTGCACCACGATTGGCGGGGGTGTCATTGGGCGCAGATGTTCAGATTTCCTGCCAAACCCATGTGTTGTCTGCCGAGGATCTGCGCGATGGGCCGATGGTCCGGGTGCGGTATGGCGAGGGGCGTGGTGATGAACCTTTCAAGGCCCGCCTGTTCGCGGAGCGGTTGTCACCGGTCTGCGCGCCAGGTTTGCTTGGGCAAGGCCCGTGGCAGGCGTTGCCTCGGTTGGCGATCTCCGGCCCCCGCGACGGGTGGCAGGAATGGGCGGCGCTGACCGGGGACGCGCCCACCCCAGTTCCCCGCCTGCGGTTTGATACCTTCACCGCCGGGGTGGCCGCGGCACGGGCGGGCAATGGCGTGCTTTTGGCGTCGCTTCCTCTGGTGCAAGACGAATTGGACACAGGTCGTTTGCACCGGTTGTCGGAGGCGGAACTGACGCCCGAGCAGAGTTATTGGATATCTGCCAGCGACCGAACCGTGACGCGCAAGCAATGGGATGCATTGTGTCAGGCCCTTTGTGATCCTGGTGAACGTGCGACATCACCCTGACACCTGCATGGGCGATGCAATAACTGCATTGGACTTCTAAACCGGCATGGCGTTTCCGTTCACCTACGCACCCCGCCTTTGGGGGCTTAGGAAATGGAAAAGACCATGAGCCAGCAAGAATTTCTCACCAGTGTTCAAAACTTCATCGACAATGCAATCTCTCATATCGACCTGACCGAAGGGTTGGCCGAACGGATCGCCCAATGCAATTCGACCTATTCGGTGCGTTTTGGGGTGAAACTGCGCGGACGGATTTACAGCTTTCAGGGCTGGCGATCCGTGCACAGCGAGCATATCGAACCGGTGAAAGGCGGCATTCGCTATGACCCCGATGCGAACCACGATGAGGTTGAAGCATTGGCGGCGTTGATGAGCCTGAAATGCGCCTTGGTGAACGTGCCGTTTGGCGGCTCAAAGGGGGCTTTGAAAATAAACCCGGCGGATTGGTCTGAAGATGAGCTAGAGAAAATCACCCGCCGCTTTACCCAGGAACTCGCGCGCCGGGATCTGATCCATCCGGGCCGCAACGTGCCTGCGCCTGACATGGGCACCGGCGAGCGTGAAATGGCCTGGATGGCGGATGAATTTCGCCGCTCGGGACGTTCAGATGCAATCAACCAAGCGGCCTGTGTCACCGGAAAACCCGTTGCGCGCGGCGGGATCGAAGGCCGGGTCGAGGCGACAGGTCGTGGTCTGCAATATGCGTTGAAATCCTATCTTGCGCATCCTGACACAGCACCCGTGGCGGGGCAAAAAGACATCGCAGGTCTGAGTGTTGTTGTGCAAGGTTTCGGGAATGTGGGCTATCATGCAGCCAAGTTTTTGCAAGAAGATGGCGCGCGCATTGTTGGCATTGTTGAACATGATGTGGCGATCTTTGATGACGCTGGTTTTGATGTGGACGCGGTTGCCGCATTCCGCGCTGAAACCGGATCCGTGGGCAATTTCCCCGGTGCCGAAACCGTGCCATCAGCGCAAGGCCTGACCTATAAAGCCGCAGACATTCTGATCCCGGCGGCCAAAGAAAACGCCATCACCGCAGACAATTGTGAAGACGTGAACTATGAGCTGATCGTTGAGGCCGCCAACGGACCCGTCACCGCCGAAGCCGAAGAGTGTCTGACCCGTCGCGGCATCATCATTCTGCCCGATCTTTACGTGAATGCAGGCGGTGTTGTGGTCAGCTATTTCGAATGGGTGAAAAACATCACGCACCTGCCTTTTGGCCTGATGGACAAGCGTCAAAACATCATGTCGGGCTCGGCGGTTGTGTCGGCATTGGAAGAGATTGCAGGACGCCCCTTGCCAGATACCCAGCGGTCGAAAATTGCGCGTGATACGCGCGAAATTGACGTTGTTCGTTCGGGTCTGGAAGAGATCATGGTCCGCGCGTTTGATGAGATCATGGAGCGCAAGAAAACCCTGGGGAACGCCACTTTACGCACCGCCGCATACGTGGTTACCATTGCGCGCATCGCCGAGTATTATCGCGCGATTGGATTGTAAGGACAGGCGCAAATGGACGTTCGGTGGCTCGAGGATTATCTGGCTCTGGTAGAGTTGCGAAACTTCACCCGGGCCGCCGAATTCCGCAATGTGTCGCAGGCTGCGTTTTCGCGGCGCATTCAATCGCTTGAACAATGGTTGGGCACAGCGCTGGTGGTCAAAGGCGCTGTGCCCGTTCGTTTGACGGATGCAGGTGAACAGTTTCGCGAAAGCGCACGCATCGCGGTGGAGCGGTTGTTTGAGGCGCGATCTTCGATCCGGGCGGCGCAGTTTGATGTGATGTCCCAGGTGCGGATTGCGATGCCAAATGTGCTGGCGCGGTCCGAGTTCAAACGGGTGCTTGAGATCATCGGCCAAAACGCCAATTGCTCATTTTCGGTCATTGTCGGCACCACAAGTGATGTGGTTGCGCGCTATTTGGCGGGGGATGCGGATATCCTGTTTGCCCATGATTGTGTGGCCATCCCGACCCACGACAATCTGGACCAACACGAACGTCTGGTGGTGCGGCGCGACCGGTTTATGCCCTATGCGACCCAGGATGCGAAACTGCGCGAGGGGTTCGGGTTTCCGGGCAAAGCAAAGCACCCTTTTCCGATGGTGGCCTATTCACACCGCGCCTATTTTGTCCGGCTGTTTGAACATGTGTTGGAGCGTGCTGGCGAGCCACTGCCGCATAAGGTTTGCGTGCAATGCGACATGTCGGACGTGTTGAAAGAGGTGATTGTGGCGGGGCACGGCGTAGGGTGGCTGCCTGAAAGTGCTGTGGATGCGTCGGCACAGGAATTAATTGCGCCGATTGGTGGGCCAGAATGGCGGTTGGACGTGGATATTTGTGCCTTTCGCCCGCGTGCGCAAGTGGGGCCAAAAATAGAAGCGATTTGGCAAGCGCTTGCCTCCCGCGTTCCACAGTTGCAACACAGCTAAGGGTGGCCCGGCTAGGCGTTTAGCTGTGTCTGGGCCTCAAGCCGGTCTTTGGGAAATGGTACCATACAGCGGTTTTCGTCGTCATAAAGTTTCCACCGCAGACACTTAATCCCATCGATAAAACCGATCTTTTCAGAGGTGATCAGCCCGCGCGCCTCAAGGTCATCGTAGGCGGCTTTGATTTTATAGCCGGGGATTTTGGCATTCAGATGGTGCAGATCGTGATAGGCAATATTCATCATCGCAAGATCAAACAGGCGCCCCCAATCCAGCACGGATGACCCTTCCAAAGCGGCAGTTTCCATATCAAGCTCTGGCTTTACCCCCCAATGCACATGCTCAAAATTATGCAGCACATAGGGGATCAACCCGCCAAACACACAGGCGATATAGATTGAACCAACCCAGACCGCGATCCCGGCCCAACCTGCGATGGCCCAAACAGATGTTGCAAGTCCGGTCAACAGCACATTGTGCAACACCAGATCCCAGATGCCGGTCTTTAACCCATAAAACGGCATGCGGCGCAGGATCCCATACAGAATGAATGGGCCAACAATGATCAGGATAAAGGGGCTGCGGTACAGACGATATTTGGCGCGTATAAGGCACGGTGCGTCGGCCCATTCTTTCACGGTCATGACATAGATTTCAAAGGTATCGCGCCGCTCAAGATCTGCCACATGCGCGTGGTGTTGGTTGTGCTTGAACCGCGTCGCTTGATAAGGCGTCAGGGCAATGGGCGACACCAATGTGCCAACAATGTCGTTCAAACGGCGACTGGTGAAAAAGGCGCGGTGCAAGCAATCATGCTGAATAATGTAAATCCGCAACCCCATCGCGGCGGCGAAAATCATTGCGGGAAACAGGATCCAAGGGGCACCGATTGAGAAAAGTGCGGTGAGCAAGCCAACCAGATAGAGAAGAAAAGTTAGGCCAAGTTCGAGCCATGCTCGTCTGTTGTTGGCGCTGGCGTAGTGTCGTGAAACAGCTCGAATTCCAGTGCCCTCTGCCCCCATACCGATCCCTCCCATTCCGCGCCTTTTTGTCGTTAATATAGGTTAACAACCGGATTGAATTTCAATCAAGCCTGTTGAGCCTGTGTTGGTTGACGGCTTCGCCTGGGGTCAACGCCCCCCGCGCTTTTGACATCCCTTGTAAACGAGGCCAAAAACGACGCGCGATGTCGAAATTGATCAGACAAGTGGGGCGTGGTGTCTGTATTTGGGTCGGGCGCGCGAGGAGGATTTTATGACACTTTCCCTAGGGGTTGATACGGGCGGCACCTATACAGATGCTGTTCTGATCCAAGATGAGAAAACGGTGGTGGCGACGGCCAAGTCACTGACAACACGCCATGATCTTGCCGAAGGCATTGGCAAGGCGGTTGAGGCCGTGTTGCGCGATGCGAAGGTGGATCCAGACCAGATTACGCTTGCGTCCTTGTCGACCACCTTGGCCACCAATGCGTTGATCGAGGGGCAAGGCGAACGCGTGGGTCTGGTGTTGGTTGGCTTTAACGAGGCGGATATGAAACGCCACGGGTTGACCGATGTGATGGCAGGGGATCCCTATGTTCTGATTGATGGCGGGCACAATCACGCAGGCAACGAGGCGCATCCGCTGGACGAAAAAAGCCTGCGAGATTGGTTAACATTGCAGGCCTCAGACGTTTCAGGCTTTGCGGTTGCTGCGCAATTCGCCACCCGAAACACCGCGCATGAAAAGCGCGTGTCGGATATGATCCACGCGCAGTGTGAAAAACCGATCAGTTGTTCACATCATCTGTCGTCAAAGCTGAATGGCCCCAAGCGGGCGCTGACAGCGATCTTAAACGCGCGGCTGATTGGGATGATTGACCGTCTGATCACACGCGCACAGATCCGATTGACTGAGCTGGGCATCCACGCCCCTTTGATGGTTGTGCGCGGGGACGGGGCGTTGATCTCGGCGGAATTTGCACTGGAACGCCCGATTGAAACCATCTTAAGCGGCCCGGCGGCAAGCATCGTTGGCGCGCGTTGGATGACCGGGGCGGCGGACGCTTTGGTCAGCGATATTGGCGGCACCACGACGGATGTTGCGGTGCTGCGCGATGGCCGTCCAGCCATTGATCCCGAAGGCGCGCGGGTTGGCCCGTTTCGCACAATGGTCGAGGCGGTGGCGATGCGCACGTCGGGTTTGGGCGGTGACAGCGAGGCGCATTTCTTGTCCGAAGGGCTGCAAAGTTCGGTCTCACTTGGTCCGCGCCGCGTTTTACCCGTGTCCTTGATCGCGATGGAGGCGCCAGATCTGGTGCATGAGGTGCTGGAAAAGCAACTGCGCAGCACAACATTAACCGAACATTTTGCGCGTTTTGTCCGTGCCGTTTCAGGCGCGCATCGCTCTGGATTGCCACCTCGTGACAGCGCGCTGTTGGAACGGATTGGGGATCAGATTCACCCCTTGGGGGATGTCTTGGAAAACCGGCTGGAATATAACGCGCTGCGCCGTTTGGTGGATCGCGGTTTGGTGCAGGTGTCTGGCGTGACGCCCTCGGATGCCAGCCATGTTTTGGGAAATGCGGATGCTTGGGACGCGAAAGCCGCACATATGGCGCTGGAACTTTTCAGCCGTCAGCGTACCGGCGCCGGCAAGCGGTTTTCTGATACTGCTGAAGAGGTTGCGCAGGTTATCGTGGATCAGTTGACCCAGCAAACATCACTTGCGCTTTTGGAAACGGCTTTCGGAGAAGAGGCGGATGGCTTCGGTCTGCCCGCAGCAGATTTGGCCCGCCATGTCCTGACCCAACGAGGGCTCAGCCGTCACCGCGGGTTGGTCAAACTGGATGCCGGGTTAAACCTGCCGGTCGTGGGCTTGGGGGCATCGGCACCCACCTATTACCCCGCAGTTGGCGCGCGGCTGCAGTGTGAGATGATCTTGCCGGAACATGCCGGGGTTGCCAACGCCATTGGGGCGGTGGTTGGTCGGGTTACGATACGTGAGACAGGCACCATCACCAGCCCATCTGAAGGGACGTTCCGGGTGCATCTCGCCACTGGCCCCGAGGATTTCCGCAGCTCGGAAGACGCCTTGTTGCGCCTTGAAGAGGTGTTGAAGTCGAGGGCGCAGAACGCGGCGATTGTGGCCGGGGCCGAGGGGGTTCGTGTGGTCGTACAGCGTGACATCCGCACCGCCACAATCGAGGGACAAGACGTGTTTATTGATGCGGAAGTGATTGCCGAAGCCTCAGGTCGCCCGCGCATTGCCTTGTAACAATACCGCTAAAACCGGCCAGTTTGGTGCAAGGTGAAAACGGGGGCAGCGAAAGCCGCTTGAATGTCTGAAATGCAAGCCGTGTAGACGTTTTTGGGTATGCTGTCGCTTTGGTAAAAATGCTTGGTTGCCTTGTGCGGGTTGGACAAATTGTCCATATCGCATATGCGTCAGAAAAGCGGTGTTTTCCCGTTGGCTAAGGTCCGGTCGGCCCGTTTTATTGAATTTTTGACCGCGTGGCGCAACATGCGCGTCGGGTGAATAAGGGAGGGAGCATGTCAGATTTATTAAGCGGCATGTCTCAGGCCTTCTGGATGTTGCTGACTTTGGATGCGGATTTGGTGGAAATCACGTTGCGGTCGTTGCGCGTGACGCTGACCGCTTTGGTGATTGCCTCCGTTGTTGCGCTGCCGCTCGGGGCGTTGCTGGCTGTGCGCCGATTTCGCGCGCGCCGCTTGACGATCGCAATGCTCAACGCGTTGATGGGCCTGCCCCCGGTCGTCGTCGGGCTTGTGGTCTATGTGTTTCTCAGTCGCTCTGGCCCGTTGGGGGTTATGGGGCTTTTGTTCACACCAACTGCCATGGTGATCGCTCAGGTGATCATTATCGTGCCGCTGATTGCCTCTATTGCCCATCAGGCTTTGCGCGAATTGTGGTCGGATTATCACGACCTTCTGATTTCCCTGAATACGACCCAATTCCAGCGGGTACAGGCCCTTATTTGGGACGGGCGGCGTGCGTTATTAACCGCCGCGCTGGCAGGGTTTGGACGCGCAATTGGCGAGGTTGGCGCGATCATGGTGGTTGGGGGGAATATCGACCACCACACCCGCGTGTTGACCACCGCAATCGCACTTGAAACGGGCAAAGGGGACTTTGCTCTCGCGCTGGGCCTTGGCTTTGTGCTGATCTTCATGGCCATTGCCGTTAATCTTGCAATCCACGTCATAGGTCGCACAGAGCGGGAGGGCCGGTGGTGAGCAATCTTTTTCCCGTTGTCTTGTCAGGCGCAACGCTGCGCCGTGGCCAAAAAGCGCTGATCGGCCCCGTGGATCTGACCCTGCAGGCGGACGGGGTCACGGTTGTCATTGGCCCAAATGGCGCCGGAAAAACATCTTTTCTACGGATGCTCCACGGCATTGCCCGCCTTGGCGCGGGTTCGATCACATGGTCTTGTGATCCGTTGGAGGCCCGCCAAAAACAAGCCTTTGTGTTTCAGCATCCGGTGATGATGCGTCGTTCGGTGCTGGGCAATTTGATCTATCCGCTGAGGTTGGCGAAAATGGCGCGGCCCAAGGCGCGTGCGCTTGCAATCAAGGCGGCCCAGGATATTGGGTTGGGGGACGCCTTGGATCGTCCGGCACCGTTTTTGTCTGGCGGCGAGCGTCAAAAACTTGCCTTGGCCCGCGCGTTGATCACGAAACCGGATTTGCTGTTTCTGGACGAACCCTGCGCCTCGCTGGATGGTCGCGCGACGCGTGAAATCGAAGAGATCCTGACCCGCGCCGCCACGGCGGGTACACGGTTGATCATGTCGACCCACGATATGGGGCAGGCCCGCCGCCTGGCCACGGAAACCTTGTTTCTTCTAAACGGAAACATCCACGAATATGGCCCAGCATCAACGTTTTTTGAGAGGCCTAAAACGGCACAGGCCTGTGCCTTTTTAAAAGGAGATATCGTCGAATGAAACGGGTCTTGTGCGGGCTTTTCGCCTCGGTTCTTTTGTCAGGTGTGGCTGTTGCGGATGAGATGAGAATGGCCGTGACCACATCTTTTCACAACTCTGGCTTGGCCGACATTCTGTTGCCGCAGATTAAGGCGGATACGGGCATTGATGTGCAGCTGTTGGTGGTGGGCACCGGGCAGGCGATAAAGCTGGGCGAGGCGGGTGATGTGGATGCGATCCTGGTGCATTCCAAAAAGGCTGAACAAAAGTTTCTCAAAGGGGGTTTTGGCACCCATCGCCGTGAGATCATGTATAATGATTTTGTGTTTATCGGCCCAAAATCAGACAGTGCCAAATTGGCTGACGCCAACAGCGCGGCTGCGGCTCTTAAGGCGATCGCAGACACCCAATCCCCTTTTGTCAGTCGCGGCGATGACAGCGGCACCCACAAGAAAGAACTGTCGTTGTGGGCAAGTGCTGATGTGACGCCAGACGGGGATTGGTACAAAGCGGTGGGGGCCGGGATGGGGGCCGCACTTAATACCGCCGCCGGGATGAACGCCTATATCATGTCTGATCGCGCAAGCTGGCTGAATTTTGGCAATAAGGGCGATCTGGCGTTGGTCTATTCCGGGGATCCGGTTTTGTTCAATCAATATGCGTTTCTGCCCGTAAACCCAGATGTGCACCCTCATGTCAGGGCTGATCTGGCCGCAAAGTTAGAGGCGTGGTTGGTGTCGGACACAGCCAAAGATTTGATCAATGCCTATAAGATCAACGGCGAAACCCTGTTTGTGTTTAACGCGGAATAAAAGGTTTTGCGTGCATCCCGGGGGGCGCCCAGCCGTCTTGCACAAGAAAACGCAACATAGATTTCACACTTGCGCCAAGATGTTTCACCTCTCGCTCTTGACGCTCTGAACAGTATGAAATATGTGATGAATTCACTGGGCGGGCGTTGTGTAGTGGTAAGACCTTAGCCTTCCAAGCTAATGACGCGGGTTCGATTCCCGCCGCCCGCTCCAGATTTTCTCTTTTTCGTGAAATGAACTCTCACCCCTTTTGGGGAAGGTGTTTTGACGACGTTGGTTTGGGCGATTTGTACAAAAAAACCGCCCATCAGACAGGTCCAATGGGCGGCATTTATCGTTCAATTTTGCTGATATCACGCGGCTTTTGCGGCCCTTTCGCGTGTTTCTTCACGCTTGAAAAACACGTAATACAGCACTGGCGCTGCCACCAGCGTGAGCAGTGACGCAAAGGCCAGCCCGCCCATGATCGTCACCGACATCGACACGAAAAACGCATCTGACAAAAGTGGGATCATACCAAGGATCGTGGTGATCGCGGCCAATGCAACGGGACGTACCCGCGAGGCGGACGCATCAATAATGGCCTTGCGCAATTCGACACCTTCTTCGCGCACAAGGTCGATCTCTTCGACCAGGACAATGCCGTTTTTGATCAGCATGCCCGACAGGCTGAGCAAGCCAAGAAGCGCGGTGAAGGTAAAGGGCAGGCCGGTGCCAAGCAGGCCAATCACCACACCGTTCACCGACATTGGCACCAACAGCCAGATAATCAGCGGTTGGCGCACCGCATTGAACAGCAGGATTGAGATCATGACCATGACCAACAAACTGACAGGAAGTTGCTTGCCCAAGCTTGCATTGGCCTCGGACGAGCTTTCAAATTCGCCGCCCCACTCCATTGAATAACCCGGTGGCAGGTCCATTGCCTCAACAGCCGCGCGGACTTCGGAATGCACAAATGCCGCGGTCTTATCCGCCGGGATCGAGGCCCCAACCGCGATGGTTGGCACGCGGTTCCAACGTTTGAACAGCGTGTTTTCGACCGTGTAATCAAAGCCATCTGTGACTTGCTCAATTGGCATTTGATGACCGGAAATAGGCGAGTAAATCAGCTGATCATTCAGGCTATAGCTCCGATCGCGCGGGCTGCGCAAAATAATGGGAATTTGTCGTTCCCGTTCACGGTATACACCCGCCCGGATCCCATCCGTTGAGAACAAAAGGCTGCTGGCAATCGCATCACGCGTAATGCCGGCGGACTGGGCGCGGTTGGTGGCGTGAATCGGCACAACCGACAATTCCTGTTCGCGCCAATCGGCTTGAATGTTGATCAGGTTGTCAGAGGCCCCCTTCATAACCGCACTAACGTCATCCGCCAATTGCCGCAGCACTTTTGGGTCGCTGCCCGACAGGCGCACCTGAATGGGCGTTCCGCTTGGCGGACCAAACACCAACCGTTCGACCCGGAAATCCGCCTCGGGGAAGCTTTCGGCCCCGAAGGCCTCCAGCCGTTTGCGCAGCGCCGGAATTTCGTCGATGGTTTCGGTTCGGATGATCAGGTGGCCATACGCAGGATTGGCTTGCCCCGCATCATAGGTCAGCATGAAACGTGTGGCGCCTTGGCCCGCATAGGCCGCGACAGACACCACCTCTTCCTGGTCCAACAACCAGCTTTCCATGACCTTCAGATCGTCCGAAGTTTTGGTGATCGGCGTGCCTTGTGGCAGCTGATACCTGACAAAAAACAGCGGTGTGTTTGAGTTCGGGAAGAACTGTTGCTTCACCGATGCGAAGCCCCCAAAACATGCCACAGTGATGGCGATCATCCCGGCAATCACCGGCCAGCGCAGGGTCAGTGCCCAATCCAGCATCTTTTTGTAGAACACAAAGAAACGCCCGGAATAGGCATCTTCTGCGGACTGGTTGTCCAGCTTAAACAGGTGATGTCCCAGGAACGGGGTGACCGTCAGCGCCAAGACCCAGCTGAGCATCAGGGAAATACCAATCACGGCAAACAGCGAGAAAAGAAACTCGCCGGTGCTGTCGGGTGACAGGCCGATCCCCGCAAAGGCCATGATCCCAATGACCGTCGCCCCCAACAGTGGGATTTGGGTTTTCTTCGCCGCGTCATCCGCTGCCTGTCGCGAGTTGCGCCCGCGCAGCATCGAGATTTGCATCCCTTCCGCCACAACAATGGCGTTGTCCACCAGCATCCCCATCGCAATGATCAGGGCACCCAGCGAAATCCGCTCCATCTCAATCGAGAAGAGCCACATGAACAAAAGCGTGCCCACAACAGTCAGCAAGAGCGTGGTGCCGATCACAATCGCAGCGCGCCACCCCATGAACAGGCCAAGCACGATAATCACGATGCCCACCGACATGGCGAGGTTGATCAGAAAGTCATTGGAGGCTTTTTCAACAACGATGTGCTGTTGATAGATCGGCTGAAGCTCCACCCCATACGGAATGACTTGTGAAAGCTCCGTAAGGCGATCGTCAACCCGATGACCCACTTTGACAATGTCTTCGGTTTCCAGACCCGCAATCGCAAGGGTAAAGGCATCTTGGCCATTATAGCGGATGATCTGGCTTGGGTTTTCCACGCGCGCGCGGGTCACAGAGGCAAAATCCACAAGGTTCAACAGGTTGCCATTCAACCCAACACTCAGTTCGGCAATGGCGGATACGGTGTCGGATCCTTCGGGTGCCTCGATCTGCACACGGCTTTCGCCAGCAGCGATTTCACCGGCAGAGACGACCGAGTTCGCAGTCGACAGTGCGTTGGCGATGGCATTTGGTGGAATACCCTGATTGACGGTGAGCGTGAGGTCAGGTTCGATAAAGATCGCCTCTTCGGGAAGACCCATCAGATCGACATCCGCAACCCCGTCCACAACCAACAACTCTCGGCGCAGGAAGGTGCCAAGATCGTGCAATTCAGCGTCTGTGAAACCGGGGGCTGTGACGGCATAATACAGACCAAACACATCCCCAAAACTGTCATTCACCATTGGCGTTTGAACGCCCTGTGGCAGGTTGCGCGCGGCATCCCGCACCCGGGCGCGCAGACGGGTCCAAATGGCCGGCAACGCTTCGGCGGGATAGGTTGATTTGATCTCGACATCGATTCTGGATTGGCCGGGTTGGTTGATCGATGTGATCTTTTTGATCTCTTCCATCTTTTGGATGGCGCTTTCCAGCGGCTCTGACACTTCGGTCGCCACCTGTTCAGCAGAGGCACCGGGATATTGTGTGATCACCACGGATTGTTTGATGGTAAAGGCCGGATCTTCTAATCGACCCAGATTGAAAAAGCCCCAGATGCCGCCCAGCAGCATTGTGAGGATCAAAAGCCATGTATAAAGCGGCTTTTCGATGGACGCGCGTGCGATATTCACCATTGGAAAACGCTCCTAGTTGGCGAGGCCGGTGAACGGGCGCACGGTTTGACCATCCGCAACCCGATTGGCACCAGCTGCCACAATTTGTTGTCCTGGCGCGAGGCCGGACAGAACCACGAAGTCGCCATTCTCGGCGGGCTTCACCTCGATTGGCGCGGCCTTGATCACGCCTTTACCATCTTCTGTTTCCTCATAAATGCGGACCGACACACTGCCGTCTGCATCTGTCGCAATGGCGGTCACCGGGACGATGATTTCTTGTTTGCCCAAGCTGGCGTGGGTCAGAACATCCACCGAGGATCCGGGCAACACCACCAGATCACTGGGGGTCTCCATGCCGAGTGTCAGGCGATAGGTTTGCCCCGCGGCCGAGGCCTCTGCGTTGAACTCGCGGATCTCAAGCCGATAGGTGTTGTCGCTGGACGGAAAGCGCGCGGTGATGGTGACCGGGCCGCCTTTACCCGCCGTTTGGAACAAGACCTCGGGCACGTCGATATCAATGCGAATTTCGCTCATGTCGTGCAGCCGCACGACGGGTTTCCCAGCGCCGATGGTGACAAAATTGCCGACATTCCGGGTGGCGACCAACGCGTCAAACGGGGCTGATAGCGTGGTGTGTTCCAGATCAAATTCGGCTTTGCGCACGGCAATATCCGCGAGGCTGGCCTGGGTGGTGGCATCGTCCAGCTTAACCTGGCTGACAGTTTGCCCCTGTAATTTGGTCAGTCGCGTCAGCGTGCGGTCGGCCTGATCCTTCTGCAGTTGTGCTTGTTCCAACGCAAGCGAGTATTGCTCTTGGTCCAATTGCGCGATCAACGCGCCCATAGGAATCACGTCACCTTCAATGACGGGAAAATCGATCAACTGCCCGCCGACCTGAAAGGCAAGATCGACGGTTTGACGGGCAACAACCTTGCCATAAAAAATTCGATCGAGGCTGGCAGAGGTGTCCGCGATGGTCATGAGTTTGACGGGTTTAATGGAGTCTTGGGCCAGAACGGGCGACAAGCTGACGATCATGGTCAGCGCGGTTGCGGCCAGAATGGGTTTCATAAGGGTCATTGTGCGGCTCTCGTAATTTCGGGTTGGTCCGGGTTTTGCATGGCCAATTGGATATTGGCGTGGATTTTGGTGCCGATATCGGCATAGCTCTTTAATTCGTCATCGGTGAGGTGCAGGATGTCTTGCAACAAAGTACGCGACAGTTGCACAATTTCAGCACGGTGATTGGCGCCCTGTTCGGTCAAGACCAAAAGCCAGGCGCGCCGATCATTTGGATCGCGCTGGCGCGAGACAAACCCTGCGCGCTCTAGCTGATCCGCTGCGGCGGTCATGGTCGAGGGCAGGGAGTTTGTGTCGCGCGCGAGCTGACCCAAGCGTTTGGGTTGATCCAGCCGGATCAGCAGGTTGCGTTCAAATTTGGTCAGCCCATCATCAATGACATTGCATTCGACCTGCATCTCGAGAAAAGAATGCAGGGCAATCGCCCCCATAATGGCCCGCAATTCGGGTTCAATATTCGGTGCGGCGGTTTGCAGATACAGTGGGTCGTCATTGCAATTGGACATGGTGTTCCTTTGGTGTGGAATCGAGACTTGCCGTACATAGTTCAAAAAATGAAATATCCAAGCAGAAAAGTAAATTTGGCTAATTTTTCCCTCGAAGGTGTAGGGGAGTGGCGGACCTCTCGCCAAAAGCGACCCGATATATTCGTAACGTCAACCTGAAGGCGCCGACTTTATCAAATGGTCAAAATAGCTAAGAAAACAAGGTTTTTTCGCAAGTTAGTTGGCAGAGTGTAGGCGGCAATTTCATGAATTGGTAAATTAATATTACCACTTCGTGAAATTATCATTTGAATTCTTGTTTCAACTCCGTAGTAATGTCCGTGGCAACGTAGGTGACCCTGGGAGAGATGTGGGCCGCCATCGTCTGACAACAAGAGAACTGAAAAACTCGGAGGAGAAATTTTTATGATGGAACGCCGTAAGTTTCTGACGGGCGCTGCACTTGGTGCAGGCGCGACCGCATTGGCGACACCCGCACTTGCCCAGGGCGGTAAGACCCTGACAATCGTATCGACATGGCCGCGTGACTTCCCGGGTTTGGGGATTTCTGCTCAGCGTCTTGCAGATCGCATTGCGCAACTGTCTGACGGTCACTTCAAAGTGGAATACTTCGCGGCAGGCGAACGCGTTGGTGCGTTTGACTCGTTTGACGAAGTGGCATCTGGCAACAGCCAAGCCTATATCGCCGCTGAATATTACTGGGCTGGGAAACACCCTGCCTTCAACTATTTCACCTCGGTTCCGTTTGGCATGTCCAACCCCGAGTGGAACGCTTGGATCAAATTCGGCGGCGGCCAAGAGCTGTGGGACGAAGTGTCTGATCAATTCGGCCTGAAAGCGTTCACTTGTGGCGCAACCGGTACCCAAGCGGGCGGTTGGTTCAACAAAGAAATCGAAAGCGCAGATGACCTGAAAGGTCTGAAAATGCGTATTCCGGGCCTTGGTGGTCAGGTTCTGTCGAAACTGGGCGCATCAACCGTGTCGCTGCCTGGTTCGCAAATCTATGAAAACCTTGTGTCTGGTTCGATTGACGCAACCGAATGGGTTGGTCCGTACAACGATTACTTCATGAAGTTCTATGAGGCGGCGAAATACTATTACACCGCTGGTATGCATGAACCCGGTGGCGGTCTGTCCTTTGGTATGAACAAATCTTGGTACGAAGGTCTGTCCGACTGGGAAAAAGCTGTGATCGAAGCCGCTTGTATGGAAGAGAACGCAGCCGCCTACGAAGAAAACATCGCGAAAAACGGTGAATATCTGGCCAAGCTTGTTGACGAGCAGGGCGTTCAGGTACGTGCGTTTAACGACGATGTTTGGGACAGCTTTGGTGAAGCCGCTGAAGAAGTGTTCTCAGAAGTGCGCGACCATTCGGAACTTGCCGCTCGTGTGAACGACAGCTTCCAATCCAAGCTGCGCGAAATGGGTTCAATGATGAACCAGTTCGAAATCGGCTATGTCAACCAGCGTAACCGTGTGCTGGGCCTGTCGTAAGCGACTGATGTCATAACAAAACCAGAGCGGGGCTTTTTTGGCCCCGCTCTTTTACAAGCGCCCCTGGGATATCACCGGGTGCGGCGCTTATGGGGAAGCAGATGCCAAGCGATTTTGCAAATATTCAACGAACCGGTGAACCCGCCGTTCCCGCCCGCCTTTTTGGCTGGGGGATGCTGGCTGTGCTGTTTGCCTATATGGTTAACAACGTCCTTGTGGTTGGGTTCGGAATGCCGGGCGTTAAGCCATTGTTTTCGGGCGCCGCTGGTGGGGCCGCTTGGGTCAATGCCGCAGTCTACGCCGCAAGCATCACCGTTGCGGTGCTGTTTGTGTTGCGCACGCCAGGTAACGCGCTGCGTTGGGACGCGATGACGATCCACAGGTTCAACACATATCTGATCCGCGCCGCCTTCTGGACGGTTTTGTTTGTCGGGATTGTCGACAGCGCGATTGCCTTTATGCGTGTCGAGGGGATCTTGGCCGCGATATTTGCCGAAGACACCGTTAAGCTTTTCAGCAAGGCGCGTTGGGTTGGGCCCTATATCCACATTCCTCTGGTGTTCGCCGGGTTGGTCGTTGCCGGCTTTACCCGCACGCTGGGCTTTACATGGCTTGCCTTGATGATTGTGGCCGCAGAGCTTTTGATCGTGATCTCACGCTTTGTGTTTTCTTATGAGCAAGCGTTGATGGGCGACCTTGTGCGCTATTGGTACGCTGCTTTGTTCCTGTTTGCCTCAGCCTATACCCTGTTTGAAGAAGGGCACGTTCGCGTAGATGTTCTTTACGCAGGCTTTGGCCGCACCACCCGTGGATTTGTCAATGCCTTCGGTGCCATCGCGCTGGGCATGAGCACCGTTTGGGTGATCCTGATCGTCGGCCTGAATGGCAAAACGGCGATCATCAACAGTCCCATCGTCAACTTCGAAATCTCGCAAGCGGGCGGCGTCGGCATGTTCATCAAGTATCAGATGGCGGCATTCCTTGCGATTTTTGCCACAACAATGCTGATCCAATTCGTCAGCTATTTCCTCGAGGCCGTGGCCGACAAACGTGACGAGCCGGGCCATCGCGAAATTGCCCCGGCGGCACACTAACAGGATATCAGATCATGGAACTCTATTTCCTCGCCCTTCTCATCCTGATTATGGCCATGTCCCTTGGGTCCGGCTTTCCGGTGGCCTTTGCGCTGCCGGGTGCGGCCATTATCACCATCGGGATTGCCGCAGGCACCGGCTATTTCTTTGCCGGCTCCACCGATGCGTATTTTCATTCCGGTGGGCCAAGCCAATGGCTGTCGGCCGGCGTGACCAACCTTCGCGGCGTCTATTGGGAGGTGGAGCGAGATACGCTGATTGCGATCCCATTGTTCATCTTCATGGGCATCATGCTGCAACGTTCAAAAATTGCCGAAGACCTTTTGGTTACCATGGCACGGCTGTTTGGCCCCGTGCCCGGCGGTCTGGGCATCTCGGTTGTCTTTGTGGGCGCGCTTTTGGCGGCGACCACGGGGATCGTGGGGGCAACTGTTGTGGCGATGGGCCTGATCTCATTGCCCGCGATGTTGCGCAACAATTACTCGTCATCTTTGGCGACCGGCACCATTGCGGCCTCTGGCACACTGGGTCAGATTATCCCGCCGTCGATTGTTCTGATTATCCTTGCGGACCAATTGGCATCCGCCACGGACCAGGCGTCCACGGCGCGAAAGCTTTTACACAAAGAGGCAACGGGCGAATTGTCGATGCCATCCGTATTCGACGTGGCGTCGACATCCGCAGGCGAGATGTTTCTTGGCGCGTTTATCCCCGGCATGGTTTTGGTCGGGCTCTATATGCTCTACATCTTGGTCTTTGCGATCTTGCGCCCGAAACATGCGCCCGCCGTGCCGTACGAAGGCAAATTTGACGCGGGTTTCCTGCGCAATGTTGCCATCACTCTGGTGCCGCCACTTGCGCTGATCTTTCTGGTGCTTGGGTCCATTATTGCGGGGATCGCGACCGTGAACCAAGCCGGGGCCATTGGTGCCGCCGGGGCGATGATCATGGCCGGGTATCGTCTGCCCAAGGGGGGTAAAACGCTTTACTACCCCGCGCTGATGGCTCTTTTGGCAATGGGCATGATTGCCTTTGCACTGACCAGTTTTGATATGAACATCAAAGCGATTGACAGCGGCGCTGACCAGCTGGGTATTGCCATTGGCGCCTTTGCCACCGTGATGCTTTTGGTGGCGCTGGTGTGGTCGGGCGCGCGGATCTTTAAGATTGAAAACACCCTTCAAGGTGTGATGCTGGAAACAGCCAAGACAACTTCGTTGGTGTTTATCATCCTGTTGGGGGCCGCCATGTTGACCGCCGCCTTCCGCGCCTTTGGCGGCGAGGAGTTGGTGAAGGAATTCTTGCTCGGCCTGCCAGGTGGGTTCTGGATGCAGTTTATCATCGTGATGTTGGTGATCTTCATCTTGGGTTTCTTTCTGGATTTCATCGAGATCGCCGTTGTGGTTGTGCCGATTGTGGCGCCGATCCTGCTGGCGGACCCGTCTGCCAACATCACTGCCGTTTGGTTGGGTGTGATGATCGGTTTGAACATTCAAACCAGCTTCCTCACCCCACCGTTTGGCTTTGCGCTCTTTTACCTACGCGGTGTTGCGCCCGCGGTGGTAAAGACCGTGCAGATGTACAAAGGCGTGATTGCATTCATTCTGCTGCAAATCTCGGCGCTGACCATTGTGGGGGGCTTTCCGCCGCTGGTGAACTATTTGCCAAACCGCGTCAGTTTCCTGTCGGAAAGCAGCCCGCCCCCGCGTAACCCCAAGTTGCAACTGTGCCTTGAGGATTATGTGGGTCAGCAGCTGATGCAAAGCACCGCAACCGCGGATGCGATTGCTGCGGCGCGCGGGCTGGACCTGTCGGTTCTGCCAAAAGATCTGGCAAAGGATTTAGCCGGCGGCTTGGATCAAGCGGACACCGCGATGGCCAAATTGGCTGAGGCATTTGCCTCTGCCGAAGTGGTACAGGAAGCGGCCCCTGCCTATCGACCAATGCACGGTGTTGTGCGCGGGATCGAAAAGCAAATCCGCAATCGTGGCACGCATGTCAAAGAGCTTGAGACACGGATCAGCCGCCTTCGCGATGAAAGCGAAGCGGCGGAGCGGGCTAAGCTCGAGGCGGAATTGGCTGTTTACAACGCTGAAATCGCGGCATTTGAGGCTGAAATTCCGGACGCATGGGAAGATCAGCACGCAACCTTCCTAAAACTCACTCAGGCTGAGAATAAGGCGCGGGCTGTGTACCGTCGTGCGGCAGATGCGGCGTATGAAGCCCCGCTGTCTGTTCTGGCGGTGCTGGATTCGAATGCTGATTTTGCAGCGCTTGAAGGGCCGCTTCGCGACATGCGCAGCACCATCGAGACGACACCCGAGGCTGAGGCAGAGGGGCTTGTGAACGAGCTGACCAAAGCCTTTAGCGCGGTGGAGGGGTCTGACGATGTGAAAAAGGCTCTGAAAAAGGCGCGTAAAGCGTTGAAGTCGAAAACGCCGGATCGTGCGACGGCATTGGTCGAGTATGATAAAGCGGTTGTGGCCTATGAAGAGCAAGTCGTGTGGCGTGGATCAGCAGAAGACCAGCTGCGGGCGGGTCTGACATCCTATGTGGAGACCCTGAAAGGGACCCTTGGGGTGCGTCTACAGAAGCGATTTACGCGTGATCAGGCGCTGGAAATGGCCTCTTGTACGGCTTACCACAGGGATATTTCCCTTAACTTCTAGCGTCTTACGTAACGTAAGCTTAAAGGGCCGGGCAATTGTCTGGCCCTTTTTTTTGTACGTAACATTGTCGGAACTGTGCGCCTCTATGTCGTAATATTGTTACCGCAAGTCGGTTACAGCCCTTGCCATGCCCGCTCATCTGCGCAAAGCTTTGTGCGGAACAAAAGAAATAATGACGGGCCGAATGGCCTGACCAATGGGAGCTCCACATGTCAAAAGAACTTGAATACCTATCCAAACGCGTTGCTGCGAACAAACTGTCACGCCGCGATTTTCTGGGCCGTGCCTCTGCGTTGGGTGTGTCTGCTGCGGCTGCCAACACAATGCTGTCGGGTGCTGCACATGCTGCGGGCCCAGTAAAAGGTGGTACGCTTAAGATTGGTATGAACGGTGGCGCAAGCACCGATACATTGGATCCAGGTCTGGTTGCATCTCAGGCAACCAAGGGTGTTCTGCGTCATTGGGGTGATACCTTGGTGAATGCATCGCCAACCGGCGAGCTGGACATGCGCCTGGCCGAGAGCATCGAAAGCTCTCCGGATGCGAAGGTCTGGCATTTTAACATGCGTCAGGGCGTCGAATTCCATAACGGCAAAACAATGACCGCCGAAGATGCGATGAAAACCATCGAGCGCCACTCGAACGAAGAATCGAAGTCGGGTGCTCTGGGGATCGTGAAAGGCATCGAATCGATGTCCGTCAGCGGCAACACATTGTCAGTGACCTTGGACACACCAAACGCGGACCTTCCTTACCTTCTGGCAGATTATCACCTTGTGATTCAGCCAAACGGCGGCATGGATGATCCAAACGCAGGGATCGGCACCGGCCCCTATACGGTTGAAGTGAATGAACCGGGCGTGCGCTATGGGTTCAAAAAATTCGCAAACCATTGGGATGAAAGCATCGGTCATGCGGCGGAAACAGAGCTGTTGGTTCTGAACGATGCAACTGCTCGTATGGCAGCATTGCAATCTGGTCAGGTTCACATGGTGAACTCGGTTGAGCCAAAGGTTGCATCCCTTCTGGATCGCGCGCCGGGGATCTCGGTGAAAAACGTATCTGGCCGCGGCCACTATGTGTTCATCATGCACACGGACACCGCGCCGTTTGACAACAAAGACCTGCGTTTGGCGCTGAAATACGCGATCAACCGTCAGGAAATGGTCGACAAGATCCTGAAAGGTTATGGCGGTGTTGGTAACGACATGCCGATCAATGCCTCTTACCCACTGTTTGATGAAACCATTCCACAGCGTGAGTATGATCCTGAGAAAGCGGCAGAGCACTATAAAGCATCTGGCCACGACGGAAGCCCAATCATTCTGCGCGTTGCTGATGCGGCGTTCCCGGGCGCGGTTGATGCGGCCCAGCTGTTCCAGCAAAGCGCCGCCGCTGCGGGCATCCCGCTGGAAATCAAACGCGAGCCTAACGATGGCTATTGGTCAGAAGTTTGGAACAAGCAACCGTTCTGTGCCTCTTACTGGGGTGGCCGTCCGGTGCAGGATCAGATGTATTCGACCGCTTATCTGTCGACCGCTGACTGGAACGACACAAGGTTCAACAACCCCGAGTTTGACAGCCTGCTTAGCCAAGCCAAAGCGGAATTGGATCCAGCAAAGCGTAAAGCGCTTTACAGCCAGATGGGTCACATCGTGCGCGACGAAGGCGGCCTGATTTGTCCGATGTTCAACGACTTTGTTGACGCGGTCAGTGATAAGGTTGGCGGGTTCGAACCCGATCCCAACGGGGAACTGATGGATAACATCGCCAGTTCACGCTGCTGGTTGGCGTAAGGCCAAACCATGCATCCTGTCTTAAAACTTATTGCCCAGCGATTAGCGCTGGGCATCCTTCTACTCCTTGCCGCCTCCCTGCTGATTTTTGCCGGCACGCAGATCCTTCCGGGTGATGTGGCGCAATCCATTCTTGGTCAATCGGCAACACCCGAAGCCCTTGCCAACCTGCGCGCAGAGCTTGGTTTGAATGAACCCGCCATGAGCCGCTATTTCAGCTGGCTTGCGGGGGCGATTCAAGGCGACTTGGGTACCGCGCTGACCAACGGACAAGATATCACCAAATCCTTGGGCGGACGGTTGAAAAACACCCTGTTCCTCGCGTTCTGGGCGGCTGTTGTGGCCGTGCCTCTGGCGATTTTCTTGGGCCTTCTTGCGGTGCGTTTCCGCGAACGGTGGCCTGATAAACTGATCTCAGCGGTCACGTTGGCATCAATTTCGGTTCCGGAATTCCTGATCGGTTACGTCCTGATGTATATCGTTGGCGTGAAACTGGGCTGGGCGCCTACCGTGGCAACGGTTTACGATTCGATGAGCTTTCTTGAAAAGCTGAATGCGATCGCATTGCCGGTTGCGGTTCTGACCATGGTGGTTCTGGCGCATATGATGCGCATGACCCGCGCGGCCATTTTGAACGTGATGCAATCGGCCTATATCGAAACAGCCGAACTTAAGGGCCTGTCCAGTTTCCAAGTGATCTACCGCCATGCGTTCCCTAACGCGATCGCGCCGGTGGTGAATGTGGTCATGCTGAATCTGGCCTATCTGGTTGTGGGTGTTGTCGTTGTCGAGGTGGTCTTTGTCTATCCCGGCATGGGGCAATATCTGGTGGACCACGTCTCGAAACGTGATGTGCCGGTGGTCCAGGCCTGTGGCCTGATCTTTGCCGCTGTTTATATCGGTCTGAACATGGTCGCTGACATCGTGTCGATCCTTGCAAATCCACGCCTGAGGCACCCGAAATGATGAGAATTCCTCCTGCGGCCTTGATTGGCCTCTTTTTCACCGGGCTCTACTTCTTTGTGGCAATTTTTGCACCTTGGATTGCGCCTTACTCGATGACGGAAATCGTAAGCGATATTCCATGGGATGTGGCGTCTGCTCAGCATTGGTTGGGCACGGATAATATCGGTCGCGATCTGCTGACCCGGATGATCTATGGTGGTCGGACAACAATCTTTATCGCAACCGCTGCCACAATCCTAAGCTTTACCCTTGGGTCCGTTCTTGGCCTGACGGCGGCTGTGATTGGCGGTTGGGTTGATCAAGCGATGAGCCGCTTTGTTGACCTGATTATGTCAATTCCAACGCTGATCTTTGCGCTGGTGGTCCTGTCGGTGATGCCGGTGACCATGCCGATCCTGATCCTTGTGATGGGGCTTTTGGATTCCACACGCGTTTACCGTCTGGCGCGGGCCGTTGCGGTGGACATCAACGTGATGGATTTTGTCGAGGCCGCCAAGCTGCGCGGCGAAGGCAATCGCTGGGTGATCTTTCGTGAAATCCTTCCCAATGCGCTGTCGCCATTGGTTGCTGAAATGGGGCTGCGCTTTATCTTCGCAGTGCTCTTCGTGTCCACATTGTCGTTCCTTGGCCTTGGGGTGCAACCCCCGAACGCGGACTGGGGTGGCATCGTGAAGGAAAACAAAGATGGTATCGTCTATGGCATCCCTGCGGCGCTTTACCCCGCATTTGCCATCGCGACACTTGCGATCTCTGTGAACCTCGTGGCGGACTGGGTTCTGAACCGCACCGCCAGCTTGAAAGGGGGTCGCGGATGACCGATGCACTTCTGAAAGTCAAAAACCTGAAAATCGGCGCACGGATTTATCCGCCCGGCGAAAAACCCAAAGACATCGACATTGTGCATGGTGTCAGCTTTGAACTGGAAAAGGGCAAAGTGCTGGGTTTGATTGGCGAATCCGGTGCGGGCAAATCCACCATCGGGCTGGCCGCAATGGCTTATGGTCGGGGCGGGGTTGAGCTGACGGGCGGCGAAGTTTGGGTGAACGGGCGTGAAATCCTGCACACCTCACGCGCGGATCTGCGCCACCTGCGCGGCCTTGAAGTGACCTATGTCAGCCAATCGGCTGCGGCCAGTTTTAACCCGGCCAAAAGGATCATGGAGCAAGTGATCGAGGCGTCGGTTCACGCGGGCAAGTTTTCGAAAAAGGACGCCGAGGGCCGCGCGCGGGAACTGTTCGCCAAACTTGGCTTGCCGGACCCGGACAACATCGGGGATCGCTATCCGCACCAAGTGTCCGGCGGTCAGCTACAGCGTTGCATGACGGCGCTGGCGCTTTGCCCGGAACCTGATTTGGTGGTGTTCGATGAACCCACCACGGCGCTTGATGTGACAACGCAGATCGACGTGCTGATGGCGATCAAAGAAGCCATTCGGGACACCGGCGTTGGGGCGCTTTACATCACCCATGATCTGGCCGTTGTGGCACAGGTCTCGGATGAGATTATGGTGCTGCGCATGGGCGATATGGTGGAACATGGCACCACCGATCAAATCATCAACAACCCGCGTGAAGACTACACTCGTGATCTGGTGTCCGTGCGTTCAAAACAGCACGAAGGTCAGGCCCCCACCGACAATCCGATCCTTCGGGTTGAAAATGTAACCGCGCGCTACAAAGGCACCAACTTTGACGTGCTGCATAATGTGGTGATGGAACTCCACCCCGGGCAAACCCTTGCGGTTGTTGGGGAAAGTGGCTCGGGGAAATCGACAACTGCGCGGGTGATCACCGGCCTTTTGCCGCCCCGTGAAGGGAAAATTACCTTCGATGGGCGCGAATTGTCCGCGGATCTGAACGGGCGCACCCGCGAAGATTTGCGCGAGCTGCAGATGATCTATCAGATGGCGGATGTGGCGATGAACCCGCGCCAAACGGTCGGCACCATCATCGGCCGCCCGCTGGAGTTTTACTTCGGCATGAAAGGCGCGGAAAAACGCAAACGCATCGTAGAGCTTTTGGACGAGATTGAACTGGGCGAGGGCTTTATTGACCGCTATCCCGCTGAGCTGTCCGGTGGGCAAAAACAGCGTGTGTGTATTGCCCGCGCGCTTGCTGCCAAACCGAAGGTCATTATCTGTGACGAGGTGACTTCAGCACTCGATCCATTGGTCGCCGACGACATCCTCAAGCTTCTGGAAAACCTTCAGAAAATCGAAGATGTGGCCTATCTGTTCATCACCCACGATCTCGCCACCGTCTCCGCCATCGCGGACAGTATCGCGGTGATGTATCAGGGCAAAGTGGTGCGCTATGGCCCTAAAGCCGAGGTGCTATCGCCGCCGTTTGACGACTATACCGACCTTCTGCTCAGCTCTGTGCCAGAAATGCGCCTTGGCTGGTTGGAAGAGGTGATTGCAAACCGGAAAATGGAAAGCGCAGGTAACTAATCGGTCCGCTGGTTGCGCCTTCCTCTTTCTAAAAATATCCCCGCCGGAGGCATCCTACAGGTGCCTTCGGCGTTTTCGTTGAAATGGTCAAAAACCGACAGGAATTGACGCGCATGTGGCATAAGTCTGTAATGCGAAACGCCTAACCTGTCTGAAGGATCTCCGCGCAAATTGGAAAGGCGCTTCTCATGGATAAAAAACTGCTTCTTATCGTTGTTGACGGCGTGCCATGGCGAAATTTTCGCCGGTTGTTTGGCAATCTCGAAGGTTGGGTGCAATCAGGCGAGGCGCAGCTTTTTAAAATGCGCGCGGTGCTGCCCTCTACCTCGGCCAGCTGCTACGCGTCGATCCATTCCGGGGTCACGCCGCAGGTGCATGGCTGCACCGGCAACAACAATGTCTTTCGCATTGCGCAAGATGATATCTTTAGCCAAACGCGCAAAGCGGGCGGCACGACCGGGGCGGTGACCCATTCTTTTTGGTCCGAATTTTTCAACCGCGCGCCTTTTGATGTGGTGCGTGATATTGAGTATGACGAGCCGGAAAGTGACACGATCAACCATGGCCGGTTCCACACGATGACTGGCTATAACCTGATCAACCAGACGACACCTGCGGACACCGATCTTTTCGCCACGCTGACCATGTTATGTGACCGGTTTTCGCTGAATTACGGCATCCTGCACACCTGTACGCTCGACAGTATGGGACACCGGTTTGGGCATGAGACCCACGAAATGGACCACGGTTGTTTTGCCATGGACGAACAGTTGGCGCCCTTCATTCGCCGTTGGCGCGACATGGGGTATGAGGTGATCGTCACCGCCGATCACGGCCAAACGGACCGCGGCCATCACGGTGGGCACGAAGATTTACAGCAAGACGTGGCCCTTTATTACTTTGGGGATGGTAAAATTGCGGATGAAAGTGAGGTCCTGTGTCAGACCCAGCTGGCCCCAACGATCCTGACGCTTTTGGGCGCCCCAATCGCCGACACGATGAAGGGGAAGGCGTTCTTAAAATGAACGATGCACCAACATGGGTGATTGATCCGCTGCCCCAACCCAGCCTGCCGGTGGTTGGGGAGAGCGGGCGATTTCCCGTGCGTCGCATCTTTTGCGTGGGGCGCAATTATGCGGCCCATGCGCGTGAAATGGGCCATGACCCGGACCGCGAACCGCCGTTCTTCTTTACCAAGCCGGCGGATGCTTTGGTGCCAGATGGCGCGACGATCCCATTTCCACCCGCCACAAAGAACCTTCACTTTGAGGCAGAACTGGTGGTGGCCATTGGGGACGGTGGGGCTGACATCGACGCGGACCAAGCGTTGGATCATGTGTTTGGCTATGCCATTGGCAACGACCTGACCCGTCGGGACGTGCAAGCCGCTGCGAAAAAACTGGGCCGCCCCTGGGACATGGCCAAAGGGTTTGATCGCTCTGCGCCATGCGGGCCAGTGCACCGTTCTGCTGATGTTGGGCACCTGAGTCATGGCAAAATTGCCCTGTCGGTAAATGGTGTGGTGCAGCAAGACGCCGACCTTGCAGACATGATTTGGTCGGTGCCCGAGGTGATCTCTCATCTTTCTTCTTTGGTCGAATTACGGCCGGGTGATTTGATCATGACCGGCACACCCGCTGGCGTTGGTGCCCTTGGACGCGGCGATTCATGTGTGGTGGAAATTGTCCCTTTGGGGCGTCTCATCACCCATATCGCGGTTTCTTAATCGCTCATTTCTTCCTCAACTAAACTTTTTTCGCCTGTTATTTCAACAGGTCAGCGGGTTTTTCTGCGTTGCGGCCAAATTTTACTATTTGGTAAAAAATAAACCTGTGCCATGCTGAAAAGAAAAATGAACCAACAGAGAGAAAAGGGAGGCTCCCTTGACCAATTCCCAGTCAACGCCAGGAATTGTACCTAACCGCCTTAGTGGCGACGCTTACGGGGACAATTTCTCAGACTTACATCCACCGCTGAATGACCACGAAGCCTTGGTCGCCGCAGACAGATGCTATTTCTGTCACGACGCCCCGTGCATGGAGGCCTGTCCAACCACAATCGACATCCCCCTGTTCATTCGTCAGATCGCAACCGGCACGCCGGAAGCGGCGGCAAAAACGATCCTGAACCAGAATATTCTGGGTGGGATGTGCGCGCGGGTGTGCCCCACGGAAACGCTGTGCGAAGAGGTGTGCGTGCGTGAAACCGCCGAAGGTAAACCAGTGGTGATCGGCGAGCTGCAACGCTATGCGACCGACAAAGCGATGGGGGCACATCCCTTTACGCGCGCCGCCAGCACCGGGAAATCGGTGGCGGTTGTGGGCGCTGGCCCGGCCGGGTTGTCGGCTGCGCACCGTTTGGCGATGCACGGCCATGACGTGGTGATTTATGATGCGCGCCCCAAGGCGGGCGGGCTGAATGAATTTGGCATCGCATCTTACAAATCCACCAATGATTTCGCCGCGCGCGAAGTGGAGTGGCTGCTGTCGATTGGCGGGATCACCGTCAAGCTGGGCCAAGCCCTTGGCAATGGGCTGACGCTGGACAAACTGTCCGCTGATCATGACGCGGTCTTTCTTGGTATGGGCCTTGCGGGCGTGAATGCGCTTGGCGTCGAGGGTGATGACAAAGACGGCGTTTTGGACGCGGTCGATTTCATTTCAGATTTGCGGCAAGCGTCCGATCTATCCACGCTCCCAGTGGGTCGTCATGTTGTCGTCATTGGCGGCGGCATGACGGCGGTGGACGCGGCGGTTCAGGCCAAACTGCTGGGTGCCGAAGATGTGGCGCTGGTCTATCGCCGTGGGCGCGACCGGATGGGGGCGTCAAAATTTGAACAGGATTTGGCGGCCTCAAAAGGGGTGCGGATCATCACCCATGCCAGCCCAAAAGCGGTGCATGGCAATGGCGCGGTGCGCGAGGTTGAGTTTGCTTACACAGCCGATGGCGCAGACGGTCTGGCGGAAACCGGCGAGGTGTTTCGCCTGCCAGCCGATCAGGTGTTCAAGGCCATTGGTCAGACGCTTGGTGACGGGCAGGGGTTGGAACTTGAAGGGCGCAAAATCTCGATCAGCATGACCGGGCGCACGTCGCGTGCGGGTGTTTGGGCCGGGGGCGATTGTGCCAGCGGTGGCGATGATTTGACCGTGACGGCGGTGGCCGAAGGGCGCGACGCCGCAGAAGACATCCACGCAACATTGATGGGGGAGGGTTAAGCCATGAAAGATCTGTTGAACGGAACCCGCTACGGCGCCGATTTGCACAGCAATTTTCTGGGCATCGAAAGCCCGAACCCCTTTTGGCTGGCCTCAGCCCCGCCAACTGACAAAGAGGTGAACGTGCGCCGCGCCTATGAGGCCGGTTGGGGCGGTGTCGTTTGGAAAACTTTGGGCGAGGCGGGCCCGCCCGTGGTCAACGTCTCTGGCCCACGGTACGGCGCAATCTTTGGCGCGGATCGTCGGTTGCTGGGGTTAAACAACATCGAACTGATCACGGATCGTCCTTTGGAAGTGAACCTTGAGGAGATTGCCCGCGTGAAACGGGATTACCCGGATCGCGCGCTGATCGTGTCCTTGATGGTGCCCTGCGAAGAAGAGCCGTGGCGCAAGATCCTGAAAGAAGTTGAGCTGACCGGCGCCGATGGGGTCGAGCTGAACTTTGGTTGCCCGCACGGCATGGCCGAACGGGGCATGGGGGCCGCTGTTGGGCAGGTTCCTGAGTATATTGAAATGGTCACCGGTTGGGTGAAAAAGCATTCGAACCTGCCGTGTATTGTGAAGCTGACCCCGAATATCTCTAACATTCTAATGCCCGCGCAGGCGGCGATGCGGGGTGGCGCGGATGCGGTGAGCTTGATCAACACCATCAACTCGATCACCTCGGTGAACCTTGATGCGATGTCGCCTGAGCCGATGATTGATGGCATGGGCACACATGGCGGCTATTGCGGTCCGGCGGTGAAACCAATTGCCATGAATATGGTTGCGGAAATTGCCCGGTCGCAAGACACCAAGGGTCTGCCGATTTCGGCCATTGGCGGGGTGACGACCTGGCGCGATGCGGCGGAGTTCATGGCGCTTGGAGCTGGCAATGTTCAGGTCTGCACCGCCGCGATGACCTATGGGTTTAAAGTGGTGCAAGAGATGATCTCGGGTCTTAGCCAATGGATGGATGAAAAGGGGTATGAAAGCACCTCGGATTTCATCGGGTTGGCGGCGCCAAAGGTCACCGACTGGCAGCATCTGAACCTTGATTTTGTCACCAAAGCCGAGATCAATCAGGACGATTGTATCAGCTGTGGGCGCTGTTTTGCGGCCTGTGAAGACACCAGTCACCAGGCGATTGAGATGTCAGAAGATCGCGTGTTCACCGTGAAAGACGATGAATGTGTCGCCTGTAATCTCTGCGTGAATGTTTGCCCGGTCGAAGGCTGCATCACCATGCGCCAATTGGGTGTGGATGAGATCGACGAGCGCACAGGTATGAAAGTCCCCGCCGACAAACGCACATGGCTGGAACATCCCAATAATCCATCAGCCGACCCCAATACCTGCATCATTCGCGGGCAATAGGAAAACAGGCCCTTGGGTGCGACAAAATACGTCGCAATCAAGGGTTAGAATGCTTGACTGACCTCGGCGCTGTGCTAGCGTCGAGGTTGACCAAACGGTAAAAATACACCGTTTCACGTATGACGCCAGATCCCGGTCAACCGGGGCAAGAGCGAGAAACCAACAGGGAGCCAGGGGCCTCATGCCCCCAGCTGTTGACCGTGCCCCGCGCGGCGACCCATATGCTGAACCTGCCTGTTGCCAGATGACCACGCGCACATGCGCTGTGACAGGGAGAGTACCATGGCCGCACCCGGCGAAAATATGAAAATCAATGGCGACCGTCTTTGGGACAGTCTGATGGATATGGCCAAAATCGGCCCCGGCGTGGCGGGCGGCAACAACCGCCAGACCTTGACGGACGAAGACGGCGAAGGCCGCAAATTGTTTCAGGATTGGTGCGAGGCGGCTGGCATGTCGATGGGTGTGGACACCATGGGCAACATGTTTGCCACGCGGGCGGGCGAAGACCCAGATGCGCTGCCGGTTTATGTCGGCTCTCACCTTGATACACAGCCCACCGGCGGTAAATACGACGGGGTGCTTGGCGTGCTGGGTGGGCTGGAACTGATCCGCACGATGAATGACCTGGGCCTCAAAACAAAACACCCGATCGTTGTAACCAATTGGACCAACGAAGAGGGCACGCGTTACGCCCCCGCGATGCTGTCATCCGGTGTGTTTGCGGGCATTCACACCGAAGATTGGGCCAAAGACCGCGAAGATGCCGAAGGGATTAAATTCGGCGATGAGCTGAAACGCATTGGTTGGGAAGGCGATGAGCCCGTTGGCGCACGTAAAATGCACGCGATGTTTGAGCTGCATATTGAACAAGGTCCAATTCTGGAAGCCGAAGGCAAAGACATTGGCGTTGTCACCCACGGTCAGGGGCTTTCCTGGACCGAAGTGATCATCGAAGGCAAAGACAGCCACACCGGGTCCACCCCGATGCCCATGCGCAAAAACGCCGGATTGGGCATGGCGAAAGTGCTTGAAAAAGTGGATGAGATCGCATGGTCCCACGCCCCGCACGCGGTGGGCGCTGCGGGCCATATCGACGTTTATCCAAACTCGCGCAATGTGATCCCCGGCAAGGTGGTGTTCACCGTCGATTTCCGCTCGCCCGACCTGTCGGTGATCGAGGATATGGAGGCGCGCTTGCGTGTGGAAGGTCAGAAAATCGCCGACGATATGGGGCTGACGATCAGCTTTGAAAAGGTTGGCGGGTTTGACCCTGTGACCTTTGATGAGACCTGCGTGAGCGCCGTGCGCAACGCCGCCGTGCGGCTGGGGTATTCGCACCGCGACCTGATTTCAGGTGCCGGGCATGACGCCTGCTGGATCAACCAAGTCGCGCCCACCGCGATGATCATGTGCCCCTGCGTGGATGGCCTTTCGCATAATGAGGCGGAAGAGATTTCAAAGGAATGGGCCACGGCGGGCACGGATGTATTGTTGCACGCGGTGCTGGAAACAGCGGAGATTGTGGAGTGAGGCCAGGCCGGGGGCACTGCCCCCGGACCCCCGAGGTATTTCTGCAAGAAAAAAGAAAAGTCGATCCACGACAGGGAGAGAGAGTATGACCACAGTCATCAAAAACGGCACCATTGTCACCGCTGACCTGACCTATAAATCCGACGTTCTTGTGGATGGCGGTAAGATTGTTGAGATCGGTCCAAACCTCAAGGGCGACAAGGAACTGGACGCCACGGGGTGTTACGTGATGCCCGGCGGGATCGACCCGCACACCCATTTGGAAATGCCGTTTATGGGCACTTATTCCTCGGATGATTTTGAAAGCGGCACCCGCGCTGGGCTTGCGGGCGGCACCACGATGGTGGTGGATTTTGCGCTGCCCAATCAGGGCGAAAGCCTGCTGGATGCGCTGAAGCGCTGGGACAATAAATCGACCCGCGCGAACTGTGATTACTCGTTCCACATGGCCATCACTTGGTGGGGCGAACAGGTTTGGAATGACATGGAAGAGGTCGTGAACAAACGCGGCATCAACACGTTCAAACACTTCCTCGCCTATAAAGGCGCGTTGATGGTGAATGATGACGAGCTGTTCCATAGCTTCACCCGCTGTGCTGACCTTGGGGCCACCCCGATGGTGCACGCCGAAAATGGCGACGTGGTGGCGGAACTGTCTGCGCGCCTGTTGGCCGAGGGCAACAATGGCCCCGAAGCCCACGCCTATTCTCGCCCGCCGCAGGTCGAAGGTGAGGCGACAAACCGTGCGATCATGATTGCCGATATGGCCGGTGCACCGCTGTATGTTGTGCACACCTCCTGCGAGGACAGCCACGAAGCTATTCGCCGCGCGCGCATGCAAGGCAAACGCGTTTGGGGCGAGCCGCTTATTCAGCATCTGACCTTGGACGAATCCGAGTATTTCAACAAAGATTGGGACCATGCCGCGCGCCGTGTCATGTCGCCGCCGTTCCGCAACAAACAGCACCAAGACAGCCTGTGGGCGGGCCTGCAATCGGGGTCTTTGTCGGTCGTTGCAACCGACCACTGCGCGTTTACAACCGAACAGAAACGCACCGGGGTGGGGGATTTCACCAAGATCCCCAATGGCACCGGCGGGCTTGAGGATCGCATGCCGATGCTCTGGACGCACGGGGTTGGCACTGGGCGGTTGACGCCGAATGAGTTTGTCGCCGTGACCTCAACCAACATTGCCAAAATCCTGAATTGCTACCCGCAAAAAGGGGCCGTTCTGGTGGGGGCGGATGCGGATCTGGTGGTCTGGGATCCTGAGAAGGAAAAGACCATTGCCGCCGACGGTCAGCAATCCTCAATCGACTATAATGTCTTTGAAGGCAAACACGTCAAAGGCTTGCCGCGGTTCACTCTGACGCGTGGCCAAGTGGCGGTTCATGACGGGGAAATCCGCTGTGAAGAGGGGCATGGTAAGTTTGTGGAACGGTCGCCAAACGCCACCGTGAACCGCGCGCTTACCCAATGGAAAGACCTGACGGCTCCGCGACCCGTTGAACGGTCTGGCATTCCGGCAAGCGGGGTTTGACGTGAACGATATTGTCATCCAAGCCAAAAACCTCGACCTGACGTTTGAGACAAATGATGGCCCCATCCATGCGCTGAAGGGCGTGGATCTGGAGATCAACAAAGGTGATTTTGTCAGCTTCATTGGCCCGTCGGGTTGTGGCAAAACAACATTTCTCAGGGTGATTGCGGCGCTGGAACATCCCACCGGCGGCGAGATCACCGTGAACGGCATGTCGCCCGATGAGGCCCGCCAAAACCGCGCCTATGGCTATGTGTTTCAGGCGGCGGGGCTGTATCCGTGGCGCACCATTGGCGGTAACATCAAGCTGCCGCTTGAGATCATGGGCTACTCCAAAGCGGAACAGAAAGCGAAGGTCGAAAAGGTGCTCGATCTGGTGGATCTGGCAGGCTTTGACAAGAAGTTCCCGTGGCAGCTTTCCGGCGGGATGCAGCAACGGGCCAGCATCGCACGGGCCTTGGCGTTTGACGCGGATATCTTGTTGATGGACGAACCGTTTGGGGCGCTGGATGAGATTGTGCGCGATCACCTGAACGAGCAGCTTTTAAAGCTTTGGGCGCGCACGGAAAAGACCATTGGTTTCGTGACCCACTCGATCCCCGAAGCGGTGTATCTGTCGACCAAAATCGTCGTCATGTCCCCCCGTCCGGGCCAGATTTACGATGTGATCGAAAGCACGCTGCCCAAAGAACGCCCGCTGGATATTCGCGACACACAAGAATTTCTGGACATCGCGCACCGCGTGCGAGAAGGGCTGCGGGCGGGGCATGCCTATGACTGAGCGGCGCATGATGACATCATTGGTGCCGATCCTGACGGTGATCACGGCGATCATGGTTCTTTGGTACGCGGCGGCGATTGGTATGAATGCCAAATGGGCGCGCGATCAGGCGAAGCGGGCCAAGGTCGAACTGACCACGTCAGAGCTGATTGTGGATACCTGGAGCCAGGACCGCCCGGTCTTGCCGGTCCCCCATCAGGTCGCATCTGAGCTGTGGAAAACCACCGGGGCTATGGCCCTAAAGGGGCGTGCCTTTTCCAAACGTTCGTTGATTTTTCATGGTTGGATTACCCTGTCTGCCACCCTGTTGGGGTTTGTTTTCGGGACCGGTGCTGGCATCCTTTTGGCCGTCGGCATTGTGCACAACAAAGCGATGGACATGAGCGTGATGCCCTGGGCGATTGCCTCGCAAACCATCCCCATTCTGGCGATTGCGCCGATGATCATTGTGGTGCTGAACTCGGTTGGCATTCAGGGGTTGGTGCCCAAGGCGTTCATCTCGGCCTATCTTTCGTTTTTCCCGGTGGTGGTTGGCATGGTCAAAGGGCTGCGCAGCCCGGATGGGATGCAGCTTGATCTGCTGAAAACCTATTCCGCAAGCGGAGGGGAGACGTTCTGGAAGTTGCGCCTGCCCTCTTCAATGCCCTATCTTTTCACAGCACTTAAGGTCGGCATGGCCGCGTCTTTGGTGGGGGCCATCGTGGGCGAGTTGCCAACCGGAGCCATCCGCGGTCTTGGCGCACGCATGCTAACCGGCAGCTATTATGGGCAAACCATCCAAATCTGGTCGGCGTTGTTTGCGGCGGCCATTCTCGCCGCCAGCCTTGTGGGCATTATTAGCATGATCGAGCGCCGAATGCTGAAACGCATGGGGGTGAAGCCATGATCTGGGTTCTGATTGCGGTTGCCTTTTGGGTGTTCACATGGTGGCTGAATGGCCGCATCGCAAATTCTCCGGCCGCAGGGTCGCGTTGGGCGAAACTGGCCGTGCCGGTGATCTTTGGTGCGACTGTCTTGGTGGTGTGGGAGGCATTGGTGCGGGGATTGAATGTCCCGCCCGTAATCCTGCCCCCGCCTTCGGCCATCGGGGTCAAGGTCGCCAGCTCGCTTGACGTGCTTTGGGTCGACTTTGTGCAGACCTTTGTGAAAGGGGCGTTGACGGGGTATTTGATGGGATGCGGCGGGGCAATTGTCACGGCGATCCTGATTGATCGCTCGCCCTTTTTGCAACGTGGGTTGCTGCCCGTTGGCAATTTCATCGCGGCCCTGCCGATCATTGGCACCGCGCCCATCCTTGTGATGTGGTTTGGGTTTGACTGGCATTCAAAAGCGGCCGTTGTGGTTGTCATGGTGTTTTTCCCGATGCTGGTGAACACCGTGCAAGGCCTTGCTGACACCGACAGCATGCAGCGCGATTTGATGAAAACCTACTCGGCCAACTACTGGCAGACGCTGTTTTCCCTTCGCCTGCCCGCCGCGATGCCTGCCATTTTCAACGGACTGAAGGTGGCGACCACCTTGGCGCTGATCGGCGCGATCGTGGCAGAGTTCTTTGGATCACCAATCAAAGGCATGGGGTTTCGCATCTCAACCGAGGTGGGGCGGCTGGGCCTTGATATGGTCTGGGCCGAAATCACAATCGCCGCCATTGCCGGATCGGCATTTTATGGCATTGTGGCATTAATAGAAAAGGGGGTCACATTCTGGCACCCCTCACAAAGAGGCTGAGCAAAACAAATAACAGCCAATAACCAACTGGGAGAAATGAAATGCTGAACTACACGAAAGGCGCGCTGGCCGCGTTTGCGCTGGGCGCAATGTCCACAGGGGCAATGGCCGCCGATGACGTGACACTGCAATTGAAATGGGTCACGCAGGCGCAGTTTGCCGGCTATTATGTGGCGCTGGAAAACGGGTTTTATTCGGACGAAGATCTGAATGTGACGATCAAGCCGGGTGGCCCGGATGTGGCCCCGGTTCAGGTGTTGATGGGCGGCGGTGCTGACGTGATGGTCGACTGGATGCCATCGGCCTTGGCGGCCCGCGAACAAGGCGCACCGGTGGTGAACATCGCGCAGCCCTTTAAGTCGTCCGGCATGATGCTGACCTGCCGCAAAGACACCGGTATCACCAGCCCGGCAGATTTCCCCGGCAAGACGCTTGGCGTTTGGTTCTTTGGCAATGAGTATCCGTTCCTCAGCTGGATGTCCTCGCTTGGTATTGGTACCGAAGGCGGTGACGGGGTGACGGTTCTGAAGCAGGGCTTTAACGTCGATCCGATCCTGCAAGGCCAGGCCGATTGCGTGTCGACCATGACCTATAATGAATACTGGCAGATCATTGATGCGGGCATTGGTGCGGACGATCTGGTGACGTTCAAATATGAAGAACAGGGTGTCGCAACGCTTGAGGACGGTCTTTACGTGCTCGAAGAAAAGCTTGGCGATGATGCGTTCAAAGACCAGATGGCCCGCTTTGTGCGTGCCTCGATGAAGGGTTGGAAATGGGCCGAGGAAAACCCAGAAGACGCCGCGATGATCGTGTTGGAATATGACGAGACCGGCGCGCAGACTGAAAAGCATCAGGTGCGGATGATGGGCGAGATTGCCAAACTGACCGCGGGCTCTGACGGATCTTTGAATGTCGCCGATTATGATCGCACGGTCGCCACGCTGATGGGTGGTGGTTCGGATCCGGTGATCACCAAGATGCCAGAGGGCGCCTATACCACCGCAATCACCGATATGGCGATGATGAAATAAGGCTCTAATCCGCTGATTAGGGACTATCCAAGTCAAAAGGCCGCTCTGATTGGGCGGCCTTTTACAGTTTGCTCAGGTGATTCAAAAGCGAGTTCTTTGCACCGAGGATGTGTTGGTGGGTTAGTTCAGCTGCGGCGTCCGCGTCCCCCCGTTCACAGGCGTCTTGAATGCGAAGATGTTCATCGTTGGCGCGGGCCATGCCGTCCGACAAAACCAACTGTGCGCGCAGGTAACGATCAACACGATCCAGCGCGCTTTCCACGGCTTCAAGGTGAAAGGTCAAACCCGAGGCATTATAAAGTGTGGCGTGAAATTTCCGGTTCAAATCGCCCCATTCCATCGGATCATCCGACACAGCAAACGCGTCACAAAAGGACCGCGCTTCGGTCAAGGCTTTTGGGGTCATCTTGGGGACAGCAACGCGGATGATATGCGGCTCTAATATAGCGCGATAGTCAAAAATCTCGCCAGCTTCATCCGCCGAAAGACCGGACACAACCGCCCCTTTATAGCGTTGGGATTTCACCAAGCCATGTTCTTCAAGCCGCGAGATTGCCTCGCGCACAGGGATTCGTGATGTGTTGAACATTTTGGCGATTTCATCTTGGCGCAATGGCGCGCCTTCTTCCAAATCACCCTCAATGATCGCCTTTTTCAGCGCATCGAAAATGATCGACGCGGCCGAGGCGGTTTTGGAAATATCGACTGATTTAAACTGCATAGTCCCTCACTTTGGGATGAAACTAGCAGCAATTCAGGATGGAATGAAGGATTTTGGAAAAACTATATTGAATATTGGATCCAATCTGGCTATGACTGGGGCAACACATCCAAAAGGGGCCAATCCGCCCACCAATTTGCCTCTGTCCATCGATCAAATGTGGATATGCCCTGCCAAGGAGTTTGACATGTCGAATATTTTTTCCGGAACGATCCCGGCGCTGATGACCCCGTGCAAGGCGGACCGCACACCTGACTTTGACGCGCTGGTGAAAAAGGGTCAGGAATTGATCGCGGCGGGGATGTCGGCGGTGGTTTATTGCGGCTCTATGGGCGACTGGCCGCTATTGACAGACGCCGAGCGTATGCAGGGTGTTGAAGCGCTGTGTCAGGCGGGTGTTCCCGTGATTGTGGGCACAGGTGCGGTAAATTCACGCCTTGCAGCTGAGCACGCTGCGCATGCCGAAAAAGTTGGGGCCAAGGGTCTGATGGTGATCCCGCGTGTGCTGTCTCGTGGGACGTCAATGGCGGCGCAAAAGGCGCATTTCAAAGGGGTCTTGTCGGCCGCTCCGAACCTGCCAGCGGTGATCTACAACTCTCCCTATTATGGATTTGCCACCCGCGCAGATCTGTTTTTTGCCCTGCGCGCTGAACATGACAATCTGATCGGGTTTAAGGAATTCGGCGGTGCGGACGACTTGCGGTATGCGGCGGAAAACATCACTTCGCAAGATGACAGCGTGACCCTGATGATTGGCGTCGATACCACCGTGTACCACGGCTATGTGAACTGTGGGGCGGGTGGGGCGATCACCGGCATCGGCAATGCCTTGCCGCGCGAGGTCCTGCACCTTGTGGCGCTTTGTGAAAAGGCCGCAGCGGGCCATGCCGAAGCGCGTGTGCGTGCCAAGGAATTGGAAGAAGCACTTGGCGTTTTGTCCTCGTTCGATGAGGGCGCAGACCTCGTGCTTTATTACAAGCATCTGATGGTTCTGAACGGCGACACCGAATACACGCTGCACTTCAATGAGACCGATGCGCTGACAGACGCACAACGGAATTATGTCGAAGCACAGTATCAACTGTTCAAAGACTGGTACGCGGATTGGTCACGCCAAGGTGGGATCATCGCTGAATGCGCGTAATCGACAGTCATACCGCGGGCGAACCAACGCGTGTGGTAATCGAAGGCGGGCCGGACCTTGGGACTGGCCCCCTTGCGATACGCGCGGCGCGGCTGTGGACCGATCATCCCGATTTTGGCCCCTCGACCCTGTGTGAACCTCGGGGTCATGACGCAATTGTCGGCGCTTTGCTCACACCGCCCTCGGACCCAAGTTGCGCAACAGGGGTGATTTTTTTCAACACGGTGGCCAATCTTGGAATGTGCGGCCATGCAACCATTGGCTTGGCAGCTGTGCTTTATCACATGGGGCGTATCACGCTTGGCGTGCATCGCTTTGAAACGCCCGTGGGCGTGGTCGAGGTTGACCTGCTGTCCCCCGATCGCGTGCGTGCCAAGAATGTTGAAAGCTTTCGCCACCTCAAGGACGTGACAGTAGAGGTGCCGGAACTTGGCCGGGTCAGCGGTGATGTCGCCTATGGGGGCAATTGGTTTTTCCTTTCCAAACATGACGCCATTCCATTGGATTTTGCCCGCCTGTCCGAGTTGACGTCCGCCACAATTGCGATCCGAAACGCGCTTGAGCGCAACGGGATCACCGGCGCAGGTGGCGCTTACATTGACCACATTGAACTGTTTGGGCCCGCGCATGGTCAGGCTGACAGCCGTAACTTTGTGCTGTGTCCGGGCGGGGCGTATGATCGGTCGCCTTGTGGCACCGGATCCTCGGCAAAACTGGCCTGTTTGGTTGCTGATGGGATGCTGGCGCCGAATGAGACCTGGGTACAGGAAAGCATCATCGGCAGCACCTATGATTTGACCTATGTGCCCGGCAACACGGGCATTATCGCGACCATCGAAGGGGCGGCTTATGTCACCTCAGAAACCACATTGCTCTTTTCAAATGACGATCCCTATCGAACTGGAATAAGAGCCTAACCTGCGGAATAGAGACTATTATGGACTTCAAAAACTACATCGGTGGCGCGTGGCACGAGACCACAGAGGCTGTGAACAACATCAACCCATCGGATATCTCTGATATTGTTGGCGTCGCGGCAAAAGCTGGTGCAGGTGACCTGGATCAAGCGATTTCCGCGGCACATCACGCGGCACCTGCATGGGGCAAATCCACCCCGCAACAGCGCTTTGATGTCCTTGACTTTATCGGTTCTGAAATCCTCGCTCGGAAAGAAGAGCTGGGTCGCTTGCTGTCACGCGAAGAGGGAAAAACCCTGCCCGAAGGCATCGGAGAGGCCGCGCGCGCCGGGCAGATTTTCAAGTTCTTCGCAGGCGAAACATTGCGCCAAACCGGCGACCGATTGGCCTCGGTTCGGCCCGGCGTTGATGTTGATGTGACCCGGTTTCCCGTGGGGGTCATCGGCTTGATCACGCCGTGGAATTTCCCGATCGCGATCCCCGCATGGAAAATCGCCCCCGCGCTGGCCTATGGCAACGCTGTGGTATTGAAACCTGCTGAATTGGTGCCCGGGTGCGCATGGGCGATTGCTGAGATTATCAGCCGTTCGGGCCTTCCAGCGGGCGTCTTTAACCTTGTCATGGGGCGTGGCTCTGAGATTGGGCCGAAGATGATTGAGGATCCGCGCGTGACTGCAATCTCGTTCACGGGTTCGGTTCCGACCGGGCGCGGGATTGCGGCGGCTTGCGGGGCGAACCTTAAGAAAGTTCAGCTTGAGATGGGCGGCAAAAATCCGATGGTTGTGTTGGATGATGCTGATCTGGATGTTGCGGTGGATGCTTGCCTGAACGGCGCGTTCTTCTCTACCGGTCAGCGCTGTACCGCGTCTTCGCGCCTGATTGTCACCGAAGGTATCCATGACAAATTTGTCGGTGCCTTGGCGGAAGCTGCCGCCAATCTTAAAGTCGGAAACGCGCTTGAGGCGGGGGTTCAGATGGGCCCTGTGGTGGATGAAAAACAGCTTGCTCAGGATCTGGAATATGTCTCTATTGCTGCGAAAGAGGGCGGTAAAGTACTGGGCGGCGAACGCCTTAGCCTCGCCAGCGACGGCTTCTATATGTCCCCCGCTCTGATTTCTGAGACCACCAATAACATGCGTATCAACCGCGAAGAGGTGTTCGGCCCCGTCGCCAGCGTGATCCGTGTGCGGGATTATGACGAGGCGCTGTCCGTGGCCAATGACACGGAGTTCGGCTTGTCCTCTGGCATCTGTACCCAGTCGCTGAAACACGCAAGCCATTTCAAGGCAAATGCGCAGGCGGGCATGGTCATGGTGAACCTGCCGACTGCGGGCGTGGACTATCATGTGCCCTTTGGCGGGACCAAAGGATCCAGCTTTGGATCGCGTGAACAGGGGGCTTATGCGGCTGAGTTCTATACAAGTGTGAAAACCGCTTATACGTTGCCCTAAAATGATCCCAAAAAGGCGCTTCAGATGACGCAGTCCCCCACGCATGACGTTCTTGTAATTGGTGCAGGAATTATTGGCATCAGCACCGCCCTTGCGCTTCAGGCGCAGGGGCGGCGGGTTACGGTGTGGGACCGAACGGGGGTGGCCGAGGAAACCTCCTCGGGCAATGCTGGCGCGTTTGCCTTTACCGAAATCGAACCATTGGCGACGCCTGGCGTCATGAAAAAAGCACCCAAATGGTTGCTGGACCCATTGGGCCCTTTGTCTGTTCCACCAGCATATGCGTTAAAAATCGCACCGTGGATGTTGCGGTTTTGGCGGGCATCTTGGCGCGATAGATATGATGCGGTTGTAAAGGCGCAACTTGATTTGATGCGCCACTGCGAGGCCGCTTTTGAGCGGCAATTGCAAACGGATGGCGACGCCGCTTTGATCAATCGCGAAGGACAGCTGAGTGTTTATGACGGGGCGCGAGCGTTCAAATCCGCCGCCCCGATATGGCAACGCCGCAAAGAGTTGGGGATACCATGTGAGGTGTTTGACAGCGCCGGGGCCATCGCCGAAATTCAGCCGGGGCTGTCCGCCAGATTTACCCATGCGGGGTATACACCGGGCTGGTTTAACACGCGCGATCCAAAGACCTGGGCGCAATCTTTGGCGGCTAGATTTGTTGAAAAAGGTGGTGTGATTGAGACCAAAACAGTCTCTAATTTGCGGAATAGAGACGTATATGTCGATATCACTCATGACACCGGGGTGGACAGTGCCGTTCAGGTTGTTCTGGCCGCAGGGGCTTGGTCACATCGGTTGGCCGCCACGCTTGGGGATCAGATCCCGTTGGAAACCGAGCGGGGGTATAACACGACATTTGCCACCCGAAATCTGGACATTCGCACCCATATCACCTTTGCCTCTCACGGGTTTGTGCTGTCGAAAAACCACGATGGGTATCGTGTGGGGGGGGCCGTGGAATTGGGCGGGCTTGAGCTGCCGCCCAATTACAAACGCGCCGAGATCCTGTTGAAGAAAGCCGCCAAGTTCATGCCCGGACTTGAAACCTCTGGCGGAACGCAATGGATGGGATATCGCCCGTCCCTGCCCGACAGCTTGCCAGTGATCGGCGCATCCCCTCAGGCACCTCGCGTGATTTATGCGTTTGGTCACGGTCACCTTGGCCTAACCCAATCAGCGGGCACCGGCGAACTGGTGGCGAGCCTTGCCCAAGGGACCGCGCCTGCGATCAATCTTGCGCCGTATTCCCCTACGCGTTTCTAAGGAACACCCCATGCGATCAACGAAAACCATTCATGTCGTGTCCTGCCATGCCGAGGGCGAGGTGGGCGACGTGATTGTTGGCGGTGTGACCCCGCCGCCCGGAGACACAATTTGGGAGCAACGCAATTGGATCGCCGAGGATGACACGCTGCGGCGGTTTGTTCTGAACGAACCGCGCGGCGGGGTGTTTCGTCATGTGAACCTGCTCGTGCCACCAAAACACCCCGAGGCGGACGCGGCGTGGATCATCATGGAACCCGAAGACACCCCGCCGATGTCCGGGTCAAACTCGATCTGTGTGGCGACCGTTCTTTTGGACAGTGGCATTCTGCCGATGAACGAGCCTGAAACCCATTTGGTGCTAGAGGCCCCCGGTGGTTTGGTGCGGGTGCGGGCGGAATGCCGTGACGGCAAAGCCGAACGGATCAATGTGCAGAATGTTGCCAGCTTCGCCGATAAATTGGATGCGGTGATTGAGGTCGAGGGGATCGGCAGTTTGCGGGTCGACACGGCCTTTGGGGGCGACAGCTTTGTGATTGTCGATGCGGTTGATCTTGGCTTTGCGCTCACCCCGGATGAGGCGGCGGATCTCGCGCGCACCGGCGCCAAAATCACCGATGCAGCCAATGAGCAGTTGGGATTCTCGCATCCCGTCACCGATTGGAACCACATCTCGTTTTGCCAAATTGCTGGGCCGCTGGTGCGAGAGGGCGATGTGTTGACGGGCAAAAACGCCGTGGCGATTAAACCGGGAAAAGTGGATCGCTCGCCCACCGGCACCGGTGTTTCCGCGCGCATGGCGATGCTGTTGGCGAAAGGTCAGATGGGCGTTCAGGATCGATATGTGGCCCGGTCGATAATCGACAGTGAATTTCAGGGCCGTATCGTTGCGCAGTTTGACCTGAATGGGCGCGCCGCAATCACGCCTGAGATTTCGGGGCGCGCGTGGATTACGGGCACGCATCAACATATGCTTGACCCGTCAGATCCATGGCCCGGCGGGTATCGGTTGTCGGACACCTGGGGTGCCCGCTAAACGGTGCATTCCTGTGAAAACGCGCGCAATCCGCGCAGATCACCAAGGCGGATGTTGCCTTCGTGACTGTGTACGCCGAACGGTTTTAGTTGGCGAAACGCGCGTGACAGGCTTTCGGGTTTCATGCCCAGCTTGCCGGCAAGCACCTTTTTGCCATAGGGCAGGGTCATCTCGTTCTCGCCACCTTTTGTGTCGCTCAATTCAACCAGATAATCAGACAATCGCTGTGCACCGGTTTTGGCCTTAAGTTGTTCGATCTGTCCAATCATATCGCGGGCATGGCCCGATGCGGCGGCCAACACCGCCATGTGTAATTCAGCAAATGCGTTTTTACAGGTGCAGATTGCGCGAAGGTCCAGATGTAAAACCGTGCAATTGCTGATCGCTTCGGCCGAGGCGATGGCCGCCCCTTTTTTCAATGCTGGAACTTCGTCAAAGCTGTGACCATGGTCCAGCATCGCGAGCGTGGTTTCGGTGCCGCCCGAAGACAGGCGGAACAGTTTCACCCAGCCGTCCACCACGACTTTCAGTGTTGGGTTTTCATCGCCTTGCAGGCTGATGATGCTGCCCTGAGGGTGGGACCGCATCACGGATTTTCCGACCAAACAGGCGCGGACATGCGGGGACAGCCGCGCAAAGAATGGCAGTTTTGTTAAGGCGGATTTGGTGTGGATGTGCATGGGGCAGTCCCTCAGATTGAGGGACCAACCTACCCTAATGGAGGGCAGGCTGGATTGACGCAGGTCAAAACGGAAAAATAGTGAACCAGCAAGTCAAAATTGGAATGACTTTAGTCTTTCAATGCTTGCGCGTGGATCGCCATCACCCCCATCAGCGTTTCCATGGTTTGAAAGGCGCGTACGTCCTCGCGGGCCAAAACCGCATCCATCACAGCGATATGCCCCTCGCCCAATCGCCTCATGCTGTCGCGCGAGAAGTAGCGATACCAGAACCGGCGCGCATGGGTTTGCAGGGGGCCAAGGATGTTGTTCAGATATTGGTTTTCGCAGGCGGATGTCATGGCCTGATCAAAGGCTTTGTCGGCCTTGAGGTAAAGTTCTGCGTCTAAATCGGGCAGGGCGTCTTGCATCATTTGCTGGCTGATCCGCACGTCTTCCAATTGGCGCGGTGTGGCAAAGCGGGCGGCGGCGCGGGCAAGGCGGGGTTCCAGCACTTTGCGCAGTTCGATCACTTTGGAACAGTCTTCGGCGCGGATGTCGGCGATTTTGATGCCAGATCGCGGGCGCACCTCGATCAACCCCTCCCAAGACAGGCGTTGCATCGCCTCGCGCAGGGGGGTGCGGCCCATCTTTGTGACCTCAATCAACTTGCGTTCCGAGATGATGGATCCGGGTTCAAGTTGCAGGGTGACAATGCGTTCTTCGATGGCAAGATAGGCTTGCGTCGCGAGGTTTGGGGGCTGTGTCATGAGGCGACTCGCTGAACTGGTTCGACGCTTATATATCAGTGGGCGGCCAGTTCGGGAAGATCTTTACCCGCGGTCAAGCGACTCGGTTTTGGTTTCGCAGTTTACCAATTGATCAATATTTGTGATGATGGCGATAACACATTATGTAACGCATTGTTAACACCACAAATATTTTGCTGATATATCAGTGTTGATTTGCTGCAATGCCCATCATAAGCTGCCCCCATTCCGCGCCAAAAAGGCGTGAAGACCTGATTGGGAGGATATCATGAAAAAACACTTTAAGCTGGCCAGCATTGCTGCTGCTGCGATGCTGACCGCATCGACGGCTATGGCCGATGGCACCCTTGTCTATTGCTCGGAAGGATCACCCGAAGGGTTTGATGCCGCGCTTTATACATCGGGCACCACCTTTGATGCGTCTTCAAAAGCGCTCTACAGCCGTCTGGCTGAATTTGACACTGGCACCACCAATGTCATCCCTGGTCTGGCTGAAAGCTGGGACGTGTCAGAAGACGGTCTGGAATACACATTCCACCTGCGTCCCGGTGTGAAATTCCACACCACTGACTATTTCACGCCAACCCGTGACATGAACGCAGACGACGTGATCTTCACGTTTGAGCGTCAGGGCGACGAAGCCAACCCCTTCAACAAAGTGTCCGGCGGCACCTGGGAATATTACAACGGCATGTCGATGCCTTCGCTGATCAAAGAGATCGTGAAAGTTGACGACCTGACGGTGAAATTCGTTCTGAACCGCCCAGAGGCGCCAATGATCGCCAACCTGGCGATGGATTTCGCATCTATTGTGTCCAAGGAATATGCCGACGCGATGCTGGCGGCTGGCACCCCTGAGAACCTGAACCAAATGCCGATCGGCACCGGTCCGTTCCAATTTGTTGGCTACCAAAAAGACGCGGTTGTTCGCTATTCGGCAAACCCCGACTTTTTCCGCGGCAAAGCGGATGTGGACAATCTGATCTTTGCGATCACACCAGATGCGGCCGTTCGTTATCAAAAGCTGAAAGCGGGCGAATGCCATGTGATGCCATATCCAAACCCGGCTGATGTTGCCGCCATGCGTGCGGATGCGGACATCAACCTGACCGAGCAAGAAGGCCTGAACGTGGGCTATCTGGCTTATAACTCTTTGGTTGCACCGTTTGACAATCCCGAAGTGCGTAAAGCGCTGAACATGGCGATGAACAAACAAGCCATCATCGACGTTGTGTTCCAGGGTGCTGGTCAAATCGCCAAAAACCCGATCCCACCAACAATCTGGTCGTATAATGATGCGGTTCAGGATGACGTGTATGATCCGGTAAAAGCGAAAGCCATGCTGGATGCCGCTGGTGTCAAAGATCTTGAAATGAAGATCTGGGCCATGCCTGTTCAGCGTCCATACAACCCAAATGCCCGCCGTATGGCAGAGCTGATCCAAGAGGATTTCGGCAAAGTTGGCGTCAAGGCTGAGGTTGTGTCCTACGAATGGGGTGAATACCTGTCGCGGTCAAAAGACAAAGATCGTGACGGTGCTGTGCTTCTGGGTTGGACCGGCGACAACGGCGATCCCGACAACTTCCTGGCCGTTCTTCTCGGCTGTGACGGTGTTGGTGGTTCAAACCGCGCACAATGGTGCTACGAGCCTTTCCAAAAGCTGATCGATGCTGCCAAGCAGGAATCTGATCCAGCGAAACGGACCGCGCTTTATGAAGAAGCTCAGGTTGTGTTCAAAGAGCAAGCGCCATGGGCAACCATCGCTCACTCGATCGTTCACATGCCTCTGCGCAACGAAGTTCAAGGCTATAAGATCGACCCACTGGGCGGTCACATCTTCTACGGTGTTAGCCTGAAATAAACAGGTCACCATGACCTCAAACAGGGGCGGGCGCATCATGTGCCCGCCCCAGCCAGTTTACCGCGAGCCATCCACATGCTGTCTTTTCTGCTGCGCAGATTGCTGACGTTTGTGCCGACCTTTATTGGTGTCACAGTCGTCTCTTTTGTTTTCATCCGCCTTCTACCCGGTGACCCGATCCTGCTTTTGGCAGGGGAACGTGGCGTCGGAGAAGAGCGTTATGCCGAACTGATCAAACAATTCGGATTTGATCAGCCCATCTGGCGCCAATACATCGATTACCTCGGTGGCGTGCTGCAGGGCGATCTGGGCACGTCTTTCGTGACCAAGAAACCGGTTGTGACCGAGTTCTTTGCGCTCTTTCCCGCAACCGTCGAACTGTCGCTCTGCGCCATTATCGTGGCTGTGGTGCTTGGCATTCCAGCGGGCGTGATTGCCGCTGTGAACCGCGGAAAGTTCTTTGATCAGGCGCTGATGACCACGGCTTTGGTTGGCTATTCAATGCCGATCTTCTGGTGGGCGCTGCTGCTGATTATCGTGTTTTCATCGGGCCTTGGCTGGACGCCGGTGTCCGGGCGGATTTCGTTCATGTACTTCTTCGACAATGTCACCGGCTTTATGTTGATCGACAGTCTGTTGTCCGGGCAAAAAGGGGCGTTCCTGTCCGCCGTGCGGCACCTGATCCTGCCGACGATTGTCTTGGCGACCATTCCGCTTGCCATCATCGCCCGGCAAACCCGGTCCGCGATGCTTGAGGTGTTGGGCGAAGATTACGTGCGGACCGCGCGTGCCAAAGGGCTGTCGCCGCTTCGCGTCAACGGCCAACACGCGCTTCGCAACGCCATGATCCCGGTGATCACCGTGATTGGCCTGTCGGTCGGCACACTTATGGCCGGCGCAATCCTGACCGAAACGATCTTTAGCTGGCCGGGCATCGGCAAGTGGATGGTCGATAGCATCTTCCGCCGCGATTATCAGGTCGTACAAGGTGGCCTGTTGATGATTGCGTCGATCATTATGATCGTGAACCTTACCGTTGACGTGCTTTACGGCTGGATCAACCCAAAGATCAGAAAGGGCTGACGGATGACCGAGACATCAACCAATTCGCCCGAAACCACCCCTGCACCGCCCGGCCCGCTGCGCGAGTTCTGGAGCTATTTTCGCGAAAACCGGGGTGCCGTCGTTGGCATGTATATCTTCGCGGCGTTTTTCATCGTGGCCTTGATCGCCCCGCTTTTGGCGCCCTACACCCCACATGAACAGTTCCGCGATCACCTGTTGCAACCGCCGTTCTGGCAAGAGGGCGGATCCACCAAGTTCCTCTTGGGGACCGATCCCCTAGGTCGCGATATGCTGTCACGACTGCTGTTTGGCGCGCGGTTCTCATTCTTCATCGGTGTGATTGTTGTGTCGATCGCGTCGTTCTTTGGCGTGATCATCGGCGTGATTGCCGGGTTTGCCCCAAAGTGGGCGGACACGCTGATCATGCGTTTGATGGACATCATCCTGTCCTTCCCATCGCTTTTGCTGGCGCTTGTGCTGGTGGCCATTCTTGGGCCATCACTGATCAATGCGATGATCGCCATTGCCTTGGTGCTACAGCCCCATTTCGTGCGCCTGACGCGCGCCGCCGTGCTGTCGGAACGCACCAAAGACTATGTGACCGCCGGTCGCGTGGCCGGCGCAGGCCGGTTGCGCACCATGTTTGTCACCGTATTGCCCAATTGCTTGGCGCCGATCATTGTGCAGGCTGCCTTGTCGTTCTCATCCGCTATTTTGGACGCTGCGGCGCTTGGCTTTCTGGGCATGGGGGCCCAGCCGCCCACGCCAGAATGGGGCACGATGCTCGCGGAATCGCGTGAATTCATCCTACGCGCGTGGTGGGTTGTGACCATGCCGGGCCTGTGTATCCTGATCGCCGTTCTTGCCATCAACCTTATGGGTGACGGGTTGCGCGACGCGCTTGATCCGAAACTAAAGCGGAGCTGACGCATGAGCCTTTTAGAGATAAAAAACCTCACCGTAGAGTTCCGCACCGCAAACGGTCCGTTCCGGGCCGTGGACAGCGTGGATATGACCGTCGAGGCGGGCGACCTTCGCGCCATCGTGGGCGAAAGTGGATCCGGGAAATCCGTGTCGATGTTGGCGATGATGGGGCTTTTGCCCTGGACCGCCAATATCACCGCCGACAAGATGGAGTTTGACGGGCAAGACCTGCTCAAAATGTCCGCCCGCGACCGGCGCAAAATCATCGGCAAAGATGTGTCGATGATTTTCCAGGAACCGATGTCGTCGCTGAACCCCTGCTACACCGTTGGGCGTCAGATCAAAGAGGTGCTGCGCCAGCACACCCCGTTGACCCGATCCGAACGGCAAGCCCGCGCGGTTGAGCTGATGGATCAGGTGGGCATTCCCGATCCGGCCAAACGTCTGTCAGCCTTCCCGCATCAACTGTCGGGCGGGATGAGCCAGCGGGTGATGATCGCCATGGCGCTTGCGTGTAAACCCAAGCTGTTGATTGCGGATGAACCGACCACAGCGCTTGATGTGACCATTCAGGCGCAGATTCTTGATCTGCTCATCGACCTGCAAAAAACCGAAGGCATGGCGTTGATCCTGATCACCCATGATATGGGTGTGGTGGCCGAAACCGTCGACCGTGTGTCGGTGCAATACGCAGGCCAGCGTGTGGAAGAGCAAGAGGTGAATGCGCTGTTCACCGACCCACATCACCCCTATACGGCGGCGCTGCTTGCCGCCCTTCCTGAACGGGCAACAGGTAAGCATTTGCCAACGATCGCGGGCGTTGTTCCGGGTCAATTCGATCGGCCAAAAGGGTGTCTATTCTCGCCCCGCTGCGCCTTTGCCGATGATCTGTGCCACTCCACCCAACCTGGCAAAGCCAGCGCTGATCTGGGCGAAGCCCTCTGTCACCACCCGCTGAAAAACGGCCAGCCCGTATCGGAGGAACCCGCATGAGCGCCCCCATTCTGACCGCCCAAAATCTGTGTCGTCATTTCGAGGTGAAAACCGGTTTGTTTGGCGGTAGCCACACCGTGCGTGCGCTGGATGGGGCCAGTTTCGATCTGGTGCCCGGTCGCACGCTGGCTGTTGTGGGGGAAAGCGGCTGTGGCAAATCCACACTCGCCAACCTTGTCACCATGATTGACACGCCCACATCGGGCAGCTTTGCCATCGACGGGAAAGACATCCAGCCGGGCGATGAGCTGCGCGATAAAAAGCTGCGCGCCAAAGTGCAGATTGTGTTTCAAAACCCCTATGGCTCGCTCAACCCGCGCCAGACCATCGGTAAAATCCTGATGGAGCCTTTGTTGCTGAACCGACCGGACATCCCGGCGGATGAACGCGAAAAGCGTGCGCGCGAAATGGTGGAACTGGTTGGGCTGCGGCCCGAACATTTCAACCGTTACCCACATATGTTTTCCGGTGGCCAACGCCAGCGGATTGCGGTGGCGCGTGCGTTGATGCTGGAACCTGAAATTCTGGTCTTGGACGAGCCGGTGTCGGCGCTTGATCTGTCGATCCAGTCACAGGTTCTGAACCTGCTGACGGACCTGCAGGACAAATTCAATCTGGCCTATCTCTTCATCAGCCACGACCTGTCTGTGGTGCGCCATTTTGCCGACGATGTGATCGTGATGTATCTGGGTAAACCGGTGGAACAAGGGTCAAAAGAACAAGTGTTTAACGCCCCGCGCCACCCTTACACAAAGGCGCTGATGTCCGCGACACCAATGGCGGATCCCGCCAATCGGGTTGAACGCATCAAGCTGGAAGGGGAACTTCCCTCACCGCTGAATGTGCCCGTGGGTTGCGCGTTTAATCCGCGGTGTTGGAAAGCGACCGACCAATGCCGTGCCGAACGCCCGCCAATGTCAGGGGGCGATCACGGTTTTGCCTGCTTCCATCCGGAAGGTCCTGAGCAATAATCCCAACGAATGAAAAAGGGCGCCACGTAATGCGGGCGCCCTTTTTCTTGCCCTAAGTACCTCGGGGTTCGAGGGGCAGAGCCCCTCACTTTACCCGCGCACAAACATATCACGCGGCAGGTCGGAATATACCTCTGGCCCGTCGTCGCGCAGGATCACAATCTCTTCCAATCGAATGCCAAACTGATCCAACAGGTAAATTCCCGGCTCAATTGAAAAAACATTTCCGGCCTCAAGCACCACATCAGACCCTGACACAATGTCGGGCTTTTCGTGCAGATCCAGCCCCAGACCATGCCCGGTGCGCGACACAAAGGTGTCGCCATATCCTGCGTCAATGATCACATCACGCGCAGCCGCATCCACCGCGCCCGAGGTCACGCCGGGCTGTGCGGTTGCCAAAGCGGCCGCCACCGCACGCTCCACAATATCAAAAATCTTGGTGTATTCGACCGAGGGCGTGCCAAACCAACCACAGCGCGTGTTGTCCGCCGGATAGCCCATATGACGACAGCCGCAATCAATTTGCACCGCCATCTCGCGGGTCAGACGTGTGTCGCCTGTGTGGTGATGGGGGAAGGCGCCGTTGGGGCCAAAGGCGACGTTGATAAACTCCACCCGTGCGCCGTGACTGGCGTAGGTGGCGGCGATCACATCGGCCACATCGCGTTCCGTCATCCCCTCGCGCAGCCCATCAAATGCCGCCGTCAGGGCGATGTCATTCACCTGATGTGTTGCCTTAAGGGCCGCGTGTTCTGAGGCATCTTTGATCTTGCGCAGCGCGCCAATGGCACCGTGTTGAAAGACGTGCTGGGCACCGGGAAGTTTGCCCAGCAACAGGAAGGAAAAATCCGAGCGCATCATTTCATCCAGCGCCACGCGCGGGTTTTCGGGCAGCGGGATGCGCGACAGGATTTCATCCAGTGCCGCGTGCGGTCCGTTTGCATCCGCCCATGTGGTGAACGGGATGTCGGTATGTTGGCGCACGCTGTCGGCATTCAGCGCCGGCATCAAAAACTCTGCGTGTTCTTGGCTGATCAACAACAGCACCGGGCGTTCATCCCCATGCGGATCCAGCCCCGTCAACCACGCCAAATGGCTGGTTGGCCCCACGGCCACCAAATCGGTTTCTGTTTCGCGCATTTTTGCACGCAGTTTGGTGAGGCGGGTTTGGTAAATTGCGGACATGGGACCCTCGTTATTGGCTGTTCAAGAGGCACCATGTCTGGTGAAGGGAGTCAATGGGATTTTGGATCCAAAGTGGCCGTCATGGGATTATTTCCCCGAAGTCACCATCGCACGGATCTTCACGGCCTTCTCAAAGTGATCAAGCGCGTGGGTTTGAATCCACCACGTTGCGGCCTCCATCAACAGATCCGGGTCGTCGTTTTTATTGGCGAAAAACGCATAAAACGACAGGCCAACGCCTTCGCCTTTTTGGGCAATTTTTGCATCGCAGGTTTGGATGATTTTCGCTCGTAACGTGTCGCGCATTTTATGTCCCTATGCAGGGGGGGGAACCGAAAACGGGGGCCGCAGCCCCCGCTCCCAAACCTATCTCACTTTAGGTAAGGTGCCGCAATCGCTTACTGCAAACCCCATTTTTTCGCGGTGGCGTCAAAGAACCCCTTCTCCTGCTTCAGCTTAATCCAGCTGTTCACATAGTTGATCCATACCTGATCAGCCTGCGGCAGGATCATCGCGATGGGGGTCGGCTTGGCGGGGCTTTCCACGTCAACGCGGGTCACTTGGGGGAACTTCTGCACCAAGGTCGCCCCTTCGATGTTCGAGGTTATGAACACGTCAGACCGTCCGGCGATCACTTCTTGATACCCACGGGCAGGGGCCTCAACCACTTTGATGTCCGCGTTGGGGAACCAATCGCGCACCATCTTTTCGAACGAGGTGCCAAGCGTGGTGGCGACCTTTACGTCGGGCTGGTTCAAACTTTCCCAAGTGGTAAAGCGGCCGGCCTTATCCGTTGTGGTGAACGGCAGGATTTGCACCGAAATATAAGGCGATGAATAGCCCGCCACCTTCATGCGCGAAGGCGAGATCGAGGCGGAGCCTGTCATGTGGTATTTGCCCGCAACAATGCCATTTACCAATGTTTTCCAGTCGGTTGGAACAAATTCCAGCTCAACTTCAAGGTCTTTCGCCAGCTCTGTCATCACGTCGATGTCATAGCCTTTGTACCCTTCTGTGGCCGGGTCGCGCACCGACATTGGGTTCCAATCGCCGGTGGTGCCGACCTTCAGGACCCCGTTTGAAAGAATGTCATTCAGGGCCGATTGCGCCTGTGCGGGGGCGGCAAACGCCAACCCGGCAACAAGGGCTGCACCAACCGTGCGTCTAAGAGTTCGCAAAAAGTTCATCAAGAGGATCCTTTTCTAGGCTATCACATGCGTTTCGTCTCTCTATATTAGAACAAAATGTGAATTTGCGTTAGCCGATCACGAATAGGTGATGAGATGTGGGGAACTGAGATGAGCGCAGCGGTCAAAATGTCGAGCCTGTCCAAGTGGTATGGCGATTTTCAGGTGCTAAAGGATATCGATCTAAAGGTCGCCGCGGGTGAGAAACTGGTGATCTGCGGCCCATCCGGATCTGGTAAATCCACCGTGGTGCGCTGTGTTGCCAATCTTGAACCCTATCAGGGCGGTGATTTGTCGGTGCTGGACACGGCGCCTGACAAGGTGCGGCGCGGCGACGTGGGTATGGTGTTTCAACAGTTCAACCTGTTTCCGCATCTCTCTGTGCTCGACAACCTCACGCTTGGCCCCATTCGGGTGCTGAAACAATCGCGCACCGAGGCCGAGGCGCGGGCGCGGGATCTGCTGGACCGGGTGAAAATCCCCGACCAGGCGGACAAGCGGCCGGGGCAATTGTCCGGCGGTCAGCAACAGCGCGTCGCGATTGCGCGGGCGCTTTGCATGGAACCCAAGGTGATGCTGTTTGACGAGCCGACCTCGGCGCTGGACCCGGAAATGATCGCCGAAGTTTTGGACGTGATGGAGGAGCTGGCGCGGGACGGCATGACCATGATTTGCGTGACACATGAAATGGGCTTTGCCCGCCGAGTGGCCGATCGCATTGCCTTTATGGACGCGGGTGAAATGGTCGAAATCGGCACCCCGGATCAGGTGTTCACCGCACCAAAATCCGACCGGTTCGCCGACTTCCTTGATAAGATCCTAAGCCATTGAAGGGCGCGCGCATGACCCGGTTTCTGCCCTTTGCCGCCCTTCTGTTGCTGGCCAGTTGCGCGGGGCAACCCGGCACTTGGGGCTGGTATGTTGTGGATCCCACCACCGCCAACGGTTGGGTGAATATCAAGTTCCTGCTGCGCGGGTTTTCATCCACCATTCAAGTGTCCTTGCTGGCGGCCTTTGCGTCGATCATCATCGGCCTGTTGATCACCATGCCGGGGCTGTCGGCAAATCGTTGGGTCCGCCTGCCGAACCGAATTTACGTAGAGTTTATCCGCGCGATTCCCCTGTTGCCGATGTTGTTTTGGGTATTTTACGGCCTTCCTGTGGTGATGAAATCCATGGGAATTCAAATCAACATCGACCCGTTTTGGGGCGCTGTGATCACATTGGCCATTTCCGACAGCGCCTTTACGGCAGAGATTTTCCGGTCGGGCATTCAGGCCGTGCCGCGTGGCCAGACCGAGGCCTCCTCCGTGATCGGCCTTAGCCGCGCACAGACGATGCGCTATGTGATCTTGCCGCAAGCGATCCGCCGCATCCTGCCGCCGCTGGCGAACCAGTTCATCTATATCGTGAAAATGTCGGCCTTTGCGTCCGTCATTGGTATGCAGGAGTTGACCCGCCGCGCCAATGAATTGGTGGTCACCGAATATCGCCCGCTGGAGATTTATTCGCTGCTCATCCTCGAATATCTCGTGCTGGTCTTGATCATCTCATCCGCTGTGCGCTGGCTGGAACGGCGCATGGGGGCGGACGAGCGCTGATCTGTCACGCTTTTCACGTCTGCGTCAGCGGGACAAACGGGGGGTGGTTCCCCCGCCGGTGCGGCCCATATTGGGGGAACGCAACCAAAGGAGACGCGCGATGGATTGGGACGCTTTCATGAAAGAGACCGTGGGAAATATCGGCAAATTGGGGCGCGATATGCCTGAGACGATGAAGGGGTTCACCCAGATGGGCACCGCCGCCAAAAAGGACGGTGCGTTGTCGGAAAAGACCAAGGAATTCATGGCGCTGGGCATTGCGATTGCCACCCGTTGCGACAGCTGCATTGGCTTTCACGTACAATCCCTTGTGCGCCTTGGTGCGACCTTGGATGAGATGAACGAAGCCCTTGCGATGGCGACTTACATGGGCGGCGGGCCGTCGCTGGCCTATTCCGCCAAAGCCCGCGCGGCGTACGAGCATTTCAGCGCCTAAGCCCTCTTAATCCTGTTCGGGCGTCAACCTGTCCGAACGGGTTCCTTATCCGCGGTGGAATGCCCAAGGGAGATGGGGTTTTTGATCTGCAAAATGACCAATAAAACGCCGCCCAAGGCCACGGATGCGGCGGGCAGATACAGGCTGGCGTTGTAATTCCCGCTGATCGCGGCCAGCTGTGCGGCCAGCGCCGGGGCAAGGATTTGTGCGGTCCCATAAGACAGGGTCATCTTGCCCATCAACTTGGCGGGCTGCGCGGGATAAAGAAGCCCGCCCATGGTCAAAACCAGACTGACGACCCCCATAAACGTGGCGCCAAACAGCATGGTCGACAAAAGCACGCTGACCAGTCCGGGGATCAAAATCGGCATGATAATGGCAGGCACCTGCAAAAACATCGCGAGGATCAACGTCGGGACATAGCCAAAGCGCCGTGCGCTTAGATCCCAAAGCGCGCCAGCGGGTGCGGCCGCCAGACCAAGGATGAGAAAGGCGAGGGGCCCCTGACCTTTCAGGCCGGGTAAATCCTCGACAATGGCGACGATGAAGGTCGCGGTGATCACATATCCAATGCCGGCAAAGAAGTAGGCGGCCAGAAACATCCGCATGAAAAACGGGCTGAGTTGCGTGGCGCTGTGCGGTTGGGTTTTTGCGGTGGCCGCGGTGTGTTTTGGCGATGGCAACCAGCCCCAAGCCGGGATCAGCAGGGCCAAACCGATCGCTGCCAAGATCAGCCATTGGGTATCCCATGGCAACATCTGCTCCATCCCCCAAACGGTGATCGCGGCCAAAGCAATGCCCAGCCCAAGCCCGGCAAAATGCACACCCAATTCAGCGCGGTACCCGTGGCGCATCAGCCAGTGCATGACCAGGCCAGAGGCCAGCAACATCCCCGCCGCACTGCTGAGCCCCGACAGAAACCGAAGGATCGCCCAGAGCCAGATATTGTCGGTCAGCCCCATCGCGGCAGTTGTGGCAATCGCCATGATCAACCCAAGCCGATACAATCGGTCCTTCACGGCCAAGTCTTTGATCGACATCGACAAAAGCGCCCCGCCCAAATACCCCACGTAATTGATGGTCGCCAGCCAGCCGCCCCAAAAATGGCTCAGTCCGGCGTCTTCGATCATTGTTGGCAACAATGGTGTATAGGCAAACCGCGCGATCCCCACGGTGAGGATCAGGCTGAATACGCCCGCAGCGATGACTTTTGCGCGGTCTAGGGATGGGGGCATTGGTGTGTCCTGTAAGGTGCAGCTTGACCTTAGGGCGCGCGCCGGATGGCGTATAGAGAATTGTCAGGCAAATGAGGGTGAAACACCCAAAGTCACGTAACGGAATCAGTTTGGGATTGGGTGTAATCATATGGCCCCGGCGAAGGGCATAGCTCTGCCGGAAGCAATTTGGGTTTGGATCCCTCAAATGTGCAATTCTGCCCTAAAAAACCTCACCGCTAAGGTGCTCATACCGCCCCCATGCGCAGGGGTAAAACCGTTTTGAGGGATCTGTGGTGTGATAATAGACATACCCCCCTTTTTCCAATTGCGGCTTCATACGCTTATAGTTGGACATGCCTTCTTGTGTTCCAATCCAATAGGATTCTCCGCAGGCATTAATCTCATGAATACCCTGTTGACGTTGCAGCCCCATCGCATTGGTTCCGTCGCTTAAAATGGGCGATCCCTGAATGTCTAAGGCGGCGGCAAAGGATGCGGGCAAAGACAAAGCAACAACCAGCGCTAAGGTTTTGAAAGGTCTCATAGTGAAGCTCCTAAAGAAATTGGAGGGCAGGTATCGCCCATGCTTCACATTCTAATTATTTAATATATCTATTCCCTGATTTGGATCAATAAAATAAGGGTGTTTAGCAAGTTGAGTGGCGCACATGTTCAGAAAAGTTCACGGGCCAAAGTTGCGTGAATTAGGCCGGTGTCGGCGTGGAAAAGCAATGATTTTGGAATAAATGGTGCCCAGAAGAGGCATCATCACCGGAAAAATCGCTTTGTTATCAATGGAATATAAGCACGTATTCTGCGAAATGTGAAGCGATTGTGAAGCGATTTCAGCAAGGGCTACAAACTAACTAAAGTCGGCCTTAGAACAGATTTCTTTCTTTGCCAGTGTTCAGCCCGATGCAGACCTTTTTAGCATGTCGATGATAAGTCAAAGTTCACTACGGTGTGCTCTAGGTTTAGATAAGAGTGGGAGCCCCAAAACTACGGAAGTGGCTAGCTCAAACCGCTGAGCAGTGTCATATAGCTCAAGAACTTAAAGAGAGCGAGTTCGTGTTTATGAACTGTGCTCGAACCTCAGGAGCGCCTACTAATGACATCAACTGACGGGACCTTGTCCTGGAATCCACTTGAAGCGGCCGGAAACGTCGATGCAAATGTTCTCGCTTCCGCGAAGAAGCGCGAAATCAAAAATATTTTGAAGTCGTACGTTAGCAATTATGATCCACTCTCAGAAATCCTCCAAAATGCAATGGACGCAGTTGAGAAGAGATTTGGTGCTGACCAGAATGGCGCCTCCAAAATAAGGGTCAGTATTAATTTGCAAGAAAATTCCGTTGAAGTGGTTGATAACGGCTGTGGGTTCGAGGAAGCTGAGTTTCGATCTTTTCTAGCTCCGAGCATTTCGTTCAAATCTGGTGGAGACACACGTGGCAACAAGGGTGTTGGCGTCACCTATATTGCTTATGGTTTCAATGAGCTGACAGTCAGGACTAAAAGCGAATTCTTTTCGTATGAAGGAGTGATGCGTCGTGGAAGGGAGTGGATTGAGGATCAATCGGGGACGGTTCCAGTTCCAGTTATCGAGCCAGCGAAAACAGAGAGTTCGGCGTTTAAAGAGCTTGATCAGGGCTCTAGCTTCAAGATTACATTTTCGGGAAAGCACGTTCGACCAAGTAGCCTGGCCTGGTACAAAGCTAAAACTGCGGATCAATGGCTATACTTACTACTCGTCAAAACTCCTCTAGGCGCGATAGATTTACCTAGTTGTTCTGCATCGAATATTCAGTTTGATCTTGAGGTCACAGATGAAAAGGGAAATGTGTCGAAAGTTGACTCAGCGTCCGCAAGGTACAAATTTCCTCACCTCGAGATCAAGGCGAGCCAGAATCTGCGTAAAATCGTAGCTGCTCAGCAAAAGGCTTTGGATTCCGGGAAAGACCCTTCAAAGGCCATTGAAAAGTTTCGTAAATCGAATGCCATTTACGAAATGTACTCTGCGGACGAAGCGACTGGCCTCGCGAAACTAACTGAAGCGGAAAAAGACCTTGCAAAAACTCACAAGCTTACTGCGTACGGATATTTTGTCTATTCGACAGAAGTTTGGGACCAGTTGAATGACAAAAAGGCAAAGTTGCGGAAAGGGCTTCGAATAATTAGAGGCGGCTTGCAGATTGCGAGCAATGGCATGCCGCAAGGTGAACTAATAACGATTCCTTTGACTAAAAGCATCGGCCATCAGAACCAGAGCCACGTCATTGTTCACTTTGACGGAGCTGAACCCGACTTGGGCCGAAAGGGATTTCAGCCTGAGCTAAAAGAGCTAGCCGAAAAAATTGCAGTAGGGGTTGTCAAACAACTCAGCGCAAGAAGAGACGATATTCTGAAATCTGACAGTGGCGCTCAAGCAGACATAGATAAAGAAATCAAAGTTCATGATTGGCTAAAAAACCAGGAACAGCACGAAACGGATCACCCCTTGATACTCAAGAACGACAAGTTCTTTTTGCCTACAAAAAAGATTTCGGTCATGTGCGTTCCTCAGAGTGAACAAGACGTAATAGTGCTGTTCAACCAGTTGATTGCAGGTGGTGTTATTCGAGGCTTGAAGCTTCTGGCTACATCCCAGTCTTCACAATACGATGGTGTTTTTAGATTTTCGGCAGAAAACCCCTTAACAGATTATGCCTATGACGTGAAAAACAACCCCCTAGGTGTTTTTGACGAGCAACTCACAAAAGAATACACCACTCCACCAAAAGTTCTCGAATACAAATTTTGCTTGGACGGGCTGATCCGAGAATTTGAATCGGAAGACAAACATGAGAAAGACATCGACCTCGCTATTTTTTGGGAGATGGGGAGCGAATTCGACAAGGAATACTCAGTTATTTCATACCTAGATGAAGAGCAAACACATCATCGAACCCACCATGGCTTAACGCACCGGCTAAATTCTGCGAATTCGCATATTGAAGTGATTTGCCTCAAAGAATTGTTTCAATTGCTTAATGACCCGAAAGTTGCACAAGAACACCAACAATCGACGTATGGTGTCGACATATAAAAAATGGGAATATTCGGTTGGTTTGGCGGATTTGGAATTTTGCCAAGCCAATCGGGTTCTTCTAATGCGTTGTTTTGGTTCGCATTGCGAGCGCTTCATAGGGAGACACTTGCTCCTAGCCACCGTTTGTGCGAACCACCACGAACAGAAATCAAATAGTTGCTTCCCTAATTAGGTGCCCTAAGGATTAGGAACACTGAGTTCCTGGACCGTCCCCGCTTAGGTTCTTCTATCCCTTATCCTCACTAAAATTCACCCTCTAAGGAGTCTTCTTCTTCAAGGTCAAACTCTTCCAAGAGGTTTCGCCCAGCGCCATTCAAAGCGTCCCAAAAGGCATCGCTTTCAATCATCCTTGATGGTAGCGCAGGAGAGATGATTTCCAGCGCTCTCGCTACAACGCCTGGGTTATCGACAGCTTTCCCACCAAGGGCTTTCCCGATCCGTTCAGCCCAATCCTGTGCCATCGCTTCGGCAGCGTTTTCGGTAAACTCCGAAGTGCTCTTGCTCTTATCCGTATCACGTGACCAATCCCAACCTTGATCAATCATTTGACTGGTTGATATTCCTCGTTCCCTGAGACGTTTCAGCACCCCCCGCATGATCGAGATTTGCTGCTTCGAGACCCCAGACCACTTCACCAATTCCGCAATTGACCCAGAGCCTTCGCATACCATTTTCCAAGCGGCGTTGCCCTTCTCCGCTCTGGTGATTGTGACCTTCTCACGCCCATTCAACTTGGAAGCTGCCCCTATCGCTGCGTTGAGGGGCATATTCGGGTGAGCCTCTACGGGAACCTTTATGGTTGCCTCTCCTCGTGCCTCTCGAAGGTGATAGGCAGCAGCTCTGTGATGACCATCGTAAGCGGTGCGCTGCCCCCACCTTCCAGACGACAAGCTGATCTGCGAGTCCGTTTCCACGTGTAGATTTGGAATGGAGGCGGCGTTGGTAGGACATATAGAGCACCATATGGAGGACAT
>NZ_JAHEVJ010000007.1 GCF_018599245.1 Aliiroseovarius lamellibrachiae
ATGTCCTCCATATGGTGCTCTATATGTCCTACCAACGCCGCCTCCATTCCAAATCTACACGTGGAAACGGACTCGCAGATCAGCTTGTCGTCTGGAAGGTGGGGGCAGCGCACCGCTTACGATAGATCCGCATCTGTCTGACGTCAGCGCCTATGGGTCCAAATAGGGCGATTTGCTAAGAGAGGGTTTGTTGCTCATCGTAGCCACTGAGGAGTGGACGATGAGAAAGACAACGAAGAGCCCTGGCGAGAAGATCGTCAAAGACATCAAGCGCGCCACGCGCAAACATTATTCATCTGAAGAGAAGATTAGGATCGTGCTGGATGGGCTGCGCGGCGAAGACAGCATTGCGGTCATTAGCTGCAACTGCAAAATCTGATGCTTGGCGAATTTACAGAGTGCGGACGAAGCGGGCATCTGCGAGCGTAAAAGAAATGCCGTTCGACCGAAGTGTCAGGTAAACATTTCCATGAATTCAATAGCGGCTTCAATGTTGTCGGCCATCATGATTGGGTCTGGACCCGGTTTTTTCATTTCCTCTATGAAGTCATCCACCAAGTAAGTTGTGCGATGCATCTGGAGAAATGTGCAAGTTATACTTCCCAAAAACAGTCGATTAGGTCCTGAAATCTTCTGATAAGCGTCAAGTAAAGTATCGCCAGCAAACTGGGTATCGCAATGATAAATCGCCGACAAAACTACATTTATTATTTCCTGGACGTCCAGTTCCCGCCCAAAATCCCTGAAATCGAAAAAGGCTTGGGTCCTTTCTAGCCTTCCCCTACACGCGGGTAATTCGCACCCCGTGCCTTCGACGTGTTTCGAATTTTCATTGGGGTGAGGTTAGGGTTGATATTGTTGTTCTATTTGCCGTCACCTTCAACATTGGCAGTTGGCTGCCATCCATATTCCACTTTTTTTATCTCCGTATCCTTGTTCCTCATCTTATTAGTTGCCTCGATGTCAATTTTTTAACTTTTCAATCTGCCGGATAGCCATAATCACGTGGGATTTTGAAATCCACCCAAAGCTGAGATCAGTTATTCTACGGGGGCGGAAAATAAATCCATTTATACGGGTATCCATACTTTTGAGACCCTTGAAAATTGATATAAATATGTAAAGAGTGCGTTAATAATTAATCGATGGAGCTATTGTGACCAATTCGCATTCCGCCCAACCCGACCCCGAAACTTCCCCCGAAATTGATCCTGAGGTTCTGAAAAAGATTGCCACCTTGCGTGCGCAGGTGCGCGAAAGCTTTGGCAAAGTGGTCATGGCGATGATGGCCCTGCCGCGTTATCGTCATCAAACACTGGCGGATTTGCAGCATATTGTATTGGACCCGCTGATCCGTGACCGCTTGGCGATTGCCTATCCGGCGGCGAAAGAACGTACCGAGTTGACCGACATTACCGGGCTCGCGATTTGGGCGAGTGTGTCGGAAGAGGTCGATGCCAAGATTCGCGAACAGATTCGCAATGGGGTCTGGCCGCTGCGCTTGAAATCCGAGGATTGGACCAGCGGCGAGATCAACTGGTTGATTGACGTGATTGCCCCAGACCAGAAAACCACCGCCAGCGTGATCGGTAATTTCAAACAGGTGGTCAAGACCGGCGACCTGCGCCTGCACCCAATCATTGGTCGTCTGGTGGACAAAGAGACGCTGGAGAAGATGGGGGCTGCTCAAGTCAATGCCACCACCGAGGCTCAAGAGCCTGAGGACGCCTGAACTTCCCCACCGGTCCCATTAGGGCCGGTGGCATTACTGTAAGATATTTAACCAATGAGTTTGCCATGTGCATTGTCCCGTCTGTGATGCCCGCCCCCCCCCCACCAAGCACCAATAGCCGCGTGTCCCGGCGCGCCCTTGCGTAACTCTCACCCCAACAAAAGAGTGCCCGCATGAAACGCTTTTCCCAACTACTCCTCATCTGCCTGACCGGACTTGTTGCCTATTTCATCTGGGATCAGTTTTTCCCCGCGAAAGGAGCGTGGCACCAGAAACTGACCGTGGAGATTGAAACCCCAACCGGTCCGATCGCCGCCACGAACGTGGTGGGGGTTAAATTTCGCGGCAACATCAAGTTCTGGGGATCTATGGACCATTCGCGCTCCAGACTGGAGGGGGAAGCGATCTATGTGAATTTGGATGGTAAGCCCCTGTTTGTTCTGCTGGGCGGGGCCGGGGATCTATTGTTTTGGACGCTGAAGCGCACCCAGAATGACATAGGCGCGTATTCTCAAAGCATCCGCCGGATCAAACGCCAGACCAGCCCAATTGTGGTCCCGCGCAAACTGTGGCCTGCGATGGTGACGTTTGGGGATGTGAACGACCCGAGCAGCGTGCAGGCGGTGAACCCCAACGACCTGTCCGCAACCTTTGGCCCGGGGTATGCAATTACCGGAGTGACGGTGCAATCCACCGATGAACCGGTGACCGAAGGCGTGGTGGAACAGGTGTTGGGGTGGTTGGGGCCGTACCCGGAACTTCCAGTATTGCCAGAAATAGACCCCTATGACTTTTCATTTGCAGCAAAGCTACGGCAAGGCCAATTTATTAGGAGGCCAAACTAATGGTTGATCACACAATTTCAAAAGACTTGTTTCTCTCAATCCTCGCCATGGATGCATATAATCGTGGTTACGGTGCAGGTATCGCCCTATTTGGACCCATAGGCGCTGACGTCAGACAGTCTGTTTGCAAGCTAATCCAAATCTCTGCCCGAGACTCGACAGAACGAAATTCCACCGGAACCCGCCGACGCAAACACCATTGATTTCCGCGTTTCATCACAGACATAACGCACCCCCAAACCGATCCGCTGTGTAGCAGATTGTGTAGCAATTTTGGGGTGTGGAAATGGCCCGAATGGCATACAAACACCCCGTTTGGGGTTTAAATATGCCAAAAGATTGGGTTTTCAAGCATGCTCGATAAGTGTTCATGGCGGAGAGACAGGGATTCGAACCCTGGGTGGGCTTGCACCCACAACGGTTTTCGAGACCGCCCCGTTCGACCACTCCGGCACCTCTCCACTGGAGGGCGGAATAAATTGCTGGGGCGCGAGTTGCAACCCTAAATATTAGCAAAACTGTGGGGATGCGCGGAAATGTGACGTCTTTTCGCCGGGGGGACGCTTGCCCATGGGCAGATGTCGGTCTAGGCTTTGGTAAATGTCTTGTGCCAATTGGAGGCAACATAATGGTTTTGCGTCATATTTTCGGTTTTTTGGTTCTTATTTGGTCGATATCCGGCTTTGCGTCCGCGCAAGGTGCAGAGCCTGAAAAAATCCGAAATTTCCTCACCGTGACTGGTTTTGATGTGGCGATCGCGTCAATCCAGCAGGGGGCAATGGCGGGGCCTGCGTTGGCGGGCGATGCACCAGATCAGTTTAGCCGCGAATGGGTGCGTTTGGCTGAAACTGTGTTTGAGCCGGACCAGATGGTAGATGACGCGATCGAGATGCTTGGCGCTGTGATGCCTGTGGCCTTGCTTGATCATGGCATGGCGTTTTACGGCAGCGATTTGGGCCAGCATATTGTGGCAATCGAAAATGAAACCCATATGGAAGACGGAGATGCAAAACAGGCGGCGGGCGAAAAGCTGATCACGCGGTTGATCGAAGAGAACAGCCCGCGCATGGATGTGTTTCGTGCCATGTCAAAGGCGATTGGCAGTGTGGATGTGGCGATCCGCTCGATCGTTGAAATCCAGGTGCGTTATCTGATGGCGGCCTCGGCGGCGGGGGCGTCGGATCTGGATCTGGACGAGACCGACCTGCGCGCGATGCTGATGTCGCAACAAGATGAGATGCGCCGAAATATCGAAGTAAATGGCATGGTCGCCAATGCCTATGCCTATCGCACGCTGAGCGACCAAGAGCTGATTGATTATCTATCGGCGCTGCAAGATCCTGAAATGAAACAGGTTTATGAGGTTTTGAACGCGGTGCAATACGAAATTATGGCGGATCGCTATGAAAAACTGGCCAGCCGTCTGGCGGGGCTTGCACCGGAGACAGAGCTGTAATGGGATGTGCAAAGGCACCTTTGCAGCGGGGGATGCGCCTTTGGGGTGTTGCGGGGATCTGCGCGATTTTGATCGCCTTTGTGGCGCCCGCCCGCGCGGATGATGCCGCGCAAATGGCCCGACTTTGGGCCGCACTTCGCATGGAAGATAGCCTGTCGATCATGCACCGCGAAGGACGCGAACATGCGCTGAACTCGGCCGAGGCGTTGACCGGGCAGGCGGCAAATGACAGTTGGCGGGGCATTGTTGAGCGGATTTATGACCCCGAGCCTCTGCGCGCGCTGGTTTATGACGCGATGCAAGAGGCTTTGGTCGGGCGCGATATGTCCGAGATGGTCCGCTACTACGAAAGTCCGCAGGGGGCACGGGTGATTGCGCTCGAGATTTCTGCGCGCGAGGCCTATTTGTCGCCCGGTGTCGAAGAGGCGGCGCGCGAGGCGTGGAATTGGGGCGCAAAGGATGGTGAGCGGGCCGATCTGATCCGGAAATTTGTGAACGACGGTGATCTGGTGGAACGCAATGTGGCCGGCGCGCTCAATAGCAATGTCGCCTTTCTGACAGCCTTTGCCGCGGCCTCTCCAAAAGAGTATGAGGTGCTGGATGAACGCGCCATTCTGGCTGAGGTCATGGGCGAAGAGGCGCAGATCCGCGTGGACACGACCGAATGGCTGTTTGGCTATTTGTCGCTTGCCTATGCGCCCTTGTCGGACGCCGAATTACAGCGTTTGGTCACCCTTTCGGCAAGCCCGGCAGGGCGTGCGTTGAACGCCGCTTTGTTCCACGGGTTTCATCCGATGTATCAAGAGGTTGCACGCGGGTTGGGGCAGGCCGCAGGACAGGCGCAATCCCAGCAAGAGCTGTAAGACCGCGCCTGGCAATGTTCACGTTCGGGCGTGGAAAATGAACCCAAGTGTATTGAGCAAAAGCTGTGCCGCCAGCACGGATGTGGACTGGCCCGCGTCGTATTCGGGCGCCACTTCGACCAGATCAAGGCCCACCACCTCATGCCGTTTTGCAATGCCCTGCATCAGTTCCAGCACCTCGTAATACATAAAGCCCCCATGGCTGGGTGTGCCGGTGCCGGGCGCAATTGACGGGCAAAACCCATCAATATCAATGGTGATGTAAATGCGCGCGTCTTTGGGAATGCGGTCCAAAACAGCCTCTGTGCCCAGTTTCCTGATTTGGCGCACTGACAGAATGTCTGACCCCATCGCGCGCGCCGCGTCATAGCCGTCTTTGGCGGTGGAGCTGACGTTGCGAATGCCAAGTTGGGTCTGCCCGGTCACATACTCCTTATCCGCGGCCCGGCGCATGCAATTGCCATGCCCATTGCGCACCCCGTGACGCTCGTCCACAAAATCCAGATGCGCGTCGATTTGCACCACATGAATATCTCCGCGCCCCTCATAGGCATTGATGCAGGGAATGGTGATGGAATGATCGCCGCCGATGGTCACAGGAAGCGCGCCCGCATCCAAAATTGCGCGCACCCCCGCCTCGATATTCTCGTGGCTTTTCTCGGTGTTGGTGTGGATGATATCGGCATCGCCAATGTCCACGATCCGCACCTCTTCGCCCAGATATGTTGCGTCATCTTCGTGATCATAGGCCCCCGCGTGTCCAAAGGAAAACAGGGTGGAGGCTTCGCGAATGGCGCGCGGGCCAAAGCGTGCGCCCGGGCGAAATTGCGTGCCAAAATCAAAAGGCGCACCCAGAATGGCGACATCCGCGTCAATGGATCCCCAATCCTCGACATAGGGCTTTTTGCCAAAGGTTGCGATGCCCACAAAAGGCAGGTTCAATCGTCCGGTTTCATAGCCGCCAGCGCTCATTCATCGCTCCTTTATGCGTTTTATTGACATGCGGCAGCGTTGCCGTGATGCGGCAAAAAGGCAAGCCTTGTGTTTGCCTCTTTTCATCAAATTCTACCGTGGTTAGACCTGTGGGACGAGTGAGAGGGATAGCCCATGCCAAATACGCCAAACGCGCCGCAAGATCCGACCAAAACACCCGGTCCGAAAAAGGCCCCGTATTTTCCGCCCCCCAAACCGATCCCGCCAAAAGCAGGACTGTTTCGGCGCACGCCCCCGGCGATGTTTCCGCCGATCTTTGGTCTGTTTGGATTAGGTCTGGCTTGGCGTCGGGCCGCTGAAAGCTTTGGGGCGCCGGGTACCTTTGGCGAAATGATCCTTGGGGCCACCACGCTGTTGTTTTTGTTTGCGGTGGCAAGCTATCTGGTGAAATTTTTCCGTCGCCCAGGTGTGTTTGTTGAGGATTTGCGCGTGCTTCCGGGGCGTGCTGGCCTGGCAACTATGGGTCTTGCAGGATATTTGATGGCGGCTGTTTTTGTCATCTATTCACCCGGCGTGGCGTTGGTGATCCTGTGCTTGGCAGGCGCATGGCATTTGGCCGTGGCCTTGACCGTGATCCGAATTCTCATTGCCTCAGCCCCGGAAGGGCGCGCCGTCACGCCCGTGTGGCACCTGACCTTTGTGGGCTTTATCGTCGGGCCGATTGCGGCCCTTCCGCTTGGGTTTCACGGCTATTCCATGGTGATCTGTTGGGTCACAATGGCCATTGCGGCGGGGATTTATATTGCCAGCGCGCTTGCGTTTGCCAAAAAGACGGTGCCTGCGCCCTTGCGGCCCTTGTTGGCAATCCATTTGGCCCCCGCAAGCCTGTTGGGCTTTGTGGCTTACTTGATGGGCATGACGCAATTGGGCTTTACCTTGGCGCTGTTCTCAATCGCGATTTTTGCCGCGCTTCTGATATCGGCCCGCTGGTTGACCGTGGATGGGTTCAGCCCGCTTTGGGGCGCCTTCACCTTTCCCTTGATGGCCTTTTCCACCCTGATGCAGGTCACTTATCTTGCCGGTAACGGCGAGGTGTTTCGCATCCTCGGTGGGTTAAGTCTTGTGATGGGCTCGCTGATCATTCCTCCCATCGCCTTTAAGGTTCTGAAGCTTTGGGCAAAAGGCGTGCTTGCGGTCAAAACCAACGCCGCACAGGCCTGACACTGAAAGCTTTCCACACAGGCGCGCCCGCCCCTTTTTCTTGCCAAAAATACCTTCGCCGAAGGCAAAAAGGTAAACCGCAACGCCGACAGCTAGGGTGTCGGCTCAAAAGGGGGCAGGGTGGCCTGTAATTTTTTGGTCAGCCCGGCGCGGATAATGCGGTAAGATGTCTCAATCCGGTGGCGTACCTCGTCGTCACCCGCGGTCGACGGCACGCGCACCCATGAGGCATGGCAATAGGGCGCTTTCACCCCGACACCGGCCTCTTTCAACATATCCGCCGTGGCCACATCCGCACATTTCACCGACACACCATCCGCGTCCACCGACATCATCGCAAACACTTTGCCGCCGATTTTCCAGACATCAATATCGTCGGAATTCTGGCTGAACGGGTGGGTCAATTCCGCCCCCGGCAGTCCGGCACAAACCGCGCGCGCAAACCCATTCATGCTGATATCCCATCTTGTTTCGCAATTCTTTTCCTGCTAGCAGTATGCCCATGAAACACATGAGCACCATCATTATTTGTTGCATTACTCGCTGAGAATTTCAGGCGGGTCGTTTCTTCATTTCCAAACAGTCAGGAAGACGCTAAACCCGCCGCGATAGTGGTGTGTCCGGACGTATACAATGACTGCCCTTTGTTGGGCGGGATCAAGAGGCTGAAATGACTGAGATTAAGATCTACAACACCAAGGCACGGGCGAAAGAAGTCTTTACGCCGATCGATCCTGACAATGTGCGTCTCTATGTCTGTGGCCCGACTGTCTATGACCGCGCCCATCTGGGCAACGCGCGCCCGGTGGTGGTGTTTGATGTGCTGCAACGGCTTTTGCGTCATGTCTACGGGGCAGAACATGTGACATATGTGCGTAATTTCACCGACGTGGATGATAAGATCAACGCGACCGCATTGGCGCGCAAAGAGGCAGGCGCGAAAGGCACGCTGGAAGAGCTGGTGCATGAACGCTCCAACGAAACCATCGCGTGGTATCTTAAGGACATGGGGGCGTTGGGCGCTGAGGAGCCTGACCACATGCCGCGTGCGACCGAGTTCATTGCGCCGATGATTGCCATGATCGAGGATCTGATCGCCAAGGGTCACGCCTATGAGGCCGAGGGGCATGTGCTTTTTGCGGTCGAGAGCTACAAAAACTATGGCGCATTATCTGGCCGGTCTGTCGATGACATGATCGCCGGCGCCCGCGTGGAAGTGGCGCCATATAAGCGTAATCCGATGGATTTTGTACTGTGGAAACCCTCCAGCGATGAGCTGCCCGGTTGGGACAGCCCTTGGGGACGTGGCCGACCCGGTTGGCACATCGAATGCTCCGCCATGTCGCATGATCTGCTGGGGTCGAGCTTTGACATTCACGGCGGCGGCAATGATCTGCAATTCCCGCACCATGAAAACGAGATCGCCCAGTCAAAATGCGCCCACCCCAACGCCGATTTCGCGCGCTATTGGATGCACAACGAGATGTTGCAGGTCGAGGGCAAGAAGATGTCCAAAAGCTTGGGCAACTTCTTCACCGTGCGTGATTTGCTGGACCAAGGTGTGCCCGGCGAGGTGATCCGCTTTGTGTTTTTAGGCACGCATTATCGCAAGCCGATGGATTGGACTGAGAAGAAGCGGGTGGAGGCAGAGGCGACGTTAAGGAAGTGGTACGCGCAAGCAGATCGTGCATTAGATAACGCTGAACCTTATTCCAGTGTTATCGACGCTGTGGCGGATGACCTAAATACATCAAAGGCTCTCGCTGAAATTCATCAGCTTTCACATGCCGATGATGTTCCGACCTTGCGTGCAAGTTTGAAATTTCTGGGTTTGATGGGAGATACAACGCCGGATTGGGCTGCTGCTCCATCCGTGGACCTGTCCGACCTCGCCACCAAACTCCATGAAACCCGCCTCACAGCCATGCAAACCAAAGACTTCTCAGCCGTGGACGCGCTGAAATCTGCGCTCATTGCAGCCGGGGTTCAGGTGCGCATGTCAAAAGTAGGGGTGGATCTGGAACCGGGTCCTGATTTCGACGCAGAGAAGCTCAACGAGATCTAAGAAATATGGACAGCGCCCGACACTGGTGGGCGCTGTTTTGACATTGTCGTGGGGCGGGGATTTCCGACCGCATTGGAATGTGAAACCTAAGATGATGCGCCCTCCTGGGGGAGGGTCGGGCGCAGTCCGGTGTGCCACCGGACGAAACAGAAACGAGAGGGGAGCGCCAGATGAGTGCTGATCAAGCCACCAATCCATCAAAAGACCGCCTGTATATCTACGACACCACCCTGCGTGATGGCCAACAGACGCAGGGCGTGCAGTTTTCGTTCACCGAAAAGACGCAGATTGCTGAGGCATTGGATGGGCTTGGGATTGATTACATCGAAGGCGGTTGGCCCGGTGCAAACCCCACGGATTCCGAGTTCTTTGAACGCGCCCCCAAAACCCGCGCGACCTTTACCGCCTTTGGCATGACCAAACGGGCGGGGCGCTCGGCGGAAAATGATGATGTGCTTTCGGGCGTGATGAACGCGGGTACGCAGGCGGTGTGTCTGGTCGGCAAATCCCATGATTTCCACGTCACCACCGCGCTTGGCATTGAGCTATCTGAAAACGTCGAAAATATCCGTTCTTCAATGGCTTACATGGTGCGCGAGGGGCGCGAGGCGCTGTATGATGCGGAACATTTCTTTGATGGCTATAAGGCGAACCCGTCCTATGCGCTGGAGTGTGTAACGGCCGCCTATGAGGCCGGTGCGCGCTGGATCGTGCTCTGTGATACCAATGGCGGTACGCTGCCACACGAGGTGCATCAGATCACCAAAGCGGTGATTGCGGCGGGCATTCCGGGGGATCATTTGGGCATCCATACCCATGACGACACCGGCAATGCCGTGGCCTGTAGCTTGGCCGCCATTGATGCGGGCGCGCGGCAGGTGCAAGGCACGTTAAATGGCTTGGGCGAACGCTGTGGCAACGCCAATCTGACCACGTTGATCCCGCTTTTACTGTTAAAAGAACCCTACGCGAGCGGGTATGAGCTGGGCATCGCAAAGGATAAACTGGCCGGGTTGACGCGCTTGTCTCGTCAGCTTGACGACATTTTGAACCGCGTGCCGGACAAATCGGCGCCTTTCGTGGGCGCGTCGGCTTTTGCCCATAAGGCCGGGTTGCACGCCAGCGCGATCTTAAAAGACCCCACCACATATGAACATATTCCGCCCGAAACCGTTGGCAACACACGCGTTGTGCCGATGTCAAACCAGGCCGGGCAATCCAACCTGCGCGCGCGGCTGGCAGATGCCGGGATTGAGGTGGCCTCGGGCGATCCGCGTCTCGCCGACATCCTGACCCGCGTGAAAGAGCTTGAGGAAAAGGGCTATGCCTACGACAGCGCGCAGGCGTCATTTGAGCTGGTTGCGCGTGACGTTTTGGGGCAATTGCCGCAGTTTTTTGAGGTAAAACGCTATAAGGTCACCGTTGAGAGGCGCAAAAATAAGCGCAACAAAATGGTCAGCCTGTCCGAGGCGATTGTGGTGGTGAAAATCGGCAAAGACAAGAAATTGTCGGTGTCGGAAAGCGTGGATGCGCGCGGCACGGATCGTGGCCCGGTGAATGCGCTCGCCAAGGCGCTTGGCAAGGATTTGGGGCCTTATCAGTCGATCATTGATGATTTGCGACTGGTGGATTTCAAGGTGCGCATCACCCAAGGCGGGACCGAGGCGCAAACCCGCGTGATCATTGATAGCGAAGACAGTGCGGGGCATCGCTGGTCCACGGTTGGCGTCAGCCCAAACATAGTGGATGCCTCGTTTGAGGCGCTTTTGGACGCGATAAACTGGAAACTTCTGCGCGATGGGGCGCAGGTTGTATGAGTGATATCAATGACCTAAGCGCTAATATTAATGCCTGTGCTGAATTGGTGCAGACGGGGGATGCCGACCGGTTTCTGTCGGCAATGACCGGATCCCCAGATGAACGCGCGGTGCTTTTCCCGCTTTACGCCTTTAATCTCGAGATTGCCCGCGCGCCCTTCATGTCAACTGAACCGATGGTCGGCTTGGTGCGGTTGCAGTTCTGGCGCGACGTGGTCGAGGGCAAAACCACAGCCGCCCATGATGTTGCCGGGCCAGTGACTGACCTGATTGCGCGCGAACAGCTGAGTGCGCCGCATTTGGTGATGATGATTGATGCGCGTGAAAGCGACATTGAGGGGATTGGACGGCAAAGCGCCGACGCTGTGACGGCGTATGCGCGCGGAACCTCTGGGGCGATGATGATGGCCTCGGATAATGTGGCACCTGAGCAAGCGGCGCTCAGCGATTTGGGCACCGCGTCAGGCTTGGCCAATTGGCTTTTGTCGCAACCCGACCTTGCCCGTGCCGGGCGGGGGCATATCATGCCAAGTGATGAGATGATTGCGGTTTTGGCTGACGAAGGCCTGGGGCTTTTGGCACAGGCACGGGCTGATTTGCCGCGCAAAGGCACCGCCGCGATGCGGTCGGCTTGGCGGGCAAAATCCGTGCTGACACGCGCCAAAATCCAACCTGACTTGGTGCGGGATGGCGGGCTTGGCGGGTCAGATTTTGCCCGCAAAGGGCGTTTGGTGTGGTTGGGGCTCTCAGGCGGCTGGTAAGGGCCGCCTGATTTCACGACTTATCTTGAAAGCGCTGCGGCCTCGGCGGCAAGCTCGGTGATGGCGGCCCAATCGCCGGCCTCGACCAGCGCATTTGGCGCCACCCATGATCCACCTACACAGAGCGTGTTTGGCAGCGTCAGATAATCCGGCGCATTCAATCGGCTGACGCCCCCGGTGGGGCAAAAGCTGATTTGTGGCAAAGGCGATGACAGCGCCTTTAGGAATTTCGCCCCCCCCGCGGCCTCAGCCGGGAAAAACTTTTGCACGCGGTAGCCACGTTCCAAAAGGCGCATCGCTTCTGTTGCCGAACTGGCGCCGGGCAGCAGCGGCAATTCCACCGCTTCGCAGCTGTCCAACAGCAAATCCGTCGCACCGGGGGCCACGGCAAAAACCGCACCTGCGGTCTTGGCGTCGGCGGCATCTTCTGGGGTCAGGACGGTGCCCGCACCAACTGCGCCGCCTTCGACTTTTGACATCTCTGCGATGACTTCAAGGGCGGCTGGGGTGCGCAATGTGACCTCAAGTGCTGGCAAGCCGCCTTTGATCAGGGCCTCGGCCAGCGGAATGGCGTGGGCCACGTCATGCACCACCAACACGGGGATGACGGGCGCCAAGCGGCAGATCTCTTCGGCGGCGTTTGCGGCATCTCTTGGGATCATGTGTCATCTCCTTTAAAAAGTGGCGAGGCCCCTTGGGTGGCGGGGCCGACATGCCTGCGGAAGGCGGAAAAAAGCTCGCGTCCTAAGCCAAATTCATTGGCGGTTAGGTCTTGGGTCACCGGCGTACGATCGTCAAAGCCATTGGACAGCACCGACAGGCTGCCGGTTGTGGCATCCAGTCGGATCAAATCGCCGTCTTCGATCTTTGCAATTGGGCCACCGGCGGCGGCTTCGGGCGACATATGAATGGCGGCGGGCACTTTGCCGGACGCGCCAGACATGCGCCCATCTGTGATCAGCGCCACATTCAATCCCCGGTCTTGTAGCACAGAAAGCACCGGGGTGAGACCATGTAATTCCGGCATGCCGTTGGCTTGCGGCCCTTGGAAGCGCACAACGACGATGGTGTCCGAGGTGAATTCCCCCGCTTTAAAGGCGGCTTTCACGCTGTCTTGGTCGTGGAAAACGCGGGCAGGGGCCTCGATAATGTGGCGGGCTTTGTCCACGGCGGACACTTTGATCACGCCTTGGCCGATGTTGCCGTCAAGCTTGGCAAGGCCGCCGGTGGGTTGGAACGGATCGGCGGGGGTGCGCAGGATCCTGTCGTTCTGGCTGTCGCGCGGGGCAGGTTCCCATTTCACGCGCTCGCCATCCAGTTTCGCCTCGGCGGCGTAATTGGACATGGAGCCTGCAATGGTGGTCACATCCTCATGCATCAATCCCGCCTCCAGCAAATGACCAATCATATAGCCAAGCCCACCTGCGGCGTGGAAATGGTTCACATCCGCAAGCCCGTTGGGGTAAACCCGCGCCATCAGCGGCACGGCAGCAGAGAGATCCGCAAAATCCTCAAGCGTTAGGATCACGCCCGCCGCGCGCGCCATGGCGGGCAGGTGAAGGACAAGATTGGTGGATCCGCCGGTGGCCATCAGACCCACGATGCCGTTCACAAAGGCTTTGGCATCAAGCACTTGCCCGGCAGGGGTGAAATTTTTTCCCGGCGCCATCGACAAAGCGCGACGTACGCCCTCAGCCGTCAGAGCGTCCCGTAAGGGGGTGTGTGGGTTCACAAATGAGGACCCGGGAAGGTGCAGCCCCATGAACTCCATCAACATCTGGTTTGAATTGGCGGTGCCGTAAAAGGTACAAGTCCCCGGCCCGTGATAGGCGGCCATTTCAGCGGCCATCAGTGCTTTTCGGTCAATGTCCCCGGTGGCGAATTTCTTGCGGATTGCGGCTTTTTCATCGTTGGGCAGGCCAGACACCATGGGCCCGGCGGGCAGAAACACCGCCGGGATATGACCAAAAGTGGCGGCGGCAATCACCAGACCCGGCACGATCTTATCGCAGACGCCCAGATAAAGTGCAGCATCATAAGTGTTGTGCGACAGGGCAATCGCGGCGGCCATGGCAATCACGTCGCGCGAAAACAGCGACAGCTCCATCCCGACCTCGCCTTGGGTCACGCCGTCGCACATGGCGGGCACGCCGCCGGCCACTTGGGCGGTTGCGCCTTCTTGGCGGGCGACCTTTTTGATCAGATCGGGATAGGCGGCATATGGCGCATGGGCGGACAGCATGTCGTTATAAGCGCTGACAATTCCGATGTTTGGCGCGCGGCCTTCGGCGAGCGTGGCCTGATCCTGGCCGGCCCCCGCATAGGCGTGGGCTTGTCCGGAACAGCCAAGATGACCACGGGCCGGGCCTTTCTGGGCGGCAGCGTTGATCTTGGCCTCATAGGCGGTGCGGACGGGCAGGGAGCGTGCGAGGATCCGTTCTGTCACACGGTCGATTTGGGAATGAAGCATCCGGGGTCCTCTTATCACTGGTCCGCCTTGTTTAGGCGATTTGGGCCGGGGATAACAGGAAATGATAGCGCTAACAAGTCAAGAAATGTGGGGAGGATGGCGCAATGTCATAAGCTTTCCCCATCGTTTCCACAGTGATGACACAATTGGTTAACACTTTCTTAGTCAGCAAATAACGAGCAGAACGCTTGTAGGAGGAAGATATGGGACACGTAGTCAATCTGGGTAAAATCATCCTTGGTTGTGTTGCACTGGCGGCATTGTCGGCGTGTGTGAAACCGGGCGATGTGACCCGCGGCGCTACACCGAAACTCGAGCTGCTGACCGCCACTGAAATCGCCAGCCAGGCGGTGACGCAGTTTAACGTGACGGACGTGCGCGTAAATGTCCCTCGTGATTTAAAGGTGTCCGAGGCCAATACCTTTAAACCCAAAGCGGATATTGTGTGGCGCGAAGACCCGTTGGGTGATCGTTACCAACAAGTTGAAGTGATCCTTCAGGCGGCGTTTGAACGTGGTGTCAGCACGCTGAATGAGGGACGGGATGTGGTGCTGGATATTCAGCTGCAAGAGTTCCACGCCCTGACCCAACGGACCCGATACACCTATGGCGGCACCCACGCGATCCGGTTCTCATTGACCGTTCTTGATGCCGAAACCGGGGCCGTTGTGGAACCGGCGCGCGTGATCCAAGCGGATCTGAGAGCCTTTGGTGGCGGCGAGGCATTGGCCGCTGAGGCCCGAGGCGAGACACAAAAGGTTCGGATCACCGATCATCTGGCCAAGGTCGTGCTTTTTGAAATGACCCGTCCGCGTGATTTCTTGCCGGATCAGCCAGATGCGACCCCAGACGCGACCCCAGGCGCGAGCATTGTCGCCGCGGCCCCAGCGGTTGAAACGCCGGCTGTGGTGCAATAATCCGTGCGACCTGTCCCGAATAAGACGTAAATGACGAAGGATAAGGGCGGTTTTTCCGCCCTTTTTCATTGGCGACAGGCCAGAAACCGGATAGGAGGCGGGCATGACAGATACGCGCCCAACCCTCCGCCTTAAGCCCAAAGCCAACGCCCGTGCCATTCGACATGGCGCCCCGTGGGTCTATGACAACGAAGCCGTGACCGACCGGCGCACAAAAAATATCGCTGCAGGTGCGATTGCTGTGCTTGAGGACGGCGAGCGCGAACCGCTGGCAACTGTGGCCGTGAACACCAATTCGCGCATCATCGCCCGTGTGCTGGATCGTGATCCCGCTGCTGTGATTGACCGCGCCTGGCTTGTCGCGCGCTTGACGGCGGCCCATACCCACCGCGAACACCTGTATGACGCGCCATATTATCGTCTGGTGCATGCCGAAGCAGACGGTTTGCCCGGTGTGATCATCGACCGCTTTGGCGACATTGCCGTGATCCAACCGAATGCCGCTTGGGCCGACGTGCTGATCGAAGACATCGCCAGCGCTTTGGCTGAGGTCACAGGTGTGACGACCATTTTGAAAAACGCCGCAGGCCGCGCGCGCGTGTTGGAAGGGCTTGATCAAGACAACGCCGTGCTTTTGGGCACAGCGCCCGAGGCCGCTTTGCCGGTGCCGATGAATGGCGCCACTTATATGGCCGACCTGATGGGCGGGCAGAAAACGGGGCTTTTCTACGACCAACGCCCGAACCACGCCTTTGCCGCAGGCCTGTCAAAAGACGCACGGGTTTTGGATGTGTTTTCCCATGTGGGGGGCTTCGCCTTGGCGGCTTTGGCCGGGGGCGCAACATCCGCGCTGTCTGTGGATGGATCGGCACCCGCTTTGGCACTGGCTGAACAAGGCGCCGCCGCAATGGGCGCGGTTGATCGCTTTTCGACCCGCCAGGGTGACGCTTTTGATGTGTTGACCCAATTGGGCGAAGAAGGTGCGCAATTTGATGTGGTGATCTGCGATCCACCCGCCTTTGCCCCCTCTAAACGGTCGTTGGAACAAGGGCTTCGCGCCTATGAACGCATTGCCCGACTGGCCGCGCCATTGGTGGCCCCGGGGGGATATCTTGGTCTGTGTTCGTGTTCTCACGCCGCCTCAATTGAAAAGTTCCGCGCGTCCTCAACACGGGGCATTGGCCGGGCGGGGCGTGCTTCGCAATTGATTCACACCGGATACGCCGGGGCAGATCATCCGCAGCATCCGAATTTGGCGGAAAGCGGTTATCTGAAAGCACTCTTCTACCGCATTTTGCCATAAGGGCCGTTATGAAAGTCCTTATTGATGCCTGTGTTCTTTACCCAACCGTGATGCGGGAAATGGTGATGGGGGCTGCGTCGGCGGGGCTGTTTACCCCTTATTGGTCACCGCGCATTCTTGAGGAGTGGGCGCGGGCGGCAGCCCGTTTGGGGACGGATCAAGACGGGTTCGCGCGCGCAGAAATTGCGCTTTTGAACGCCCGTTGGCCCAAGGCCAGTGTGCCCCCTGGTGACGGGGATTTACGCCGCCTGCATTTGCCGGATGAGAATGACATTCACGTTTTGGCCGCCGCGGTCAGTGCCGGGGCGGACATGATCCTGACATTGAACAATTCCGATTTTCCGCGGCATATTCTGGGCGAAGAGGGGCTGATCCGTGGCAATCCAGACCTGTTCTTGCGCGACTTTGTCGACAGCCACCCGGATGAGATGTCTGCCCTTGGCGCCCGCGTGTTGGCCGAGGCGCGCCGCCTATCGGGACGCCCTGATTGGACCATGCGCAGCCTGATGAAAAAAGCCCGCCTGCCGCGTCTTGGCAAAGCGCTTGAAGCAACCCAAATTAACTGACCCAATCCGCCTCGTTCTTTTCAATGGCGGCGATGCGGTCGTGGGTTTTGGGATGGCTCATCAACCACGCGGGCATCACGCCGCCACGGGATTTGGTCAGGGCGTCAAGCTTGCCAAACAGCGATTTTTGCCCCGCCGCCCCGATCCCTGATTTGATCAACAACGCGGTGGCATAGGCGTCGGCCTCATATTCATCCTTGCGGCTCAGACCTGCGGCCACCAGCCGGGTCAACATACGCGCAATATAGACGCCTGCGCCGGGCAAAAACCGCGAGAGCATCATGCTGAGCACCGTGCGCAGCGCGTTTTGGCCCGAAAAATCAATCATCCGTTTGCGCGCGTGGCCCAAAGCGACATGGCCAAGTTCATGGGCAATCACCGAAGCCATCTCTTCGCCGGTGACGCGCCCGTCATAGTATTCTTTTAAAAACCCTCGCGTGATGAAAATTCGCCCGTCCGGGGCGGCAAGCCCATTCACCGGGTCGATCTCATAGACATTCACATGGATGCGCGGCAAATCCAGCGCGCGGGCCATTTGATCGGTCAGTTTCTTAAGGCCCGGATCCATCAGTTCTGTGGACTGCGCATCCAACTCGCGGTGGGTGCGCCAGACCGAAAACCGGTACATGATGAGGCCATAAAGAACCGGCAAAAGGATGGGCAGAAGTTTGATCATAGGGTCAATATGGGGCCGTTTGTTTGGATTTCCAAATCAGATTTTCTGACGATCTTGTTTGTGGTTGGGGCCGTGGGCGTGTGTGTAGGCGCCGATCAGGCGGCGGGCCAAGATAATCGCGATGGCCAGCGCGGTCAGAAGACCGATGACACTGGAGCTCATGTCCGCAATGGTCTGCACATAGCCCGAAAACGCATAGCCAAGCCCGGTGTAAAGCGTGACCCATGCCAGTTCACCCAAGATATCCCAAAGCAGGAACCACAACCACGGCACGCCCAAACTCCCGGCGAGAAGATTGATGTAAGGACCAAGGGGGCTGAACAACCAGCGGCTTAGAAAGATGCCCCAATGGCCCTTTTTATCCAGAAAATCGGCGGCCTTGGCAAAAAGAGCGGCGCGTTTCGGGGTGGTTTGGGAAAACCGCGTCGCGGGGGCTTTGGCAGCTTTGCCAATGACAAATCCGATCTGATCCCCCAACACCGCCCCGATCAGGGCGGCAAAGGCCGCGCCCGTCAATGACAGCTCGCCACTGGCGGCAAAGGCCCCGGCGGCCAGCATGATCAAAGAGCTTGGGATGGGGAGTGCAAAGCAAGACAGAAACGTGGCAAAAAACACCACCCAGATGCCGTAATCAGGGATGAGGGACAGGGTGTATTCGTTCATTTTTCACCGTGATCCAGCGGTGATAGTGCACGAATTTGATCTTCAAGATCCTGTAAAGTAATGCCTTTTTCGTCGGCGATCTCACCCAGAGTTAAGCCCAGAGGGATCAAGTCCTTGCCAATCAACGCTTGCATATCCTCTTTTGGAATACGCCAAGAATAAGCGGCATAGCGCGGCGTCATCCACGGTTCCAGCGCGATGTTTCGGTGACTTGGATCGGACCAGTAAATGGTGAAAAGCAACAAGCGAATGGTGAAAAATCCAACCATAACCACCGCGAGCAAAAACAATATCCCCTCAATGGGATGCTGTTTTGCAAGGCGCCAGATCCTGTTCATCTTCCCAGTTCTTTCATCCCGCGTTCAATCCCTTCAAGGGTCATCGGCACCATGCGTCCCTCAAAGATTTCATCAATCATCTGAATGGATTGCGTATATTTCCAATGGGCTTCAGGGGTTGGGTTGATCCACATGTGGTCCGGCCATTGTTCGCGCGCACGCTGCAGCCATGTCATCCCGGCCTCTTCGTTCCAATGCTCATTTGCGCCGCCTTTGTAAGCAACCTCATAAGGCGACATCGAGGCATCACCGACAAAGATGCATTTATAGTCGGAGCCATAGGTGCGCAGCACGTCCCATGTGGGGGTTTGTGCGTTCCACCGCCGGGCATTGTCGCGCCAGACCCCTTCGTAAAGGCAGTTGTGGAAATAGTAGTATTCGAGGTGTTTAAACTCCGCCCGGGCGGCGGAAAACAGCTCCTCCACCACCTTGATATGCGGGTCCATGGATCCGCCAACATCAAGGAATAACAAGACTTTGACGGCATTTCTTCGCTCGGGTCGCGTTTTGACATCCAGATAGCCGTGTTCGGCCGTGGCGCGGATGGTGTTGTCGAGATCCAGCTCCTCATGGGCGCCGTCACGCGCCCAGTTGCGCAGGCGTTTCAGGGCGACTTTAATGTTGCGGGTGCCAAGCTCTACATCGCCGTCCAGATTGCGAAATTCGCGTTTGTCCCAAACCTTTACCGCGCGTTGGTGGCGGCTTTTGTCTTGGCCAATGCGCACGCCTTCGGGGTTGTAACCATAGGCGCCGAAAGGCGAGGTGCCGGCGGTGCCGATCCATTTATTGCCGCCCTGATGACGCCCTTCTTGTTCTTTCAGGCGCTCTTTCAAGGTTTCCATCAGCTTGTCAAAGCCACCGGCGGCTTCAATCTCGGCCTTTTCTTCCTCACTCAGGAATTTTTCGGCCATTTTTTCCAGCCATTCCTGTGGGATATCTACGGCCTCAAGCATGTCTTCGGTTGAAATCGCTTCCAACCCCTCAAAGCTCATCGCAAAGGCGCGGTCAAACTTGTCGATGTTGCGTTCATCTTTCACCATCGAGGTGCGCGCGAGGTAATAAAAACCCTCAACATCATAGGTGATCAACCCCGATTTCATCCCTTCGAGAAATGTCAGGTATTCGCGCAGCGAGACCGGAACATGGCAATTGCGTAGGTTTTCAAAAAAGGGCAGGAACATCAGATGCCTAGCGGTTGATGAAGATCGTAAAAAACAGGGTGATCAGCGCAAAAATAAGCGCGTAAACCACCGCATATTGGGCGATGTCAAACTTGGTGCCGCCCCGTTTTTTTGCCCGCAAGGCGCCAAAGCCCCCCCCAAGCAACAGACTGACAAACACGATCATGCAATTTTCCCCTTAGCTGAGATCGACCCCGAAGGGTCGATCCCTGTCATTCAGCGTTAGCCAGGTGAAATCGCAGCAATTTCCCGTAGCCGCGCGCCCACCTGTGCGTTTGAACCGAAGCCATACCGCGCCCAGCCCAAACTGTCGAGCCTGACCAGCTGCGCCTCAGTGGCGCGCCCCGCATAATCCAACGCTTCGGCCTTTAGCATCAGCAAAGTGGACAGAAGGGCGGCGTTTTCCGCGGATTTCACCGAGGTGATATGCGGATCAATGATGCTGATTGCCTCATCCGCGCGCCCCGAAGATAACGCATAGGCCGCAAGTTGCACGCCCATATGGGCCGCCTGAAGCGATGCCCCAGGTGTGGTGCGATAGATCCGGTCCGCTTCGCGGAAGGCTGCAAATGCACCATTGGCATCAATCGCCAGCTGCAAGCGCCCTTGGGCGAACAGGCTGAACGCCAAGCGTGTATCATACCACCCTTGCGCGCGCGCAATTTCGACAGCCGAAGTTGCGGCCGCACGTCGTCGACCCATTGACACCCCTTGGCCAAGCGCCGTTTCAAGGGCCACTTTCCATTCGCGGGGGGCAGGTTGTTGGAACCGTGGCAGTCCGGATCCTCCTGCTGGGTTGAGCCGGGCGAGCAGTGCCGGCAGACGTGCAGCCACTTCGGATCGGGTCATACCAGAGCTGAGATCAGGCGCGTAATACGCCCGCAGCACCAGCATATCGAACCCGGTCAAAACCGTGTGGAAGTTGTCGTCGTTAAAGACCGAATTTGTCAGTCGATAGAGGTCGTTGACGGGCCCCAAGGCTTGGGCCACCTCTTCGTGCAAACAATCGCGCATTTCCTGTGGGGCCACGTCGCCTGGCAGAAAGATTGACATCTTGGTGCGGGTTTTCAGCTTGGTCCAATCCGTCGCTGCCGTCTTGCGGAGCTTTTTATATTCGTCCCAGCTGGATACGTTTGGCGCAACAAAACAAGCGGCTTGCGGGACAAGGGCATGTAATTGTCGTTTGGAAATCACCTCAAGCGTGATGGACGCCTCTTGGGTCGCGGGCACCTGATGAATATTGATCCCGGCCTCAATCCGCAGGCGTTGCATCAACCGGTTAAGGTCTTGGCCCATTTGCGCAGGGGCGCCTCCGACAACGCGCAATGTAACAGGGCCTTCGAAACGACTGAAATATGGCAGCGGGCGACCACTTTCCAATTGGAAAGACAGGTCAAGAAAATCCCCCGCAATATCTGCGTTGGCCTGAACAGGGCGTGAAATACGCGTCCCTGCAAAGGCTTTCATCGGCGGCAAGGCAGAGGGCAATGACGCCACCTGTCGCGCTGTAACTTCGCCCGTGGCATGTGCCGAACGGGTGCCCCCACCCTGATCGGGGGTCATACAACCGGACAATATCAGTCCGGATAAGGCCAAAAGGGCCCCCTTAAAAGTCTTCCGCATCATCAGCTCCTTCTGAGCTGGGTGACAGGCGGGCAAAGCCGGCCAACCCAGAGATAGGTTCCTTGTGCGGTATGGTTGACGGTATGGGGTGGTGATGTGACGACACAGCATCTGATCTGACCCGGTGGGGCCAGAGTTCGACGAATACCCAGCGGTGCCCCCGTCATGGCAAGAAGAGGCGCCGCTTTGGTCATCAGTGTCATCTGTTCGCAAACATCCGCCACCCTTCGCCAGAACTGGCGAAGATCGGTATCCAAGGTCCTACAATGACCAAAGATCGCCCGCATCCACGGGTGGCTATCGTTCGGGTGTACTGACAGGTGCCGGGCAGGGAGGGTTTCAATGCCCCCTGATCCTTTCCCAATCCGACATGACTGCTGGTTGCCTTCCCCAAGGTGACCAGAACAATCAGCGTCGAACCGCGTCAGTGTCCGAACGGAAATGAAGGCATTGTTTCCCATAACAATACAAACACACCGTTGTTTTATGCCCCCCCAGGCATGCATCAACGTAGTTAATATTCTTGTGCAAAGAAAGAAAAAGCAGGGCCGAAATGTGGCCTAAACTGTTTGTTCTCGTATTAGAACCAATGCAAAATCAACATGTTGTTGTGGATAACTCATCTTCCACAAGGGAATTTGTCATTCTTGGGGCAAATGAGGCGAAATTGTGTCGAATCGGTAAACAGTTCCAGACCGGGGGGATTCGCATGGGATTTTGGGTGTGTCCTTCGAAGGGGAAAAAGCCAAAACATATGACAGGATGCAAAAACGGCCCACTCGTCAGAGCGGGCCGTCAGCGCATTGGTCCGTCTTTGATCTGGTGCTGTGATCAGCGCCCACCGCGCGCCATAAAGGCGAGGCGTTCAAACAGATGCACGTCTTGTTCGTTCTTCAACAAAGCCCCGTGCAGCGTGGGCAGGGCAGAGGCCCCATCGCGTTTCAGATCCTCGGGCGAGATATCTTCGGCCAACAGCAGCTTCAGCCAATCCAGCACTTCGGACGTCGAAGGCTTCTTTTTCAAACCGGATTGGTCGCGGATCTCATAAAACTGGGTCAGCGCGGTGGTCAGCAGTTGGGATTTGATGCCGGGGTGGTGCACTTCGACGATCTTTGACATGGTTTCCATGTCCGGAAAGCGGATGTAATGGAAAAAGCAGCGGCGCAAGAAGGCGTCGGGCAGTTCTTTTTCATTGTTCGAGGTGATGATGATGATCGGGCGATGGCGCGCACGGATGGTTTCATTGGTCTCATAGACGTGAAATTCCATCTTATCGAGCTCTTGCAGCAGGTCGTTTGGAAATTCGATGTCGGCTTTGTCGATCTCATCAATCAACAGCACCACGCGTTCATCGGCCTCAAACGCCTCCCAAAGCTTGCCCTTTTTGATGTAGTTCGAGATGTCATGCACCCGCTCATCGCCCAACTGGCTGTCGCGCAGGCGGGACACGGCGTCATATTCATACAGGCCTTGTTGCGCCTTGGTGGTGGATTTGATGTTCCATTCGATCATCCGCGCGCCCAAAGCGGTGGCCACCTGACGGGCCAATTCGGTTTTTCCGGTGCCGGGTTCGCCTTTGACCAAAAGCGGGCGCTGCAATGTGACAGCGGCGTTTACCGCCACCTTAAGGTCTTCTGTGGCCACATAATCAGATGTGCCTTCAAATCGAGCGGTCATTGCGCGTCCTTTGATCTTGTCCTTTGAATTGCACCTTGAGGTAAAGAAGCGTTGCAAATTTGGCAAGGTAAAGCGGCCAATCTGGGCTTTAACCCTGCGTCTGTTGGTAAACGCCCCCGACATATCAACTTCGGGGGCAGGGATGGCACGGGGATTATGGGTCTGGTGTTGTTGGTGACGTGGGGGCTGTTGTGGTTTCCGTTACGTAAGCGTTAGCGACGATTGAACTTTCAAACCCGAAACCGCCCGGTCTGTTGCCATCTAACATCCTCATATTTGGTATTTTTCATCATGGCGCGTGAATTTGATGAAGGGTGAAGTTTTGCAGCTCATTCCCCTAGTGACATTGCCCCCAAGCAGGTGTAAACGAACGCCAGGAGGAAACTGGGAGAGGCTGCAGATGGGAAGACATCTGCCCGGTCGCCTGGTAACAAAAGGATATAGATATGAAAGCGGAAGTTTTCCTGCCTGACGATTATCGGCCCGCGGAAGATGAACCCTTCATGAATGAGCGTCAGCTTGAATATTTCCGTCGCAAATTAGAAGCGTGGAAAGCTGAACTCCTTGATGAAAGCCGTCATACAATCGAAGGCCTGCAAGACAACACACGTAATATTCCCGATGTCGCTGACCGTGCATCAGAAGAAACGGACCGTGCGTTGGAACTCAGGACCCGCGATCGGTCGCGCAAATTGGTGAGCAAGATTGATCAGGCCATCCGTCGGATCGGCGAAGGGGAATACGGGTATTGCGAAGATACGGGTGAACCAATTTCGCTAAAACGTCTGGATGCCCGTCCAATCGCCACGCTCAGCCTTGAGGCACAAGAACGCCACGAACGCCGTGAAAAAGTGCATCGCGACGATTAAGACGACCAAAATACGACAGATAAATTGAGTTTGAAGCAGCCCGGAGGTTTCCGGGCTGTCTTCTTTTGGGGGTGTGACCTTTCTGCGGCTTGTGCGTTGGGGGGGATGCGATGACAATGACAGGCGAAACGACCCAAAAGACACGCCACTGCGGCAACTTGCAAATTCAGAACGGATAGGATCGCCGCTGCGGTCTGGTGAAGTAACATGTTGAAAAATCAAAATATTACGATTATTGGCGGCGGCATTGGCGGGCTGACCGCGTCCATTGCGCTCGCTCAACGTGGCGCGCAGGTGACGGTGCTGGAACAGGCCGACGCGATCACCGAAGTGGGCGCTGGGTTGCAGATCAGCCCCAATGGCTTCCGCGTTCTGAACGCCCTGGGCTTGGGTGCGCGGGCGCAGGAAATGGGGCTGCGCTCTTCCGGGGTGTGGCTGCGTGATGGGCTGACCGGGCGCGAAGTGATGGATCTGGATTTTCAGAAAACCGCGCCAGAGGATGTGTTTTTGCTGTTTCACCGGGCGGATCTGATTGACCTATTGGCCGAAGGCGCGCGCAAAGCAGGGGTCGATATTCAGCTGGGAAAACAGGTAAATGCCGTCGTGCAAAACGCAGAGGGCACCACGGTCAGCCTGCAAGATGGCACCCGCCACCGCGCCGATTACCTTGTTGGGGCAGATGGGTTGCATTCCGTGGTGCGCGGCGTGCTGAACAAAGCCCACGCTCCGTTTTTCACCGGCCAAGTGGCATGGCGCGCAATTGTGCCTGCATCTGGACGAGAGCAAACCGAAGCCACCGTTTTCATGGGGCCGGGGCGCCACATGGTGACCTATCCGCTGCGCGGCGGGTCGGTGGTTAATATTGTGGCAGTGGAAGAGCGCAGCGAATGGGCCGACGAGGGATGGTTTCATAAAGATGATCCCGCCAATCTGCGCCGTGTTTTCTCTGGCTTTTGCGACGATGCTATGGCGCTTTTGGAACGGGTTGAGGACGTGCATGTCTGGGGCTTGTTCCGTCATCCCGTTGCCGGGCGCTGGCACAAAGACCGCATGGCAATTCTGGGCGATGCGGCGCATCCGACCCTGCCATTTATGGCGCAGGGTGCTGTGATGGCGATGGAGGATGCTTGGGTCCTGGCCTCCAGCTTGGACAAGGCCGGGTTGGACAAGGGCGGTGCGTTTTACCAATCTCAACGCGAAGATCGTGCGACGCAAGTTGTTGAAGCCGCTAACAAAAATGCCAGAAACTATCATTACGCCAATCCGATTGCACGTTTTGCGGGCCACAATCTGTTGCGCGCCGCAGGGCGCATGGCCCCACGCGCAGTTTACGGCCGGTTTCGTTGGATCTATGACGAGGATGTCACGCGCCGCTAAGCCGGATCAGCCCAGCAACGCGTCGATTTTCGCGCCGCTGATGGACTGCCCTAGAACCGAAAAATCACCCTCGTCAAACATCGCTTGCGCCGCATCATGCAATACGCGGTGCGTGGCCCGCGCCAAAGCGGATCCCAATGAAATCCGCGCAACCCCTGCCTTGGCAAACTGATCACGGGTGATGTTGGTAAACGGTCCGGCCGCCAAAGCATTCACCGGAAGGCATGTTGCGGCGCAAATCCGCGCCTGATCCTCCAGCGTCCCCGGAAGGGGAACATAAAGCGCGTCGGCGCGGGCGTCCTCATACCCTTTGATCCGTGCCATCGCTTCATCCAGATTATAGTGCCCGTTCATCACCCCATCCGCGCGCGCAAGCAGTACAAAATCATTGGGCAGGGCGCGGGCGGCGCTCGCTGCGGCCTTAATGCGCTCAATCGCCAAGGCGCGATTGTAAGGTGTGGCAGAAGGCAGGGCGGTGTCCTCTATTGAGATCCCGGCGAGCCCAACCTCCGCGGCCAAGCGCACGGTTTCGGCGCAACAATCCGGATCATCACCAAATCCGTTCTCAAAATCGCCTGACACCGGCACATTGACCGCGGTCACAAGGTCTTGCGCGTGGGCAAGCGCCTCATCCCGGCTGACATGCCCCATGTCCGGGCGGCCCAATGTGAACGCATGCGCTGCGGATGAGGTGGCGATGGCCTCTGCGCCCATAGAAGCCAAAACTTTGGCGCTGCCTGCATCCCAGGCATTGGCCAGAATAAATGGATTTCCCCTTTGGTGTAAGGCGCGGAATTTACGTCCAATATCGTGGGTCATGTCCCCTCCTAAGCTGGGTCTTTTGTAACGGAAAGCTGCATTTCAGGCCGCCCCATCCGTAGCCCCAAATGGCATCTTCCGCGCGCAGCGGTATAACAATTCGCCATCGTGCGCCCCCATGTTCACACTGCCCAACATCCAACCAACAATCCACATTTTCCTCTTCCTCTTTCCATAAATATCCCCGCCGGAGGCAAGAAAACCAAAATCCCCCTTTCCAAGACCGCAATTGCATGAGATAGGGACGTGCCAAACGAAAGCTTCCAAGGAGACCACTCATGGAGATTCGCGAGGCCCTCACCTTTGACGATGTTTTGCTGGTTCCAGCCGCCAGTAACGTTCTGCCCTCAACGGCAGATACCTCCACGCGTGTGACGCGTTCCATTACCCTGAATATCCCGCTGCTCAGCTCGGCGATGGATACGGTGACCGAAGCCCGCATGGCGATTGCCATGGCGCAGGCCGGCGGCATGGGCGTGATCCACAAGAACCTTGATGCAGAAGAGCAAGCCCGTCAGGTGCGTCGCGTCAAACGGTTCGAAAGTGGGATTGTTTATAACCCGATCACACTGACCCCGGATCAGACCCTGGCAGACGCCAAAGCGCTTCAGGAACGCTACCGCGTGACGGGGTTCCCCGTTGTCGACGTCGAAGGGCGTGTGGTGGGCATTGTCACCAACCGCGATATGCGGTTTGCCAATCATGACGATACCCCGGTGAAGGCGATGATGACCTCGGAAAACCTGGCGATGCTGCAAGAACCGGCAGAGCTGGAAGAGGCCAAATCGCTGATGCGGGTGCGCCGGATTGAAAAGCTGTTGATTGTCGATGCTGACGGCAAACTGACCGGTCTTTTGACCCTGAAAGACACCGAACAGGCCGTGTTGAACCCAACAGCGTGCAAAGATGACCTTGGTCGTTTGCGGGTGGCTGCGGCCAGTTCCGTTGGTGAAAGTGGCTTTGCGCGCAGCCAAGCGTTGATTGATGCGGGCGTGGATATTGTGGTGATTGACACTGCGCATGGCCATTCCGAAGGCGTGATCGAAGCGGTGAAGCGCGTGAAAGGGCTCGACAGTGGCGTTCAGGTAATTGCGGGCAATGTGGCCACCGCCGCGGCGACCCGTGCGTTGATTGACGCCGGTGCAGACGCGGTAAAAGTGGGCATTGGCCCTGGGTCGATCTGTACCACGCGTATGGTGGCCGGTGTCGGCGTGCCGCAACTGACCGCGATCATGGATTGCGCGCGTGAAGCGGGTGACATTCCGGTGATTGCGGATGGTGGCATCAAGTTCTCGGGCGATTTTGCCAAAGCGATTGCCGCGGGCGCAAGCTGCGCCATGGTTGGGTCAATGATTGCGGGCACCGATGAAAGCCCGGGCGAAGTGATCCTGTACCAAGGACGGTCGTTCAAATCCTATCGTGGCATGGGGTCGCTTGGCGCCATGGCGCGCGGCTCTGCGGATCGTTATTTTCAAAAAGATGCGGCCAGCGACAAGCTGGTGCCCGAAGGGATCGAGGGGCAGGTGCCCTATAAAGGTCCCGCCGGAACCGTTGTGCATCAATTGGTGGGCGGTTTGCGCGCGGCAATGGGGTACACCGGAAATGGTACCGTGGCGGATATGCGCAGCAAATGCCAGTTTGTGAAGATCACAGGCGCTGGCCTGAAAGAAAGCCATGTGCATGATGTTCAGATCACGCGCGAAAGCCCAAATTATCGGATTGGATAAAGAAATCATGCCGTTATGCGATGCACTTAATTCAACCGGGTGTCTTCAATGACCCCCGGAGCGCGCGTGGCTGCGGCCATTGAAATCCTTGACGAGATCTTGGCCGGCACGCCAGCAGAGAAGGTTCTGACCAGCTGGGCCCGGTCGCATCGGTTCGCCGGGTCAAAGGACCGCGCGGCCATTCGCGATCATACTTTTGACGCGCTGCGCCGGTTGCATTCGTCCCAAGCGCTTGGCGGCGGAGCGGATGGCCGGGCGGTTATGATTGGCGTGCTCCGGGGGCAAAAAATTGACCCGGACACGCTGTTTCACGGCGAAGGTCATGCGCCAGCCCCGTTGACCGATGCGGAACGGGCCATTGATGCCGCTGGTCTGTCGCGCGCGCAATCTCTGGATTGCCCAGAATGGCTGTTGCCGAAATTTGAGGCGAGCCTCGGGGCCGATTGCGACGCAATTCTGCGCCAGTTGCAGGATCGCGCGCCGGTGTTTTTGCGGGTTAACCTTGGTCAAACCACCCGGCAGGACGCGATTGCGTTACTGGCACAGGCCGGCGTTGTTGCCGTGCCGCATGACTTGTCGCCTTCCGCGTTGGAAGTTCTTGAGAACCCGCGAAAAATCTCAATGTCAGAGGCGTATCAATCGGGCATGGTTGAGCTTCAGGACGTCGCGTCGCAGGCGTTGGTGGATCAGCTGGGCATTCAGCCCGGCATGAGAGTTCTGGATTTTTGTGCAGGCGGCGGTGGTAAAGCGTTGGCGATGGCGGCTTTGGGGGCGAAAGTGGTCGCCCATGACGTCGCGCCGCAGCGTATGAATGACCTGCCGGACCGTGCTGAGCGCGCGGGTGTCTTTATTAAAACCGCCAGCACGCGCGAATTGCCTGCCCTTGGTCCGTTTGATTTGGTGCTCGCTGATGCGCCGTGTTCGGGAAGCGGGGCGTGGCGCCGATCGCCCTATGGGAAATGGTCGCTGACACAAGAGGCTTTGAATGAGGTTCTTTCTGTACAGTCCGGTATTTTAAGTGAAATTTCAAAATATTCTGGGGATGAAGGTCGGCTGGCTTATGCCACATGCTCGCTGTTTCAGGATGAAAATCAAACCCAGATTGCAGGCTTTTTGCAGGGCGCTCCGGCGTGGAAACTGGCCTCTGAACGACAGTTCACACCTTTGGATGGCGGAGACGGATTTTACGTAGCTCTATTGACGCGGGAAACTTCACGGGATTAAATCAACCCGAGGGGGAAGTGATTGGGTATTTTTTGCGCTGACGGCGAGTGTTAAGGCTGCATTAACGATAGTCGCGCAAAAGTATACCCATCGAATCCGCATGAAAGGGAGCCTCGTGGCGCGATCAGCCTTGTCTCCACATCCAATGGTGAAAACCGCTCAGGACTTATCGTCTCACGCGGTCTATATTCTCGTTTTGGCACTCGCTGCCTTGGGGGCCGCTTTTGCGCTTCCGGGCCTCAGCCTTTTGGTGAACTTGACGTTGCTCATAACCGGGGCGACATTGTTTTGCTTGGTGGTTTTGGTCAAAGCCTTGTCATCGTGGCAAACGGCGCAGGTGACCAAGCTGTTTCACACGCTTTCGGCGTATTCCGAGCATGATGCTTCGGCGATTTTCGCAACCGATCAGGACGGCGCGATTGTTTATATAAATCAATCGGCTGGTGCGCAATACGATGCCCAACCTGGGGATACTTTGGCCAAGGCGTTTCGAGATTTATTTGCCTCGCCCTCTGGCATATTAAGCCGCCTTCAAAGCCGTGCCGAAGCCACAAATACCGCCAGTGAAGACATCGTTTTACGCCGCGGTCACATTCGGCTTTCTGTCCATAAGATGGAGAATGACGGGTTTTTGTGGCGTGTGGATGCGTTGGGGGACAGGTCGGTCAGTGGTCGGTCAGGTGAAAACATTGCCTTACCCATGATGACCGTGTCAAAAAACGGCACCATTTTGTTCATGAATGAAGCGGCGCGCTTTTTACTGGGCGGGCGTGAAACCACATTGGATAGGGTGTTTCTTGAAACACCCGTGCGTTCTGGTGTGGCGATGCAGGTTTCGGGCAAAACGGGCCCAATATCTGTGGTGGTCTGGGAGGTGAATTGCTCCGCGGAACGCAAAGAACTTTACCTGTTGCCCGCAGATATGACGCCCACGGTTACCAAAGGCGAATGGGCCGTTGTCGAGGGGCTTCCTGTTCCCCTGCTTAAACTCGATTCCCATGGGGCGATCACCATGGCCAATAAACGCGCGCGCAGGTTGTTGGGGGACGAAAGCGCCATGGGCTCCTTGTTGGCGGATCAGGTTGAAGGTCTTGGGCGTCCAGTCTCGGATTGGTTGGCGGAAGCCCATGCAGGCCGACATCTGGGACGGATCGAAGTGGTGCGTGCCAGCAAGCCTGATGACGAAGTGTTTGTGCAGATTTCACTGAGCCAGATGGTGGATGAGGCCGGGCCAGCATTGATTGCCGTGTTGCAAGATGCGACCGAGCTGAAAACGCTCGAGGCGCAGTTCGTACAAAGCCAGAAAATGCAAGCAATCGGCCAGCTTGCGGGCGGTGTCGCTCATGATTTCAACAATCTTTTGACCGCGATATCAGGACATTGCGACCTGTTGCTCACGGGACGGGATGAGGCGGATCCTGAATATTCAGATCTTGCCCAAATCCATCAAAACGCCAATCGAGCGGCTTCTTTAGTGGGGCAATTGCTAGCCTTTTCTCGCAAGCAAACCCTGCGGCCTGAGGTCATCGACCTATCCGACACGATGTCTGACCTGACCCATTTGCTGAACCGCCTTGTTGGTGAAAAGGTCAGCCTTGAATTGGATCATGATGAAAAGCTGCTGGATATACGGGCGGATCGGCGCCAATTGGATCAGGTTATTATGAACCTTGTCGTGAATGCGCGCGATGCGATGCCAGAGGGTGGTGTGGTCCGAATCGAGACGCGAAATGTCATTCTTGACACCCAGCTAGAACGCGATCGCGCCACGGTTCCAGCCGGTGAATATGTTACCGTACGGGTGATCGATCACGGAACCGGTATTGGTGCAGATAAAATAAATAAGATCTTTGAACCTTTCTTTACCACTAAGAAGGCCGGGCAGGGCACCGGGCTTGGCCTGTCCATGGCGTATGGCATTATTAAACAAACCGGGGGGTTTATCTTCGTGGATTCGGTGCCGGGTTCCGGGACCACATTCACCTTGTATTTCCCAGTTTGGAAACAACGCGTTGAAGTGGCCGGTCTCTCAGATCAGGTCCACGATGCAGTACCGGAAACCGGTCAGGCAACGGATGCCGCCATAGAACAGGCTCCTGCGTCCAAGCAATGCGACCCAGAGGTGGAAAATGAGGCTGTAAAATCGATTATCTCAAAAGTGACGGCTTCAGCGGGGCCGAGCGCGATTGACGCGCATTCCGAAGTGTCTTCCAGCTTGCCGAAACCGACCCATGAGCTGACCAGCACCACAGCTGGTGGGGTTGTCCTTTTGGTTGAGGATGAAGCACCGGTGCGTGCCTTTGCGTCGCGGGCGTTACGAATGCGCGGCTATACTGTTCTCGAAGCTGAAAGTGCGGAAGAGGCGCTTCATATCTTGGAGGACACCAGTTTGGATGTGGATGTTTTTGTCACTGATGTGGTTATGCCTGGTATGGATGGGCCCACTTGGGTGATGAAAGCATTGGAACGTCGCCCCGGTGTGAAAGTCGTCTTTGTCTCTGGTTATGCCGAGGATTCTGTTTCCGAACACCAAGCGCGCGTGCCCAATTCGGTATTCTTACCCAAGCCATTTTCGCTAAATGAGCTGACATCCACGGTCCAGCAACAGATACATTAAGTAAACAAATCAATAGGTAACCAATTCTTTTCTGCCATTAAGGGTTTGGTTACCAATCTTTGCCAAAGTTAATTTTAGTAAATTATTAGTTGATATGTTCTCTTTTTGTCTCGTATACATACTTAGAACATCCCGTGAACATAATGGTCGAGTTGCCGATGGAAGCCGGGTGTGAAATAAGGGAAGAAACAATGGCGACTGCGGATATTTTTGACATGAAACGCGATAGTGATAAACAAAAGGCGTTGGACAGTGCTCTTGCGCAGATCGAACGCCAATTTGGCAAAGGCTCAATTATGAAACTGGGGGGGGATAACCCGGTTGCAGAAATTGAATCCACCTCAACCGGTTCTCTTGGTTTGGATATTGCCCTTGGAATTGGCGGCCTGCCCAAAGGGCGCATTATTGAGATCTACGGACCAGAAAGCTCGGGCAAAACCACCTTGACGCTGCACTGTGTTGCGGAAGAGCAGAAAAAAGGCGGCGTTTGTGCCTTTGTTGATGCTGAACATGCGCTGGATCCGCTTTATGCGAAAAAACTTGGCGTTGATCTGGACGAGCTTTTGATCAGCCAGCCGGACACCGGTGAGCAAGCGCTTGAAATTGTGGACACGTTGGTTCGTTCTGGTGCTGTGAGCATGGTCGTCGTCGACTCGGTTGCTGCTTTGACGCCAAAATCGGAGCTTGAAGGCGATATGGGGGATGCCAGCGTTGGCGTCCAAGCCCGTTTGATGAGCCAAGCCATGCGTAAGCTGACCTCTTCCATCGCGCGTTCCAACTGTATGGTGATTTTCATCAACCAGATCCGGATGAAAATCGGCGTGATGTTCGGCAGCCCTGAGACGACAACCGGCGGCAATGCGCTGAAGTTTTACAGCTCTGTGCGTCTGGATATTCGCCGCATCGGCCAAATTAAGGACCGCGACGAAGTGGTGGGCAACGCCACCCGTGTGAAAGTGGTTAAAAACAAAGTCGCTCCGCCGTTTAAACAAGTTGAGTTTGATATCATGTACGGCGAAGGCATCTCGAAAATGGGTGAATTGCTGGATCTCGGCGTGAAAGCAGGTGTGGTTGAAAAGTCCGGCTCTTGGTTTAGCTATGGCGATGAACGTATCGGTCAAGGTCGTGAAAACGCCAAAAATTATCTGCGGGAACACACGAAAACCGCCCTTGATATCGAAGATAAAATTCGTGCGGCGCATGGTTTGGAATTTGATATGCCGCCGGGGGCGCGCGATGAAGATGATGGTTTGGTTGAGGCGTAATCGCCTGATCTTGCCAACACATGTTAACTGACGGAAGGCCGGGATTATTTCCCGGCCTTTGTTTTTGACCAAGCGCGTGGTGGACAGGCGCGGCGTGGGGCGGTAAACCACTGCGAACGCTGATAAGAGGCAAGAAAATATGGCCAGCCTGAACGATATTCGCTCGACCTTTCTCGACTATTTTGCAACGCAAGGCCATGAGGTGGTGGACAGTTCCCCCCTTGTGCCGCGCAATGACCCAACCCTGATGTTTGTGAACTCGGGCATGGTGCAGTTTAAGAACCTGTTTACCGGGTTGGAAACGCGCGATTATGTGCGCGCCACCACGTCACAGAAATGTGTGCGCGCCGGCGGCAAGCATAATGATTTGGACAACGTCGGCTATACAGCGCGCCACCACACATTCTTCGAAATGCTCGGAAACTTTAGCTTTGGGGATTATTTCAAACCCGAGGCGATCCCTTTTGCCTGGAACCTGATCACCAAGGAATTCGGGATCAACCCCGAGCGTTTGTTGACCACGGTCTATCACACCGACGACGAAGCCTTTGAAATCTGGAAGAAAGTTGGGGTGCCGGAAAGCCGGATTATCCGCATCGACACCGCAGATAACTTTTGGCAGATGGGGCCAACGGGGCCATGTGGGCCGTGTACCGAGATTTTTTATGACCACGGCGATCACATCTGGGGCGGCCCTCCCGGCAGCGCGGATGAGGATGGCGATCGGTTTATTGAGATTTGGAATGTGGTGTTCATGCAAAATGAACAATTCGCGGATGGATCCATGGTGCCGCTCGACATGCAGTCGATTGACACGGGCATGGGGCTTGAGCGGATTGGCGCGCTGTTACAAGGCAGCCATGACAACTATGACACCGACCTGTTTAAGGCGCTGATCGAGGCGTCTGCCCATGCCACGCATGTGGATCCTTATGGTGACAAAAACGTGCACCACCGGGTGATCGCGGATCACTTGCGCTCGACCTCGTTTCTGATGGCCGATGGCGTGATGCCGTCCAACGAAGGGCGCGGATATGTGCTACGCCGGATCATGCGCCGTGCGATGCGTCATGCGCATTTGCTTGGGGCAAAAGACCCGGTTATGCATCGTTTGGTGCCTGAATTGGTGGCGCAAATGGGACAAGCCTATCCAGAGCTTGGCCGCGCGCAGGTGATGATCGAAGAGACGTTGCTGAATGAAGAAACCCGGTTTAAGGCGACTTTGGATCGCGGTTTGAAGCTGTTGGATGACGAGGTTTCGGGCTTGGAAGAGGGCGCGAACCTGCCCGGAGAAACCGCGTTCAAGCTGTATGACACCTACGGTTTTCCGCTGGATCTGACGCAGGATGCGTTGCGTGAAAAGGGCCGGTCGGTGGACACCGATGGGTTTGACGCGGCGATGGAAGAGCAAAAAGCCCGTGCCCGTGCGGCCTGGTCTGGATCGGGTGAAGCGGCGGATGCAACCATTTGGTTTGACCTCGCGGAAGAGCATGGTGTGACCGAATTCCTGGGCTATGACACCGAACATGCCGAAGGGCAGATCCTTGCGTTGGTGCAATCCGGCGCGCAAATTCAAGCTGCAAAAGCGGGGGATGAGGTTCAGATCGTCGTGAACCAAACGCCATTTTACGCCGAAAGCGGTGGTCAGGTGGGGGACGCGGGGTTGATCCGCACCGACACTGGGTCCGCTCGGGTGACGGACACCAAAAAAGTGGCGGATGTGTTTATTCACTTCGCAACTGTGGAAGATGGTGAACTGTTGACCACCCAAGGGGCAGAGTTGGCGGTGGATCATTTGCGCCGCGGCTCGATCCGCGCCAATCACTCCGCCACGCACCTGTTGCACGAGGCGTTGCGTGGTGAGCTGGGCGAACATGTGGCGCAGCGCGGGTCGCTGAATGCGGATGATCGTTTGCGGTTTGATTTCAGCCACAATAAGGCGATGACCCCGCAGCAATTGTCCAATGTGGCGCGCGAAGTGAACACCTATATCCGCCAAAACACCAAGGTGGAAACACGGATTATGACGCCGGATGATGCGCGCGATATTGGTGCGCAGGCGTTGTTTGGCGAGAAGTACGGCGACGAAGTGCGGGTTGTCTCGATGGGCCATGCGGCCACGGGCAAAGGCACCAATGGGGCGACCTATTCGATCGAACTTTGCGGCGGTACCCATGTGGATCGGACCGGCGAAATCGGTGTGTGTGTGATCCTCTCAGAAGGGGCAAGTGCCTCTGGCGTGCGCCGGATTGAGGCGCTGACCGGCAAAGCTGCCTTTGCCTTTATCGAAGAGGAAACCGGCCGTGCGTCTGAATTACAGGGCATGTTGAAGGCCAAACCAGACGAGGTTGTGGGCCGGATCAAAGGTCTGATGGACGAGCGCAAAGCCTTGAACAATGAGATTTCGGCGTTGAAACGTGAGCTTGCGAAAGCCTCGGGTGTGGGCGCTGAGGTTAAAGAACTGAATGGTATCAAGTTCTTGGCGGTGGTTGTTCAAGGTGTTGGTGGCAAAGATTTGCAATCTTTGGTCAATGAGCACAAAGACACGCTTGGATCTGGCGCTGTTTTGGTGATCGCGGACAATGACGGCAAGGTTGCTGTGTCTGCGGGCGTGACCTCTGATCTCACGGACAGGCTTTCGGCTGTTGATTTGGTGAAAGCAGCAGTGCCGGAATTGGGCGGCAAGGGGGGCGGTGGTCGTCCAGAGCTTGCCCAAGGCGGCGGGGCTTCTGCGGAAAACGCCGCCGGTGCCATTGCGGCAGCCGAGGCTGTGATCGCGGGCTGATCTGTCCTCATCTGGTATCTGACCAATTGGTCAATTCCCTCTCGCAAATTGAAATTGGGCGCGTATAGTCAAAGGCTAACGCGCCCTTTTTATGTGCAGAACCCAACAAGGAGAGACAGCCGATGCCAGCGCTTTGGATTGCCCATGTGACCGTGACCGACGAAGAGGCTTATGGCCGCTATGCCAAATTGGCGGGGCCGGCGATTGCCAAGCATGGGGGCAAGTTTATCGCCCGCGCCGGGCGGTATGTGCAGCTTGAGGGCAAAGATCGCCCGCGCAATGTGGTGGCGAAATTTGCCAGCGTAGAAGACGCAGAGGCCTGTTACCACAGTCCTGAATATCAAGAGGCGTTAAGCCACGCACGCGATGCATCAGAGCGTGAATTGCTGATTGTTGAGACCGACGAATAGGTAGCTCACGCAGAAAAATATCAGACAACGCAACAAAAAAGGGCCCCCGAGAGGAGGCCCTTTTCGTTTTATATCAACCGCTTATTGCTGAAGACCGCGCGCGTTGCGCTTGCGTTCATGCGGATCCAGATAGCGTTTGCGCAGACGGATCGAGTTGGGGGTCACTTCCACCAGCTCGTCATTGTCGATGTAAGCAATCGCTTCTTCCAAGCTCATCGTGATGGGCGTTGTCAGGCGCACCGCTTCGTCCGTGCCAGAGGCGCGCACGTTGGTCAGCTTTTTGCCTTTCAGCGGGTTCACTTCCAGATCGTTTTCACGGCTGTGTTCCCCAATGATCATGCCTTGGTACACGTCAACCTGTGCGCCAATGAACATGCGGCCACGATCTTCGAGGTTCCACAGGGCAAAGGCCACGGATTGACCGTTTTCTATGGAAATCAGAACACCGGCGCGACGGCCCGGAATGGTGCCTTTATGCGGGGTCCAGCCGTGGAACACACGGTTCAGAACGCCGGTCCCGCGGGTGTCGGTGAGAAACTCACCGTGATACCCGATCAGACCACGCGAGGGCACATGAGCGATGATCCGGGTTTTGCCTGCACCAGCGGGCTTCATCTCGGTCATTTCACCTTTGCGCACACCGGTGATTTTCTCGATCACGGCGCCGGAGTATTCGTCATCCACGTCAATGGTGACTTCTTCAACGGGCTCAAGGGTTTGGCCGTCTTCTTCGCGCATCAGAACCTGTGGGCGAGAGATCGACAATTCAAAGCCTTCGCGACGCATGTTTTCAATCAAAACACCCATCTGAAGTTCGCCACGACCGGCCACCTCAAACGCGTCCCCACCAGGGGTGTCTGAGATTTTGATCGCCACGTTGCTTTCCGCTTCTTTCATCAGGCGGTCACGGATCACGCGCGACTGAACCTTTTTGCCGTCACGACCAGCCAATGGGCTGTCGTTGATGCCGAAGGTCACGGTGATGGTGGGCGGATCGATCGGCTGTGCTTTCAGCGGTGTTTCCACGGCCAGCGCACAAATCGTGTCGGCCACGGTCGCTTTGGTCATGCCGGCAAGGGACACAATGTCGCCCGCCACGGCTTCTTCGATGTCTTGCTGGGCAAGGCCACGGAAGGCTTGGATGCGGGTGACGCGGAAGTTTTCGATTTTTTGACCGATGCGCGAGATGGCTTGAACCGAGGCACCCACTTTGATGCGGCCCGTTTCAACGCGACCTGTCAACAGGCGACCCACAAAAGGGTCAGAGCCCAATGTGGTGGCCAGCATCGAGAAGTCTTCGTCTTGGTGGTTGATCTGCTTTGGCTTTGGAACGTGGTTCACGATCAGGTTGAACAGCGCGTGCAAATCTTTGCGTGGGCCGTCCAGCTCTGCGTCTGCCCAACCGTTGCGGCCAGAGGCATACATATGTGGGAAATCCAGCTGATCTTCGTCGGCACCAAGGGATGCAAACAAATCAAAACACTCGTCCAGTGCGCGATCTGGTTCGGCGTCGGGCTTGTCCACTTTGTTCAGAACAACAATCGGGCGCAGGCCAAGGGCCAGGGCTTTTGATGTCACGAATTTCGTTTGTGGCATGGGGCCTTCAGCCGCGTCCACCAGCAAAACAACACCATCCACCATCGACAGGATCCGTTCCACTTCGCCGCCAAAGTCAGCGTGGCCGGGGGTGTCAACGATGTTGATCCGCGTGTCTTTCCATTCAACCGAGGTCGGCTTGGCGAAGATGGTGATCCCGCGTTCGCGTTCCAGGTCGTTGCTGTCCATGGCGCGTTCTGCCACGGCCTGGTTTTCCCGGAAAGCACCGGATTGTTTCAGAAGCTCGTCGACCAGTGTGGTTTTTCCGTGGTCAACGTGAGCGATAATCGCGATATTGCGAAGGTCCATATTGCGCGCCTTTTAAAAGAAGTTGCCGCGCGCATACCGTGCCTTGGGCGCAAATGCCAGCTTTAATCGTGCCTAATGGGTGGATGAGGCGGAAAAGAGGTTGATCACGGCGATCCCAGCCACAATCAGCGCCAATCCAAGCACGGCGGCAAGGTCAAGTTTTTGCCCAAAAAACGCGTATCCAATCGCGGCAATCATCACAATACCAAGGCCCGACCACAGCGCATAAGCGATCCCAACGGGCATGAATTTCAACACCCAAGCCAAAAGCGCAAAGCTGATGCCGTAGGCGATGACCACCGTGACGGATGGCCAGAAGCGGGTGAACTGTTGGCTGGCCTGAAGGGCAGAGGTGCCGATGGTTTCGGCAATCACGGCGAAGATCAGGACGAGATAGGGCATGGATCGCTCCGGCTTGGGGAATAATTGGGGGATATTGGGGGGGAAGGGCGTTACAAAGGAACCTCTGTGGTTTCCTTTAACTCTTCCATCACAAAACTGGCGGACACATCGCTGAGATCGACAAAGGAAATGAGCCGCTGATAAAGCCGATCATAATCAGCCATATCTTCAACCCTTGCATGGATCAGGTAATCCAGATCGCCGGTCATCCGATAGGCCCCAAGGATTTCGGGGATCTGCCGCGTGGCGCTGGCAAACCGGTCCAACCAATCTGGCGCGTGATGGGCGGTGCGCACCTGAATAAACACCGACAGGCGCAATCCCAGTTTTACCGGATCAAGCAGGGCAACCTTTTTCCGGATCACACCGCTGTCTTGCAGGTTGCGAATGCGCCGCCAACAGGCGTTGCGCGACAGGTTCACGCGGCTGCCAAGTTCTTCCAAACTCAGATCCGCGTCACGCTGCAATTCGCCAAGGATCTTACGATCTATTGTATCAATTTCCACCATACCTTTAGTCTAGCGTGAAATTGTCACAAGATCCATGCCGTTTCTGTTGAGAATGGGAGGATTTCTTCGTCGTTTTCGTATCTCATGAACAAAGTGATGCGACAAAAGATGAACAGGATAAGCAAATGATCAACAAACTTCTCTTTGACCACCCGAACTCTGTCGATGAAACCTATTTTGAACATGCAAAATTTGCGGCCGGTTTTTCATTTTGGCTCTTTGTGGCGGCCGGTGCTGCGCTTATTCATGCAATCATTCCCGGCGCGTGTGAGACAACAGGAAGCCGGATCATCGCGCGGTTGTACGCAAAAACCCACAATCGTGGGGCTTAGGGGATTTATGTGTCGTTGGGTGGCCTATGTCGGTGCGCCGATTTTTCTTGAAGATGTTGTAACCTTGCCGGGCCATTCGTTGATTGCGCAAAGCCAGCATGCGACCGAGTGTAAAACCGCAACCAATGGCGATGGGTTTGGCCTGGCGTGGTATCAAGACCGCCCTAATCCGGGGCAATACCGCGATGTCTATCCCGCGTGGTCCGATCCAAACCTGCGGTCGATTTGTGAACAGGTGCGCGCCGGGGTTTTTCTGGCCCATGTGCGCGCCTCAACCGGGTCCGCGATCAGTCGCAACAATTGCCACCCTTTTGTGCATGACAATTGGAGCTTTATGCACAATGGGCAATTTGGTGGGTTTGAAACCTTTCGCAAACAAGCTGACATGGCGATCCCGGATGCGCTGTATTCCCACCGAAAAGGGGCGACAGACAGCGAGGTTTTGTTCCTTTTGGCGCTGGCCGAAGGGTTGGCTGACGACCCTATCGGTGGCTTGGCGCGCGCGGTGCATCGCCTGACAAAAATGTCCAAAGACACTGGCGAGGGGCCGCATTTGCGCATGTCCGTCGCCTTTTCTGACGGGCAAAAACTCTGGGCGGCGCGGGCCTCATCTGATCACATCACGCCCTCTGTGTATTATCGCTGGTCAAACAGTCGACAGGGCTGGGCGGTGGTCAGCGAACCGTTAGAGACAAATGAGGGCGACTGGACCGAATTGCCCGCCGGTTACATTGCGTGTTTCGACGGGGATCGCATCACCCTTACGGCCCTGAATATCGCACACGAGAGTGACTTGGTGGCATAGCGTCTATGGGGCCAGACATTGCGCTGGCCCCGGTTTCGCAAAGGGCTTTAAGATTGGTCCCAGTCGGGGCTGCGCTTTTCAATAAACGCCGAAATGCCCTCGGCGGTGTCGCGGTACATCATATTTTCCACCATCACCTCACCGGTAAAAGCATAGGCGTCTTCAAGGCCCATTGTGGCCTGATCGTAAAAGGCGGATTTGCCGATTTTCACAGCGGCCCCCAGTTTTGAGGCAACTTTCGTGGCAAGCGCCATGCTGGTTGCGTCAAGATCATCATGTGGGACGACGTGGTTGACCAACCCCAGTTCTGCGGCGCGCGTGGCTGAAATAAATTCCCCTGTGGTGAGCATTTCAAACGCCAGTTTGCGCGGGATATTGCGGGTCAGCGCCACCATCGGGGTAGAGCAGAAAAGACCGATGTTCACGCCGTTCACGCCAAACCGCGTGCCCTCGGCCGCGACGGCCATATCGCAAGAGGCCACCAGCTGACAGCCCGCCGCGGTGGCGATGCCGTGGGCTTGGGCGATCACCGGTTGCGGCATCCGCGTGATGGCCGTCATCAGGTTGCCGCAGCGTGTGAACAAATCTTTGAAATAGGCCTTGCCGCCATCCTCTGATTGGCGCGCGGCGGTCATTTCTTTCAGGTCGTGCCCTGCGCAAAACACCTTGCCGGCGCCCGACAGGATCACCGCCCGAATGGTTGGATCAGCGGCGATTTTGTTTAGCTCCGCATGAAGTGTATCCAACATCTCATCCGACAGCGCATTCAACGCCTTGGGGTTGTTCAGGGTCAGTTTCGCAATTGACGCAGCGTCTTCGCGGATCAGAATCGGGTCTGCCATCTTGTCCTCCGGGTGGTTTGCCGGTCACGATAGGGCCATTGGCGCATTTGCCAAACAGGAATGAAAAAGAACGCAGCGTGACAAGCTGTGAGACAGGGGGAGCGAGGGATATGCAGTTGAAAATGTCGCGTGAGGCGTTGCAGAGCTTCATGGAAGGTGAGTTTCCGCAGGTCGCGCCGGATTTCGAAGTGGCGGATGTCGCCCCGATGGAAATCACCGTTCGCACGCGGATTGGCGACAAGCATTTGCGCCCCGGCGGCACGGTGTCGGGGCCGACGATGTTTGCCCTCGCCGATGTCTCGATCTACCTTGCGATTTTGGCGATGATTGGCCCCAAGGCGCTGGCTGTGACAACCAATTGCTCGATTGATTTCATGCGAAAGCCCCGCGCCAATGCCGATCTGATTGCACATGCTAAATTGCACAAATTGGGCCGCGTTTTGGCGGTGGGTGACGTGTTGATCCATTCCGAAGGGGATGACGCGCCTGTGGCCCGCGCCAGTTTGACCTATTCCATTCCGCCGGAACGAGGCTGAACGCCCTTGACCCGCCAAGCGCAGCCGGGCAGGTCTGAAGGGAAAGGGATTATGACCAAAAGGGGGGCATTATGTCCGAGCAGGCCACAGAGCAGGAATTTTCCAAACTCGCGCATTTTCCGGTGACATTCTTTGCCATTGTCATGGGGCTGATGGGCATGACGCTTGCGCTTCATGCGGGCGCGCCGGCGTTTGCCTGGATGGCGGCGGCCTCGTCGTTGCTTTGGCTGATTTCGGCCAGTGTCATGGCGATTGTATCGCTGTTTTATCTGGCAAAATGCCTGCGCTATCCGGGTATGGTTGCGCAGGAATGGCATCACCCGGTGAAATTGGCGTTTTTCCCGACCATCACCGTGTCGCTATTGCTTTTGGCCACCGCGACCTATGCCCATGCGCCGGAATTGGCTGAGTGGATCTGGCTGGTCGGCGTGGTCGGGCAGGGGGTGTTGACCATCGCTGTGGTCACCGGGTGGATCTCGCACCGCTCGTTTGAAGTGGGGCATTTGACCCCCGCTTGGTTCATTCCGGCGGTGGGCAATGTGATTGTACCGGTTTTAGGTGCGCGCATTGGGTACATTGAGATTTCATGGCTGTTTTTCTCAGGCGGGATCCTCTTTTGGATCATCCTGCTGACCTTGGTTATGAACCGTTTGATCTTTCACGACCCCATTGTGGCGCGTTTGTTTCCCACGATGATGATCCTGATTGCCCCGCCTACGGTGGCGTTTATCGCTTATGTGGGCATGACCGGCGAGGTGGATGGCTTTGCGCGTGTTCTAATGAATGCGGGCTATATTTTTGCGGCCCTTGTGTTGGCACAGGTGCCTCGGCTGGTGAAATTGCCCTTTGCACTGAGTTGGTGGGCGCTGAGTTTCCCCTTGGCGGCTCTGGCGATTGCCTCATTCCGCTTTTCGCAATTGGACGGTTCACGCGAGCATCAAACCATTGCGGTGATTGTGCTTGGGGTTTTGACCTTGGTGATTGCGGGGCTGATTGTGCGGACATTTCAGGCCATTTTGCGTGGTGAGGTTTGTCAGCCCGAGTGATTATGGGTTTATTCTAAACGTTTAAGCAAAAAAATGGCCGGGGTTTCCCCCGGCCCAGGAAGGGGTGACGTGTTGGTGTCAGTGCCGCCAGAACGGTTTTTCCGCTTCTGTTTCAGCCTTCGCTTTGATGACGCCAATATCCTTCAAAATATGGTCCGGTAGATGTCGCAGTGCCGCGCGCATTTTGCGTCGTTCCGACCATTGGGTGAGGGTCACAGCCACAAATACCGCAAATTCTGCCACAGCCGGAATCGAGGCGTGCGCATTGAGAAAGGCGATCCGGTCTTGCCGGTAAGTCGTGTTGTGATCCATCGTGATCTCCAGTATTGTATTGATACAAAGTGACGGGTGTGCCAATAGTGAATTGATACAAACGAGTCGCGCTTTACACAATTGGAACATTGTTATGGATACAATATTTTCAGACCCAAACCTGGCAGACCGTTTTTTGGGCGGACAGGGGCCGAAGTATAAACAACTTGTGGAGGGGCTGACCCAGGCCATCTCTCACGGGGATGTTCCAGAGCGGGCCAAGCTGCCGCCCGTGCGCGATCTGGCGTGGGCGTTGAAAATTACGCCGGGCACCGTGGCGCGCGCCTATACAATCCTGTCGAGCGAGGGGTGGGTGGCCACAGAAGTGGGCCGTGGTACCTTTGTGCGCCCAGCTGCGGAACGAGCAGCACGGGTGCAATCTGTGACCCCCATGAAACATCTTCCCATGGGGCAAACCGCTGCATTGTTGCAAAAAGTTGAGAAGGAACGCGGCGGTGCGTTCCTCTATGCCCCGCGTTTGCCGGATGTCGGGCAAGTGAGCATCATTCGCGAGGCGATGATGGCGGCCAGCACCTTGCCGGATCTGAGCTTGCTGAACTATCCGCATTTCAGTGTTCAGGCCCCGTTGCGGCAAATCATTCACAGCGAAATGCGCGCCGAAGAGCGGGCGGCGATTGATCCGACTTGCATTGTCATGACCAATGGTGGCCAAAACGGTATTATGCTGGCGATGCAGACGTTGCTGTCTTTGGGGGCGGGCACGGTTCTGGTTGAGCAGCATTCTTATCCCGGTCTGCGCCGGGCGGTGGAATTGCTCGGCGGGCGCGTTGTGGCGGTTCCGATGGACCAAGATGGCATCGACCCCGACGCGCTTGAACGTATTGCGCGGGCTGAAAATGCGCGTCTGTTGTTCACCATGCCCGAGGCGCATAACCCGACCTGTACCGTCACCAGCAATGCGCGGCGCGAGCAGATCGCAGCGGTGGCCCGGCGCATCGGTTTACATCTGGTGCAGGATGATTGTTACCGCGTTGGGGTGCCGCATGGGCCGACCTATCGGCGGCTGTTGCCAGAGCAATCCTGGTACATCTCATCCCTGTCAAAAACCGTGTCCCCTGCGTTGCGGGCCGGCTATGTGATCACGCCCAAAGGCTGGTCAAAAAAACTGCGCCGCGTGGTGGATGTCAATTATTACGGTGTGTCGATGCCGATGGCCGAGATCGTCTATCAGGTGTTGGCCCATCCAGACATGCCACAGGTGATCGCCAATATGCGCCAAATGGTGCGCGATTATGTTGAGGTCGCCGTGAATGTTCTTGGGCGGTTTGACCTTGGTTGGAGCCATGATGTCCCGTTTCTATGGCTGCATCTGCCGTCCGGTTGGCGCGCCTCTGCTTTTGTGCAGGCGGCCGAGGCACGCGGTATTCGGGTGCGCCCCGGCGAAGATTTCAGCCCGCGCGAGGGCCCATCGGTGCATGCGGTGCGCTTATCTGTGAATGGGCAGATGTCGCTTGACCGCTTTCGGGCTGTTTTGGTGGAGATTGGCGAAATGCTGGACAATCCCCCCGAAAGCATCAGCGCCTAGCTGTGTGATTGGGTGTGGATTCTTATCCGGGGCCTTTAAACATCCGTGTGAATTGGGGGAAAACCGCGGTGAGGAGTGGGGTAAAATAATACCATATTTGCAAGTCATTGAAAACATAGGTTTAAATGTGAATAACTGTGCTTGACCAGACGCCAAATATCACTAGAAACAGCCCATCCGAAACCCAATCAGGGCTGAACAAATGAAAACCTTCTCTGCAACGCCTGCAGATATCGAAAAAAAATGGATCATCATCGACGCCGAAGGCGTTGTTCTTGGCCGTCTTGCATCGATCATCGCAATGCGTCTTCGTGGCAAACATAAAGCCACATTCACACCGCACATGGACATGGGTGACAATGTCATCGTGATCAACGCGGACAAAGTACAAATGACCGGCAAGAAGCGCACCGACAAAGTGCACTACTGGCACACCGGTTACCCGGGCGGCATCAAGTCGCGTACAGCCGGTCAGATCCTTGAGGGCAAATACCCTGAGCGTCTGTTGACCAAAGCTGTACAGCGCATGCTGCCAGGCGGCAAACTGAGCCGTCAGCAGATGACCAACCTGCGCGTATACGCTGGCACCGAGCACGGACACGAGGCGCAAAGCCCCGAAGTGCTGGATGTCAAATCCATGAACCCGAAAAACACGCGTGAGGGCTGAGCATGTCTGAAGAAGTCAAATCGCTCGAAGAGCTGAACGCCGTTGTTGAAGGTACCGATGTTGTTGTTGAGGTTGCCGCTCCTCGTGAGCCGGTCCGTGACGAACTGGGTCGTGCCTATGCCACCGGTAAACGTAAAGACGCTGTTGCACGCGTTTGGATCAAGCCTGGTTCCGGCAAAGTTGTCGTAAACGGCCGTGATGTGAACGTCTATTTTGCACGCCCCGTTTTGCAAATGATCCTGCGTCAGCCGTTTGAGGTTGCCGGTGTTGTTGGCGAATTCGACGTCTATGCCACCGTTAAAGGCGGCGGTCTGTCGGGCCAAGCTGGTGCTGTGCGTCACGGTGTGTCGAAAGCTCTGCAGCTTTATGAACCCTCACTGCGCGCTGCGTTGAAAGCCGCTGGCTTCCTGACACGCGACAGCCGTGTTGTAGAACGTAAGAAATACGGTAAGCGCAAAGCGCGTCGTTCGTTCCAGTTCTCGAAGCGCTAATTTACGCTTTCAAAGAATTTGTAAAAGGGCTGCCATTTGGTGGCCCTTTTCATATTGCGGGGGGGGCTGGGATGCCATATATCAGCCCACAAGCACCCGTAGCTCAGCTGGATAGAGCGCTGCCCTCCGAAGGCAGAGGCCACACGTTCGAATCGTGTCGGGTGCACCATTCCCCTCTCAGGTCTAAGTGACCGTTTTCGTCAGTGAGATTTTCGTTGGCGCGATTTTCGTCAGTGCTATTTTCGTCGGTGCGATTTGCGTCAGTGAAATTTGCGTCATTGCGGCAAAACAATGTGACACCGCGTGGGCCGCGCCCCAAAAACGCACAAAGGGCAAAGAGGCCGGAACCGCGATGTTCCTTTCCCAATGCCCTTTCCGTAAGCGCGTCCCGGATGAGGGTTACCCCAGCACCTCTTTTACGGCGTCAACCGCAACTGAAACCACTTGATCCACGTCGCCCTTAGTAATGCACAGCGGCGGGGCAAAGCCAATAATGTCGCCTTGGGGCATGGCGCGCGCGATCACATCGCGTTTGGCCATGGCCGCGGAAATCGCTGGGCCGACTTTGCGGGCGGGGTCAAAAAACGCTATTGGCGACGTGGTGTGCGCGAATTCAACAGCACACATCAACCCTTCGCCGCGAACCTCAGCAACATGGGGGTGATCCTCCAGTGCGGTGGCCAGTTCAGACCGTAGATAGGCCCCCATGTTTCCGGCATTTTCCACAAGGCCCAGCGCGTCGATCAACTGCAAATTGGCGACCCCCGCGGCTGCACCGATGGGGTGGGCGGAATAGGTCCACCCATGCCCAATAGGGCCGTTCTCGTCAGTGCCCCGTTCCAAAACATCCCACATTTTCTTGGATACGATAGATCCGGAGAGAGGCGCGTAGGCAGAGGTTAAGCCCTTGGCAATCGTGATCAAATCTGCCTCTAAGCCGTAGTGTGTTGATCCCATCATGCTGCCCAGGCGACCGAATCCCGTGACCACCTCGTCGACGATTAACAGGATGTCATATTTCTTCAGCACCGCCTGAATGGCGGGCCAATACCCTGCGGGTGGGGGCACAATACCGCCAGTTCCAAGGACAGGTTCACCGATAAAGGCTGCGATGGTGTCGGGGCCTTCGGCAAGGATCATGGCCTCAAGCTTTGCGGCGCAATCGGCGGAGAACGCTTCTTCGGTCAGGTCTGGATCACGACGGCGCAAATAATACGGCGCTTCGGTATGTATGACCTGGCTCAGCGGAAGATCGAATTTGTTGTGAAACAGCTCAAGCCCCGTCAATGACCCCGTCATTAACCCCGACCCGTGATAGCCGCGCCAGCGCGAGATAATCTTTTTCTTCTCAGGACGTCCGAGGATGTTGTTGTAATACCAGACCAATTTTATGTTGGTCTCGTTGGCATCCGACCCGCTTTGGCCAAAATAGACCTTGGACATATTGGCCGGTGCGCGATCAAGGATCATTCTGGCAAGCGTGATTGATGCCTCGGTGCCATGGCCGACATAGGAATGGTAATAGGCCAGCTCATGCGCCTGTTTTGCGATGGCATCCGCTATTTCCGACCGCCCATAGCCCACATTCACACAGTAAAGCCCGGCAAAGGCATCGAGCATCCTGCGCCCATCCCTGTCGGTGATATGTACACCCTCGCCGGAGGTTATGACCCGCGTCGGCGTCTCGCCGCGGGCATGTTGCGCCAAATGGGTTGAAGGATGAAAAAACGTATCGCGGTCCCATTGTGCCAAAGTGTCATTGGTCAGCGTGTCATTGGTGAGCATAAGTGTTTCCTATAGGTCGATTTGGGCCAAAACCGCTAGGCAATCACCATGTTGGATCAAGCCCTTGGCATGGCGAGTGACCAAAACTCCGTGGGTTTTGGCGTGAATGTCGATGGCGGGGTGGCCGGTGTGTTGGGTGTTCCAGATCCGCGCAATCAGATCGCCTTTGGCCACATCGGCCCCCAAGCCATGCCGATATTCGATCATGCCGTCCGCGGGAGAAAAGTGAAAACACCCCGGATCATTTTGCGTCAACATGCGGCTGGGGGCGTGGTCGGGCACCCCAGATAATACCCCCGCGTGGATCAGGACATTGCGCAAGCCTTTGCGGGCAATTGCAACTGTTTCAGGCGTGGTTGTCGCCCCACCGCCGAGTTCGGTCGTCACAAAGGTTTTGCCCATCCGTTCGGCCGCATCATCATACATGCCCATGCTGTCAATCTCGACCATATCGAGCGAAAACGGGGCGTTGAACGCATCGCGCGCGGCCCGGCACCGCGCCTCTTGATCTTTGTCTTCAAGGATATGCGAGGCGGCAAACGGCAGGAAATCGAGCGTGCCACCACCCGAGTGAAAATCAAGAACCAGATCCGCCAAGGGAAGCAGATGTCGTTGAAAATAATCAGCAATCTTCTCTGTCACCGTGCCGTCAGGTCGCCCTGGAAAGGCGCGGTTCATATTGCCCTTGTCGATCGGTGATGTGCGGGTGCCAGACGCGAAGGCGGGCATGTTCATAAACGGTACGATGATCACCCGGCCGGACAGGTCCTTGGCGCACACCTGATTGGCAAATTCAACCAAGGCCAAGGGGCCTTCGTATTCGTCGCCATGATTGGCCCCGGTCACCAGAACCGTTGGTCCGTCACCATTTTTTGCCACAGTGATTGGGATCATAATGGCCCCCCATGCACTGTCATCGCGCGAGTGGGGGAGCTGTAGATGACCGTGCTGTACGCCATCCGCCTCTAGATCCACCGAACATGAAATGGGCGAGGGCCGCATCACAGTTTCACCGCCAATTCTGCGGGCGTGTTGCACAGGTTCTCGGCGCCGGTTTTGGTGATTAACACAGGTTCGGTGATTTCGATCCCGCCATCATCCAACCACAGCGCGGGCATGAAATGAAAGACCATGCCGGGTTCCAGAACCGTCCGGTCCCCTTTGCGCAACGAGAAGGTGCGCTCGCCCCAATCGGGCGGATACGAGAGCCCGATAGAATAGCCCGCGCGGCTGTCTTTCTCAAACCCCAAGCGGTTCAAGGTGGCGTTAAATGCGTTGGCGATATCTTCGCAGAAGTTGCCGGGTTTGGCCTGTGCCATGCCGGCGCTGACGGCCTCCAGAACAGCGTTTTCAGCTTTGCGGTATTTCGCGGGCGGTTCGCCCAGAAACAAAGTGCGCGACTGGGGGGCGTGATAGCGTCGATGCACCCCTGCAATCTCAAAAAACGTTGCCTCGCCCTTTTCCAACGGGCTGTCATCCCAGGTTAAATGTGGCGCAGTGGCGTCGGCACCAGAGGGGGCCAGCGGCACAATTGACGGGTAATCGCCCCAATGCCCATCGGCCCCAGTGATGCCAGCGTGATAGATATCCGCCACCAAATCGTTTTTTCGCACCCCCGGCTCTGCGCGTTCGCGGATCGTTTTATGCATCTTTTCAACGATTTTCGCGGCACGGCGCAGATAGGTGATTTCGGTTTCGGATTTCACGGATCGTTGCCAATTCACCAGCCCATTTGCGTTGATAACCCGCGCCAAGGGGAGCGTTTCAACCAAGGACAAATAGGCGGCGGCGGTAAAATAGTAATTGTCGAGTTCTAATCCGATGTTTTTGCTGTGCCAGCCATGCTGGGCAAGCAGCATGGACAGATCCTCCATCGGGTGTTTCTCGGGGTTTTGAACATAGCTGTCGTCATAGCCGTGAATATGGTCATGCCCCATAAACACCGTGCGCTTTGCCCCTAATGCATCCATGGCACGCCCCCACCAGATGGGGGGGCCGTCTGGTCCCAAGATCACCGCTTGATGCACGTAAAACGACCAGCCCTCATACCCCGTCAACCACGCCATATTTGCGGGATCTGTGACAATCAAAACGTCAATTTCTTTGGCCTGCATTGCGGCACGGGTCTTTGCGATCCTGGCTTCATATTCAGCGGTGGAAAATGACAGATTTGGGGACTGGTTTGGTGTCATATGCGTATTTCTTTCGAGGGTCAGGGTGGAAAACGCGCGCGTACGCCTAGGAATATCCTACCAAGCGCGGCTGGTTATTTGATGTGAATACTGTCAGTGTATGCAGGAATAATGCAAATATGAGGCAAAGATGGGCAATCCGCGCGCGTTGGATAAAATAGACCGAAAAATCCTTCATGAGATTCAGTTGAACAATCAACTTACCTCTGTTCAACTGTCTGAAAAAGCAGGGCTGTCACCAACATCGGCGCAACGGCGCCTAAACAGGCTGCGCGCAGATAAAATCATCGAAAGCGATATTGCGGTCGTTTCAAATGCCGCGGTGGGGCGCCCGCTGACCTTGATTATTTCGGTTCAATTGGAACGGGAACGGTCCGATATCATTGATCACTTCAAGAAATCAGTGCGAAATGAAGCCATCGTCATGAGCGCATTTTATGTGACCGGAGACACGGATTTCATCCTGATCATCGCGGCCAAAGATATGGCTGAATACGAAGAGTTCACGCGACATTTTCTATACGATAACCCAGACATCAAAGGGTTCAAAACCACCGTGGTCATGGACCGGATCAAGGCCTCGTTTTATGTCCCACCATGGGATTGAGGGTATGTCAGAGCAGGGGCGATGAACGGTTCACCGCCCCAAATGACCGCATAAGATTAATACGCGTTCATGGTCAAAAGTTCATATTCCGCAACCAATTCAGCATCTTGGTTGGTTAAGGTCACATGCCAACGGACCTCGCCATATTCCTCTGTGCGACGGGTTTTGGCTTTCACCGTCAGGCGCACATTGATCGCATCGCCCGCCTCAACCGGTTTCATAAAGCGCAGATGATCAAGCCCGGTATTGGCCAGAACCGGCCCTTCGTTGGGTTCCACAAACAGTCCGGCCGCAAAGCTGAGGAGCAGATAACCATGCGCCACACGCCCCGGAAAAAACGGGTTTCGCTTGGCCGCGGCATCATCCATATGGGCGTAAAACGTATCGCCCGTGAAATTGGCAAAGGTTTCAATATCATCCAGCGTCACGGTGCGCGGCGCGGTGTGTAATGTCTCACCAATCGACAGCTCGCCAAACGTGCGGGTGAACGGATGCGCAGGGGCTTTGATCTCGGTGGATCCCGGCACCCAGCGGTTGCCAATGGCGGTCAGAATGTCCGGGCTGCCTTGGATCGCGGTGCGCTGCATGTAATGCAAAACACCACGCACGCCACCCATTTCCTCGCCGCCGCCTGCGCGACCGGGGCCGCCATGCACCATATGGGGCAGGGGGCTGCCGTGGCCGGTGCTTTCTTTCATTGACGTCGCATTGTTGAAATAAAGCCGTCCGTGAAAGGCCCCCGCACCCAAGGCCATCTCGCGCGCCACATCCCCTGACGCGGTGATGACCGAGGCCACAAGCGACCCGTTGCCCTTATTGGCAAGCGCGATGGCGTGTGGAATGTCGCGGTAGCCCATGATGGTGGAGACAGGGCCAAAGGCTTCGGTCTCATGCACAATCGTCGCGCTGTCCGGCGCATCGCAACAAAACAACATCGGGGCCACAAAGGCCCCTTCAGACAGATCCCCAGACAGGCCCGTCTGATCAGGGTCACCGTAAACGCGGCGACACTCGCTTCCGATCATTGCAGCTTTTTCCAACACGTCCTGTTTTTGCGCAACGGACACCAAGGCGCCCATTCGTGTGGCTTTGTCACGCGGGTCGCCTATCACCGTTTGATCCAGCTTCGCCGACAGGGCGGAAATCACATTCTCAACCTGCGCGTCTGGCGCAATGATCCGGCGAATGGCGGTACATTTTTGCCCCGCTTTGGTGGTCATTTCGCGGTGGATTTCCTTGATGAACAGATCAAATTCCGCGCTGTCTTTTGTGATGTCCGGCCCCAAAATCGACGCGTTTAAACTGTCTTGTTCCGCCACAAAACGGACCGAGTTTTTCAGGATGTTCGGATTGGAGCGCAGCAGGCTGGCGGTGGCGGCGGAGCCTGTAAAGCTGACCACATCCTGTGATCCCAACCGGTCCAGAAGATCGCCGGTGCCGCCCGAAATAAGCTGCAGCGCCCCTTCGGGCAAGATCCCACTGTCGAGCATGACCCGAACGGCGGCCTCTGTCACATAACAGCTTGCCGTTGCGGGTTTCACGATGGCGGGGACACCCGCCAAAAGGGTTGGTGCGAGCTTTTCCAACATGCCCCAAACAGGAAAGTTGAAGGCGTTGATATGAACTGCAACCCCTTGTAATGGCGTGGCAATATGCATGCCTAAGAATGTTCCATTGCGCGAGAGCTGTTCAATGTCGCCGTCGATATAAATGTCACCATCCGGCATTTCACGACGGCCTTTTGAGGCAAAGACAAACATCGTACCCACGCCGCCATCAATGTCGATCATATGGTCCGATTGGGTGGCCCCTGTGTCAAAGCTCAGATCATAAAGGGCTTGCTTGTTGGCGCCCAAATGCGTGGCAAGTGCCTTGAGCATCTTGGCACGATCATGGAACCCCATTTTGCGCAGGTTCGGCCCGCCCACATTGCGGCCATGGTCCAACATCGCCTGCATATCAATCTCGGCGCCGCCAGCTTCGGCGATTTTCAGGCCGGTGATGGCTGATGCGATGGGGCGGGCGTTTGCGCCGGGCGCGACCCAACTGCCAGCGGCAAAGCTGGAGATTTTCATAACACTCATCGGACACTCCTTATGGGCGTAGGTCAGGGGCAGGCATTAATGGGCAGTCAGCCCGAGGGTTTCAAGCTGAGCTGAGGCGGTATTTGTCCAATCTTCGCGCAGCTCTGCATTGGTGGAATGGCGCAGGCCAAAAGCCGCAAGTTGACTGGCGCGGGTGGAGTGATCCAACCCAAAACTGGCCGCCACACGCGGCCACCAATAGGCGACAGAGGCGTTGAGGGCCGCGCGGTCTGCGCCTTGTTTGATCAGGTGTTGGATGCCTTCGGCGGCCAGCTCTGTATGGCGGGCCTCAACGGGGGCAATGGCGCGAAAGGCTTCGGCCAGCGGGGTGTAAGAGACGCGCGAAAATTCTTTCAGCTGCACGCCAACGGCAAGCCCCATCAAAAGGTTCATCACCACGGCGTCTTGCCAGCTTTCCAGCGGGTAATTGAACACTGAAAGGCGCATGTCAGATTGGGTGCGTGTGGCGCCAATGTCCGCATCCCGCGCCAAGCGATCCGTCCACGGGTGGTGATTGGCATAGCGCTTGGTATCAGCGCCAAACGCGCCCATGATCTGCAACACCTTGTCGGCGCTGTCGGTCTTTTCAAGCACAATTTTTGCCGCCGCAATACGTTCTTTGATGCCGGGGCCTTGGTTGATGATGTCGGCAAACCCGGCGGCACCAGCCAGTTCGCTGTCAACAAATGTGGCCATCAGGCGCATCAGTTCGGCGCGGTAACGTGCCGGGACATTGCTTGGATTTGTCAGCTGGCCACCTTGGGCCAAATAGTCGGTGATGCTCATCTCGCTCATGACATTTCTCCCTAACGTGTTGTTTATTGGTCGTAATCCACGACAACCTTGTCAGATTTTGCAAAGGCCTGACAGGACAGCACATAGCCTTTGTCGACCTCGTAATCCTCAAGTGCGTGGTTTGTGGCCATATCGACCTCGCCTTCGATCACCTTGCAGCGGCAGGTTGAACAGACCCCGGCCTTACAGGCGTATGGCGCGTCCAATTGATTGGCGAGGGCCGCGTCAAGGATCGAGGTGTCCGCGTCCATTTTGATGGTTCGGCTCGAGCCGTCGATGGTGATCACCGCCTCGGTGCCAGCACCAGAGGCTTTGGTTTTTGAGGTGGCTTTCTTGGCGGCCCGCCCCGGTTGGGCCGAGGCAAACAGCTCAAACTTGATCTGCGCGTCGTCAAGCCCGTGATCGCGCAGCGCCTTGGCAATGCCCAGCATCATCGGCTCTGGTCCGCAGATAAACGCGGTGTCTATCGAGGCGATATCGATCCATTGCTGAAACAGCAGCGCGCATTTTTCTTCTGTCACCAAACCGGTGAAAAGGTCAATTTCCTGCGCGTCGCTTTCCAGAATATGGATCACCGTAAAGCGGCCCATATAGGTGTTTTTCAGGTCTTCAAGCTCTTCTCGGAACATGATCGTGTTCACGGATTTATTGGCGTAGACCAGCGTGAAGTCTGAATTGGGCTCGCGCGCCAAGGTGGTTTTGATGATCGACAAGACGGGTGTGATGCCCGATCCGCCCGCAAAGCCGAGATAGGATTTGGCGGCGGTCTGGTCGATGGGGGTGAAGAAATTGCCCATCGGTGGCATCGCTTCGATCACATCGCCCGTGGTCAGGTTTTCATTGGCCCAGGTGGAGAACGCCCCACCATCCACGCGTTTGATACCGACCTGTAAAACGCCGTCATCTTTGCCCGCGCAGATCGAATAAGACCGGCGCAATTCCTGCCCGTCAAAGTCGCGCCGAAAGGTCAGATATTGCCCTTGGACAAAATCAAACGCCGCGGGATCATCGGGTTTTAACGTCACAACCACCGCATCGCGGATGGTTTTTTGAATATCGGTCACAGTCAGAGCGTGAAAGCGCGCCATCGGTCTCTCCTAGATGCACTTGAAATAATCAAAGGGTTCAAGACAGCTTTTGCATCGCCAAAGCGCCTTGCAGGGGGTGGAGCCAAACTGGCTGGTCTTTTCCAGATCATGCCCGCCGCAATTGGGGCAGCGGTCTGGCTGACCTTTGGGCGAGGGGGGGGCAATGCCAAACTTCTCAAGCTTTGCGGCCCCTTTTTCGCTGAGCCAATCGGTGGTCCAGGCCGGTGAAAGCTGTTGGTGCAACGACAGCCTTTTGATCCCACGCTCGCGCAACGCGGTTTCGATGTCTTGGTTGATAATGCGCGTCGCAGGACAGCCGGAATAGGTTGGGGTGACGGTGATCTTAAGCGCGTCACCAGCATCAGTTTTCACCCATTCCACATCCCGAATAATGCCCAAATCGACCAATGAAATCACGGGGATTTCCGGGTCGGGGACTTGATCAAGCCAGCCCCAAATGGTGTCCGTTGACGGGGTCGTCATTACCAGGTTGCTCCGGGATAGGCCCGTTGCAGCCACTGCATTTGGGTCAGCATATGGCCCAGATGTTCGGTGTGCATATAGCCGGTGCGCCCCCCTTTATGGGTGAATTTCGACGCGGGAACGGTCAGCGTGGCCTCCGTAAGCACCCGTTCGATCAGCGCATCATAGGCGTCGCGCAAGCTGGCGGGATCGGGCGCAATACCGGCGGAAACCATTGCCGCGTCCACATCGTCGCTTTCAAAAAGCTCCCCCACATAGGGGTAAAGCAGGTCCAGTGCGGCTTGCATTTTGGCGTGACTTTCTGGCGTGCCGTCGCCCAGCCCAACAACTGTGCCTGCTGAACGCTCAACGTGATAGGCCACTTCTTTTGACGCTTTTTCGGCGATATCTGCCACACGCTTGTCGGTGGAGGTCATCAAATGCCCCAACATGATCGAGGCCCAGGCATCAAACAGAAACTGGCGCATCAGGGTTTGGCCAAAGTCACCGTTTGGCAGTTCCACCAGCAGCACATTGCGAAAATCCCAAACGTCGCGCAGAAATGCGAGGTCATCAGCCGTGCGTCCTTTGCCTTCCACCTCGCCAGCCAGACCCAGCCAAAACTGGGTTTGTCCAATCATATCAAGGGCCGTATTGGCCAGCGCGATGTCCTCTTCGAGCACCGGCGAGACCCCACACCATTCGCTGACCCGATGGCCCAACACCAAGGTGTTGTCGCCCATCCGCAGCAAAAACTGAAACAGAGCGTCCTGATCCTGCATCACATGTGCCCCACGTCTTCTGGAATGTCGAAAAAGGTCGGGTGGCGGTACACCTTGGAATTGGATGGCTCGTAAAGCGGGCCTTTTTCCTCGGGGGAAGAGGCGGAAATGTGTTTGGCTTCGACCACCCAGATCGACACGCCTTCGTTGCGGCGGGTATAGACGTCGCGGGCGTTTTTGATCGCCATTTCTTCGTCAGGGGCGTGCAGTGAGCCGACGTGGCGGTGGCTCATGCCGTGCTGACCACGGATGAAAATTTCCCATAGGGGCCATTCTTTAGACATGGTGTCTCTCCTTATTCAGCGCTTATTCAGCGGCTGTCATGGCTTGTTTTCGGGCGGCTTTCTTGTCGGCGTGGGCCATCAAACCCTCGCGGACCCAAGCGCCATCTTCCCAAGCTTTGATGCGTGTGTTCATACGATCTGTGTTGCAGGGGCCATTGCCCTTGATCACGTCAAAAAACTCGGACCAATTGGGGTCAGAGTAATCATGCGCCCCGCGTTCCTCGTTCCATTTCAGATTTTCATCGGGAATGGTCAGGCCAAGGTATTTGGCTTGCGGCACGGTCTGATCGACAAAGCGCTGGCGCAGCTCATCATTGGTGTCGATCTTGATTTTCCACGCAAGGGACTGCGCTGAATGCACGCTATCCTTATCCGACGGGCCGAACATCATCAGCGATGGATACCAAAGACGGTTCAGGGCATCTTGCGCCATTTTCTTTTGTGCATCCGTGCCTTGCGCCATCTTCATCATGATGTCGTAGCCTTGGCGCTGGTGAAAGCTTTCCTCTTTACAGATGCGGATCATCGCGCGGCTATATGGCCCGTAGGATGTGCGTTGCAGTGGCACCTGGTTCATGATCGCCGCCCCATCCACAAGCCAACCCACTGCGCCAATGTCAGCCCAGTTCAGCGTGGGGTAATTGAAGATGGACGAGTATTTCATCCGGCCCGACAAAAGCTCTTCTGTCAGCTCATCGCGGGTCACACCAAGGGTTTCAGCGGCGCAGTAGAGGTACAGACCATGGCCCGCCTCATCCTGCACTTTTGCCAGCAAAATCGCCTTACGCTCCAACGTGGGCGCGCGGGTGATCCAATTGCCCTCGGGCAGTTGGCCGACAATCTCAGAGTGGGCATGCTGGCCGATTTGGCGGATCAGGGTCGCGCGGTAATCATCCGGCATCCAATCCTTGGGCTCGATCTTTTGGTCGGCATCCACGCGATTTTGGAAATCCTGTTCGTTTTCAGACATTTCCTCGCGAGACTTCACGCCAGATCCTGCGGTTTTCACCAACTGTGCATACATCGTCAGATCCTTTCCAGAATAAGGGCAACACCCTGTCCAACGCCCACACACATGGTGCAAAGCGCATATCGCCCGCCTGTGCGTTTGAGTTGATAGGCGGCGGTCAGCACCAGTCGCGCACCGGACATGCCAAGGGGATGCCCCAGCGCAATGGCGCCACCGTTTGGGTTCACATGGGGGGCGTCATCCGCCAGCCCCAATGCGCGCAAGCTGGCCAGACCTTGGGCCGCAAACGCTTCATTCAGTTCAATCACATCCATGTCGTGAATGCCAAGCCCGGCCTTGGCCAGCACCTTTTGGGTGGCGGGCACGGGACCAATGCCCATGATCCGCGGGGCCACGCCCGCCGCTTGCATCGCGACCACACGCGCCATTGGTTTCAGACCGTTTTTGGCGGCTGCGGCTTCCGATGCGATGATCATCGCGGCGGCACCATCGTTCACGCCAGAGGCGTTGCCTGCGGTCACGGTTTTGCCGGGGCCATTCACGCCGCGCAGGCCGGACAGTTTTTCGGCGGATGTGCCCGGGCGGGGGTGCTCGTCCGTGTCGACCACAATAGGATCGGTTTTGCGCTGCGGGATCTCTACCGGGATGATCTCATCCGCAAAATGGCCAGCCGCATGTGCCGCCGCCCAACGGGCTTGGCTGCGGGCGGCAAAGGCGTCTTGGTCGGCACGGTTTATCCCGTAGTCTACTGCAACATTGTCAGCGGTTTGTGGCATGCTGTCGGTGCCATGCATCGCATCCATCGCCTTATTCACAAAACGCCAACCGATGGTGGTGTCATAGACGGCATTGGCGCGCGAAAAGGCGTTTGTGTGCTTGGGCATCACGAAGGGCGCGCGGCTCATGCCTTCGACGCCGCCAGCGATGCAAAGGTCATAATCGCCCGCTTTGATCCCGCGTGCGGCCATGCCCACGGCGTCCATCCCCGAGGCGCATAAGCGGTTCACGGTGGTGCCGGGGACATCAGTGGGAAGCCCCGCGAGCAGGGCGGCCATGCGCGCCACATTGCGGTTGTCTTCGCCCGCTTGGTTGGCGTCGCCATAGATCACATCGTCGATGCTGGCCCAATCTACATTTGGATTGCGCGCCATCAGGGCTTTGATCGGCAAGGCCGCCAAATCATCCACACGCAGCTGCGAAAGCCCCCCGCCATAGCGCCCAATCGGCGTGCGTACAGCGTCGCAAATGAAAGCCTCCATTTGATCCTCCCAAGATCCAAGAGTGCCGGAGTATTCCCGACCGTCTGGTCAATAGTACGTTCAGAGGGGCGATACGGCAAGAACATTTATAAAAAAAGGCGCAGACCATTGACCGGCGTTTGGTGACAAAAAACATCGGATTTGTGATCTGCAAAGACGGATTGACCAAGCCAGGCAGGTTCATTTGCCCTATTGCTTTGATTATGCGAAATTTCTTTGATGTCTTTTGCATAATGCAACGATATGTGCTAAAGTTGTGTGGTGCAGGAGAGAGTTCAATTTGCGCCTGCACGTTGCAGAGTTCATCCGTGAGTTTAGACAGTTTCGTCAATCTTTGTGAGCTTTGAAAGGCTTCGATACTCAATGTCTGCATCTTCTGATCATAAGAGCCCGCGTGAGATCTATGGCATCTTTTCTGCCAATCTACAGCAACTGATATCGCGTAGGTCGACATCCGTGGCGCAAGCCTGTCGGGATCTTGGCATCAATCGCACTCAGTTCAATCGGTATCTTTCGGGCCAGGCGAGCCCTCGGCCAGACGTCTTACACAAAATCTGCTCTTATTTTGAAACCGATGCCCGCGTGTTGCTCACGCCACTTTGCGAGATTGAGGACAGCCCAGATACGCGGGCGCAGCGGTGGTTGGTTGACAGCCCGTTTCGGAAATTCGTGCTGCCGCGTGATGATCAGTTGCAACTGAAAGTGCCGCTTCGCGTCGGCATTCACCGGTATTGGCAGCGATCGGCGCTGCACAAAGATTGGGTGAACAGCTGTACGATGCGGATTTTCAAACTGGGTGATGTCACGGTTTTTCGGGCCTTTGCCGACCCCGGGCGCGATAAAGTTGACGTCGCCGGACCGCGCCAGCGGCAACCGGAAATCCGCGGCTTTTTTCTGTCACAAGTTGACGGTGTTGCGCTGGTCTCGTTTCAGGGGGAAAGCCATCGGATCAGTATCAGCTATTTGACCAGCATGCTGACCGCGGGCAATACTGTCTATCCTGGGATTGTGATGGTCACTCGGCCGGAAATTTCGGGCACCACGCGTGTTGCGCGTTGCGCATTGGAGTTCCTCCCCCAAGGGCCGGGGCTTTTGTCGGCTTTGCGCGGCCGGGGCGGTCGAAAGGTAACGGAGCTTCCAGACTATCTGTCTCATGGTCTGCGCGGTAAGGTCAGATAAACCTACATTGCCAACAATGAGAGCCATCCCCAAGCGGTGACAATAGAGGCCACCGTGGCAACCAGAACCGCCGTGGCCGCGGCACGTTTTGCCACGCCATAAAGATTGGCAAACACATAGGCGTTGACGCCCGGTGCCATGCTGGCGGTGATGATGGCGGATCGGAACGGCGCCTCTTCCAAACCGACAAAACGGCCCACACCCCAGGTCACAGCGGGATGCAGGATCAGTGAAACCGCGCAGATATAGGCCACTGTTTTCACATCCCCCTCGGGGCGATACCGATAAAGCACGCCGCCCAACCCAAACAAAGCCGCGGGGATTGCTGCGCGGGCGATAAGTTCAAAGGCATCGGTGACAACAAGCGGCATTGGAATGGCACTTAGGTTCACCACAAATCCCAAGATGATCGCAATCACCAATGGGTTTCGGGACATAGAACGCGCAAACCCCTTGAGAGCGGCGCCAATTCCATTGCCCTGCGACTTGGCAATCTCCATCGCCATCACACCGATCACATAACAGGTGGGGGCATGGATCGAAATAATCGCAAAGTTTGGCCCCAAGGCATCGGATCCAAAGGCGCGTTCAGTGATGGGAAGGCCCAGCAAAAGCGAGTTTGAGAAGAGCGTGACAAAGCCAATCGCCACGGAATCCATCCAGGGGCGGCCAAACAGATATCGCGCGCCCAGAAGACCCGCAAAGAAACCGGAAACCGCGCCAGTATAAAAACTGACCAGAAGCTTTGGGTCAAAGCTGCGCCCCAAATCCAGCCGCGAAATGGCCAAAAACAACAGGATTGGCACCGCGAGATTAGTGGCGAAATACATCAACCCCTCAACCGCGTCTTTGCTGATCAATTTGGCCCAAGTGGCCAGCCACCCAATGCCGATGACCAGAAAAACCGGCAAGATAACTTCGATCAGCGCGCTCATCTACGGCTCAAAACTGATGGTCATCCCATCATAAGCGGCCAGAACGTGATCGGGTGTTTCCGCCTCAACCGTCGCATGATCAAGGTCGATGTGCATATTGGTGATAATGCCCTGTTTGGCGCCCACGCGGGCAAACCATTCAAGCGTCTTGTCCAGATGGAAATGGGTTGGATGCGGGGTATAGCGCAGTGCGTCCAGCACAAAATAGTCCAGCCCCTGAAGGGCGGCGGTGGCGTCTTCGGGAATGTCGCTCACGTCAGGAAGATAGGCAAGATTGCCGATGCGAAAACCAAGCGCGTCGATATTGCCGTGCTCCACCTCAAACGGGGTCAACCGGATTGCCCCCCCCGCGCCGTCAATCACAACGTCACCGTCAATGGTGTGCAGATCCAAAATGGGCGGATAGCTTGAGCCTTCGGGTTGCACAAAAGCATAGCCAAAACTTGACATCAGTGATTGTTGCGTGGCGCCATCCGCCCAAACAGGTAAGCGTTGGCGCATGTTATAAACGATCATGCGCAGGTCATCGATCCCATGCATATGGTCCGCATGGCTGTGGGTATAAAGCACCGCATCCAAGGTGCCCACCTCCGCCGCCAACAGCTGATTTCGCATGTCGGGTGAAGTGTCGATCAACACCCGCGTGACGCCACCATCGTCCCCGGTGCGTGTGACCAAAGCCGAGCATCTGCTGCGGCGGTTTTTTGGGTTCTGCGGATCGCAAGCCCCCCAATGTCCGCCAAGACGCGGCACGCCGCCAGAGGATCCGCACCCCAAAATGGTGAACTCAATGCGGGCCATCAGGCGGACGCCTCATATTGGGCAGCCTTTTGAAACACGCGATCAAAATTGGCTTGGGTCTGGGCGGCAAAATCTTCATAGCTCAGCCCAAAAACCTCGGCGCCCACCTTGGCGGTGTGGGCGGAATAGGCGGGTTCATTGCGTTTGCCGCGAAAGGGGGGCGGGGCCAGATAAGGCGCGTCGGTTTCCACCAAAATACGGTCCACCGGGGCCGCGGCAAAAATATCGCGCACCTCTTGGCTGCGCGGAAAAGCAGCGATGCCCGACATCGACAGATAAAAGCCAAGATCAATCGCCGTGCGCGCCAGATCTGCGCCCGAGCTAAAGCAATGCATGATGCAATCAAATGCACCGGCTTTGTGGGCGTCCGTTAATATCCGCGCCATATCCTCATCCGCATCGCGCGAATGAATGATCAGTGGCAGGCCCGTTTGGCGCGCGGCTTCGATGTGGATCAGCAGGCTTTCTTGCTGCACCGCTTTGCTGTCCGCGGTGTAGTGGTAATCAAGCCCGGTTTCGCCGATACCAACAAACTTGGGATGCGCAGCGAGGGCGACAAGATCGTCCACCGTGACCATTGGTTCATCCGCAGCACTCATTGGATGGGTGGCAGCGGCAAAAAACACAGGGGCATATTTTTCTGCAATATTCTGTACTTGCGAGAGGTTCTTCATCTTTGTGCAAATGCTGACCATCCGGGTCACCCCTGCGGCCTGCGCACGTTCAATCACGGCGTCAAGCTCGCCCTCGAAATCGGGAAAATCTAGGTGACAATGGCTGTCGGTAATCTGCGGAAGGTTCATTGCATTACTCTTCAAGGGCATTTGAAATTGCGCCAAAGCGCATGTGTTATGCGGCCAATTTGGCGGCGGTGTCATTCATCTTAAAAACCATATCAAGGATCAGCGCGGCGGGGTCAAGATTGACCGCTTGCCCATGTCCGGCACGGGCCGACAAGTCTTGCTGTAATTCCGCCCATTTGCGCGCGGCATGTGGTTGCGAGGAAAGGCGGTTAAAAAGGGCAAACTCGCCCTCGGCGGCCTCAACCCTTGGGGCAACTCCTGCGCCAAAACGCGCCATACGGGCCAGAAACAGGTCCATCAAGCGCAAGGTCAGGTCAAATTTTGCCGCATTTGCCTTGCCCACACAGCCATCGGCCATCTTTAATGCACGCGGGCGGTCGTAATTGGGCGACGAGCGGAAGCAACTCACCAATTCCTGATAAATTCCCAACCCGTTTAGGTTCAACATCCGCAACGCTTCGCCCACCGACCCACCGGCAAGTTCGCCAAGTTTTTGTGTTTCATCCGCCGAGGGGGTTTCGTCCAAACTGGTCATAATCTGGCTCAGGTCGTCGGGGCCCAAAGGCGCCAGCCGCAATTCGCGACAGCGCGACCGGATCGTGGGCAACAGGCGCGAAGGCTGATGGCTGATCAACAGCAAAATCGCGCCTTCGGGCGGCTCTTCCAACAGTTTCAACAGCGCGTTGGCCGCAGAGTTGTTCATCTCGTCGGCGGCATCAACAATCACAACACGACGGCCACCACCGGCTGAACTGAGCGCAAAAAAGCTTTTCAGCTTGCGCACTTCATCCACAGTAATGTCCTGTTTGTGGCGCTTTAGCTTCTCATCCCAAGGGCGGCGCAGCAGAAACAGGCCCGGATCAGACATGGCATTCACGCGGCGCGAGATTGGGTTTTCCGCTGGTATATCAAGGTTTTGTGGGGCAGGGGCCGCAAACATTCCCCCGTCATCAGCTGGGGTTGCCAGCAAAAATCGCGCCAACCGCCACGCCAAAGTGGCTTTGCCAATGCCACGCGGGCCGGTGATCAACCAGCCATGATGCAGGCGATCGGAACTGAAGGCCTCTAGAAACGCATTTTCGGCGCTGTCATGGCCGACGAGGCGGGCGGCCTCACGGGGATGGGGGACGCCTTCGATTTGGTCGGATTCAGGGATGTCGTCGTAACTTGCGCTCATGATTGCGGCCCATGCGTAAGCGCCTCGTTTGCAAGGGCAAGCACGTCTTTTGCCACGTCCAGCACGTCCCGGTTTCCGTCGACCAAACGGATCCGATCTGGCGCATCCTGGGCGAGGTTTAGGAACCCTTGGCGCATCTGACGCTGAAGATCGGCGCCGAAATCCTCAAACCGTTCTTCAGTGCCGCCGCGCCCTTTGGCACGCGACAAGCCCATGTCGGGATCCATATCAATAAGGAATGTCACATCCGGTTCGCGCCCAATCATCAGATCGTGCAGCGCATCCACAGTGGCGCGCAAATCCCCCGATCGCATGCCTTGATACATACGTGTGCTGTCCGCAAACCGATCGGTAATGACAATTTTGCCATCCGCCAACGCGGGATTGACCAGACGTTCCATATGATCGCGCCGGGCGGCGGTGAAAAGCAGCAATTCAGTCTCGGCAGACCAGCGGTCCGGATCCCCCTGAAGTACAAGCGCGCGGATTTCTTCGGCACCCGGGCTGCCACCGGGTTCGCGCGTGAGAACCACATCATGGCCAGCATTTTCCAACGCTTCGGCCAGTAATTTGGCTTGTGTCGATTTTCCGGATCCGTCGATGCCTTCAAAGCTAATAAACAAGCCAGCCATCAGTTGGTGACCACCGTCGCTGTCGCCGAGGCCCCCGCAGGGGCGGTCACCGCAGTCGGCATGGTTTCAGGCCCGATCACTTTGCTTATCAGCTGGGTTGCCGCCACGCCCATGCGCTTGGCAACCCCCGCCGCAGCAATGCCTTCTGCGGCCACCAGGGGAACGGTTGCATCCGGCAGGCCGGGACGTTCAATCACCATTTCTCCAAGCTGTTGGCCCTGTGCGATTGGGGCCTCAACTGGGCCGATCCAATTGACCTTGGCGCTTAATCCTTCGCGTTGCAGGGCTGGGACCAAAAGTGACACATCTTCGGTGGTGGTCAGGCCAACACTGTCTTTTGCGCCCAACCAAACGGGCACTTCTGCCACGCGATTTCCGGCTTTCATGGGGGTTTTTATGGCGAACTGGCGAAAGGCCCAATTTACAACGGCTTCCGCTTCTTCCGCACGCTCTTTGCCCGATGCCATGCCCGAAATCACAAAGACAACGCGTCGATTTCCTTGACGGGCAGAGCCCACCAAACCGTACCCTGCCTCTTGGGTGTGTCCGGTTTTCAGCCCATCGGCGCCGATGCCAAGCTTCAACAGCGGGTTGCGGTTAAAGCGATTGTCGGGCGCACGGTCTTTGTAGTGATATTCGGTCTGGCTGAAATAATGATAGTAATCGGGAAACTCCGTGATGATACGAGTTGCCAGAATTGCTAAATCTTTCATGGACATACGCTGTAATGGATGCGGCCATCCAGAGGCATTTCCAAAGCTGCTGTTGTCCATGCCAAGTGTTTTGGCACGCTCGGTCATCATCCGGGCAAATGCGTCTTCTGTGCCCCCCAACCCCTCGGCCACCGCGACACAGGCATCATTTCCAGATTGGACAATGATCCCTTGTATCAGGTCCTGAACCGTTGGGCGGTCAGATTTGCTGAGAAACATAGTGGAACCGCCCATGTCTTGGGCGCGTTGAGACACGCCAAAGGGGGTTTCCATGGTCACGCGACCGTCCGCCAAAGCCTCAAACAACAGATTGACCGTCATCAGTTTGGACATCGACGCAGGGGGCAGTGCCACATCGGCGTTTTTTTCCAAAAGCACCGTTCCCGTGGTCACATCCAGCACATAAGCGGAAGAGGCGCGGGTTTCAAAGGCCCGTGCGGGCAGGGTGGCAAGCAAGATCACCGAAGCGGTCAGGATCAGCGATGAAAGGATGCGAAAGCTCATATCAGGGATCCGTCAGTCTTAATTGGTCACGAAATAGGCGTCATTAAAGCCCAGATCTTTTACCTTTTTCAGGATGGCGCCGCGCTCAGATTTGCTGGTCGTCGGCCCGACAATCACGCGCCAGAACGCTTTGCCACTGCTGTTTCCTGGCTTGACCGTGGGCAACATACCCGCGCGTTTCAACGATTCCGCGGTGTTTTTTGCGTTGGTTTCGATGCTGAAAATGCCGATCTGGATATAAGGTTTGGACAGGCCAGAGGTTTTTGGCGCGGCTGCGGGTTTCGGTGCAGGCGCCGAGGCGACGACAGGTTTGGCGGCAGGCGCCACGCCCTCGGCGCGGTCAAGTGCGGCGGCGGCCGCTTCAATGGGGTCTTCCAATGTGCCTTCCGAAATGCTTCCGGGGGCGGGAACTGGGGTATCCTCAACGTCGGGTTCCGGGGCGATTTTTTCTTTTCGCAGGGCCGTGACAGACAGATTTGCAGGATTACCCGCCAGCATGCCCAGGGCTTCTGCTGCGTCTGACGAGACCTGGAACCGTGGCCCCGGCACGTCACGTTCGCGGCGGAACAGGGCGCCGATCACGAATTTTCCATTGCTTTCATTGCGGATAATTACGCGTTCCGGATCTGTGGCCCCGGCATGGGCAACCCAAACGCCGCCAAGGCTGGGGCGTCCGTCCCACAACCCGGTTTCCGACATTTGAAAGGTCTCGGGCGCTTCTACATCGCGCTCAACCGTGCGGCTTGTGGTGGTGCCTGTGGTTTGTTTTTCGCCTGCGGAGCTGTTTTTTTTCATAAACGCAGGAAGGTTCGTGTCATCGCATCCCGCAAGCGCCAATGCGCCCGTCAGAATAAGCGCCACTTTTATAGTGGTCTTTTTCGCCATCTCATGCCCCTAAATTTCGCGTTGGCATACTGCCATTTCTGCCCATTTGTGGGCATACTAGCGGTTCGTTCCTGTCGTGAAAAGGCTTGAGGATCCGATGGGCGGGATATGGCACGTCTTTCGGGGTTTTAGAATCAATTCTTCGACGTTATGACATTCCTCGTCGGAGGAGTGGCAGAGTGGTCGAATGCACCGGTCTTGAAAACCGACGAGGGTGAAAGTCCTCCCAGGGTTCGAATCCCTGTTCCTCCGCCATTTTGGCTCAATTGCGTTGACGCGCTGCTTTACGGCGCAGTCTTTTGTCATGTGCGGTTTCTCTGAACGCGCGCCGGCCGCTCATTTTCTGACGTTCATGACGATCACAGAATGACCCTCATAGTGTTCCCCGCACATCTGAAGTCGCAGCCCCTTGGCAGATTGAAAATCCTCTGCGGCCCGTTTTTCCCCCCGGTCTTTCCCAAAGGGGTGTCCCTTTTGGGAATTAGCGGCTTTCGGGTCAACAAAACTGCGGTGGTTTTTCCCTCTGACCCGTGACCTTGCTCAGACCTGCCGATACCGTTTCACAAAATTGGCAAGGATTGTTGCGGGATGGATCACGTTTGAGGCGTGGCACATCTCGATCAAGCCCTGTGCCTCTTCGGGCGGAAAATAGCCGTGATGTTTGTAGATCCCGATCCGCGTTTCAAAGCCATGCGCATCGGCCTCTGGGTGAAATTGCGTGGCATAAACGTTTTCACCAAAGCGGATCATCTGAAACGGGCATTCTGGCGCGCTGACCAGATGCACACATCCTTCCGGCAGGGTTTGCATCGCCTCTTTATGGGCAACAAAAGCTTCGAATTCCGTAGGGATGCCGGTCAATAATGGATCAATTTGGCCGTCTTTGGTGATTTGGCAGGGGTTTGCGCGCACCGGTTCACCAAATCGCTCTTTTGACACCACTCCGGGGGCCAGATGATGCCCCAAAATGCCAATTCCATAGCAACACCCAAGGAAAGGAATGTCCTCATCGGTGATACGGGGCATGATCGACAGGCATGCGGCTTCGATTTTTGCCTCTTGTGGGGATTTTTTGTCTGCTGGATCTGACACGCACCCCGGACCACCGCCAACAATCACGCCAGAATAGCCCTTAAGATCAAGGTCCTGGGGGAGTTCCTCTTGGTCAAGGCGAATGCGGTGAACCTCATCCCGCGCCAATCCCCCTTTGTCGAGAAACGCCTGAAATTCATCGTCAGATGCATCCGTCTCTGGGCGCAATTGCAAAATCAAAAAGGGTTTCATCACCGCCTCATTCGTTTTCGAAACCCTGCCCGACTTTCGATCCAAGCGCAATTGTTTGGGCGGGTCTGCGGCATTTTGAAAGTTGTTCTTTTATTGGGGGGGAGATCGGCAAATATAGAAATTTACGATATGTCCCTGCGCCGCGCGACCCGGAGATAACGCCGCGCGGTGTCTAAACAAACAAAAGGCCCGCCAAATGGTGGGCCTTTATGAGATCGCAGATTGAATTATACCGGGTTTTTATACAGGGTTTATCGGCCCCAGGTGCGCACCGTGCCACAATCCATATGTACAAAGTTGGATCCGGAGTATTTACCCACACCACCAGCGTGGCAGGCAGAGGCCGCTTTGAACATCTGAGCCACATTGCGCGATTTCAATCGAAGATCAGCGGCCATTCCCTTCATATGAAGGGAATTCTTGGCCACACCTCGTGACTTTCGGCGCAACATCGCATTGGTCTGTGGTGAACGATATCCTGACAACATCATGTAGGGTTCGCGCACATCCATCAGGCTATGGGCGGCGGCCATAATGTCGACGGTGCGCGCGTCCATTTTGACGGATTGATCCACGCGCCAGTCGCGCATGAAATGGTTAACCTCTTTCAGGGCTTCTTTAATATACTGGCCTTCAACCCAATAAATCATGTTGATCGATTCACCGGTGCGGCCAGAGAACATAGCAATGCGCCGAACATCTCCACCACCGCGAAGAAACCCTGTTGCATTTGCGTAAAAAGGGGTGGCGGTCACAGCCGTGGCTGCAAATGCACCCAGCAGCCCGCGGCGCGTCATACGCATGCCACCTTGCTGCATGTTCGAAAGGTTGTCAGTCATCGTCCAGCGTGTCCCGTCGCTTGCCTGTACTGCGCTGTCCCGGCTACGCGGTTCTTAACGCAGATATTGTTGTCACCATCTCCCCCGGTGCGCCTGTTTTATGGCATATCTCGAATCGCAGGCCAAGCGAAGTTTTCGAGGGATTAATGAATTCAAGGGTTATAGGCAAAATTTTGCTGAAATTCGCGAAAATTTGGTTAATCGTGGCCTAAACGCGCCAAATTCGGTGGCAACGGTCAAGGAATGCTCAAATGCATCTCGTTTTTCGTATTTGTGAATGGACTAACGACAACAGATTGCAGATTATCGCGGAATCTAGACATATTAATATGCATGGGATTGAGATGACAACGAACACGCTGCCACGGATTCGTGCAAGATTTCTGCACCTCCTATTAGTTTGGGCATTTACCGCCGTATTTTCCATTTTCGCAATGCCGTCGATTGGGGGCGCACAAAGCCAGCCCTCTGCATTTGCACAGGCGGTGGCCGAGGCCGCAGCCCGCGATAAAAGCGTCGCTGCCTTTTATAAAGCCAATGGATATAAGGCGATTTGGACCGGGAAAGGGTCAAAAGACCGTTCGCGTCGCCAAGCGCTTTTGAAGGCAATGGCGCGTGCTGGCGATCATGGGTTGCCGGTTGCGGCCTATGATACGGACCTTTTGAAAACCAATCTGCGTCAGGTGAAGTCGGTGCGGGATTTGGGCAAGCTCGAAGTGCAAATGTCCAAATTGATGCTGACCTATGCACGCCACGTTCAGACCGGTGTGTTGACACCGTCGCGTGTGGATTCGGGCATCGTTCGCAAAGTCCCGCTTCGTGATCGCGCACAGCTTTTGGCGGCATTTGCCAAATCTAGCCCGTCAAAGTTCCTGAAATCTTTGCCGCCGAAGTCACCCGAATACAAACGGTTGATGAAAGAGAAGCTGCGCCTTGAAAAACAGCTCGCCAAAGGCGGGTGGGGCGCCAAAGTGCCGGCAAAGTCGCTGAAACCCGGTCAATCGGGCAATGCGGTGATTGCGCTGCGCAACCGTTTGATCGCGATGGGCTATCTGAAACGCTCTGCCAGCCAGACCTATGACGCCACCATCCAAAAAGCGGTGCAACAGTTCCAATTGAACCACGGCCTGTCGCCTGACGGCGTTGTGGGCGCGGGCACGATGAAAGAGATCAATACGCAAGTTGAAAAGCGTCTGGCCTCAATCCTTGTGGCAATGGAGCGTGAGCGTTGGATGAATATCGAACGCGGCAAACGTCACATCTGGGTCAATCTGACCGATTTTACCGCACAGATCATTGATGGCGGTCGTGTGACGTTCGAAACCCGTTCGGTGATCGGTAAAAACCAATCAGATCGTCGCAGCCCAGAATTTTCAGACGTCATGGAATTCATGATCATCAATCCAACCTGGAATGTGCCACGTTCGATTGCGACCAAAGAATACCTGCCGATGTTGAAGAAAAACCCCAATGCCGTTGGCCATCTAAAGCTGATCGACAGCCGGGGGCGGACTGTTAGTCGCGGATCTGTGGATTTCACTCAATACACCGCAAAGACGTTCCCCTTTGCGATCAAACAGGCGCCGTCGAACCGGAACGCGCTGGGGCTGGTGAAGTTTATGTTCCCCAACAAACATAACATTTATCTGCATGATACCCCGTCCAAAAGCCTGTTCAGCCGCGAAGTGCGCGCATTCAGCCACGGGTGCATTCGTTTGGGCAACCCGTTTGAGTTTGCCTATGCGCTGTTGGCCAAGCAAACCTCCGACCCCAAAGGCACCTTCCACAAGGCGTTGAACTCGGGCGTTGAAACGCGGATCGACCTGAAAAACCCGCTTCCGGTGCATTTGGTGTATCGCACCGCCGTCATGCCCGCCAAAGGCCGCGCCAATTATCGTCGTGATGTTTATGGTCGTGACGCAAAGGTATGGTCGGCATTACGCAAAGCTGGGGTGGCGCTTCGCGCCGTAGGCAGCTAAATCCTTGTATAAGAGATGCCGAGGCAGGGAGAGACCCCTTGCCTCGGGTCATCCAACAAGGAGAGCGGAATGCAATTCACACTTGCCGATATTGCGAATGCCCTTGGAACCGAGGTTCTTGGGCGTGGCGATCTTGTACTGACCGGTGCGGCCGAACCCGCCGATGCGGGGCCAGATCAGATTGCGCTGGCGATGGATCCCAAATATGCGGGCGGGCTGGCCCAAGGTCAGGCGCGAACGGCCCTGTTGTGGCAAGGCGCGGATTGGCAAGCTTTGGGGCTTGAGGGGGCCGTGTGTCTGGCGCGCGGCAAAACCGCGATGCCGCTTTTGACCAAGACCCTGGATCCCGGATTGGGGATTGAACCGGGCATTCATCCAAGCGCCATTGTGCATCCAACCGCCGTGATCGGTGACGGGGCCGCCATTGGCCCGTTTGTGGTGATTGAAAAAGACGTGGTGATTGGCGCAAACGCGCGTATCGGGCCGCATGTCTCGGTTGGTTACGACACGCAAATCGGCGCTGATGTGACGCTTCATGCCGGCGCACGGATTGCGCATGGGTGCATCATTGGCGATCGGTTCACGCTGCAATCCAACGCGGTGATCGGCGGGGACGGGTTTTCCTTTGTCACGCTTGAAAAAGAAAGCGCTGTGGAAAGTCTGCGCGGCAATATGGCTGAGGGCGAAGAGGCCAGCACCGTGGAAGGCAGCGCGCATTGGGCGCGGGTGCATTCGCTGGGCGGTGTTGAAATCGGTGACGACGTCGAAGTGGGCGCGACCTCGACCATTGATCGGGGCACCATTCGCGCCACCCGCATCGGCAGCGGCACCAAGATCGACTGTCAGGTGCAAGTGGGCCACAACGCCGTTGTCGGCGACCATGTGATGATGTGCGGCAATGTGGGTGTGTCAGGCTCGGCCAAAATCGGCAACCGCGTGGTGCTGGGCGGCAAAGTCGGCGTCAGCGACAATATCTTTATTGGCGATGATGTGATTGCGGGCGGTGGCACCAATATTTACACCAATGTACCTGCTGGGCGCGCCGTTTTGGGCAGCCCCGCAGTGAAGATCGAGACGGAAATGGCCATTCGCCGCGAATTGCGCCGCCTGCCACGTCTTGCACAAACCCTGCGCGACCTTCAAAAAACTGTTTCAAACCTTGTGGATAAGACCTAAGAGCAGCTCCGCTGATCGGGGCCAGAGATGGGGCCAAAGATGACCAAAGAAATGACGGACACAACCACAACCCGCGTGATCGAAATCATCGCCGAACAAGCCGTGCTTGAACCCGGCGATGTCAGCCTGGATCAAACGCTTGAGGATCTGGGCATCGACAGTCTTGGGCTGGTCGAAAGCATTTTTGCAATCGAAGAAGCCTTTGATATCTCGGTGCCGTTCAACGCCAATGACCCGTCGGAAAGCGATTTTGATATCTCATCCGTGGCGGCGATTGTGGCGGCGGTGAAAACCCTTGTGACGCAGCAGGCCAGCTGATCATCATGCGCAGAGTTGTCATCACCGGGCAGGGCACCATCAACGCCCTTGGGCGCAATGTCCCACAGACGTTAGAGGCGATGCGCGAAGGGCGTTGTGGCATTGGCCCGCTTGAATTTCAGGATGTGGAACGCCTGTCGATCCGTATTGGCGCGCAGGTCAAAGGCTATGATCCCGAGGCCCATTTCAACCGCCAAAAGATCGCGCTTTTTGACCGGTTTACCCAGTTCACAATGTTGGCGGCCGCAGAGGCGATTGGCCAAACTGGCCTGAGCTTTTCGGGCGAAATGGCCACGCGGGCAGGGGTGGTTTTGGGCACCTCGGGCGGGGGGATGAACACGCTCGATGAAAACTACCGCTCGGTCTATGAAGACGGCAAAAACCGGGTGCATCCTTTTGTCGTGCCAAAGCTGATGAACAATGCCGCGGCCAGCCATGTGTCGATGGAATGGAACCTTAAGGGGCCAAGTTTCACCGTGGCGACAGCCTGCGCCAGTTCAAATCACGCGATGGGTCAGGCAATGCAGATGATCCGCGGCGGCATGGCGGATGTCATGGTTGCCGGCGGGTCTGAGGCGATGTTGTGCTTTGGCGGGATCAAGGCGTGGGAAGGGTTGCGCGTGATGTCAAAAGACGCCTGCCGCCCCTTTTCAGCCAATCGCAACGGCATGGTTCAGGGCGAGGGGGCAGCGGTCTTTGTGTTCGAAGAATATGAGCATGCCAAGGCGCGCGGTGCCGACATTCTTGCCGAAATCGTCGGATTTGCCATGACCTCTGATGCCTCTGATATTGTGATGCCGTCCAAACAAGGGGCCGCGCGGGCCATTACAGGTGCGCTTCGCGATGGGGGACTGAACCCTGAAGACATTTGTTACATCAACGCCCATGGTACCGGCACCGCCGCCAATGATAAATCCGAATGTGCGGCGGTGGCTGATGCGTTTGGGCATCATGCGGATGATTTGATGATCAGCTCCACAAAAGCGATGCATGGGCATCTGATCGGTGGCACCGGCGCCGTAGAGTTGCTCGCCTGCATCATGGCGCTTCGTGAGGGGGTGATTGCACCCACCATTGGCTATCAGGATGCCGACCCGGAATGCGCGTTGGATGTGGTGCCCAATGAGGCGCGTGAGGCAAAGGTCGGCGCAACCCTGTCCAACGCCTTTGCCTTTGGTGGGCTAAACGCCGTCTTGGCTTTGCGAAAAGCACCGTAACGACCCCAATTCCAATAAAAAACGCCGCCTCAACCGGGCGGCGTTTTCTTCTGTTCCACAGGGGATTTACTGGGCTGGGGCGTCCGACGTTTCAGGTGTGACCAGTTTGTCATAGGCGGCGGTAAAGCCCTTTAATGACATGGTCAGGTTGACCTTCTGCGCGGGGGCCGCGGCATGCACGATTGTCACCGTGGATTTGGCACCTTTTTTAAACGAAGTGATCTCGGCGCCGGTGAAACCGATATTGGCCACACAGCCGGGCTGTGCACAAAAACGGAAGGGATAGCGACGGGTCTGGCCGCCATCAACCGCCAAGGTCAATTGCTGGGTCAGCAGTGTTTCAAGCGGCACCACGATGGTTGCGCCAGAGACGGCTTGACCGCCTTTTGGCAGTTTGCCCAAGGACACTTCTGCAACCGAATTGCCCTGTTCGTCTTTCAGCAATTGGTACATCTGGCACGGGTCATCGCCGTTCGGATTGGTCAGGCATTTCATTTCCCAATCGCCCACCACTTCGGTGACATAAGGTTGACCTGGCACGCGCTCTTCACTGGTGACCTCGGTGCCCATATCGACCGCGGGCATCTCTGCGTCAGGCGCCGGCGTTTCGGCGGTATCTGTGGGGGTGGCTGTACCGCTGTCCTGCGCCAAAGCCGGGGCGCCCAAAGCAAAAAGGGCAGCAATGGTAAGGGGTTTAATCATATCGATTTTCATCATCCGTCTTCCAACGTCTAGTTACCGTTTGAACCCGGCATATCATGCAGCCCAGTGGGTGTCAGGTGGAAAAGGCGTCGAGTGGGGAAATCCGCTGGCTTTACAAAAGGAATGAAAAGAGAGGGGCGGATCGCCAATGATGCGGCCATATTTATCATCACGACTGGTCTGATCGAGATGACAAGATAGAAATAAGAAAAGGACCCGTCTTCCGCGGATCCTTTTCTAATTCTCTCCCTGCCGGACTGACCGGCATATTGCTGTTCAGACGCTAAGTCACGTAAGGCAAACGGTCAAGACCATTTTGATCCAGATCAAAAAAAAGCCGCGCCAAAAAGGCGCGGCAGTCTGACAGGGAGGAAGTATTCCCGGGCCGAAGCCACATGGGAATAAATTCACTCTGGCGTATATAGGTTAATTAAGTATTGTTTTTGAGAACGTTATTAGAACAGAGGCAACAGCACAGATGAGCGATGCAATTTTCATTGGCGGTGGCGGCGAAGATTACGCCGAAAAACAAGGCTTGTTGCTGAAGTATGCCAACAGACATGGGCTGATTGCCGGGGCCACTGGGACAGGGAAGACCGTCACGCTTCAGATCATGGCCGAAAATTTCGCAGCACAGGGCGTTCCGGTATTTTTGTCCGATGTGAAAGGCGATTTGTCTGGCTTGGCTGCGGCCGGATCTGAGGCGTTCAAACTGCATGATGCCTTCACCTCACGCGCCGAAAAGATCGGTTTTGACGACTACAGCTACGGGGCGTTCCCCGTGACGTTCTGGGATCTATATGGGGAACAAGGCCACCCGATCCGCACCACAGTCACCGAAATGGGCCCTCTTTTACTGGCCCGTATGCTGGAACTGACGGACGCCCAGGAAGGGGTGTTGAACATCGCGTTCCGTGTGGCGGATGAACAGGGGCTGCCGCTTTTGGACCTCAAAGATTTGCAAGCTTTACTCGTTTGGGTCGGGGAAAATGGCAAAGATCTCAGCCTGCGCTATGGCAATGTTTCCAAAGCCTCTGTCGGGGCCATTCAACGGTCTTTGCTGGTGCTGGAAAACCAAGGTGGCTCCAAGCTTTTTGGGGAACCCGCGTTGGAGCTTTCGGACATTATTCGCACGGATGCGGATGGGCGGGGCCGCATTTCGATCTTGGCGGCGGACAAGTTGATGGGGGCACCGCGCCTTTATGCGACATTCCTTTTGTGGCTCTTATCTGAATTGTTTGAAGAGCTGCCAGAGGTGGGCGACCCGGACAAACCCAAGGTCGTCTTCTTCTTTGACGAGGCGCATTTGCTGTTTGATGATGCGCCCAAAGTCTTGGTCGATAAGGTTGAGCAAGTGGCCCGTCTTATTCGTTCAAAGGGCGTAGGGGTTTATTTTTGCACACAAAATCCGGCAGATGTGCCCGAGGATATCTTGGGACAACTGGGCAATCGTATCCAGCATGCCTTGCGCGCCTTCACCGCGCGTGACCGCAAACAATTGCGATTGGCGGCGGAAACCTATCGCGACAATCCGCGGTTCTCGACCGAAGATGCCATTCGCGATGTGGGTGTGGGCGAGGCTGTGACCTCGTTTCTGGAACGCAAAGGCGCGCCAGGTGTGGTTGAACGGACGTTGATCCGCCCCCCCAGCTCGCAACTTGGTCCATTGGCCCCCAGCACGCGGCAAGCGGTGATCAACGCGTCCCCCATTGCGGGCAAGTATGAGGCGCTGAAAGATCGCGAAAGCGCTTTTGAGGTTCTAAAAGCCCGCGCGGATAAAGCCGCAAAAGAAGCCGAGGATGCCGAGCGCGCCGAGGAAGAGATTGAAAGTGCGGCGGAACGTGAATACCGCGCTGGTCGTCGCTATTCTGGTTCCAAAGTGGGCCGGTCCACCTCGCGCCGCAGCACGCGCAAATCCGACAGCAGCTTTGGCGAAGCCATGGCAGAAGCTGTGATAAAAGAGTTAAAAGGCACCACGGGGCGGCGCATTGTTCGTGGCATCTTTGGGTCGCTTTTCAAAGGGCGCTAACACACAGGCTGGCACAACACTTCACACCAAATTTGGCACAAACGGCCCGCGTGTGAAGTGTTCAACGCCTTACAACGGATGGATTTTCAGCTGCGCAATGCGGTTGCCTTCGCGTTTCAACACCTCAAAGCGAAAGCCGTGAAAGCTGAACACTTGCCCCTCATTTGGGATCATCTGCGCCTCATGGATGACCAACCCGGCGATGGTGTTGGCCTCTTCATCCGGCAGGTTCCAATCCGTCGCGCGGTTCAGATCGCGAATGGTCATCGCACCGTCGATCAGGAAATGCCCGTCGGGGGACCGCTCGATTTCATGTTCTTCATCGGGGTCAAATTCGTCGGTAATTTCACCCACAATCTCTTCCAGAATGTCTTCCAGCGTGATCAACCCCTCAAGCGAGCCATATTCATCCACCACCAGCGCAAAATGGGTGTGACGGCGCAGAAACTGGCGCATTTGATCGTCAAGCGTGGTGGTTTCGGGAATGAAATACGGCTCCATCACCACCTGCATCACATCAAAATCGTCCAGAGGTTTCCCTGAAGATTGAAAGGTATACATGGCGCGGCTCAGGTCTTTTGCGTGAATCACGCCGATGATGTTTTCTTTTTCGGTGCGATAGACCGGGTGGCGGGTGTGCGGCGAGGCCAGGATTTGTTCCAGCACGGTTAACGGGGCAGCGTCGGCATCAATCATTTCAATCTTAGAGCGATGCAACATGATCTCTTCCACCACGCGGTCGCCCAAATCCAGCGCGCCCAAAATCCGGTCGCGGTCTTCTTTCTCAACGGTGCCTTCGGAATGGCCAAGATTGATCGCACCGACAATTTCCTCACGCACGGCCAGAACGTGGCTGTCGGGGTCGATCTGCACACCAAACAGGCGCAACACACCACGAGTGATGGCGCGCACAGCGGCAACAATCGGCGAAAACACCAAGATGATCGCGGCAATCGGACCAGAGGCATAGCCCGCGGCCGCTTCGGGGCGGGTGATTGCATAGGTCTTCGGTAGGACTTCGGCGAAAATCAACACAAGAAACGTCATCACAAGCGTTGCCATTGCCACGCCGCTGTCACCAAACATGCGGGTAAAAAGCGCGGTCGCCAATGATGTGGCCAAGATGTTCACAAGGTTGTTGCCCAACAGAACAGACCCGATCAGACGTTCGTTGTCTTCGGTGATATCCAAAGCCCGCTCCGCCCCGCGATCGCCTTTGTCGGCCCGCGCGCGCAATTTCCCCCGAGAGGCCGCCGTCAGCGCCGTTTCAGAGCCGGAAAAGAACCCGGACAGCACCAAAAGCGCCAGAATGGCGGCTGCGGTGGCCCAAAAACTCGCGTCGATCATATCGGTTTGCCTTTTCTTTCTATGATAGGTCTTATGGGGACAAAACCTGTTGTTTTCAAGGGAGTGCCCCAATGTCTGATGTGATTGATGCGTTGGTGAATTTTACCCATGCGCCGCTGGATGAAAGCGCGGAGACCGCTCAGGCGCTTGAAATGATGCGCCTTTCGCTTTTGGATTGGGCGTCTGTGGCGATTGCGGGGGCGGGGGAACCTGTTGCCAAGATCACGCGCACTTTGGGGATGTCGGACGGGGGAACGCCCGCGGCAACCGTGATTGGGTGCGCCACGCGACTTCCGATGCCAACGGCTGCGCTGATCAACGGGGCAACCAGCCATGCGCTTGATTATGACGACACGCATTTTGCCCATATCGGCCATCCCTCTGTGGCGGTGATTCCGGCGGCTTTGGCGGTGGCCGAAGCGTTTGATCTTTCGGGGGAACAGACGTTGCAGGCCGCACTGATCGGGATAGAGGCCTCTATCCGCGTCGGGATCTGGCTGGGGCGCGCGCATTACCAAACCGGGTTTCATCAAACCGCAACGGCGGGCGCCTTTGGGGCAACGGTGGCCGCGGCGCGCTTGATGGGGCTGGATGCCGATCAAACCGCCCATGCCCTTGGGCTGTGTTCCACCCGTGCAGCAGGGTTGAAAAGCCAATTCGGAACGATGGGGAAACCTTATCACGCGGGTATGGCGGCCCAAACCGGGGTCGAGGTTGCACGCGCGGCCCACGCTGGTTTTATCTCATCCCCACACGGGCTTGATGGCGCACAAGGGTTTGGACCAACCCATGCAGGCGAAGGTAATATCCACGCGTTTGCCGGCTTGGGAACCATGTGGAAGATCCAAACCATTTCGCATAAATTTCACGCTTGTTGCCACGGCACCCACGCGATGATCGAGGCGTTGTCGCCTTTGATGCTGAGCCCTGAAAAACTGGTGCGCTTGCAGATGGAAACCCATCCGCGCTGGCTGAGTGTTTGCAACAAAAACGCGCCTCGAACCGGGTTGGAGGTCAAGTTTTCCTATGCTCATGTGGCCGCGATGGTGGTGGCAGGACAGGACACTGCCGCGCTGGACAGTTTCACCGACGAGATCGCCACGGCCCCCGCGCTTATGGCACTTGCGCAAAAGGTCGAGGTGGTTGGCAATGACGCCCTGTCAGAAACCGAGGCGCGCCTTGTGATCGACACCACAGATGGGCGCAAACAGGCGCAGTTTGATCTGGCGGCGCCGATGGAAATAGACACGCGGCGCCGTAAGTTGCGGGCCAAATCGCGTGCTTTACTTGGGGCGCAGGCTGATCGCCTGTGGGCGGCAATTGAAGGGCGCGGGGATGGGGTAGAGCTGTCCTCGCTTACGCGGTTGTTGCGATTGGCATGACGATCCTATGAATAAAAGCGGGGACCCATCTCAGGATCCCCGCTTTTGCTTGCACCCGCCCGTGAGTGGTGGTGTGAAAGAACGGCTGTTACGCCTTCTTTTTCGGGTGCTGTAACGCGGCTTTGCCGATTGGCTGAAGGATCAGCTTTTAGGACATAAAGTCGTACGCCCGCTCGCCATGCGCTGTCAGATCCAACCCGTTGGTTTCGGTTTCCAGATCGACACGGATGGGCGTCACCAGCGCCACCAGCTTGACCAGCGCCAGCGTGACCACAAAGGTAAAGACGCCAACAATCGCGAGCGCGCCCAATTGGGCGACCCAAGCACCGTGGCCGAACACAGCGATCATAATGGTGCCAAAAATGCCGCCCACACCGTGCACCGCAAAGACATCCAATGTGTCGTCAATCCGCAGCTTATTGCGCACCAGATTGACTGCTTCTTGGCACAAGACCCCGGCCACAGCGCCAATGACAAGGGCCTCAAGGGGGCCGACAAAACCAGATGCGGGCGTGATCGAGGCAAGCCCTGCGATGGTTCCGGTCACGATGCCCACCAAAGACGCCTTGCCGTATTTGATTTTCTCCCACAGCGCCCATGTCAGGGACGCGGTCGCGGCAGAAATATGCGTGACGGTGATCGCCATCGCGGCGCCGCCGTCTGCCGCCAGTTGCGACCCGCCATTAAAGCCGAACCAGCCCACCCACAGCATACCTGCGCCAATGAACACAAGACCCGGCGCATGTGGCGGCGTGGTGCGATGTTTGCGTGGGCCAAGCACATAGGCAATGATCAGGGCGGCGATGCCAGCGGTTTCATGCACGGTGATGCCGCCTGCGAAATCCTTGGTGCCCACGGCGCCAAAAATGCCACCGTCCGACATCATGCCGCCCCCCCAGATCCAATGCACCACAGGCGCATAGACCATCAGCATCCAAAGGCCAGAAAAGAGCATCACAAAGCCAAAGCCGACCCGCTCTACATAGGCGCCGACAATCAGCGCAGGGGTGATGATTGCAAAGGTCATCTGGAACGCAAAGAACAGGATTTCAGGAAGAGTGCCCGACAGGCTGTCTGCGGTGACCCCGTTCAAAAACACTTTGCCCAAACCGCCCCAGACGCCGTGATCAGAGCCGCCAAAGGCGATCGAATAGCCGACGACCAGCCAAAGCACGCTCATCAAACAGGCGATCGCATAGACATGCATAAAGACGCTCAGCACATTTCGTGCACGCACCAATCCGCCATAGAAAAGCGCCAGACCCGGCAATGACATAAACAGCACCAAAGCCGTTGCGGTAAGTATCCAGGCGGTATCAGCCCCGTTCATAATCCCCTCCTTAGGGTTATTTCGCGTTTGCCTGTTTTTCTGGCGCGAAAGAGGGCGAAAGGTGAAAGGGGAAGCAGAAATTATGGGGGCGGAGGGTTAAGATTTTGCAATCTGCCCAAAATATAGGCGCGAAGTGTCGGTGTTTGGCGCATTAACGGGCGCCGGTAACACGGGGTGTCAGGCGTCACTTGCGGCTGTTGCCAACAGGATCAAGGCATGGCGTGCGGCGTTCATCCGCACATTTTCGCGGCCAATTGCGCCAAACTCCACCGTTTCTGTGGTGATGCCATTGGGGCTTGCGACGCCAAAGCACACGCGGCCTTCGGGTTTATGCTCTGACCCGCCGGGGCCAGCGATCCCCGTGATCGATACGCTTAGGTCGGCGTCAGATTTGGCCAAGGCCCCCGCCGCCATTTCGCGGGCAACCTCTTCGCTGACCGCGCCAAATCGGCCAAGCGTATCAGCTGAGACATCAATCATCGTCTGTTTGGCGGCATTGGAATAGGTGATGAACCCGCGATCATAGACATCCGAGCTGCCTGGAATTTCGGTCAGCCACGCGCCGACCATGCCACCCGTACAGCTTTCAGCGGTGGCAATTTTCAGCGATTTGGTACGGCAAAGGTCTAAAAGATCAGCGGCTTGCATGGATCACATCATCGCATGGCCAAGATAGGCGGCGCCAGCCACCGTGATCGCGGCAGCAATGCCCGCATAAACGTCATCCATCATCACTCCCGTTGCGTCCCCACGACGATCCGCCGTGCCAATTGGGCCAAATTTGGTGATGTCAAAAAAGCGAAACGCCAAAAAGCCGACAATCCAACCGGGGTAAAGCGCCAGAATGTCTGCCCCCATCATCTGCGCGCCAAAAGACACCGGGAAGAGGGTGATCCACATGCCGACCACCTCGTCGATCACCACTTCGGAGGGGTCATGATCGTCGGACCCGGCCGTATAAGCTTCGGTGGCTTTCAACCCGATCAAATAGGCGGCAATTGTCGCCCCGGTCAGCGCAATCGGCCCGCCGATCACATGCAACAGCCACGCAAAGGGCAGGGCGGCCAAAGTGCCCCACGTCCCGGACGCAGGCTTCAGCAGCCCAGAATAAAAGAAGGTTGCAATCAGTTTCGCGGTAGAGCGCTGCATGTCTTAATCCTTGATCAATGTGGCGACAGCCATTGAGGCAATTCCCTCTTCACGCCCCGTAAAGCCCAAACGCTCAGATGTGGTGGCCTTGACCGACACGCGGTCCACCTCCATCCCCATAATCTGGGCCAAAGCGTTGCGCATCGCAACCGCATGGGGGCCAATTTTGGGCTGTTCACAAATCAAGGTCACATCGACGTTTGAAATTTGATACCCCCGATCCGTGGCGCGTTTTACGGCGTGACGCAGGAAAATATGGCTTTCAGCGCCTTTCCACTCTGCCTCTGAGGGGGGGAAATGCTGGCCAATGTCGCCATCTGCCAATGCGCCGTAAATTGCATCTGTCAGCGCGTGCATGCCCACATCCGCATCAGAATGGCCCTTTAAGGCTTTGGTGTGCGGGATGTTTACGCCGCACAGCACCACATGATCACCGGCTTCAAACGCGTGAACGTCATACCCTTGTCCCACCCGAATATCCATGTGTCAGCCTTTCAAATAGCGCTCAGCCCGGGCGAAATCCTCAGGCGTGGTGATTTTCATATTCCGCTCCTCGCCCGGCACGATGGCGACGTCAAGCCCCGCGTGGCGGGCCACCTCAACATCATCGGCGGCGCCGCCGGGGTGGGCGTGATGTGCCGCAAGGATTTTGTCGAAATGAAACCCTTGCGGAGTTTGCGCGCGGTACAGCCCTTCGCGGTTTTCTGTGCCAGTGACCAGACCGTTGTTGCCACGCCACAAGGCGTCTGTGACGGCGATTGCGGGGGCCGCGCCGGGCGTGGTGCTTAGCGCGGCAATCACATCATCAATCACCTGCGCACTCACCAAAGGGCGGGCAACATCGTGGATCAAAACGAGGTCAGGTTTTGTGTGGGTGAGCCCCTCAAGCCCCGCCAACACAGACGCATCGCGCGTGGCCCCACCCTGGATCAGGCGCACCCCGGTCAGCTGCTTCGCGATGTCACGATCATCACGATGAATAACCATCGCAATGTCAGTGATTTGGGTGTGGGCTTGAAACACCGAAACCGTTTGGGCGGCCACCGTGCCGTTTCCCAAAGAACGCCACTGTTTCGGCGCACCAGCGCCTGCCCGCGTGCCACGCCCCGCCGCCACAATCAAAACGGCAATTTTACAAGGTTTCTTTTCCATGCCTCCTGTTTAGGGGGTGCTGACAAAGGTGACAATGGGGGCATTTGCGGCATGGAAACCGCCTAAATTTTGTGCAACTATGAAATTCAACAGGCGCGCGACACGGGAATTCTTGTGGATTTGCAGGGGCGCGCGCAGGGTTTTCCCAACTGCTCAAGGAATAGGCATGACGCTGAAGGTTGGAAATATCACACTTGATGCCCCCGTTATTCTGGCCCCGATGGCCGGGATCAGCGATTTGCCGTTTCGCGCGCTTGTGGGCGGGTTTGGTGCCGGTCTTGTGGTCTCTGAAATGGTGGCAAGCCAAGAAATGGTGCAAGCCAAACCCGGCGTGCGAGAGCGGGCCGAACTGGGCTTTGGGCTGGAAAACACCGCCGTTCAACTGGCCGCGCGTGATGTGTATTGGGCGGGTGAAGCGGCGCGCATGGTGGAAGCCAATGGTGCCAAACTCATCGACATCAACATGGGCTGCCCCGCGCGTAAAGTTGTCGGCGGGCTGTCTGGCTCTGCCCTGATGCGCGATCTGGATCATGCGCTTCGGTTGATCGAGGCGATTGTGGGCGCGGTGGCCGTGCCCGTGACCCTAAAGACCCGCCTTGGCTGGGATGACGACAGTATAAACGCGCCTGAATTGGCCGCGCGGGCCGAGGCGGCGGGCATTCAGCTGATCACCATCCACGGCCGCACACGGTGTCAGTTCTACAAAGGCCATGCCAATTGGGCCGCCATTCGTGCGGTGAAAGACGCGGTGAGCATCCCGGTGATTGCCAATGGCGACATCATCGACACGGCAAGCGCACGCATGGCCTTGGAACAATCCGGCGCCGATGGTGTGATGATCGGGCGGGGGGCCGGTGGGCAACCTTGGCTGTTGCAACAGGTGGCCCATGATCTTTTTGGCGCGGCGCCACCTGTGATCCCCGCCGGCGATGGGCTGATACACATGGTGCAGACGCACTATCGCGACAGCCTTGCGTTTTATGGCGCGCATCTGGGCGCGCGGGTCATTCGAAAACATCTTGGTTGGTATATGGATCACGCCGGCACCACGCCGGATTTGCGCCGCAAAATCCTGTCTTCTCGTGATCCCAAAGAGGTGCTCGACCTGATCCCAGTGGCCCTCCTTGAAAGGGAAGCTGCATGAGCGATCTTTTATGGTCCGCCCTTCCTGTCCCCGCGCTTGAATTGTCCTCAGACGGGGCCATCCAACGGGTCAACGGCGCAGGCGAGGTGTTCTTGAACCTGTCTGAACGCAGCCTTCGTGGTAAATCCTGTGCAGACACGCTGTCGCTTGGATTGGATCTGGCGGACGCGGTGGCGCGGGTCACACAGGTGCAAGGGCCGCTTTACGTGGACGCGGTGAAATTCACCCCGCATCACGGTGCGCCGCGCGACGTCACTGTGCAAATCTCGCCGATGGGCGAGGGGTTGCTGATGTTGCTGCATCCACGACAGGCCGAGCATCTTGGCCAGCTTCAGGGATCAAAAGCCGCGCGTCAGGCGATCGGAATGGCGGAAATGCTGGCGCATGAGATCAAAAACCCGCTGGCAGGCATCACCGGGTCCGCGCAATTGCTGTCGATGGGGCTGAGCCCTGAGGATCGCGAATTGACCGACCTTATTGTCACCGAAAGCCGCCGGATTGTCGCCCTTTTGGATCAGGTGGAGCAATTTGGCGATCTGCGCCCGCCCGCGTGCCAACCGGTGAACATCCACGATATTCTTGAACGCGCACGGGCCACGGCGCGGGTTGGGTTCGCGGGCGGTTGTGACATATCCGAAAGCTATGATCCGTCGCTTCCCTTGACCTTTGTGGACGAAGACCAGTTGATGCAGGTGGTCTTGAACCTTCTGAACAACGCATCAGAAGCCGCTGGCAATAAAGGGAAAATCACGATCAGAACATTTTACGATCCGGGCGTGCGCCTGCGCAAAGCTGACGGGGAACGCGCAAACTTGCCGCTTCAGGTTGAGATCATAGACAATGGCCCCGGATTGCCCGCAGATATTGCAGAACAGGTGTTTGATCCCTTTGTCTCTGGGCGGGAAAACGGCACCGGACTTGGCTTGGCTCTGGTGTCCAAAATTGTCACTGACCACGGTGGATTAATCGCGGTGAACAGCCGTCCGGGCCACACCGTGTTTCGCCTGTCTCTGCCCGTTGCGCCACGCGCGCCCTCAAATCAACTTTCGAGCGACGCTTAAGGAGCTGACCGATGGATGGAACCGTCCTAATTGCTGACGATGACCGCACAATTCGAACCGTGCTGACACAGGCGTTGACGCGGGCGGGGTGTCGGGTGCATGCCACCGGGTCGATGGTCACCCTGCTTCGGTGGGTCGAGGAAGGGCGTGGGGATGCGGTGATCTCTGACGTCATTATGCCCGATGGAAATGGGCTGGAAAGCCTGCCCAAAATCGCCAAAATGCGCCCGGATTTGCCGGTGATTGTGATTTCCGCGCAAAACACCATTATGACCGCCATTCAAGCGGCCGAGGCAGAGGCGTTTGACTATCTTCCCAAGCCGTTTGACCTTCCTGACTTGATGAAAAGGGTGGGGCAGGCGTTGGAACGCAAACGCCTGCGCCCGTCACAATCGCCAGAAAATGTCATCAATGCGCCTGCCGGCTCCGACTTGCCCTTGGTCGGGCGCAGCCCTGCGATGCAAGAGCTGTATCGCCTTGTGGCGCGGGTGTTAAACGTGGATTTACCGGTGTTGATCACTGGCGAAAGTGGCACCGGAAAATCGTTGATTGCCCAAGCGATCCACGATTTCTCGTCGCGTCGTGATGCGCCGTTTGTGGTGGCCACACCGGATGATTTGGGGCCTGCCGATGCGCTGTTAGATTTGATGACAAGGGCAGGGAAAGGCACCATCCTTTTTGATGGTATTGGCGATCTGGACAGTGACGCGCAGGCGCGGCTTTCCCGGTTCCTTGACGGGCTCGGCAGCTCGGGCCCTCGGGTTGTTGCCACGTCACAGGGGATGCTTTCGGGGTCAATTAACGACGGAAGCTTCCGCGAAGATCTCTACTATCGCTTGGCCGGGGTGGTGATCTCTGTGCCTGCTTTGCGCGAACGGCTGGAGGATATTCCTGCCCTGGCGGAGCATTTCATTGCCCGCACCGCAGGAGACGGATTGGCAGAGCGGCGGTTGAGTACATCGGCGATGGATCGGTTGCGCGCTCAGCCCTGGCCCGGAAACCTGCGGCAGTTGGAAAATCTGATGACCCGATTGCTGGTCACAGGAGGCGAAAATGACATCACGGGCGAGGAAATTGACCGTGCGATGGCCGGGGATGTTGGGGGGCGTGCGCCCTCTGGTGCGCCAGATGAGCGGCTTTCCGCCTCGGTTGCCCGCCACCTTAAGCATTATTTTGATTTACACGGCGGCGCGTTGCCCCCTGCGGGGCTGTATCAACGAATTTTAAGGGAAATTGAGCTTCCCTTGTTGGAGATTGCCTTGGATGCGACTGGGGGCAATCAGGCCAAATGTGCTGATTTACTTGGGATCAACCGCAATACCTTGCGTAAAAAGATCACAGATCTCGAAATCGAGGTGACACGCCGACGCAAGTTGATGTAAAAGGGCAACAAGCGTGGCAATTTGGCACCGTGCTCCTGCAGGCACAGTCAATTCACGCGATGTATGTTGGCCGGTTGGTTCGGTTGTCACGCCGACTTGTGCGTAAAAGACACAGAGTGGTTTTGCACGGTTTGGCTTTTTTGGGGGGCAATGTGTTGGCAGAGCGCAGGATGCGTAAAACCAGCCTGGAGCGGTATCTGGCCCTGCGCAAAACGCGCAGGCTGCGGACGTTTTTTGCGTTTGGTCTGATTGCGCTTGGTCCGGTTTTGGCGGTGGCCACTTTTCTTGTGTTGGGCCCATTTGCCCAAGGGGCGACGAGTCAATCTCTGCGTCTGATCCTACTGACGGACATCCTTTATATCATCATTGTGGCCGGGTTGGTTTTGGCCGGCATTATGCGGATGATCGCAGCCCGACGGACGGAAAGTGCTGGCTCGCGGTTGCATTTGCGCCTGACTGGCGTGTTTGCGTTTATTGCGCTCAGCCCCACGGTTCTTGTGGCGGTGTTTGCGATGCTGACGCTGAATATGGGGCTGGAAGGCTGGTTTTCTGATCGCGTGCGTTTGGTGGTTGGCAATTCGCGCGCCGCGGCCGAGGCGTATAAGGGCGAAAGTCGTGATGGATTGGTGCAGGATGCCCGCGCCATTGCGTCATTTTTGTCCGTGGAACGTCAGCGACAGTTTTTGCTGACCGAAGGCGAGCTGTCGCAGCTTTTGATCCAATCGCAAAATCGCATTCAGCGGGGGCTGAGTGAAGCCTTTGTGCTGAACAGTGACGGCGAGATCCGCGTGCGCGGCAACAGCTCTTATCTGTTTAATTTCGACATGCCGACCCCGGATCAGATTGCCAAGGCGCTGAGCGGGGAAACTGTGGTCATCGAGGATTGGGCGCAAAACGAGTTTCGCGTGTTGCTGCAATTGCAGGGGTTCACCGATCACTTGCTGTATCTCACCCGCGAGGTGAACGGCGAAATTCTGGATCTTGTGGATGAAACCCAAGAGGCCGCGCGGCTTTATAATCAATTGGAAAGCCAGCGGGGACAACGATTGTTTCAGTTTGGTCTGATCTATTTGGGATTTGCACTGATCCTTATCCTTGCCGCCGTCTGGATGGGCATGTGGTTTGCCGAACGCCTTGCGCGCCCAGTGGGGCGGCTTGCGGGGGCGGCAAAACGGGTTGGCGCCGGGGATCTTGACGTGCAGGTTCTTGAAGAACGCGGTGATGATGAGATCGCGATGTTGGGGCGCTATTTCAACCAAATGACCAAACAACTAAAAGGCCAGCGCGCCCGCCTTTTGGAAAACACCCACCAGATTGATGAACGGCGACGGTTATTTGACAGCGTTCTTAGCTCGGTCACCGGTGGGGTGATTGGGTTAAACGCCTTGGGGCGGGTGACCTTTTTGAACCGGGCGGCAGAGCAGCTGTTGGAAGTGCGCGATGAAACCGGGCAGGAACACGAGCTGTCGCTGGTCGTGCCGGAATTCCAACCTATGTATGATGACCTCAGCCGATCATCGCGTGAAAGCGTGCAGCAAGAGGTGCGCCTGGCCCGCGACGGCAAGCAAGAAAGCCTGTTGGTGCGCATTGCCAAGCGGCGCAATGAAGATGGCGAGCTTGAGGGGTATGTGCTGGCCTTTGATGATGTGACGGACCTCGTTTCCGCACAGCGTATGGCGGCTTGGGGCGATGTTGCGCGTCGTATCGCGCATGAGATCAAAAACCCGCTCACGCCGATCCAACTCTCTGCTGAACGCATCAAACGTAAGTTTAGCAAGGTCGAAGGGCTGGATGTGGCGGCGCTTGAGCAATACACCGATGTGATTGTGCGCCAGACAGGGGATTTGCGTCGGATTGTGGATGAGTTCTCGAAATTCGCGCGGATGCCAGAACCAGAACGCCGGCGCACGGATATCGTTGCGCTCACCCGTGATGCGGTGTTGTTACAGCAAGCTGGCCAAGAGGGCGTGTCAATCCGTGCGCAACTGCCGGATGGCGAAGTTTTGGTGGATATTGACGCAACCATGATTGGACAGGCGTTGACCAACCTAATCAAAAACGCCGGGGAAGCCATTGAAACACTTCAGGAACGTGGGGCGCCCGAAGGGCATAACCCCGAGGTCCGTATCGAGATGACCTGTCGCGAAGGCGGTGTGCGCATCACCATTGCGGACAATGGGATCGGCCTGCCAGAAGATCGCTCGCGCCTGTTTGAACCCTATGTGACGACCCGTGATAAGGGCACAGGGCTGGGGCTGCCGATCGTGAAAAAGATTATCGAAGAACATGGCGGCACTTTGCTGCTGGACGATGCGCCAGCTTTTGGCGAAAACGCCCTTCCGGGGGCGATGGCAATTATTTGGCTGCCGGTGGACACCCCACCCGACGCCCAAAATGTTTAAAAGAAAGAGGATCACATGACGGAAACGCGGGGCGATATTCTGATTGTCGATGATGAACGGGACATCCGGGAATTGATCTCGGATATTCTTGAGGATGAGGGGTTTACCACTCGTTTGGCGGGCACGTCGGACGAGGCGGTCGCACAGGTTAAGGCGGATATTCCGGCGCTGATGATCCTCGATATCTGGTTGAAAGACAGCGCGATGGACGGGATTGATATCCTGAAAATGGTCAAACGCGAACATCCCGAGGTGCCTGTGGTCATTATTTCCGGCCATGGCAACGTCGAAATTGCGGTCGCGGCGATCAAACAGGGCGCTTATGATTTCATCGAAAAGCCGTTCAATATTGATCAATTGATGGTCGTGATTGGGCGCGCGATGGAAACCAGCCGTTTGCGCCGGGAAAACACGGCACTACGGCGGCGCGACGGCGCGCCAAGCGAGATGATTGGATCCAGTTCCGCCTTTAAGGCGCTGAAAAATAACCTGGAAAAAGTCACCAAGTCCAATGGTCGAGTGTTGCTGAGCGGCCCGGCCGGCTCGGGTAAAGAACTGGCCGCGCGCTATATTCACGCAAATTCCGACCGCGCGTCTGCGCCCTTTGTGGTGGTCAATTCCGCCTCGATCGAAGCGGACCGGATGGAAGAGGTGCTGTTTGGGCGCGAAAGCGCTGAGCGCGGCATTGAACCGGGCCTGTTGGACGAAGCCAATGGCGGGGTGATTTACTTTGACGAAGTGGCCGATATGCCCCTTGGCACGCAATCAAAAATCCTGCGGGTGTTGGTTGATCAACGGTTCCAGCGTGTTGGTGGCAACGACAAAGCGAGTGTGGACATTCGCGTTATTTCCAGCTCTAACAAGGACTTGCAGGCCGAAATTGAGGCGGGATCCTTCCGCGAAGAATTGTTTCACCGCCTAAATGTGGTGCCAATCACCGTGCCTGCGCTGTCTGAGCGTCGTGAAGATATTCCCCAACTCGCGCAACACTTTCTCGAGATGTTTAATCGCGAACAAGGGCTGAACCTGCGTGAGCTGAGCGAAGATGCGGAAGCAATGTTGCAGGCGATGGGGTGGCCGGGCAATGTGCGCCAGCTGAAAAATGTGATCGAACGCGTGTTGATCCTTGGCGACGGCACGGGGCCGATTTCCTCGGGTGAATTGCCGGGGGCGGACCACGGCGCTGGCGAAGAGGGCGCGGCGGATCAAGCCGTCACACTGCCCACGGCCTTGGCAACCCTGCCTCTGCGCGAGGCACGCGAGGCGTTCGAACGGGAATATCTGTTGACGCAAATCAACCGGTTTGGCGGCAACATCTCGCGGACAGCAAATTTTGTTGGCATGGAACGCAGCGCGCTGCACCGGAAACTGAAATCACTTGGGGTGGTGACGGGCAACAAAGCCGGGGCCCGGGTGGCCTATGTGGCAGAGGAGCCTGGTGACGAACAGGGCGAGGATGTCGGAGCCTGAGGCCGTGAACACACTATGTCACGCCCTGATCCCGTCCCAAAGTCCCGATGGTCAAATGGACGGGGCAGTTGACCTTGGCGATCATGAATGTCACATCATTGGCAACCGCTGTACGGTTGGCGCGGGACGTGATGCAGTGGCTGACACAGACATCGGCGCAGAATTTCAACAAGGGGTCGATCAGCCATGAAAGTGATCATTTGCGGTGCGGGTCAGGTTGGCTGGCAAATTGCCCGCCATCTTTCCAATGAAAACAATGATGTGACGGTGGTGGACAATAATCCCGACCTGGTCAACCGCGCGACAGAGACGCTGGATGTTCAGGGAATTGCGGGGTTTGCGTCCTATCCGGATGTGCTGGAACGCGCGGGCGCGGAAGACGCGGATATGATCATCGCAGCGACCCATTCGGACGAGGTGAATATGGTTACCTGTCAGGTGGCCCATTCCGTTTTTGCCATTCCGCGCAAAATCGCGCGTCTGCGCAGCCAGTCCTATCTTGATGCGATTTACGCCGATCTTTACCGGCGCGATCACCTTCCAATTGATGTGGTGATCAGCCCCGAACGCGAGGTGGCCGATGCGGTTCTAAAACGCCTACGTGCGCCCTCGGCCTTTGATATTGAAAGCTTTCTTGACGGCAAAGTGCAGCTTTTGGGTATCCAGATGGAGGAAGACTGTCCGGTTTTAAACACGCCTTTGCGCCAGTTGACCGACCTCTTTTCCACCCTTTCTGTGATTGTGGTTGGGGTGCGCCGCGAAGGGTCCTTGTTTGCCCCGGAACCTGGCGATCAGCTGTTTGCGGGCGATCAGATCTATGTGTTCACGAAAACCACCGATATGGACCGCACGATGGAGGTGTTCGGCAAGTCGACCAAACGCCAAAGCCGCGTGGTGATTTTGGGGGGCGGGAATGTCGGTCTGGCCGTGGCCAAGGCGCTGGAAACGCAAACCGACCGGATCCGTGCCAAGGTGGTTGAGCTTAGCCGTCCGGTGGCCGAGGTTGCCGCGGATGCCTTGGAACGCACGGTTGTTTTAAACGGCGACGGCATGAATTTAGAGCTTATGAAAGAGGCGGGGGTGCCGCGGGCAGATGCAATTCTGGCGGTGACGGATGATGATAAGGTCAACCTGCTTACCTCGGTTCGGGCGAAATCTGTCGGCTGTCAGATGTCGATCTGTCTGATCAATGATCCGTCGTTGGTGGGGCTGATGGATCCGCTGGATATTGATGCCTATATCAACCCGCGCACCCAAACCGTCAGCTCGATCCTGCGCCATATTCGCCACGGGAAGGTGCGCGAAGTGTATTCACTGGGCGATGCCGAGGCCGAGGTGATCGAGGCGCAAGTTCTGCCGACCTCGCCCGTTTCCGGCAAGGCAATCCGCGACATTGATTTCCCGGAAGGCGTGCTTGTGGGCGCAATTCTGAAGGGGTCTGAGGTGATCAAACCCACCGGTCGCACCCGCATCGACGAAGGCGATATCGTCACGCTGTTTGCCCTGTCCGATGACGTGCCAGAGGTCGAGCGGCTGTTGCAGGTCCAAATCGACTTTTTCTGATGCTGAACTGGATCGTAAAATTACCGCTTCTGGTGATCCTGATGGGGATCGGAGTGCTTGCCATGATGGTGCCCGCTGGCTTTGGCTGGTTCACGGGGGCGTTCTTTGAGGCGCGGGTGTTTCTTTACGGCGCAATCCTGTTTGGGTTTCTGACCTCCTTTTTGGCGTTGGCCATGGTTGGGCGACCAAGATCCAACCGCCCGCGTCGGCACCTGATGGCGTTGCTTGGTCTGTTTGTTTTATTGCCCATTATGCTTGCGGTCCCCTTTCATCAAGCGGTGAAAAATACAAGCTTTCTAAATGCTTACGTTGAAATGGTGTCCGCGCTGACCACCACAGGCGCGACCCTGTTTGATGACCCAGGGCGGCTGTCGGACACAGTGCATTTGTGGCGGGCGTTGGTGGGCTGGCTTGGCGGGTTGTTCATCTGGGTCGGGGCCATCGCGATTTTGGCGCCGATGGCCCTCGGTGGATTTGAAGTGCGCGCCCGGTTCGGCGCCCGCAGTGACGCGGGGCGCTTTGGGGCCGGGGTTAGCCAGATCACAAAAGTGGCCGACATATCAGACAGAATTCGCGCGTATGGGGTGCGGCTGTTTCCGGTTTACGCGGGGCTGACGCTGGTGTTGTGGATTGGGTTGATCCTCGCAGGGGACACAGGTTTTGTGGCCCTTTGCCACGCAATGTCGACCATGGCCACAAGCGGGATTTCCCCGGTTGGGGGGCCTGCTGGGGGCAATGCGGGTTATGGCGGCGAGGTGATGATTGCGGTCTTTTTAATCTTTGCCATTTCCCGTCTGACCTTTGCGACGGATATGCAAGCGAATGATTTAAAAGGTTTATTTGACGACGCCGAAATCCGTATGGCGCTTGCGATCATCACCGTAGTGCCGGTGTTTCTATTCGTGCGGCACTGGATTGGTGCCATTGAAGTTGACGAAGAAATGACGCTATTGACCGGGCTAACTTCGCTTTGGGGCGCTGTTTTTACGGTTTTGTCCTTTCTCACCACAACCGGGTTTGAAAGTGCGGCCTGGACCGCCAGTCGCGATTGGTCCGGGTTGCAGACACCGGGCTTGATCCTGATGGCGGTGGCGTTGGTGGGCGGGGGCGTGGCCACCACAGCGGGCGGCGCAAAACTGATGCGGGTCTATGCGCTTTATGTGCATGGGCGGCGCGAGCTTGATAAACTGGTCCACCCCTCATCGGTGGGGGGAAGCGGCACCGATGCGCGGCATATGCGCGGCCGCGGTGCCTATATGGCTTGGGTGTTTTTCATGCTGCTTGCGATGTCCGTGGCCTTGGTGGCGTCGGCTCTGGCCCTGACCGGGCAGGAGTTTGAAAGCGCGTTGATCCTGACGCTTGCGGCGCTGACAACGACCGGCCCCCTGGCGCAAATTGCAGCTGTTGATCCGATTTCCTACGCGGACTTGAACGATGCCGCCAAATTGGTCATGGCCGCGGCCATGGTGCTTGGCCGGCTCGAAACATTGGCCATTATCGCGCTCTTTAACCCTGAAAGCTGGCGCAGATAGGCGGAAATCTGTGTTTTTGTCGCCATACTGCACCTTTACGGCGCGTTTGGGGCTGGAAACTGTACACATGCCACGCCATATTGGTTGAATAGGTTCATAAAACCGCCGGGAAACCGGTTGGATAAGACACAGCACGAGATAACAAAGGAAAAAAACGATGGCTGCCGATAAGCAAAACCTGCAAGACGCCTTTCTCAACCATGTTCGCAAATCCAAAGTCCCCGTGACGATCTTTTTGATCAACGGTGTGAAGCTTCAGGGCGTGATTTCATGGTTTGACAATTTCTGTGTGCTCCTGCGCCGTGACGGGCAATCGCAACTTGTGTATAAACACGCGATTTCGACCATTATGCCGGGTGCTCCGATCAACCTTTATGATGGCGAAGACAGCTGACCGACCTCGTAGATCAAGAGGAACAGCCCACGCGCGCGTGGGTGATCCATCCCGAGCTGACAAACAACCGCAACCGCCGTGCCTCGGGGCCGGCGCTGGAAGAGGCCGAAGCCTTGGCCGAAGCGCTCCCGCATCTAGAGGTGCAGGGGCGCGAGATTGTGCGTTTGTCCAAACCCCATGCAGGCCATCTGTTTGGCACCGGTAAAATCGAAGAACTGCGCCAGCGCATTCAGGCTGCGGAGATTGATCTGGTGCTGGTCGATGGCACCGTCAGCCCCGTGCAACAACGCAATCTGGAAAAAATGTGGGCCGTGAAAATCCTCGATCGCACGGGTTTGATCCTTGAGATCTTTTCCGATCGTGCGCGTACCCGCGAAGGGGTGTTGCAGGTTGAAATGGCGGCGCTGAGCTATCAACGTACCCGGTTGGTGCGCGCCTGGACCCACCTTGAACGCCAGCGTGGCGGGCTTGGCTTTGTTGGGGGGCCTGGGGAAACCCAGATCGAGGCGGACCGCCGTGCAATTGATGATCAATTAAACCGCTTGCGCAAGCAGTTGGAAAAGGTTGTTAAAACACGCGAACTGCACCGCGCAGCGCGTGCCAAAGTTCCTTACCCGATCGTGGCGCTTGTCGGTTATACCAATGCCGGTAAGTCCACCCTTTTCAATAAGTTAACCGGCGCTGATGTGTTCGCGAAGGATATGCTTTTCGCCACGCTGGACCCGACAATGCGACAGGTGGAGCTGCCCGGATCCGGGCGCAAAGTCATCCTGTCCGATACGGTTGGTTTTATCTCGGACCTGCCCACCCAGCTTGTCGCGTCCTTCCGCGCCACTCTGGAAGAAGTGTTGGCCGCGGATCTGGTGCTGCATGTGCGCGATATCTCGTCTGAAAACACCGATGAGCAGGCCAAGGATGTCACGCTCATTATGGAAGAGTTGGGGCTTGATGAAACCACCCCGATGCTGGAGATCTGGAACAAGATCGACTTGCTTGAGGGGAGCGAGGCGGACGCCCGTCGCGTCGAAGCCAGCCGGATGGATGAGGTTTTCAGCCTTTCAGCGGTGACCGGTGAAGGGTTCGAACCGTTGATGGCGGCCATCGAGGCCAAGCTCGACACTGTACGTGAAACTGTGACGATGTTGCTGGCGTTTTCAAAAGGCAAACAGCGTGCGTGGTTATTTGCACAAGGTGTGGTGGATAAGGAAGAGCCCGGTGAAGAGGGATGGAGTGTGACCGTCACCTGGACCGAGCGTCAAAAGGCGGAATATGCTTCCTTGTAAGCGCCGCCTTACAGTCAAATCAAAAAGACCGCCTTTTGGGCGGTCTTTTTTTATGTGTTTGTGCCAAGGCGGGATTGTGCCAAGGCGGGCGGGGCTAGGGTGCTTTTGGGATCAGATGGGTGATGCCCACTGACGCAGCCCGCGCGAGATCGGGATCAAGCGACATGGGGGTATATTCGCCACGGCGCCACAGCTCGCCCAGATCGTCATAATGACGTGACAGCGGATGACCTGATTGCCCGGTGGACACGACAAACAGGGAACTGTCGGGATCAGATAGGTCATAGACTCCGCGATAGCCCGCACCGTGGACGTTCAGAAACGGGTCAGGATCCGTGCCAGAGGTGCGCCCACGCAACAGCGTGTTATCCCCCCCGGAGGTTGATTGGCGAATGTTCACAAAATACTTTAAAAACGGCACCTTGCCCAACACAGGATGGTCCTGTGTTGCCACATGATAATCCCCCCAGCGCAGGCTTTCTTGTTCGCCTCGGGTGTGTTCATCCAGCCATAACAGCGCGTCATCAAGGGCGGCGCGCGCCACATCGGTACAGGTTTCAACCGGGGCCGATTGGATCACGTCACACCAGACCTCTGCGCCGTCGATATTACGAAAGACGCGTTCGATAAACAGCGGTTCCAGATGCGGAAACTCGCTGGTCAGTGGGCCCATTTCGTCACGGATCAATCTGTTTTGCAGCGCCCGCATCCAAGCCGAGTAAATCAGCGGTTCGGGCATGTGTTCGTTCATCTCGCCGTTCCAATTGGCCAACAGCGTCAAGGCCCGTTGGCGTGCGCGCTCGGGGGTGCCTTCAGGGGCGGCCTCTCCGGTGAACCACAGATCTGCCCCGACAAGTGGCAACAAGGTGCGGGCGGTGACGGACACCGGGTCCAACTGTGCCTCGATGAAACTGTCGCGTGTGTGCACGGCGCGCGCTTGCATCAACCGGTTCCAGCGCTGCACGCGCTGACTGTCGCCCCAATCAAAGCTCATATGAAGCGGAAAGGGCCGGTCGACGACTTTATTATTGGTGTTGCCGACGATCCCGCCTGAAGGCTGCACAAATTCCGGATTTGCGGTGTAGCTTTCAAGCCCCATCCAACGGTTGTCTGCCACGGCGCCAAGGCTGGGCATGCGCCCCTTGGTCTGGTGATTTCGGTTGCGCCGGGGCATCGCGCCAATCACCTTCATCGCGATCTGGCTTTTGTCGATCATGGTCAGGTTCTGGCTCGGGGCAAGGTAATCCGCACCCGCAGCGATCCCTTCGGTGACGGAATTTGAACGCATAAGGCGAATGCCCGCGCTCATTGATCGATCCCTGGGGCCCAGCAAGGTCCAGCTGAGGGCGGTCACATGTCCCGGTGGTGTGATGGTTGCGAGGTCGTAAAGGGACCCCGGAAGCACCGGGCCATTGTCGGACCATTGCAACGTGATGGTCACGGGCGGTGCGTCTTTGATGCGAATGATTGTGGGGCGTTCGCGCAGGGGCTTGAAGCCATCCGGCGTGCGCACCTCGGTTGGGGCATCGGGGTTTACTTCTTCGATGAAAAGATCCTGATCATCCAGATAAGACGAGGTCACCCCCCAGGCAAACTCATCAGATCGGCCCACCATCATGATCGGCATACCGGGTATGGTGCCGCCAATGACACCGCCGGTCGACAGCTCCAGTCGCGCCAGATACCACACGGTTGGCGCGGTCAGACCAAGATGGGGATCATTGGCCATAAGCGATCCACCGGCGGCGGAGCGTGACGGCGCGGCCGCCCAAGCATTTGAGGCCCCTGCAAAGCCTCGTCGTGGCGAGGGCCACATGTCTGGTCGTGTTTGACGGCCCTCAAGTGTGGCGAATTGCTTGGGGTCTGTTTGCATTAAGCTTGCATAATCGGGCAGGGCGGCCACACCGGCCCCCGGCATATCGGGCAGGATGTCTTTCACGCGCTCTTCTGGCAAAGCCAAAGACACGCGTGCCCGCAGGACTTCCTCTTCGATCTGACCCGAGAGTTGCACCCCCATCAGCTTCAAAATTGCAAGACTATCTGCCGGTTGCCACGGGGATATGTCATTGGAAAAGAGGAAAAATTCCGGCGCGCCCCGACCCAAAGCATCAGAATTAATGCGCGACAAATAGGCATTCACACCAGAGGCATACGCCTCAAGGGCCGCTTTGGTGTCTTTGTCCTGATCGTCGACCGCCTCTTGGGCGAGGTGATAAATATCAAGGCGGCGCATCAGCTCATCCACCTTCAATGTGCGTTCGCCAAACAGCTCAGACAAACGCCCTTGTGCGGTGCGGCGCATCATCGTCATTTGCCACAATCGGTCCTGTGCATGCACATAGCCAAGGCCGAAAAACACATCCTGATCGGTCTGACCAAAGATATGCGGGATATTGGCGTTGTTGCGCACAATTTCCACCGGCGCTGTGATGCCTTTGGTTTCGCGCGTCACGTCATAATCCGGCAGCGATTGCGCGGCCAGATAATACACCAGTGCCACGCCCAGTATGGCCAAAACCAACAAACCTGAGACAATGCGGATCAACCACTTAAATACCAGCGCCATAAATCCCTCGTGTTGACGTATCTGACCTGAGCGGTAACTACTGTGCCTGACAAAAGAATTCAACGATAGGGAAACATCATGGCAAAATGTGCGTTTTTGGGCTTGGGGGTCATGGGATATCCGATGGCCGGGCATTTGGTCGCCGCAGGTCACGAGGTGACGGTTTACAATCGCACCACCGCGAAAGCAGAAGCTTGGGCCAAGGAACATGGGGGCAAATGGGCCTCGACCCCGCGCGAGGCCGCAATGGGTGCGGATTTTGTCATGTGCTGCGTGGGCAATGACGATGATCTGCGCGGCGTGGTGCTCGGCGATGCGGGCGCGCTGGCGGGCATGGCGGATGGGGCGATTTTCGTCGACCACACAACCGTGTCGGCCAAAGTCACGCGTGAACTTTATGCAGATGCGAAAACCGCTCGGGTTTCTTTTGTTGATGCCCCCGTGTCTGGCGGGCAGGCGGGCGCCGAAAACGGTGTTCTGTCGATCATGTGTGGTGGCGATGAGGCGGCATATAACGCTGCGGAGCCGATCATGCAGGCTTACGGTCGCACCGTGAAACGCTTGGGTGAATGTGGTGCCGGGCAACTGACCAAGATGGTCAACCAAATCTGCATCGCCGGATTGGTGCAAGGTCTGTCAGAGGGGCTGCATTTCGCCGAAAAAGCAGGCCTTGATATTCGCGAAGTGGTTGACGTGATCCAAGGGGGGGCTGCGGGCAGTTGGCAGATGGTCAACCGGCATGAAACCATGGCGGACGATCACTTTGAACACGGGTTTGCGGTGGATTGGATGCGCAAAGATCTGGGCATCTGTCTGGCCACCGCAGATGAGAATGGCGCGAGCCTTCCGGTCACGGCCCTCGTGGACCAATTCTACAAAGACGTGCAGAAGATGGGCGGCGCGCGGTGGGACACATCAAGCTTGTTTAAGCGGTTGAAAGACGGCGGATAACATACGATTTTACACAAAAAAAGGGAGGCGTGAATCCTCCCTTTCTCATATATATCAATATCTTACGGAATGATGCGTGTGTATTTCGCACCCTCAAGAGCGGCCCCCGCAATCACGCCCGCTTGCCCAAACACCACCGCAACAACCGGATCGGATGAGGTGATGGTATCAGCCGTCAGGCGATCGCCCACAGTTTGGAACGCGTATTTGATGTCGGCCGACGCCACCCAGCCAGAGGCGGTGCGGAATTCTTGCAACGCTTGATCCGTCATGAAAAACAACACATGGGCGTATTGCTGTGCGCCGATTTGAAACCCAACGCTGGCTTGGGTTTGCAGATAATAATCAACAGTGGCACCGCCCACGCGCAATGCGCCACGGCCGTAAGCACCGCCCACCACAAACCCGGCTTCTGTCACCAGCGGCATGACCAGCATACCAGTTGCTTTCGACGCAAGCTGCTGTGTGTCAGGGTAGCGGTTGTAAAGATAGCGCAGGGTTTGATCCGCGCGGGCATCAATTTTGGTGCCATCTTGCGATCCAATACCATTGGCACAGCCTGCGACGGCCAGCCCAGCCCCGCCAAGCCCGACCATAAAGCCACGTCTGGAAAGAGGGTGAGATTGATTTGGGGAATTCTCTGATTTGCTCATGTTATGCCTCGTATCGCCAATTCAACTTGCGACAAGGGCGCACCCTGTTTCGCGTTGTTGAAGCCTGTGTGTCATGACAGGTCTATGCCTGTTTCTGCCTGCAATATAGCCCAATCGCACCACAGTGTCACGCACCCAGCAAGGATCACGCGGAAAATCGCTGTTGGGCGAAAAATCAACCGCTTACGCGAAATTGATGCTTTGAAAAAGCCTAGGCCTCTGACAGCATTTTTGCCATACGCGGGGCATAATAGGTCAAAATCCCGTCGCAGCCAGCGCGTTTGAACGCCATCAGGCTTTCGGCCATCACTTTGTCACCATCAAGCCAGCCATTGGCGGCGGCGGCTTCTTGCATCGCGTATTCGCCGGACACTTGATAGGCAAAGGTCGGCACGCCAAATTCGGTTTTCACGCGGCGGCAAATGTCCAGATAGGGCAGGCCGGGTTTGACCATAATCATATCCGCGCCTTCCATCAGATCCCGTTCCACAAGGCGCATCGCCTCATCCGTATTGGCCGGATCCATCTGATAGGTCTTTTTGTCGCCCTTCAGCGCACCAGACGCCCCAACCGCATCGCGGAACGGGCCATAATAGGCAGAGGCATATTTGGCGGTATAGGACATGATGGTCAGGTTGCGATGGTCCGCGCCTTCAATTGCGCTGCGAATGGCGCCAATGCGCCCATCCATCATATCGGATGGCCCAAGGATATCGGCGCCGGCCTCAGCCTGCGCAAGCGCCATGCGCACAAGGGCCACATTGGTTTCGTCATTCAGGATCTCGCCGTCCTGCACAATACCGTCATGCCCGTTTGCGTTATAGGGATCCAGCGCAATGTCGGTCATGATCGCAATATCCGGCACCGCCTGTTTGATCGCCCGAATGGCGCGGTTGGACAGGTTGTCAGGGTTCCACGCCTCTTCGCAGGCCTCGGATTTCAGCGCGGGATCGGTGTAGGGAAAGAGGCAGATCGCCGGGATGCCAAGATCCGCGGCCTCATGGGCGGCCTCGACCAAGCGGTCGATGGATTTCCGGGTTACGCCGGGCATCGAAGCCACCTCTTGCTCGACATCATCCCCTTCAACCACAAACACCGGCCAAATCAGATCGTTCACACCCAAGGAATTTTCCCGAACCAAATCACGAAGCGCAGCCGAGGATCGGGTGCGGCGCAGGCGCGTCGTGGGAAATGGGGCAACGGTGCGCGAGGGAATGGGGCGGTTCATCTGGCTCTCCTGACTTGATCCATATCGTCCTTGCCACGGGATTTGCGATGGGGCAAGGGCTCAGGTCAGATCTGCGACCCGTTCACAATGGAATTTACTGTCTGTTTCGCATACGAAAACCGCTTTTCATGCGCGAACCGCAAGCGTATGGTCGCCGAATATATTGGCCGGGCCTGATCACGATGGGGCAAGCGGTTGCAAGATAGGGCAGACAGAGTGGACTGGTTTTCAACACTTTTTGAAATTATCGACATGCGATCATTTTCCAATCTGTGGTATTGGATCGCGCTTGCGGTGTTGTGGTCAACCACCAGCCACTGGGTGATTGGCGTGCCTTATGATCTGGTCCAGCGCGCAGCGCGCCACGAAGGCCAAGCGCAGGTCGATCTGGAGCTGTTGACCCGCATCTATTGCTCGCGCTTGCTTTATATCGCGGCAACCTCTGGTCTGTGGCTGCTGGGCTTTGCCTGTGCCGCCCTTACCAGCCTGTTTTTGCTTGGTTTTGTCTATGGGGTTGAGTTTGCGCAGGCCCTGTTGCTGATCGCCTTTCCCATGACATTGGTTGGGGTGATGTCGCTTAACACAGCGCGGATCATTCAAGATCAAACGCTGGATGGTATCGATTTGCGGGACCGGTTGAACCGCCATCGCATCCAGACACAAGTGCTTGGTATGCTTTCGATTTTTGTCACCTCCATGTGGGGGATGTATCAAAACCTGTCGCTGCATGCCTGGAGCTGATCTGGCGTGAGCCTATTTGAACGCGGCGCAGGGCTTGACACCACGCCACGCTCCGTTACCTCAATCCTATGACACATGTGCTTTTATCCGGTGCCCCCGAAGGGTTTGACGCGCAGCTTTTGCTGAAAGAACTTGATCGCAGCGAGGCCCCCGTTCTCCATGTCGCGCGTGACGATAAACGCATGGCCGCGATGAAAGAAGCGCTGTCATTTTTTGCCCCCGGCGTGACCGTGGTACAATTCCCCGGATGGGATTGCCTGCCGTTTGACCGCATGTCGCCAAACGCCGATGTGTCCGCCACCCGTATGGCCACTTTGGCGGGGCTGGCGACGGGGGCTTTGTCTGGCAAATTTGTCCTTCTAACGACACTGAATGCGGCCACCCAAAAACTGCCCGCGCGATCAGTGCTTGAGGGGGCAAGTTTTTCGGCCCGTGTGGATTATCAACTCGACGTGGACAAGCTGCGCAGCTTTTTGGTGCGCATGGGCTTCAGCCAGTCGCCCACAGTGATGGAACCGGGTGATTTTGCCGTGCGCGGCGGCATCATCGACATCTATCCGCCCGGCGAAAGCGGCCCGGTTCGGTTGGATCTGTTTGGCGATGTTTTGGATGGGATCCGCCGTTTTGACCCCGTCACCCAGCGCACAACCGACAAGCTGAAGGGCATCGACCTTGCCCCGGTATCCGAGGTGCTGTTGGATGAGGCATCCATCACGCGGTTTCGGCAAAACTACCGGATCGAATTTGGCGCGGCAGGGTCGGATGATCCGCTTTACGAAGCGGTTTCAGCTGGCCGTAAACATCAAGGCGTGGAGCATTGGCTGCCGTTTTTCCACGAAAAGCTGGAAACGCTGTTTGATTACCTGCCGGATGCGTCCATTCTGTTGGATGATCACCTGACCGCCGCCCGCCTGTCGCGGTGGGACAGTATCGAAGACCAATATGAGACCCGAAAAATCGCCATGAAAGCCAAAAACCGGATGGACACGGTGTATAAACCCTGTCCGGCAGAGCTTTTGTATTTGGATGATGCCGCGTGGGACGCGCAGATCAAATCACGCCGTGTGGTGCAGTTTTCGGCGTTGCCACAGGCCACAGGCCCCGGTGTTGTGGATGGTGGCGGGCGCATCGGGCGCAATTTCTCGCCCGAGCGCCAACAGGAAAACGTCAATCTGTTTGAGGCGTTGGCGGCCCACATTAAGACAAAATCCAGCATGCCTGTAATTGTCGCAAGCTACTCCGAAGGGGCGCGCGAACGCTTAACCGGGCTGCTGGCCGACGAAGGGTTGATCGGCGCCACGCCGATCGACAGCTTCCGCGATGTGCCCGACAGCGGCGGCGGGACCTATCTCGCGGTTTGGCCGCTGGAACATGGGTTTGAAACCCCACATATCACAGTGATTTCCGAACAAGACGTGCTGGGCGATCGGCTGATCCGCGGTCAGAAACGCAAACGCCGGGCTGAGAATTTCCTGACCGAGGCCAACAGCCTGTCGGCGGGCGATTTGGTGGTGCATGTGGATCACGGCGTTGGCCGCTTTATGGGGTTGGAAACTGTCACCGCAATGGGCGCGCCGCATGAATGTCTTTTGCTGGAATATATGGGCGGCGACCGTCTGTTTATTCCGGTGGAAAACATCGAGCTTCTGTCGAAATTCGGCCAAGACACCGGGCTTTTGGACAAGCTCGGCGGTGGGGCGTGGCAGGCGAAAAAGGCCAAGCTTAAGGAACGTATCCGCGAAATTGCCGATAAGCTGATCCGGTTGGCCGCTGAACGCGAGCTGCGCAAAGCCCCGATTTTGCAAGCCCCCCACCACGCGTGGGAAGAGTTTTCGGCCCGGTTCCCATATCAGGAAACCGACGACCAAATGGGCGCAATCGAGGATGTGATTGATGACATGGCCACCGGTCGCCCGATGGATCGGTTGATCTGTGGCGACGTGGGCTTTGGCAAAACCGAAGTGGCCATGCGCGCCGCCTTTGTGGCCGCCATGTGTGGACAACAAGTGGCCGTGATTGCGCCGACCACTTTGCTGGCCCGCCAGCATTACAAAAGCTTTGCGGAACGCTTCCGTGGCTTTCCAATCAATGTCGGGCAACTCAGCCGGTTTGTGGGCCAGAAAGAGGTCAAACTGACGCGAGATGGCATTTCACGCGGCACGATGGATATCGTGGTCGGCACCCATGCGCTTTTGGCAAAAGACGTGCGGTTCAAAGACCTCGGTTTGTTGATTGTCGATGAAGAACAACGCTTTGGCGTGAGCCATAAAGAACGCCTGAAAGAAATGCGATCGGATGTGCATGTGCTGACCCTGTCTGCCACGCCGATCCCGCGCACCTTGCAAATGTCGCTGTCTGGGGTGCGGGATCTGTCGATCATCGGCACGCCGCCGGTGGACCGTTTGTCGATCCGCACCTATGTCTCGGAATTCGACTCTGTGACCCTGCGCGAAGCCCTGCTGCGTGAACATTACCGAGGCGGGCAGTCGTTTTTCGTCGCCCCACGCGTGAAGGATTTGCCCGAGCTTCAGGCCTTTTTGGAAAACCATGTGCCAGAGGTCAGCTTTGTCATCGCTCATGGGCAAATGGCGGCAGGCGAGCTGGATACCCGGATGAACGCGTTTTATGACGGGAAATATGACGTGCTTTTGGCGACCAGCATCGTTGAAAGCGGGATTGATATTCCCACCGCCAATACGATGATTGTGCATCGCGCGGACATGTTTGGTCTGGCGCAGCTTTATCAAATCCGTGGCCGTGTGGGGCGATCCAAAACCCGCGCTTATGCCTATCTGACCACCAAACCGCGTGTCCCGCTGACGGCCACGGCCGAAAAACGCTTGCGGGTGCTGGGATCCTTGGATGCGCTGGGGGCGGGGTTCACGCTCGCCAGTCAGGATCTGGACATTCGCGGGGCGGGCAATTTGGTTGGCGAAGAGCAATCCGGCCAGATGCGCGAAGTGGGCTATGAGCTTTACCAACAGATGCTGGAAGAGGCGATTGCCAAGATCAAATCAGGGCAGCTTGAAGGGTTGTCCGAGGCGGATACCGGTTGGGCGCCGCAAATCAACTTGGGCGTTCCTGTTTTGATCCCAGATACTTACGTGCCCGATCTTGATGTGCGTCTGGGTCTTTATCGCCGGCTGTCTGGCCTGTCGACCAAGGTGGAATTGGAAGGCTTTGCCGCAGAGTTGATCGACCGGTTCGGGACTTTGCCGAAAGAGGTCAACACGCTTTTGTTGATTGTGCGCATCAAAGGCATGTGTAAACGCGCGGGGATTGCGAAACTGGATGGTGGGCCAAAGGGCGCGACAATCCAGTTCCACAACGACAAATTCGCCTCTCCGCACGGGTTGATCGAGTTTATTCAGGCCCAAGACGGCTTGGCCAAAGTGCGCGACAATAAGATTGTCGTGCGACGTGACTGGCGCAAAACCTCTGACAAGATCAAAGGGGCCTTTGCGATTGCGCAGGATCTTGCGATCAAGGTGAAAGAGGCCACAAAACAAAAGGGTTAGGGCCTTAGGCGGCCTTAACATTGGTCCGGCAGTGTCGACGCAATGGCGGGGCGCTAGTTCGGGTTGTGGCGGTCAATTTGGATCAAGATAAACGACAAACCGGAACAGATCGTCACCCCAACCAACAGCGGTAAGGGGGTGCCATTAAAGGCCAAGCCAACTGGCCCGGCGATAAGCACGGCAAGCATCGTCGGAAGCGCGCCAATCACGGCCGCAGCAGTGCCCGCAACATGGCCAAGCGGTTGAATTGCCAGCGCGTTCAGGTTTCCAAAGCTCAGCCCGTTCAGGAAAAACAGCGTAATCGACCAGGCGACAAACAACCAAAGCGCAAAGGCCCCCTCTGGGGACAGCAGGGTCCAGACAATCAGCGTTGTCCCCGCCAGAACCGTTTGCGCGGCAAAGCCAGCCATCGCCAGACGACGCATGCCAACGCGAACCACCAAAACCGAGTTCAGGAACCCCGCGCCCGCCGATAAGATCGTGACCAGAGCGAAGTAATAAGGAAAGGAGGTGCCAGTCCCCAGAACATCGACGAAAATCTGCTGGGCTGAACTGAGATAGGCCATCAACTGCCCAAAGGCAAAGGTGATGACGGTCATGTAAAGCAGGGTGACACGGTTGCTCAGCACCATGCCAAAGCCCTCAATCACCGGCTTAAACCGCAACGCTCGACGCTTTTCTGTCGGCAAGGTTTCCGGTTGGCGCAGCCAGAACCAGGCCAGGATCAACATCGCGACGATAATATATGTGGTGAACATGTGGCGCCACCCAAAGGACAGGATCACCCATTGCCCAAACATCGGGGCGATGGCCGGCACCAATACAAAAAAAGAAAAGGCAATCGATGTCACTCGGGCCATCAGGCGCCCTTCATAGAGATCGCGGGTCAACGCCATCGCACTGGTGCGCGGACCGGCCGCCCCCAAACCTTGTACAAAACGCCAAAACAACAGCGCCTCAAGAGACTGCGCCGTGATTGCCGCCGCCGCAGCGATCATATAAAGCGCAAACCCGGCGCCCATCGACACACGTCGCCCGAAGGCATCGGACAAGGGGCCAAAGAACAACTGCCCTAAGCCCGCGCCAACCACAAATGCCGTAATCACCAATTGCGCGCGGTTCACATTGTCCGGCACCATTTCGCTGGCAATCTCAGGCAAGCCCGGCAGGATGGAGTCGATGGAAAACGCCACCATCGAGGACAGCGCCGCCAAAAGCGCGATAAACTCAAACAGCGGCAGCGGTTTTTTAGGGGTGAAAATCGAACTCAAGTTGCCTCGCTTGGGGCAGCGTCAATCTGCTCCAAAATTTCGTCGATCACGCCCACCCACAGATCTGCCGGTTGTGCGCCAGGAACAACATGTTGATTTGAAATAACAAAAGTAGGAACTGAATTAACACCCTTGGCGCGGGCATCCGCATCACGCGCAGAGATTTCCTCGCCGTCCGCGTCAGAGGCCAACAGCCGCGCGACTACATCACGCTCCATCCCGGCCTCTGCCGCCAGATCCGCCAGAACCTCCAGGTCGCCCAGGTCTTTGCCTTCAACAAAATAGGCTTTGAACAAGCGATCCACCATGGCGTTTTGCTTTTCTTCAAGCCCAGCCCATTGGATCAACCGGTGGGCGTTCAGCGTGTTGGGCGTGCGGGTGATGGCCTCTAGATTGATCTCAAGCCCGCTGTCCTCTGCCTCTTGGACCACAGGCAAATAGGCTTGGATCGCGCCCTCTTTGCCGCCGAATTTCGCCTCAAGATACGCGCGGCGATCCATGCCGTCTGCCGGCATGTCAGGGTTCAGCTGAAAAGGATGCCATTGGATCAGAAAGGGGTGGTTTGGTCGTGCCTCTAGCGCGCGTTGCAATCGGGCTTTCCCGATGTAGCACCACGGGCAAATTGGGTCTGAGAAAATATCCAAACGGATCATCGCACTCTCCTCTTCAGACACTCGCCTTATCGTGGATTTGCAGTGATGAAAAGGGGGGAGAGGCGCAACTTGGAAAATACTTAGCACGTTAAGCAAATACCCCCGTGTTACAACCAACCCAAAAAAGGCGACGCAAAAGGGACCCAGTCAGTGTGGCGATGTTTTGTCCAAACCCGTGTTTCACTTTCATCGCAAACCGCCGTCGTGCTGCGTCTCATAGGTTTCGCGCAGCTTGGCGCGCAACAGCTTGTTGTTGGCGCCACGGGGCAAGGTTTCGACCGGCACAAACAGGCGGGGGCATTTGTAATGGGCCAAACGGGCGTGGGCATGATCCAAAAGGGTTTGCTCTGGCATCTCATGCGTTTCAGGGATGTAAAAACAGGCGATGATAGTGGTATCTGCCTTGATCGCAACCTCGGCACAGGCCGCTTCATGCACACCGGGATGAAGCGCCATCGCGGCCTCGACCTCTATCGGAGAGACGCGAAACCCGCCCGCATTCATAATGTCATCCGAGCGTCCTTCAAACGTAATGGCACCCGCGTCATCCATGCTGACCGTATCACCCGTCAAAAACCATTCCCCAAGAAAACGGTCGGCCGTGGCCGCGTCAGCGCCTAGATAACCAAGCATCAGACCCGGATCTGATCGGTGGACCGCCAGAATACCCGACTGGCCGAAAGGTACAGGGGTTCCGACCGGGTCCAACACAGCGATTTGACGCCCGGGTTGTGGATATCCAAGCGTGCCTTTCGGCGCCGGGCGTGTGGGGCTTGCGGACACAAAGGTAGAGCATTCCGACATGCCATACGCCTCATATATGCGCGTCCCGGTGCGTGTGTTCCAGGTCGCCCGGGTTGCCGAGGGTAGCTTTTCGCCCGCTGACAATCCGTGACGCAGATCTGACAGACTGGGCAGATCGTGTTTCAACATCTGCCGGTAAACCCCCGGTGCAGCGGCAAAAATCGTGGCCTTATGTGCCGCCAATAAAGCCCCCAATTGATCCGCGGTGGTGCCCGCTGCCGGGATCAAGGCGGTGGCGCCAATGGTCCAGGGATCCATCAATCCCGTGCCCAGCGTATAGGTCCAGTTAAAGGCGCCTGCGTGCAGGATCCGGTCGCTGTCGCGCAGACCATACCAGCCCTCCCACATCATTCGCCGCGCCCAAATGGCCCGGTGCGCGTGGGTGACCGCGCGGCTTTGCCCCGAGGTGCCCGAGGTGAAAATGATATAAGCGGGGCGATCCGGGTCGCCTTGATGAAAAGGGGCAGGGGTGTGATCGGCCAACCCGTGCAGTTGCTCTGCCGATAAGATCGGGGGCACCGGCAGGTTTGGTTGCGCAGCAGGGCGTGTGACGCCCTCGCTTGCAACAATCAACTTGGGGCCAATCAACGCCGACATCTTGGTGATTTCAATCTCCGTCAGTTGTGACGAGGTTGGAACCGGAACCAGCCCCGCCGCAATTGACGCCAGAAAAGCCAGTGGGAAATCCACATCATTGCCAAGGCGTAAAAGCACGCGATCCCCCGGCGACAGGCCTTGCGCCAACAATCCACCCGCCACATTGCGCACCGCGCGCGACAGGGTCGCATAGGTCCAATGGCGGTCGTCATTGCCATCCGCAGCAACCACGGACAAGGCCGTTTTGTCGCCCAAATCGGCCGCATGGCGCAGCACATATTGGGCCATGTTAAACGGGTTCGGCGCGGCAGGATGAGGCGGGTTTGGTGTGACGACTGATTGCATAATCCACATCTGCCAATCCTTTGTCCCGGTTGCAATAGGCCCGTGTTGGTGCCAATAGGGGGATATGACGGAAAACAGCACACCCAGCCTGATCCAACTGGCCCGCGAAAGTGGCGATGCGGGCCCAGATCCGCTTCCCTTAAATCTTGGCGAACGCGTGCGTGACTTGCGTAAGTCGCGTGGTTGGACGCTGGAACAAGCCGCAGGTCAGGCCGGATTGGCCCGCTCCACCCTGTCGAAAATCGAAAACGGACAGATGTCACCCACGTATGATGCGCTGAAAAAACTCGCCATTGGGCTTGAGATTTCGGTGCCACAGCTTTTCACCACGCCAAAAACCGCGCAAGTGTCTGGCCGCATGACCGTGACCAAATCGGGCGAGGGCGCGGCCCACGCCACCACCACCTATGAACATGAACTTCTGGGCGGTGCGCTGACCAAAAAAGCCATGCTGCCGTATCGTGCCCGCGTGCGTGCGCGCGCCTTTGACGAATTTGACGGTTGGGTGCGCCATGACGGGGAAGAGTTTCTTTACGTGCTGACGGGCGCCATCCGTTTGATCACAGAATTCTACGAACCCGTTGAAATGAAACGCGGCGACAGCGCCTATTACGATGCCTCGATGGGGCATAATGTCGTGTCGATCAGCGAAGAAGATGCAACGATTCTGTGGATCACGTCGCTGACCTAGGTGATGCACGATAGATCGCCGCCCGAGGGTTGGACAAAAAAAGCCCACGAAGACAACGCTTCGCGGGCTTGGGTTTTTTGCGATCGAACAGCTTACTCTTCAAACCACCAAATCTCTGGCTGGAAGCCCAGATAATCGCCGTACATCGGGATGGTTTGCGGGAACTTCAGCTCCTTTATATGCGCGATATGTGAGGTGTTGGAATAGCCGACCGGGATCACGTAACGTCCGGCGGTCAACACACGATCAAGCGCCTTGGTGGCCGCGCGGAAATCCTCTTGATCCTTGGCCGTCAGCATGGTGTCAATCAGGCCGTCAATCGCCGCGGATTGCACCCCCATCCAGTTGCGTGACCCCTCTTGATTGGCACTTTCAGACCCCCAATACAGCTTTTGCTCATTGCCGGGGCTCAGCGACAGCCCGCGCCAATAATAGGCCATGTCGAAATCAAAGGCGTTCACCCGTTCTTTGTATTGCGCATTGTCGACAGAGGTGACGACAGGGTTGATCCCCAACCGTTTCAGCGCCGACACGTAAAGATCAATGGTTTGGCGTGTCCCTGTTGCGCCGTTTTTCAAAAGAATTTCAAAGCTGAACGGCGTGCCGTCGGCGTTTTTCATCTCGCCATCCTGCACGGTCCATCCGGCCTCTTCCATCAGCGCCATGGCACGACGCAGCCCCGCGCGGTTGCGTTCGGACCCATCAGAGACAGGCAGGCTGTAGCCCTCCACCGCGCCCTCTGGCAAATCAGAATAGCGCGCGAGCATTTCAGCGACACGTCCTTCGGCGGGTTGCCCCGGCGCCATGCCAAGAACCGAGTTGTGGAAATAGGACAAGATGCGCTTTTGTGCCCCGCCATCAAGGGTTTGGTTGATAAATTCAAAGTTAAACGCATGGATCAGCGCATCGCGCACGCGGATATCGGCAAACACGTCGCTGCGCGTGTTCATAACATAGCCTTTGATCCCCGTCGGTCTTTGATGCGGAATGTCGGACAGCACCACATCGCCTGATTGCACCGACGGGAAGTTATATTGTGTGGCCCACTTTTGTTCATTCGTCTCACGATAGGTCGACGCCTCGCCGGCCTTAAATGCCTCAAATGTCACGTCACCATCGCCGTAATAATCAAACCGGATCTCATCCAGATTGGCCTGACCCCGCATGAACGGCACGTCTTTGCCCCAATAGTCCGGATTGCGTTTCAGGGTCAGATAGCGCCCCGGTTCAAAATCCCCAATCACATAAGGAGAGGATCCAATCGGGATCATTTCGACCCCAGACGTATCAAACGCCTTGCCCTCCCATTGGGCTTTTTTCAGCACTGGGCGCATCCCCAGGATCAGCGGCAATTCGCGATCTTCGGTGTTGAAGGTGAATTTGATCGAACGCGGGCCGGTCTGCTCCATCGTGTCGACTTTTTTCCACGCGCCTTGGTAACGCGGATGACCTTGGGTGCCGAGCGTTTCATAAGACCACATCACATCCGCAACGGTCACCGGGCTTCCGTCCGAGAATTTTGCGTTGTCGCGTAGGGTGAATTCGACCCATGTGCGTGCCTCATCCGTTTCAATCGATTCGGCCAAAACACCGTAAAGCGTAAATGGCTCATCCCAGCTGCGGCCCATAAGGCTTTCAAACAACATAAATCTCAACTGCCACGGCGCGCGGCCTTTGCGAATCAGCGGGTGAATCGAATCAAAGCTGCCCGCCTCGGCAAACACGATTTTTCCACCTTTTGGCGCCTTCGCATTTACGTGGGGTAGGGACACAAAATCCGGTGGTAGGGCAGGGTCACCATACATAGCTATGCCATGTTGCGGCTCTGCAACGGTCATTTGACCGGCCGATAACACAATCGCACCTGCCCAAATCGTCTTGCGCAGGAATTGGAATAAATCTGATTTCATTTCGGCAACAATCCTTCATGTCCCTCGTTTGCTTGGCAAAAGCCTAACCATGTCAAATAGTCTTTTCAAACTTTTAGCTTGGAACCGGCTGGGGTTAGCGGTATAAAGATCTCACTGCTCGATAGGTTTCTTGCCTGTATGAAACCTGCCTCAATAACTTGCGCCCGCCTTGTGCGGGCGTTTTTTTTATGGCGATGATGCCCGTGCAGCAATTCATAAATATGTGACCAAACACGCAGAGAATCGGTCTGGTTGCCCTTTGCAAAACCACGCGTTTGACGCCTTGACCATTTCGCTTATGCCGTGGGGCGGTCTGCGCGCTGGGGCCGGGTGGGATTAAAGCGTTCCGCCATAAACTTGAAACACGCGTTTTTGGCGAAACCCCGCAATAGTAAGAGGTTCCGCCGCGCCCCGCGTTTTCCCTGTCTCAGGGTAAAGGCCGGACGCTTTAGGGCTGGAATTGCCGGCCTCTGTCGTTATGCTGCAAAGCAGAAAAATATCTCCAAAGGAATGCTCTCATGGCCATCACCACCTCGCTTGCCGGCAAAACCGCGATTGTAACCGGGTCGAACTCGGGCATTGGCCTTGGGGTTGCAACTGAATTTGCGCGGGCTGGGGCGGATGTTGTTTTGAACTCCTTCACCGACCGTGACGAAGACCATCAGATCGCCTCGGATATTGCCGCCGCCCACGGGGTGAAGGTGCGCTATATCCAGGCGGATATGTCCAAAGGGGATCAATGTCGCGCGCTGATTGAAAAGGCCGGCGCGTGCGATATTCTGGTCAACAACGCGGGCATTCAGCATGTTGCGCCTGTGGATGAGTTTCCGGTGGAAAAATGGGATGCGATCATCGCGATCAACCTGAGCTCGGCGTTTCACACCACCGCCGCCGCGCTGCCGATGATGCGCAAAGCCGGATGGGGCCGCATTGTGAACATCGCATCGGCCCATGGCTTGACCGCATCGCCCTATAAATCCGCCTATGTGGCCGCCAAGCATGGCGTGATTGGCCTGACCAAAACCGTTGCCCTGGAAACCGCCGAGGAACCGATCACCGTGAACGCCATTTGCCCGGGCTATGTGTTGACCCCACTGGTTGAGGCGCAAATCCCCGATCAGATGAAAACCCACAACATGAGCCGCGACGACGTGGTGCGCGAGGTCATGTTGGCCCGTCAGCCCTCAAAAGAATTTGCAACCGTCGAACAAATGGGCGGCACCGCCGTATTCCTGTGTTCAGGCGCAGCGGCGCAAATCACCGGCACTTCAATTTCTGTCGATGGTGGCTGGACCGCGCTGTAACGGCGCACGCGTGTTGGAGTAATGAGTATGAAACGGATCAACCTCGCCCTGCAGGGCGGCGGCGCACATGGGGCATTCACTTGGGGCGTGCTGGACCGGCTGCTTGATCAAGAAGATGTTGAGATTGCAGCGATCACCGGCACCTCAGCGGGTGCGTTGAATGGCGCGGCGCTTAAGGCTGGGTTGCTGGCGGATGGGTCAGGTTACGATCGCGCCTCCGCCAAAGCCGCTTTGGACGATCTGTGGCACAATGTGGCGGGGGTTCAGGACCTGCGCATGACCAATTGGATGGCGTCATTCGCAGCGTCAAACGATGTGATTGCCCGCACGTTGGAATTGTCGCCCGTTAACATGATGGCGGATATGGCCACGCGCTTTGTCAGCCCCTATCACCTTGGCCCATTTTACGCGAACCCTTTGCAACAAGTTGTTGATAAGTTTGCATTTGATCAGGTTTGTGCAGACACAGGCCCCAAGCTTTTCATCTCTGCCACCAATGTACGTTCGGGTAAAATCCGGGTGTTTCAGGGGGATGAGATTTCCACCGATGTGATCCTTGCCTCGGCCTGTTTGCCAAGCGTGTTTCAAGCGGTGGAAATTGACGATCCCAAAACCGGCCAACGCGAAGCCTTTTGGGACGGGGGGTACACCGGAAACCCCGCATTATTCCCGTTGTTTCACAAAGACTTGCCTGATGACATTATGGTGGTGAACATCAACCCGCTGTGGCGCGACGACATTCCACGCGAACCGATGGATATTCAAAACCGCATCAATGAAATCAGCTTCAACTCCTCGCTTTTGCGAGAGCTGCGCGCGATTAGTTTTGTCAAACGTCTGATCAAAGACGGGCAAATGAGCAGCGACCAGATGAGCGATGTTTTGGTGCATATGATCTCTGATGATGATCTGATGCGGGATCTGAGCGTGGCGACCAAACTCAGCCCGTCCCCGGTGGTTCTGTCGCGCCTGAAAACTGCAGGGCAAGACGCCGCTGATCGGTTTTTATCCAACCATATAAATGACTTGGGACAGCGGGCGACGGTCGATCTGGAACAGATGTTCGGTTGAAAATTCAGTGAATGGCCCCGGTCATCACACCGCGGATCAATCCAAACGCAATCAACCACATGGTAACGCCAATGATCACATCAAGCGCGCGCCACGACGATGGTTTTTGCATGATGGGCGCCAACAGCCGCGCGCCATAACCCAATGAAAAGAAAAACACAAAGCTGGATGTAATTGCACCGGCGCCAAACCAAAGACGCTCTGCCCAACTGTCATAAGAGGTCGAAATCGCGCCGATCAAACCCAGCGTATCCAGATAGACATGCGGATTGAGCCAGGTAAACGCCGCGGCAATGGCGAGGGTGGCCCGTAAGGATCGAGACTGGCCGGCCAGCTCCATTTTATAGTGACCTTTGAGAGCCGCTTTAAAGCGTAAAGCGCCGTAAACAATCAAAAATCCGGCGCCAGAAAGCCCCATGACAATCGGCAACGCGGGCAGAGCCGTGACCAAAGCCCCAAAACCCAAAACACCGGCGGCAATCAGCACCGCATCTGACAGCGCACAAAAGAGCGTCAGTGCAAAGACATGTTTGCGCAACAGCCCTTGCCGCAGCACAAACGCGTTCTGCGCGCCAATTGCCAAAATCAGCGAAAATCCTGTGGCAAACCCTGTCGCAGCAGCAATCATTTATCTGTAATTCCAATGGGTTGTGATGGGTCTTTTGCATTTGGATAAACCAAGCCGGCCGAGATCACCAATTTCGCGCAATCTTCCACCGACATGTCCAGCTTGATCACCGAATGACGGGGGACAAACAACAAAAAGCCGGATGTCGGGTTTGGCGTTGTTGGTAAAAAGACCGAGATAATATCCTCATCCGCCGGGATTTTTGCGTCAATCTCGCCTTTGGCTTTGGTCGAGATAAACGCAATGGCCCAAATGCCCTTTCGCGGATATTCCACCAGACAAGCGGTGTCGAATTTCGCTTCGTTGGATTGGTTGAACACAGTTTCTGCGATTTGTTTCAAGCCGTTATAAAGCGATCTGACCACAGGCATCCGGTCGACCAACCGTTCACCCCAAGCCAGAAAAGATCGCCCAATTAACCCTTTGGCAATCCAACCCACAAATACCGTAAAGACCAAAAAGACCACAACGCCAAGGCCGCGCACATTCACCCGCACGTTTTCGCCAAAGATCATCTTGAACCATGCGCTGTCGCCGAAAAACCGGTCAATCAGCGCGTCTGGGTGGTAATAGCCCGGCACAAACGGCAACACCCAACTGTCGATCCAGCCCACAAAGGTCCAGATCATCCACATGGTCAGGGCGATCGGCACAACCACAACCAACCCCGCAAGGAAGTTGTTGCGAAGACCGGACAGCATGCGCCAGCGGCTGCGGTGGGGGTGATCGTCCATGAGATACCTTTGTGGATTGCCTTAACGGAACTTAGGGGCTTTGTGCGCCGGGTCAATAGCGTGTTGGTGGTTTGTCAGTGGGTTAGAGCGTTTCGGATTTAACTTGAGGTTACCAGCAACACCTAACACATTGAAATCTTTGATTTCAGGCAGCGTTAGATGTTTCAGATTTAAGTCGAAACGCTTTAACCAGCCTTACCCCTTATTTGTGAAAGAACCGGCAATTTTTGCGGCCAAAGAGGCATTGTTTTTCACCAAAGCGATATTGGCCACCAATGACCGTCCCGCGGTGGCTTTATACATCGCATCAAGCAGAAAGGGCGTGACCTCTTTGGCGGTGATGCGTTCGGCTTCGGATTTCACCAAAGCGTCTTCGATCACGGGCATAATCTCTTCCCGCGGGATTTCGGCCTCCATTGGGATCGGATTGGCGATCAACTGACCACCGGGCAGACCCATCGCGCTGCGCACCTCTTGGGCGCGTGCAATGGCGGCTGGATCATCCAGACGCAAAGGCGAGGGCAACCCTGAGCTGCGCGACCAAAAGGCGGGCATTTCGTCCTGCCCATAGGTGATCACGGGCACACCCAGCGTTTCAAGCACTTCGAGCGTTTTGGGGATATCCAAGATCGCCTTGGCCCCGGCGGCCACCACAGTGACCGGCGTGGTTGAAAATTCGCGCAAATCAGCAGAGATATCAAAGGTTTCCTCGGCCCCGCGATGCACGCCACCAATGCCACCCGTGGCAAACACACGAATGCCCGCCAGATGTGCTGCGATCATCGTGGCGGCAACCGTTGTGGCGCCATATCCGCCGGACGCAATGCACACCGGCATATCCGCGCGAGAGACTTTGGCGACGTTCTTGGCCTGTGCCAGCTCATTCAATTCCGCGTCCGTCAGCCCCACATGTAATTGGCCGTTCAGGATCGCGATGGTCGCGGGGGTTGCCCCGCCTTCGCGCACCACGGCCTCAACCTCGCGCGCGGTGTCAACATTTTGCGGAAACGGCATGCCGTGGGTGATGATGGTGCTTTCCAGCGCGACAATCGGCGTGCCGTCGATGCGGGCTTTGGCAACTTCGGGGCTATAGGTGATGGGGAATGTCATACATCTTCTCCTGAGACATATTTCGCCGCGATTTTCTGCGCGGTGATAAGGGCATTTTCGGGCGATTGGCCGTCGCGTTCAGCGGCGATATGGGCCGCCATAAACGTGTCACCGGCGCCAGTGATGCGGCGCACGCGGATCGACGGGCAGGGGGCGGTGATCACACCGCGATCCATATGCCCCTCGGCGCAAAGATTGCCACCATCGGTCACGACAACCCGCGTGGCGCCCGCGTCTAACAAGGCATGTGCGCCCATCGCGGCGGTTTCGGGGGTGCTGTCGGTCAACAGCCCGGCTTCTTCAAGGTTCACATAAAGCGTGGCACCGGCATGCCCCATCAAGGGGCGCAAACGACGCGCTTTTCCGGGGCTGGCGGGGGCGACACGCAAATCAGCACGGGCAAAACTGGGCCGATCCGCAATCTCCGTCAGCAAATCCACGGTCAGATTGCCATCAAGCGCAATGATCCCGGTGTAAGGCGTATCGGCACTTCCTAAGGTGCCGTCTTCAAGCGGGGTCAGGATCGCATCTCCTGCCGCCTCAAGCGAATGGGCATCGGCAAGGGCCGCAACCAGCCCGGCGGGGCCTTCGATCGCCATATAACTGTCGGTGGGCAAATCGGGCGAGCGGTAAACATACTCTGTCACCATACCCATTTCACGGGCACGAAACATCAGCTCATCGCCTTCGTGATCATGGCCAATGGCGGTGATCAGCGCAGGTTTCAACCCAAAGCGCGAAAAGGTCATGGCAATATTCATCGCCACACCGCCGGGCAAACGGGAAATCCGCCCGGGCTGATCCGATCCAATGTGCATTTCGATATTGGTGCGTCCGATCACGTCCCACAGGACTGATCCAATACAAAGAATGGCATGTGTCATTGTTTCTCTTTGCCGATGTTTGCGTTAAAGGACAAGACGAAGTGATGGGACCAAGGCAAGATTTATGACGCGCCGATCCTGACGTCGCGCATGAAGCACACCCACAATTGCAGTTCTTTTGTAAATAGCCCTTGCAACACCACCATCCCCCCGATATACGCGCGCCATTAATCCACAGGCGGAGTGCGGGCCTATGGGGGAGAAATCCTCATGTGTCCACCGGTTGAAGGGACCCCCCTTTGATACATTCCGCCAAGGTTGAAACCGGAAAAGGAAATGAACATGGCTCTGCCTGATTTCACACTCCGTCAGCTCTTGGAAGCTGGCGTACACTTTGGTCACCAAACACAACGCTGGAACCCACGTATGGGTCCGTACATCTATGGTGAGCGTAACGGCATTCACATCTTTGACCTGACACAGACTGTTCCTATGCTGGATCAGGCTTTGACAGCTATTCGTGAAACTGTTGCCAAGGGCGGCCGCGTGCTGTTCGTTGGGACCAAGCGTCAAGCCGCTGGCGCCATTGCAGACGCCGCAGAGCGTTCGGCACAATATTACATGAACCACCGCTGGCTCGGTGGCACGCTGACCAACTGGCAGACCGTGTCTAAATCGATCCAACGCCTGAAAGAATTCGACGAAAAGCTTGCTTCTGGCGCCGAAGGCATGACCAAGAAAGAACGTCTTGGCATGGAACGTGAGCAGACAAAACTGCAAGCGTCTTTGGGCGGCATCCGCGAAATGGGCGGCGTTCCTGACCTTATCTTCGTCATCGACGTGAAAAAAGAATCCCTGGCCATCGCCGAAGCCAACAAACTGGGCATCCCAGTTGTGGCTGTTGTCGACACCAACTGCCCACCAGAAGGCGTTGACTATGTGATCCCTGGCAACGATGACGCAGCACGCGCCATTGCGCTTTACACCGATCTGGCGGCCCGCGCGGCTCTGGACGGTATGTCGGCCCAACTGGGTGCGGCTGGCGTTGACCTGGGCGAGCTGGAAAGCGGCATGACTGAAGAAGCTGTTGCAGAAGAAGCAACCGCTGAAGCAGCCCCTGCAGAAGCCTAAACACGATTAGAAGACGGGCAGGGTGCGTCCCTGCCTGTCTCATCGTTCGGCAGAGGTCTGGCATTTCGTCCGGATGACCTGTCACAGATTTGATACCGGCATGGGCTAGGCCCGGCTGGAATTTCCCCAAGGAGAGTTAAGATGGCAATCACTGCTGCACTCGTAAAAGAACTGCGCGAATCCACCGGCGTTGGCATGATGGACGCGAAAAAAGCCCTGGTTGAAACCGATGGCGACATGGAGGCGGCGCAAGATTGGCTGCGCACCAAAGGTTTGGCCAAAGCGGCCAAAAAGGCGGGCCGTACCGCTGCTGAAGGTCTGGTTGCTGTGGCTGTTGCCGGCGGCAAGGGTATCGCTGTTGAAGTGAACTCGGAAACTGACTTTGTTGGCAAAAATGCTGAATTCCAAGAGATGGTTGGCGGTATCGCCAAAGCCGCTTTGGGTGTGTCGGACGTGGACGCGCTGGCCGCGGCTGATTTGGGTGGCAAGCCTGTGTCTGTTGTGATCACCGACAAGATCGCCACCATTGGCGAAAACATGTCGCTGCGCCGGATGGCGTCTGTCGAAGGCGAAACCGTTGTAAGCTATGTGCACAACGCGGCCGCTGACGGCATGGGCAAAATCGGTGTTCTCGTTGCGATGAACGGCGGCAATGAAGCGTTTGGCAAACAGGTTGCAATGCACATTGCGGCGGCCAACCCACAGTCGTTGAACGAAGCATCCTTGGACCCGGCCGTTGTTGAAAAAGAACGCACCATCCTGACCGAGCAAGCCCGTGAAAGCGGCAAGCCTGAGAACATCATTGAAAACATGATCAAAGGCCGTATGAAAAAGTTCCTGGCCGAAGTCACCCTTCTGGGCCAAGACTTTGTCATCAACCCGGATCTGACTGTTGAAGCGGCGGCTAAAGAAGCTGGTGCTGAGATTGTTGGCTACATCCGTATGGAAGTTGGCGACGGTATTGAGAAAGAAGAAACAGATTTCGCTGCAGAAGTTGCAGCAGCTGTTCGCGGTTAATTAAACCGCTCAGGGCAGGGGCATCGCGCCCGCGCTTTGAAACATCACTGAAAGGGGTCGGGTTTCCGGCCCCTTTTTCTGTCAGCGCATTTCCAGTTGATATTGTATCGCTGAAAACTGGAAACACTTTCGGATCACAGCCTGAACAGCGTTCCACATATCAAAGGCCAGAAAAGGGAAGCGGCGCCAACGGGGAGGTCGACGCCGCAAAGAGTATCCGCAGGACTACGGCACCCTTTAAGGGAAGGGTAAAAGACTGGCGCCTTTGGGATCAATACTCCATTAACACCAGCCCCTCGGTTACCCGACAGAATGATACGAGATCTGAAATCACAGCACGTCCACCCCATGTTCCAAACGGCAAAAGCCACCACTCACGGAACAATTGAATTATCGCGATTCTCGAGGCGCTTGGGTAGTGGGGTTTTCCATACCATCGCGACTGACCTCAGCCGATGCTGATTTTATTGCTGTTGTCGCTGCCGGGGAGCAAATAGATCTGATTGAGAAAGGAAGCTTTGGCGACGGCCTGCGCCGTGCTGTCAACGCCAAGCTTTTCACGCGCGATGCGCAGATGCTTTTCGACGGTCGCCGCCGAGACGGACATAATGGTTGCAATGTCCTGCGTGGTTTTCCCATCAGACACCCATTCAAGCGCTTCGCGTTGACGTGGTGTCAAGGGTTGTCGTTGTGTTTCAATAGGAAGCGAGATCATCTTAAGGTGTGTGACATTGGCGAAAACTTCGATATCGCGGCCATGCTCAACCCAGATTTCGTCCACCTCATCCTGATCCATTTCTTTGCGTCCGGTGGCGGCAAGCACACCGCGGGTCCGCGAGGTGGCCGAGGGAAAAGAGATCGTATATCCGGCGGTGACACCCATCTTTCGATTAACACTTAATACAGCCTGTTGCTGATCCCCCATCAGCTCCGCGTTTTCGCGAATCCAACGCCAGGAACATGATCCGGTGTTTTCGGCTGCCCAAATAGCCATGGGGGAATGAAAATACATTTCATCGCTTGTGTAGGAGCGTAAATACTCTGCGTCATGGTTTGACAGCAGCAAGATATCTTCGCGCGGCCCAAAGCTGTTTGGCGTGAAATATCGGGAATACCCATAGATGATGCGATCAAACCCATAGCTTTCGAAGGTCTCGCGCTGGATCTGCCAAACCTGCTGTAGCGTGGCGCAGGCACAGACGTCTTTCAGAAGCTCCAGAAACGACATCGGTCACCCATTCTCGAGATGGGCAAGAAGCGCATCAATGGCGAGCGTGTATCCTACCGCGCCAAACCCGCAAATCTGACCGATGGCTGCCTTTGCGATATATGAGGTGTGGCGAAAGTCTTCTCGCGCGTGAATATTGGACAGATGAAGTTCAACAACCGGCAGTTCAGTCGACACAATTGCATCCATCAACGCAATTGACGTGTGCGTATAGGCACCGGCGTTTAAAATGATCCCGTCATGCACGCCGCGCGCCGCGTGGATCGCATCCACCAGCGCACCTTCGTGGTTGGATTGAAGACACACACAGCGCACATCGCGCGATTTTGCATGGCTGACACACTTGTCTTCAATATCGTTAAGCGTTGTTGTCCCATAGATTTCTGGTTGACGCGTCCCCAGAAGGTTGAGATTTGGGCCATTCAGAACCAAGATCGATGACATATAATTTTCCCTTTTCCCTAGATCAACTCTGCCAAGAAAGCTCGAGTTTGTCGAGGGTCTAGAGCGGGATTAACCGATGCGTCAAAAGGATCGACCGGTGACCGGAATGCTGTGGGTGCTTGATTAACAGCGTTCTGTAAGTGGTTGTTATCATGTATTTTAGACTGACGTTTGACGCGGTTTGTTTGGGGTTAATATTACATAATACTGATTATGCGATTAATATGCCAACCTCAACCTTTGTGCGTATTACGGTGTGCGCCCTTGTTCCTGCCGTGAGATCACCCCAGTGAATACCCGGTCCCGCGGACCGTTCTTAACGGATCATCCCCGCCGACCTTGCACAATGCCTTGCGCAAACGGCCCACATGAACATCGACCGTTCTTGTGTCGACATAGACATCGCGCCCCCAGACACGATCCAAAAGCTGTTCACGGCTCCAGACGCGCCCCGGTTTTTCCATCAAGGTGGTCAGCAGGCGAAATTCGGTTGGGCCCAGTTTGATCGGTTCACCCGCCCGCGTCACACGGTGGCTTTCGCCGTCCAAAATGATGTCGTCAAACGTCAGCTGTTGCCCCACGGCGGCCGGTCGTGTGCGGCGCAATTGCGTGCGAACCCGCGCCATCAGTTCCGACACGGAAAATGGCTTGACGACATAGTCATCCGCGCCGGTTTCCAACCCTCGCACACGGTCCAATTCCTCGGATCGCGCTGACAACATGATCACCGGAATGGGCCGCGTTTCCTTGCGCGACTTCACCTGACGACAAATCTCAATGCCTGACACCCCCGGCAGCATCCAATCCAACAGGATCAAATCCGGCATCACCTCGTCGACCATCAACAGCGCATCATCGCCGTTTTCTGCCATCACCACCTCATACCCTTCGGCATTGAGGTTATAGCGGAGGATTTCACGTTGGGCGGGTTCATCTTCGACCAGTAAAACACAGGGCTTCTGCGCGCTCATGACGTCGCCTCGTCATCCCCACCGGTGGGCAGTTCATAGTTGGGGGCATTGCCTTTTGGGCGCGCCTCATCGGGCATGTCACCGGTCACCAAATAGATCACCTGATCCGCGATGGATGTGATGTGATCCCCCATACGTTCGATGTTTTTCGCGATGAAATGAAGGTGCATACAGCTTGAAATATTGCGCGGGTCTTCCATCATAAAGGTCAGGAATTCGCGAAACAAAGCATTGTACATCTGGTCCACTTCGATGTCGCGATGCCGTACGTCTTGCGCCAGATCCACGTCACGGCGGATATAGGCATCCAGCACATCCGACAGCATTAGCTGCACTTCCATCGCCATGCGTTTGATCGCCCCCGAGGCCCCATCGATGGGCTGCATATGCACCAAAACACTGGTGCGTTTGGCCATGTTTTTCGCGTAATCGCCAACCCGTTCAAGGTTGGCGGCAATGCGCATCACGGTCAGAACAGTGCGAAGATCCGACGCAATTGGTTGGCGCAGGGCCAGCAAACGCGCGCATTCTTCTTGGATCTGTGTGTCCAGGGCATCGATTTTCTTGTCGGCTTTGCGCACGACGTCTGCCAGCTCTTCATCACGGGATTTCAACGACTTGGCGCCGTCACGGATGGCCGTTTCCACCAGCCCGCCCATTTTCATCACATGGGCCTGAATTTCCTCAAGGTCCCGGTCAAAAGCGGATGCGATATGTTGATCAATCATGTGTCTGTCCCCTGCCCTTAACCGATCCGGCCCGTGATATAACTCTCGGTGCGTGGATCTTCGGGATTGGTGAAAATCTTTGTGGTGTCGTCATATTCCACAAGGTTGCCCATGTGGAAAAAAGCGGTTTTTTGGCTGACGCGCGCGGCTTGCTGCATCGAGTGGGTGACAATCACCACAGAAAAGTTTTCGCGCAGCTCGTCGATCAGCTCTTCAACCTGTGCCGTGGCGATGGGATCAAGCGCCGAACACGGCTCATCCATCAGCAAAACCTCAGGCTCGGTCGCAACAGCTCGCGCAATGCACAAACGCTGTTGTTGCCCGCCAGAAAGCCCGGTTCCGGGCGCATGAAGGCGGTCTTTAACCTCGTTCCAAATGGCCCCGCGACGCAAAGATTTCTCAACGATATCATCAAGATCCGCTTTGTTGCGGGCAAGGCCATGAATGCGCGGACCGTAAGCGACATTGTCATAAATCGACTTGGGGAACGGGTTGGGTTTTTGAAACACCATGCCGACTTTTGCGCGCAGCTGTACGGGATCCACCCGACGATCATAAATGTCTTCGCCGTCCAACAGAATGTCGCCCGTGACCCGGCAAATATCAATGGTGTCATTCATCCGATTAAGACAGCGCAGAAAGGTCGATTTCCCGCACCCAGACGGACCGATAAAGGCGGTCACGGTCTTATCCTCAATCTCGACATTCACGTCTTTGATCGCATGGGTGTCGGCGTAATGCACTTGCACGTTTTTGGCTGAGATCTTTGAGGTTTTCATCTCTAAGGCTTTCTCGGTTTTCGTCATATCGTTCATTGTCGTGGTCCTCGTCGTGGTCCATTCTGGGGCCCCATTTCGGTGCGGCCTACCAGCGGCGCTCAAACCGTCGGCGCAGGATGATTGCGATGATATTCATGGTCATGAGGAACAGAAGCAAGATAATGATCCCGCCCCATGCCCGTTCATAATAGGCAGGGTCCGCGCGCTTCGCCCATTCATAGATTTGCGCCGGCATGGCAGAATTGGGGCTGAGGAACCCTTCGATCAGTCCTTCGGGCGGATTGGACGCGATATAGCCCACCATCCCGATCAGCAAAAGCGGCGCGGTTTCGCCAAGCGCTTGCGCCAGACCAATGATGGTTCCGGTCAGAATGCCCGGCATCGCCAGCGGCAGCACATGGTGGAACACGGTTTGCATTTTCGAGGCACCAATCCCCAAAGCCGCTTCGCGGATTGACGGCGGCACAGCCTTCAAGGACGCGCGGGTTGAAATGATGATCGTCGGCAGGGTCATTAAGGTCAGCACCAGCCCCCCTACCAGCGGCGCTGATTGTGGGAAATGGGCAAATTGGATGAACACGGCCAGACCCAAGATCCCAAACACAATCGACGGCACCGCCGCAAGGTTTGAGATGTTCACTTCGATCAGATCCGTGAACCAGTTCTGGCGCGCAAACTCTTCCAGGTAAATCGACGCCGCCACACCGATCGGCAATGCGGCCAGCAGGACGACAATCATCATATAAAAGCTGCCCAACATCGACACGCCGATCCCGGCCTGTTCCGGGCGACTTTCCGAGGCATCCGCGCCGGTGATAAAGGACATATTGAACCCTTTGCGCACAATGCCTGCGTCCCGCAGCGCGTCAATAAGATCCAAATGCACAGGCGTCAGGTTCTTGTCGCGCGCAAGGCTTTCGCGACTGACGCGATCCTTCAGATACCCATCCACACGGGACGAGGCGAGCAGTTTAAACGCCACCGTGTCACCAATACGATCCGGGTTTGCGATGACAAACTCCCGCAGCTGACCGGCCGCACCTGACGACAGCATCTTGCGCAGATCTTTGCCTTTGCGAAACGGGTTCTCCACCCCAATCTCGTCAATCGCGCGCCGGATGGCGTCGTCAATCAGCGGGTTATAACCAAAGGTCGTGACCTTTTTGATCTTGTCCAAATCACGGGTGCCGGATTTGTCCAGTTTCGCCTCTAAAAGCTCCACCTGAAGGGTGAGCGTGGTCTGTTGGAACGCCCCTACCCCTTTGAAAAGGATCGAGGAAATCAGCACCACCAGAAACACAAGGCCAATGGCGATCGCGGTGATGCCATAGGCGCGAAACCGTTTTTCAGACGCATTGCGGCGGGCGGTATTTGCGTCTTGTACGAGCAAAGAATTAACCGGTTTTTGGGGGCGCGCAGCCGTCATGTCGGTCATATCACTCATTCGTATTGCTCCCGGTATTTGCGCACGATCATCAGCGCAACGACGTTCAGCCCAAGGGTCAGGATGAAAAGGGTCATGCCAAGCGCAAAGGCCACCAGGGCTTCGGGGCTGGCAAAATCGGCGTCGCCTGTCAGCTGAGAGACGATCTTGGCGGTCACGGTGGTCATCGCTTCAAAGGGGTTCATCGACAGGCGCGCGGCGGCCCCGGCGCCCATGACCACAATCATGGTTTCGCCAATCGCGCGAGACGCCGCCAGAAGGATCGCCCCCACGATGCCCGGAAGGGCGGCGGGCAAAACCACTTGGCGCACGGTTTCTGATTGCGTGGCCCCCAGTCCGTAAGACCCATCGCGCATGCTTTGCGGCACTGCGTTGATAATGTCGTCCGACAATGAGGACACGAAGGGGATCAGCATAATGCCCATCACCAAACCGGCCGTCATCACCGACCGCGCCCCTTGCATCCAATTCAGCCCATCTGCGCCGAAAAAACCCACAAGCATGGGGCCAACCACCGTCAGGGCAAACAGCCCGTAGACAATGGTGGGGATGCCCGCCAGCACTTCGAGCAGCGGTTTTGCAAAGGCCCGCGTGGTGCGGCTGGCATATTCCGACAGGTAAACAGCGGCGAAAAGCCCGATGGGCACCGCCACCGACAGCGCCACAATCGAGATGTAAATTGTCCCCCACAACAGCGGCAGGATGCCCAGATGCTCGGACCCGCCGCGCCCCTCAGGCGACCACGTCATGCCGAACAAGAAATCCGCCATAGGGAACATGCCAAAGAAGCTGATGGTGTTGAAAATCAACGACAAAATAATTCCCAAAGTGGTGAGAACCGCAATCATTGCGGCCCCAATCAACACAGCCTTAATGCCGTGTTCCACCAAATTGCGCGCCCGCAGATCTCCGTTGGTCATGCGGATGGCGGCGAAAAACCCAGCCAAAGCGACAACCAAAACGATGATCGACATCCACAGCGCCCCTTGCGCCGATTTTGCACGAAACTCTTGGGCTGCGTTCAGCACGTCTTGGGTCACATCCGATCCAAGCGCCACACCAACCGAGCCCAAAAGCCCGCGAATATCAGTGTTGCCCACGTTCATTTCAGACAAGGGGATCTTTTGAACGATCCCTTGCGCCGCAACCGCGTCCAACCCGTGCGCCACGCGTTTCACATCGCTCATGATCAGGTTCAATGCCCCGGCATCCGCATAGCTGTCGTGTGGGATCAGACCGGACACCGCGCTGTTCACCACCATCGGCTGCACCACAACCCAAAGCGCCAAAACCAGCACAGCCGGCACAAAGGCCAGCATCGCCACGTTAAATCCGTAGTAGTTCGGCAAAGAATGCAGTCGGCGGCGATCCCCCTGGACCGAGCGAAGCGCCCTGCCCCGACCGATGACAAATCCGACGGCGGCCAGTGCCAGGATGATCAGAAGAAGAAGTGAAGCAGACATGTGGTGTCTCTTGTGAAAGGCGGATCAATGTGATCCGGGAAAGGGAAAGCGGCGCGAGGAATCCCGCGCCGCCCAGATAAGCAAAGCTTATTTCATGGTCTCTTCAGCAGCGATCGACGCTTGGGTTGCGGCCAGTTCTGGATCCGCAACCAAACCGTATTCAGACAGCGGGCCATCGGGGCCAGCGATTTCATCGGCGACAAAGAACTCAGCATATTCTTTCAGGCCAGGGATCACGCCGATGTGGGCTTTCTTGATATAGAAATACAGCGGGCGCGACACAGGGTATTCACCGGTTGCAATGGTTTCCGTGGACGGTGCGATGCCCGACATGGTCGCCACTTGCAGCGTGTCTGTGTTGTTTTCATAAAACGCCAGACCAAAGATGCCGATGCCGTCTTTGTTCGAGCTGATCGAGGCCAAAGTTTCGGTGTAATCGCCATCGATGTCCACCGATGTGCCGTCGGTGCGCACTTTGTAACACATCTTTTTCGCGGCTTTTTTCTTGGCTTTGTCGCTGTCGCCTTCGGCAGCTGCCAGGAACACGTCATAGGCGCCAGTGGCCTTACAGCCCGCTTCCATAACTTTCACTTCGAACACTTCACGGGTGCCGTGTTTTGTGCCGGGGATGAAGGCGGCGATGTCTACGTCGGGCAGATCCGCGTTAAATTCGTTCCATTTGGAAAATGTGTTGTCGACCAATTTGCCGTCAACCATCACCTGCGCACCAAGCGCGTTATAAATGTCCGCCGGTTCAAAGGCACCAAAATCCGGGCCGTTCAACTGCGAGGCAAACACGATGCCGTCATAGCCGATGCGCACTTCGATGATGTCTTTCACACCAGCATCGGCACATTTTGCAATCTCTTTATCTTTGATTTTGCGCGAGGCGTTTGCCACGTCGATGGTGTTTTCGCCAACACCTTCACAAAAACGCTTAAGACCCGCGGATGAACCGCCCGATTCAACAACCGGTGTTGGGAAGTCAAAGTTTTCACCAAAAGCTTCCGCCACGATCGACGCGTAAGGCAGAACGGTGGACGATCCGGCAACTTGAACCTGATCACGGGCGGATGCAGCAGTTGCACCAACAGCGGTGATCGCCAAAGCAGAAGCGGTCAGTTTCACAAAAGACATGGGTTTCTCCATTTACATCAATGCCGCCCCATCGGCGACTTGGGGCCGTGTTAAGGGGATTGATCAAAGCTTTTGTGACTGTTTTGTAACAAGCGTATGACAGTCAGGGAAATTACATGGTTTCAGGTGGTTATTCCGCTGGAATGGCGTGATCTGACGGTGGTTTTTCAGACGAAAACCCGCTTTGTGTCACAGAGGTTGGTGATTCACTCACGCACAATCGCCCCCGCCCCTCGTCTTTGGCCTGATAAAGCGCCACATCGGCACGGCGATAAATCTCCTCAAACTCTGCCGGCCAACCGAACGGCGCCAGCCCCCCCGAGACAGAAAAACTGCCATCGGCGTTTAGGGTGTTGATCACCGTTTTCGCAAACCGGAAAAGCCGACGGTCCTGTTCATGTGCGCTCATGCCCGTTAGATCGTGCTTTTCCGGCTGGCGCAGCATCAGCACAAATTCATCGCCGCCAATCCGGAAACATGACACCTCGCCGGGCCAAGTGGCTTGGCAAATCATTGTCAGCCGCCGCAGGGCCTGATCGCCCGCTGCATGACCGTGTTCATCATTCAAATCCTTGAACCGATCCATATCCAAAAGCAGCATCGCACCGCGGTCTTGCCGGTGTTTTGCCTCCATATAATGATCGAGATATCGCCGGTTGTAGCACCCCGTAAGCGGATCGGTGATGCTTTGCTCAAAGGCGGTCTGGCGAAGATTGGCCACCACGCGCAGCAGAATGAACAATAACAACCACACAGAACTAAACGCCAAAGGAAAGCGCACCGCCAAAGCATAATCCGTTTGCATCGCCGCAATTCCGGTGCCGCCGATCAACATCAGCCCCGCATATATGTTCACATTTTGCGACCGCGTCATCAAAAACGCCGCCACCAGCGACGGAAAGGCCCACAAAAGAACCATCGGCGTCATCAGCCAGGCCAAAGCGAGATGCGATAGTGCCAGTACAAAAAGAATCATCCCTGGATTAAACGGCCAGCGTCGCCCCAAGAGACTGGCAATCTGACCGGACAGGATCATCACCAAGGGAAGGATCGTCACCAGGGCGGCGATACTGTGGCCTGCAAAATAGTTGTACGAACCAAAGACCAACAGAACGGCCTCTCCACCCACGGCAACCCAATGGGTCAAAGGGTCCGCCGCACGCAGAGGCGGAAGCGAGAATTCTGTGGCATAGGCATCAAGGCCCATCATTGGCCTGTCCAAAAAAGGGATAACTTCGACCGGACGCGGCTTTTTCATAAATCTGATCACTGTTGGATATAAAAACGACATTTTTGCCGGATTAAACAACCTTACAGTGTTCTATGTCCAATAAAAAAATCTATGAGTGTTCTGGCAGGCAGACGGTAAAGCAACTGCCTTTCCCCTTTTCGCTTTGAATGCGCAGCCGCCCGCGATGTCGTTTGACGATATGTTTGACAATCGCCAGCCCCAGACCCGTGCCACCCATTTCACGCGAACGGTGATTATCGACCCGGTAAAACCGTTCGGTCAACCGGCCGATGTGATGGGGCGCAATCCCGTCGCCCTGATCCTCGACCGCAACACAAATCACCGGGGCACGCATTCCGGGAACGGCCTGCCCGCGCGTGACGCGAATGGTGACAATCCCCGCCTTTTTTCCGTATTTAATAGCGTTTTCAATGAGGTTGGTGAACACTTGGATCAGCTGATCCCGGTCCCCGGAAACCGCGATCCCCCCGTCATTTTCTGACACCAGATCAACCGTAACACCGCGCGCGCGCGCTTGTCTTTGCAGGCTGCTCTGCGCGCAATGCAGCACGTCACGCAAATCTTGTGGCGCCGTGGGGCGCATCCGTTCCATATCCTCAACGCGAGACAGCGACAGAAGATCAGAGACCAGCCGGTTCATCCGCCCGGCTTCTTGTTCCATAATGTCCAAAAACCGGTCGCGCGCCTCTGGATCGTCGCGCGCAGGTCCGCGCAAGGTTTCAATGAAACCAGACAATGCGGTAAGGGGCGTGCGCAATTCATGGCTAACATTGGCAACAAAATCAGAGCGCATTTGCCCTGCTTCTTCCTTATGGGTTGCATCAACAAAGCTGACCATAACCCCACCGCTCTCGTCCTCGATCGGGACGATATGGGCATCGTAAACCACATCACGCCCCGCCCCAACCGCGATATAGCGTACAGGCGCCATGCGTTCATGCGCCAAGGCGCGTTCTATCCGTTCCACCACATCAGGCTGGCGCAACACAGCCGCATAAAGCCGCCCGACCGTACGCTCGCCAAACAGCTCCCGCGCGCGTTCGTTAATGGTCGTGATTTGCCCATCTGCCGCGATCACAATCACCGCAATTGGAAGTGGATCTACATCACACGCAGAAAGCATTTTTGCACCTTATCGCTGGAAAAGCTGCCAACCTTCTGCTTTGGTTTTTAAATCCTGTAAAGAGTGCAGTGTTTTTTGACCAAAAAAGAAAAATACGCGGAATTGGGGAATTGCAGATTGAAAAGCCCCCCCTATACTTGTTTAGTAACGAAGGCTGCCGCGCCGCAGAAATGTTGGGTTTCTGTCAAGATAAGGTCTTTCAGGGGATAAGGGCTGGACTATGGATCAACTCGATGTGTCGATAAAAACCGGTATTTTAGCGGTCGGTGATACGATGCAAAGTGATGATACGGCACTAAAATTCCCGGAATTTGAGAAGATCAGCTACCTCGGGTATTTGGATGTCACATCCGAGACGCTCGACAGGATCAACCCCGCGCTGATCCTGTCCCCTTTGTTGTGCAACAGCTTTGATTGCCTCGAATTGGCACTGCGCTTGCAGCAATTGGGGTACCGCGGAAAATACCGTGTGGTGGCCCCAAGCCTGACGAACCCCAAAATGGTCAAGACAGAGATCAAAAGCCAGGCCCCTGATGTTGATTTCGAGATTGTCACCACCAATGCAGATGACGTTCAACTGGTGGAATAAGCCTTATTTACGACGCAATTTGGACTGTGTTTGTTCTGACGAATGCGTTTCGAAAAAGCCTGTATTACCGGTTTTGGCGAAATGCCTTAATAGATCAGATCATGGTCCGTTCCGCCAAGCTCATCATAATGGCGATGCAGGTATTTCAACGCGACACGCAGCATGAATTTTCCCGATCGGGCCGGCATCTGCAACTCTGCTTCGATCCGTTCCATGCCCTTTTCGTGACAACACACCGCCAGGGCCATTTCCCCCAGCTCTGGCCCCAATGCATCCATCGCAGCAATGAACCGCTGACGCGCATCAATCATCCGATCATTGCGCGACCCGTTGCGCTTGGGGGTGTTGCGCAGGCCAGACATGATGCCAGACCACCCCGATTGCGGCGATGCCTCAAGTTGTGCCAGTGCAAAATCACGTTGCAAACGGTCAGCGGCCGACACCAGATTACCACTCAGATAGGGTTGCCCCGCCGCACGGCTGCGTGCCAGCACCCGAAGTGGCGTATCCGCCCCGACCATGCGGCGTTTCTTTGCACCTGAGCTGGGTTTTCCTGCGGATTTTGCGCCCAGAAACCCGGCAGATGCTTCTGCAAACCCAAGGGCGCGCCCTTCGGCTTTGGCCATCATTTTGTTCAGCGCCGTGCGCCCAGCCGGTGTGATACGGTACCGCGACACCGTTCCTGTGCTCGTCCCGGAAATCCAGTCGCGCAACGCAAGAATCTCGGCCACCTCACGCGGGCATTTGCACAATTGCACCGGGCTGTCCCCCTCGCGCAGGTCAAGCACAACCGCCGTATCCACCCCCTTCGAGATGGCGAGGATTGCGCCCTCTTTCATCAATGTGCGCAACACGCGCGCGGCATGTTTTGAGATCACGTTATCGTCGCTGTCTAGGTCTTTCATGGGGGTGTGACCCTTGTCTGTGCCGGCTTGCACCCCCTCATGTTCACACCAGTTCTGCGCAATCTGAGTGATCAGATTGTCCACCAGCGGATCATCGCGCCGCGTTTCCGTTTTTTGCACCTGGCGCAGCACGGTCGAGGCATGTACGCCCTTTTGCCGCGCCAACGCACGAATGGTTTCGCCGCGTTCGGTGTGATCCAAATACAGCTTCACCGCATTGGGCAACCAAGGGATGATTTCCCCGGTTCCGATTTCGATCTGTGAAGAGCTCGAGAACTCCATGCATGTCCCCCTTTAAGGCTGTGCGCTGTCCCATCGCGACGGCCTCGGTTGACGCTCTACTAGCGGTTGTGTTTTTACGTCACTCCAGCTAGCACGCGTTTGGTTACCGAATGGTTAATTGTCCAGTCTATGCTTCAGTTTTGTTTCTAAAAGTGAAACAATTGTTAAAACTTGCGTACGGTGAATTTTTGAACGCAACACCTCTCAGGGTTGAGTATTCCTAGTGGCAACACGATGAAAGGAACTCACATGACTGATGCACTTGATCTTCTCAAAACACTTCGCCGCCCACGCCTGTTAATCCGCGCAGCACGTTTTGGAATTGTAGACTATAATCGTGATAGAGACTTGAAACGACTGATGAAATCAGCATCCACCCCAACGCCTACACGGGCCGTTGATGGTCTGATGGAAGAAGAAGCCCGCCTGGAACAGATCCGCAAAACCGGCGATGGCGCCTATTCAGTTTCGCGTCATGTTGAGGTTTTGATCGCTTTGATGGCCGAGGCCCGGTTGCTGCCACGCAAGCTACGTTCGGTTTGAGGTTGAAAAAGTATAAGGGGGGCCGTTAACCCCCCTTACCAACCTGTTAACCAGTTGGAACACTCTAGGAACAGATGTGAACCTTACGAAAACGCATCCGGCATAGACGCCTTTTTCGCCGCGATATAGTCGTTCAGACCGTCGCGAATTCCTGGGTCCATCGCTGGTTGCTGATAGTCCCCCAACAGTTTTTTCACCCGCTCAGACGCCAATTGCATGGTGTCTTTCGCGCCATCCTCTTCCCAGGTCTCAAATGGCTTGTAATCGAGAAGCTCAGAGCGCCAGAAGGCGGATTTAAAGTTCGATTGGGTGTGATCGCAGCCCAGATAGTGCCCGCCCGGCCCCACTTCGCGAATCGCTCCCATCGCTTGGGCGTTCTCATCATAGCTCACACCAGAGGCCATTCCGTGCAATGTGCCCAGCTGATCGGCGTCCATCACAAACTTCTCAAAGCTCGACACCAGACCGCCCTCAAGCCAGCCGGCCGAGTGCAACATGAAGTTCACCCCAGACAACAGACCCGCGTTCAGCGAGTTGGCGGTTTCATAGGCCGCCTGTGCATCTGGCAGCTTCGATCCGTTGAACGAACCGGCCGAACGATACGGCAGGCCCAGACGGCGGAAGAGCTGGCCACAGCCATAGGTGACTTTTGATGCTTCTGGCGTACCAAAGGTCGGCGCACCCGAATTCATGTCGATCGAGCTTACAAAGGTCCCCGCCACAACTGGCGCGCCTTTGCGGATCAGTTGGGAATAGGCCACGCCGGCCAGCACTTCGGCCAGCACTTGCGTCAACGTCCCGGCCACCGACACGGGCGCCATCGCCCCGCCCACAATGAACGGCGAAATAATGCACGCTTGGTTGTTTTTGGCAAACACCTCCATCGCGCCCATCATCACGTCATCATATTGCATCGGCGAGTTGATGTTGATGAGCGAGGTCATCACGGTGTTTTCCTGCACAAAATCCTTCCCAAACAGGATGCCGCACATATCCACCGAATCCTGCGCGCGTTCGGGCGCGGTGACGGACCCCATAAACGGCTTATCCGACAGCTCCATATGCGCCATCAGCATATCAAGGTGGCGTTTGTTCACCGGGATATCGGTGGGTTCGCAAACCGTGCCGCCCGAATGGTGCAGCCATTTTGACATATAGCCAAGTTTTACGAATTTCTTGAAATCATCCATCGTGGCGTAACGGCGGCCACCTTCCATGTCGCGCACAAAGGGGGGGCCGTAAACCGGCGCAAGCACAAGGTTGCGTCCGCCAACAACCACGTTCCGCTCGGGGTTGCGGGCATGTTGCGTATACTGGCTGGGTGCGGTTTTGCACAATTCGCGCGCCAATCCACGCGGAATGCGCACGCGTTCACCGTTGACATCCGCGCCTGCTTCGCGCCACCGCTCTAGGGCGGCGGGGTTTTCAACAAAGTTGACACCCACTTCTTCCAACACGGTTTCCGCGTTGTATTCGATGATCTCGATGGCTTCATCATTGAGAATTTCGAGGTTCGGGATGTTGCGTTCAATATACTTGGCCGTTTCAAACGACACCGCATTGCGTTCCGCACGGCGCGCGGCCCCGCCACCCCCTCGTGCTCGTCTGCGTGTCTGCGCCTCGGTCATGTCATTTCCCTCCGAACTCTCGGTAAATCCTGTTAGCTTCGGTTTACACTGCGGGCGCGGGTCAAATCTCACCTGAAACGGCGCGTTGATCATAAAAACGACATGCTGTCGGATATGAGGGTTCAAAAATTAGGATGAAAATCGCCAACACAGGTCTGCAAGCTCTTGCGAAATTGCGCGCCCTGCCCTAATCCGTTTTCATGACAGATCAGAGCCACGACCGCCTTTTAATCATCGACTTTGGCAGCCAGGTAACGCAGCTGATTGCGCGCCGCCTTCGCGAGCTAAACGTCTATTGCGAAATCCACCCCTATCAAAATGTCACAATGGAATTTGTGCGCGCGCTTGCGCCCAAAGCCGTGATCTTTTCCGGTGGCCCCGACAGTGTGACCCGCGAAGGATCACCGCGCGTGCCGCAGGAAATTTTTGACTATGGTGTGCCCATTTTGGGCATCTGCTATGGTCAACAGGTGATGATGCACCAGCTGGGTGGCAAAGTGGAAAGCGGTCATGGCACCGCTGAATTTGGCCGCGCCTTTGTGACCGAGACGCAAAAACTGGACCTGCTAGAGGGCTGGTATGCGGACGGTGACGAACAGGTCTGGATGAGCCACGGCGACCACGTTTCAGAAATTGCGCCGGGGTTTGAGGTCTACGGCACCTCGCCCAATGCGCCATTTGCGATCACCGCAGATCAGAAACGTCACTTCTATGCGGTGCAATTCCACCCCGAAGTGCATCACACCCCCAATGGCGCAAAGCTGTATGAGCAATTTGTCAAATTGGCGGGGTTCAGCGGCGATTGGACCATGGGCGCGTACCGCGAACAGATGATTGCGTCGATCCGTGAACAGGTGGGGGACAAAAAAGTCATCTGCGGTCTGTCTGGTGGTGTTGACAGTTCGGTTGCGGCGATCTTGATCCACGAGGCAATTGGCGATCAGTTGACCTGTGTGTTTGTCGATCATGGCCTCTTGCGCAAGGATGAGGGCCAGGAGGTCGTCACCATGTTCCGCGACAATTACAATCTGCAACTGATCCACGCGGATGAGGCGGACCTGTTCTTGGGCGAGCTTGAGGGGCAATCTGATCCGGAAACCAAGCGCAAGATCATTGGCAAGCTGTTCATTGATGTGTTCCAGAAACATGCCGATACCATTGAGGGGGCCGAGTTTCTGGCCCAGGGTACGCTTTACCCTGATGTCATTGAATCCGTGTCCTTTTCTGGCGGCCCTTCGGTGACCATCAAGTCGCACCACAACGTCGGTGGCCTGCCTGAAAAGATGGGTCTGAAGCTGGTGGAGCCGCTGCGCGAGCTCTTTAAAGACGAAGTGCGCGCCTTGGGGCGTGAACTTGGCCTGCCGCAATCGTTCATCGGCCGTCACCCCTTTCCTGGGCCGGGTCTTGCGATCCGTTGCCCCGGCGAGATCACCCGTGAAAAGCTGGACATCCTGCGCGAAGCGGATGCGGTTTACATTGATCAGATCCGCAAACACGGGCTGTATGACGAGATCTGGCAAGCCTTTGTCGCGATCCTTCCCGTGCGCACCGTGGGGGTTATGGGCGATGGTCGGACCTATGATTTCGCCTGTGCGCTGCGTGCGGTGACCTCTGTTGATGGGATGACCGCAGATTATTATCCGTTCACCCATGAATTCCTTGGCGAGACATCCACCCGGATCATCAACGAGGTGAAAGGCATCAATCGCTGCACCTATGACATCACCTCGAAACCTCCGGGGACGATCGAGTGGGAATAAGGCGCGCCGCCTTTTCTAATATGTAAAACAGAAACGCTGCCCCTCACGGGCGGCGTTTTTTCATATGTGGTGGATATTCACTCGCTTTCTAAGCGAGGCCTTGCTAGCCCTAAGACATGACACAGGACCCCAAAATCTCGCTCATCGGATATATTGATGTGCCCGCCGACCGATATGACGCCGTGGCCGCCGCCTTGCCGCGCCATATTGAACTGACACGTCAGGAACCCGGTTGCTTGTCGTTTGACGTCACCCCGGACAGCACGCTTTCCGGGCGGTTCAACGTGTCCGAGATGTTCACGGATCGGATCGCATTTGAGGCCCATCAGACCCGGATGAAAGCCTCACGCTGGGCAGAGATTACACAGGGAATTCCGCGCGACTACAGCATCACGGAAATTCCACATACCATTGATAACAAAGCGACTTAAAGATGAACGCAACCCTACGCGCCGCGCTTTGGATGACCGGGGCGATCACCTCATTTTCTGCCATGGCCATTGCGGGGCGCGCGGTCAGTCATGCCCATGACACCTTTGAGCTGATGTTGTTTCGCTCTTTCATCGGGTTTGGTATCGTGTGTCTTGTGCTGCTCTTGACCGGGCGATTTCAGATGATTAATCGTCGCGCGCTTGGCACCCATGTTTTGCGCAATATCGCACATTTTTCCGGCCAGAACCTGTGGTTCTATGCGCTGACAATGATCCCGCTTGCCCAGGTTTTTGCGTTGGAATTCACGTCGCCGCTTTGGGTGGTTGTGCTGGCGCCAATTTTGCTGGGCGAGGCGCTGACACGTCGTCGCGCCGCCTCAGCGATCATCGGATTTATCGGTATTCTGATCATCGCGCGCCCCGGCGTGACCGGGCTTTCGGCGGGCGTTATTGCGGCCGGAAGCGCCGCCATTGCCTTTGCCTTCACCGCGATCCTGACACGAAAACTGACCCGACATGAAACCACGCTCAACATTCTGTTTTGGCTGACCGGGTTGCAGTTGATCTTTGGCTTGATTTGCGCCGGGTATGATGGGCAAATCACGCCGCCCACAGCACAGCTCGTCCCGTGGTTTGTGCTGATCGGCCTGGCCGGTTTGCTGGCGCATTTATGCTTGACACAGGCCCTGTCCCTTGCGCCCGCCAGCGTTGTGATTCCCATAGATTTCACCCGCCTGCCCCTGATCGCCCTTATTGGTGCAATATTTTACCAAGAGCCTATGACATGGGGTTTGGCGGTTGGATCTGCGTTGATTGTGGCGGCAAATCTTATCAATTTAAGGGCGAAAACCGACCCATCCCCTAAGGGAAATTTACGCCCTCAGAGTTGAAAATACTCGCGGGACCGGTGCAAGGCTGCAACTGACCCAAGGTAACGATTGACCGAACACTTGTGCGACACATACGTTTTCTGCAATGAAAAAAACAACGATAAGCCAATTTGCGCCTATTCACGCAAGTTGAGATTTCTCAGGGAGGAAATATGAAGGGTTTTGCGCTTACAGCTGCAGCCGTTGCGGCCACCGCCACGACAAGTTTCGCGGGCGGCATTGATCGTTCGGGTCAGGACATCTCGATCCTGTTCGAAGAAGGTAACCACGTAAAATTGGGGTTTCTGACCGCCAATCCAAACGTGCCCAGCTCGCCCGCTGGTTTCGCAACGCAATCTGCGGCTGCGTTTAATTCATTTTCACTGTCGATCAAACAGCAAGTTTCAGAAAAGCTGAGCTTCGCGGTTATTATGGACGAACCTTTTGGCGCCGATATCCGCTATATTGATGGCCCCCTTGGGTCACTTGGTCTGCTTTACCCCGAACCACTGAAAACTGCGGTTTCTGCCGATCCAAATGGTCGTGCGTTTGTAGACAGCAAAGCCATCACCGGGCTGATGCGCTATGAATTTGGCAACGGGTTCAGCGTCCACGGCGGTCTTCGCGCGCAACGTGTGAGCGGCGAAATTCTGTCCGGGTCCGGTGTGCTGCGTGCAAACAGCAGCTATGATTTTGGTGGTTTGGCTGGCGTCGCCTACGAAATTCCTAAAATCGCGATGCGTGTGGCCTTGACGTATAACACCGCCATCAAACACGATCTCACCGGGACGCATAACTTCGCCGCGGCGACCGGCTCGGTTCGTATTCCTGAAAGCTTCAATCTGGACTTTCAAACCGGTATCGCAAAAGACACACTTTTGTTCGGCTCGGTGCGTCACGTAAAATGGAATGGCACAAAGCTTACCACCACCTCTGCGTTTGGGACTGTCGATTGGGTTGAATTTGTGGATGACTCGACGACATACGAAATTGGTGTTGGTCGCAAGCTGAATGAAAACTGGTCGATCGCTGCGACCTTTGGGTACGAAGAAGGGGCCAGCACCGGCACCACATTCCTCGCACCAACCGGAACCAGCAAATCTATTGGACTGGGTGCAAGCTATTCGCGCGACAATTACAAGATTTCCGGCGGCGTGAAATATGTCATGTTCGACGACAAGACTGTCACAAGCGCCCCACTGAGCGCGACCTTCAACGGTCATGCCATTGCCGCAGGGCTTAGCCTCGACTTCACCTACTAAGTCTCGGTTTTTAATCCTTAAAACGCCCCGTGCCAACGCGCGGGGCGTTTTGCGTTTTGCGATGAAATTCAGGCTTTCGCGCATGTTTCGGATTGGCGCAACCGCTGAAATACCGCACTCTCACCGCATGACACAAAACATCTCTACACGAAGCTGGGTTGAACTGGGCCTATTGGGCCTGATTTGGGGCGGCGTCTTCCTTGCGACGCGGATCGCACTCGACGAAATATCGGTATTACATGCCGTGGCGCATCGGTTGATCTGGGCGGCGGCGATCCTTTGGGGCTTTGTCCTGTGGAAGGGATACCCCATTCCGCGCCGGCCGCGAATTTGGCTGGCTTTGTTGGTGATGGGGGCGCTGAACAACATCATTCCCTTCACCCTTCTCAGTTGGGCGCAATTGTCGATCGAAAGTGGGCTAACCGCGATTTTCAACGCCTCCACGGCCCTGTTTGGCGTGGTGGTGGCCGCAATTTTCCTGAAAGATGAGCGGCTAAACCTGCGAAAAACCCTTGGGGTTGGTGTGGGGTTTGCGGGCGTGGTTTTGGCCATTGGGCCAGAGGCGATCACACAGTTTGACCTTCGATCTCTTGCACAGCTCGCCGCCATCGCCGCCACACTTTCTTATGCATTTGCCGGGGTCTGGGCGCGTAAATTTCTGTCGGAGCTGACCCCCCAAGTGGCCGCCATGGGCATGGTCACCGGCTCTGCCCTTGTTATGCTGCCGCTCAGCTGGATGATTGATGGCCCATTGCCCCTGTCGATGGGGGCGACCACCTGGGCCGCGGTGCTTTACTATGCCCTTGTCGCGACCGCCTTGGCCTATCTTCTCTATTACCGCATCCTCGCGGCTGCTGGTTCGGGAAATCTGATGTTGGTGACATTGATCATTCCGCCGGTTGCCATCTGTCTGGGGGCGTGGCTGCGCAACGAGAGCATCCCGCCACTGGCCTATTTCGGACTTGGTCTGCTGGCATTCGGGTTGGTGATCCTTGACGGACGCCTTTTCAAACGCAGAAGCATTTGACCCCCCGGCCCTGCCGCCTTACGAAAGGACAACAGGGACATCCGGCAGGGATAACGGGCATGATCTATAGTTCTGCGCAGCATTGGCACAACGCACCGCACAAACGCGTGCTGTTTTTTGGCATGTCCGGCCTGGGAAAAACCTATTTGTCCAATCTGCTGCGCGCGCATGGCGATTGGTTCCATTATTCGATCGATTACCGTATCGGGACGCGGTATATGGGCGAACACATCACCGACAACTTTAAGTCCGAGGCGATGAAAGTGCCTTTTCTGCGCGATCTTTTGCTGACCGATAGCATTCGTATTTCGTCGAAAATCTCCTTTGACAATCTTACCCCCGTGGCCACCTATCTGGGCAAACCCGGCGATCCCGCGCGCGGTGGCCTGCCGATGGCGGAGTATCAACGCCGGCAAGAGCAATTCAAACAGGCCGAGGTTTCGGCCCTGATGGACACCGCCCGCTTTATCGACCGCGCGGAACACATCTATGACTATCCGCATTTCATCTGTGACAGCGGCGGGTCGATTTGTGAATGGATTGACCCCGCCAAAGGCGCCGAGGATCCGATCCTGAAAAAATTGTCGCGCGACTGTTTGCTGGTGTGGCTGAAAGGCGATGATCGCCACACCCAGGAATTGGTGCGTCGCTTTGATCGGTCCCCGAAACCAATGGCCTATCAACCCGAATTTCTTGCTCGGGTCTGGTTGGAATATTTGAATGAATTCAACATGAAAGAGGGTGATGTTGATCCGGACACCTTCATCCGATGGACCTATGCCCAAGCCCTTGCGCATCGCCAGCCGCTGTATGAACAAATGGCCCAGCATGGGGTGACCCTTTGCGCGCATGACGTGGCCCAGATCAAGACACACGATGATTTTGACCGAATGATCGGCGCCGCGATCGACGCGGCGTAACCTCTTGATCTTGGGGTGATCTGCCCCATCTTTTTCACACCCCCACGCGACACTTTTAATAGGAGCAGACCCATGCCCATCAAATTGCCTTCCACTCTCCCGGCCTTCGACGTGCTGACGGATGAGGGCGTGATGGTCATGTCGGATGATCAGGCCGCGCGGCAAAATATCCGCCCCATGCGCATCGCTTTGCTCAATCTGATGCCAAAAAAGATCGAAACCGAAACGCAGTTTGCGCGACTGATTGGCGCACACCCGCTGCAGATCGAACTGACGCTGCTGCGCCCCGCGGAACATGTGTCCAAAAACACCTCAGAGGCGCATATCGGCGCGTTTTACCAAACTTGGGACGACGTCAAAGACCAGAAATTCGACGGGCTGATCATCACCGGCGCGCCGATTGAACAGATGCCGTTTGAGGATGTGACCTATTGGGACGAGCTGACCCAGATTATGGACTGGACCCAGACCAATGTGCATTCCACCTTTGGCGTTTGCTGGGGCGGAATGGCGATGATTTACCACTTCCATCGTGTGCAAAAACACCTGTTGGCAGCCAAGGCTTTTGGCTGTTTTCCGCAGGCCAACAAACATGCGTCATCCCCATATTTACGTGGTTTTTCTGATACTTGCGTGGTTCCCGTCAGCCGATGGACCGAGATTATGCAAGAGGACGTGGATCAGCATCCTGCGCTTCGCACTCTTTTGGCCTCGGACGAGGTCGGCCCCTGTCTGATCGAAGACACCGCCCACCGCGCGCTCTATATCTTCAACCATTTTGAGTATGATGACGAGACGTTGAAGGGCGAATATGATCGCGATGTGGCCAAGGGCGCGCCGATCAATATCCCGATGAATTACTATCCGGAAAACGACCCCTCGCTTGCGCCCGAAAACCGCTGGCGCAGCCACGCGCATCTGCTTTATGCGAACTGGATTTCGGAAATGTATCTGACCACGCCCTTTAATATGGACGAGATTGGGACCACGGTCGAAGATCTTCGCGGCTAACACCATAGTTAATCGCATTTACATGAACGGCCTGCGCCCTCATAATGGCGTGAAATCAGGAGGTTACTTTCCATGTCCCTGCCCTTCGATGGTGCCATCTCCGAGTTCTTTACGAAGACCGCCCCCAAGGACGTGCGCGATGCGATTAAGTCCGGTGGAAAAAAGGATATCCTTTCAGAATCATATCCTTACACCGACCGCATGGACCGGGACGTCTATGAAAGCGAACTAGAAGCGTTACAGCTTGAATTGGTGAAACTGCAGGCGGATGTGAAGGAAACCGGCAAGCGGGTTGTGGTGGTGTTTGAAGGGCGCGATGCGGCCGGCAAAGGCGGTACAATCAAACGCTTTCGCGAAAACCTGAACCCGCGCGTGGCCAATGTTGTGGCGCTCTCCAAACCTTCGGACCGCGAGCAAGGTGAATGGTATTTTCAGCGCTATATCAAACATTTACCGTCCGCAGGTGAGATCACATTATTCGATCGCAGCTGGTACAACCGCGCCGTTGTCGAAAAGGTTTTTGGCTTTTGCGAAGACCCTCAACGCGAGGCATTTTTTCGCCAGCTTCCCGAATTCGAAGACATGCTGGTCGATGAAGGCATCCATTTTGTCAAACTCTGGCTAAACGTCGGCCGCGCCGAGCAATTGCGCCGCTTTCTGGCCCGCGAAAAAGACCCGCTCAAACAATGGAAGCTCAGCTGGATTGATGTGGAAGGCCTGAACCGTTGGGACGGCTATAGCCAAGCCATCGGCGAAACCTTTGAACGCAGCCACCGGCCCCAAGCCCCTTGGACCATCGTGCGATCCGATGATAAACGTCGCGCACGTCTGGCGGCCCTTCGTGCTGTCCTGCAAGGCATTGATTACGCTGGAAAAGACAGCAATGTCGCCTGCGCGCCCGACGCGCAGATCTGTGGCGGCCCCGACCTTTGGACCGGGAGCTGACATGTCAAAACGCGGCTATCATCACGGCAATCTGCGCCAAGCTTTGGTTGAGGCGGCCTTGGCCCTGATCGAGGAAAAAGGCCCCACCGGCTTTACCCTGTCCGAGGCCGCAAAACAGGCCGGCGTAACCCCCGCCGCGGTGTATCGCCATTTTAAAGGCCGCGAAGAACTGATCGCCGAAGCCGCCCGCCAAGGCTATGAAATCTTTGCCGATTTGATGGAATTTGCCTACGCGAAGGGCCAACCCTCACCGCTTTCAAGCTTTGAAGCCACCGGCCGCGCCTATCTGGCCTTTGCCCGCAAATACCCTGGCCACTATATTTCCATGTTTGAAAGCGGCGTGTCGGTGAACCAATCCCCCGAATTGGCCATCGTCGCCAACCGTGCCATGGCCGTTTTGGAAGAGGCTGCGATGGCTTTGGCCGAAAACATCCCGCCGGAAAAACGCCCGCCCGCCAAAATGGTCAGCGCCCATATTTGGGCATTAAGCCATGGTGTGGTTGAGCTTTTCGGCCGCGGCTCCCCCGGTCAAAAAAGCCCGTTCCCACCCGAGGATCTACTCGAAACCGGCATCGGGATCTATTTGCGCGGCCTTGGACTGATCAAACCGGATAGCTGAACAGTGCCTTTGTAGAAGTTTCGGAAAATTCTCTTTGTCTGGGCCATGCCTCACGAACAGCTCTCGACCGCCTTGCTGCTCATTTTTGCTCTCTTATTGGTTCACGGTTGAACCCTCAAAGGGACAGCACGTCCAGATTGGCGCGCGCAGTTTGGCAAAAGCGCACGTTAGATGGCAGCCTGCGCGATCGGTTTGCCACAATGGGCAACTGCACCTAACGCTTTTCCTCTTTCAACAAATATCCCGGGGTCTGGGGCAGCGCCCCAGCCAGATGCCGCTTACGCCAACAACTTATGGCAAAGCTCCAACCCTTTGATCAGCGTATCCACCTCATCGCGGGTGTTATAAAGCCCAAAGGACGCGCGCGCCGTGGCCGCCACGCCCAGATGCTCCATCAGCGGTTTGGCGCAATGATGCCCGGCCCGCACGGCAATGCCCTTTTTGTCGAGAATGGTCGAGATGTCATGCGCATGCGCCGCGCCGTCCATGGTCAGCGAAAAGATCGCCGCTTTGCCCGGTGCAGAGCCCTGCACGTTCACCCAATTCAGCCCGGCAAAACGCTCCGCCGCATAGGCCGCCAAATCAGCCTCATGGGCGGCGATGTTTTCCATGCCAAGACCCATCATATATTCAAGCGCGGCCCCCATGCCGATGGTTTGCACAATACCCGGCGTGCCGGCTTCAAATTTTAACGGCCCGCTGGCATAGGTCACGACCTCTTTGCGCACATCATCAATCATGTCGCCGCCACCCATAAAGGGCTGCATTTCAGCCATGCGCTCTTTCGCGACATAAATCGCACCGGACCCAGAGGGGCCATAAAGTTTGTGGCCGGTGATGGCATAGAAATCACAGCCCAGATCCTGCACGTCCACAGGCATATGCACCGCACCTTGCGAGCCATCCACCAGCACCGGAATTCCGCGCGCTTTGGCACCCGAACAGATGGTTTTCACATCGACGACGGTGCCCAACACGTTGGAACACTGCGTGACCGCAATCAGCCGGGTTTTATCAGTGATCGCATCCAGAACCTTTTGCGGGTCAAGCGATCCATCAAGCTCCGGATCCACCCATTTCAGCACCACACCCTGCCGTTCCCGCAGGAAATGCCACGGAACGATGTTGGCGTGATGTTCCATGGTCGACAGGATGATCTCATCCCCGGCTTTCAGACGCGGTGCCGCCCAGGCGTAAGAGACCATATTGATCCCCTCGGTGGTGCCAGAATTAAAGATAATCTCGTCTTCTGACCCTGCGTTCAGGAACCGCTGAACAATCCCACGCACCGCCTCATAGCGTTCGGTTGATAGGTTTGAAAGGTAATGTAAACCACGGTGAACATTGGCATATTCCTCAGCGTAGCCGCGCGTAATCGCATCAATCACCACCTGCGGTTTCTGCGCCGATGCGCCATTGTCCAGATAGGTCAGCGGCTGGCCGTTCACCTCACGCGCGAGGATCGGAAAATCGGCGCGGATTTTTGTGATATCAAACATGCTTACACTCCCATCTCGATGGGTTCGACACCCATGAGAACAAGCAGGAACGACAGTGCAAACACTGCCAGAATTAGTACGGTGATGATGGAGACAAAGACCAGACCGGCGGACCGGAACCCGTGGCTTTCGGCGGTAAAATGGCTGAGGATCCAGAAAAACAGAACCGAACTCATCACCATTAAAATACCCGCCATCGCCGGGGCAAACAGCGAAAAGACAAGCGTGACCGTCTGGAACCCAAGCAGCACAAACTCCAGCCATATCGCAATAGTGATCGCGTCATCCAAACGCCCCTGACCACCGGCCATGCGCCCCATCAGATAGATGGCCCAGACGCCAACGCTTAAGAACACACCTTCGATCACGCCAAGGATGGTCGCCAAAACAACCATCAACAAAAGCACCAACCAACGCACTTTGCGCGCCACAGGCAGATCAAACAGATCGCGGGCGACCTTGCGTGGTTCGGGGATGGTTTGCAGCACCATACCAAACAGATATCCAGGGGTAAATTGCATCAGCGTGGCCATTCTGCTTGGCGGAAGTTCAGCGACCAAAAGGCGATAAAGGCCACAAGGGCGATCAATCCGGTGATCTGAAGCTGTACACTCGGGCCGATAAACCCGGCGACAAGGCCCCACAACAGCCACAAGGGGCTGGCGCAAAGCAACGCCCAAAACAGCGCAAATCGTGCGCCAAACGCGGTGCCTTTGCCGCCAAAGGGTTTCGACACAATATGCGTCAACGTGCCCAAACCATACAGCACCAGCGGCATGATAAAGACCCAACCCAAAAGCGCGGCCCCCAGCAGCATGTTCAGCTCTTGCCCGGTATCAAACGCCTCTCGCGCAAGGCGTGGCATTTGTGCGGAAAACACCAAAAGGCAGGCACCAATCAGGATGGCGAGCGCACGATCTTCGCGCACCCCATGCCCCAAACGACGGTCAAACACCTCTCGCGGGGTGCGGTAGCTTTTCAGCACATCTTGCATGACCGACATTGGCCTGCCCTTTCCTCAGCGCCCCGGCTTAACCGCGGTGACGCTCCAGCCACGCTTCTAGGCGCGATACGATATCATCGGCGATGTCCGCATCTTCGATTTCCTCGATGGTGTCCGCCAAAAACGCCAGCACCAACAGGTCGGTGGCAATGCGTTCCGGCACACCGCGCGAACGCAGATAGAACAGAGCTTCTTCGTCAATCGCCCCCGAGGTCGACCCATGCGAACAGGCCACATCATCGGCATAAATCTCAAGCTCGGGCTTGGCAAGGAACTGTGCGTCTTCATCCAGCAAAAGCGATTGCGACTTTTGGTAGCCATCGGTCTTTTGCGCGCCCGCTTTCACAAGGATTTTGCCTTGAAAAATGCCCGTGGCGCCGTTTTTCAGAACCTTTTTAAACACCTGACGGCTTTCGCAGTTCACCGCATCATGGGTGACAAAAACCGTGTCATCGTGCAAAAATGCGCCGTCGGCACCATCGCCAAGCGCGGCGCCGGCCACATGGGCTATGGCGTCATCGCCCAAAATCTCAATCACACATTCGTTGCGGGTGAGCATGCCATTGACGGCCATGGTAAAGCTTTTGAACACGCTTTCACGGCCCAAACGCGCAAAGATATGGGTCAGAACATGGCGGCCATGATCGCGACCCTGCGCGCGCACATGGTGGAACGATGCCCCATCAGCCACGTCAATTTCGGTGACCATCGACAGACGTGCCGCCGCCGTACCGTTTTCCAAAAGCGTCAGCGACGCGCCCTCTTCCACCTTCACCACATGGTGCAAAATGGCGTCAGAGGTGTCGGAAATATGGCGATACATCACGCTGACCGGGCGCGACACTTGGCCGGTCGCCCGGATCAAGACACCATCGGTTGCCATGGCCGAATTATGCGCCGCCAAAGGCCGGTCCACAGGATTGTGACCACGGGTTTCAAGCGCGCCGTAAAGGCCGCTGGCCCAATGGATGTCGGCTTTTGCAGCCTCCGCAAGGCGTTCAATTTCAAGCCCTTCGCCGGATAGATCATCCGAGGCCTCTGCATCAAACACACCGTCGACGAAGACGATTTTCAACCGGTCCACCGCATGAAAAACCGGCTGTTCATCACCGTAATCAAAGGCGGCGGCAGGGGCCGCTTGTTCCGCCAGCAGCGCGTCCGGTCGGGTCCATTTCCAATATTCATCGCGGCGCTTTGGCAGACCCATTTGGGTCAAACGTGCGGCGGCATCGGTGTGGGCTTTGGCCAACCACGCGCCAGAGGCGGGGCGCTCCTCGGCTGAAATCAGCCCCTCATGTTGTGGTGCAGGTGTGTTTACGGGGCTGTTCATGCGTCCAGCTCCGCCAGAATGTCGGCATAACCGTTGTTTTCAACTTCCAACGCCAGCTCTGGTCCGCCAGTTTTCACAATGCGACCGCGCGCCATGATGTGCACGACGTCTGGTTTGATGTGGTCCAAAAGGCGTTGATAGTGGGTGATCACAAGAAACGACCGCCCTTCGGCACGCAGGGCATTCACGCCCTCAGACACCAGTTTCATTGCATCCACGTCCAAGCCGCTGTCGGTTTCGTCCAAGATGCACATCTTAGGCTCTAGCATCGCCATCTGCAGGATTTCATTGCGCTTTTTCTCGCCGCCCGAAAAGCCGACATTCACCGGACGCTTCAGCATATCCGCGTCGATCTTCAGGTCTTTGGCTTTTGCGCGAATGAATTTCAGGAAATCAGCGGCGGACATTTCATCCTCGCCGCGCGCTTTACGCTGTGCGTTCACGGCCGTGCGCAGAAAGGTCATATTGCCGACACCGGGGATTTCCACCGGGTATTGAAACGCCAGGAACAGGCCAGCGGCGGCACGCTCTTCCGGGTCCAGATCCAACAGATCTTCGCCGTCCAAAGTTGCGCTCCCAGCGGTCACCTCATATCCATCACGCCCGGACAGCACATAAGACAGCGTCGATTTACCCGAGCCATTTGGCCCCATAATCGCATGCACCTTCCCGGCAGGCACTTCCAGATCCACACCCTTGAGGATTTGCTTGTCTTCATCTTCAAGTTTGACTTCCAAGCCTTTGATGCTCAGCATATTTTCTTCCTTCGCGTATTTCTCAAGGTCGCGCCTTGAAACCTATTTCTGCGCTGAGTTCTCAGCAAATTTTTGGTGATCCCCGCCGTGATCTAGCCCCAGCGGCGCATCAATGTCAGCAGCAACCGTGCAGCGATAAAGCCCAGCACAATCCCGCCGCCAACCCAATACATCGGGTTCAAAAGCTCGCGTGGGTTGAGGTTCACAATGATCACCCCGGCCAGACCGCCCAATGTCGGCATGACAAAGGGGATCACCGCTTCAATCTTGCTCAACAGGCTTTGTCCCTGCGCCATTACCCAACGGACCCCTCAAGCGAAATCGCCACAAGCTGTTGGGCTTCCATGGCAAATTCCATCGGCAGCGCCTGAAGCACCTCTTTGGCAAACCCATTCACAATCAGCGCCACGGCCTCTTCTTCGTCCATCCCGCGTTGGCGACAATAGAACATTTGTTCCTCATCCACCTTCGACGTTGTGGCCTCATGTTCCACCCGGGACGAGTTATTTTTGACCTCAATATAAGGCACCGTATGCGCCCCGCACTTATCGCCAATCAACAGGCTGTCACATTGGGTGTAATTGCGCGAGTTTTTCGCCTTCGGGTGCATCGACACGAGGCCCCGATAGGTGTTTTGCGCTTTGCCGGCCGAAATCCCCTTGGACACGATGCGAGATTTCGTATCACGCCCCAAATGCACCATTTTGGTGCCGGTATCGGCCTGTTGATGATTATTGGTGATCGCGATCGAGTAAAACTCGCCCTGGCTTTCCGCCCCGCGCAGGATGCACGAGGGGTATTTCCACGTCACAGCCGACCCGGTTTCCACCTGCGTCCACATCACTTTCGACCGATCCCCACGGCAATCCGCGCGTTTGGTCACAAAGTTATAGATGCCGCCCTTGCCCTCTTCATCACCGGGATACCAGTTCTGAACGGTGGAATATTTCACCTCGGCGTCTTCCTCGATGATGATCTCAACCACAGCGGCGTGCAGCTGAGCGGTGTCACGTTGTGGCGCGGTACAGCCTTCAAGATAGCTCACATAGCTGCCCTTGTCGGCAATGATCAGCGTGCGTTCAAACTGGCCGGTGTTTTCCGCGTTGATGCGGAAATAGGTCGACAGCTCCATCGGGCAGCGCGTGTTTGGCGGGATATAGACAAACGACCCATCGGAAAACACGGCGGAATTCAGCGTCGCGTAATAATTGTCCGACACTGGAACCACGGATCCGAGGTATTTTTTCACCAGCTCAGGATGCTCGCGGATCGCTTCTGAAATCGAGCAGAAAATCACGCCCGCCTTCTTCAACTCGGCCTGAAACGTGGTGCCCACAGAGACAGAATCAAACACCGCATCCACCGCGACTTTGCGGCCCTCAGCGGGCATATCTTCCGCACCCTCAACCCCCGCAAGGATCATCTGTTCCTTCAACGGAATGCCAAGTTTCTTGTAGGTTTCCAACAGCTTGGGATCAACGTCATCAAGGCTCTCGGGCTTTTTCTCCATCGATTTCGGACGCGCGTAATAATACTGATCCTGAAAATCAATCTCTGGGTAATTCAACAGCGCCCATGACGGCTCATCCAGTTTTTCCCAACGCTCAAACGCCGAAAGACGCCATTCGGTCATCCATTCCGGCTCTTCGTTTTTCTCGGAAATCAACCGGACAATATCGGGGTTCACGCCCTTGGGCGCATACTCCATCTCAATCTCGGTTTCCCAGCCGTATTTGTAAGCCCCCGCGAGCGTTTTCACCGCCTCAACGGTTTCCTCCTCGACGCCTTCTTTGACGTTCAGATCATCCAAACCAGCCATGTCGTCCTTTCAATCCACTACCCGTTTCGGGCGCGGAATTTCTTATATTCACGACCCCAGGCATCGGCAAATGCCAGGATCTCTTCCTCACTTGTCGAGGCACCGATAGATACGCGGATCGCGCAGGCGGCCTCTGTCTCACTAAACCCCATGGCGCGCAAAGCGGCGCTGGATTTGACCTTCCCTGATGAACACGCAGAGCCCGCCGAAATGGCAAATCCTGCAAGGTCCATCACCATCACTTGCGTCGCGCCTTTCCAGCCGGGCGCGATGAAACAAGAGGTGTTCGGAAGCCTGTTCGCGGCATTCCCGACAAAAATAGTGGATTTTTCCGATTCCGCAATGGTCTTTTCTAGAATCTTTCTAAGCTTTGCGATCCGTTCGCAACTTCCCCCTTCAATTTCACGCTGGGCGGCTTTCGCGGCGGCGGCAAAGCCCGCGATGCCAATGACATTCTCTGTGCCAGAGCGGCGCCCCATTTCCTGCCCGCCACCTTTGATCTGCGCGGCAAGATCGGTTCCGCGTTTGATCACCAACGCCCCAACGCCTTTCGGTCCACCCAATTTATGCGCCGAGACCATCGCCATCTGCGCCCCGCACCAATTGAACGCAAAGGGAATTTTGCCAAAAGCCTGCGTGGCATCGGTCAGCAACAAACCTTCAGGCAATTTTTGGATCACCCCGGTTTCAGAATTGGCCAGCTGGATCGCAGAGATCCCCGGCGCATCGGTGGACATCAGTCCATCTGCATCAACAGGCAACTCTTCGACACACCACGACCGCACCGCATCATGTTCAACCCCGGAACACCGCGCATCTTGGCCCGCCAAACCCAAAGCCGCCGCCTCAGTCGCCGAAGATGTAAAGATAATATCCGCGCCCTCAGCGCCCAAACAGACCGCTAAATCCTTGCGCGCCTGCTCAATCAACCCCTTGGCCGCGCGCCCTTCGGAATGCACCGAAGACGGGTTGCCCAGCACATCCATCGCCGAGATCATCGCCACCCGCGCCTCATCGCGCAGCGGTGTTGTGGCGTTCCAATCGAGGTAAACGCGCGCCATAATGTGATCCTTTGCTTAGAAAATAACGAGAAGAGGTGCTATTCCTCGTCCACCACCGAAAACAATGTCGGCACGGCGGGGCACGGGGTCAGTTCGTTTTTCACCACATCCGACAGGCGGGTCTGGTGAAGGAATACATAGACATGCGCAGACAACCCTTCCCACAGACGGTTGGTCATGCTTTGCGCGCGCGATCCTGATTGCCCACCGGACGCCCCTGCCCCTTTGTGCAAGGCGGACACCGTTTCATCGACCGCTGTCAAGATTTCAACCACGCGAATGTCGCTGGGGGATTTTGCCAACCGATACCCGCCGCCCGGCCCGCGCACACTTTCCACCAGCTCGGCGCGGCGCAGTTTCACAAACAACTGTTCCAAATAGGGCAACGAGATATCCTGACGCTTTGACAGATCGGTCAGCGACAACAGCTCGCCTTCGGGCATCATCGCCAAATCCGTCAACGCCACCATGGCATACCGCCCTTTGGTTGAGAGTTTCATGTTTGTCGCCTCGCTAAACACTGCCAAAAACATTGACCTCGACCGCTTGGGCCACTAGGTCATTATGGATACGCGAAAAATGGCCAATTTGGCCCAACACGCGCACACCGTATTATGGCGCTCACCCGGACCCGTCAAGAAAAGCCGGACCGGTGAGGTGACAGGAGAGACTGAGACGTATGCCCGAAGTCATTTTTCCCGGCCCCGAGGGCCGGCTCGAAGGCCGCTATCACCCGCAAAAAACCAAAGACGCACCGATTGCGATCGTGTTGCATCCCCATCCGCAATTTGGCGGAACGATGAACAACAAAGTCGTCTATAATCTGCATTATGCGTTCCACAAGATGGGCTTTAACGTGTTGCGGTTTAATTTCCGCGGCGTGGGCCGGTCGCAAGGCGAATATGATCAGGGCGTGGGCGAATTGTCCGATGCGGCCTCGGCGCTGGATTACCTGCAATCCATGAACCCAAATGCCAAACATTGCTGGGTGGCTGGCTTTAGCTTTGGCGCCTGGATTGGCATGCAGCTGTTGATGCGCCGCCCGGAAATCACCGGATTTATTTCGGTGTCCCCGCCCGCAAATATGTATGATTTCAGCTTCTTGGCGCCTTGCCCAAGCTCTGGTCTGATGATCAACGGCACCGCCGACCGCGTGGCCCCACCCGTGGACACCCACGCGCTGGTTGATAAATTGCACGAGCAAAAAGGCATCACCATCACCCACACCGAAATCGAAGGGTCCGGCCACTTCTTTGAAGAGCCTCATATGGACACGATGATTACCTGTGTGGATGAATATGTGCGCCGTCGCCTGACCGAAAACACACGGTAAACGCGGAAAACGAGGGCAAGCTTTATGGATTTTCTAGAACAGGTTGCCGATGATTTGGCCAAAGATGTGCTGAAGGTGGTCGAGGCGCTGGATGATGAGGAAATCATTATGCAGATCAACAAAACCATCACCGCATCCTCCGCCACTTTGGGCGAAGCTTACATGACGGCGGTTCGGGTGCGTCGCGCCGAAGGTCGGGCGCGTCAGTCCTTAAAGCAGATCGCAGAATCCAGACTGTCAAAATAGACTGGCAAAATAGACTGGCAAAATAGCTACGGATCGTTCAGATCTGGCACAAAAAAGGCGGGGAATTCCCCGCCTTTTCTTATGGTTATCAGGCTATTTTAAAGCTTGTAGATATCGCTGAACTTCTGTTCGAGATAGGACAAGAGCGGCTCTACCGATACCGGCTTGCCACAGGCATGTTCAATGGTCGCAATCGGTTCACGCAAGCCACCAAATTGCTGCAAATTCTGGCCCAACCATTTGGTCGCATAGGTCGCCTTGCCGCGTGCCAGTTCCGCATCCAGATCCGGCAGATCCGCCCGCAGTGCCTCATTCAAACAGCCCGCATAAATATTGCCCAAGGCATAAGTCGGGAAATATCCGATCAGGCCCACCGACCAATGCACATCCTGAAGCACCCCGTTTGAGGCTTTGTCGACCTCATAGCCAAAGTCCGCCGCAAACCGCGCATTCCACGCCTCTTCCAGATCCGCCACATCCAGCTGGCCGTCAATCAAACGTCGCTCCAGATCAAAGCGCAGCATGACATGCAAATTATACTGCACCTCATCCGCCTCGGTGCGGATATAGCCTTTGTTGATCCGGTTCACGGTGCCATAAAACGCCTCAGCCGAGGTGGCAGGCGCCTTGCCAAACACCTGCTCCATCTGTTCATACAAATAGCCGGTAAAGGCGCGCGAGCGGCCAAATTGGTTCTCGTAAATCCGCGATTGGCTTTCATGCACGCCCATCGACACGCCGGCGCCCAACGGGGTCAGCAGATATGTGTCATCAATACCAAGCTCGTAACAGGCATGGCCCACCTCGTGAATGGTGGAATAGATGCAGTTGAACGGGTCTTCCGCCGCGGTGCGCGTGGTGATGCGCACGTCTTGACCGGACCCAGAGCTGAACGGATGCACCGCCTTGTCCAGACGTCCATGCCCAAAATCATAGCCGAATTTCTTGGCCAGCTTGCGCGACAGCTTCATCTGTTTCTTGGCGGGATAGGTGCCGATGATTTTCTCTGGCTGCCGATCCGCCCCCATGGCCGCGTCGCGCAGTGCCACAAGCCGGGGCCGCAACGCATCAAACAGCTTCTGGATGTCATTGCCGGTGGTGCCGGGCTCGTAATCTTCCAACAGCGCGTCATAAAGATCGCCACCATTCGCCAACGCCGCCGCCTCTTCGCGTTTCAGAGAAACCACCTGCTCCAGCACCGGTTGAAAGGCTTTATAGTCGTTGGCCGCGCGCGCATCCGCCCATTGGCGTTGCGCCTTTGAGGTCACGCGGGCGATTTCTGTCGCCAGCGCCTCTGGCATACGCGAACGGCGGGTAAAGCTGTGGGTGATGTGACGGATATTGGCCTGCCCGACCGCGTCCAGATCAGCGACATTGATCGCCGCAAGCCAATCGCCAATGCGCGGATTGGTTTGACGTTGATGCAGCATCTTCTCCATCACCGCCATCTCTTCGGCGCGCTGATCTTCGGCGCCGGGCGGCATCATCACCTCTTGATCCCAGCCCAATCGGCCCGCCACTTCGCCCAACGCAGATGTGTCGCGTTGGAAAGCCATCAGTTCATCATATGCAGTCATATCAACCTCTTACGGATTGCTCGGTGGGGTATCCCGCCAAAAAGCGTGCGTTCAGAATAAGGACAAAAGCCAGAATGGCGCCCACTTGGTGGGTGATTGCCACATGTAAGGGGGATGCTTGCAACACGGTTGTGATGCCCAGCACCGCTTGCGCCAGGATCATCACCACAGCAAGCGAAAATCCCATACGTGTGGTGGCATTGGGCGAGCGGCGCGACACGCGCCACACGACCAGCGCAAACACCACCACCGTATAGCCCAGCATCCGGTGCATAAACTGCACCAACCCGGCGTTTTCAAAGAAATTGCGCCAGATCGGCGTCAATTCAAAGGCCTCTGGCGGGAAGAACTGATCCGCCATCCACGGCCAGTCCACAAAGCTGCGCCCCGCATCAATGCCCGCCACAAGCGCGCCCAGCAGGATTTGCAAAAACGCCAGATGCAAAAGCCCGGTGCCCATGCCAAACAGCTTGCCCTCGCGTGCGCGCCGTGCGGCCATCAGACCCGCCGCGTCGCGCCCAAGTGTCAGCATATACCAGGTGATCAGCCCAAGAATGATAAACGCCAAGCCCAGATGCGTGGCCAGTCGGTAAGAGGCCACATCGGTCATTTCGCCGGTCAGGCCAGACGAGACCATCCACCAGCCAATGGCCCCCTGAAGTCCGCCCAATGCGCCAAGTCCAACCAAGCGCGGCACCCAGCCCGTCGGAATGCTTTTTGTTGCCAGAAGCAGCAGAAAGCCAACCGCCCAGACAAGCCCAATAAAGCGCCCCAACTGACGATGACCCCATTCCCACCAGTAAATGCCCTTAAAGGCGGCAAGATCCATCCCTTTGTTTTGCAGCTGGAATTCCGGGATTTGTTGGTATTTCTCAAACTCCAGCACCCAATCCGCGTCATTTAACGGCGGCATCGCGCCGGTGAAAGGCGCCCATTCGGTGATCGACAGACCAGAATCCGTCAACCGCGTCAGCCCGCCAACAATAACCATCGCCGCAACCAACCCAAAAAGCATCATCAACCAGACCCGCACCAAGGTACGGTTGCCGCCCCCGGCCCCGCCACGCTCGATCCCGCCGGTCTGGGCAATGGGTTTGGTGGTTTCACCGTTTACGTCCTCAAAAATGCTACGAGGCTTAGACATTTGGCTCTCCGTATGAATTGGCCGTATGAATTGGCCACATTAATCGGCCGCATCAATTTGGCCGCGATATTCCTTGATGAGCGCGCGAAAGCCAAGGCGAAAAAGGTCGAAAACGGCGTCCTCTCTCCGTCATATGTTAGCGAATAAGAAAACCGGCGCGAAAACGGCAAAAACCCGCGTTTATTCGTGCCAGATCAGCCCCTTTCGGTTGCCCCTGCACCCCCCCCAATGATATAGAGGTTCAATCAAGATATTGTGTGAAACGCACCAAAACGGCGGACAACGTGAGCGACACTCCAGAAACTCCCGAAAACACAGGCGAAACACCGCCTGAACGCCCCGTATACGACGGGCCAAACATCACCATCGAAGATGAGATGAAAACCTCTTACCTCGATTATGCGATGTCGGTCATTGTCAGCCGGGCGATCCCAGATCTGCGTGATGGATTGAAGCCGGTTCACCGGCGCATTCTCTATGCCATGTATGAAACCAACAACGGGCACGACAAACCGTATCGCAAGTCGGCCCGTCCTGTGGGTGACACAATGGGGAAATACCACCCCCACGGGGACAGCGCGATTTATGACGCCTTGGTGCGGATGGCCCAGCCTTTTGCAATGTCCCTGCCGCTTTTGGATGGTCAGGGGAACTTTGGTTCGATGGACGGGGACAACCCGGCGGCGATGCGCTATACCGAAGTTCGGATGGACAAACCGTCCGCCTCGCTTTTGGCGGACATCGAAAAAGACACCGTTGATTTTCAAGACAACTACGACGGCAAGGACCTGGAACCCACTGTTTTACCTGCACGTTTTCCAAACATGCTGGTCAATGGTGCGGGCGGTATTGCGGTCGGGATGGCCACCAATATTCCGCCGCACAATCTGGGCGAAGTGATTGACGCCACCCTTGCGCTCATTGAAGATCCGGACCTGACCTCCGAAGGTTTGATGCAATATGTGCCCGGCCCGGATTTCCCAACCGGTGGGATCATGCTGGGGCGAACTGGTGCCAAAAAAGCCTATCTCGAGGGGCGCGGTTCCGTGGTGATCCGCGCAAAAACCCGCGTTGAAGAGATTAGGAAAGACCGCTATGCCATTGTTTTGGATGAAATTCCCTATCAGGTGAACAAAGCCACGCTGGTGGAACGTATTGCCGAAGGCGTGCGCGACAAAAAGCTTGAGGGCATTTCGTCTGTGCAGGATGAAAGTGACCGGATTGGCGTGCGGGTTGTGGTCGAGTTGAAACGCGACGCCACCGCCGAAGTGGTGCTGAACCAACTGTTCCGTCACACACAGATGCAAACCTCGTTTGGCTGTAATATGTTGGCGCTGAATGGCGGCCGTCCTGAGCAACTGACGCTTCGTGATTTTCTCAGCCATTTCGTGACCTTCCGCGAAGAAGTTGTCACCCGACGGACCGCATTTGAACTGCGCAAAGCCCGCGAACGCAGCCACATTTTGTGTGGTCTCGCGGTGGCGGTATCGAATGTGGATGAGGTGGTTGCGACCATCCGCGCCTCTGCTGATCCGGCCGACGCGCGCGCCAAGCTGATGGAACGTCGCTGGCCTGCCCATGACATTGCGGAATACATCCAGCTGATCGACGATCCGACCCATAAGCTGAACGATGACAACACCTATAACCTGTCTGAGACACAGGCCCGCGCGATCCTGGAATTGCGACTGCAACGCCTGACCGCGATGGGTGTGAAAGAGGTGACGGATGAGCTTCAAGAATTGGCCGGTAAGATCCGGGATTTCTTGGATATTCTGCGGTCTCGTGAACGTATTATGTCGATCATTTCGGACGAGCTGAATGAGGTCAAAGAGGCCTTTGCCGTGCCGCGCCGCACAGAGATTGTCGACTGGTCCGGTGACATGGACGACGAAGACCTGATTGAACGCGAAGACATGGTCGTGACCGTCACCGAAACCGGCTATATCAAACGCACCCCGCTGGCTGATTTCCGCGCGCAAAAGCGTGGCGGCAAGGGTTTGTCGGGCATGTCGACCAAAGACGAAGATGTGGTGACACAGCTGTTTGTGGCCAACACCCACACGCAGCTGCTCTTTTTCACCACCGAAGGCATGGTGTATAAGCTGAAAACCTGGCGTCTGCCCCAAGGTGGCCGGACCGCCAAAGGCAAAGCCATTGTGAACATTCTGCCGATCCCACCGGGTGTGTCGATTGCCGCCATTATGCCGGTCGATCGTGACGACAGCGAATGGGATGATTTGCAGGTGATCTTTGCGACCTCTAAGGGATCCGTGCGCCGTAACCGTCTGTCAGACTTCACAAATGTCATGCGCAACGGCAAGATTGCGATGAAGTTTGAAGGTGACGATGAAGGCACCCGCCTGATCAACGCGCGGATTTGTGACGAGAATGACGATGTCATGCTGGTCACCTCGTCGGGTCGCGCGATCCGTTTCTCGGTCACGGATGTGCGTGTGTTCAACTCGCGCGCGTCAACCGGGGTTCGCGGCATTAAGCTGGTCAATGACGGCGACGAAGTTGTGTCCATGTCGGTAATCCGCCACTTTGACGCCACTTCGGACGAGCGTATTGCGTACCTGAAAATGCGCCGTGCGTTGGCCGGTGCGGATGCGGCTGGTGATGACGAGGACGGCGAAGAAGACGTTGTCGGCGCCATCACCCAAGAGCGGTTTGAAGAGATGCAGGCGGCCGAAGATCTGCTTTTGACCATCACCGGAAGCGGCATTGGTAAAATCTCCTCGAGCCATGATTACCCTGTGCGGGGTCGTGGTGGTCAAGGGGTTGGCGCGATGCGCGGCGGTGATATTGTGGCTTCCTTCCCGGTTGAAATGACCGATCAGGTGATGCTCGCGACCTCTAAGGGCCAGTCGATCCGCTGTCCTGTGAATGGCATCAGCTTCCGGTCACGCTCGGCTGGGGGTGTGAAAGTGTTCAACACTGGCAAAGGCGAAAGCGTTGTGTCCGTGGCCCGCGTTGTGGAAAGCGACGAAGAGACCACTGATGTTGATGGCGAAAACACTGGTGGCGAGAATACTGGTGGCGAGAATACTGCGGCAACAGGCGGTTCCGAGTGAACCGCCTCGCGCTGATTGCCTATCTCACCGATGACTATGATCGGGCGATAAATTGGTTTCGGGAAGCTCTGAGGTTTGAGCTTCTCGAAGACACCGATATGGGAAATGGCAAACGCTGGGTGCGCATGGCGCCGCATAAATCCGCCGAGACCGCGTTTCTAATCGCCCAAGCCAAGGGTGATCAGGCGGATGTGATTGGCAAGCAGGCGGGCGGGCGCGTCGGGCACTTTTTACAGACCGATGATTTCGCCGAAATGCACGCGCATATGTTGGCCTTTGGTGTGCGTTTTCGTGAAGATCCGCGGAATGAGCCGTACGGCACAGTTGCGGTTTTTGAAGACCTTCATGGCAACCCCTGGGATCTGATCGAATTTGGGTGAGTCCACCCCTTTAAAGACTTTAAAGTTTCGACTTAGCACCCTTTAAAGAGTTTACAGTTTTGCCAATTGGACCTTTAAACAGTTTAAAGTTTGCGGTTTCAAATCTTTAAACTGTTTAAAGTTTTGGAAGCAGGCAGATTGTCCCACTCGGGCTTTTCTTTTCTCTGATTTTGACCTATTTCACCCAGATGACTGATAAGATTTTGCATATTGTCGGCGGCGGAATGGCCGGCTCCGAGGCGGCTTGGCAAGCGGCTAAAATGGGTGTGGATGTGGTGCTGCATGAGATGCGGCCCAAGGTGGAAACCTTTGCCCACCGCACCGGGGATTTTGCGGAAATGGTCTGCTCTAATTCCTTCCGTTCTGATGATGATGAACAGAATGCGGTTGGCCTTTTGCATTGGGAAATGCGCGCTGCCGACGGGTTGATTATGACCACGGCAGACCGGCATAAACTGCCTGCGGGTGGGGCTTTGGCGGTAGATCGTGATCCCTTTGCGGCGGACGTGACCGCACAGTTGATGGCGCTGCCGAATGTGTCGGTTGAATATGGCGAAATCACAGAATTACCCAATGAAAGCAATTGGATATTCGCAACTGGCCCCCTGACCAGCCCTGCCCTTGGTGAGGCCATTCAGGCGGAAACCGGCGCTGATGCGCTGGCGTTTTTCGACGCCATTGCGCCAATTGTTTACGCCGACAGCATTGATATGGATGTGGTCTGGGCGCAGTCGCGATATGACAAGGGCGAGACCGAGGAAGAGCGGAAAGCTTACCTCAACTGCCCGATGACCAGGGATCAATACGAAGGCTTCATTGACGCGCTTTTGACAGCCGACAAAACCGAGTTTCACGAGGGGGAAACCGCTGGGTACTTCGATGGTTGTTTGCCGATTGAAGTGATGGCTGAACGCGGTCGCGAAACGCTCCGATTTGGCCCGATGAAGCCGGTTGGGCTGACCAATGCCCATAAACCGGATGAAAAACCCTATGCGGTGGTCCAGCTGCGTCGCGACAATGCACTTGGCACATTGTTCAACATTGTTGGCTTTCAGACCAAGATGAAGTACGGCGCGCAAGCCGCTGTATTTAAATCAATTCCCGGTTTAGAAAATGCGAATTTTGCCCGCTTGGGCGGCATTCACCGCAACACATTTATGAACTCTCCGACCCTTTTGGATCACCAATTGCGCCTGAAATCCCGCCCCAATTTGCGCTTTGCCGGGCAAGTGACCGGCGTGGAAGGCTATGTGGAAAGTGCCGCGATGGGGTTGATCGCGGGGCGTATGGCCGCCGCTGAAATTCTGGGGCGAGAGCTTCCCGTGGTGCCGCAAGACACCGCGATGGGCGCGCTGATCCACCACATCACGGGTGGTGCTGAGGCGAAAACCTTTCAGCCGATGAACGTAAATTTTGGCCTGTTTCAACCTGTTGATGGGTTAAAAGGCGGACGCCGTGGCCGCAAAGATCGCTATAAAGCTTATACAGATCGGGCCAAAGCGGACTGGACGGCATGGCTCGCTCATTTTGACTAAAGGAGTGGGTGTAAATGTCTGATTTTATTACGCGATTTGCACCCAGCCCTACAGGTCCCCTGCACCTTGGTCACGCCTATTCCGCGCTGTTGGCGCATGATATGGCGCGTGCTTCGGGGGGGAAATTCCTGTTGCGGATCGAAGACATCGACAACACTCGTTCGCGCCCCAAGTGGGAAGAGCAGATCTATGATGATCTGACCTGGCTTGGCATCACCTGGGACAGTGAACCGATGCGCCAGTCTGATCGTCTCTCAGCGTACAAACCCGCCCTACACGCGTTGTGGGACCGGCAGCTTTTGTTTCCATGTGACTGCACCAGACGCGATATTCAAACCGCGATGAGTGCCCCACAAGAAGGCGTAAGCCCCGCATATGGGCCCGATGGCTTGATTTATCCCGGCACCTGCCGTGCAATTGCCCCGCGAACCGGACGCATTCCAGAGCAGAAAACCCTTCGCCTAGATCTACGAGAGGCGTTGTCGGAAACTGAGAAAACCTCCTTTGAATTTCAGGAAATCGGACCTGAATTTTCGGAACAAACACAAAGTGTTACCTGCCTTGAGCTTTTATCCACCGTCGGTGACGTCATCTTGTCCCGGAAAGATTTTTTGGGGTCCTACCACCTTTCGGTTGTGCTTGATGATGCGGCCCAAGGGATCACCCATGTGATCAGGGGGCATGATCTGTTTGAAGCGACCAAAATCCATGTGGTGCTGCAGACCCTACTTGGCCTGCCGACACCGACCTATTACCACCACCGTCTGATCCGGGATGAGCATGGCAAGCGCCTTGCCAAACGTGACGACGCGCGTGCCATTGCCAAATATCGCGCGGAGGGTTCTACCCCTGCGGACATTCGAAAAATGGTTGGATTGTAATGAGTTAGACTTCTGGGCTCATCAGTTCAACTTCGGCGCCATCTCGTACAGCGGTGTAAAAGCACGACCGACGATTGGTGTGACATGCAGGGCCGGTTTGGGTCACCCGAACCAACAGACAGTCGCGGTCACAATCAAAACGGAAATCCACCAGTTCCTGTACATTGCCCGAGCTTTCGCCCTTGACCCAAAAGTTCTGGCGCGAGCGCGACCAATAGGTGACCTTGCCTGTCTGCAATGTGCGCGTGACGGCCTCGGCATTCATCCAAGCCATCATTAAAACCTCACCAGAGGCATCATCCTGTGCAATCGCCGGGATCAGGCCACGATCATCAAATTTCAGGCGGTCTACGTCAAATTGCATCTGGCATCCTTTCCATTTCCCTGACACAGACTTATTTAGGGATTTGAAGCCCCAAGCGCCACCCAGGAAAAGGCAGAGAAGACATGAGCGATAGCGACCTGATCAAACTGTATTCCAAGAAAATCCTAGGTCTGGCCTCGCAGATCCCACATCTTCAGCCGCTCAGCGCGCCGGACGGTGAAGCAAAAGTGCGCGCGCCGTTGTGCGGTTCTACGGTGTCTGCCAGCGTGGTCTTGGATGACGGAAAAATTTCCCAATATTCTCAAAACGTTAAGGCCTGTGCGCTTGGTCAGGCATCTGCTGCAATTTTGGGGAAGTCTGTCATTGGATTGACTCGCGCTGACCTACAATCCGGGCGCGATCAACTTTCTGCAATGTTAAAATCGACCGGTCCCACGCCCAGTGCGCCTTTCGAGGCGTATGAGATACTGTCGCCCGCGCGAGAGTATAAGAACCGCCATGCCTCTATTTTATTGGCGTTTGATGCGGCTTTGGCGGCGATTGATGCGGTGGATGCCGCTTAACCGATTTTAAATTTCAACGCGGTACTACTCCTTATCCTAGGAGACGTATCGTGATCGAAAACCAAGACTTCGTACCGGCCCCAGAAACCGACGTCGAAATGTCCGAACTCGCAAAAATCGGGTCGCGACTTGCGTATGATGTCGTTGATATTGCGGGGTTCTTATCTGATGTTGATCAAAAAAGCGAAAACCAGCTGAGATCAATTACCGGCTTGTCCCATCAGGCCAAGAATGTGCTTACCGCCAACACACATGTGCGGACATCCATGGAGGCATTGCTTGAAAACTCCCAATCCACGTTAGAAACGGTTCAGGCCTCTGTTGAGCTTGTTCGAAAAGGGGGCGGGCAATCAAAAGACATTGCAGGTTGGGTAAAGCATCTGTCAGCACAAATGTCGGAAATGGCCGAATCCTTACACGCGGTCCTCAGCGCAAATGATGATATTGCGACCATAGCCAAACAAGTGAATATCCTTGCGATCAACGCGAAGATCGAAGCCGCACGAGCTGGGGATGCGGGGCGTGGGTTTGCTGTTGTTGCTGAGGCCATTAACGAACTCTCTGGAAAAACCGCCCTTTCTGCAGAGCAGATTTCAGCCAATGTAAGCAATCTCTCAAAGAAGGTTGAAAAGCTCAACCTAGAGACAAACAAGATCGAAAAAACCGCGGAAACAGTGCTTTGCGACTCGCAAGACGCAGATGACGCCATGGGGCGTATCGCGCAAGCAACAGAGAAATCTGCCGCAAAAACCCAACATATCATGTCAGAAGCGGAGAAGGTTCGCGACGCGGTCGAGAATTTTCTTCCGTCTTTTGAACAGATTGGCGCAACCGTTCGGGAAACAGCGGAAGGCGTACATTTTGTCACTCAGAAATCAGATCGCCTGATCGACTTGTCTGAGGGAATAGTCCAACGAACCGTCGCTCTCGGTGGTCGGTCTGCGGACCAACCTTTTATTGATCGTGTGCAACAGGACGCAAAGAATATTTCAGCACTGTTCAGTGATGCAATCAATCGCGGGGAAATTGATGAACAAGACCTGTTTCATCGCGAATACACCCCCATTCCAAACACAAATCCACAGCAGGTCCTAGCCCCGTTCACAACCCTAACAGATCGTATTCTACCGCCCATCCTTGAGGAAGCTTTAAAAAACGATGCGAATGTTATCTTTTGCGTGGCCATTGATGATCACGGATACTTGCCGACACATAATGCCAAGTTTTCAAAACCGCAGGGCGCTGATCCCGTTTGGAATACCGCCAATTGCAGAAATCGCGTTATTTTCAATGACAGGGTCGGTTTGAAATCTGGTCAATCAAAGGCCCCCTTTTTACTTCAGGTCTATCGTCGCGATATGGGGGGCGGAGAGTTTGTACTGATGAAGGACCTGTCGGCACCCATTTTTGTTAATGGAAAACACTGGGGGGGCCTCCGTATGGGCTACCGCGCAGATGGATAAAAAAAACGCCGCACTCCACAAGGGAGGCGGCGTAAGTTGCGGATCGGATCATTCCGGTTTCAGGGTGGGAATGAGGCAAATCACCCTGAATTAGGACAGATGACGGGCAGTGAACCGTCAATGCATCAAATTTGGGACAGGATGCATAACCGGACCGGCCGCAGGACAGAAACTCAGGTGAACATCACAACACACCAGGCAGGTGAAGAGCGGCAAACAAAACAATTAAAAGAGACATTCCACCGATTGTATCCTGCCAAATAGTGGCGGATGAACGGGCCAATACGTCTTTCACCTGTTTCATCATGTTCTTCTCTCCTGCTCATTATGCTGTGGCGTTAAGCCTTTGTTGCTACTTTGTTCTCATATCGGGAGCACCCTGTAAAGAACTTTTTAAGAACATTGGCGAACAAAACGAGGTGAACTTTACTAACCCACTGAAATCAAACGAATAGCTTGATCTTGTCGCATTAACCAAAGAAGAACACGCGCCGCGCGCCCTCGCTCGGTTTCAAGTTTAGGGTCTTGGGCAAGCAACACACGGGCATCCTTCTGAGCGATCGCCATTAGACCAGCTTGGTGTTCCAAGTCGGCAACCCAAAAATTTGGAAGCCCAGATTGCGCCGTGCCAATTAGGTCGCCAGCACCGCGCATGGCCAGATCCGCCTCTGCAATAACAAATCCGTCTTCGGTATCCCGTATGGTTTTAAGCCGGCTTTCGCCACCAGCGGTCAAGGGGGCACGATAGAGCAAAACACAGGTCGACGCGTCCTGGCCTCGACCGACACGCCCACGCAACTGATGCAACTGGGCAAGCCCAAAATGCTCTGCCCCTTCGATGACCATTATTGTTGCATTTGGTACATCTACGCCAACTTCGATGACGGTGGTCGCAACCAGAACCTGGATATCCCCGTTTTGGAAGGATCGCATGGCCGCATCCTTTTCCTGCGATGGCATTTGACCATGCACAAGCCCAACTGAGGTTTCGCCCAAAGCGGCGCGCAAATGTTTGAACCGTTCTTCCGCGGCCGTCAAATCCATCACTTCACTTTCATCCACCAACGGACAGACCCAATAGGCCTGCGCCCCGTCTTTGGTAACGGCGCGAAGGCGCGAAACGACGTCATCAAGCCGATTGGCTGAAATCAGAACGGTTTGGATTGGGCGCCGGCCCGGGGGTTTTTCATCCAACACGGAAATATCCATATCGCCATATTGCGCCAGTGACAGGCTTCTCGGAATGGGTGTTGCCGTCATAACCAATACGTCCGACGCGTTTCCCTTTTCCCCGAGAAGCATCCTTTGTGCGACACCAAACCGATGTTGCTCATCAACAACCGATAGTCTAAGATTTTGAAATATAACGTCACTTTGGAAAACGGCATGCGTACCCACAAGGATTTGAATACGTCCGTTTTCCAATGCATCAAGCTTTTTGCGCCGATCAGCCCCCTTGTCGCGCCCGGTTAAGATATCCACAACAACACCCGCCTGCTCTGCCAAAGGACGAATGCCCGCAAGATGTTGTCGCGCCAATATTTCGGTTGGGGCCATCATCACCCCTTGCCCGCCGGCTTCAACGGCGATCAACAGAGCCATCAGCGCAACAAGTGTCTTCCCAGCCCCAACATCTCCCTGCAACAGGCGGTTCATCCGCGCGCCAGCGGCCATATCTGTGGCAATCTCTTCGATTGCCCGCGATTGCGCTTTGGTTGGGCTATAGGGCAATGCTTTCAGAACTTTTCCCTGCAACACACCAGTTGCCAAACTGACCTGGCCATGCCCCTTTCTCAGTTGGGATCTGGCCAACGCCAACGTCAGTTGATGTGCAAACAATTCGTCATAGGCCAATCGTCGACGCGCAAGCGCGTTCGGCGACACATCATCTGGCCCCACCGGCGCATGTGCAGCTCGCATGGCGTCAATCCAATCGGGCCAATGCTCTTGCTTTTTCAATTCCGGATCGACCCATTCCTTCAACGCAGGAGCACGCGTCAAAACTTCACGAATGGCGCGGGTCATGAGCTTTGAAGTGACCCCCGCAGTTAACCCATAAACAGGTTCGAAATCAGGAATTTGCGCCACATCATTTGGCGCCACCAGAAAATCGGGATGCGCCATCTGAAAATGCCCGTCAAAGCTTTCTACTTTTCCGGAAACAACACGTTTGGTACCGACCGGAAGCTTGTCCAATAGCCAAGATGGCTGGGCATGGAAATACACCAAGGTAAAGTCGGTTAATGCATCCCGAACAATGATGCGATAAGGCGCTTGCTTGTTTCGACCGGGGTGATGGGACCGAACTTCGACTTCTACGGTCGCAACTTGTCCAGGTTCAACTTCTGAAATTGAGGCCCTGAATTTCCGGTCAATCCCGGCATAGGGCAACGAAAACAGCAAATCGCGAGGCGCCTCAATACGAAGAGCCGCAAATGCTTTCGCGGTTTTTGCACCAACACCGGACAGGCTCTCCAACTCGGCAAATAGCGGAAATAAAATCTCGGGGCGAGCAGACATCTTAGGCGTCCCCGACAAGTGTCAGCCAGCCATTTTCATCAAGGATTTCAATGCCCAATTCAGAAGCCTTTTTTGCCTTTGACCCCGCCCCGGGTCCCGCCACGAGAAGGTCGGTTTTTGACGAAACCGAACCAGCAACCTTGGCTCCCAACTCTTCGGCGCGGGCCTTGGCTTCGGCTCGGGTCATCTTTTCAAGGCTCCCCGTGAACACCACGGTTTTCCCCGCAACTGGGCTGTCCGAGGTTGATGTGTTTTCAACCGGAAGAATTGTTAAATGCTGTGCAAGTCGGTCAATAGAATTTCGTTCAGAAGCCTGCGCAAAGGCGGCAACCAACGAAGAGGCCAAAACCTCGCCAATCCCATCAATTGCAAGCAACTCCTCCCAAATTTCATGGTTTTTGCCGGCCGCAGTCACGGCCTGTTCGAATTTTTCCCAACTTCCGAAATTCCTCGCCAATAAATTCGCCGAATTTTCGCCAATGTGGCGAATTCCAAGTGCATAAATGAGCTTATTGAGCGGAACGGATCGTCGGTTTTCAATGGCTGCAAAAAGCTTTTCAGCGGACTTGGGGCCCCACCCGTCTCGGTTCTGCAAACGAGCCAATGAGGTTCGATCACGGTCAGAAAGGGTAAAGATATCGGCAGGTTCACGGATTGGTAACACATCATCGCCATAGAACATTTCGATTTGTTTTGTTCCAAGACCTTCGATATCAAATGCGCCACGCGAGACAAAATGCTTCAGCTTTTCAACCGCTTGAGCAGGGCAAATTAGGCCACCAACACAGCGGCGAACGGCATCTCCTGGTTCGCGAACAGCATCGGATCCACATTCTGGGCATGTGGTAGGAAAAACAAACGGACATGCATCTTCAGGGCGGTTTGAAAGGTCAACATCGGATATTTTGGGGATAACATCGCCAGCGCGATACACCTCAACCCAATCCCCAACCCTAATATCCTTCCCGTTTCGAATGTCAGCGCCGGAATTGTCGCGACCCAATATGTAATCTTCGTTGTGCAATGTCGCATTTGAGACCACGACACCACCAACAGTCACAGGCGCAAGGCGAGCGACCGGGCTAAGAGCCCCTGTGCGGCCAACCTGAATATCAATTCCCTCCAATCGCGTCCACGCCCGTTCGGCAGGAAATTTATGTGCAATCGCCCATCGAGGTGTCGTCGATCTAAATCCAAGCCGGCGTTGGAGATCGAGTTGATCCACCTTATAAACCACACCGTCAATATCGTAGCCGAGGGTGGATCTCTGCCTTTCGATCAAGCGGTAGTGATCAATCATCTCGTCCGTGTTTTCAAACCGTTGCGTCAATTCGTTTATCTTGAAACCGAAGGTGGAAAGCGTCTTTACCGATGACAACTGCGTGTCACCAAGTGGTGCTGACAACACGCCCCACGCATAAGCGAAAAAACGAAGGGGTCGCGATTTTGTAATGCTCGCATCCAATTGCCGAAGTGAGCCTGCGGCGGCATTCCTTGGATTGGAAAACGGTTTATCACCAAGCTCCAATTGGCGGGCGTTCAGGTTCTGAAAGTCAGTGTGAGACATATAGACCTCGCCGCGCACCTCAAGTATTTCCGGCGCGTTTTCAATATGATGCGGGATATCCTTAATCGTTTTGGCATTTTCAGTTACGTCTTCACCAATCGCCCCATCGCCACGCGTGGCCGCGGCAACGAGATCCCCATTTTCATATCTTACAGATAGCGACAACCCGTCTATTTTTGGTTCAGCGGTATAGGCCAGAGCTTGGTCTGAATTGAGCCCTAGAAAGCTTCTGACCCGTGCATCAAATTCTTGAACATCTTCAACGGAAAAAGCATTGCCTAAGCTCATCATCCGTTTTTCATGTTTAATCTTGGAAAAACCGGAGGATGGCGCAGCCCCAACTTGAAACGACGGACTATCAGGACGAACCAATTCCGGGAACCGGGCTTCAATCGCTTGGTTACGTTGTTTTTCCCGATCATACTCCGCATCTGACAACACAGGTGCGTCCTCAGCATGATACTGCCTATTTGCCGTTAAAAGAAGTTCTGCAAGGCGCTTCAACTCTGCACGAGCACCTTCCACTGTCAGGTCGTTTATTTTTGTCTTTGATAGGTCGTGCTCCATCGATCTCTCCACACTGTCTTGCGTTAACAGATAGGCCCGAGACGATATGAACGTCCAGTGTGCATGAAAAAAAACCTGGTGGCCACACGGCCGCCAGGTTTAAGAGAATCCCTTTGAAAAATATTAGGCGCCCATGGCAAGCTGGGCATCATATTCAGCGGGTTCCGGGTCGCGCAGGACATAGCCGCGCCCCCAAACGGTTTCGATATAATTGTCACCACTTGTCGCATTGGACAGTTTTTTACGAAGTTTGCAAATGAACACGTCGATGATCTTTAGTTCGGGTTCATCCATCCCACCATATAGGTGATTGAGGAACATCTCTTTTGTCAGCGTGGTCCCCTTACGAAGCGAGAGGAGTTCCAACATCTGGTATTCCTTACCGGTCAAATGAACGGTGCGCCCATCAACTTCGACGGTCTTTGCGTCCAGATTAACAGAAATCTTACCCGTCTTAATGATGGATTGAGAGTGACCTTTTGAACGGCGAATGATGGCATGAATACGTGCAACCAGTTCTTCACGATGGAAGGGTTTGGTCATGTAATCATCTGCACCAAAGCCAAAGCCTTTGATTTTGTTTTCGGTATCATCGGCACCGGTCAAAATCAGAATGGGTGTTTCGATTCGAGACATCCGCAACTGACGCAGCACTTCGTGCCCGTTCATATCGGGGAGGTTCAGATCCAATAGGATCAAATCATAATCATACAGTTTTGCAAGATCGATGCCTTCTTCGCCCATATCAGTGGCGTAAACATTCAAGTTTGCATGTGTGAGCATAAGCTCAATACTGCGGGACGTTGTTGGGTCGTCTTCCACCAGCAAAATTCGCATATCGGGATTCTCCGCTTTAAACTAACTTTCCGATTGCAAGCAGCATCCCTTCAAATGGTTAATCACCCGTTACCCTAAGAGAACTTTTAGCGAATTCCCCCTAGGGTTGTCTATATTTTTGAAGCGCTGTGGCTCTTAAAGCTGCTTCACCGTGTATTTTTAGCGCAGATTGCCACTCGATCAGCTCATCTCGTGACAATCCATACATCCGCATGGCCTCATCTTCGCCAATCAACCCATAGGCGATCCCCTTCACCACTGCTGATTTGCGACTTGCGACCCACCGCCGAGTTTCGGCCGGGGGAAGATCGGCGCGCGTCATGACGGTTCCATCTGGCAGGGTCACCGCGCGCGGTCCCTCAACTTTTTTCAGATACATCAAAACATCCCTCAAATTGCTCCTGGTCGACACTTTGCCGTGACAGACTTAAAGAGAGGTGAAGCTGGCCCTTGTTGTTCGTTCGAATTTTCCTATATTTTGGTTCTCTCTTGGAAGGGATTAGTAATGACCACCGAATCCACCTTAAATTCGCTTGGATTTGCCAAGCCCCCCGCTGACACCCGAGTGGTGGTTGCGATGTCGGGTGGCGTGGACAGTTCAGTTGTGGCCGCGATGCTGGCTGAAGAAGGCTATGATGTGGTTGGTGTCACGCTCCAGCTTTATGATCACGGGGCGGCTTTGGCCAAAAAAGGGGCGTGTTGTGCGGGCGTTGATATCCATGACGCGCGCCGTGTGGCGGAAAGCATGGGGTTTCCGCATTATGTGCTCGATTATGAAAATATCTTCCAGGATGCGGTGATTGAGGAATTTGCTGACAGCTATCTGTCGGGCGCAACGCCTGTGCCCTGTATTCGCTGTAACGAGCGGGTGAAGTTCAAAGACCTGTTGGAAACGGCGCGTGATCTGGGGGCCGATTGCATGGCGACCGGTCATTATATTCAGCGCATGACCGGCGATGGTGGGGCCGAATTGCATTCCGCTGCGGATCCAATGCGCGATCAAAGCTATTTCCTGTTCTCAACAACTCCAGAACAGCTGGATTACCTGCGCTTTCCATTAGGGCACTTGAAAAACAAAGACGAAACCCGTGCCTTGGCGCGGAAATATGGGCTGGAGGTGGCAGATAAGCCCGACAGTCAGGATATTTGCTTTGTGCCAGACGGAAACTATGCAGGCGTGATTGAAAAGCTGCGCCCCGGGGCCGCGGAACCCGGTGACATTGTGGATACTGATGGACGCGTGTTGGGAAAACACCACGGCGTGCTGCATTATACCATTGGGCAGCGGCGCGGTTTGGGCATTGGCGGGCTTGCTGATCCGCTTTACGTGGTCAAACTGGATGTGGATGCCAAACAGGTTGTCGTCGGCCCAAAAGAGCTGTTGGCGACGCGCACAGTGCCGGTCCGCGAGATTAACTGGCTGGGGGATGAGCCCTTTATGTCGCGTAAGGAATGGCACATGGGCGTGAAAATCCGATCAACCCGGCCGCCGCGCGACGCCATTGTGCGGCCCATTTCGGAAACTGAGGCCGAAGTGGAGCTTTTGACCGCCGAAGAGGGTGTCAGCCCCGGACAGGCCAGCGTGTTTTACGACAATGAAAGCTCGCGTATCTTTGGCGGCGGATGGATTTGGCGCGGCTAAATTGCCACCCCATCAGCTTCTTCTAAAACGTCCGATTTCCGGGTTCTTTCATCCAGACTTGACCAATGTCGTTGTGCCGCTTGATGGGGTCAGGGATGATCCGAGCAAATCAACCGAAAGGAAATTTCATGCGTAATTTCATCTCTGCGCTTGCCGTCGCGGCCACCTTAAGCACCCCCGCCTTGGCAGAAGAGACCTATGAACAACGGCTTGCGCTTGCCACAGGCTATATTGAGGCCACATTGCAAGACATCAACATGCCAGCGATGATCGAAACCATGTGGCAGCCGATCGTGGCGGATATCCGATCGAAGGACATTCCCCTGAGCGACGCGCAAATCGCGCAAATTTCAAAGCTGTATCAGGATGAGATGACCGAACCGATGCTGACCATCCTGCGGGATCAATCCGTGGTGATGGCAGAGGTGTTTACGTTTGATGAGATCAAAGCCATTCGCGATTTTTATGCAACCGACTTGGGGCGTGCCGCGATGACCAAGCTGCCACAGATTGCAGAACGTCAAACGCCAATGGTTTTGAAGATGGTTCAGGAAAAAATGCCGATGATCATTCCGCAAATTCAGGAGATTTTGGCACAGGGTGTTGAGGCCCAGTAACTATTGGTCGTGGGGGTTACGACCTGCCACCACATTCATCACAGCCCGGGCCGCCCTTAGGCCCGGTGCCTCACCACCCTGCCCCAAACGCTTCATCGTCAAGGCCATGGCGTAGTCTTGTGACTGGCGGTGTTCAAGCAGATCCAAAACCGCAGGCGCAATCAAGTCCGGTTGGCACTCAGCGCCAAGGAATTCGGGGACGGCGCGGGTTTCTGAGACCAGATTGACCAAAGTGACCGTGTCCACCTTAAGCAATCGACCGATCAAAATGCGGCTGAGCCAGTTCATATCATAGGCGATCACCATCGGCGTGCCTGCGGCGGCAAGCTCGATTGAAACGGTGCCGGATGCGGCAAGGGCCACATCGGCGGCTTTAAACGCGGCCCGCTTGGCGTCACGATCTTCTGGCGCAATCAACACCGGCTGCACCGGCCAATTGGCGGTCTTCTGACGCACCAAATCAACAACACCCTGCGCCATTGGCACCACAACCCGCGTGTCGGGATGGGCCTTTTGAACCTGTCCTATGACCTCACCAAACCGGTCCGCCAGACGCGAAATCTCGCCTTTGCGCGAGCCAGGAAGCGCGAGGATCACCGGCCCCTCGCCCACCCCATGAATGTCCCGAAACGCCTGCGCCGTCTTCTCTGTCGCTTGAGGTTCAGACACGACGGGATGACCGACAAAGTCACAGCCCATGCCCGCCGCTTGCATATACTTGGGTTCAAACGGCAACAGCGCCAGCACATGATCCACCCATTGCGCCATCTTTTCCGCCCGTTTCGGACGCCACGCCCAAACCGAAGGCGCCACGTAATGCACAATGGGGATATCCTGTCCTAAAGTTTGCCCCTCGATCTCTTCTTCTTTGACAATCTTGGCGACGCGCAGGCAAAAATCCGGGCTGTCGATGGTGACCAGAACATCCGGGCGCTCGCGAATCACAGCTTGTGCGGTTTCGCGAATGCGGCGTTTGAGGTCAAAATACTTCGGCGCAACCTCCGCGATCCCCATGATGGACAGCTCTGACATCGGAAACTGCGAGACAAGCCCTTCGGTTGCCATCGCATCGCCGCCGACTCCACAGAATGCAACCTGAGGATCCAGCGTTTTAAGACCCGCCATCAAAGCGGCCCCAAGGCGATCCCCCGAAGGTTCGCCCGCTATCAAAAACACCTTCATCCGCGGATCTCCAGAAATAGGCCATGTTCAAGCACCAAACGTTCGACGTCCTCGGGCGCAAGCACGATGATGTCACGCGATGGGATCACAATTCCACCCAAGCCGGCCTTCACAACGGAGGTGACGGTTTCGGGGCCGATGGTTGGCGTATCCATTCGCGCATCCTGACCCTGTTTGGGGCGTTTTACAAAAACCCCCATCGCGCCGCGTTTCAGATGCTCGGGCGTGGTGGCCACGTAAGACAAAAGCGCATCGGTGCCCTGAATGCTTTCGATCCCCAAACATTGCCCCCCCGCAACCACAGCGCTTTGCGCCACGTCCTGACCGTCTAGGGCGGCTAGAATTTCAATGGCGCGCGCGGCGTCCGCTTGATCTTGATCCGAAGGCGCGCGTCCAATCACCTTGGCCTCAACGCTTAATCCATCGGTGACGTCTTTGGCGGAAACCACCTGAAAGCCCTGTTCTTCGAACACCTGCGCCACAAGACGCAAAAGGGCGTCATCCCCCTTGCCAAGCACCGCTTTTACGCGCGGAAACAGCCCAAGGGTGGTCATATCCATACGCATCGGATTGAGTTTTGGGCGATCGACTTTGCCCGCAAAAACCACATGGGTCACACCCGCTTTGCGCAGTTGCTTAAAAAGCGCACCGAGTTTTTCATAGGTGGCATCCCCCTGTTCCATCCCCGCAGGGGCGGTCACCGCCGCGCCTTTTAGGATCAAAAACAACGCATCAGGGTTGGCCGCGGCAATTGTCAGGGGCAGCTGCCCTGCCCCCGCGACAATCGCAAGCCGATCAGAAGATCCGATCAAGCTCACTTTGGCGTCAGAAAGCCACGATCGCTTTCGCCCATAACAAAGCCCACCATCTCGCGTACAAATGTACTGTCCGTCTCTTCTGACAGGCGTTTGGCACGGTCTTGAAAGCTGCCTTCGCCCTGCTTCAGCGTCAGGAAGGCGGCGCGCAATGCGGTGATATCCGAGCGGGCGACGCCGCGGCGTTTCAGCCCGACAAGGTTCAGACCGTCAAGTTCCGCGCGTGGCCCTTGAACCAATGCGTAAGGCAAGACATCTGCCGTCACCATCGACAAGGCGCCAATGATGGCCCCGCGGCCAATGCGCACCCATTGATGGATGCCCGAGAGACCGCCAACAATCACGTCGTCTTCGATGACCACATGGCCGGCAACAGCGACATTGTTCACCAAAATGACGTTGTCACCGATCTGAGCGTCATGGGCTACGTGGCAGCCAGCCATAAACAGCCCGTCATCGCCGACGCGTGTGACATAGCCCCCGCCGGCGGTTCCGGTGTTCATGGTCACATGTTCCCGGATCCGATTTCGCTTGCCGATCACCAACTTGGTGTCCTCGCCCGAAAACTTAAGATCCTGCGGGATTTCGCCAATCACGGAAAAGGGAAACACGATCGTCTCGTCGCCAATCTCTGTATCCCCGGTGACGACCACATGAGATTTAAGAACCACGCCGTCGCCGAGTTTCACATCTGGCCCAACAGTGCACAGCGGACCGATGTCGCAATTGGCGCCAATCGTGGCCCCCTCGTCGATGATCGCGCTGGCATGGACCTTGGCCGTTGGATCAATGCGTCCTTGAACGCCCATGGATCAGCCCTTTCCCGCGGTGACGTCGATCATCGCCATAAAGGTCGCCTCGCAGGCCACTTCGCCGTCGACTTTAGCGACACCATGGAATTTCCAAACCTTGGCCCCGCCACGCAGCGTGGTCACTTCAAGCTCCAGCTTATCGCCGGGCACAACCTTGCGGCGGAACTTGGCGCTGTCGATGCCCATGAAATAGACAACCGCACCTGAGCCAACAAGATCGAGCGACAGGGACACCATAACCGCCGAGGTCTGCGCCATCGCTTCGATGATCGTCACACCGGGCATGATTGGCAATCCGGGGAAATGGCCCTGAAAATGAGGCTCATTCATCGTGACCATTTTGATGCCTTTGGCATATTCCTTGGCGCGAATGTCCTCGACCTTGTCGACCAGCAGAAACGGGTAGCGGTGTGGGATACATTCCTGAATAAGCTGGATATCGGCGGTGGCGGGCACATCAACCATGGTCACGTCCTTTGTGTTTGCCTCCGTTCCTCGGCGGCAGTTTTTTTATACTCTTGTTTTGATTACCAACTCGGCGCGCCCGAAACAACGGCTATTGCCGTAGGGATCTTTGGAAATCGACCCAAAGCGTTTCGAACGCTGCCCGTCATTGTTTCATCCAAAACGCATTAATTATCCGTCGCCTCTGGTGTGGCCGGTGCATCGGGCGCATTTGTCGGACCCAACGAACCATCGCCCAATTGCGCATCAATACGCTTAATGGCCGCGTCGGTGATGTCGATATTTTGGGTGGTCAACAAGATTGCGCGACGATCCAAAATCACCACCCCGCCGCGTTCGCGTACGATCGCCCCCAGAACAGCACCTATTTTCTCAAAATAGGACACGCGTTCCTGTTCGAAACGGCGTGTGAACTCTTGTTCCTGCGCAGGTCGTTCTTCGCGCAACCTTTTGACTTTCGCATCGAACGCATCCGCCAAGGTGCGAAATTCTGTTGCCGAGAGCGTTGCACGTTGTTCGGTCAGTGTGTTTTCTTCCGCGGCCAAAGCCGCATCAACTTTGCGGGCTTCTGATGCCAAACGGCGCCGTTCCACCTCAAGCTCTGCTAAGATGCGTTTCCCGTAAAGTGACTGTCGAAACAGCAAGTCGCGATCAATCGTCAGAATGGCAGATTGCACAATGCCTAAATTTGGTTCAGCCACACCCGGAGCATCCGTTTGCTGCGCGGATGCAGGCCGTGCTGTGGGCAATCCCAAAAGAACTGCCCAGGCGGCCAAAATCAGACACCCTTTTGACCAGACACCAAACGATTGAAAGGCGCCTGGCTGACCGTTAGAAACTCGTGGAGATTGTAAGCTCAAACTCATTCTCTTTGTCATAGGCCTCTTTCGCGAGCGTATGCGCATAGTTCAGACGAAGAGGCCCGATGGGCGTGGTCCAAAACACCGATGCGCCGATGGATGAACGAATATGTACCCCATCATCAATGGTGCCGCTCAGGGTGTCATCCAAGCCCCAAAGCGCACCCGCATCAAGGAAAACGCCGCCTGAAAGGCCATATTCCTCAGGAAGCCCGAGGGGGAACTGTGCTTCTAACCGGGCGACCGCATAGGCATTTCCGCCCAAAGCATCCTGATTGACCGCGGTCAGATCGCGTGGCCCCAACCCATTGGTCGAGAACCCGCGCAGCTTGGATGGCCCAAGGTGGAAGCGATCGGTAAAGCGCGATGTGCCGCCATTCAACGAGGCGAGATATCCGCCCTCGAATGTGGCCGACAACGTCACCTGATCACTGAGAACCTTGGTTTGCGCACGCAGCAGCGCTTCTGATTTAACGTATTGATAATCCGATCCAAATCCACCGACATCGGTGCTAAATCTCAGCAAAACCCCGGCATTCGGGTTCAACCCGGTCCGGCGTGTGTCGTAGTTATAGGTCAGCCCAAACCCGACGCCAACTTGTTGTCCGCGCGCCGCCTCATTCGTGATAATGGCGGAACTGTCAGCCTTGGCATTGTACATATCAGACCCGCTGACAAAGGCGCGAACCCCGAGACGCCCGTTTTCGCTTACCGGAAAATCGAGCGAAGGACGCAGGGCGATTTCACGGCTGTCAAAGAACGACGACGCCTGCACGCTTTCATTGTAAAAGGCCTCTACCCCAAATGCCAGATCGCGTCCCAGGAACCTGGGTTCGACAAACTTGAAGGCAAACGAGGTGGTGTCGCTGGTGTTGGCAAAGGAGAGTTTCAGGAACTGGCCACGCCCCAGCAGGTTTTTCTGCGTATACGAGAGGTTCACCCCGAAGCCATTTTCAAGGCTATAGGCGCCACCAAAGCTCAGGCTTCCGGTCGGGGCCTCTTCGACATCAACATCCACGACCACCCGGTCAGGCGAGGAGCCTTCACGAGGCCGAACATTTGCGGTTGTGAAGAACCCAAGGGCGCGCACACGTTCAGCCGCTTCGCGAATTTCACGCGGGTTAAAGGGATCACCTTCAGCGATACGGAACTGGCTTCGGACCACACTGTCAAGCGTGGTGGCATTGCCTTCGATATCAATCCGCTCAACAACCACGCGGGGGCCGCGGGCAATCACCAATTCAACATCCAGTGTCAAATCGCGTGGATTACGGGTAATCACGGGTTCAACGCGGATGAAATTCAGCCCTTTTTGCAAGGCAAGCCGTTCCATCCGGGCGACGGTATTTTCAATATGACCCGGGCTGTACACGACCCCCGAACGCAGTTTGGAAACCGCTGCGAAGTCGTCCGGGTTCACCTCTTCCAAGTCACTGGTTGTCGTAATGTTGCCAAAACGGAACTGCTGACCCTCTTGCACGTTGAATGTGATAAAGAACGCATCACGCTCGCGCGAAAATTCTGATGTCACATTCTGGATCTTAAAATCGGCGTACCCGCGCGACATGTAGAAATCGGTCAAAACGCGTTTATCAAACTCGATCCGGTCAGGCGCATAGCTGTCGGCGCGAATAAACTGGCGCAGGATACCCGCCTGTTTGGTTTGCAGAACACGACGCAGGCGTCCATCCGAGAACGCGCGGTTGCCGACAAAGGACAAGCGTTCAACCTCAACAGTCTTGCCCTCGATAACTTCGAACACGACATCAACGCGGTTGTTTGAACGGCGGATGATCCGAGGGGTTACCTTGGCGGCCAAACGGCCCTGCGCCTGATACACTTCGACAATGGTTTGCGCATCTTTTTCGGCAGTTGTGGGGCTGTAAACGCGGCGCGGTTGGCTTTTGAGCAGCGGCGCGAACACATCATCTTTCAATCGACGGTTGCCTTCGACCGAAACAACATTGACGGTTGGGTATTCCTGAACACGCACAATCAGCTTGTTGCCCTGCGGCAACAGCTCGACCTTTTCAAACAGGCCCGATCCGATCAACCGCTGATATCCGTCGTTCAAGGCGGCGGCGGGAATGGTCTCGCCCCGGCTGATTCCCAGATAACTCAGGATTGTATCGGCCTGAATTCGTTGTGTGCCTTCGATTTCCACCGACGAAAAGGAATAGGCCTGCGCGATGGCCGGTGCGGATGGCACAACGGAAAGCGCTGAAATCCCGAGGAAAATCGCAACAGAGCTGCGTTTTGCAAAGGATGTGGTCTCTATTTTTTTTCGGAAAAAGGCGCTGCTCTGGCCACCTGATTTTTTCATTTTATTATCTTCCGCTCAAACAACCCATTTCCCTTGTGGATAAAGGGTCCGAAGGTGCATGTCAAAGCACGAAAGCGCCCCCGGCAAGGGAGCGCCATCAAAGTCTAATCCGTTTGGTTAGGGTCTGGGCCCTTGATCAGGACAACACATTCATCAGCACAACAGCGCCGGACAGGGCCGTCACGATTGCACCCGCATAGATAAAGCGATCGAAATTCAGATCAAACAGCAGCGACAAGCCGCGATATCCGCTTTGAATATGGTCCATGACATTCTCCTTATACACACCGTTTTTGACCGGCTAAGGACAGTGTTAAGCGGCAATTAAGGCAAGAGATGAGGGGAATTGTGGCAAGAATGCGGCATTTTCGATTCTGCGCGCTGTGGTTCTTGGCACAGGACGCCCCTGCCCCAAGAACCAACACGCTAAATCATTAGCAGAAAAGGTCGTTTGTCACGCCAAACACCATCAAAAACAGCACCAGCGACAGCCCAACAATCAACAGTGCGTTCATGGCCCTGTCACTTGGTTTGCGACCCGTTACCGCTTCGTAAGCAAAGAACACCAGATGCCCGCCATCCAGCACAGGGATTGGGAACAGGTTCAAAAGGCCAACCGCCGTCGACAACATGCCGATAAAGGCGATAAAGCTTATCGCGCCTTGTGACGCCGCCTGCCCTGACACCTGTGCAATGCCAATGGGGCCAGACAGATTACAGCTGGAAATTGCTCCGGTGAGCATGTGCCACAGGCCAGACAGGCTTGAATTCACAATATAAATCACGCGGTCCGCGCCGCTTTTCAAGCTTTCCAAAGGTCCTGGCGTTCGGGTTGCGGGTTCAAAAATCATGCCTGATGTGATGCCGATTAAAAAACGGGTCTCAAAGCCACCTTCCGCTTTTGGCAGGTCTTGACGACGCGGCGTTAAGGTCACTTCCATCAATGCGCCATCGCGTAAGATACCAAGCGTCATTGCGGCACCATCGCCCGCCACAACAATATCACGCAGGCTTTCAAAGGTTGCGACTGGTTTTCCATCGACGGTTTCAATCAAATCACCGGGTTGGATCCCCGCATCAATTGCGGCGGATTTTGGCGTTACCGATCCCACCAAGGCCGGATAAGGATGGCGCCCGGTGGTCACCACCTCTGCGCCATCGCGGCGTACCCTGTATTCCACCTCTGCGGTGTTTGGGAGCTTGGTGATAAACTCATAGAATTCGGACAACGGCGGGGTTTCATTGCCCGCGATGGCCAGCACTTCGTCACCAGGCATCAACACGCCTTCGATCCCCGGAACCGGTTTCACCTTGGCAACGGACAGCGGGTCGGTGGCGACCCCCGTGCCCATCAACACACCGGCAAAAATGATGGTGGACAGGATGAAATTGAACACCGGCCCCGCCACAACGGTTGCAGCACGCGCCCAAAGGGGCGCACCGGGCATGGTGTGGCGAAGGTCTTCTGGGGACAGTTCCGCCAGCGCCTCTTCGTCCGCACCGCCAGAAGCCGCATTGGCGTCACCTGCAAATTTCACATATCCCCCAACCGGATAGGCGGCGATTTGCCAGCGCGTGCCATGACGATCAACGCGCGAGGCCAGCACCGGCCCCATGCCGATCGAGAATACATCCGCTTTGATGCCCGACCAGCGGCCAACAATGTAGTGGCCATATTCATGCACCGCCACAATCACCGTCAAAGCAACGAGAAACGCGAGGATCGTAAAGGCGAGGTTGCCAAAATCCGGCAAGAGCGAAAACAGGTCCATGAATAATCCTTCTGGCGGTCTGGTCTGGGCAGTTTCGGTTGGGCGATCTGGGCCGCAGCTTGGCCGCGCACCCTGCCCCGCTTAGTGCGCGGCGTCAATCAATTCACGCGCGGTGATACGCCCCATATGGTCAGCCGCTTGTACATTGTCTAGGGTCATCGCGGCATGGATCAATGCGCTGTCAGCGGACAGACGCATCATTGCCTCTTCGACAACACCCGCCATATCCATAAAACCGATTTGACCCGCAATGAAACCATCCAGCGCAATTTCTTTGGCGGCATTGAACACGGCGCCGGTCAATCCGCCCGCCTGCATGACCTCTCGTGCAAGGCGCAGCGCAGGATAGCGACGATCATCTGGCGCGCGAAAGTCCAACTGGCCGATCTTGGCAAGATCCAACCGATCCACCGGAAGGTCGCGCCGGTTTGGCCAGTGCAGCGCATAGCCAATGGCGTGGCGCATATCGGGGGCACCCAGATGGGCCATCAAGGCACCATCGTTAAACCCAACCAATGCATGGACAAGAGACTGTGGGTGGACCAGAACCTCTATCTGATCAGGCGAGACCTGAAAAAACTCTTTTGTTTCGATAACCTCAAGAGCTTTATTGAACATGGAGGCGCTGTCGATCGTGATGCGCTGCCCCATGTCCCAATTTGGATGCGCGCTGGCTTGGGCCAATGTGGCCGTGGCCAGTTTTTCCAAAGGCCAATCGCGAAATGCACCGCCAGAAGCGGTGATAATGATCCGCTCAACCGCGTCCATCTCTTCGCCAACCAGCCCCTGAAACACCGCAGAATGCTCGCTGTCGACCGGAAGGATCTTGGCATGATGCGCATGGGCCGTGGCCATAATCAACGGGCCGGCGGTGACCAGACTTTCTTTGTTGGCCAGCGCCAAGGTTGCGCGGTTTTCAAGCGCACGCAGGCCCGGCAACAACCCGGCGGCCCCGACGATGGCGGACATCACCCAATCGGCTGGGCGCTGCGCTGCCTCTTCAAGGGCCGCGGGCCCGGCGGCGGCCTCAACCCCGCTGCCTGAAAGCGCATCACGTAACGCTGGCAGGTTTTGCTCATGTGCGGTGACGGCAACGTCAGCCTTTAGGCGAATGGCATCGCGGGCCAACAGATCAATGTTATGGCCGCCTGTTAGCGCAACAACATCATAGGTGTCCGGGGCGCGCGCAATAAGATCAATGGTCGATTGCCCAATGGATCCCGTCGCGCCAAAAATTGAAACTTTCCGCATAGTCATCCCGCAACAAAAACCGGAATGGCAAGAAGGATAGAAAGTGCGTAAACCAGTGCCGCAGCCCCAATCATCGCATCAAAACGATCCAACACGCCGCCGTGGCCTGGAATAAGGTTAGAGCTGTCCTTGATCCCCACATAGCGCTTGATCGCGCTTTCAACAATATCGCCCATTTGTCCTGCAAAAGCGGCGAGAACCGAGCCAAGCATCCAGAATATGGTGCTGCCTTCCGAGGCAAATAGAAAGCCGATGCCGGCCGCCCCGACCCAACCCGCCACTGTGCCTGACCATGTTTTCTTTGGACTGACGCGCGGCCAGAATTTAGGGCCGCCCAAAAGGCGCCCGGCGAAATACCCTGCAACATCAGAAGTGATCACAACCAACACCAGCCAGATCACCAATTGGGAATGCGACAGGTGTAAAAAGCCAAGTGCCGCAAGCATGATCAAGGCGCTATAGGCCAAAAAGAGTGCACGGTCCTTGGTGATCAAGACAAACCCAAGCAACGGTGCGATCAACAGCACCAGCCACCAGACCCCTAGGCCGGATCCGCTTTCGATCTGGTAGCCCGCCAACAAAACGGCGACCCCAGATAAAATGGCAAGCCCCATAGGGACGGCGGCATTATCCCGGCGAAGCAAACGGGTCAGTTCCCAAATGCACAAACCAATGACCACAGAAATCAAGGAAACAAACACCATCCCACCAAGCCAGATTGCTGCACCAGCAACAACAGCCATCGCCAGCCCTGCCCCGGCGCGCGGTCCAAGATCGGTCCAGTTTGAACCGGCAGTTGATTGTCCCATGATGATCCTTTTCTGTCCGCGCGGACTGATAATCCAGGCGCGTTTTATTCTGCTGCGGTGTCAACCGATCCAAAACGGCGATCACGGCCGGCGTAACGATCGACGATCTCACCAAATAATTCGGCGTCGAAATCCGGCCAGAGCGTATCAATGAATTCATACTCTGCATAGGCGGATTGCCACAGAAGAAAATTGGAAATGCGGGCTTCACCCGAGGTGCGTATAACGAGGTCTGGATCTGGCAAAACACAAGTATCTAAATACCTTGGAAGCGTTTCTTCATCCACGGTATCTGAATCCAACAGGCCCGCCGCAACATCCTGCGCCAACCGTTTCACAGCGCGCGCAACTTCGTCACGACCACCGTAGTTCAGCGCAATGGTGAGGTGAACCTTGTCATTTTCCTGAGTCAAAACTTCAAGCTCATCCATCAGAGCCTGTAGTTTTTTATCCAGCCTGAGGCGATCCCCAATAAACCGCACGCGAACGCCCTCGTCGCGAAGGGCACGCGCCTCTTTGGTGATGTAGCGGCGAAACAGGCTCATCAAGCCAGACACTTCGGTCTGTGTGCGTTTCCAGTTTTCGGTCGAAAACGCAAAAATTGTCAGGTATTTCACCCCAAAACCTGGGCATGCCTCGACAATTTCACGGACACGTTTGGCCCCCGCATGGTGGCCAAAGAGCCGCGGTCGCCCGCGTTTTTGCGCCCAGCGTCCATTGCCATCCATAATGATGGCAACATGGTCTGGGGATTTTTGCTCTTTACCCACGCATGCACTCCTCTCAAGTTTGACGGATCAAACCTGCATGATCTCTTCTTGCTTTGCTTCCAAAGCCTTATCGACGATCGCGACATATTTGTCAGTCATTTCCTGCACTTCATCATGCCACATCTTGTTGTCATCTTCGCTCATGCCGTCTTTGGCACGCTTCAACTGCTGCATGCCATCCTGACGCACATTGCGCACCGAAACACGCGCACTTTCTGCATATTGCGCAGCAACGCGGGTCAAATCACGGCGACGTTCTTCGTTCAGCTCTGGAATGGGCAACATAATGATGGTGCCGTTCAGCTGGGGGTTGATGCCCAACCCGCTTTCGCGAATGGCTTTTTCAGCGGCCTGAACCATGCTTTTGTCCCAAATATTCACGGTCACCATACGTGGTTCTGGCACGTTGACGGTTCCGATTTGGTTCAATGGTGTGCGTTGACCATAGGCTTCAACGGTAATCGGATCGAGCATGGAAGACGAGGCTCGTCCTGTGCGCAACGATGCAAATTCAGTTTTCAGAGAGCCAACAGCGCCCTCCATGCGGCGTTCCAGATCACCAAGGTCCAGTTCAAACTCTTCGTCAGACATTGCAGACGTCCCCTTTTCCTTCTTGCTCTTGTTTTCGAGCATCTTTGTTGTCGTATAGCGCCCCCAATGGGGCCTTGTATAGTGTGGCCCCCGTCAAGGTTCTATTCCCGATCCAATCTGGGCGGAAACCCGCGAGGTTTAATCACTTACGCGGGTATAGGTCCCTTCACCGGCCAGAATACCGCGAAACCCGCCGGGCTCATCCAGCGAAAAGACAATGATGGGAAGATTGTTGTCGCGCGCCAGCGCAATGGCCGATGCATCCATCACGCCAAGGCGTTTGGCCAGAACATCGTCATAAGACACATGGTCATAGCGCACCGCATCATCAAACTTAACCGGGTCTTTGTCATAGACCCCATCCACTTTGGTGCCCTTAAAGATCGCTTCACAGGCCATTTCATTGGCGCGCAAAGTGGCGGCTGTGTCGGTGGTGAAATAGGGGTTCCCGGTGCCGGCTGCAAAGATACAAACCCGTTTCTTTTCCAAGTGACGCACGGCGCGTCGACGGATATAGGGTTCGGCCACTTCATCCATGCGGATCGCCGAAATGACCCGCGTAAACACCCCCAAACCTTCCAGCGCGGACTGAACCGCCAGGGCGTTCATGACTGTCGCCAACATGCCCATGTAATCTGCGGTGGTGCGTTCCATCCCTTGCGCGCTTCCGGACAGGCCGCGGAAAATATTACCGCCGCCGATGACCATACAAATCTCGACCCCCATATCATGCACGGTTTTCACTTCGCGTGCGATACGTTCAACCGTGGGCGGATGCAGTCCAAACCCTTGGTCCCCCATCAGGGCTTCGCCTGAAATTTTCAACATGACGCGGCCAAATGTGGCTTTCGCGGTGTCGGTAGGGGTTTCGGCGGAGGTCTCGGTTGGGGTTTCGGCGGGGGTGTCGCTCATGGCATCGGCTTCCTGAACAAGGGTGATTGTCTTGGCGCGCAAAATGGCTCAAACAAGCACAACATTCAATGCGATAAGCTCGCATAGCAAGAAAAAACAACAAAGCGGTGTATCCAGACGTGAGCATGCTTCCATTTGATATCCCCTCAGATCAGCCCGTTTTGATTGCGGGGCCAACCGCATCGGGTAAATCTTCGCTGGCGCTTGAAATTGCGCGGACCGGCGGCGGGGTGATTGTGAACGCCGATGCGCTTCAGGTGTTTGCCAATTGGCGCATCGTGACCGCCCGCCCATCTGAGGAAGAAGAGGCTTTGGCCCCCCACGCGCTGTATGGGCATATCCCCGGAGATCAGGCTTATTCTGTGGGGCATTGGCTGCGCGATGTGACCCCATATCTAAGTGGTAATCTGCGGCCAATTATTGTGGGCGGGACTGGGTTGAACCTGACGGCTTTGACCGAGGGTCTGGCCGATATTCCCCTAACCCCACCAGACATCCGTGCCGAATGCGAGGCCGTGATCGACGCGCATGGTGTGCAGGCGCTTTTGGCGGATCTTGACACGGAAACGCTGGCACGCATCGACACGCACAACCCAGCGCGCATTTCCCGCGCCTGGGAGGTGCAGCGCACAACCGGACGCGGCTTGGCGGAATGGCAAGACAACACCCCCGCCCCCTTGTTGCCGCTCTCAAACGCGTGTCCAATTGTTCTAAACGCAGACCGTGACTGGTTGCGCGACCGTATTGAACGGCGATTTGATCTGATGATCGCATCTGGCGCGCTGGACGAAGCCCGGCGGAACCTTTCGACGTGGACCCCGAAAGACCCCAGCGCCAAAGCCATTGGCGCCCCAGAGTTGATCGCGCATCTCACCGGGGAACTTAGTTTAGCGCAGGCAAAAGCCCGAGCGATAATCGCCAGCCAACAGTACGCCAAACGCCAACGAACGTGGTTTCGCAAGCGAATGCACAATTGGAAAGCGATTCCCCTACCGGCATAACGTGCAGATGCGGCAAACGCGCTGCAGCGCAACAAACGGCCGACTTACCCACAATTGACCCATTTTCTTGTGGGCCATCCTGTGGATAACTCTGTTTTGATCGTTTTGCGCGGCGACAAAATGACGGTCTTGCGTTAGGAAAAGAGCAACCTCTGCTCAATAAACGTGTGCATCATGACCCATCTGCCGCCGCTCAAATCCCCTTTTCGCGTTGTCCCGCTTGCTCGGATGAGCAAAGGCGGACGATGGCGCACCGAGGCGATGCGTTCTTACGGCGCGCCCGTTCTGATCTGGTTCACCCGCGGACAAGGGCGGATCACCGTTAATGGGGTGACGGCGGGCTATGGGCCCCATAATTGCCTCTTTATCCCTGCCGGGATCATGCATGGGTTTGAGATGTCCTCGCAAGTTGCCGGAACCTTGGTGGTGCTTCCACAGGGAAGTGAAATGCAGCTGGGCCTGCCAGAAGAGCCCGTACACCTTCGCCTACGCGACGCAGAACAGCATATGGAAATGGGCCGTATGATTGACGACCTGCAGCGCGAGATGGAAAAGGGCACCGACCGCGCGCAACGGGCGATGATGTGCCACGCGGGTTTGATCTCGGTCTGGATTGATCGCCGCCTTAGCGACATGGCGGTGTCCCCCAAGTCCTCAACAACTTCCGCACGACTGGCGAATGCATTTGCGGCCCTTGTGGAGCAAGAATTTCACAGCTCTAAATCCGTGAAAGATTATGCGAGTGAGCTTGGTGTCACCGCCACACATCTCAGCCGTGTTTGCAACAAAGCCTCTGGCAGGCCCGCCTCTGCAATTCTTGCGGACCGGGTACATTACGAAGCCCGCCGTTTGTTGAGCGAGACACATATCCCAATTAAAGACATCGCAAGTAAGCTTGGCTTTGCCTCTGCCGCCTATTTCACAAGGGCGTTTCAGCGAAACACCGGGCAAACTCCGTCACAGTTCAGATCTTCACATTAAAACCTGACAGCTTCGCCACCGTCCACGAGACCTCTCTCTATCAGTCTGACCGCTGTCATCTTGTAAAGGGATCGCTGTGCGATTTGATGCCCGCAGTTTATGACAGCGCCAGGACCTTCAATGCGATTCTAAGCATCTTTTTTGTGGTGATCCTATCAGAAGGATGGCGCCAAATTGCGTCACACCCTGATCAAGAGGAGGTCTTACGTCTTGATATCAATCGCGAAATGCAAAAAGTTGCACCTGACCTATATGGCAAATTGGACCTATTGGTGACAGAAACCCTTCCCACTTTTTCAAGCGAAACGATCCTACCCTTCAGCGTACAGCTTGGAACATTCGTTTCCTTGTCTGCAAGTGTCATCGCCACCGCAGAAATCGGCCTTTTGGCACGCCGGATGCGGGACTGACCAATGCTTATGTGCGAGGTTTTGATCTAAAGGCTATTAGCCCCCCAAAATCGCCTTAACATATCCACGCGTTTCCTTGTAAGGCGGAACGCCGGAGTATTTTTTTACGGCTTCAGGCCCTGCATTATACGCCGCCAAAGCCAGCCTCCATGACCTAAAGCGATCATATTGTCTGCGCAGATAGCGCGCGCCACCTTCTAGGTTTTGATAGGGGTCATGAGGGTTTACACCAAGTTTTTTGGCGGTAAACGGCATCAGCTGAGCCAAGCCGATCGCGCCGGCATGGCTCTTTGCGCGAGGGTTCCATCCGCTTTCTTGCTGCACCAGCCGCAAGAACAAATCTTCCGGTATGCCATGTCGACGTGCGGCAGACAGCGCCATATCCATATATTGGCCGCGATATTTACCGCTATAGGATGGGATCCCATAGCTGGTTTCGACAGCCACCCCTTTCGGCAGCAACCGCGTTGAACCGGCATATTGTTGCGCCGCACGGGTGTCCAAAACCTGCAGCTGAGATTTAAACGCAGCACTACCGTTAGAGCTTGAAAACAAGCTTTCACCCATCGCCGACGTTAAGCCCACGGTGCTAAAGATAAAACCGGATCCAATTCCAAAAAGAATATGACGACAAGACATCTTTCTTCCCCAATATGTTAACGACAATATAGGAAGAAACGGGGCGCAGGCAATGGGGACAGCGCTTTCTTGCGCATCTCATTTCAATCACAGGGTTTTTAGGGGGGGCTCATTGAATTTCATCCACAGAAATCCATTTCCCCCCAATGCCGCGAATGTGTAACCATACGCGCAACGTGAAGAATCGAAAGGACGCAGCCATGGCGGGCTCGCTCAATAAGGTAATGCTCATCGGCAATCTGGGCCGTGATCCCGAAATCCGTACTTTTCAAAACGGCGGCAAAGTGTGCAACCTGCGCATTGCCACGTCGGAAAACTGGAAAGACCGCAATACCGGCGAGCGTCGTGAACGCACGGAATGGCACACGGTTGCGATTTTCAGTGAAGGTTTGGTTCGGGTCTGTGAGCAGTATTTGCGCAAGGGGTCCAAGGTCTATATCGAAGGCCAGCTTCAGACGCGTAAATGGCAAGATCAGTCGGGCAACGACCGCTATTCCACCGAAGTTGTCTTGCAAGGGTTTGGCAGCACGCTGACCATGCTTGATGGTCGCGGCGAAGGTGGCGGTGGTGGCCAAAGCGGCGGCGGTTACGGTGGCGGTCAATCTGGTGGCTATGGCAACGACCAAGGCGGCTACGGTGGCGATCAAGGCCAGGGACAAGGCCAAAATCAAGCGCCTGCTGGTGGCGGATTTGACGACGAGATCCCGTTCTAAGCGGCCCTGTCGATACCCCGTATTTCACACAAACAAAAAGCGCCCCTTGGGCGCTTTTTTCGTTCACGCGCTGTTCATAACAGGTCTCAGCATTTGGCCAGCGCGTCTTTTAGGACAGATTGCACCACGGTCATATCCACATCTGAGGTGACAAACGCGTCGCCAATGGACCGCGCCAGGATGAACCGCAGCTTGCCATCCTGCACTTTTTTATCCTGCCCCATCAAGGCAATCAGCCCATCCACATCTGGCAGTGACCCATCAATATCCGACAGGTCTTTTTTCATGCCCATCGCCGCCAAATGCGCGCGCCACCGCGACGGGCTTTCCTGACTGATCAACCCCATCCGGGCCGAGGTCTCAAACGCAAGCGCACAGCCGATGGCAACGCCTTCGCCATGCAGCAGACGGGCGGAATAGCCTGTTGCCGCCTCTAGCGCGTGACCAAAAGTGTGGCCCAGATTGAGCAATGCCCGATCGCCCTGTTCGGTTTCATCACGCACGACAATATCCGCTTTCATCTGAACCGAATGGCGCACGGCCTCTTTGCGCAAAATCGCATCCCCGGCCGCTAGGGCCGGGCCATTTTCCTCAAGCCATTCAAAGAATGACGCATCACCCAAGCCGCCATATTTCACGACTTCGCCATAGCCTGCCAGAAAATCCCTAGGTTTCAGCGTTTCAAGCACTGTAATATCGGCCAGCACCAAGGATGGCTGATGAAAGGCGCCCACCAGGTTTTTTCCATGCGACGTGTTGATGCCGGTTTTTCCCCCAACGGAACTATCGACCTGTGCAAGAAGGCTGGTGGGAATTTGCACAAACCGCACACCGCGGCGCAAAATTGCGGCGGCAAAGCCCACCAAATCGCCAATCACCCCGCCACCAAAAGCGATAACCACGTCTTTTCGCTCGACTTTTTCATCAAGCAACCACTCCACCACCTGCATCAAGTAAGGCCAGCTTTTGGTGCTTTCCCCCGGTGGCAGGATCAGGGCCTCGCTGCTGATCCCATCAGCCGCCAACCCGGATTTCAACCTGTTAAGATGCAAACCTGCAACGGTGTCTTCGGTCACAATCCACACTTTCGGGCGGGTCAGAAAAGGCGCGATTTCCGCGCCGGCACGGTCAATCAACCCTGCCCCAATCCGCACATCATAGGCGCGCGTATCCAATGGTACGTGAACTGTGGTCATATTAGTCCCTTTCCAACACATCCGGCCGGGTCAAGAGTGCCTGAACCACCGCATCTGCCATGTCCGAAATTGAGTATTCAGGCCGCGCCTGAACCGAAAGATCCGCCTGCGCATAGACCGGCACGCGCGCCTCGTAGATATCGGTCAGTGTTTTTTTCGGGTCGGGCGTACGCAGCAATGGGCGTGTGTCTTTGTGTTTCACCCGGTTCCACAAAAGTTCCAGATCGGCCTTGAGCCAGACAGACACGCCGCGATCAGAGATCATGTTGCGGTTCGCGTCAGTCATAAACGCCCCGCCGCCGGTGGAAAGGACTGCTTTTTCGCTGTCCAGCAACCGCCCAATCACCTCGCTTTCGCGGGCCCGAAAAAACCCCTCGCCATCGCGTTCAAAGATCTCGGCAATCGACATATTTGCCGCCTTCACGATTTCTTCGTCGCTGTCCATAAAGGGGACGCCAAGGCGTTCGGCCACGGCCAATCCCACGGCGGTTTTCCCGGCCCCCATCATGCCGATCATGACGATGGATTTCTTTACAATATATGCCAACTTGGCGCTCACTTGCCGAATTACGAAGTTTTTACTTCAATGGCGTGATCTCGTGGAAAAAGCCATATATAAAGTGACGAGAGGCAGCCGAGAGGCGATAAAAAAAGGGAAAACCATGGCGCTCCGTTTAATCAAGCTATTGGTGTTGTTGGTGGTTCTCACCGGTTTTGGTGTATTGGGGTACGCATATCTGGGCGATATGTCGCCAGAGGCAACCCCCCAGAGTATTTCAGTGACGTTGAATGAGACATAACCAGCATAAGGCAGCCCCTTTTTCGCTGTGGATGACGTTGTCGATGACCTTGGCGCTACTGCCTGCCTTCAGCTATGCGCAGACCGCGGGTGGGATAACAGAGGGCGAGGTTGCATCCGCGCCGATGTCAGCAATTGATTGGTTATCCGACAGCATTTCGGCCCCAATTGTGGTTTCACCACAGATAAACACCGAAAATCCCGTGGCCCAATCCGCATCTGTTGCCGATGTTTCAGTCGTCCCACTCGGGTCGCAGACCACTGATGCCATTGGGTTGCTGCCACCGAGTGTCACGGGGTTTTCAAGAGATCTTTGGGGGGCCTCTCGTCCGGATGACCTGGCCCATCGCATTTTGTCGATGCCACTGGACCTGATGCCCTCAATGCAATCTTTGCTCACCCGATTGCTTTTGGCAGAGTTAGATCCGCCACGCGGTGCAAACACCACCGATGACCGACTGTTTCTTGCACGAGTGGACCGCCTGCTTGCGACAGGCGCTCTCGATCAAGCAGATGCGTTGATTGCACGATCAGGGGCGCAAACCCCGGCCAGTTTCCGGCGCGGCTTTGATACGGCCCTGCTGCTGGGGGAAGAAGACATCCCGTGTCAGCGATTAAGTGCGGCCCCCGATCTGAGCCCGACCTTTCCTGCCCGTATCTTTTGCCTTGCACGCGCGGGGGATTGGGATGCGGCGGTTCTGTCCTTGGGGACTGGGCGTGCGTTGGGCTATGTTTCACAAGCGGATGATGATTTATTGTCACGGTTCTTGGATCCGGATGTGTTTGAGGGGGATCCACCGCTGACCAAACCCCTTCATCCAAGCCCCCTGACCTTTCGCATGTTTGAGGCGATCGGCGAGTATATTCCGACAACTGGCCTGCCCTTGGCTTTTGCCCAAGCGGATTTGCGCGCCAATATCGGCTGGAAAGCCCGCGTTGAGGCCGGTGAGCGGCTGGTGCGGATGGGGGCCGTCAGCGACAATCAAATCTATGGGCTTTATTCCGAACGCAAGCCTGCCGCCTCTGGTGGAATATGGGACCGGATGGCGGCGGTTCAGGCCATGGACAAGGCCCTTCAGGCCAAAGACACACAAACGATTTCCGCCCTTCTGCCTGACTTGTGGACCCGCCTGGAAGCGGCCGAGCTTGAAATGCCCTTTTCGCGCATTTTTGGACCTGAACTGGCCACGCTGGATCTGGAAGGTGACGCGGCGAAACACGCGTTCCAAATGGGGCTTTTGTCGGATCACTATGAGGAGATCGCCAAAAAAGGCGCGCCAGACTCCTCTGCGAAATCCCTTGTCTTACGTGCTATTGCACTGGGGGATATTAAGAATGTGCGCCCCTATGATGCCGCCAGCACAGCGGTATTAGAGGGGTTTGCCAATCCCAACATTCCGATCCGCCTGCAATCGCTGATGGACCAAGATCGGTTAGGCGAAGCAATCCTGCGCGCCATTGCCCTGTATTCCAACGGTGTTTTTGGCGACTATGATGAGCTTTCAGACGCCATCGCCTTTTTTCGCCACATTGGGTTGGAAAATATTGCCAGGCAGGCAGCGCTTGAATTTCTGATCCTGGAGAGACGCGGATGACATCGGATCACGCGCGTTGGATCTCTGCTTTTCTCGACGCGCAAGCGGCGGAGCTAGACGCCTCGGAAAACACACTTCTGGCCTATGGTCGCGATCTAAAAGCCTTTTCTGACCATCTGGGGCAAACCGATTTTGCGAACGCCGTGCGAGAGGATATTGAGGACTATCTGGTCGCTTGTGATGCCTTAGGGCTGGCACAGGCCACACGAGCGCGACGTTTATCAGCGGTTAAGGGGCTTTATCGTTTTGCCTATGAAGAGGCATGGCGCACGGACAATCCGGCCCTGAAAATCAAGGGGCCGGGGCGCACAAAATCGCTTCCGAAAACCCTAAGCGAGGCGGAGGTTGACGCGCTTTTGACGGCCGCCCAACACCATGGCCGAAATGCACCTGACCAACGGCGCAATGCCTGCCTGATGGAACTGCTTTATGCCACCGGGATGCGGGTGAGTGAATTGGTGAGCCTGCCGGTCTCTGCCGCGCGCGGCGATCCAAGGATGCTCTTGGTCAAGGGCAAGGGCGGCAAAGAGCGTATGGTGCCCCTGTCCGCCCCTGCTCGGTCCGCGCTTCGAGAGTGGCTCGATATTCGTGACCGCGATGAAGGTCTGGCGAAAAAGGAAACCGGCACGGAACCATCAAAATTCCTGTTTCCCTCACGCGGCAAATTGGGTCATCTGACCCGTCATCGTTTTTTTGGCTTGATCAAGGAAATTGCTGTGGCGGCCGGGGTATCGCCTGATGCGGTCACGCCACACAGATTGCGCCACGCCTTTGCCACGCATTTGTTGGCCCATGGCGCAGATCTGCGCACGATCCAGACGCTTTTGGGCCATGCGGATGTCTCGACCACCGAGATTTACACACATGTTTTGGATGAACGCTTAAAAGAGCTGGTCTTAGCACATCACCCATTGGCCAAAGAGTGATCAGCCGCTGGCCGGCCCGTACAGATCAATCGCGCGTTTTTCAAAGGCCTTTACAATGCGCTGCATGGCCTCATTGAACACCAGTCCAATGACTTTTTGCAGCACGGCGCTTTTGAACTCAAAATCAACAAAGAACTCGATCTCACAACCTGCCTCATGAGGGTGAAATTGCCAGTGGGATTTAAGATATTTAAACGGCCCATCCAGATATTCCATATCAAGCCGCGGTGTGGCGCTGTCCAACACGGCGCGACTGGTAAAACGTTCACGAAACACCTTGAAACTGATCACCAAATCGGCTTCGATGATTTCGGTGCCATCCGGTTGTGGTGCGCGTGACCGCACCCTTGCGGCTGAATTCCAGGGAAGAAATTGCGGGTATTTTCCCACATCCGCAACCAATTCGTACATCTGATGCGGGCTATATGGCAGGACGCGTTTTTCACCATGTGTCGGCATATGTGCTTTTTCCCTTCTCTCGCGCGTGCACATGTCCTAGGTATGCGCGCGGAAATCAAGAGGGAAGCCCGAGGAAACACCATGTCTCAACAGCCATATGTGATCGATACGCTCATCTCAGCCAAGCAAATTGCGGCGCGGGTCGAACAATTGTCCGATGATATTCACACCGAATTCACGAATACAGACAAGCTGATTGTGGTCGGTTTGCTGCGCGGATCCTTTGTGTTTATCGCCGATATTGTACGCGAGCTAAACTTGCCGGTTGAGGTCGATTTTCTAGAGGCATCGTCCTATGGGAACTCAACGGAAAGCAGCCGAGAGGTACGTATTCTCAAGGACTTGCGGGGCGAGATTGCGGGGCGTGATGTGTTGGTGGTCGAAGATATCGTCGACACCGGTCACACGCTCACCCAGGTCGTTAAGTTGCTGGAGGCCAAAGGGCCAAGAAAGCTGAAAACCATCGCGCTGCTCGACAAACCTTCGCGGCGCGAGGTCGACATCAAGGCCGATTGGACCGGCTTTGAAATTCCCGACGAATTTGTGGTCGGTTACGGCATCGACTATGCACAGCGCAATCGTAACCTGCCCTATATTGGCAAGGTGCGCTTTACCGACGAGGCCTAAGCGATGAACCCGCGTTGGCTATGGCGGATGTCAAAATGGGCGCGAAACCCGCCCTCAGAAGCGCGCGTGAAACTTTTTCTGGCAATTTTGGTGATCTGTATTGCCGTGGGCAGTTATGAGTATTTTTGGGGCGCCCCGGACTGGATGCCTGAACTGAAAAAAATCCCGCGCATCAAACCGTGACGCGCGGGATTTTGTATGACTTAACGGCGATGGCGTTTGCTGACTAGGATTTACTGGCGAGCTTTGCTTCACGATTGGCCCGCAGACGCGCAAAATCATCCCCGGCGTGATAAGACGAGCGCGTTAGCGGCGTCGCTGAAACCATCGAAAAGCCTTTGCCATAAGCCGCCTTTTCATAATCCGCAAACTCATCCGGATGCACAAAGCGCTCTACCGCGTGGTGTTTTGGGGTCGGTTGCAAATACTGACCGATGGTCAGGAAATCCACATCCGCCGCGCGCATGTCATCCATCACCTGACGCACAGCGAGAGCATCTTCGCCCAGACCAACCATGATGCCTGATTTGGTGAACATCGAAGGATCAAGCTCTTTCACCCGCTGCAACAATCGCAATGAATGGAAATACCGCGCACCGGCCCGCACCTCTGGATAAAGCCCCGGAACCGTTTCCAGATTGTGGTTGAACACGTCGGGTTTGGCCTCAACAACCGTTTCCAAAACCGATGGATCACATTTCAGAAAATCGGGCGTCAGGATTTCAATTGTGGTCTCAGGCGAGCGGTGGCGGATGGCGCGAATGGTCTGGGCAAAATGCTCGGCCCCGCCATCTTCCAGATCATCACGGTCAACAGAGGTGATGACAACATGCTTCAACGACAGCTTCTTGACCGCATCCGCGACCCGGCCCGGTTCAAAAAGGTCCAGATCTTCCGGGGGTTTACCTGTGGCGATATTGCAAAAGCTGCACGCGCGGGTGCAGACTTCGCCCATGATCATCATCGTGGCGTGGCCCTGGCTCCAACATTCGCCAGCATTGGGGCAAGCGGCCTCTTCGCAGACGGTTGTCAGCTTATTTTCCCGCATGATTTTATGGGTCTCGGCGTAGCCTTTTCCACCGGGGGCACGAACACGAATCCAGCTCGGCTTTTTCGGCTGAGCATTGTCTTTTCGGTGTGCTTTTTCCGGGTGCCGCTCTTCGGGCAATTTGAGATCACGCATGGTTCATCCTCCGATTGGGTCAGTATATAGGCACTGCGGCGGGGCGTGTCACGGGGTTGGATCAAACAGGGGAAAGGATTGTGAGAATTTCGTCAAAACGCGAAATCATGCTGATTAAATCCGACATCCAAAGAAAAATATTGTGAGCATTTTGGAATGGTTCTAATGCTGCGGGAGCTTTGGTGTGGAAGTGATTCCCCATCTGCCAAAAAACAAACAAATCCCAAAGATGATAAGGATCTAGACATGCACGCAGGCGTTCGCGTTCCCAACATTACATTCCACACCCGTGTCCGTGACGAAAGCATTGGCGGCGACAACCCGTTTCGCTGGCAGGATGTAACCTCTGACGACTATTTCAAAGGCAAGCGCGTTGTGCTGTTCTCGCTTCCCGGCGCGTTCACCCCGACCTGCTCAACCTTCCAGCTGCCCGGTTATGAAAACGGCGCAACTGAGTTCCGCGCAAACGGCGTGGATGAGATTTATTGCATGTCCGTAAATGACAGCTTTGTCATGAACGCTTGGGCCCGCGATCAAGAACTGACAAACGTCAAAGTGATCCCCGATGGCGCCGGTGAATTCACCCGTCAGATGGGCATGTTGGTCGACAAATCAAACATCGGCTTTGGTGTGCGCAGCTGGCGTTATGCTGCCGTGATCACCGATGGTGTTGTCGAAGCATGGTTCGAAGAGCCCGGCCGCGAAGACAACCACGGCGAAGACCCTTACGGTGTCAGCTCGCCAGAAACCGTTCTGGAATGGTTGAAAAACAACGGTTAATTTGTTGAAATAAAACACCTAAGGGCCACTCATTCGGGTGGCCCTTTTGCGTTATTATTCAGAGATGAGTTTAAGACCCTTGGCAAAACGTGCGGCATTTTGCTGGTAATGAAGGGCCGAGGCATACAGCCCCTTGATCGTCGCGGCGTCCAAGTCTCGCACAACTTTTCCCGGCGCGCCAAGAACCATGCTCCCATCCGGGATCTCTTTGCCTTCGGTCACCAGCGCCCCTGCCCCGATCAAGCAGTTTTTGCCAATCTTGGCACCGTTCAGAACCGTTGCCCCCATGCCGATCAGGCTGCCTTCGCCCACCGTACAACCATGCAACATGGCTTTATGGCCGACGGTCACATTCGCCCCAAGCGTCAGAGGAAACCCAAGATCCGTATGGAACACGCAGTTTTCCTGGACATTGGTGCCTTCTCCGATTTCGATCTGTTCATTGTCGCCGCGAATGGTGCAGCCGAACCATACGGACGCGCGCGCGGCCATTTTCACGCGACCAATGATATTTGCACCGGGGGCGACCCAAGCATCGACGGCGATCTCTGGCGCCAGTCCGTCCAACTCATAAATCATGCTTCATCTTCCTGAAATTCTGACTGCAACCCACGTACAAAATCCATCAACCCCGGTTGTTGCGCCAGTCGTTGACGTTCGGCGGATACAATTGTCTTGAGCCGTTCAAAGCTGGCATCAAGGTCGTCATTCACCAGCACGTAATCATAGCCATCCCAATGGCTGATCTCATCCCAGCTTTTTTGCATCCGTTTTTGGATGACATCCGCGGCGTCCTGCCCGCGACTTTCCAACCGGCGACGCAACTCGCTGATCGATGGCGGCAGGACAAAAATTGATAAAACATGATCTTGTAACGCCGAGCGGCTAATTTGCTGTGCCCCTTGCCAATCAACATCGAAAAGCACATCACGTCCGTCATCAATGGCCTCACGCACCGGCCCCGCGGGCGAGCCGTAGAAATTCCCAAACACATGGGCGTGTTCCAGCATTTCCCCATCTGCAACCATTGATCGGAACTTGGCTTCATCAACAAAATGATAATGCGTGCCATCCAGTTCGCCGTCGCGCGGTTCACGGGTTGTGGCGGACACAGAGAAGCTCAGGCTTGGATCCCATTCCATCAACCGTTTGGCCAAAGTTGATTTCCCGGCACCGGACGGCGACGACAGAATGATCAAAAGACCGCGGCGATTTTTTTGTTGATTCATATGGGGTTACTCCACGTTTTGAACTTGTTCTCGCATCTGGTCAATAACATGTTTCATGTCCAGTCCAACAGCGGTCAGGGCATTAAATTGCGCTTTTGAACACAGTGTATTTGCCTCGCGGTTGAACTCTTGCATGAGAAAGTCCAGTTTGCGCCCCATTGGTTTTTCGCTTGCCAACAGCGCGTGTGCGGCATCCACATGGGCCGCCAAACGGTCTAATTCTTCACGCACATCGGTTTTCACCGCGATCATCGCCAGCTCTTGGGTCAGACGCTCGGGATCAACCTCATCAGTTGCTGTGAGCACGCGATTAAGGCTGTCTTTCAAATGTTGGGTTTGCGCCTCGGCCCGGCCCGCCAACAGCGTTTCTGCCGTCTGAGTCATCTGTGAAATCTCGGCAATCTGGCCCCGTAAGACGGTGATCAAGGCCTCGCCTTCGCGGGTGCGTGAGGCGACAAACTGGCTGATCAGCTCTGGCAGCTGCGCCTTAAGGGCGGCGGTGAGCGCGCTGGTGTCTTCCTCGCCCCCGGACACCTGTTCCACCACGCCGCGCATATTGGCAATCTCTGACGGTGCAATGGGGGCGACACGCACGCCTTGCGCTTCTGCTTCTGCAGATATTTGCTGCAACAGGCCAAGGGCCTGCGCCAATCCGTCGGGGTTCAGGGCGACCCTGACAATATCGTCCCGGCGGCTGACCCGCAACCCAACGGTCACATTGCCCCGCGCAACCTGCGCTTTGATCGCGGCGCGCAAGGCCTCTTCGATCCCGTCGACCCAATCGGGCATTCTGATCCGCAGGTCCAAGCCGCGTGCATTGACCGAGCGGACATCCCAGCTCCAGCTATAAACGCCGTCTTCTCCGGCGGCACTTGCGAAACCTGTCATTGATTGGGGCATGAGCAGTTAACCATTTGATAAGATTTGTCACCACATTTTAACGGAATGTGGCATATTAAGATTATAGTAAGGAAGACCTAAAGTTCAGTTAGCAGACGGTTAACGCAGGAACAAGAAGTCTCATTTTGCCGAATGAAGGAAACCGCCATGAAGATCGAATATGTGAAAGACGGAAACGTGATTTCCATCGATTCAGCCCGGACGGGGATGAAATATCCTGCGGTTTCACAGGCAGAAGCCTATTGGGAAGGATTGCGCAATGGGCGCGTTATGCCGTCGCGTTCTGATGTTGATCCGCGCGGGATTTCCAACATTCTGGAGCAATCTTTCATTCTTGAGAAAATTGCCCCCGGCATGGCGAAAATCCGGCTGGCGGGTCAAGCCATGAATGACATCTTGGGCATGGAAATGCGTGGAATGCCCATTACCTCGCTGCTCTTGCCCGAAGCGCGTGGGGATATGCGGATCGCACTCGAACGCCTATTTGACAGTCCAGCAACGGTTCATCTTACGTTAAAAAGCGCAGGTGGTTTCACTCGTTCGGCGCTTGACGCGCAAATGTTTCTGGCCCCACTACGGGATGATCAGGGACGTACGACACGCGCACTTGGGGCAATCCAGATCAAAGGCAATATTGACCGCGCGCCGCGCCGTTTCAACATTTCAAAAATGGATGTGAAGGAAATTCTGACCAACGATGTGTCTGAATTCCGCGACAAAAGCGGGTCGAGTGACCCTCAGACCAAACACCCTTATCTGCAGCGCGACGATATGGTGAAGAAAAACACGCGTGCCAACATACCGGGATATTTGGAACATACCGAAGGGTCAGATCTGCGCCAAAATCGTCATGGCGGGCAAAAGCGAGCCCAGCCCCATTTGCGCGTTGTTGAACCCGAGTAAACGCTGGTATCCTGTATCGGTCAGCATCAACTGAATGGTCGTTCGACTAAAAAGCCCCGGCAATTGCCAGGGCTTTTTTGCTTTTAACAGGATATCAGCTCGCTTTGCGGGCAGCCTGAGGTTGGCGCAGCGCAGAAAGCTCTTCGGCAACCAAAAACGCAAGCTCAAGAGATTGCGAGGCGTTCAGGCGTGGGTCACAGGCGGTGTGGTAACGGTCTGACAGGTTTTCATCCGTCACAGCACGAACACCACCGGTGCATTCGGTCACATCCGCGCCGGTCATTTCAAAATGCACGCCGCCGGGGATTGTCCCTTCGGCCTGATGCACGGCAAAGAAGTCCTGAACCTCTTTCAGCACCGCATCAAACGGACGCGTTTTATAACCAGATGCGGATTTGATCGTGTTGCCATGCATCGGGTCACAGGACCACACCACATTGGCACCCTCTTCTTTCACCGCTTGAACCAAACGCGGCAAATGATCGCCCACATTACCCGCCCCAAAGCGCGCAATCAGCGTCAAACGGCCCGCTTCGTTTTCCGGGTTCAATTTGCCCATCAAAACCTTCAGGTCTTCTGCGGTTGTGGTTGGGCCACATTTCAGGCCAACCGGGTTGATCACACCGCGACAGAATTCGACATGCGCCCCATCAGGCTGACGTGTGCGATCGCCGATCCAGATCATATGGCCCGACCCGGCCACTGTTTTGCCGGTGGTGGCGTCAAGGCGGGTCAACGCCTCTTCATATTCCAGAAGCAACGCCTCGTGCGAGGTGTAGAAATCCACAGACGCAAGGCTGTGTGCTGTTTCAGAGGTGACACCAGCGGCTTTCATAAAGTCGAGCGTGTCTTGGATGCGTTCCGCCATCGCACGGTATTTTTCGGCTTCATCTGAGGCGGTGAAGCCCAGTGTCCAACCATGCACCTGATGCACATCCGCCAAACCACCCGTGGAAAACGCGCGAAGCAAGTTCACGGTGGCGGCCGATTGCGTATAGGCCTGCAACATCTTCTGTGGCGACGGGATCCGCGCCTCGGATGTGAAGCCAAGTTCATTGATGATATCACCGCGGTAGCTTGGCAGCTCAATTCCATCCACCGTCTCGGTCGGTGCTGAACGAGGCTTGGCAAATTGCCCCGCCATCCGGCCAACTTTGACCACAGGAACCTTGGCGCCAAAGGTCAAAACCATCGCCATCTGCAACATCACTTTGAACGTGTCACGAATGCCGTCGGCAGAGAAATCTGTAAAGCTTTCGGCGCAATCGCCGCCTTGCAGCAAAAACGCCTCGCCGCGCGCGGCTTTGCCCAGTTCATTTTTCAACCGGATCGCTTCGCCCGCAAAGACCAGCGGTGGATACTTTCCAAGCTGCCGTTCGACCTCGGCCAACGCAGCCGGGTCGGTATAGTCTGGCATCTGAACCCGAGGTTTCGATCTCCAGGCCGACTTTTCCCAATCCGTCATTTCTTTGCTCCACTGTGTGTCATGCCCCCAGACTGGGGGATTAAGGCCCCCTTTCTAGCGTTAACATCGGAAGGGTGCAAACAAAGTTGTGACACAAGAATATGGCGTTGGCATCGCAAATATACTTGAAGCCGTAAGGTAAAGCTGGTGTGGTATTCTTCACTTAAGAAAACCTTCGATCAGAAGTGAGTCGCGCATGGACCAACCCACGAAGCAGGACACAACGCGCCGCCGGTTTGTGTTTGTTTTGGTCAACGATTTTACCCTGCTCAGCTTTGCTGGCGCGGTGGATGCCCTTCGTATTGCCAATCGCGCCGCGGGGCGTGAGCTGTATGAATGGACGCTGATGGGCGAAGGTGGCGAGGCCATTGCCTCGTCTGTTGGCGCATCTTTTAACGTCGACAGCGATTTGGAAGAGCTGCGTCGGGATGACACCGTTATTCTATGTTCGGGCGTTCGGGTTCAGAGCAATTGTTCCCCAAAGCTTCTGAATTGGTTGCGCCGGGAATCGCGCCGCGGCGTGCACATCGCGGGGCTCTGTACTGCGTCATATATTATGGCGCGGGCGGGATTGCTGTCGCAGAAACGCGCAACGATTCACTGGGAAAACCACGACAGCTTTACCGAAGAATTCGACGATGTTGATCTGACCAAGCGGATCTTTGTGATTGACGGCAATCGGATGACCGCCGCAGGTGGCACCGCGTCGATGGATTTGATGCTGAAACTGATCGCCCAACAACAGGGTGAAGAGGTCGCGAATATTGTTGCCGACCAACAGATCTACACCTCAATTCGTACCGATCGCGACAGCCAGCGCCTGTCGGTTCCCACCCGTATTGGCGTGCGTCATCCCAAGCTCAGCGAAGTGATTCAACGGATGGAAGCCAATATCGAAGAACCCATTTCACCGTCGGTTCTCGCCTCAGAAGTTGGCATGTCGACCCGACAGCTTGAACGGCTGTTTCGTCGGTATCTGAACCGTTCCCCCAAGCGATATTACATGGAATTACGGTTGCAAAAGGCGCGTAACCTGTTGATGCAAACGGATATGAGCGTGATTAACGTGGCCCTTGCCTGTGGGTTTTCCAGCCCGTCACATTTCTCAAAATGCTACAGATCCCACTATGACACGACGCCCTATCGCGAGCGCGGTAGCCAGTCTGGGGCCTCTGCAGAGATATGATGCGGGTTTTAGTCGTTGCCTCAGGCGTGCTTGTGGGCTTGGCCGTCATCGTTTGGGTCGCCGTACAGACCTTCTTTGGATACGGTCCCGTCGCGTGGCTTGTTGGCGAAGATCTATCACAGCTGCAACAATCGCAACTTGCCGAATTGGTCGCGCTGGAAGACGCGGATCATGTTGTTTATCACAATGGTCGCGCGGGTTGGTTTTTGGTCAAACACCCCGATGATCTGCGCAACAGTTCGATCGGATTTTTCGGCCCACGACTGGTCGAGAAATTATTCTCTGCACCACATCAGCCGATCTATTGCGGCTCCGGAACGTCTAAGATCCTTTGGGTCATTCAAAATGACCGCGTTGATGATGCGCTGGCGTTTTGCAAAAGCAATCGCATGGACTTGTCCTCACTTCGCGCCCTGTCTCAACCGGTTGAAATGGAAACCCACGAGCTGAGCAAGGATGAGATTGAAGCGCTTCTTCCGGACGTGGATACAGACCCGAACGCCTATTGGGTGACGCGCCCCGTTAATATAACAGAATTCACGCATCAACAGACCATCACCCTGCCCTATATTTGGTCGTCAACGACCGAAGACACCCCGAATAAATCCGATTTGGAACAAGCATTTCATGAGGTTTTGCTGGCACAGACCAATGCACAGCCCGATGAATTATCCGTGTCCCTTGCGCTTCAGATTGCGCCACGTTTGGCGATCAATGCACCGTCTTCCAAACTGGTTCAGGCCCCGACCCATTTGATCAGACGAGACAGTGATCTGCTGCGGCTCCCCCAGGATGTGTCGCTGATGCGCCCAATCCTTACCCTTCGTTGCGCGAAAGACCTGTGCCTGAAAACGGGCGCCATCGACCTGTCCGCCCCCCTAAAACCCTATCGAAAGCCCGATGGGATCCAAGGCACACATCATCCAATATCCGCACTGCCAGACGACGACATCGAGTTTTTGCCAAACATAGCAGAGATTCGCGACCAGAGCCAAAAGCCAGGCGCCCTGTCGCAAGTCACCTATCTCACCCGGTACGTCCGCACCCATTAACCCATGTTTTAATGGCGGGTTTCCCATCATTTTCTTCGCATGCGGGTCTTTTCATTTGTTTTTTTCAGCCCTAGGGTAGCTCAGGGAAAATTTTCCAACTGGGAGAGAAAATATGAAAAAGCTGCTGATGGCCTCGGCTGCCACTGCTCTTATGTCCGGCGCAGCATTTGCGGACGGTCATGGTGTCGTTAAATTGGGCACCATTTTGGGTTATACTGGTCCGATCGAAAGTTTGACACCGCATATGGCCGGTGGCGCAGAACTTGCGATGGCCGAAGTGTCTGAATCTGGCCTGCTTTTGGGCGGTAAGACCGTCGAATCCGTTCGCGCAGATTCGACCTGTGTCGACAGCGCCGCCGCAACGGCCGCCGCTGAAAAGCTGATCACCTCGGATGGCGTCAAAGGCCTGATGGGTCCTGACTGTTCGGGTGTGACTGGCGCGGTTCTGGCCAATGTGGCTGTGCCAAACGGCATCGTCATGATCTCACCATCGGCAACGTCGCCCGGCCTGTCGTCTGCTGAAGACAATGGTCTCTTTTTCCGGACAGCGCCGTCGGACGCACGTCAATCTGACGTAATGGCCACTATTCTGACCGAAAAAGGCATCAAATCCGTTGCGGTGACCTATACCAACAACGACTACGGCAAAGGCATGGCGGACGCGTTTAAAGCGGCGTTTGAAGCGGCTGGTGGTGAAGTGACCATCGTTGCGGCCCATGAAGATGGCAAAGCGGATTACACCGCAGAAGTTGGTGCCTTGGCATCCGCGGGTGGCGATCTTCTGGTTGTTGCGGGTTACGTTGACCAAGGTGGTGCGGGCATCGTGCGCGGCGCGCTGGATTCCGGTGCATTTGACATGTTCCACTTCCCTGATGGGATGATCGGTTCCAACCTCGAAGCCAATTTCGGCGAGGAAATCGAAGGATCTTCTGGTCAGGTTCCGGGCACAGACAGCCCCGGTGCTGCAGCCTTTGCTGAGATGGTTGGCGACAAGTTTGACGTGACTTCACCCTACACTGGTGAAAGCTATGACGCCGCAGCCCTGTTGATGCTGGCGATGCAAGCCGCAGGTTCAGAAGAGCCGGGCGACTACGCTTCAAAAGTGGAAATGGTTGCAAACGCCCCTGGCGAGAAAATCTTCCCGGGTGAGCTGGCCAAAGGTCTGCAGATCCTCGCGGATGGTGGTGATATCGATTATGTCGGTGCGACAGCGGTTGAGCTGGTAAACGGTGGCGAAGCCGCTGGCAGCTATCGCGAGATCAAAATTGAAGGTGGCAAAATCACCACCGTTCAATATCGCTAATTCACATAGATAACCTAACGAAACAGCCCGGATTTTTCCGGGCTGTTTCAGTAAGATACACAGCCAATCTAAGGTTGTGAGGGGGAAAATATGATCGTCATAGAAGACGTTCACAAGCATTTCGGCGGGTTTCGGGCCGTCGATGGGGCAAGCCTGCGGATCGAAGATGGATCAATCACTGGTCTCATCGGTCCCAATGGCGCGGGCAAAACAACCTTGTTCAACGTGATCGCCGGGGTGTTGAAACCGACATCTGGCAGAATCACGATGGGAGGAGAGGACATTACCGGCCTGCCCCCCCATGAGCTGTTTCACAAAGGCCTTTTGCGCACCTTCCAAATTGCTCATGAATTTGGATCCATGACCTGCCGCGAAAACCTGATGATGGTCCCCGGCGGCCAATCAGGGGAACAGCTTTGGAACACATGGTTTGGCCGCAAACGCATTGCTGATGAAGAACGGGCCCTGCGCGCAAAAGCGGACGAAGTGCTTGAATTCCTGACCATTTCCCATATCGCCGATCTGCGCGCTGGTGAAATCTCTGGCGGTCAGAAAAAGCTGTTGGAACTGGGCCGCACCATGATGGTTGACGCCAAGATTGTGTTTCTGGATGAGGTGGGAGCCGGCGTGAACCGCACCCTGCTTTACACCATCGCGGACGCCATCAAGCGCCTGAACGAAGAGCGTGGATATACCTTTGTTGTGATCGAACACGACATGGATTTCGTTGAGAAACTTTGCGACCCGGTCATTTGTATGGCTGAGGGCAAAGTGCTCGCCCAAGGCACTTTGGCCGAGATCAAAGCCAATGAACAGGTGATCGAAGCCTATCTGGGCACCGGCCTTAAAAACAAGAAAGAGGACGCATAATGGCAGATCCTTTTCTGATCGGCGACGGGATGACCGGCGGCTATGGTAAAAATGGCCCCGACATTCTGCACGATTGCACCATTTCCGTTGAAAAAGGCGAAATTGCCGTGATCGTGGGCCCCAATGGGGCGGGGAAATCGACAGGCATGAAAGCCGTGTTTGGGATGCTCAACCTGCGTCAGGGTTCAGTAAAATTGGGTGGTGAGGACATCACCAAACTCAGCCCACAGGCGCGCGTGCGCAAAGGCATGGGCTTTGTGCCGCAAACGCATAATATTTTTGGCTCGATGAGCGTCGAAGAGAACCTCGAAATGGGTGGGTTTATCCGCACTGATGATATCTCTGAGACCATTGAACAGGTTTATGAGCTGTTCCCAATCCTGCGCGAAAAACGTCTTCAGGCGGCGGGAGAGCTGTCTGGCGGTCAACGTCAACAGGTGGCCGTGGGGCGCGCATTGATGACCAAACCCTCTGTCTTGATGCTGGATGAGCCGACCGCCGGGGTTTCGCCAATCGTAATGGACGAGCTGTTTGACCGGATTATCGAGGTGGCCCGCACCGGGATTTCCATCCTGATGGTGGAACAAAACGCCCGACAAGCGCTTGAAATTGCAGACAAAGGCTATGTCCTTGTGCAAGGCGCAAACGCCCATACCGGCACGGGCAAAGAACTTTTGGCGGATCCCGAAGTTCGCCAAAGCTTTTTGGGAGGGTGATCATGGATTTCCTTAACGCAATTGTGGCGCTGGCCAACTTCGTGTTGATCCCCGCCATTTCCTATGGTTCACAGCTCGCGATTGGCGCGCTTGGGGTCACGTTGATTTATGGCATCCTGCGCTTTTCCAACTTCGCCCATGGTGACAGCATGGCCTTTGGCGCGATGGTGACGATCTTGGTGACATGGTGGATGCAAAGCCTCGGTGTTTCGATCCATCCTTTGCCCACGGCGCTGCTGGCCCTGCCCTTTGGGATTGCCGCCACATCGCTGATGGTTTTGACCACCGACCGCGTGGTTTACCGCTTTTATCGGCGGGTCAAAGCCAAACCCATTGTCTTTGTCATGGCCTCGATCGGCGTGATGTTCATTATGAACGGCATCGTCCGGTTTATCATTGGCCCCGGCGATCAACGCTTTGCAGATGGGGCGCGTTTCATCATGAAAGCGCGTGATTTCAAAGAGATGACCGGCCTTCGCGAAGGTTTGGCCTTTAAGACCAGCCAAGGCATCACAATCATCGCCGCGGTCTTGATTGTGGCATTGCTGTTTTGGTTTCTGAACCATACGCGCACCGGAAAATCCATGCGCGCCTTCTCAGATAACGAAGATCTGGCGCTGTTGTCTGGCATTAACCCAGAGCGGGTTGTGATGGTCACCTGGATCATTGTGGCCGCGCTGATCACCATCGCGGGTGTGCTTTACGGCTTGGACAAAAGCTTTAAACCCTTCACCTATTTCCAGCTTTTGCTGCCCATCTTTGCCTCTGCCATCGTTGGCGGTTTGGGCAATCCATTGGGTGCCATTGCAGGTGGATTTGTGATCGCCTTTTCCGAGGTCACGGTGACCTATGCTTGGAAAAAAATCGCTGTTTATCTGCTGCCCGATGCACTGGAACCCTCCGGCCTCGCGCAGCTTCTTTCCACCGACTATAAATTTGCGGTCAGTTTTGTGATCCTGATCGTGGTGTTGCTGTTCAAGCCCACCGGGCTTTTCAAAGGACAATCGGTATGACCCAAAACATCCGTACACCGCTTTTATTTGCGATCATGGCTGTGCTGTTTATCTTGGAAGGCAGCACCAATTTCTGGGTCTTTTCAGGCAGCTGGAACACATCCCTTGCCATCTTAAACATGGCGCTGATCTCGGCGATTATGGCCTTGGGCGTGAACCTTCAATGGGGCTACGCGGGGCTTTTTAACGTCGGCGTGATGGGGTTTGTGGCCCTTGGTGGCCTTGCCACTGTGCTGATCTCGATGCCGGCCACACCCGGAGCGTGGAGCGCCGGTGGCCTTCGCATCGTTTTGGGCATCATCGTTGGTGTTGGCACGATCTTAGGGGCTGTCCAAATTCGCAAGAAAATGTCACCCGGTCGGAACCGGGGGCTTTTGATGATCGCCCTTTTGGTGCTTGGGTTCTTTGCGTTCCGCTATGTTTTTGATGCTGGCGTTGAAGCGATTGAAGCGATCAACCCGGCGCAAACAGGCAATTTGGGCGGTCTAAACCCCGGCGGGCCAGAGAACTACAAAGCTCATGGATATATGACCCTGCTGGCGTGGCCAGTTGGGGGATTGTTTGCCGCTGGTGCCGCTTGGATTGTTGGGAAAACGGCTCTTGGGCTGCGCTCGGACTATCTTGCCATCGCGACCCTAGGCATTGCCGAGATTATCCTTGCCATGATGAAGAACGAGGATTGGTTGGCGCGTGGCGTGAAAAACGTCGTCGGCCTGCCCCGCCCTGTTCCATATGAGGTCGATCTGCAAAAAAGTGCTGAATTTGCGGCCCGTGCCGAGGCATGGGGCACCGATGTGACCACCGCATCGACCATCGCGGTCAAACTGTCTTACGGCCTGCTTTTCACCGCTGTGCTTGTGGTTCTGCTGGTGCTTGCGCAGTTGTCACTGAAGTCCCCTTGGGGTCGTATGATGCGCGCTATTCGTGACAACGAAGTGGCCGCACGCGCGATGGGGAAAAACGTCACCAAACGTCATCTGCAAATCTTTGTCCTTGGCTCGGCGATCTGTGGTCTTGCCGGTGCAATGATGACAACGCTTGATGGGCAACTGACCCCCAATTCTTATCAACCTCTTCGGTTTACCTTCCTGATTTGGGTGATGGTGATCGTTGGCGGTTCAGGAAATAATTTTGGGGCCGTGCTGGGCGGTTTGATGATCTGGTTTTTCTGGATCAAGGTTGAACCAATCGGAAACTGGCTGATGATGGTTGTCACATCCGGTATGGAAGATGGTTCAGGGTTGAAGACCCATCTTCTAAACTCCGCAGCGCATATGCGACTGTTTTCAATGGGGATTATCCTGTTGCTTGTCCTACGCTTTAGCCCACGCGGGCTGGTGCCAGAACGTTAAAATGTCGAACGCCCCTTTGATTTCTATTGTGGTCATGGCAGCGGGCCAATCACGTAGAATGGGGGGCGTCGACAAACTTTTATTGCCCGTCCGTGGGCAAAGCCTTTTGGCAAACAGAGTGGAGATGGCGGCAAAAACTGGCCGAGATGTCTTTGTGGTCTTACCACCAGAAGATGCTGCGCCTGAACGCTGGTCGGCCCTTAACAGCGCACATGCGACGCTTATTCCTTGTCCGGGCGCGGTACGTGGTATGGGCGCAAGCCTATCTTGTGCATTCGGGCATGTGAAAAATCATTATGACGCTGCACTTGTGTTGCTCGCTGATATGCCTGCGCTGACGCGCGATGATCTGAACCTGATGTTGGGTGGTTATCGGCACGGCGAAATCCATCGCGCTGCAGGGACTGGCCATACAATGGGGCACCCGGTCATCATTCCTAAACGTTTGTTTCCGCTGATGGCAAACCTGAGCGGCGATCAGGGCGCGCGCCGCGTTCTTACAGCGGAGAAGACGCATTTTGTCACATTGCCTGGCGACAATGCGACAAAAGATATCGATACCGCAGAGCAATGGATCTCTTTTCAGGAAGCATCCAAAAACACTAACAATTCAGACACTTAACCTCACGCTCTTCCAGCACAAGACGACTTTGGACATAGTTTGCCAAACCGCCATTATGGGCCAGTTTTGGCATGACGCCAATGATTTCCGCTGCCAGATCAGGTGCGATAAAACGCGTTCTTTCCATGTCAGGAACATAGCTTTCGACCCAAATCTCTCCGACTTGAATCAATTGAAAGCGATCAAAAAGAAGATGAACCATGGTTGGTGTGGCAGAACACGCAGGTTCAAATTGATCAAATTCGACCAAGGTTTTTGCCGGACATAAAACTTCGCTTTCGCCAAAAAGCATTTCAGAGCCGGCTGATTTCTGAAGCACAAGATGGTTTGGCGCCAACAGTAGCTGACTGCGTCCACCGTCGGATTTCAAAACGCGAACCAGCGGACCATCGGCCCCGTCAACACGGGACGACCCGGCCCAAAACAGGGTTTGCAGCCCGTTATCGTAGGTATGAATTTGATCACCAGCTCGCAAATCTCGCGCAGAAACGATACCTCGTGCGGTGCGTACAGGTGCGTTTGAAGAGATTCCAGAGGCGCTATATGCGTCAGAAACACGCGACCGGGTTTGGGTGTTTTCACCATGGGTCAGTAAGATATCCTGACGTGTAAGATTGGTATTCAATTCTGGCTGTGTTTCGCGCAAAACAAACATACGCAGACCTCAAGCTACTAATTATTGGCACTGTCCTTAGTGTTAACGGTGAAACTTGTTCGGATTATGAACAAACGTTGAAAAAAGAGAGTGAATTTTCGCAAAATTGTCCAGATCACGGGGTTTGGCCAGATTTCCGCCTGAAGCATTACCAATGTGTAAATAAAACCCCTCATTTGACGGGCCACCGCACAGTATGGATGATGCAAAAAGGCTCCGCGCCAGATAGCGCGAAGCCTTCGGTTTCAGCCCCCGTTGAAACATAAAAGACCCGATTCACACCGGGTCTATCCGGTTATTTCAACAAAGCAGCTTCGTGCTTTTTCAGCGTCCGACGCGCGGCTGAGAAATCTTCCAACCCTTCGGCTGTTTCCAGCTCTGGGAAGAGTTCAAAGATTTCATTACGCTGTGCGTTTCCGATGCCTTTCAGCGAATAGTCACCAGGCTGGAAGCTTTCCGTCCAGGCACCATCCGACAGCACAACTTCGTGGTTGTCGAACATAAAGTGCAAATAGGTCGTGCCGCGCAGCTCAACAGGCATGATCGCTTTGTTGTCCACCAAATGCTTGGCGGGCACCAGAACTTCACGTTCGTCAAAGTACAAAGCCGTGCGATCATTGGCGACCAGAACACGGTGGTTCGGGCTGACCAGCATATCACGCTCGGGCAGACCATTGCCCAACGAACCCGCAGTGACCAAGATCGGTTTCAGGTGTTGATTGGCCTGAAGTTCCTGCCAACCGATAGGCTTGGCACCGGTCCAACGGATTTCCTGAATGCCGTTGTCACGGGTGATCACACGATCACCAACTTGCAGCTCTTCCACACGACGCTCGCCTTTTGGCGTGGCAATCAATGTTCCTGGTGTGAAGCATGGAATGACATTTTCGATGTTGAAGAATTCCATCGACCCGGTGTTGTTACCACCCGCGTCAAAGAAGTTCACAACCCCGTTTTCCGGGTTCGAACCGTCATAGGTTACTTCAAGCGAGCCACCTGCAGGCGCCGAGCCTGACAGATCAAGCGTATCATAGTCGTCGCCGCCTTCGTTACCGTCAACAACATCACCTGCGCCAACATTTACAAAGGTATCGCGATCATCGCCGCCGGACATGTCATCGGAACCGGCGCCACCGTCAATCAGGTCATCGCCTTGACCACCGATCAGCTCATCGTCGCCTTCGCCACCAAAGATGGTGTCTTCGTCGATGCCACCGTCAATGGTGTCGTTGCCGTCGTCGCCATAAAGAACATCATCATCGTCTTGACCATAGATGACGTCATTGCCGCCGCCGCCGTGAATGGTGTCGAGACCATTGTCAGGACGAGGATCATAGGCATCAATGATGTTCAGATCATCGGTGCCGGACCCAAGACCGCCCCAGATGGTGTCGTTGCCGGCACCACCATCAATGTCATCGGCACCGTGGCCACCAATGATGCTGTCATCACCTTCGTCGCCGGTGATTTCATCGTCATCCAGACCGCCGTCGATGGTGTCATCGCCGGACCCACCCGTGATCGTGTCACGGTCATCGCCGGTTTTGATGTCATCATTCCCTGCCCCACCATCAACGCTGTCACGGTCATCTTCCATGTCAGTATCTTGTGGAACGTAAGGCGCAAAGCCGTAGTCAGACGCCGGGTCAGAACCTGAAGTGTCGATGACGTCATTGCCGTCGCCACCATCCACAGTATCTGAACCGTCGCCGCCGCGGATAATGTCGTCACCGACACCACCTTCAACTTCGTCGTCACCTTCGCCGGCATAGATATCGTCATTGCCTTCACCAGCAAGAATGGTGTCGTCGCCAGCACCCGCTTTGATGATATCGTCGTTTGGACCTTCGCCTGGCAGGATCTCATCGAGATCATCAACCATGTCACCATGGGGGTCGCCGGTGTAGTTCACATCGATGAGATCATCCCCACCTGTGCCCTGTACAATACCATCGCGTGGATTGTCTTCGACGGTGACGAAAATGGTCCCCGTGTCCGTACCACCATTGCCATCGCTTACGGTGTATTCGATTTCGGCCACACCTTCGAAGTCGGTGTTTGGCGTGAAGGTCACGGTGCCATCTGGCGCCACAGATACCGAGCCATCATCCGAAGTTGGCGTGCCGAGAATGCTCAGGGTATCGCCTTCGACATCTGTATCGTTGAGCAAAGGCGTAATATCGACAGCGGTTTCAAACGCGGTGGTCGCAACATCATCATTTGCAACCGGGTCATCATTCACTGGGGTTACATTTACGGCAACCTTCGCTGAATCGGTCCCGCCGTTACCATCATCCACCGTATAGGTGATTTCATCCGGCCCGTTGTAATTTTCATCCGGATCATAAGTGATTGTTCCATCGGGATTAATTGTTACAGTGCCGTGATCAGCAGTTGCTGAGGTTACGGTCAGCGGATCCGCGTCTGGGTCTGTGTCATTGGCGAGAACCGCGATATCAACCGAGCCATCTTCCTCAACTTCGGCAACATCATCATTCGCATCAGGGCCTGAATTTGGCGGCAGAATGACGTTTTCGATATTTACAAAATCCATGGTACCGGTTGGGTTTCCGTCCGTATCAAGGAACGTCACAGTACCGTTTTCCGGGTTGCCGGGATCGTAATCAACCTTCACAGGACCCGAGGTCGACAGATCCAATGTGTCGTGGTCGTCGCCGCCTTCGCCGCCGTCCACAAAGTCGCCGGCATTTGCGCCATTGAATGTGTCACGGTCATCACCACCGGTCATGGTATCAACGCCAGCGCCACCGGTGATCAGATCGTCACCCGCTTCGCCGTGAATCGTGTCATCGCCATCACCACCATAGAGATCATCGTCGCCGGGATCGGTGCTGCCGTCTTCGACGTCAAAGTAGACATCGGTAATGTTGATCCCCGAGTTGTGGGATCCATCCTGCGAATGTACCACAACGATCTTGTCGACTGGCCCATCAATGTCGACGGTTGCAGAGTAGTTTTCGCTGGTGTCGGCTTCATACCCACCGTTGCTGTCGATGGTCTCATCGCCAGCGTGACCATCCAGATCTTTCAGCGTCAGATTATCACCCGCATTGATATCAATCTCAATGCGTTCACCGTTTACATAGGCGTAGACTTTGACAACACCGTCGCCGTCGATATCATTGATATTGAAGGAAACATTCTCAACATCTTTTGAGAAATCCAACTCATACGTTGCGGTGTTTCCATGACCATTCAGAACATTGTCCAATGAACTGTTGTCGTCAATCGCAGCACCGTCACCGACCATGTCGTTGACGTTTTGTGCGTCGGTTGAGAACTGCGTAACCGATGCACCGCTTTGCGACGTCACGGAAAACTCGACATCAACATTCCCGGTGTTCTGGCTGAAACCGCTCAGCTGATCACCATTGTCGATTGCACCCGAGCTGTCAGGATCGGGGGCTTTGTCCCATTCAAAGCTTTCACGCACGGTGTTGCCTGTTGCCAGACCGCCGCTGCTGTCGCCGTAGATCAGATCATCGCCCGCTTCGCCATAAACGGTGTCATCGCCACCGCCGGCATAGACGTCATCGTCCCCTTCGCCAGCTTTGACCAGATCGTCGCCTTCGCCAGCGAGCACAATGTCATCTTCCGGCGCTTCGCCTGGCAACAACGCATCGCTGTTGTCGATCTTATCACCGTCAGGGTCACCGGTGTAAGCAAGGTCAATGATATCATCGCCATTTGTGCCTTCGACATAGCCGTCCCCTACCGGAGCGGCGGCGTCAAAGCTGATGTCAGAAATCTTAATCGTGCCCGATACATTGGTGCTGTCACCGTCATCATGCACAATTTCCAGTTTGGTAATGGGGCCAGGGATCGTCACAGTGACAGTATCTGGTGCACCAGAACCTTCGACACCCGGGGCGTAGTTTCCCCCGCCTTCGACGGAATTGCCGTCGACTTGATGATGTGCGATCAAATCAGAGAAGTTCACGTCGACAAGATTTCCGTCTGCGTCATAGGCGCGGATGGTCACTTTGTCGTCCCAGCCGGACCCAGCATCAACATCGAAAACTTCGAAAGACACATTGCCAACGGCCGCGTCGAACTCAACGGCTGTCACAGTCTCGTTGCAAACACTGGACGAGGTCAAAACACCGCCGCTCAAGGCAAAATGGTCACCGTTCACATTGGTCGGTGTTGAAACACTGACCCCAACATCATCTCCACCAGTCGAAGACGAGAAGGTTGCGGAGCCGTCAGCGCCGGTTTGGTCCCAATCAAGCACATAATCAGTCATTTAAGTAATCCCCTTACTCATCTTCGCGCCATCTATCCCTTTGATAGAAAAACACAAATCACTTGCGATCGCGCCGCGGTCACGGCTTGTTCCAAATTCGTTTTTGCCACCGGACAAAAGGCAAGAAGGGCCAGCACGCAGATGAGCATGCTTTTCAACGCTTCTGATAATTTGAGACAATGCGCGCATCGTCATCCCTCATTCGGTGTCAATCCAATCCCTTGTGGAACGATGCCAGCCACGGAATTGACCACACAAACGCCACCAGTTACCCACCCGAATGAGGAGAGATTGATCCCGAAAGACCAAAAGACATGAAAGCAGGCGGATTTCTCCGGCCTACATCTTCCACGTCAAAATGCGCCAATTTACCACCCGGCAAACTACGGACACACTCTCCCCACGGATTTCACCATGGTTTTCGTGCGGCCGCCCCCGTGGCCTTCAGACATCGCCCCCCAGTTGGGCAACTCCTAAGTTAGGCGATTGCATGATTAAACCAAAGGGGAAAAACGGCCAAACAGCGGCAGAGTAGATCAGAAGTGGTTAATTTTGGGGATAAAAAAGACTTTTCTGTGAAGTTGCACTAAATGCGATTGTTTCGGCATCGGGCTAGAACAACAACCCAGGATTGCTTAAAACCACTATTTCCTCAGTGATTCAAAGGGGCCACTACGCCTTTAGATAGCAACGCATCGGCAAAATTGGTTAACCAAAGCCTTCTTTGTTTCCATTGGGAACACAGTTGACGAAAGGTAAATTCCTTAACGGGTTCCATCAGATTTTTTAGAAATCCAAGATGATTTAGAACTAAATCCGCCCCCCATACGGCAACAATTACCGACAGGCGCAGGAATTTTCGGGAAATTGGAAACAAACTTGCGGGGATAACGATTCGATAACCATGCTGAAGGAGAGAGGTTACATGCCCACATATCCCGGGGGCCAAATGGCGTCTGGCCATCCCCTCTCCGTCAGCAACATGCACCCCTAGTTAAGCTTATCCAAGCTGGACAAAAGGTCGGCGATCAGAGCTTGTTCTGGCTCGCAACCGACCGAAAGACGCACGAACCCCGGCGCAACCTGATCGCCCCACCGTGCGCGCCGCTCTGCCGAACTGTGAACCCCACCAAATGAGGTTGTCGGGCGTAAGAAGGCGCAGCCAGCGATGAACTGCTCAGCAAGGTCTTCGGTCTCCAGGGTCAGACTTAGTAAAAACCCAAAGCAGCTCATTTGCGTCGTTGCCAATTCATAAGATGGATCAGCTTCCAGACCGGGATAGCGCAGCGCGTTGATCATGGGATGAGATTTCAGCCGCTGCGCCACACTCATGGCGGTGCGACACATACGCTCGAGCCGTACATCCAATGTCTCTAGCCCACGATGTAACAACCAAGCCGCGTGCGGACTTGGAATGCCCCCAGACATTTTACGCCAATTGCGCACGCGTTCCAGAACAGCGGCATCGCGTGTCGCCACATGCCCCATTAACAGGTCCGAATGTCCGCTTGGTGCTTTTGTATCCGACGCCACAACAATGTCGGCCCCAAGATCCAACGGGCGTTGCCCAAGTGGGGTCATTGTGGTGTTGTCGACGATTGTAATACCGCCTGCGGCACGCACGCGCTGGGCAATGCCCTGAATGTCGCACAGATCCAGCCCAGGATTTGACGGTGTTTCAAGGAAAACCACTTTGTATTTGGTCACATCAAGCGTGTCATAATCTTTGGTCGGGCGCTCATCGACTTGCACACCCAATCCGGCCAAAAACTCCTGTGACAACACCCGCGTGACGTAATACCCATCAGACGGAACCAACAATCGATCCCCCGCTTTCAAGGTTGAAAACAGCGCCGCAGAGATCGCGCCCATACCAGATGGAAAGGCGACACATGGGGCGTCTTCCAAATGCGACAGTAAATGCTCCAAGGCCTCCCATGTGGGATTATCAACGCGCCCGTAGCCCGGGTACCCATTAGGATCACCGGGCAAATGGAACATCGAACTTGAAACCAACGGAAGGGCGATTGGCTCTCCCTTTTTAAGGTCCTTCGCCCGAAGGTGAAGAGCTTGCGCAAGCATTGTTTGATCCGTCATAAAAGCCCCTACGCTTATCCATTCCCTCCATTGGCAGGCAATGGAGCCCGTGCACATTGGCAAACCTGATCTGAGAAGAAAAGGCCTCGTATCGACGGCGCGTGGGAAAAAGCGGTCGTTGTGATGCCCCAGCCGATCACCGGTTTCGCCGATGCCCACGTCACGATCAAATCAATCGCTCATCAGCAACCAAAAAGGACCCGAACTGTTTCTTTGGCAGCAGTTTAAAATGCGTTCCCGTCGCGCTTGCGGCGCGCATTCGATCGCAGCGAAACGTCCTTGGCTCCTGTCGCAGATGGTCAAAGGCAACGACGTACCACACCGGATATTTCAGCAAAAGATAGTGGGGGTCGATATGCCGGGTGGAGGTTTCACCGTCCTCGCGCTGGTATCGTATTTCCAACCCTTCTTGTGCGATAAATGCCTGATGCAACGCCTGCACCACCCGTTTTGGTGGCGTGGTTACACTTGCTTGAACATATGTTGATGCGGTCACCCCAATCATAATGCGCGCCTGAAGATGGTCCACTTTCTTGCGTTTCTCGGGCGAAAAGGACGCCACCAATTGCCGCCGAACAGACCCCAGACTTGCCAAAAAGATGGGCGAATTCATCTGTTCCGCAACCGCAATGCTAATAAGCAGATCAACTGCCTCGCCGTAGGATAAATTCATCCGGCCAACACCCCAGTTACGGTCAAGGCGCACGCCCCCACCGCGCCCTCGATCAGCGTCAATTTGCATACCTTGGTCACGCATCAGCGACAGATCCCGCGCGATTGTGCGCACACTGACGCCGTGCTCGCGCGCCAGATCTTTGACGGTGCAATGGCTGTCCTGCTTCAGCTGCACCGCCAGCAGTTCCATTCGTCTTAACCTGTCATTCGCATTTGTCCGTGTCATGAAACAAATAGGACATAAAGTGTCCTATTTAGCAATATGACGGGGCACAGGAAGACTGACCAACGATCAGCCTCTGATCCCCCAAAAATCCGGGGGCAATGCTTACAGGAGAGCAAACATGAAAATGAATTACTGTGTTGTCGGAACAAACGATATGGCCGCGGCAAACACATTCTACGGTGCACTTTTTGCGCAATCAGGCCTTCAGAACCTGTCGCCATCAGACCGAATGACCTATTGGCTTGGTGAGGATTTTGCTTTCGCAATCGCGATCCCCTTTGACACAAAACCCGCGAACAACGGCAATGGCACGATGGTTGGCTTTTGTGTCGGGACACAAGAAGAGGTCACAAGGCTGCATGCCCTTGCGCTGGACCTTGGTGGCTCTTGCGAGGGCTCACCTGGTCAGCGTGGGCCAAAGTTCTCAGCCTATGTACGCGATCGTGATGGGAATAAACTGTGCTTTTCTGACTAAAACATCTGATCAGCAGGCGTCCGATTATCACAGGCGAATAGTCCGAAGCGGACGTCTGTCCTGCTGCGACATGGATCAACTGGGATCCGATCACATCACAGACAACAAAATTCAACGGAGAGCCTTAAAATAAGGTGGTACCCAAGGCCGGACTCGAACCGGCACGCCTCGCGGCGGGGGATTTTGAATCCCCTGCGTCTACCATTCCGCCACTTGGGCACTGAGCACCGGATACAAAAGCCGGACGGGGACGTCAACGGGATAATGTGACAAATGACGGCCCAGATGCATTTTTTTCATCAACCGGGCCGTCCTGCAATTTTTTGCTAGAACATCACGCCAACCAACCAAAGCGTAATGCCCGGAAAGCCCACCAAAATCACCACACGGACCAGGTCAGACAGCACGAAGGGCGCCACGCCGCGATAGGTTGCGGCCATAGGAATGTCGCGCGCCATCGAGTTGATAATAAAGAGGTTCATACCAACCGGCGGCGTAATCAAACCGACCTCAACCACAATCAACGCTAAGATCCCAAACCAGATGCCAGCCTCTTCTGGGGTTAGGCCAAAATCCAAGACCTCAATGATCGGGTAAAAGATCGGGATGGTCAGGAGGATCATCGACAGACTGTCCATGACACAGCCAAAGATCAGATAGGCGACCAACATGACGCTCAGCACCACCAACGGCGCGAACCCCTGCCCCGTGACCCATTCCGCCAGCATTTGTGGCGCTTGAGTAAAGGCAAGGAAGGAGTTGAAAATCTGCGCCCCAAGCACGATGAAAAAGATCATCGCCGTGGATTGGGCGGTGGCCAGAATGGAATCCAGAAACCCTCTCCACGTCAGCCCCCCCGTCATCACGCCGTATAGTCCAGTTGCGACCGCGCCGACGGCCGCCCCTTCGGTTGGGGTGAACAGCGCTTGTACACCATCCCGTGTCCAATTCCAGTCGCCTGCAATGCCGCCCATAACCAAGCCAAAGATGACAACCACCGGCCAGATAGAGAGAAGCGTTTTGAAGCGCTGAAGATAAGGAACGCGGTCCGCCGTGGTGGCGCTGTCGGGATTGATGCGCACCATAACCGCAACCGTAAGCATATAGCCAAGGGCGGCCAAAACGCCTGGCACCAGGGCCGCGATGAACATCTTTACAATGTTTTGCTCGGTCAGGATCGCGTAGATCACCAGAATAACGGACGGTGGGATCAGGATCCCCAAGGTGCCACCTGCGGCCAAAACCCCAGTAGACAGCGCATCGGAATAGCCCCGTTTGCGCATCTCTGGCAACGCCACCTGCCCCATGGTTGAGGCTGTCGCGAGCGATGATCCGCAGACCGCGCCAAAGCCCGCACAGGCCCCTACGGCCGCCATCGCAACACCGCCTTTTCGGTGTCCAAGCCAATCAGAGGCCGCGTTGAACAGCGCCCCGGACATGCCGGACTTGGTCGCAAACTGCCCCATCAAAAGAAACAAAGGCACAATCGACAGGGAATAGCTGGAAAACGTATCATAGCTGAGTGTTTTCAGCTGGCTGAGCGTCACATTCGGGCGCCCCATCATGTACCAAATTCCAAAAAATCCCGTCAGCCCCATCGACAACCCAATTGGCAATCTCAAAAAGATTGCGATAAGCATCAGAACAAAGGCGAAAATAGCTAGCTCTAGACCGGTCATACGTGTTCCTCCCGACCATCAAGCACCCAATTGAGCGAGCGCCATATTGTGTAAACGCTCACCAGAAAAAACAATGTTGCACCTATCAAGGAAAACCCAAACGGGATCCACACCGGAAGCTCCAATTCATACGTGCTTTCGGCAAAAAAGGGCTTTGACCCCATACCGAAAATCGCGCGCACGCCGTCTGATCCAAAGGGGAACTTCTCGCCGAAACCAAGCCACAATCGCCACAGGATGACAAACGCCGCAAGCGACAGCATGACATCCCCGACCAAGCCAAGGAGGGCTTGCGTTCGATCGGAAAGGCGCGAGATGAAGATGTCGACGGTGACATGGCCGCGGCGCAACTGACACCAAGGCAAAAAGGAAAACACGGCGATTGCACACCCCATTTCCACGATTTCAAAATCCCCTTTGATTGGACCCAATCCAAATCCAAGCAAGGCCCGTCCGATCACTGAAGCAACGGTGGTTAAGGCAATTCCGGCCAAGACGACCCCGCCAAAATAAGCCAGCGCACGGCTGATCCGTTCCATGGTCCGCCCCACGCGAACCTCTGTTGATTTGGCCAATGCCATTGGCGCCCCCATATCTGGAAAAACGTCTGGAAAACCTCACCTCTGCGGCACGATACGCAAAGCGTCAGTCGCAGCTAGATGAGAGAAGCTCTGAGCCACATTATGTGGCTCAGAGAGGTTTCATTTGATCCGATCAGTTGTCGCTGTACTTCGCAACCAATTCTTGTGCCATGGACACCATGCCCGCGCCATCCAGACCTTTTGATGCCATATCTTCGATCCATGCTGCGGTCTGTTTGTCGCCAATCACCTTCAGTTCACTGACAACGGCGTCATCAAGCGTATGAATTTTGTTGCCCTTATCGGCGACCACTTTCATCCCAAGCGCATCCCCTTGGTCCATGGCGCGTCCTGCCCAGCCCGAAGTTTCAAGGCCAGAATTGGCATCAATCACGGCTTTCAGATCATCTGGAAGGCTGTTGTAGGTGTCATTGTTCATCGCCCAGATAAAGAATGTATTATAAAGCGCCCGATCACCGCCGATTTGCGTATGGCTATCGGTCAGCTCATGTACTTTCAGCGGCGGAACAATTTCCCATGGGATCACGCCACCATCGACGACGCCTTTGGACAATGCTTCTGGGAAGGCCGGAACGGGCATGCCAACAGGCGTTGCCCCGAGCGTTTCCAGCAACTGGTTCGCCTGACGCGATGGTCCGCGCAGTTTCAAGCCGGCAAAATCTGCCGCGGCCATGATTGGCTCGCCTTTCTTGTGGATCACTCCAGGCCCATGAACATGGGTGGCCATCAAATGCACATCATTCATGCGTTCCATGAGATATTTCTCAGAGAATTCCCAAGCCGCTTTTGAGGAGGCTTCCGCACTCATCGACGTCATAAAGGGCAACTCAAAGGCCTCTGCTTCGGGGAAACGACCCGGCGTATAGGCGGGCAAGGCCCAACCGCAATCAATCACACCATCGCGGATTTGATCGTAAAGCGCAGGGGGTTTGCCGCCCAATTGCATCGCGGGATAGATCTCTACCTTAATGCGGCCGCCACTTTCCTTTTCGATCTTTTCAGCCCAAGGGACCATGAAAAATTTCGGGACCGATCCTTTGGGCGACAAGAAGTGCTGACAACGGAGTGTCACATCCTGTGCAAACCCAGCCGTGGTTGAAAGTCCAAGTGCAAGTGCGCCCGCAAGGGCTGTGTTCAAGGTGATCTTCATTTCGTTTCCTCCCAAAACGCGGTGTCTAGACAATATGTTACAGGCGACGACCTTTCGGCGTAATTAAATTGCCCGTTACATGTATAAAATCAGGCTATAGTTCATTAGGCAAGAATTTTCGACCGTGCGGTCAGCTTTACTGAGTTGCGCTTTCCAAAATTCGTAGCGACAGTTCGTTGCATACGCAACATTTAATTAACGAGTTCACAGCGCGCCCACCGCCCCACAGCGCCTTAACACCTCACATCGGCACCGTTCATGAAAGAGGCACACCCGCCCCTAAAGCTGGTCGGCCGAAAATGTATCACAAGCGGTCAGATCGCCGCTTTGATAACCAACCTCAAACCATCTGACCCTTTGCATTGAGGTGCCGTGGGTGAAAGTGTGTGGCATCGGTGTCCGCCCGGAATTGCGTTGCAATGTATCGTCGCCGATCTGGCGCGCTGCATGGATTGCCTCTTGCAAATCCCCCTGTTCGAGCGAGCCGAACTGGCGCTCTGCCTGCCGCGCCCAAATGCCAGCGTAGCAATCTGCCTGTAATTCAATGCGCACAGAAATGGCGTTGCTTTCGGCTTGATTGACCCGCTGACGCACAGAATTCGCTTTGCCCAAAATCCCCAGCTCATTTTGCACATGATGCGCCACCTCATGAGCCACAACATAAGCTGCTGCAAAGTCCCCTTTGGCGCCCAACTGGTTGGACAAGGTGATGAAAAAACCGGTATCCAAATAGATCTTGCGGTCCCCAGGGCAGTAGAACGGCCCCGTTGCACCGGACGCCCCACCGCAAGGGCTTTGTGTTACCCCTTTATAAAGCACCAATGTGGCTGGGCGATATGCCCCATCCACCTGTGCGCGAAACACCTGATCCCAAACCTCTTCCGTGTCGGCCAGTGTCACCGAAACAAACATCCCTGCCCGCTTATCTGCCTGGGTTATCGTAGCGGAGGATGCCGGCACCGAGCTTTGCTCGAGCAAGGGGGTGACGTCAATTCCCGCAAAATAGCCCAAGGCCAAAATTGCCAGCAATCCCAAGCCACCAATTTGCAACCCACCGCCTCGGCGCCCCCCCCCGCATCCGCCGGTCTTCAATATTGCGGCTTGTGCGCCGTCCCTTCCACTTCATGCTGATCCTCCCGCTGTTTCACAATCAGTTTACTGCGCCATTGCGTCCCGACAAGGCAAGATTGCTTGACCTGACGCGGCGAGCATGTTTCGTGTGGGCAATGAAAAAAGGGCACAATCGGGCATGATTAAGCGGCTGTACAATTGGACGATGACGTTGGCTGAGGCGCCTTATGCGCTCTGGGCGCTTGGCTTTGTTGCCTTTTTGGAAAGCTCCGTTTTCCCAATTCCCCCAGACATTTTGATGATCCCAATGATCATTGCCGCCCCACGCCGTGCATTTTTAATCGCGGGTGTGGCTCTTGTTGCTTCCGTGCTTGGGGGCATATTTGGCTATTTCATTGGCTGGGGGCTGTTTGAAAGCGTTGGGCGCCCTGTTCTGGAATTCTACGGCAAGACCGACAACTTCGATGCCTTTGCGCAAACCTATAATGACTGGGGCGCATGGGCGGTGTTGATCGCGGGCGTAACGCCCTTCCCCTATAAGGTCATTACAATCCTCTCGGGGTCGACCGGCCTTAGTTTTCCAGTCTTTATGGTTGCGTCCGTCATCGCCCGAGGGCTGCGCTTTTTCATTATCGCGGCCCTTTTGTGGAAATTCGGCGCACCCATTCGTACCTTTATTGAAAAACGCCTCGGGCTCTTATTCACCCTGTGTGTGGTGACTTTGATCGGGGGCTTCTATCTGGTGAAATTCCTATGAAACTGATCAAAAACCTGTCTTTCAATCATCTGGTTCTGCTCGCAACAATTGGGTCCGTCCTGGTGCTAGGCGGCGCTTTTGTTTTTCAGGCTTTCGGGTTTGCACCGTGCAAGCTTTGCTTGTGGCAACGCTGGCCACACGCGGCGGCCATTGCCATCGGCGCGGCAACACTGACCACACAAAAACGGCTTTTGGCCTGGCTTGGGGCGGCAGCTGCGGCCACGACCTCTGGATTGGGCGTTTATCACTCCGGTGTTGAGCGAAAGCTGTGGGAAGGCCCCACGACCTGCACCTCTTCCGCCCTCACCGGAGAACTGGACCCCGCCGACCTTTTGAACCAAATTCTGGCAGCACCTCTTGTACGGTGCGATGAAATACCGTGGGAAATGTTCGGTGTCACAATGGCCAACCTGAATGCGCTTGGCTCAGCCGGTTTGGCAATCATCTGGATTTTGGCGGCACGCAAAGCGGCATAACCAAACGAAAACGCCCACCTAAAAGTGGGCGTTTTAATATCTGCATGGGCATTAAAACCGGGAACAGTTACGTCTTCATCTGCCGCAAGAACTGGCGCAGCATCCCGTGCATCATTTGAACATCTTGACGGGTCAGCGGCATCCGGCTCCACATGTTCCTAAGTGCGATTTTCATCACCTCGGCCTTGGTTTCGGGAAAGAAAAACCCGAACTCCTCCAAGCGCGCCTCGTAATGCTCTGCGAGCTTATCAACCTCGATCACGGTGGCCATCTCGGTTGTGGGCATGGACAGCACTTCATGGGTGATGTTTGCGGTGTGGCGACGCCATTCATACGCGGTCAGCAACACACATTGCGCAAGGTTTAGCGACGCAAATTCTGGGTTAACGGGCACGGTGATGATCGCATTGGCAACAGCCACATCTGGATTTTCAAGCCCGGTGCGCTCTGGCCCGAACAGCACCGCAACCTTCTTGCCCTCAGCCTGCATAATGCGTGCCATTTCCATCGCACGTTCTGGGCTAACGATCGGTTTGGTCAACTCGCGTGAGCGTGCGGTTGTGGCAAAAACAAAATCACAGTCCCCGACCGCCTCGGCCACAGTGTCATGCACGCTGGCACCGTCCAAAATGCGCCCCGCACCAGAGGCCATGGCCACGGCGGCGGGATTTGGCCAACCATCGCGCGGTTCAACAACCCGCATTCTGGTCAAGCCAAAGTTCAACATCGCCCGCGCGGCGGCCCCTATGTTTTCTCCCATTTGCGGGCGAACTAAGACAAATGCGGGATCTGGACCCAAAGCGCTCATCTTTACAAACCTTTCCAAATTCTCGCGCCGTGATACGCTTGTCTGAACCCAAAAGGCAAGGAGGGCGCCATGGCCTATGATCCAGAAATCTACGAATGCCTTGCGCATGATTTGATCGCCCTGCCGGGCATCAGCGAGAAAAAGATGTTTGGCGGAATTGCGTTCATGCTGAATGGCAACATGTTGTGTGGGGTACACAAAGGCGGCGCAATGTATCGTGTGGGAAAAGACCAAGAGGCCAAGGCTTTGGCACGAGACGGGGTGGCCCCCATGAATTTTACCGGACGACGGATGGGTGGGTTTGTTGACGCAACCCGCGACGCAATTGAGAGCAAGACAACAAGACTTGCACTGTTGTCACTTGCGACAAGTTATGTGACCACCCTGCCCGCAAAATAACCTGCCCCTTGCAAAACCAGTCCTAAGACAAGATAAGCGCAAAAGCATCGTGGAAAGGAGCATCCAATGGCCGACGCACAAGAGATGGAATTGCCTCAGGTTTACCTTTTGACCCCCCCCGAGTTTGAACTCTCGACCTTTCCAACACTACTCGCCAGGGTGCTCGACAGCACCGATGTCGCCTGCCTTCGCCTGACCCTCGCCACCACCGACGAAGATCGGATCATGAGGGCGGCGGATGTCTGCCGCGAGGTGGCCCATGCCCGTGACGTGCCGATCGTTATTTCCGAACATGCCCTGATGGTGGAACGTCTTGGACTGGACGGTGTGCATTTGGGTGACGGCGCACGCCGCGTGCGCAAGACCCGCACCGACTTGGGTCAAGACGCCATTGTTGGCGCCTATTGCGCGGGATCACGACATGAAGGTTTGAATGCGGGTGAAAACGGTGCGGATTATATCAGTTTCGGCCCGGCAGGAACATCGGCGCTGGGCGACGGAACCCGCGCGGAGCTGGATCTGTTTGACTGGTGGTCACAGATGATCGAGATCCCAGTGGTCGCCGAAGGCGCTTTGGACCAAGATATCATTCGCACGCTGTCCCCGATGACCGATTTTTTTGCCATTGGCGAAGAGATCTGGCGCGCGGAGGATCCTGTTGCCGCATTGAAAGCCCTGACTGATGCGATGCAAGGCTGACGAGGATACGCTTGGGTTGGAATGATCTGCGCTCAGGCAACCTTATTTTCAATATCAAGCGTCCCCAGCCCCTCGCGCACTTTTTCTTCGCAATACAGGCTTAACGCCTTGCGGTTGGCAAAATCCGTAACCTTTACAGGGGTGTGATAGATCAGCTCAATACGCCCCTGGCGTCTTGCGGCAAGGGTCTGGAGCAGATGGGGCGCAAAATCCATATCCCCCCACCAACCATAAAATCGAGGATCTTCGCCCTCGGGTGCGAAATAGCGCACGCTCACCGGTTGCACCCACATGAAATCTCGCAGTTCTGAGGTGAAGAACGCGGCAAAAAGCGTTGATTTAAAAGGTAAAACTCTCTGGGAATCAGAGGATGTACCTTCTGGAAAGAACAAGAGCTTATGTCCCGCACTCAGACGCGCGCGGAACACCTCTATTTGCTGCGCCGCCTCGCGCCGATCGCGATTGATGAAGACGGTTCCGGTGGCACGCGCGAGCCACCCAATGCCGGGCCAATTGGCCACTTCGGCTTTGGAAACGAAATACACCCGTTTTTTGGCGTTGAGAGAAAAGATATCCAACCAGCTGGCATGATTGGCCACGACAGCGCCTTTTTCACGCATCTGCTCGCCGATCGCCCGAAACGGCAGACCGATAATTACAAAAGCGCTGCGACACACAAATTGCGTAATATAGGGTGTAACGGGCCTGTGCAGACCAAAGATCGGACGCTCGACCAGGCGCACCAGAAGCAACAATAACAGCCCACCAAACACGAGGAGGCCCAAAGGCAAACCACGCCACAGCACCCGGACGATTTCCATCCCTTTCGGGCGAAAGGGTTTGGGTTCGGCCTCTCCATGCCACAGCGCGCTCATCGGCGTTTCTCGGTATAGATCGCTTTGTGTGTCGCGCTCATCTTATTGGTGTCCATGATCAAACATACATCCGTGGTGTTAAAGCTGTGATCCACAAAAGCGCCCTGCCCCACATAGCCGCCAAGCCGTAGATAGGCCTTGATCAACGCCGGAACCGCGCGCATTGCTTTGGGCCTGTCGATCTGGTTTTCTGGGAGCAGGTTCATCTCTTGATATACATCTGGCAGGGCGCAAACGCGCAAGTCTTCGGGCGCGAGGTGGCGGTGATGCAACAGGGAAAGTGGTGCTTTTAGTGTTTCAATATCAGTGCCATGGAATGACGCCACGCCAAAAAGAACCTCGATCTTATGGGCCGCAACATAGTCTGCCAAGCCATTCCATAAGACCATCATTGCCGCGCCGCCTCGGTACTCTGGATGCAGGCAGGATCGACCAAGTTCTAACAGCTTGCGACCGGACGCCTTTAGGGTCGACACATCATACTCCGCCTCGGAATAAAACTGGCCCGGCCCCGAAATCTGATCACTGCGCAGCAACCGATACACCCCAACCGCAGGCATGTCTTCGCGCGATTTATCAAATAAAACAAGGTGATCGTAGAATGGGTCAAATGCATCACGCTCTAACCCTTCTTTGTGATCGACCAAGGGGCCATCGCTGCCAAGTTCGCGCACGAACACGTCATACCGAAGCTTTTGTGCCGCGCGTAGATCATCTGCATCGCGGGCGAGCCGCAGCACAAATTGTGGTTCAGCAGAGTGCATTTCCAAGCCTCAATTGGTTTCTCCGGGTTCTAATGCGACCGGATCCACAACGCAACTCGTCACAACACACGCAATGGTTGCTACTGCAATGATTAAGGTTTAGTATTAACAGCCGGAAGGATCAAAAACAGGTATAAGCTCAACAACTTGCGTATCAATCACCTGCTTGCCTACATGTTCAAAATTCGCGGTGACTTTGCCACCGATATTCGATTGCACCTGCCCAAGACCCCAATCCGGTTGGTTCGGATGACGCACATACATGCCCGGTTCCAATAACGACATCATTTTCACGCCTTTCCTAAAGGGAGTATCCCATGCCCACCAACACCCGTGATCTGACTGCCTTGATCGGCTCGCGTATTTGCCATGACCTTATCAGCCCTTTAGGGGCAATCGGCAATGGCGTTGAATTGTTGGAGTTGTCTGGCATGGGCGATCTGCCGGAGATGGCTCTGATTTCGGAAAGTGTGCAAAATGCAAATTTGCGTATTCGATTTTTTCGGATCGCCTTTGGTGCGGCCAATTCAGAACAGCGCGTTGCGGAAAGCGAAATTCGCACCGTATTGGCCCCGAACGCTGATGGTCGGAAAATTGAAATCAACTGGACCCCGGTTGGTGACCAATCACGCGCAGCCGTCAAGCTTGCCTTTCTCATTATCCAATGTATGGAAACCAGCATGCCATGGGGTGGCCGCTTAGAGATTGAAGAAACAGATGGCCATTGGCGCATCTGGGGCGAAGCCGAAAAGCTGCGTGTCGATCCAAGCCTTTGGGCGCTGTTAGAAGCGGATGATGACGAGGCCGAAGTCTCGCCCGCACAGGTGCATTTTGCCCTCATCGCGCCGGAACTTAAACGACAAGGGCGCACCGCCTGTGTCACCCTTGCCGATCATTCGGTCAGTGTCAGTTTTTAATCCTACGCACGTACGGTACCGTCCCCTTCGACGATATACTTAAAGCTGGTAAGCTGCATGGCCCCAACCGGGCCACGCGCATGCATTTTGCCCGTGGCAATCCCAATCTCTGCGCCCATTCCAAATTCACCCCCATCCGCAAATTGGGTTGAGGCATTGCGCATCAAAATCGCACTGTCGATGCGCGCAAAGAACTTGGCTGCGGTGTCATCGTTTTCGGTCATGATCGCATCAGTATGAGAAGAGCTATACTGATTGATATGGGCAATCGCCCCATCCACATCTTCTACAATTTTTGCGGAAATAATACTATCGAGGTATTCTTTGCCCCAGTCTTCATCCCCCGCAACAACGGTCCCGCTCAGCCCTGCCCCTGCGCGCACTTCGACACCGGCGGCCATCAACTTATCCAGGATGTCTTGCCCCAATGGCACGGCATCCTTATGGATCAGCAAACACTCCGCCGCGCCACAAATTCCGGTACGACGGGTCTTGGCATTGATCACCACACGCGTTGTTTTCTCTGCATCCGCATCTTTGTCGATATAGATATGCACTATGCCCTCAAGATGGGCAAAAACTGGCACACGGGCGTCACGCTGTACCAATCCGACCAACCCTTTGCCACCACGCGGCACAATAACGTCGATATGATCGGTCATGGTCAGCATCTCACTGACCGCCGCGCGATCACGGGTGGGAACGATTTGAATGGCATCCTCAGGCAAACCTGCGCTGCGCAATCCGTCTTGCAGGCAAGCATGGATGATGCCCGCCGAATGAAAACTCTCGGACCCGCCGCGTAAAATAACTGCGTTCCCCGCCTTGAGGCACAACGCCCCCGCGTCTGCCGTGACATTGGGGCGGCTTTCATAAATCACGCCAATCACGCCCAGCGGTGTGCGCACGCGCTTAATATGAAGGCCAGAGGGGCGATCCCATTCTTCGGTGATTTTCCCCACAGGGTCTTCTTGCACCGCAACCGCACGCAGGCCCTCACACATGGCTTTGATCCGATCTTCATCCAACATCAACCGATCAAGCATTGCAGGCGACAATCCCTTGTCCCGGCCAAACGCCATGTCTTTCGCGTTGGCTGCAACAATCTCATCCCGGCGCATCCAACAGGCATCTGCCGCCGCCAAAAGCGCGTTTTGCTTTGCAATGGGGGCCGCGAACGCCAGATCAGTTGCGGCCGCACTGGCGCGCGCTCCGATCTGGGCCATCATGGTTTTGATGTCTTCGCTCATGGGATAATCTCCGTGAAGTATCGCCTTCAAGGCTTTGATTTAGATCGACATATCGTCTCTGTGTATCAGCGCAGCACGACCAGGATAGCCAAGAACCACCGCGATCTGGTCCGAGCGTTGTCCCGCTATTATTCGTGCTTCATCCGATGAATAACGCGCCAGACCAGCCCCAATCTGAACCGCATCAGGGCCGTGGATTGTCACGCTATCGCCACGCCCAAACTGTCCATAAACGGCTGTCACACCGGCTGGCAAAAGCGACTTTCCCTGCCTTAAGGCCAACGCGGCGCCTGCGTCGACAACGATGTCACCTCGTGGTTTCATTGATGAAATCCACTGTTTGCGCGCCGCTTTCGGGTCTGTGTCCGCCGTAAAGACCGTGGCGGGTGCCCCGGCCAACAACTGTGCGATCGGATTAAGACGAGAGCCTTCGGTGATGGTTAGGGCACATCCAGCCCCGGTCGCTGTCTTTGCCGCCATCACCTTGGTCTTCATCCCACCTTTTGACAGACCAGACCCCGCATCGCCCGCCATTGCTTCGATCGCGGGGGTGATTTCGTCTATCTGATCAAACCGTATCGCCGAGGCATCCTCGCGCGGATTGGCCGTGTAAAGCCCGTCCACATCGGACAATAGCACCAAGTGATCAGCACCGATGGTCACAGCCACCTGTGCCGCGAGCCGGTCATTGTCACCAAACCTAATCTCATCTGTCGCAACAGTGTCATTCTCATTCACAATCGGAACGGCCCCAAGGGACAGCAGTGTTTCAAGCGTTGCACGGGAATTCAAATAGCGACGGCGGTTTGCACTGTCCTCGAGCGTCACCAAAACCTGTGCGGTTGTCGCGCCATGCTGTGCCAACGCCTCTTCATAAGCCCGCGCCAGCCGGATTTGCCCCACCGCGGCCGCGGCCTGCGATTGCTCTAGCGGCAAACTTCCCGCCGGCAGTTGCAACACCCCACGGCCAAGCGCGATCGAGCCGGACGAGACCAACACCACAGTCGCACCGCGCGCTTTCAAATCCGCAACATCTTGCGCCAGTGACGCAAGCCAATCGGATTTCAACGCGCCTGTCTTTGCATCCACCAGCAAGGCGGATCCAATTTTGATAACAACGCGTTTGGCTGATTTTAGGGCGCCCAACTTTCAGGCTCCTCAACAGGTTTCTGGCGAATTCGATCTTCAGAGATTTCTGTGCGCAATGCTCGCAAGACATCCACGGTGCCTTCGCGCGCAACGCCGGACATCATCATCACCGGGCCGGCAACGGCCTCAAGCTCTGCCAATTTCTCTGCGCGCTCTTCGTCGTCCAAAGCGTCGATTTTGTTCAATACGGTCACGCGGGGCTTATCGCCCAGAATGTCGCCGTAGTTTTCGACCTCTCTGATGATGGTCTGCCAATCCCCGGCAACGTCCTCTGAGGTGCCGTCAACCAAATGCAGCAATACAGAACAGCGTTCAACGTGCCCCAAGAACAGATCCCCAAGACCGCGCCCCTCGGACGCGCCTTCGATCAACCCCGGAATATCGGCGATCACAAACTCGGCATTATCCACGCCAACCACGCCCAGATTGGGGTGCAGCGTTGTAAACGGATAGTCGGCAATTTTCGGACGCGCGTTGGACGTGGCGGCCAAAAAGGTCGATTTACCCGCATTGGGAAGCCCCAGTAGGCCAACATCCGCAATCAGCTTTAACCGCAACCAAAGTGTACGCTCGACCCCCGGCTGGCCAGCATTGGCACGGCGCGGCGCTTGGTTGGTTGAGGTTTTGAAATGCAGATTGCCAAATCCGCCATTGCCACCCTTGGCCAGAACAACACGCTGCCCCACTTCGGTCAGATCCGCAATCACGGTTTCTTGGTCTTCGTCCAGGATTTCGGTGCCGACCGCAACCCGGAGAACGATGTCATCACCATCGGCTCCAGTGCGTTGTTTGCCCATGCCCGGGCGGCCGTTATCTGCGAAAAAATGCTGTTGATAGCGGAAATCAATGAGCGTGTTCAGCCCTTCGACCACCTCGGCAATCACATCACCGCCGCCGCCGCCGTCGCCCCCATCAGGCCCGCCGTATTCAATGTATTTTTCGCGCCGGAACGACACACAGCCGCCACCGCCGGCACCGGAACGAATATAGACCTTGGCGAGATCGAGGAATTTCATGTGTCTTAGCCTTTTCTGAACTGGCTTTGGCGATAGAGGGAAATGGCGTCAGGCTCAAGTCTTTGGCGCTACAAACCCGCGTTTTCCACCCTAAAACGAGATATTAGCATCATTTTGCAGGCGGACGGGGCAGAGCAAATTTTTGAACCGGCAGGTCCTTGCCTTGCGCCTGACAAAATGCTGTCGCTGTGCCACATTTTGAAAAGCCCAGTTTTTGCAAAACGCTTCTGGAAGCAACATTGCCCTGAAACACCGCGGCGCCGATCTGATCCCACTCATACCGCGCCCAGCAATGTTTGATCAATTCGCACGCCATTTCGGTTGCAAATCCTTTGCCCCAAGCCTCGCGCGCGAGCATATATCCAAGCTTTGGTCCATCAACATCCTGCGACACGATTCCCATACCACCGACCATCTGACCTTTGTTAAAGACCGGACCAGCCATCCCCCATTTTGGGTCAAACGGCTTGCAACGCTCCAACGTACGGCTCGGGACTGCGGGCCACGGCCAAGTGGCTGTCCATTTTACAACGTCAAAATCAGAGGCAAGCGCATGATAGGCGTCATAATCCGCGAGTGTTGCCCGGCGCATCATCAAACGATCAGTGATCAGGCGTGTCATCATTTTGATTGGTCCCAGTCCGCCCGATTTAACCAGTCCGCCCGGTTTAAGCTGACCTTAATCAGAGGAACGGCTCGCCCTTGTGCTTGCGAATGCTCAGAAATAACGCGGCCAGTTGGTTGAAACCCAAGCTTTTTAAGAACGGCGCAGGAACCAGAATTGCCCTCGAAATACCCGGAGCTAAGCACCCGCGCCCCGGAGGTTTCAAAGTACCAATCCGTCAGGGCCTCGGCCGCTTCGGTCATATAGCCTTTGCCGTGAAACGGCTTGCCCAACCAATAGCCAAGCGTGTCGCCAATACCGATCACACCAATCACGCCCTCTTCAGTCTGAATGGCGAGCCCCTCAAAGACAGACCCCGCCTGAAGGTACTCCAGAAAGGCGTCAAAGTCGTCTGCTGTGTATGGATAAGGCACAACCGTCAGCCAGCGCGAGACATCAATGTCGTTTAACAAACGAACAATGACGTCCCGATCACCACAAGTCAGCGGGCGCAAAATCAGGCGCGGCGTTTCGATATTTTCCATGAACAGCAATCACTTACGCAAACTTGTGCATGTAGGTCCAGGTTGGAACATTGGCCGCGCGCGCAACACAGTGACTTTCCGCGTCCCCAATATACTCAAACCCAGCATTGGTCAGAACACGCGCCGAGGCCGGATTATCCTGAAATACTTCTGCAAAAATTTCACTATTTTTCAGCGGGTTGGCCGAAATCATGGCGCGTACGGCCTCTGACGCGATACCGGCATTCCAAAATGCGGGCGCCACCCAATAGGACATTTCCGATTGGCCACGATCTAATCGGGTCAGTGTAACCACACCCAGCACTTCCTGCTGTTCTGTCAATGCCCCGTCAATCACCCAAGCATCCTGCGGTTGAGACCCGTCCAGAGCACGTTGGATGAAGCCTTCTGTCACGCCATCAGGCAACGGATGTGGAATAGATCGCGTGCTGCGCGCCACACGTTCGTCGCCCGCATAAAGCGCCATCGCACCTGCGTCGGATTTGCGCACGGGGCGCAAAACGAACCGGTCAGCGGGGATAACGGGTTGGCAAGAAATCGTATCGTACATCATGGCTTTCCCTCCTCCGAAAAGCGCAGATTGCCAAATCTTCAATTTGTGGATGGCCCGCCCGTTTAGAGAGCTGACTATCTGGCAAAATGGTTAACAAAACTTAAAGGTCCAAATGCGACATCCCAGTTCGATCGGCCCCAAAACAGAAAAGGGGCCGGCTGTTGCAGCCGGCCCCTGAATTTTCATCACCTTACAGGTTTCGACTTACTCAGCGGCCTCCGCCACTGGGAGAACCGAAATAAAGGTGCGGCCCTTGAGGCCCTTGTGGAACTTCACTTTACCTTCGCTGGTTGCGAAGAGGGTGTGATCACGTCCCATACCGACGTTTTGGCCTGCCCACATTTTGGTGCCGCGCTGACGCACGATAATGTTGCCGGGAACGACGTCCTGACCACCAAAAATTTTGACGCCAAGGCGACGACCGGCTGAGTCGCGGCCGTTACGGGATGAACCGCCTGCTTTTTTATGTGCCATGCTATCTCTCCTTAGCTCAGATTAGGCCAGTGTTTTGGCCTGCTCGACCCAGTCTGCTTTCACTTTAACAGCCTCAAAGCTGTCAACGTCGATCGCAGCCAGTTGGGCGAAGGTGGTGACGCCGGCATCAGCCAGCTTTTTGGCAGCGGCAGGGCCGACACCAGTGATGGTGGTCAAGTCGTCGCCACCCGCTTGAGCGGGAGCTTCGGCTTTAGCAGCTTTTTTAGCGGCAGGTTTTGCAGCAGGCGCAGCAGCACCCGAAACAGAACCAGCACCCATTGCAGCTTTTACACCAGATTTATCAGCGCCCTTTTCGAGGACTTCAAGGATCTTCACCAAAGTCAGTTTCTGACGGTGGCCCTTGGTACGCTTTGAGCTGTGCTTACGACGGCGTTTCACAAAGTTAATCACTTTGTCGCCTTTGATCTGATCGATCACTTCTGCTTGAACGCCCGCGTCTGCGACGACGGGGGTACCAACAGTGGTGCCAACCATGAGAATCTCGTTGAACTGGACAGTGTCACCAGCTTCGGCCGCCAGCTTTTCGACACGCAGGATGTCGCCAGCTTGGACCTTATACTGCTTGCCGCCGGTTTTCATAACCGCAAACATATGATCTTCCTTCATTTTCCGCGTCCTACGGCCCCGGTTTGACCCGGTGTTCCAAGGATGGGTCTGGCCCATCTTGCCCCGAACGGCGCGCCCATATGGGCCGCAATTAAACTCACTGGTAAAGGGAACCCCTTACCAGACTGGCGGCTTATCGGGGGAATTGGGACTTAAGTCAAGAAAAATAACAGCAAAGCCCGACGGAATGCTCAGCTTGTGCTTGCCTCCATGGGCAGGCCATATTAGCCAATGACCACGCGAAAAGACCACTTAGCATTCTATACCAATCCCTGCGGAGAACCAGCCCATGACGCAAAAACGATCAAAATCATCGGCCCCCATGTTCCCGCTGGCAAGTCAGGCGGCAAAAGCAAATGTTGGATCCACCACGGGGATGCAACAGACCAACCTAAAGGTCGCCCAAGCCCAAACTGCCATTCGCATGGGGCATGCAAAGATGTCTCAGGGCAAATTCAAAGAGGCGGTAGACGCCTATCAAACGGCGGCGCGCATTCTACCCAAGGAAATCGCTATTTGGACGGCATATGCAAAATCCTTGTCGATGCTTGGGGACAAAACGGCCAACAAACGCGCCCAAAAGTTATTGAAAAAATCTGGCCTGCCCGGCCCCGCACAGAAATCCATCGTGACCGAGATGTCGCGCAGCAACACCAAAACCTCGCGCACCAGCACCGGGATTTCTAAGGAAGTGATCAACCAGCTTCTGACCCGCTTTAACAACGGGGATGCGCAAGGCGTTGCGCAGGAGGCAAAGGCCCTCGCTGAGGTGCATGGTTCAAATGAAATCATCCGATTGATCCTGGGGGCCTCGTTGGCAGCGCTGGGTCAAAACGAAGGTGCAGAAGCGGCTTATCTGGAGGCATTGTCCATTGCCCCAGATTACGCAGAGGCCCAAGCAAATCTGGGCGAGCTTCTGACCGCGCAAGGGCGGTACAATGATGCGTTGGAGCATCTTCAGGCGGCGTTCCGTCAAATTCCCTCGAACCCGAAAGTCCTGGGAAACCTTGGCCGCGCCATGAAAGAGGTGAACCGCACACATGAGGCGCTTAACTATCTCGACAAGTTCTTAGCCCTCGCGCCGAACACGCCTTTTGCGCAATTTCTGCGCGCCGAATGCCTGATCACGTTGGAGCAGGGTGAAGAGGCGATTAAAGCTTTGGATGCAATGCCCGAGCAGCATCGTTCAAACCCAGAACATCTTGTTTTGCGGGCCGTTGCCTTAGATCAAACCGGGCAAACGGACGAGGCGCTGGACCAAGTCCGAGACGCAGCCAAGCTTGCCCCAACCCAAATTCGTGTTGTCACGGTGTCGGCAAATCTGTTGCAGCAGCATGGGGCGTTTGACGAAGCAGAGGCGCTGTTGGTCAAAGCGACCGAGCTGGGGTTAAAACATGGTGCGGTGTACCGCCAGATCACAAGCGGGCGGAAACTCGACAAAGACGAACCTCTTGCGCTTGAAATGCTGGACCAATGGGTTTCAAACCCCGAGATCAAGGGGCGTGCAGACCTTGGGTATGCCTTGGTCAAATTGATGGAGGACAACAAGCAGTATGACAAGGTATGGCACTATCTTGACACGGCAAACACCATCCTGCGCACCGAGTTCCCCAACCCAAAAGGACGCGACCGTCGAGAGTTGACGCAAATGCTATCCTTCGTCGGGGATATGGATCTTACGCGCGTGGGAAAGGTTGGCTATCAAGACGACAGTCCAATTTTTGTCACCGGTCTGCCCCGGTCGGGCACCACGCTTGTGGAGCAAATTCTTTCAAGCCATTCGCGTGTGACAGGCGGGGATGAAATGGCGCTTTTCCATACGATGGGCTTTAATCGCGCCTCGGACGTTTTGGCCAAGGGTGGCAAAATCAACGATATGACACCCAAAATGCTTGAAGAGATTGGCAAAGACTATCGAGACGCCGTTCTGAAACGTCACCCGGGCGCAGATATTGTAACCGACAAGTCAATCTCGACCTATAAAGTTGCGCCTTTGGTGTGGCTTGCCCTTCCCAAAGCAAAAATTGTCGCGCTGAAACGTGACCCACGCGACAATCTGTTTTCGATGTTGAAAAACCGGTTTGTGTCCGGGCTGCACACTTACACCTATTCTCAATCAGATCTGGTTGAGGTTTACCAATTGTTCACCGAATATCTTGCCGCGTGGCGTGAATTGGCAGCCGACCGGATCTATGAAATCCAATATGAAGAACTCGTCGCCAATCCCGAAGTTGAAGTGCGCAAGTTGTTGGAGTTCTGCGAGTTGGGTTGGGAAGACGCCTGCATGAACTTCCACCAAAACACCCGCAAGGTGAAAACCCTGTCGATCCACCAAGCCCGTCAGCCCCTTTATAATTCCTCAATTGGCCGTTGGCGCCGTTACGAGGAGCATTTGGGCGAGATGTTGGAGGGGCTTACGGGGATGGTCGGCGTACCGGAAGACTAAGGCGGCGCCCCCCACAGAGTGACCCAAAAGGGCTGCCAACGGCGGCCCTTTTTAAGTTTTTCAATGTTACGTTTGCGTGGCCAAACGCGCCGCTGCCAAATTCGCTTGCAAGGATGCGCGCAGCAAAGATGCCTCTGATCCAACGCCAAAAAAGGTCACACCAAGTTGGGCATAATGACCAAAACTGGCCGCATCAAAACTTAGAATGCCCGCCGCTTTGCCCGCTGCTCGAATGTCAGCAATACCTTTTTCAATCGCCGCTTTGACATCTGGATGGCCGGGGTTTCCCAAATGCCCCATGTCAGCCGACAGATCAGCGGGGCCAATAAACACCGCATCCACACCATCCGTCCCGGCGATAGCTTTGATATTTTTCATAGCTTCTCTGGTTTCAGCCTGCAAAACCAAACAGATCTCACCATCGGCGTTTTCCGCATAATCCGCATTATGCCCATAAAGTGCCGCTCGTGCGACCCCTGCCCCCATACCGCGCACACCGCGCGGCGCATATTTGGTGGCGGCGACAATGGCTTGGGCCTGGGCACCTGTATTGACCATTGGCACCAACAGACTTTGCGCGCCAAGATCCATCACTTGCTTGATCACCCAGTCTTCACCGATGGGGACACGCACAATGGCGGACGTGTCGAACTGTCCCAACACGCGGAGCTGTTCCAGGATGGTATTCGGGTCAAACGGCGCATGTTCGCCGTCTATCAAGCACCAGTCATAGCCTGTTGCACCAACAATCTCGGTCGCGGAGCCTGACCCGAGGTTCAGCCACATCCCGAGCTGCATCTCACCTTTTGCAAGCGCGTGTTTTAGCGTGTTGGTTGGCGCAGGCATATGATTATCCTCAATATATTTATCATCTTAACGATATCCTACACACGGCCCCCAACAAGGGAGGTTCACTGTAGATAGTCGGCCCGCTGCAACCCATATTTTGCCATCTTTTCGTTCAGCGTCCGCCGTGGAAGGCACAGTTCATCCATCACCCCAACAATCGACCCTTTGTGGCGCCGCATTGTGTTGTCAATCAACATGCGCTCAAAGGCTTCAACATATTCCTTCAAAGGCTTCCCTTCGGTGGTCATCACCGGTTGCGCCTCTTCGTGGTCATTCATCAACAGTGACGAAATCGTGCCCGTTCCACGCCGTGACTGAAGCACCGCACGTTCGGAGATATTGATCAACTGGCGAATGTTTCCGGGCCAAGGCGCTTGCATCAATTGGGCCGCCTCCTGCACGCTGACGGTGGGGGCGGCACAGCCATATTCATCGGCAAACTGATCCGCAAACCCAGTGAACAACATCAAAATATCTTCGCCCCGCTGGCGCAGCGGCGGCAAGGTGATTTTCATCGCAGCCAAGCGATAAAACAGATCGGGGCGCAGGCAATCTTCGCAGGTTTTGCCCTGTTCTTGCAGGTTGCAAATCGCGACAATGCGTGTTTCGGCTGGGGCACCTTGATCATTCATCCAGGTCAATAAACGCGCCTGAAGCCCCATCGGCAGTGCCTCGATATCTTCCAACACAAGCGTTCCGCCACGCGCCTCTTCGACATAAGGCTGGTTGCCACCCTCTTCCATTGGGCCAAACAAGCGACGCCCAAGCGCGTCCTCATCCGTGTCTGTGCAAGACACGACCACAAATTTATTTCCGGCCTTGGCCCCAACCGCATGAAGGGCGTGGGCCACGAGTGTTTTACCCGTCCCAGTTTCGCCCTCAATCAAAGCATGGCCATCCGACTGGCCGATATCCAGAATGTCTTCCCTTAGACGTGACATGACCGGGGATGCGCCGATCAGTTTCTTCATGATGGTGGTGCCATCCCCCAGTTCCTTGCGCAAAGCGCGGGCATCAAGCGCCAGACGCCGCTTATGCGTGGCTTTCTTTACCAGGTTGGTCATGTTGTCTGGGTTAAAGGGCTTTTCCAGGAAATCAAATGCCCCGACCCGCATCGCCTCCACCGCCATGGGGACATCGCCATGACCCGTAATCATGATAACGGGAAGCGAGCTGTCCAGCGACATCAGCTTTTTCAGGAAATCCATTCCATCCATGCCCGGCATCCGAATATCCGAAATCACCACACCCGGATAATCAGGTCCAATCCCCTTCAAGGCGTCCACCGCCGAGGGGAAGGTTTCGGTTTGAAAACCTGAAAGGGCCAACCACTGAGAGATGGACTGACGCATATCTTGTTCGTCATCCACAATTGCAACTTTTATTGCCTGAGCCATGGCTTTTCCTCCGCCATTTTCACCGGCCACCTTATTCAGCGGCTTCAATATCACTGTCTTCTTCATCTAAGATAGGAAGCTCAACTTCAAATACAGCCCCCCCATCTTGCCCATTTCGGGCGGTTAACCGCCCACCAAAATCAGTGACAATCCCCGAAGAAATTGCCAAACCCAGCCCAACCCCGTCCCCCGGGGCCTTGGTGGTGTAGAAGGGTTCAAACAGATTATCGAGATCCGTGACCCCCTCGCCATTGTCGCGCACGGTGATCAAAGCGTAATCCCCGCGGCTCACAATGATGTCCACCTGTGGGGCATCCACTGTTTTTGTGGCATCAATGGCGTTGCGCAACAAGTTGATCAACACCTGCTCCAGACGCAACCGATCCCCCATGACCATCACCGGATTGCGGGGAATATTGCGCGTGATGCGCACTTCGCGGCGCTTCAGCTGCGGTTCCATCATCGACAACGCCATAGAAACAGATTTCCTGATGTCCATCGGTTCAAACGCATCACCGCCTTTGCGGGCATAGGATTTTAGCTGCCGGGTGATCGCCCCCATGCGCTCAATCAGATCATCAATACGCTGGAAACTGGATAAGGCTTCATCGGGTCGCTTGCGTTGCAGCAACAGTTTGGCACCGGCCAAATAGGTTTTCATGGCTGCAAGCGGCTGGTTCAGCTCGTGGCTGACAGCGGCCGACATTTCCCCCAAAGCGGCCAGTTTGGAGCTTTGCGCCAGTGTCTGCTCCGCCACCTGAAGGTTCTTTTCAGCCCTCTGCCGCTCTGCGATCTCCCTTTGCAACTGGTCATTAAGCTGCCGCAAATCCGCGGATTCCTGAGCAAAAAGAACAGACCTGAATTGGGCGCGTCGGCTGATCAAATAAAAGGTCAGCGATAAAAGCATCGCGAAAGCCATGATTTCCAACGACAAGAACGCGTTCACCTTTTCCCTGACCGACGCATAAGATGTGAAGGATGCAATCCGCCAACCCTGAAAAGGCACACGCGCTTCATGGCGCATCACCGCCTCCCCCAGAAACAGCATCTCTGACGGTAGGGCTGTCCATTCTGTGGTATTACGAAAGCTGCGCCGGATGGCGGTCATGGCTGGGACGGTCACCAGGGCATCATCTTCTTGTTTGCCACGCCAGCGTGGCTCTGTCGCCAGAATGACATCGTTCTGGGAATTGGTCACCAAAACAGCATCCGAAATTCCGGACCAGCTCTCTTCAAATTTGCGCAAATCAACTTCTACGACAATAACACCAATGACCTTGTTGCCAGCTTCGATTTTGCGCGAATAGGTGAACTCATATGCGCCTGACTCGCTTTGCGCGGTGGAAAACACCGTTTCCGAACTGCGCAGTGCATCAACGAAATAGGGGTCTGATCGGTGTAATTCCCCCAATGTTTCCCGAACAGTCGCCGCCACAGTCCGCCCATCACCATCAAGCAATATCAGTGATTTGGCTTCGATCTCTTCCCGATAGGAAATCAAACGCGCAGAGCTTTGCGAAAAATCGTCCGAATTTAGCGCATTGATCAGCGCCGGATCCCGAGACAGCAAAAGTGGCACAACCGAATTGCGCTGTAACTCGCTGATAAGGTTCCCAGAATAAAGCGCCACGCGAAGCTCTGCCCGGTTGCGCGTTGTTTCCGTATAGCGTTCGGTCAGCCAACTGTTTGAGACATAAATCACCGCAGCGGCAAGGCTGATCAACGCCAGCAAGACCACTCGCGCACGCAGTGAAACCCCTGTGCGCGGGGTCAAAGCAGGTTTGGGAGGGTGTTGGACATTATCCGCCATGGCGCAAGTCTAAGCGCCATGGCGAGGGGCCACAAGTCAGGCTGCGACCACGGCATCCACCAACGAGCGGAACATTGCCACCCCGTCAGTGCCGCCATGCATCTCATCCACGCAACGCTCTGGATGCGGCATCATACCAAGCACCCGGCGGTTCTTGGAAATCACACCCGCGATGTCGCCGGTCGATCCATTGGGGTTGTCGGTGTAGGTAAAAGCAATGCGGCCCTCGGATTTCAGCTGCGCCAGCTTTTCATCCGTGACGTTGTAATTGCCATCATGATGCGCCACCGGAACAGACAGTTCCTGCCCTTCGGAATACCCAGACAAGAAAGCATTATCTGTGTTTTCCACTTTTAAACCAACCGGTTTGCAGATGAACTTCAGATTTGCATTGCGCATCAAAGCACCGGGCAAAATACCCGTTTCAGTGAGCACCTGAAACCCGTTACAAATCCCGATCGCATAACCACCACGCTCGGTGTGACGGATCAAAGACCTGGTGATTGGGGATTGCGCGGCAATGGCCCCACACCGCAAATAATCCCCAAAGGAAAACCCGCCCGGAACACCCACGATGTCCAGATCCTCAGGAAGGTCGGTTTCTTTGTGCCAAATCATGGTCACATCGGCCCCGGCCCGCTCAAACGCGACGGCGAGGTCACGGTCACAATTTGACCCCGGAAAGACAAGTACGCCCGCCTTCATCACAGCACCTGAATGGCGTAGTTTTCGATCACGGTGTTGGCCAGAAGCTTGTCACACATGTCTTTTATGGTGTCTTCCGATGTGCCGTCAGCCACATCCAATTCAATCACTTTTCCCTGACGCACTTTTTCAACACCGTCAAATCCCAGGTTGCCAAGCGCGTGGCGCACGGCCTCGCCCTGGGGGTCCAAAACGCCGGTTTTCAGCATGACATCAACACGAACTTTCATGGGGCTCTTCCTTAGTTGATCAGGGTGGGTTTGGTGTTGGCGTGGGTCACATTTGAAGGCAGAACCCCCAAACGGCGCGCCACTTCGGTATAGGCGTCGGTCAGATTGCCAAGATCGCGGCGGAACACATCTTTATCAAGCTTTTCGCCCGTTTCAATGTCCCACAGACGGCAGCTGTCCGGGCTGATTTCATCGGCCAGAATCAAACGCGGAAAGTCGCCTTCGTAGATGCGGCCAAATTCGATTTTAAAGTCGATCAGCTTGATCCCGACACCGTACATCACGCCAGACAGATAGTCATTTACGCGCAGTGTCGTATCGACGATCTCGCCCAGCTCTTGCTGCGTGGCCCAGCCGAACGCCATAATATATTCTTCCGGAACCAGAGGATCCCCCAAAGCGTCGTCTTTATACGAGAACTCAACAATCGGGCGCGGCAGGCGTGTGCCCTCTTCGATCCCCAAACGCTTCGCCATGGACCCGGCCGCGAAATTACGCACGATCACTTCAAGCGGCACAATTTCAGCCGCTTTGATCAGCTGTTCGCGCATATTCAGGCGTTTGATGAAATGCGTTGGCACGCCAATCTGACCAAGGCCGGTCATGAAAAACTCAGACAGACGGTTGTTCAACACGCCTTTGCCTTCGATCACGTCCCGCTTTTCGGCGTTAAACGCGGTGGCGTCATCCTTGAAGTATTGAACCAGAGTGCCCTGTTCCGGGCCTTCATAAAGAACTTTTGCTTTGCCTTCATAGAGTTTTTTGCGACGCGCCATGGGATCCCCGCCATTTGAGTGCAGCCCGCGGGGTCAAACGACTCCCGCACTTGCACGCCCTATAAGCAATTCCCCCCTTTGGGGCAACATGGGGGTATCATTCTGTGCCGATTATCCGAGAAATCCACCAAATCCTCTCAAATTCCCATGAATGAGAGCGCTAGCGGGGTTGCGATGGGGCGCTTGGATAGGCATATCAAGAGCAACAGAATGACAACCCATAGATAGGGACGCCAGAATGACAACGTTTGACGATCGTGAAAACGCCTTTGAAGCTAAATTTGCCCATGATGAAGAAATGATTTTCAAGGCAAATGCGCGGGCCAACAAAAAACTGGGCCTGTGGGCTGCTGAAAAACTGGGTAAAACTGGTGATGAAGCGGAAGCTTATGCCAAAGAAGTCATCGTTGCTGATTTCGAAGAGGCCGGTCACGATGATGTCGTGCGTAAAGTTGTGGGGGACCTCAATGATGTCACCGCCGACGAAATCCGCGCCAAACGGGCCGAACTTTTGGCTGTGGCCAAGGCTGAAATGGCCGGCGACGCTTAATCGCGTTGGATTCAGAAATTATGAGGCGCGCCCATTTGGCCGCGCCTTTTTTTGTACCCATGCCCACCCTCAGCTGGGACAAGACATAAGTTCGAACAAATTGATCTGTTAACGGTCTCTTTGCAAAGCAGGCTTAAAGTAAGCCGGGGCAATGCAAAGGGTGAGGTATGCATCAAGGACGTTTCAGAGGTATTGGGCGCGAACGGCTGGCCGAGCGCCGCTTTTCCAACGTTTTGCCACATGCAGGTGGCGACGGCATTGACCTTCGCAAAATGCTGGCGCGACAAATCCTGCCGCTGGCGTTTGCCCTTGGTATTGTCTGGCTACTTTGGGGGAAAATGGATGACCTCGACGTAAACCATATCAAAACCTCACTCAAAACCGTAGCTCCGCATCAATGGCTTCTTGCCGCTTTCTTTTCCGCAATCTCATTCTGGGCACTTGGGCGCTATGATCGTGTGGTCCATCGCCTGATCGGCTCCCCCACACAATCAGGCGCTGCACAGCGCGCGGGTGTCACAGCTATCGCACTGTCGCAAACCGTGGGCATGGGGGTGTTATCATCCGCTTTGGTGCGCTGGCGAATGCTGTCAGAGATCAGCCTGTTACAAGCCACCCGGATTTCAATGATTGTCTCGGTATCCTTTCTGACGGCCTGGGCCGTGGTGGCGGCAGGGGTTGTCCTATTGGTCCCTCTGAACCTGCCAGGATCCACCTGGATCGCTTGCGCGGTCCTGGCTGGGGCCACAGCATTGGTTGCCTTCTCCGTATTTCGCCCAAATTTTCTATCGCGCTTCAACCTCCCGTCAGTAAAGGCAATGGCAGCCTTTGTGGCCCTTGCGGCAATCGATACATTTGCAGCAGGCGCAGCACTTTGGGCGGTAATGCCGGAAAACTGTGTCATAGGGCTTGTGCCGCTCGTGGCCGCCTATCTCATCGCCCTAGGAGCAGGGTTATTATCAGGGACACCCGGCGGCGTTGGTCCGTTTGAGGTGACACTTCTGGCGCTCTTGCCCCAGCTTGACCAAGAACCAGTCCTCGCGGCAATCCTTGCCTTTCGCGCAGTTTACTACGCAGCACCTGCGTTGATCGCCGCAGCACTTACCATTCGAGGTCCGGCAAATGACGCTGCACCTGACACGCAGCGCACGGGTGCTCAACTCACGGAACTTACACATACATCCTTGTTGCCCTCGCGCGTCTCTGCCGCGATTGATGCCGCCCCCCGCGCAGAATCGGCGCTACTGCGTCAAGGGTGTCTTTCCCTTTTTGAAACCCACGACAGGTGTCCCACCGCAATGGCGAAAAAAACGGGACAAAGCCTGGTGGTTGTCTCCGATCCGCTGAAGCAGGCCCACTTTCACACCGGCTTTCTATCAGATCTAACACAGGCCTCTCACAACAATTACCTTTCTCCTTTCCTGTACAAAATTGGGGGCCGGATGGCCGCCATTGCGCGCAACGCGCATTGGGTCACACTGCCGGTTGCCCGCGAAGCATGGATTTCCCCTCAAATATTTTCGACAGACGGTTCCTCTCGTCGGCAACTTCGTCGCAAACTACGACACGCCGAAAAATCGGGGGTTTATGTTAAGGTCGGCGGCGCAAACCTGCCTTTGTTGGAAATGGCCCGGATTTCAGACGACTGGCGTCGCGCCCGTGGCGCAGAGCGTGGGTTTTCGATGGGCGTTTGGCGCCCAGACACCCTACCCCATTCTCAAATCTATCTGGCGTATCAAAACGATAATCTGGTTGGGTTTATTACCCTACATAAAAACGCCCGCGAATATGGCCTCGATCTCATGCGAATGAAAGAGGACACCCCGGATGGCACCATGCATCTACTGGTCTCGTTTGCGATTGAACATGCCGCCAAACAGGGCTGTAAACGCCTTTCGCTGGCAGCCGTTCCCCTTGGCCCCAAGCCCGGCGAACCAAAAATATTTCATTATTTGCGACACACGCTGGACAAGATCAGCGGCGCATCTGGTTTGCGCCAGTTCAAAACGAGCTTTGCGCCAAATTGGGAAACACTTTATGTGTCGGCGCCCACCCGACTGGGCCTGTTGCTGGGCGCGCTGGATGTGACACGCGAGATTTCTCGCCCGCATGTCACCGGATGCAACACAACAAACCGGCAATCACCCGAGGGCTAAGTTTCAATGCCATTCATAGTTGCTATGAAACTATTGCATTTGCGCGCGGGGCAAATCCGTGGCAGGTAGCGCCTATACTTGAATTCGCCGGAGACCCGAGATGGTAGATGCGCTTACCCAGCTGTTGAATGAACGTGATTGGTTGATGGCCGATGGCGCGACCGGAACCACTTTATTCAATATGGGTCTGACCTCTGGTGATGCGCCAGAGCTTTGGAACGTCGAGCAACAAGACAATATTCGCGCCTTGTATCGTGGGGCTGTGGATGCCGGGTCAGATATTTTTCTGACCAACTCTTTTGGCGGAAATGCCTCACGTCTGAAATTGCATGATGCCCACGCGCGCGTTCACGAGTTGAACAAGGCGGCGGCTGAATTGGGTCGGGAAGTGGCGGATGCGTCTGGGCGCAAAGTCATTGTTGCGGGATCCATTGGTCCAACCGGCGAGATTATGGAGCCGATGGGAACCCTCACATTTGACGGTGCGGTAGAGATGTTCCACGAACAAGCCGAGGGGCTTAAGGCCGGTGGCGCAGATGTCCTGTGGGTCGAAACCATTTCAGCCGCAGAGGAATACAAAGCCGCCGCAAAGGCCGCGGAATTGGCGGGTATGGCGTGGTGTGGCACCATGAGCTTTGACACCGCCGGTCGCACGATGATGGGGATCACCTCTGCGGATCTTGCGCAAATGGTTGAAACCATTCCCAACCCACCCATTGCGTTTGGCGCGAACTGTGGTGTCGGTGCGGCGGATCTGCTGCGCACCGTTCTTGGGTTTGCCGCGCAAGGTTCAGAACGTCCGATCATTTCCAAAGGCAATGCGGGCATTCCCAAATATGTGGATGGGCATATCCACTATGATGGCACGCCGGAATTGATGGCGGATTATGCGGTGTTTGCACGCGATTGCGGGGCGAGCATCATTGGTGGCTGTTGCGGAACCACACCAGAGCATCTGCGTGCCATGCGCGAAGCGTTGGAAACACGCCCGCGCAGCGACACCCGCCCAACACTTGAAGAAATTGCGGATGCGCTGGGCGGATTTTCATCCAACTCTGACGGAACGGGGGATGATGAACCCAAAGCGCGTCGCACCCGCCGTCGTGGCGGCTAAGATCGTGAAAACCGATGATTGAAAAGGCCTGCCATCTGGTGGGCCTTTTTTGTGGAGAACCAATGCCTGACATTCATGGAACAGTGACTGTTGATCCACAAAGCCCTTATCCAGTCCGTCATCATTCCGTCATCACAGCTTTGCAGATGCATTAGCGAACCCCCCATCCGCAAGCCGATCATATTTTGGTATCGGATGTTTTCATCGCGCCCAACAAATGTCGAATCGGCTCTCTTGCATTCTGGCCCCCCCCCGCCGCGGACGTTGCGTCAATGCAACGTGGATATTTTACTTGTTTCCCCTGTAAACGCGCAGAACATAACGGAAACAATTGAACGATATTCACTATCCTCACGCGAATAATTCATTTGCTTTGGGGTCGGTCCAAGGGCACTCAATGTCGCAATCGTTCCAGACCGGCGTACCAAAATTGGCGCATGTGTTAAGGGACCAAGAGTTTCAGCCAAGGGAAAGGCGACCATGTCCGACCAAGAAGACGATATCATCCTGAGCGAACTGAGCGATGAAGAACTTGTTCAACAGATGCATGATGACCTTTATGACGGTCTCAAAGAAGAGATCGAAGAAGGCGTCGGCATTCTGCTGGAACGTGAATGGACGCCTTACCGCGTTTTGACCGAAGCCCTTGTGGCCGGCATGACCATTGTGGGCGCTGACTTCCGCGACGGTATTTTGTTTGTGCCAGAGGTGCTTTTGGCCGCAAACGCGATGAAAGGTGGCATGGCCATCTTGAAACCATTGCTGGCCGAAACCGGCGCGCCCCGTATGGGGAAAATGGTGATTGGAACCGTAAAAGGCGACATCCACGATATCGGCAAAAACCTTGTGTCGATGATGATGGAAGGCGCAGGTTTCGAAGTGCATGACATGGGCATCAACAACCCTGTTGAGGGCTATTTGGAAGCGCTCGAAAGAGAGCAACCAGACATCCTCGGCATGTCCGCCTTGTTGACCACCACCATGCCCTACATGAAGGTTGTGATCGACACACTCATCGAAAAAGGCATCCGCGATGACTATGTGGTCTTGGTTGGTGGCGCCCCGCTGAACGATGAGTTTGGCAAAGCGATCGGTGCAGACAGCTATTGTCGTGATGCGGCTGTGGCCGTTGAAACCGCCAAAGAATACATGGCGAAAAAGCACAATCAGCTTGCTGCTGGCTAAACATGTGATGTGAAGAATATGGATCAGGCCTCGCTTTTTTGCGGGGCCTTTTCTTTTCCCCTTTTCATTTCATCCGGGGGCCCCCACATAGGGGGAATGAGCAAAACACGCTATGCCTTTTTACTGTTGCTGGTCCTCGCCTCAGGGGGGCTGACCGTACTTGTGGCCGGCTTAGCGATCAGCAGCGGCAAGCTGAACGGGCAAACGGCTATGTCGCTTATGCCTTTGTTGTTGCTTCTATCTGTGGCAGTGAAAGCCCTTCGTCCGGATGGTAAAGACTAATTATAAACTCGGCACCTGCCCCGGTTTGCTTAGATATTTTCCGTGTTAAGTGTTAACCTGTTCGCACCACCACGCATTATGCCGATCTGCCACCAGACGAGGACCTGCCATGACCGCTTTTCGCCCGACGGATGAGAATCTAACCCGCGATGGACTTGCGCCAACCGTTGAAAAAGGACAGGTGCTGATTTTGGCCTGCGGGGCTTTGGCAAATGAAATTATCGCGGTCATTCGCCAAAACAAATGGGATCATATGACCCTGACCTGTTTGCCAGCGATCCTGCACAATACACCAGATCAGATCCCCGCTGCTGTCGAAGACGCCTTGAAAAAGCACAAAAAAGACTTCGATCAGATCTTTTTGGCCTATGCCGATTGTGGCACCGGAGGAGTATTACAAACCATATGCGACGCGCATGGCATTCAGATGATCCAAGGGCCGCATTGCTATTCATTTTTTGAAGGAACTGAGGGGTTTCTTGACCGCGCGGAAGACGAGATAGACACCTTCTATCTCACCGATTTCCTTGCGCGTGGCTTTGAAAACTTCGTTATTAAACCGCTGGGTCTGGATCGCCACCCAGAATTGCGTGACATGTATTTCGGCCACTACACCCGACTTGTCTATCAAGCGCAAACCAACAATCCTGCTCTCGACAAACTGGCACAAGACGCCGCAGACCGGCTTGGATTACGTTACGAACGCAGGTTTACGGGCTACGGCGATCTGGAAACCGCATTGGCATCAGTGGATTGATGCGTCTCAACTTAAACCTGCATCACCTAACGTTGGCTGAAAACAATGATTTCAACGCCTTAGATGATGCCCGCCGCCCTATTGACGCCAAAGCGCATTAGCTCGCCTCAGAGGCCGTTTTTCTGATCCGTTCGACCATCGAACGCACCCCGTTGGACCGCTGCGCGGAAAGATGTTCGTTTAGCCCAAGCCGCCCCAACTCCGATACAGCATCAACATCAAGGACGTCAGCAACGGGAAGACCGTTATAAAGCGCCCCAAGAACCGCCACCAATCCGCGCACAATCATCGCGTCGCTATCGCCTTGAAACCGGTAAATCCCTGCCTCAATCATGGGCTGCAACCAAACCTGGCTCGCACACCCTTCCACCTTGGTCGCAGGCACCTTCAGCGCGTCATCCAATGGCGCCATGGCTTTGCCCATGTCGATCACCATGGCGTAACGATCTTCCCAATCGTCCAGAAATTCAAAATCTTCGACAATCTCTTCAAATGCTGCGCTGGCCATCCTGCCCTCCATTGCTTCTTTTCACCTAAGGAGATCGGCTGAAAAGGTCCAGCCCTGCAATGGCTCTCTTTTCAAAAGCCGCGTCATGCGCTAACCCTTTGAGCAGAACCAAAGGAGCCCCTATGCGTATCCGAATTCTTGCTGTCTCTGCCATGTGCCTTGGTCTTACCGCTTGCGGCGGTGGCACCAATTTGAATCCACTGTCCTGGTTTCAACGCTCAGGCCCCAAAGATGTGGCCCTGATTCCCGCGGGCGGGTTTCTTGACGCACAGGATCAACGGCTTTTGGTGGCCGAAGTTGTCGAAATGAAAGTCCTGCAGGCGTCGGGTGGCGTGATCATTCGCGCCAAAGGTCTGCCGCCACGTTTGGGGTACTGGGATGCAGAACTTGTATCAAACAGCCTTGAAACGCCAGAAAAGGGCGTGCTGACCTATGAGTTCCGCATTTCCGAACCGCCCTATCACACCAATACCGGACGCGCCAAACAACGCGAAGTCTTTGTGGGGCATTTTGTGTCGAACGCGAAATTACGCAATGCCACCAGCATTCGCGTTCTGGGCACCGGCAACAGCCGTTCGATGCGCGTCAAATAGCGAAAACAGCGGGGTTAACCCGCTGCTTTTGTGCATTAAACTTCGAACACCTCGACCCGCTGACCTTTTGCGGCCAAAGCAAGCTTGCCTTCGCACAGGCGCACCGCATCATCACCAAACACCTCAGCGCGCCATCCAGACAGGGCCTGAACATTGCGCTTTCCAGCCGCCAGTGCATCCAGATCTGCCGCAGATGCAATAAGCTTCTGCGCCACTTTTTCCTGCTCACACCGGGCCTTAAGCAACACGCGCAGCAAATCCGCCAAGGCAGGATTGACCTGTAGCTTTTCTTTGTTTTGATCCGAGACCTTTGGAAGCGCGTCCTGATTGCAAGCCAAACCGTCAGCGACGGCTTTAAGAATACCCTCCGCAATATCGCCCCTGCGCGCTTCACGCAAAAGCAGGCGCGAGCGACCAAGCTCTTGAATATTTTTCGGTTTGGTTGACGCAAGCTCCAGCAAGGCATCGTCTTTCATCACCCGGTTACGCGGAATATTTCGAGATTGCGCATAGATTTCACGAAACTTTGCCAGCTCTCGTACAATTCCAAGAAAACGCCCGGAATTGGTGCGTGTTTTCACCCGTTTCCAAGCCTCTGGCGGGTCAATTGTATAGGTGTCAGGATGGGTCAATACGCGGAGCTCTTGCTCCACCCAGTCAGCCCTGCCCGTCTTGTTCAGCTCTGCCGCCAACCATTCGTAAATGCCCCGAAGATGGGTCACATCCCCAATTGCATAGGTTTTTTGCGCATCGGTCAAAGGACGACGCGACCAATCGGTGAAACGGCTAGATTTGTCCAATTGCTCCTTGGCAATTTTGCGCACCAGCGTCTCATAACCAACTTGATCGCCAAACCCGCACACCATGGCCGCAACCTGCGTGTCAAAGAGCGGTTTGGGAAACACGCCGGCTTCGACAAAAAAGATTTCAAGATCCTGACGGGCGGCGTGGAACACTTTTACAACATCTTCGTTGCGAAAAAGCTCATACATCGGCTCCAACGACAGACCCTCAACCAAAGGATCGACCAGAACCGCGTCTTCTTCGGCCTTTCCCGGAACCGCCATTTGAACAAGGCACAGCTTGGAATAATAGGTGCGTTCGCGCAGGAATTCCGTGTCCACCGTGACATAGGGATGTTTGGCGGCGCGCGCGCAAAATTCAGCAAGCGCTTCGGTGGTCGTAATGGTAATCATTTCAGTATCCTGATCGAGTGGCCCATTGGCGTTCGGGGCGGCGTTCGGGCAGGTTTACGGCGAAATTGCCCGAAAGAAAAGCCTTGTGGAAAAACGGGGTCCGTGGCGCTCACCCAAAGAACACAGGCGTCTTGTCACCTTGCGCAAATCGACGCAAAACGGCGGGGTAAAGCAGGTGTTCCTGAACCAAAACGCGCGCGGCCAGATCGTCAGCGGTATCGCCTTGCAACACCGGCACACGGGCTTGCCCCAAAATAGGCCCACCATCCAGTTCAGCCGTCACCTCGTGCACGGAACATCCGGCTTGGACATCGCCCGCATCTATTGCGCGTTGATGTGTGTGCAGCCCTTTGTACTTGGGCAGCAACGAGGGGTGGATGTTCAAACATTTCCCAGCCCAATGCCCCGTGAACCCTTCGGTCAGGATCCGCATGAACCCGGCAAGACAGATGATATCAGGGGTTGCCGCCTCAAGACGTGCGGTTACGGCCGCCTCGAACCCCGGACGATCACCTTTGTAATCGCGGTGATCCACAACCGCGGTCTCAATGCCAAGGTCGGCCGCTTTCGCGAGGCCACCCGCGTCTGGAATATTCGACAACACAAGGCACGGGCGCGCGGGGTGGTCACCGATCATCGAGTTGACCAGCGTGACCATGTTAGAACCGCCCCCGGAAATCAGGATGGCGACCCGCTTATGCGACCCTGCCCCGTCTTTTGTCACAGAAGCGACCCTAGGTATTTTACACCTTCGCCGGTTTGGATAATGCCCAGCTGGCTGACGGTTTCGCCGGCGTCGGTCAGCAGTTTGATGATGTTTTTCACCTGTTTGCTGTCGACAACCATGATCATGCCGATGCCAGAGTTAAAGGTTTTAAGCAGTTCCGCTTCGCTCATCTGGCCGGTTTCAGCCAACCATTTAAAGACAGGTGGCAGATCCCACGCATCCAGATCAACCACGGCGCCAAGGGTGTTTGGCAGCACACGCGGCAGGTTCTCGGTCAGGCCACCACCGGTGATATGGGCCAGGGCGTGAACGCCACCGGCGTTGATCGCCTCAAGAACTTGGGTGACATAAAGACGTGTGGGCGCCAAAAGCGCCTCGCCCAAGGTGATGCTACCATCCCAAGGGCAATCCGCATCCCAACCAAGACCAGAGACTTCGACCAGTTTACGCACCAAAGAATACCCGTTGGAATGTACCCCGTCCGAGGCCAGCCCCAGCAGAACGTCACCCGGACGCACACCGCGCGGCAACACTTCGCCGCGTTCCAGCGCACCGACCGCAAAGCCTGCAAGATCAAAGTCACCGTCGTCATACATGCCCGGCATTTCGGCCGTTTCCCCGCCAACCAAGGCACAGCGTGACAGTTCACAGCCTTTGGCAATGCCTTCGATGATCCGCGCCGCTTTGTCTGTTTCCAGACGCCCCGTTGCAAAGTAATCGAGGAAGAAAAGAGGTTCCGCCCCTTGGCACACAAGGTCATTCACGCACATCGCCACAAGATCGATCCCGATGGTGTCCACATTGCCCGTGTCAATTGCGATGCGCAGCTTGGTGCCCACCCCATCTGTGGCTGACACCAGAACCGGGTCTTTGAACCCTGCGCCCTTAAGGTCAAACAGCGCGCCAAAGCCGCCCAGACCCGCCATCACACCCGGACGATTGGTCCGTTTGGCGGCCGGTTTGATCCGCTCCACCAGCGCGTTGCCTGCGTCAATATCTACACCTGCATCCGCATAGGTGATGCCCTTAGACTGATCGCTCATGTCGACCCCCGATAATCCAAAGCTGCGTTTTCACGCCACGAGGTAACTTAGTGCGCGCAAAGAGTCTACGCCCAGCTTGACGCGGGCCAAAAGTTTGATACCTAGGGGGCACGGTGGGCCTGTAGCTCAACTGGTTAGAGCAGAGCGCTCATAACGCTTTGGTTGCGGGTTCAAGTCCTGCCGGGCCTACCAATTCCCCACCGACATCCCTGCCCCAAGGCACTGACCTGTAAGGTTTTATGCGCCGGATAAGGCGTTATGACGCATAATTGCTGCCTTCATCATCCAAGAGCGCCTTAAGCTCGGACAAGTGGCGTTCGGATTGATCGGGATAATCCTCTAGTTCTTGCGCCGTTTTCTCTGCAATCTCGTCACTAAGAATTCGAAGTTTTTGCCCCGTTTGCAGCGCACGGATATAGGTTTCTGCCGCACGCTCAAAATAATAAAGCCGATTGAACGTGTCCGCGACGCTTGATCCGATCACCAACACGCCGTGATTGCCCATGATCATCGTTTTGACTTTGGGATCTGTGAGCATTGATGCACAGCGCGCGCCTTCGCTTTCAAAGGCAAGTCCTCCGTACCCGTCATCAATCACAAATCGGTTGAAAAACGTGGCTGAGTTCTGATCGATCGGCGGCAAAGAACTGTCCGCCAATGACGCAAGCACCGTGGCATGAATGGAATGCACATGCATCACACAGCGCGCGTGCGGACACAGACGGTGGATTGACCCATGCAACCCCCAAGCCGTTGGATCCGGGGCGCCCGGGCGGCCCATCGTGGTCTGATCATCTGCATCCAAAAGCAATAGGTCAGAGGCTTTGATGCGCGAGAAATGCATCTGGTTTGGGTTCATCAGAAACTGACTGCCCGCCTCATTCACCGCCAATGAAAAGTGGTTTGCCACCGCTTCGTGCATGTTCAGCCGAGCGGTCCAACGAAAAGCCGCAGCCATATCCACACGCTGCTGCCAATGGTCAAGATTGGCGCCCATGTCGGATGTCATTTCCAGATGTGTCTTGTTCATGAGCTGTCTCCTGTTTTGTTCAACTTAGCGGGAGTGGCCAGCCCAATTCAGTTCAATAATCACATTATTCCGCCCAAAACCGACCTAAAGCGGTATGACCAACTCGGCCTTTAACCCACCAAGGGTCTCGCTGTCCCCCAACCGCAAATGCCCGCCATGGCTGCGTGCAATGTCGCTTGCGATGGCCAGGCCAAGCCCCACACCAGAGCCGTTGTTTTGATTGCGCGCGGCATCCAAGCGGGCAAATGGCTTAAGCGCCAACGAGCGATCTGAAACAGGAATGCCGGGCCCATCATCTTCAACGACAAAACGCAAATCGCCCCGCCCCTGCAAAACCGACAGCATCACATTTTTCCCATAACGCGTTGCGTTTCCAGTAAGATTTTCAAGAGCACGCTCGATGGGGATCCGGCGAAGCGACATCAGCTCGGTCGCCTGTAATGCGCCAAGCTGCACCTCTTGCCCCGCACGCCGACATTTATCAACAATGTCTCGGGCCAATTCGTTTGGATCCAATATTTCTGTCGGATCATCAAGAGCTTCCGCGCGCGCGAAATTCAAAAAAGTGTCCACCAAACGGGCCATGTCATCGACGTCACGCTCCAACTCACCGCGCGTTTCATCCTCGATCATCGACAACCCAAGTTTTAAGCGGGTCAAAGGCGTTCGAAGATCGTGACTGATTCCTGACAGCATCAACGTCCGTTGTTCGATTTGCCGTTCGATCCGCCCCCGCATGTCTAAAAACGCTTTGCCGGCCGCACGCACTTCGGTCGCCCCGGCAAGTTTATAGGGCACCACCTGCCCTTTACCAAAGGCTTCGGCCGCGCGCGCCAAACGGCGGATAGGACGTAATTGGTTGCGCAAAAACAGATATGCAATCACGGTCATTAACAGCCCCGTACCGACCATCAGCACCAACAACTGATGTGGGTTCGTTGCGGACACGCGTTCGCGCGATAAGGAAACACGCATCGGGCCATGGCGTGTGTCAAATCCAATAATCACCTGCGATGGCTCAGTGCGCAGATCTACAGCGCTAATATTCATCACGCCCTCTTCCAATTGCTGCTCCACCAAATGCCCGGTTAAATCGGTAAATTTGATCGATTTTTCAACCGGATCCGACGGCAATTGAATGTCCAATGCCAAGGGGACAATCAGGGGTGAAATTGCGGCCTGTGCAAGGTCAACTGTTGGCGCGTCATTCACAAGACGCGTCACATACTCCAGCTCGACCACCACGGCATGGGTCATCTGTACAGTGATCCTGTTGAAATGCCGCTGTATGAACACAACCGAAACGACAAGCTGCAGTGCCACAATTGGTAAGATCAGAATCAGCGCCGCCCGGCCATAAAGACCCCGCGGCATGAATTGTTTAAGCCATAAGAACATTCCCAAACCCTAATGCCACACAGCGCCCCCTGCAACGAGGGATGATGCAATCTCCACCGAAGCCGCCCCGGCGGGGGGGACGGCCAGGTCGGGACGTTGCGTTCAGCTTGCCAAACACCACAAACCCCGCCCTTATGAACGAAAACGAAAGGCGCGCCATGACTGACAAAAGCCCCCCGGTTGGCACATACCAAACACTCGAGCCGGGCATTCGGCGCATTTTGGCCCCTAACCCCTCGCCAATGACCTATTGGGGCACAAATACATATGTATTGGGGCATGGCGAGGTTGTCGTTTTGGATCCTGGTCCAAATCTCGCGCCTCACCTCGACGCGATCTTGACAGGGCTAGAGCCCGGCGAGCAGATCAGCAAAATTCTTGTAACACATGCCCATCTCGACCATTCCCCTCTGGCGCCCCCCCTATCACAGGCCACCGGCGCACCCATCTATGCCTTCGGGAACGCACAGGCAGGTCGCAGCGATGTGATGCGCGATCTTGTGGCCCGGGGGCTCAGCTCCGGTGGTGAAGGTGTGGATGTGGATTTCACGCCCGATATCATTCTGTCTGACGGCGACGTGGTTCATCACAACGGGCTGGACATAGAAACAATCTGGACGCCGGGTCATTTCGCAAATCATCTTAGCTTTTGCATGAATGGAGCAACGTTTACAGGGGATCATGTGATGGCTTGGGCCAGTTCACTGGTGTCTCCGCCTGACGGTGATTTGACAGCCTTTATGGCCAGCTGCGAGAAACTGCGCATTCGGGATGACAGGATTTACTACCCCGGTCACGGAGCCCCTATTGTCAATCCAGCCGAGCGTATTAACTGGTTGATACATCACCGAAAAACACGAGAAGCCGATATCTTGAACGCCCTTGGCAACGGCCAAGCACACACCATCACCTCCCTGACGCAGAATATTTACACCGAGACCCCGACAGCCTTGCTACCGGCCGCCGAGCGAAATGTATTTGCACACCTCATCGATTTATATGAGCGGGACTTGGTGCGTGCAAAACCGACACTTGATGTCAGCGCTGACTTTTTTCGGCTTTGAGGGAAAAAGTAGGTTTCCCCTCTTGCGGCAAAAAATTCACAAAGTTATACACGCCCTCAGTTCCGGCGTAGCTCAGCGGTAGAGCAGTTGACTGTTAATCAATTGGTCGTAGGTTCGATCCCTACCGCCGGAGCCAGAGATTTCAAGGGCTTAGCGAGCAATCGCTAGGCCCTTATTCTTTTCTAAGCCTTATTTCAGTCTCCCAAATCAGACAGTTTTGAGGAGGTTTTCTATTGAGCGCCTTAAAGGTCCAGCCGCCGGCAAAGGTATACCACTGACCTTTCCAAGAGATGAGGTTCAGTTTCATTTCCGGAAGACCCCGTTTATTAGACGCCCCGCACCCAAGCGCAAAGAAGCAACAGACCTTTTGACATCCTGTTCAGACACCGCGCCGCGACATGCATGGGGGATGATGTAAGTATCTGTCGTCATATAAAATTCGACATCAGAGTGGTATCAAAACACCATAGATCCCCCCGTCTCGCAAACGCTGTTTGTGAGTTAAAAAAATTTGAAGGTTTTCCTGAAATGCTGATTCAAACACAGGCTCGGCACCTTTCTGCCGGCGAGGTAAGGGGTATGGATTGAACACTTGGGTTCAAAGAATAATTACAATGCGACCGAACCGCGCTTACCTGCCCGTTTGGGTGGCCATTTTTGGCGTGGCCGCTGCGGTCCTATTTGCTGACCGCCAAAGCCAGACCATTCATCTTCAGAGTGTCCGCGCCAGTGTTCAACACGAAGCCGGTCTCTTGCGCTCGCAACTTGAGGGTCACCTCAACGCGGACATTCAACTTGTCAGTGGATTGGTTGCAGTCATTTCAACCACTCCCACCCTGCAGCAGGAACACTTTAGTGCGATTGCCGCGCAAGCGATCGGGACGAAAGAAGAGTTTCTTAACATTGCTGTGGCGCCGGATTTGGTTGTGCAAATGGTACACCCGTTTGAGGACAATAAATCGGTGCTGGGCCTCGATTACACTCGAAATGACGCACAACGCGCAGCAGCGCTTAGGGTCAGGGACAGTGGCGAAATGGTTCTTGCGGGACCCGTTGAACTCATCCAGGGCGGCCTCGGTTTCATTGGACGTTTTCCAATCTATGTCCAAGAGGGCGGTGAAAAGAAGTTCTGGGGAATCGCCTCCGTGGTGCTCGACGTCGAAACAATCTACGCGAAAACGGGCGTGACCGATCCAAACTCGCACATTGAAATTGCGTTGATCGGTCGTGATGGTTTGGGGGCGGATGGGGAACTTTTCTTCGGAGATATGTCCATTTTGGACGCTGACCCTGTGCTTATTGATATCGTCCTACCGGTCGGAACCTGGCAGCTTGCAGCCATTCCGCGTGGGGGCTGGTCAGCGTGGCCAAACAATTTCTGGCCGCTACGGCTCATCCTCTTGGGGGCTGGCATCCTGATCATTGTCCCGACCTTTCTGGCCTGCCATCTATCGACCATCCGCCAGGGCGTGATTTCAGCGCTGAGCAAGCGGGAGCAGGAGCTTGAGGCCAAGCAGGAAGAGCTGGAACTTCTCTCAACCGTGGCGCAAAACGCATCTGACAGTATTGTTCTGACCACCCCCGAAACCCAGATCATATGGGTTAACAGAGCATTTACGCGGATGACCGGATACACCTCGGAAGATGCCGTGGGAAAAACACCGGGAGAGCTTTTAAATGGGCCCGAGACTGATCCGGCCGTGATCGAGAAGATCACCGAACATAAATCACGCGGAGAGTGCTTCGAAAGTGAAATCCTAAACTACACCAAGACGGGAGAGAAAATATGGGTGGATGCCCGTTTCGTCCCAGTCCTGGACGACAACGGCGCAATCTCGATGGTCATTGGGATCGAGCGAGATATTACCCAAGCCAAACTTCATGCATTGGAATTGGCCGAAGCAAAACTGGTCGCCGAGCAGTCGGTTCGAGTGAAATCCGAGTTCCTCGCCAACATGAGCCACGAAATCCGCACGCCAATGAATGGGATCATTGGGATGGCGGATGTTTTGTCGGAATCCCCGCTGAACGAAGGAGATCAGCAATGCGTTGATACGATCCGCAGCTCATCTGAGGCGTTGTTGAACATAATCAACGATATCCTTGACCTGTCCCGACTAGAATCGGGAAAACTCAGCATGTCGGACATCGACTTTGACCTAAAGTCGTGCATTGATGCTGTTGTCGAAGTGATGCGCCCTGCAGCCCGATTGAAAGGCTTATCCATCGAGGCTGTCTACGACAGCGGCTTGCCGCAAACGGTGCGCGCTGATGATGGAAGGCTGCGCCAAATCCTGCTGAACCTCGCGGGCAATGCCGTGAAGTTTACAGCCACCGGACATGTATGCCTTCGGGTTGGCAACAGCGCGAGCAATCCTTATCGGCTGATCATTGCGGTCGAGGACACCGGTATCGGTCTTGACGAGCACGAAGTTACACAAGTTTTCGACAGGTTCTCGCAAGCAGACGCGGCGACAACAAGGGCCTACGGGGGAACAGGCTTGGGCTTGACCATTTCGCGCAGTTTGGCCGAGCAGATGGGCGGCGGTATCACCCTGAGTTCAGAAAAGGGCAAAGGCAGCTGTTTCACGTTGGAAATATGCACCAAACCTGCCGAAGGGACGGTGGAAAGCGACCCTTCTGACCACCCAGTTGACCTCAGCACGCTTCATGGACGCCGCATTCTTGTTGCAGAAGACAATCGCACCAATCGCCTTCTACTTCGCAAATATCTGTCCGGGCTTTCAGTCGAATTGATCGAAGCAGAGAACGGCCGTCTTGCAATCGAACTCTGCGCTAAACATCATCCGGATATCGTCATAATGGACATGTCTATGCCCGAAATGGACGGTGTGTCGGCGGCAAAAGCCATTCGGGGCCTGTCCATTCCACAACCGTTGATCGTTGCGCTCACGGCAAATGCCTTCGGCAGCGACCGGGACGCTTGCCTGAAGGCCGGAATGGACGCGTTCCTGTCCAAACCGATCAAGAAAATGGAACTCCTGAGCAAATTGGCCTCAGTTGTCGGGCAAGACTGATATACACCTGACGTTTTAACAACTGTTGCTGGCGCATCATCGAAGCGAAACGCGCATCAATACCATCGAAATGTCGCATCGACACACCAAACAGCCGACAGAGCATACCGAAGCAAGTGTTCGCTCTCCAGTCAATATTGATGGCTCTGAGGATTGCGACCCTCTGTGAGCAAAAACTGTTCACACGGGCCTGATGCGCATTTGCCCCCCAAGTGTGTGTTTGTGCCACTTTCTTTTCGGGCCCGATGGGGCGTTTCCAGCGCAGGGCTGTGTGACGGCAGCGCGCGGAATAGAGCGGGTTCTGAACTCGACGATTGCCATCTCGGCTTGCGTCCTTGTTTTCCATGACCAGCGCCAGATCAGCTCTGCTTTTAAGGTTATGAAGAACGTCGTAACGGCGGCATTGTCACAACGGCTGCCCTTGCCGCAAATGGATCCTTTGAAACCATGCTCGCGCAAAAAACTTCTGACGGTCTTGCGAACAGTATTGGTGGTTGAGATCGATGCAATGAATGCAGCTTTTGGGTGATGAACTGAAGGAGATGGCCAATTTCAAGGCCCTGATTACCAAACTTTCAGCGCAATATAGCCAACCCTGACCTGTCCAGACCCAGCGGATGTCCTCTGCCCATTTTCGATTTGGATGGACACCTTGAGCGCCGCGCAAACGGCGGTCGAATTCCGCAAATCTATCCGGGTCTAAAAGATCCTCCAGCGCGATGCCGACAAGTTCTTCGGATGAATACCGCTTTTACGTCACCCGTTTCATGTCTTTGGCCATCGTCTCGTCAGACACTGTGCATGTAAATCTATTTTTCTCGCCTTTTTCTCGTCGGTGATTTTGACAGACCAGAAACGCTTCAGGATCAAACTCCACGAGTTGGCCGCATAGGCAGAAGCATCAGGCAATGCAGGTTTTTTTGTTTAACTTCAAATGGATACGATGCTTTTCCGCGCCGAGATTCACAAATATAATGGTGTTCAGTTTCTTTTGGCAAATCCCTCTACAAGACAGGTTTTGGGGGATGTTTTTTGTTCGTTGACTTTCAAATGAAAAATTTCAATTCTTCTCTTGCGGGCAGATATGAGCGGCGCTATACACCGCGCAGTTCCGGCGTAGCTCAGCGGTAGAGCAGTTGACTGTTAATCAATTGGTCGTAGGTTCGATCCCTACCGCCGGAGCCAAACAACCTCTAAGAGGTTGATTTCTAAGAAAAAGGCGACCCATCCGGGTCGCCTTTTTCGTTTCTGGCACTGCGACTGGCACTCCGCGTGACACTTTGTGGCACACGGGAGAGACAGTCATGCCTCGTTCAAACAGAATTCCTCACCTTGAATATCGACGCTCGGGATACGTTTGGCGGCGCAGATGGCCCAAGAGTCTTTGCGACCTTTGGGCGGCTTCGCAGCCGTCCGAATCTGCAGTCGAACAGAATCATCCAACCTTCAGATCAATCAGATCCACGAAAAGCCCTATAGGGGAAAACCCCTATTCCAACCCCCTGCTTCAAGCGCCAGCCGACAGAATTCCCAACAATAGCTGGCCCACCTCAAATGGCCCGAATAGGGGATTTCCCCTACTTGTGTTTTCCCTAAAAACTCATGCATTTTCTGAGGCACAGGAGCTTGCCATCCGGCTGACAGCTCTGAGCAATCTGACATTCCATTACATCGCGAGCACCATGACACTGACTCCAGCTGTCGTCACGCATGTCTTGACGACTCTCGTCCGCTTCGAGATCGAAGCGGCTGACCGAATTCGCATTCAAGGTAACCAGCGCACAGCTGAAGCGGCAGAGTTTGCCCTTCGCCGCGAACGCGCGCTGCAAGAAACACTTGTCCAGGCACTGAAGCTGCGCAACCGAGAAGTTGCACGGCGCCCTTTGCAAGCGGTCGCTCAACATCTCGGCATCAGCCTTCCGGAAGATGGAGATGATTGGAAACATCTGGCTTACGAAGCCACACGCGTATTACTGAACCTCAGCGAAGAGCGCGAACGCCGTGAACGTGGGCTTTTCCAGGAACCGAGCCCGTATTTTACTCAGGGCATCGGGTCGACCGCAGGAGTGGCAGTGCCACTTGCCCCTGAAACTACGGGGGTTAGCCACGTCAGCCCCCCGACCCAGACATTTCCTTACGAGCTAAGCAGTGCTGTCGCTCCCCAGACCGCACAAGCAGTTTCCCCGCAAGTTGCCGTTGGTTGTTCGGAGCGCACCACCTCTTCCGACACCACCGAGTGCAGCACGGGTGCCGCAGTCTCGGCCACAAAACCGGATAACGTCGTCTCGACCACAGAGAATGCGGCATCCGCAGCTCATCTCGCGTCCAAACGTATCCAGCTGAAGAACTGCTCTGACAAGGCCATCGCCGCTCTGAACAAGGGCGAAAACATCAGAATTGATGAGGCGTTTGACGTCTATATCGAACTTAAACTCCAGGGCTACGGCGAGGACTGGGACAAACGTCAAAAGCCCGACAATGAGACCGGCAAAAAGTGGGGGAAATCTACCCTGCCAGGCATGCAGGTCGCCAAGAACATCTGGTCTGACCTGCTGGATAAATCACCGATCGGAACCATCCCCGAAGAGGATGTTCTCAATCAAATCTCGATCATTCGTGAGATCCCCAGATTGCATGGAAAGGCGGCCGATATGACCGCAGCGGAGGGGTATCGCGCGTTGGTAAAACACGTAAATACAAAGGAGAGAATTGCCATGGATAGGGTTGAAAGAGACCTGGAACGCGAGGGAGTCACCGATCCAGTGGAGGTCGAAATGGCCAAGCTTGAAAAGCGCATTCCGCGGCTTCGCGCGGAGACGTATTTCAAGCATGTGCGGGCCGTAAACCGCATCGGAAAGATGTTGCTTTCGCTTGGCGTGATCCCGACCAATCCCTTTGTCGGCTGCACCTTCACCAACAAGGAAGAGAAACGGATCCGAGCGACTGAAGAAAAGATTGCCCGGCAACGCTGGGACGATCGGCGGGCGCTACTGTTTCAAACGCCGGTTTTCCAGGGGAAGACGAGGAACGAAGCGGACCCTCTGTTTTGGGTGCCAATCATGGGCTTTCTTCAAGGTGTGCGTAGTGAAGAAGCGCTGCAGCTTGCTCCTGAGGATTTTGGCTCCCAGAACGGCATCAACTACATGAGAATTCGGAATACGGTTGGGAACAGCGTTAAATCCGAGGCGGGTGAACGCCGCCTTCCGATCCACCCTGCCTTGGTTGAACTGGGTTTGCTTGATCTGGTCGCTCAAAAGCGCGGGCAAAAACGCAAGCGCCTTTTCAGCGAGATTAAGCGCGGGAAGACCAAGAACACTTACACGGAGCTCTTCACGAAGGAGTTCACACGTTACCGTCAGGCCCATGATGTCTACTGGCACGGCCTGGATCTGCACGCTACCCGCACGACCTTCCATCATGAACTGATGGACGTGCCCACCCCGGGTTACATCCGTCGTGCTCTGATGGGCCATGAACCGCTGGATGAGGGCGAACGCTCTTATGCGCAAAACGGGATCTCTCTGAAAACCCTGCACGATTGCATTTCTGCGATCCCGTTCGATCCATCCCTGATCATCAGTCCGGTGCGGGATAATCCTCAGTCGAAGACACGGATCAAAGCTCAAAAGCTTGGCCTGCGCGCCATCTAACCACGATCAACGGCGTGTCTCTCCCTTCGGAGAAGACACGTCCTATTCGAACATCAAAAAATCAAAGGCACTGAAAAAATGGGCGAAATGAAGTCGACTGATGTCTCCGTAACAATCTTGTCTAAGTCGGACCGCTATGCGTATGCAACGTTCGAGCTGGCACAGGGGAAACGGATTGAGTTTCACCTGCGGTATAACGGAAAGACTGCCTGGGCGGACGCCCTCATGTTTGAAGGGGTAACTATGTGTGAGCACAGCATATGGCAATTTCCTTTTTCAAGGTCTGCGCAACCTCTGCATACCCTTGTTCAAGAAACTTGGTATCTGACAGAACAAGCCTTCCAACCGCGTTGGCTAATGGATTTTGTGCGGATCGCAATGTCCAAAACCAGATTGCCAGCCTTATTTCGGGGACAGGTAGAAGCAGAGTTGAAGCTTGTGGAATCCTGTCTCTGCTTCTGGCCCGAGGTGGCGGAGCTTCAAAAGGTCTTTGAAGACAGCAAGTCATTTGGCCGAACCGTCGAAATGGATGATGCCGCCCTTTCTGAAGAATTTGCGACAGCCAAGAGCAGCTTGGATCTATGGTCCGGATCCGCAGGTCAGCGTGACAATCGAAGCGATAACCTGGTTCTCTTTGAGTTGGAGCAGACTTTCTCTGCAGCCAGGCGCATGCTGATGTTGCATCGCGAAACGGCGCGGCGCAATAGCATGTCTGCACACGAAAAGATGGCCTTCAAATTCGAGCGAAAACAACTGGCACAGCCTTAAGTTTGTCAAACAAGGCTCTCCCCATGACGAGACACCCGAAGGAGCAACATCTCGTTGCTCCTTTTTTACTATCTGGGTCTGGATCCCCCGAAGTCAGCGGATGACCTTTCCCGAAAAAGCGTGCTAACGTGCAACCCAAACGGGAGCAAAAGATTCTCCCTAATAACAAAGACTAAGGGTAGAAGTTATTTCATGAGCACCGACATTAAATCACTTGGATCCTTCGTCTGGTCCATTGCCGAGCTTCTTCGCGGAGACTTCAAGCAATCCGAATACGGCAAGGTCATCCTACCCTTCATCGTCCTGCGCCGCCTGGACTGCATCCTCGATGAAACCAAATCTGCCGTTCTGGACATGGCTTCCTCGCTGCCCGCCGACATGGACGACGAGGCGCGAGACACGCTGCTTGCGGGCGTGGTTGGTCAGAACATCAAGCTATACAACCTTTCCCGCTTCACCTTCGCGTCCCTCAAAGGGCAGGATGCAAAGGACATCCACAAGAACCTGATCGACTATGTCACCAAGTTTTCGCCGAATGTGCGTGACATCTTCCTCGACAAGTTCCTGTTCACAGACCAGCTCAAGCGCCTGAACGACGCAGGGCTGCTATTCCAGGTCTTCGACCGCTTTACGCAAATCGACCTTCACCTGAACAAGGTGTCCAACATCGAAATGGGCTACCTGTTTGAGGATCTGATCCGCCGCTTTTCGGAAATTTCCAACGAAACCGCCGGCGAACACTACACCCCGCGCGAGGTGATCCGGCTGATCGTGTCCCTTCTCTTGGTTAACGACAAAGAAGCCCTGACCGGTTCAGGCGTCATTCGCCAGATTTACGACCCCGCTGCGGGCACGGGCGGTATGCTCTCCATCGCCGAGATGGAGATGAAGGCGCTCAACGAACGTATCCGTGTGGAGCTCTTCGGGCAGGAACTGAACCCGGAATCCTTCGCGATCTGTAAATCCGACATGCTGGTCACGGGGCACAACCCGGAAAATATCGCTTTCGGCAACACCCTCACCCAGGACGCCCACGCGGGCAAACGCTTCCACTACATGCTCTCCAATCCGCCCTATGGCGTCGACTGGAAAAAATACGCGGATCCAATCAAAGACGAGGCCGCCGAACTTGGCGTGAGTGGACGCTTTGGTGCTGGCTTGCCACGGATTTCGGACGGACAGCTACTGTTCCTGCAACACATGATTTCCAAGATGCGCAACGACGAGCAAGGCACGCGCATCGGCATCGTCATGAACGGCTCCCCCCTCTTCACCGGCGGTGCGGGGTCGGGCGAGAGCGAGATCCGCCGCTGGATGCTGGAAAATGACTGGGTCGAGGCGATCATCGCCCTGCCCACCGACCTGTTCTACAACACCGGCATTCAGACCTACGTCTGGCTGCTCACCAACCGTAAGGATCCTGCCCGCCAGGGCAAGGTGCAGCTGATCGACGCCAGTGGCGAACGCTTCTGGAAACCGATGCGCAAGTCGCTCGGCTCCAAACGGCGCGAGATCCCCGAGGGTGCTACGGACGAGATCGCCCGCATTTACCATGACATGTTGAACGGCAATTCTGACTGGGCCGATGTGTCAAAGATCTTTGACAACACCGATTTCGGCTATCGCGAGATCCGGGTGGAACGCCCGTTGAAACTGCGTGTCGAATGGTCTGAGGCTGGAAAGGAAGCACTTCAGGAGGCCAAGCCCTTCCAAAAACTGGATGAAGACAGCCAATCCAAGGCACTGACCTTGGTGCAATCCCTGCTCAGCGGCGGGCATTGGATGAACGCGGACAATTTCGCCAAAGCCATGGATGATCTGTTCAAGACATCCGGCCTGAAGATCGGTGCGCCGGTCAAGAAAGCCATCCTGAACGCCTTTGCCGAGCGTGATGATGAGGCCGAGACCTGCACCGATAAAAAAGGCAACCCGGAAGCGGATACCTCCCTGCGCGATCACGAGCTGGTGCCATTGGGTGAGGATTGGAAGGAATATGTCGCGCGTGAGGTCACACCCTTTATGCCCGACGCCTGGGTGGATGAAAGCTACACCGATACACAAGACGGCAAGGTCGGTCGGGTCGGCTATGAGATCAACTTCAACCGCTATTTCTATCAGTATGTCCCGCCCCGTCCGTTGGAAGAGATAGACGCCGAATTGAAGGCACTGGAAGCGGAAATCGCCGGGCTGTTGCAGGAGGTGGTCGAGTGAGTCGTCGTTCCGATAGTGTCTCCAAGGATAGTGGTGTGGAGTGGTTGGGAAGAATACCGGCGCACTGGGACGTAAGGCAAAGCAAACGCCTGTTCTCTGAACGCAAAGAGCGTCTAAGAGAGGGCGATCAACAACTGACAGCGTCCCAGAAGCACGGGGTGATACCCCAATCTGAATATGGCGCGTTAGAGGGTCACAAAGTCGTTCAGGTCATAACGGGCGCCGAGATTCTGAAGCACGTCGAACCAAATGATTTCGTGATAAGCATGCGAAGTTTCCAAGGTGGACTTGAATACAGTCGGCATCGGGGGTGCATCAGTTCCGCTTATGTGATGCTTGTTCCGAATGGCGAAGTTTCGCCGGGGTTCTTCCGCCATCTGTTCAAGTCTTCAAGATACATTCAAGCGCTGCAGGCAACATCAAATCTTGTTCGAGATGGGCAAGCAATGCGTTTTGCAAACTTTGTGCAGGTTCCGCTCCCACTACCGCCGCGCGATGATCAGGAGCGCATCGCCGACTTTCTGGACCGTGAGACCGCAAGAATAGACCTTCTGATCGAGAAAAAGCAGCGGTTTACAAATGCGGTGGAAAACGAATATCTAAACAGGATTAGCGCTCTTGTCACGGTAGGAGCCGACCAAGATGCTCCTTCAAAACCATCTGGCTATCCTTGGCACCCCACCCTACCAGAGCATTGGAATGTCGTTCGCCTGAAATTCCTTTGCCAGCGCATTGTAGACTGCTTGCATGAAACACCTATGCATGAGGATGATGGCGAATATCCATCAATCCGAACCTCTGATGTGACCAGAGGGGCAGTGAACATCTCTGCAGCAAAGCGGGTAGATAAGGTCCAATACAAGCACAGGATCCAAAGGTTGGAACCTCAAGAAGGGGACGTTCTATATACCCGCGAGGGTGAACGCTTTGGTTTGGCCGCACTTGTGCCTCATGGGGAAAAGCTCTGCCTTGGGCAACGGATGATGATGTTCCGCACAAACGACCGGGTCATTCCTGCATATCTGATGTGGTCGCTGAACGGGTCCTTTGCATACAATTACCTCAAACAAGACGTTACTGGGGCAACCTCTCCCCACCTGAACATCTCTGATATCCGAAATGTGCCGGTCTTCTTGCCTCCCATCGAAGAGCAAAGGAGCTTGGTGGCGGAACTCAACGCTGATTTTGTTAAGAAAACCAAACTGGTCAGCAAGACAAACGCAACGATCGACCGCCTCAAAGAATACCGATCTGCCCTGATCACCGCCGCAGTCACGGGCCAGATCGACGTGGCAAGCCACAGCAAATCCGGCACTACCGAGCGCAGGCTTGATGCTCTTCAGGAGAAAATTTGAAATGAAGATAAAATTGCCGCCTTCCCCAAATGTCCCTTATGTTCCGACCCCTGATCAGTTCAAGCAAGCGCGGAAGCTGCTCAAGCTATCTGAGGATAAAACTCCAGAAGCGACGGACGAGTTGTCTTTGCCGGTCGACAAGTCAGCATTAAGGGCCATTGAGGCAGGTGAAACGCCACAGCGACCAACGAAGACAAGTGGCCCACGCAACATAGATTATTACGGCAAGAGTGATATCGGTGAAAAGCTCTATGCTCAGATCGACTATCACCAGCGGCTGTTGCTTTTCTATCAATTGAAAGGGGTCGTGTTTTTCCGAGATGGAGACGTAAAGAGAGCCGATCCACATGATCTTTTTGGACATTTGGCCGCTCTGCCCAATGAGCATTGTGATGTCTGGAATGAAAACTTGGCAAAGTTAAGCAATAGTTCCACCTTTGATCCATTGAGAATTCTGCTCGACAAAGCTTTGCAACAGAAGAAGTAACTTTGATGACACCCCATACCACCGCAGACATTCATCAAGAAAAAGTCTTTGAAGAACATATTGTTGCCAGTCTGACTTCGGGCCTCGGTTACGTTGAGCGCGATTGTCCCAGCCATTATGATACCCGGCTGGCACTGGACACTGAGTTGTTGTTCCAGTTCCTGCGCAATACCCAGCCGGATGCCTGGAAGGTTCTGGAAGATCACTACAGTGCGCAGGCTGAAAGCGAAGTTCTCAAGCGGCTTGAGAAGGCCCTGAAGGACAACCCGACACATGTTGTTCTTCGCAATGGTATCAAGCTGGTTCCAAACATCCAGTTTTCGCTCTGCTACTTCAAACCGGCCTCCAACTTGAACCCGGACCTCACCCGGGCTTATGAGGCAAACATTCTGTCGGTCATGCGGCAGGTGACCTACTCAGCAAAGAGCAAGAACGCGATTGATCTGGTGACTTTCGTCAACGGCATTCCCGTGACGACATGGGAGGTCAAGAACCTGCTCACCGGGCAGAACGTCAAACACGCCGAGAAACAGTATCGCAAGGACCGCTCGCCCGCTGGTGAGCCGCTGCTGACGTTCAAGCGCGGGGCCGTCGTGCATTTTGCGGTGGACCAAGACAACGTGTCCATGACGACCCGCCTGATGAACGGCAAAACACGCTTTCTGCCCTTTAATCGCGGTCGCGATGGCGGTGCAGGCAACCCTGATGTCCCCGGTGAGAACCGCGTCGCCTATCTGTATAAGGATCTTCCTGACTGTCAGGCGGTGTTCTCGCGCGAGGTGCTGTTGGACCTGATCGGACGGTTCATCCACCTTGAACGCGATGGTGGGAAGGAAGTGCTGATCTTCCCCCGGTTTCAGCAGTTCGATGCGGTGCGTAAGTCTCTTGCCGATGCAAAGGCACATGGTGCCGGTCAGAACTATCTGATCCAACACAGCGCGGGTTCGGGCAAATCGAACACCATCGCCTGGACTGCGCATCAGATCATCAACCTGCATGACGATGGCGACCAACCTCTGTTCGACACAGCCATCATCGTGACGGACCGCTTGGTTCTGGATCGACAGCTACAAAACACCATCGGCGGGTTTGCCCAAACAGATGGCGTTGTAAAGAAAATCGAAGGCACATCACGCGACCTGAAAGATGCGATCCTGAAAGGCGCACGGATCATCATCACTACGATCCAGAAGTTCGGCACCGAGCATCTGGCGACCATTTCCGGACAATCCGGTAAGAACTTCGCCGTGATCATCGACGAAGCCCACTCGTCGCAATCTGGCAAGGCCGCTCAGGCGATGACAGACGCCCTGACGCGCAGCGCAACCAGTTCTGACGACATCGAGGACATGGTTCTCGCCTTCCAGAAAGCGCGCGGCCCGCAAAAGAACATTTCATTCTTCGCCTTCACCGCGACCCCTCGGAACGTCACTCTGGAACGGTTTGGCAGAACCGGGACCGATGGAAACCCGAACCCCTTCCACCTATATTCAATGCGGCAAGCCATTGAAGAAGGCTTCATCCTCGATGTGCTGCAAAATTACATGACCTATCAAGCCTACTATCAGCTTGAGAAGGCCATCGAAGACGACCCTGATTTCAAGGGACGTAAAGCTCAAGCTCGGGTGGCGCGCTTTGCATCTCTGCATCCGTCGGCGATTGACCAAAAAGTTGAAGTGATCGTGGAGCACTTCCGCCGGCATGTTTCCGGCGAACTTGGCGGTCAGGCAAAGGCCATGATTGTCACCCAGAGCCGTGAACATGCTCTGCGCTATTGGCAACGCCTGAATGATTACATCGCAGCCAAAGGATATTCTGACCTGAAAGCACTTGTCGCGTTCTCGGGTGATCTCGAACTGGATGATCAAACCTGGACAGAAGAGCTTGCAAATGGTTTTGCAGAGACCGAGCTCCCCAAGCGATTTGACACAGATGAATATCAGATCCTTGTCGTGGCTGAAAAATACCAGACCGGCTTCGATCAACCAAAGCTCGTGGCTATGTATGCCGACAAGAAGCTGGCCGGATTGCAAGCTGTCCAGACCCTTGCAAGATTGAACAGAATCCGGGTCGGCAAGGATCGCACCTTCGTGCTCGACTTCCAGAATACAATGGAAGAAATCAAGGAGGCATTCTCTCCCTTCTTTGAGGCGACTGCGCTTGAAGAGAGGACCGACCTCAACCAGATCTACGATCTGGAGCAGAGAATTTCGTCCTCCACCTATGTGAATAAGGACGAGGTAGAACGGTTCGCAGACCGTTTTTTCCAGGGTGAACTTTCCACGCAGGACCGCCTTGCCCTTGAAGGGACGGTCCGCCTCGCTGTTGAACGCTTCAATCTGGATGAAGACGAAGCTCAGAAGGAAGAGTTTCGCCAACTCCTGCGCAGTTTCCTGCGCTTCTACTCCTTTGTAGCACAGGTTGTTTCGCTAAATGATGCCTGGCTTGAGAAGCTCTACGCCTATGCCTCGTGGCTATCACGGCTCTTGCCTTCGCGTGAAGTTCCTGCCGACATCATGATCACCGATGACATGTTGTCGCTTTCAGCATTCAAACTTAAAAAGGGCGAGGAAGGCAGCGCTTCTTTGGTGGCTGGTGAAACCACAACGCTGGCCCCAATCACCGAGTTCGGGGCGAACGCTTACACCGAAGAAGAAGAACGCTCGCTTTCCGAAATTATCGACTCGTTCAATGATCGTCACGGGACCAGCTTTTCGCGCGAAGATTTCCTCAGGTTTGAACGCGTCACACGCGACATCATGAATGAAGAAATGACAGAGATGGTGCGCAACAACCCGGCCGACGTTGTCTACAACGCTTTCTCTCAGGCCTTCTTCCAAGGCATGGTCAAGATGTTCCAACAAGACAACGAGATGCGAAACATCGTAATGACGGATAAAGATGCCCGCGAGCAAGCCACGCGACACTTCTTCAAACGTGCTCAAAGGCAAGCCATGGAAGCCTGATTGATCGGTTAGCGGCTTGGGGGGCTTCCCCAAGCCAGTTTCTACAGTTCTTGAAGTTCGGCCTACATCAGTGACCAAAAGTAATTCCCACTCCCATTCTTTACACCTTTGAGCCTGCCAGCCCCTTCAAGCTTTGTTAGAGCACCCCGCAATGTGGTTCCTTTGGCATTCTTATTCGCCCCCTTTGGGCGAAGCTCAGACGGCATGGCATTGAGAATATCTGCAGTCGATGCCCCAGTCTTGTCTTCTGACTGAATTCCCTTCAAGGCCGTCCAGGCTGCCGCTTGGAGGGGGCTAAATTTGACGGGAGCCGCATCATCTGTCGACAGCGATCCATCGACGATGGTAGCCTTCACAGTGAAGCGGTCAACCCCTTCCTCGTCAGTGCAGAGTTTGACCTTCTCAAGCTCATATGAGAACCGCAGGTCACCGGCCATGTTGCGTTGCTTGGTGGTGTTGACGACGCATGCGCCCGAGTCTTCGTCTTTTTTGATTGTGAACTCGGAATCGACGTTTGTTCTGATCGCGGACGAGCCGCGTCCACCTTTGTCCTCATCACGCCCTGTGTGATGGACAAGTAGAACATGCGCATCCAGCTCTTCCGCGATTGTCTGAGCGCCTGAAGTCGCGATGCTCATTTCATTCGAGAAATTCTCGTTCAGGTCAGCGATCGCATGAATGAACGTGTCGATGATGATCAGGCTGATGGCCGTCTCGCAGCAAGGCAGATGCTTTTTCAACTGCTCAATCAACTCGGGCACATGATCCGGGTCACCCAAATTCAAGCGCGATTTCATCACGAGATAGTCTTCTGCGTCTTCCACGTCCTTGAGCAGGGCATAGACGCGATCTTTGACCCCATCACCTCCCTCACCACAGATGTGCAAAACGGCACCACGTTTGGTGTTCATTCTGAGAACAGGCTTCCCCTGCACCACATGTGCCCCAAGTGCTACTGCAACGGCTGTTTTACCGACATTGCTGGGGGCGACAAGCATGCCAACTTCTTTGCGATTGCAGAGATCACGTATGACATAATTGTAAGCGGTGCGCTGATCCCACCTATTTGACGTAGTTCCATGGTAGCAGGCCATTGATCTGACTTTGTTTATGCCCGTTGACAATGGCAGTGAGCGTCGCGGTTATATAGGCGTGGGGATCAACTGCGTTGAGTTTGCAGGTTTCGATCAGGGAGGCGATGACGCCCCAGTTTGCGGCTCCGGCGTCGTGACCGGCAAAGAGCGCATTCTTACGGTTCAAGGCGATTGGACGGATGGTGCGCTCGACCGGGTTGTTGTCCATTTCGATGCGGCCATCGGTCAGGAAGAGGCAAAGCCCGTCCCAGTATTTGGCGATATACTTGAGTGCTTCGCCCAAGGGCGCTTTGGCAGAGACGCGGGCGCGGTATTCTGCCAGCCATGCCTCAAACACGGCGATCAACGGGGCTGACCGGCCTTGTCTTGCCGCCAGCCGGTCCTCGTCGGTCAGGCCCCGGATATCCTTTTCGATGCGGTAGAGGGCCGCAATCTGTTTCAGCCCCTCTTCGGCAATGGGAGCAGTGCCAGATTGCGCAACTTCGTGCAGTTTGCGCCGCGCATGGGCCCAGCAATAAGCCAAGTCAACATTGTCACCCTTGCGTTTGAGCAAGCGGTTGTAACCTGCATAGCCGTCCACCTGGAGGATCCCCGAGAAGCCTTTGAGGATGTCATCTGCAAATTGTCCCGAGCGCCCCGGCGCATAGGTGAAGGCCACACCGGGTGGAGCTGTGCCACTCCACGCGCGGTCATCGCGGGCCAGCGCCCAGAAATATCCGGTTTTGGTTTTGCGTTTGCCAGGATTGAGAACCGGGGCGCGGGTCTCGTCCATAAATAGCTTGGTGGACCGCTTCAAATCGGCGATCAACGCATCGAAGACCGGTCGTAGCTCATAGGCGGCTCTACCAACCCACCCTGCGAGGGTGGAACGATCCAGATCGACCCCTTGCCGTGCGTAAATCTGCGCCTGACGATACAGCGG
>NZ_JAHEVJ010000008.1 GCF_018599245.1 Aliiroseovarius lamellibrachiae
TGTCGTCCGCGCCGTCTGGCGTCCCGTTGTGCGCCTCAGCGCCGCCGGTGAAGTGGGTTCTAAGGTTATCACCCACTACCCGCAACCCCTTTTTTCTCAAAAATACAGATTTTTGCGATGTTTCTGTATTTTCCTTTGAAATTAGGGGGTTATGGAAAGGTTAAGAAAGGAAAGCAGGGGCTTTGCGCAACTTTGTTAGCCTGATCTGCACCTTGCCGGGGAGTTATCCACAGCTTCGATTTGATTTTTGTCGTCCCAATCCCGGTCGCGCCCCATGAATCGCCCCGAGTCAGACGTGAATCGCGAGACTCACCCCGAAATTCGCCCCAATTATTTTGTGATTTGGTCGATTTTTTTCGATTCACCGCGATTCACTTGATTTGAGTCGCGATGAATCGGTGGAATCGGGGTGATTTGCCGACTCGCATCGCGATTCACCTGCCTCAACCAAAAGGGCGGAGCAAAAAGCCCCGCCCTTTGTCTGCGTTTCACATTAAATAGGTGCCCTTTGGACCTTCAGCGTCTTACCCGCGCGCAAACATCGGCAATTGCTTTGGCAAACGAGTCGCAAGCAAGCCCAGGATCACCGCCAGGTAAATCATCGGTTCCAGCTGCCAGGTTTTGGTCAGCATCACATAATGTACGCCGCCCAGAACAACCGCCGGGTAAACCAGCTTATGCAACTTGCGCCAGCGCGGCCCAAGTTTGCGAACGGACCAGTTGTTGGATGTGACCGCCAGGGGCAGCATCAAAACCAAAGCACCAAAGCCAACGGTCACATAGGGGCGCTTTAGAATATCGGCCCAGACCTGCGACAGGATTTGCACATCCAGCACCAACCAAACCAGAAAATGGCTAAACACCAGATAGAAGGTCAGCACGCCAATGGCCCGGCGAAACTTCATCAAGTTCAAGCCAAGCAGTTTGCGCAGCGGAGTGATCGCCAAACCAAGGATCATCACCTGAAGAGAAAGCTCGCCCAACTCATGTTCCAGCGCTTTGATCGGCTCTACCCCATAGTTACCGGTTGCGGCCAAGCCAAACATCACGATCGGCGCGATCAGGCCAACCAAATAGACCATCCAGACCGGCACGCGGCGCAGGGCTGTATTCACATGGGGGATCATCGTCATGAATATCATTCCTTTCGGTCGTGGGGTGGCGAAAGTCCGATTGGTGAAACGCCAACCCCCTCAGCTTAAAAGTTCGCTTTCAAATCCATGCCGGAATAAAGCGACGCGACCTCTTCTTCATAGCCATTGAACATCAGCGTCTCTTGTCGCTTGGCAAACAGACCACCGCCAACCTTACGTTCGGTGGCTTGCGACCAACGTGGGTGATCCACGCGCGGGTTCACGTTCGAGTAAAACCCATACTCAGACGGCTGCAGCATATTCCATGTGGTTTCAGGCTGGGTATCGGTCAGGGTCACGCGCACAATCGATTTGATCGATTTAAAACCGTATTTCCACGGCACCACCAAACGCAGCGGCGCACCGTTTTGTTTTGGAAGATCGTCGCCGTAAAGACCCGTTGCCATAAACGACAGCGGGTGCATGGCTTCGTCCAACCGCAAACCTTCGCGGTACGGCCAATCGATCCCACGACCAGACACGCCGGGCATCTCGTCAGGGCGCACCAGCGTTTGAAAGGCCACATATTTGGCGCCGGATTGAACGCCGGCCAAATCCAAAAGCTGCTTTAGCTCAAATCCATTCCAAGGAATGACCATCGACCAGGCTTCCACACAGCGGAAGCGATAGATGCGTTCTTCAATATTCATCTTGGCCAGAATGTCCCCAAGCCCGTAATTGCCGGGCCGCTCGACCAGACCGTCGATTTGAACAGCCCAAGGGTCAATGGTCAGACGATCCGCATATTTGGCGGGATCCCCTTTACCGGTGCCGAACTCATAAAAGTTGTTATAGGCCGTGATATCCTCAAGGCTGTTGGGGGTTTCATCGGACGAGTATTTGCCCGCCGCCAACCCCGGCCCGGCAAGCGCCGTTACTGCCGCAGCCCCCAAACCACCCATCAATTGACGGCGATTCAGGAAATCGGATTTGGGCGTAATGTCGGAATATTTCAGCGCGGACTTATAAGCCATGAAAAGGCACCTCTTCTTTCTGTTAGAAAAGATCTAGAGCACCGGCGGAGAAATTCCAAAGCACATCAACTCACGTCCGCGTTGGGAGGTTGTAACAAATCAGCAATGCCCCGGTGAAACCACGGAACTTCGGGGGAGTTCCCGCCCGAACAGACCATCCCCCCCACACCACCTATATATAATGTGTATGCACATCGTGCCAAAGACCAAGGTGATGTCAGATGGGCAGGCCAAGTTTGCGATAAATAAAGCTCATCAACCACGCGGGTCCAATCAGCAAAAACTGCACGTCTTTAAAGAACGATGGCTTCTTGCCCTCAACCTTATGTCCCCAAAACTGGCCGATCCAGGCGATGACGAAAAGCGCCACGGCAACTTGCCATAAAGGGGACGGACTGACGCGGTCGACCCAGATCACACTCCAAAAGCAAAGAACGACAAACCCCATCACGCCGATGGTAAGGCGCGGGGATTGGAACAGGTAATATGCCCCCGCCCCTAGCGTTGCGATCAAAAGCCATGCCCCCTGCCCCAAAATCGCAGGCGCAGGCAGCGCATATAAAAATGCCATGACGGTCCAAAAGATCACCGGCACGCAGATCCAATGCACCAGCTTATTTGTCGGGTTTTGATGACTTTCCCCGTATTCCTCTAACAATGCCTCAATGCGCGCCATGTTTTGGTCCTCTCCATTTGCTTATGAACGCTAACATCGAATATTGCGCGATCCCGAGCCTGACCAAACGTAAGCATTTTTCGGCCCACATGGGAAACCGGGGGTTTTTCGGCGCAGCCTCGCCCAAAGGCGCAATTTTCATCAGAGAGGTTTCGCCGTCCCGGTTTGGTCCCGCGAAAAGTCGCCGTAGGAGAGATGAGATTCCCGCAACCTCGCGCTCAAATCAACGTGAACGCCAGAAATGGGGTGATCTCTTTTTGGTGGCGTGGCTGTGATGGCCCTGCGTCGCATGTTTGGCGCATTTAACGAACACCACTTACGGAGCAAACTTATGAAAATCCCTACACTCGCCGGACTTCTGCTGATCGCTGGCGCAAGCACCCTGGTTGCCGAAACCAAGCTGGATGCCAATGAAGACGGCATGATCACAATGGAAGAAATGGCTGCGACCTTCCCAGACGTCAGCACCGACACATTCTCTGCCGCAGATGCTGATGACAATGGCGCGCTGGACGCAACCGAGCTGACTGCCGCACAAGAAGCAGGCCTCATCCCCACCGACATGTAAGCGCCCCCGCGCCACCACTCACATGAAAAAGCCCCCGCCGAGGATCCTCGGCGGGGGCATCTTTTTAAACGCACTTAGTGAACGACAGCGTCCTCAGGCGGTTGCTGGTTGGTGTTGCCAACACGATCCCCGATGATCAGACCATCGGCACCGGCTGAGACGACAATCGTGTCCCCATCCATCAGATCACCCGCCAACAGAAGCTCTGCCAGTTGATCTTGAAGCGCCCGCTGGATCACACGTTTTAAAGGACGCGCGCCAAACACCGGGTCATACCCCTCATCCGCCAACCATGTTTTCGCGCCATCATCCAAAGTCATGGTGATGTTGCGCGCCGCAAGTCGTTTGGCCAAGTTGGCCAATTGGATCTCGACAATCCCATCCATGTCTTTGCGGGCAAGCCGATCAAAGATGATCGTCTCATCCAGACGGTTCAGGAATTCAGGTCGGAAATGGGCGCGCACCGCGTCCATCACATCACGTCGCGCATCAGACGCATCCGCACCGTCAGGCAGCTGGCTCAACGCTTGCGCGCCAAGGTTTGACGTCAGGATGATCAGCGTTTGCTTAAAGTCGACGGTGCGCCCCTGACCATCGGTCAGAACCCCATCGTCCAGAACCTGCAACAGCACGTTGAACACATCGGGGTGCGCCTTTTCGACCTCGTCAAACAGCACCACCTGATACGGGCGACGGCGAACCGCTTCGGTCAACACGCCCCCTTCGTCATAGCCAACATAGCCGGGGGGTGCCCCGATCAAACGCGCCACGGCGTGCTTTTCCATGAACTCTGACATGTCAATGCGCACCATCGCGCTGTCATCGTCGAACAAGAACTCAGCCACCGCTTTGGTCAGTTCGGTTTTCCCGACCCCTGTTGGCCCGAGAAACAGGAACGAACCCAACGGGCGGTTTTCGTCGTTCAGCCCCGCACGCGCCCGGCGCACAGCGTTTGACACGGCGGTTACGGCCGCAGATTGACCAATGACACGACGATGCAGTTCGTCCTCCATCCGAAGCAGCTTTTCACGCTCGCCTTCCAGCATTTTGGACGTTGGAATGCCTGTCCAACGCTCAACCACGGATGCGATTTGTTCGGGGCGCACGGCCTCTTCGACCATCATTTCGCCTTCGGCTTCCTCAGCATCCTCAAGCTTGTTCTCAAGCTCAGGAATGATGCCATACGACAGTTCACCTGCGCGGGCGAGGTTGCCGTCTCGCTTGGCGATGTCCAGTTCAGCGCGCGCACGGTCAAGATGCTCTTTCAGCGTGCGGGCCCCTTCCAGCATATCGCGTTCGGCCTGCCATTTGGCGGTCATCGCGCCTGATTTTTCTTGTAGATCAGACAGTTCCGTTTCCAGTTTGGACAACCGATCCTTGGACGCTTTGTCATCCTCAAGCCGCAGGGCCTCGGCCTCGATCTGCATTTGTAGGATCTGACGATCCAGCGCGTCGAGCTCTTCTGGTTTGCTGTCCACCTCCATCCGCAAGCGGCTGGCGGCCTCGTCCACAAGGTCGATGGCTTTGTCTGGCAAAAAGCGATCGGTGATATAGCGGTGACTTAGCGTGGCCGCCGACACCAAGGCGCTGTCGGAAATGCGCACCCCGTGGTGGAGTTCGTATTTCTCTTTGATGCCCCGAAGGATCGAGATTGTGTCTTCGACGGTGGGTTCCTGCACCACAATCGGCTGAAAACGGCGCGCAAGGGCGGCGTCTTTTTCAACGTATTTGCGGTACTCATCCAGCGTGGTTGCACCCACACAGTGAAGCTCCCCGCGTGCGAGCGCCGGTTTGATCAGGTTGGCGGCATCCATTGCCCCATCCGATTTCCCCGCCCCAACCAGCGTGTGCATCTCATCAATAAAGAGGATGATTTCACCGGCGGCAGAGGTCACTTCGTTCAGCACAGCCTTAAGCCGCTCTTCAAATTCGCCACGGTATTTCGCACCGGCAATCAGCGACCCCATATCAAGCGCCAAAAGGCGTTTGTTGCGCAGGCTTTCGGGCACATCGCCATTCACGATGCGCAGCGCCAGCCCTTCGGCGATTGCAGTTTTACCAACGCCAGGCTCACCGATCAACACAGGGTTGTTTTTGGTGCGGCGCGACAAGACCTGCATCGCGCGACGAATTTCTTCGTCCCGGCCAATAATTGGGTCGATTTTTCCCTCACGGGCCGCTTCGGTCAGATCCCTTGCGTATTTATTTAGCGCCTCATAGCTGTCTTCGGCCGATGCGCTGTCAGCGGTACGACCTTGGCGCAAATCATTGATCGCGGCGTTCAATTTCTGGGCGTCAACGCCGCCGGCTTCTAATGCCTCTTTTGCTTTGGATTTCACAATGGCAAGGGCAGTCAACAACCGTTCGACCGGGACAAAGCTGTCGCCGGCTTGTTTGGCAATTTTACCGGCTTCATCCACGACCGCAGCAATGGAATTATCCATATAAACCTGCGCACCGTCGCCAGAGACCTTTGGCAGTTTCGCCAACCGTTCGTCCAGCGCCACGCGCACATCATCTGGCACGCCACCGGCCTTACGGATCAGGTTTGCGCTCATCCCTTCTTCGTCATCCAGAAGGGCCTTTAGAATATGTTCGGGAACCAGTCGTTGGTGGTTTTCACGCATCGCAATGGTCTGTGCTGCTTGAATAAACCCGCGCGACCGTTCGGTAAACTTCGATACATCCATATCATTCTCCTTTTCAAAGCGCCCATATGTCGGATGCCCACTTTTGCGGCACACCCCTGACGGGCCTTAAGACATAAATGGGAACACTGTGCCGCAACCGCAAGGGGTAGGTCGTCGGGGGGAAGGAAAGAATGAATTTACCCTTTTCCACCACGCTCTATGCTGAGAATGTGGCCCCTGCGAGGTCCCAATGTATGTATCAAGTATCACATTATCGAACCTATCTTACGACGAGGTTCTTGGCCGCATCAGCGGTTCTGTCTCCCTGCAAATCAATGATGAGGCTGCGTCATCAGCCCATGCCGTGAATGCACAGTTTTTATGCCGCGTCCCCGAAGCCTCTTCCCTGCCCCATCAGGAACAGCTCATCGCCCTTGCCCGCGAGGCCCTGCGTCAGGCACGCCGATTGCCTGACTATGCGGCATTGTGTGAAAACGATGCTTTTCGCCATGAAAATATCACCGTCACGGGGGGATAGGGATGTGCGCCGGGCGTTTCCGCATTTGCCTTTGCAAAAGTCGCCCGTTAGGACATGGCAACGACCTATAGGAGCTGACCATGATTGCCACCCCCCATTCTGATGACCGCCTTATTGTTGCATTGGACGTCCCAAATGCCTTGGATGGCTTGAAGCTGGCGCAAGACCTTGGTGATGCTGTTAGCTTTTATAAAATTGGCCTTGGAATGCTGACAACCGGCGGGCTGGCTCTGGCCAACGAACTGAAAGACGAGCTTGGCAAAAAGATCTTCCTCGACATGAAGCTTTTTGACATTGGCAACACTGTCGAATCTGCTGTTCGCGGGCTGTCACAGTTCAATCTGGATTTTCTCACCGTGCATGGTGATCCGCATGTTGTGCGCGCCGCCCAGATCGGCAAAGGCGCCTCTGACATGAAAATTTTGGCCGTCACCGTTCTGACCTCGCTTGATCGCGCAGATTTGGATGCGTCTTGTTACAAACCCGGTGATGTTCAGGATTTGGTGCTGGAACGCGCCGCAATCGCAATGGCCGCCGGGGCGGATGGTGTGATCGCATCCCCACAAGAGGCGGCCTTGATCCGCGCCTTGCCAGAGGCCAAAGGCAAGCTGATTGTGACACCGGGTGTTCGCCCCACCGGGGCGGATCTGGGGGACCAAAAGCGCATCGCCACCCCGACACAAGCCATCGCAGACGGCGTGGATCATATCGTTGTCGGTCGGCCAATTTATCAGACCCCCAATCCCCGCGCCGCAGCACAAGCCATTTTGGCCGAACTTGCGTCGGCTTAAATCCACAAGACACGCGGCCACATTCTAGCGGATCACGCTTGATCAAAACTGTTGAACACGCATGTGTCGGACTTGCGCCAACACAAAATCTCCGGATCATAATATCCAAGCACGCTACATTTACCTTTGGGCAGATGTAGCGTGCCAAGATATTAAAAATATCGGAGGGCACATGCCTAGAGATCAAGACCCAGATCGCGCCACAATGATGCGTCTGCGCCGCGGCATTGGCGCAATTGGTATCGGATTGCCCTTTGCGCTTTTGCTTGGTGTGCATCTGGCAGGCGTCCCCATGGAGAACTCTATCTCAGAATTCTTCTTTTCAGAGCTACGCGAGGTCTTCGTGGCGGCCGCTGCGGGTGTTGGACTGTTTTTGCTGGCCTATGAAGGCTATCCGCCGCGGCCCAAAGAAATCCTGACGGATCGGCGGGTTTCTGGTTTGGCGGGGGCAAGCGTGTTGGTTATGGCGTTTGTGCCGACCCTTTGCGCGCGAGGCACATGCGCGCATCCCCCGACGCTTTTTGACCGCCTGATCCCGGCAAGTGCAGACACCACACAGGCCGCGATACATTTGACCGCCGCAGGGCTGTTTCTGCTGAGTTTGGGGATCATGTCACAACGCGTTTTTACCCGCTGCACACGCCCAAGCAAGTCGCTGTTCAAACAACGCCGCAACCTCTGTTACCAGATTTTCGGCTGGGTGATTTTTACGATGGTGGGTGTAATTGGCGTGATGAAGCTGGGATTTCCCAACATTGGCCATCACTGGGATACGCAGTGGCATTTCACATTCTGGGCTGAAAGCGTCGCCGTCTGGGCCTTTGGGCTATCGTGGTTGATGAAAGGCGCGGCCATGCAGACCGCAATGCCGTATCTTTTTGGGAAAGGGGCCGACTAGCCCCCCTCCTTGCATGTGATGATCTAATTCTCGTTGATGTCACTATCAAAATGTTTGGTCTGCCCGCTGCGCACGCCGATGACACTGCGCATTCCCAGCCAAGCGGCGATGGAAACACAGCCAAAAATCACCAACATCCAAGGCAGGGATATTGCCAACCCAAGCAGAGCAAGGATCGCGACAACGGCGGCCCCAACCGCGAAGCCCAAAAAGACAAACCCCGGTGCGAAGATTTCAAAAATCACCAAACCGATCGCAAAGGCGGCCCAAAGCCACCATTCCGACCATAAGGCAGATGCGTCCATCACCTGTTCCATCATGATTTTCCTTTAAGCATGCTGAAGGCATCGCCAAAGGCGTCCAGAGCGTTTGACGGCAACAGAACTGTTTGTTTGCCCTCGCCTTTGCCCACTTCGACCAAAGCTTCAACCTGTTTCAACGCCACTTGATACTGGGCAGATTCGATGCCGTGCAGATGGATGGCCTTGGCCACAACTTCCGTGGCATAAGCCTCTGCATCTGCCGACACACGACGCGCCTCGGCTGCTTTTTGTGCGGCATAAAGGTCGGCGTCCGCGCTCAGCTCAACCGCCCGACGGCGCCCTTCGGCTTCGGTCACCTGCGCGCGGCGCGCCCGTTCGGCGTTCAACTGTTGCAACATTGCTTCGCGCGTCGCAGCATCCAGATTGACGTCAAGGATTTCAGCCCGCGTCACTTCGATACCCCAATCGTCCACAGCTTCGGCGACTTGAACCTTGATCTTGGAAATCAACTGCTGGCGGTTCGATTGCACCTCATCCAGCTCCATCTCGCCAATGCCAGAGCGCACGATCCCCGCAACCGTGGTGGCAATCGCGGCGTCCACATCGCGGATCCGGTACACGGTCTTTTCCGGTTCAAGAATGCGGTAAAACACCGAGGTGTCCACCTGCACCAACACGTTGTCCGACGTGATCGCATCTTGCGAGTTTGTGGGCAGCTGGCGTTCCAAAACCGAAACCTTGTGACGAACAACATCCAGAAACGGCACAATAAAGTTGATGCCCGGCCCCATGACACTTTGCAGGCGTCCAAACCGTTCAACCACAAACTTTTGACTTTGAGGAACAATTTTCACGCCCTTCAGGACGGTCAGAACCAAAAATGCGGCAAGAACCAGCAACACAATATTGCCGCCGCTCAGATCAAAAGGAATGTCGCCCATAATTATGCCTCATACATGAATGAAAGTGATTTCCCTAACATATGGCGGTTGATGCGGTCTTTTTCAACTCGGGAATAATGATGGGGCAGGCATCTTTAGGACCTGCCAGAGATAGGGTAAACTGTGCCTATGCCTGCTTTATGTCGATCCTGTCTGACACAATTTGAAACCGGTCGACGTTGCCCGGCCTGTAAAAGTCCGCGTGTGACATCACATCCCGAGCTTTATCAGCTGAGCATTGCACATATGGATTGCGATGCCTTTTACGCCTCTGTCGAAAAACGTGATAATCCCGAATTGCAGGACAAGCCCGTGATCATTGGCGGCGGGCATCGGGGGGTTGTCTCCACCGCCTGTTATGTGGCGCGTATTCGCGGCGTAAAATCCGCAATGCCAATGTTTCAAGCGCTCAAGCTGTGTCCTGACGCCGTGGTGATCAGGCCGCGCGGCGACCATTATGCCGCTGTTTCCAAGCAAATCCGCGCGATGATGGATGAGCTGACCCCGGCCATTGAACCCTTGTCCCTGGACGAAGCCTTTCTGGATATGTCCGGAACCCAGCGCTTGCACGGCGTGCCCCCTGCGGTGATGCTTGCGGGGTTGGTGAAGCGGATGAAAGACGAGCTGGGGCTGACCGGTTCGGTTGGGCTTAGTCATAATAAATTTCTGGCCAAAGTCGCCTCGGATCTCGACAAGCCACAGGGATTTTCGGTGATCGGCAAAGCAGAAACCGGGGCATTTTTGCGCGATAAACCGGTTCGTATGATCTGGGGTGTCGGCCCCGCAGGGCAAGCCCAGCTTGATCGTGCGGGGATACGGACCTTTTCTGACTTGCTGCGCTGGGAACAGGCTGATCTGATCGCGCGGTTTGGTGGCATGGGCGAACGCCTGTATCACCTTGCACGCGGACAAGATCGCCGCCGCGTATCGGCACATGCCCCCGTTAAGTCGATTTCAAAGGAAACGACATTTTTCGAAGATACTCAGAATGCAGAGATTCTGGACGGTCATCTGTGGCGCCTTGCCGAACAGGTCTCTGACCGGGCAAAAGCAAAAAACACAGCCGGACGCGTGGTGACATTAAAGCTGAAGCGCGCCAATCACGCCGGGCTGACCCGGCGGATCAGTTTAGGCGACAGCACCCAATCTGCAGATCGGATTTACCGTACCGCCCACCCGATGCTTGATCGTGCGCTAAGCGAAGGGCCTTTTCGTCTAATCGGTGTTGGCATCAGTGACCTGGTCAGCGCAGAAGGGGCTGATTTGACCGACGACCTGCTTGATCCGACCGCCGCCAAACGGCGCGCGGCAGAACAGGCGACGGATAAGATTCGCGCGAAATTTGGCAAGGGCCTCATCGTCAAAGGTCGCGCGCTCAGGCGGTGATCGGACGTTACATCCACACACAATTGCGCACCCCGCTGACACATACGCCTATTCAGCCGCAAGCTTTTCGCATGTGCGCCCAATGTCGCAAATCTCTTGAATTGCTTCAGCAAGCCGCGCCTGAATGTTGTGGAACTGACCATTGGGCCGAATTTGTGCTTCGTTCATGTAAAGGGAGCGGTCAATTTCCACTTGGATCACATGCTGCTGGCGCGACGGGCGGCCATAATGCTGCGTCACAAACGCCCCCGCAAATGGGATGTTACGCGCGACAATAAAACCCGCCCGCTGAAAGGCGTTCTCGATCCCGCCCACGATGCCCGACGACGCCGATGCACCGTGGCGATCGCCCAACACAATCTCAGGGCGGCCCTGTGGCAACATCACATTTCGCAGCGCATCATGCGGCATCGAATGGCAATCAATTAATATCGCCTCGCCAAATGCGCGATGGCTTTGATCCAGCAAGGTCTGCAATTGGTTGTGATAGGGAAACCAAGTGTCATTCAACCTTGTCTGTGCTTCGGACATCGACATTTTGCCGTGGTAGATTGCACGCCCCCCGGCCACAACACGCGGTATAACACCCAGCCCAGCAGAGATCCGCGCGTTCAATGCAGGTCGACGCACCCCCCGCACCAGGGCGGGATCAAGCTCTTCTGTGCCGCGGTTAAAATCCACAAAAGCCCGTGGCGTATTTGCGGCCAACAGCGGGGCGCCACAATCAGGGGCGGCCTGAAACAGCTTATCGACATATGCATCTTCCGACGAGCGGATCAGCCGTTCGTCCAAAATCGAATTTTGCAAGAAATCCCAACCATATGCCCGCCCGGAGTGCGGCGATGCAAAGACCACACTACTGCTTCGTTCCTTTGGGTTTCGTAACGTATAGGGACTGTTTCTCATCTGGGCTCCTCGTGTCCTATATAAAGCCATAAATTCTCTCACCAAAAGCCCTTGCGCAGCGGCACGACTCCTTTTATAGGAACGGGACCGACGCGGGCTTTCCCGCGTTGTGTCTTTTGAGATGTGCCAATTGGTATGTTTTAGATGAGATTTCAGGGCGATTAGCTCAGCGGTAGAGCACTTCGTTGACATCGAAGGGGTCACTGGTTCGATCCCAGTATCGCCCACCATGAACCGTCCGTGCCGGGCCAAGGGGAAACCCAGAACCAATGGCGCAGATAAAATGAAGTTTAGGCGCAACCGCAGCGCCGCGTAGAAGGAGATGGACATGAAAGTTCGTAACTCACTCCGCTCGCTGAAAAACCGCCACCGCGACTGTCGCGTGGTGCGCCGTAAGGGCCGTGTTTATGTGATCAACAAAACACAGCGCCGCTTCAAAGCCCGTCAAGGTTAATCCCTTCGGGCTAGGGCATCAGCCTAGCGAATTTTAAAAAGGCCGTCCTTCGGGGCGGCTTTTTTTATGCCTTGAGAGGGCGTGGTTTTTAGGCCGCCCAAAAAGAAAAGGCCAGGGTTGCCCCCGGCCCTTTCCCTCAGGAGGAAGATACCCTGAAAGGGTCAGTCATAGACGCGTTGGTCGTCGATCACCTTGCCATCGTTGGGCAGGCTGCCCTTGGCAACGATCTCGATCTTACCTTTAAGTTTCAGCGTCTCAGCAATGGACTTGGCATAAGGTGCCGCATCCGTTGCATCCGTTTCGATTTGCACGGTCATCGCATCCATTTCGCCTTCGCGAGATGCGATGACCCGTGCTTTGGCCACATCCCCATGCTTGGCAACAAAATCTGCAACCTGTTCAGGGCGCACAAACATGCCCTTGATCTTGGCGGTTTGATCCGCGCGACCCATCCAACCTTTGATCCGCATATTGGTGCGACCGCAGGGGCTGACGCCGGGCAAGGCAGCTGACAAATCGCCGGTTGCAAAACGGATCAGCGGATAGTCGGGATTGAGCGTGGTCACGACCACTTCGCCGACTTCACCCGGGGCAACGGGATCACCTGTGCCGGGGCGCACGATTTCCACAATCACACCCTCGTCGATGATCATGCCTTCCATGGCATCCGATTCATACGCCACATTGCCCAAGTCAGCGGTGGCATAGCTTTGCAAACAGGTGATACCGCGATCCGCGTATTCCTGGCGCAATGACGGGAACAAGGCCCCCCCACCAACGGCGGCTTTGGTGATCTTAAGCTTGACGCCATCCGCATCAGCCCGATCCAGAATGATCTTCAGGTAGTCCGGCGTGCCCGCATAAGCGGTGGTGCCAATGTCGGCGGCCGCCCGCACCTGAAGCTCGGTCTGGCCAACGCCTGCTGGCACAACCGCCGCCCCAACGGCGCGCGCGCCGTTTTCAAAAATCATACCCGCGGGGGTCAGATGATAACCAAAACAGTTCTGAACAATGTCACCTTCGCCGATGCCACAGGCCGCCAAAAAGCGCCCCATTCGCCACCAATCATGACCAACCCCACCGGGTTCATAAATCGGACCGGGCGATTGAAAGATGTGGGCAAACTTATGTGTCGGCAAGCCACCAAATCCACCCAGTGGGCCATCCGCCGCCTGCGCCTTGCCAATCTCTGACTTGCGCAGCACCGGCAGGCTGGCCAGATCCGCGATGGATTTAACCGCGCCAGCATCCACATCCGAGAGGCTTGCCCCATAGCCCGTCAAAGCCTTGGCGCGGGCAATCTGTTCGGGCAGCGCCTGCGCAAATGCGGCGGCGCGTTCGTCCGCCGAGCGGGTTTCCAGCGCATCAAAATACTTGGACATGAGTGAAACCTCTTGTCTGAGCCGACTTAACCGTCAGCAAATTATCAATGTTTACGAGTAAGCGGTGGGGCTTAGGCCAACCAACGCTTACGACGACGATACGAACGCACATCACGGAAGCTCTTGCGACCTTCATCGGACATACCCAGATAGAATTCCTTCACATCAGGGTTTTCACGAAGCTCTGCCGCCGGGCCATCCATCACGATGCGACCGTTTTCCAGAATATAACCATAGTGGGCATACCGCAGCGCCACGTTGGTGTTTTGTTCAGCCAGAAGGAAGGTCACGCCTTCTTTCTCATTCACTTCTTTCACAATCTCAAAGATCTGTTCCACAAGCTGTGGGGCCAGACCCATCGAAGGTTCGTCCAGCAAGATCATGTCAGGGCGCGACATCAGCGCGCGGCCCATGGCCACCATCTGTTGTTCACCACCAGAGGTGTAGCCGGCCTGAGATTTGCGACGCTCTTTCAAGCGTGGGAAATAATCGTAGACCATCTCCAGATCTTTGGCGATTTCGGCTTTGCCGTCGGTGCGCGTATACGAACCTGTCAAAAGGTTTTCTTCGACGGTCAGGTGTTCAAAACAATGACGGCCTTCCATCACCTGAATGACGCCACGTTTCACCAACGCGGCTGGATTCAGTTCAGCAACGTCTTCGTTTTTGTGGAAGATCGTCCCTTTGGTCACCTCGCCGCGTTCCGCCTGCAACAGGTTGGAAATCGCTTTAAGCGTCGTGGTTTTGCCAGCTCCGTTCCCGCCCAAAAGCGCGGTGATCCCACCCTTGGGGACTGTGAGGCTGACACCTTTCAACACAAGGATCACGTGATTGTAGATCACCTCGATATTGTTGACCTCTAGAAGGTTTTCCGTGGTCTTTGCGGCGTCCAGCATGATGGGTCGTCCTATACGTATTCGTTCCTGAAATGGTCCGGGCCCAAAGGCCCGGACGCTTCAAACCAAGTGCTTATTTACACTGTGGCTCGATTTTGTTTTCCGCGGCATAAGCCTCGGAATCTGCTGTGATCAGCGGCTGGATGACATCCATGTCCGAAGGACCAAAGTCAGAGATCAGCGACCATTTTCCGGCTGTTGCATCCCACTGAGAAATCGCAGCAGTACCTGGACCACCATGGTTGGCACAGCTTACTTTGAACTCGGGGCCAAAGCCCTCCATTCCCAGTTCCGCCATACGTGCGTTGGTGATTTCCAGCTGTTCCAGACCATCACGCATCTGACCCGAAGTGATGTCTTTCACACCATGAATTTCCTGAGCCTTCTTGGCGGCTTCAGCAAGCATCATGGCGGCGTAAACGCCACGGTTATAGATAACGGTCCCAACGTTCGAACCATCACCAGCTGCTTTGCCAGCATCAACAACATATTTGTTGATGTCGTCAAATACTGGATAGTCGTGGCCAACGCCGTGGAATGCCACAGCCTTATAGCCATTTGCAGCGGCGCCAGCAGGCTCCACGTCATGCTCAGCACCAGACCACCAAACGCCAATGAAGTTTTCCATTGGGAAGCGAATGTTGGCGGCTTCTTGCACAGCAACCTGGTTCATCACGCCCCAGCCCCAGAACAGAACATAGTCAGGCTTTTCGCGGCGAATTTGCAGCCACTGCGATTTTTGTTCCTGACCAGGATAGTCCACTGGGATCGTGCTGAATTCAAAACCATGCTTTTCGCCCAAAGCGGTCAGCGTTGGGATTGGCTCTTTACCGTATGCGCCGTTGAAGTGCAGCAAGATAACCTTTTTGCCTTTCAGATCGCCGCCGTTCAGGTCCAGCAGGTGGTTTACAGCAGCGGACGCGCCGTTCCAGTAGTTCGCTGGGAAGTTGAACACATGGCTAAACACATTGCCGTTGGCAGCCGAAGTCCGGCCGTAACCAGGTGTGTAAAGCGGGATGTCATCGGCGGTCGCTTTGGGGATCAGCTGATAGGTAATACCCGTCGACAGTGGGTTATAGGCAAGCGCGCCTTCCCCTTTGGTCGCTTCATAGCACTCAACGCCTTTTTCTGTGTTATAGGCGGTTTCGCACTCTGGAACCTGCAGCTTAACGCCACCAACACCACCGTCACGCTCGTTGAGCAGGGTCATGTAGTCGGCAAAACCGTCAGCATAAGGAATACCACCAGCGGCAAACGGGCCGGTGCGATAGCTCAGCGATGGGAATACCAGATCGGCCATTACGGGCGATGCCACCATCAGTGCGGCTACTGATGCCGCTGCAACTCTCTTAAAAGTCATTTGCTTCCTCCCTAGATTAGCAAAATGTCGTGCCCTTTTTGGGTCACTTTGGTGAGGATCCCCCGGCCCGCTCCTCATGGACCGGAAGATCAATTCTTATTCACAGGCCTTGGCGCTGTCCCGTCCATGCGGGCCCGTCAGTGCGGGAATGGCCAGAGGCGCAGTTTGTCTTTCGTCAGGCGCCACAGTTGCGCAAGGCCATGGGGTTCCACGATCAAGAAGAACACGATCAGGCCACCAACGATCATAAACTCAAGGTGAGCTGCAAGATCAGTTGGCCAACCCATCATGCCCACCAGCACGTTCTTCAGAAGAACTGGCATCAGAACCATAAAGGCCGCACCTGCAAAAGATCCAAAGATCGACCCCAAACCACCAATGATGATCATGAAGAGGATCAGGAACGATTTGGTGATGCCAAAGCTTTCACCCGCTTCCGCAGCCCCCAGATAAACTGAGAAGAACAGCGCGCCAGCAACACCCACAAAGAAGGACGAAGCAGCAAAAGCGGTCATCTTCGCCATCAGCGGGTTCACCCCGATGATTTCAGCCGCGATGTCCATGTCGCGAATGCCCATCCACTTACGGCCCATCATGCCGCGTGTCAGATTGCGTGCAACCCAGGCCAAGCCAACAAGAAACACCAAGCAGATCAGGTATTTTGCCCAAGCATCTGTGTTTGGGCCAGTTACGATCACACCCAATACGCTACGCTCTGGGGCGTTGATCTGACCAGAGGCCGAATAGTTGTAGAACCACGGCACTTTGTTAAAGAGCCACACCAGAAAGAACTGCGACGCAAGCGTGGCCACCGCAAGGTAGAACCCTTTGATGCGCAGCGATGGAAGGCCGAAGGCCACACCAACAACCGCCGTGATCCCGCCTGCAATCAGCACATGGAACACAATGCTCACTTCTGGAAAGGCCACCATCAGCTTGTAGCAAGCATAAGCCCCCACCGCCATGAACCCACCGGTCCCAAGCGACACCTGACCGGCGTAACCTGTCAGAATGTTCAACCCCAACGCCGCAATGGCATAGATGAAGAACGGTGCAAACACAGCGTTCACCCAATAGTCGTTCACAAAGAACGGAATAATCAGGAAGGCTACGGCGAGGGCAACCCAATACCCGGCCCGGTCCAAACGGATCGGAAAGGTCTGGTTGTCGTCTTTATAGGACGTTTTGAAATCACCAGCTTCACGGTAAAACATGGATCAGACCCTTTCGATGATTTTTTCGCCGAACAGGCCCTGTGGCCGGAAGACGAGGAAGATAAGTGCGAGAACATACGCGAACCAGTTCTGTGTCGCACCACCGATCAATGGACCAATGGCGAATTCGAACAGCTGCTCGCCCACACCGATGATCAGACCGCCGATAATGGCGCCCGGGATCGAGGTGAACCCGCCCAGCATCAGCACTGGCAGAGCCTTAAGCGCGATCAGTGACAGCGAGAACTGAACCCCTGATTTGGCGCCCCACATGATACCCGCAACAAGGGCAACAAAACCGGCAATCGACCAGACCAGAACCCAGATAAAGCGCAGCGAGATACCCACCGACAAAGCAGCCGAGTGGTCATCCGCCACAGCGCGAAGGGCGCGGCCTTGTTTGGAGTACTGCGAAAAGATCGTCAGTGCCGCCACAAGCAAGGCCGCAATCAAAGTCGCCACAATATCAAGGTTGTCGAGAAAGAAGCCGTAACCAAACAGCTTATCAGTCGCATCCAGAACGGTTTCGTTCAGACCCTGCGGAAGACCCACATCAAGCGTTTTCAGCTCGGATCCCCACATCAAGTCGCCGAAGCCTTCCATGAAGTAAGCAAGACCAATGGTCGCCATAAAGAGGATGATATCCGGCTGCCCCACAAGGTGCTTCAGGATATACCGCTCGACGATCCAGGCAAAGCCCACCATGACGCCAGCGGCGGCAATAATCGCGATGATCGACGGCACATGCCACGGAAAGTGGTGAATTTCAGTGCCAAAAATCGCGTTGATCAGATGCGAAAACGGGATCTGACCTTGTTGAACACCCACCAGCGTCATAGCCGCAAACAGCGCCATAACCCCTTGGGCATAGTTAAAAATGCCGGACGCCTTGAAGATCAAGACAAACCCCAGCGCGACAAGCGCGTAAAGCACCCCGGCCATCAGGCCGTTCAGGGTGACTTCCGCCGCAAAGAGCAATTGTTCAGACATGTGTCCCCCCTTAGTCGTGTGCAACGCCGAGATAGGCGTCGATGACATCTTGGTTGTTGCGCACCTCTTCCGGTGTGCCATCGCCAATTTTTTTACCGTAATCCATCACAACCACGCGGTCGGACAGGTCCATAACCACGCCCATATCGTGTTCGATCAGGGCGATGGTGGTGCCAAATTCGTCATTCATATCGAGGATAAAGCGGGACATGTCCTCTTTTTCCTCAACGTTCATGCCGGCCATTGGTTCATCCAACAGCAACAGTGACGGTTCAGCGGCCAAAGCACGGGCCAATTCCACACGTTTCTTCAAACCGTAAGGCAGACGCCCAACTGGGGTTTTCCGAATGTGCTGAATTTCAAGAAAGTCGATGACCTTTTCGCAAACTTCGCGGTTGGCCAGCTCTTCTTTCTCGGCTTTGCCTTTCCAGATCGCTTGCTGAAACATGTTTGCTGTCATGTGGTTCAGACGGCCGGTCATGATGTTGTCAAGAACGGTCATCCCATCAAACAAGGCGATGTTTTGGAAAGTCCGCGCCAAGCCCTGGCGCGCCACCTGAAACGGCTTCATGGGGGGGCGTTTTGTGCCCCGGAACCAAACTTCACCCTCTTGTGGCTTATAAAAGCCCGAGATGACGTTCAGCATGGATGATTTACCAGCACCGTTTGGCCCGATGATTGCGCGGATTTCACCTTCGCGGATGTCAAAGCTGATGTCTTTGATCGCAACCACACCGCCAAAGCGCAGCGTGATATTTTTCAAATCCATCACCACCGGTCCGATGGTGCGCCCATCTGCGGTGACATAGCTGTCGGCGTTCATATCTAAGCTCATTCTGCCGCCACTCCTGTTTTTTGGCCCTGATTGGTACCAACCACCGCCGCATCGCGGATTTCCAGGGTGGCGTTGATCGAGCCCTTACGACCGTCCTCATAGGTGACTTCGGTCTCGATGTATTGCTCGTGCTTGCCGCCATAAAGCGCATCGATCAGCGGAGCGTATTTCTCCTCGACAACCTTACGGCGCACTTTCCGTGTCCGGGTCATTTCACCGTCATCCGCATCCAATTCTTTGTGCAAGATCAGGAAGCGGTGGATCTGACAGCCAGACAACATGTCATCTTCGGCAACAGATTTGTTCACCGTTTCAACATGGTCCTGGATGGTCGACACCACATCGGGGTGACCTGCCAGCTCTTGGTACGATGCATAAGCAACGTTGTTGCGCTCTGCCCAGTTGCCCACGGCGGTCAGGTCAATGTTGATGAACGCCGTACACATGTCGCGCTCGTTGCCAAACACAACCACTTCCAGAATATCCGGATAGAATTTGAGCTTGTTCTCAACATATTTCGGCGCAAACATCTTGCCATCAGCCATTTTGCCAACGTCTTTCGCGCGGTCAATGATCCGCAAGTGACCATTGTGCTTGTCAAAGAACCCAGCATCCCCCGTGGCCACCCAACCCTCTGGGTCTTTGGTGTCCGCAGTGCTGGCGGGATTGTTGTAGTACTCAACAAATGTGCCCGGGCTGCGATAAAAGATCTCGCCGTTGTCAGCGAGGCGAATTTCAACACCCGGCGCTGGCACACCAACGGTGTCGTTGCGCACTTCACCATCTGGCTGCACGGTGATAAACACAGTGGCTTCGGTCTGACCGTAAAGCTGTTTCAGGTTGATCCCCATCGAGCGGTAAAACTCAAAAATTTCCGGACCAATCGCTTCACCCGCGGTGTAACCAACACGAATGCGGCCAAAACCCAAAGTATCTTTCAGCGGGCCATACACCAGCACATCACCACAGCGATATTTGAAATATTCCTGCAGCTTGCCACGGTAAAGCTTCAGACCAATTGGATCTTTGGCTTTAAAGTGTTTGCGGGTTTCCACCGGATGACGCAGCTTGGTGAACCCAAGGCGGATCGTGTTTTCAACCAGTGTTTCAATGGCGAACCCAATCCCCATCGCATAGCGAAAACCGTGACGAATTTTCTGTTCGAGCGTTCTCTTTTTCGTCGTCACTTTGCGACGCGGCATACCGTATTTCTCACCGGCACCCTTTTTCGCAAAATCCATAAAGTGATGGAACAGAGCGTATTTCAGATTGCCACTGTCTTCCATCCGGATCATCACGTTGGTCAGCTGTGTTTCAAACACACGCGGTGGCGCAAAGTAATAGGTTGGCCCAATTTCGCGCAGATCCGACATCAGTGTATCGGCGCTTTCGGGACAGTTCACGCAGAACCCGGACCACATGGCCTGACCCAGCGAGAAGATAAAGTCACCCACCCATGCCATCGGCAGATAGGCCAGAACATCTTCGTTCATGCCTAGGTTATCAAATTCAGATGAATTCTTGGCGCTCTCAATAATGTTGCGGTTCGACAGAACCACACCTTTTGGGCGACCAGTGGTGCCAGAGGTGTAAAGCATGACGCAGGTGCTGTCATAATTCAGCTCAGCTTCACGCACCGCCATCTCGTCTTGCAGGCGCGCATGGGCCGCGCGACCCTCTTCCTGAATGTCGTGATACCAATGCAGGTGGCTGTGGTCATATTTCCGCAAGCCACGCTTGTCGAAATAAATCACGTGTTCGATGTGATGGATTTTCTCCTGCACTTCGATCACTTTGTCGACCTGTTCCTGGTCGCCACAAATCACGAAACGCGCACCGCAGTTTTCCAGCACGTATTCCATTTCTTCGGTCACGGCGTCTTGGTAAAGCGGAACCGGTACGGCCCCTGCTCGTTGCGCGGCAACCATTCCCCAGTAAAGAGCAGGGCGGTTGCGACCGATGATGGCGACATGGTCGCCACGATTGATCCCAAGGGCCAACAAACCCAAGGCAAGGTTCTGGATTTCCTCTGCGGCTTGCGCCCAGGTCCAGCTTTGCCAAATACCGAATTCCTTCTCCCGGTAGGCCGGGCGATCTCCAAATTCCTTCACGTTCCGGGCTAAAAGCTCCGGAATGGAAGCAAACGCGCCAGCTGCGGCTAATTCTTGTGCCAAATTGTCCTCCCACCGTCGGCCTGTCCGACGTTCCCGGTTGTCAGGCGATTCTTGCCTACAACCCTGACCAAAAAAACTTGGGCGTCAAAGGTTTCGGCACTTTTTCGAAATCCTAACGAATTGTTACAAGTTGATTTAGCGGAATTTCGCCCCTCAAACCCCTTTTCTCATTGGACCTGCGGTGATAGCGACAAAAAGAAGAAGGGGACAAACCTTGATGCAGAATAGCAAAGAAGCCGTCGTTCTGACCCAAGCAGGGCTGAATCTTATCCAGCAAGCCCTGTCCATTTACGATCGACACCTGACATTGGTGATCGGCAATCGACAGTTTCAGGACATGTTTGACTTGCCCGATAAACTGGTGCGCCCCGGGGCTGAATTTGGCGATACAATCCGCCATCTGGCCGAGCGTGGCGATTATGGCGGCGTGGGCGACATCGACGCCTTTGTGCGTTCTCGGGTCGATCAAGCCAAGGCCTTTGTGCCCCATTACATCGAACGCACGCGCGCCAATGGTCGGGTCATTTCGGTTGAGGGCAACCCCCTGTCACAAGGCGGATGGGTCACGGTGTACACCGACATCACCCACATCAAGCGACAAGAACGCCTGTTGCGCGCCCGTTCGGAAGAACTGTCAGACCTTGTGCTCAGTCACACCGAAGAATTGGCCCAAACCAACCGCGCGCTGGAATCCACCAACAAAGCACTCGAAGAGGCCAAGCATGAGCTGACCGAGATGGAGCGCAGCACGCGTTTGACCGCCGAAATGATGCCCGCCCATATCGCACGAATTGACCAGGACCTGCACTATACTTTCTCAAACCGTCGCTTGGGAAAAGTTATTCCAGGGCGCCCCGCCGATCTGTTCGGTTTGCACGCCAGAGATGCCTTGGGGGACGAAGCTTATGTGCGGATATCCCCTTATTTTCAAAAGGCTTTCAAAGGCGAACCTTCTGTTTTTGAGTTCACGCACGAAGGATCCGGGCGGCGCATCCGTGTGGCCCTGACCCCAGATCGCGACGAGGAAAGCAGGGTCATTACCGGCATCTATGTTCTGTCCATGGACATCACCGAAGAGGCGCAATCGCGCGCCGCGCTCGCACAAACCCGGAAACGCGAACTGGCGGCCCAGCTGACCTCTGGTGTGGCGCATGACTTCGCCAACCTTCTTACCATTATTCTTGGTTTGCAAAGCCGATTGGGCACAATGGAAATCGGCGATACGGCCCAAGAATTGGTTGAGGCCACGACCGCAGCCGTCCGTCGTGGTGGCACCCTGCTTGAACGGATCGCATCAATTTCCGGTAAACGCGAAGTGCATTACGAGGCCACCCACCTCCCGGATCTATTGAAAGGTCTGGAAACGCTGACCGCGTCAACCCTTCCTGATGGGGTCAGCCTGAACATCACGGTGACCGATCTTGACGAGCCCGCAGTGCTGGATGCTGGTGCGGTGCAGGACGCGTTGTTGAATCTGATCCTTAACGCGACCCATGCCATTGGCGCGGGGCCCGGTAATATCACCCTCAGCGTGCGACCTATTCGTGAAACCTGGATTGAATTCCGTGTCACTGACACCGGGCCGGGTTTCGCAAAAGAGGCACTTCAACATGCGTTGGATCCGTTTTTCACCACCAAAGGCGGTGAGGGATCGGGCCTCGGGTTGTCAATGGTTTATGACCAGACCACAGTTGCGGGGGGGCATGTCAAAATCTTCAACGCGTCACCAAAAGGTGGGGCGGTGGTGTCCATCCGCCTGCCCCTGCGCAGACCCGCGCGCCCTATTGCGCCGCGATTGGTTCTGCTGATCGAAGACAACACTGACATTCGCGCCTCTGTTCGCGCAATGCTGACGGATATGGGGCACCAAGTGATCGAAGCGGCCTCTACCGAAGAGGCCCTTGGCTTGGTCTCATTGGACGGAATTGGGTTAATCCTGTCCGACGTTATTCTGGAAGGGCCGCAAACCGGCCCCGAATTTCTGGTGGGGCTGAAGGCCGCAGGTTTAGAAACCCCGATGCTTTTGATGACATCTTTGCCATCAGACGATGCGCGCAGGGCAAATGCGGGCTTTCCAGTTCTGCATAAGCCCTTTACCAAGGGAGAACTTGCTACATTCCTGTCTCAGGAGGTCCGCACATGACCCAACCGCTCGTGGCCATTCTCGACGACGAACCGGAAATACGCCGGATGTTGTCTGACGCGTTAGATGATGCGGGGTTCCGCACTGCATGTTATTCCCGCGCGACCGAATTCGAGGCGGCCTTAAATACCATGTCGCCAGACGTGTGTTTGGTGGATCTGGGGCTGCCAGATCGCGATGGGCTGACATTGGTCCACCGTTTGGCCCTGGAAAGCGGCGCGTCGATTATCATCATTTCGGGCCGCACACAGGTTCAAGACAAGATCACCGGTTTGGAATTGGGCGCGGATGATTACATCATCAAACCGTTTGAGGCCGCAGAGGTTGTCGCCCGCGTGCGGGCCCGTTTGCGCAGCCAAAAACCAGGTGCGCCGGTATCACAAACCGCGCAATTCAATGGATGGATTGCCCATTTCGACCGCTATGTCTTAGAGGATGACGCAGGTGGGGAAACCGCTTTTTCCCACGCTGAAGGCGAAGTGTTGCGCCTATTTCTTGACGCCCCCAACAGGTTAATTTCCCGCGCACAGATGCAGGAAAGCCTGGGCGGTGTCGCCGGTGAAAGCTTTGACCGCGCGATGGATGTGCGGATCTCGCGTTTGAGGACAAAACTGCGCGAAGACCCAAAAAACCCGCGCCTCATCAAAACGATCTATGGCGCGGGGTATATTTTTCTTGGGGATGTACGTTGGGGGTAAGACGCTAAGTCTTTTACAAAGGCCTTACGCCGCTGTTAACGGCATTCACCAATGGATCCTTCACCGCAGACATGCCCGTCAGGCCAGATGGCATTGTCCAGCTTGGCCTCAAACAGAATCACATCGGTCATTTTCGCACCAAGCAGGTTTGCCCCGCGCAAATCCGCATCAAGCAGATTCACACCGGTCAGATTGGCCATCATCAGATCTGCGCCCTGCAAGTTTACAGCATGCATGTGCGCGCCCGTCAGGTTCGCAAATGTCAGGTTTGCCCCCTCAAGGTTTGTCATATGCAGGATCGCGCGTTCCAGATTTGCCCGCGACAGGTTAGAATGATCAAGGCGCATCGTCGTCATCGACGCCCCCTCCATATCTACCCCAGACAGATCCGCATCCATCCGAATAGCCCCGGCGCATTGCGCACCCGGCGCATATTCGCAGACGGTGTTATAGTCACGATCGTTGGTGATTTCATCTGACCATGCCAATGCCCCAACGCTGGTCGCCAACACCATTGCCACCGCCACGGTGGCACGGGTTGCATACTTATTGGCTCTGCTGGTCTGTTTCACATCTTTCATCAAAGTCGTTCTCCTGTTCACGGGTGGATTGACCTTGTAATTACAGATGGAACAGGGATTGATCTTAACAGGGATCAAGTGGTTATCACATTCACTAAATCGCATACTCCCACATTGCATCGCGAAAAGATTGGAAGGTTGGTGAATGGCGCCATGCCAAATGGACGCTCACCCATCATCCTTTTGATACATTTTCTTTTTCCGGCGGCGGGTTTCCTGCGTCCCCTCTTCACTGCCATCATGAAAGGTTCCGAACCAGCGGTCCCACGGCATCTCTTGATTACCATAGTTGCATTCATAATAGCGGTGATGGAGCTGATGGTAAAACGTGCCAAGGGCAAGCCGTCGCTTATCTCGAACCAAAAGATCCTCGTACCCAGTATGGGTCATCGCAGCCCCTGGGCCCAAATAGATCACATGAAAATACAACAGGATCGGATGGGTCGGCACAACCCAGTGAATCAGCAACGACGTCAAATACAGAAAATGCTCTACCGGATGCATCGAGAACCCGGACCACGGGCCAATATTCACGTTGCGATGATGCACGGAATGCACATGCTTATAAACGCCAGGCACATGCAATAGTCGATGCACCCAGTAGAAATGAAACGCCGACCAAACCGGCAGCAACACCACCCCGACCAGAAACCAGACCGGATGCTCAGCGAGGGTGTAGGTCGGCGTGTAGCCATTTGCCATCAGCCACATCGTCAGCGCCTGAAAACCCGAAATCTGGGTCACCCCGCTGGCCAGCGACCAGAACATATTGTCCCGAACCTGATCCGAAAAGCTCCACAACCGATTGCCCTTTGCCATGTCGCGACGGTCGAATTTCAACGCCTTATTCTGTCCGCGCTTCATATAGAAATACCAATGCAGACCACCAGCGATCGCGATCATGGTCACCAAATTCACGACCCAGACCTGAGCCACCCATCCGACGGAAAACACCACAGCCTGATCCATAGACGGATAGGCGAACGCCCAAAGAACAACCGCTAGGGCAACCATCATCACCCGTTCACTTAGCATCAGCCAGTTGCGTGCAAACCAGTGCAGCAAATACCGGGGCCGGGGGGGCCATTTGAATACGGATGTATCGGCAAGCGGGAGCTCGGGGTGGTAATTCCACTCCCGGCTCATCGGCACGTCGTCAAACTGATCCTGCATTTACCGCCCTTCCTAAGCAACTACAGCTCCAGTCAAGCTGTCAGGGCGGGTATTTCTAACACGAATGCGACTTAATAACCCGAATGCGACTTAGACGGTCTCATGCTCAACTTTCTCAACCTTTACCGCCGAAAATTTCATCTCGGCAATCTTCCCATATGGGTCCAAGGCTGGGTTGGTCAGCATGTTGGCGGCCGCTTCGACATAGGCAAACGGCAGGAACACCATGTTTTCCGCCACACCATAATCAGCGCGCGCCATCACTTGGATAGACCCGCGACGGGTGGTCAGGCGCACCATCCCCCCTGGCACCACGCCCATTTCACGCAGCGTTTTCGGGTTCAGGGAACAGTTTGCCTCTGGTTCGATCGCATCCAGAACCGTGGCGCGGCGGGTCATTGAACCTGTGTGCCAATGCTCCAACTGGCGACCGGTTGTCAGCACCATTGGGTAATCCGCATCCGGCGTTTCTGCAGGCGGCAGGATGGTGGCTGGCGTGAACCTTGCCCGGCCACCGGCCCGTGGGAACCCATCGCCGAACACAACCGCTTGACCGGGGTCTTCTGGCGACAGCGACGGATATGTCACCGCATTCTGTTCTTCCAGACGGTCCCAAGTGATGTTGTTCAGTGACGGCATCACCCGGCCCATTTCAGTAAAGACTTCGCTCGGGTGCGTATAAGTCCAGCCCATGCCCATGCGATTGGCCAACTCAACCGTGATCAACCAATCTTCTTTGGCGTCACCCGCGGGTGGCACGGCGGCGCGGGTCATTTGCACTTGGCGGTTGGTGTTGGACACCGTTCCGGTTTTCTCGGCCAAGGCCGCGGCAGGCAGAACCACATCGGCGTAGCTTGCGGTCTCGGTCAGGAAGATATCCTGGCTGACCAAAAACTCCATCCGCTCCAGCGCTTCGCGCACATGGGTCACATCCGGGTCAGACATCGCCGGGTTTTCACCAAGGATATACATGCCTTTGATCTTGCGATCATGCACAGCATCCATGATTTCCACAACGGTCAGACCGGGATTGGGGTTCAACTCTTCAATGCCCCAAACCTCGCGGTACATGGCCTGCACCTCGGGGTCTTTCACCGACTTATAGTCAGGGTAGAACATCGGGATCAGACCCGCGTCTGAGGCCCCTTGCACGTTGTTTTGACCGCGCAGCGGGTGCAGCCCGGTGCCCGGACGGCCCACATTCCCGGTCATCAGCGCAAGGCTGATCAGGCAACGCGAATTATCGGTGCCGTGCACATGCTGACTGACCCCCATACCCCAGAAAATCATCCCCGCTTTGCCCTTGGCAAAGGTGCGGGCGGCGTCACGCAGATCATCCGCGGAAATCCCACAGATCGGTGCCATCTCTTCCGGCGAAAACGCCTTGAGATGTTCACGCATCGCGCCCCAATTTTCAGTATGCTCGGCGATATAGGCCTCGTCGGTCAGACCCTCTTCTGCGATCACATGCATGATTGCATTCAGCATCGAGACATCCGCCCCCGGCTTGAACTGCAACCGGTGCGTCGCAAAACGCCCCATGCCCACGCCGCGCGGATCCATCACAATCAGCTTGCCACCACGTTTGGTGAACTGTTTGAAATAGGTCGCGGCAACGGGGTGGTTTTCAATCGGGTTCGAGCCGATGACAATCGCCACGTCCGAATGCTCGATCTGGTTAAACGTCGCCGTAACAGCCCCCGACCCGACATTTTCCAACAGCGCCGACACGGATGACGCGTGACACAGGCGCGTACAGTGGTCGACGTTGTTATGCGTGAACCCTTGGCGGATAAATTTCTGGAACAGATAGGCTTCTTCATTGGTGCATTTGGCCGAACCAAACCCGGCAACCGCCTCGCCACCATGTTCATCGCGCAAGGACATCAGGCCCTTGGCCGCCACATCCAGCGCCTCATCCCAGGTTGCTTCGCGAAAGTGCGTCAGCGGATTGGCGGGGTCGATGTTCAACCCTTTTGGCGCGCCCTCTTTGCGGATCAGCGGCTTGGTCAGGCGATGCGGGTGATTGATGTAGTCAAAGCCAAAACGGCCTTTGACGCACAGACGCCCTTCGTTTGCCGGACCATTGATGCCCTCGGCATAGACCACTTTGTCGTCCTTCACGCGCAAGCTGACCTGACAGCCAACACCGCAGAAGGGGCAAATGCTTTCAACTTCTTTGTCGAAATCAGAGGTGTCTTTCACCTTGGCAGGCATCAGCGCACCGGTTGGGCAGGCCTGAACACATTCGCCGCAAGCCACACAGGTCGAGGCGCCCATGGGATCATTGATGTCAAAAACCGGATAGGCGTTGTGCCCACGACCGGCCATGCCGATCACATCGTTCACCTGCACTTCGCGGCAGGCCCGCACGCAGAGGTTACATTGAATGCAGGCATCCAAATTCACGCTCATCGCGACGTGGCTGTCATCCAACAGCGGCACACGACCTTCTTCAAGCTTGGGGAAACGACTTTCCGTCACGCCATTCAGATCAGCCATATCCCAAAAATGCGCAGAGGAATCATGGGCGTCTTTCGGCTGGTCCGCGACCAGAAGCTCAACCACCATTTTACGCGCGGTTTTGGCACGGGCGTTGTCAGTGATCACAACCATACCCTCGGCAGGTTCGCGAATGCACGAGGCCGCCAGGACCCGCTCGCCTTCAATCTCAACCACGCAGGCGCGACAATTGCCGTCGGACCGCAAATCAGGCACGTTATCTTTGTGACACAGGTGCGGAATCAGCGTGCCTTCACGCTTTGCCACATCCCAGATGCTTTCGCCCGCGTGCGCAATAACTTCGCGCCCGTCCAGAGTGAATTTGACCTCGACCGTCATCGGAACCTCCAACATTTCAGACCTTAGTATAAACCACGCGCGACGCGAGGTCAGTTCTTCAATCACGACATAAGCTGGGGTTTTTGCGCCAGCCCCCTTTTAAGATTGGATCCAATTGGCTAGCAATGAGCCAAGAGGAGCACGGCATGCCGCAAATCACCCTAATCCGCCATGGACAGGCCAACACAACCGCAACCGATGAAGCCGGGTATGACAACCTGTCTGATCTGGGCCGTCAGCAGGCCCGTTGGCTTGGCCAGTACATGCGGGATCATGGGCAGGAATTCGACAAGATTTATGCAGGGTCTTTGAACCGCCAACAGCAAACCGCGCAAGAATGGGGCGCCCCGGAAATCATCTGTGATGAACGCTTAAACGAGTTCTCGTATTACGATATTTCCACCGCCATGCACGCAGAGTTTGACCTGCCCCGCCCCACCAATCGCGACGAATTCATCGCCCATATGCCGCTGGTGTTTTCCGCGTGGCAAGATGGTCACCTGACCGGAGATTTCGAAACCTTCCACGATTTCCAGCAACGGGTTGAGGATGCGCTGTTGGAAATCGCATCACGCGGCGAACGCGCGGCTGTATTCACCTCTGGCGGGGTGATTGGCATGGCTATTCGCATCACAATGGGGTTGGATACAGGTACGTTTACGCGACTTATGCTGTCCATCCACAACAGCTCGGTCCATAATTTGCTGCGACTCGGGGCAAATCTTTCGCTGACCGGCTTTAATGCCATCCCGCATTTGGCGCATCCCGATCGCCACCACGCACAGACTTATATTTGATATCCAAAGGACCCCCTCATGACACATCTCTGGGTTCGCGCCGAACAGCGCCCAAACGAAGACCGCGTTGGCCTTACGCCCGAAGGCGCCAAAGCCCTCATTGACGCGGGGATCCGTGTGACCGTTGAAAAAAGCACGGTGCGCGCCATTGGCATCGAAGGGTATGAAGCCGCAGGGTGCGAAATCGCCGCTGAAAACAGTTGGCCCGATGCACCGCTGGACGCCATTATCTTTGGCCTGAAGGAATTGCCCGAAGACGGCACCCCCCTGCGCCATAAACACATCATGTTTGGGCACGCCTTCAAAGGGCAACACTCGGGTCGCGCGCTGCTTGAGCGGTTTAAAACGGGCGGTGGCACGCTTTATGATCTTGAATATCTGGTGGATGAAAACGGGCGGCGCGTGGCCGCTTTTGGCTATTGGGCAGGGTTTGCGGGAGCGGCGGTGACGCTGAAAGCCTGGGCCGCACAGCAACGCGGTGAGCTTTGCGGTTCGGTTGGCGCGTATTCCGGGAAAGACGCTTTGCTTGGCGAGTTGAAAGCCGAGCTGGATGCAACCGGCGCCCCCCGTCCCACTGCAATTGTCATCGGCGCTTTAGGGCGTGTGGGCACAGGTGCCACGGACCTGATGACCGCGATGGGCATGGCTGTGACCAAATGGGACATGGCGGAAACCGCAAGCGGCGGACCCTTTCCAGAAATTCTGGAACATGACATCTTTATCAACTGCATTCTGGCAGGCCCACAAACCCCGGTTTTTGTCCCGCGTGAGGCCAAGACAGCCGAACGCAAACTGACCGCAATTGGTGATGTGGCCTGTGACCCTGACAGCGATTACAACCCAGTGCCGGTTTATAACAAGGCCACAAGCTGGGCTGAGCCCGCATTGCGTGTGGCGGAGGATCCGGTGCTTGACGTGATGGCCATTGATAACTTGCCCTCAATGCTTCCCGTAGAAAGCTCGCATGACTACGCGGGGCAATTGTTGCCAAGCCTCGCTGGCTTAACAGACCTGAATTCTGGTGTGTGGGCGCGTGCTGAGGCCACCTTTCTTCAACACATGAAGGATCTGTGATGGAAGAGCTTGTGGGGGCAGCCGCAGCCATTGTCAGCACAATCTGCTGGCTGCCCCAAACCCTTAAAACATGGCGTACTCGTGAAACCAAAGATCTGTCGCTTCCGGCCAACCTATTGATCTTTTTCTCCATTTCTCTTTGGTTGATCTATGGGTTGATGCTGGGGGCTTGGCCCCTGATTGCGGCCAATGCCATCGCGGTGATCTTGGTTGGCGCCATCGTCGCGGCAAAACTGAAATTCGGTTAAAAGGACAAATACTATGACAATCCACTGGTGTGGCACCGGCCTGTCGGCCATCCCCGGACTGCGTCGCCTGATTGATTTGGGCCACGATGTTGTGGTCTGGAACCGCACAATCGCCAAAGCCGAAGAGGCCGTTGGCGACGTGGCAAAGGACATCCGCGCGTTTGACATCCAAGCCTTGGCGGATGCCCTGAAACCCGGCGATATCGCGGTGTCGATGCTGCCTGGGGATCTCCATGTCCCGGTTGCAAAAATCTGCCTTGAAAACGGCGCGAATTTTGTCTCTTCAAGCTATATTGCCCCCGAGATGCGCGCGCTGGATGCGCAATTCAAAGCGGCGGGCTTATGCTCGGTGAACGAGGTTGGCCTTGACCCCGGCATTGATCACCTGATGGCGCATTGGCTGGTCGCAGATTACCGCGCATCTGAGGCCTATGACCCAAGCTTGCCGATTGGTTTCCGGTCCTATTGCGGTGGCGTGCCGAAGCACGCAAACCCTTTTCGGTATAAATTCAGTTGGTCGCCTTTGGGGGTACTCAAGGCGCTGCGCTCGCCGTCACGCTCGATCAAAGATGGCAAGCCCTTTGACGTCGCGCGCCCTTGGGATGCGATTTCATCTTATGCTGCCCCCTTGGCGCAGGCGGAAAGCTTTGAGGTTTATCCAAACCGCGACTCGCTTCCGTTCATGCAAGAATACGGGTTTGACCCTGACTGGAATGTGGATCTGTTTGTGCGCGGCACCCTGCGTCTCAATGGTTGGACCGAGGCGTGGAAAGATGTGTTTGCCGAAGTGGAAACCCTGGAAGGCTCCGCGGGGGACGCCCGCCTGAAAGAGATGTCAGATCAATTCTGGGACGAAAACTCCTATGACGAAGGAGAGCCGGATCGTGTGATCATGTGTGTCGAACTGAAAGCTGGCGATGCCTATCACAAAACCTATGTGATGGACGCTTGGGGGGATGCGCGCGGCACGGCCATGGCCCGCTTGGTGTCTGTTCCTGTTTCCTTGGCGATTGAGGCGGTTTTGGCCGGAAGCATTGCCCCCGGCGTCACAGCCGCGCCATCTGATCTGGGGTTGATTGATACATGGATGGCCGAAGTGCGTAAGCTGGCACAGCACGTCAACGTCGTGGATCACACCACTTAACGCGACATATTCGCGTCGTAAAACATGCAGCATGGCGGGGTTTGCCTGTTAAACTTTCTGAAAACAGGAGGCCGCCATGCTGGAAAAACCATCCCCGTCCACGCCCATTTGGACCAGTTTTGAGACCGCCACAAAAGAGGATTTCCTCGCTGTGATGGCATATGACGAGGCTTATGCAAACGCTTTGCCTGACCGGATCCTGACCGCGATGAAGGATCTGGATGAAGAGATCACACCCTATCCGATCAACCGCTATCAACACTCGTTGCAATCCGCCACGCGGGCGCATGAAGCAGGCGAACCAGAGGATCTGGTGGTTGCCGCGTTGATCCACGATCTTGGCGACACGCTGTCGCCGTTCAACCACGGTGAACTCGCCGCCGCCATCGTGAAACCCTATGTGTCTGAACGCGCCCACTGGATCCTAAAACATCACTGCGTGTTTCAAGGCTATTATTACAATCACCACCTTGGCGGGGATCGCCATGCGCGTGAGAAATACAAAGACAGCCCGCATTATGACGCCTGTGTCAGGTTCTGCCACGACTACGATCAATGCTCATTTGACCCGGATTACCCGACGAAACCGTTAGCGTTTTTTGAACCCATGCTGCGCCGCGTATTCAGCCGCACCGAGGGACATATGGAGTTGAATGAGGTGCGAGAGGGATAACACCCCCGCCCGTAAGTCATTGGGAATTTGCCCGACGCGCTGAAATAAACTCCAACGAAACGCCTTTGTGTGATTGCGCGCTTGGGCGAATGGGTGTTCTTAGGTGGTCTGATCAACCATGGATACGACTCAAACGAGGTGTCCGGTTCACCCAAACAAGGAACCACAATGAAACGCATATTTTTGACCCTTATGGCGACGCTCGCAGCCAGCCCTGCGCTTGCCCACCTGAACCCCGACGAGCACGGCTCATTCATGGCTGGGCTGTCGCATCCTGTGTTTGGACTCGATCACATATTGGCGATGATTGCGGTTGGTCTGTGGGCTGCGTCCCTTGGGGGACGTGCAATCTGGGCTCTTCCCAGCGCATTCGTGGCCGCAATGGTACTTGGGTTCGGCGTCGCGGTGGCTGGCGTCCTTCTTCCGTTTGTCGAACCAATCATCCTCCTCTCCGTTTTTGCGCTCGGGCTTACGGTGGCATTTGCAATTCGCCTCCCGGCGACAGCAGCGGCGAGCATCGTGGCGGTCTTTGGCCTGTTCCACGGATTTGCCCACGGCGGCGAATTGGGGTCAGCAGGTGCAGTTGCATTTGGTGCAGGGTTTGCGCTGGCTGCGGCCATACTTCATGCCTTTGGCATCAGCATCGCCGTGATTACAGGTCAGAGCCTTTCAAACAGCAAGCTAATGCGCAGCCTTGGTTGGGCAACGGCTTTTGGCGGCTTGTGGATCGCCAGCGGCGGCTAAAGCGCGACCAACACGCGGCGAAAGCATCACAAGTGTCAGTCTATTTGCGCACCTTGCGTCCGTTCGTCCGGACAGTCCGTGAACGCTGTCGCGTCCCGCGCCCGGAAAACCCTAGTGGATGACGTAAATGTTGAAGATCGCGGTTGCATGGACAATCGGGCCACAGCGCTTCGGCCCCAAACGACATGAATGCCATTCTTGTCGCTGCTGGGTTTGTGCACGCCATGTGCAAGATACAGGACGGGCTTACCACAGGGAGATCCGGCCGTGATATGGGCAAAAACCCTTGTGCCGAACCAAGCCGTCAGCAAGGTTGCTTTCGGTACCCAAGCAGGTTTCTTTGCAGAACTCGGTTTCCCGGTCATTGTCATGGGGCCGGGCGATATGGCACGAGAGGAGCACAAACCAGACGAAGGGTTGGACCTGTCGCAACGCGGCACTTGTGACCGGATGATGAAAAACTGCTGCAGGAATTGACGCCGTAAATGCGTAGAATTCAGGAAATAAAGGTGATTTCCGGCATGCGTTCAAGGATCGCGATATCATCGAGATAGACATCCGTCATGTCGTCAACGAAATGTTGCGACCAGCCGGGCAAATCAATTTCTTCTTCAACGGCCTCTTCTGAATGGAAGTATTTCAGAAACAACGACTGCACTTGAACACGCTGTGCTTCGGTCAATTCAGGCCGCTCTGCCAGATAGTTTTCCAACCGCTGCATACCCTGTTCAGACATGACCTTTTGCAGAATATCATGTTCGCCCGCGAACCTGAATGTCGATGTAATGCCGGCAACTTTCTTCAAAACTTTCGGCCAGATCAACGGCGTGTCTTCATTGCACCAAACGGTGATCGGGCAATCTGGATTATCTGCCAGAATATCTTTTACCACCTGCGACCAACGCAAATTCAGAAGATCGGCACCCCCGGTAAATTCTTCCCATGTTTTTTGCGTTTGTGATTGAAAAACCGCAGGGACAAACGTCGCAGGATTGCGAATACCCAGAAATAATTCACAGCGATTTTGGCGAAACAACTCGCGCAACTCACCCGTGTTCCGGCCCGCATTTTGATAAATGCGCCCGCCATTCAGCATCCAAGCAGGGACCCCCAAAAAACTGGGGTCCGTTAAAATGAGACGGGAAACCTTCTGCTTTTTGATAATTCTGGCCAATAGAGCTTCACGCTCTTCATCCGTGACATATTCTTTGGTCTGCTTTTCCAAAAGCCGCCCGACGTCCTTTTTGTAGGTTCCGGGGCGTCGGATCATGACACCAAGAGCGGACAGGGCTTTCACATCTTTTCGAAGTGACCAGGTCAACTGGCCGTTATCAGTGTGTGGCGCTCCGACATGAACCGCTATGGAAACGTCTCGCAATTTTTTAGCTGCATCAGTTTCTGCCACAATTTCCCCCATCACAGGCTTTCAACGTCGACGCATCAGGATTTCCCTTACGCCAGTCGTTTTAACATCCGGCGGAAATACACGTCATCGCGCTGGCGTAATATATGTCGACAAACCTGTTTGGCAAGGGCGGGGTGCCCGCGATCCAGGGCGAGGTTGGCAAGCTCGCGTTGGAACCTTGGAAAGGTATGACGCGCGCGCAATAGCCCATGAAATTCATGCGCTGTCAGATCGCCAGCAATCGCTTTTCGGGCAATGGTCTGCAAAGCCCCCATCTGGGACAAGGATGACCCCAAACGGTGCCCCAGCAAAGGACAGCGCCAGAAGGTCACATTGTCCCCGGTATACCGTGCGGCGTGGGCGGCATCGGGGCGCACATATGGGTCGAACATGATGTGCACGTCTTTTGCGGCTTGGCTCGAGATCGAAGCATCGCCGAAGGGGCCGGAAAAATCACGCGACCACGCCTTTTTGTAACGCATTTCCCACGGCACAATGGACTTATCCAGTGTCGATTGCGGACTGATGGCAAATACCGTCGATCCTGGGGCGGCGGCAGAATAGGCCGCTGCGGCATAGCCACCCATCGAGGCACCGTAAAACACCACCCGCTTGAATTTGGCAAAAAAGCCACTGTCGCGCAGTTCGATGAACTTCTGTGACACCTCATCGCCGCGAAACCATGTCCAGCCCTTGGCCATCACGCCCAACATCGACCAGCCTTGCGCCTCGATAAAACTAAATCCCCAAGGGCGGCGATCATCCCGTTTTGTCATCGCAATGTCGAGATTGTCAAACGTCACCACAAGCGTATCGCTGCGCTGGATGAACAAAAATGAATGCTCGCCCAGATCTGAAAAGAAACCCTCGTTTCCAGCCAGTTCCACCGCGACTTTTGACCATTCACCTGCGGGCTCATCGACCGGATCATCCTGCGGTTCGACCGACATCACAGCCACCCGATTGCCCTGCGCTGTCTCTATCGGCAGCGTATTGCAAGACCCATAGGTGTTCAGGAACGGATAGCTTCCAGATCCTTTGCGGATCTCCATCACCAGCCGACTTTCGGAATGTAATCCACGTCCCAAAATGCGTTTGAGCTTTTGCACCTTCCCGCGGACCCCAAAACCATTGAGTGAGGCCAGGACATCATAGGGTTTTAGCGCCTTGCGGTTGGTCACAAAGACCACGGCATCATCTTCGATCCCCGCATCCCTTACTGCCGACAAATAGCCATCCCGCGCTTGCGGATCAGGTTCAATAAACCGGCCATCGCTGTCCACGCAAAGAACATCAATCTGCACCCCGTAACGTTGGTGCAACGCGATGGCCAGATCAGGGGCCTGACCATTGATGTCCGCAAAGCTGCGAACATCATCCAGATCCAGTGCACCAAGCGCCGCGTCGGTTATCAATTGTACATTATTCATTTCGTTATACTCGCCGCTTGAAGGTGCCAGAGCAGCCCTTGTCATGAGAGGGCCGCCCGCTAGAATTCAACACTATGACCTAGGTCTAGACAAAGCGAACAAAGGCTTGAACCTTTCCGCTAGGGATGTCGCACCCGCGCCAGCACCGTAGAGCTTTTCCCATGCTTTCCTAAAACGCTGACCTCACCGTATTTTTTCAACACGCTGATCCCCCCGGACCCTTTGCGCACATCAAGCACAATGGCGCCGCCGTCGGTCACTTGGTCCTTAAAAAGCGCGTCATAGGTGTTGATCGGATAATGGAAACCACAAGAGGCCAAGCTGATCACCAGATCAAATTTTCCGGCCTCATCCGTGCTTTCTGTCGTTGGATTAAGTGTGGTGATCTTATCCGCAGGAACGCCGTTTCCCTCAAGAAACTCTCGCGCTTTTTGCAAGTTGGAAAACCCGGCCCCGGTGCTTTGAAGCCCGTAATGGCGCTTTTCACTCGTTTCAATATCAAACAACACAATGTCACAGCCATATCGCCGATAAAGAACAAGGTCCGCAAAAGCATAACCGCATCCGATATCCGCGAGCCGCTGTGGCTTGATGTCATCAACAGCCGCAGTAAAGTGCCCGCATTCACGCTCCGCAATTCGAAACACGCTGTGAAGTGTTTGCTCACGATGCTCTTTAGCGTAGCTCAACAGCGGTTTGTCATTGCCCGACATCCAGTCTTTGATCTGATCTCTGGCCGAGGCACCTTCCGAGCGTTGCAAAATGAGATTGGCCACATCAGCATCACCAAGCATCGAAAAATCAAGGTCTTCCAGCTTAATCTCGCTCGCAACCTCTTCCGTTTTTTTGGCCTTCGCCACCATCATATGCTGTGTCTTATACGGATCAATTTCGTGCTTTTTCAGCAGCTCATGAACATAGCAGCCTTCCGCCGGGACACCGCCATATTTCGCAGCAATATTCCGGAAACGACGCCCCCAGAAATGGATCGACAGCGTATCTTCCTTGATCATGTTTCTGGTTTGATTGATGCGGTTCGGGTTTAACGTCGCCCCCGCTATTCTGAATGGCACTGGATAAATGACATGTCCCGGCTGCGAGTGGCGGATTTCTCCTGTGTCCTTCAAGAACCACGACAGCGCGTCTGGCCCCCACACGCCCCACGGCAACAGCGATACATGCTCACCCTCACCTTTGGCTTTACGCGCGCGCAACTCGTCTTGCTTTGCGTCTCGATACCAAGGGGGAATAGGATATTCATCGCTGGTGAATTTCATCATCGCCTTCAGCGTTTTGGACGACTTGGGCAACCGCAATACCCCGTTGTTCACCTGCGGTATCTTATCTGAAATCCAGCCGTGAAAATGCTTGCCTTTCAGCTTCCATGGCTGACAACAAAACGCATCTGTATCGGCCCAGACATAGTCCGTCTGATAAAGCATATGCAGCCGGAACACATCCGCATGATAGGCGGGGCTGCCGGTTTTGGCGTGGCGGATAATATTGTCAGCGGGCAGGATGTCATTGGCGTCTTGCTGGCGCACACCATCTGGGATGCCTTTCACCTCATCATAGGTGAACAAAATGACCTCGTGGCCGTGATCAACGAAGGATTTAAGACAGAGCTGTTCCAACCAGCTCAGCTCTTCCCCCACCCAAAGCGATGCAATGGTCGGAAGTGCCATTGGTGTCTGCCTCCTCAACTCGCAACTTGCGGTCATTTTTGACCGTAATTTCATGCCCTTCGCGGGCAGGACTTACAATTTTCTAACGACCCGAATGCATTCTTGTCAATGCGCCCGCCGCCCCAGTCACGCCAACAGTGCGCCCATTTCTGGGGTATTGGTGCAAATATGCAAACACTGGCAGAGACCCGCTTTTGCCACATATGTCTAATCCAAAAGGCCTTAATGGTTGGTTTCGCCCTTCTCAACCGTAAACCAAAAATCATCACCGGGCTCATGGTCCGCAATCTCATCCGGAATGACGGCTGGACCCGACAAAAACACATTGGCCCCAAAATGGGCGTGCATTCGAGACAGGCGCTTCAACTTGCGGCTGGTCAGAATGTCAAACAGCTCAAGAAAATCTTCACGGGTTTTTAGCTCTTCGATTTTATCCCGGTGCATTTTGACCGAATGGGCGTGGGCCGCTGCAATATCCGGGTCAGACAAAAGTCGGTCCATTTCTGCGCGTACGGCCGGGACCATCCGTTTGATCGAGGTTGCTTCCTCGGCGTTGTTGTTCATTCGAAACCAGTAAGACAGCCCCTGATCCCGATCCACATGGTTCACCCGACCGCGATCTCGTTTGACCAAAAAGCTCTCGGCACTGCGCACCGCATAGTGATTGAGTTGCACCAAATCATAGCCATAGGTCGTCATGGAACAGCGCCAGCCATTGCGAAACATGCTGGGCGGCATGTCTTTTCCTGAGCCGTTCACCCAACGAATGTCTTCCCACAACTGCGGTTTCAGCCCCTTCGGTCGATGCACCCCCAGCTTCTTGAAAATCCCGACATTGCGAAACAGCGTTTTAAACCCCCAGGCCTGATGCGGTTTTCGGGTCACTTCAAAAGCGCAGCGATCAAAGGCTTCGATCATCAGTTCATCTTTGAAATCGCGCACATCGTTGTTCCCAAAAAGGCGCCAAGTCATTGAAATCATATTGGCATCTCCGACCGATTTAAACAGGTCAGGCAAACGCCCATCGCCACATTTCACATTGATGAACTCATCCACATCCATACAGACCAGCCAGTCAGAGTTGCGAATGACCGGTTCATCATCAGCCGCTTGCAAGGCGGCATGCTGCGGTTTCAGATCACTGTCACGGAATGGGTTGTCACGGTGCTGAACAATGCCCTTTTCCTGCAACATATCCAGCATCGTATCGGTGCCATCCGTGCAGTCATTCGTATAAACCAGAAAATCATCCACCCCGATGACCCGGTGATAGGCGAGCCATTCCAAAATGAACGGACCCTCGTTTTTCATCGTGGTGACAATGGTCGTCTTCAGCGTCTTGTTTTTGGATCTCTCAAGCTTTTCTTCGGGAATACGCACCGGCTTGCTGGCAAAATAGCCTGTGGCCAGATCCAACAGAACATCAGCCTCAACCAGGCTGGTTTTTGGCACAATTTTGGACACAGAGTCCGTTGGGTGACGCAAAGCCATAAAACGATAAAAGGGCACTGTCGCACCAGGATCGGGTTCAGCGCCCACAACGCGGATCAACCGCCAGATTGCCCGTTTCCCAAGTTTTTTCGGGGCGATGCACCAACGCTTGCGAACTGCATTTGAATCAAATTGCAAACAAATATGATCCGCAAAGCTGGCCACATCTCCGACGCGGACACGCCAAGGATACGCTTGCCGCCCTTCAAGCACCACATAACCAGTGCGCGAGGTTGCGGCCAAATCAAACACAGATGCCCCGTCAGGCCCAATGATCAAATCAAATAAATCGACATTGGCAACCGCCCGCGCCCCGGACAGAAACCGCGCGCGCATGATTTCGTAGACGATCATCTCGCCCAGCGGGGATGTCCACGGATCGGCGGCGGGAATTCGCATCCGATCTTTTCCCGGCGCGCCATGCACGTTGTAAGGGTGCGCTTCGTCCGGCAAATCACCTTTGCCAAGCGGCACGTCGGAATGCACAACAAGCAACTGTTCCAAGCCGCCCAACTGACCAATCTCTCGGGATAAGGCCGCGCTAAACTCAGCACTGTCCTTGGGCTTTGCACGGTCAACAATCACAACCCCCTGCATCCCGTGTTGCGCGATGTGATAGCGAACCCACTCCACCGTCGTTTCAACGGTCTCGCCATTGCGAACCGCAATCAAAACATTCAAATCACGAAACAATTCCGTTTCGTTCTCACTCAGAGTTATCTCTTTTCTCTGACCTTGCAACTCGATGAAAACCCGATCACATACGCTTGCGTATACGAGGTCCACCACAGGTGCGCCGCCAAAATTATGGACGACCATTTTCTGTGGCTCGGGAGAGACCTGAAGCCCGTCAATCTTGGACCGGGATGCAAAGACCAAACGCACAACCCGCCGGTCGTCGAATTCGGTTTCAACAGCGTCCAGCAACACCGCCTTTTCAAAGGTGCAAACCCTTAGTTTGCGTTCCATCCATGATGCGGAATCATCGTTGGTGCTTTGCCCGGAAGTCATACTCGATTGCTCTTTTGCCAATTTCTTTTTGTACATACGGCGGAAACAACGCGCGCATGATACGTTTATAGCAGCATGTTTGCCCGTGGGGCCACTGGGCGCAATGGGGAAAATTCCTCTCGCGTAATCTCACCACAGAAAACGCCGCCACAGGCATGTGCTGTGGCGGCGTCAGCTCTGTTCAAATCGCAGGCGGATCAATCCGCGTCGGCAACCCCTTCGGCCCGCAACCGCGCCCGGCGCGCCCGATAGCTGGGTAAAATCACCAACAGACTGGCCAGGCCCAGCAGGCCCATGGTCATCGGACGTTCAAGGATAAATCCGATGCCATCATAAAGTTGCATCGACCGGGCAAAGTTATCTTCTAGCATCGAGCCCAGGATGAACCCAATCAACAGCGGCGCCAGCGGATAATCCGCAAACCGAAGCACTGTGGCGGCCACCCCAAGCCCCACAAGGATCAAAAGTTCCGTCGCGTTGTTCTGGCCGATATAGGCCCCCATCAGGGTGAAAAACAGGATGAAAGGGATCAGGAAGGTGCGCGGCACGGCCAACACTTTAGCGATATAGGGGATCAGCGGCAGGTTCAGGATCAACAAGATCACATTGCCAACATACATCGAAATGATCACCGCCCAGAAAATCTCGGGCTGATCAATCATAAGACGCGGACCGGGCGATACATTTAGCGCAATGAGCGCACCCAACAAAATCGCCGTGGTGCCAGACCCCGGAATACCCAATGTCAAAAGCGGTACAAACGACCCGGTACAGGCCGCGTTATTGGCACTTTCCGGCGCAGCAAGCCCCTTGATCGAGCCTTTACCAAACTGTTCCTGTTCTTCCTTCGGGGCAATATTCCGTTCAACCGCATAGCCAAGGAAGGACGCAATGGTGGCGCCCGCGCCGGGCAGAACACCGATCAAGAACCCTTGGATCGACTGACGGCCAATGACGGGCGCGATGGATTTCGCTTCTGCCTTGGTGATACGCAGGTCTTTGATTTCACCGCCTGTGTCAGAGTTGGACCGGCTTGGGTCAAGCACCAGATAGATCGCTTCTGGCAAGGCGAACATTGCCATCGCCAATGTGATAAATCCAAAACCAGACTGAAGATCCATAACCCCCATCGTAAAGCGTGGCATGTTGAACAGCGCGCCTTCGCCCACTGTCGCCATCATCAGCCCCACAAAGGTCATCAACAGCGCCTTGGCCACCTGTCCGGTGCCGGCAAAAGCGGCGATTGCAGACAGGCCCACCACCATCAGGGCGAAATACTCGGCCGAGTGAAACAAGAGCGCAACGGAGGCCAGCGCCGGCGCAAAGATCATCAACAGGATGGCACCGATTGTGCCCCCGCAGAAGGACGCAATTGCAGCCACCGTCAGTGCCTTTCCCGCCTTACCCTGACGCGCAAGCGGATAGCCATCAAAGCTGGTCGCCACGGTCGAGGCCACCCCCGGCGCATTGATCAGGATCGACGACGTAGATCCACCAAAAATCGCGCCGTAATAGACCCCAGCCAGCAAGATCAAAGCCGCAGAAGGATCACCAATAGAAATCGCCACGGGGATCATAATCGCGATGATCGACATCGGCCCAAGCCCCGGCAACATGCCGATAAATGTCCCGATCAGACAGCCGCCAATGACCATCAAAAGGTTGGAAATGGAAAACGCGGTGCTAAGACCAACAAGAATACCTTCTAACATATCAGCCCCCTACCGCAAAAAATGTGGGCCACGGGCTGAGGAAGATCCCCAACACCTGCTGCACCAAATACCATACAATGCCAGCGGCAAGGGCAGCCACGAGGGCCAAAACACCGTATCGTCGCTCGCCCAAAATAGCGGAGCCCAGCACCAAAAACCCAAAGGTCGCCGCCAAGAACCCGATCGGGCGCAAAAGCAACGCGTAAACCACCATAAGACCCAACAACATCAGGGCTTGCCCCAATTTATACTCAGTCAAACGGCGGTAATTGATCTCGCTCGGTTTGATCTCATCATCAGACTTCTCAATACCCAGCAAGATGATCAGCGCGCTGACAATGGTCAGCACCGAAAGCATTTTGGGAAAGGTCGATGGCCAGATTGGATTGCGTTGCATGAACGGCGGAAGGCCCCCATCCATGGTGAAAAAAGCGGTGTAGCCATAGACGAGGCTGATCATCAGAATAATCAGCGCGATCCAGCGATCCAGTGCCATTGGTCCCCTCCCCGGGATAAAGATTGTGGGCAGAAAAAGGGCGCAGCCAACACATGGCCGCGCCCATCAATTAGGGGCTTAAAGGAAGCCCAGTTCTTTCATCAGATCACCGATGACCTGTTCCTGCTCTTCTAGGAACGCTTTAAAGTCATCGCCTGAGTTGTGGATGTTGACCCAACCATTACGCGCGCGCACAGCTTCCCATTCTGGGGTGTCATACATCTTGGTCAGGGCCTCTTGGTACATCGCCACTTTGTCAGCGGGCAAACCGGGTGCACCGAAGAACCCACGCCAGTTTACAAAGGTGGTTTCCAACCCCTGCTCAACCATCGTCGGCGCATCCGGGGCCGCGTCCACGCGTGCATCCGCGGTCACACCGATGATTTTGACTTCGCCAGCGTTTGCCAGATCAACCGCTTCCGAAAAGCCGGTTGAAAGCGCTGCGATCTCACCTGACAGCAGCGCCGCCATGGCTTTTCCGCCCGCATCATAGGGGATGTATTTCAGCGCTGTGGGATCTTCGCCCGCCGCCTTCATCACCATCGCCGCGACAAGGTGGTCCATCCCGCCGGGAACCGACCCGCCGCCGACAGCTGTGCCTTTCATGTCCGCTTTATAGGCCGCAATGAAATCCGACATCGAGTTGATCGGGCTGTCTTTGCCCACAACAATTGCCGCATAGTCGCCGATGGTGCCAGCGACCAACGTCAGATCACGGAAGTTATGTGGGAACACGCCGGTCAGCGAACGGATCACGATCGGGGTGGAATTCACCATCAACGTGCCATGCTGGCTTGCGGCGTTTTCGATCAGATACCCAATCGCTTTACCACCTCCGCCACCCGACATGTTTTCGTAAGATGCGGTGCCAACAAGCCCGGCCCCCGTCAATGCTTCGCCCGTGCCACGCGCGGTGCCATCCCAGCCGCCGCCGGCCCCACCGGGGATCAGAAAGTGAATGCTGTCCACCACTTTATGGCCATCGGCCAATGCAGGAGCAGCAAAGCCCATCGCAGCAACAGCGGCGGTCATAATCATCCGCCGGGTCAGGTTCAGTTTAGTCATGGTATCCTCCCATTTGACAAATCGCGGGCGCACCGCGCATGTCTGAAAGGGAACACGTAAAGCTGACACAAACCTGTCACACCCAAAATGAAAGAAGGCACCCTGCATGAGATTTCTTCTGGTCGAAGACAACACCAGCCTGGCCAATGCCATCTTGGATCGTTTGCGACTGGACGCCCATGTGGTCGATCACGCCCCCGATATTGAAAGCGCCGAAGCCTTTTTTGCCACAACCGATTACGACTTGATATTGTTGGATATTATGCTTCCAGACGGGGATGGTCGTAGCTTTTTGAAATCCCACCGCGAACGGCAAGATGAAACCCCTGTCATCGTGTTGACCGCCCGGTCTGAGGTGTCAGATCGGGTGGGCGTTTTGGACCTTGGGGCGGATGATTACATCACCAAACCATTTGATTTTTCCGAGCTCGAAGCCCGCTGTCGCGCCGTGCTTCGCCGCCGTGGCGGGGGCAGTTCCAATGAGAAACGATTCGGAAATTTGCGCTTTGACCCGATGGCAGGCACATTGGTTGTGGGCGATCGCTCTGTCACTTTGCGCAACAAAGAGCTGCGTTTACTCGAGGTCTTTTTGGGGGCACCCGGGCGAATATTCTCAAAGGGCAAGCTCGTGGATCGGTTATTTTCTTACGAAGAGGACGTCTCTGAGAATGCCATCGAAGTGTATGTCGGACGGCTGCGTAAACATCTAATCGGATCCGGCGTTGAAATCACCACCGTACGCGGCATGGGGTACAGGATTTCACAAACATGACTGCGGGTGCTAAATCCAGCGTCCAAATCAGCGGTTCAATTCGCAAGCGGCTGCTGCTTCAACTGCTGGGAACTGCGGCAATCTTAGCCAGTGTGCTTATCGTCGCTGTACTTGGTTTTGTGCGCGATGTGGCCGAGGAAAGCCACGACCGGATCCTGTCGGCCTCCGCCACCTCTATTTTGGACTCGGTCACCGTGACAGCGGGCTCGCTCTCCGTGGATATCCCCTACGCGGCACTGTCCATGCTGGGGAACATCAGCGATGACCGGGTGTTTTATAGCGTCACCTCCGGTGGAACATTGCTGACAGGTTACGAGGATTTGCCCGATGTTTCCCCCCCCCTGAGCGCCGATGGACAACAAGGGCAACCGGCGTTTCCGACCGTTTTTCAAACATTGGATTACAAAGGCGATAGCGTACGTATGGCCACAGCCTCGCGACGTTTATCGCTTAACGGCATTCCAAAGGTCATCGCAGTCAATGTGGCGCAAACCCGCGACGGTCAGGCCCTGATTTTGACCCGCCTTACACGATCCTCCATGGCGCTTGGCGCCGGTTTTTTCCTTTTGGCATCATTGCTTTCGGTGTGGTCGGCGCAATCCACCATTCGCCCCTTGGCCACGCTTACGCAAGCCATATCGCGCCGCGGTCCGAAAGATTTGCGCCCGGTCGCACGCCCGGTGCCTTCAGAAATGGCACCGCTTGTGACCTCGCTCAACACCTTTATCGAACGGCTCAGTGCATCTTTGTCACGCTCCGAAGATTTCATCGCCGAAGCCGCGCATCGCGTGCGCACACCGCTGGCCACCGTGCGCACACAGGCCGAAATCACCCTGCGCCGGGTTGAACGGGAGGACAACCGCACCAGCCTGCGCGAAATGATCCGCGCCATCGACGAAAGCTCGCGAGCGGCGGGGCAATTGCTGGATCACGCGATGGTCACCTTTCGCATCGACAGCTTGGAACAAGCCGAGTTTGACTTGTCCAATCTGGCCGAGGAATTGGTCGAGCGTCTGCGCCCCATGGCTGAGCTGCGCGACATCTCGTTGGTGTTTGACGGACATCCCCCCTGCCTGATGCGGGGCGACCCGATTTTGATCCAAAACGCGGTCCGCAACATCTTGGACAATGCCATCAAATACTCGCCTTCCGACCGTCAGGTGTGGGTCAGTGTCACGACCGAGGCAGGCACAGAATGTGTTTCCGTTCATGATCAGGCTGGTGGATTTGGCGACACGGACACGCGCAGTTTGACCGAGCGTTTCGTGCGGGGCGACAATGTGCAGGGCACCGTCGGATCCGGGTTGGGCCTGACCATCGCACGCGAAGTCGTCGAGGCCCATGGCGGCGAAATCCGCATCATAAACACCGATACAGGAGACGGCGCATGCGTCACGCTTTGCTTCCCCTCACTCTGACACTTATTGCACTGTTCAGCACGGCCGCACAGGCGTTTGAGATTGAGGATCACCGCTGGTTTGGCCCCAAAGACGGTGACGTCCTCCGCGTGATTTCCACCACGGACACAACCATTTTAACCCCGCTGATCGAGGTGTTCTTGCACGACAACCCCGGTGTGGGGCTGGACTATGTCGTGGCCAGTTCAGGTGACGTCATGAAAGCCCTAAGCGAAGAGGGACGGCAGTATGATGTTGCGCTATCTTCTGCAATGGATTTGCAAGTGAAGCTGGCCAATGACGGTTTTACCCGCGCACATCAATCCGCCGCGACAGATCTGTTACCGGAATGGGGGGAATGGCGCGGACATGTGTTTGCCTTTTCACAAGAACCCGCATCCATTGTGGTCTCGGCCAAGGCATTGCACGCAGACGAAGTGCCCCACACGCGACAGGCGCTGATCTCGCTTTTACGCGATCAGCCAGACCGGTTTCGGGGCAGAATTGGCACCTATGATGTTGCTCAAAGTGGGCTTGGGTATCTCTTTGCCACCCAAGACGCGCGCACGGCGGAAACCTATTGGCGACTGATGGAACTGATGGGGGGGCTGGGGGTGGAACTCTATTGCTGTTCCGGCGATATGATCGAAAGTGTGGCCGAGGGGCGCATTTTGGTCGCCTATAACGTGTTGGGCAGCTATGCCCGCGCACGCACCGATTTGGCCGAGCATATCGTGGTGATTGACCCCGAGGATTACACCCATCTGATGATGAGATCGGCGGTGATCTTAAAAGATGGTGAAAACGCGGATATGGCCGGACGCTTTGTGGATCATCTGATCCGCGCCGCTTGGTCCACCCCGCGCCCGCAAGAATATCCCTTCAGTGATCTTTCAAGCGACTTCACCTTGCAATCCGATGCCCAGCGCCCGATCAATCTCGACCCTGGCTTGCTGGTTTATCTGGACCGCGCCAAGCACAAACGGTTTTTGGAAGAGTGGCAAAATGCCGTGCGGCAGAAATAAGCTGTTAATCGACCATCGGGAAAACATCGGTCTTTTTCACGGTGCCGTAAACAAAACTTGTGTCAATTGATGCAATGCCGCCAATCGGATGGATGCGGTTGCGAATAAAATCCTCATACGCTTCCAGATCAGCCACCACAACGCGCAGCTGATAATCAGTCGCACCCGTCAGAACATGGCATTCCAACACCTCTGCGATCGCCAGAACGCGACGCTCAAAGTGCTGCACATCGTCTTCGTTGTGGCGTTCAAGTCGAATGCGCACAAAAACGGTAATGGGCAGGCCATACGCAGCCGCATCCGCCTCGACCGCATAGCCGCGAATGGCCCCAGCCGCTTCCAGATTGCGCACCCGCCGCAAGCATGGCGATGGCGACAGGTTCACCTTGTCAGCCAAATCCTGATTGGTCATACGCCCATCTTTTTGCAGTTCGCGGATAATTTGGCGATCTTTGTGATCCATTAGGTCAGCCCCGGTTTTTAGCATTTTATGCCAAAATATACCCCGATACTGGCAGACTTCGCAATCCATGACCTTTCAGGCAGTGGCATTATGACGGGGAAACTCGAACCAGGAGCTTGCCATGTCGACCCCAAAAGGCTTTGCCACCCGCGCCATCCACCACGCCTATAACCCGCTGGACAATGGCGGCGCGCTCACTCCGCCGCTTCACCTGACCTCTACCTTTTCGTTTGAAAGCGCTGAGGCCGGCGGTGAGATGTTTGCCGGCGAGCGCGAAGGGCATATCTATTCGCGCATCTCCAACCCCACCTGCGATCTTTTGGAACAGCGCATTGCAACCCTGGAAGGCGCCGAAGCGGGGCTGGCGTTATCTTCTGGCATGGGCGCAATCACTGCCGTTTTCTGGACGCTCTTGTCGCCGGGGGACGAGGTGATTGTGGACAAAACGCTTTACGGCTGCACCTTCGCTTTCATGCAACATGGCTTGGCAAAATGGGGCGTGAAAATCACCCATGTCGACATGACGGAGCCAGAAAACCTCCGCACGGCCATCTCTGACAATACCCGCGTTGTCTATTTCGAAACCCCCGCCAACCCCAACATGCGGTTGGTGGACATTTCCAAAGTGTCAAAGATTGCCCATGACGCCGGTGCAACGGTGGTGGTCGACAACACATACGCCACCCCCTATTTGACCCGCCCGATTGCGCATGGCGCGGACATCGTTGTGCATTCCGCCACCAAATATCTGGGTGGTCACGGTGATGTGGTGGCTGGCCTTGTGGTTGGCAAATTGGAACAGGTCACAGAAATCCGTCTGGTTGGCATGAAAGACATGACCGGCGCTGTGATGGCCCCCTTTAATGCAATGCTCATCCTGCGCGGACTGAAAACACTTGCCCTGCGGATGGACCGTCACTGCGCCTCGGCTATGAAAGTGGCAGATTGGCTTGAGGCACAACCCGGCGTGCAGGCCGTACATTTCCCCGGCCTAACCAGCTTTCCTCAGCACGATGTGGCCCGCGCGCAGATGGACCAACCGGGTGCGATGATTGCGTTTGAATTAGACGGTGGCATCGACGCGGGACGGCAAATGATGAACCGCCTGAACATGATCCAACGCGCGGTGTCTTTGGGGGATGCCGAAACGCTGATCCAACACCCGGCCTCTATGACCCACTCGACCTATTCGCCAGAAGAACGCGAAGCGCATGGCATCAGCGACGGTTTGATCCGCTTGTCTGTGGGACTGGAAGAGGTGGCCGATATCATCGCCGATCTGGACGCCGCTTTGGCACCCTTCTTGGTTCAAGCCGCAGAATAAGGTTACGGGGTGCGCGCACCGCCCGCTTTGACCCGCCGGATCGGGATCGAAGACTGGATCGACGCCACCCCATCCACCTTGGTGAGCTTACCAACCAAGAAGGCTTCGAAATCTCGCAACCCTGTGGTGGCGATCCGCATCAGGTAATCCCGGTCACCCGTCATCAACCAGCAATCGACCACTTCGGGAAAACCAATAATCGCTGTTTCAAACTTGACCAACGCGTCGTCCACCTGACGATCCAATTGGACCGAGACAAAGACAGAGACATCAAAGCCCAAGGCGGCCTCGTCAATGCGGGCCCCATAGCCGGTGATAATACCCCCCTCTTCCAACCGCCGAATGCGGCGCGCGGTAGGGGTGGGGCTGAGGCCAATTTGATCGGACAGGTCCTGCACGGATATTCGCCCCTGTTCGCCCAAATGGCGCAGAATTCGAATATCAAAGACGTCAAGATCGACAGTTTCCACCCAATAGCCCTCTAATGTTGGCGTTTTCCTTCAAGGCGCTAGCCAACAGAACCACAATTGGCCGGGATGCTGCAAGGCAAACCTGTTAGACTGCCCCCTGCCCCGCGCAAAAGCCCTGCTTTTTGGCGCTGCGGCAAAGACCAAAGGACCGCATCATGAACACACAATCCACCACTCCGATCACAGACATCCAACAGCTGAAAACCGTGGAGCAACGCCTGTTGTGGCTGTCCCATTGGATGATCCACCACGCCAATCATGTGCGCCCCAAGGCGGATGGGATTAAGATCGGCGGGCATCAGGCCTCTTCCGCGTCAATGGTATCGATCATGACTGCGCTCTATTTCAACACGCTGAAACCCGAAGATCGCGTGGCCGTCAAACCCCATGCCAGCCCCATCTTTCACGCGATGCAGTATCTGATGGGCAATCAGACCCGCGAAAAGATGGAGAATTTTCGCGGTTTCGGCGGTGTGCAAAGCTATCCTAGCCGGACAAAAGACATCGACGATGTTGATTTCTCAACCGGGTCGGTTGGCTTGGGCGTGGCAATCACATCCTTTGCCTCGATGATCCAAGATTACATCACCGCCAAGCCTTGGGGCACCGATGCCCCACAAGGCCGTATGGTGGCGCTTGTGGGCGATGCGGAACTGGACGAGGGCAACATCTATGAATGCCTTCAGGAAGGTTGGAAAAACGACCTGCGCAATACCTGGTGGATCATTGATTATAACCGCCAATCACTGGATGGGATTGTGCACGAAGGGTTGTTTGAGCGGGTTGAAAAGATCTTTGACGCCTTTGGCTGGGACGTTGTGCGCGTGAAACACGGCGTGCTGCAACGGGCCGCATTTCAGGAACCGGGCGGCGACAAACTGCGCGATTGGATTGATGCCTGTCCGAACCAAGACTACTCGGCCCTGACCTATATGGGCGGCGCGATTTGGCGCAAACGCTTGATGGATGATTTGGGCGATCAGGGCGACGTGACCGCGTTGATTGACGCCCGATCAGATACGGAATTGGCCGCGTTGATGGAGAACCTCGGCGGCAATTGCGTTGAGACGATGGCCGAGACCTTTGCATCCATCACCCACGACCGCCCCACCTGTTTTCTGGCCTATACGATCAAAGGCTGGGGCACGCCGATTGCGGGTCACAAAGACAACCACGGCGGGTTGATGAACAAAACCCAATTCACGGAATGGCAAGCAAACATGGGCGTTGAAACAGGCGCGGAATGGGATCCGATGGCAACCGTTGCAGATCCCGCCGCACTTCAAGCCTATTTGGGGCAGGTTCCATTTTTCGCCAACGGCCCGCGCCGGTTTCATGACGCGCAACTGGAGGTTCCCGCAATCGAACTCAGCCCAGATCGCGAGATTTCGACCCAGATGGCCTTTGGCAAAGTGTTGGATGATTTATCTAAGGGTGACAGTGATTTGGCCGCACGGATCGTCACCACATCCCCGGATGTGACCGGTACAACCAACCTTGGCCCATGGGTGAATAGGCGCAAGCTTTTTGCCCGCACAGCACAGGCCGATGCCTTTATCGAACACCGCATTCCGTCCACCGCCAAATGGGAATTCACCCCCGAAGGGCAGCACATCGAACTTGGTATCGCCGAGATGAACCTGTTCCTGTTGCTGGGCGCCGCCGGCCTGTCACACAGCCTGTTTGGCAAGCGATTGATCCCAATTGGAACGGTCTATGATCCCTTTGTGTGTCGCGGCTTGGATGCGCTCAATTACGCCTGTTACCAAGATGCGCGGTTCATGATTGTCGGCACACCATCCGGGGTCACATTGGCCCCCGAAGGCGGCGCGCATCAGTCGATTGGCACACCGCTGATTGGCATGTCCCAAGACGGTCTGGCCGCCTTTGAACCCGCCTTTGCGGACGAGCTTGCGGTAATCATGCGGTGGTCCTTTGACTATCTGCAACGTGACGACGAAGGCGACCCGGATGAACGCACATGGCTGCGCGACGAAACCGGCGGGTCGGTGTATCTGCGCCTGACCACCAACCCCATTGAACAGCCCGGAAAACGCCATGACGATGCCTTCCGGCAGGGCGCAATTGATGGTGGTTACTGGCTGCGCAAACCCGGCCCCAATTGTGACGTTGTGATCGCCTATCAGGGTGCTGTCGCGCCAGAGGCGATCAAAGCGGCGGGGATGATTGGCGAAACCCGGCGTGACGTTGGCGTTTTGGCTGTGACATCCGCTGACCGTCTGAACGCTGGTCTGACAGCGGCACAACGCGCGCGGTCGCGTGGAAATGTAAATGCCCAGTCACATGTAGAGCATCTGATGCAAGACCTGCCGCCACACTGCAAATTGGTCACCGTCATCGACGGGCATCCTGCCACTTTGTCTTGGCTTGGCGGTGTCGCAGGCCATCAAACCATCCCGCTGGGGGTGGAGCATTTCGGGCAAACCGGCACAATTGGGGACCTTTATCGCCACCACGGAATTGATGCCGCGGCAATCGTCGAAAAGGTTGCTGGGCTGACCCAAGGTCGGCGTGTCGTCAGCCACTAGGAGAGGCCTGAACGGGGTGGACTTATTCGCCCCGTTCAGAGCAACATTCAGGCTTCCTGTGGCGCAATCTTATCTTGGGTGCGCAGTTCGAAATCTGACGCGTCATGACGTTCATGAAGCTGGTTTTCAAGCGGCCCCCAAGTGCGGTTCACTTTGCGCCCACGCTGCACCGCAGGGCGATCCAGAATGTCATATGCCCAACGGCGCAGGTTCTCATAGCTTTCGACCTGTAAAAACTCGCCCGCGTCATAGGCATCCCCCATCACAAGGTTCCCATACCACGGCCATGTCGCCATATCCGCGATGCTGTATTCATCCCCGCCAAGATAGCGATGTTCAGCAAGTTCCCGGTCTAAAACATCCATCTGACGCTTGGTTTCCATGGTAAATCGGTCGATCGGATATTCAAACTTTTCAGGGGCATAGGCATAGAAATGGCCAAACCCACCACCCAAATAGGGGGCGGACCCCTGAAGCCAGAACAGCCAATTCATCACCTCGGTCCGGTGGGCGGGATCCGCTGGTAAAAAGCGGCCAAATTTTTGCGCGAGATAAAGCAAAATCGCCCCGCTTTCAAAGACCCGACTGCCGGTGTCTGTGTCGAAAAGTGCCGGGATTTTTGAGTTTGGATTGACCGCAACAAACCCGCTTGAGAATTGGTCCCCGTCACCGATCTTGATCAAATGCGCGTCATACTCTGCCCCTGCTTCGCCCTGCTCAAGCAGTTCTTCAAGCAGGATTGTGACCTTTTGCCCGTTCGGTGTTCCGAGCGAATAAAGCTGCATGGGATGCTTGCCCTTTGGCAATTCGGCATCATGCGTGGCGCCTGCGATGGGGCGGTTGATACTGGCCCATTCGCCGCCGTTTTCAGCATCCCAGGTCCAAATTTTGGGGGGAGTATATGTATTGCTCATCTTGATCTCTTTCCTGCTCATTCGGATGCTCCACACACCCGCAAATTTTCAATTTCCCGGGCCATGTCCTCGGCCAGTTCCGCCGTTTCCAAAGCATCCGTCCCTAGGTGTAGTTCAAACCGCAAGGCTGCCAAATTGGCCTGAAATCGACGCGCCAACCGATTGGTGTTCGCCGAATCAGGAAGCTCGCCCATCTTTTGTGCGCGGGCGAAACCTGCCGCGAATTCTTGTTGCATTGCGGCCAGATAGCTCCGCGTTTTCTCAGCAATGGCAGGTTCAGTTGTCTGCGTATCGACCAATGATTTGGTCAGCATACACGCCTGACGCGCCATATCATTTGGGCTCAGTGCTGCGATCGTCCGAAAATGTGCGGCAAGCCCGGCCAAAGGCGACGCTGCGCGCGCCATCTGGGCCCGGTGCCCCAAGCGAGATTTCTCAAAATATCGTTCCAGGGCCAGCAGATACAGGTTTTCCTTACTGGAGAAGGCCGCATAGATGCTACCTGGTTTCATCTTCAACCCAGCCTCAAGGTCCTTAAGCGACGTCGCGTGAAACCCTTTCTCCCAAAAAAGAGACATGGCCGCGTCCAACGCTTTGTCGCGATTATAGGGGGTGGCACGGGTCATCGCGCTTCCTTTTCCTGCATCAAATGCACGCCCATTTCACACGAATTTGAGCGTACACTCAATCCCGTAGTTTCCCCAGCTGCTCAAGAATACGGGCACAGGTCTGGCGGTATGATGTGCATAGCCAGAGGCGTCACTGACACGGCAGCGACATTCGCGGTTGAAGATGACCGTTAAAAATGGTCCGAGAACGCCAACAACGGTTTGTAATGCGTTGGTCCGCCCGCGTTGCCTTTCCCTTCCCACCGCTGTTGTTATTGGGGATTACAGCACCCGAAAAGATTTTCCATGTGACCCGTACTTCCAGACGGGCGCTGCAACTGAATCGACATCGAATACTGGGTATCTGACATGCCATCAGAGCATGATTTCTGGTCGATCGTACCCGTCAAAGGGTGCGCTTTGAATGCAAAGGGATATCCCCCCGATGTTGCGGGTGTAGCCATGGCCAGATGGCGCACAGGGTCGGGCCCTTCGATGAGCGAAGTGTATTGAAAACGCCGGTCCTCGCCGATTTCCAATGTCCAAAAGGGCTCGGTTCCACGGCATGTCAGCCCCAATGGAAATCCGTTTGCCGTGGCAGAGGTGGCATTCTCAGCCATGCGTGTCAGAAACCGCATGTTGATATACCCGATTTGACCATTGAGCGTGATTTGCCCCCAGTTTCCAGATGCCCGGCCGTTGACGTTTACGACGGAACCCGGATTAAGGCTGCCAATTTGATTGCCACCTGCCCTCGGCGCGTCACGCACCCAAAGAACATCACCTGACGCAACGCCAGACACCGAAAACACCGCCGGCAGAGGGCCACCATCAGGCCCCACGCCTGGGGTCGCATCCGGCATAGGTTCGGGTGTCGACCTCATCGCGGCAAGATAGGCAGTGCTCACCCAACCCACGTCAGATCCAAATGCGATCATCGCCCAGTCGCCCCCCCTGTCAAATTGTATGACGTGAACAGCTGTATGATCAGCTAAGACGCCCAAACGACCAAATGCCGTTCCTGCGCCATCGCGCACAACAAGCCCCCCATCCGGGTCACCCACCGCAATACCGGTTACAACATTGGGGCCAAGGCGCGGGCGCTGCGTGTCAGCCCCGCTTGCGGGCGCGGCGAGATACTTGGAAGCCACCCAGTAAATTCGCCCTTGATGCAAAATTTGCGCCCACCTGCCGTCTTCATTGTAGGCCAAGACATTGACATGCGCGTGTTCGAAAAGATCCCCACGGTCGGGATAAGAGGCACCAGGCCCGGCACGCAGATTAAGCGTGTCACCGTCAGCAATATTGACAACCTCCATCATCTCAGCGGATGCGGTTGTGATCGTGAGTGTAAGGGCGGCCGCGAAGATGGCGACAGGGGTATATCGTTGGGGGAACAATGGCTGGGTACTCGCTCAATGATGTTGCAGATTGTGATGCACGGCCCATCGCAAGCGAGAGCCGTGCAAACCAACGCTTATTTAAAGCAGTTTTTGGCAACAGCGCCTGCCGCCGCCATATGACCTTTTCCTTGCCCGACCGCTTTGGTCATGACCTCTACAAGCTCTTGAGGTTTGCAGGTTTGCGCCCCAATCTTACGATAGGCATCGCGGGATTTCTTAAATCCATCGACGTCAATTTTGCCAATATCTTTAAGTGTTCGGGCAAATTCATGAGAGGCCCCGGTCTCTGGATTTGGCAATTCAACTTCGATCGCCGCACCTTCGCCTGCAACACTCTCCAATGGGCATGGGCCACCGAACGTACACTGTAGCCAACATCCGGGCGGATCCGAGGCTTGCCAGCAGCTTGTAATCGCCCAGGCCGAACTCATCGACATCATCAAACTGGTTGCGGCAATGACGCCGCCGAAGAAGGTTCTTTTCATCATGGTATTTTCCTGTTGTGGTAAAATTGAGAGAACATGGATGCCTTGCTATTTGATGGGCTCTTCCGGCAGGGGGACGGGTTTCTCAAGGCAGACCGGCGGACAGCCCGAAGACTTCTGAATTTTGGGATCTGGCAGAATGATTGACATCTTTGGCTTGCGCCGATGTGTTTTTGCAAGGTCTGGGTTTTTTGCAATCTCTGCATCTAAGGCCAGCATCGATTTGATGTCTTTTGCTTCGATTGCACCTTGGGGCATAAGCCCGCCAAAGCACCTCGATCCTTCGGGCACTTCGATGTCTTCGCATGGGTAGGCCGTGGTGGTGCAGGACCACCCATTCGGCCCACAAAGCACATCTGCGCCCGCCACCAACGGAGCGCCCGCCACCGCGAACATGAATGCACCCGCCGTCATTGCCGTCAGTAATTTACCTTGAAAAAACATAATCCAATCCTTCGTCTGTAATCTCTTTGGGTTCTATCGTGCCAACCAAGCTGGCTCGTATTTGATGAACCACGCTTGGTTGTTATGCGAATTCGCCCGTTTGATATCAGATATCATTCCTGTAAATTACTGTTATTTAAGGCATATTCCATTTATCCTTAGGCGACATTTTGCGGCGTCACCGCTGTGCTCCGAAGGGGATGCCGCGTCAGTACCAGGGACGCTTGGTTTGGGCCGTGGGGCGATCTTGATCGTCAGGCATTTTCCACCAACCATCGGCAATCCGTTACGGCAACGACATTGGGTCGGGGACACTTTTTTCGCATTTTTCTGGTCACGGCAGACACATTGATTGCCGCGCAAACGGGTCGATGCTTTTTCACACGCCAAACCTGCCGCGTCAGGCACAGGTTTAGGTGTTGGGACCGCCTCAGCGACACAGCCTTTGCCTTTGACCAACCGAAAGCCCCGACCACATTGGCAGGAGGTCGCACTGCGGCGCTCCATATGATCAAAACGGCAGGCGCATTTGCCGTCAGACTTCACCGTGGTCGAAAGATTGCACTGCAATGGCGGAGCAGGCATTGGCGGCAGTGGCGCAGACACACAGCTTTGTGTGCCGGCGATCTGCAAGGGCAATCCGAGGGCTGCAAACAAACGATCATCAAAATCTGTGCTGCGTGGCAACCCAAGTGAAGCTTGCAGCTGAGCCAAGGCCGCGAAGGTTTTCTTGCCCGGTTTACCATCCACCGGACCCGCATTCAGCCCGCGAGCATTCATGATTTGCTGAATGGCGGCCACACGTTGGGTGCGATCCGCGGGGATGCCCACCGCCGCACAGTTTTCAACTGTTCCACCCTTGCGCAACCCTTTCACACCCATCCTTAGGTCCAGATGTGTGCTTGCCCCGGCGGCCAAGGTCAGCAAAGGGTGGCTGCAAGAAATACTGTCACGCACGGGTCGGGCACAGGCCCAGCCCCCTTGAGATAACAACGCGGCGGATTTCACACCAGGTTTGCCAACCGTATCGGTAATGGTGAGCGGACCTGAATAGGGCGCACCGCCGGTGTTGGTGACTGAAAGCCGGAAGCCACAGTCATAGGACTGGCTGGCCCGGTTGGGTTCACATGGTCCGGTTTGCTCTTTGTGGATGCTCAAAACCGATGGTTGGATTGTTGGCTGAACCACGGTCTCCTGCCCAAACGGAGCATGATCTTCGTCATCCCCCATGTAAACACTGGCCGCTTTTGGCATCGATTGGATCTCGGCCATCAGCGCTTCTTTTTGTGGTTGCGTCATTCCCTTTCGCTCGGGGCAATACGCTCGTGCGATTGCCTCAAAGGCCGGAATAATCTGGGAAGATTCTGAAATGTGAACAACGTCGGTCACTTGCGGATCGAAGGCAACATTTCCACCTGCGGTGACTTGGTTTGGCCCAAGAAGCGTGGACAAGCCGGTGGCAACAGACGTGTATCCAAGCGCGATTCCGACAACCCGGCTGCCTTGGTTGCGCAAAGCATTCAGCGCAGGCACCGCCGCATTTATGTTTTGTACTGCGTTGCCCGCGAAAGGCTTGCCCGGAACGCCATCAGAGATGAACAAGACCAACGGTTTATCTGCGATGCCGGAAACGACGCTGTTTGTCGCAGACATGCCAACCTGCCAATCTTCGTTCCCCCATGCGGTGATGCCACCAATAGCGGCCTCTAAGCTGGGCGATGGAAGTACCGCTGATGGCCCTCCGATGACATTTGCCGATTGATTGAAAATAATCGCACCCGATTTTGAACCGCCGCCTTCAAAGATGCGCAGCGCAGCAATGAGGGCCTGTTTGGTCAACGGCAAGCGGTTGTGCAGGTTCATTGATCCAGAGCGATCAACTAGAAACAGCGTATCAAAACCACATCCACTGGTGGCGACAGGTGGAACACCTGTATCGATGATCGGGTCCACCTCAATAACACCCGTCCCAGGCGTCGGTGTCAAAGGTGGGGTAACGGTTCCGGTCAGAGGACCCGCACCACCCACAGATGCAATTGGGAAAGTCACAGGAACACAAGATTTACCATTACCACCCACGGGTCCATGTAAGCCCAGTGCAGCAACATCGACGAACGCACAGTTTTGGGCTTGTGCCCCCCCCAACGGACGTCCGGCTGGCCCTTGATAGCTGCCGGTAAACGGAATGGTCAGAACACCACCCGGCGCGGCATTGATATCATCAGTGGTGATATCGCAGGCACTGGATGTTCCGCCGTTCATTTGACCACCACCACAGGCGTTTGTCGGGCCCATAACCTGGCCATAAAACGCGGTTTGAGTGGCAGATGACATCAGCTCGTCCGTGACGCGAACCTGTTGCCCAGCAGGCAGGTTTTGCCCCGTTATGGTCAAGGTACACGCAACGGTCCATTGGCCCGGTGTCGATTGCTGAGCGGGCGAACACGTCTTTACCAGATCGATGCTTGGATCTTTGGGATTTGGGGTTGGGGCGATTTCAAAACAGTCGCTCGCGACTGGTGCTGGCAGCCCTGCTGCCGTTGGCGCACCCACTGAAATTTCGACACAATTTTCGGCCCCAAATGTGTCCATCGTGCTGTTCATCATAAGATCAACGGTCAGGCTGGATGTGCCGGAGGCTGGGAACTGATTGCCCTGAATGCCACAATACGGCGTGTTGCCCTGACCGACCGGTCCATATGGGGGGGATGCACAATCCCAGGGGTCAGCCGACGTAATATTTTGGATCGAAGCAGCGCCAGGGTTTTGGCCGAAATGCAGATCCTCTGTCACCCACAATGGGCCCGTGAATGGCACGCCATTTGTGGTCACGATCAGGGTGCATTGATACGCTTGGAACCAAGTGTTTGGCCCCATGACGATGCGTTCCCCGGTCGCTTTGCAGGATTTTTCGACGTCGAAGGTGGTCGAAGGATCAGGCTCGTCAATGATCACACAATCTGCGGATCCAACGACCTGATCGCCGATCCTCACCTGAGCGCAGTTCTTGAAATCATCTTTGCCCAAAACGGCCGTGGGGATCGACAGAAAGGCGTCAATCCGGTGGCCCGTATTGCCGTTGAAATCAGCCGCAGAAATCGTACAGCTCGCACCAGTTGTATAAGGTGCTTGGCCACAATCCCACCCATTCGGCAGTGTCGGTGTGCCTTGCAAATTCACGATGTATTGTGCGGCAGATGCGCCGGACGAGGTCGAGAAAAGCTCATCAAAAGTAAGCGCGCTGGAAATTGGCGTTCCACCTGTCTGGGTGATGTAGATCGAACAGGCATACAGCGCATTTCCCCCATCTACGCCCGCGAGGCGGCAGCCCTTTTTCAGCGAAAACTGCGGGTCGCTATCGGGTTTCCATGTGGTGCTTTCGCAGTTGCCCTTCACTTCATGTGGCGTCCCAGTTGCGGGCGTATAAACCCCGTCGACACAGTTGCGCCACGCGATGGGCTCATCGCCCGTTTCGGCGAACAGATGAAAACCAATGGTCTCGGACCCGCTCGGATCGAAATCATTGCCTGCGATTGAGCAATCGGTCACCGAGGTCGGCACATTCGGCGTACAGCTCCATGCATTGCCCTGCTGCAAGATGTCGACAATCGCGGCGTTGCTGCTGCCCGTCACCGCAGAGGCATCTTCGGTGAAGGTGAAAACACCGCTAAACGGCACGGGGGAGGCGGTCACCGTAATTTTACAATCCCAGCCCAGACCGCGGACACCGTCACGTTCTTCTTCAAAGCTGCGGCCACAGGATTTCTTGATCGAAATTTCTTTAAGTTGAGGATCAGTTGAGACCTCTGGCTTGATCACCGTGTCCACGCAATGCGCGTCGCTGGGAAACGTTCCCGCCGCTGTTTGAGCCGCACCTGTGGCGCAGTTTGTCCATTCGATGGGTTGGTCCGGGTCGATCACTTCTGTGAAAAGCTGATAGGATACAACATGCGGGGCCGTCATGGTTGAACCATCAAGTTGGCATTGCAGGTGGTCAGTCGTCAGCCCCGTACAGTTCGGCTCTGATGCGCTGACAAATTGCGCTGTGCCGATGGAAATGTTTGAGGCGTCATCGTCAAAGGTGAAGGTTCCCGAAAATGGCGTCGGGGTGACGATGATTTCAGCGCGACAATCCCAAGTATAGCCTTGTGCGCCCTGATGCGTTGCCGGTGCTGGCGCATTACAGGTTTTCTGAACCTCGACGCTTTCGATCTTGGGTTGCTCTATCACCTTTGGCAGGTCCAGGATCACGCAATTGTCGGGCAGCCCGGCCGCTGAGCTTGATTGTGGGCTGCGCATCGGGGGCTGGCTGCTGCGCAGCCCAATGGCATCAATATAGGACGTGGGCAGGATGTCTGTCATCGGGCAGTTGGCGACCTGACCGCTTGATTGATCGGTGGTAAACTGGAAGCTTACGTTCAGGGTTGAGCTGCCGCCAGCCGCGAACATGTCGGTTGCTGAAAGCTCGCACAGGCCGGTGGAACCCGGCGCATTTAGATTGGCGTCGGCACAATTCCAAGGCTCATTTGAGGTGACATTCATCATCGCGCCAGAAATCGTCGCCGTCATCGGAGGTAATGCGCCAAAGCCGTCGCCCACCATTAGGATGCTATCGGTGGTCAAGTCCGTGCCGGTGACCTCGATCTGGCAATTCAAAGTCATCGGTCCAGAGGTCACAGGCGCAATTGGGCTACATGTTTTCACGACCGAGGAACGCGGGATCCATTGCGCTGATACGCAGTTTCCAGCAATGGGGGTGACGTTGCCTGCGCCATCGTCATAAGCCCCTTCAACACAGTTTTGCATCGGATATGTGTCTTGCAAGTCTGTCGCGGTCACGAAGATTGAATAGGACAGCGTCTCTGTGCCGCTCGTGTCAAAATTCGCTCCAATGATCGTGCAACTTGCCCCTAGAGAGCAATCGAAACTGCCCGTTGCAGAACCCGAAGAGACCACTTCGCTCGCAGTTGTTGAGGTCGGCGTATACAGATCTGTGACCGTTAAAGATCCGCCAAAAGGCGCGATCGGAACCGTGACATCGACAGTGCATTCCCACATCTGGCCAACTTGTCCGTTATGGATCGATGATGTGGTTGGGACACATGACTTTGTCAGGTCGACGTCTTGCGGATCAAGATCGGGGACTGACGGCACGGGGGGCGGATTTGGTGTGCCTGCAGGGATGGTCGGGCAATAGCTGTTGTCGACGTAATGGGCGAAAGCGTCATCGAGAATATAGCCCGGTCGGGCGATGTAGGCCCACGCATATTGCTCCGTCGCCTCAACCGCATAGTATTTTTTCAGTGGGGTCCACTGCTCAGCCACAAATTGGCCACCCGTGTTCCCGATGGTCGAGATGTTGTCCATCGCATAGGTCGGATCCGGATTGGTCGACAGGCCACCATAGAACGGATTAATTGACCCAAACCGAAACAAGTCGCCAGAGGCACTCGTACCAGCGGTCACTCCGCCAAACGCAATGCAGCCCGTGTAAGGCGCGGTGATGCGCTGCCCAACGACACTCCAGAAGTGTTTCGTATTGAGCCGAATGTAATGCCCATCTTGCGCGGCGCCAGCAAAGGTCACATCCGATTCAGGAAGGTTCCAAGGTGTGATCTGTCCAAACGGGCTATTGTACAAGGTGACAGGTTGGCCACCGGGGCCATCGACCTTCACCACCGAAAGTTCACGGTAGTTGGTCGTGCTTTGCGATGTTGGGTTTGGGTTTTCATGCGCGCGCATCCACCCTGTTAAAGTAACCCCGACATTGTCGCCATAGTTGGGCGCCGTAACCGCCTCGAAGTCGCCATTGATCAACAGATTTTGCGAAACCACCGCTGTGGGTGCAACTGCACTGATGCAAAAAGCGTATACAAGTCGGCGCAAATAGGCCGCAGAAAAACGTCGAAGCATTGAAAGGTCCTATCTAGCCAACAGCCATCCCCCCGCGCGGAGGGATCGTACGAATGTATGTTGGTAAAAAATGAGCGTGAACTACCATATGGGTATTGATGGCAAAGTTACGGTCACATTCTTCAGCGGAAATGACCACACATCCTACTTGTTCTTTAAGCGTCTGTGCTGCTACGCTCAAAATTCAGTGTAACCCCCTATTGGAAAACAGCTATTTTCCCGAATTTCACCCAGCCCCTTTCCCCGACGTCAAAGGTCGCCTGACGAGCCGAAGAAATGTCGTACTGCGCGCGAAAACAGGACACAGACAGCCATGATCTCAGACCCAAATAATTGCATAAGCGAACTGAAGGCCACATTGGAATTGGCCACAACCGACGCCCAACAATGGGACGCCGCCTGCGATATTGTGGTCGAGTTGTTTGGCGCAACCGGCGCGTTGCTGCCCTCTTCCAATCCACATTTTCGCGGGATTTGGGTGTCTGGAACCAAGAATATGAAGGCAGCGATGGCTGAATATGTTTCGGATCGCTGGAACCTAAAGGATCCGCGCGAAGGCTTGACACAGATGATGTTTGATCAAGGCTATGCCACCGATGATCAAATTTTTCCTGACCGCGAAGCAAGGTCGAAATTACCCTTCTATCGCGACTTTCTCCTTCCCTTGAACTTCGGAAACGTCTGCCTCATTCGCATTCTCACGCCAAACGGGTATTGGCCGTTGACCCTGCATTTTGGAAATGATCACCCCCCGTTGTCGGCGCAGGATATTGAGCTGATCAAAACCATTCAGCCCATGTTTGAACATGCGGCCAAACGTGCGGCCGAGGTTGCACATCAGCGTATTTTTGACTTCGCACAGTTTTTCCGGGGCACAGATTCCGAGGTTCTGTTGTTTGATGCTGATGGGAATCAATGCTTTAGCGTCGATGCCGCCGGGCGCACACAGCCCAATCGTAAACTTGCAACATTGATGCCACAAGAAATTGGCGAAAGCCTTAAAACCGAGTTTAAAGACGTGTTGACCAGTGATCCAGGCATGTCACTGAGCAAAGCGTATCAGTTCCAGGAAGGCACCAAATCAATCAACGTTTTGGTCATTCAAATTCCGCCAACGCTGCGCCACTTTTTCATGCAGTTCAAAGCCTGCGCCATCCGCACAGAATGCAGCGCCACACTGGCAATCAAGCAACGCGAATTGCGCGAAACATACGGCCTGTCGGAAAAGGAAATCAGTACAGTTGCGTTATTGGCCGAAGGGAAAACACCCGATATGATTGCCAACCTTCTAAGCGTGAAACCAGCCAGCGTGCGCCAGAGATTAAAGCTTGTCTTTCAAAAAACACAGGTGAGCAGCCAAATCGAATTGGTCGCGTTATATGGACGTCTTTAATGTTGGCCGCGAGAAATTAATTGGCGTTGGTTCTTCCAGCGCATTTGCGCATGAAAAAGGTTTTCCGTCGGTTCCCTTAAAACGCCCAAACCCAGTCATTTCGCAACACAAACGCCCCACCACAGCATCACAGACGATCGTGATCATATCTTCAGATGAAGACGGCCTGCGCGCGGGCTGTTTGATGTCTTTGGCGATGCTCTCGTCAGGGCGCTTGGGTGTCTTTTTCATCACCACTCCTCAGGGGGAACGACACGCCCGAAACCCTCTCTTCTCAAACATCGCTATTTGGACCCAAGGGTGCCGACGGCAGACACTTGCCATAAGCACCGAACCGAAGGCTTATGGGGCATTGGCGAAACAGTATGGGCAGCGCGAAGCGCTATGCGCCGCCCTATAACAGTTCAGAAATCGAGGTTTTCGACCGACAACGCGTTTTGCTGGATAAATTCGCGACGCGGCTCCACCACATCGCCCATCAACTTGGTAAAGATGTCATCCGCATCGGCCAGATCACCCACCTTCACCTGAAGCAGGGTGCGGGCTTCGTGGTCCAGCGTGGTTTCCCACAGCTGATCGGGGTTCATTTCACCTAAGCCTTTGTATCGCTGCAAGGTCAGCCCTTTTTCACCCTCGGCCAAAATGGCACGCAACAGATCAATAGGGCCCTGCACCAGCAGCTCGCGTTCCTTGCGGTTCAGCTTGGCTGAGTCTTTGTAAATGTCGCGGGTCTCCATCGACACCTCAGACAACCGCCGTGCCTCACCAGATCGAAGCACAGCACCATCCAAGGTGCGGATTTCTTCCACACCGCGCAACACACGCGCCAAACGGATGCCGTGATCTTGGGTGATCCGCCCCTGCCAACCTTGTTCGTATTCGACAGCGACCTGATCCAAACGCTTGGCCACATCATCTGCAACACGCTGCAAATCAGCATCAGCACGGCCAGGATCAAATGCACCGGCAAGGGCGGCTTGTTCCAGAATATTGCGCGGGTAATGCGTTGGAAACGCGTCTAGAATCCGCTTAAAGTTACGAGCAGCCTCGACAACACGGGCCAAATCCGCCCCGGCGATTTCTTCCCCAGAAGGCAGGCGCAAAACAGCGCCATCGATCCCTTGCGCAATCAAGTATTCCTCAAGCGCATTTTGGTCTTTCACGTAAACTTCCGACTTGCCACGCGCCACTTTGTAAAGCGGCGGCTGCGCGATATAAAGGTATCCGCCTTCGATCAATTCCGGCATTTGACGGAAGAAGAAGGTCAGCAAAAGGGTGCGAATATGCGCACCATCCACATCTGCATCGGTCATGATAATGACCTTGTGATAGCGCAGTTTCGAGATGTCGAACTCATCCCGACCAATCCCTGTGCCCAGCGCGGTGATCAACGTGCCGATCTCTTGGCTGCCCAACATCCGGTCAAATCGCGCGCGCTCGACGTTCAGAATTTTCCCTCGTAATGGCAACACAGCCTGATCGTGGCGCGAACGCCCTTGTTTGGCCGATCCCCCAGCGGAGTCACCCTCCACCAGAAAGAGTTCGCGTTTCGCCGGGTCTTTTTCCTGACAATCCGCCAGCTTTCCGGGCAATGACGCCACATCAAGCGAGGATTTTTTCCGGGTCATTTCGCGCGCTTTACGCGCCGCTTCACGGGCCAATGCGGCCTCGATAATCTTACCGATGATCATCCGCGCGACCTGCGGATTTTCCTCAAACCACTCTTGCAGCTTTTCGTTCATCAACCCTTCGACAGCAGGGCGCACTTCTGAGGACACCAGCTTATCTTTGGTTTGTGAGCTGAACTTTGGATCCGGCACTTTGACCGACAACACGCAGGTCAGACCTTCGCGCGCATCATCCCCGGTAAAGTTCACCTTTTCCTTTTTCGCCATCCCGGTTGAGTTGGCGTAAAGGTTCATGGTTCGTGTCAGCGCGCCGCGGAAACCGGCGATATGCGTGCCCCCGTCGCGCTGTGGGATGTTGTTGGTGAAGGGCAGCACATTTTCATGATAGCCATCATTCCACCACATCCCGACCTCGATACTGATGCCATCCTTTTCACCGGTGACGAAAATCGGCTCTTCCATCAAAGATGTCTTGGAGCGGTCGAGGTATTTGACAAATTCCTTCACGCCGCCTTCGTAATGCAGATCAGTGACGAGTTTTTCCGCGGGGCGTTCATCGGTCAGAATGATCCGCACGCCAGAGTTCAGAAAACTCAGCTCGCGCAGGCGGTTTTCCAGCGTCTTGAACACATAATCCAGGTTCGAGAAGGTGTCGGTTGAGGCCAGAAACCGCACTTCGGTTCCCGTGCGATCGCCACATTCTCCGACAACCCGCAAATGCTCAGCGGTCTCACCGCGTTCAAACTTGGCGTAATGTTCTTTCCCATTTCGCCAGATGCGCAATTCAAGCCAATCAGACAGCGCATTCACCACCGAAACACCCACACCGTGCAAACCGCCCGAAACCTTATAGGAGTTCGAGTCAAATTTGCCGCCCGCATGCAGCTGGGTCATGATCACTTCGGCCGCCGAAACGCCCTCTTCCGAGTGAATGTCCACCGGAATACCGCGCCCGTTGTCCGAGACGGAAACCGAATTATCCGCATGAATGGTCACGTTCACAGCGTCGGCATGTCCGGCCAAGGCTTCGTCAATGCCGTTGTCCACCACCTCATAGACCATGTGATGCAGCCCAGACCCATCATCGGTGTCCCCAATATACATGCCGGGGCGCTTGCGTACCGCCTCCAACCCCTTGAGAACTTTGATAGAATCTGCGCCGTATTCGGCATTATTTTGCGCGTCGTCAGCCATGCGGGACTTCCTATTATTACATCAGGAAAATATAGGCGGTTTGGTGGGGAATGTCACCCGCTAGGCACAAGATTTGGGGCCAAAGTTTGCCTATATGAAAAAGATCACAACCCCTAAGAAAACAAGCAAAAAAACCGCAGACTTATTCAACGGCCAATGGCCTTGGCCGAAGACATACAGCCCCAGCTCTGTCATCGTGATGCTCATTTCAGCTGACCATCCTGATCCAATTCCCAAAATGGGTTAAAGGCAAATTCCCAAAGATGCCCGTCGGGATCTGCGACATAGCCCGAATAACCGCCCCAATCCGTTTTTGTTGGGCGCGTTACAGCGCTCGCCCCTGCCTGAAGCGCACGATCAAACGCGGCGTCGACCTCTGCCTCGGACGCAAAGTTCTGTGCCAATGTCATCGCGCCCGTTTTCAGGTCCGCCTTGTCACGACCCGTTTCCTTGGCCAGCCCCTCGAGCGAAAAGAACCCCAGCTTCATTCCATTCATCGCATAAAACGCAACCTCCGGCAGGACCGCTTCCGGCACCCAGCCGATCGCATCGTAATACGCACAGGCCCGCGCTAGATCTTCAACACCCAACGTAATCAATGTCACACGATTTACATTCACAGTCGCTATCCTTTGTTTCGGTGAAGCGTTTCAACATGAACTGGACACGCTTTCATTCGCAGAGTGTCAGAAGTCTTTCGCTTCGGCAATCATTCCCCCCACACGCGCCTTGAACGTCGCAGGCAATACCCCATCTACTTACGATTATTCGTTCAGAAAGAGATTTTTATGACCCGCCAAGCCCCCAAGCCGTCCGCCCTGAAACGCATCGTACTTGGGGGTGTTCTGGGTGTTGCCATTGCCGGTGGGCTCATATGGGTTGGCGCAAGGTTCGACCAGGACACAAGACAGATTTGGCGCACAGACGGATATGGAATGATCTTTGATCTGACCGGCCCAATGGCGACGGTTTACGAACAATCCGGCCCCTACTGCCTTCAAACCATGCGCTTTCCCGCCTTAAAACCAGTTCTGCGCTATGGAAAGGGCGGAACAATTACAACAAGCAAAGATCAACTCCGCCTTGATGTTGCCGGCGATTACGGCCCCATCCGGGCCTCTGTCATCGACAGTTTGCCAACCGCCTGCACATCCCCAACCGCGCGTGACCCAGAAACGGTATTTGAGATGATCTGGCACGCCATGAACGAGCATTACGCATTTTTCGACCTCTACGACGTGGACTGGCAGGACCGTTACGCCACATACCGTCCACAAGTGACAGCCGCTACAACCGATGATGCCCTCTTTTCGGTTGTCACCGAGATGCTGACAGGACTTGAAGATGGGCACCTCTTCCTCAACACGCAAGGCGGCCGCTTTTCACCTGAAATCTCCCCCGAATGGATAAAAGACAAACCCGCGATCAAGGCGGTTTTGGGCCAAATGGAATTGACCGATGTTGACGGGGCTGGGCTGTCTTATGGCTGGTTGCCGGATCAGGTCGGTTACATTCGGTTGAAGAACATGACCATCAAAAGCCTGTCACCGATCCACGCCGCAGGCAAAGCGGAACAAGCGATGTCAAAGGTGTTGGCGGCTCTTGAAGGCGCACAAGGAATTGTCTTGGATAACCGCTGGAATCCGGGCGGATCCGACGACATTTCGCTGGCTTACGCGGGCTTCTTTGCCGCCGAAACGCGCCCCGCATTTTCCAAAGAAACGCGCATCGGAGATCACATTGGCGGCCCCACTGGGGGGCACACTGGGGATCACTCCCAAGATCGCTATGGCCCCCGCACCAATGTCTCGCTGATGCCCTCAATTACACCGGGGTTTACCGGCCCCGTTGTCCTGCTGAACAGTGGATTTACCGCAAGTGCTGCTGAAATCTTCACCATGGCCATGCAAGACATGCCGAACGTCACCGTGATGGGGGAGGCGACCTCTGGCGCGCATTCCGACATTTTGGATCGGGCCCTGCCAAACGGCTGGTCCCTTGGTCTTTCACACCAACGGTATTACGCAGCCGATGGGAAAATCTACGAAAGCGTCGGCCTTTCCCCTGACCTGCCACGCGCCTTTGATCGGGATGGTTTCACCAAGGGCGTGGACACTCTCTTGAACGAAGCCCAGGCATTGCTCTCGCCAAAAAGCTAGGCCCCCTCGACCATGATCTCTGACCCATGCTCGCTGTCTTCAACGCGGTAAAACTGTGCGCGGCCCTGAAGGGTATCAAACAACTCAGGACCCGTGCCAGTCATGAACGCCTGCGCCCCAAGGGCGCAAATCTCATCATAAAGGGCGGCGCGACGGCCCGCATCCAAATGGGCAGCGACCTCGTCCAAAAGCAAAATCGGCGGGGCGCCAAAATCCTGCGACAGCGCACGCGCATTGGCGAGGATCAGCGACACCAATAACGCCTTTTGCTCTCCGGTTGAACAATCGCGCGCTGCCATTCCTTTGGTGGCATAAACCGCCGAAAGATCCGCACGATGCGGCCCGACCAAAGTCCGCCCTGCCATCAAATCGCGCGGGCGACTCTCAGAAAAAGCGGTCGCCAGATCCTCCACGCCTTCGGGCATTTCGGCGTCATCGGCATGGGTCAGCTTCAACTCCGCAACAGGAAAGCTGGTCTCAGCTGCATTTTGTGCAGCCACCAAAAGCCGCAATGCAGCACAACGGTTTGCGTGGATGTCAGCCCCCGAACGCGCCATCTGCGCCTCAAGTGCGGCGTACCAATGGGCATCCCGTTGGCCGTCTTTCAACAAACGGTTTCGTTCACGCATCGCTTTTTCATAAGAAAGAACCGCGTCCGCATGCGAAGGGGTGAAGCTCATCGTCATGCGATCCAAAAACCGCCGCCGCCCTTCGGCACCGTCAACCCAAAGCCGATCCATGACCGGCACCAGCCAAACAATCCGGGCAATACGGCCAAGCGCCACTTGTGCTGCCGTCTTGTCGTCAATCCGCACCTGCCGACCAGAGCTTTTTTCGACCCAGGTTTCAATCTCGTGCATCTGACCAAGGCTCTGCAAAACAGCAGAGATTTTCCACCCGAGCGCCTCAGGCCGGCGGATCATTTCATCCACAGTGGCCCGGCGCAATCCGCGCCCTGGCGACAGTAGCGACACCGCCTCAAGCACATTGGTTTTGCCTGCACCATTGTCCCCATAAATCGCAACGGGGCGCCCATCCAACGACAGACGCGCCGACTTATGGCTGCGAAAGTGACTAAGTGTTAGGGCATTAAGAGCAAGCGACGTCATGTCCCTTTTCCTCTTTCCCTAAATATCCTCGCCGAAGGCAAAAAATCCGATGCGTAAACCTGCGTCAAACGCGCATCGGCATGACGACGTAAACGGCGCTGGTGTCATTGCCCTCACGCATCAAGGCCGGGTCGCCAGACGCATTGAACATGAACACGGCGTTCTCACGGTCCACTTGGCTGGCAATTTCCAGCAAGTATTTGGCGTTAAATCCAATTTCCAGACGCTCGTCACCATAAGCCACGGCCAGTTCTTCTTCGGCGGCACCCGCATCAGGGGCGTTGACCGACAGAACCAAACGGTCTTCGTCAAGCTGCAGTTTCACGGCGCGTGACCGCTCAGACGACACGGTGGCCACACGGTCAACCGCTTGGGCAAAAGCGCTGGCATCCACTTCCATTTTGCGGGTGTTTCCGGTGGGGATCACGCGGGTATAATCAGGGAATGTCCCGTCGATGACCTTTGAGGTCAACGTGATCGCTGGGGTCGCAAAGCGTACTTTGGTCTCGGACACAGACACCGCGATAATCGCGTCATCATCATCCAACAATTTGCGCAGCTCACCCACGGTTTTACGCGGAACAATCACGCCCGGCATCTCTTCGGCACCCATTGGCAGATCCGCATCAATGCGCGCCAGACGGTGACCATCGGTTGCCACACAACGCAGCACTTTGCCGCCCTCGGCATCCGACACATGCATGTAGACACCGTTCAGATAATACCGCGTTTCCTCGGTGGAAATTGCGAATTTCGACTTGTCAAAAAGACGACGTAGCACCGGCGCTGGGGCCGAGAAGTTCGCCGAATATTCCGACGTCGCCATAACAGGAAAATCTTCTTTCGGCAGGGTCGCAAGCGAGAAGTTTGAACGGCCAGCTTCAACGGTCAAACGCCCGGTCGCCCCATCATCAGTCAGTTGCACAAGGGCGCCATCAGGCAGTTTGCGCACAATCTCATGCAATGTCACGGCGGCCACTGTGGTCGAGCCAGCGCGTTCGACCATTGCAGGTGTTTTATCCACCACTTCGATATCCAAATCGGTGGCGCGGAACGACACATCGCTGCCTTCGGCCTCGATCAGCACATTCGCAAGGATCGGGATCGTGTTGCGACGTTCTACAACTGATTGTGCTTGGGCCACGGCCTTCAAAAGCGCGCCGCGTTCAATGCTGATCTTCATATCCCACTCCTGACGAAGTTAGGGGCTGAAAGCCGCTGCTCTCGCCCCGTAATTGTTCTTTTGCTGGAATGTCCTATGCCTTGGCGGGCGGGTCAAGGCCTAAGGGGCCCAAACCCACCCTTTGCAGGGCGACTGTGCTATGATCGCTTACGCTTCGAGCGAGCGACGCAAAAGTTCGAGGTCCTCGGCGATTTGATCGTCGACGCCTTTCAGCTCATCAATGCGCTTTACGCCATGCATAACCGTTGTGTGGTCACGTCCGCCAAAACGGCGGCCGATTTCCGGCAGGCTGCGCGAGGTCATGTGTTTGGCAAGATACATCGCCACCTGACGTGGACGCGCAATGGTGCGGACCCGTTTGGGGCCAATCAGATCGGACAGGCGAATGTTGTAATGCTCGGACACTTTGCGCTGAATTTCCTCAACCGTAACCTTACGATCAGAGGCCCGCAGGATGTCCCCAAGACAATCTTGTGCCAATTCCAACGTGATTTCACGCCCAACAAGGGACGCAAACGCAAAGAGCCGCATCAACGCCCCTTCGAGCACACGGACGTTGGTCGAAATCCGGCGCGCAAGGAATTCCAACACGCCGTCAGAGATCTTCAAACCAGCGTATTGCTTGCGATAAGTCGCAACTTTTGTCTGCAGAACGCCCAAGCGCAATTCGTAATCGGTGGGGTGCAGATCCACGACCAGACCACATTGCAAACGACTTTTGATCCGCTCTTCCAGATCCTTAATCTCACCCGGCGCACGGTCGGCAGAGATGATGATCTGTTTGTTTTGATCCACCAACGCATTGAACGTGTGGAAAAACTCTTCCTGGGTGCTGTCTTTACCGGCAATGAATTGCACATCATCCACCATCAGAACGTCAACCGAGCGAAAGAGCTGTTTGAAATCCATCATCTGCTTTTCACGCAAGGCTTTCACAAAGCGGTACATGAATTGCTCGGCCGACAGATACACAACGCGCAGCTCGGGTTGGCGCAGCTTCATCTCATGCGCAATGGCATGCATCAGGTGTGTTTTGCCCAAGCCAACACCGCCATACAAAAACAGCGGATTGAAGGTGACCGGGCCGCCTTCGGCCACGCGGCGAGCGGCGGCATGGGCCAATTCGTTCGGTTTCCCGACCACAAAGCTGTCAAAGGTAAACCGTGCATCCAATGGTGCGCCAGGCAGGTCATCTTTCGGCGCAGATGCCGCTTGTGCCACAGGCGCGTTTGCCGAGGGCCCCCCATCATTGGCTGGCTTGCGCGGCGCAACTTTTTGCGGAACCGCAAACACCAAACGCGAAACAGCAACCCCTGCCCCAACCAGTTGGCTTAGGATTTTGTCGCCAAAATTGCGTTCAACCCAATTCCCCATGAAGTTGGTCGGCACCAAGAAGGTCGCAACGCCACCGTCCAGCTCAGCAAATTCCAGAGGTTCGATCCAATTGGTATAATTGTTCTGCCCCACTGCTTTTTGCAGCGTTGAGCGAACCTGTCCCCATTCCTCATTCGTCATGTCACATCGACCCATTCTTATTTTTCAAGACCGTCTACAAGCAGTCCGTTGGCCACATTGTCACTCTCGGTTGGCATTGCGCCAAAATCACGCAATCCACTACCTACAGGTTGCCCCAATCAAACCCGTTAGCTCACCGACCGTTGCCCGATTATGGTTGCTCAACAAATTCCGTTGGCGCCCCTCAGCACCAAAGCATTTGAAGGTCGGCCCATGCGGACCAACGCGTACAACCCCGTAAGGGCATATCAGAGACATGACAAAACCGCATTCGCGCCGCCGAAAAAGCTGCGTGAATTAGACAGTTAGGCAACGCGGCACATGACCCCCTAACAGACAGAAGGTTGGCGTCGCGATCGCGAGGAGGAAATAAGCCCCACCCGTGCAATAAGGAATAAGCCTTTGTTATAAAGAGGCTTTTACCCAAAATTCATCATTGTCCCAAGTCAGCGAAGTGAATCGCTGGGGGCAAGCTAGCAAGGCCGCAGCGGGGCGCGCAACTGATCTTCGCGCTTGACTCTGACTTTCGTAAAACGAATCCCGGGTCGGTTGCACAAATGCGATTTTTACGTCCTGAAAAATGCAAATGAGCGCGCCACTTGGCACGCTCATTAAATGTCTGGCACCGAATCTCTATGCAAAAGGCGGTGCAAAAATGTCGCGTTTCAGCCGAAGCTTCGCTGCAACTTAACCCAGGGCTTTTACGCGCTTGGACAGGCGCGAAATTTTGCGTGCCACTGTGTTTTTGTGCAGAATGCCTTTGGTCACACCGCGCATCAGTTCAGGCTGAGCCGCTTTCAGTGCAGCCGCCGCAGCAGCTTGATCGCCACCCGCAATTGCTTCTTCAACGGTACGCAGGAAGGTGCGGATGCGCGAACGACGGGCTTTGTTGACTGCAAAGCGGCGCTCGTTCTGGCGGGCGCGTTTTTTAGCTTGGGGCGAATTTGCCATGTGTCTGATCCCTCTTTCGGGTGTATGTTTCGTTACTGCCACCATGTGGCTTGCGCATCAGCACCCGACCGAGTTTAGAATCGGTTGATTCTGGCCAAAGCGGGCCTCACACGCATGTATGCGGCTCCCTTTAGGGTATTTACACCCGAAAGGGAACCGAAAAATCGGCTTACTTGTCGCGGAACTGCGGTTCGCGTTTCTCGACAAAGGCGGCCATGCCTTCTTTTTGATCTTCCGACGCGAAAAGCGAATGGAACATGCGGCGTTCAAACAAGATACCTTCGCTCAGCGGCAATTGCTCTGCACGGTTCACCGATTCCTTGATCGCCATCACCGTGATCATCGATTTCTCGGCAATCTTGGTGGCAGCCCCCATGGCTTCTTTCATCAGCTCTTTGGCTGGAACAACGCGGCTGACAAGCCCCGAGCGTTCTGCCTCATCGGCGTCCATGAACCGACCGGTCAGGTTCATATCCATGGATTTTGCGCGACCGACCAGTTTGGTCAAACGCTGCGTGCCACCCATGCCCGCCATCACACCAAGGTTCACCTCGGGTTGGCCAAACTTGGCGGTGTCAGACGCGATGATAAAGTCGCACATCATCGCCAATTCACAGCCCCCGCCCAGCGCATAACCGGACACGGCCGCGATGATGGGTTTGCGAATGCGCATAATGGCGGCTTCTTCTTGGGTGAACAGATCCCCCGCAAAGACATCTACAAAGCTTTGCTCTGCCATCATCTTAATATCCGCGCCGGCGGCAAATGCCTTTTCCGACCCGGTGACAACGATGCAGCGCACCTTGTCGTTTTTCTGTGCCTCGGCCAATGCCGCGCCCAATTCTGCCAACAGCTCCAGGTTCAATGCATTAAGCGCATCTGGACGGTGCAATTTGATCAGAGTGACGTGATCTTCGGTCTCAACAATAATATTTTTATAGGCCATGGTTCCCCTGCCTTTAGTCCCTTGAGTGGTCGGGGGCGATTCCTAAGCCCGTCGGGGGCGCCAATCAAGCTATCTTTGACATTGCGTACAATAGAAAGATGAGCGTCCCCCCTGTACGATTCGCGAAATTTTCCCTTTGCAATCAGGGGTGACGCAAGGTTCTTTTTCCCGTCCATAGACCCGGAAACTATGTTGAAAATATCCTAAGTCTCCGTCGGCTTGGCGGTAATCTTTCAATGAAGACCCCCCACTTTCGATCGCATCAGACAAAACATCGCGAATAATTGGGACCAAACCGGCGATCCGTTTGGCGGAAATTTGCCCCGATTTGCGTGCCGGGTGGATGCCGGCCCGAAACAGAACCTCGCAGACATAGATGTTGCCCAGCCCTGCGATGATCCCCTGATCCAAAAGCGCCGTCTTGATCGCCGTGCCTTTGCCCGCCAACCGCCCAACCAAATACTCCTCGTTGAAATCATTGCCTAGAGGTTCAGGCCCCAACACGCGGATAAACTTGTGACCCGCCAAATCCTTCGTCGTACAAAGATCCATCGCCCCAAAACGGCGCGGGTCGTTGAAGGTCACCCGCGCCCCATTGTCCATATCAAACACCACATGATCGTGTTTTTCTGGCGCAGGATGTTCATGGTGAAACTTCCCCAACTGATGCCCCGAAATCAGCATCCGACCCGACATGCCCAGATGCACAATCAAGGTTTCATCCGTATTCAGATCCATTAACAAGTATTTCGAGCGCCGCCCTAAGCGCAAAACCTGCGCCCCGGTCAGCCGATCCGCCATGTGATCCGGAAAGGGCCAGCGCAACCCCTCGCGCCGCACATCCGCCTGCGTGATCACAGCGCCCTCCATCACCGGGGCTAATCCGCGGCGAACCGTCTCAACTTCGGGCAATTCGGGCATGTTATTCGCGTCTCCATTGTGTGTGCCTTCTGCACGGGATAAGAGAGGACATCTTATAATAATAGCAAGTCCCCGGTCCCACATGAACACTTCTGACGATAAAACCACCCATTTCGGGTTCAAGACCGTGAACGAAACCGACAAGGCCGGCATGGTCCATGGCGTTTTCACAAATGTGGCCTCGAAATATGACGTGATGAACGACGTCATGTCCGTGGGCATCCATCGTCTTTGGAAAGACGCGATGATGGATTGGTTGGCCCCGCGCGCAGGTCAGCGGCTGTTGGATGTCGCGGGCGGCACCGGCGACATTTCGTTCCGTTTTCTGAAGCGCGCGGATCAAACCAATGCGGTTGTGCTTGATATGACGGAATCGATGCTAATCGAGGGCCGCCAGCGCGCCGAAGCCGGCAATATGGCCGAGCGCTTGGACTGGGTTGTCGGCGACGCCATGGCGCTTCCGTTTGAGGATAATAGCTTTGATCGCTACACGATCAGCTTTGGTATTCGCAACGTGACGCGCATCCCAGACGCGTTGAAAGAAGCGTACCGCGTGCTGAAACCCGGCGGTCGCTTGATGGTGCTGGAGTTCAGCCAACTGCCAAATGCAGGCATGCAAAAGCTTTATGATCTTTATTCCTTTAACGTGATTCCGCGCATGGGGAAACTGATTGCAGACGATTATGACAGCTATCAGTATCTAGTTGAAAGTATTCGTAAATTCCCCGATCAAGAAACCTTTAAGGGAATGATCAAAGAGGCCGGTTTTGACAACGTCAAATACCGCAATCTTACCATGGGCGTTGCCGCCCTTCATTCCGGGTGGAAAATCTAAGATGCGCGGCCCTCATAACATTTGGCGCCTGATCCGCACCGGCGCCACCTTCCAACGCACCGGCGCCATGGGTGTCGTTCTTGATGCGATGAGCGCCCCACCGGCGCTGCGGGTCGCCGCCCGCGTTATTGGCTTTCCCTTTGCATGGCTTGGCAAAAAGGGCGACACAAACCTGCCGCCTGTGACCCGCGCGATCACCGCGCTTGGCCCGGCCTACATCAAATTTGGCCAGATCCTTTCGACCCGTCCCGATGTGGTGGGAGACGAGCTGTCTGAGCAGCTAAAATACCTGCAAGACAAACTGCCTCCGTTTCCCTCAACCATCGCCCGTAAGATGATCGAGGATGAGTTGGGGATCGAGATCAGCAACGTGTTTTCCGAGTTCTCAGAACCCGTCGCGGCCGCCTCCATCGCACAGGTCCACCGCGCACGTTTGGCCAACACCGGCGAAGAAGTTGCGGTAAAAGTCCTGCGCCCCGGCATTCACCGCGCCTTTCGCACCGACATTGACGCCTTTCACTTCTCTGCCCGCGTGATCGAATGGCTCTTGCCGTCCACCCGCCGCCTGCGCCCCACCGATGTGGTCGAACATTTCGAAGGCGTGGTCATGGGCGAGCTGGATCTGCGGCTTGAAAGCGCATCTGCCAGCGAGTTTGCCGAGAACACAGAAAAAGACGCAGGCTTTGTTGTCCCTGCCATCAACTGGGGCCTGACCGGCCGTTCGGTGATGACCTTGGGCTGGGGCGAAGGCTTTGCCGCCAATGATCTGGACGCGATCCGCGCCTCGGGGCTCGATATGGACGCCCTTGGCGAACGAGTCCTGCAACTGTTCCTCAGCCATGCGCTGCGGGATGGTCTGTTTCATGGCGACATGCACCAAGGCAATTTGAAATTTGCCCCCAACGGCGACATCATTGCCATCGATTTTGGCATCATGGGCCGCATCGACGAATACACCCGTCGGGTCTATGCCGAAATCCTATATGGTTTCATCACCCGCAATTATCGCCGCATTGCCGAGGTGCATTTTGAGGCCGGATATGTGCCTGCCGACCGTGATGTAGAAGAATTTGCATTGGCGCTTCGTGCCGTGGGGGAACCCATCGCCGGCATGGATGCCACACAAATTTCGATGGCACGACTTTTGTCGTACCTCTTTGAAGTCACCGAACGTTTTGGTATGGAAACCCGCACCGAATTGATCCTTTTACAGCGCACAATGGTGGTTGTTGAAGGCGTCGCCCGGTCGCTGAATCCCAACATCAACATCTGGCAATCCGCACGCCCCGTGGTCGAAGGATACATCAAGGATTCGATTGGTCCCAAAGCCTTGACCCGCGATCTTTTGCGCACAGCGCGCGTCCTTGCGCGCTTTGGTCCACGCCTTCCAGAACTGGCAGAGGCCGCTTTGATCCGCCAAAGCACCCCATTGCAGGACCATGACCGGGCGCGGCCTGGACACGCGATTAGGTATGTTGCTCTTGGTGGAGGGTTGGCGATGGCCGCGGTATGGGTGTCATCGCTGATCTAAGCTGTTCGGCTTTGCTTGGCCGTGCGCGATACTTTCCACGTTCGGACCAACCAAGCATTTAAGATCTGGCCGAGAGTGCTTTAGGCTCTTGAAATTGCGCTCTGCTCAATCGGTGCCGCAGCCGCATGTGCCGCCGAACCGCGCGCACCTTTCCAGCGGCAATAAGCGGCCATGCGATAGTGAAAAATCGGAGCAAATGCCTGATATCGCTGGGCCACATCCGGTTGGTTGTAAGCATCGAAAAACCGGGAAATTTCGACCGCTGTCAAGGGACGGTGCCCATAAATGATCTGCATCGCAGGCGACAAAAAGATCGCAATATCCAAACACGGATCGCCGACTGCCGGGCATTGCCAGTCAATCAAGCGCAATCCATCATCGGTCTGAACCAAATTCCCCGGCACCACATCTCCATGCAGAAAAACGTTTTCCGCGATAGGTAAGTGACAGGCATCGGGCGGAAGAAATTGCTCGGCATCACTTGTGCGAGCAGGTTGCATCAAGTGGGTTTGCGCGATGACCCCTTGTGGCAACCTGGGGGCGACCGGTAGTCCTTCGGGGATTTTTTGGCGATGTAATTTGGCCAACAACTCCGCGACGGCCGTAACATCGCCACTCCATTGCGGGCCCGCCAAATAGCAATAAGCCACGCTTGGTCCAGCACTAGAGTGCAGCGAGGAGATCAGATCAGGCGCAAGACCATGCCCGGATAGCGCCTTCAGCGCCAGCACTTCGTGGTCGGGATGGTTTCCAAACAATGGCGAGAATTTGTTGGTGTGATACAACTTGCAGATCACATCATCGGTATTGTCGCGCACCCGCCAGACGGGATTGCTGTGCCCTCCCATTTGTCGGGTCCAACTGGCCGCATGAGAGATCACTCCAGCCTGCTCCCAAGCCGCTTTCAGGGCCTTCGGAGGCGCCATATCACAAGGATCGACCATCACGCCCCCAACCTGCCGGGTCTTGTCAAAAACTCAGCGGCAAACTAGGCGAGCCGGCGCTTGAAAACAAGTCTCAGCCCGCGTCGCGAAGTGATTTCACAGATGTCGCGTCCACCTTGGCCCCGCTTTCCAACACCAACCACAGCTTCCCGTCTTCTGAGCGGCTTTCGGTGACCTTTGAATAGTTTTCCACGGGATCCGTCGACAAGAATTTTCCGTTGCTTGAACTGATGATTTCAAAGCTGTAATTCCCCGAAGGCAGCGGCGTTCCATCACCGCCTACACCCGCCCATTGGATTGGGTCCGACGAGACCGGAATTCCGACTTGTTGCACAATTGTGCCCTCTGCATTTTTTACCACCAACTCAACTTTATCCGCTGTCGACGGCGGGGATGGCACCAAAGTCAAGGGGCTGCCATCAAAGTGCGCCGGGGAATCCACCCGTGCTTCCATCCCAACCCAGCCCGCAATATCGGATAGACCCATAAGGCCAAGCTGCGCCCCCAAGCCTTCAAGCAATTGATTGGTTTGCACTTGTTGCTCAACGCCTGAAAACGTGGCCAGTTGCATGGCCTGATCAGTCGCGTCCATGGGGTTAAGCGGATCTTGATTTTCCATTTGCACCGTCAACATGTTGAGAAATGTCTCAAAATCAGACGAAATCGCGGCGGCTGTGGTTTTGCCATTAACCTGCTGACCTGGCTGGGCGGCGGGCGCCGTTAACGCAGCAGGCAATTGCGGGGAAGTTGCTGTTGTCACCATAAGATATCCTTACAATCTAATATCCACACCGGATGTTCCTGTCATGGACATGCGCACCGGTGAGGGGGGGGCGTCTGAAGAAATCCCCGTTGGGTTCATATGTTGGTTTTCATGATCCGAATAGATCGGCGCATCATTGGATTGACCTCCGGCCTCAGAGCCGGATTGTTCAAACGAAAATGTCACCTCGCCGTACCCAATTTCACGCATTTCCTGCGCAAGTATCTCGATATGACGGCGCATGAGATCCATGGTTTCCGGACGCTCAACACTTACGGACACAGACATCGCTGATAAATCGCCTGTGAATGTTAGTCGCAATCGGCCCAATTCTTCCGGGCTCAGGGTGAGTTCAACCGGACGGTCAGGCATAGTCCGAGCGACATCCGCCAATTGTTGTGCAATGTGGCGCGGTAGCTCAGCACGAAGATGCGCCGAGACTTCAGCACGCCCGGTAAGCGAGTCAGCGGCGCGCATCTCAATCATTGCAATGTCAGACCCCAACTCGGCCTTGCTCGGATCCGATGTCGAAAGCTCTGTCGCTACCGACGTCACACCATCCTGCATCAAAGCCATCTCACTGGTTTCCGGCAGACGCCCCGTCACCGTAAAGTGGGCAGTTTCTTTGGTCGTCGTGTATTGCGAGGCAGTATCAGAGGTTGCTGTTGAGTGAGAAACTTCTGTTGTTTCAGTTGATTGCAAACCAGAAACAGCAGTAACCGATGTTTCAATTGGTGTGTTTTTTGACCCAAGGATTTTTTCAACACCGGCGCCCGTTGCCGATAACGGGCTGGGCCCCCCCTGTATCGTTTGTCCGTCGGAATTCGCAACGGGCCCGGCGCCAAATTCCTGTCTGAGAAGAGGCTCGGGCGCGACCTCCGTATTTGCTGCTGCGTTTGTGGCAAGGGACTGTGGGACTTGGGTGTTTCTAGTTTGGTCAGCCACAGGATTAGCCACCCACCCCTGGATCTTTTCAGCATGAGAGGCAGCGGCATGGAGCGATGCAGGCCCTTCTGATAAACGAGGGGCGGGCGATCTCATCGCTTCAGGGTCAGAAAGCGCTTTCCGCTCCCCCGCTTGATCGAGATCTTCGGTTGCTTCGCTCATTATCTGGGGCAGTGTGCCTGTGCGCCCGGCCTTTGGCGTTGCCTCTGTTCTCACACCATCCGCCCCGCCCTGAAATTCGCCTGATGCCACCTCTTTGATGGCGGCGGTGGTCGGCAGAATCCCTGCCTGTTCCGGACTGGCATCCACCCCTGGGGTTCCTGATTTAGCAATCTGCCCTGGGGTTTCTGATTCAGCAATTTGGGGGAGTATTTCGCCACTTGCGTCAATGGCCATAGTTTCGCCTGCGCCCCCCTTCATGGCACCCAAAGCCAGTTCCGGACCCACAGCGAAACTGGAATACGTCATTGCCGGAGAGGTGGTGGGCATCAACACGGCAACCTCACCCGGCGGGACGTCAGCTCCAGTGGGTTCTGTTGATGTTTCATCAAGCATTGCCACATCAAAGCTGCTCTCGCGCCCCTCTGATAGAGTGGGTTTTTGTTGGGTCGCGGTTGCGCCCTCTGTCGCCACAATTGGGCGAAGCTGTGTACCAAGCTGCATAGTTTTTTTCCCGGGTATTCTGACACCGATGAACTTCACTATCGCAGCACTTGGTTACCGGATCTTTACCGCTGGCAGGGATAACAGAGAAAATAGATCACATTTGAAAGGATAGGACATGGACCCAACGGCACAAACACTAGGACCCCGAATCCAAGATGCGACACGTCCAAATCTAACGGGGGCAAAGCCTTCGCCAGATGATCCATTGCGTCAGGCTGCGCAGGATCTGGAGGCTTCTTTTCTTGCAGAAATGCTAAAAGCTGCAGGCGCCGGACAAACGCGTGATGCCTTTGGTGGTGGTGCGGGAGAGGATCAGTTCAGTTCATTTTTGGTTCAGGCCCAGGCTGATGAAATGGTGAAATCTGGCGGCATCGGTTTGGCCGAATCGCTCTTTAATGCCCTGAAGGAGCGTGCGGATGGCGCTCTTTAATCTTCTTCCCGTGCCCGAAGCCCTGCGCGCTTTACTTGACCAAGAACGGCAATTGCTGCTGACGGGGAAAATCGAGGCCCTCACAAAAATTGCTCCCGAGAAAGAGCGGTTATTGAGCCACTTGGCGGGATCAACGGATGATGCCGGGCTGCTGGACCAGTTGCGACGCAAAGCGGATCGCAATCAGGAACTTCTTGTGGCGGTCAGTAAGGGAATTCGCGCAGTCTCGCGCCGGCTTGAACTGCTGCGCACGCAAAAAACGCAATTACGAACCTATGATTCGGTCGGGCAGAGCCAAAACCTGACACGGCGCAAATCCACTTTTGAAAAACGGTCGTAACTGACGGTCGGTCAATCACTTTTAGTTCAAATCTGACCTATCTTGAGATCCCAAGTTTAGACTTCCTTCAGTTTTTCATTGTCACCTAAACCCGCATTCCAGAGGGGGTGGCGCGGCAGGGACAACCCAAGATCCGCAGAGTTCAGAATGGCTCTTACAGACTGCCCAAAAGGCAGAATTTCAAAACCCGGTGCAAAGCGCCGAATGACTGAAGGAAAATTCTCATGTCCAGCATTCTGACGAACAACAGTGCAATGGTTGCACTGCAAACGTTGAAAAGCATCAACTCGAACATGGAAGGTGTCCAATCTCAAATCTCAACCGGTAAAAAAGTTGCTTCTGCCAAAGACAACTCTGCTGTTTGGGCCATTTCAAAAGTGATGGATTCGGATGTTAAAGGTTTTAAAGCCATCTCCGAATCTTTGTCCCTTGGTGAATCCAGTATTGCCGTGGCGCGTAACGCGTCTGAAACGGTGACTGACCTCCTGACAGAAATGAAGGGCAAAATTGTTGCCGCACAGGAAGAGAACGTCGATCGCGCTAAACTTCAAACCGATATCGTTGCACTTCGTGATCAGATCGGTTCGGTTGTTGGGGCCGCACAATTCAACGGTTTAAACCTGATTGACGGTTCCAGCACCGATGCAATGAATGTGCTGTCATCGTTGGATCGCGATGCTAACGGCAACGTCACGGCCTCGCACATCTCAGTTGATCGTCAAAACCTGTCGACCACAACTCCTGTGACCTCAGCAGCCTTCGGGACCACTGACTTGGCAGATGCAGCCGCGGCTGGCGCGCTCATTAAAGCATCATCAGGTACAGTTGTGCATGATGATACGGCCTTTAATCCGGCGTCTCCGACTACAACCATTGCGGACGCAGGATCCGAGACATTCACCATCGGTCAAGTAAGCGAAGGCAACAGCTATCAGATCATCTTGGATGATGTGAACGTCAATGTCACAGGCGGCGGCACGTCGTTGGGCCAACGTACTTTTGAATATGTTGCCAGTGCCTCTGATGGTACAGCTGACGTCGCGAAAAACCTGTCTGATCAGATCAGTGCCTTCTTTGGAGCCGCAACAGGCTCAGCTGAGGGTTACTCAGTTGCTCAGGGTACCGGTTCTAACGCCAATGAGTTTACCATCACCAACGCAACAGGCGGTGATGCCACCTCTATCAAAGTTGGCCTTCGTGCACAGACCGGTGGTACAGCGGGATCGTCCGCTTCATCTGGTGGTCTGGGTGCTTTGCAAAACATTGATGTGTCAAGCGACGCTGGTGCAACCGGCGCACTTGCGGCAATTGAAGGCCTAATCGGTCAGTCAATTGATGCTGCCGCTGAATTTGGTTCGGCACAAGGCCGCATTGAGACACAAAGCAGCTTCATTTCCTCGCTTTCAGACTCTCTGAAATCTGGGATTGGTGCAATGGTTGATGCCGATATGGAAGCAACCTCGGCACGCTTGCAAGCTTTGCAGGTGCAGCAACAGTTGGGCACACAGTCCCTGTCGATTGCCAATCAGGCACCACAGAACATTCTGTCGCTGTTCCGTTAAGGGACCTGATGGCGGGGCGCCAAAACGGCGTCCCCCTCACCTTCACTCCCTGATTTCAACGTTTAGCGGAAGGAAAACCCGTGAACGCTATGAACATGGCCAAAACGGCCTACACCACGTCTCAGTCCCCCATCCGGACCCCGAGAGGCGTAGAATACGAGGCCTTCGCCCGTATCACTCATCGTCTGAAATCCGCCGCCGCAAAAGGCCGCGTAGGATTTGGACAATTGGCCGAAGCGCTGCATGAAAACCGCCGCCTTTGGACCCTACTTGCCACAGACGTGGCCGCAGATGACAACGGACTTCCCCAAGATTTGCGAGCCCGGATTTTTTACCTTTGTGAATTCACCGGCGACTACAGTGGCAAAGTGCTGACAGACGGCGCAGATGTAAACGTGCTCGTAGAAATTAACACCGCCATAATGCGTGGCCTTAGACAAAAGGCGGAAGCAGTATGAGCGGTCTTGTCCTAAAACTCAGCCCCAAAGAACGGGTTCTGATCAACGGTGCCGTGATTGAAAACGGGGACCGCCGGTCGCGTTTATCTATCGTGACGCCAAACGCCAATATTCTAAGATTGCGCGACGCCATCCATCCAGAAGAGGTCAACACGCCAGTTCGTCGCGTCTGTTACATCGCGCAGCTTGTCTTGTCTGGGGATGTGGATCACGAAGAAGCCCGCATGCAGCTTTTGCGAGGCATCGAACAACTCAGTCAGGTGCTGACCGACCCAGACAGTCGCGATCACATGACCAAGGCGACTGAGGCTGTCACACAAGAGCAATATTATCAGGTGTTAAAATGCCTTCGCGCACTTTTACCCCGAGAGGAACGCCTGATGGCGGCACGTTTATCATGAACTATCAACCGGTCATTCCATTCGGCGGCATGGCCGGTTGGTCCTTTTTACAGCGCACCCAAAGTGCGCAAAAAGAAGCTTTCAACGCGTCCCCAGTGATGGAACGGGACGTGCAATATTACAAAGAAAATATCGACAAAGTGAGTTCAGCTGAGGAGTTGGTCGATGACTACCGCCTGCTTAAAGTCACTTTAGGTGCCTATGGATTAGATGCCGACATTGGCAACAAATTCTATATCAAAAAGGTGCTTGAAGACGGAACATTGGACAACGATGACCTGTCAAACAAACTGTCTGACAAACGCTATTTTGAGATGGCGCGAGATTTTGGTTTTGGTGACTTTGGCATCCCTGGAAACAAGCTCTCAGATTTTGGGGAAACCACCACTGACGCCTATCAAGAACGACAATTTGAAATTGCCGTGGGTGAACAGAGCCAAGAAATGCGTCTTTCGTTGTCATTAGAACGTGACCTAGGCGGTATTCTCGACAAATCCACCACTGACGAAGGGAAATGGTTCTCAGTCATGGGAAACCCGCCGCTGCGGCAAATTTTCGAAACGGCACTGGGCCTGCCAAGCACCTTTGCGACACTGGACCTGGACCAACAGCTTGATGTGTTTCGTGAAAAGTCTGAGACTTATTTTGGTGACAGCACTGTTGATCAGTTTTCCAATCCTGAAAAAATGGAAGAATTAAATCGCCTTTTTTTGGTTCGGTCTGAAATTGCCAATGGCACAGCATCCATGTCTGGTGGCACTATCGCATTGACGTTGCTGCAAAGCTTTAACCTTTAATCGGCGTCAGCCTTGGGTAGCATACAGTTTCCAAGACGCCGAAAACTGGCGTCCGTATTATCCCACTCATCCTCAGCCAAGAACGCATCCAGTTTTGGGTAGCATTCGATCGCAGCATCCACCATCTGGTCGCTTCCTGCCGCGTAAAGCCCAGCCTGAATCATCATTTCCGATTTAGCATAGGCCCCAAGCCGTTGGCGTGCCGCAGAAATCAACGCATTTTCTGCATCTGTCGCCGCACCCGGTAAGGCGCGCGAAACAGAGCGCAGCAAGTCAATGGCCGGAAAACGACCACGTTCTGCAATTTCACGATCCATCACCACATGCCCATCCAAAACACCGCGCAAAATATCCGCAACGGGTTCTTCCATATCAGACCCCGCGACCAACACCGAAAAAATCGCTGTTATGTCCCCGGCCGCGCCCGTTCCGGGGCCAGCTCGTTCACAAAGGGTAGTAATTTGTTGCGCAGTAGACGGTGGGTATCCCCGAAGTGAGCTGCCTTCGCCGGACGCAAGCGCGATCTCTCTATGCGCTTCGGCAAACCGTGTCACACTGTCCGCGAGAAACAATACATGTTGTCCCTTGTCGCGAAAATGCTCGGCAACGGTCATGGCCGCCCACCCGGCACGCCGCCGCACCAAAGGGGATTGATCAGAGGTCGCGGCAATAACAACGGCGCGCGCCATTCCTTCTTTGCCCAAAACACGCTCTACAAATTCACGCACCTCGCGACCACGTTCCCCAATCAGGGCAATCACAACTACATCCGCATGAACCCCACGCGCGAGCTTTGCCAGCAAAGTTGATTTTCCTACACCCGACCCGGCAAAAAGACCAATACGCTGACCACGAACAAGCGGCAAAAGCGTATTAAATACAGCAAGCCCCGTTTCCAACCGCCCACCCAGAGCGCGACGCTCAGTCGGGTTGATGGATGCGCCACGCAGCGAGCGTGCGGTGGCGCCCCGCATCACGGCGTGCCCATCCAACGCTTTTCCAAACGGGTCAATCACGCGGCCAATCCAACTGTCATCTGGTGCAATTTGCCCCGACCCGCGCAAGGCCACTTGCTCGCCAATGCGCAGACCTTCCACATCGCCATCGGGCAATACGGTCACGCAATCTTTGGTCAGGTTCAGGACCTCGCCCAAGCGAATCTGTCCCGCTGCGCCGATTTCGACAAGGTCACCTTGCGCTGCCACATGGGACAAACCGGCCACCTCAATGGTTCCGCGCCCGATCTCAACGATCCGCCCAATATCCGCAGTAGCGCGAACTGCGTCGACTTCTGCGGTGAGCTGCTCAAACCCGACAGGCTTCATGGCGGTCTCCTCATTTTTATCTCTGAAACCATTTCTAAAGGAATCAAGGTTAAGCCTTAGTTGAAGCCAATCGAGGGAGAAGCCCCGATGTTTGATAAAATTGAAATTTTCCGGATGAGCCAAGGGCTAGCAAAGCATGCCGCCGCTCGTCAATCAACCATTGCGCAGAATGTCGCAAATGCGGATACGCCGGGCTATCAAGCCCGCGATATCGCCTCTTTTGCTGAGACATATGAAACCAACGCTGATCATGGGGGCATGCGTGCCACCCGAGCCAAACATTTTGGCACCACGGCCGGGGGTTACACCGCCACAGCACCAGAAACCATCATTCGCCAAGGGGCAACCTCACCCAATGGAAACTCCGTTTCTCTTGAAAGTGAGATGATGGCAGCCGCAGAAGCCAAAAGCGATCACAACCTCGCGTTGGCCGTCTACAACACTTCCATGAACATTATGCGCGCCTCGATTGGGCGTCGGTAGGAGGTGATACATGAATGATTTGAAAGCCTCAATCGCCGCCGCAGCATCTGGCATGAAAAGCCAGGCATCTCGCCTGCGCCATGTTTCGGAAAACATCGCAAACGCTGACACGCCGGGGTATCGGCGCAAAATAGTCAGCTTTAATGAAACGGTCGAAGCAGGGCGTGCCACTGGGCTGGTTGAAACCGGCCGGCTGACCCTCGACCAGACGAAATTGCCCAGCGTGTACGACCCCTCGCACCCGATGGCCAATGAGAATGGCTACTACGACGGCTCGAATGTCGATCTGGTGGTCGAAATTGCTGACTCGCGCGAAGCGCAACGCAGCTATGAGGCGAACCTCAAAATGTTCGATCAGGCAAAGCAAATGTCTAAAAGCCTGCTCGATCTACTTCGCAGATAGGAGACACCAGAATGGATGTTAAATCCTCTATTGCGGCCCAAGGCTATGCAGCCACCCGTCCCGCGACACAGCCAAAGGCGCGTCCGGACGGACCGGCGGTGGATTTTGCTAAAACGGCAAATGACTTCGCCGCCACCATACAACAGGGCGAACAAACCGCGCTCGCGGCAATGTCGGGGAATGCAGATCCACATTCTTTGGTTCAGGCGTTGGCACAAACGGAACTCGCCGTGGAGACGGCAGTGACCATTCGTGACAAAGTCGTCGAGGCCTATCAGGAAATCCTGAGGATGCCAGTATGATGAATGACGTGATCTTTTTCGACACTTTGCGTGCCGGGCTTTGGAATGCGGTTTTGATTTCCATGCCGATCCTCACTGTGGCTTTGGTCGCGGGTGTGGTGGTGGGCCTATTCCAAGCGCTCACCTCAATTCAGGAAATGACGCTGACATTTGTCCCAAAACTGGCGGCGATCTTGACCGTATTTTGGGTGTCCATGAGTTACATGACCGAAACATTGACCGGCTTTTTTCAAAACCAGATCATCCCTTTGATTGCGGGGATCTGACATGGACAATATCGGCTATACCGCTCTCACCCGCCAGTCAGGCTTGATGCGTGAAATGCAAACCGTTGCGAACAACATCGCAAACAGTTCTACGACAGGCTATCGCCGAGAAGGTGTGATTTTTTCGGAGTATGTTCAACAGCTTGACAAAGGCGACGCCTCTCTTTCCATGGCCACAGCCAATGCTCGACTGATTGATCTGCAACAAGGGGCATTGACCCAAACCAATGGCAGTTTTGATCTGGCCATTGAAGGGGATGGTTTTTTCATGGTTGAGGGTGCCGACGGCCCCCTGCTCACCCGTGCAGGTGCATTTACCCCCTCTGCTGAGGGGGAGTTAACGACCGCCGATGGGTTGCGCCTTTTGGACGCCGGTGGTGCACCCGTTTTTGTTCCCCCGGATGCGGGATCCATCTCGGTCGCCGCAGACGGAACGATGTCAGCCGACGGGCGTCCGCTTACTCAAATCGGCCTTTATCTTCCAACTGATCCTAATGACTTGAAACACCGTGACGGGGTTCGTTTTGCGGCACCCGGAGGAACTGAGCCGGTCTTGGAAGGTGCCTCAATTCTGCAAGGATTTGTCGAAGGATCGAACGTCAATCCGGTTCAAGAAATCACCCGCATGATCGAAGTTCAGCGCAGTTATGAGCTGGGACAGATGTTCATGGAAAAAGAGGATGAGCGTATTCGTTCTGTCCTTCAAACCGTCGTGAAATAAGGAGGCCGCCATGCGTTCTTTACAAATCGCCGCCACCGGCATGCTCGCCCAGCAAATGCGGGTTGAAACCATTTCAAACAACCTCGCCAATATGAACACAACCGGTTACAACGCCCGCCGGGCCGAGTTTGCCGACCTGCATTACCAACAAGCCACACGCCCCGGCACAATCAATGCAGCCGACGGCACAATCATCCCAACGGGGGTTCAATTGGGTCTAGGGGTGCGCCCCTCATCCGTCACGATGATGGTTCAACAAGGCAGTCTTTCGCAAACAAACGGAGAATTGGATGTCGCGATTGAAGGCAAAGGCTATCTAGAAGTCACGCTTCCCAGCGGGGTCTCTGCGTATACCCGTGATGGTGCCTTAAAACTATCCCCCGACGGGCAAATCGTAAACTCAGACGGTTACCCAGTCGTACCAGACATCACCATCCCATCTGACGCGCGGTCGATTTCTATCAATGCCGAAGGAGAGGTTTACGCATATTTCAAGGATGTTGTAGAGCCTGAACTCATGGGGGCATTCACCCTGACCGGCTTCACCAACGAAAAGGGGCTCGAAGCGATTGGGTCAAATCTCTACTCCGAAACTGCTGCCTCCGGCGCACCGCTTACCTCCGCACCTGGTGAAAATGGCCTCGGAACCCTTCGTCAAAACTATCTCGAAAACAGTAGCGTAGACGCAGTGCGAGAGATCACAGAGCTGATTGAGGCCCAGCGAGGCTATGAAATGAACTCAAAAGTCATCACCGCATCCGACCAGATGTTGGCGGCAACCACGCAGGTACGATGATGGTACGGTTGGCTTTTCTGTTTCTCTTACTGTCCGCGACCTTTGCGTCAGCTGATATCGTTTTGGCAGCAAAAACGATGCGCGCGCACAGCTTGCTTACAGAAAACGATCTGACAGTCTCGGAGGGCGAGTTGCCCGGTGCATATGTTGCCATTGAGGAGCTGATTGGTCAGGAAACGAGGGTTGTCCTATACGCTGGCCGACCAATCAGAATCGACGATGTTGGCCCCCCCGCTTTGGTGGACCGCAATCAAATCGTCGTCTTGATATACTCCATCGGCGGCTTAAATATCGCAACCGAAGGCAGAGCGATGGCGCGTGGCGGTCTTGGCGATCGCATCCGTATCATGAACCTTTCCTCTCGTAGCACAGTTAATGGCACCATTCAGGCCGATGGAACCGTTTCGGTCGCGCCCCCCCAAATTCCCGGCTCATAAAGGATCTATAAATGCGCCTGTCTGTTATTGTCTTACTTTTGATCGTCACGGTGTCGGGTTGCTCCCGGCTTGAAAATGTTGGGAAGGCGCCAGCTTTGTCGCCAGTCGAAATCAACCAAGAGCACCATGCCATGACTACGGCTGCCTTACCTGTGAAGCCACTAAACCAAAGCTCGTCCTCACGCGCATCCACTTGGAGCCGGGGGCGACAATCGCTATTAGGGGACCGTCGCGCCCAACAGTCCGGCGATATTTTAACCGTGGTTATCGAAATTAACGACCGCGCAGAATTTTCCAACAGCTCGACCCGATCGCGTGACGGTTCTGAAACAATGGCGGTGCCGTCTCTTCTTGGCATTCCGCAAAAGATCAACGAAGCCCTTCCGTCAGGCGCCACCACTGATCCCGCAGTGGAATTCAACTCCAAAAGCTCTTCAACAGGCAGTGGATCGGTACGTCGCAACGAAAAACTGGAATTGCGTGTCGCCGCCACCGTGCTTGGAACCCTCCCAAACGGTGTTCTGCAAATCCAAGGATCACAAGAGGTCCGCGTGAATTTTGAATTGCGCGAGCTGCTTGTCACTGGATTTGTGCGTCCAGAGGATATCTCACGCCAAAACGAAATTGCCTATGACAAGATTGCCTCCGCACGCATTTCATATGGTGGTAGAGGAATCATTTCCGACGTTCAACAACCACGTATCGGCCAACAAGTCGCCGACGTAATCCTTCCGTTTTGACCAGGAGAAAACAATGGGAAAAATCCTTCCAATTCTACTGGCATTGATCGGCTTAGGCGGAGGCGTGGGTGCTGGGTTGATGTTACGCCCCCCCCCTGAAGTGGTCGAAATCAACCCTTGCGGCGACCCGAACGCAATTGCAGAAGCCAGCCATACGACCAAACCTGCGACTGTGGAGCCCGAGGAAGAGGGGGCTCCTACCAGCGATTTTGTGAAAATGAACAACCAATTTGTAATCCCGGTCGTTGGAGACGGGCAGGTTCGATCTTTGGTCGTGGTATCTCTGAGCCTAGAGATTGCCTTGGGTGGTAGCGAAGAGTTTTATCAACGCGAACCCAAACTAAGGGACGCGTTTTTGCAAGAGCTTTTCAATCATGCTAACCTTGGAGGGTTTGATGGTGTCTTTACGGATTCAGTTCGACTATCAAGCCTTCGTATGGCTTTAGAAGAAGTTGCCAGCAAAATTATGACCGTTGAAGTGATGGATGTATTGGTTACGGATATCGTACGCCAAGACATCTAAGCTAGCAGTTCACTCCTTGCGCAGCGTCCGCCACTTTGAGAAATCTGAGTGGCGGTTTCCAGTTGCACGATGTGATTGTTAAAATGAAGCCTACCGCGAACACAGGTGCCGGTATTACGGTGAACCCTCCAACTCAGATATTAAGCGACGTTCGTATCCGTGCGTGGATTTCGTCAGTCTGCTTCAGGCCCATAGTAAGTCTCCTTTTTTGCCGTAATTGCGATCAAAGGAGCGGCCTCAAACCGCAATAGTGAACCGCCCCGGTTTTCCCGGAGACTGTTTAGTTCTTCTCAAGCGACTTTATCGAATGTGTTCAAGTGCCTTGATCCGATCCCGTTCGGCGGTCGTCACACCATCACGCCGGCCGCTGTCAGTCTCAGCCCGCCGGACCCAGGCCCTGAGCGTGTCAGGCCCACAGCCGATCTTTGGCGCAATTGATTTGATCGCAGCAGATTGACTACCAAACTCACCCTGATGCTCGAACACCATCCGCACAGCACGTTCGCGCACTTCAGGTGAATATCTGTTTCCACATTTGTTCTTTTCCATAACCCAGTATCCTTACTTCTGGGTCTCCGGCAAACAAGGGGCGGTTCAGTTCGACGAACCATATTACCCGACAACCCGCATTTTCTGCCGCCTTCTAGGTTGTCCTCCGAGCGGTTAGCACAACGGCATTGCCCAACCCTTCAGGCCCCTCATTGATACCAAATATCGACCTCTCCCAGCGACCCCAACTATCCTACTGCCATTATTCGACGGTTGGCGCTGAGGCGTTTGATAGAACCGTTTTGCTGATACTTATCCTCGGACCTATGGTCGACGAAGGGCACACGAGATAGGAATACCTTCCTCACCATAAGGCCTGCTGAAACTATACGCATTTTCAGGGGGCGACTAGATTTTCCACGACTTACGCTTAATTTCTCATAAAACTGTCCACAGATGCTGTGCTGTGGAAAGCCGGTATTGAAGCGTTTTCCGCCGATGAACGCACTGATTTCAGCCGTTCAGCAGCATCAAGGGAATTGCCCCTTGCCCCAACGAAATACTGGGGGGGATTAGCCATTTTAGCTTAGCGCACTACGAAATCCGCATGAAGTGCTCCGGCGGCTTTTATGCTCTTGAGAATATCAATCATGTCTCGTGGGGAAACTCCCAAGGCGTTCAAACCTGCGATCACCTCGGATAAGGAGGTGCTTCCATCAACCTCGGCCAGTCCAGTTCCAGGTTCCTCTTGGATTTGGGCATCCGTCCTAGGAACAACAATAGCTTGCCCGTCGGTAAACGGGTTAGGTTGAACAACCAGCGGCTTTTCTTGAATACGCAGTGTCAGATTGCCCTGCGACACCGCCACGCGACTGATCCTCACATCTTCGCCCATAACGATCGTCCCAGATCGCTGATCCACGACAACCCGCGCCTTGCGCTCAGGAACCACACGCAAGTTTTCAATATCACCCAATGCATGCGCAGGAGACAATGCTTTGGTCGCACCGATATCAACCAGCACGGTTCCGCTATCCAGCATTCTGGAAACCGTATGTCCGTAGTTTTTGTTGATGGCCACTTCGATGCGCTCAGCCGTAGTGAAATCAGGGGTCCGAAGCGCCAACCGGATAGATTTCAGCTTGGTAAAGTCAAAATCCAACTCCCGCTCAACACGGGCACCAGCAGGAATAACGCCACTTGTCGGAACCCCCTGAACCACACTGGCACCATCACCTTGAGCAGAGGCTCCCCCTGCAATAACAGTCCCTTGGCTTACAGCATAGATCTCGCCGTCAGCGGCATTAAGTGGGGTCATAATCAGCGTCCCACCCAATAGACTTTTAGCATCCCCAATTGCGGATACTGTCACATCAATTTTTGATCCAGATCGCGAAAAAGGCGGAAGGGTCGCGGTCACAAAAACCGCTGCCACATTCTTTGGGCGAAATTGCTCACCCGTGATATTAACACCAAGTCGCTCGAGAATGTTCGACATAATGTCTTCGGTGAACGGCGCATTTCTGATCCCATCCCCGGTGCCATTCAGCCCCACAACAAGGCCGTAACCAATCAGGTCATTGCCGCGAACTCCATCAAATTCAACCAAGTCTTTGATCCGGATTGTGCTGGCCTGCGCCGGCAGCGTAAAAAGAAGCAAGAGGGTTAGCGCAGCGAGAAATTTTTTCATCTCATATAATCCGTAAATTTGAGTTGCGACATACGGGCGGTCACGGTGTAGAGGCTTTCCAGCTGGCCATACGCAGCCTGCAGTTCGGTTGCAGTGTCATAAGGGTCCGCCGCAATAAGCTCATTTCGCGAAATCTCGAGGGCTGATTTTTCAGCTTCATTTCGCGTAGACACGTTTTCAATTCTTGCCTCCAACGCCCCGACATTCGCACGCGCTAGGGTAAAGCTATCGTTTGCAGTCAACAGACCTTCACCCGCCGCTTTCGTTAGCAAAAGTTGTTCGTCAATTCGCCCATCCAATGCGCCATCAGCCATCACTGCACTTTTAGCGATCGCTTTCAAAACATCTCGAATTTCTTGATTGTCGGCTTGCATATCCAATTCAGCAGTTTCGCCATTACCCAAGCGAATTGGTCCCGCGGGGTTATCAGATCCCAGATATCCAACAGTCTCAAACCCTCCGCCCGGATCATCAAACCACGCATCAATGCGCGCAGACACACCCGCAGCCGTAGTTTCACCTGCTATTTCAACCTTTAGGGCTGCAAGCATATCTTCGCCCTTTGCCAAAGCTGGCCGGTCTGTTGCTGCACCCGAAAAAAGGCTACGGCCCATTACATTGGTGTTCAGATGTGAAACTGTTGCTAAGAACTTCTGTTCGGCATCATGGGCAGTTGCCTTGATAAGGGTCGCTCCTCTTGAGCTTGTGGCGCTAAGCAGGCCTGACGACAGTTCCTGGCTTTGTGTTTGGATCGCACCAAGCGATTGCTGCATTGCGCTTGCGGCGGTTGACGCCTCATCTGTCGCAAGCTTGTAGGATTCCAGAGTTTTCAAACTATGTTCAATGCCAGCAATGGGACCAAAATCCCCCGAAACTGCTGCGCCGATGTTCGTTTTGATCCCTGTCGTCAGCTCCACTCCAAGTCGGGACATGTCCGATTTCAAGCGAGCGCTCATTGTACGGGAGTGGAACGCGCTGGCCATATCTCCAAAAGTTGCAAACATCGCGAATCCTCCCTTAAATGTTCAAAATGGTTTGGATCATTTCATCCGCAGAGGTGATCACCCTTGCGTTTGCGGCATATGCTTGCTCGATCAACATCAATTTTTGCATTTCCGCATCAGTATCGACGCCCTGGGACATCTCCAGCTGTTTCAGCGTTTCATTTTGGGACATTGAAAAACTTTTCTGGGTTTCTGCCGCAGACAAATCCGCACTAATCGTGGATAAAAGGTCTGCCGCCAGACCCGCAGAGCTTCGCGCCGCGACAGAAAAGCCGCCAGATGCGGGCGTACGGGCGGCAGTCATTGCATCCACAAGGTCGTTGATGAGGTTGCTGTTGCCAACTTCCCCTGGAACTGCAGCACCCAAACCATCACGGATGTGCCATACTGCTCCACCTTGTGCCGGATCAACGGACGCATTCACGGACAGTCGCGTCGATAAGGCAACCTCATTCAGCGGATCGAACGCCGCACCTGCATCCGTGAACAAACCGGCAGCCCCCGGCGCACGCGTTGCATCCAATGCAGGGTCTTGAAACCGCTCTACAAGATCGCGAGCATAGCCATCGAGACGGACCTGTGCTTCAGGTGCCAACTGATCGCGGACTTCAAACTCACCCGCCAATGACCCACCGCGAATTGGGCTTCGGTCACCTTCGGTCCGCATGGGTTGCCCGTTCATCGTCAGACCTGACAATGCACCGCTTGCCAATGTCATCTCTGGCACAATGGTATTTACTGGCGAGAACTCAAATTCCGCGGCTTTTCCATCTAGAACAATCGCGCCTCCGGTCGTCATCAGCGCCACCATTCCATTGTCTCTTGGCAGTTGTTTCATCGGCAGGATGGACGACATTTGGTCAATGGTTTTTTGCCTGAGATCCATCAACCCGGAAGGGTCCACACCGCGGGTTGCAGCCTCTTGGATTTTGGAATTCAGTTGCTCAACCTGCTTGAGACCGATGTTTAACTTATCGACTTGTTGTCCAATATTCTGGTCCGCATCAATACGTGCTTGCTGGATGTTTTTGGAGGTCGTTTTCAAGTGTGAAACGACGCTATTAGCCGCATCATTCACTGCGGAAAGCCGCGCTTCACTGTCAGGTTGCGAAGCGGCCCCAATCAGCGCGCTTTCGAAATTTGCAATACGTCCGGACAAAGAACCCGCCTTATCCGGGGTGCCAATCACTCCCTCAAGGTCGCTTAAGAATTGCGATTTCGTGCTGTCATATCCGACGGCCGCATCGGTCAATCTACGATCACCAATAAGGATGTCATCGGCCTGACGCCGCACGCCTTCAACAAAGACGCCCGATCCGGCCCCGTCAAGGGACCGCGATGACAACTCTAGTGACCGGCTTGCGTAACCTTCGGTCATGGCGTTCGCCACATTGGACGACACGATGTTGACCGCCCGAGAAGCCGCATTCAACCCGGAGAGGGCGTTGTGCATTGAACTGGCAATACTCATATCTCAACCTCCATTACCCACCCGGAAGTTAGCGTTTGATGTTGGTTGTTTCCTGCAACATCTCGTCAACAGTTTGGATCACTTTCGCATTAGAGCTATAGGCTCGTTGCGTTTGGATCAGCGCGGTCAACTCGCCCGCCACATCCGTGGTGGACCCTTCCCGCGCAAAGCCAATCACCTCACCGGTTGGTCCGTCCCCAGCATCCCACATAAAGAAGGACCCAGATTGCGGCGAAACCTGATAAGCTTGGTTTGAAAGAGATCGCAGACCATTCGGGTTCGGAATATCGACCAGCGGCACCTGATAGATGGTACGCGTAAACCCAGTGTCATATGTTGCTTTGATGTACCCGTGCTCATCAATTTCGACAGCCGTAAGGTTGCCCACAGGTGAGCCATCTTTGGTGATAGATGTCGGGGCGAAACTGTCTGATAATTGTGTCAGCCCATTTGGGTCGCCAATCTTGCCAATGGTCAGCGTCATCGGCCCACCATCAACAGTCAGCGCAAGTTCACCCGTCGCTGCATCATAGGTGCCACCGGACACCGGCGTGACCGATGCGAGTGTGCCGCCATCAGCGCGGCTGTCATCAAAGGTAAGCGTATATTCGCCAATCAAGTTCCCACCACCGGCGCTGTCCCGGATTTCCATCGTCCAAGTATTGGAAGGGGCTGTGCCCGTCGCTGGAACGGTCGGCATAAACGAGAAATCGAGTGTTTCCGATGTGCCAAGGTTGCCGAAATATTCAACCGACAGCGGCAAGGTGTCGCCCGTCGCACCAACCTCTGTATCAACGGCGGGGAGGTTTACGCCCAATTTCAATCGTGTCGTTGGATCCCCCGCGGTTTGGTTTGCATTAATCACAACGGGTTCTAACCCTGCGCCACTGTCACGCGGAAAGGTTCCCACATTGCCATCCGCGTCCGCCGGCCAGCCCAACAGCACAAGTCCGGTCTCCGTTTTCAACACACCTTCGCTGTCGGTTCGAAACGATCCTGTCGTGGTCATCATCATCGGGCGTTCACCCGAGCCGGATCCCAAGAACACCTCTTGTGTAACAGGCAACATGCCGCGCCCGCCGATGGCGATGTCCAACGGATTTTCGGTGGAAATCAAGGGGCCGTGTTCATCAATCATCCTCTGCGTGGACACCCGAACGCCGCCTGCGGAATAAGACCCGGAACCGGCGGTACCGCCAATAACCATGCTTTGAAAATCTGCGGTTGCGCGCTTGTATCCGAACGTTGATGAGTTCGCGATATTATCCGAAATCGTAGCGAGTTTGGTTGCGTTAGCATTCAACCCGGCCACGCCGGCACTCAGCGAGGAGGAAATGGTCATGGTGCGCCTTTCTGCTGCATCAAGTATTTTCAATTTAGGACTTTAGCCGCAGACCCCTTAACAGGCGCCTAACAGCTAAAATCCTAAGTGTTTACTTGTGCGGCTTGCGCAGAAGGATCAGTGCAATACGGTTATTACGCAGGGCCATCGGATTGCGGGCGGCGGGTTTTCGATCAGCGTGGCCGGTCACGCGCTGAATGCGCGCTTGATCCAATCCGTGTTTTTCCAGAAGTTCACGCATCACATCCGCCCGATCGCCGGACAGATCCCAAGCGGTGTTTTCGGCGACCACCACTGGTTGCGCCCGGACATGCCCTTCAACGGCCACACCATTTTTGACGATCACAAAGGTACGCGCCATGAGGCCAGCCAACTCGACCATTACAGGCGTCGGGACATTGGTGCCTTTTTCAAACAAAGGTTCCCCTTCGATATCAAACAGCTCAATCAACAACCCTTCATCAGTGACGCGGGTGACGATATGGCGGCGCGTCTCGTCGCTGGCCATGCTTTCGCCGCTGCGCCCCATCAGCATTTCTTCGACTTTCTCCAGCTGCTGTGTCGCATCGACGCTTTCGTCCGCGATGCGCCCGCCGGTGTGTTCACCTTCGTTATCCTCGGTCGGATTGCGTGGCAAACCACCATTGCCCGATTGGGCCAGCGTTTCTTCTGTAAAGATGCTGTCGCCGCCAAAGGATCCGGCACCACCGCCAGACACCCGGTTGATCGGGATCGTCGGGCTAAAGTAATCCGCAATCCCTTTGCGTTGCTTTTCAGTTGTTGCATTTAACAGCCACATCAACAGAAAGAAGGCCATCATGGCGGTCACAAAGTCGGCGTAAGCCACTTTCCAAGCACCACCGTGGTGACCATCGCCACCACCCTTTTTGATCTTCTTAATGATGACAACTGGCGCAGGTCCATTAGCGCTCATCCCACCACCTCATTAATATTCACCCATGGGAATGAATATCAGACAGGCGTTTACACCCACTTAACCGTTCAAATTGTCGGGAAAGATCACAAAACAGACCACGCGGGCAGTTTTTCTTGACTTCGTTGCATGTGCAACGATATTAATTAACAGCGAAATGATTTACCCGGAGGCCCCCACATTTGGTCCGTACCGTTGGTCACCGGCCGAGACCCATGACGGCCTGAACGGGCTTGTGAAGCTGCAAGAGGAATATTCAAATGAAAATCGAACAGATCCACCACGTCGCCTATCGCTGTAAAGATGCCAAAGAAACCGTAGAGTGGTATAACGAGATGCTGAATATGGATTTCGTCTTGGCCATCGCCGAAGACAAAGTCCCGTCCACGCACGAGCCTGACCCCTATATGCACATCTTCATGGATGCCGGGAATGGCAACGTGCTGGCGTTTTTTGAACTGCCCACCAAGCCGGAAATGGGCCGCGATCCGAACACGCCGATCTGGGTGCAGCATATCGCCTTTAAGGTCAAAGACCGTGACACGCTGATCGAATTCAAAGAGCATCTTGAGGGTAAAGGCGTTGAGGTTCTTGGCGTCACGGACCACTCGCTTTTCCATTCGATCTATTTCTTTGATCCAAACGGCCACCGTGTTGAACTGGCCTGTCCAGATCCCGAAGAAGAGGCCATGCTGAAACGTATGGATGCTGTAAAGTGGGACATGCTGCAGGAATGGTCCGAAACCAAACGGGCACCAAAACACGCCGACTGGCTGCACGCCAAAGAATTGAACAAAAGCTAAACTTACCTCTGGGGAAACGCGCGATGAACACCCAAACGACCCGCAAGATCACAACTGATCTGCGCTCTAACGGCCTGGCGCCGGGTTATATGCCCGGCTGGGCCAATGATTTTGAAACCGAAGCACTGGGCGGTGCTTTGCCGCAAGGCCAAAACAGCCCCCAGCGCTGTAATTATGGTCTTTACGGCGAGCAACTGTCTGGAACCGCTTTCACTGCGAATCCGCCTGAACGCACATGGTGTTACCGGATCCGCCCTTCGGTGAAGCATTCGGCCCGTTACACCAAAATCGACATGCCCTATTGGAAATCAGCACCTTGCGTTGACCCCGATGTCGTCTCGCTTGGGCAATACCGTTGGGATCCGATTGAGACCCAAAAGGGCCTGAACTGGATCACGGGTATGCGCACCGTGACCACGGCGGGGGATGTGAACACGCAGGTCGGCATGGCCACCCATGTCTATCTGGTCACCGAATCCATGGTGGATGATTACTTCTTTTCCGCCGACAGCGAGCTGTTGGTGATCCCACAAGAAGGGCGCCTGCGGTTTTACACCGAACTGGGCATCATCGACCTTGAGCCAAAAGAAATCGGCATCATCCCGCGTGGGCTGGTTTACCGGGTTGAATTGATCGGCGAGGCCGCGCGCGGCTTTGTTTGCGAGAATTACGGGCAAAAATTTGAGCTTCCGGGTCGTGGTCCAATCGGCGCAAACTGTCTGGCCAACCCGCGCGATTTCAAAGCGCCCGTTGCGGCCTTTGAAGACCGCGAAGTGCCCTCGACCATCACCATCAAATGGTGTGGACAATTCCATAAGACTGAAATCGGGCAATCGCCGCTGGATGTGGTTGCGTGGCACGGTAACTACGCGCCTTATAAATACGACTTGCGCAATTACTGCCCGGTTGGCGCAATCCTGTTTGACCACCCGGACCCCTCGATCTTTACCGTTCTAACCGCACCGTCTGGTGTGCCGGGCACGGCGAATATCGACTTTGTTCTGTTCCGTGAACGTTGGATGGTAATGGAAGATACCTTCCGCCCGCCGTGGTATCACAAGAACATTATGTCCGAGCTGATGGGCAATATTTACGGCGAATATGATGCCAAACCGCAGGGCTTTGTCCCCGGTGGCATCTCGCTGCACAATATGATGATCCCGCACGGACCAGACAAAGATGCGTTTGAAAAGGCATCGACCTCTGATCTCAAACCCCAAAAGCTCGATAACACGATGAGCTTCATGATCGAAACGCGGTTCCCGCAGCATCTGACCGAATTTGCCGCGAAAGAAGCCCCGCTTCAGGACACTTACATCGATTGCTGGGATGACATTGAGAAGAAGTTCGACGGGACGCCGGGGAAGAAATAATGGCATTAAAGCTTTATACCTATTGGCGCTCCACCGCCGCCTACCGGGTTCGCATTGCGCTGAACTTAAAGGGGATTGAGGTAGAACAGACCTCGGTTCACCTTGTGAAAGATGGCGGAGAGCAGCATTCGGCAGAGTATGTCGCCAAAAACCCAACCCATCTGGTGCCATCCCTGGAGCTGGAGGATGGGACGGTTCTGGCGCAATCGCTTGCGATCATTGACTACCTTGAGACGCTGCAGCCCGATCCCGCGTTGCTGCCCAAAGACCCTGTGTTGCGCGCGAAAGTTCTGGCCGCCGCTCATGTGGTTGCGATGGACATCCACCCGGTGAACAACCTGCGTGTTGCGGCCCATCTTGGGGCCACATTTGGCGCCACGCCCGAGGATAAACAAGCGTGGATGTGTCACTGGATGACCGTCGGATTCGAAGCTCTCGAACAAATGGTGCGGCAAGACACAAAATTCGCCTTTGGCGACACACCGTCGCTGGCGGACATCTGTCTGGTGGCGCAATATTACAACGCACGGCGCTGGGGTCTGGATCTGACGCCCTACCCTCGCCTGACCGAAATCGAACAAACCTGCCTCGCGGTGCCGGCCTTTGCCAACGCCGCCCCCGAGGTTCAATTTGACGCCCAATAAGGGTTCAGTAGACGCCCAATAAGGGTGAAGTGAGGACACATATGTCGCAATTAAAGAAATCCTGGGTCGAGAGCGCGAACTCGCCCAACACCCCCTTCCCTTTGAACAACCTGCCCTACGGCGTGTTTTCAGTGGGCGAGGATGAACCGCGCTGTGGCGTGGCCATTGGGGATATGATCCTTGATGTGGCCGCCGCCGAGGAACTGGGCCTGATTGAAATCAGCGATGATCCGGTCTTTGACGTGCCGTTCTGGAACGAGCTGATGGAACTCGGCTCGGACGCATGGGCCGCATTGCGCGCGCGTTTGGTGCAATTGCTGGCAGAAGGCGCAAGCGAACGTGCCGCCGTGGAACCCCTTTTGGTGGCCCACACGGATGCCGACCTGCATATGCCGTTCCTCGTCTCGGAATACACCGACTTCTACGCCGGTCGTCAGCACGCGGCCAACATGGGCGCAATTCTGCGCGGCTCCCCCGATCTGCCCGCCAACTGGCTGCACATCCCGATCGGTTACAACGGCCGTGCCAGCTCGGTTGTGGTGTCCGGCACCGACATCCATCGCCCCAACGGTCAGCGCAAAGCGCCCGACGCCGAGATGCCCAGCTTTGGCCCCTCGGCCCGGTTGGATATCGAGTTGGAAATGGGCGCCATCGTCGGCAAGCCTTCTGCCTTTGGCCAGCCGATCACCGTGGACGAAGCGGATGATATGATCTTTGGTTACGTGCTTTTGAACGACTGGTCCGCGCGCGACATTCAGGGCTGGGAATACCAACCGCTTGGCCCGTTTCAGGGCAAAGCGTTCGGCACGTCAATCAGCCCCTGGATCGTGACCGCGAGCGCACTGGAAGCGTTCCGCGCGCCTACACCGGAGCGTGAAAAGGAACTGCTGCCCTATCTCGATGGATCAAAAGACGGGCTTTATGACATTGAACTTCAGGTGCTGATGCAGCCTGAAGGAGCCGCGAAAGCCAGCGTTGTGGGGGAAACCAACTACACCCGCATGTATTACTCGGCCGCTGAACAGCTCTGCCACCACGCCATCGGCGGGTGCGCGATGAATGTCGGCGATCTTCTGGGATCCGGCACCATTTCTGGCCCCACCAAAACCGAATACGGATCCTTGATGGAAATGAGCTGGGCAGGCCGCGAACCCTTCACGCTCGACACAGGCGAAACCCGCACCTTTATCGAGGACGGCGACACGTTGACCCTGCGCGGCGCGGCCAAAGGGGATGGTTTCCAAATCGGCTTCGGCGATTGCACCGGAAAAATCCTGCCCGCAATCAACTGGCCCAAATAATCCCCCGGCGCGGGTAAAACCCCAACCTCGCCGGGCCAAAAACAACCCATTCCGGCAGATGATGCTGATCAAACACACCCGGGCAGAATCATATTATGATGCCCGCATCCACGAAGGAAAACCCGACCATGGCAAAAGCTTTTGCATCCCAAGGTGACATGACAGAAAAGAAAATCACCTTTAGCGAAGTGGGCAAAGATATCTATGCCTTCACCGCCGAGGGCGACCCAAACTCAGGCGTGATCATTGGCGACGACAGCGTGATGATCGTCGAGGCGCAGGCCACCCCGCGTCTGGCAAACAAAGTCATCGAATGCGTGCGGTCTGTGACCGACAAACCAATTTCACACGTCGTTCTCACCCACTATCATGCGGTGCGCGTGCTTGGGGCCTCTGCCTTTGGCGCCGATCAAATCATCATGGGCGACGCGGCCCGCGCGATGGTTGTGGAACGCGGCCAGGAAGATTGGGACAGCGAGTTTCAACGCTTTCCGCGCCTGTTCGAAGGGTACGAATCCATCCCCGGCCTGACCTATCCGACCACCACATTCTCGGACGATATGACCGTGTACCTCGGCAATCGTCGCATCGACCTGATGCACCTTGGCCGCGCCCACACAGCAGGCGACATCGTGATCCATGTGCCCGATGAAAACGTGATGTTCACCGGTGACATCGTTGAATACCACTCGGCTTGCTATTGCGGCGACGGACACTTCAGCGACTGGGGCGAAACGCTTGACAACATCGCCTCCTTCGATGTGGATGCCATCGCGCCGGGTCGTGGCGACGCCCTTGTCGGCAAAGATATGGTCAACGCCGCGATTGAAAACACCCGCGATTTTGTCGAAAGCACCTATCGCCCCGCCGCCCGCGTGGCCGCCCGCAACGGCACCCTGAAAGAAGCCTGGGACGCCGTGCGCGCCGAATGCGATCCAAAGTTCGGCGACTACGCCATCTATGAACACTGCCTGCCCTTCAACGTCGCCCGCGCCTTTGACGAAGCCCGCGGCATCGACACCCCCCGCATCTGGACCGCCCAGCGCGATATCGAAATGTGGGAGGCCTTGCAGGGCTAAGTCAGACAAACCGGCCTTTTCCTCTTTCTGGAAATATCCCCGCCGGAGGCATCTGACATCACACCAAACACCAGCGCCTGCCCCTTGGGCGCTGGCACCGCCAAACCGCGCCACACCGCCCGTCGGAGGAGGACCAAATGACCAAGATCTTTGAAACCCCGCTTTACGCATACAAGCGCAGCAAGGACCAAGGGGCAGGTGCCCCCATCCGGCACAAAGTGGTGATTATCGGCGCAGGGCCTGTGGGCCTCGCGATGGGCATTGACCTTGCGCAAGAGGGCATCGAAACGGTCATTATTGATGACAACGACAAGGTTTCCTTCGGATCACGCGCGATCTGCTTTGCCAAACGTCCGCTGGAAATCCTCGACCGACTCGGCTGCGGCCAGCCGATGGTCGACAAGGGTGTCGAATGGGATGTGGGCAAGGTCTTCTTTGACGACCGCGAAGTCTATAAGTTTGACCTGCTTCCAGAAGAAGGCCACCAACGCCCCGCCTTCGTCAACCTTCAGCAGTATTATTTCGAAGAATACCTGGTGAACCGCGTGCGCGAGCTGGAAGCCGCCGGTGCCCCAATCGAGATCCGCGGTGGAAATAAAGTCACCGCCATTGGCACCCATGACGACCACGTCACATTGGAAATCGACACCCAAGAAGGGTCCTATAACCTCGAAGCCGAGTGGCTGATCCCCTGTGACGGCGCCGGGTCCCCCACCCGCAAAATGCTCGGCCTCGATTTTGTCGGCCGCGTGTTCGAAGACAACTTCCTGATTGCCGACGTGATCATGGAGGCTGACTTCCCGACCGAACGCTGGTTCTGGTTTGATCCGCCCTTTAACAAAGGCCAATCCGCGCTGTTGCACAAACAGCCCGACGGCGTGTGGCGCATTGATCTTCAATTGGGTTGGGACATCGACAAAGAAGAAGAGAAAAAGCCCGAAAACGTCATCCCGCGCCTTAAGGCGATGCTGGGTGACGATGTCCAGTTTGAGCTGGAGTGGGTCTCGATCTACACCTTCCAATGTCGCCGCATGGAAGCATTCCGCCACGGTCGCGTGATGTTCGCAGGCGACGCCGCACACCAAGTGTCGCCCTTTGGCGCACGGGGTGCAAACTCCGGCCTGCAAGACACAGATAACCTCGCGTGGAAACTGAAACTGGTGATGGAGGGCAAAGCCCCCGACAGCCTGCTTGACAGCTATAACGCCGAACGCGTGCATGGGGCTGAGGAAAACATCCTGAACTCGTCACGTTCCACCGACTTCATCACCCCAAAATCCGAGATGAGCCGCCTGCTGCGCGACGCGGTGCTGGACTTGTCCGAGCATCACGAATTTGCGCGCCCCTTGGTGAACTCCGGCCGTCTGTCCGTGCCCTGCACCTATGATGGCTCGCCGCTGAATTCATCAGACGCGCTGGACGGCCCAGCCCGGACCCGACCCGGATCCGCCTGTCCTGATGTCCCCTTGGGGGATGACTATCTACTGCCGAAACTTGGCGGAAAATTCACCCTTCTGACCATCGACGCCGATGCGCCCGACATGGTGGAAGAAGACGGGATTACCGTTGCCCGGCTTGCGCTTTCTGTGAAAGACGACAAATCCGGTGCGCTCAAAGCCCGCTATATGGGGGATGCCACGTCTGCTGTCTATTTGATCCGCCCCGATCAGCATGTGGCCGCACGCCGCCCCAACTATGACGACAACCTGTTTCGCGCCGCCATCCGCCGCGCAACTGGCAAGGAGTAAGCGATATGACTGATCTGATCCTGACCCCAAATATCGACGGTGCCGATGATTTCTACGCCGAGCTTCTGACCGCGCATGACGGTCTGTCAAAAGAAGACAGCGATGCGTTAAACGCCCGGCTTGTGTTGGTTTTGGCAAACCACATTGGCGATCGAAAGGCGATTTCGCAGGCCATTAAAACCGCCAAGCTTGGGCGGTAAGACCCCCAGGCATTCAAACACCCCCGCCCATGCGATGATGCATTCGCACGGATGGGACACGGATGAAATTCCGCTCTTTTGCGCATCTGTGGGCGGCTCTGAAAACAAGACGCTGCGTTACATCCAAAACCTGTATCGCAGCGTCTTTCTCTGGCCAAAAACCAAGAACCATTTTGAGGGACACGAGACCACCCGCGCTGGTGCGAGGTCGCTTTCGTTGCCCTGCCCCACTTTACCTTGATGTTTGGCCGTAATCTCAGGCTTTGAACTGAACGACCAACCGGTCGGCAACAGCAACGCTCTGGCACGTTAAGATGTCGCCTTGGTCAATGTCGCTGTCCTCTAACGCCATCCGAGCGCGCATATGAACTTTTCCCTCGGTCAAGCGGGCCTTGCACGCACCACACACGCCAGATTGACAGCTGAAAGGCGGGGCCAGACCGGCCGCGCGGATGGCCTCCAAAATTGTTTGCCCCTTTGCGACAGGCACGTCGTGCGTGGTGCCGTTCAGGATGACCTGTGCTGTGGCGGCGGTGCCCTCGATGCTGGTGTCTTGCGTGTCCGCCCCGCCAAAGCTTTCCATGTGGATGCGCGCCTCAGGTACATCCACCCCCATCAGCGCGGCCTTCACGTCTTGGTTCATTGTTCCGGGGCCGCATATCCAGTACTGGACATCTTGCGCGACTGGCGGCGTTTCCGACAAAGCCGCCTTGACCACCCCGGCATCCACCCTACCCTTGTGCCAAGGTTTGAACCACGACCAGATCGACGGCGCCGACAACACATGGCGCAGCGTGAACCGGTCGGGATGGGCCTTGGCCAAAGTCTCCAGTTCGTCTTTGAACAGAATGCTGTCAGCATCCATATTGCCATAGATCAGATGCGCGACCGAGTGCGGCTCGTCAGCCAGCACAGCATTGATCATTGCAAACAATGGGGTGATCCCGCTACCGGCACCAAAGAACATATGTGTCCGGCGCAGGCGCGCATCCGGCGACAGGCAAAACCCGCCAAACGGCGCCATCACATCAAGCGTGTCACCGACCCGCAGCCCCTCCGCCATGTGGTTGGACACGACGCCCTTTGCAACCCGCTTCACCGTAATGCGCAAACCCGCGACAGGTGGGTTTGAAATGGTGTAACAGCGCCGATGTTCTGCCCCATCAATTGTGACGCGCAGGGTCAGATGCTGACCAGCGGTCCACCGAAAAACCTGTTTCAATTCCGGTGGCACGTCGAAGGTTACGCTTGTGGCCGCGCCGCCGATTTCGGGCGTTATGTTGGCGACGATCAGGGGGTAAAAGATGCGGGTCATGACATGTCCTCAACGATAGTCATAGGTTGTTTCAAGCCCAAGGATCACCAAGGCTCCTAGGTGCGATGCGACGCGGAATCGATCCGTTCTATTCATTTTCCCTGTTCGCCCACCCCAAGTGTAATTCACCCGACTTTTCGCGGTAATGACCGTGGCCGCGCCGACGGTTTCCGACGACAATTTGGGCGCGTTGGCTGTGGTTTCTGTGTAACCCTTCATCGCCTCGGCAAAAGCAGGGTCCAATCGCCAGTCCGGCAAGGTTTCCCAGTCAGCGACGGCATAGGTGATGTGATCATCGGGCTGCCCCATGCCATATTTTATGGTGATGCGATGCTCTGCGTCAGGATGCCAATCACGCCAATTTGCAGCGCGTGTGGTTTCATTGGTGGCGGCAAAATAGCGATTTGCCAAGTCCAGGGGCGTGTCCCTCGGAGCGGAAACCGCAAGGCCCGTGGCCAGCGCAATACCTGTAAATGTTGCATAAATGCGTTTCATATCTCGTCTTTCACTTGGTTGATGCGCCCGGTGATTTCGGACAAGCGCGAAAACGCTTGAAGGGTCATCGGCAGGATCAGCGCGCTTTCCACGAAATCCCAGCTATAGGTGACAATCGAAAAAACCTTGCCGGCTGTGATGTCAATTTCCTGCGTGGCAAACCACAGGTTGAACATGACCAGCCCGACCAAAGCGGTAAAAATCAGGCCGTAAACCAGACCCTCTGTGTCCGACAGGCGGACCTCTGACTTTCGCAGAGACAACAGATGCGCGCCGAGACGAGGGAGCGAGTGGGTTTCCAGGATGCCAACCTGTTTTTCGGTCTGCGTGTTCAGCGCCCGGTTCAGCCGAAAGAAACGGCGATGCGCCATTCCATAGATTGCCAGCATCACCGCGAACGCCCCGACTGCGACCAGGGCCAGCGTTGTGTGAAATGTCGCCAGAATGACCACAGCCGCCGCGGCGCGGATCAGCGCAGTCATGCTTTCCGGCGCCTCCGTTTCCAGGAAATCCACCAGTTCACGGCCCATATCCAACCGCGCGTTCAGGCGTGACACCGGCACGTTCGGCGAGCGGCTCGCCAACGCCTTTCCCAACTCAACCCGCATGATGCCATAGGCGCGCGTGTCATACAGACGGCGCAGCGTACCCAACACGATTAATGCGCCCAGCGCGCCCCCCAGCTGCCAGAACGCCGTGAAATCGCCGCCCAACAATCCGTCGATCGCATACCCGATCAACAATGGGATCAATGCCAGCACTGCGACCTCAACCAAAGTCATGGCCCAGGTCACGCCGAGCTGCGGCCAGAACGCAGCGAACAGGCCGCGCAGGGTCAAGGGCTTCCCGTCTATCAATGACACTCGGCGTTGGGAGATATTCATTCGTCTTGGCTTTTCATGAATTCAAGGATCGCCTTTTGGTGGTTCACAATCGGGCTTTCCCCAACCGCCGCGGGGCCAATTTCCAGATAGGGGCTTTCCAGCGACTTCTGCTGTTGTTCACAGGCATAAATATCCTCTGCTGTGAAATCGCCCGACGCCATAGGGTCATCTTCCCCGGTAACGTCGTCGCCTTGGTATTTTCCGCCACCGAACCCCTTCCAGAAATTCCAGCTGCTCCACCCTTGTTTGGTAAAATCCCAGCTGGACGTATTGGCCAGCTTGGTGCGGTTTTCGATCCGCGTCAGGTTTGGGCCCAGCGGTGTGATGACAAAGATGTTCCAACTGTCTTCAGAGGCGCCCAGCCCAAGGCCCGGAAACAGCATCGGCACCCAAGCGCCAACATGCGGTTCCGGAATGACGCGGGGCGTGGGAAGGTTTGCCTCCAGATCCTTGCCGTAATCCTGCGCGGGCGGCTCCCAGAAATGGTAATGCGGCCCCTTCCAGCCAAATTCAGCACGCGCGTGGTCATACATATGCAGCGTGTTCGAATGCAGGTGGCTCAGGTGATAGACGTCGATGTAATTCTCGACCACAATCTTCCAGTTCGCCTTGATCTCATAGCTCTGGCGCGCCTCCGGGTATTCGACCAGCTCCTCTGGCTTATGTGGGCCAAGATCAGCATCAACCGCCCCGAACCACTCGCCCAAAGACGGCGGGGTCGGGTGGGGATGCACAAACAGCATGCCCCGCCAGATATCAACAGCCGCGGGCTTCAACCCAAGGCATTTTTTGTCGATGCCGTCGGGGTATTCCGTCGCCTCGTCCGGGACCGAGATCAGGTTGCCCTCAAGGTCATAGGTCCAGTCATGATAGGGGCAAGTCAGCGCCTTTTGCGTCTTGCCGACAGCGCGGATCAATTGCGTGCCACGGTGGCGGCAAATATTGTGAAACGCGCGCAACCGGTGGTCGCGGCCCATCACGATAAAGATGTTGTTCAACCCGGCCTGAACCGAGATGAAATGCCCCGGCTCCGGCACATCCTCGACCAGTCCGGCGTAACGCCAGCTGCGCGAAAAAATCAGTTTCTGTTCGCGGTCAAACCAATCTTGCGAGGTATAAGCCTCAACCGGCATTTCGTGATACATACGTGTCATATCAAATCCTTACACAAGCCAAATTGCATAGGCGGGGAACAGGTTGGCGGCGATCATCATCAGGCCAAACAGCGCCCATAAAATTGCGACAATCCAAAATAGGATCGGATCTTCGTCACGGGTGACATCAAACACCAACGCGGTCTGACCAGTCATGATCGTTGGCACCAGCCACCACAGAAAAAGCAGCCCCCAGACCCAATAAAGGCCCATCACTGCCGCGATCAAAAGGATCGGCAGGGCGACATAGTTGATAACGCGCGTGTTGCTCATTGTTCAGACTCCAGTGAGGCGGCAAGCATGGCGGCCGCCTGTTTCATTTCACTCTGCCATTCTGCGGGAGGGGTCAGAGGCGACATGGCATCCAAAGTCACATAGGACGCGGCGATGCCTTGGGTTACGGCGCGAATATGTGCCCGTGTTGCGGTCGGCGCGGCCCGGGTCAGCACGTTTTCGATGACAGCCAGAAATCGTGTCATACTGTTCAAAAGGGGCACGCGCATCTCAGGGTGATCGCCGGTCGCCGTCACCAGCGCCTGATAGGCCAGCATCATGCGCGGATCGTTGCCCGTGGCATCGTCAAACAGCAGCTCGATCAGATCCCTGGGGGTTCCATCTTCCGTTAACGCTTCAGACAGAGCATCCGTGGTCACGGCAAATCCGTCGACCACATAGGCGGTCAACGCCGTCAACATCTGATCGCGGTTGCCAAGATAATGGCGCAGCAGCGGCCGCTTGATCCCGGCTTCGGTGGCGATGCGCTGTTGCGTCGCGCCTTCAAGGCCGAAGCGGGCAACACAGGTCAGATACGCATCAAGGATCTGTTCGGATCGTTCATCTTTCAGGCTCGGACGTGGCATGGCACCCTCGTTGTTTGTCACAGTTGACAAATAACGCCCGAAAATAGATTGTCAATAGTGACAATCTATAAGATTGAATCCATGATGCCGAAGACCTACTCCTTGGTCCGTCCAACCCCACGTTCGGAATCTACCGCACCAAAGGCGCCGCCCGAATGCGGGATGTCCCGCGCCCACAGGCGGGCTGACACGCAAGCCGGTGGCCGTTATCTGGGTGAGCATATTCTATGGTCGTGACGAAATCCTTATCGTGGATCTGCTGATTGACGAGAAAGGATTCCCGCGCCATTCGGCACTCACCGCCGCTTTTCCTCGCCGCCATAAAAAAACGCGCAACACTTGCTGTCGCGCGTTTTGAAATCTTTCTGTCCCCTTAACGGGTGCGAGGATCAGCTCGGGTCTTTGGCAAAGCGCAGATACGGCAGCTTGATGTCAAGCGCGCCAAACTGTGCCGTCGCCGCGTCATCATCCAGCGCCAAGCCAACAATCACATCCTGACCGGGTTGCCAGTTGGCAGGGGCCGCCAATGGTTTTCCATCTGTCATTTGCAACGCATCCAGCGCGCGTAAGACCTCGGCAAAGTTGCGGCCCACCGTCATCGGATAGGTCATCGACAGGCGCAGTTTCTTGTCTGGGCCAATGATGAACACCGAACGAACCGTTGCGCTGTCAGCAGGCGTGCGACCATCGGGCAAATAGGCGTCCGCAGGCAGCATATCAAAGGCTTTTGACACAGCCAGATCTTCGTCCGCGATAATTGGGAACCCGGCGGTGGTTCCGGCAACATTTTCGATATCCGACTTCCAACCCTTGTGGTCCTCAACCCCATCCACGGACAGGCCAATCACCTTGGTGCCACGTTTTGCCCATTCATCCGCCAGTTGGGCGACGGCGCCAAATTCGGTGGTGCAAACGGGCGTGTAATCCTTTGGATGCGAAAACAAGATCGCATAGCTGTCACCGATCCAATCGTGGAACGTGATCTCGCCTTGATAAGTCATTGCGGTGAAATTCGGTACGGTTTCGTTGATCCGAAGGCCCATTTTATGGCTCCCTTTCCTAAATTGCTTGCCCCTAAGGTACGCCTGATTTGACGATTTGTAAGATGGGGGGTTGATTTCTTCACAAAATAATTTGATCAAATTGCAAAAGCCGGGGGTTGCGCCCGCCAAATCGCGGTGCCAAAGTGCCCGCAAATCCGTCCAAGGAGTCAGTAATATGATTGAGAAACGCGACTTTTATATCAATGGCCAGTGGGTAGCCCCAGCAACACCCAACGACTGCAACGTCATCGATCCGTCGACAGAAGAGGTTTGCGCGGTGATTTCACTGGGCGGCCAAGCCGACACAGACGCCGCCGTCGCCGCCGCCAAATCCGCCTTTGGAACCTGGGGGTTCACCCCCAAGGCCGAACGTCTGGAACTGATCAAGACCATCAACGAGGTTTATGGCAAGCGCGCCGAGGATTTGGCCCAAGCGATGAGCCTTGAAATGGGCGCACCAATTGATCTGGCCCGCAGCAGCCAAGTGGGCGCAGGCAGCTGGCACATCTCAAACTTCATCAAAGCGTTTGAAAACTTTGAATTCGACCGCATGTTGGGCACCCACGCCCCCAATGACCGCATTCTTTACGAACCCATCGGCGTGGCCGCCTTGATCACCCCGTGGAACTGGCCGATGAACCAGGTGTCGCTGAAGGTTGTGGCCGCATTGGCCGCCGGCTGCACCATGGTTTTGAAACCGTCCGAGGTCTCGCCGCTGTCGTCCATCGTCTGGTCCGAAATCATGGACGAGGCCGGCGTTCCCGCGGGCGTTTACAATATGATCAATGGCGACGGCGTGGGTGTGGGATCACAACTGACCAGCCATAAAGACGTGGATATGGTCAGCTTTACCGGATCCACCCGCGCAGGCATCGCGATTTCCAAAGCCGCTGCCGATACGCTGAAACGTGTGTCGCTGGAGCTGGGCGGCAAGGGTGCCAACATCATCTTTGACGACGCTGATGACAAAGCCGTGGTGCGCGGCGTGCGTCACATGATGCAAAACACCGGCCAAAGCTGTAACGCCCCCTCGCGCATGTTGGTGCAGCGCGGCGTTTACGATCAAGCCGTTGAAATTGCACGCGAAACGGCCGAAAAGACCTCCGTGGATGTCGCTTCCAAAGAAGGGCGTCACATTGGCCCCGTGGTGTCTGAACTTCAGTGGGGTAAAATTCAGGACCTGATCCAAGTGGGCATCGACGAAGGCGCCCGCCTGATCGCCGGGGGCACCGGACGACCCGATGGGTTGAACAAAGGCTTTTTCGTCAAACCCACCGTCTTTGCCGATGTGAACAACCAAATGACCATCGCACGAGAAGAGATCTTTGGCCCGGTGATGGCGATGATCCCGTTTGACACCGAAGAAGAGGCGGTCGAGATCGCCAATGACACGGTCTATGGCCTGACCAACTATGTCCAAACCCAAGACGGCGCGCGCGCCAACCGGGTGGCCCGTCAGATGCGGTCCGGCATGGTGGAAATGAACGGCACATCCCGCGCGGCTGGCTCACCTTTTGGGGGCTACAAACAGTCCGGCAACGGGCGCGAAGGCGGCGAACTGGGGATCGAAGATTTCCTCGAAGTGAAAGCCGTGTCGGGTTGGTCAAACGACTGATCTAAGGCGCTAGAAACACGAAAGGGCTCGCAAATTGCGGGCCCTTTTCGTTTTTCCGCCATGTTGCAAGGTCAAGCGCGGCACCGCGTCACCCGCCCCAGAGATACACGATCAACGGCAGGGGCGCGACGGCGATGAGCACGCTGACAAAATAGCGACACAATCCATAAAGCCCTGACATTCCTGCAAGAAACGCCAGCCCGCCGCCGCCGCCCAGCACCGAATTGCCGGGCAGATTAAGTAATAGAACGAGCAGAACATAACGGTTGCGCAAAAGGGTCGCGCCCAACCGGCCACGGCGCGTTCCCCAAAGGGGGCTGTCATCGGTGAGTTGCGCCATGACATAATCCGCCCGCTCGTGCGGTGGCACCAATCCAAGCGCGGCCACAAAAGCCGCCGCCCGGCGCATATGCATCCAGGCCAACAGGCGCGCGAAGCGGTTCGGGGAAACAAACCGCGCAACGCAAAAGGATAGCATCAGAGCGCCGACCATGCCGGTGAATGAAATGATCGCCGCCGGTTTCCCGAATAACAGCAAAAGCGCAAAACCCAGCTCGGCCCCCGGCACAAACGGGATCGCCGCCGCCAGAATATAAACAACCACCGCCAGCACCATCATCCGGTGCATCGCGGCCACATCGGTGACGGTCCCGTCCGGCGCGATCAGCCCCTGCAGGGCGTAGCCTGCCCCCCATCCCAGTCCGATAAGCACGAGGTAGAACATAATCGCGCGGCGGGCGGACCAGAGGGTCATTAGAAATGCTCGCATCGGATCACCGCCGTTTCTGCCGGTCATGATAGCACAAAGCGATCATCTGTCCGAGGAACTTGTGCGCCAAAAGCGCCTTGTGCGGGCGGGTCCTGCGGATCAACCGCGCCGCACCACCACAGATCCAACCGAATAACCTGCCCCAAACGAGCAGATCACACCGGTATCCCCCGGTGCCAAATCATCCGAGTATTTTGAAAACGCGATGATTGACCCAGCGGAGGATGTGTTGGCGTAATCCTGTAGGATGTTCGGCTGTTCGCCTTCTTCCGGCACACGACCCAGCACTTTTTTCCCGATGAAATCATTCATGGTTTTATTGGCTTGGTGCAGCCACAACCGGGTCAGATCGTCGGGTGAAATCTCCAGCTCTGCCAAATGCCCAAGGATGTGTTTGGACACAATTGGCAGCACCTCTTTGAACACTTTGCGGCCGTTTTGCATGAACTGCATGTCGCGCTGATCGCCCATCGCGCCTTCATAGGTGCGGCGCAGAAAACCGTTGTTGTTGCGGATATTGTTGGAGAATTGCGTCAGGCATTTGGTGCCAAGGATTTCAAAATGATCACCTTTGGCATCCTCTTTGCGTTCAATCACCGTGGCCGTTGCCACGTCGCCAAAAATGAAATGACAATCGCGGTCGCGCCATTCTAAGTGGGCCGAGCAAATCTCTGGGTTGACCACCAGCGCCTTTTTCACCGACCCCGACCGGATCATGTCAGCCGCGGCCTGAATGCCAAAGGTGGCCGAGGAACAGGCGACATTCATATCAAAGCCAAAACCACCCGCGCCCAGCGCCTGTTGGATCTCAATCGCGATCGCCGGATAGGCGCGTTCGTGGTTTGAGGCGGCACAGATCACGAGGTCAATCTCCCCCGCCGATACACCCGCCTTGGCCAGTGCTTTGTTGCACGCATCCACCGCCATTTCGGTCATAATACCCGGCTGATCATCATCCCGCTTGGGAAACAAGGGATGCATGACCGCGGGGTCCAACACGCCGGATTTATTCATCACGTAACGCTGATGAATGCCCGAAGCATTGACGATAAAGTCTTCGTTCGAATGGCCCACCGGCTCCATCTTACCCGCCGCGATGGCATCGGCGTTTTCCGCGTTCACCCGGTCGGCATAGGCGTTGAAGGCCACCACCAATTCCGCGTTGGTGATAACCTCTTGTGGGGTGAAAACCCCGGTGCCGGTGATGACGGGCTGGAACATGCTTTGGCCTCCTGCAATGTCGGAACACTCAAGCAAATAAGGGCGCAAAGGGCAAGGCAGGTGACGTTAAGTCACCCTAAGCGGAGCAGGTTAGAATGGCACCTTGGCGCGAAAATTCATGCCACGCCCCCCATCCGGGTGGCGCAGGCGCAGACTTTCGGCATGTAACATCAAGCGCGGCGCATCGCGCGCTTCACCCTTGGCATAAAACGGATCGCCCAAAATCGGATGGCCCAGCGCCAACATATGCACGCGGAGCTGATGGCTGCGGCCGGTTTTCGGGAACAGGCGCACGCGCGTATTGCCCCCCTCAAACCGCATCACTTTCCAATCGGTAAGCGCCTGTTTGCCGGTCTCATGGTTCACATGCTGAAGCGGGCGATTGGGCCAGTCGACGATCAAAGGCAGGTCGACCGTGCCTTCTTTTTCCGCCATCTCACCCCAAACCCGCGCCACATAGGTCTTTTTCATCTGCCGCTTTTCAAACTGCAAACCAAGATGCCGCTGTGCGTGCGGGGTCAGCGCAAACACCATCACACCCGATGTGTCGCGATCCAGCCGATGCACCAAAAGCGCCTCAGGAAACACCGCCTGAATACGCGCAATCAAACAATCCGCCAGCTCCGGCCCCTTGCCCGGCACGGACAACAGCCCAGCCGGCTTGTCCACAACCAGCAATTCGTGGTCATGGTGCAGAATCACCAAAGGATCATTCGGGGGGGTATACGCGCTGCTCATCCCGGCCAACTAGCGGGCGCAGGCGCCGCAAACAAGTGTTTTAGGGGCTAAAAAGCACAAAACCCCAAGCGATTGCTCGGGGTTTTGGTGAAAGTGGTGAGCCGTGATGGGTTCGAACCATCGACCTACTGATTAAAAGTCAGTTGCTCTACCAGCTGAGCTAACGGCCCACTCTCTGTTGGCGGGTTCTAGTGTTGCCACCCCTAGGGGTCAACCCAAAAAACGCATAAAAACACGATCTCTGGCAAAACCTTTGCGAAAGGTCTATATCGCGCAATATGGAACATGTGAACACAGATGAGAACATCCACTTCATGAAGTGGCACGGCGCGGGAAATGACTTTGTCATGATTGATTCTCGTGGCCGAGAGGCTGTGGTCACACGCGCTTTGGCGGCACGCCTTGGGGATCGCAATCGCGGGGTTGGGTTTGACCAATTGGCCGAGATCCGAACCTCCGACGCCGCTGACATTGATCTGGATTTCTGGAACGCGGATGGGTCGCGCGCCGGGGCCTGTGGCAATGCCACCCGATGCGTTGCACGCTATATGATGGACCAGACCGGCAAGACCACCCTGACCATTCGCACCGCGCGCGGCATTCTTGAGGCCCGCGAAGATGGGGATGAGGTCTGCATCAACATGGGACAACCACAGACGCATTGGTCTGAGGTGCCGCTTTCCAAGGACGTCGACACCGCACATCTGCCCATCAAAGGTGACCCGGTCGCTGTGGGCATGGGCAATCCCCATTGCGTGTTTTTTGTCGATGACGCTGACAGCGTGGACGTGGCGGGCGTTGGCCCGACCATAGAAACCCACCCGCTGTTTCCCGAACAAACCAATGTGGAATTTGCCACCATCCGCTCGCGCAGTGACGTTCGTATGCGCGTCTGGGAACGGGGCACAGGCATCACGCTTGCCTGCGGATCCGGCGCCTGCGCCACCGCTGTTGCGGCCCACCAACGGGGCCTGACCGACGCCAAGATGCGGATGGAACTGGACGGTGGCTGGCTGACCCTTGATATCCGCGACGATGGCGTCTGGATGACCGGCCCCACCGCTTTTGTGTACGCGGGCCAATTGACCCCCGCCTTTCTTAAGAGCCTGTAAATGAACGCCAAACCGCCCGTCTTTGCGACCATGGGCTGTCGCCTGAATGCCTATGAAACCGAAGCCATGAAACGGCTGGCGGCCGAGGCTGGCGTTGAGGGCGCGGTGGTGATCAACACCTGCGCGGTGACGGCGGAAGCGGTGCGAAAATCCCGTCAGGAGATCCGCAAACTGCGCCGCGACAACCCGGACGCCAAGCTGATCGTCACCGGATGTGCCGCCCAAACCGAACCGGAAACCTTTGCCGCAATGGGCGAGGTCGACGCGGTGATTGGCAATGGCGAAAAGATGTCGCCAGAAACCTGGGCCGGGCTGGCCCCTGATCTGATCGGCCAGACCGAACGCGTGCAGGTCAACGACATCATGTCGGTGACTGAGACCGCCAGCCACCTGATTGACGGCTTTGGCACAAGGTCGCGCGCCTATGTTCAGGTGCAAAATGGCTGTGATCACCGCTGTACCTTTTGTATCATCCCCTACGGCCGTGGAAACTCGCGTTCCGTACCTGCGGGTGTGGTGGTCGATCAGATCAAACGCCTTGTGGGTAAGGGGTTTAACGAGGTTGTGCTGACCGGCGTAGACCTGACCAGCTGGGGTGATGATCTGCCCGCGAAACCGCGCCTTGGCGATCTGGTAATGCGCATTTTGAAACTGGTGCCCGACCTGCCGCGCCTGCGGATTTCGTCGATCGACAGTATTGAGGCCGACGACAACCTGATGATGGCCATCGCCACCGAACCGCGCCTGATGCCGCATCTGCATCTGTCCCTGCAACACGGCGACGACCTGATCCTGAAACGGATGAAACGCCGCCATTTGCGCGACGACGCGATTGCCTTTTGTGAAGAGGCGAAACGCCTGCGTCCGGGCATGACCTTTGGCGCCGATATCATCGCGGGGTTTCCAACTGAGACCGACGAACACTTCGCCAACTCCTTGAAATTAGTGGAAGATTGCAGCCTGACATGGCTGCACGTCTTTCCCTATTCCAAACGCGAAGGCACCCCGGCGGCAAAGATCCCCACGCAGGTCAACGGCAACATTATCAAGGACCGCGCGGCCCAATTGCGCGCCCTTGGCGATGCCGCCGTCACCCGCCACCTGACCGCACAAATCGGCCAATCCCATAATATCCTGATGGAAAATGCGTTGATGGGCCGGACCGAGCATTTTGCCGAAGTCAAGTTCTCCACGCCTCAAATTGAAGGCGAAATCGTGATCGCGACCCCAACGAAGTCACTGGACGGCCAGCTGATTGTCTGATCCTGTAGACCGATTGATACAAGGTTAAGTTGCAACGAGTCGCACGAGGTCGCCATGCACCCGAATCCCAGTTTTAGAAATGTCGCAGATGCGGCCAGCCTTCGCTTTGCCCAGACCCGTAGTTTTGGGGTGATCAGCGTGAACGGATCGGTTGGTCCTGTGATGGCCCATCTTCCGTTTTTGTTGAATGATAACGGCAAGATAGCCGACATGCACCTTGTCCGCTCCAACAAGATTTCAACATTGTTGACCCAACCCCTGCCGGCCACTTTGGCGGTGTCTGGCCCCGATGGCTATGTCTCGCCGGATTGGTACGGGGCCGACGATCAGGTGCCGACGTGGAACTATGTCGCGGTGCATTTGCGCGGCCATCTTGAGGCGCTGCCGGATGAGGATTTGCGCGATATTTTAGAGCGTCAAAGCAACGCCTATGAGGCGCGCACCCAAGGCAAAGCCCCGTGGACGCTGGACAAGCTGACGGATGAGACATACGCCCGGATGGCGCGCATGATCCGCCCTGCTCGGTTGCATATTGAACGGGTCGAAAGCACATGGAAACTTGGGCAAAATAAAGGGGTTAGCGCCCGTTTGGCCGCCTCGGAACAGCTGGACAACGGCTTTGGACACGAGCTGCAATCGCTTGCCGAGATGATGCGCAATCCCCCCGAATAAGTGGACATTTGCCCGCAGCGTTCCTACATTTAAGTCAGGACACGTAAAGGAGGATCCCATGGCTTTGCCCCTTGCCCCCATCGCCGCTGTTGCCCTGCGCTATGGCACTGTGGCTATGGCCACCTATGCCCTTGCACGCACAGTCGAAAAAGGCCGTCGGGACCAACGGGTTGAGGATGCTTTGGACGATATTGACGAAGGTATCACCACCCGTCGTGACCCGGAACAAGTCAACGCCACCGCGCGCATCATTCGCACCATCCGGTTGGGAAATACCGGCCCTGGCGTGGAAATTGACCTGACCAGCCTGACCCGAATTCGCTTTCGAAAACTGTAAACACTTTACAGTTTCAAATCCGCAAACTTTAAACTGTTTAAAGGTCTGAATCCGGAAACTTTAAACTGTTTAAAGGCCCAAAACGCAAAACTTTAAAGTTTTTACAGACCGGACATACCATGAAACTGATCTCTTCCCCCGCATCGCCTTTTGCGCGCAAAGTCAAAATCCAATTGCTGGAAACCGGCCAAGAGGATGTGGCGATCGACGAGGTGATGTCGACGCCAACCGCGCCCAATCCAGAGCTGACGGCGGCCAATCCGATGTCGAAAATTCCCGCCCTCATCCGGCCTGATGGTTGCACGCTTTATGACAGCCGGGTGATCACGCGGTTTCTGGACGCGCGCTCGGGTGCTGACATGTACCCGGACAGTCGCATTTGGGAAGTGCTGACGCTGGAGGCGACGGGCGATGCGATCATGGATGCGGGCGTGCTGATGGTTTATGAGAATCGCTGCCGACCTGAGGATATGCAATTTGGCGGCTGGATGGACGCACAATGGGGCAAGATCGAAGGCGCGCTGGACGCGCTGAACACCCGTTGGATGAGCCACCTTGCCGGGCCTTTGGATATGGGGCAGATCGCCGTGGGCTGCGCGCTTGGATACCTCGATTTCCGCCATGACGACCGCGGCTGGCGCGTGGGGCGCGATGCGCTGGACGATTGGTTCGCGGTGTTTTCACAGCGTGAGAGTTTTGTGGCGACGAAGCCGGGGTGAGGGGGACGTTCTTATAGTTCATAAATCTCGAATAAATTTTCTCTAGCAACGAAATATTGACACGTACATTCATTGTACGTACATTTATCCATGGAGTGGAGAGAGAAGATGATACAAATCGCAGATTATACTGCGTCTTTGCGCGAGAGTAAGAGTGTGCGCAAAGACCTAAGAATGAAGCCTTCCGTAGTCGCAGCCATTGAACGCGCTTCAACCTGTGTCGGAATGGATACAAGCACCTTTATTGCATCCGCAGCTTATGATGCGGCTCAAAAAGTTGAGAAGGCACAATTTCGAACCTCTTTGAGCGACGAAGACTTCGATACATTTGCGAGTGCCGTCGATCGGCCTGGTCGCCGAAATGAGGCATTAGGGCATTTACTTAAGTTACGGAGCGAGCTCCTTACAGATGACTGAGACAAAGTATGTAGTGCAAAAATTTGAAAAAGCCCTGCATGATCGCGGGGCTTTTTCTTGTGGCATCCCAGAAATGGACAAATGGTTTAAGACCTCGATCTCCCAACAAATAAAGGACTATAGGGTTCGAGTATGGTGCGCAGTCGACACGGAAAAAAAAGTCGTGGGCTTCTATGCTTTGAATGCACACGCCATTGAACCTAGCGAAGCTACCGCACTAGCCAAAAAAAGTGACCGAAACCCAATACCAGTTATTTACCTAGTAGCAATTGCAACCGACGTAACCGCTCGGGGTGCAAATCTTGGGAGTGCTCTTATGGGACATGCTCTCGAAAAGGCGCTGAGTATATCGAAAGAGCTGGGAACTGCAGCAGTAGTTCTTGATGTTTTGGAAGATGAAAACTTTCAAAGGCGCAAAGATTTTTACGAGAGGTTGGGCTTTGCAAAAATCGACCCAGAGAACGAAAAACGCTTCTTCTTATCAATGAAAGACATTGCAGCAGAGTTTGTGGCCACCGCGTGAACTTGCGCTCCACCGAACCAAGTGTATCCCAGCGTGACCGATCGCCGCGCGCGCGTGACTTGAGCAATGTCATGACACCCGGCGCAAATATCGGCAGAATCACCCGAAAATCAGGGAAAAACCCACGCATCATTCAGACTGTCAGCGCCATCAACCGGGGGCATTAGTGTATTTTCTGCACATCAACCGGTTGAAAAGCCGCCCCTGCGCCCTAATGACGTCTGGACTGGGGCGCGATCCTTGGCTAAACAGCCGCGAAGCGGGCCGCATTTATGCGGTCTCAAGTCGTGTTGGTCGCCTTAAGCGGCCCAGCTAAGGAGATGCTCACGTGTCACACGCCGACGACCATAAAGGAACCCGCCGGGATTTCCTTTATTATGCAACAGGTGGCGCCGCAGCCGTTACGACCGGTGTAGCGGTTTGGCCCCTCGTCAACCAAATGAACCCTTCTGCCGATGTGCGGGCGCAAAGCTCGATCCGCGTTGATGTCGCTGACATCGTTGTGGGCAGCCAGATCACTGTGAAGTGGCTGGGCAAGCCGGTGTTTATTCGCCGCCGCACGGAAGAAGAGATTGCACAGGCGCGCGCCGACAATGACGCCGCGCTGGTGGATCATCTGGCCCGCAACGACAACCTCGATGCGACGTTGTCAGCGGATGACCAGAACCGCGCGATGGATGACACCGGCGAATGGCTGGTGATGATGGGTGTGTGTACGCACCTTGGCTGTGTGCCATTGGGCGACGGGTCGGGTGATTTTGGTGGCTGGTACTGTCCCTGCCACGGGTCACATTACGACACATCTGGCCGGATTCGCAAAGGTCCGGCACCACGGAACCTTCCGGTTCCGGTTGCAGAATTTGTCGACGAAACAACGATCAAACTCGGATAAGGGAGGCGTAAATGTCTGGAATTCCGCACGATCACTACGAACCCAGCTCGGGTTTCGGTAAGTGGATGCACAAGCGCCTGCCTGTTATTGGTCTGGCCTATGACACCTTGATGGTGCCCACCCCCAAGAACCTGAACTGGTGGTGGATCTGGGGCATCGTTTTGGCGTTCTGCCTGGCGTTGCAAATTGTCACCGGTATCATTCTGGCGATGCATTATACCCCGCATGTTGATATGGCGTTCGCGTCGGTTGAACATATTATGCGTGACGTGAATGGCGGCCCTATGCTGCGTTATGTTCATGCCAACGGCGCATCAATGTTCTTTGTGGCAGTGTATGTTCACATCTTCCGCGGGTTGTTTTACGGGTCATACAAGGCGCCGCGCGAAGTCACATGGATCATCGGTATGCTGATCTATCTGATGATGATGGGCACAGGCTTTATGGGTTATGTTTTGCCTTGGGGTCAGATGTCATTCTGGGGGGCCACCGTTATTACCGGCCTGTTCGGGGCGATCCCATTGATTGGTGAGCCGATCCAAACGCTGCTTTTGGGCGGACCAGCTGTGGACAATGCCACGCTGAACCGTTTCTTCTCGTTGCACTATCTTCTGCCCTTCGTGATTGCCGCTCTTGTGGCGCTGCACATCTGGGCGTTCCACCACACGGGCAACAACAACCCAACTGGTGTAGAAGTGCGTCGCGGGTCGAAAGAAGAAGCCGAGAAAGACACCCTGCCGTTCTGGCCATACTTCGTGATCAAAGATCTCGTGGGCCTGGGCATGGTTCTGATCGCGTTCTTCGCCATCGTTGGCTTTATGCCGAACTTCCTTGGCCATCCCGACAACTATATCGAAGCGAACCCGCTGGCGACCCCGGCACACATCGTTCCTGAATGGTACTTCTTGCCGTTCTACGCGATCTTGCGGGCGTTCACAGCCGATGTTTGGGCGGTGCAATTTGCCTCCTTCATCACCGGTGGCATCGTCGACGCCAAATTCTTTGGTGTGCTTGCGATGTTCGGCGCGATTGCCGTGATGGCACTGGCCCCCTGGACCGACACCTCGTCTGTTCGTTCGGGTGCCTACCGCCCCGCCTTCAAATGGTGGTTCCGTCTGCTTCTGATCGACTTTGTCGTTCTGATGTGGGTCGGGGCCCGTGACACGAATTTCCCGCATGACTGGATTTCGCTGATCGGCGCCACCTATTGGTTCGCATACTTCCTCGTTGTCCTGCCGCTTTTGGGTCTGTTTGAGAAACCCCAAACGCCGCCGGCCTCTATCGAAGAAGATTTCAAAGCCCACTATCCCGGCGCAGCCGAGTGAGAGGATCTAGCAAAATGATCAAGAAACTCACAGCAACCGCCCTTTTGGCTCCTGTCCTGGCATTTGGCCTGACCGCTGGTGCGGCCCAGGCTTCGGGCAGCGAAGGTCACATCGAAGACATCGCGTTTTCGTTTGAGGGTCCCTTTGGCACCTACGACAAAGAACAGCTTCGTCGTGGCCTGAAGGTCTATACCGAAGTCTGTTCCGCCTGCCATGGCCTGCGTTACGTGCCTCTGCGGACCCTGTCCGACGCTGGTGGACCTGAATACACCGAAGATGAGGTCCGCGCCTATGCGGCCGAAAACTTCTCCGTGTATGACGAAGAGTTGGAAGATGACCGCCCCGCGCGTCCGTCAGACCATTTCCCGCATATCACATCTGCGGGCGCACCAGACCTTAGCCTGATGGCCAAGGCGCGTGCGGGTTTTCATGGCCCCGCTGGTACCGGTCTGAACCAATTGTTCCGTGGCATCGGTGGCGCCGAATATATCGCCAACTTCCTGACCGGGTTCACCGGTGAGGAAAGCGAAGTGGCTGGCAACATCCTGAACGAAAACCACGTCTTTCCCGGCGGCTGGACCAAAATGACCCCCCAGCTTGAGGATGGCACGGTTGAATTCGATGACGGGCACGCCAACGACGCCCACCATCTTGCAGAAGACGTGGCCGCATTCCTGATGTGGACCGCGGAACCGAAGATGATGGCGCGTCAGCAAACCGGCTTTGTCGCCGTGCTGCTGCTGGTTGTCCTGACCTCGCTTCTGTATCTGACCAACAAAAAACTCTGGGCCCCACATAAGGGCAAGAAAACCGAGCTGTAAGCCGGTTTCATCAGATGAGAGAAGGGCGCCTGAAAGGGCGCCCTTTTTGTTTGGGGCGCCACCCATGTTTGATCACGCGTTGTTCCATTGCACAAAACAGGGTTTGAACGTGAATACATTTCGGGGTTTCTCGCCCTAAAGCGTCCCGCCTTTAACCTGAGGCAGGTCAAAAAGGCGGGGCGCGGCGGAACCTCTCGATGTTGTGGGTGTTCCGCCAGAAGTGCGCATGTCTGAGATGTTTTTTGTGAACGGCTATCTTTCTGTCCTGACAGAGACTCCAATGGTCACAAAAGGCTTGACGAAGCTACCGGAAAACACAGCTCTCTCTTGCGAACATTCCGAGGGATGGCAGAGAAAGGACCCTCAGCCCCCCAACTTCCCCCGCATCGCTTGATACACCACCGCCGTGGCGACATTGGCGAGGTTTAAGGATCGCACCTTGGGGCTAAGCATCGGCAGGTTAAAGGTGCGGTCTTCCATACCGTCCAAAACCTCAGCCGGAAGACCAGCGCTTTCGCAGCCAAACACCAGATAGCTGTCCTCGGGATAGGCCGGGGCATACAGCGTCTCGGCGCCATGCTCTTCAAAGAAATGCAGCTTGTCGCGCGTGGGCTTACGCGCGGTCAGAAAATCCTGCCAACTGTCATATTCACACAGATTAACGTGCTTCCAATAATCGGTCCCCGCGCGGCGCACCGCCTTTTCATCCAGGGAAAACCCGTATGGCTTGATCAGGATCAGCTCGAGGTTCAGCGCCACACAGGTCCGCCCAATCGCGCCAGTGTTATAGGGGATTTCCGGGGTCACCAGAACCATTTTCAAGCACGGTTCAATCATGGGATCAGACATGGGATGTGGCCTTTTTACAGTGTGTCACATCCTGTTAGCCCAACTCCACATCGCCGAACAGCACCAAGTTTGTCCCCTGCGGCTGATCACAGAGCAGGGCGAGGCGGGCAAAAGGCCCATAGGCCCATAGGCCCATGATGGGCCGTGCCCTCGCATCCAACGTGCCACGCGCAATCACTTCTTGTCGCGCGCGGCTTTTTCTTCTTTGGTCAAATTGGCGTTCCAGACATTGTTGCTCAGACCCAGTTCAGGCGGGTTGGGCTTTGTCTTGCCTTTGGTGATCTTGCCGCCCTTGTTCAGATACTCCTGAATAAGCGCGTCATCGGTGTTTTCTTTGGGCACATGTTTCATGGGAAAAGCCTAGCGGGTGGGGGAGATTGGGGCAATAGGATCCTGTGGCGCTGCGCTGTTACGTCCGTGGGTGATCGCCCAAATAGTCGCGTAACACCTCTGGCGGGTTGGTGAAAATCTCTGCCGTCTCCACCGGGGCTTCGGCGCGCCCATCTGCGACCAACACCACTTGATCACAGATCAACTTGGCATCTTCCGGCGCGTGGCTGACCATCAACAGCGTGGCTTGGGTTTCGTCCAACAGCTCCGCCACAAGGGCCAGCATTTCCGATTTCAACGCCGGGCCAAGCGCGCCAAAGGGTTCGTCCAGCAAAAGCAGTGGCCGGTCGCGCAAAAGCACTCGCGCCAGCGCCACACGGGCCATTTGCCCGCCGGACAATTGCGCCGGTTTGCGTGGGGCTAGACCCGACAGGCCAACCCGGTCCAACGCCCCTTTGACACGGACCTGTTCCCGATCGGACAGTTTCAAATCCGCCCGCAGGCCCAGCCCGACATTCTGTGCAACCGTCATGTGCGGAAAGAGGTTATTGTCCTGAAACACCATACTAATGGGCCGTGCGGCAGGCGCGCGCGCCATCCCCTGCCCGTCCCAAAGAATGCGCCCAGAGGTGAGCGCTTGAAACCCGGCGATCGCCGCCAACAATGTGGATTTCCCCGCCCCTGACGGACCAAGCACCGCCACCCGCGCGCCCTGTGGCACGCTTAGGTCAGCGGTCAATTGGAAATCTCCCAGATCAATAAAGCCCTGCTCAATGGTCAGCATTCACACGCCCCCCTCGGTCAAATATCCAGAAAAGGGCAAGCGATAGCCCCATCAAAAGCACGGCGGCCCCGGCGGCATCCTCCATCCGGTAGGCCCCCATCAGACGGTAAAGTTGCAAGGGCAAAGTGGCGGCGTCACCATCGGCAAACATCGTAATCACCCCAAGGTCGCCCATCGAGAGTGCGGCGGCAAGACCCAGTGAAAACCCGATCGGACGGCGCAAACGTGGCACCCACAACAGGCGCAGGCGCGCCATGCCGGTCAGCCCCAGCCCATCGGCAAGCGGGCCGTAATCCCGCTCGACCCCAGCCAGCGCAGGCACAAGGATGCGCAGCGCAAAAGGCAAGCTCATCGCCGCATTCACAAGGCCGGTAACAGGCAACGCCAATTTCGACGGCGACATAATGGGAAAGATCACAATGAACAGCCCCGTGCCGATCACCAAGGGCGAGGCGGCGATGGTCAGATAACCGATACCCTCCACCCATTTTGACCGCCTCCGCACCGCAAGGGCCGCGATCGGCAGGGTCAGGATCAGCGTAAATATCGCCGAGCCAAGCGCCACGGTGACAGAGCGCGCGGCGGCAGTCCAGACGCTTCCCGGCAGGCTCATAAGGCTCGGCAAACCCTTCACAAAGATCATCGCAAGCGGCAGGATCAGGAAACCGGCGGCAAGGCTGATGACAAGCCCGTCAAAGCCGCGCTGAACCGGTGTGCTGTCCCAGCGCATCACCGCCCGATCCAGCCCCGCCCCCGTGTCATGCGGGATCGCCACGCGAAACGCGATCAACGCCGCAGCGCCCCCCATGGCAAATTGCACGAGGGCGAGCATGGCGGCACGGCCAAGGTCAAAATCAAAGCGGAACGCTTCATAAATCGCCAGTTCCACCGTGGTCGCGCGCGGCCCGCCACCAAGGGCCAGAGCGACCGCAAAAGAGGTCAGGCAAATCAGGAAAATGACCAGAAACGCGCCGGGCAGCACCTCGCGCAGCATCGGGCGTTCCAACGTGCGGGCAATATCGCGGGGCGTCATGCCAAGGGACGCGGCAAGGCGAAAACGCTCCGCCGGGATCATAAGCCAACCCTGCAGGATCAGCCGGGTGGCCAGCGGCAGATTGAAAAACACATGGGCCAAAAGCACGCCGTGATAGCCATAGATCGAGATCGGCTCATACCCGAAAAATCCCAGCGCTTGTGACACAATTCCGCGTCCACCAAACACCGAAATCAGCCCAAAGATCGCAATGATCACCGGCAGAATAAACGGCGCGCCCAACAGGGTGATCAGTGCCGCACGACCCCGGAACTGACGACGAGACAGCGCACGCGCAACCGGGATGGCAAAAAGGGTCGAAAGCGCGGCCGAGGCCAGCGCCTGCCACAGGGTAAACCGGATCGCGGCAAAATCATGCGGACCAAGCGACAAAAAGGCAAACACGCCGCCCGTGGCCTTGGTCATCACCGCGATAAGCGTGCCCAAAGTCAGACATAAAACCACCCCCAGCGCGAGAACGCCAAGGGCGGTGGTGCGGGTGATCCTCACAAGATCACCCACCGGTTCATCTTATGTCGCGGGATTATTTCCACGACACCGAAAGCCATTCGTCCAGCGCGGGTTTGCGCAGGGCTTCGGCCTCTTCTTCCGTATAGAAAAGCGTCTTTGCAGGCACCGGAAGTTTGGCAAACCCTTCGGGCAGCTTGTCATCCGCCAGTTTGGCCGGGAACGACCAGTTTGAGGTTGGGATCGCGGCCTGGAACTCTTCGCTCAGCACATATTCAAGGAACTTATCGGCCAGTTCGGGCTGATCCGTACCTTTGATTTTCCCCGCCAATTCCACAAAGAAATAATGGCCTTCGTCAAAGATCGCCGCCGATTTGGTCAGATCTTCTTCGGCGATGATGTGATAGGCGGGCGAGGTCACAAACGACAGCACCATGTCGGCTTCGCCATCGGTGAACATGCCGTAGGCTTCGGACCAGCCTTTGGTCACGGTGACGATTTTGGGCGCAAGTTTGCCCCAGGCCTCCGCGGCTTTGTCGCCGTAAATCGACTTGACCCACAGCATCAAGGCAAGACCGGAAATCGAGCTGCGCGGGTCCTGGATCACGATTTTGGTGTCATCGGGCAAGGCCAAAAGCGCATCAAAGCTGGTGGGGGCGTTGTCCATTTTGGTGTTGTCGTAAATGAACGCGGTGTAGCTGTAGTCAAACGGCAAAAAGGTGTCGTCTGTCCAGTCGATCGGCATGGTCAGATCGTCGGTGTTCTGGCCGTGTGGCGCAAACAGGCCGGAGGCGCGCGCGCGGGCGGTCACGTCGGTGTTCAGACCGATCACAACATCCGCTTCGGTCCGTTCGCCTTCCAGCAACAGGCGGGGCAGCACGTCGCCGGTGACAAATTTCAAATCGCACCCGCATTGCGCCTCGAACCCGGCTTCAATACCGGGACCGGGGCCCCATTCCGATGCGAAATAATCGGGGGCGTAAACTTGCAATACGGGGGTTTCAGCGTGGGCGGCGCTGGCCAGCAACAGGGTGCTCGCGGCGAAAAATGTGGTCTTCATATCATCCTCCAAGATGGCGGCGAAAAGTCAGACGGTGTTCGGGTGGGATGATCCGACCTTCCCTCCGCCGGTCTTAACCGGTTCAGGTTCTACGGGTTTGCGTAATCGCGTCTCAGCCGCGCACATGGCACAGCACCCCGAGGTGCGCTTTGTTTGCCCGCAAAACGGGGGGCTTGGCAAGGGGGCAATTTCCGGCGGCGGATCTGGCGCACATCAAACTGGGCGAACCTCTTGAAAATATGGGAAAAACAACGTATATCCTGTTTCATTCAAGGAGTAGGTCCAGTGATCAACTAACACAGCCCAATACCGGCACCGCTGTTTTTCTGACGCTTTTTGCGCCGTCAATCCCACCATTTTGGGGCGGGATTTCTAGGTGCGACCTATGACCCATGAGGATTTCCATGAAAGATTTACACCTGAAACGGTTGCAGCAAAAACGCTGTGTTGTGACCGGAGCGGCGCGCGGTATTGGCGCCGAAATTGCCCGACGGTTTGCCGCTGAGGGCGGTGATGTGATTGTCACCGACAAGGATTTTGCAGGCGCGAACGCCATTGCCGATGAGATTGGCGGCACCGCGCGATTGCTGGATGTTGCAGGTGAAGATCACTGGGCCGACTTTGCGAAGGAATTTCCACAGATTGACGTCTTGGTGAACAACGCGGGCATCACCGGGTTTGAAGAAAGCACCCGCGCGCAGGACCCGGAACATGCCACGCTCGCCGATTGGCGCGCGGTGCACCGGACAAATCTGGATGGCACGTTTTTGGGCTGTCGCTACGCGATTGGGGCGATGCGCGCGAAAGGATCAGGCGCGATCATCAACATCTCGTCCCGCTCGGGTCTGGTGGGTATTCCAGGGGCGGCGGCCTATGCGTCATCCAAGGCGGCGGTGCGCAATCATTCAAAATCCGTAGCACTTTATTGTGCCGAACAAGGCTTGGCCATTCGCTGCAATTCGGTGCACCCCGCCGCGATCCTGACCCCGATGTGGGACCCGATGCTGGGCGACGGGCCGGACCGCACGGACCGGATGGCGGCTTTGGTTGCGGACACCCCCCTGCGCCGGTTTGGAACGGTCAAAGAGGTGGCCGCGGTTTGCGCCATGCTGGCGTCAGATGAGGGTGCCTATATGACCGGGGTTGAGATCAACATTGACGGCGGGCTTTTGGCCGGCAGCATTGCCGCCCCTGTGCGTTGATTGAAGGCGCCCACCCTTGACCTACGCTTCGATATCCGCAATGTGAGCGTTAACAACGCCCACCCGATCAGACACGGAGCCCACCATGCCTGACACCGTCAGATCCCCGCTCAGCGGCCTTGGCTATGCCTTCACTGGCTTTGCCATTTTCGCCACCCATGACGCCGCCATCAAAGTGTTGGGTGCGGAATATTCGGTGTTCCAGATCATCTTTTTCGCGATGCTGTTTGCCTTTGTACCGATGGCGGTGATGATGCTGGCCGACCGTCAGGTGGACAATTTCCGACCGCATCATCCGTGGCTGATCCTGCTGCGTGCGATGATGACCATTCTGGCGATGTCCTCGGCGTTTTATGCCTTTACCGTGCTGACCCTGGCCGAGGTTTATGCGCTTTTGTTTGCAACCCCACTGATCATCACCGCGATGTCGGCGCTGTTGCTGGGGGAACCCGTCCGCGCGCAACGCTGGGCGGCGGTTCTGGTTGGGCTGATCGGCGTTTTGGTGGTGCTGCGCCCCGGCGTGACGGCGATCACTTTGGGGCATGTTTGCGCGTTAACGGCTGCGTTCTGCTCGGGCTTTGGGTCGATCATCATGCGTAAAATCGGCGGCGAAGAACGCACCGCGGTGATGATCCTTTACCCCATGCTCGGATCCATTGTGGTGATGGGCGGCAGCCTGCCCTTTGTCTATCAACCGATGTCGCTGGGCGATTTGGGATTGGCGGCCTCCGTTGGGTTAATGTCGGTGCTGGCGCAGGTGTGCATCATCATCGCCTATCGCGCCGCCCCTGCCGCCGTGGTCGCCCCCACGCAATACAGCCAGATCCTGTGGGCCACTGCCTTTGGTGTGCTGTTTTTCGGCGAGTTTCCGGATATTTGGGTGGGCGTTGGGGCATCGATTATTATCGCCTCTGGCGTCTTTATTGTCTGGCGTGAAACCCGCCCACAAGTGTCAAATCGCAACCCCATTCTGCGCAATCCAAACATGCGCTATGACGCGGGTGTCAGCCCCCAGCCGAAACACCGCAGGCCAGAAAACAACAGCTAACTTTCCTTTCCAAACACATCGCGCTATCACACGCATGAGCAAAAGGGATACGCGCATGTCGATGAACAGCTTTGGCCATATCTTCCGTGTCACCACTTGGGGTGAAAGCCATGGACCCGCCCTGGGCGCCACCGTTGATGGCTGCCCCCCCGGTGTGCCGCTTGAGGCGGAGATGATCCAGGTGTGGCTTGATAAACGCCGCCCCGGTCAGAACAAACATACGACGCAGCGCAATGAACCAGATCAGGTGCGCATCCTGTCGGGAGTGTACGAAGGCAAAACCACCGGCACGCCGATCCAGCTGATGATTGAAAACACCGATCAGCGGTCAAAAGACTACGGCGACATTGAGAAAACCTTTCGCCCCGGTCATGCCGACATCACCTATCACCTGAAATACGGCATCCGCGATCCGCGCGGCGGGGGGCGATCTTCTGCCCGCGAAACCGCGGCCCGTGTGGCGGCTGGCGGTGTGGCGCGCGAGGTGCTGAAGGCGCTGGCGCCGGACCTTGCGATCAAAGGCTATATGACCCAGATGGGCGAGCTGCATCTGAACCGCGACAACTTCGATTGGGACGCGATTGACGCAAACGCCTTCTGGCTGCCCGATGGCACCGCTGTCGCCGAATGGGAAGCGTATCTCACCATGTTGCGCACCAAGGAAAACGACTCCGTTGGCGCAGCGGTTGAGGTGGTCGTGCGCGGCGCACCAGCGGGTCTGGGCGCGCCTGTATACGCAAAACTCGACACCGATCTTGCCGCGGCGATGATGTCGATCAACGCGGTGAAAGGCGTTGAGATTGGCGAAGGCATGGCGGCCGCTGGATTGCGCGGCACCGAAAACGCCGATGAGATCTTTATGGGCAATGACGGCCAGCCGGTCTATTCGTCCAACCACGCGGGCGGCATCCTAGGTGGGATTTCCACCGGGCAAGACATCGTTGTGCGTTTTGCGGTGAAACCCACCAGTTCGATCCTCACCCCGCGCCAGTCAATCACCAAAGAAGGTGACGCCATCGAAGTGATCACCAAGGGTCGCCACGACCCTTGCGTGGGCATCCGCGCCGTACCCGTGGGCGAAGCCATGGCCGCTTGTGTTGTGCTTGACCACCTGATGCTGCACCGCGCGCAAGTTGGGGACGGCCCACGCGGCAAAATCGGCCCGCAAGACGGCTGACCCCACGCATCTAACTTTCTTGCCTTCGGCGAGGATATTTTTAGAAAGAGGAAGGCAGCAGTGGCCTTCTTTTTCTTGCATTAAATATCTCGGGGGCCCGAAGGGCGGGGCAGCGCCCCTCTGACCTTTAGGCTTGCGCGGCGGCCAATGCGGTGTCCAACAACGCTTTGATCTCTGCTTCGCCGGTGCCGGCCACGATGCGACCCAGCTCTGCATCGCCTTTCAGCACCACAAGCGTTGAACGGCGCGGGATGTTCAGGGATTTGGTGAATTCGTGGCGGCCGTATTGGTCCCAATCCACGTTCACAAAGGTGATGGCCGCGCCGTAAGCGGGGTCTGCCGCTTTCAACGCATTAATCACACGTTCTTGCCGCGCGCAGGTGGAACACCAGCTGGCTTTAAAGTCCAGAAACACGGTGTCGCCTTTGGCCAGCGCCTCTTTCACGAGGCCGGGGGCATAGTCGAACACGGCGGCTTTTGCCCCGAGTGGGGCCACAAGGGCGGCGGCGGTGAGGGTGATAAAGTCACGACGTTTCATGTGTGTCTCCTTAAAGCGATACGGATAGGTCGACGAGCCAGGTGGGCAAGCTGTCGACCGCCCAAGCCTCGATGTAGTGGTGAAGTTTAAACAAGATGGCGATGCCAACCGCGATGAACACCGCGCCCATGATGGGGCGGGATTTCTGGGCAATGCTGCGCATCAACGCTTGGCGGCGCATAATGGCGGCGCGGGCACCATAACCAAGGGCAAGGATGATGGTCGACACACCAAGGGCAAAGGCAGCCATGATTGCGCCCGCCCAAAGCAGGCTTTGCCCTTGCGAGGCAAGCGCGATGGCACCGCCCAACGTGGGGCCGATACAGGGGCTCCAGACCGCGCCCAGAAGCATCCCGCCAAGGAATTGACCGCGCAGCGATCCGCGATCGACGTCGTCCAGCCCTTGATCGGCACGGGTGGAAAACCCGGCGGTGAGGGTGGAAAAACGGTTTGACAGCGCGGGGATCAGCAGGATCAGGCCAAAGGCGATCATCAGCACGGCGCCTGCGCTGGCGATATGCCCTTCGTCCAGCCCAACCAGATGGCCAAGCACGGTCACGAGCAAACCAAGCGCCACAAATGACAGGCTCATGCCGGCCGCCAAAACCACCGGCCCCCAGACGCTGGCGTTTAACGCGGTGGCCAGCACAATCGGCAGGACCGGCAAAACGCAGGGGTTGATCAGGGTCAGCAGCCCCGCGAGATATCCAAATACAAGTTCCATGGCGCCACCTTATCTTTGGCGCGGGAAATGTCACTTCACGATGGGGCCTTGCCGCTTCACGTCCGCGTGGGAATTATTTCGAAGCCGGCGAAGGGGATTGTTTGGACAATTGCACCATCAGGATGCCGAGGGTGATGATGGTCACGCCGACGATATCCAACCAGCCCAACGCCTCGCCCAGCAGGACCGCCGCCACAGCCACGCCGAAAAACGGATTGAGAAAATGGAAGGTCGCGGCCTTGACCGCACCGATGCGGGCGACAAGCGCAAACCAGACAAAGGTGGCCAAAAGGCCGGGCACAAGCACCGTATAGCTGAACGCCATCGCCAGACGCAGGCTGGGGGTGAAGGTCAGGGTTTCAAAGAAGGGCGCAACCAACAAAAGGACGAAGGAACCCACAAACATTTGCAGCCCAACTATCATCATCAGGTTCCCGCCCGCGCTGGCCTGTCGCACCGAAAGCGTGGCCACGGTCAGGGCGGCCGCCCCGATGAAACACAGCGCCACCCCGGTCAGATCCACACCGCCAGACATGCGCGCGCCCATAATGATCGCCACGCCAACCACGCCCGCCACAAGGCCCAGCGCCGTCATGGGGCGCAGTCGATCGCCAAACAGGGTCCACCCGGCAAAGGCCACCATCAACGGCATGGTGGAGGCGATGATCGCGGACAAGCTCGCCTCGATCCATTGCATCGCCACAAAATTCAGACCCAAATAAAGCGCGTTTTGGCACACCCCAAAGATCAGCACCGCCCGCCATTGCCCCCGCGACAGGTTCCAGTTCTGGCCCAGCGCGCGGGCAATCGCGACGCCAATCACGCCCGAGATAAAGAACCGAAGCGACAGCGAGTAAAGCGGCGGCGCATCGGCCACAATAATCCGCGCAGAGGTGAACGCCGAGGACCACATAAAGGCAAACGCCAGCCCCATAAAAATCGCGCGAATATCCATGCTCATTCCTTGAAAAATTGCCAGGGCACCTCAACCCTTTCAGCCATATACGCTATGGCCGTTGGTTGGAAATATCTGACGCCCCCTTGGGATAAGAAATTCGTCGCAATTGCGTCATCTGGTGCTGATTTTCAGACCGCCCCTCGCCACACAGCTTGATCGCCGCGCGCAACAAAAAAGGGCCACCCAAAGGCGACCCTTTTCTTAATGCAGTCCAAAGACGTAGAAGGCTTAGCCGTTCACGCTGTCTTTCAGAGCTTTCGCAATGGTCATTTTGACCACTTTGTCAGCTTCTTTTTGGATTTGCTCACCGGTGGCAGGGTTGCGCACGGTGCGTGCTGGACGTTCGCGGCAATAGATTTTGCCAACGCCGGGCAGGGTCACAGCGCCACCACCGGAAACTTCTTTGGTGATGATTTCAATAACCGCATCCAGCGCAGAGCCAGCGGTTTTCTTGTCAGCGCCCATTTCTTCAGCCAAAGCGGCCACGAGTTGGGTTTTTGTCATTGGTTTCGACATGTATTACACTCCTCAAATCACCCATTCCTAGGGCTTCATTGGCGGCATTTAACTGTATGTAGCGGGGCGACACAACGATTTGTTGCAGGAAATTAAGGCGAAAACAGCGTTTTTTTGCCAGTTTACCAAAGGTTGATTTATAAAAACGCCGTTTCCTCGAAACTTCTGAGCTTTCGCGAGTGAATCCGTTCAATCGGCATTTCGCGTAAAAGTTCCATCGCATGGATGCCGATCAACAGGTGCCGACCGACCTGATCTTTGTAAAAATCAGACGCCATACCGGGCAATTTCAGCTCGCCATGCAGCGGTTTGTCCGACACACATAGAAGCGTTCCGTAAGGCACCCGAAAGCGAAATCCGTTGGCGGCGATGGTTGCACTTTCCATATCCAGCGCAATGGCGCGCGATTGGCTAAGGCGTTGCACCGGGCCGGTCTGGTCGCGAAGCTCCCAGTTGCGGTTATCTAATGATGCCACCGTGCCGGTTCGCATGATGCGTTTCAGCTCATACCCCTCAAGGGCGGTGACTTTCGCCACGGCCTGTTCCAGCGCGATCTGGATTTCGGCCAAGGGCGGAATGGGCACCCAGATCGGCAGATCATCATCCAGCACCTTGTCTTCGCGTAGGTACGCGTGCGCCAGAACAAAATCCCCCAGACGTTGCGAATTTCGCAAGCCCGCGCAATGCCCCACCATCAGCCAGGCATGAGGGCGCAACACGGCAATATGATCAGTCGCGGTTTTGGCGTTTGACGGCCCCACCCCGATGTTGACCAACGTGATGCCCGACCCATCCGGCCGCGTCAGGTGATAGCTGGGCATTTGCGGCAGTTTCGCGGGCACCGGCAGCACATCCTCGGCCCCGGTAATCTTGTGATAGCCCGGCCCCACAAACCCGTCATAGCCACTGTCAGGGTCGGCAAGCATTTTGCGCGCGTAGGCCTCAAACTCTTCCACGTAAAACTGATAGTTGGTGAACAGAACGTGGTTCTGAAAATCCTCGGGCGTGGTCGCGGTGTAATGCGACAAACGCGCAAGCGAGTAATCAATGCGTTGCGCAGTAAACGGCGCCAAAGGGGCGGGCTGGTCGTGGTCGCGTTCGGCCACACCGTTCACAATGTGATCATTGGTGGTCGCCAGATCCGGCACGTCAAACACGTCGCGCAGCGGAAATTCCATCGCGCCCTCTTGCGGCACGGTGATGTCCGGGTTGCGCGCCACGGCGAAATGCACCGGGATCGGCGTGTCGGATACCCCAATTTCCACCGGCACGCCGTGGTTGCCCAACAGCAGGCCGATCTGCTGTTCAAGATAATTCGCGAATAAATCCGGACGGGTGATGCTGGTGGCATAGGTTCCGGGTGCCGAGACATGGCCAAACGACAGGCGCGTATCACCTTGCGCATGGCTGGTCGTGGTCAGACGGATTTCGGGATAAAACGCCCGAAACCGCGAGGTTGGTTTGGCGCCATTGGCGTTTTCCTCAAACCGGTCACACAGAAACGCACAGGCCGTGTCATAAAGTTCGGTCAGGCGGGCAACGGCAAGGGCCGCATCGGTGAACACCTCATGTGTCACAGCTTTGGGGGTGATCACGGGGATCGACATATCACTTGCGGGCATTCTTTATTCCTCAAACAAATCGGTCAGCTCGAACTTGGTCACATCAACGAGACCCAGATCGGAAATTCGTAACGCGGGGATGACAACAAGCGCGAGAAAGCTGTGCTGAATCGACGCGTTATTCAGCGTACAGCCACAGACCTCCATCGCCTTGATAATGCCATGCGCCTTTGCGGCAACTTCGGTGGCGGGGGCATCAGACATAAGCCCGGCGACCGGCAATTCAACCAGCGCCAGCTCAACGCCATCTTGGTAAATACACATGCCACCGCCAACTTCGCCCAGCCGGTTGGCAGCCAACGCCATGTCCTCGCGCGAGGTGCCGACCACAATCATGTGGTGGCTGTCATGGGCCACGGTGGACGCCATCGCCATGCGCCCCTGATAGCCAAACCCGTTCACAAACCCGTTCTGCACGATGCCGGTGCCTTTGTGACGTTCCACCAATGCGACCTGCGCCACATCTTGCGCCTCATCCGGTTCCACAATGCCATCAATCACGCCTAAATCGCGGGTAAGCGCCTTTGTTGGGGCCTGGTTTTCGACAATGCCAATGACCTTGGCCGTGACCGAGTTCTTGCCGTCAGGGGCATGAACCTCAAAATCCTTGGCCGAAAGCACGCGCCCCATATGCATGGTGGCTTTCGCATGATCCGGCCAGACCAGATGCGGGCAATCAACGGTGATCTTGCCCCCCTCTGCCACGCTGACCCCACGCGCAAACACGCGGTTGATCGGCAGGGTGGCCAGATCGTCGGTCAGGATCATATCGGCACGCCGTCCGGGCGTAATAGAGCCTATTTCGCGCTCTAACCCGAAATGCGTCGCGGTGTTGATCGTCGCCATTTGCAGCGCCACAAGCGGGTCACAGCCATAGCTGATCGCGTATTTCAGCGCGCGGTTCACATGCCCCTCTTCCACCAAGGTGCCAGAGTGGCAATCATCGGTGCAGATGATGAAATTGCGCGGGTCCAACCCCCGTTCCGTCACCGCCGTGATCTGCTTTTCCACATCAAACCACGCGGACCCCAACCGCATCATCGACCGCATCCCCTGCCGCACCCGCGCCACCGCGTCATCCTCACAGGTGCCCTCGTGATCATCGGCCGGACCGCCCGCCACATAGGCGTGGAAATTCGGGCCCAGATCGGGGCTGGCGTAATGCCCGCCGATGGTTTTGCCGGCGTTCTGCGTCGCCGCCATTTCCGCGAGCATCTTGGGATCACCGTGGATCACACCGGGGAAATTCATCATCTCGCCCAGCCCAATGATGCCCGGCCAGGTCATCGCCTCGGCCACATCTTCGGGGGTGATTTCATAGCCAGTGGTCTCTAATCCGGGCGCAGAAGGCGCACAGCTGGGCATTTGGGTATAGATATTGACGGGCTGCAACATCGCCTCGTCATGCATCAGTTTGACACCTTCGATCCCCAACACATTGGCAATCTCATGCGGGTCGGTGAACATCGACGTGGTGCCATGCGGAATGACCGCACGGGCAAATTCTGCCGGGGTCAACATGCCGCTTTCGATATGCATATGCCCGTCGCACAAGCCAGGGATCAGATACTGCCCGCCGCCGTCGATCACCTGCGTTGTGTCCCCGATACAATGGCTGGCGTCCGGACCCACGTAAGCAAACCGCCCCTCGGCCACGGCCACTTGCCAATCCAGCACCTCGCGCGTGTGCACATTCACAACGCGTGCGTTTTGGATCACCAGATCAGCGGCCTCGCGCCCTGCGGCAACAGCAATCAGACGCGGGGCGGTTTCAGACCATGTTTTTACGGGCCAAGTTTTTACGGGGGTGTTCGTTGTCGTATTATCCATGGACCAATTGTCGACAAATCCGATGTTAGCGCAACCCCTATTTCACCTGCCGGTCATTCCCCACTAACGCACCTCTAAGCGAAGCGCGCGGGGCGAGACGCCAAACTCTGACTTAAACGCGCGCGTCATCGCTGATGCGTTCTCATACCCTGCCCGCACGGCAACCTCGGCGATGGACAAATCAGTCTCTAACACAGCCTTTCGAGCCGAAATAAGCCGCAATCTGCGATAGGTGGTTGAGGGGGTTTCACCCAGTTCTGTCCGAATGCGCTGCTCAAGTTCTTTCACCGTGCAGCCCGCGATTTTTGCAATCTCAGGAATGCTGTGCGGGTCTTCGATAGCACCGCGCATGGCAGATAAGGCGCGTGCCACGATCCGCGACCGGGCCATCGGCGGTAAGACAGACGCCGCCGCCCCCGGCGCCATAAAAAGCATCGCAAGTTCCAACCGAAGGGCTGCGCCATGATCACTTCCGATCCGGTCCAGCACCATGTCAAACGCCGCCAATGCCCCCGTACAGGTCAGGCGATCGCGGTCCAGCACATGGCGCTGGCGCACGGTACTAACGTCCGGAAAATGCTCTTCAAACCGCGGCAACTCTTCCCAATGGATGGTGGCGCTGTAGCCGTCCAAAAGCCCCGCCTGCGCCAAAAGCCAAGCCCCCGTATCAAACCCCGCCATCTGACCATATCGTCGCGATGCAGCCGCAAGCGCCCGGCTTGTTTTGGGGGTCGCGTGGGTGCGGTAGTTGTAAGACGGCATGGCCACCAAAAGATCACCGCGATGATCGGACAACCGCCCATCTGCTTGCACCTGCATCCCCGAGGAGGAGCGCACGTTCTCCCCATCAATGGTCAAAAATCGCCAGGAATAGAGACGTTTTCGCGCCAAATCATTGGCCGCCCGCAAAGGCTCAACCGTGTTGGCAAGGCACAGCCCTGAGAAGTGGTCAAACAAAAGGAGGTCGATCGTTTCTGTCATTTTCTGCACAGTTTAGGATATTTCTGCATGATCAAGCCGATTTGCCGCCCTAACGTCAACCCTCAGACCCGACCGGGTAGATGAGCGAACAGGGAAAGATGCCATGCAATACGGCCTGACTGAAGAACAAGAGATGATTGTCGCAACCGTGCGCAGTTTTGTGGAGAACGAGATTTATCCGCATGAAGCGCTTGTGGAGCGTGAGGGCCATGTGCCGGCTGAAATCGCAGCGGACATCAAGAAAAAGACCCTAGACCTGGGGTTTTATGCCTGTAACTTCCCCGAAGAGGTCGGCGGTGCGGGGCTCAATCACATGGAATTTGCGCTGGTGGAACGCGAGCTTGGGCGGGGGTCCATGGCGCTCAATCACTTCTTCGGGCGCCCGCAAAACATCCTGATGGCCTGCGAAGGGGAACAGCGCGAAAAGTATCTTTTGCCGGCGGTGCGCGGTGAACGCATGGACGCACTGGCGATGACCGAACCGGGCGCGGGATCGGACGTGCGCGGCATGAAATGCTCGGCGGTGCGCGACGGGGGCGATTGGGTTCTGAACGGCACCAAGCACTTTATCTCGGGCGCGGAGCACGCCGATTTCTTTATCGTATTTGTGGCAACGGGCGAGGATCAAACCCCGCGCGGTCCGAAAAAACGCATCACCACATTTCTGGTCGATCGCGGCCATCCCGGGTTCACCGTGCGCGACGGGTATAAATCCGTCAGCCACCGGGGATACCTGAATATGGTGTTGGAATTTGACGATTGCCGCCTGCCTGATGCGCAGGTTTTGGGCGAGGTTGATGGCGGGTTTGAGGTGATGAACACCTGGCTTTATGCCACCCGCATCACCGTTGCGACCATGTGCGTGGGCCGCGCGCGCCGGGCGTTTGATTATGCGCTGGAGTACGCCGCACAGCGCGAACAATTTGGCCAGCCGATTGGCAAATTTCAGGGGGTGAGTTTTCAAATCGCCGACATGATTACCGAAATCGACGCCGCCGATTTGTTGACCCTTGCCGCCGCCGACCGGTTGGACAAAGGCCTGCCTGCAAACCGCGAAATCGCTTCGGCCAAACTTTATGCCTCGGAAATGCTCGCCCGCGTGACCGACAAGGCCATCCAGATCCATGGCGGCATGGGGTTGATGGATGATTATCCGCTGGAACGGTTCTGGCGCGATGCGCGTGTGGAACGGATCTGGGACGGGACAAGCGAGATCCAGCGTCATATCATTTCCCGAGATCTTCTCAGACCCCTCGGAGCGTAAAATGACCCAGACCAATCCCACCAAACCAGTCGTCACCATCACCTATTGCACGGGCTGTAACTGGCTGCTGCGCGCCGGATGGATGGCGCAGGAACTGTTGCAAACCTTCTCGACCAATTTGGGTGGGGTCACGCTGATTCCTGGTGAAATGGGAGGCGTTTACGAGGTGACGGTGGACGGCACGCTTATCTGGGAACGCAAACGCGATGGCGGGTTTCCCGAAGCCAAGGAATTGAAAGCGCGTCTGCGTGATCACATCGATCCGACCCGCGACTTGGGGCACATCGACAAACATTCTGACGGGGCATGACCTTAGACCGCGCAGCGTGCGGCACGGTCATGCCAGATCGTCTTGCCTCCGGCGGGGATATTTTTGGAAAGAGGAAGACACGATTTGTTAACCATGACCTGCGATTTTAAAACGGCGGTACAGGCGGGGACGCCGATGACCGTGAAAGGGGAAGAGACGACGCTCTCTTTCTTGGGGACGGCCCGCGCGGCCTCCCCTTTTCCTCTTTCTAAAAATATCCTCGCCGAAGGCATGAAATCTCTTTCAAAGGGAATGCCGTAATGCGCGATCTTTCCAGACTATTGCAACCACGGACCATTGCCATCATCGGCGGTGGGGCGTGGTGTGCGGCTGTTGTGGATCAATGCCGGAAGATGGGATTTTCAGGCGAGGTTTGGCGCGTACATCCGAAGGGGGGCGACGGGGTTTTCGCGGCAATCGAAGATCTGCCCAGCCCACCTGACGCCAGCTTTATCGGCATCAATCGCCATGCGACACTTGAGGCCATTTCGGTGCTGGCATCCCTTGGCGCTGGTGGTGCGGTGTGTTTTGCCAGCGGATTTTCTGAGGCGGCGGCCGAGGATGAAAGCGGGGCGGATCTTCAGGCAGCGCTGCTTCAGGCCGCCGGGGACATGCCCATCCTTGGGCCAAATTGTTACGGGTTTATCAACGCGCTGGACGGAGCGCTTTTGTGGCCTGACCAACATGGGTGCACACGGGTGGAGCGGGGGGTTGCGATCCTGACGCAAAGCTCAAACATCGCGATCAATCTGACCATGCAAACCCGCGGCCTGCCGATTGCCTATACGGTCACCTGTGGGAATATGGCACAGACCTCGCAGGCCGCGATTGCCGCGGCGCTTTTGGACGATCCGCGCGTGACGGCCATTGGGGTGCATATTGAAGGTTTCGGTGATTTGGCCGCTTGGGAAGTATTGGCCCAAAAGGCCCGCGACAAGGGTGTGCCAATTGTGGCGCTAAAGGTCGGGCGATCGGATCAGGCGCAGGCGGCGACCGTTTCCCACACGGCATCTTTGGCGGGGGGGGATGCGGGTGCGCAGGCGGTATTGGACCGATTGGGCATCGCGCGCCTGTCCAGTCTTCCGGCATTTTTGGAGACACTAAAACTGCTTCATGTCACCGGTGGGCTGTCTTCAAATCGCATCGCATCCATCAGCTGCTCCGGCGGCGAGGCGAGCCTTGCGGCGGACACGGCCTATGGGCGAAATGTTGTATTTCCGCCGCTGAATGACCGCCAGCGGGGCGATCTGGCCGCGGCTTTGGGGCCGATGGTCGCGCTTGCCAATCCGCTCGATTACCACACTTACATCTGGCGCGATTTGCCTGCGATGACGCGGGCATGGTCTGCGATGGTCGACCCTGATCTGGCGCTGACGATGATCATTCTGGACATTCCCCGAGGTGACATTTGTGATCCAACAGATTGGGACATTGCACTTGAGGCGGCGATAACCGCGCGGGCGCAAACCGGGGGGCAGGTTGCCATTGTCACCACCCTGCCCGAATTGTTGCCCGAAGCGGTATCCAAGCAATTGATGCAGGCCGGCGTTGTGCCGCTGCATGGGTTAGACGAGGCAATCCTGGCGGTCGAAGCCGCGGCCAGATCCCACCCGCCCACGACGGCAGCACTGCTTCCCCCTGGTCCCAATCGCTTGGGTGAGGTTCTGCGCGAGGCCGCGGCCAAGGCGCGCCTTATGTCCTATGGGGTGGTTGTACCGAAGTCAGCATCAGGGACCGACCCTGTTGTCTTGGCCAAAGCCGTCGGTTTTCCGCTGGCGCTTAAGGGCGAAGGCATCGCCCATAAGACCGAAGCGGGGGCTGTGGTGCTGGGGTTGATGGACGTCGAAAGCGTGTCTAATGCGGCACAAAACATGCCATGCGATAGCTTTTTGGCCGAGGAAATGATCGACGGCGCGGTGGTGGAATTGCTGATTGGGGTGACGCGCGACCCCGCGCATGGCTTTGTGCTGACCTTGGCCGCGGGCGGTGTTTTAACCGAGCTGATGCAAGACAGCGTGAACCTGTTGGTGCCAAGTGACCGGGACATGGTAAATCAGGCTCTAAACGGCCTCGTAGTCTCTAAATTGATCCATGGATACCGCGGCAAGCCGGGCGCAGATTTGGATGGTATCTTGGATGCGGTGATGGCCGTGCAAGCCTATGTGATGGACAATGCCGCGCGTATTGAAGAAGTTGAAATTAACCCGCTTATCTGTACGGCGACCCGCGCGGTTGCCGCAGATGCGCTGATGAAGGAGGCCCCAAATGGCGGCAACACAGATGAGTGACAGAACCGATGGGCCGGTGAAAACCCGCCGCGATGGCATGGTGCTTGAGGTCACATTGGACCGCCCCAAGGCCAATGCAATCGACCTTGCCACCTCGCGCATCATGGGCGAGGTGTTTGCGGGGTTCCGCGATGATCCCACCTTGCGTGTGGCGATCCTGACCGGCGGCGGCGAGAAGTTTTTCTGCCCTGGATGGGATCTGAAGGCCGCCGCCGATGGCGACGCGGTGGATGGCGATTACGGTGTTGGCGGCTTTGGTGGATTGCAAGAACTGCGCGATATGAACAAGCCGGTGGTTGTCGCGGTGAACGGCATTGCCTGTGGCGGCGGGTTGGAGCTTGCGATTTCGGGCGACATCATTTTGGCGGCGGAACATGCCAGCTTTGCCCTGCCTGAAATTCGCTCTGGCACGGTTGCGGATGCGGCCAGTGTAAAGCTGCCCAAACGCATCCCTTATCACATCGCGATGGAGCTTTTGCTGACCGGGCGCTGGTTTGATGCTGAGGAAGCCAACCGCTGGGGATTGGTCAATGAAATCCTGCCCGCAGATCAGCTGATGGACCGCGCGTGGGAACTTGCCCGCCTGCTCGCCTCGGGGCCGCCTTTGGTTTACGCGGCGATCAAAGAGGTGGTGCGCGATGCCGAGGACAGCAAATTCCAAGACGCGATGAGCCGGATCACCCAGCGAAAGTTACGCACGGTGGATGAGCTTTATGCCAGCGAAGATCAGTTGGAGGGCGCGCGCGCTTTTGCGGAAAAACGCGATCCGGTTTGGAAGGGGGAATAGGCGCCGCCATAACATCGGCCACAACATCGACCACGACAAATTCAGGGACGGGGCTTTCACTGCCCCGCGCCCACCGCTACAACCGCGCTATGGATAAGAACCTTTTCATCTTTGGATACGGCTATTCGGCGCAGGCTTTGGCGCGCGTGTTGATGGCTGATGGTTGGCAGGTCACGGGGACCTCTCGTGAGGGGCGCGAAGGCACGATGATGTGGCCGGGCGCCGACATCTCGGGCGCGCTGTCACAGGCCAGTCATCTGTTGATTTCCGCAGGGCCAAATGCGGCGGGCGATCCGGTTTTGGCAGGCGCGCGCGATATGATTGCCGACCACGCGCCACATCTGAAATGGGTTGGGTATCTGTCCACCACTGGCGTTTATGGCGACCATCAGGGTGGATGGGTGGATGAGGCCACGGCGCTGACCCCCGCGACAAAACGCGGTCAATGGCGGGTCAGGGCGGAAGCGGCATGGCAAGCGCTGGCCAAGGATCTGGACTTACCGCTGCATATCTTTCGTCTGGCGGGAATTTACGGCCCCGGACGCGGGCCATTTGCCAAAGTGCGTCGTGGCACCGCCCGGCGTATTATCAAGGAAAATCAAGTGTTTTCGCGCATCCATGTTGCGGATATCGCGCAGGTTCTGGCCGCCTCTATTGCGCGCCCAGATCCCGGTGCCATTTACAATGTCTGCGACGATGAAGCGGCCCCGCCCGAGGATGTTTTGGCCCATGCCGCTGAACTTTTGGGGATGGAAATTCCGCCTTCAGAGGATTTCCTGACCGCCGAAATGACCCCGATGGCACGCAGCTTTTACGCGGAAAGCAAGCGGGTTTCGAACGCCCGGATCAAGCGCGATCTGGGCGTTGCTTTAACCTATCCCACCTATCGCGAAGGGCTGGCGGCACTGCTGGCCTCCGAGCCCAAATAGGCACGATCCGCGTGACTTAACTGGCGAGACCGGCGCCAAACATCAAAATCGTCATGGCCGGGACCAACCAATCGTGGCTGGCTGAACCGGCGGTGTCGACTTCGATCATCTCTGGTGTGATGTTTGGTTCAACGATGGGGTCGGAAACGGCACCGGCAAAGGCGGGCGCTGTGAGGGTTGCAAAGACTGCTGCGATAATGGCCGTTTTCATGGCTCTCTCCTTGGGTTTTTTCAAGCCATAGCGAAGGGCGCCCCCTTTTGTCTACAAGCAAAATGTCGCGCAAACGTCAATGTGATAAGGGGTTTTAGAGCGTTTCCAGTTTTTCATTGAAGCATCTGTCATCGCTTTTTGCGTTTGAGCGAAGCGAAAGGCCGCGAACAAGCGATACAATGCGAACTGGAAACGCTTTAGGCGCGTTTGGCGTCGATCTGGGCAATTCCCAAGACGTCCAAGACCTTAGCCTCGATCCCTGCCGCGCTCAGCCCGGCGTCTTCATACATCCGGTCGGGGGCGGCGTGGTCAACAAACGTATCGGGCAGCACCATCGAGCGGAATTTCAGCCCGGTATCAAACACCGCCTCATTGGCCAAAAGCTGGGCGACATGGCTGCCGAACCCACCAACGGACCCCTCTTCGATGGTGATCAGCGCTTCGTGATTGGCGGCAAGATCCAGGATCATGTCACGGTCCAGCGGCTTGGCGAACCGGGCGTCTGCAATCGTCGGCGTGATGCCTTTTGCGGCGAGTTTCTCTGCGGCCTTCTCGACCTCGGACAAACGTGTGCCAAACGACAGGATCGCAACACGCGCGCCCTTTTGGATCATCCGGCCCTTGCCGATTTCAAGCACCTCACCACGCTCGGGCAACTCAACCCCAACGCCTTCGCCGCGTGGGTAACGGAACGCCGACGGGCGGTCGTTGATCGAATGCGCGGTGGCGATCATATGCATCAGCTCCGCCTCATCCGCGGCGGCCATCACCACCATGTCCGGCAGGTTGGCCATAAAGGCGATGTCAAAAGACCCCGCATGGGTGGCACCATCGGCCCCAACCAAACCGGCGCGGTCAATTGCAAAGCGCACGGGAAGGCGTTGCACCGCCACATCATGCACAACTTGGTCATAACCACGCTGCAAAAACGTCGAATACATCGCGCAAAACGGTTTCATCCCGCCCGCCGCCAAAGCCGCCGAAAAGGTCACCCCATGCTGTTCAGCAATGCCCACATCAAAGGTACGCGAGGGGTAGCGTTCGAGCATGGGATTCAGGCCCGTGCCATCCGGCATTGCGGCGGTCACAGCGCAGACCTTGTCATCCTCGCCCGCCAGATCGACCAGTGTTTTGCCAAAGACGGATGTATAGCTGGGCGCGTTTGAGGGCGATTTATGCTGTTTGCCGGTGGGCACGTCGAATTTTGCCGTGGCATGGCCGCGATCCCGCGCGGCCTCGGCCGGGGCGTATCCTTTGCCCTTTTTGGTGATCACATGGATCAGCATCGGCCCACTGGCGCGTTCGTGCACGGTGCGCAGGATTGGCAACAGGCTTTCCAGATCGTGACCATCAATGGGGCCGACATAGGAAAAGCCAAGCTCTTCAAACAGGGTGCCGCCAACGGTCATGGATTTGACCATTTCCTTGGCCCGGCGCGCACCTTCCTGGAAGGGTTCGGGCAACAGGCTGACGGCCCCTTTGGCGGCGGCTTTCAATTCCTGAAACGGCTCCCCCGCGTAAAGGCGCGACAGGTATGACGACATGGCGCCAACGGGCGGCGCAATCGACATTTCATTGTCGTTGAGAACCACAAACAGGCGGCGGCCAAGGTGGCCTGCGTTGTTCATCGCCTCAAACGCCATGCCGGCCGACATCGACCCATCACCAATCACCGCTACCGCGTCACCCAAACCGGGGTCTGGTGCGCCGCCCAAATCGCGGGCAACCGCAAAGCCAAGCGCTGCCGAGATCGAGGTGGAGCTGTGCCCCGCGCCAAACGGATCAAACGGGCTTTCGGTGCGTTTGGTAAAGCCAGACAAGCCACTTTCCATGCGCAGCGTGCGAATACGATCCCGCCGGCCAGTCAGGATTTTATGCGGATAACATTGGTGGCCCACGTCCCAGATCAGCCGATCCTTTGGTGTGTCAAAGACGGCGTGCAAGGCCACGGTCAATTCGACCACACCAAGCCCTGCGCCCAGATGCCCGCCGGTTTCCGAGACGGCCGAAATCGTCTCGGCACGGACCTCATCCGCCAGCTTGATCAGCTCAGCATCCGTCAGCGCCTTTAGGTCGGCGGGGCGGTCAATGCGGTCAAGGGTCGGGGTCACGGGGCGCTGGGACATTTGCTTACTTTCGGGCTACCTGTCGCGTTGGATAACGAAACGTGCGGCGTCTCGCAAGACATCCGCCCGCGCACCATAGATCCACAGAGCGTCACAGGCATCATTAATCAAATCGTTTGCGCGGGTCTTTGCCGCATCCAATCCCAAAAGCGAGACGAATGTGGCTTTTCCAGCACCTGCATCTTTGCCCACGGCTTTGCCCACAGCGGCGGCGTCCCCTTCGACATCCAGAACATCGTCCCAGATCTGAAACGCAAGGCCCAGCGCGGTGGCGTAATCGGTCATCGGTTTGGTATCCGCCCCCGCCAGCATTGCGCCCGCTTCTGCCGACCAGGTGATCAGCGCACCGGTTTTGCCCGCTTGCAGATGGGTGATTTCATCCAAGGTCAGCGGCGTGGCAGCGGTTTCCGCCGCGATATCCAGCGCTTGCCCATGCACCATGCCAAGTTGCCCAGCCGCCACAGACAGCGACCGGATCAAGGGAATGCGCACATCGCCTTGCGCGCCTTGCACGATGGGATGGGTCAACAGCTCAAACGCCAAGGTCTGAAGCGCGTCACCGACCAGAACCGCCGTCGCCTCGTCCCACTTTTTATGCACCGTGGGCAGGCCGCGACGCAGATCATCATCATCCATGCAGGGCATATCATCATGCACGAGCGAATAGGCGTGGATCGCTTCAATCGCCGCCGCCACCCAGACGGATCGGTCATCGGCGACACCGTGCATATGCGCGCTTTCCATCACCAGAAATCCGCGCAGACCTTTGCCGCCCGCCGTCGCATAACGCATCGCATCCGCAAGCGCGCCCTTGGCGCTGATCTCACCATGCAAACAGGTGCGCGCCGCCAAAGCGGTCGCCGTTAGCCGTGCCTGAAACATTTACGCGCCTTCGACCGGAGTAAGCCCGGCGGGCACGCCATCAGCGCTCAAAGTGATTGCCGCGACTTTTTCCTCGGCTTCTTTCAGCTTGGCTTCGCAGCGCGCTTTTAATTCCGCCCCACGTTCATAAAGTTTGATCGAGGCATCCAGCGCCACGTCACCGCGTTCAAGCTGGCCCACCACGCCCTCAAGCTCGCGCATGGCCTCTTCAAAACTCATCTCTGCAACTGGTGTTTCGCTCATGCGCCCCGCTCCATCATCACTTCTACATAGGCGCCGACACTTTCGCCCAGCGCATCCAAATCATAGCCCCCCTCAAGCGAGGATACCACCCGGCCCGCGCAAGTTTGATCGGCCAGATCACAGATGCGGCGGGCAAGCCACGCGAAGTCATCGGTGTGCCAGTTCAGCCCCGCCAAAGGATCGTCGCGATGGGCATCAAAACCGGCGGACACCAGGATCAGTTCTGGTTCAAAATTGGTCAGCGCCGTGTCGATCGCCCGATCCCAGACCGCGCGCATTTTCACCGACCCTGACCCGCCCTCCAGCGGTTTGTTCAGAATCTGACCATGTGCGCCCTGTTCAGCGCGCGACCCCGATCCGGGATACAGCGGGCTTTGATGGCTAGACACAAACAGCACGCGGTCCTCATTCCACAACACATCTTGGGTGCCATTGCCGTGGTGCACGTCGAAATCCAACACAGCAATGCGGGTAAGCCCGTGGTGTTCGGCCGCATAACGCGCGGCAATGCCCACGGTGGAAAACAGGCAAAACCCCATCGGCGTTTCCGTTTCGGCGTGATGTCCGGGCGGGCGGCAGGCAACAAAAGCGTTCGCCGCCTCGCCCGCCATCACCGCATCAATCGCCGCAAGGTTGCCGCCAATGCCCCGCATCGCGGCCTCCAACGATCCCGGCGCCATAAAGGTATCGCCATCCAATTGCCCCCAACCCTCTTGGGGTTCAGCTGCAACAATCCGGTCATAATGGCTGCGCGGGTGGCACAGTTCGACCCGGTCTGGGGTCGCCTCGGGCGCGTCCTTTCGAACAAGCGCATCAAACGCCGGCGCGGACAATGCCGCCTCAATCGCTTTCAGGCGCGCCACCTGTTCGGGATGGCCGGGGGGCGTGACATGATCATGGCAAACGGGATGGGAATAGAGAAATGTTGTCATGGCGTGACGCTAGGATACTGTGGACCACATCACAAGGAAGAGCCTATGCGCCCATATCTTTTTGCCCTCACCACCGCCTTCATTCCGCTTATCGGACAGGCCGACAGCCAAGACGCGGTCGAAGAACCATCCGCCTGACCACAAAATCGCACCCCGTCACCGACTGGCCCAACGACATGCCCAGCGAATGCGCTGCGGTTTACAACTAACCCACGGAGGGGCCGCTTTTTCTTGCCAAAAATACCTCGGGGTTCGAGGGCAGCGAAAAACGGTCTGGGGGACCGTTTGCCCGACGAACGGGCGGAGCCCTACCCGAAGGGCGGGGGCAGCGCCCCTTTGCCAATCAGTCAGGCGCCAACATATATCCCGCACCGCGCACGGTTTGCAGGTAACGCGGCTGTTTGGGATCCGCCTCTAATTTGCGCCGCAACCGAGTGATCTGAACATCCACCGCGCGCTCTTGCGCTTGGCCCTGATCGCGGCCCAATTGCTCCACCAAGGACGTGCGTGTCACAGGTTCGCCGGGCTGGGCGGCAAAGATCTTCATCAGCTGGTTTTCAGTGGCGGTCAGCCGGATCAAATCCTCGCCTTCCCACAGCTCGCCACGTTCAATGTCATAACGCAAACCGCCCAGCCCAAGCGACGTTGGCACCGCCTCTTCCACTGCCGGCATTCGGCGCAGGATGGCATTGATCCGCAACAAAAGCTCTTTGGGTTCAAACGGTTTGGCCAGGTAATCATCGGCCCCGGCCTCAAGCCCCATAATCCGATCATCGGTCCCGCCCTTCGCTGTCAAAAGCAGGATCGGCGTGCTCATGGTTTCACGCAAAGATCGCGTCAGGGAAATCCCATCTTCGCCCGGCATCATCACGTCACAGACAATCAGATCAAAATCCAACCCCGACAGGATCTTACGTGCATGTTCGGCGTCGCGCGCCGCCGTCACCCAAAACCCACTTCGGATCAGAAACTTGCGCAACAACGTGCGAATGCGTTCATCATCGTCGATGATCAACAGATGTGCGTCGGCCAGATCAGCCATCTTGCGCCTCCTTCAACTGGTTGAAATGGCGCCGCAGTTCCGGATCCATCATTGCTTCTAGCACAGCGCGAAACCCTTGCACCGCTTCTGGCCCCGCCTCGCGATAGGCCGCGCGCATCCGCGTGCGCTGTGCATCCGACAGTTCACGTTCCAACGCTTCGCCCACTTCGGTCAACACCAAATGCCGTTCGCGTTTGTCGCGCGTGCCCACGCGGCTTTCCACCAAGCCATCTTCGATCAAGGTTCTTAACACCCGGTTGAGCGATTGTTTGGTGACCCCAAGGATCGACAACAGATTGTTCACCGTGGTGCCGGGGCTGCGTGAAATAAAATGGATCGCCCGGTGGTGCGCCCGTCCATAGGCTTTGTCTTCCAAAATCCGGTCCGGGTCGGCGGTAAATCCGCGGTAGGCAAAAAACATCGCCTCGATGCCCTTGCGCAGCTGCTCATCCGTCAGAAACAGCAACGCCTGCCCCCCAGGTGCCGCCGTGGCGCGCGTGTCATTCATGCCGTCCCCTTTTCTGTGTCGCCATTTCTGACCCGAATTGCGCCCCTGCTTTGGCGCGCGGCGGATCACTTCACGAAATGTGTTACAGTTTTTGATTTTATGTCAGTGTTGTTGACTTTCCAAGAATCAATTGTTAGCGATGCTCAGTTTTTACGCAACATTATGTCCGAACCGGACCTATGGCGCGCAATAATTGCAAATCCGACCCAGCCACACACGGCGGGCGCACAAGATGAAAGGAACGGAACATGAGCGGATATGATGACCGCGACGGTAAAATCTGGATGGATGGCCAACTGATCGAATGGCGCGACGCAAATGTCCACATCCTGACCCACGCACTGCATTACGCCAGCTCGGTGTTTGAAGGCGAGCGCTGCTATGACGGCAAAATCTTCCTCAGCCGCAAACACTCGGAACGCTTGCTGCGATCCGGCGAGATGATGGATATGCCGATCCCCTATTCCGTGGATGAGATCGAGGCCGCCAAGCGCGACGTGCTGGACGCCAACGGCTTCACCAACGCCTATGTGCGCGTGATTGCATGGCGGGGCGCTGGCGAAGACATGGGTGTGTCCGCCGCGCGCAATCCGGTGCGCATGGCCGTGATTGCCTGGGAATGGGGCAGCTATTATGGCGACGCAAAAATGCAGGGCGCCAAGATCGACATTGCGAAATGGAAACGCCCGTCGCCCGAAACCATCCCAACGGCCGCAAAAGCCGCCGGTCTTTATATGATCTGCACCATGTCCAAGCACGCGGCCGAGGCCAAAGGCTGTTCGGACGCTTTGTTCATGGATTACCGCGGTTATGTGGCCGAGGCGACCGGCGCCAATATTTTCTTTGTGAAAGACGGCGAAGTGCACACCCCTGATCCCGACGCGATCCTGAACGGTCTGACCCGGCAAACCGTGATCAAGATGCTTGAGGAAAAGGGCATCAAGGTTCATGTGCGCCACATCATGCCCGAAGAGCTGGCCGATTTTGAACAATGCTGGCTGACCGGTTCCGCCGCCGAAGTGACGCCCGTGGCCCAGATCGGGGATTATAAGTTTGAGGTCGGCGCGCTGACCCGTGACATCGCCGAAAGCTATGACAAGCTGGTGCGCAGCTGATCACGGATCAACGCAGGCCGACGTTAGAACGCCCGATCTTTTGATGCCGCATACCGCGTGGTCAGGCACATCAACAAAACAACCTGTCGCGATCATCGCGGCAGGTATTTTTTGAAACAACAAAGCTGCATCGTCAGGACAGCGGACCAACGCCGATGTCTTTGACACAAGCGTCTTGTTCACCCAAATGCGCGGCCCACGGAGGTTTCCGCCATAGCCGCGCCAAACCGCGAATGCGTTCTGCGTTCCGGGCGGAAAGACACCGCGGGGCAAAGCCCCAAGAGCACACGAGTTGGCCCGCAGTCTCCGCCGTTTTAAGCGCGCCGTTCTCCGGGTTCATCAATGTCGCGCCGCGACGGCAGACGATCCTGCATGGATTGCGACAAGGATGACAAAGCCCCACCAGAAGCATCAAAATTCTTTGCCGAAAGCCAATCGCCAGTCTTTTCACGCACCTCGGGCCATTCGTCATCAAGGATCGAATACCAGGCGGTGTCCCGGTTTTGCCCTTTCGCGATCATGTGATTGTAATGGATGCCCTCAAAACGAAAGCCCAAGCGCAATGCAGCTGCGCGCGATTTTGCGTTCAACGCGTTGCATTTCCATTGCATGCGTCGATAATCCAGATCGTCAAACGCATGACGGATCATAAGATAAAGCGCCTCGGTTGCCCCGCGTGTCCGCTGTAATTCTGGGGCAAACCAGATATGCCCAACTTCGGTCACGCCATTCTGAGGATCGGTGCTGAGGAAGCTGGCCTGACCAACGGCGCGCCCGGTTTTGTTAGACCGAATGGCATAGAATGTTGGATCAAAGCTTGCTGATTGTGCGCGCAAGGTCGACGCGTAAGAGGCGACATTTTCCCAAGGCCCATAAGGCAAATAGTCCCAAATCCGCAGTTTGTCTTCGTCACCATGGCCCGCTTCAAAGAGCTCTCCTGCGTGTTTTTCCGCGTCCATCCGCTCCAGCACAATATCCTGCCCCACCAGATTTTCACGCGTTGGTGTCAGCGCGGAGGGTAGGTTTTTGACCGGGCGCCCCGACAAGGGACGTGGGAAGAGGGCTTCGGTGTCATTGGATTTCATCATAGCACGTTTCACTTTCAGCTATTAAGTAATGTGGCCGGTGGCACATTTTGGCACGGCCAAATCGGGCGCGCGATTACGTTCGGATCTATTCGCCCGCAAAGCCGGGCCCAGCGACATTCTCGACGCTTTCACCTTCGCCAAGCCGCACAAACACGTATCGGCAGTTTTCCGGTGTATCGATGATCTGGGCGCGGTGGATCACCTTGCGACCAAAGAAACCATAGTCACCGGGGCCCATCTCGAAGCTCTTTTCGCCGTTCTCACCCCAATCAACACGAATACGCCCCTCAAGCATATACATGATGCTGTCGTAGTATTTGTGATGATGCCACTGACTTGGAATATCACGGGCGGTCACTTCACATTGGCCAATCCACAGCCCGTCCCCAGCGTAAGCAGTTTGGCGCGGTTGGCCGGGGGTGTTGGGGCCATCGACAAGCGTGTCTTGTGTGGTGTGGATGATGGTCGGGCCAAAGATGCCTTCGTGTGTTTTCTGGTCTTCATTCATCTGCGCGCAGGTCCATTTGATTTCTGTCGTGAAAGACCTATCATGTCGTTATGAAAACAGATGGACAATTCCTGTCGCCAAGCAGACAAGCTGAAATTCGACCGGTCGAAGAGGCAGATCGCCCCGTTGTCGGCTATGCGAAAGATTACCCAGCCGGGCTCATGGCCGATACGCACAGCCACCCCAAAGCACAGTTGATCTATGCCGTGTCGGGGGTGATGCATGTTGAAACAGTGGACGCCGGGTATGTCATCCCACCAAGTTCGGCCTTGCTGATGCCGGCAGATCTGGACCACTCCATCTATATGGATGGCCCGGTGGCAATGCGGGTTTTGTTTCTCAGACCCGCCGAAGTGAATGGCATCTGCGACGACTGCAGGGTCATCTCGGTTACGGCGTTGTTGCGCGAACTTATCCTGGCCGCCTGTTCGGAACCTCTGGACTGGGATGTCGACGGGCGCGGGCACCATGTGGTGTCTCTCGCGCTGGACGAAATCAGTCGATCAACGGTGTTGCCTCTGGATCTGCCACTCCCGAAAGACGCCAGATTGCGGCGCGTGATAGATGCGCTGCGAAAACACCCGGACAGCCCGAATTCGCTTTCAGATTGGGCCGATATCGCCAATGCATCGGAACGAACACTCGCCCGGCTGTTTCGCAAGGAAACCGGCCTGAGTTTCCGACAATGGCGTCAACAGTTGCGCCTTACCTCGGCGATGAATGCGCTTTCACTTGGCGAGAGCCTTGCCAAGGCAGCGGCCGTTGCTGGCTTCGACAGCCAACCCGCCTTTGGTGCGGCGTTTCGCGGTTTCTTTGGCATGACACCCGGTCAGGCGCGCGCGGTTGTGGGGGCGTCTTCGCAATAGGCCCGGAATACAGAGTGCATCGGTCAACTGGTTGGGCAGCGATCTTTAGCACGTATTTCACCCAAATTTCTCTCGCATTTTAACGCTTCTTGAACAGCTGCACCCTAGGCTGAAGGCAGGTTTAGAAAGGCCAACGCCATGGACGCACATTTGGACAAACCCAAAACTGTCACCACGCTCGCGATGGTGGTTTTGGCGGTGTCTTTGCCGACGTTCCTGTCTTTGCTATGGCATTACCTAAGCGGCGATCCCACCATCCGCCCCCTCGGCATCACCCGCGAGGCATTGATCGACAGCGGGGATCTTGAGGGGTTGGTGATTTACGCCAATGTCGCCTGGGATCCAACCGACACCAATTACACCTCGGACAAAAGTTTTGCCCAAGCGCTGAAAAACGGGTTTCGCGCAAAAGGCCTGGATCTGAGTGTGAAAACCCACCTGTCCAATCAGGGGTCTTATGTGACCTATCAAGTTGGCCCCTCAACCATGGGCCCCTTCCCTGCAAGTGCTGCCGCGCGGGGCATCAATGCCGCTGTTGCCGCCTACCGCATGAATGTTCCGTATAAACCCTAACTAGGCTGAAACATGACCCAGAACCTGAATTACATCCTTGCCATCATCGCGGTGGTCGTCACGCCAACCGCATCAATGCTGGGGTATTTTGCCGCAACCGGCGACCCCAGTCTGCGCCCCCTGTCCGCCACGGTGGACACGTTGCGCGGCTTTTTTGGCGGGGCAAACGACATTCTCATCGAAGTGGATTGGGGCGATCGCGCCAAGGCCAACATGTCGGAGAGCGAGATGAAATCCACGTTGCGATCAGCGTTTCTATCCAAAGGGATTGACGCCCATGTGGTGATCACGCCGCGCGAAGGGTCTAACCGGATCATCGTGTCTTACAAAGTTGGGGCTTCTCAATTCGGCCCAATGCGGTTGGCCGAAACGCCGCGCGCAGTGCAAAGCGTTGTGGCGGCTTATCGCATGGGAAAGCAATCTTAGTGGCAAACATCAAGGGTTGGCCGAGCCAGCCCTTTTTCCAGCCCCTTTTCCGTGTAAACGCTTCATGTGCGGCCGACAGAAGATCTGCGATCGGTCGCGGAGTGGTTGCCGCCTCGGCTAGCGACAAAGGCACGCTCCCTCGGATACCCCTAGGGCGTTTGATCAGACACCAGCATCAGTATTGCGATCACATAGCCAGGCATCTTGGTCGTTTCAAACCCAGTCATCTTAAACCCGGCCAACTCGACCCCGCCCGTGTCGGACCTTTGGTAACAGCGGCCAGATCATCGCGCGTCCGCCCCTGAACGGCGCCTCATTCCACTCAGAACTGCCATTTCCGAAGCTATAGTCACAATAACTCCGGTCTTCATTCATTAACAACAACTCCAACATTTACACTTATTAAGCCATTGAGTTACTTAACTTTTCAACGGCCCAACGCGCGGCATCCGCCACGGTTTCATCCGCAGAGTGAAGATGCGGAACGGCCAAAGCCTTCAACTCTTCCCGACCTGAGTTGCCAATCGCGTAAAGCACATTGCGCATAAACCGTCCCCAGCCGATCCGCTTTACCGGGCTGCCTGAGAATTTCGTGCGAAATTCTGCGTCATCCAACCCCGCCAAATGCGCAAGGTCCGGCGCGGCCAAATCATCCCGCGCGGCATAGCGGATTTCATGGGCTTCAACTGCAAATTTATTCCACGGGCAGGCCGCCAAACAATCATCACAGCCATAGATGTGATTGCCCAATTTTCCCCGCAGCTCATGATCCACGGGGCCTTTATGCTCGATCGTCAGATAAGAAATGCACCGCCGCGCATCGACCTGAAACGGGGCCGGAAACGCATCCGTCGGGCAGGCGTCCAGGCAGGCACGACAAGTGCCGCAGTTTTCAACCCCCGGCGCATCCTTGGGCAGGTCCAGCGTGGTGAAAATCGCCCCGAGGAAAAACCAATTTCCCAGATCACGACTGAGCAGGTTTGAGTGTTTGCCCTGCCACCCAAGCCCCGCCGCCGCCGCCAGCGGCTTTTCCATCACGGGCGCGGTGTCGACAAAAACTTTGATCTCACAGCCATAGGTTTCAACCATCCAGCGCCCCACGCGTTTCAGCCGTTTTTTCACGATATCATGATAATCGCGGTTCTGCGCATAGACGGAAATCGCGCCCTTTTCAGGCTGCTGCAACACGTCCAAAGGGTTGTGCGCCGGGGTGTAAGGCTCGGCGAGCATGATGACGGATTTTGCCTCTGGCCAAAGGGCGGCGGCACTTCCGCGCCATGTCATCCGCTCTTCCATCCACGCCATATCGCCGTGGCGCCCCTCGGCGACATATTGCGCCAAACGCGCGGCGGTGTCGGGGGTGGCATCGGGGCGACAAACGCCAAAAGCCGCAAACCCTTCGGCGCGCGCCTTGTCTTCGATCGCGGATTTGGTGGCAGCGGTGTCGTCAGATTGGTTCAAAAGTCCAGATCCGCGTAATGCGCGGGCGGCGGAAAGCCCGGCACATTATCCGCCAGAAGCGAGCGGAACGCCGGACGGGATTTGATCTTGGCGTACCATTCGCGCACATTCTCGTTTCGGTTCCAATCCACGTCGCTGATGTAATCCAGGGACGACAAATGCGCCGCGGCGGCAAAATCCGCCAGTGACATCGCGTTTCCTGCAAGCCAGCGGCGCTGATCCAACAGCCAGCCCATGTAATCAAGGTGGTATTTCACCGCTTTGGCCCCGGCCTTGATGGCGCGGCTTTCGGGATAGCCCGCCCCCATGACCTTTTTATTCACCCGCTCGTACAGCAGATTTGCGGTGACTTCATTGTGGAATTTATCGTCAAACCAATTGACCAACCGGCGCACTTCGTACCGGCCTTCGGGGTCATTGGGCATCAACACCGGGGTCGGGTGCATTTCCTCAATGTACTCACAGATCGCGGCACTTTCGGTCAGGATCTTCCCGTCCATCTTCAGCACAGGCACTTTGCCCGCCGGATTGCGGCGCAGGAAATCGGTGGATTTTTCCCAATACCGCTCTTCAACCAGCTCAACCTCAAGCTTTTTCTCTGCCAAAGACAGGCGGACTTTGCGGCAAAACGGCGAAAGGGGAACGTGGAACAGACGGATCATGAGCATTTCTTCAATTAGGGGTTGCCCCCCTATTGCCAATTTTGGCGCTGAGGATCAATCCTCGAAACACGCGGCGCGGCCATCTCGGCGGATCGTGGCAGCCCCGTCCAGGATGGATGCGGCCCGTTTTCGAAGCGCGGTTGAGGGTTTTGCGGCGGAGCGTTCCTTGGGGTTTGGCAAGACCGCCGCCAATCGCGCCGCTTGTGTCGGGGTCAGTTTTTCAGGGCCGATGCCGAAATAATGACGGCTCGCCGCTTCAACCCCAAACACACCTTTGTCAAATTCGATCACGTTCAAATAGACCTCAAGGATGCGTCGCTTGGTCCAGACCAGTTCAACGGCGGGGGTCAACACCGCCTCTAGCGCTTTGCGCGGCCAGGATCGCCCCTGCCACAGATAGGTGTTTTTCACGGTTTGCTGGCTGATGGTCGACGCCCCACGATTGGCACCGTGATCAATCGCCAGCCGGATCGCGCGCATATCAAACCCCCAATGCTGACAGAAATTTGCATCCTCTGCCGCCACGACAGACCGCACCATGACCGGGGCAATTTCATCATAGGCAACCCATTGATGATCCACCCACCCAAGGCGCATTCTCTCGGCGATGATATAGGGGGTGGTCGGCGGGTTCAGCACCGCATAGCCCGCGACACCAAGGGCAAATACCGCAAGGGAGAAAAGCACGAAACGGCGCAACCATTTGCGCAGCCAAAGAACCGGATGCACCCCCGTGTTCGCTTTGGCGGCTTTGGCCGATTTCGTCGGTTTGCCCTTTTTGGACGCTGTTTTTTTCGCTCGTTTTGCCACGTATCTTTCAGACCATGTTGCAGCCTGCGGGGTCAAGGCCGCGCTTGGGAATTTACGTGCCTGTGGTGAGAATGCAAAAACGCCCACCGAAATGGCGGGCGCTTTTAGATCACATGTGGCGGGGGTTATTCCGCCGGGATGGCTTCGGCCTCGATCCCCAGGGGGGCGGGTAGTTTATCAAGCATTTCCTTTGGGCAAACCTGAAGGAAGTTGCGTTTTTCGCTGTCCCAATGGCGCAGGATTTCGGTGGCTTTGGCTGATCCGGTTTCCTCGACATGACGTTCCACCAGGGTTTTCAGTTGGTTTTCCCAATGCGCCACAGCGACCGGGCAGGTCGCCAGCCCCTCCATGTTCATCAGGTCCGTTGCGGTCCCTTCAGGGTCATACAGATACGCCATGCCGCCGGTCATGCCCGCGCCAAAGTTCGACCCGATGGATCCCAAGATCACCGCAACACCGCCGGTCATGTATTCGCACCCGCAGGCACCACAGCCTTCGATCACCACTTTGGCACCCGAATTGCGCACCGCAAAGCGTTCGCCCGCGCGGCCTGCTGCAAACAGATATCCATCGGTGGCGCCATAAAGCACCGTGTTGCCGATGATGGTGTTTTCCGATGCTTCAAGCGGGCTGGACATGGGCGGACGCACCACAATGGTTGCCCCGGACAGACCTTTTCCAACGTAATCATTGGCGTCCCCCGACACTTCGATCTTAAGACCCGGCGCGGCAAACGCGCCCAGCGCCTGACCCGCGGACCCGGTCAGCTTTACCGTCAGATGATCTGGCTGCAGGTTGTTGCGCATGCCAAATTTCTTCACGATATGGCTGGACGTGCGTGTGCCCACAGTCCGGTGCGTGTTTTGCACCGCATAGGAAAGTTGCATCTTTTCACCATCTTCCAAGAAGCGGGCCGCGTCGCGCACGATCTCAGCATCCAGCGTGTCTGGCACCGCATTGCGCGGTTTGTTGCGATCATATGTGATGCGGTCCGCCCCATCGACGGTGATCAAAAGCGGGTTCAGATCGAGGTCATCAAGGTGGGCAGAGCCACGCGACACCTGGCTCAGAAGATCGGCACGGCCAATCACTTCGTCCAAACTGCGCGCGCCGATACGGGCCAGAATTTCACGCACCTCCTGGGCGTAAAACGTGATCAGGTTGACCACTTTATCCGCAGATCCCGAAAACTTCGCACGCAGGTCTTCGTCTTGCGTACAGACCCCCACCGGGCAAGTGTTCGACTGGCACTGACGCACCATGATACAGCCCATCGCGATCAGGGCCGCGGTGCCAATGCCGTATTCTTCGGCGCCCAACATGGCGGCCATCACAATGTCACGCCCGGTGCGCAAACCACCATCGGTGCGCAGCGTGACGCGTTCGCGCAGGTTGTTCATCGACAGCACCTGATGCGCCTCGGTCAGGCCCATTTCCCACGGCAGGCCCGCGTATTTTATCGAGGTCGCAGGCGACGCGCCCGTCCCGCCATTATGGCCCGAAATCAGGATGATATCTGCCTTGGCCTTGGCCACTCCGGCAGCAATTGTGCCCACGCCAGAGGACGCCACCAGCTTCACCGTCACCTTACAGCGCGGATTGATCTGTTTGAGGTCATAGATCAGCTGGGCCAAATCCTCGATCGAATAAATATCGTGATGCGGCGGCGGTGAAATCAGCGTGACCCCTTTGGTCGAAAGACGCAGGCGGGCAATCAGATCCGTGACCTTCATACCGGGCAGCTGGCCACCCTCGCCGGGCTTGGCCCCTTGCGCCACTTTGATCTCAAGCTCTTCGCATTGGTTCAGATATTCCGCCGTCACACCAAACCGGCCGGAGGCGACCTGTTTGATCTTGGCCGACGGGTTGTCACCATTGGGTTCCGGGTGGAAATGCGCGGGATCTTCGCCGCCTTCACCACTGTCGGATTTCGCGCCAATTCGGTTCATCGCAACGTTCAGCGTTTTATGCGCTTCGGGCGACAGCGCCCCCAGCGACATGCCCGGCGTCACGAACCGTTTGCGGATCGCGGTGATGCTTTCCACCTCTTCAATCGGCACCGCCGCGCCCATTGGTTTGATGTCCAGAAGGTCACGCAAATGGATCGGCGGGTTGGCACGAAGACGTGCGGAATATTGCTTCCACATCTCGTAACTCGCGCGGTCACAGGCGCTTTGCAACAGGTGCATGGTCTGTGCTTCCCACGCGTGTTTTTCGCCCGAGCGGCGCGATTTGTAGAAACCACCGACGGGCAGAACCATATTGCCTGCACCAAACCCAGCGGCGTGAACCTCTTCCAGTTTCTTCTGGATGCCGCCCACACCAATGCCGGAAATCCGCGAGGTCATGCCGGGGAAATATTCCGCCACCATCGCGCGCGACAGGCCCACCGCCTCAAAGTTCAAGCCACCGCGATAGGATGAAATCACCGAGATGCCCATCTTGGCCATGATCTTCAAAAGACCTTGGTCGATGGCTTCACGATACCGGCGAATGGCTTCGGTCAACGAGCAATCCAAAAGGTTGCGATCAATGCGGTCGGCCAAAGAATCCTCGGCCAGATAGGCGTTTACCGTGGTTGCCCCACAGCCCACCAACACCGCAAAATAATGTGGATCAAGACATTCGGCAGAACGCACATTCAGCGATGTAAAGGTCCGCAGCCCCTTGCGCACCAGCCACGAATGCACGGCGGATGTGGCCAGGATCATCGGCATCGCAATGCGGTCTTCGCCCTGTGCCTGATCGGTCAGAACCAAATGGCCCGCGCCCGATTGCACGGCCTCTTCGGCCTTTTGACGGATCTCGGTCAGGGCCGCTTGCAGCGCACCATTGCCCGCATCTGCCGGGAAGGTACAGTCAATTTCAACCATCGGCGCGTTGAACGCGTTGATCATCTGGTCGAACTGTTCATTGCCCACAAAAGGGCTGTCCAGCACGATGATTTCCGTCTGACCACCGCTTTCATCCAGCACGTTTTTCAAGTTGCCGAACCGGGTCTTCAGCGACATCACCCGGAACTCGCGCAAACTGTCGATCGGTGGGTTTGTCACCTGGCTAAAGTTCTGACGGAAGAAGTGGCTGAGCGGCCGGTATTTGGTCGACAGAACCGCCGATGGGGTGTCATCGCCCATCGAGGCCAGTGCCTCTTTGCCGTCCTCAGCCATCGGCGCAAGGATCTGTTCCAGCTCTTCCAATGTATAGCCCGCAGCCACCTGACGGCGGCGCAGCTCATCGCCAGAATACAGCGCTTTTTCCTCAATCCCGCTCAGGTCTTCGTCAAGATTATGGATCTTGCCAACCCATTCGCCAAACGGCAAAGCGGCAGAGAGTTTATCTTTGATTTCAGTGTCATGATAGACTTTTCCGTCCGCCATATCGACGGCAATCATCTGCCCCGGACCAAGCGCGCCTTTTTCCACAACGCCCGCCTCGTCAATCGGGACCATGCCCGCCTCGGACCCGGCAATCAGCAACCCGTCACCTGTCACAACATACCGCATTGGGCGCAGACCGTTGCGGTCCAGACCCGCACAAACCCAGCGGCCATCGGTCATCGCCAAGGCGGCGGGGCCGTCCCAAGGTTCCATCACCGAGTTGCAATAGGAATACATGTCTTTCCACGCATCCGGCAGCTCTACCGCTTGCTTGGACCAGCTTTCGGGCACCAACATTGTTTTCGCCATCGGGGCCGAGCGACCCGCACGCACCATCACTTCGAACACCGCATCCAAAGCCGCGGAGTCGGACGACCCAGAGGCCACAATCGGCTTGATGTCCTCCGCCAGCTCGCCAAAAAACGACGAGGCCATGCGGATTTCATGCGATTTCATCCAGTTCAGGTTGCCCTTCAGCGTGTTGATCTCGCCATTGTGGGCCAGCATGCGGAACGGTTGGGCCAACCACCATTGCGGGAAGGTATTGGTCGAATACCGCTGGTGGTAAATCGCGAACGATGACTTGAACTGTTCGTCCATCAGATCGGGGTAAAACACCGCCACCTGTTCGGCCAGCATCATGCCCTTATAGATGATCGACCGGCAGGACAGCGACGCGATATAAAGCCCGGAAATCCCGGCGCTGGCGGCCGCTTTTTCAATGCGGCGACGGATCACGTAAAGCTCACGTTCAAAGGTTTCTTCATCGACCCCCTTGGAGTTTGTGATCATGATCTGTTCAATCTCGGGCCGGGTCGCATTGGCTTTTTCACCCAAACAGGTGATGTCGACCGGAACGTGGCGCCAGCCGTAGATGTAATAGCCCATCTTGAGGATTTCGGTTTCCACGATGGTTCGGCAGGTTTCCTGCGCACCGAAATCCGTGCGCGGCAGGAACACCTGACCCACCGCAATCAACTGATCCTCGCGCGGTTCATGCCCGGTGCGTTTTACTTGGTCATAAAAGAACGGCACTGGGATTTGTACGTGAATGCCTGCGCCATCGCCGGTTTTACCATCCGCATCCACCGCCCCGCGGTGCCAGATTGCCTTGAGCGCATCAATGCCCGCCTCGACCACTTTGCGCGAGGCTTTGCCGTCGGTGGCCACCACAAGGCCAACCCCACAAGAGCTGTGCTCTTCTTCTTCGCTGTAAAGACCGTTTTCGGCCATATACGCGCGTTTGGCTTCTTCTTGGGCAACCCATTCTGCGTCAAATTTTGTCATATCTCTGTCTCCTCTCAGGGCGTGGGCGCGGCCATTTGGCGGCCCGGCATACCCGGATTTATTGATTACTCGGCGGCCACAGCGGCGCGTTCAGACAAGGTGGCCAAAATATTGGCCCCCGCTTCGCGACCGTCCCGGATGGCCCAAACCACCAAAGACGCCCCGCGCACGATGTCGCCCACGGCCCAGACCCCATCCATATCGGTCTTGTGGGTTTCAAACGCCGCCTTGACGGTGCCCCAACGGGTCACGGGCAGGTCGGGCTCATTCCACAGGGTTGGCAGGGCTTCGGGTTCAAAACCCAGCGCCTTGATCACCAAGTCAGCCTCTTCGACATAATCCGCGCCCTCAATCACTTCGGGGCTGCGACGACCAGAGGCATCCGGCGCGCCGAGGCGGTTTTTCTGCACCATCACACCGGTCACAGGATCACCCGCGAACCCTTTGGGCGCGGCCAGCCAGACGAATTCCACGCCTTCTTCTTCGGCATTTTGCGTCTCACGTTGTGAGCCCGGCATATTGGCGCGGTCGCGACGATAGAGACATTTCACCGAAGTGGCCCCTTGGCGAATGGCGGTGCGCACGCAATCCATCGCGGTGTCGCCGCCACCGATGACCACAACCTTTTTGCCTTCTGCGTTCAGCTCGCCGCTTTCAAATTCGGCAACCTTGTCGCCAAAATCGGTGCGGTTGGAACAGGTCAGATAATCCAGCGCATTGACGATACCAGCGGCGCCCCCGCCCGGACCTTGCAGGTCGCGGGTTTTGTAAACGCCTGTGGCAATCAGCACCGCGTCGTTCTCTTTGTGGATGTCAGCAAAGGTGACGTCTTCGCCCACATTACAATTCAGTTTGAAGGCAACGCCCGCACGCTCCAACAGCTCAACCCGGCGCATCACCACGTCTTTTTCCAGCTTAAAGCCGGGGATGCCATAGGTCAAAAGCCCGCCCGCGCGGTCGTGACGGTCATAGACGGTCACAGACACACCCGCGCGCACCAGCACGTCAGCGGCGGCGAGCCCCCCGGGGCCGGCACCAATGATCGCAACCTTTTCGCCGGTCGCTTTGCCGGGCGTGATTTCTTCGACCCAACCGTTTTCCCAGGCGGTGTCGGTGATGTATTTTTCAACCGCGCCGATTGTGACGGTGCCATGGCCGGATTGTTCAATCACACAATTGCCTTCGCACAGGCGATCCTGCGGGCAGATGCGACCGCAGATTTCCGGGAAGGTGTTAGTGGCCTGCGACAGCTCATACGCTTCTTTCATCCGCCCAGTTGCTGTCATGCGCAGCCAGTCGGGGATATTGTTGTGCAACGGACAATGGGATTGGCAATAGGGCACACCACATTGGCTACAGCGGCTTGCTTGCTCTTCGGCCTTGGTGGCTGAAAACTCTGCATAGATCTCATGAAAGTCTTCTTTGCGTGTTTCCGCCGACCGCTTTTGCGGCATATCGCGGTCTACGTTCACAAATTTCAACATCGGCTGCTTTGCCATAACCTTGCTCTCCGTCACATCGCGCGTTTATCTTGAAACGCATAGCTGGGAATGCCCTTTTAAAAAAGGCTGGGAGAAATGAAAAGTCAGCAATGCTGACCTAATGTCGCATTTATCCACCTTTTCTCGGGGTGATTTCGTATTTATTGCATATTTTATGCCAGCATTACTGACCTATATTTTCCTCTTCCCTTTCAAACTCGTTTCAGTAGGTTGCCCACAACCGCAGTTTTCAAGGGTTTAGCCATGTCCCTCGCCCATCTTTTCCTTGTCGCCATCATTCAGGGAATCACCGAATTTTTGCCCGTCTCGTCATCAGGACACCTTGTGTTGGTGCCGATCCTGACCGGTTACCCGGACCAAGGTCAGGTGATTGATGTGGCCGTGCATATGGGCACGCTTATGGCGGTGGTGATCTTTTTCTGGTCGGATGTGAAGATGGGGCTGATGGGCACTCCGCGCATGTTGACCGGGCGGATTGATACGGCGGGGGCGAAGCTGGCGTTTCTGTTGATGGTCGCGACCATTCCGGCCGTGCTGTTTGGGCTGATGCTGAAACTGACCGGGCTGGATGATGCAATGCGGTCGGTGAAGGTAATCGGCTGGACCATGCTGATCTTTGGCATCGTGCTTTATGTGGTGGACCAACGTGGCGGACACAGCAAGAAAGCGGACGATTGGAGCCTTCGCGACGCGCTGATTTTGGGGGTGTGGCAAGCGGTGGCCCTGATCCCCGGCTCCTCCCGCTCTGGCACCACCATTTCCGGCGCGCGGGCATTGGGGTACAATCGAACCGACAGCGCCAAAATCTCGATGCTGATGTCGATCCCGGTGATCTTTGCCTCGGGTGTCCTTTTGGGCAGCGAAGTGGTGGCGACGGCCAATGCACAGGCCGCGCGAGACGGGGCCATTGCGGCGGGGTTTTCCTTTGTCTCGGCCTTGCTCGCGCTCAGCCTGATGATGCGGCTTTTACGCTCGGTCAGCTTCACCCCTTACGTGATCTATCGAATTATTCTGGGTCTGGCGCTGCTGGGCATTGCCTATAGTTAAAGCCCCCCGAACGAAAAAGGGCGCAGCCCGCGGCCACGCCCTTTTTCAAATCTAACTGCTGATATCAGCTTTTGAGGTTTTTCGCCGACGCTGTGATCGCCGCATATTCACCACCGGTGCGGAAACGCCATAGGTAGTCCGGCAAAATCGCGTCCATCGCCATCGGTTGAATGTCCAGATCAGCAAAGCCTTTGGCCCCCTCATGCACAACCGTATCCGCGCGCAGACTGCGCACCTGGTCACGGCTGAGAAGCGCCGGCACCAGACCGCCCGACAGTTTCTGGATCATGTCAAAGAAGAACGCATTGATGCGCGCAATGCCAAACGGGATGTTGATCACACCGCGACGGCGCTGAACATGTTTCAACATCCGCTTCATCAGGTCACGGAAGCTTTCGACATCCGGCCCGCCAAGCTCATAGATACCAGCCTCAGCCGTGCCCAACACGCCCTTTTCGGCGGCGGCGGCCACATCATCCACATAGACAGGTTGGAACATTGTATCCACACCCACAAGCGGGATCACCGGGCTCATGCCTGTCATCTTGGCGAAGCGGTTAAAGAACTGATCTTCCTGACCAAAAATGATCGAAGGGCGCAGGATAACAGCACCTGGGAAGGCGGCCTGAACCGCGGCGTCACCGCGCGCTTTACTGCGGCCATACATGCTGGGCGCATCTTCAGCAGCAGCCAATGAGGACACATGCACCAACCGGTCCACGCCCTCTTCTGCTGCAATCTTGGCGATCCGTTCGGCGGCCACAGTATGCACCTGATTAAAGGTGTTTTTGCCAATCGCCAACAGCACACCCACGCAGTTCACAACCGCATCAGCGCCCTGCATCGCGGCGCGCACCGAGGCGTCATCGCGAATGTTGCACAAGATTGGTTCGACCTGACCCACCGCGCCATAAGGCTTTACAAAAAGCGCCTCATTGGGGCGACGCACGGCCACGCGCACGCGCCAGCCTTGCTTGGCCATACGACGCGCCACATAACGCCCCACAAAACCGGATCCGCCATAAATGGTCACTAGCTTGGACATCCGTGTCCTCCTTGCAAATCTCGCGCAAATGCATATCGCATATCTCGTGCAATGGCATAGCTTTCTCGGGTCGATTGAGCAAGACAGAAAGCCTTTTTGGACAAAAGACAGTTTAAGCGCTTGACGCCCTGCGCGGTTCACATTACATCGCCCCTCACCAACCCGTGCCCAGATGGCGGAATTGGTAGACGCGCTAGCTTCAGGTGCTAGTGTCCGTATGGACGTGGAGGTTCGAGTCCTCTTCTGGGCACCATTTATCCCCGACATAGCTGCCCATAATGCTCCAAAAATATTGATTTTTGGATGTTTATGTGTATGGTTCTGAACATAGCAGAACACTCGATACCCCCAGAAAACAAAGCATGTGGGGGTATCATTGGGGGTATTCCTCCGCAGTTAAAGGGTTGATACCCCCAATGGCACTTTCAGACCTGAAAATTAGAAAAGCAAAGAAGTTAGAAAAGCCGTATAAGCTGTCAGATGCTAGCGGCCTCTTCCTATTGGTAAAACCGAACGGCTCAAAACTCTGGCAGCAGAAATATCGGTACAACGGCAAAGAACGGCTTTTATCACACGGGCCTTATCCCGACGTGTCATTGGCCCAGGCGCGACAAAAGCGAGATGAAGCTCGAGCTCTCCTCTCAAACGGCACAGACCCCTCCATCCAGAAACGGCTTGATCATATCGAAGCCGAAACTCAGTCCAGAACAACTTTCCTTTTGGTCGCAGAAGAATACTTGCAAATGGCTTATGATCGTGAGCTTGCCGACGCAACGATGCGAAAAAAGTTATGGCACATTCATACCTTGGCCGAGCCGTTGCATAATCGCCCCATCAACGAAATCTCCCCCGCCGAAATACTTCATCTGCTTAAGAGTATTGAACGAAGTGGGCGACGAGAAACCACCAAAAAATTGCGCGGCACTTTGTCGGGTGTCTTTCGTTTGTCTATCGTCACGTTGCGTGCAGACAATGATCCAACTTATGCAGTGAAAGGTGCCCTATTACCCGTAAAGGTAACCAATCGCGCTGCAATCACAGATGAAAAGATGTTTGGCCAATTTCTCAGGGATCTGGATGAATATTCTGGCGCGGGCATAATAAAAGACGCCATCCTTTTTCAAATCCTCACGATGACCCGCCCCGGTGAAGTCCGAGGAGCCAAGCAAAAGGAATTTAGTATTGAGCGCCAAACCTGGAGTATTTCCTCTGATCGCACCAAAATGCGCCGAGATCACATCATCCCTCTCTCAGTACAGGCGCTGAATTTGGTCAAAAGAAATTGGATTGATGTGAATGGCGTTGAGTTGATCTTTCCGTCGTTGAATTCAAACCGGAAATGGCTTTCCGAAAACGCCTTCAACTCAGCCCTTCGCCGTATGGGGTATTCAAAGGAAGAGGCAACAGCGCATGGGTTTCGATCAACCGCCAGCACTATTCTTAACAATCGAGGATTCGACGGAGACGTAATTGAAGCCGCCCTTGCGCATCAGGACAAAAATGCAATTCGTAGAACTTACAACCGAGCCACATATTGGGATCAGCGCGTGCAGCTGATGAACGGTTGGGCAAGTTTGGTCGATCAATTCCGGCAAGACGCGCCCTAGGTCTCGCCATACTCGCCAGGCCCTGCTAGGCTTTTTTTGCCTAGGTATTGTCGTAACCTTGGGCATCGCGATGCTCTTCATTCTTGGAGAGATCGTGATGCGGATTTTATCGAAACGTCAATTGAGAGAGCTGGTCTTGTATTCGCCACAACACATTGCACGTCTGGAAAAGGCAGGCCTATTCCCATTGCGGGTACAGCTGGGCCCGAACAGAGTGGGATGGGTGGAAAGCGAAGTGCTGGAGTGGCTTGAACACCGTTTGGCCAATCGGGAAGCCCCAACCGGCACTCCTGTTTAGGAGTTTGGGTGACCGGAGGTGCACACTTCGGTCACCCTTTTGAAATCATTACCGGCGTCCCGTTTGCACGGTTCCAAGGTTTTGAGAAGAGCCCTGCCCAAACACTATTATTCATTGATCGTTCTCGCTGCGCGGGTATGGCCGTTGTCAAAAATGAGGCGATTGCGGCACCATGATACTTGCTTAGTAATTCTAAGAAGCGTTGTTCTTTTGCGCGGCTGGTAAACACCCACATGGTGAGCATATTTGCAGTCAGCCCATAGTGAGCTTTGTAAATGTTCAGCTCTATAACCTGCAGATATTGCTCAATAGACCGTGACCAGTTTTTGCGCTGTGTTGGGGATGTCTTCGGTTCCGTGCCTCGATCAACTTCCAGCGCAAATGCGCGAAAGCTGCCGCCATAATTCAGCGCAAAGAGTTGGTCCGGGATTAGTTTGGCACCCGCAACGGGAAGAGCCAACTGTGCTTTTTTCTTGGCCAGAATTTGATGCGCCGGAATATAACCCACACCCTCGCGGGCTGCAGCAATATCGATGGAACTGGTCACACAAGACGTCATGTAACCGTGCCACCAATGGCCTGTTGGGCAAACAGTGGGTTCAGCAAGCCCAAGGTCAAAAAGATGGTCTTTGGCTTTGGGCGTCAGATCATAAATATATGGATTAAAATCCGCATGTTCTGCAAAGCGCTGCTGTCGGGGCAGCGTCAAATACCCACCTGCCCTGAGTTTTCTCAACTGCCTCAAGGCCGTGTCGCGGCAAGAATGTGTATCGCGGGTCAGCTCATAGAGATATTGTGACGATTGCGGTCCGTGGCGCTCAATATGTTTAAACCACCGGACCTCGCGTTTGGTCGGCTTAACACCCACTTGTGGCGCTATGTGATCAAATGTTGATCTGCCTAGTCTATCTGTCTGTACCATACAGATAGACTAGCCGAACTCAGAGCTCCGGCGAAGAGCTTGCTGGGTCATCACCCTGTTTTTCATCATCTTTCTCAGGATCTTCGTTCTCTCCTGGTTCGCTATGATCATCCTCGTTCTGCCATGGTTCAGCGTAAGTTTTTCGGCTGTGTTCGCGGATTGCATCGAGCTCTTGCTTGCTTGCTTTGGGCAGATTTTCCAACACAAAAAATGGAATGGATATCGGCACTGCGCGATCCGTAAAGCCTCGCACAAAAGTGGCATAAGTGCCTTTTGGTTGCTTCTGGATCATATCAGCGTCCACACCCATTTGACCCGCCAAAGCGCGTGCATCACGGGCTGAGACCCCTCCTGCCATTTTGATCGACGTGTTTGCCTCAAAGGCCTCTTGCAACCCATTTGAAAGCTGTCCGAGGTACTGATGCGCCATGACCATGCCGACCATGTATTTACGTGCTTGGCTGAGAATGATGCCAATGTTTTGATCAAAGTAATCCTGCGCCTCATCCACATACACCATCGCAGTCAGACGATCTCGCTCAGCCAAGGTGGCGCGTTCTTGGGCCGCTTGGGCAATCAAGGCGATGAAAAAGCGGCCAAAGATCTGGGTGCCCTGTTCTTTCAATAGTGATTTTGAGGTGTTGATCAGGATAAGTTTGCCCGCGTTGATCTCCGTGAACATATCGAACTTCGATTGCGGGTTGGTGAACATGCGCTCAAAGGTGCGGTTTTCGAGCACCCCGTAGAGGCGGCGCAAGACCTGCGTTTTGGTGTTGGTGAACTCTTTGCTGTCAAACTCGGTTTCAAAAAATCTGCGCGGAGTGCCTTCAAGTTTCGCAATATGCTCTTGGTATTTATCAGTGCCGCCCTCTTCCATCAGCTCCCGCAGCGTATGAATGGTGGCATCCGGAATATGGAACATCAGCCGCGTAACATAGCGAAACACAACGCTTTGCTTGGCCGTCATGCCAGCAGACAGAAGCGATCCCAGCACAAAATCATAAAGCTCAATGATTGAGTTGGTCAGCCGTTCACGCTCAAGATCACCGTAGTTTTGCAACCGATCCTGGCCAACAGAGAAGAGGTTGAGGCTAACCGGAAAGGCGATGTCTTCCGGATCAATCAGCACAATTTTTTCTGGAGGCAGTGTTTTGGCTTTCAGGATTGTGTTGATCAGGTCACCCTGACTGTCAATCACCACAACGGATTTGTTGCCAAGCGCGACGTCTTCAAGATCTCTGGCAAGAAAATACTGCAGAGTTTGAGTTTTACCGTGGCCGGAACCCGCAACAATATGCATGTGCTCAAACCGGCTCGCCTCAGGCGTTTCAAATGGGGTACGCAGATGAAAAAGGGATTTTAGATGGGTGCCAGCCAGGTAGGTGTCCACCACATCATCCCCTTTGTAGTCCGGTGGGAAGATCGGCTGCGTGCGGTGGGTGCGGCTAAGGTTTGCGTCAATCCGTTCGCGCAGGCGTTTGAAGTGGTTGTAGTCATTATCAGCAAAAAAGGGTGCAATGACATTTTGCACCGCCTGTCCCAATGGGTGCACAAACTGGGTCACATCCACCAGAACATCTCCTTCAATCGGCGGCACCGCCTGGGCAACGACCGCAAGGCTGTCGGAAATTGAAGACAGCGCCGCCATCACCATGACCCGGTCACTGAGCGCCTGACCGGACCTTGCCAACATGTCGCGATAGCGCGCGCCCTCAATTGTATTGCAGAGCGCTGGCATCGGTGGGATGTTCGGGCTTAAGCCTTCGTCGTGGAACAACGCGCGACCAATTTCCAGAAGTTGGATTTGCAGCGGCACAGGTGTGTCTGGTGGCCAATATTGCACCAAGGCTGCATCAATCTCATCATCACTCAGCTGCACTTGGCCAGACAGCGCATAGTTGTAGAGCAACAGGGTTTCTTCGCGGGCCAAGCGCTCGAGCCGCTTTGGGCTTTCCCTGTACAGTCGAAAGAAAATGTAAGCCGGAATACCGATGAGTAGAAACGGGGTTATGAGGACTGCTAAGGATAGAAACCCAGCGATAATCATAAAGGATAGAATAAGCCCGCCAAAATCATCTGAATTTGAACCTGCCATCCCGTCTTCCTTTTCAGAGTTCAATCACGGTTCGCGAACCTGTTTCTGCATTATCATCCAGCCAGGCTTTCATCTGGCCCATCACAGCCAAAATGCTCTCTTCATAGATCTTGGATTTGGACGGTGTGGCGCAGAGAAATCGATCAATCTGCCCATCCATCAGATGCTCAACGCGCAGTTCAAATTTCTCATCACGCGCATCGTTTTTTGCATCCGCCGGGCGACGATCCACCAGTTTTGTTTTCAATAGCCCGCGTTGTTTGATGATCTGCTTTTCTTCATGGGTAAACGCCACCATCAAATGGACCTCGTGATAGGTCTTCTTAAAGATGAACCCCTTTCGGATCACATGATGAGAGATGGAAACACGCATGGCGTTTTAATCTCGAACGAGCAATATGTCGCCGCCGTAGGCGACATAAATATCATCCGCAAAAGCGGATGAAGTCACGGGTTCAAAACAACGTATCATGTGATGCTATGCTCCCAAATGTTCAGCTATGTATCCCCATACGTGATCCCCATAGAGGTTGGGGGTCTACTATGGGGGTAACGGTCAGGTTTTTTGGTTCACTTCAGCCAGTGTTTTCTCCGGCAAAGGTGCAAATGAATCGATGTACTTTTCAGCCTCCGGAAGGGTGTTAAATGGGATGCCATTGTATAGAAATTTTCCTTTTTCGGCCCGGATCGTCTTGCCCTGATAAACTGTGGTCTTCGCAACAGGCGCTTCTAGCTTGGGTTCCTTAATTTCTCGACCAGGCTGTGAAGCTTCATTGGCTTGACCGGCGAAAGAACTCTTGGGATCTTGTGCGCCTTCCCTCTGAGCAGCTGCCGAAAAAGTCTGCGGTGCTGCGCTGTGAAGTTTCAGGCCTTGCTTGGAGACATCTAGCTGATCGCGCGAGATTTTTAGCATTTGTTGGGTGTATTCGGCAGTGTCAACATTGGCCCGGCCAATCTGGACAAAGGCAACAAGAAGAAATCCCGTGATAGCAATCCCAATGCCTGGAACCATCGCCAGAAGCCCCGCACCGCTTCCGCCGTATTGGGATGCTCCGCTGGCGCTGACCAGAGCGACTACGCCCCCAATGACCGCCACAGACCAAGCCAAAAAGGCTAAGAAACTGAAGAGTGAACGCGCCGCTTCGTATGATCTCATTTTCTCCGACATAAACTTGGTTCCTTCTAATGATGTGTTTTCAATACCTGCCACTCTGCACCAAAGATCATGTTTCACTCAATAGTTGAGTGAAACTTCCATTTGTCAGTTCAAAAATGGGCGCCAAACAAAACCGCCCAACAAGAGGACGGTTGAAAGACACATTAGCTTGGGTTTCGCGTTTGCCAAGTTCATCCCATAGCTGCAGCAAGCGTTGACGATGGGCCGCGCATCACGGTAAGCGCGAGAGACAGGGCTTCAAAGATCACGGTGTTACGTGGTTCGTTGTCCCAAATTCTACGCCTTTTCGGAACCCAGTTGTGTAGCTCTGGATATTGCTGCGCCTGTCTGACGTCAGCGCTTATGGGTCCAAATAGGGCAATTTGATAAGAGAGTGTTTCTGGCTCATCGTGACCACCGAGGAGTGGACGATGAGAAAGACAACCAAGAGCCCCGGCGAGAAGATCG
>NZ_JAHEVJ010000009.1 GCF_018599245.1 Aliiroseovarius lamellibrachiae
GCCCCATCGGTGCTGGTTTATACGGCGGTGATGATCTATCCGCTGTTCAACACATTGCGTTTGGCGCTTTATTCAAAGGTCGATCAAGAACGCATCTTTGTGGGGCTGGCGAACTTTCGCACCTTGTTCTTCGATCCCATTTGGTCTGAACAATTCTGGAATGCCTTGGGCAATAATTTCTGGTTTTTCATCGTGCATATGCTGGTGCAAAACCCCATCGGCGTGGCCTTGGCGGCCATCCTGAGCCATCCGCGATTGCGTTTCGCCGCACTGTATAGGTCCGCCATTTTCATCCCCACAATCCTGAGCTTTGTGATCGTGGGTTTTGCATGGAAATTGATCCTGTCGCCCATTTGGGGCATCGCCCCCAACATGCTGGATGCGGTTGGTCTGAAATCCCTATTTGCGCCGTGGTTGGGCAAAGAAGAATACGCGCTGACCACGCTTGCGCTGATCTCTGTCTGGCAATTTGTGGGCATCCCGATGATGTTGATTTACGCTGCACTCCTGTCGATCCCAGAAGAGATTTTGGAAGCGGGCGAAATAGACGGCATCACCGGCGTTTCGTCCTTCTGGAAAATCAAACTGCCGTTGATTCTGCCCTCGATCGGGATCATCTCAATCCTGACATTTGTGGGCAATTTCAATGCGTTTGACCTGATTTACGCCTCTCAAGGTGCGCTGGCGGGGCCTGCGTATTCGACGGATATTTTGGGCACATTTATGTACCGGACGTTCTTTGGCTTCCAGCTTCAGCTTGGGGATCCGCACATGGGGTCCGCCATCGCCGGGGCCATGTTCTTCATCATTTTGGTTGGGGTCAGCCTGTACCTCTTTGGTATCCAGACCCGGATGCGCCGGTATCAGATGTGAGGATCAGATCATGAGCAATTCTTCCGCCCAAGCCCGCACAAACCCGTTAAACACAATCGCCATGCACGGCGCGTTGATCACCTATACTTTGATCGCGCTGTTCCCAGTTTTTGTGATCCTTATCAACAGCTTCAAGACACGCAAAAAGATCTTTCGCGAGCCTTTGGCGCTGCCGGATGCGGATAGTTTTTCGCTGATCGGCTATCAAACTGTGCTAAAGCAGGGGGATTTTTTCCTCTACTTCCAAAACTCGTTCATCGTGACGGTCGCCTCGCTTTTCTTTGTGCTGCTGTTTGGGGCTATGGCCGCCTTTGCGCTGTCGGAATACCGGTTTAAGGGCAACACGATTATGGGGCTGTATCTGGCGCTTGGGATTATGATCCCGATCCGCATCGGCACCGTGGCGATCCTTGAACTTATGGTGCAGACCGGTCTGGTGAATACGCTGTGGGCGCTGATCTTGGTTTATACCGCGCAGGGTCTTCCGCTTGCGGTGTTCATCCTGTCAGAGTTCATGCGACAGGTGAGTGATGATCTTAAGAATGCGGGCCGCATCGACGGGTTGTCGGAATACACGATCTTTTTCAAACTGGTTCTGCCGCTGGTGCGCCCGGCGATGGCGACGGTTGCGGTCTTTAATATGATCCCGATTTGGAATGATCTGTGGTTTCCGCTGATTTTGGCACCATCCGAAGAGGTCAAAACCCTGACCCTTGGCAGCCAAGTGTTCATCGGCCAGTTTGTCACTGATTGGAACGCGGTGTTGTCGGCGCTGTCGATGGCCATCCTTCCGGTGCTGGTTCTTTACGTGATTTTCTCACGTCAACTGATCCGCGGTATCACATCTGGGGCGGTGAAATGATCCGTGTTCTGATCGCAGGTCTGGGCAATATGGGTCTGTCCCATGCGCTTGCGCACCACCGCGACAAAGGTGCCGAGGTCGTGGGGCTGGTCAACCGTTCAGGCCGCGTGGATCACCGTGATCTGGCCGCATATCCCGTCTTTACCGATTTTCAAGAGGCGCTGACCACCACTCAGCCGGACCTCGTTGTCATCGCCACCTATTCGGATAGTCACGCGGATTATGCGGTGGCGGCGATGACAGCGGGGGCACATGTTTTTGTGGAAAAACCACTGGCGACCACCGTGTCTGATGCCGCGCGCGTGGTGGCCACAGCCCAAGAAACCGGCCGAAAACTGGTGGTGGGATACATCCTGCGCCATCATCCCAGCTGGGTGCGGCTGATCGAAGAGGCCCGTGCACTTGGCGGACCTTATGTGTTTCGCATGAACCTGAACCAACAAAGCGCGGGAGCGGCGTGGGAAACCCACAAAGCGTTGATGCAAACCACGTCACCGATCGTCGATTGCGGTGTGCATTACGTGGATGTCTGGTGCCAAATCACCGACGCCAAGCCTGTCAGCGTCAATGGAATGGGCCTGCGCCTGTCTGATGAAATTGCACCGGATATGTACAATTACGGCCAGTTTCAGGTGACGTTTGAGGATGGATCTGTGGGCTGGTACGAAGCTGGCTGGGGTCCGATGATGTCGGAAACTGCGTTTTTTGTAAAAGACGTTGTGTCGCCTGCCGGATCCGTGTCGATTGTCGAAGAGGGCAAGGCTTCGTCGTCTGACGTGGATGGCCATACCAAAGTGGGCGGGTTGCTCGTGCATCGCCCGGATGGTGACACACGCATTGCGCTGCCCGATGAACCCGGACACCAAGAATTATGTGACGCAGAGCAGGCTTACATGTTGCGCGCCATCACTGAAAACCTCGACCTGACCCGCCATATGCAAGACGCGGTTCAGTCGCTCGCCATTTGTCTGGCAGCCGATGAAAGCATTCGCACCGGCCAGCCGGTTTCTTTGGCTGCTCGTTTGAAAAAGGACACGATATGACCGCCTTGACCCTGACAAAAGTGAACAAATCCTTTGGCTCCGTCCATGTGTTGAAAGACATTGATATTGAGGTGGAAGAGGGTGAATTTGTCGTGTTCGTTGGCCCATCGGGTTGCGGAAAATCAACCTTGCTTCGGGTGATTGCCGGGCTGGAAGACGCAAGTTCAGGCGAGATCCGCATTGGCGACGATCAGGTCAATCTGACCCCTCCCTCAAAACGCGGTATTGCGATGGTGTTCCAAAGCTATGCGCTTTATCCGCACCTGAATGTGCGCAAAAATATGACCTTGGCGCTTAAGCAGGAAAAGCAATCCAAAGAGGTGATTGACGCGCGGGTCGAAGAGGCCAGCCGGATGCTTGACCTTGGCGATTACCTTGACCGCTTCCCATCCGAGTTGTCCGGCGGACAGCGTCAGCGTGTGGCGATTGGGCGTGCGATTGTGCGCCAGCCCAAGCTGTTTTTGTTTGATGAACCCCTGTCTAACCTCGACGCTGCTTTGCGGATGAACACCCGGATTGAAATCGCCGCGTTGCATCGTCAACTGGCGGCCTCGATGATTTATGTCACCCATGACCAAACCGAAGCGATGACCCTGGCCGATAAAATTGTGGTTTTGCGTGACGGTCGCGTGGAGCAGATCGGTAGCCCGATGGAACTGTACAACAACCCCGCAAATCAGTTTGTCGCCGGGTTTCTGGGATCGCCCGCGATGAATTTTCTGCCGGCGGATTTGCTGGCTGAAGGGGACATGCGGACACTGGGTGTGCGGCCTGAGGATCTCCAGCTTGACGATATGGGGGCCTTCGATGCGAAAGTTGGCCATGTGGAACATTTGGGTGGCGACACCAATGTCATCGCCAACATTGGCCCACATCAGGTGACTGCGCGTCTGTTTGGTCAACATGATGTAAGCGAGGGGGACGAGGTCAAGTTGGGGTTTGCTGCCGATAAGGCCTATTATTTCGACAAAGACGGGGCGCGATTGGGCTGAGCCAAAGCGATATTTTGCCGAAGTGATGAGTTGTGTTTGGAATGATGGTGGCAGGTCTTTGCCGATCGGGTTAGCTTAGGGCAACGCCAACCTTTCGTCCCGGCAAGGATCCTGCGAGTGACGCGGACAGTTTACGCTTTTCTTCACCTAATCCTTTGCGTCTCCGCGTTTGTGGGGGGGCTGGGAACACCCGCACTCGCATTGGAACGGGTTACCTTTAACGTCTCTGGCGTGGACGAGGCGCTGAAATCCGATCTGAAAGCCGCCTCGCTGGTGCAATCGGTCAAATCCCGAGATGTCACCGCCCCGCGTGAGGTGTTTGCTGCGGCCTTGGCTGACTACGGTCGCTTGACAGAAACACTCTATGCAAATGGGTATTACAGCGGCGTTGTACAGATACGTGTGGACGGGCGCGAAGCGGGCGCCATCCCGCCGTTCTCAGAACCCAGTACGATCAATACGATTGCGATTTCTGTGACGCCAGGCCCAGTTTTTCGCTTTGGCACAACCAAGGTTGACCCGCTCGCACCGGGATCTACGTTGCCCAAGGGATTCAGATCAGGCGAAATTGCGCGTAGCGAGTTGGTGCAACAAGCGGCGGACGGGTCTGTTGCAGACTGGCGGGATGCCGGTCATGCGAAAGTCGCTGTTACGGGGCAGAAAATCTCCGCAAATCATGCCAATCGGGTCCTTTCTGCCTTTCTGTATTTGACGCCGGGGCCAAAAGTTCGGTTTGGCGCGTTGCGCCTGACGACCGACAGCATGGTGCGTGCAAGCCGCATTCAACGCATCGCGGGTTTGCCAAAAGGGGCACAGTTTTCGCCAGATACCCTTGAAACTGTGGCCAAACGTCTACGTCGCACCGGCGCATTTTCATCTGTTTCCATGACCGAGGCCGCACATTTGGGGCCGGGCGACACGTTGGATATTGATCTGGCACTGGTGGATGCAAAACCACGTCGCTTTGGCGTCGGGGCAGAATTGTCGTCGCTTGAGGGTCTCACCGTGTCTGGGTTTTGGATGCACCGGAATTTTCTGGGTGGCGCAGAAAGGTTCCGCGTTGACGGCGAAGTCGCGGGAATTGGCGGACAGCATGGCGGCATCGACTATCGGCTTGGCGTGCGCCTGGATCAGCCAGCGACCTTTGGGCCTGATACGGGCGGATTTCTATATGGTGGCCTCGCGTATGAGGACGAGCCGGGATATATTTCGCGCAGTGCGGATATCGGCGCTGGCGTGACACGCATTTTTTCGAAGACCCTCGAGGGCGAACTCGGCTTTGGGCTGCGCTATTCTGAAACCACGGATTATCTGGGCGAGCGCCGCTTTTTCTTGGCCACCTTGCCCGGGGTCCTTACTTGGGATCGGCGCGACAATGCATTGAACCCGACAAATGGGTTTTATCTGCGCGGAAAGGTTACGCCGTTTATCTCGCTTGATACGGGCGGGGTGGGGGCGTGGGGCTTGGCCGATGGGCGGGTCTACCGCGGCTTTGGTGGGGGGAAATATGTTCTCGCCGCGCGGGTGCAGATCGGCACTGTGCTGGCCGGAAATACCAGCGACATTCCCCCGGATTATCTGTTTTATTCCGGCGGTGGTAATTCCGTGCGCGGGCATCCTTATCAATCTCTTGGCGTAGATGCCGGGGGCGGCAACCTCACCGGTGGGCACGGCTATGTCGCCCTCTCGGCGGAGCTGCGTGCGGCAATCACTGACACGATCGGTGTGGTGGGGTTTGTGGACGCAGGTCATATTGGTGACACGGGCATCCTTGCGGGTGCGGGCGATTGGCAAGTGGGCGCCGGGATGGGGTTGCGCTATCAAACGCCCATCGGTCCGTTGCGACTTGATGTGGCTGGGCCTGTTTCGGGTGACACCGGGAGTGGCGTGCAAATATATCTTGGAATTGGACAAGCGTTTTGAACCGGTTTCTAACCCTCGTGATCTGTGTCACCGCATTTCTTTTACCCACCCTTTCGGGGGCGCAACAGGCGCGCGAAGATCTGGACGATCGGGGCTATATCCAAGCGTTTCTCGAAGACAACCTCTCTGATCTTGGCCGCGATATCCGAATTATCGGTTTTGCGGGGGCGCTTAGTTCGAAGGCCACGATCGAGCAAATCACCATCGCGGATGAAGCGGGAATTTGGCTTACCTTAAATGGTGTTGAACTGAGTTGGAGCCGGTCCGCGTTGCTGAGTGGACGGATCGACATTGATGTGCTGAGCGCGCGAGAGATCCTTTTGCCGCGCCGCCCCCTCGCGGTCAGTGGTGCCCCCGCGCCAGAAGCGGGCGGGTTTTCATTTCCAGAGCTGCCAGTGTCGATCGACATCGCAAAAATCCGGGCAGATCGGGTGGAGATTGGCGCGCCGGTCATGGGCGCCGCCGCAAGTCTATCCTTACAAGGTGAGGCGCATCTGAATGGTGGTAAGGCATCTGCTGATGTCACCATCACACGGACGGATGGCCCCAAGGGGGTGTTGTCGCTGAAAGGGGCCTATTCCAACACAGACAAGATGCTGGATTTGGCACTCAACCTGGAAGAAGGCCCTGATGGGATTGCCGCCAATTTGCTTGGTCTTCCGGGGCGTCCATCGACAAAGTTAAACGCCGCCGGGGCCGGACCTGTGCAGAATTTCAAGGCGGATATTGCCCTTGCAACCGACGGGAAAGAGCGGTTGACCGGGCAGGTGTTTTTGCTGGGGGGCGAACCAGATCCAACAGAAAATACCGCCTCGGATCAGCGCTTTAGGGCGTCTATTTCCGGGGATATCGCACCGGTATTTTTGCCAGAATACCGTGATTTCTTTGGCGATGACGTATCGCTAACTGCCAATGGCGTACGGCAGGAAAACGGCGCACTGACGCTTGAAGAACTGAGGGTTACAACAGATGCTTTGGCGCTTTCCGGGCGGTTGTCCCTCTCGGCGGGGGGCTGGCCAGAGGCTTTTGCGCTGACAGGCCGATTGGGCGACCCATCGGGCAATGCGGTGTTGCTGCCTTTTTCTGGTGAAAAAACTGCGGTGAACAGCGCAGATATCGCGTTGCACTATGATTATGCGGCGGGAGAAGAATGGCGCGCGGAAGCGTTGATTTCCACCCTCGCGCGGGATGATTTCACGTTGCAAGAGGCCAAAATTGTTGCATCTGGCACGCTGTCGCGTGGCGAAGGTACTGCGATCGGGCAAGTGACCGGCGATGTAGGTTTGTCTGCGTCGGGTATCGTGCCGGCTGATGAGGCTTTGGCAATGGCGATCGGTACGGATCTGTCCGGTGAACTAGGCTTTTCTTGGCAAGAAGATGACCCGTTAAGCGTGTCCGAAATTAACCTGACGGGCGCAGATTATCGCTTGACCGGCGCTGTTCGGGCGGATGCGCTCAAATCTGGTATCAACGTCGAAACCCAAGATGCTTTGACCTTAAGCGCGGATAATTTGGCGCGTTTTGCCCCGCTTGTTGGAACAGATCTATCGGGTGCATTGCGCGTGAGAATGTCCGGCGTAGCTAATCTTTTGGGTGGCGCATTCGACCTGCACATGGGGGGGCAGGGGCAGGGGGTTTCCGTTGGCCAACCTCGTTTTGACCCGCTTATTTCCGGGGTCAGCACACTTGATCTGGATATTGTTCGTGATGAAATCGGCACGCGTATTCCCCAGTTTGCCATTCGCACAGATGCCGCAGAGGCCACCCTGGCAGCCACTTTAAAAACAGATGCCAGCCAAGCGGAGTTTCGCCTTAAAATTCACGACACCTCCGTGGTTGATCCGGGCTTGCTGGGGCCTGTTGATGTGTCGGGGTTGGTGCAGCAGCAAGGTCAGATTTGGACAGTTGAGCTTGACGGTGCGGCACCGGGGGACAGCCAATTCACGGCAAATGGGACCGTGCAAACCGATGGCGGAAAAGCCGATACGGTTCAAGGAGAGCTTCGTGCGAAAATAGCGTCACTCGCGCCCTATCGCGCGCTGGCTGGGGCGCAAGTTTCTGGTGCGCTGGATATCGCGGCAAAAGGTGAAATGTCCCTGGCGGACGGGCAATTCACGGCCTCGGTTGAGGGATCTGGTCGCGATTTGGTCGTGGGGCAACCGGCGCTTGATCCGTTGATCGCTGGGCCAAGCACCCTCACCGCCAAATTACATCGCGGGGTGAATACCCCTGTGCTGTTGGATGACTTGAAGCTGACCACCAATGAAGTGTCCCTGACGGCAACCGGCCAGTCCGATGGCTCTGTCAATCGGCTGTCATTCGCCGGATCCCTGCGTGATTTGGGTGTGGTGGCGAGCGGGGTAAATGGGTCTGCGCGTGCGGATGGCACCGCGGTGTTGCAAGATGAAATCTGGCAGGTTTCTGTCAATGCCGAAGGTCCAGGCGGGGCGAATATACGCGTCAACGGCGATGTGCTGTCGGATGGCTCCCGCGCAAATTTGGCACTGTCTGGATCGGCACATCTGGAATTGATCAATCCACTTATCCGCCCCAGATTGCTCAGCGGGCAGGCGGCGTTCGACCTTGTTCTTGATGGGCCCTTGGCCTTGTCGTCATTCGCGGGCGGAGTACAGGTTTCGTCAGGCCGCTTGGTCTTGCCAGCCCGACATCTGGCGTTTGATATTGATGGGATCACAGCGCAACTTGCCGGTGGACGCGCGCAAATTGACGTCGCGGCATCGGTGCGAGAAGGCGGCAATATATCTATTACAGGTCCACTTAATTTGTCCGCCCCATACGAGAGTGATTTGCAGATTTCGGCGCGCGCCTTGCACCTGTCAGACGGCAATCTTTTTGAGACCACGTTGGACGGCACCGCCGCGTTGCGTGGGCCCTTGGCTGGGGGGGCCAGAATGGTCGCAGATCTTTCCCTAGGCCCAACAGAAATTCGCGTCCCCGAGGCGACACCAAGCAGTTTGCCCATCATGGAGAGCCTGTCGCATGTGAATGAGCCGCGAGCCGTGCAACAGACCCGTCGATTTGCCGGGTTGATTGTGGACACCAGCGCGAGCGGACCCACGCTTGCCTATCCCATTGATATTCGCCTTCATACGCCGGGTCAGATATTTGTGCGGGGCCGTGGGTTGGATGCGGAACTGGGCGGGGAATTGCGGCTTACCGGCAGCAGTACAGATATTGTCCCGCAAGGCCAATTCAACTTGGTTCGGGGCCGTTTGGACATACTGGGCAAACGGCTGTCGCTGACCGAAGGGCAGGTTCGTTTACAGGGCGGTTTCGACCCCTATTTACATTTTAAGGCTGAAAGCACGGCTGAAGAGGCACAGGTCTATATCAATGTCGATGGCCCGGCCTCTTCCCCCGAGGTGTCGTTTACGTCCGACCCGGAACGTCCGCAGGATGAAGTTTTGGCTCTGCTGTTGTTTGGCCGGGATATTACCGAGATTTCTGCCGTTCAAGCCTTGCGCATGGCGGCCGCGGTGCGCAGCTTGGCGGGCAAAGGCGGCGAGGGGATCGTCAGCAAATTGCGTGGATCATTTGGCCTGGATGATTTGGACGTCAGCACCGATGCCGATGGCGTGGCCACGGTTAAGGCGGGGAAATACATCTCGGAAAATGTTTACACTGACGTGACCGTGGGTTCTGACGGCACCAGCGAAATCAATTTGAACCTGAACCTGTCCCCGTCGTTGACGGCGCGCGGCAGCGTCGGTTCTGATGGTGACAGCAAGCTGGGAGTGTTTTTCGAGCGCGATTACTAAATGTTTCGTGATCACCTTGAAACACAGGTTTAAGACGGAACGCCCACCACATTGATTGGTGACACACTGGCGTAACTTACCCTTCAAACACCTTGGGTTTTTTGGTGGTGCGCGCATAAAGTTCTGCTCCACTCACCCGATCGACACCTTTCAGGCTGACGTCGTACCCCCACAATTTGCGTACATGTTTCAGCACTTCGGTCCGGCTGTCATCGACCAGATCAATCCCATTGCTGATCGTATGCAAAAGTTGCAATTCACGGTCACCTTTCAGATCGGCGTCACGAACTTGAATATCTGGTTCAAGATAGGCCAAGTCATAAGAGCGTGCGAGCACGCGGCGGATCTCGCGGTACCCCCGACGGTTGTGGATGTGGCTGACTTCAAGGTTTGGCTGCTTGGCGTCATCGGCGATGACAAACAGTTTGAACTGGCGGATCAGGTGGGGCGAGAGGAACTGGAGAATAAAGCTCTCGTCGCGATAATTGGCCCAAGCGTCTTTTAAAACACTGCGCCAATCGGGATCGCCTGCAAAATTCGGAAACCACTCGCGGTCCTCGTCTGTTGGGTGTTCGCAGATCCGCTTGATGTCCATCATCATTGCAAACCCAAGCGCATAAGGGTTCAACCCGGAAAAGCGCGGGTCGTCAAATTCGGGCTGCAAGATCACATTTGTATGGGAATGGAACATTTCCATATAGGCGCCTTGGGTGATCAGTCCTTTTTCATAAAGTTGGTTAATGATGTAGTAATGGGTGAAGGTCGCACAACCTTCGTTCATGACTTTTGTCTGTTTTTGTGGGTAAAGATACTGTGCCATATAGCGTACGATCCGTAGAATTTCGGACTGCCAGGGCGCCAGAACGGGGCTGTGTTTTTCAAGAAAGTAGAGGATATTTTCCTGCGGTAAATTCATCGCGGCCAACCGATTGTTTAGGGCCAAGTCCTCAGCTGTCGCGGGCTCTTTTCCTTCGCCCAGCCTTGCATCGGTCCAGATATCCAACAGCTTTCTTTCGCGCACATAGCCTTCGCGTTGCAGGCGGATGGCTTCGATTTCTTGGCGCGTTGGTTTGGGCGGTCGACCATACCGAAACACACCCTGATCGCGCAGCGCATGGGCGGCGTCAATGACCTGCTCGACCTCATCCACACCGTATCGCTCCTCACAATCCGAAATAAAATTCTTGGCAAATGATAGGTAATCTTGCACCCCATCGGCATCGGTCCAGTCACGGAATAGATAGTTGTTTTTGAAGAAATGATTATGCCCGAAAGCCGCATGCGCCATCACAAGGGTCTGCATTGCCATGGTGTTCTCTTCCATATTATAGCTGATGCAGGGGTTTGAATTAATGACGATTTCATAGGCCAGACCCATGTGGCCTTTGCGATAATGGGTCTCGTCGCGGACAAAATGTTTGCCAAATGACCAGTGCTGATACATCAATGGCAACCCTGCGCAGGAATAGGCGTCGAGCATTTGTTCGGCCGAGATGATCTCGATCTGGTTCGGATAGACATCTAACCCAAGATCCCCAAGCGCGATCTCTTCGATGGCGTCATGCACCGTGTTCATCAACTCAAAGGTCCAGTCGGATGTGTCAAACAACGGCTGAGTAGCGATTTTTGCGGTCATTTTTCAGCCCCCTTGATGGAAAATAATCTGCGGAACATGGGGTAAATATGCGCGGGTTCCGACACGCGCAGCATTTCAAAACTGGGCCAGATGGCATTCACATTCACATAGGAATCCCACAGATCACCGCCCGTGTCTGTGTCATTCATTGCGTCCCTGGTCCCTGTCGGCATGATCTCGACATAGGCGAAATACTGACAGATCGGCAGGATGACATCATTGAGCAGTTCCTCGCATTTCAGCGAGTCCTTGCCAAAATTTTCACCATCCGACGCTTGCGCGGCATAGATGTTCCACTCATCCGTTGGGTACCGGTCCTCGATGATCTTTTGCATTTCCAAAAGGGCCGTGCTGACAATGGTGCCGCCGGTTTCGCGGGCGTAGAAAAATGTCTCTTCATCCACCTCTTGTGCGTGATGGGTGTGCCGAATGAACACGACATCAGACTGATCATAAGCGCGTTCCAGAAACAGGTTGAGCAACAGGAAAAACCGCCGCGCAAGGTCCTTTTCACGCTCCTGCATCGAGCCTGAGACATCCATCAAGCAAAACACAACAGCCTTGGAATTCCGGGTCATCACAGGGACATGCGTATCAAAGCGCAGGTCAAGAGGGTCAATATAACCGACAATCTTGCGCTTGCGCTCGAGGGCGGCGAAGGCCGTGCGCAGCTCCTCAAGTCGTTTTTTGTCCCGTGCCGTGGGGGCACCCTCTTCTTCCAGCGCCTCGATATCGGCGGCCAATGTGGCAAGCTCGTCCGTTGATGGGCGCCTTAGGGCAATGCGTCGCCCAAGCGAGTTGCGCATCGTGCGTACGAGGTTGAGGTTGTTGGGGGATCCCGCCGTGGTCAGCCCGGCCCGACGGGTCGCTTTGGTTTCAGTTTCAAATGTATTTTTCTTAATCATGTCGGGCAGTTCCAGCCCGTCGAACAAGATATGCAAATACTCCTCTCGGGTCAGGCTGAAGGTAAACCCATCTTCGCCCTCGCCACTGTCCGACGCCTTGCGGCCCCCTTCCCCGGCGCCAGATTTTGGACGGGGGAAACTGTCGCCCACCACAAATTCTTTGTTGCCGGGAAAGATACGTTCGCGAAATCCACCTTGGTTGGAATGTACGAAACGTGGCTCGCCAATGCCTTTGGTGGGGATGGTAATCCGTTCGCCTGTCGGCACGGATCCACCATCCTTGATGGATTTCTCCTGTACCGATTTATCGACCATATCCTTGATATGATGCCGCGCCCGGCGCAAGAACCGTTGGCGATTGCCAAGGCTTTTGCCCTTTGGATTTTGGCGGCGGTCAATGAAATGTCGCATAACGACCCCCTGCCTATCCGGCTTTGTTCACCCTCATGTACCATTCCACCAGACGGCGGACCTGACGGCGGGTATAGCCGTGTTTTTCCATCCGCTCGACAAACTCCATGTGTTTGCCTTCGGTGTCGCTGTCTTTTTTCGACCCGAAGCTGATCACCGGCAACAGCTCTTCGACTTGGCTGAACATGTGTTTTTCAATCACGTCGCGCAGTTTTTCATACGACGACCAATGCGGGTTTTTCCCGGTGTTGGCGCGGTGGCGCAGGGCAAATTTCACGATCTCGTTGCGGAAATCCTTGGGGTTGGAAATGCCCGCTGGTTTTTCGATTTTCGACAGTTCCCCATCGAGGATTTCGCGATTGTAAAGCTGGCCGGTGTCGGGATCTTTATAATCCTGTTCCTCGATCCAGGCGTCCGCATAGGCGATATACCGGTCAAACACGTTTTGCCCGTATTCGGTATAGCTTTCGAGGTAAGCTTTCTGAATCTCATTGCCGATGAAATCCTCATACCGCGGCGCGAGTTCGGTCTTGATAAACTCAAGATATTTCGCCTCGGTCTCTTTCGGGAATTGTTCGCGTTTGATCATCTGTTCCAACAGATACATCAGATGCACCGGATCGGCGGCGACCTCTTCTGTGTCATAATTGAACACATTGGACAGCACCTTAAAGGCAAAACGGGTCGAGACCCCGGTCATGCCTTCATCCACGCCCGCATGGTCTTGGTATTCCTGCGAAGTTTTCGCTTTGGGATCGCTGTCCTTCAGGGTTTCGCCATCATAGACCCGCAGCTTGGAAAAGAGGTTGGAGTTTTCATGTGGCACCAGCCGTGACAGCACAGAAAACCGCGCGAGGATCTTAAGCGTTTCTGGCGCGCAGGGCGCCTCTTTCAACTCGCTATGCTCCAGAAGTTTGTGATAAATTTCAGCCTCTTCCGTCACACGCAGGCAATAGGGCACCTTGATGATCGACACGCGATCAATAAAGGCTTCGTTGTTTTTGTTGTTCTTGAACTGCTGCCATTCGCTTTCATTGGAATGGGCGAGGATCAACCCTTGGAACGGGATCGCGCCAAAGCTTTCCGTGCCCATGTAATTGCCTTCCTGCGTGGCGGTGAGCAGCGGATGCAGCATCTTGATCGGCGCCTTGAACATCTCGACAAATTCCATGATGCCCTGGCTGGTACGATTGAGCCCACCAGAAAATGAATAGGCGTCGGGATGGTCTTGGCTGAAATGCTCCAATTGGCGGATGTCCACCTTGCCGACCAATGTGGAAATGTCCTGATTGTTTTCATCCCCCGGTTCGACCTTGGCAATACAGATCCGGCGCAGACGCGAGGGCTTCATTTCCACCACCGTAAACTTGGAAATGTCACCTTTGAAGTCATCAAGCCGCTTCACGGCCCATGGCGACATCAGACCAGGTAGGCGGTGCCGCGAAATTCCATATTCCTGTTCCAACACCTCCCCCATGCGCACAGGATCAAACAGGCCCAGCGGGCTTTCAAAGGTCGGGCTGATCGTATCACCGGCTTTCAGCACATAAATTGGCTGATCTTCGCACAAGCGCTTCAATCGCTCTGCAATTGAAGATTTCCCGCCCCCAACGGGCCCTAAAAGATAGAGGATCTGTTTGCGTTCTTCCAAGCCTTGCGCGGCATAACGGAAGTACCCCACGATCCGTTCAATCGTGTCTTCCATCCCATAAAAATCTATAAAGGCAGCATAGCGTTTGATGGTTCGATTTTGGAAAATCAACCCGAGCCTAGGATCTTTTGACGTATCCACCTGCTCTTCTTCACCAATCGCCCGAAGCATACGTTCTGCGACGTTGGCATACATTGATGGGTCCGATTTGCACCCGTTCAAATAGTCTTGCAATGACATCTCCCGCTCGCGGGTTTCTGCATATTGCTCGGCAAAAAGCTCGACAATGTCGTCCATTTGACACCTACCTCCTTTTGGGGTTCCTCCTTAACCAAATGACACCTTCGGGCGTGCCATTGTTGTCACGCGGGAAGGGTGGGCCCCACAGCAAATCCGGCCGGGGGAATGAAAGCCAACAGCGATCAGGTTCGCAAACACGCGTCGCGAAAAGTATCAAGCCATTGATATGATGCTATTAAATTTTACACCTTTGAAAACCAGCATACACTAAAAACGCGACTTTTGCTATCGTTATGTGGGTCAACTCCGCTTGAACGTAAGACGCAATCGCGTGATTTCATCGTGACCAAAGGGGGTTGGGGCCAGATCTATCGCCGGTCGCCATTGGCGCGCGGCTGCTCAATTCAACACAAAAAGACGATGCCAGCACCCCGATGCGCATTTTACAACCGACCGCGTAAGGCGACCACTTCAACCTGATTTCTGTCATTCGTTTTGTCAGGGAAATCAGATCAACCGTGGCGATTTAAGTTTCAGACCGTTGATCGTGTTCACCCAGGAATTGTCGTTTCATCGCGCGGCCTCGCCGGAACATAGCCGCGCGCATTTTTTGGGGCATCACCCAACCGAGACGGGGCGACCTTCTGCCAAAGACCGTGCTGCCGCATCTGCCAAAACTTGCGCGCGCAACCCATCCTGAATGCTGGGCGAAACAGGTTGATCGCCACTTACTGCCGCTACAAAATGCAGCATCTCGGCCCGGTAGGCCGCCTCGTAGCGTTCCAGGAAAAAATTCTGCGCCGCTGCTTTGCGAAACCCGGTCGCGGTGGCCACTTCCACTGTGTTTTCCAACATATTTTCGGCGCGCAACATCCCATTAGCACCATGGACCTCAATCCGCTGGTCGTACCCGTAACTGGCCCGTCGCGAGTTGGAGATTTGGCAAATCTTCCCAGATGCGGTGGTCAGCGTGACAGCCGCGGTATCGACGTCGCCCGCCGTGCCAATTTCGGGGTCCACCAAGGCCGAGCCAACCGCATAAACAGTGATTGGTTCCTCACCAAGCAAGAACCGGGCCATATCCAGGTCATGAATCATCATGTCACGAAACAGCCCGCCCGAGCTTTTGATGTAGCTGACTGGTGGCGGTGTTGGGTCGCGTGACAAGATGGTCACGATTTCCACAGCGCCAATCTCACCTGTTGTAAGACGTGAATGAACATTGGCGAAATTCGGGTCAAAGCGACGGTTGAATGCGGTTAGAAAGGGGACATTTGCGGCCTCGACCACTTTGATGCAATCGCGAATACGATCGGCGGACATGTCTACGGGCTTTTCACAAAAGATCGCTTTCCCCGCGCGTGCCGCCGCGTGGATCAAGTCATAATGGGTGTCGGTTGGGGTGCCAATGACCACCGCATCCACTTTTTCACTCGCAATAAGCGCGTCGGGCGTCATCACATCGGCGCCGGTTTTTGCTGCCAAAGCCTGTGCAGGATCTGGAAAGGCATCTGCGACGGCGGTGACCATGGCCCCTTCGATTTGACCGATGCTACGGGCATGGACCTGGCCAATGCGACCACATCCTAAAAGTCCAATTTTCAGCATGTTATGCCCCCTTGAATGCGCGTAAAACCTGTCGTGTCGCGGTGACCACAGGATCATGAGTTTCTTTTAGGATCTGTACCCGATCAAACCGAGATGGGTCATGATTGACCGCCTCGCGCAGCGCGTGACCAAAGGCCATACGCAATTCGGTCCCGATGTTGAATTTGCACACTTTTGACCCACGCGCCAAGGCGGAGCGCTGTTCCACCGGCACGCCAGAGCCGCCGTGAATGACCAAAGGCACCTCGGTCACAGCCTCGATTGCGCGGATGCGGTCCATGTCCAAGCCACCCTCTTTGTCTTGTTGCAAATGCACGTTGCCAACCGAGATTGCCATGGCGTCCACCCCGGTTTCGCGTGCAAACTGTGCGGCTTCGTCTGGATTGGTTCCGGCAGAACCTTCGCCGCCAGAGTAGCCAACAAAACCAATCTCGCCCTCGCAAGATACACCGGCGGCGTGTGCCATTTCGACAATGGCCGCGGTCTCTGTGATGTTCTCAGAAAGTGGTTTGCGTGATCCGTCAAACATAACCGAGGTAAAGCCGCTGTCGATGGCGATCCGGCAATCCTCTACTGTATACCCGTGGTCGAGATGGGCCACGACCGGCACGCTTGCCGCTTCCGCCAAATGGCGAAACATCTTGCCCAAAATAGGCAGGGGCGTGTGGTCCCGGCACGATGGCCCAGCTTGTAAAATCACCGGGCAATTTTCGGCCTCCGCCGCCGCCACATAGGCGCGCATTTCTTCCCATCCAAGCGTGACAAGACCGGCCACAGCGTATCCATTCTTCAGCGCGGGCTGAAGCACATCCTTCAATGTCACAAGGGTCATTTGAACTTTGCCACCATATCCATGATACCGGGAATTGTGTGAAGCTGGGCCTCATGTGTCGGCTGGAAATACTGCTTCAACGACCGCTGGCTAAGACCGCCAAGGATGGTGAAATAATACATCTGATACCCGGGCAAAACTGCGCAAGGGTGATAGCCTTTGTCGATCATAATCGTTGATCCATCCATGATGTGATAGGCATCGCCGGGCTCATTGTCTTCGCGCTGCAACATCTGAACGCCCGACCCATAGTTTGGTTTGAACCGGAAGTTATATGTCTCATCATGGCGGGTTTCATCGGGCAAACGATCAGTGTCATGTTTGTGGGATGGGAAGCCGGACCAACCGCCTTCGCCCACGGTAAACAGCTCGCTGACCAACAAGCGGCCGACTTTGTCGTGATATTTCGTGCCAAGGATGTGCTTGATTTTGCGGTGAGTTTTCGTGTCATCTGACCCGTATTGCACCAAATCAATCTCGGCTTCGCGTACGTCAAACGGCTCAAGCACCTTGTCGTATTTTGCACCCGCAATGAAGGTTTCGGTCGCATCGGTCAGACAGGTGATCCGCACTTTGGCCCCAACCGGCACGTAAACCCCTTCGGGTTCGCCGTCCCAGACATCTTCGGTCCGCGTGCCAAGGCGATCATATTTCGCGCCGTCCACATCGACATCAACCGTGCCCGTTGCCGGCACAATGCAGGTTTCATAGCCGGGCACGGCGTATTCAAACACCTCGCCCTTCTTCAGCTTGATGATGTTAAAGTAATTCAACGGCACCAGATCGTGATCAACATCGACGATGGGTTTGTTTTGGTTGTCATGGGGCGCGATATGCATGTGCGTATCCTTTCAGCAATTTGTGGGGCCGGGATGCGAGGCCAAAAAGGCCTCAAGCTCGGCGGTGTTGGGCATGGCGGGGGCGCAGCCGGGTTGCGCGACAACAATTGACGCACAAGCCGACCCGCGCAAAACGGCGTCTTTCATCAGGTGATCTTTGGACAGCGCGGCGAGAAAGCCGGCCATGAAACTGTCGCCAGCACCGGTGGGTTTCACCGCGTCTACCGGAAAAATTCCGGTACGCAGCTCTTGCCCATTTGCAAAGGTCATGGCCCCTTCCGCGCCCATTTTATAGACGACAATGGCGGCGCTGGAAGTCGCGAGTTCCCGTGCTTTATCAAGGCCATACGAGATATCGCCGGCCATGAAACCAAATTCTTCATCATTGCCAACAATGACGTCGGACAAGGCCCCCGCGCGCGACAAAACATCCTGTGCGACCTGCGGTGAAGGCCAGCTGTAAGGGCGATAATCCACATCAAAAATGATCGGCAAACCCGCAGCACGCGCCAGTTCAAAGGCGCGGAACGCAGCAGTTCGGGAGGGTTCCGCGGCAAAGACCGTACCAGCCGTGATCAACGCGCCAAATTGGCTGTAATCCACCGCCTCCACGTCATCGACGGTCATTTGAAAGTCGGCGGCATTGTTGCGGTAAATCACCGATTGATGCTCGTCCACGCGGGTTTCATAAACGGCGAGCGACGTGCGCTCTTCGCCTTTGATCCGCTTTACATGGGTGCGATCAATGCCGTAGGCATCCAGCTGATTTTCACAATACCAACCCACCGCATCATCGGAAACCGATGTCACAAGGGCGGCGTCACAGCCGAATTTGACCAACCCTGCCGCGATATTGGCCGAGCTTCCGCCCATCGCCACCATCATGGATGTTGCATCCTGTGTCCGTGTGCCCGCAGGTTCCGGCGAAAGATCCATGCCCACACGCCCGATCACCAGAAAATTGCGCTTGGCAATGCCGTCCATCACCATCAGACGCCCTTCCGTTGCTTGCTGCGGCTGGCTTCCCAGTCCACATGGGCGTCGCGCACGCGGTTGCTGTCGGTGATATGCGGGGTGCCGACCTCCCACCAGGTATGCCCTTCGGTGGTCCAGCCCTCATAGGGGTCGACCTTCATGACAATCACATGGGTCTTGTCAGAGGCTTTGGCCCGCGTAAAGGCCTCGCCCAATTCGGCAGGATTAGAGACTGTTTCGGCAATTGCACCTTGGGATGCGGCATGGGCTTCAAAGTCCACGCTGAAAGGTTCCGGGATGGTTGGGCAATCCGCCAGAAGGTTGTTGAAGCTTTCGTTGCCTGTGTTGTTTTGCAGCTTGTTGATCACCGCAAACCCGCCGTTGTCCAGCACCAGAATGATTAGTTTCTTACGGCTCAGAACCGACGAATAGATGTCTGAATTCAACATCATATAAGATCCATCGCCAAGAAAGATGATGGTGTCTTGATCTGGTTCTTGCTCCGCCTGCGCAATGCGCGCGCCCCAACCACCAGCAATCTCATACCCCATGCAGGAAAAGCCAAACTCCACATCAACGGTGCCGATATCGAGCGTGCGCCAGTTGGCGGTCACCTCGGCTGGCAAACCGCCTGCGGCCGCAATCACGCGGTCGCGCGGATCACAAAGGGCGTTCACCATTCCGATGGCTTGGGCATATGAATTCGGACGATTGCCGTGGGCGATATTTTCGGCCACATAAGCATCCCATTTCGTGCGCTCTCCTTGCGCTTCGGCCACCCAAGACGCCGGCCCGGAATATTCAAGAGCCGCAGTCAACGCCGTCAAGGACTGCTTGGCATCCCCAACCACCGGCAGCGACATATGCTTGCCTGCGTCATGGCGCGCGGCGTTGATGGAAATGAACTGTGCGTCTTGTGCAAATGCCGTCCAAGATCCCGTGGTGAAATCCTGCAGCCGTGTGCCCACGGCCACAATCACATCCGCCCTTTCGGCGATTGCATTGGCACTGTCAGATCCGGTGACCCCGATGGGGCCGATATTTAGCGGGTGCGTCGCCAACATATTTGCACGCCCAGCGATGGTTTCGACGACCGGAATTTGGTGAGCTTCTGCAAAGGCCGTCAGTTCCTTTACAGCGCGCGAATATTGCACGCCGCCACCTGCGATAATCATCGGGCGCTTGGCACCAGACAGGGCGCGAACCGCATCGGCAATCTCGTCGGCATCCGGAGTGATCCGACGAATGCGGTGCACTTTCTTCTCAAAAAACGCGGTTGGATAGTCATAGGTCCAACCCTGTACATCCTGCGGCAGACCAAGAAACGCAGGGCCGCAATCCGCCGGGTCCAGCATCGTCGCAATGGCGGCGGGCAGGGACTGGATCACCTGCGCCGGATGGGAAATTCGATCCCAATAGCGCACAACAGGTTTAAACCCATCGTTCACGCCAAAGGTCGGATCGTTAAAGTTCTCCATCTGCTGCAATACCGGGTCGGGCAGGCGGGTCAGGAACGTATCGCCACATAAAAGCAGCATTGGCAAACGGTTGGCATGGGCCAGCGCCGCGGCCGTCATCAGGTTTGATGTGCCTGGTCCCGCAGATGCAGTGCAAAACATAAATCTTTGGCGCAACCATTGCTTTGCATAACCTGCTGCGGCGAATCCCATGCTCTGTTCATTCTGCCCACGATAAAGAGGCAGCTCATCTTGCACACCGTGCAACGCCTCGCCCAGACAGGTCACATTGCCGTGCCCAAAGATGCCAAAACCCCCGCCACACAGGCGCATTTCTTGCCCATCTATTTCGATGAACTGGTTGGAAAGCCAACGGATTATTGCCTGGGCGGTGGTCAGGCGGATGGTGTCATGTGTTGTCGTCATGTGTGCGCGAACCTTTTAGGAATTTTCGGCGGGAGACCGAATGCAGCTTGCGAGATTTCGATTCCCACGATACAAGTTTTGCAACCGGTTGCAAACCGTATTTCAAATTTGAGGGGTCGATATGATGCGACAAATCGGAATTGGCATCCTTGGTGGGGGCTACATGGGCAAGGCGCATTCGGTCGCAATGTCCGCTGTTGGCGCTGTCTTTAACACCGCTTTGCGCCCTCGTTTGGAAATGATCTGTGCCTCGTCTAACGACAGTGCAGAGCGGTATCGGGTGGCCTATGGATTCGACCGGGCCACCGATGACTGGCGCGTATTGGTCAATGATCCAAAGGTTGAGGCGATTGTGATTGCCACACCGCAAGAAACCCACCGCGCTGTGGCCGAGGCCGCCTTTGCGCTGGGTAAGCCAGTGTTTTGTGAAAAACCTCTGGGCGCATCCCTTGATGACAGTCGTGCGATGGTTGCCGCAGCCGAGGCCTCTGGCCTGCCAAATATGGTCGGCTTTAACTATATCCGCACCCCGGCAAGCCAGTTCACACGCCAACTGATTGCGGACGGCGAAATCGGAGACATCACCTGGTTTCGCGGCGAGCATACCGAGGATTTTTACGCAGACCCCGATATGCCCGCAACCTGGCGTACAACCGGCGCAGCCAACGGCACAATGGGCGACCTCGCCCCGCATATGATCAACGCGGCTTTGGCGTTGCTTGGCCCCATCACCCGTGTCATGGCCGAAATTGAAACCGTTCACAAAACGCGCCCGGGCGGCGAGGTTACCAATGACGACCACGGCCAATTGATGTGCCGCTTTGAAAATGGCGCGATGGGGCAGATGTATTTCTCGCGCATCGCGATGGGGCGAAAAATGGGCTATGCCTATGAAATTACGGGGACAAAAGGGGCGATCCGTTTTGATCAAGAAGATCAGAATGCCCTTTGGCTTTATCGTGCCGAAGATCCCGAGGCTGAGCGAGGGTTTCGCAAAATCCTAACCGGCCCCGCACATCCTGACTATTTGCCGTTCTGCCAAGGCCCCGGCCACGGCACCGGATATCAAGATCAAATCATCATCGAGGCACGGGATTTTCTTGCCGCGATTGAAACCGGAAAACCCATTTGGCCAACCTTTCAAGACGGGCTGGACGTCAACCGCGTGATCGCGGCCGCCACGGCGTCGTGTAAGTTGGAAAAATGGCAAGATATCAACGCATTATGAGCATAAGAAAGACTTGTAAATGACTATCAGAATTGGCAATGCGCCCTGTTCCTGGGGTGTGGAGTTTGCAGATGACCCGCGTAATCCCAGCTGGCAATCCGTGCTGAAGGATTGTGCTGAGGCGGGGTATAAGGGGATCGAGTTGGGGCCCGTTGGCTTCATGCCCGAGGATCCCGCTGTGTTGGCTGACGGCTTGGCGGAGCATGAACTGGAGCTGATCGGCGGCGTGGTTTTTCGCGCCTATCATGACCCGGATGCATGGGAAGATGTGTTGGATGCAACCCACCGCACCGCGCGGGCTTTAAAGGCACATGGGGCGCAGCATTTGGTGTTGATCGACTCGATTTCACCGCGCCGCGCACCCACCGCTGGCCGTGCGTCTGAGGCCGAGCAAATGGATAAGGCGGAATGGGCTGCTTATCGCGACCGGATCGCCGAAACTGCGCGCATTGGCACCGAAGAATACGGGCTGACCGTTGGCATACACGCCCATGCGGCGGGTTTCATGGATTTTGAGCCGGAACTGGAACGGTTGCTGAGTGAAGTCGATGATAACATTCTGAAAATCTGTTTCGACACCGGCCACCATTCTTATGCTGGCTTTGATCCTGTGGCGTTTATGAAACGTCACATTGATCGCATTTCCTACATGCACTTCAAGGATATTTCGCCAAAGGTGAAAGCGGACGTCATTGCCAAACGCACGGGGTTTTACGATGCCTGCGGCCAAGGGATTTTCTGCAATCTTGGCGAGGGTGATGTCGACTTCCCCACGGTGCGTCAGGTGCTTTTGGATGCAGGGTTTGAGGGCTGGTGTACGGTTGAACAAGACTGCGACCCCCTGTTGGATCCCGACCCTGTTGGGGATGCGCGCAAGAACCGCGAATACCTTGAATCTATTGGCTTTAACTAAGGAGCGCTTCTCATGACAAAACTGAAATGGGGCATGATTGGTGGCGGCGAAGGCAGCCAGATTGGACCTGCGCACCGGTTGGGTGCTTTGGCGGATGGGCGCTTTGAATTTGCGGCGGGTGCTTTGGATCATCGCCCGGATGTGGGGCGTGAATACGCGCAACGATTGGGCATTGCCGCAGACCGGTCCTATGGGGATTGGCAAGAGATGTTGGCGGGTGAGAAAAACCGCGACGATCGTATTGATCTGGTGACAGTCGCCACGCCCAACGCCACCCATTTTGAGATCGCCAAAGCCTTTCTTGAGGCCGGGTTTAACGTGCTGTGTGAAAAGCCGATGACCATGACGGTTGAAGAGGGCGAGGAAATCGTCAAAGTCGCTGAAAAAGCAGGGAAAATCTGTGCTGTGAACTATTGCTACTCGGCCTATCCAATGGTCCGCCAAGCCCGTGCAATGGTGCGCGATGGCGAGATTGGCAAGGTGCGTTTGGTGGTCACAAATTTCAGCCACGGGCATCACGGGGATGCAACGGATGCGGATAATCCGCGGGTGAGGTGGCGCTATGATCCCAAGATGGCCGGGGTCTCTGGTCAGTTTGCGGATTGCGGCATTCACGCGCTTCATATGGCAAGTTTTATTGCCGATGATGAGGTGGAAACCCTGTCCGCTGATTTCGCGTCCACCATCCCAAGCCGCGAGCTTGAGGACGATGCGATGGTCAACTTCCGTATGCGCGGCGGCACGGTTGGGCGGCTGTGGACATCGTCCGTTGCGATCGGCCGTCAGCACGGATTTGATATCCAGGTGTTTGGTGAAACAGGCGGTCTTCGTTGGGCGTCAGAACAGCCTAACCAGTTGATTTATACGCCAGTTAATGGGCGCACGCAGATCATTGAAAAGGGCGAAGGGGGCCTGCATGACGATGCCCAACGCCTGTCCCGAGTGGCGATTGCGCATCCCGAAGGCTTCCCTTTGGCGGTCGCAAACATCTATTGCGATCTGGCCGATGCGATCCATGGCGCGACCCGCGATGGCCTGCCAAATGCCGAGGCCGGAGTGCGGTCGATGGCGGCGGTTCACACGGCTGTGGCGTCGGCCAAAGAAGGGGGCGTTTGGATGGACGCACGCCCACCAATGTTCCGCTAATACCAAGAAAAACAGAAACCGGGTTGCGGCCCGGTTTCTTTAAACTGTTTAAAGTTTCAAAACCGGAAACTTTAAAGTTTTACATCCCCTCCGACGTCAATCTTTAAACACTTTAAACTCTTTAAAGTTCCCCGTTCTACCACGGAACAGGGGAAAATTCGCGCTTCGGGATAGCGATCCGGTTCGTCCAGCATCGCCACCATCAACTCAATCGACGAAGAGACAATTTGCCGGATCGGTTGGTGGATGGTCGTCAGATTTATGTTTTCCCAACGCGCCATTTCCATGTCATTCAAACCAATGATGCCAATGTCATCGGGCACCGAAAGCCCGCTATCGGCAATGGCCGACAAAGCCCCGATGGACAGCACGTCATCGCCGCAGAAAAACGCTTGTGCTGGGGTGCTTTTCAACAGGCGCATCATCTCGGCCCGGCCTGCGTCAAAGGAATAGTCATGCGCAAAAGAATGGCTGGTTTTGATCGAAGGATGTGCCGACAGCTCTGACAAAAACCCGGCGTGACGGTCTTGGGTCGAGGTGGCACTCTCTGGTCCGCCCAAAAAGGCGATGTGATCATAGCCGCGATCAACCAAGGTCCGTGCCGCCATGCGCCCGCATTCAAAGTTGTCGATGCCAACCACATGGACTTGCGGGGCGGATGAGTAGCGCCCGAAGGAATGCACCACCGGAACACCGGCATCCCGAAATGCTTTGGCAAAGCCCGGGGGCAGGGTGGAGGAGGCCACAACAACGCCGTCGACCGAATATTGCCGCAACATGCGCACCGAGTTTTCCGGGTCCACTTCGTCGCTGAGGTTCACCAAAAGCGGGCGCAATCCACAGTCCTGTAATCCGCGGGTGAACAGGTCAAACACCTCTAGGAAAATCGGGTTGTGAAAGTTGTTCGAGACGAGGCCAATCAGTTTGGTGCGCCCCGTGGTCAGGGAGGACGCCAGCGCATTTGGGCTGTACCCCAACTCGCGCGCCGCCTTTTCAACCTTGCGCCGCATTTTGTCCGAAACCGATGCGCCGTCGGTGAATGCGCGCGACACAGCCGAGCGTGATACACCCGCGCGTTCTGCAACCTCTTTCAATGTGACGGCCATGGTCAACCTGTTCTTAAATACCTGTGACAGGTGTTTTAAAGGGTTTCTTCTCAATATGCAGCATGAAACAGTCTCCGCATTTTTGCAACCGGTTGCAAAAGCAGGTTGGATATGCTTTAACTTGAGTCGGAGAGACGGAGCAAACCGCTCTTTCGGCATTAAGACCGGTGAAACTTGGGAGGAAAACATGACTTCACTGATGAAAAAACTCGCGCTGGTGACAGCTGTTGCCGCCGCCCCGCTGATGGCCGCGACCACGGCGTCGGCAGATGGCGAAAAATACATTCTTGTCAGCCACGCGCCTGACAGCGACAGCTGGTGGAACACCATCAAAAACGGCATCGCGCTGGCTGGTGAGCAAATGAATGTTGAGGTTGAATACCGCAACCCGCCCACCGGTGACCTTGCCGATATGGCGCGGATCATCGAACAGGCGGCGGCCTCTGGCCCCAATGGTATCATCACCACTTTGTCTGATTACGAGGTGTTGAAAGGCCCAATCATGAACGCTGTGGCATCGGGTGTTGATGTGATCATCATGAACTCGGGGACACCGGATCAGGCGCGCGAAGTTGGTGCGTTGATGTATGTTGGTCAGCCAGAATATGACGCAGGGTATGCGGCTGGTCTGCGTGCAAAAGGTGACGGTGTTGGATCGTTCCTTTGTGTGAACCATTACATTTCATCACCCTCGTCGACCGAACGGTGTCAGGGTTTTGCAGATGGCTTAGGTGTCGATCTTGGCAACCAGATGATCGACAGTGGGCAAGATCCGGCAGAAATCAAAAACCGTGTTCTGGCCTATTTGAACACCAATCCTGAAACAGATGCGGTCTTGACGCTTGGGCCAACATCGGCGGATCCGACATTGCTTGCGCTGGACGAAAACGGTATGGCGGGTGACATCTATTTCGGCACGTTCGATTTGGGTGAAAACATCGTCAAGGGCATCAAGGCGGGCATCATCAATTGGGGCATCGACCAACAGCCGTTCTTGCAGGCGTATCTGCCGGTTGTGGTGATGACCAACTATCACCGCTACGGCGTTCTGCCCGGCAACAACATCAACTCTGGCCCCGGTTTTGTAACCGCAGACGGGTTGGAAAAAGTTGAGATGTTTGCTGGCGAATACCGTTAATCTTCTCCCGACTGGGCGGCTGGTGCGAATTGGCCGCCCTTTCTTTATCCCCATCTAGGGTCTCTGAGGTCAAAATGTCTGATACAGCACCTGAAATTCAAACTGACGAACGGGTGAAAACCCGATCTCGTTTCCGCGAAGCCCTCATCCGCCCGGAATTGGGCGGGATCATTGGCACCGCAATCGTGTTCCTGATGTTCCTTTTGTTTGCTTTTGACAGCGGCATGTTCTCCAGTCAGGGCGTTATGAACTGGAGCCAAGTGAGCGCGCAATTCATGATTATCGCCGTCGGCGCCTGTCTATTGATGATCGCGGGAGAGTTTGATCTGTCGGTCGGATCAATGATCGGGTTTTCAGGCATGATGATTGCGATTTTCACGGTCACACTTGGCTGGCCGGTCTGGATGGCAATCCTTGTCACCTTTGCGCTTGCGTTGGCAATTGGCGCGCTGAACGGAATCATTGTGGTTCGCACGGGTTTACCCAGTTTTATCGTCACTTTGGCCTTTCTGTTCATCCTACGCGGATTTGCGATCTTCCTGCCGCAAGTCATTGAACGCAAAACAATTATTGGTGGCGTGGATGTTGCAGCCGAAGGCGATTGGCTGGCGGCATTGTTTGGGGGCAAGATCCTTGGGGGCCTGTTCACCTGGATGGGCGACAATGGCCTGATCGCGGTGTTTGCGCGCGGCAGCAGGGCAGGTGACCCTGTGGTTGACGGGATTCCCATGCTGATTGTCTGGGCGCTTGGTCTTGTGATCTTTGGGCATGTGCTGCTGACACGTACGCAATTTGGAAACTGGATTTTTGCCGCCGGTGGTGATGCCGAAGCGGCGCGTAATTCGGGTGTTCCGGTGAACCGCGTCAAGATCATGATGTTCATGTTTACGGCCTTCTGCGCAACCGTTTTTGCCACCTGTCAGGTGATGGAATTCGGCGGTGCCGGGTCCGATCGCGGGGTGTTAAAGGAATTCGAGGCGATCATTGCCGTTGTCATCGGCGGTGCGCTTTTGACCGGCGGATATGGCTCGGTTGTGGGGGCTGCTTTGGGGGCCTTGATCTTTGGCGTCGTGCAACAGGGGCTCTTTTTCGCAGGGGTCGAAAACTCGTTGTTCCGGGTGTTCCTGGGGGTCATCCTTTTGGCCGCTGTGATCCTGAACACCTATGTGCGCCGTATGATTACCGGGGAGAGATAAGATGAGCACTGAACATGCCGCAATCGTACAGATGAGAAACATCGAAAAGCATTTTGGCGCCGTCATCGCCCTGGCTGGTGTCTCGCTAGAGGTCTATCCGGGCGAATGCCATTGCCTTTTGGGCGACAATGGCGCCGGAAAATCCACCTTTATCAAAACCATGTCCGGGGTGCATAAACCCACCAAAGGCGAGATCTATTTTGGCGGGACACCGATGAAATTCGATCGCCCGCGCGATGCCATTTCGGCCGGGATTGCCACGGTGCACCAGCATCTCGCGATGATCCCTTTGATGAGCGTCAGCCGAAACTTTTTCATGGGCAATGAACCTGTGCGCCGGGTCGGGCCGTTGAAATTTTTCGACCATAAACTCGCCGACAGTATCACCATGGAAGCCATGCGGGAAATGGGTATTAACCTGCGCGGGCCAGATCAGGCCGTGGGCACATTGTCGGGCGGAGAACGCCAGACAGTGGCGATCGCACGGGCCGTGCATTTTGGCGCAAAAGTGCTGATTTTGGACGAGCCGACATCCGCCCTTGGCGTGCGCCAAACCGCCAATGTTCTGGCCACCATCGACAAGGTTCGCAAACAGGGTGTGGCGGTGGTGTTCATCACCCACAACGTGCGTCATGCTATGGCGGTGGGTGACCGGTTTACGGTGCTTAACCGCGGAAAAACCCTTGGCACCGCACAGCGCGGTCAAATCACACCAGAAGAGTTGCAGGACCTGATGGCCGGTGGTCAGGAACTTGTCGCGCTTGAGGGATCCTTGGGCGGTACGGTTTAATCCGGTCACACAGGTTTACCTAAATGGCCCCCGCCGCGTATCGCACGGCGGGGGTTTTCTGATTTAGGGGCGCTGTTTTTCGGTCATAGCGGTCAGGGCCGCGCCGAACGCCTCTGTCGTCAGCCCGTCATCCAAAGCGCGCTGAAACAGGGCGGCTTGGGTTTCTGGCGCCAGCCCACCAACGGGCGGATCGCGGTCCAGATTGGTGGGGAACGAATAGCCTTCGGCGCAGGCGTCAATTGCGGCTGTCATTTCTGAACGGGTCAGGTTTTTAGCGGCTTGCGCATGGGGATACATCGCGTTGCACATCGCCCGACGATCCAGCGTTTCCATCGCGCGCCCAAAGGCCGAAGACACCTGTAACAGGTTGGCCATACGGTGGATATTCGCACTGACATTGGCCCCTGCCGCGTGGAAAAGCGCGGGGTTGAAAAACACCGCATCGCCTTTGGAGAGGGGCAGTTGAATATGATGCGTCTCAAAATAGGCGCGGAAATCCTCGCGCCGCCATGCCACATATCCGGGCCGGTACAGTTGCGAAAAAGGGAGCAATTTGGTTGGGCCACTTTCCACCGGCATATCGCAATGGGCAACGGCACCTTGCAAGGTTAATGCGGGCGACAAATCATGCACATGCGCGGGGTATTGCGCGCTGATGTCAGCCGATTGAAAGCCGATGTGATAATCGCGATGCGCTTGCTGGGCCGCCCCGCCGGGACGCACCAGATTGATCTGCGCAGTCATTTGATAATTTGGACCCAACCACGCTTCGCTCATCGCCGCGATTGAGGTGTTGGCGAAATACCGCAGAAACACATCAGGGGCCGTCAGGCACAATTTCTGAGCGGAATTCCAGATCCGATCATTTGCCCCAGAGGCCGCAAAATGATCGCCGCCGCCGCCCGTTTCCTCTTTCTCCCTGGCGATGATCTGTTGGTAAACCTCGGTGGCGTCATCCAGCACAGTTGTGTCGGCATAAGCCCCCTTTAGGACCACCACGCCAGCCCCGGACATCAGCACGTTGGCCCATTCCGCCATCAGCGTCTTACGCGTGTTTTCCTGCTCCAGCTGGGGCCGCAAAACGGACATATCATAAAGGGGCACGTTCTTTCGAACCTCCGCCGCGAGGGGCGTTTTGGCGGGGTCTGTCGTTTGTTCAACAAGCTCTGTGAACTCCGCCAGCTCACAGGTATCAGGATGGAAATAGGGGTGTGTCATGGCGCCTCTCTTTTCTTCGTTCGCTTGTTAAAGAGTGCATCACGACGGGCTTGATCGGGGCCGCAAAACACATCAAGAATACATCAATGACACATCGTTTTCCGATCAAAGAAATCGCGCTTCAGGCGGGTATGGGCACAGCAACCGTTGACCGGGTGTTGAACGGCCGCGCCCATGTCAGCCCGCAAACCCGCGCGCGCGTGATGGCCGCGATTGATGAACTCACGCAGCAAGAGGGGCAAATGTCTGCGCGTGGGCGGCGGGTGTTTTTTGATGTGGTGGTCGAGGCGCCAACGCGGTTTAGCCGTGAGGTTAAGCGCGCCGCGGAAGAGGTGTTGCCCGGCGTCAGTGCCGCCGTCATTCGGCCCCGCTTTGTGTTGGGGGAGGTCATGCGCGATGACGAGGTTTTGGCCACCGTCACACGTATTTTGAAACGCGGCAGCCAAGGGGTTTGTCTGAAATTACGCGACACGCCTTTGATGCGTGCGGCGATTGCGGAGTTGACCGCTGCGGGCATCCCGGTTGTCACCCTGTTCACGGATATCGCAAGTCCGGCTCGGTTGGGCTATTTCGGGCTGGAGAATGCCGCCGCGGGGCAGGTTGCAGCCTATTTGATGGATCTGTCATTGCCGAAAGGGCCGGGTACAATATTGGCCACACAAAGCAATCTCGGCTTTTTGGGTGAGGGGGCGCGGGCCGATGCATTTGCCGTCGCCCTGCGGCAATTGCGCCCTGAGCTAAAGATCATTTCAGCAACCGGTGGCAGCGGTTTGCCCCATGACACGGCGCAAGATGTCATGCGCGTGCTGCGCGGGGTTGATGACCTTGTTGCGGTCTACTCCATGGGTGGTGGGAATCGGGCGATTGATCAGGTTCTATCAAACCTTGGTCATGCTCCTCATCTGTTTATCGCCCATGATTTAGATCGAGAAAACAAAGACTTGTTGCTGAGCAGGTGTATCCAATATGTGCTGCATCACGACCTGCATACTGATCTGCGCAATGCCTTTCATCGGCTGTTACGTCACCATCGGTTGATGCCTGCCGATACCGTTGATGCCCCGTCAAACGTGCAGATTATCACCCCTGCGAACCTGCCAAGAGAGACGCGTAGGGCATAGAAATGCGGCGCCCAGACGGACGCCGCACCCTTCATCACTTAACTCACGTTCAAATATCAAACCGGTCAGCGTTCATGACTTTGACCCATGCCGCGACGAAGTCTGCGACAAATTTTCCGCCGGCATCCGCCTGTGCATAGAGTTCGGACAGCGCGCGCAGTTGCGAGTTAGACCCGAAGACCAAATCAACGCGTGTGCCGGTCCATTTGACAGCGCCGCTGCTGCGATCTTGCCCCTCAAAATGGATCTCATCGTTGTCTGTTGGCACCCATTTGGTGCCCATGTCCAACAGGTTCACAAAGAAATCATTGGTCAATTGGCCGGGACGATTGGTCAGCACCCCATGGGCTGTGTCGCCATGATTTGCACCCATCACCCGCATGCCGCCCACAAGGACCGTCATTTCGGGCGCGGTCAGGGTCAAAAGCTGGGCTTTGTCGACCAGCAACTCTTCTGCCGTCACGGTGAAACGCGCCTTTTCAAAGTTGCGGAACCCATCTGCGACTGGCTCTAACACCGCGATGCTTTCCACATCGGTTTGATCCTCGGACGCATCCATACGACCCGGCGTGAAGGGGACGGAAATATCATGGCCCGCTGCCTTGGCTGCTATCTCGACACCGACGCCGCCAGCCAGCACGATCAGATCAGCAAGCGAGATCTTTTTGTCGCCTGTCGCACCTTTGTTGAACCCATCGCGAATGCACGCCAGCTCACCCAAAACACGGGACAATTGGTCCGGTTCATTTGCCGCCCAGTCTTTTTGTGGGGCCAGCCGAATGCGCGCACCATTGGCCCCACCGCGCTTGTCAGACCCCCGGAATGTTGAGGCCGACGCCCAGGCGGTTGTGACCAGATCACGCACAGAAAGTCCATGTTTCACGATCGCAGCCTTCAGCGTCTCAATGTCCTTGGCGTCAACCAAACTGTGATCAACTGCGGGAATTGGGTCTTGCCAAATCAAGTCTTCGGCGGGGGTTTCATCGCCTAAATACAATGTCTTAGGCCCCATATCGCGGTGGGTGAGTTTAAACCAGGCCCGCGCAAACGCATCGGCAAAGGCATCGGGATCACCCAAGAAACGGCGCGAAATCTTCTCGTAAATTGGATCAAATCGCAGCGACAGATCCGCTGTGGTCATCATCGGACGGTGCCTCTTGTTGGGGTCAAATGCGTCGACCACCATGTCCTCTTCGTCCACGTCTTTCGCGAGCCACATATGCGCGCCGGCCGGGCTTTTCACCAGCTCCCATTCGTATTTGAACAGCACTTTGAAATAGCCCATGTCCCAGGTGGTGGGATTGGGTTTCCACGCGCCTTCAATGCCGGATCCGATGGCATCAGCACCAACGCCGCTGCCATGAGAGCTGGACCACCCAAGGCCCATTTCTTGTATCGATGCGGCCTCTGGTTCGGGACCAACTTTTGCAGCGTCACCAGCGCCATGGGCCTTGCCAAAGGTGTGCCCGCCGGCCACCAGCGCCACGGTTTCTTCGTCATTCATCGCCATGCGCGCAAAGGTGTCGCGCACATCGCGGCCCGAGGCAACGGGGTCAGGATTGCCATTTGGGCCCTCGGGATTCACATAGATCAAACCCATCTGAACGGCGGCCAAAGGATTCTCAAGATCACGCTCGCCGGAATAGCGCGCATCCGCCAACCAATCCGTCTCAGCCCCCCAGTAAATATCCTCTTCCGGTTCCCAAATATCTACGCGACCACCACCAAAGCCAAAGGTCCGCAGGCCCATATCCTCGATCGCGGCGTTGCCCGCGAGGATGAACAGATCGGCCCATGAAATCGCATTGCCGTATTTCTGTTTGATCGGCCACAGCAAGCGACGCGCTTTGTCTAAATTCACATTGTCCGGCCAGGAATTCAGCGGTGCAAATCGCTGGTTCCCGGTGCCACCGCCCCCGCGCCCATCGGCCGTGCGGTACGTGCCGGCGCTGTGCCATGCCATGCGCACAAAGAGCGGGCCATAGTGGCCGTAGTCCGCGGGCCACCAATCTTGGCTGTCGGTCATCAACGCATAGAGATCTTGCTTTAGCGCCTTTAAATCCAGCCCTTTAAACGCCTCGCGATAATCAAAATCGGCGCCCATCGGGTCGGATTTCTCGCTGTTTTGATGCAGAATGCGCAGGTTCAATTGATTGGGCCACCAGTCACCGTTTGACCGTGTTCCGGTTGAGGTTGCACCATGGGCCACCGGGCATTTTCCAGTATTTCCGTCCATTACATTCTCCATCCAACTTGCCAGATCATCAGGGCTGAATTGCCCTGTGCTGCGATCAGCCTAGGGCGCAGTATTGATTAAGGGAAATTGCATTTTCATATCAACGTGATAGGTTTACCTTATGATAGACATCACCCTGAGAAAACTGCGATATGTCGAAGCCCTCAGCCTGACAGGCCATTTTGGCCGCGCGGCTGAGGCCTGTTCCGTGTCACAACCCGCGCTATCCGTCCAAATTAAAGAGCTGGAAGAGATGCTGGGCACACCGCTCTTTGAACGTGGCCCGCGACAGGTGCGCCTAACCCGATTTGGGCAGGCATTTCTGGATCGCAGCCGTGATATTTTGCGTTCAGTCGATGATCTCGAAGCGCTCGCGCGCACCGCTCAGGGGCGTTTTGTGGGGCAGTTGCGGATCGGTGTGATCCCGACAATTGCGCCGTATTTATTGCCCAAAATCATCAAAAACCTCACCCAAGTGCATGATGGGGCGGATATTCATGTGCGCGAAACACAGACCTCAAACCTTCTGCGGGAATTGGCCGATGGGCGGATTGATACGGCGATTGTCGCCCTGCCGATCTCTGATGCGGCGTTCACCGAAGTCGCGTTGTTTGACGAGAATTTTGTTTTGGTGCGCCCGGAACGTGACGCAGGAAACCCCATTCCAAACCGGGAAATGCTGCGCGAAATGCGGTTGTTGCTGCTTGAAGAGGGGCATTGTTTTCGTGATCAGGCTTTGTCGTTTTGCAACCAGCCGTCGGGCCCGCCAAGCGAGATGTTGGACGGCAGCTCTTTGGCCACTTTGGTTCAAATGGTTGGCGCAGGCATTGGCGTGACGTTAATCCCGGAAATGGCGGTGGCGGTGGAAACAGGCTCCGCCCCGGTGTCGATTGCGCATTTTGCCGACCCGCAACCCGCGCGCACCATTGGGATGATTTGGCGTAAAAAAAGCCCGCTGGCCCCGGTGTTTCGCGAGATGGCGGAGATTGTTCGTGGCCTTGGTGGCGCCCGCGCAGGTTAAATCCGCTGTACCAGGTCAGCGTTGATCCGATTTCCGCTCAAGCCGGCGAAACAGCATGGATAGGCTAAAGCAAAGCACAAAATAAAGCGCGGCGGTGGTCAGCCACGCCTCAAATATCAACCTTGTAGACGCGACAAGTTCGACGGTTTTAAAGGTCAGCTCCTGCACCGAAATCAACGAGATGATCGCGCTGTCTTTCACCAGCGTGATAAACTGATTGGCCAACGGCGGCGTGACCTTTTTCAAGGCTTGCGGCAAGACGATATAGCGCAGGGTATCTATGCGCCCCATGCCAATGGATTTTGCCGCTTCATGCTGACCTTTCGGGATCGACTGAATGCCCGCACGGACAATTTCACCCACAAAGGCGCTTTCAAACAGGGCCAGCACAATGATGCCAGAAACCAAAGACGGGAAGCGGCGCATATCGCCAAAAAGAAACTCCCACACGGCGTTGTTTTCCTGCCGCGCAATGCCCCGTGCCCAGCTTTCGATATTAAGCGCGGTGATCAGCTGTTCGGACAGGAAGAAATAGAAGATGAAGATCACAACAATCGGGGGGATGTTGCGCAGAAATTCAAGATAGGTCCGCGCGAGCATGCGCACGGTCAGATTGGTGGAACAGCGCGCAATGCCAAGAATGACACCTAAAATCAGCGCCAATATGCTTGCAAAAATGCTGATGCGAATGGTGGCGATAAAGCCCTGCAACAGCACATTGGGCACCCAGGTTTCGTATTTGGTGCTATAGCGCAGGATGTAGTTTGGGATCCGATCCCACCGCCATTTGTAATTCAGCGTGCCATCAATCCGTACCCAGATCACCGCCACAAAAACGGCGAGGATCACAAGGATCAGAATGTCCAGCCAATGCAGGCGTTTCAGGAATTTGGGCACGTCAGACCTCCGGGTGGTGCTGGCGAGGAGCGAGCGCCCCGCCAGCGGGTGTCAAAGCCTTACTCTTCGCCGACTTGGGCGGCCCATTCATTGCCACGGAACCAGTAATCATTGCGCGATTTCAACCAGCCATTGGCGTGATGCACGTTGATCCAATTGTTGAAAAAGTTGGTCGCGTCTGGGTCCCCCTTACGGTAGGCAAAGCTTTCGCCGGTGGCATGGAAGGTCCGGTCAAAGGGCACATTCAGCGTTTCGGCATAACGGCGCGCCTCGGTTGAGGGGGTGGGTTCAGACGCCATGGTGGCATGGGCATTTCCGTTCAGAACCTCTTGGGTTGATGCCCCATCTTCGTCAAACAGCAGCAATTCAGCCTCGGGGAAAACGGCGGCAATCACGGCGGCGGGTGTGGCGCCGCGACGGGCGGCAAAGGTCACATCCGGGCTGTTGTAATCCTCAAGCGAAAAGCCTTTTGTCATCGCGGTATTGGCCAGAATGGTCATGCCCGAATAGGCATAGGGGTCGGAAAAGTTCACCGTCAGATTGCGCTGTGGGGTGATCGACATCCCGCTGATGATCACGTCAAATTTGCCCGACACCAGCGCCGGGATGATACCATCCCAAGAGGTCGGCACAAACTCCACCTCGACGCCCATGTCCTCGGCCAGTTTGCGACCCACATCGAGTTCAAATCCCACCAGCTCGCCTTCAAGATCGCGCATCGACCAAGGTTTGAACAGTGACAGGCCGATCTTGATCACGCCGCGTGTTTTGATGGTTTCAATGACGGAATCGCCCGATACGCCCTGGCGCGTGGATTGCGCGGTTGCCGGAAAGGCGAGGGCGGCAGTCGCAGCCACCGCAAAGGCAGCGCCAAACATACGTCTTGTCAGTTTCATAATTCTCTCCTTGTTATGGGCCTTGGTGTGGGTGATGCAGATTGTATTTCTGCTTTTAATATTAATGGATTAGTGATCAACGGCGTATTTATTTTCCAACCAGCTGACGCCAATGGACAGGATCAACGTGACAACCATGTAAACGGCGGCGATGGTAAACCAGACCTCAAAACTCATGTACGTGTCCGAGATGATATTGCGCCCGATCGTCGTCAGTTCGGCCACGGCAATCACGCTGACAATGGCGGAACTTTTCACCAGATGCACCACTTCGCCTGTCATCGGCGGCAACATGAACCGCACGGATTGCGGCAGCACGATATAGCGGTACGCCTGCGTCGTGGACATGCCGATGGATTTCGCCGCTTCCCATTGCCCGGGGGCCACAGCCTGAATGCCCGCGCGCAGAATTTCCGAGATCAGCGCACCGTGGAAAACCGCCAGACACAGGATGCTCGCCGTGAAACGATCAAACCCAAAGACCGGCCCCAGCACGTAGTAAAAGAGATAGAGCAGCACGAGGATCGGCATGTTGCGAATAAACTCCAGAAATCCAATCGCAACCGCGGTGCCAACAACCAGCCCGGACATCCGCAACAACGCGACCACAAGCCCGATCACCGTCGCAAGCACAAAGGCGATGGTGGACAGCTGGAGCGTTTTCACAAGCCCGATGGCAATCTCGCCCCACTGAAACCCATCATCCGTCAGCCGATAGAAATACTGTGGCATCCGGTACCATTGCCAATTGTAGCCCATGGATTGTGCGCCGGCATATGCCCCCCAGATGATACCGCCGATGATCAAAGCATAAAGCGCCACCGACACCACCGGAAAGCCGCGACCCTGCGCGCGCGGCCGGGTGGTTTGTGGGGCGGTCTGTGGGGCAGGGGCGCTTAGATCCGTCATCGTTCAATGCGCCAGGATCTGACTGAGAAACAGGCGACAGCGTTCGCTGTCAGGCGCGGTAAAAAACTTATTGGGTGGTGCGGTTTCAACAATACGACCCGCCTCCATAAAAATCATTGTATCGGCCACTTTGCGTGCAAAGCCCATTTCATGGGTCACACAGACCATCGTCATGCCACTGTCGGCCAATTCGATCATGACATCCAGCACTTCGTTGATCATCTCAGGATCAAGCGCCGAAGTGGGTTCGTCGAAAAGCATGATCTGCGTTTCCATACACAGCGATCGCGCAATGGCCACGCGCTGTTGTTGCCCGCCGGAAAGCTGGTTGGGATATTTGTCGGCTTGTTCAGGAATATGTACGCGTTCCAGATAGTTACGCGCCCGTTCTTCAGCCTCAACCTTAGACACACCGCGCACCCGGATCGGGCCGATGGTCAGGTTTTCCAGAATGGTTAGATGTGGAAAGAGGTTGAATTGTTGAAACACCATCCCGATGTCTTGACGCAGGGCTGGCAGTTGTTTTGAGCGTTCGTTCACCTCGACCCCATTGATGGTGATGATGCCAGAATTGTGGAATTCCAACCCATTCATACAACGGATAAGGGTCGATTTCCCAGAACCCGATGGGCCGCAAATCACAACACGCTCGCCTTTTGCGACGTTCAGACTGACATCATAGAGCGCCTGAAATGCACCATAAAACTTGTCTACGTTCCTGGCGGAGATGATGTTGTTTCTGTGTTCCATAGGGAAACGTGCCAAGCCATCCTCTATTTGACTATACAATAAATGCTTATGTTTGTCATAATGCGCCCTAATATCAGACCGCAATTCCAGTATCTTCTCAAAAACTTACGGATCAAATCCAGTATGCCCGCGTGTTGAATTCGTTAACAAGTGAAAAGATCGGACCGGAAAAAATGGCGTAAAGCACGTTATCCCAGCAGGTTTGCCATCGCCGGCTGCGCGGCGACTTCGTCAAACAGCCAATCGCGAAACATCTTAATGCGCCGTTGCTTCAAAGCGTCTGGACGGCAGACAAACCAATAAGACAATTGTGATTGTGCCAGCATCGGCAAGGGGCAGACAAGGGATCCATCCACCAAGGCATCGGTGACCAAAGGCGCGCGCCCCATCGCCACTCCGCCCCCTTTGATGGCGGCTTGCACCACCATATTGGCCTGGCCGTACTTGCGTATCCGATCGCTTTTGGGCAGCGCGACCCCCACGTCATCGGCCCAAATAGTCCAAGTGGACGGAACCCCCAATTGCTGCACGTCATCTTGCAGGATTGTGTGATGCCCGAGGTCGGAAACCGTGGTGATCTTCTGGGCCAAAGCGGGGGAGCACACCGGGGTCATTTGCTCGTCCATCAGCCGTTCGGCATGCAGGCCCGGAAAGCCGCCCACCCCATAATGAATTCTCACATCCGCCACATCCGCCGTAGACTCGCGGGCAAAAACATCTGTCGACAGCGAGACAGGAACGTCGGGGTGGCGTTCATCAAACGTCATCAATCGTGGGAGCAGCCAGACAAAGGCAAACCCAGGGGGCGACGCCAAAAGCAGCCCGCGTTTTATGGGTTTCGTCCGATCGCGAAGATCGTCACAGACCAGTTGCACCGCGCCAAACCCCTCGGCCACAGCCGATGCCAGCCGCAATCCGCTGTCGGTTGGCACCGTTTTACGCGCCCCGCGGATCAAAAGCTTGTGGCCGGTCCATTCTTCCAATGCCTTGATATGCTGGCTGACCGCGCTTTGGGTCACGCTCAGTTCTTCGGCGGCGCGGCCAAACCCGTTAAGGCGAACAACAGTTTCAAGCGTACGCAGGGCGGAAAAGGGGAGAAGCTTCAGCATAAGCCACGGTAATGTCCTGTATTATGAAAATCAAATGCCAAAATACGCGGCGCTGGCGTAATCTTTAACAACCGGCACTGATCCGGCACCAAAACCAACTTCATAATATCTATCCGCAAAGAGTTTGACGATGAACAATGTCGACAGCTTCGATCGTGGCCCGTTTTTCAAAGGGGTCGAAAATATGCTGATCAACTGCGCCGCTGCGGCCCCCGGCGACAAGGTGCTGATTGTACATGAGAACGCGACTGAAGGATATTATGATGCTGAAATGCTTCAGGAAGTTGTCACCGTATCGCGCCGGTTGGGTCTGTTTCCCGCGCTATACGAGGTGCCGTTTAACCGCGACGTGACCGAACCCGACCCAGATCTATCCGCACAAATTTCAATCGCAGATCGCACGCTTTTTCTGGCACGGATTGGTGATCAACTCCGGTTTAACGCGAACAGCAAACCCGACACACAGATCGTCAGCTATGCACTGGATCGCGATATGCTCAGTTCGGGCTTTGGCACCGCCGATTACCGCGCCTTTGATGGGTTAAAGCGGTTGATCAACACGATGATGGCGGCCGCGGATAAGATCCAAGTGAGCTGTCCTTTGGGCACTGATTTCTCAGGCCGCATCACGGATTTGGATGTGGAACACGGTGACACATCCATCAAACGCTTTCCGCTTTCCGTGTTCAAACCCGCTGACGCAAATGGATTTGTCGGGCGCATCGCCCAAGCAGGTTTTTTGGTGGGCACCGGGTCAAATTACTATTCGCCATACGCCTGCCCACTGGATGACACGCTGTTTGTCAGCTTTGAAAACAACACCATCACCGGGTTTGAGGGCAGCAACGCCGATGTCGCCGCCGCCACCGCACATTATGAACGCGTGGGCAAAGCCTTTGGAATTGATCCCTATTTTGTGCATTCTTGGCATGGCGGAATTCACCCAGGCTGTGGGTTTGCCGATGCGGCATCCAAAAGTTTTGAACGGTGGAGCGGCGGGGCCTTTGGCAACCCGCGCATTCTGCATTTTCACACCTGCGGCGCCTATCCGCCCGGAGAAATCTCGCTTAATGTGATAGATCCGACCATCCGGATTGATGGGGTTGCGGTGTGGGAAGACGGCATTCTTTTCCCTGACCGCGTGCCCGGCGGGGCGGATCTGATGCGCCGCTATCCCTGTGCGGCAAAAGCTTTTGCCAACCCTGACCGGCGTGTTGGGTTGGGGCAGGGCGAGCGGTTGTCTTTTCTGTAATCCGTTGACGCGCGGCTAAAGCTTGGTTGTCAGTTGATATCCGGGGCTGAAATGCAGCCGCGCGAAGGTGACGGTCTGTTGGTTCAGCCATGTTGTGCGCTCGATGGTAAAAAGCGCATCTCCCTCGGCTGCCTCAAGATATTCGGCCACAGTGCGGGTGGCGCGACTGGCAGAAAAGGTCAGTTCGGCATCGGTAAACGGAATTTCACGCACCAGCCATTCATTGGGGCCAATCTCTTTGAAATCCGTATCCGCGGCACTTGGGGCGGCGGACAGATTGATCCAACGATCCTCATATTGATAGGGTTTGCTGTCGCTGTAATGCATACAGTGCAGGTGCAAAACCTGATCCTCCGGGGTCAATTGCAATTTGGCACAAAGCCAGCCGGGCGCGGGCATTTGGGTGCGACTGACAAGGGCATAACGATAGGCACCGCCGGTGTTTTCCACCTCTTCGCGGATGACTGGAATGACAAATTTCGCTTGCCGCGTCGGGGATTTTTTCACCCGCGTTCCGGCCTTGCGTTTGCGATCCAGGATGCCTTCTTCGGCCAATTCGCGCATCGCCCGGTTGACGGTGGCACGCGCGCAACCAAATTGCTCCGCCAGATCCACTTCGCCCGGCATAATGGTGCCCGGCGGCCATGTGTTGTCACGAATCGATTGCAGGACTTTTACTTTGATGTCCTGATAGCTCATCCTGTTGGCATCACTCATTTGGCGACCTCATAGATCTGTGCATAAGCAGATTAACGATAGTCTTAAAGCAGATCACCCTTGGGGCCAAGGCGAAGATCATCACGGTGGGTCAGGGCCATCCTAGATGACTAAATATCCGAGGTAAGATCGGAAATTGCAGCACGATAGGCGGTCGTTATCTTTTCTTCCGCTGTATGCCGCCCGGCCTGAACCTGATGCCGCCCAGCCGACCAAAGGTCTGTCACAACGGTATCTTTTGCCGCAAAGACCAGGCCATCAAAAAGCTGGTCTTCGCGCAGCGCGCAGAGTGTTGGATCTTGGCTGTTGATTGCCACCAAATCCGCGAGCGCACCGGTTTCGATGCGGCCAGCAGTGCGCCCCAAAGCCTGCGCACCGCCTTTTGCGGCACCAAGATAGAGCGTCTTGCCGGTGGATCCCTCTCCCTCCACCAACACATTGCGTTCCCGATCGCGCAGGCGCTGCGAATATTCCAACATGCGCAGCTCTTCTGTCAGTGAAATATTCACATTGCTGTCCGATCCCAGCCCAAACGCGCCGCCCGCTTGCAGGAATGTTGGGCCGTTGAAAATGCCGTCGCCCAGATTGGCTTCGGTGATCGGGCAAAGCCCAGCCACGGCGCCGGATTTGGCAAAGGCGGTGGTTTCCGCTTCGGTCAGATGGGTGGCATGAATCATGCACCAGCGCGCATCCACAGGCGCATGATCCAAAAGGTGTTCCACCGGACGCGCGCCCAAAGCGGCTTTGATATCCTCAACTTCTTTCACCTGTTCTGCGATGTGGATATGCACCGGGCCGTCCTTATGCATTGAAAGAATTTCGGCAATATCCGCTGTCGAAGACCCACGCAAAGAATGCGGCGCAATGCCCACTATTGTATCGTCATGCACGTCTTTTGCGGCGGTTTTGCACCGCGACACTAGATCAGAAAACGCCCCCAGATCATTGGCAAAACGAAGCTGCCCGCCGGTCAACGCACGACCATCCACACCGCCGTAAGAATAGAGCACGGGCAGGTGGGTCAGGCCAATTCCGGCGGTTTTTGCCGCTGCCATAATCTGCTCTGACAGCTCTGCGGGGTTCGCATATCGCGCTCCATCTGGTTGGTTGTGGATATAGTGAAACTCGCCCACCGACGCATATCCGACCTTTTGCATTTCCATAAAGGTTTGCGCCGCAATGGGCGCGATATGGTCGGGCGTCAGCCGGTGCAAAAACCGATACATGAGATCGCGCCACGTCCAAAAGCTCTCGCGTCCTTTTGCGCGATATTCCGTCATGCCCGCCATTGCGCGTTGAAAGCTGTGGCTGTGCACATTGGCAAGCGCGGGCATCAGCGTGTCGACACGAATGTCCCCATCTTTCGCGCTGGAGTTCAGAGCGATCTGTACAATTTTGCCCGCTTCAATCGTGATCCGGACATTTTGGTTCCAGCCCTCTTTGCAATAGGCGCGCTGTGCAAAAATTTTCATGTCGCTCTCTCTTATGAATGGACATAATAACTTTATAGGCATACAAACGATGCTGCAAGACAAACAGCATGGATCGTCGCCGTGACCCGCATTCTTCTGAAAAACTGCCGTGTTGCCACATTGCAGGCAGGCCAAGCCCCCTATGGTTTGATTGACAATGCCGCTTGTGTGTTGGACGGGGAAATCATCGCTTGGGTCGGGGCTGAAGGCGCGCTTCCGACCACGTTTAACATTGATCAAACCCTTGATTTACAAGGGAGATTGGTGACCCCCGCGCTGATAGATTGCCACACCCATATCGTTCACGGGGGCAACCGCGCGCAGGAATTTGAGATGCGCCTAAATGGTGCGTCGTATGAAGAGGTCGCGCGGGCGGGTGGGGGGATCATCTCCACCGTAAAAGCCACGCGCGCCGCAAGCGAAGACGATCTTTTGACCGCGGCGCTGCCCCGTGTGGATGCGATGATTGCCGAGGGTGTCGCCTTGATTGAGGTGAAATCCGGCTATGGTTTGGACCGCACCGCAGAGCTGAATATGCTGCGCGCCGCCCGTCGTCTTGCCGGTTGTCGCCCCATCGAGGTGCGCACCACGTTTTTGGGCGCCCATGCCACGCCACCAGAATACGCGGGGCGCGATGATGCCTATTTGGAAGAGGTCTGCATCCCAACCCTGCGCGCCGCCCACGCCGAGGGGTTGGTGGATGCGGTTGACGCCTTTTGCGAAGGGATTGCCTTTCAGCCTGAACAGGTCGCGCGGGTGTTTACGGTCGCCGAAGACCTAGGCCTGCCGGTGAAAATCCACGCGGAGCAATTGTCCAATCTTGGCGGTGCAAAAATGGCGGCTGGTTTTAGTGCGCTTTCGGCGGATCATATTGAATACCTTGATGAAATGGGCGTTCAATCCATGGCAAAAGCGGGCATGACGGCGGTCATTCTACCCGGCGCGTTTTACACGTTACATGAAACACAAAAGCCCCCAATTGTCCTGTTGCGCACCCATAATGTGCCGATGGCTGTGTCCACGGACGCCAACCCCGGATCCTCGCCGATGACCTCTTTACTGATGGCAATGAACATGGCCTGCACGCTGTTTCGCCTGACCCCAGAAGAGGCGCTCGTGGGCACCACACGCAACGCGGCCCGCGCCTTGGGGCTGACGGATCGAGGTCAAATTGCCCCCGGCCTGCGCGCGGATCTGGCGATTTGGGACGTTGAACACCCCGCTGAACTTTCTTACCGCATCGGGTTTAATCCCCTCTATCGACGTATTTTCGGAGGCTGTCTATGACCACGCTCACCCTTACACCTGGCGCTGTCAGCCTTGCTGAGCTTTCGCAAATTTACTGGGGCGAGGCGTCTGTGATCTTGGACCCGACCTGCCGCCCCGCCGTTGAAGAGGCCGCAAAACGCATTGACGCGGCCGCCCGAGGGGACATGGCCGTTTATGGCGTGAACACCGGGTTTGGCAAACTTGCGAGCATGAAGATTGAGGCCAAAGACACGGCGACGCTGCAACGCAATCTGATCCTGTCGCATTGTTGTGGCGTCAGCACCCCGGTTGAACGGCGCATGTCGCGGATGATTATGGTGCTAAAATTGCTCAGCTTTGGGCGCGGGGCGTCCGGTGTTCGCTGGGCGTATGTTGAGCTGTTGCAAGGGATGCTCGCGCGCGGTGTGACGCCACAAATCCCATCACAGGGATCGGTAGGCGCATCCGGTGATCTGGCCCCGCTTGCACATATGGCGGCGGTGATTATTGGCGAGGGTGAGGCGGAGTATGAGGGCGAGGTTTTGCCCGGGGCAGAAGCGTTAAAACGTGCCGGGTTAGAGCCTATTCAGCTGGGTCCAAAAGAGGGATTGGCCTTTATCAACGGCACGCAATTCTCGACCGCATTCGCCCTTTCGGGTCTGTTTCAGGCGTGGCGCGCGGCGCAATCTTCACTGGTCACCTCCGCCTTATCAACCGACGCCATCATGGGATCCACCGCACCGCTGCAACCAGAAATCCACTCGCTTCGCGGCCATAAAGGTCAGATCGAGGCGGCGTCTGCGATGCGCAATTTGCTAGAGGGGTCCGAGATCCGTGAAAGCCACCGCGAGGATGACACCCGTGTGCAGGATCCCTATTGCATTCGCTGCCAACCCCAAGTGACCGGGGCGGCGATGGGCGTATTGCGCCAAGCCGCGCAAACGTTGGAGGTAGAGGCCAACGCCGCCACCGACAACCCCTTGGTTTTAACCGAGGCGGGGTTGATTGTGTCAGGCGGAAACTTCCACGCCGAACCGGTCGGATTTGCGGCGGATATGATTGCGCTTGCCGTGTCAGAAATCGGCGCCATTGCCCAACGGCGCGTGGCCTTGATGGTGGACCCGGTGCTGAGCCATGATTTGCCGCCCTTCCTGACCCCAAACCCCGGATTGAATTCGGGCCTGATGATTGCCGAGGTCACAACGGCGGCGTTGATGAGTGAAAACAAGCACCTCGCCAATCCCTGTGTGACCGATTCCACCCCCACCTCGGCCAACCAAGAAGACCATGTGTCGATGGCGGCCCACGGCGCGTTTCGTCTGACGCGGATGGTGGGCAATTTACACTATATTCTGGGGGTCGAGATGATGTGCGCCGCCCAAGGGGTAGAGTTCCGCGCGCCGCTGAGAACCAGTGAAAAACTAACCGATGCAATCACCCGGTTCCGTCAGGATGTGCCGCGGCTAGAGGATGATCGCTATCTTGCCCCAGACATCGAAATCGCCGCCAAACTGGTGGCCAAGGGGGCATTGGTTGAGGCGTCAGCCGTGAGCATAGAGGGCCTCTCAGGATGAGGCCGTTTGATGTGATACGCGGTGACAGCCCGGTGGTTTTGGCGCAGCCTCATGGTGGGACTTATGTGCCCGAGGATATTGCCGCGCGGTTGAATGCGCGGGGCGCGGGGCTTGATGACACCGATTGGCACATCACCCAGCTTTATGAAGGGCTTTTGCCGGGGGCGACGGTGGTGAAATCCAACGTGCATCGCTATGTGATTGACGCCAATCGTGACCCGGAAGGCGTGTCGCTCTATCCCGGTAAAAACACCACAAGTCTTTGTCCCACAACAGATTTTGACGGTGTGGATATTTGGCAAGAGGGCCAAGCGCCGTCCCTGGACGAGGTGGAAACACGGCGTCTCGCCTATCACGCCCCCTATCACGCCGCGCTGGCGAGTGAGCTGGCGCGAGTGCGTGAAAAACATGGCTGTGTCGTACTTTATGACTGTCATTCGATCCGTTCAGAAATTCCGTTTTTGTTTGACGGTTTGCTGCCGGTGTTCTCAATCGGGACCAATCAGGGCACCACTTGCGCGGCTGAGATTGAGACGATCACGCATCAAACCTGCGTTGCACATGACCCCACACAAACCGTGCTGAACGGGCGCTTTAAAGGCGGCTGGACCACGCGCCACTATGGCAGGCCACAAACAGGCCAGCATGCCATTCAAATGGAGTTGGCGCAGCGCGCCTATATGGATGAGGCGGCCCCATGGGGATATCGCCCTGATCGGGCAAAATCCGTGCGCCCGGTGCTGAAATCCATCCTCTCCAAACTCGAAACACATGCGCTGTCTGGCGCGTTATCTGCATAGGAGCCTGCCATGTCGGATCACAATTTGGACCGTAAAAACACCCGAGACATTTATCCCCCTACAGGGCCGGAACTGAACGCCAAAAGCTGGCTGACCGAGGCCCCTCTGCGGATGTTGATGAACAATCTGCACCCGGATGTGGCGGAAAATCCGCATGAATTGGTGGTCTATGGGGGCATCGGCCGGGCCGCGCGCAGCTGGCAGGATTTTGATGCGATGGTTGAGACGCTGAAGGATCTTGAGGCAGATGAGACATTGGTGGTGCAGTCGGGCAAACCGATTGCCGTGGTCAAAACCCACACCGATGCGCCGCGCGTGTTGATCGCCAACTCAAACCTCGTGCCGCATTGGGCCAATTGGGATCACTTTAACGAGCTCGATCAAAAGGGTCTGATGATGTACGGTCAGATGACGGCCGGATCGTGGATTTACATCGGATCGCAGGGCATTGTTCAGGGCACCTATGAGACCTTTGTTGAGGCGGGGCGTCAGCATTATGGCGGTGATCTGACTGGTAAGTGGATCCTGACCGGCGGGCTTGGTGGCATGGGTGGCGCGCAACCTTTGGCCGCTGTGATGGCCGGCGCGTGCTGTCTGGCGGTGGAATGTAACCCCGACAGCATCGATTTTCGCCTGCGCACAAAATATGTGGATGAACGCGCCGACACGCTGGATGAGGCGCTTGAGATGATCAGCCGCTGGACGGCCGCGGGCGAAGCGAAATCCGTCGGGCTTTTGGGCAATGCGGCGGATGTGTTCACCGAAATACAGGCGCGCGGCATTCGCCCTGATATTGTGACCGACCAGACCTCTGCCCATGATCCGCGCCACGGATATTTGCCGCAAGGGTGGAGCATGGCAGAGTGGAAAGCCAAACAGGAAACGGCGCCCAAAGAGGTTGAAGCCGCCGCGCGCGCGTCGATGCGCGTTCAGGTGGCCGCAATGGTCGCCTTCCACAACGACGGCATTCCCACGGTGGATTATGGAAATAATATCAGACAGATGGCGCTGGAAGAGGGGCTGGAAGATGCGTTTGCCTTCCCCGGCTTTGTCCCCGCGTATATCCGCCCACTTTTCTGCAAAGGCATTGGCCCGTTCCGTTGGGCGGCGCTTTCCGGGGATCCCGAGGATATTTACAAGACCGATCAAAAGGTCAAAGAGCTTTTGCCGGACAACACGCATCTGCACAACTGGCTGGATATGGCGCGTGACCGGATCGCGTTTCAGGGCCTTCCTGCGCGCATTTGTTGGGTGGGTCTGGGCGACCGTCATCGGCTTGGTTTGGCGTTCAACGAGATGGTCAAATCTGGCGAACTGAAAGCCCCGGTTGTCATTGGTCGCGACCATTTGGACAGCGGATCTGTCGCGTCCCCCAACCGCGAAACAGAAGCAATGCGCGATGGATCGGATGCGGTGTCAGACTGGCCGTTGCTCAACGCGTTGGTCAACACGGCGTCTGGGGCCACATGGGTTTCGCTGCATCATGGCGGCGGCGTTGGCATGGGCTTTTCGCAGCACTCGGGCGTGGTGATTTGCGCGGACGGCACGGATGAGGCCGCCAAGCGGCTTGAGCGCGTTTTGTGGAACGACCCGGCCTCGGGCGTCTGGCGTCACGCGGATGCGGGGTATGAAGAAGCGGTTGAATGTGCCCGGTCGCAAGGGCTACGTTTGCCGAGAATTCTTGGAAATTAGGATCCTCACATGAACCATTGCACGCGCTGGGAAAACTGATGGCTGTGACCCAAAGCAGCTCTTTGGTGCGCGGGCCATTGGTTCAGCATTTCAAAACGCTGGCCATACCCGCGGCAATAGGCATGGGGTTTTCGACACTTTACAACCTTGTGGATGTATTTTTTGCTGGGATGATTTCGACACAGGCACAGGCGGGTCTTGCCGTGTCTTTTCACCCATTTTTCCTGTTGTCGACCTTTGCTTTTGGGTTGGGGACGGCCATGTCGGCATTGGTTGGCAACGCGATTGGCGCAAATAAAAAACGCCGCGCCCGCAAGGTCGCCCTACAAGGGCTTGGCTATGGGGTGATTGGCGCGCTGGTCTTGCTAATCGTTGGGATTGTCTTTGCCGGCCCCTTGATGACCCTGACGACAGAGCCAGGGGAGATCCGAACACTCGGGTCACGCTATTTCTTGGTTTTGTTGTTTTCTTTGCCGGGATTTATCCTGACCTTTTGCGCCAATGGGATCCTGCAAGCCTTTGGAGATGCCGAGAGTTTCAAGCGTGGATTGATCGGCGCCTTCCTGGCAAATATCGTGCTCGACCCCCTGTTTGTCTTTGGCCTTCCCGGTGTTTGGGGCGGCATTGGGTTTGACGGCTTGGCCCTTTCTTCGGTGATGACCCAAACCGGCGTCGCTGTTTTCTTGGTGTCCAAGCTTCACAAGATGGACGTCACCGCGGCACCGAAATTGCCCGAGCTGCGCCCGTCTTGGGCCACGACACGGGCCATTTCCGCACAGTCGGTCCCCGCCAGCACCGCGATGTTTGTTCTGGTCTTCTCTGGGTTTGTGGTTCTCTATTATTTGCGTGGTTTTGGCGAGACAACACAGGCGGCCTATGCGGTGGCTCTGCGGATTGAACAGATTGCCCTGCTGCCGGTTTTTGGCCTGACCGGGGCGCTCTTGCCGATTGTGGCGCAGAATTTTGGCGCCAAGGAAAACAGCCGTGTGTCACAGGCGCTGTTCACATGTTTTGGCATTGGGCTGATCTATATGGCGGTGGCCTGCCCAGTGTTATGGGTTGGGGCCGAGGTCGCGATGGGGCTGTTTACCGACGATGCTGAAGTGATCCGAATTGGGGTCAGTTACCTGCGGGTTGATGGTGCAATCCTGCCGGCTTACATGGCTTTGTTCGCGATCAATTCTTTCTTGCAAGGCTTGAAAAAACCCATCTGGGCCTTTTGGATTGGGGTGTATCGTCAAGGTCTCGCGGTGCCATTGTTCATCTATCTTTTTGTGAATGTACTTGGCTTTGACGTGATCGGCGTTTGGTTTGGCGTGGCCACGAGTGTGCTCACCGGATTGCTGGTGTCTTTGATTGTCGCCAAGATAGTGGCCCGGCCATTGCTGGGGGGGTTATTGCCATCGCGAAGCGCGCGGGTTGGGGGGTGATCGGTGGTCCGCCATTGGGCGTTTGGCAATCATGGCGGGGCAGATTTATGTGACGGGTACTTTGTCGGACACATTATCGAATGCCCCCTGCATCAAGGGGCGTTTGATGTGCGCACTGGGCGGGCCATATCGGCACCTGCCACGCGGGCAATGAAAATCTTTGAAACGCGGATGGAAAACCAGATGGTTCAAATCCGTCTTTGACATTACGGGCCGAGCCCCCCCATTTGAAAGGAAACTGCATGTCAGCCTGGATCAAAATGCTGTCGGACGACGAGGCAGATGGCCCTCTGCGCGAAGCGCTGAACTTTGCCCGCACGCCACATGGCACGGTGGACAATGTGATGCGGGTGCATTCGCTGCGTCCGCAAACGATGAACGGGCATGTTGTGCTGTACCGTGCCTGTCTGCATGATGACGCCAACACCATTGCGACGTGGTTTCAAGAGGTCATCAGTTCCTATGTCTCGACCCTTAATCGCTGTGCATATTCCTATGCCAACCACTGGTCCAACGCCCGTCATCTGATCAATGACACGGCGCGTGCGGATATGGTGGAAGCTGCCTTAACAGCGTTGCGCCCAGAAGAGGCCTTCGATGGCAAGGAATTGGCCTTGTTACGGTATACAGAAAAGCTGACCCTGCGCCCGGGCGACATGGTCAAAAGCGATATAGAGGCACTGCGGGCGGCGGGCGTAGATGATGGTGAAATTTTGGAAGCCAATCAAATCATTGGATATTTCAACTATGCCAACCGCCTTCTGAATGGTTTGGGTGTGTCCACAGATGGTGACGTTGTGGGCTATTATGCCAAGGATGAGTGAGCTGGCGCCAAAACGTAAGTCCAGCTAATGCACAACATTATGAATGGCGAATAGCTATGGACCAACAAGACTTTTAGGCTTGGTCCAAACGGCAAAGGAAATCGACAATGTATATGCGCAATTGCTGGTATGTGGCGGGGTGGAGCAAAGACTATGAGCAGAAATTGCGCGCCCAGACTGTGCTTGGCGAAAAGATCGTTTTCTATCGTCAGGGGGATGGCAAACCCGTGGCATTAGAGGATGCTTGCCCTCACCGTAAGCTGCCCTTGTCGATGGGTCAGCTGGCCGGCGACCGTGTGGTTTGTGGCTATCATGGTTTGACCTTTGATTGCTCGGGGTCCTGCGTTGAGGCCCCGACCCAACGGGGCAATATTCCCAAGCGCGCGGTTGTGAAATCCTATCCGGTCGAGGATCGATACGGCCTTTTGTGGATCTGGATGGGCGATGCGGACAAAGCAACCCCAGACGAGATTTTTCACATCCCAAATTATGACAACCCCGCTTGGGGCGCCACTGATGGCGGGTCATTACATTTGGGGTGCAACTATCTGTGGATGGCCGATAACCTGTTAGATCCCAGCCATGTGGCCTGGGTGCATGTCACGTCTTTTGCGGGGGCGGGCACCGATGATGCGGCACTGGATTTGGAACGTACCGACCGGGGAGTGATTGTTTCGCGTTGGATCTATGACCAGCCGGTATCGCCCTATTACGCGCCGCTGGTGAAATTCACAGGCAATTGCGACCGCAAGCAGCATTACGAAATGTGTTTTCCAGCCATTGGCGTGAACATGTCGATCTATTGCCCCGCGGGTTCCGGTGGGCCAAAGGCGCCACATGGCGATCTGACCTATGTGAATGTCTCTTATAATTTCATGACGCCGATTGATGAGCACAACACGCTTTATATCTGGTTTCAGCACCGCAACACCGACCCCGATGACACAGCGATTTCCGAACAGATGAATGCAGGCGCCCTCATGGCGTTTAACGAGGATAAAGTGGTGTTGGAGGCCGTGCATCGCGGTATGGAAAACAAGACCAGCCCGCATCTGGATCTTGGGCTGGATGCCGGTGCAAAACTGTTTCGCCTGCAACTGGGCCGCCAGATCGACGCAGAACAGCCATAATCATTCACATTGCGACCCCCAAGGGCGCAAAGTCGTGATCAAACCTGAGGTTGGCAAAAGGTCGTATGGCGCGTAATGCGTCTTATGTTAACTATTATGTCAAAAGGCCGGCGCGAAACAGGTTAGAAACACCGTCTATGCAAACTGGCGAACATCCCGACCAGCCCTGCAATATTCACGCAACAATCCTGAGAGATTAAACTGTGCGGGCGTGGGTTTGCTGTTGGGTCATAACAGTTTACATCCCCTGCAACACGCGCGGTGGTGCGAAGGCGAAATGGAAAGGGATTTGAGGATGAAAACCGATCAGATGGATGCGCTGGCTCAGCTGTTCAAGCAATCAATGGAGTCTCATCCCGTATTTTCAAACATCGACGCCGACAAATTGCAGGACATGTCCAAGGATTTCTTTAAGTCATTTGAGGCGATGTATGGTGGCAATGCCCATCCTTTTGCCGACTGGACTGGCACTTGGATCAAGTACCAAACGGACTTGGCACAGGTCTGGCTAAACGCGGCCAATCCAGAACAGGGCACAACAAAGGACAACAGGTTCAAGGGGGACGCTTGGAACGAGGGGATTTTTCCCCTGCTGCGCCACTCGTATGAATTGACCGCGAAGGCGATGACAGATTTGGCGGATGGGGCGGGATTGCCGGAGCATGAACAAAGCAAGCTCAGCTTTTACGCCCGCGTGGCCGCCGATAATATGGCCCCGTCAAACTTTGCGATCACAAATCCAGATGTCTTGGAGCTGGCCAAAGAAACCGGCGGGAAAAGCCTTGTGGATGGGTTTAAAAACCTGCTCAGCGATCTGGAAAAAGGCTATATTACCACCACCGATGAAGACGCGTTTGAGGTTGGTAAAAATCTGGCCACGACCCCCGGCGCTGTGATCTATCGTAATGATCTGATTGAGGTCATTCAATATGAACCGATGACCGCAAAACAGCGCGGCAACCCGGTTTTGATTGTGCCCCCTTGCGTGAACAAATTCTATATTTTCGACCTGAATGAAAAGAAATCCATGGTTCGCTATTTGCTGGAACAAGGGCAAAGCGTTTACATGATGTCTTGGCGAAATCCGGGGCCGGATCAGGGCGACAACGGATGGGACGACTATATTGAACAGGGCATCTTTGAGGCGCTGAAGGTGACATCCGAAGTCTCGAAGTCCAAAAGCGTTGATATGCTGGGCTGGTGCAATGGCGGCACAATGCTGATCGCCGCACTTTCAGTCTTGCCACCCGAACTGAAACCATTGCTGGGGTCGGCCACATTCTTGTCATCAATGATCAGTTTTGAAGACCCCGGACAGGTAAAAGTGTTCATGGACGAGGGGCAAAATGCCGCCTATGACATGCGCCTGAAATCGGAAAAGATTGCGCCAGGCCGCGACATTGCGAATGCGATGTCCATGCTGCATGTCAATGAATCTATTTGGAATTTTGTAATTTCAAACTATCTACTAGGGAAATCCCCGGCACCCTTTGATGTGCTGTATTGGAATTCGGACACATCCAACCTGCCCGCCAAATGGTATTCCTATTACATCGAAGAGATGTATATGGCCGATAAGTTGAAAGACCCCGGCGCACTGACCCTGTTGGGCCGCCCCGTGGACACGGGAAACATCGACGTTCCGTGCTATTTCGTGGCCGCAGATGGTGACCATATTGTGCCTTGGAAAGGGTCATATTCGGCCACGCCTTTGGTCTCTGGGCCCGCCGAATTTGTGTTGACCACGGGGGGGCATGTTTCGGGCACTGTGATCAATCACCCCACCCGCAACCGGAAACGGTTTTGGACCGACGGCAACGACGCGCTTGATGCCGAGGGTTGGCTTGAAACCGCCTCTGTCACAGACGGAAGTTGGTGGCCCCACTGGCTGCTGTGGCTGAACGAGAACAACCCCGCCGAAGACCGCGCAAAGCCCAAAACGCTTGGCAATAAAACCCACAAGGTGCTTGACCCTGCGCCCGGAAAATATGTTCTGGAACGGGCGTAAGCGGATGCAAGCAGCAATTGATATCTCTCATGGCGAGATGGCGATCACCAATATTCAGGGCACCGACGTTCGGTATCTGATCCACAAGGCTGACACAGACGAACCGCCGCTTCTGATCTGCAATGGTTTGGGCCAATCCATCGAGATCCTATTGCCGTTGATTGATGTGATCACGGACCGCACAATCATTACGTTTGACATGCCCGGAACCGGGCGCTCAGCGGTCAATAACGGCGTGCAATCAATGTCTGATTATGCCGGGTTCACGCTTGCCTTCATGGATGAGATTGGGGTGGAACAGTTTGATATTCTCGGGATTTCCTGGGGCGGTGCCGTGACACAACAAATCGCGTATGACGCGCCCGATCGGGTGCGCAAACTGGTGCTGGCGATCACCTCGGCGGGGGGGATTGGCAGCTGGTGGGGAACGCCAATTGCCCTGTCAGAAATCATGTTCCCGATGCGATATTTCAACAAAGCCTACGGGGATTTCATCGGGCCTTGGATGTACGGCGGCGAGGCGGTGCTAAATCCCGGAATGTTCCAAGACTACTCCAAACACGCGATCCGCCCCACAAGTGAAGGATACTTTGGGCAGGTACGCGCCATGTGCAGCTGGACCAGTTTGTCGTGGTTGGATAAATTGAAACAGCCCACCTTGATTATTGCGGGTCAGTTTGATGGGCTCATTCCGATCGCAAACCAAATGCTGCTGGCGCAGAAAATACGGAATTCCAGGTTAAAGGTTTTTCAGGCAGGTCATTTGCTGATGTACACCCAACGCCACGATGTTGGGCCAATGGTTTCTTCGTTTTTGAAGTGACCGAGCCGACCCTGGTCGCCGAAGCCGGCGAAGATAAAAAAGGGCGCCACGACTGACGCCCTTTTCATGTGTTCTGTGTCCAAACGGAAGCCGTGGTCAGATGCAATCAATAAACAGCTGACGGGTGTTTTCAGCCGTCAGTTCCACCGGATTGCCACCGCAAGACGGATCGGCCAGCGCCTGACGTACCATTTCATCCAGCTGCTTATCATCGACACCCATCTCTGACAGCTTGCGCGGAATGGCGAGGCGGTCGTTAAACTCCTGCACAAAGTTCTGAAAACCGTTGAACCCGCCCGCAATGCCCAAATAAGCCGCCGCCCTATCAAAACGATCCGCGATTTCAGGCGCGTTAAACGCCAGAACCGCAGGCATACAGACCGCGTTGGTGGTGCCGTGATGGGTGTTGTAAACCGCCCCAATTGGGTGGCTGAGCGCATGGATTGCACCAAGCCCTTTCTGAAACGCGGTGGCCCCCATTGCGGCGGCAGACATCATATGGGCGCGCGCCTCGAGATCAGTGCCGTCGTTAAACGCGCGCGGCAGATAGTCTTTCACCAAACGCATCCCTTCCAGCGCAATCCCCTGCGACATTGGGTGGTAATGCGGGCTTGAGAAGGCTTCGACACAATGGGCAAACGCATCCAGCCCCGTCCCAGCGGTAATAAAATCGGGCATGCCAACGGTCAATTCTGGATCCGCAATCACAATGGACGGCAGCACCTTGGGGTGGAAGATGATCTTCTTCTCGTGCGTCACCGAATTGGTAAGGATCGATGCGCGCCCCACTTCGGACCCAGTCCCTGCGGTGGTTGGCACCGCGATGATGGGTGCGATGGCATCCGCATCGGCGCGGGTCCACCAATCACCCACATCTTCAAAGTCCCAGATCGGGCGGGTTTGCCCCGCATGAAAGGCTACCATCTTACCCAGATCAAGACCCGAGCCGCCGCCAAAGGCAATCACCCCGTCGTGGTCCCCCGCTTTATACGCGGCAACGCCAGCTGCAAGGTTCCGCTCTGATGGGTTCGGATCCACCTCGGAAAAGAGACCACGGCCAAGCCCGGCCGCCTCTAGGATGTCCAGCGCTTGGGCCGTGATTGGCAATGCCGCAAGGCCCTTATCCGTCACCAAGAGCGGGCGTTTTATTCCCAGGCTTTTGCAGGCCTCTGCCAGTTCCGAAAGACGGCCAGCCCCAAATTTCACAGCGGTCGGATAGGACCAGTTTCCAACAAGTTTCATGAGGTCACCTTTTTCATGTGGTACGATTTTGGGCGCGTCAGATTGTGAAAGCCGATGACAGATAGTCCGCCCCCGCGCCCCGTGTTTTTGCAGCCGGTCCAGCACAGGCCCGGATCCAGATAATCGGCGCGGTTCATAAAGACAGTGCCGGTTTCAATCTCATCACCGATGCGCGCGGCGCGCTCAGGATCTTGTGTCCAAAGGCTGGCCGTCAGGCCAAATTCGCTATCGTTCATCAACGCGATGGCCTCATCGTCCGAGGACACTTTCATAATGCCCACAACCGGCCCAAAGCTTTCGTCGCGCATCACGCGCATCGTATGGGTCACATTGGTCAGAATTTGCGGGGTGAGATAGGCGCCGCCATCATCCTCTGCCATCGTTTCGATATGAGTCACGGCGCCCTCGGCCACGGCCTCGGCAATCTGTGCACGCACATCGTCGGCAAAGCGTATATTGGCCATTGGGCCCATGGTGGTGTCCGGGTCCATCGGATGGCCGAGTTTATAGCCCTTTGCGATCGCAACTGCCTTTTCAACAAAGGCGTCATACAGGCTTTCATGTACATAAATCCGTTCGATCCCACAGCAGCATTGCCCCGCGTTGAACATCGCCCCATCGATCAGCGTATCAACGGCCGCATCAAGATCCGCATCCTCCATCACATAACCTGGATCTTTGCCACCAAGTTCTGTGCCAACGCCCGTAAACGTGCCCGCTGCGGCCCGTTCCATCGCTTGTCCACCCCCAACGGACCCGGTGAAATTCACGAAATCAAACGCATTTCCTGCGATCAAATCATTGGTCACGTCATGGGACAGAAAGACATTTTGGAATACATCCTCGGGAACACCGGCCCCCGCGAAGGCCGCCGCCATCCGCTCGCCGACCAATAAGGTCTGTGTTGCATGTTTTAACACAACCGTATTGCCCGCAATCAACGCTGGCGCCACCGTGTTGATCGCCGTCATATAGGGGTAATTCCAAGGTGCGACGACAAAAACCACCCCATGCGGGACGCGCTTGATATACCGCTTAAACGTAGCGTCCTCGCCCACTTCTATATCCGCGAGACTGTCCGCCGCAATTGATGCCATATGGCTGGCGCGTTCATTAAACCCGCCAAATTCGCCGCCATAGCGTGTTGGGCGACCCATCATATGGGCCAGCTCTGGTACAATCTCATCATTCATTGCCCCCACCGCGGCAACCCCTGCCATCACCAAATCAATACGCTCGGGCAAGGGACGTGCGGCCCAGGATTTTTGCGCATCACGCGCACGGGTAGCGACAGATTGCGCCGCCGTCAGCGAAAGCACCGGACGTTCCGCGTAAACGGATCCATCAATCGGCGAGATACATTTCAGTGTCTGTGTCATGTCTCTGTTCCGGTCTTAATGATCTGAAATGCGCGTTAGGCGCGCTCAAAACCACGGGCGATTTCCCAATCGGTCACCACGCGGTCAAATTCCTCTTGTTCCCATGCCGCGCAGCGATGGTAATGCGCCACAACCTCTTCGCCAAAAGCAGCTTTCAGCATGTGGGATGCGGCAAGGGCGTCCATAGCTTGCGCCAGATTGGCGGGCAGTTTCTTAGCATCTGGGTCGTTATAAGCATCACCCGCCTGAGGGGGGGACAACTCCAGCTTTTCTTCGATCCCGGCAATGCCCGCAGCCAATTGAGCGGCCATCGCAAGATAGGGGTTCAGGTCAGCCCCGCCCACACGACATTCCACGCGGATCGCTTTGCTGCCCTCGCCACACAGACGAAATCCGGCGGTGCGGTTGTCGATGGACCAGACGGTGCCAGTGGGGGCAAAACTGCCCTTTGTAAAGCGCTTGTAGCTGTTCACGTAGGGCGCCAAAAATACCATCATGTCACTGGAATACTTGATCATTCCGGCCATGTAGTGACGCATCAAATCCGACATTCCATGCGCGCCCTTTGGGTCGAAAAATACGTTTTTCCCATCTTTCCAAAGCGATTGATGCACATGGGATGCCGACCCCACACGATCCTTATGCCATTTGGGCAAAAAGCTTGCGGCGTGCCCCTGTTGCCAGGCGATTTCCTTCACCGCATGCTTGGCAATGGTATGGTGGTCGGCACAGTCCAGCGCTGCGGCGTATTTGATATTCAGCTCTTCCTGCCCTGCTTCCGCCTCGCCTTTTGTCCCTTCAATGGGGATCCCGGCCGCATAAAGATGATTGCGGATTGGGCGCATCACATGCTCTTCTTTTGTGGTCTGAAGGATGTGGTAATCTTCGTTATATGCGCTGATCGGTTCCAGGTTACGAAACCCTTCTTTGCGGATTTCATCAAAGCTTTTGGCAAAGAGGAAAAATTCCAATTCTGTCGCCATGACCGCCGAAAACCCCATCGTTTCCAGACGTGCAAGTTGCTTTTTCAACACCGCACGCGGGGAGTGTGGCACCGGTTTATGAGTGTGGTGATCAAGGACATCACAAAGCACCATTGCGGTTCCGTCCAACCACGGCACAGCACGCAACGTATCCAGATCTGGTTTCATGACATAATCGCCATAGCCCCCCGCCCAAGAGGTCGCCGCATAGCCATCTGGCGTTGCCATCTCAAGATCGGTCGCCAGCAAATAATTGCAGCAATGGGTTTCTTCATAACCGCCATCGACAAAGAACTGAGCCACAAATCGCTTGCCCATCAACCGGCCCTGCATATCCACCACGCAGACCAGCACCGTATCAATTTCACCGCTGGCCACCCTGGCTTTCAGACCCTCAAATGTCAGATTAGCACTCATTTCACGTTCCCCTGTTTCCTGTCTTTCTGCGGCGCAGGCTGCGGCAACCACAAAAGTTCCCGCGCCATGGTCGCAGTGTCAGCCTCGGATGTAATCAAGTCATTCCGGGCCTCAATCATTACATTTTCCAAGCCCCGTGACAGGGCCAAGATCTTTCGCAAATGGGTCACTCCCCTTCAGGACCATGGGCCCTGACTTCTCACCACGACGATGCGAAATCATGCGCATATGTGCAAGCCGCACGTCGGCACCCATCAGAACAAGACCCTGACCTTGGCTGAATAAAAGTGGTTTAGTCATCACTGGGTTGTCCCGTCAGCAACGAAAGAAGTTCGCGGTGCAGTTCGGGGGTGGCCGCCGAAATCACCCGACCAGCCGACTGCAGGGTCAACGCGCAGCCATTCCAATCGGTTGCAATCCCTCCTGCGGCTTCGACCACTGCCGAAACAGCCAAATAGTCGTAGGGCTGCAAATCATAATCAACCACGGCGTCCACATGCCCCGCCGCCAACAGCGCATGCGGATAGCAATCATATGCGAACCGAAGGGTCTGTCCAGATTTTGTCAGTTGATCAAAGAGTTGAGGGTGGTCGCGATAGATTTTTTCGCCCTCATTCACAAACAAAACCGCCTGTTTCAATTGGGTTGTTTTAGACACGGTGATCGGCTGGCCCTGCAAGGTCGCCCCCTGCCCTTTGACGCCAATAAAGACCTCGTCCAGAGCAGGCATGCCAATCACACCAATTTGCGGAACCCCATCCACCAGATATGCAAGTAAAAACCCAAACAGCGGGTGCCCGGACAGGAAAGATCGCGTCCCGTCAATCGGATCGATGACCCACATATTTGCACAATCCGCCCCTTCGATCCCATGCTCTTCGCCAAATATTCCATGGTCGGGGAAATGCTGTTTCAGATAGGCGCGCACCGTTTCTTCGACCTGTTTGTCCGCATGGGTGACCGGGCTTTCATCCTCTTTGAACTCAATCGCCAACTGGCCGCGGAAAAACCCGCGCGCCGTCGTCGCGGCAAGTTCAGCAATCTGTGCGGCATGTGCCGCATAATCAGTGAGTTTCAGCATCAACACGCCCCCGAAGCGCAGCCGCTTAGCACCCGGCGCTTTGTCAACGACCAACATATGCACATCAGACGACAAGATGCTATTCAATGTTGGTTTCCTGACGCAGAAGTTCCACATAAACCCACAATCCGTCAAGGCTTAGCGCATATTTATCAACGTTTATGCCGCCAAATGCCCGCAGAGTAACGTAAAACCCCTTAACTTCGGGAAAACCCAGCATTTCCGCACCGCATTTCGCGCAGGCCCGCAAAAAACGATCATCCCCCGCCATCGTTCGGGTCAAACAAGGGCGCGGCGGACAGCAGCGTTGGAAGTCAATTGGACCTGTCTTCCATTGAATATTTCGGAAAGCTATTGAAGTTTATTGAGGTCAGCCAGCTTTATGGCTGCTTCTTTCAGTGGATCAACAAACTCGATAATCTGCTCAAGCGAACACCTCATAACCGGTGCGTGGGTCGACAGTGTGGCCAATAATCGGCCCTGTGGATCCAGTATTGGCACCCCAACGGCCACCATTCCGATCATGAACTCTTCGTCATCTATCGAATATCCACGTTCACGCGTTTTATCCAGCTCGTCACGGAGCTTTTCTGGCGATGTGATCGTGTGTTCGGTATGCCGCTCAAGAGGTTTCGCGGAAAGAACGCCAATCAAGGTCGTTGAGCGCAGAGAGGAAAGGTACAATTTGCCGCTCGCGGTGCAGTGGAACGGAACTTGCGTTCCTCTGGGCAATTGGATCCTCAGGGGCCATTGGGTTTCGACCCTATCAAGATAGGTCATCCCCTCCCGATCGGGGGTTGCCAGATTGCAGGTTTCTCCGATTTTCTCGGCGACCCCCTTCATGATAGCAAGACGCGCGGTCCGTATACGCTCTGATGACATGGTGTTAACCGCAAGAGACCTGAGGCGGTCTCCCGGGCCATATGCCCTTCCATCTAGGTCACGCTGTAAAAAACCTTCGGCTTCCGCAGTTTGCAGAAGCCGATGGATCGTCGGTTTGGGTAACCCCATCGATTCGATCAGGTCGGTGGGTTTGACTGCCACGCCGAGGCGCACAACTTCTTCAAGTATCATCAAAAGCCGAAGGTTGGTCGGGATCTGAGTGTCTTTTGAGTTCGTTGTGTCGTCGGACATGGCATCTCGTGTCATCTGTTAGGCAATAGGATCAGCGCCAATTCTGGTACAAGAGATACGAGGATCCACACACCAATTAGCGCTAGAAGATAAGGCACTGTATAGCGAAGCAGTCGGAAATAGGGAACACCTGTCACGCCGGACGCCACATACAAGTTCAACCCGTATGGTGGCGTGATAAATCCGATTGATGCACCAACAAGGAAGATGACAGAAAAGTGGATCGGATCAATGCCAACTGATACCGCGATTGGCGCAAGGATCGGCGCAAGGATGATTGTGACAGGCAGGCTTTCCAGCACCATCCCAGAGAAGAACACGATGACCATTGATGTGAACAACACCGCATAATAGCCGCCCATTCCGGTTACAAAATCGCCAATGGTTTGTTGCGCACCCAACAGTGACAGGATTTGCTGCATGACCACGGAAACTGCGATCAAAGGAGCAAGAATGCCGCTGATCTGCGCAGACCGCACCACAATCGACGGAATTTGCGGGATCGTGAACCCTTCAACAACCAGCATCTCGAGATAGGATTTTTCTTCCCAAGTCTTATCCGCACCTCCGCCGATCAGCTTTGTCAGCAGCCAAGAGCCGACACCCGCAATGATACAAAAGCCAACGGTTACACCCGCCGCTTCGGTCGGAGAAAATTTGCCCGTATAGATGCCCCACAGAACCAGACCGATGGCAAAGAAACCAAGCCAGGCCCCAAAGGCGGTTTTCAAAACTCGGTTCAGTTGCAACGGGATCAGGTAGCCCCAGCCGTTGATGCGGCAGATAATCCAACATGCCAGCTGCATGCCAACAACCATAAGTGTACCGGGCAGGATGCCAGCCACAAACAGGTCGGAAATTGGCAGGTTCATCAAGAACCCATAGACAATAAAGATAATCGACGGAGGAATGATAATTCCAACAGTCCCGCCAGCCGCAGCGGTGGCCGCAGAGAACCGTTCGTCATAACCACCTTTGACCATTTCCGGGTGGAGCATTGAGCCGATTGTCGCTGTTGTTGCTGAGTTTGACCCGGAAATCGCAGCAAAAAGTCCGCATGCACCAAGGGCCGCCATCGCGAGGCCTCCGCGTAGCCATCCTAAACAGGAATAGGCAAAGTCAGACAGCCTTCGGGCAATGCCGGATTGGTTGATCAAGTCGCCGGTTAGAATAAACAATGGCATCGCAAGCAGCGCAAAGCCCTTGTTAAACACATTGAGCAATTCTGCCCCCATGTTGTCGAGCGTCAGGCCAAGTACAAACGAGCAGCCAATCACCCAATAGGCAATGACCAGCAAAACGGGCACACCCAACATGAACAGGCAGGTCACCCCAAGGGATATCAGTGTTACAAGTGTTCCGTCGGTCATCACACGTCTCCTCCGATCACGGCTTGTTTGATCAACGGCGCACCGCTTTTATAGTTCCTGATGTCTTCGAAGAAGTTCTCAAAAACGCGTGCCGCCATCAGAACAAAAGACATCGGAGCGGTGATCAGGAACCACCACTGCATCACATTGTCAGTTCCCAAAACGATCTGGAAATTCGACGCAGACAGTGCTGTCACCCGGGTTGTGGTCACCAAAACGATAACGGCAAAGATGAACCAAAGCACGGCATCCAGTGACAAGCAAAACATCTGGCCCGCGCGTGGCATGATGGTTCGGAACTCTGCAAAACTAAGATGGGTCCGAAGGCGCACATTAAAGGCTGCCCCGAACCAGGCCATAATCATGAACAACAGCGGTGGAATGGTTGTGGACCAGGGTTGTTGATTGGAAAAAACAAACCGATCAATCACACCCCAGAAAATGATAAGCGCAATCGCAAGATAGCTGAACACCATGATGGTGCGTTCCAGATGGCGGTCAAGCCAAGGCACCTTCTTATAGATCCACATCACCAACAGCCCACTTAACGCTGTGGCCACGGTTCCGACCACCCAAGCTGCATTCGACTTCAGGGCATTTCGGATTTCGAAACTGTCCAGTGATGTAAACGCGCTGAGTATGTCACCGATCTCTGACCAGATAACCATATCTTTCTCCCTGTCGTGCCTGCCATAATTGTTCAGGTCAGGCACAAATTGACAAGCCGGCACATAAACTGCGCCGGCTTCAATTGTTTGGCGTAGGTCAGCTTTTCCACCAGCGGCGGGGCTCTACGTTTTCTGGCTTCATGTCTTTGGGAACCTGACGTGCGATGTCATAGATTTCCTGATAGGTGTCGATGCCACCGGCCCAGCCGTTCAAACGGTCGCGCCATTTTTCCCACAATTGTGGTTGGAATTCAGGCGAACACATCTCTTCTGCCATCTTGATCTGATCGTCGGCAAGGAACGCATTGCGGACGTTGTTTTCAGCAAAGACAGTGCCCGGCATCTGCGGATCAGAGTGACCAACCGTTTTAACAAGTGCGGCTTCGTTGGCGGCTTGAACGTGGGTTTGAGCCCAGTAAGACGATTCCATAACCGCATCTTGCAGGTGGCCATCAAGGCTGTCGAAGACCGACGAATTCATCGAGGTATGCTCGGTTCCGCAGAAGAACTTCAGGTCAACTGACTGCGATACAACCGGCGACATGTTGGCATAAGCCACGGCAGACGCCCATGTTTCTGCGCCATCAATCAAGCCTTGCTTCAACCCGTCCAGCGTTTCTTCCCATGCAACAGGAACCGGGTTCAAGTTCAGAGCCTGCATCGCGATCCGACCCAGTTGGGTGCCCGTCACGCGGTTTTTCGTGCCAAACAGCTGTTCCAGCTTGGTCACCGTGGGTTTGTCTTCCCAACCCAGACCCAGTTGAATGCCGCGCAGCTCGCAATGGCTGAACAGGAATTTCAAACCGTGACGCTTTTCAAGCGGATCACGCAGGATGCGCTGTGATTCCGGGCTGTAAAGGAAGTGATACTGTGCCGCACGTCCCGGGAACATATACGCATAGTCCAGAACATTCAGATATGGTGCGCCACCCGCCGAGTTTTGGGTCGAAGCGGCATAGATGTCGACGATGCCTTGTTGGGTTTTTTCAACACAGGATGTCTGACCACAAATCTGATTGTCGCCAATGAATTCGATGCGGATCTCACCGTCTGTGCGGCTTTCCAGATCGCGTGCAAATTCCAAAGCGCCAGCGCGTTCAATCAAGAGGTTGCGCGCGTTAAAGCCCGAGGCCCCGAATTTCAGCGTGTGCTTTGCTGGCTTTGAGAAGCGTTTTTCATAGGTCGATTCTGCAGCGCTTGCGAGGTTTGCAAGGCTCATCGCCCCACCAAAACCGCCTGCCGCCAGAAGCGTCGAGCTCATGCCATATCGGCCTGCGACCCGAAATAAGTCGCGGCGTGTGATGCCACTTAAATTGTTAGATGTACTCACGTCTTTCCTCCCTTAGTGCAATTATTGAGACTTGCGGTCTCATTAATAGTACTTTAGTGAATGGTGACGCAAGGGAAATTTCAACTCCCTTAAAATGCAACTGGGAGGAACCGTATATGTCGCCGAAAACAGCTGATTTTCTGATAGTTGGCGCAGGATCCGCAGGGTGCGTTCTGGCAAACAGATTAAGCGCAGACCCAGCGAATCGGGTGATTCTTCTGGAAGCTGGCGGGCGCGACATCAATCCCTGGATCCACGTACCGGTTGGATATTTCAAGACACTGCACAATCCCAACACAGACTGGTGTTACAAGGCTGAACCCGACGAAGGGCTGAATGGTCGTTCACTGGATTGGCCCCGCGGAAAAACGCTTGGCGGGTCGAGTTCCATCAACGGTCTGCTTTATGTGCGCGGGCAAAAAGAAGACTATGATCGCTGGGCGCAGCGCGGCAACAAGGGCTGGGGATATGACGATGTCCTTCCCCTGTTCAAACGCTCTGAATCTTATGAAAAGGGCGAGGATGACTACCATGGTGGCGACGGCGGTCTATCGGTGTCTATGATCCGCGCGAAAACTGATATTTCCCAGGCGTTTATTGAGGCGGCGATGGAAATGGGTGTTCCGCGCAACTACGATTACAATGGCGAAGATCAGGAAGGTGTCAGCTATTTCCACCAAACTGCCCGCAAGGGTTTTCGGTGCTCAAGCGCCCGCGCCTTTCTTAACCCGGCCAAGAAGCGCCAAAATCTTGAAGTTATCACCCATGCCCACACGGAATCGCTGATATTTGACCCCAAAGAACCACGCCGCGTGATTGGTGTGCGGTATTCGAAAAAGGGCCAGACACATGAGGTATTCCTTAATCCCGGTGGTGAAGTCATCCTGTCGGCCGGCGCGATTGGATCCCCTCAGCTCTTAGAGCTCTCCGGCATCGGTCGGGGGGATGTCCTGCAAAAAGCCGGTGTCGAGGTCAGGCATGAACTTCCCGGTGTGGGCGAGAACCTACAGGATCATTTGCAAATTCGTCTGATCTATGAGGTCAACGCACAAACGCTGAACGACGCCATAAACCGGTTCGTGCCGCGCATGGGCATTGGGCTTAACTATGTTCTGTTTCGCAAGGGACCGATGAGTTTGGGTGCCAGCCAAGTCTGTGTTTTTGCCAAATCTATGGAAGGGTTGGACACGCCCGACATTCAATTCCACTTCCAACCCCTTAGCGCCGATAAGCCAGGTATCGAGATGCATCCGTTTTCGGGAATTACCTCTTCGGTGTGTCAGTTGCGGCCTGAAAGCCGTGGGCATATTCATATCGCGTCACCAAATGCGATGGATTACCCCAAGATCGTGCCCAATTATCTGTCGGCCACAGCAGATCAGCTTTGTGCCATTCGCGCCGTCAAATTTGCACGGGCAATGACCAAAACCAAGGCGCTCAGCCCTTACATCGTCCGCGAACATGTGCCGTCAAACAATCCGCAGACGGATGAGGAATTGCTGCAATGTGCCCGCGACATCAGCCAGACCATTTATCACCCGACCAGCACATGCCGCATGGGCAATGATAGCATGGCGGTTGTTGATGACCGTTTGCGTGTTCACGGCATCAAAGGGCTGCGGGTCGCGGATGCGTCGATCATGCCCGATATTGTGTCCGGCAACACCAATGCCCCAGCCATCATGATTGGCGAAAAGGCCAGCGACATGATCCTGGAAGATCGGCGCTGATCGCCGAAAACCCGAACCCCATTCTCACATACAATCCTAACAGGAGACGTAATCATGAAGATGACGACCGAAGAAGCTTTCGTCAAAGTCCTACAAATGCACGGCATCGATAACGCTTTTGGCATTATTGGCTCTGCCATGATGCCTATTTCTGACCTTTTTCCCGCCGCGGGGATCAAGTTTTTTGACTGCGCCCATGAATGCAACGCGGGTATGATGGCCGATGGGTTCACGCGCGCCTCGGGTGACATGTCGATGATGGTTGCGCAGAACGGCCCCGGCATCACCAGCTTGGTCACACCGATCAAAACCGCGTATTGGAACCACACGCCGCTTTTGGTGGTGACGCCGCAAGCTGCCAACAAGACCCTTGGTCAGGGTGGCTTTCAGGAAGTTGAACAAATGGCGCTGTTGGAAGATATGGTCGCCTATCAGGAAGAGGTGCGTGACCCGTCGCGCATGGCCGAAGTACTCAACCGAGTGATCCTGCAAGCCAAACGCGCCAGTGCACCGGCGCAAATCAACATTCCGCGTGACTACTGGACACAGGTGATCGATATCGATCTGCCGGCTGTGGTCGAGTTTGAACGCCCTGCCGGTGGTGAAAACGCCGTGGCTGAAGCCGCCAAACTGCTGTCAGAGGCGAAATTTCCGGTCATTCTGAACGGTGCTGGCGTGGTGCTGGGGGATGCGATCGGCGACTCGATGGCGCTGGCTGAACAACTGACAGCGCCGGTCTGTGTGGGGTATCAACACAACGACGCCTTCCCGGGCAATCACCCTCTTTTTGCAGGCCCGTTGGGGTACAACGGATCAAAGGCAGGAATGGAGCTGATCTCGAAGGCTGATGTTGTATTGGCCCTTGGCACCCGCTTGAACCCATTCTCGACACTTCCCGGATACGGCATTGATTACTGGCCGTCAGACGCCAAGATCATTCAGGTCGACATCAACCCCGATCGGATTGGCCTTACCAAACGTGTCTCGGTCGGTATTATTGGCGATTCCAAGAAAGTGGCACAGAGCATCTTGGCCCAGCTCGCGGACGGCGCGGGTGATGCCGGGCGGCAGAAGCGGAAAGACGCCATCGCAGAAACCAAGTCACGTTGGGCGCAGGAACTGACGTCGATGGATCACGAAGACGATGATCCGGGCACCACTTGGAACGAACGTGCCCGGGATCGGGAACCCGGAAAAATGAGCCCGCGCATGGCGTGGCGTGCGATCCAATCCGCATTGCCGAAAGAGGCGATTATCTCGTCTGATATTGGCAACAATTGTGCCATCGGCAACGCCTATCCATCGTTTGAAGAAGGCCGTAAATATCTTGCACCCGGTTTGTTTGGCCCTTGCGGTTATGGGTTCCCCGCGATCTGCGGCGCAAAGATCGCCTGCCCTGATACCCCTGTGGTTGGGTTTGCCGGTGATGGGGCGTTCGGCATTTCGATGAATGAGATGGTTTCAGTCAATCGCGACGACTGGCCCGCAATCACCATGGTGATCTTTCGCAACTACCAATGGGGGGCCGAAAAGCGGAACACCACATTGTGGTTCGACGACAACTTTGTCGGCACTGAGCTGTCCAAGGAGGTCAGCTATGCCGGTATCGCACGCGCCTGTGGCGTCGAAGGTGTGGCCGTGGCCTCGATGGATGAATTGACAGATGAGTTGGACAAAGCCGTCAAACGTCAGATGAACGAGGGCAAGACAACCTTCATCGAGATTTTGTTGAACCAAGAACTGGGCGAACCTTTCCGTCGCGATGCGATGAAAAAGCCAGTCGCGGTGGCGGGCATCAATGCGGCCGATATGCGCCCCAACAACCGCGCGACCTAATCAAAACGTCTGGGCCAATGGCCCAGACCCCTCCCCCTCAAAAGGGGGCATCTACTCTATAAAGGTATGACCAATGCCGGCGACAATTGCCTCAAGATACTCACTACCTGCTATAACGGCGTTTGCCCGACTGAATGGCCGCGGTTTCCTTGTTTCCGTTGTCCTTGCTGCGGCGGCCAAATTCCTTTCTGAGCATTATGGTGCACCTGCCATGTTGATGGCGCTTCTGCTGGGGATCGCCTTTCACTTTCTCGCTGAGGAAGACGGCAACAGTTGCAAGCCCGGTATCGAGTTTACCGCCCGAACGGTTCTGCGCATTGGCGTGGCTCTTTTGGGCGCGCGCATCAGTGTCGAGTTGATGATCGGCCTTGGTCCTCGGTTGATCGCCGTGGTGATTGCCGGCGTTTTCCTGACCATTCTGTTTGGCCTGGCGGCGGCGCGCCTTTTGGGCCGGGGTTGGCGGTTCGGCCTGTTGACAGGTGGGTCAGTGGCGATTTGCGGGGCATCTGCGGCAATGGCAATATCTGCTGTGTTGCCCAAGAACGAGCATTCCGAGCGCAACCTCATTTTCACGGTTCTTGCGGTCACGGTGATGTCCACCATCGCCATGATTGTTTACCCGCTGCTGACAGAGTTTCATGAGTTCAACGACGAAGTGTCCGGCGTCTTTCTTGGTGGCACGATCCACGATGTTGCACAGGTTGTGGGCGCGGGTTTTTCGGTTTCGAACGAGACCGGCGAGGTCGCGACGCTTGTCAAACTCATCCGGGTTGCAATGCTGGCCCCCGTGGTGCTGGTGATCTCGGTGCTTGTGCGCCGTCACGTCGAAGAAGGTGATACAAATGGCAAACGCCCTCCGGTGCTTCCCACCTTCGTGATTGGCTTTCTGATTTTCGCAACGCTGAATTCCCTTGGGCTGATCCCGACCATTGCTATCGAAACAATGTCGTCGCTCAGCCGCTGGGCTTTGCTGATCTCAATCGCCGCGGTCGGCATGAAGACCTCGCTTAAGCGGATACTGGATGTCGGCGGTCAGGCGATTGCCCTGATCGTTGCGGAAACGCTGTTCATCGCCCTGTTTGTCCTTCTTGGCGTCACCCTTTTGGGCCATTGAAAGGACCAACATGAAACCCCTCGAAATGCTCTTGAAAAACGCGGCACGCTCGCAGAAGAAAATTGTCCTGAGCGAGGGCAGCGACCCCCGAGCGGTCCAAGCCGCAATAGATGCGCGCAGGCATGGCATCGCCAGGATTGTGTTGGTTGGGTCCGAACAGGAAATCCTTAGCCAATACGCCGTTGCCGGTGCTGAACCAGATAAAGGTATCGAGATCCATGACCCGGCCACATCGCCGCTTTTGGATGAACTGGCGCGGACATTCTATGAACGCCGCCGGCACAAAGGGGTGTCCCTGGATGATGCGCGTCGCGCAGCGAAGACGCCTCATGTTTACGCGGCACTTCTGGTCAAGACCGGCCACGCCGATGGCACCGTGGGCGGCGCAGTGGCGACCACTGCCGAAATTGTACGCACCGCGATCCAGGTGATCGGCACCAAGCCGGATTCCAAACTGGTGTCGTCCTTTTTTCTTATGCTGTTTTGCCAGTCACACCATATCAAAAAGGGCGCTCACGTCTTCGCTGACAGTGGTCTGGTTGTGGACCCCACGGCTGAGGAAATGGCCCTAATTGCCCAAGCTTCGGCTGACAGCTTTAAGACCTTGACCGGCGAGATCCCGCGTGTTGCGATGCTATCTTTCTCGACCCACGGAAGCGCAGCGCACGACAAGGTCTCGAAAGTAATTACAGCCACCGCGCTTGCACAAAAGGCCGACCCATCGCTGATGATTGACGGAGAGTTGCAATTTGATGCCGCCTTTGTGCCGGATGTCGCGGCGCAAAAAGCCAACGCCTCGCCGCTAGGTGGCGATGCCAACGTATTTGTTTTTCCCAACCTCGAAAGCGGCAATATCGCCTATAAAATTGCTCAGCGTGTCGGTGGAGCAATCGCAATCGGCCCTGTCCTTCAAGGGCTGGAAAAGCCCGCAAATGATCTTTCGCGGGGATGCACCGCAGAAGACATGCTGCACATGATTGCCGTTACAGCCGCTCAGGTAGAGACGTAAGATATACAATCAGAATTGCTTTGCTAATTCATCCATATGGCCGTCCTGTTTTCAATAACCCATGCGGTGCTGTCACGTTAGCTTCTTGGCGATTGCCAATAAAGCGAGTTGGGCTTGGCCGCATGTGATGATAACATCGCCCATGCCCGACAAGCGCCATTGATACCCGCCGGAAATCATTGCCCACGTTGTGTCGCAGTACGTCCGGTTCAAGTCACCGAACGCTTAGTCAGCGCAACCGCTTTTCCGTTTTGGCATCAAAGAACATGCAGTTTTCATCGTCAAAACTGACAATGACGGAACAGCCTTCAGGCAAGGTATCTTCTTCCCGGTTCTCCACAATGATCTTCTCACCATTCCCCGCGATCAGGTAATCGTAGGAAACGCCCCCCAGCCGTTCACGCAGATCCAGCACGGCCGCGCCATCACCCGTTTTGATACCAAGATGTTGCGGACGAATACCAACCAGAACGGTACTGCCTTCTGAAGGAAGGGCCACACTGGTGACGATTTCGCGCGCGCCCAGAGAGGGCACAATAACCTTGCCGCCCTGCACAATGCCTTTAAGGAAATTCATGCTGGGGGAGCCAATGAATCCAGCTACAAATTTATTGTCGGGATTATTGTAAAGTTCCATCGGGCTTCCGACTTGCTCGATCCGCCCTGCACGCAGGACCACGATCTTGTCGGCGAGCGTCATCGCCTCAACCTGATCATGGGTTACATAAATCATCGTCGCGCCAATTTCCTTGTGCAGCCGAGCAATCTCGACCCGCATGTCCACACGCAACTCGGCATCGAGGTTCGAAAGCGGTTCGTCAAACAAGAACACTTCGGGTCCACGCACAATGGCCCGACCGATTGCAACGCGCTGTCGTTGACCGCCAGACAGCGCCTTGGGCTTGCGCTTGAGGTAATCATCCAGCTGCAGGATTCGGCTGGCCTCTCCCACCTTCGCCTGGATTTCGGCCTTGGGGTGACCATTCATCTTCAGGCCAAACCCCATGTTTTCCTCAACCGACATATGCGGATAAAGCGCATAGGTCTGGAACACCATCGCCACGCCCCGTTCGGATGCATCGATGTGGGTCACGTCGCGGGCGCCGATGTGAATTTCGCCGTCTGAGGTTTCTTCCAAACCGGCAATCATCCGCAACAGGGTGGATTTGCCACAGCCTGACGGACCGACAAAGACACAGAATTCACCATTGTCGATTTCAAGGTCGACACCATGAATGACCTGCACATCGCCATAGCGTTTGATGGCCTGATTTAGGGTGACTCCGGACATGTGTTTCTCTCCGTTGGGATTTATGCGGGAAATTGCCAATGCGTGGCTTCGGCCCCGATCTTTTCTGCGGTTTCCAGAAGGGGTGCGCGGAACGCGTCCAGGCCTTCCAGGGTGTGGCGGGTGGTTGAGGTGGCAATCGACAGCGCGCCAATCACCCGTCCGTTGGAAGACAGGACGGGGGCTGCGATAGAAATGATGCCTTCCTCATGTTCTTCACGGTCATAGGCGATGCCGCTGACCTGAATTTGCTCCAGCTCATCTTCGAGTGAGGCGACATCAGTGATCGTGGCGGGGGTATATTTAAAATAGGCCTGCTGCAGCATAGCCAGCTGCAGTCGCTTCGGAGCCAGAAAAGCCAGCATCGCCTTCCCGACGCCGGTGCAATAGGCCGGGGCGATCTTGCCAACCTGGGCTAATGTTTCAAACCGGTCAGTCGCCTGCAACTTATCAACAAATAGAACCTGCCCCTGATCAATTTGCGCAAGGTGCACGGTTTCGCCCACGTCGGCGACCAACGTCTCAATGAATGGCCGCGCGATTGGCGCAAGCGACGCGGTTTTCCAGGCCGCATGGGCAAGCCGCATAAGCCGCCCCCCGAGCGAATAAGTCCCATTGCCATCATTGAATTCCAGCATGTGCTGATTCGTCAGAGTTTGCAGAAGGCGATAGGACGTCGCCTTTGGATGGGGAGACTTCACAAGAATATCCGTAAAGCGAACAGGGCGACCAAACTCGGCCACAAGGTCTAGCATTTCCAATGCTTTACCAACTGTCCCATCTGATTTCGTAGCTGCAGTCATTTGCAATTCCTTCCCACCCCCAAGGGCCTCTCGCCCCATGAGACTGTTGACATCGTTAACTTCTCACGGCAGTATTTTCAATAGTTGAGATTTAGTTTCATTATTTGAAACCTGAAGTCAACACCGAATTACGCGGAACAAAAGGGAGGAAACCATGTTCCTAAAAGTCACCAAGGCAGTCGCCGCCCTGGCACTGACCACAGGTCTCGTCACGCCAGCAATGGCTGAGCTGTCGGGCACACTGCGCATTATCTCGGACATGTCGAACCCAGCGCCACGCGCCATCATGGAAGGGTTGGCCGCCGACTTTGACGCCATGCATCCGGACCTAAGTGTTGAGCTGGAAGTGGTTGACCGTGAAGCTTGGAAAAGCCAGATCCGCAATGCTCTCACCGCCAATCCGCCCGACGTTGTGAACTGGTATGCCGCCAACCGTATGGGGCCTTATGTACGCGCTGGCCTATTTGAAGACATTTCGGATATGTACACAAATGGCGACTTGCAGGGATTGGACAGCGTCAAGGGCGCTATGACCATGGACGGCAAGCAATATGGCGTGCCTTACACCTACTACCAATGGGGCATTTATTATCGCGAAGACATCTTTAAGGAGCTGGGCCTGAAAGAGCCCGCCACCTTTGACGAAGAGGTGGCCAATTGCGCCAAAATCGTGGAATCAGGGCGCAAGTGCTATGCAATCGGCACCAAAAATTATTGGACCGCCGGTGGCTGGTTCGACTACATGAACATGCGCACCAATGGGTTCGACTTCCACATGAAGCTGGCCACCGGTGAAGCCAAATGGACCTCGGATGAGGTGCGCGCGACCTTTGCCAACTGGCGCAAGCTGATTGATCTGGGGGGGTTCATTGACGACCACCAAAGCTATAGCTGGCAAGAAGGCCTGCCGCCATTCATCGCAGGTGAAGCGACAGCGTATCTGATGGGCAACTTCGTGGTTCCCCATCTGCGCAATGCGGGCCTGAGCGACGATCAGATCGACTTTTATCAGTTCCCGAAGATCGCTGATGTCCCGATGGGGGAAGACGCACCAACCGATACGTTCCACATCGCATCGAACGCACAGAACAAGGAAGCCGCCCGTGCGTTCCTGCAGTTTGTGACCTCGCCGGATGTTCAATCGAAGATCAACGCTGCTGACGGGTTGGGTCAGCTTCCAGTCAATGCCAATGCAACTGTCGGCGATGACGAGTTCTTGAAGCAGGGCTTCGACATGCTCTCAAACAACGCCACTGGCGGCATCGCCCAGTTCTTCGACCGTGATTTCCCGGCTGAAATGGCAGCAATCGGCATGGAAGGTCTACAGGAATTCATGGTGTTCCCGGACAATCTGGACGACATCCTGAACCGCCTCGAAAGCGCGCGTCAGCGGATCTACAAGTAACACTCCCTACGGGTGCCCCGGGCTTAGGCTCGGGGCATCTGCCCCTTTACCCTCACGGTATCGGCAAGCCTTGTTCGGGCTTTCCCATGACGTGTCCACGGGAGGAACGAAATGGCCACCACACATGCCGAGATGAGCTGGGTACGCAGAAACCGGATGACCCTGACGCCCCTTCTGTTTTTGGCGCCGGGTGTGCTGTTTTTTGTGATCTATGTGATCATCCCGATCCTGCAGAGCTTTAACATCTCACTTTATCAGTGGGACGGGCTGGGGGAGGCCACCTTTGTCGGCATCGGCAACTATCAAGAGCTGATGACCGATCGCGCTTTTGAGGTGTCGCTGTGGAACAACGTGAAATGGCTGGCGCTTTATCTTCTGGCAATCCCGGCCGGGCTGTTCATTGCCCTGTTTCTAAACCAGACTATTGTGGGGATCAGACTCTACAAGTCCCTGTTCTTCTTTCCCTTTGTGATCAGCCAGGTGGTTGTGGGCCTGGTGTTCAGCTGGTTCTACCTGCCCCGCGAAGGGCTTTTGAACGCGGTGCTGGGTGTGGTGGGGCTTGGCCCGATCAACGTGTTGGGCGACCCGACCTTGGCCACCTATGGGATCATTGTCGCAGGCCTCTGGCCACAGACCGCCTATTGTATGATCCTGTATCTCACCGGCCTGAACGCCGTGGACCCGGAACAAATCGAAGCCGGTCGTCTGGATGGCGCCAAGGGCTGGCGTATGTTGTGGCACATTATCCTGCCGCAACTGAAACCCGCCACCTTCATCGCCTTTGTGGTCACGATCATCGGCGCGCTGCGCTCGTTTGACCTCATCTCGGTCATGACCAATGGTGGTCCGTTTGGCTCCACCCGTGTTCTGAGCTTCTATATGTTTGAAAAGGCCCTGTCGGAATATGGTTTCCGCATGGGTTACGGTTCGGCCATCGCAGTCGTACTGTTCCTGATCATGCTGCTCTTTATCGGCTATTTCCTGTGGTCGATGTATCAAGACGAAAAAGCCGCGCGGCGTTAAGGAGGAGAGAAACCATGTTCCCGATCCCAATCGAAAAACGCCCCCGCAGCGCGCAGGTCATCTATCAGGCCCTGGTGCCGATCGCCCTGATCATGTGGCTACTGCCCCTGATCGCGGTTGCGCTCTTCTCCATTCGGCCACTCACGGATTTCACGAATGGAAACTACTGGGGCCTGCCATCTTCATTCGAGTTTTTCACCAATTACGGCAAGGTGTTCTTTGAATCGGACATGCCGCAATACATGCTAAACTCGATCCTGATTACGGTCCCTACTGTGGTCGGGGCGGTGGCCCTTTCCTGCATGACCGGATTTGCTCTGGGAATCTATAGGTTCCGCGGCAATCTGATCATCTTCTTCATGTTCATTGCCGGCAATTTCGTCCCCTTCCAGATCCTGATGGTGCCGGTGCGTGACTTAACAGTTTCTGCCGGGCTTTATGACACAAAACTGGGGCTGGTGCTGTTCCACATCGCTTTCCAGACCGGGTTTTGCACGCTCTTTATGCGCAACTTCATTCGCGCCTTGCCTTTTGAGCTGATCGAGGCTGCTCGCGTCGAAGGCATCGCCGAATGGCGCATCTTCTGGTACGTGGTGCTTCCGTTGATGAAACCGGCCATCGCCGCCCTGTCCGTGCTGATTTTCACCTTCATCTGGAACGATTACTTCTGGGCGATTGTGCTGACACAAGGACCGGATTCGCAACCTGTGACCGCCGGCATCACGTCGTTCAACTCGCAATTTGTGGCCCAATATCACCTAATGAGCGCGGGCAGCATTGTTGCCGCCCTGCCACCAGTGGCGATGTTTTTCATGATGCAACGCCACTTTATTGCAGGTCTCACCCTGGGAGCCGTGAAATGATCCAAACCTGGTCGCTTCAGGACGGGCGGCAAAGCCTCGTGCTGGCTGCTGAACGTGAACATCTGCCCGAGGTGATCTATTGGGGGCCGCGCCTGCCGGACGGGGAAGATCTGGACGTGCTGGCGCGGGCGCATCAGATGGATGTGACCGGCGGGATGCTGGACCAGAATCCGGAACTCTCCATCTGCCCCGAAGCCACCCGCACGTTTCCGGGCCAACCCGGCATGATCCTACGCGCGGGTGACGGCACACCACTGCTGCCGAAATTCTGTTTCGAAAAGGCCACTAAAGAAGAGAACAGCCTCACCCTCAGCTATCGGGATCAATCAAACACGCTGACTTATCGGGCGCATTTCGCGATCAACCCGACGTCACACATGATCACCGCGCGCGCTGAAATCGAGTCGGGTGCACCAGTGCATCTGCATTGGCTGTCCGCCCCTGTTTTCCCTGCCCCGCAGAATTCGGACGACGTGATTGATTTCTCTGGCCGCTGGTGTGGCGAGTTCCAGATGAACCGCACCCCGTGGTCGGCCGGAATGCGCTATCGCGAGAACCGCACCGGGCGCACCGGGCATGAACATTTCCCCGGTCTGATTGTCCCCTGCCATGGCGCCACCAACACGCGTGGCCATGCTTATGGCTTCCATTACGGCTGGTCCGGTGGCCATCGCATGATTGCCGAGGAGTTGCCCGACGGGCGTCGTCAGATCCAGTTTGGGGATGCCGCACGGATCGAGCACACTCCGCAGTGCAAGTTCACCTCGGCGCCGCTTTACGCAATGTTTTCCGATGACGGGATCAACGGTTGCGCCGTATCGTTTCAACGCCATCTGCGCGACGAGATTGTACAGTTCCCTCACCCTGATCAACCCCGTCCGGTGCACTACAATTGTTGGGAAGCAGTCTATTTCAACCACAACCTGCCCGAACTGAAAGAAATAGCAGATCGCGCCGCCACCCTGGGTGCAGAACGCTTTGTGCTGGATGATGGCTGGTTCGGCAATCGCGACGACGACACACGCGCACTGTCGGATTGGGAAGTGGACCGGCGCAAGTACCCGGACGGATTGGACCCGCTGATTGAGCATGTCCACGGGCTCGGCATGAGCTTCGGCATCTGGTTCGAACCCGAAATGATCAATCCCGACAGCGACATCCACCGCGCCCATCCTGATTGGGCCTTGGGGGGTGAGGACCAGATCCTCGGACGCCAGCAGAAGGCGCTGAACATGGCGCTGCCCGATGTGCAGGATTTCCTCTTTGACCGCATCAGTGCGGTGCTGTCTGCGCATGAGATCGACTATATCAAATGGGACCATAACCGGGTGCTGCCCATGCCCGACGCGGCACAGACCCGTGGCTCTTACGCGCTGATCGACCGGTTGCGCGCCGCCTTTGCGCATGTGGAAATCGAAAGCTGTGCTTCGGGCGGGGGGCGGATTGATTTCGGCATTCTCGAACGCACCCAACGAGTCTGGCTTTCCGACAGCAATGACGCGCTGGAGCGGCTGCGCATTCAACACAATGCTGCGATTTTCCTGCCCTCGGTGGTGACCGGCAGCCATGTTGGACCGCGCCATTGCCATACATCAGGTCGGGTGATCGACATTCGCATGCGGGCCTGGGTTGCGGCCCAACGTCATATGGGATTTGAAATGGATCCGCGGGAACTGACCGACGACGAGGCCGAGGTGCTGACCCGCACAACCAAATGGTGGAAAGACAATCGCAACTGGATGGCGCGGGCAGATATTCTGCGGCTTGACAGTGCCGATCCGTCGGTGATTGCCGAGCAGCAATTGTCAGAAACGGGGGATCATTTTGTGGTATTTGCCGGGGTCGCCGATACGTCGCGCCAGATCGCTCCACGTCCCCTTCGCTTAACACGTCTCAGCCCCGATGTGATGTATAGGGTCGACCTGGTCAACCGCGACGACGCGCCTGCCCTATCGCGTGGGGCCCCGGCCTTGAAATCCAGTCCGCTTGAACTCAGCGGGCAATACCTCATGAACCATGGGCTTATGCTGCCATGGCAATTCCCACTGCACATGTGGGTGATCGAAGGAACCAAGATATGAGCAAGGAACGCCGCAATCGCGCCTGGTATGGGATGCTCGACAAGGACGGTTTTATCCGCCGGTCCTGGATGAAAAACCAGGGATTTCCGGACCACGCTTTTGATGGGCGTCCTGTGATCGGCATTTGCAACACATGGTCTGAACTGACCCCGTGCAATTCGGGCCTGCGAGAGCTGGCCGAAGGGGTGAAGCGCGGCGTGTGGGAGGCGGGCGGTTTTCCGGTTGAGTTCCCGGTGATGAGCCTGGGCGAGACCCAGATGAAGCCCACCGCGATGCTGTTTCGCAACCTTCTGGCGATGGACGTGGAGGAAAGCATTCGCGCCTATGGCATGGATGGCGTGGTGCTTTTGGGTGGATGTGACAAGACCACACCGGGTCAGTTGATGGGGGCGGCCTCGGTGGATCTGCCATCAATTGTGGTTTCTTCCGGGCCGATGCTGAACGGCAAATGGAAAGGCCGCGATCTGGGATCGGGCACCGACGTGCGCAAATTCGCGATGGATGTGAAGGCGGGCGATATGACGCTGAAGGATTTCATGGCGACTGAAAGCGGCATGTCGCGGTCCAAGGGCGTGTGCAACACCATGGGCACGGCTTCCACCATGTCGTCGCTGACCGAAGCGCTGGGGATGTCGCTGCCGACCAATGGCGCGCTTCCGGCGGTGGATGCGCGGCGCATGGCGCTGGCGCATATGACGGGCAAACGCATTGTCGAGATGGTGGAAGAGGACCTGAAACTGTCGGACGTCTTGACCAAGGAAAGCTTTGAGAATGCGATCTTGACCAACGCCGCCCTGGGCGGATCGACCAACGCTGTGGTGCATCTTCTGGCGCTGGCGGGCCGGGTTGGCGTCGACCTGTCCATGGGGGATTTCGAAATCGGTGGTGAGATCCCGCTTCTTGTCAACTGCATGCCCTCGGGTAAATACTTGATGGAGGATTTCTGTTACGCAGGTGGCGTTCCCGCGGTGTTAAAGGAAATCGCCCACAAGCTGCGCAAGGCCAACACGGTAATGGGGCGCGACATCTCGCATTATTATGAAGAGGCGGAATGCTACAATCGCGATGTGATCTATGCGTTTGATGCGCCGTTGAAACCGGCGGCGGGGCTGCGGGTTCTGCGCGGCAACTTGGCGCCGAACGGCGCGATTGTGAAACCTTCGGCGGCCTCTGACCACCTGCTTGAACATGAAGGCGAGGCCTATGTGTTTGAAACGATCGAAGAGCTGAAAGCCAATATCGACCGCGACGACCTGCCGGTGGATGAAACCACCATCCTCGTGCTGAAAAACTGCGGCCCGAAAGGCTATCCGGGCATGCCCGAAGTGGGCGACATGCCGGTGCCGGGAAAACTGGTGAAAAAGGGTGTGCGCGACATCGTGCGCGTCTCTGATGCGCGCATGTCAGGCACCGCGTTCGGCACCGTTGTCTTACATGTTGCGCCTGAAGCCACGGCCGGCGGGCCGCTTGCGCTGGTCAGGACGGGGGACCGGATCCGCCTTTCGGCCCAAAACGGCGTGCTGGAGTTGCTGGTTGATCAGGCCGAGATGAACAAGCGCCGCGCCGCCTGGACCGCGCCCGAACCGCATTACACCCGTGGCTATGCCAAAATGTATGTCGATCACGTACTGCAGGCCGACAAAGGCGCGGATCTGGATTTTCTGGTGGGCAAAGATACCCGCCCTGTCACACGAGAGAGCCACTGATGACTGCCACATTTCATGACCTCAAAGACGCCTCCATCTTCATCACCGGAGGGGGCTCCGGCATTGGGGCGGCACTGACCGAAGGGTTCCTTCGCCAAGGAGCCAAGGTCGGGTTCATTGGCCGCTCGGACGCCTCGGCTTTTGTCAACCAGATGGAAGATGAGACCGGTAACCGCCCGCATTTCGTGCAGGGTGACATCACCGATATTCCCGCGTTGAAAGCGGCGATGGAAGATTGCGCGCATCTTAATGGCCCGCTCACCGTGCTTGTGAACAATGCCGCCAATGATCAGCGCCACAGCACCGAAGAGGTGAGCGAAGACTTCTGGGATTGGGCACAGGCGGTGAATCTGAAGGCCTATTTCTTTGCCTGTCAGGCCGCGATTGCGGGGATGCGCGCCCAAGGCGGCGGGTCAATCATTAACTTCACCTCGATCAGCTACATGATGGGCAACACGGGCTATCCTGCTTACACCACTGCCAATTCCGGCATCAATGGGATGACACGGTCCCTGGCCCGCGAGTTTGGCCCCGACAAGATCCGCGTGAACGCGCTCGCCCCGGGGTGGGTGCTGACGCAAAAGCAGTTGGACATGTGGGCCGAACCTGAAGCCTTGGCGGCCCATCTCGACCGCCAATGCCTCAAGGAGCATCTTACGCCCGAAGACATCGTCGCCTCGACCCTGTTTCTGGCCTCATCCTCCAGCCGGATGATCACGGGGCAGGCTTTGGTCGTTGATGGCGGCGTTGTGGTGACGGGGTGACGGCTATGACATCCACTCTCGACTGGATTGCCGTCGACTGGGGCACCACCCATTTGCGGCTCTGGCTGATGGCCAAGGATGGGCAGGTGCTCGACCGGCGTGACAGCGATCAAGGGATGGGCAAGCTCATACCTGATCAGTTTGCCCCGACCTTGGCGGCGCTTCTGTCGGACGTGCCAAATGCCAGCGCCTATCCAGTCATCATCTGTGGCATGGCCGGGGCCCAGCAGGGGTGGGCCGAAGCACCTTACGTGACCACTCCCTGCCCCCCTCCGGGGGCTGAAATTGCCACACATGCACCTGACACTGACTGGGATGTGCGCATCTTGCCTGGGGTCAAACAGATACACCCGGCAGATGTGATGCGCGGCGAGGAAACCCAGATTGCTGGGCTTCTGCTTGAGAATCATGGCTTCGAAGGCACGCTCTGCCTGCCTGGCACCCACAACAAATGGGTGCGTATCAAGGTCGGTCAGATCACCGAGTTTCGCACGTTCATGACCGGCGAGCTTTTTGCCCTGATCAGCGGGCAATCCGTGTTGCGCCATTCGGTGGACACAAACGATCACGATCAAGAAGCGTTTGAGACGGCTTTGGGTGAGGCCATGGCCGATCCATCCGCCCTCGCGGCCAACCTCTTTTCCCTGCGCGCCGAAGGGCTTTTAAACGGCCTGTCCACCGCCGCCGCGCGCGCACGCTTGTCTGCCCTGTTAATCGGTGCGGAACTGGCAGCCACACGCGCGTTCTGGCAAGAAGACGAGGTGGTTATCCTCGGCGAAGGTGACGTGGCCCGGGCCTATGAAACCGCGTTGAAAACAGCGGGCGGTAAAGCACGTTGTGTCGATGCCGAAACACTGACCTTGGCGGGGCTGCGATCCGCCTACGCACAATTGGGAAAGGCCGCATTATGAGCCGCAATATCATCGCCATCCTACGCGGGATCACCCCGGATGAAACCACCGACATTCTCGACGCGCTGATCGCCGCCGGGATCACCACAATTGAGGTTCCGCTGAACTCGCCCGACCCGTTCGATAGCATCGAACGCATGGTGAAACACGCGGGCAACCGGGCGGTGGTGGGTGCGGGGACCGTGTTGGATGTAACCTTTGTGGAACGTCTTGCGGGCATCGGCGCGCAACTGGTTGTGTCACCCGATGCCAATCCGGAGGTGATCGCGGCCACCAAGTCATATGGGATGGCCTCTTATCCCGGGGTACTGACCCCGACCGAAGCCTTTTCCGCCCTGCGCGCGGGGGCCGACGGGTTGAAGTTTTTCCCAGCGTTCAAATTGGGGCTCGAGGGTTTCAAGGCGCTTTCAGCGGTCCTGCCTGCGGGTACAAAATCCTATGCGGTGGGGGGCGTCGGCCCGGATGATTTTGCAAGCTGGCTCAATGCAGGGATTACCGGATTTGGCATGGGGTCAAACATCTACAAACCCGGATACTCAGCTGATCAGGTTGCAAAGCTCGCAACCGAGATTGTCGCGGCTTACGACAAGGCCGCGCCATGACGGCTGAGGTATTTTCTCATACCGTCTGCACTCTTGGGGAAGGCGCGTTCTGGCATCCGGAACGCGCGCAGTTTTTCTGGTTCGACATTCTGGGCAGGCGTCTGCTGACCCGAGAAGGCGACAAGGAGCAAACTTGGCAGTTTGACGAATGTGTCTCAGCCGCCGGTTGGGTGGATCGCAACACGCTGATCATCGCCAGCGCCTCGGCCTTATGGCAGTTCAACATCGGCAGCGGTGCGCGTGAAAAGCTGGTGGATCTGGAGCCTGAAAATGCCCTCACCCGCTCCAATGACGGGCGCGCGGACTCGCAGGGCGGGTTCTGGATCGGGACAATGGGCTATGATGCCGAACGCGGCGCTGGGGCAATTTACCGGTACTATCGCGGAGAGCTGCGAAAGCTCTATGACAAAATCACCATCTCGAATGCGATCTGTTTTTCCCCTGATGGGCACCACGCTTATTTCACCGATACAGAAGATGGGCGCGTGATGCGGCAAAGGCTGGATAAGACAGGCTGGCCGGTCGGCACGCCCGAGGTCTTCCTTGATCTGCGCAACCAAGAATTCGGAGCAGATGGTGCCGTGATAGATGCCTATGGCAATCTCTGGAACGCCCAGTGGGGCGCAGCGCGCATTGCCTGTTATGATCCCTCTGGCAAGCTGATCGAAAGCCAACCCGTACCAACCCCACAGGCGTCGTGCCCGGCCTTTGGTGGGCTGGATCTGAGTACGCTCTTTGTCACCACCGCAGCAGATGGGATCACGGGCGACAGCATGGCAGGTAAAACCTTTGCCATCCAAACCAACACCAACGGCCAACCCGAACATCAGGTCATATTGTGAGGCCAACATGAAACGTACATTGGGCACCTGTTATTACCCTGAACATTGGCCGGAAGAGATCTGGGCGGATGACGCGCGCCGCATGGTTGAGGCGGGCCTGACCTGGGTTCGGATCGGCGAGTTTTCCTGGTCCCGCCTGGAACCCACCCCTGGTGATCTGCAGTGGGAGTGGCTGGACCGTGCGATAGAGACCCTTGGCGCGGCCGGGCTGCGCGTGGTGCTGGGCACCCCCACCGCCACACCGCCGCGTTGGATGATCAACAAACACCCTGACATGCTCGCCGTGGATGCGCACGGGCAACCCCGTAAGTTTGGATCGCGCCGCCATTACTGTTTCAGTCATTTAGGCTATCGCGAGGAAGGTCGCCGCATCGCCCGGTTGATGGCCGAACGCTATGGGCGAAACCCATACATCGGGGCCTGGCAGACCGACAATGAATATGGCTGCCACGACACCACCGTTTCCTACTCCAATGCCGCGCGGGATGGCTTTCGGATTTGGCTTGCCGAGCGGTATGGCGACATCCATCGCCTGAACTCTGTGTGGGGCAATATCTTCTGGTCGATGGAATATTGTGCCTTTGACGAGGTGGACCTGCCGAACTTGACGGTAACCGAACCCAACCCAGCCCATGTACAGGACTTCCGCCGTTATTCCTCGGATATGGTGGTGTTGTTCAACAAGGTGCAGGTGGAAGAGATCAAGGCCTGCACGTCTGCGCCCATATCGCATAATTACATGGGGCGGATCACCGACTTTGACCATTTCGCAGTGGGCACGGATCTGGATATTGCCACCTGGGACAGCTATCCGCTGGGGTTTCTTGAAGACCGGGTGGGGGCAGATGCAGCGCATCAACGTGCTTATGCACGCCAAGGGGATCCCGATTTTCAGGCCTTCCATCACGACCTCTACCGCGCTGTGGGGCACGGTCGCTGGTGGGTGATGGAACAACAGCCCGGCCCGGTCAATTGGGCGCCTTACAATCCCTCACCGCTGGCTGGCATGGTGCGGCTCTGGACGTGGGAGGCTTTTGCCCATGGCGCGGAAGCGGTCTGCTACTTCCGATGGCGACAGGCCCCCTTTGCACAGGAACAGATGCATGCGGGCCTGTTGCGCCCTGATCGTCAGGACGCCCCCGCGATCCATGAGGCACGCGAAGTGGCGACAGAGCTTTCCGGGGCGCCGGACGTGCAGTTTCACAAAGCTCCCGTCGCCCTGATCTTCGACTACGACGCCGATTGGGCCTGGACCACGCAACCACACGGGGCGGGACTGAGTTACTTCTCGCTGGTTTTTGACCATTACAAGGCACTGCGCCGGGCTGGGCTTTCGGTGGATATCCTTCCCCCTGACCACGAGGATTTCGCGGGGTACAGGTTGGTGCTCGCCCCAGGCATTATGTGTCTGCGCGACGGGTTGCGGCAGGCCCTGAATGATGCCAAGGGTCATGTGCTTTACGGGCCGCGCACCGGAGCGCGCGACGAAGGGTTTGCCATTCCCGTTCCTCTGCCCCCCGCCATCAAAGGGTTGGATGTAACCGTATCACGGGTCGAGAGCTTGCGACCCGACATGCCGGTCACTCTGACTGATGGTGGGGCCGTGACGGGATATCTGGAAGAGCTTGAAGGGTCTGCGGACGTCCTGATGCAGACGAGCCAAAACCTACCCGTTGCCATGGCAACGGACAACCAGATCTATTGCGGCGCTTGGCTGGATGCAGCGGGACTTGATGTGATGGTGGCCCTGTTGTGCGATCGCGCCGGTGTTGAGCGTCAGCAGATGCCCGAAGGCGTGCGCACACGCCGGACCGCCACAGAGGAATTTTGGTTCAACCACACAACGCAAAGCGCGGATACCCCGTTTGGCGCCCTGCCCCCGGCCGGCGTATTGCGGCGCGTGCTGTGAGCGTCGAGGCAATTGCCACCTTGCCAGGCGGCGATGTGATCCTTCGGTTCACGCTGCAATCCAATCAATTGCGCGCCCGGGTACTGAGTTTTGGTGCGGCGCTGCAAAGCCTGTATCTGGACGGGTTATCCCATTCTCTGGTGCTGGGATATGACACCCCGTTGAGTTACCTCGCCAACCCGGCCTATCTGGGTGTGATCGTAGGGCGTGTGGCCAATCGCATATCGGGCGGGCAGTTTTCACTTGATGGTCGGCGCTACGAATTGGACCGGAATGAAAATGGCAAAACCACGCTGCATGGCGGGCGCGACGGATGCAGCCACCGGAATTGGGATGTTCTGGACCACGGAACCTCCCATGTGACACTCGGACTATGTCTGCCCGATGGGCATATGGGCTTTCCGGGCAAGATGGATCTGACCGTCTCTTATCGCCTTTATGACACCAGTTTGCGGGTTGAGCTGTCGGCCCAAACGGACGCTCCCACGGTTTGTAATCCTGCGCCGCATATCTACTTCAATCTCGATGGCAGGCCGAACATTGATGCCCATCTCCTGCAGCTGGAAAGCGATCAGGTCATTCCCGTGGAAAATGGCATTCCGCAGTCTGGCCCGGTTGCCGCCAGCACCCAAAATCTGGACATCACCCAGCCGCGTCGTGTTCCGCCCGGCCTGGATCATCATTTCTGTTTTTTCCCACACGCAGGGGCCCCTAGGTTGATGGCCACCGTGTCAGCCTCTGGGATAGCAATGGAGGTGCGATCCACAGCGCCGGGATTGCAGATCTATGATGGCAGCGGTTTAGAGGTCCGTGGCGAAGGGCTGAATGGGACAAACTATGGTCCGCGCGCAGGTCTCGCACTTGAACCGCATTGCTGGATAGATGCTCCCAATCAGGCCTGGTCGCATCAAGCCGCCCTAAAACCCGGCGAAATATTTCACACTCAAAGCGAATTCTGTTTCCAGCAGACCACCCCGCATCAACGCATTACATAAGCAATTGATACTTGTCCGCCCGCTTGGCCATTTGACCCAGAGTGGTATCAGTATCGGCTAGGTCACCGGCAGATCCGACACACACCCGCTCAGGCGGTCATTCCATTTGCCCATCGGGTATGGCCATTAAAGGCGTTTTAGTCAGACTTCAGTATTCGGGATGAAATGGTTGTGTGATGTTCGCGAGGGCGGTGGTGTTTGATGTTATGCAAGGTCAACACCCAACGGTCAGATGCTCTATGGCGCTTAGGGTTGGGATGCTTATACTGCGAATTTAGACGTTACGGTCGAGTGTTTTCCGAGCTCTGGTGCCCACCAGGCCAATGTCATTTTCCCCGTGCAAACAGCACTATAGGAGAGAGCAATGCCCGTCCCTGCCCCTAACCTTTACCCAGATTTCAATACGATCCGGTTGTCGCATATATGCCTGAACGTCAAAGATCTGGCGGCGTCGCGTGTGTTTTATACCGAGATATTGGGGTTCCAGATCACCGACGAAACCGACAGCCGGATCTATTTGCGCGCAATGGAGGAGCGTGGGCATCACAGTGTGGTTTTGCAAAAATCTGATCAGCCCGGCACGGTTGAGGTCTTGGGATTTAAAACCTATGACGAAGATGATCTGGACCGGGCAGCCGCATATTTTCAGGCAAGACACCGCCCGACAGAATGGGTGGATCGCCCGTATCAAGGGCGCACCCTGCTGACCGCTGACAATATGGGCATCCCACTTGAGTTTTATCACAAGATGGATCGGTTGGCGCCCATCCACCAGAAATATGCGCTCTATAAAGGTGCGAAACCCCTGCGCATTGATCATTTCAATTGCTTTTCAACTGATGTTGATGCCAGCGTTGCATGTTACAGCGATTTTGGATTTCGCGTCACCGAATACACCGAAGATGAGGACAGTAAAAAACTGTGGGCCGCATGGTTGCACCGCAAAGGTAGTGTCCATGACATCGCCTTTACCAATGGCACCGGCCCGCGCCTGCATCATGTTGCGTTTTGGGTGCCCACACCGCTGAATGTTATTGACCTATTGGACCTGATGGCCACCACCGGCTACGTCGACAATATTGAACGTGGGCCGGGCCGGCATGGGATTTCCAACGCGTTTTTTCTATATGTCCTCGACCCCGATGGGCACCGGATCGAGATTTATTGTTCTGATTATCAAACGGTTGACCCGGATCTTGACCCCATCAAATGGGATTTGAAAGACCCGCAACGCCAAACCCTGTGGGGCGCTGCGGCCCCTCAGAGCTGGTTTGAGCATGGCACAAAATTTGTCGGGGTGGATGTCAAAGCCTCTGCCATCACCGCGAGTCCAATTATCGCCCCATGAGCCGTTAGATGTATGGATTTTCCAATGTCGTGAGGCCGTGACGCGGTTTGCGACCGCGCTAAATCTTGAGAAACGAAACAGGGGCATCGGCAAAAAAGCTTCTGATCACCGGATCAATAGAGGGGCTTTGGGGATCATACAGCCCGCATTGCTTCATCGCCGAATGGAAGTTGGTTGAATTACGCAATCGCTTCCAAATAATCCGAGAGCTGAATGGGGTACGTTGCGGCCGCCATGCCATCATAAAGGCAAGGCCCGTAATATAGGTCGCGTTTGTACGTTCCGGCGGCACCAAAATTGTCTGCGCCAAGGCGTCGGATGTTTTCCGATGGCGTTCCAATAAAAACACCCGATCCCCCTGAACCGTCAGCTGCCCCACAAATTCCGAACGCAGGATCTGTGAACTATGCGGATCGCGCACGCGGCCAACATACCGTGTCGCAACGCCGCCGCCCTGCTCGCGGACCAAACACAATGCCCGCTGAATTCGATTTGGCCACGTCATGTTAATGAAATGCGTATGATAAAGCCCCACATAGGACCGCGCGGCACTTAGGTCGCCCGGGAAAATATCCGCCAAAAGAGAGCGCGGCCCCTGCTTGGGAAGATGATCAAGGCTGGTGTGGTCCATCAAGCTTGACGATCTTTCGATCTCTTTTTCGGTGACCCCAAAAAACTCGCAAATGCGCAGAAGATTATGCGCCGAGGGACGTGACGTGCCGCGCAGATACCGATCAAATTGGTGACGGTTGATCCCAATTTCGCGGCAAACCTGTGAAATGGAGGGGTAGTTTCGGCACAGTGACCGAAGGTTTTCCGATAAAGCTGTCATGCCCTCGCCCCATTTGTTCCATCAAACATCGTAGTCGCACAAAACCGCACAAGATAGAACAAAGTTGCACATTTTTTTTCGGCCCCGCTGGCGGCAATAGTTTGCACAGCACCGGGGGGATACATGACCAATATTCTTGAAATCGAAATAGACCACGACCTTGCCATTCCATTGCCGGATGGCACACGCTTATCTGCAAAGGTCTGGCGACCAAAAGAGATGTCTGCCCCCCTGCCCGCAATTGTCGAATATTTGCCCTATCGTAAAAGCGATGGCACCGCGGCGCGCGACATGCCGATGCATTCACATTTTGCGGCCCATGGATATGTCTGCCTGCGTGTGGACCGGCGCGGGTGTGGCGACAGCGAAGGATTGTTTGACGACGAATACTCGCCACAGGAATTACAAGATGGCGTCGACATTCTGAACTGGATCGCGGCTCAGGACTGGTGCACCGGCAAGATCGGAATGCAGGGGATATCCTGGGGCGGCTTTAACGCGCTTCAAATTGCCGCCCTGGCCCCGGAACCGTTGAAAGCAATCATCACAATTGGCTCGACAGTCGATCGATATGCGGATGATATCCACTATAAAGGTGGCATCCAAGTTGGCGAAAATATCGGTTGGGCCGCGACCTCTACATCTTGGTTTTCCATGCCACCAGATCCCGAAATCGTCGGCAAGAGCTGGCGCGAGATGTGGTTGGAACGATTGGAAAACACGCCATTTCTGGCGCGCGAATGGATGTTGCACCCAACCCGCGATGCCTATTGGAAACACGGATCCATTTGCGAAGCATACTCAGCCATCAAAGCCCCCGTCTTGGCGATGGGTGGATTGCACGATGGCTATCGCAACACCATGGCACATCTGGTAGAAAATCTATCCAGCCCGGTAAAAGCGATCGCTGGTCCATGGAGCCACAAATACCCACATATCAGCACAATTGCCCCGTCCATTGATTATTTGGGCGAAGCTTTGCGGTGGTGGGATCACTGGTTAAAAGGCCTGGAAACGGGTGTGGAAAATGATCCGGCCTATCGTGCCTATGTCATGGACAGCACCGCACCGGATCCAAGCCTAAGCCATCGAGAAGGGCGTTGGGTGGCAGAAGAGGTCTGGCCCGCGCCCGCCATCACGCCCAAGCGGTTTGATCTTGGGGATGGCACGCTGGGACACCCCGCAGCATTCACAACACAAGTGACAACGGATCTAACGGTTGGCAAAAATGCGGGCGAGTATTTTCCCTTTGGGTTTGGCCCCGGCGAGCTTCCCGATGACCAAACCGAAGACGATGCCCGCTCAACCTGCTTTGACAGTGATATACTGACCGCGCCCACTGATATCGTCGGCGCGCCTATGGTCCGGCTCACCCTGTCGTCGGCCCAACCAGAGGCACAAATAATTGTGCGGTTATGTGATTTGCGCCCAGATGGTACATCAGCCTTTATTTCTTTTGGGTTGCTGAACCTGCAATTTCGCGATGGATTTGCAGACGCCAAGCCGCTTGAGCCTGGAAAACCCTATGAGGTGGCGCTCACACTTGACCAAACGGCGTATCATTTGCCCGCGGGACACAGGTTACGGGTCGCAGTTTCTGGCAGCTATTGGCCCTATTGCTGGCCCGAAGGCACCCATAATACGCTGACGTTAACCGCGGGATCGCTTGAGGTGCCTTGCCGCCCACAAGACGCGCAGGCCGTCGCCAGTTTTTCGCCCCCCCGCACCTTGGGTCCAGCACCAACACGACAGATTGAGGTCGGCGAGGAGGCTCGCAGCTACCGCATTGAGGACGGTCAAATTGTGCTGGAGCTTAAGGGCGATCACGGGCGCCAAGAAGATCTGGACACCGGCTTGGTCACCCAAAGCGCGATGCGCGAAACATGGAAGATCAATCCCGTCGATCCCGCCTCTGCCGAGGTTGAAATTATTTGGAATCGGGAGCTTACGCGGGGTGACTGGTCGGTATCTTCGCGTGTTGTGACGAATATGTGGGCGTCCCAAACCGAGTTTTTTGTCAAACAAACACTAGAAGCTTTTGAGCGCGGCGAATTGGTTTTTGAAAAGACCATGCAAGACAGCGTTTCAAGATATCCCAGCCGCGACACAACAACATGATCAGGAGAAGACAATGAGTAATGAGCTGAAGTTTTTGGCAGGTTTGACCGCCCGTGGGCAGTTGGATCGTCGTGCCTTTTTGGGGCGTGCGGGGGCTCTTGGCCTGACCGCGACCTTGGCGAACACCATGTTGGGGTCGGCCGTCCACGCCGCTGGCCCGCAAAAGGGTGGTACAATGAAATTGGCGATGTCGGGTGGGCAATCCTCTGACACATTGGACCCAGCACTGGCGTCCAACGAAGCTGTCTTTATGGTGGTCAAACATTTCGGCGACACCTTGGTCGAAGTTGCCCCAGACGGCTCGCTTGACATGCGACTGGCCACAGCGGTGCGCGGCACGCCGGATGCAAAGACCTGGACCTTCACCATCCGCGAAGATGTGAAATTCCACAATGGCGACAAGATGACCGCCGCCGATGTTGTCGCCACCCTTCGTCGCCACGCGGGTGAAAAATCCCAATCCGGTGCCTTGGGCCAGTTGAAAGCTGTTGAGAAAGTCGAAGACATCGGTGGCGAAGTTGTCATTACCCTGTCCGAAGGCAACGCCGATCTGCCCTATATCATGTCGGATTACCATCTGGTGATCCAACCCAATGGTGGAATGGACGCCCCTGATGCGGGTGTCGGCACCGGTCCATACAAACTGACCAGCACGCAGCACGGCATCCGCTATACATTTGAAAAGTTTGCGGACTATTTTGACGACACGCGCGGCCATGCTGACGCGGTTGAGCTTTTGGTGATCTCGGATGACACCGCCCGCACAGCAGCTTTGCAATCGGGTCAGGTTCATATGATCAACCGCATCCCGCCAAAAATTGCCGGACTTTTGGGGCGCGCGCCAAATGTCACCATCCACTCAGCAGGTGGGCGTAGTCATTATGCGTTCCTCATGCATTGCAACACGGCGCCTTTTGAAAACAACGATCTGCGCCTTGCTTTGAAATACGCCACCGATCGTCAGCAAATGGTCGACAAAATCCTGTTTGGGCATGGGTCATTGGGCAACGATATGCCAATCAATGCCGCCTATCCGCTGTTTGACGACAGCATCGAACAGCGCGCATATGACCCTGAAAAAGCAGCGATGCACTATAAGGCGTCAGGCCATGAAGGGCCGATCATCCTGCGCACCGCTGAAACCGCATTTCCGGGGGCGGTTGATGCCGCGCAATTGTTCCAACAATCTGCTGCGGCGGCTGGGATCAACGTGGAAATCAAGCGCCTGCCGAATGACGGCTATTGGTCCGAAGTTTGGAACAAGCAACCGTTCTGCACATCCTATTGGGGCGGTCGTCCGACCCAAGACGGCATGTATTCCACGGCCTATAAAACGGACGCGGCTTGGAATGACACGCGCTTCTTCTCGGATGAGTTTGACACTAAACTGCTTGCGGCCCGTTCTGAAACAGACACCATGAAGCGTAAGGGCATCTATAGCGATATGGGGCGTCAGGTGCGCGACACCGGCGGGTTGTTGTGCCCAATGTTTGCCAACTGGGTGGAAGGTACCAATGACAAGGTTGCCGGTTGGTTCGATGATCCAAGCCAGAACATGATGAACGGTTATGCCACCATCAAATGCTGGTTGACAGCCTAACGCCTAAACACAGTGAAAATCGCATGGGCGCCCCCCGCGCCCATGCGAAATCAAAGCACATCAAGCGACACTTTCACCCTGTCCATGACCACCGAAGTTTTGAACCGGCTGATGTTTGAGGCGTCAAAAAAGTAAGTCTGTGTAAACTCTTCGTATTCCTGAATATTTTCGACATTCAGGATAAGGATGAAATCACCCTCGCCGGTCGTGTAATAACATTGCTGCACACAGGGCGCACCGCGCATGCGACGCTTGAACGCATCCAAAGACGCGCGGTTTTCACGTTCTAAAATGACTTCGACAATGATGGTCATCTCGCGCCCCAATTTGGCAGGGGACAACACCGCGATGTCACGCTCGATCACACCATTTGCTCGAAGCTTTTGCAGGCGCTTTTGCACGGTCGGTGCAGACAAGCCAACATCTTGACTGATCACTTCAGCCGTCAGGCGCGCATTGGATTGCACCATCCGCAAAATTTCTCGATCCTTGTCGTCCATTTCCGAATCACATCTACTATTTGCCGAACCACGATGAATTTAGTCACAAAACACCAAATATCCTATCACATCTTGCTTCACTTCCCCATGATCTTGTTACCACACCGCCCATGAGGACCCCATGACCGACTTTCACGACAAGCTGATCGCGATGCGTCGCGATTTTCATCGCCACCCCGAGCTTGGCTTTCACGAAGCCCGCACCAAATCTGTGGTTGCGGATCATTTGCGCGCGCTTGGGTTAGAGGTGCATGAAGGCGTCGGCGTTGTCGGGGTTCTAAAGGCTGGCCAAGGCAATCGCGCGATTGGGTTGCGCGCGGATATGGACGCGCTGCCCATTCACGAAACATCTTCGCATGATTATGTTTCTGTGGACGCGGGCAAAATGCACGCCTGTGGGCATGATGGCCATATGACAATGTTGCTCGGGGCCGCTGAAAAGCTGTCGCAGGATCCAGATTTTGACGGGACTGTCGTGTTCATTTTCCAACCCAATGAGGAACATGGGCTTGGGGCGAAAGCGATGATCGACGAGGGGGTGCTTGCGCGTTTTCCGATCGAAGAAGTTTATGCAATCCATAACCTGCCCGGCGCGCCAGAGGGCCAGATCTCATCCCGGACCGGTCAGATTTGCAACAGCGAAAGCCTGTTTGAAATCACCATTCACGGCCAAGGCGGACATGCCTCGATGCCGCAGGTCGGCGTGGATGCCATCACGGTTGGCGCGGAGATGGTGCAAGCTTTGCAGACCATCGTGGCACGTAAACTCGCGCCCGGATCTGGTGCTGTGGTGTCTGTGACCGAATTTCTGACCGATGGGCAACGCAATGTGCTTCCTGGACGCGCGACCTTAAAGGGCGACGTGCGGGCCCGATTGCCGGAAGATCGCAAAGAAATTGAACGTCATATGCGTCAGATTGCCACAGGCGTGGCCCTTGCGCATGGGATCACAGCCGATGTGTCTTTTGTGACCGAGTTCATTGAGACCATCAACAGCGCAGGCCCGGTCGAAGCGGTTTACCGCGCGGGGGAAAGCGCCGGGTGCGAGGTTGTCAAAAACCGCCCGCCAATGAGTTTTTCTGAAGACTTTGCGCATTTCTCAGACGCGGTTCCCGGATGTTTCCTCCTTCTTGGCAATGGGACCACTGGTCCAAACAGCCAACCGCTTCACGCTGCAGATTATGATTTTAACGACGCGCTTTTGCCCATTGGGGCCGCGTTTTGGGTGCAATTGGTCAAAGACCGTTTGCCCGCACGAAAGGACAGAGGATGACTGATGTTTACGCCGCCGCGACGCTAGAACACGTTTCGGGAAACCCGACTTTTGGCGATGCCGCCACACGCGTTTTGTCACCGAAAGATTTTGCAGACGCCTGGGATGAGATCACCGCATGGGACGGATATGCCCCAACACCGCTGATCAATCTTGCGGGGATGGCGAAGCATATTGGCGTGGCCCGTTTGGATTACAAACACGAAGGTCCGCGGTTTGGATTGGGCAGCTTCAAGGCGCTTGGCGGGTCTTATGCGGCGATGCGGGTGCTTGGCCGCGAGCTGTCAAACCGATTGGGGCACGACGTCACATTGGCCGACATCCGCACCGGAAAATACGCAGATGACTGCGCCAAGATCACCTTGGTGTCCGCCACCGATGGCAACCACGGCCGCTCCCTTGCCTGGGGATGCCAACGCGTTGGCGCCCCTTGTCGAATTTACATTCACGCCGAAGTCAGCGAAGGGCGCGCGCAGGCCATGCGCGATTTGGGCACAGAGGTTATTCGGATTGATGGCGACTATGACGCCTCTGTTGCATTGGCACGGGAAGAGGCCGATACCAATGGCTGGTTTGTTGTTTCCGACACCTCTTGGGAAGGATATTCCGAACCGCCGCGTGACGTGATGGCAGGCTACGGCGTGATGACAACAGAGGCCTGTGAAGCCTTGGATCAAGCCCCCACACATGTGTTTTTACAAGGTGGCGTTGGCGGATTGGCCGCGTCAGTAGCGGCCCTTTTGCGCCAATACTGGGGCGCGGATGCCCCACGCGTTGTCATCGTGGAACCTGATCTTGCCGCCTGCCTTTTTGAAAGCGCACGGGCGGGTGCGCCGACCACCGTCAACATTGCCGAGGAAACCATTATGGCCGGGCTTTCATGCGGTGAACCTTCGGAAATGGCGTGGGAAATTCTAACCGAAGAGGCCAGCGATTTCCTGACGATGCCCGACAGCATCGTTGGCCCAACCGTGCGCGGATTGGCCCGGCCAGAATTTGGCGACCCTGTGATTGAAGCCGGGGAAAGCGCCGTGGCTGGTTTGGCGGCGGTGATTGCGGCGCGCACATCAGATGCGCTTTCAACAAAGCTGGGCTTGAACGACACATCACGCGTGCTGTTTATTGGATCAGAAGGGGTCACCGACCCTGACATTTTTGCTATGATCATGAGCGGGAAAGACCATGTCTGATACGAAGGCAAACGCCCCAGATCGCGGATTTTCAGAGGCCGAATTTGCAGCCCGCACAGCCAATGCACAGGCGCTTATGGCCAAGCGTGGCCTCGCGGGGATGCTGCTTTTGACCGAACCCGACGTGCGGTATTTCAGCGGGTTTCAGACGCTCTTTTGGCAAAGCCCCACGCGACCTTGGTTTTTATTTGTGCCCGCAAGCGGCAAGCCAATTGCGATCATTCCAGAAATTGGGGCAGCCTTGATGCGACAAACCTGGGTGGAGGATATCCGCACCTGGAGCGCCCCTGCCCCTGAAGATGACGGGATCAGCTTGCTGACCGAATTGTTGTCACCTCTCGCGAACGCCGACGCAACAATTGGGGTGATGAAAGGCCACGAAACCGCGTTGCGCATGCCGCTTGGCGATTACGAACGGTTGATCGCGGGGCTGCCCGGTCTGACCATCGCAGATGCCACCGGAATTCTGCGCGATTTGCGGATGGTGAAATCCGAGGCCGAGATCACCAAGCTGCGCCATATCTGCGCCATCGGGTCCCAGACCTTTGCGCGCGTGCCCGAGTTTTCCCAAAGCGGACAGCCCTTTGAAGAGGTTTTTCGCGCCTTTCGCAGGGAAGCTTTGGCACAGGGTGCTGACGATGTTCCGTATTTGGTTGGGGGGGCCGATCAGGGTGGATATCACGATGTAATCTCGCCTCCCACACGCAGGCCACTTGCCACGGGCGACATCATGATGCTCGATACTGGTGCCACATGGGACGGGTATTTTTGTGACTTTGATCGCAATTGGGCAATTGGTCAGGCGGATGATATGTCTCGTCGGGCCTATGATGTTTTATGGCGCGCGACCGAGGCAGGTATTGCCGCCGCACGTCCCGGCACCACCTGTCGCGAGCTGTTTCAGGCGATGCAAAATGTGATCTGCGAGTTGGACAATCAGGGTGGCGATGTCGGTCGCCTTGGGCATGGCTTGGGCATGCAGCTCACCGAATGGCCCTCTCATGCTGCTTTTGATGATACGGTGATCAAAGAGGGCATGGTGCTGACGTTGGAACCCTCTTTGGGGTACGGCGATGGGCGCATTATGGTGCATGAAGAAAACATCGTTGTGCGCACTGGCGGTGCAGAATTGCTGACCACCCGCGCCGCACCAGAGTTACCTGTGATCTAAGGGGACGATATGAAGCTTGATTTTCAAACGGATGACGGGATCGGCACCCGCGCCAACATGGGTGTGATTGTCCTTGAAACAGACGAGACGCTAGAGCATGAATTTGCCCAGATGATGGATCTTGATGGGGTCGCCCTGTACCATTCGCGCATCCCAATGGTCGCGGAAATCAAACCCGAAACATTGGCCCAAATGGAAGCTGATTTGCCGGCATCCGCACGGCTTTTGCCGAAATCCCTGTCTTTTGACGTGATCGGATATGGCTGCACCTCCGCCTCAACCGTGATTGGATCGGACAAAGTGGCCGCGGCAATCAGGTCGGTTTGTCCCACCGCCCAAGTGACAGATCCGCTGGCCGCGATCATTGCCGCCGGGAAACATTTGGGGGCGCAAAAGCTGGGCTTTGTCACGCCATACGTGGCAGAGGTTTCCGCCCAGATGCGAGGCAAGCTGGAGGACGCGGGATTTGAAATCACCGGGTTTGGCTCTTTCGAGGAAGGCAATGATCAAGTGGTGGCCCGCATCACCGAAGCCTCAATTGTTAACGCGGCAGAGCGCGTCGCCAAGATGGCCGATTGCGATGCGCTGGTCATTTCCTGCACAAATTTACGTTGCTTGAACATCATTGATGACATCGAGGCCCGAACGGGCGTTGCCGTGATTTCCAGCAATCAAGCGTTGGCGTGGCACATGCAAAAGCTTGCCGGGCTCACCACGTCCCGCAAGGGCATGGGAAGGCTCTACACCGCAGAATAGAGCCTTTTCTGTGGCGATTGTCAGATTTTCAGTCCCGCAACCCGGCCATCATAAATCGCATAGGCCGCGTTACGCGGCGCATGTGCATCCCCAAGCAATTTGGCCGCAACCCCCAGCTGTGACAGCTCTGTCCACAACGTCGTATCCGCATGATTGACCGTGGCCAAAACCAAGGACTGCGCTGCGATTTTTTCCGACTTCCCGGTTAAAAGCGACACGACCTCGGCCCCATCACCGCCCCAGTTTGTGATGGCGCTTTCCGTCACGAAACGCACACCCAACTGTGCCAACCGCTTGCGAAGTGGGGCGTCTGTGGCAGAGCGCAGCAGCTCTTTCCCCACCACCGGATCTGGGGTCACAAGGGTAACATCATGCCCTTCTTCAGCCAAAAGCCATGCCGTGCCGCAGCCTTTCCAGTGCCCCCCTTCATCCAACACAATCACCTGTTTTCCCAATCGCGCCGCGCGTCCCATCACATCTGCGGCTGACCAAACCTGAGCGTTCAATCCGGGGAGTTCTGGCACATGGGGCAGCGCCTTTTGAAACCCCGTTTCTGGGGGCAACGACCCGGTTGCCAGGATCACCTGGTCCGCACCAATGGCCGCGATTTCATCGGCATCAAGATAGCTGTTGTATCGAAGGTCCACGCCAAGCTGTGTCAACTGACGCTCGTACCACGCCAGCAAATCCAGAATTTGCGCCCGACGTGGTTGAAGGCCTGCCAATCGAAACTGTCCGCCAAGATCAGAGGAGGCCTCGGCCAAAATCACTGTGTGACCACGTTCCGCTGCGACACGCGCCGCTTCCAAACCGGCGGGACCCGCGCCGACAACAAGCACTTTCTTTGCCACTTTCGCAGGAACAAACCGATCCCCACCCCAAAGATGCTCGTGACCTACAGAAGGGTTGATGAGACAAGAAATATAGTAATCACGCCCCCGGCGCCCCCAACATTGTTGATTACACGACAAACACCCCCGAATATCTTCGACACGACCTGTCAGCGCCTTGGTCATCAAATGTGGATCAGCGATTTGGCCACGCACGATCGACACCAGATCCGCGCCCCCTGCCCCCAGCACGGTGTTTGCATTCTCGGCTGTCCGAATGTGGCTTTCCGCGGTGACAACAGCATGCTGCACCACAGATTTTAGGCGGGTGGCCAAATCAACACCAAGGTTTTCGGCATACTGAAAGCTAGGGATCAGCGTGTAGAAATCAAAATAGCTACCGGACCCAACCGTGACATAATCCATCAAGGTCTCTTGGTCGTGCAATGCGATGATCTCGGCCATATCCTCTCGCCCCAACGCGGCCTCAACCCCGGGTTCGTCATTCACGGAAAGTCCGATAATAAAGTCAGGGCCACAGGCGTCGCGGATACGGCGCAAAATCTCGCGACTTAACCGGGTGCGATTTTCAAGCGAGCCGCCCCAATTGTCGTCACGCGTATTGGAAAAGGGCGTCCAGAACTGATCGAGCAAACTGTGATAGGCGGCCCAAACCTCTACCCCATCAAACCCAGATTTCTGGCAACGCTTTGCGGCCTCGACAAAGGCGTCAATCGTTTCTTCGATTTCCGCTGCGCTCATTTCATGGCTGCCATCACTGTCATGATAACTCGGCCCCCCAGAGGGCGACCACGCGGCATGAAAACTGTTGTCTTGATCCCCATGCGCGCCCACATGATAAAGCTGTTGGATCATCACCGTCCCATGCGCCTGACAGGCCGACGTAAGGCGCGCAAAAGGCTCTATCACCTCATCACTGGAATGGCGAAAGTTGCCCCGCGTCAGAACGGCGGCGGGATGCACGGGCATTGGTTCAACCACAATCATCGCCGCCCCGCCGATGGCACGTTCCAGATAATAGGCAAGATGCTGATCCCCGGGCATGCCCTGTTGCGCCATATTCGTGGTATGCGCCCCGAACACCACCCTGTTTTTCAGTGTCTTATGACGCAGTTTTAGGGGGTTGGTCAGATGGGGGAAGCTCATTTCTACACCTCAAAATTTTGCGCCTGATCTTGAGAAAATCAGAGCACATTCCCCCCGTCTGGCGCAAATACGGCATGTGAGGCGTCGTTTATTAAGGTTCGGAAAACGAAAATCGGGCCTGCTCAGCAACGCTGAACGGACCCGATTTCCCGTCGTAAATGTGATCACTCTTCTGCGGTTTTCATCCGGGCAATCAAATTTGTCTTCAGCACAAACTGATGAAACAGCGCAGCCAACACATGCAGCACCACCAAAACCAAAAGCGGCAGCTTCAGAATATTATGCACAATGGCACCCAGTTCCACATCGCCAAACCACGCCAATGCCCCGCTGAGCGGCATGAGGATCATCAATGCATATAAGGTCCAATGGGTAAGATGAGCCGCAAGTTTCAGCATTGGTGCCTCTTGTTCAGGCGGCAGGGGCGCACCGCGTGTCGCCCGAAGTCTCAAGCGCCAAAGAGTGAAGGCAAGGATCAACACACCCGCGAGGACATGCGCCAAGACGAGCGGGTCAAACGAGATTTCCAGCCCTTTTGTATAAGCGCGCCAAGCCTGCCCGATGGCGTCATTGAACAGATATTGTGTGACAATTAAGGCCGCGACCACCCAGTGAAGGCGGATTTGGCTAAGGGAATACCCTTTCGGTGTGTTCATTTGATCCTCGCATACATCAGGCACGTCCATGTGCCGAAATTCCGTTTTGCCCAGTTTCTGGACCATTCCTGAGTAGAACGAATAGGGATGGATTTTCCGTCGCGCGTTTTAAACTTCAATGCTGTTTTACGCATCCTGACCTGCGATATTGCCCGCCGCATAACGCATATTTCCCTTGCACCCCACGACCGTCTGGCGTTCTGTGGGCCGGTTGCCACTACCTAGGAACCAGCAATGACACAGCCTCGGAAAATCAGAATTGGACTGAATGGTTTTGGCCGGATCGGCCGTTCTATCCTGCGTATCCTAATGGCGGGGCCATCAGATTTTGAGGTGGCCTTTATCAATGACATCGAGCCGCTTGAAACCTGTGCCTATCTGTTCAAATACGACAGCGTGTTTGGTCCTTGGGCGGGCGAGGTCGAGGCCCTAGACCATGGGCTACGGGTCGGCGAACAGATCATCCCATTTCACGCCTTGCCCGATATCTCGGTCATGGATCTGTCCGATGTGGATGTGGTTCTGGAATGCACCGGGATGGCGGGTACACGGCCGATGGCAGAGCGCGGATTGGCGGCTGGCGCAAAACATGTGCTGATTTCCGGCCCCTCGAATGAGGCGGACATCACGGTGGTTCTGGGCGCCAATGATGCCGACCTGAAAAACCAAAAAATCATCTCTAATGCCTCTTGCACAACAAATGCCCTCGCCCCGCTATTGGCCGTCTTGGACCGCGAATGGGGGTTGAACGGTGGGCATATGACCACCGTTCACTGCTATACCGGCAGCCAGCCCACCGTTGATAAACCCCGCGCCAATCCGGCACGGTCACGGGCGGCGGGTTTGTCGATGGTCCCCACCACAACCTCGGCGCACCAGTTGGTTGGAAAAGTATTGCCACATTTGGCTGACCGGATCGAGGCGCGTGCCATTCGGGTCCCAACCGCTTCGGTCAGCTGTATCGACTTGGTTGTGGATCTGGACAGAGCCCCGAATGCAAATACTGCGCGCGCGCGCCTGTACGAAATCGCGACAGAAAGCCCGGTTCTGGGTTGGACCGATGAACCGCTTGTCTCCAGTGATTTGCGTATGCGCCCAGAAAGCCTGGTCTTGTCTGGCCCCGAACTGTCTGTCAGCCAAGGCGGACTTTTGCGCGTGTTTGGCTGGTATGACAACGAATGGGGCTTTTCCAACCGGATGCTCGACATGGCCCGAATGATCAGTCAGTCTGGTGAAAATGAATGCGCCCAAACGGGGTGATTTTCAAACAGGAGTTCCCGATGTCCGGTTATTTGACCACTCATGTACTTGACACCGCGCGCGGCTGTCCCGCCAGCGGTCTAACGATCGACCTTTACCGCATCGAGGGCGACACCCGCACGCATCTGCGCAGTCTGGTCACCAATTCGGATGGGCGCACGGATGAACAGATTTTACCCGCGGAAGAGTTTTCCTTGGGCACATATGAGCTTGTGTTTCATGCAGGCACCTATTTGGATGCCATCGGCACCCCGCCCGAAGAACCAAGGTTTCTGGATGTTATTCCGCTTCGGTTTGGGATGTCAGAAGCAGCGCATTATCATGTGCCGCTTCTGCTTTCACCATTTGGCTATTCCACCTATCGCGGCAGCTGATCAGCTTCGCGATAACACACTGGCTGGGCGCGCTTTGTAAATTGCACCTGTCACCAAACCTGCCAATACGGCTTTGATCACATCACCCGGCATAAAGGGCAGCATCGCGGCAACGAGCGCTTCGCCCAATCCTGCGGGTTTCATCAGCATGTAATAGGGCACGGCGATCAGATAGAGCGCGCCAATCCCACCGACAACTGCGGCAACACCCGCCACCAGCGAGACCTTGTCAGACCGCCAGTTTTCCATCACCAGACCCGTCACAAATGCAGCCACTGGAAAGCCAAACAAAAAGCCCGCCCATGGTGTCGAAAATACGCCCAGACCACCACGGCCCCCGGCCAAAAGCGGCAGACCAGCAGCAACCAGAACCAAAAACAACACCACCGCAAGCGCGCCGCGCTTTGCGCCCAGAATAGTGCCACACAACATGATGCCCATGCTTTGTGCGGTGATAGGAATCCCCGTTGCCAGGGTGATCTTTGGGATCAGACCCAGCGCTGCAATCAAAGCAGCAAATAGGGCAATCATCGTTACATTTCGTTCCATACGTCTCACTCTCTTATATTTCTATTTCTGTTGGTTTTCGGTGATCCCGCCGCGCGCGCGCAGGGCGTCTGCAATATGATCGGCATCGTCAAGGGCAAGGATCGTAAACGGAAAGATGATCCGCCATCCGGGGCGCCGTGCGGATCGGGCCCGCCAAGCTTGCGCCAACCCCTGCCCTTTTTCCACAAGCACGGGTGTGAAGCGGATGACCAGCGCGATCGCAATCTCCAACGCTTCGGTCGGCAGGCCAAGCCGCTTGAGGGGGCGTGTTAACCAGCGGATCACCGCGATAAACTCAGAAAGCTGCGTGGTCATTGTGACGAGATTGGCAAGCCCAACAGCCGTCACCATACGCAACACAATCACGGCGCCTTCATAAGGGGTGCGGGTGACAATGTGCCAGATCGCGATGATCACGACGAACATCCAAATCACCTTGACCGCCCGCCATCCAGCCGCCGCAAAGTCGCGTCCGGGGGCAAGATACAGCGCGAGGGTTGCGACAAATGCAATCAAGTGGAGCGACAGAGTTTCGATCTGAAACAAAACAAGTGTCGCCAAACAAAGCGCCCCTAACTTGGCACCTGCGGGCCAGCCATGCGCGCGGGTTTTAATCGGAGAGGTCAGTGAGATCATTGCCCTCGCCTTTCTTGGTCATTTCACCCACGAACGCAGCCAAGACATCAGCCGACGCACCGGATCCGGCGACACGCCCTTGGTCAAGCCAAACGACATGATCGTAGCCCGCTAAATCTTCGGGGGCGTGGGTAACATGAACCAATGTCCCTTGATACCGCGCCAACCGCCGGGACAATTGCGCGCGCGTTGGCAAATCCAGGCCGGAAAAGGGTTCATCCAACAAAAGAACCTTGGGCTGCATGGCCAGCACCGATATCAAACAAACGAGCTGCTTTTGCCCTTGCGACAAGCGGGCAACAGATGCCTCAGCCCAATGGGCGACACCATAGTCTGTCAGCCAGGTTAGAGCCTCTTTTTCCGCATCTAAATGATCATGCCCCATTTGTTTCAGACCAAAACTGATCTCTTCGATGACCGTCGGGAAAATAATTTGGTGATCGGGGTTTTGAAACAGAATGCCAACGGTGGAAAGCGCCCCTTTTCGGTCACGCGCTGGATCAATTCCGGCCACCGAAACACGGCCTTTTTCCGGCTGAGCCAACCCAGCAATCACCCGCGACAAGGTGGTTTTCCCAGACCCATTTCGCCCAACAATTCCCACACGTCGGGCACAAAAGGACACCGAGATATCCTCTAGAATTACCCGCCCTTCACGCCCAAATGTGACGTGATCCAATGCGATCTCCGGCAAATGTGTTGGCGTGGTCAAGCGGGCGTCCTTTGCACTTTCTCGTCGCGGCATGTTTCACACCAACCGCGGCAGATTCGCATCTTTCCTGCTTGTAAAAGGTTTGCCCAAAGAGCGCTGCAAGAAAATGCAGCTCCCTTTACCCTACGTAACGGAATATCCGGGCATCCTTGCGCAAAGCCCCCTACCCTGTGCCATCATGTAGCACGGCAACTTGCCCAATCCAGTGCTGGCCCGGACGGCTTGCAGATGGGCCTGCACCCTGATCATTGATAAACAACGGCTGATGAATATCGGTCATTTACTTACCACGCCTCAAACGCAATCTTATGCAAAAGACAAAACAGGGTGAGCAGAATGAAAGATCTAGGCGATTTTGACTATATTATCGTTGGGGCTGGTTCCGCCGGATCTGTTTTGGCCAATCGTCTGTCAGAAGACACAAGCAAAACCGTTCTGCTGCTTGAAGCGGGCGGGCGCGACACGTACCACTGGATTCATATTCCTGTCGGATACCTTTATTGCATCGGCAATCCTCGCACAGATTGGTGCTATCACACCCAAGAAGAAGCCGGGTTAAATGGCCGCGCGATTGGATACCCCCGCGGTCGTGTCCTGGGGGGCTGTAGTTCAATCAATGGCATGCTTTACCTACGTGGACAGGCCCGCGACTATGACATCTGGCGACAGATGGGCAATAATGGGTGGGGCTGGGATGATGTCCTGCCATATTTCAAAAAATCCGAAGACCATTTTGCCGGTGCCGATGACATGCATGGCGCTGGCGGCGAGTGGAAAGTGCGTAAGCCACGGTTAAGTTGGGAGATTTTGGACGCGTTTTCCAATGCGGCACAGGCGGTGGGCATCCCAAAATCCGACGATTTCAATCGCGGGGATAATGAAGGGGTCGGATATTTTCAGGTCAATCAGAACAACGGATGGCGCTGGAGCACCGCAAAAGGGTTCTTGCGCCCCGCAAAATCTCGGCCAAATCTGCGCATCGAGGTGCACGCCCAAGTGGATCGGCTGGTGCTGGACGGAAAACGCGTGACGGGTGTGGAATTCACCCAAGACGGAACGCAGGTTGCCGCCCGATCAAGAGGCGAAGTGATCTTATCTGCAGGGGCGATCAATTCCCCCCAGATCATGATGCTTTCTGGGATTGGGCCAGCGGCCCATTTGGCGGATCACGGCATTGACGTCGCGCATAACCTGCCCGGCGTGGGACAAAACCTGCAGGATCACCTGCAACTGCGCTGCGCCTATAAGGTAACAGGTGTGAAGACCTTGAACCGAATGGCCGCGACATGGTGGGGGCAAGCAAAGATTGGTCTCGAATACGCCCTGAAACGTTCTGGCCCCATGTCGATGGCCCCAAGCCAACTTGGGGCTTTTGCAAAATCGGACCCATCTGTAGCGACCGCAGATCTGGAATTTCATGTGCAGCCATTGTCCCTGCCAAAGTTCGGCGAAGACCTCGATCCATTCCCGGCATTTACGGCAAGCGTTTGCCCATTGCGCCCGGAAAGCCGCGGGGAAATTCGCCTGCGGTCGGCCACGCCCACCGATAAGCCGGTGATCGCGCCCAATTATCTATCCACCGAAGCGGATCGTTTGACCGCAGCGCGCGCGATCCGCCTGACGCGGAATATTGTCGCTCAATCCCCATTGGCAAAATATCGACCAGAGGAGCTTCGCCCCGGCCCCGGCTTTGACGATAGCGATGCGGCTTTGGCCAATGCCGCGGGTGACATCGGCACCACAATTTTCCACCCTGTTGGCACCGCGAAAATGGGATCAGACCCCATGGCGGTGGTTGACGATCAGCTCCGGGTACGGGGGATTGTGGGGCTTCGGGTTGTTGACGCCTCTGTCATGCCGAATATCACGTCGGGAAACACCAATTCTCCGGTGATCATGATTGCCGAAAAGGCCGCGGATATGATGAAGGCGGGTCAGGGTTAACCTACTCCCGCCGCGAAATACCCGTATAGGATTTTACGCTGCGCAGAATGACATTGGTTTGCGCGCTTGCCACCGCCGGCAAGCGAAACAACACCTCTTCCAAGAACCGATTGTACGCCTCAAGATCGGACACAATGACCCGCAGATGATAATCCGCCTGACCTGTGGTTGCGTAACATTCAACCACCTCGGGCCTGGTTTCTATCACGCGAATGAACTCGGCCAGTTTCTCGGGGTCGTGACGGGTCAATTGCACATGCACCATGGCCTGAAACCCCATCCCCACACGGGCCGGATCCAACACAGCCGCATAGCGTTGGACCAACCCTGCCTCCTCAAGCGCCCGAACGCGCCGCCAGCAAGAAGAGGCGGACAAGCCAGCAGCCTCGGCCAGACCCGCATTTGAAATGCGGCAATCTTTTTGCAAAAGGGTCAGAAGTTGCCAGTCAAAATCATCGAGATCCATTTGGTCTGTATTTCCTATTATTTGCGTATATTCGGACAGCTTACCCCAAGATTAGCAATTTTTGCCATGTTTTTGGTCACATTACTCGGCGTAAGTGAATGATTATGGGGAAACCCAAACCAAGGCGCGATCCCCTATGACCCAGCCACTTGCCACCTATCAACTTTCTGATCGTTACACCCGCACAGAGGGGCGTGTGTTTCTGACCGGCACACAAGCATTGGTGCGGATCATGTTGGACCAAGCGCGGCGCGATCGGTCGGCCGGCCTGGCCACCAGCGGATTTATCTCGGGGTATCGCGGCTCGCCCCTTGGCGCCGTTGATCTAGAGTTGTGGCGCGCCCGCGACATCGTAGACAAGAACCAGATCACATTCATGCCCGCCGTGAACGAAGATCTGGGGGCAACCGCCGTTTTGGGGGCGCAACAAGCAACTCTTGACCCAGATTGCCAGGTCGAAGGCGTCTTTTCGATGTGGTATGGAAAAGGCCCCGGCGTGGATCGATCCGGGGATGCCCTAAAACACGGCAACGCTTATGGCTCTGCACCCAAAGGCGGGGTTCTGGTGGTGGCTGGGGATGACCACGGATGCGTCTCGTCCTCGATGCCACACCAATCAGACGTCGCATTCATGTCGTGGTTCATGCCCACATTGAACCCGGCCAGCGTCGCCGAATTTTTAGAGTTCGGTGAATACGGCATCGCCATGTCCCGGTTCTCTGGCACTTGGGTCGGTTTCAAAGCGATTTCAGAGACCGTCGAAAGCGGCCAATCCGTAGAGTTGGGCCAAGATAGGGACTTTCAGTACCCAGACGTTACCATTCCACCCGGCGGCTTGCACATTCGTCCATCCGACCTCCCCAGCCCAGAAATCGAAACGCGGCTGGAGTACAAATTGGCCGCCGTCGAGGCCTTTGCCGACGCCAACCCAATCGACAAACGCATCTATAATACTCCCAACGCTGTGTTTGGTTTTGTCACCACGGGCAAGGGACATCTTGACCTGATGGAGGCGCTGCGACTGTTGGGGCTGGACGCGACCGCCTGTCAGCGACTTGGCATTGATATTTACAAGGTTGGGATGGTCTGGCCCTTGGCCCGTCGTGATGCGCTGGGTTTCGTGCGGGGCAAGCGCGAGGTTATGGTGATCGAAGAGAAACGCGGCATCATCGAGAGTCAATTCAAAGAGTATTTTTATGACTCGCCCGGCGAAAAACCCGAGAAAATGGTTGGCAAACACCGTGCCGCTGGTGACCCATTGCTGCCTTGGACAGGCGAGCTGTCCCCTCTGACTTTGGTGCCATTCATTGCTGAACGGTTAGATGCGTTTTTCCCAGACGAAGGTCTGGCAGAGAAGGCGCGCAAATTGACCGCCCCACCCAAGCTAGAGCTAAGCGTTCCGGGGGCCAAGCGTACCCCGTATTTCTGCTCGGGTTGTCCGCACAATACCTCAACAAAACTGCCCGAAGGATCAACCGCTGCATCAGGAATTGGGTGTCATGTTATGGCCAGTTGGATGGACCGTAACACAGGCGGATATGCACAAATGGGTGGCGAAGGTGTGCCCCATGTCGTTGCCTCTCAATTCAATGGCGGAAAGCATATTTTTCAGAATCTCGGCGAAGGGACATGGTATCACTCGGGTTCTTTGGCAATCCGGCAAGCCGTCGCGGCCAAGGCCAATATCACCTATAAAATCCTCTATAACGATGCCGTGGCGATGACCGGCGGGCAACCCGTTGATGGGCCTGTTTCCGTGCATGGGATCGCCGCCACCTGCCGCGCGGAAGGGGTGCAGCGCATTGCATTGGTGTCGGATCACATCGAAAAGTTCCGGCACAGCGATTTCCCGTCAGGTACCAGCTTTCATGACCGCGTGGCGCTTGACAGCGTACAGCGTGAATTGCGCGAGGTGGCAGGGGTAAGTGTGATTATTTATGAGCAAGTCTGCGCCACAGAAAAACGCCGGCGCCGCAAACGCGGAACCATGGACGATCCCCAAAAGTTTGTGGTCATTAACCCATCCGTTTGCGAGGGCTGCGGCGATTGTTCAATCGCGTCCAATTGCCTAAGCGTGGAACCGTTGGAAACGCCCTTCGGCCGAAAACGTAAGATAAACCTGTCGACCTGCAACAAGGATTTTTCCTGTCTCGAAGGGTTTTGCCCAAGCTTTGTCACGGTTGAGGGGGCCGTGCGGCGTAAAAAAACCGGCACAAATGTGGATCTTCCGCCCCTTGTTGCCACCCTGCCCAGCCCAACCCTGCCGCCGCTGTCCAAGCCGTTCGATCTGTTGGTGACTGGTGTTGGCGGTACGGGCGTTGTCACCGTTGGGGCCTTGATCACGATGGCCGCCCATCTGGAGGGGAAGGGATCAAGCGTGCTTGACTTCACCGGGTTTGCACAGAAATTCGGCACCGTGCTCAGTTACATCCGTCTTGGTGCGCGCCCCGCTGACATCCATCAAGTGCGGATTGATCAAAGTGCAGCCGACGCTGTGATTGGCTGTGATATCGTGGTGTCCTCTTCCCCCAAAGCATCAGCCCATTACCATCGCGGCACAAAAATTGTATTGAACCACGCCGAAATGCCCACAGGCGATGTTGTTCTAAACCGGGACGCGGATCTGAAGGCCAAGCATCGCCAACGGGTGATTGAAGATGCTGTTGGCGCCGGGAACCTCGACGGGTTTGATGCAAATCTGGCCGCAGAAACTCTGTTGGGGGATAGTGTTTTCGCAAATGTCATGATGCTGGGATTTGCCTGGCAAAAAGGATTGGTCCCGGTCAGCGAAGAGGCTTTGAAACACGCCATTTCTCTAAATGGTGTCGCCATTGCACAAAACAATCAAGCCTTTGATTTGGGGCGAATTATGGCGGAGGACCCAAAGGCATTCGCACCGTCTACCAGCGACCCTGCCCCCACAGGCTTCGAAGCAACCATCAACCACCGCGCCGCATTTTTGCGCGACTATCAAGATGGGGCCTATGCAGAGCAATTTAGAAAATCCATCGAAACATTCCGCTCTCGCATGCCGCGCGCACATCGCGATGCCTTGGCGGAACTGGCCGCAAAGTCGCTCTTTAAGTTGATGGCCTACAAAGACGAATACGAAGTGGCCCGGCTTCACAGAGATCCTGCATTTTTGGCAGAACTAGAGACTGAATTTGAACCGGGGTTTACGGTGAAATACCACCTTGCCCCACCTCTTTTGTCGCGTGGAACCGACAGTCGCGGACGACCGCAAAAGAAAAGCTTTGGCCCGTGGATGACCTATGTTTTTGCGCTGCTTACGTCTTTGAACCGCGCACGAGGAAAATGGTTTGATCCTTTTGGAAAAACCGCCGAACGCCAAATGGAAAGAGACCTGATAGCTTGGTTTGACCAGGTTTTGACGACCCTGCCCGCCCCGGCGACCGACGAAGACCTGAAGAAGACCCAAACCATCCTGTCTGCTCCTCTGGAGATGCGCGGATTTGGTCCAGTGAAACATGCCGCCGTGGTGAAAAATCAAACCCATGCAGACGCGCTTTTGGCAACCCTAGGCGTTACCCGCCCAGCGTAATCACCTCGCCACCGGCCGCCGCCGCATCTTCGCCATCATGGGTCACCATCAAAACCGGAAGGTTTTGTGCTCGCGCCTGTTCAAAGACCAATTTCCTGATCTTTGTTCGCAGTGCCGCATCCAGTCCGGAAAATGGCTCGTCAAGCAGCAAGGCTTGAGGTTTGGCCAAAAGCGTGCGCATGAGCGCGACCCGCGCACGTTGCCCGCCAGACAAGGTCGCGGGGTCACGATCGGCGAACCCCTCCAGACCGACTTTCGCGAGCGCCAGATTGACCCGCTCCCTGCGTTCCGCCCGGGTCCCGCCGCTCGCCAAACCGAATGCCAAATTCGCGCCAACGGACATATGCGGAAACAGCAGTGTTTCTTGAAACAAAATGCCAACGTTTCTTTGATGTGGCGGCAGGTTTGTGATGATTTGGCCATTCAGGAAAATTTCGCCCAAAAGTCGAAATTCCGGTGAAAGAGTGCCTATTACGGCTGACAAAAGCGTTGATTTCCCAACCCCAGAGGGGCCCATTAGCGTCAGAACCTCACCGGGCGCAATCTCATGGTTGAGCGCGACAAGACGTCTATCGCCATGACAGATTTCAAGCCCTTCCAATCGTAATCCCAGCTTGCTTTGATCAGCCATGACGAAGGCCCTTTCTATTGCGCCAGATCACTGCGGGAACCACCAATGCGATCGCAAAGGGTAAAAGTGCCGCCGCGGTTTGCAACAACCCAAAAACACCGATCGCGCGGCGGTCCCCCCCTGATGCCAGAGCGACGGCCTCTGTGGTTAATGTTTCAACCCGTCCTCCGCCAATCAAAAGCGTCGGAAGATACTGGCCCACGGAAACAGCGACCCCCACAGCGATCGCCGTTAGGATCGGTGCCAACAGCATTGGCAACCGCACCCGCCAGAAAATCCTCCGTGGCGAAGCGCCCAATGCTGCAGAGCTTACCGCCTGACGACGGTCCCATTGCATCCAGGGATCCTGTAGCGACAGACGCAAATAGGGCAATACAAACACCAGATGTGCTAGAATAACCGCGCCCCTGCCCGTCTCTAACCCGAAATTCAGCAGCAAGGTCTGCAGTCCCGGTATAAATGCCGTCTGCGGCACCAACAGAGGCAGATATAACAGCCACATTCCTTTGCTGGTCAGGCGCAGATTGTGGCGCTCTTCCGCCTCGAGACACCCCAACGTCAGCACGATGCCAAGGGTCACGACACATCCAGCAATCAGGGCGGTTTCCGTCAAGGCGTCAAAGCTGCCAGCGCTATGTCGTTGCCAGCTCCGTAGGGTGAATTGTTGTGGCAAGAGGTCTGGAAAGCTCCAAAAACCGGCAAAAGACCACAAAACAAGCCCGAGCAGCCCCAGAATGAGGGCGAGAGAGACCGTTCCGGCAAGTCCGGCCCCTACCCCCCTTAAAACCCGATCCCGCGCATGACGCCGCCCCATATGAAAATACCGCTTGCTCAGCTGCACGAGGGACCATTCCGCGGCAGTCCAGACCAAAAGTGCAACGATCACAAGCCCAAGCTGGACCAATGCCGCCGCCGCCGCTTGTAGCCGAAAGGTCAGATCGGGGTCTGACATCCAGCGCACAATCTGAACTGACAAGGTGGATGGCGTGGACGGGCCCAAAATTACCGCGACGTCGACCACCGACATCGACCACGCCAACACCACCAGAACAGGGAGCCGGATACGCACATAAATCGCCGGAAAGACAACGGCCAGCCAGCCAGCAACGCGCCCGTAACCAAGGCTTTGGGCCACAGCCAGCTGTTTTGCCCCCCCCACCTGCCCCATCGCAGAAATGGACATCAGCAACAAAAAGGGAACTTCCTTCACGACCAATCCAGCAATCAGCGAAAGGCCCAATGGATCTTGCAAGATAAGGACGTCTGGCGGTCGTTCCCACCCGGTAAGCCACGGCGAAAAGAGCCGCACCACCCAACCGGACGGCGCGATGAGAAATGCCAAACCAAAGGCCGCTGCGGCGTGGGGAACCGACAGGAGCGGCGAAAGCAGACGCTCGACCCAGCGAAACGCCCGCGTCCCGGACCAACCCGCCAAGATCAGCGCCACGACTGAAAGCGATAAGAAGGCCGCGCCAATTCCCGTTACCATCGAAAGGCGCACGGACGGCAAGAAACCCGGCCAAGCCAGCAGGCCTCGGAATGGATCCAGTGAAGGGCCGGACAGTCCGGCAGCCGGCAAATGCCCAAATGCCGGCAGAAGTGTGCCGTACAGCCCCCCAACAACAGGCCCTAACAAGGCCAAAAGCGTAAGGGCCGGCAAAAAGGGCAGAAATGTGTGTTGTGTTTGCATTTGTGTCACGCCCTATCTCGCCAGAAACCATGCATTTCTGGTGAGATAGGGACTGTTTTCCCGGCGTCTATTGCGCCACCCCATAGCGTTTTTGCCAGTCATCAGCAATCCGCGTCATCCAGCTTGGATGAGGCTCCGCCTGCGCGCGACCCAATTCAGCAGGGGAAAGGGTGGCAATGCCAAGATCAAGCGAGTCAAAGCGCTTTTTATCTTCCTCCGGCAAGCCAGCTACATCCAAAACTGTACCATATCCCAGCACATTAGGGTCTTGTGCATTGGCTTGTGCTTCCGCTGACAAGAGGAAGTTAGCGAGCACCATTGCCCCCTCTTTGGCGCTGGAATTGTATGGAATGGCCACATAAGACGCATTTCCAATCGTGCCTTTATCAAGAACGAATGTACGCACGGTATCTGGAAGTTCATAATTGGCAATTGCGGTCGACGCAGCACCCGGGCTGAAAGAGATCGCAAGATCAAGCTCACCGTCGTTCATCAATTGAATTTGACGTGTCCCAGATGGCGGGTATGCGCGCCCTTCTCGCCACAGAACCGGTGTCAATTCCGCCAAATAGTCCCACAATGGCGCCGTAACGGCGTCATAGTTGTCATCAGTCGCTGGCAGCGCCAATTCCTCTGAATTGTCGATCAACTCAACCAGCATTTGCTTTAGGAACGTTGTACCCAAGAAATCAGGGGGCTGCGGATAGGTGTACCTACCCGGGTGCGCCTTGGCCCAATCTAAAATTGCATTGGCCGATGGCAACGGGTCTGCGATATCAGCCGTGTCATACATGAACACGACCTGCGCCATCGCCCAGGGGCTTTCAAACCCCTCAACAGGCACGGTGAAATCGGACTGAACAGATTTCCCAACGACATCGACATGGCGCCAGCCAGGCAGATCTTCAGCCCAAGGGCCAAAAAGGAGCTCAGCATCTTTCATCGATGCGAAATTTGCACCATTGATCCAGATTAGGTCGATGGCGCCTCCCTGATCCTTATCCACCTCTTTTTCTGACAACACCCGGGTCACAGCATCAGCCGTGTCTGTCAGTTTCACATGTTCAACGGTTACACCAAACTCTTCTTTAACACGATCCCCGGCCCATTCTATGAATGCGTTGGTCGTAGGGGATCCGCCCCAGGCGTTCCAATAGACCGTTTGCCCCTGCGCCTTTTCCAAAACCAGATCCCAGTTCTTCGGGTCTGTGTCGGCCCAACTTGTCAGCGGTACAAGCGCACCAAGAACGGCGATTTTCAACCAATGCGTTTTCATGCTTTCTCCTCATGAATGGTAATTTTCCCAAAGGTCTGGTGTGCACCAATAACCCGCAGACCCGCGGTCACGAAACAAAGTACGCCAAAGCCCCAAGCCAAAAGGGGAAACATAGCTGGCCAGAGACAAATGACAGAAAACAGCGCAATCGTCTCTGAACCTTCCAGTAACCCATTGGAATAATACAATGATTTTGGGCCCTGCGCATCGGTTTTCATTCCACTTTTTTCCGCCAAGATTGCATAGCCTAGGAAGCTCGCCCCATTGACATAAAAAGCCAACAGCAGAAATGCCCCGGGAAGCGCGTTCGTCGCAGGATCAACAACGATAAAGGCAAACGGAACGACACCGTAGAAAAAAAAGTCGCTCGCAATATCAAGATACCCGCCAAAATCCGACTTGTGACTGGCCCTCGCGACGGCACCGTCCAGGCCATCTGCGATCCGAGATAGGGCAATAAAAATGAGACCGATGCCAAATCCCCCCAACGAGATGGAAACAGCAGCCAGAGGCGCCATGAGAAGTCCAAAGAGTGTGACGGAGTTTGCCGTCACCCCCCGTTTTGCCAATGAGACCCCGACAAAGTTAAGTGGCGGGTCAATCAGTTTTCGCACGGCCCTGTCGAGCATATTATCAGTCCTTTAGGCTGGCTTACGCAGTGATGCGATAGACCCTTTATTGGATCTATGACCTACGGTTTTGCCGGCGTCCATCGTCCATACGAAAACGTGACCATGCGTTAGTTTCGCCGACCTACCCAACATAGAAACCGGTTTCGCGGCGAAACCCCCTGCCCTGCTTTAGTCTTTTAGCAGCCGCTGCAGCCCTGCCAGAACCTCTTCCATAAACATGCGATCTACCGGCCCCCCTTCAAACCGAACCAGATGGCCCCGCTTATCCTCGGCATGATGAACGGAAATGGATTTGCCCGCGCGCGTCAGCTCAAAATGCGCGCCAGTCCGCTCTGAATTCGAAGCAGCCCTTGGCCGCCCACCGCGACTGTTGTCTTTTGGCCCTTCCTCAAAGGCTTCGAGAACAGGAAGCACCGCAAGCCATTCACCAGCCGCATCTATCGCAGCTTGCGTTGCCAACGCCTCGCGCAACTCCTGCACGCCGCCCATTCTTAATCCCGCCGCCAATCGCAGGCCCTGCTTCTCTGTGAGGCTCTCTGCATATTTCAGCATATCGCCGAGTTCTTCGAACACTTGCGCAAAAGAGCGGACCTTGGAGCGTTTGGCCTTGGATGCTGAAGAAAACAATTTTGCAACCGCCTCCTCGACCGATGCAAATGCACCATTTTGCGTTGAGATGACTGCGATGCGGCCGCGCTCAAAATGGCTTAATTGAGAACGGATTTCATTTTCTTCTACCATCGCCACAAACGCGTCGGGAATGGTCTCTATTGGCTTGATTAGAGCCTTTACCGTTGAAAACCCTACCTCACCGGTTTCCTCTTTCAGGGTCTTGATGGCCATAATTCTGCGGTAACCCGAAACGACACCGTATTTGACGCCTCCCTCGGCCGCCTTCAGCACATAAAGCTCGACCGGCAATCTTAGACCATTCGCCTGAATAGAGACCTTAAGCTCTTCAAGCTCCGAACGATCCAGGGTCACCCGATCCCGGATCATGTCATCAAGATCGATCTGATCCAACGGAACCTCCGCCATGACCAGACCCTTACCCAACGCATCTCGCAGCACCTCTGCATCAGCGGTGTCCTTTGCCATCTGCTCACGGGCTTCTGTAGTTACCACTGGGCTTTGCATCGCCGCGTCGGCCGCCACTTGGGCAATGGGGGCCATCGCATTTCTCATCGGGGTTTCGCTGCGAAACTCTTGTTCCAAGCGGTTCATATCTTCGGCACTTGGGGCTTCTAGCTTACGTCTGCGCGCCATCTTATGCCTCCTTCTCTGCATCTACCATCTGAAGATCACGCCACCAGCATCCCAGCACAATCTCCTTCACCTCAGCCCAGGTTCTGTCAAATGTTTCCCGGCCTCGGACATAGGTGTCGCGGTTAAATTCGCGGTAATCCGCTTCGTAAATGCCGTTCACTTGCTCGCCGGCTTGGCCAACCATGGCGGTCACTTCCTGACGGTATGTCGTCATAAAGTCGCCAAAATACGCTTGGATTACATTCGCAAGGTCTGTCTGTTGCGCGGCATCGAACCGCGTAATGAGCGCGCGGACGGCGTCCCATTCAAACCTTATTTCGTCCAATCCATGCTGCCGCCTCAAGGTGTTTTCCCCCTCTTCGATCGAGGCAAACGTCGAGTACAACATGTCAAAAAACCGGCCTGTAGAGTCGAATTCCAAGAATGATGCCCCTAGTGGAATTAGCAAAATATCTGCCGCTGCGAGGGCGTTGATGGTCAGATATCCGAGAGCAGGTGGCGTATCCAGCAGGATGATGTCGTAGTCATCTAGCAGGCCCTCGGTTTCCATAAACCCGGTCAAAGCATCCCAAAGTGGCCAAGATCGCAGTTGCATTCGCCAGACAGGCACCTGGAATTCAGCCCAGTACAGGTTAAGCTGGGCACCGATCAAATCAATGTTGGGCCAATGGGTCGGTTGAATGACGCGCTTTGCATCAAAATCCAATGCTTCTTTAAGCGTTTCATCTAGCGGCAGGGGGGGCTGACCTGCGGCGGACCGCACCCTGTTTTCTTTCTCTAGAAACTGGGCGTAATGCTTTGCCATAAGCGGGAAGGCGGTTTGCCATTCATCCTCAACTTGGCCGCCCATAATAGACGTCATGGACCCCTGACTGTCGAGGTCAATAACGAGAACTTTATACCCATCTAGCGCGGCTGACATCGCCAAGTGTGCTGCCGTCGATGTTTTGCCGACACCGCCTTTAAAGTTGGCCACAGCAATTACTTTTGCGTCCAAACCTTCTGGTCGCCAGGGACGGTATTCACGGGTGGCAACACCCTCTGCCGCGAAATAGTCACGAAGTTTTAGAACGTCGTCTAACGTAAACCATTTTGATCCACCTTCGCCTTCGCCTTGGGGAAGATCTGGATTCTGCTTTAGGACGCGTCTGAAATGGGCGGCTGCCACCGGGATAAGATACTTGCAAATCTCCCAGACGGAAAAACGTCTTAGGCGCTTGCGACCGTCCGGGGCATAACCGCGCTTGGCCAAGTCATCGCGACCGCGCGCTGCGAAGCTCGCTGCCTTTGCGAATCGTGCCGTGTTGATTGGGTCGGAAAGTTTCTTTGCGGCTTCCTCTGGATTAATATTAAAGTAGGGCGGGGGTGGGGTCTGAGCTGCTCTTGCCATGGGTTTCCCAATATGTGCGCTGTTTTTGTAGTTATTAGGTAAACCATCTCACATCATGTTGGCAAATGAAACATGACACTGACTTTCTGCGGAGTTTCGCGACGAAACCATAAATATAGGCCACAGCTAAGCTTTTTTATTTTTAGGATCTTTAAGATCTTTGTGTGTGAATACCGGATGTAAAACAATGAGTTACCGCAACTTGGGGACCCGTATACAGGTGGATGGGTGCCTGAAAACGGGGCGTAGGGTGTCTTGATGCGGGGTGAAGGACTCCGATTCGCGGTAAACAGGGTGCCAGAGTCCGGTAACTTGGGATAACTGGCCCAAATTGGGGATAACTTTGTCTATTTGGTCGGGCCCCTTCCTGTATCTGGGCCCCTTTAGCTTCTTGAGGCACCTGTCTCCGGTAAGGAATTCTTGCGCGTTAGGAACCTTACTGTGCCTTGAATGTGGGTCCCTTACATGCGATTGTCTGACTACTTAACAGAGGTCGAGCAGAATGGACCCGATTCCCAATAAACGCCTTACCGGCGCGTTGCGGCGCGAGAGCGTCAAAAAGAACGTTGCAGCGATCCACGTTTCTGGCAAGTTGTCTTTGCTGCAACGTAAGTTGTCAAACGTGCTGTTGTTAAACGCATATGACACGTTGACCACCCAACCCAGCCACCGGATTGATGCACGCACCCTGTGTACGATGATTGGGTATAACTCGAACGATTTTGACACGCTGAAGGCGTCGCTGCGCGGGCTGGCAGAGACTGTTGCAGAATGGGATATGCTGGATGCCGCGGGGCGCCAAGAGTGGGGGGTGTCGGCATTGCTGTCATATGCGAAGCTGAAGGGGGGGATCTGTGAATATGCTTATTCTCCGGCGCTCGCAGAGAAGCTTCATGACCCAAAGGTTTTTGCGCTTATCAACTTGAATATCCAACGCCAATTTACGGGCGGGCATGCTCTTGCGCTGTATGAAAACTGTTTTCGCTTTATTAATACCGGGTCAACCGGGTGGTGGTCGTTGGAGATTTTTCGCCGCTTAATGGGGGTGGATGACAGCGAATACTATAAGAGCTTCAAGCATCTTAACGCGAAAATCATCAAGCCCGCAGTGGCCGAAGTGAACAAAGTCAGTGATATTATCGTAACGCCGGAAACGCGGAAAATGGGTCGTTCGGTCACGGATATTCGGTTTTTGATCGAGCGCAATCCTCAGCTGACAATTCTGGATATGGATGACGGCGAAGGGCTTCGAACCACCAAAACCTATGGGCGCTTGGTCAAGCTTGGCGTAAGCGACAGGTTGGCGCGCCAGTGGATCGCCCAGCATGGTGATAGCTATGTGTCCGAAAAGGTGGATTTGGTTGAAACTCGCGATGGCGTGAAGAGCCCGGTGAAGTATCTGTCGGCTGCGATCTCTGAAGATTATCAACCGGCCGAGGCGGGGCAGGGGGGGCGTGTTATGACGCCCGAGACGCGTCGCCGAGCCGCAATGTTGGGGAAGGTGTTGGGCCTTGTTTCCAGCCGCAGCCCCACGCAAAAAGATGCCGACCGGCGTTTGTTTATGGGTCAGCTTGCGGATCCGGATGCGCGGGATGATTTTGAGCGGCATGGGTGGACCTCTGCATTAAATGCAGAAGCCATATTTGTTTTCTGGAGCGATCTGGAGCCAGAGTTGTTTGATGGTGTTTAAGGGGAAATTGGTCTCTATTCCGCGTGTTAGAGACCAGTTTTTAGGCAGCGGTACAGGTGTATGACGTTTGACGCAGCATGCAGGGGGTCTTTTCATAGACCGTTTTAAACCATCGTGTCAGGTTCGATGTTGCCCCAAACCCGGTTGCAATCGAGATTTCGCGCAGCGACATGCTGGTCAGCGTGATCAATTGATACGCGCGCTCTAACCGCAAATTGCGATACACAGCCAGCGGCGTTTCACCCGTTAGATCCATAAATCGCCGTTGCAGTTGGCGCGATGAAATGCGGTGGCGATCAGCCAATTCTTCAATGGCGAGAGGTTGCTCCAACTCGCTCATCATTGTCTCTAATGCCGCACAAACCAACCGATCCCCGCCGGATTTCTGTCGAATGGCGAGGGCAAATTTGCTTTGCGAACGCTCAACGCCGGTGTCTAAACCAATGTAATCCCGTAAGGCGCCGACCACATATTCGCCATGTTGGCGGGCGAATTGGTCGAGGATCAGGTTCAGCGCCGCAAAACTGCTGATGGCGCTGTCAATTCGGTCTGATGAGGAGAATTTACGACCATCATTGTCACAGGTCAGCCCTTCCTCCTCCGCGGCCGCGATGAAGTTGGGATGGATCGCGAGGGGCAGGTCCATGGATTGTCCTGACTGACACACCAGAAAAATGGCGCCACCGACCAAGATGCTACGCCTGGACAGCCGCAGAATCTGTTGCGCTCGGGCGCGTTCTTCGCGCGAAAATGACCATCTCGAGCGGATATCCCCCAAAAACAGGACGCAACGTTCGCGCCAATACAGCGGATCACTGGAATGACTCTCCGGCAGGCTATGGGTTTCGACCACATAACGGGCATCGCCGACGAGCTCATTGGCGGCGGCGAATATGTCAATAAACATCTGGGCGTTGGCCGAACTGGCGCCTTCAGGAATGATGATATTTACATGCTGTACCAAAATCTGGTCGCGCAGGATGGGCAATGCAGAGTTGTGGGCCGCAGCGGCGGGAGAAAACTGGTTCATGGAATGTCTCCTGCAGGAAGACCCCCGCCAGCGAGCCGGCGGGGGAGGGGTTTATGATTTACTCAGCTGCGTCCTCGTAGTCCTCCATCGGAGGACAGGTGCAGACGAGATTCCGGTCGCCGTAGGCATTGTCGACGCGATTAACCGGAGACCAATATTTGTCCACGCCCAAGGAACCGGCTGGGAAGCAGGCCTCTTCGCGGGTGTAGGGACGGTCCCAATCACCCACCAGATCGCGCACCGTGTGGGGGGCGTTCTTAAGTGGGTTGTTTTCGGCGTCAATTTTGCCGTCGATGATGTCCTGCGCCTCTGCACGGATCGACAGCATGGCGTCGCAGAAGCGATCCAGCTCATCCTTGGGCTCCGATTCTGTCGGCTCGACCATCAAGGTGCCAGCCACAGGCCAAGACATGGTTGGGGCGTGGAACCCGCTGTCGACCAAGCGCTTGGCAATATCGTCCACCGACACATGAGCAGCCTCGTCCAAGGGACGCGTGTCCAAGATGCATTCATGCGCAACACGACCGGTTTTGGACGTGTAAAGCACGGGGAAAGCATCTTTCAAACGGGCCGCAATATAGTTGGCGTTCAGGATCGCAACTTTGGTTGCTTGGGTCAGGCCAGCGCCCCCCATCAAGAGCACATAAGCCCAAGATACGGGAAGGATTGAAGGCGAGCCAAAGGGCGCGGCTGATACCGGACCAATTGCTTGGTTCAGCTCTGGGTGACCGGGCAAATGTGCTTCAAGATGCGCACGTACACCGATCGGACCCATGCCGGGGCCGCCCCCGCCGTGTGGAATGCAAAAGGTTTTGTGCAGGTTCAGGTGGCTGACGTCTCCGCCGATTTTTCCCGGCTGTGCAAGGCCCACCATCGCGTTCATATTGGCGCCATCGATGTAAACCTGACCGCCGTGATCATGAGTGATCTTGCAAACCTCTTGCACGGTTTCTTCAAATACGCCGTGGGTCGATGGATAGGTGATCATGCAGGCGGCCAGATTGTCCGAATGCTTCACGGCTTTTTCAGTGAAGTCTGCGATGTCGATGTTGCCATCCTCATCCGCCTTCACCGGGACCACTTGATACCCAACCATATGCGCCGACGCGGGGTTGGTCCCGTGGGCTGAGGTTGGGATCAGACAGACATTCCGATGCCCTTCGCCACGGCTGGCGTGGTAGTTGCTGATCGTCAACAGACCGGCATATTCACCCTGCGCGCCCGAGTTTGGTTGCATTGAAATCGCATCATAGCCAGTGATTTGACACAGCTTGTCGCTGAGATCGTCAATCATCTCGTAATAACCAGCAGCCTGATCCACAGGAACAAACGGGTGCAGGTTGGCAAATTCTGGCCATGTGACCGGGATCATCTCAACCGTCGCGTTCAGTTTCATGGTGCAGGACCCAAGCGGGATCATTGCGCGGTCAAGCGCCAGATCGCGGTCTGCAAGACGACGCATATAACGGGTCATCTCGGCCTCAGCCCGGTTTTTGTGGAAAATCGGGTGGGTCAGATATTCACTTTCGCGCAGCGCATAATCGGGCAGGCGATAGGCGCGGTTTTTCACGCTATCGTCTTTTTTGTCGATGCCAAAGGCGCCCCAAACTGCCTCGATGGTCTCGGCGCGGGTTTGTTCATCCAGCGAGATACCGATGTGATCGTCGCCGACTTTGCGCAGGTTCACACCGCGCGCCACAGCCGCTTCCATAACGGTTTTCTGCAGTGGGCCAACCTCGACGGTGATGGTGTCAAAGAACACCTCTGGCGAGACTTTAAAGCCAGCTTCTTCCAAACCAGCAGCAAGGCGAGAGGTTTTGCGGTGCACCGATTGGGCAATTGCTTTGATGCCGTCAGGACCATGATAAACAGCATACATAGACGCCATAACCGCCAGCAAAGCCTGTGCGGTGCAGACGTTAGAGTTGGCTTTTTCACGGCGGATGTGCTGTTCGCGGGTTTGCAGCGCCAAACGGTACGCTTTGTTGCCACGGCTGTCGATCGACACGCCAATAATCCGTCCAGGCATCGAGCGTTTCAGCTTGTCGGTGGTTGCCATATAAGCGGCGTGTGGACCACCAAAGCCCATCGGAACACCGAAACGCTGGGTCGAACCGATGGCAATATCGGCGCCCATTTCGCCCGGGGATTTCAACAGGGCCAGCGCCAGAATGTCAGCGGCGACAATGGCAATGCCTTTGTGTTCATGCATCGCGGCGATTTCAGCGGTATAATCACGAACATGGCCGTATGTGCCGGGGTATTGGAAAATAGCACCAAAATACGCACCGGGCTCCAGCTCGGATGGATCAGCAACCGTAACTTCAACACCCAGCGGCTTTGCGCGGGTTTTGATCACGGCGATGGTTTGGGCGTGACAGTTTTGGTCGACGAAAAACGACGATGCATTTGACTTTGATTTGCCAGCGCGTTTGGCCATTGCCATTGCTTCGGCCGCCGCGGTTGCTTCGTCCAGAAGCGAGGCGTTTGAAACGGGCAGGCCGGTGAAATCAGAAACCATGGTTTGGAAGTTCAGAAGGGCTTCCAAACGACCTTGGGAAATTTCTGGCTGGTAGGGCGTGTAAGCCGTGTACCACGCCGGATTTTCCAGAATGTTGCGCAGGATCGGCGCAGGTGTGGTGGTGCCGTAGTAGCCTTGACCAATCAACGAGGTCAGCACTTCGTTTTTCGCGGCGATTTCCTTCATGTGGAAAAGCGCATCGCGTTCGGTCATCGCTTCGCCCCAGTCCAGGGATTCGTCTTGGCGAATAGCTGGGGGAACAGTGGCATCGATCAATTCGTCGAGTGTTTTGAACCCGATCACCTTGAGCATCTCGGCCATTTCTTGCGGCGAGGGGCCAATGTGGCGGCGGTTGGCGAAATCATAAGCTTCGTAGTCGGTCAGTTTGAACGCCATGTTCAGATCCTTTTGCGGGGGGCACCGTCCCGCCGGGGCAGGGGCCGCCGACGGGAGTTAAGTTAGGGGGTCGATTAGCCGATGAACGCTTTGTACGCGTCAAGATCCATCAGATCCTCAAGCTGTGAGGGGTTCGACAATTTGACCTTGTAGATCCAGGCGTCGGCCTCGGGGCTTTCGTTCAGCGAGCCGGGAGCACCTTCGAGTGTGTCATTGGCTTCAACCACAACACCATCAACCGGGGCGTAAATCTCCGATGCGGCTTTTACCGACTCGATCACACCAATCTCATCGCCTTTTTCAAATTCATCGTCTGCTTCTTTTTGCTCGATGAAAACCACTTCACCCAGCTGGTCTGCCGCGTGTTGTGTGATGCCGACGGTGGCGATGTCGCCCTCGACGGTGATCCATTCATGCTCTTCGGAATAATAGGTGGTCATGATGACATTCCTTACGTTTAGCGTTTGTAGTTTTGTTTGACGAAGGGCAGGGCAACAATCTCTGCTGGTTGTGCCTTGCCGCGAATGATCAGGTTCACTTGCTCGCCCGGTTCCCCGTGGCCCTTGGCAACGTAGCCCATTGCGACGGGGCCGCCAACCGTTGGGCCAAAGCCGCCGGATGTGATCTCGCCGATGGTGTTGCCCTCAGCGCATTGAATTTCAACATGCGCACGGGCCGGGGCGCGGCCAACGGGCTTGATGCCAACCAGTTTCTTGGCGGCGCCTTCGGCGATTTCACGTTGGATGCGGGCCGCCCCAGGGAAACCGCCATCTTCGCGGCGGCGTTTCTGAATGGCCCAGATCAGTGACCCTTCGATCGGCGAGGTTGTGTCGTCGATGTCGTTGCCATAAAGGCAAAGACCGGCCTCAAGTCGCAGACTGTCGCGGGCGCCAAGGCCAGCGGCTTCGCAATCTTCATGGGCCAGAAACGCGCGGGCAATCTCTTCGGCGTTGGCCTCGGGGATCGAAATTTCGTAGCCGTCTTCGCCGGTGTAGCCCAGACGCGAAATGCGGCATTCGACACCGTTGATATCCGCCAGTGTGGTTTCCATGAATTTCAATTCACGCGCGGCAGGGCAAAGGGTGCCAACGACGTTTTCGGCGGCGGGCCCTTGAACGGCAACCAACGCGCGGTCGAAAATCTCGGTGACTTCGACGCCGTCCAGGTTGGCCGCCATATGCGGGATGTCCTGATGGCGCATCGAGGCGTTGACGACGACAAAGAAATGGTCGCCTGCGTTTGAGACAATCAGGTCATCCATGATGCCGCCGGCGTCATTTGTGAAGAACCCGTAACGTGCCTTGCCCTCTTTCAGAGCGGCAAATGCCTGGGGGCACAACGCTTCGAGTTTTTCGCCCACATTGTCGCCCTTGAGGATCACCTGACCCATGTGGCTGACATCAAAAAGCGCGGCCTTTTCGCGGCATTGCTTATGCTCGCCCATAATCCCCAGCGGGTATTGAACGGGCATGTCCCAGCCAGCAAAATCAACAATTTTTCCGCCAAGTTCGACGTGCAGATCATAAAGCGGGGTGCGTTTGGGGGCATCGGTCATTAGATTGCCTTTCTCTTAGATTAGTCGCGGACCACGGTGACAGTGCAATGTGCATTGCGCACCACACGGGCCAGATTTGGGCCAATTTCATAATTGGGGAATTCGCCTTTGTTTGAGGCGATAATAATCAAGTCAACGCCGCTTTTGTGGGCCAATTTCAAAATTTCGCGATACACGCTGCCCTCTGGGATATGCACCGTCACATCGGCGGCTCCGCCAGCGGCCAAAATCGCGTTGACCTTGCCGCGCACATATTCTTTTGCGCCCGACCCGTAGCCTTCAGGCAGGTTCGGCAATTTGATGATTTCAGGAACAACTTCAACAACGTGAAGCTCGGCGCCGTAAAACTTGGCCTGTTCCAATGCATATGGAAGCGCCTTCTTCCACGAGCGGTCATCGGTGTGGTCAATCGTCAGCAGGATTTTTTTAGCCATCTGACATCTCCGGTAAAATAAGAGGGAAGGGGGCCGGGTGCCGGCCCCCAGGTTTGTTTATTCGGCTGCTTGTGCCGCGCTGCGTTTGGCAAAGTATTCTTTGGTCAGTTTCCCAACAATTGGGCTGAGCAGTGCCAAAGCGATCAGGTTCGGGATCGCCATCATTGCGTTCAGCGTATCCGCCAGCAACCAGATGAAGCCCAGATCAGCGGTGGCGCCAAAGTAAATCGCCACGATCCACAGGATCCGGTACGGCATCAACGCTTTTGCACCGAAGAAGAAGCCGACGCATTTCTCGCCATAAAACGACCAGCCAAGAATGGTGGTGAAGGCAAAGATCGACAGCGAGATGGCGATCAGCGACCCGCCAATACCGGGCAAGGATGTTTCAAACGCCAGCGAAGTCAAGGCCGCACCACTTTCGCCAGATGTCCACGCGCCGGACGAGATGATGGCAAGGCCGGTAATCGAACATACGATGATCGTGTCGATAAAGGTGCCCAGCATCGCAACCAGGCCTTGATTTACAGGGCTGTCATTTGAGGCTGCTGCGTGTGCAATCGGCGCAGACCCCAGACCCGCTTCGTTTGAGAACACGCCGCGTGCCACACCAAAACGGATTGCTGCCATGACCGCCGCACCTGCAAATCCACCGGTCGCAGCCGACGGGGTGAAAGCATAGGTGAAGACCATAGAGATCGCGTTGCCAATCTCGCTTGCGTTGATCAACAGAACCAACAGGCCCGCGAGGATATAGCTGACGGCCATAAAGGGCACCAGTTTACCGGCAACAGCGCCAATGCGCGAAATGCCACCCAAGATTACTGCGGCGGTCAGAACCATCAAGATCACGCCGGTCACAGAGGTGTTGATGCCAAAGTTGCTGTCGAGCACCTGTGCCACGCCATTGGCCTGAACCCCGTTCCCGATGCCGAATGCTGCGATTGCTCCAAACAGGGCAAAGGCGGGCGCCAGCCAGTACCACTTGGGTCCAAGACCGTTTTTGATGTAATACATCGGACCGCCAACATAGTTGCCCAGCTCGTCTGTTTCACGGTATTTCACCGCCAAAACGGCCTCGGCATATTTGGTGGCCATCCCCACAAGGGCGGTCATCCACATCCAGAAAAGCGCGCCGGGGCCACCAAGGAAGACAGCCGTTGCAACGCCTGCGATGTTCCCGGTGCCGATGGTGGCGGACAGCGATGTCATCAACGCGTTGAACGGGCTGATTTGCCCTTCGCCTTGGTTTTCGCGACCTTCAAACAACAACTTAAAGCCTGTGCCGACCCGCAGGATTGGCATGAATTTCAAAAAGACCTGCAAAAACAGGCCCACTCCCAAAATAAGGATGAGCATTGGCCATCCCCAAACGACGCCATTAATGGCCCCTACGATATTGTTAAGCGCTTCCATGGTTTCCTCCCCACGCGTTCTTCACCTCTGCGCCAAACAAGACTTGCCATTTGGCGCAATATTATCTGTGTGCCTGTCGCAATCGGGTCCAAGAGCGGCGTCTTGCCGTTACGTTATAAGGCACAATTCCCTTATAGGAAACAAATCCACTATAGGCAACATTTGTCTATATATAGGGATTTTGACATATGTAGGAAGCGTGGATAAGCTATAAGAAAACAGGGAGAAACGCGGTGATGGAATGGGTTCCTCATGAGGAAAACACCCCGATTGCAGAGGGGACCGAGGCCCCTGATGGGGAAGTTTTGGGAAAAATGATTCGCGAAGCGCGTAAGGATATGGGTCTGACTTTGGAAGAAGCGGCTGGGAGTGCGGGCATCGGGCGCTCGACGCTTTCCAAGATCGAAAACAACCAAACCCGCCCCAGTTTTGATATCATCCGCCGCCTGATGCAAACCCTGAATCTGGAAACGCCGCAGCTTTTTGTGCAATCCGCGAAATCAGACATTTCCGGGCGCCGCGACTTTACGCCCTCCGGGCTTGGCGAGCATAAAGAAACCCAGACCTATGACCATGAGTTGTTGTGCAATGAGCTGACGTCAAAGCGCATGGTGCCCTATATCTCGACAATCAAAGCCCGTGAGGTGGCAGAGTTTGAAAACTGGGTGCGCCATAGTGGTGAGGAATTTATGTTCGTAATTTCAGGCGAGCTGACGCTGCACACCGAACATTATCGTCCGCTCAATATGAAAGCGGGGGATTCCGTGTATTACGACAGTGGTATGGGGCATGGCTGCGTTTCAACCGGCGAAGAAGATGCCAAGGTGCTGTGGGTGTCGCTGCAGGTGTAGCGCCGTACTGTATCCACTCCGCGATCCAGTCCATTCAATTTACCGTCACGCCCCGGTGTCGCCAAATCAGGTTCGCCCGAGTTTTTATGCCGCCACAATGCGTTTTCCGTTTGGGCCGGACACTGGGTATCTGGGGTCGGCCAAAACTGCGGAGGTTAGGTTTTCGTAAAAACGTTCGCCCAAATCCTTACGGATTTGGGCCTTGCCTAGAAAGGCAAATGCGCGGGCCCATATGTGGTGATCAACTTGGGGGCCAGCCCATCCGTCCGTCGCGGGTTTGCGGGAATTGTCTCTTGTTGTTCTGGGGCAAACGGGTCAATGTCTGCACATGTTCAAGCGGCTTCTTTGTGTTCTAATCGTTGCGGTTATGATGGGGCCGCAGGTCGCCCCTGCCCAGGCGGAGCAGGTTACGGTTTTTGCTGCGGCCAGCATGAAGACCGCGCTGGAGAAAATCATCGATGATTTCGAAAAGGCTTCTGGAATTGATGTAACTTTGTCGGTCGCAGGCTCTTCGGTATTGGCCCGCCAAATCGAATATGGGGCGCCCGCGGATGTGTTTATCTCTGCGAACTCCGACTGGATGGACCACTTGGAAAACGCCGGACGGATTTCAGGTGAAAGCCGCGTGGATTTGGTTGGAAATACTCTGGTTCTGATTGGACGAGAGGGCGGGCAGGTCGAAGTCTCTGAAAACCTCAATCTTTTGCAATTGCTGGGGTCAGGGCGTTTGGCGATGGCGCTGGTCGAGGCGGTGCCTGCGGGGATCTATGGAAAAGCGGCGTTAACATCGCTTGGGTTGTGGGACGATGTGCAAACCAAAGTCGCGCAGGTGGACAATGTGCGCGCCGCCCTTGCATTGGTTGCGCAGGGCGCCGCGCCAATTGGGATTGTCTATGCCAGCGACGCGCACGCTGATCCTCGTGTTGTGGTCTTGGGCCAATTTCCAAAAATGAGCCACCCCCCCATTCACTATCCTGCGGCTGTTGTGACGGGGCGCATGACGAACGGTGCCCTTTCTTTTCTGAACTATCTACAATCCCAACCCGCACGCGCCATTTTTGGCGCACAAGGGTTTCAGGTGTTGGAGGATTAGGCGTGGATTGGTTGGGCCCCGAGGAATGGCAGGCCGTGCGCCTTTCGCTGAAAGTTGCGTTTTGGGCGACGGTATTTTCCCTGCCTCCGGGCATTTTGGTAGCCCATCTTTTGGCGCGGGGTGAGTTTGCGGGGAAGCAGGTCCTGAACGGTTTGGTGCATCTGCCACTGGTCCTGCCGCCTGTTGTAACCGGGTATCTGTTGCTGGTGGGCTTTGGTCCCAACGGCCCACTTGGCGCGCCCCTTTCTGTGCTTGGGATAAGCTTTGCGTTTCGGTGGAGCGGGGCTGCCCTGGCCGCCGCAATCATGGGTTTTCCGCTTATGGTTCGTGCTATCCGCCTGTCGATCGAAACGGTGGATCCAAAACTTGAACAAGCAGCTGCCACATTGGGGGCCTCTCGGTTCTGGGTTTTTGCCACAGTCACTTTACCGATGATCTTGCCCGGTATTCTGGCCGGGGCCATCCTCGCTTTTGCTAAAGCGATGGGCGAATTTGGTGCGACCATCACGTTTGTGTCCAATATCCCGGGGCAAACCCAGACACTTCCATCCGCGATCTATTCCTTTTTGCAGGTGCCGGGCGGGGAAGGGGCGGCCCTTCGGCTGGTTGTCGTGTCGATTATGATTGCGATGACGGCACTGATCACCTCTGAAATATTGGCGCGAAAACTCAGCAAGCGGATCGGGGGTGGGTCATGATCGATGTGACATTGCGCCACCAATTCGGGGAAACAAATCTGGATGTCCGCTTTGACGCCCCCGCGGGATTGACCGTGCTTTACGGGGCGTCGGGGTCTGGCAAAACCAGTGTGATCAATGCGGTGGCCGGATTGCTGCACCCTGATCAGGGGCGCGTGGTCGTGGGTGGGAACGTGCTTGGTGACACGGCGCAAAATATTTGGCTGCCGCCGCATAAGCGCGGCCTTGGGTATGTGTTTCAAGAAGCGCGCTTGTTTCCTCATCTGACCGTGCGCCAGAACCTTGCGTTTGGCGAATGGTTTGCCCGTGCGCGTGCGCCTGTTGCCAGCTTTGACCATGTGGTTGAGATGCTGGGTATTGGCCCATTGTTGTCACGCCGCCCCGGCACGTTGTCTGGCGGGGAAAAACAGCGCGTTGCGATTGGCCGCGCGTTGTTGGCGCGACCCAGATTGCTGTTGGCGGATGAGCCGCTGGCCGCCTTGGATGAGGCGCGCAAGGCCGAGATCCTCCCTTATTTTGAACGGTTGCGCGATGAGGTTGCGCTGCCGATCCTTTACGTCTGCCACGCCCCGGCCGAAGTGGCGCGCTTGGCGACAACAGTGGTTGCGTTGGACCACGGCAAGTTGATGCGCGTTGGGCCGGCCGAAGATGTGTTGGGTGACCCGAGTTTTTCCCCGCAAGGTCCACGCGCCGTGGGGGCCGTGTTGCACGCCACGATCGCGCGTCATCATGATGATGGGTTGACCGAACTGAATGCGGGCGGCGTGTCGTTGTTTGTTCCGCATATTCCCCACCCGGTCGGTCAAAACCTTCGGCTGCGGATCGCTGCACAAGACGTTATTCTGGCGCGTGACGTGCCAAAAGAAATGTCAGCCTTGAACGTGATGCCCGGACATGTGAATGACATTCGCCTCGGCGACGGGCCTGGCGCAATTGTCGCTTTGACCACGCCTGCTGGAAAAGTGCTTGCCCGTGTCACTCGCCGTTCGGCATTGGCTATGGGTCTGGCCGTCGGTCAGCCTATTTTTGCGATTGTTAAAACTGTGGCCATCGCCCCGCAAGATATTGGTGGTCCGCGTGCGTGAGTGCCATATCAGCGATACCAGCGTCAGATTTTTTGAGCAGACCCTATAGCCGGCTTTGGGTTACCTCTGGCGGCGGTGGGTTTTCGGCCCGGATGTGGTGATCGCATCCATCGAAAGTGTGTGATCCATATTTTGCATTCTGTGGCGCAACGTTGCTCGGGTGAGGCGGGTTAGATCTGGGACAAACGTCGAATCCTTGCTCACGTCTGCCATCTCACCTACGCCCTCGTGATCGAACAGCAATGGCGGCAAGCTTTCGGCCGCAAACTCGACCAATGTGAACCTGCTGTCGCGTAAGATCGACAGGTTGGAGGTGCTGGGATTTGTGCCCAGATCCACTTCCCAAACGGTCGGAGCGGTGGGGTCGGCGAAATCCAGTTCGGAAAAGGAATAACGCCGCCAAGTGTCAGGTACAGGTCCAGTCAAAAGTGGCAAAAGCGACCGCCCGTCCATCGCATTCGGTATCTCGTGGCCGACCCAGTCCAGAATGGTGGGGGTCAAGTCAATTGACTCGGTTGGCGCCGAGATGCGCGTCCCGGCCCGGTCATCATTTCCTGGCAACTTGATAATTAGGGGCGTGTGATAGGCCGCGTCATAGATTGAAAATTTGCCCCACAAGTGATGATCGCCCAGCATTTCGCCGTGATCTGCTGTAATGACAACCATGGTATTGTCATATTGCCCACTGTCTTTGAGAAATTGCAGGACGCGCCCGATGTGATGATCGACTTCTGTTGCGAGCCCCAGATACACAGCGCGCAAGGTTTGAATGGTCTCATCTGTCGCGGCAAGGTCATGAAAACCCACGATAAAGTCTCTGGCGCTGGCGGTTTTTTGCGCGGGGCCAAAAAAGGGATGCACCTCGGCGTCTTTTGTCGCGCTTGTGTGGCGCGTGGGCAAGGGCATGTCCCCGGGGGCATACATGTCATTATACGGGGCAGGGGCCACCAATGGGGGATGCGGGCGGATATACGTCAGATGTGCAAACCAGCTGTCCTCGGCATATGCAGGCATGATGGCCAGAAACTGATCTGTCAAAAATGCCGTGTCGCTATGTTCGGCCTTATAGAGTGCTGGGTCGTTCAGTTTTGGGGTGTCGCCGGTGGGGGAGTGCGGGCGATAAACCTCCCAATAATGCTCAAACTTATATCCGTGGTTTAAAAGGTGCGAGCGCCACGGGAATGACATTTCCATACGCATCTCAACCATCTCATGAAATCCCGCCATCGGGTATTCATAGGTCTGCATGGCGGGGTCTTTTGGATGATGCACGCGCGGATCAGCCGAGGTGTCGGTATAGCCAAACAGCATCGGCTCATAACCCGCCTTGCGCATTTCACCGGGCAGCGTGGGCGTGTCGTGGCGCAGCGGCGTGCCGTTTCGCACGGACCGATGGTTCATCGAATATTGCCCGGTTAGGATCGAGGCGCGGGAGGGTCCGCAAGGGTTGACCACCGAAAAATGCCGATCAAAGCTCACGGCGTCTTGCATGAAAGCGCGTAGGTTCGGCAGGTCGACATGATCAGCCAATGCACCGGCCAGACAGTCAGCACGCAATTGGTCAATGATGATGAAAAGCACGTTTTGCGTTTTGCCCATGGCGCAATTCCCCCTTGGCGTTAGATCCCTCATAGAAAATACGCTTCCTCTGGTCTAGTTGTATTTCACGAGTTTTGATGAATTTTCACCAATCACCCACATTTTGGTAGATAAATACATATTTTAGTTGCATTAATGTGGGTCTATGTGGAGTTATCACTGATAGTTTGACCGAAAGAGGCCCCGTGTGACCGATACCACCCATTCCCATCGCGAACTTGAACTGATGGATGCGCTGCGCCGTCTGGGTGGGTCCGCGCGATCTGCCGAACTTGCTAAATCACTGGATGTTTCAGAAGAGACCGTGCGCCGGGTGATTAAATCGCTTGCAAAGGCTGGCACGGTCGAACGTGTCCACGGCGGTGCATATCTGGTGGGGGGGGCAGGCGACCCCAGCTTTTTCAGCCGCCTTGCCCAGCACGCTGATGAAAAACGCCTGATCGCCAAAACGCTGTCGAAGCGCATCGAAGATGGGATGACGGTGTTTTTGGATGTCGGCTCAACCACCGCCTTTGTTGCAGAGAAGTTGCGCAAACATGCGGGGCTTACGGTGGTCACCAACTCGGTTGGCGTTGCGCAAACCCTGGTCAGTCACAATGGCAACCGCGTGCATTTTCTGGGCGGCGAAATGAAAAGCGATGAGCGCGGAACCTTTGGGTCCGTGACGGAACGCCATGCGCGCAGGTTTGCGTTTGATATTGCGGTGCTCAGCGTTGATGCGCTGTCAGAAAAGCGTGGGTTTTTGTTTTCCAAACCGGTGGAGGCGGCCCTGTCAGAAGTGGTCAGTGAATGCGCCGACCAGGTGTTGATTGGCTTGGACCACCACAAGTATTCCACTCAGGCTCCGCATTGTGGGGTTCACCCGACGCGGGTCAAGCAAGTGATTACAGATCAGGCGCCCGAGGGTGCGATGGCGACCGCCTTGTCAGATTGGGGCATCGAAGTGATCGTCGCAAAAGGCAACAAATCATGAGAAAGCTTACAGACCCAATGCAGCACGCAAGACAATCCAAACAAGTCGTGATGCCAAAGATGGTGCAGGGCTGATGGCAATTGTAAGCTTTTTGTTGAGCTTGGCCGGCGCCACAATGTTGTTGCTGTTTGCCGTTCGCATGGTGCGCACCGGGATTGAACGGAGCTTTGGCGCGTCTTTTCAGCGGATGATGACGGCCAAACGTGGCGCGTTGTCAAACTCCGCCGCGGGGGTGGGGCTTGCCATCGTCTTACAAAGCTCTGCAGCTGTGGCGCTTCTGGCGACGGGTTTTGTCACGGCCGGATATTTACAGTTTCCAGCCGCTTTGGCGATCGTTCTTGGCGGCGACTTGGGCTCGGCGCTGGTCATTCAAATCCTGTCTTTCCGGCTGGATTGGCTGGTGCCGGTGCTTTTGGCCGTTGGTGGCTATCTATTTGTGAAGGTCGAACAGCGCAAATTGCGACAGGCAGGGCGGATCCTGATGGGGATTGCGTTCATCTTGATTTCGCTTCGGTTTCTGCGTGAAGCGATGGATCCGATCCGCGACAGCGCGTTTTTACCTGCCATCGCAGACTATCTCGCGCAGGATTATCTGACGGCGTTTATTGTTGGCGGCGCGTTGGCATTCGTTATGCACTCGTCGGTTGCGGCGATCTTGATGTGTGTGACGCTGGTACAGATCGGGGCAATTCCTTTTTCCGCGGGTCTGTCACTGGTGTTGGGTGCAAATTTCGGCTCGGCCTTCATTCCGGTGTGGTTGACGCGAGATATGGATGTGGTGGCCCGCCGTGTCCCATACGCCAATCTGGCATTGCGTGGCGTGTGGGCGGTTGCGGCGCTGTTCATTGGCAACGTGTTTTTGCGCAGCGGTGCGTTGGCGCTGTCTGAAACGGGGCAAATGTTGGTGTTTGCCCATATCGCATTCAATGCTGTTTTGGTGTTGTTGGCCATTCCCTTCGGCTCTGGGTTGTCGCGAATGATGGCGCAATTTATGCCGGCCCCTCGGCTTCGCTCTGGGGGAAATGGCTTTGACGCGCGTCCGGCCTCGGCGCTTGATATTCACAATATCGGGTCGTCGGCACAAGCGCTCGCCAGTTTGAAGCAGGAATTGCTGCGTATGTCTGAACTGGTCGAGGTCATGTTTCGCCCTGCGCTGGATCTTTACCGCGACAATGATCTGGATCGCATCCGCGCCGTGCAGGCCTTGGATAAGGATGTGAATGCCTGCCTTGCAGGTATCCGGGAATTCGTCGCGGCCATGCCCACAGAAGAGTTCGGCCGCGATGCAACCAAGACCGCACGCGATATGATGGAATATGCAATTCGATTGGAAACCGCAGGGGATGTGGTGGCCAAACGGCTCTGTGTTTTGGCGCGAGATTTGCAGGGTACAGAGGCGCAGTTTTCGGCAGATGGTTGGTCCGAGCTTACACGTTTGCATGAATGCATCCTGAGCAATTTGAAACTGGCTTCAAATGTCTTGGTTTCAGATGATTTGGAAAGCGCGCGCATTCTGAGTTTGGAAAAGACCGAGGTAAAACGCGCAGAACGGCGCAGTCGCAAGCGGCACTTGAAACGGTTGCAAACCGGAATGGTAGAGAGCTTTGAAACGTCGGATATCCATCTTGAAACCCTGCGCGCCCTGCGTGAATTCAACAGCCATATCGCCGCTGTCGCCTATCCGTTGCTCTACAAACACGGGCAACTTTTGGAAACGCGCCTGATCGAAGACATGGATGCCGCTGACGACTAGCGGTCGCGAACGTAAACAAATGTTGCCATCTAAGGAATCCTCATGAGCCTCGGTATAGTCCTGATCATCCTCGCGGCGGCAATGTTGCATGCCATGTGGAATGCAATTGTGAAAACGGCGGGGGACCGCACGTTAACATTGGGCATCGTCGCGCTTGGGCACACCGTGCCCGGGGCCATAATGGTCGCCATTTTCCCGCTGCCCCCGACAGAGGCCTTTTTTTACATCGGACTGTCGACCATCATCCATTTTGGCTACTTTTATATGTTGGGGCAGGCATACCGGCATGGTGATCTGAGCGTGGTTTATCCGATTGCCCGTGGGATTGTGCCGGCGCTGGTTTCGTTGTGGGCGCTTTTATTTCTTGGCGAGGTGCTTCCCGCACAAGCCTGGTTTGGGATTGGATTGATTGCTGTGGGCATTCAAATCTCAAGCTGGTCAGCTTTGAGGCAAGGGGTGGGGCGCGCGGCTCTTGGGTTTGCACTGGCAACGGGGGTCTGTATCTCAGCCTATTCTTTGGTCGATGGGGTTGGGGTGCGCCTGTCGCGAAACACGCTGAGCTATTGGGCCTGGGGCGCGTTTCTACACCTGTTTATTGCTGGATTTATTGGCGTGCGACGCCGCGCTGACTTAGGCAGGCTTCCGGCAAAGACCTGGGTCTTGGGAATGGTCGGCGGTATGGTTTCGATGACGGCTTACGGATTGGTTCTTTACGCTAAAAACTTTGCACCATTGGGCGCGGTTTCGGCCCTTCGCGAAACATCGGTTATTTTTGCGGCGCTGATTGGGTTTTTTCTTTTGGGAGAGGGCAACTGGTTCCGCAGGCTTCTGGCTGCGGGCTTAATGGCGCTTGGCGTTGCGTTGATTGGCTTGGCGGTTTGAGCTGTCGGAAATTTATCCGCTCCCGTTGAAGAATGAAGTGATTTCGGCGTCATACGAATCGGTCTTTTTTCAAAGCCATTGTTGTTCGCAACGACTGTGCTTCTGCCACAAAATTGTGATGTTACTGTGTTAGAACGCTATTTCCTTGACCTACCCCCATCTAACGGGTGGAATGGTGAAGGCTAATCTAGGGCCAATTGGACCGAAAAAGGATTTTCAATTGGCGCTATTCCAAGTGCCGGAAATAGCCAACACTGCTGGCACGACATAAAAAAATAAAAATCCAACGGGAGTTTGTCATGACAACCAAGAAAAACTACAGCCGCCGTTCCGTGCTTAAGGGTGCGACAACGATGGGGGCTGCTGCCCTGGCGACGCCGCTTTATGTAAAAAGCGCGCTGGCCTCCTCGGGCGAAGTGAATATCCTGATGTGGTCGGACTATTTGCCACCAGAGTTCATCGCGGGTTTCGAAGCCGAAACAGGTATTAAAGTGAACCATACCGGGGTCGGATCCAACGAAGAGATCATCAACAAGATGAAAGCGACCAAAGGTCAAGGCTTTGACATTGTGTCGCCGACCAACATGCGGTCGCAACAATGGGAGCCGCTGGAGCTGCTGCAGCCGTTTGATCTGAACAAAATTGCTGTGGACAAAGTAAACCCGGCAATGTTGAAAATTGGTACCGATGCGTGGGATTTTGATGGCAAGGGGGCACATTGGCTGCCGCAAACCTGGGGCACCGAAGGCATTGCATATCGCACTGACAAATGGCTGCCGGCTGGCGACGCGCCAAGCTATGGCGATGTTTGGTCAGAAGAAAACGCGGGCAAAACCATGGGCCGTGCGCATTCGATGATGCTGGGTGCCGGTCTTTACATGGAAGCCTCTGGCGCAATGGAGCCGGGTTCTGTCTGGGCCGCCTATAAAGACCAAGAAACCATGCGTAAAGTTTGGGGTCAGATCGCCGATTGGTGCATCGAACGCAAATCGCGCATTAAACTGATCTGGAACGATGCGGATACGCAGAAAAATGGTCTGCTGAATGAAGGTGTTGTTGTTGGCCAAACCTGGGATGGTCCGCCACTTGCGCTGAAATCTGCGGGTGAGCCTGTGCATTACCAAGCCCCTGTTGAGGGTGCCTTGGCGTGGGTTGATGGCATGGCCATCCCAACCGGCGCGCAGAACATTGATCAGATCTATGCGTTTGTTGATTACTCGTTCCGTGCCGAAACTGCGGGCAAAGCGTCGGCTGTGCATGGGTATAATTCGGCCGTTCTTGGCGCCGAGGCCTTTTCGGGTGACAACTTCAAAAAGAACTTCGCCGAGGCTTACCCAGGTGACAGCCTTGCGAACCTGAACCCATGGCCAGCAGAAGCCCCATGGTATGCGGACATTCGGACGGAATTCGTCAACAAGTTCAAAAGCGCTTAACGCGTAAACCGTGACCCTGCAAAACACGCGGGGTCACGGATCTCAACCAATTGAAACAGGCGCATATTGGCCTCTCATGCGAGGGGACGGGGAAGATGTGCGTCGATAAGGAGAAACCATATGAGTGCCGGTGTAGGCGTCGATCTAGAAAATCTGTGGATCCGCTTTGGGGATTTTGTCGCCGTGCGCGATGCAAATGTGAACATCAAAGGGGGCGATTTCTTTTCGTTCCTTGGGCCGTCGGGCTGTGGGAAAACCACAATCTTGCGGGCGGTGTCCGGGTTTCTAGAACCATCCGAGGGCAATGTGCTGATCGGTGGAAACAACATGAAAGGCATTGGGCCAAACAAGCGCCCAACAGCTTTGATCTTTCAAAACTTAGCGCTTTTCCCGCTGATGAAGGTTTGGGAAAACATCACCTTTTCGATGGAGATTGCGGGCGCATCAGCCCGTGACCGTCGTAAGCGCGCGGATGAGCTTCTGGATATGATTGCGCTTTCGGGGCAAGGCGACAAACTGCCGAGCGAGCTTTCGGGCGGGCAACGCCAACGTGTTGCCATCGCGCGTGCGCTTTGTGCGGAACCTGACGTGCTGCTTTTGGATGAGCCGCTGTCCGCGCTTGATCTTAAGCTGCGTCAGCACATGCGCACCGAACTTCGTGAAATCCAGAAACGGGTTGGCATTACGTTCATCTATATCACGCACGACCAAGGCGAAGCGCTGACCATGTCGGACGACATCGCAGTGATGCGTGCGGGGGTGATTGATCAGATCGGTGATGGCAAGGCCATTTACAACGACCCTGCCACGGCATTTGCGGCCAGCTTTGTGGGCGAAAACAACGTGTTCCGCGGTAAGGTCAGTAAGCTTAGCGGCAATGAAGCACTGATTTCCACCAACCGCTCGGGCGATTTGCTTGCGCGGATTTCAACGGCCAACCATGGCAAGTTGAAGGTCGGGGATGATGCAATGATGTTCATTCGCCCCGAGGCGCTTTCACTGGCAACCAGCGGGTCGACAGGGGATAATTTTGTGACCGCGAAAGTCACCCACGAAGAATTTGAAGGCAATACTTTCAATATCTTCACCGAAGGGGACGGCGGTAAGGAAATCAAGGTCTCCATTCCAAATCTGGGCCAATCGTTCGACGATCACACCGGCCAGCCGATCACGCTTGAATATGAAGCGTCAAACGCTGTTGTTGTGCCCGCGGGCGAATTGGCAAACGAGTAGGGGGGGACAAAATGCCTGGCTTCCTCAAGGAGTATTATAAACGCAACGGCACCATGATGGGGTCGGTGATGTTGGGTCTGGTCTTGTTTTGGACCGTGGGCCTGATCATCCTGCCTCAGCTGTCGATGCTCGACTTTTCGTTCCGGCCAAACCTGCCACCCCCTGAGATCGGTGGACCCAAGGATATCTATACGCTGGAGAATTATAAGTACCTGATTTTCGGCCCAGAAGGGGGCGGTCAGGATTACAATGCGGTTGATTTGGCGGTGTTTTATCGCACGCTGGTTGCGGCGATCTTTGTGACGTTGTTTAACCTGCTGTTGTGTTATCCAATCGCCTATTATCTGGGTCAAAACAAAGGCAATCACATCCGCATCTTTGCGCTGATGCTGATTATTCCCTATTGGATCAACGAGATCCTGCGGGCGTTTGCCTTGCGGATTATCTTTGGCGAAACCGGGGTGCTCAACACACTTTTGGTGGGGACAGGGATCTTTGACACGCCATTTGATTTCATCCGAAACGACATCGCGCTGTATGCGGGTCTTGGCTATGCCTACATCCTTTTGATGATCTTTCCGATCTACAATGTGATCGAAAGTCTTGATCACAATCAGATTGAAGCGGCCCGAGATCTTGGTGCGCCGTGGTGGCGGATCCATTGGCGGGTGGTCATCCCCTATGCAAAACCGGGGATCTCTTCGGGGTGTACTATGGTGTTCATGCTGTCTGCGGGTGCGTTGGCTGCTCCGCAAATCCTTGGCGGCCCGTCGTCGCTTTGGTTCACGCAGTTGATCTATCAACAGTTCAACGACAATTCGGATTGGCCACAAGGTGCGGCCTACGCGATTGTCCTTCTGGTCACCTGTATCTTGCTGGTTCTGGCGGTGATGCGCCTGTTTAAAGTGAACATGGGGGATATTGGCAAATGATGACATCTGACAAAATCATCCGTGTCAGCATTTGGGTCTATCTGGCGATCTTTTTCGCTTATCTCCTCGGACCGCTGCTGATCATGTCATTGACCGCCTTTAACTCGCCAGGTTTTCCACGAGCTACCCCGTGGGAGTGTCTGACCTTTGACTGGTTCTCGGCCTTGTTTCAGGATGAACGTATTCTGAACGGGATTAAAAACTCGGTCTTGGTTGGGATTGGGACAATTATCCTGTCTGTCTCGATGGGGCTGGCGGGGGCGTTGATGCTCACCCAAATTTGGCCGAAACTGCGTGCGACCTACTACACGATTATCATTGCACCGATCCTTATTCCCGGTGTGGTGATCGGGATTTCAACCCTGGTGTTCTGGGATCGTGTCAATCGCATGTTAGGCCTTGGGGCGGACAGCTTCCTGTCAAACGGGCTGTTTCTGACCATCATCGGCCAGTCCACCTTTATCGCCAGCTACTGTATGCTGGTGTTGGTGGCGCGGCTTCAGCGGTATGATATGACGCTGACCGAAGCGGCCTTGGATCTTGGGGCAACCCATGCTCAAGCGTTCCGTAAGGTGTTGTTTCCGTTCATGATGCCCGCGATTGCATCCGCCAGTGTGTTGGCATTTCTCGCCTCGTTTGAGAACTACAACACCACAACCTTCACCTTTGGCGAGTACCCAACGCTGACCATCGAACTGGCGCAAAAAGTGCGCTACGGCATCACGCCGGCGATCTCGGCTTTGGCGTTCATGATCGTGATCCTCACCGTCTTTGCGGCCCTCTTCAACGAGGCAAATATCAAGCGCAAAGAAATGGTGGCAGAGGCACGTAAGGACGCAACCGTTGGGGAATTGGCAGGCAAAATCGAAGTGCCCGGGATCTTGTCCCGCAACACGCCGGCCATGCTGTTGATCCTTTTGCTGGTTGTGACCGTTTCGGTGATCGGGTCGTCGTTTGTCTATAGTCCAAACCAGTGCATCGCAGATGTGCATGAACAAAAACGGATTGAGACCGAGTTGCGGATCCAACAACTGCGCGATCAACGTGCAAAGGATGCGGCGGAAAAGGCGGCTAAAGAAGGGGCTGCCCCTGTCCAAAAGCAGACTGCACCTAAGGCCGGGAACAATTCCGGGTTTGGTGGGGTGTTTGCTCCGAGCACGCTAGACAACAGCGATAATTAAAGACGTGAAATCAGAAACGGCCCGCAAGTTTTGCGGGCCGTTTTTTTGTGGCGATATTCAAAACTGACTTTTTCTTGTTACAAACTTCCATTATTCATGAAATATGGAAATGGAACAGATCACACGACTCACCACCCTTGGTCACCCTGGACGTATGGCGGCCTATCGCCTGCTTGTGCGGCGGTACCCTGACTATGTGGCCTCCGGCGATTTGGCAAAGGCGCTTGGGTTTAAACTCAATACCATGTCGGTCTATCTTGGTGCGCTTCATCGGGCAGGGCTGATTGAACAAAAACGCGACGGACGATCGCTGTTGTACCGGTTTGACCAAGACGGTGCCGACAGTTTGGTGGGGTATCTCTTTGATGATTGCTGCCGGGGTCGACCTTCACGTTGCATCCCTTCGCAAGGCGCGTTGGACAGGTTGGAACCACGTCCAAGCGTGCTGTTTCTTTGCACCGGAAATTCCGCCCGCTCGATTTTTGCCGAGGTTATTCTGCGCGAACTCGCGGGTGACCGGTTTGAGGTCTATTCTGCCGGAACCAAGCCTGCGGTCGCGTTAAACCCGACGGCGCTACAGATGTTGCGTGACAAGGGGCATAACGTGGCTGGTTTACAGCCGAAACATGTCTCGGCGCTTAACGGGACCCGATTTGATTTTGTTTTCACCGTGTGTGATCGGGCCGCGAATGAAGAATGTGCAACATGGCCGGGCGTTCCGATAAGCGCGCATTGGGGGTTGCCTGACCCTGTGCGTACAACTGGCACTGACGCTGAAAAAAACCTTTCGTATCAGCGTGTTTACGGCGAACTGCATCGACGGCTGACCCAATTTGCTGCGCTTGACCTAAGCGCCTTGGATCGGCTGTCTTTGCAGCACCAACTAGATGAAATTCCCCTGATAGGAGACCCGGAATGACCACTTATGCAATCAACGGATTGGGCCGCATGGGCAAACTCGCTTTGCGCCCACTTTTGGAACGCGGCGCAAAAATTGCGTTTATGAATGACGCCTTGGGGGGGCCTGAGATGCACGCGCATTTGCTGGAATTTGACACAGTTCATGGCCGTTGGCGCGCTGATTTTTCCTATGACGAAGAGAGCATCACGATTGATGGTGTGCGGATCCCCGTCACAGCGACGCGCAATCTGACCGATCTGCCGCTTGATGGCGTTGACGTTGTGATTGATTGCACGGGGGCGTTCAAAACCGCAGAAAAACTCGCTCCGTATTTTGAAGCGGGTGTGAAGAAAGTCGTTGTTTCGGCACCTGTAAAAGAAGACGAGGCTGCGAATATCGTCTTTGGCGTGAATGATGATATATATGACCCGCGCGCGCATCGCATCGTGACGGCAGCGAGCTGTACGACCAATTGCTTGGCGCCTGTGATCAAGGTGGTGCTGGAAGAGTTTGGCATCAAGCACGGATCCATGACCACGATCCATGATGTGACCAACACGCAAACAATTGTGGACCGTCCGGCCAAAGATTTGCGGCGCGCACGGTCTGCTTTGAATTCATTGATCCCGACCACCACAGGGTCGGCCAAAGCAATCACTCAGATTTTTCCAGAACTGACTGGAAAGTTAAATGGCCATGCGGTGCGGGTGCCACTGCTGAATGCGTCGCTGACCGATATGGTGTTTGAGTTGAAACGCGAAACCACCGCAGAAGAGGTGAACGCCGCGTTTGAAAAGGCGGCAAATGGTCCATTGCTTGGTATCCTTGGATACGAAGAAAAACCATTAGTTTCAACAGATTATACGAATGACGATCGCAGCACCATCGTAGATGCCCTGTCTACGATGGTGGTCAATGGAACCCAGCTGAAAATCTATGCGTGGTACGACAACGAGTGGGGATATGCGCATCGCCTCGTCGATGTTGCCTTGATGGTCGGAGCGTCGGTGTGAAACAAGGGCTTGCCGCTTACATGGCTGTTACAGCGTCCTATTGGGCATTTATGCTGACCGATGGGGCGCTTAGAATGCTGGTGCTTTTGCACTTTCATACCTTGGGGTTTTCGCCGGTTGAGCTGGCCTATCTTTTCGTTGTTTATGAAATTGCTGGGGTGGTGACCAACCTGTCTGCCGGATGGATTGCGGCGCGATTTGGGCTGACCACGACCCTCTATGTCGGGCTTGGGCTACAGGTCGTCGCCTTGTTGGCGCTGACACAGCTGGACGCAACTTGGACGATTGGGCTTTCGGTTCTGTATGTCATGCTGGTGCAGGGGGTATCCGGTGTGGCCAAAGATCTTACCAAAATGAGTTCAAAGGCAGCGGTGAAATTGCTGGCGCCCAGCGAAGGTGACGGATTATTCCGTTGGGTGGCGGTGCTGACAGGGTCAAAAAACGCAGTGAAGGGCTTTGGCTTTCTGCTTGGTGCCGGGCTGTTGGGGTTGGTCGGATTCACCCCCGCGATTTTGGGTATGGCATTTGCTTTGGCTGTCATTCTCGCGGCTGTGATGATGCGGATGCCAGCAGGTCTTCCGCGGGGACGAAAAGACGCAAAATTCCGCGAGGTGTTTTCAAAAAACAAAAATATCAATTGGTTAAGCTTTTCTCGCGTTTTTCTGTTTGGCGCGCGGGATGTGTGGTTCGTGGTTGGCATTCCAATCTATTTCCACGGTGTTTTATCTGACGGAAGTTCAGCAAGTGACCAAACCGCTTTCTTTTTGGTGGGCGGGTTCATGGCGGTCTGGGTCATTCTTTATGGCGTGGTACAGGCAAATGCCCCACGCTTGATCGGTGCAAGATCCCGCGAAAAGAGCGAGCTTATCACCCTTGCCGGACCTTATGCATTTACGCTCGCCGTGGTGCCGATCGGGCTGGCACTGATTACTTTCCTGACAGGCGCGGCCAACCCTTGGCTGACAGGCGTTTTGGTTGTTGGGTTGCTGGTGTTTGGGGCGTTGTTTGCGCTGAATTCGGCGCTTCACTCCTATCTTATTCTGGCCTTTACTGACGCCTCTCGCGTCACTTTGGATGTTGGCTTTTACTATATGGCCAATGCGGCGGGCCGATTGCTGGGCACATTGCTGTCCGGAATAAGCTATCAGTTGGGCGGGCTGCCGCTATGCCTTGCGGCCGCGGGGGTGATGTTGATTGTCAGCGGATTTGGGGCAGGGCGGTTGCAAGTGCCACCGCAGCTTCACCACAAATCGGCCTGACCCGCGAAAAGCACCAGATCCATCTATTGCAGGCCGAAACCTAATTCTCATCACGTTAGGTGCCTCTGTCGCCTCACGCAATGCGCATCATTATTTGTTGCGCATTGCATCCAGAAGAGCTGCGCCCAGGGCGCTGTTTCCAGCCTCGGGTTTGCCACCAGAGGCAGCGTTAGGTTTGGGCCCAGCCTGCATCGGACGCTTTCCCCCTTGGGGGCGACGATCCTGGTTTTTGGCCGGCCCGCGTGCGTTTTGATCGTCGCGCGCCGAGGCCCCTCCGTCTTTGCGCATCGACAGGGCAATCCGTTTGCGGGGAATGTCAACTTCGCTCACAGTCACTTTGACCACATCGCCGGTTTTGACCACCTCATGCGGATCTTTCACAAACCGATCTGCGAGTTGGCTGATATGTACCAGCCCATCCTGATGCACGCCGATATCCACAAAGGCACCAAAGGCGGCCACATTTGTTACCGTGCCTTCCAGGACCATGCCGGGTTTTAGGTCTGACATCTCTTCGACACCATCGGTGAAGCTGGCGGTTTTAAAACTTGGGCGTGGATCGCGGCCCGGCTTTTCAAGTTCTGCAAAAATATCACGCACCGTGGGGAGGCCAAAATTGTCAGCCACGAAATCTTCGGCGCGCAAAGATTTCAACGCCCCTTCATTGCCCATAAGCTCTCGCAGGTCTCGCCCACAAGATGCAACGATTTTTCGAGCGATACCATAAGCTTCCGGGTGGACGGCTGATGCATCCAATGGCTCAACCCCGTCCCGGATACGCAAAAATCCTGCGCATTGCTCAAAAGCTGATGGACCCAGGCCCGCGACTTTTAACAAAGCTTTTCGGGCCGGAAATGCACCATGCGCGTCGCGATGCGCCACAATCGAGTGCGCCAATCGGGGGCCCAAGCCAGAGACATGCGCCAAAAGCGGCGCGGATGCCATATTCAAATCTACCCCCACTGCGTTCACCGCATCTTCTACAACCGCTTCAAGCGATTTGGACAAGCGGCGCTGATCCACATCATGCTGGTATTGACCAACGCCGATGGATTGGGGCTCGATCTTTACGAGTTCGGCCAACGGGTCTTGCAAGCGGCGCGCAATTGACACCGCCCCGCGAAGGCTGACGTCCAAATCAGGAAACTCGTTCGCGGCAAGCTCAGAGGCGGAATAAACGGAGGCACCAGCCTCGGAGACCACAACTTTGGTGGGGGCCTTCACGGTCTTTGGCAAGCGCTTCAACGCGTCCCCAACCAGCCGTTCGGTTTCGCGTGAGGCGGTGCCGTTGCCGATGGCGACAAGTTCAACCCCATGCTTTGCGACCAAGGCAAGAAGCGCGGCTTCGGCGCCGTTCACATCATTTTTGGGTTGAAATGGATAAAGCGTAGCCGTGTCGAGAACCTTGCCTGTTGCATCCACCACGGCGGCCTTCACGCCTGTACGAATGCCGGGATCCAGACCTAAAGTTGGGCGCGCACCTGCAGGCGCTGCAAGAAGCAAGTCTTTGAGGTTGCGCGCAAAAACTTCGATTGCACCGTCATGGGCGCGGGCGCGAAGATCCCCCATTAAATCCAGCGTCATGGACAATGAAAGTTTGACGCGCCATGCCCAACCTGCGAGTTTGCGCAGCCAAATGTCGCCGGGGGTCTGACTGGATGCCTCAAGCTGGGCGGCGATCATATCAACCGCTCTTTCAGCCCCGGCCTCATTCGGAGCAATTTCAAGTGTTATCGCACCCTCTTTTGAAGCTCGTAGCATTGCCAATGCGCGATGCGCGGGGGTTTTCGCCCAGTTTTCCTGATGGTCAAAATAATCCGAAAATTTTGCCCCTGCTTGTTCTTGTCCAGCGACGACGCGCGCCGTCAAAAGCGCTTCGCGTTGCATGAAAGTTCGCAAATTTCCGATCAGCTCAGCGTTTTCAGATAGGCCCTCTACGATAATATCGCGCGCGCCGTTCAGGGCATCTTTGGGTGTGGGAATGGCTTCGGTCAGAAAGGCCCGCGCATGGTTTTCTGGGTCGATATGGCGCGTCGTCTTGATCAGGTCGACCAGTGGTTCCAACCCATTTTCGCGCGCGATCATCGCCTTGGTGCGGCGCTTTGGTTTATAGGGGAGGTAAAGATCTTCGAGGGTGGATTTTGTCTCGGCCCCGGCGATGGATTTCGCCAATATCTCGGTCAGTTTCCCCTGGTCTTTGATGCTGGACAGGATCGCGTCACGACGCTTTTCCAGCTCGCGCAAATAGGTCAGGCGTTCGGCCAGTTTTCGCAATTGGGTGTCATCCAGGCCACCGGTCGCCTCTTTACGGTAGCGCGCAATAAAGGGAACAGTCGACCCCTCGTCAAGCAAGCCAACAGCAGCATTAACTTGTTGAGGTGACGCAGCAATTTCGGTGGCGATGGTACGGGCAATGCGGGCGTTGTTGTCCATGATCTCTCCTGTTCGGACCACATGTTTAGCGGTGTCATGCAGCGAGCGAAAGACCTATCGCCCGCGTTTGGTGGATAGGAGGAGGTTGGTTTCGGAGCGCGTGATGCCCTCCATCCGGCGGATTGCAAACAGCACCTGATCGAGCTCTTCCAGTGTTTCGGCGCCAATCTCAGCGATCAAATCCCAAGTGCCGTTGGTCGAATGTACCGCCATGACCTGTGGCAGGGCGGCGACGCGGCTCATCACCCGTTCGGTGCCGCGCCCTTCGATGCCCAACATCATTAAGCCGCGCACCGGATTTTGTGCCACGTCCTGACGTGTGACCACCGTAAAACCCACGATTTCGCCGCGTTTTTTTAGGGCCTCGAGGCGCGCACGCGCGGTGGTCCTGGTCACAGCCAGATGATCGGCCAGTTCCGAGATCGAGGCGCGGCCATCACGATGCAACAGGGTCAAGAGTCGTCTATCCAAATCGTCCATTAACGCTATCCTATTTGGTCAATGTTGGCCCATTTTGGGCAAAATATCCTCTTCCTGCAAGCCAAGTTTTAAGTCGATAGATAGATATGAGCACAAAAAACATCATCCTTGTCGGAGCGCCCATGGATTCGGGCAAACGGCGTCAGGGCTGCCGAATGGGGCCTGATGCTTATCGTGTTGCGGGATTGGCGGATGCGCTGACCGCATTGGGTCATCAGGTTGCGGACCACGGAGATGTCGCCCCAGATACGGTGGATATCCCTGAGCATGACCACCTTGTGAAGCTGCCAGAATGCATTGGTTGGACGCAGGCTTTGAACCGCGCGGCAAAAGTTGCGGCGGGGCAGGGGATGCCAATTTTCATGGGCGGTGATCACGCCCTCTCGATGGGGACCGTTTCGGGCATGGCAGAACACGCCAAAGCCAAAGGCCGCCCTTTGTTTGTGCTGTGGCTGGATGCCCATTCGGACTTTCACACCCCACAAAGCACGTCTAGCGGGAACCTGCATGGATCCCCTGTCGCCTATTTCACCGGTCAGTCCGGCTTTGATGCCTTCCCAGCGTTGGCTGCGGTGGTGCCAACTGACCAAGTGGGCATGATTGGCCTGCGTTCCGTTGACCCCGAGGAACACGCCGCGTTGCAAAGCCACGACACCATGCTCGCAGATATGCGCACAATTGACGAACATGGGATCAAAGCGCCACTGGTGGCGTTTTTGGACAAGGTGCGCGCGGCCAACGGGATTTTACATGTGTCCTTGGACGTGGATTTCCTTGACCCCTCCGTTGCCCCGGCTGTGGGCACGACGGTCCCCGGTGGTGCGACCGAACGGGAGGGCCATTTGGTGATGGAACTTCTGCATGATAGCGGCCTGGTCTGCTCACTTGATTTGGTCGAGTTAAACCCCTTTCTGGATGACCGTGGTCGCACCGCAATGCTGATGGTTGATCTGACGGCTTCGCTGTTGGGCCGTCGCGTGTTTGATCGCCCAACTCGCTCTTTCTGAAGTGAAAATCGGAGATTTCATGCACGCACTACAAGCCCCTTCTGCTGTGGTTATGATCCGGCCGCATGCCTTCACGTCGAACCCAGAAACACGGGATGACAATGCGTTTCAAACCCTGTCGAACCGTTCGACAGAGGCGACATCGCAGGCGGCACGCGACGAACATGATGCCGCCGTCACGGCCCTGCGTGATGCGGGAATTCGGGTGCATGTCTTTGATGATTTTGGCGAAAACAACACACCCGACAGCGTCTTTCCCAACAACTGGTTTTCGACCCATCCCGGTGGCCATGTGGCCATCTATCCGATGTATGTCACCTCGCGTCGGCGCGAGCGACGGGCGGATGTGATTGAGATGCTCAAAGCAGAATATCGGGTTCAGGATATCATTGATTATTCAGGCCTTGAGGTCGACAATTTGGCGCTTGAAGGGACCGGCGCGATGGTGCTCGATCATCTGTCTCGCATCGCTTATACGGTCTCATCGCATCGTGCGGACCCTGTGTTGCTAGAGCGGTTTTGCACCCATTTTAACTATGAACCAATGGTGTTTGAGGCGCGCGATGGCGAAGGCCGCGATGTGTATCATACCAATGTTCTGATGGGGATCGGAACGCAGTATGCACTGATCTGTCTCGACATGATTGTTGATCCGGCGCGCCGTGCCGAAGTGCGGATGCGGCTTGAAGAAAGCGGACGAGAAGTGGTTGACCTCAGCCATGCTCAGATCGCGGAATTTGCCGGGAATGCGATTGAATTGACCGGGCGAGATGGCTTGCTTCTTGCCCTATCGCGGCGCGCGTTGGATGCGTTGACGCCAGACCAAATTGCCGTGATCAAAGAAAGCGCAACACCTTTGCCGCTGTCTGTTCCCACCATTGAAACCGCTGGCGGATCTGTGCGTTGCATGATCGCTGGCATCCATCTGTCCCGCCGCTAGGAGCCTGATAATGAAACCTTCTGACAAGGCATTAGTGCCCTTTGTTTCCGTCGATCACATGATGCAACTGATCCACCATGTTGGGTTGGAAGAAATGATCGTTGGTATTTCCGAGGAAATCGAAAATGATTTCAAACGCTGGGAAAGCTTTGACAAAACCCCGCGCGTACCCGCCCATTCGCCCCATGGCGTGATTGAGCTGATGCCGACGTCGGACGGCGAAGCCTATGGGTTCAAATATGTGAACGGTCATCCGAAAAACACGTCCGAAGGGCTGCAGACGGTGACGGCGTTTGGGCTGCTGGCGGATGTCTATACGGGCTATCCTACGCTCTTGACAGAGATGACAATTCTGACGGCGTTGCGGACCGCGGCGACCTCAGCTTTGGTGGGCAAATATCTGGCCCCAAAAGGTGCCACCACCATGGCAATGATCGGCAATGGGGCGCAGTCTGAATTCCAGTGCCTTGCGTTCAAGGCCATTTGCGGGATCGACACCGTGCGCCTTTATGACACTGACCCTGCAGCCACGGCAAAATGCGCAGCCAACCTCGCCGGCAAGGGCTTGACGGTGATCACATGCACCTCTGGTGAAGAGGTCATCCAGGGCGCGCAGATCATCACAACCTGCACAGCGGATAAGAAAAACGCCACGATCCTGACCGATAATATGATTGGCGCTGGCGTGCATATCAACGCCATCGGTGGCGATTGTCCGGGCAAAACAGAACTGCATCGTGATATTCTTTTGCGGTCGGATATTTTTGTGGAATACCCAGAACAAACCAGAATTGAAGGCGAAATTCAGGCGCTGGATGCAGATCATCCCGTAACCGAATTATGGCAGGTGATGACAGGTGCGGCCAAGGGGCGCAAAGATGCGCAACAGATCACTTTGTTTGACAGTGTGGGCTTTGCAATTGAGGATTTCTCGGCGCTTCGGTTCGTGAAAAAAGCGATCAAAGGGACCGCGTACTTTGAGCCGCTGGACATGTTGGCAGACCCGGATGATCCACGGGATTTGTTCGGGATGGTGCAACGGTCGAAGTGATGTTTTTGCGCGGCGCAAAAAGCTGCCGTGGGGTGGATCAGAACGGTTCAGCGTAACAGTAAAGCCGTGCCAAGCCCCCCCGCGGCCGCAATCGCTGCGAGCCCTGTTCCACCAGCTTTCGACAATTGGTGGAACAGCCGCACGGCGAGGATCGCGCCAGATGCACCAATCGGGTGCCCCCGCGCCAAGGCGCCCCCCTGCGGATTGACGATCTGGGCGGGAATGTTTGCGCCGCGTTGGCAGGCGATGGCCTGAACGGCGAAAGCCTCCATAATCTCAGCTTGTGTCAGGTCTTCGGGGGATATTCCCGAGCGGCCCAGAACGTGGGCGATTGCAGCCACAGGGGCCAGGCCGGGTTGTTCGGGGGCGGCCCCGAGGGTTGCGCCGCCCAATATCCCAACGCTGGGTGTGCCAAGTTGCTGCGCAACCTTGTCAGATATCAAGACCACAAAGGCGGCCCCGTCTGCGGCAACCGCCATATTTGCGGCCGTAATCGTTCCGCATAACTTGGGCGCGCGTTCGCAGTGGCGTTGGGTCAGAGCTCGGGTAAATGCATCTTTTTCGAGGCCGGCAAGAGGGACAAGCTCTGCCTGCGTTTGCTCAGCAAACTTTAGCGTCCTGCAATGACTGTTGATTGCCCAATTATCTTGATCTGCTTGTGACAGTTCAAGGTGGCGCGATAAGTCCGCCGCCGATTGGGCCATGTCTGGGTCACGGTTTGGCCATGGGGTGAAGGGGGCTTGATCATAGGCAATGGGCGGGCGGCCATCTGAAAATGTACGTTGTCGCAGCGGGCGACGTGAATAGCTTTCCACGCCGCCGGCAATTACAATATCATGCAGGCCCGATTGGATCATGGCATGGCCCAGCAAAATAGCATCCAACCCGCCGACACATTGCCGGTCCACGCTCAGCCCAGCGACCCGTTCAGGCAAGCCGGAAGCAAGGGCAATAATGCGGGCGGGGTTCCCACCAAGGCCGAGGGAATTGGCGACAATGACCTCTCCGATATCATCGCCCGCCAGCCCCGCATCGCGAAGGACTTGTTTGATCACTGGGGCTGCAAGATCTTGCACGGACAGGTCGGCGAGTGCCCCGTTTCGGGGGGCGACCGGGGTGCGACGGGCCGCGATGATATGGGTTTGGTTCATAATTTTCTCTCGATCAGCGCGTGCAATGCTTGAAGGTCGGGCTTGCCCGCTGGCAACAGTGGCAATGTGTCGAGATGCAGAATATGTCGCGGCACCGATGCATCCCCAAGCATCTCTCGGCAGGCCGTGCGCAGTCGTATATCCAGCGCGGGATTGCTGCCGCCGACGACCACACATACAATATGATGACCCCTTTTGGGGTCTTTGACCGCCAATGCGGCACAATCGGAGACATCCGGGTCCAGAGCGACGATGCGCTCCACTTCTTCCGGGAAGACATTATGGTCGGAAACTGTGACCATGCGATTTTTGCGCCCGACAAGGAAAAGATGTCCGCCTGGGTCAAGATACCCCATTTCACCGATGCTCAACGCGCGCCCATCCCATTGGGTGTCGTCGCTTGTGCCGCTTTCGTAGCGGTCAAACAGATAGGGGCTGGAGACCCAAATTTCGCCAATGGCCTTGCCTTGGCCGGGCAGGGGGCGCAGGTCGAGGGTGACACCTGGATAGGTGCGGCCAACTGACCCCAAAGGGGTGTCGGCGTCGCTGATCGAGATGAAACTGGTTTCGCTTGCGCCAAAAAAGACATGCAGCTTCGCATTGGGAAAATGCTGTGGCAGTACTTTAGCAAGTTCAGCGTCCAACCGCCCGCCTCCGCAGAAAATCCGGCGAAGTTTGCGATGTGGGGAAAGCCCTGTGGCGGTACGTCCGGCGCAAAGCAGGCGCAGCTGTGTGGGTGTCGCATAAAGCACGCTGGCCCCTGCTATTTCAGCGGCTTGCATTTTTGGGCGAAGACCTGAAAGTTGAACGAGGTCCGCGCCAAGATGTAGCGCCTCTAGCGTCGCATAAAGCGATAGGGAATGGCCCAGATGACCCAAGACCGCATAAGTATCCCCTGCGTCTAGTTCGAATTCAGTGTGGTTTACAGAAAAGCTACGGATCCAGCTTGTGGGGTGGCGCCGAATTACTTTGGGCGCTCCACTGGTGCCAGAGCTTTCGCAAAATAGCCATTGTGGATCACCGGGGTGTATATGAATTGGGTTACTGCTCGATTGCGTCGCCAAAATGGAAGCCCCCTGACGCAAAGCTTGCACAAGCGATGCCATCCCCGGAGCTTTCGGGGTCAAAACCGTACTGTTGTCAGAGATGTGAAACGTGTTTTGATCAGCCATATGTCGGGTATAGCACAGCGCCACAAATGGGGGGAGCGGCGCGCGCCTGTTATTGTGCTTTGATCACGGATTGCGGTGACAGGGCGCAGTAGCGCGTTGGGGTGCTTTTTGTTGCGGTGACGCAGGCGTCCCCCTCGGCGACCGGCGCAACGGCATAGGTATTGCCCGTAATCTCAACCTGATACTGGTTCAGTGGCACATCAGGGTTGCTGTGATCATACGGCGTCAGATGTAATTTTGTTTCAGCACAGAGTGAGGCCAAAACATTATAACCTGCGTCAACCAGCACTGGTGTGATCTTGTCGCGTTTTGCCTGACAGGCGGCCAGGTTTTGACTGTCTGACAGGGTCATGCGCACATCGCCATTGGGGTTTAAGGTCAGCACCAAAAAGGCAAATGTCAGCATGTCTGTATCCCTGGGTTGGTCGCGTAAGGGCGCGCCAAATCAGCGCCCACCCCAGATCATTTCCTGATTGTCGCCGTTTGTCGAGCGCGTTTCGTCTGATGTTACCTTAGGGTTTGCTGCGGCCCATCGTGTGCAGGCAGAAGGCAAAGCGGCCGTTGGCGCAATTTTCATCCCTTAAAAGAACAGGATCCGACCATTGACGCCGGAAAAGGGACAGTTTTCGGCGGGTGTTCGCGTAAAACCTCACTTAAACCATGTTGTTTGGGCTTTGGTTGCAGGTAAAATATGTCTATGCATCCCACACGCCACACTGATTTGGCAGGATTGCGGGTATGTTTCTTTCGATCTGCCTGTCATTTGATACGCTTTCGGCGGTTTGGCTTGCCCCATCCGGGCAGCGTCTGATCGCCTAACCAAACGGAGACGCCCCGTTGCTTGATATATCGCTCGTTCGCTCAACGCTCGCCAGCCACTATGACTTGACCCCCTCGCCGGAATTGGCGGCGTCCATGTCTGACCTATATGGCCGGATGGACAGGGTCGTCTCGCCGCCAGAGTGGGCAATTTATGCGCCCTACGTCAAAGCGATCAACGACCTGAAGAAAAAGCGAAATGCGGTCATTCTAGGCCACAATTATATGACGCCTGAAATCTTTCACGGTGTGTCGGATTTCGTCGGTGACAGTTTGCAGCTGGCCATCAAAGCGACCGAGGTTGAGGCAGATGTGATTGTGCAGGCCGGTGTGCATTTCATGGCAGAGACGTCCAAAATCCTCAGCCCGGAAAAAACCGTGCTGATGCCGGATATGGCGGCCGGCTGTTCCTTGGCCGAAAGCATCACAGCCGAAGGCGTGGAAGAGATGCGCGCGAAATACCCCGGCGCGCCAGTGGTGTCTTATGTGAACACCACAGCCGAAGTGAAAGCCGCCTCTGACATCTGCTGCACATCCTCAAACGCGGTGCAGATTGTGGATGCGATGGACAGTGACACGGTGATTATGACACCCGATCAGTTCCTCGCGCAAAACGTCGCGAACCTGTCAAAGAAAAAGGTCGTGTTCTGGCCGGGCTCTTGCATTGTGCATGAACTCTACACAGCCGACGATCTGCGCGCGTACCGCGAGCTGGATCCAGAGGTAAAGATCATCGCCCACCCCGAATGCACCCCAGATGTGGTGGCCGAGGCTGATTTCACCGGCTCCACGAGTGGCATCATCAAATGGGTACACGACCACAAACCATCGAAGGCGATGCTGGTCACAGAATGCTCTATGGCGTCCAACATTTCCGATGAATTGCCCGAAGTTGAGTTCGCAAAACCCTGCAACATGTGCCCCTATATGAAAAAAATCTCGCTCGAGAAAATTCTTTATGTGCTGCACACAATGGAAGGTCAGGTCGAAGTCGACCCCGACATGGCCGCCAAGGCGCGCCTGTCGGTGGAACGGATGATTGATCTGTCCAAAAAGCTGGGTCTTTGATCTGATATGCAAGAAGTCACAACCGATCGTATCGTCATTGTCGGCGCAGGTTTGGGTGCGCTGTATGCGGCCCTGAAACTGGCCCCTCTGCCTGTGGTGATGATTTCACCGGAACCTCTGGGCGAGGGCGCAAGCTCGGCCTGGGCGCAGGGCGGTGTAGCGGCGGCAATGGACGCAGCCGACAGCCCGGAAAACCATGCGGCCGACACCGAAAAAGCAGGCGCTGGAACTGTGGACCCTGTCGTGGCGGATTTGGTCACGCGTGAGGCACGCAAATACATCCTTGATCTGACCACCATGGGCACGCCGTTTGATCGCACGGTCGACGGCGATTATGTGCTGTCGCGTGAAGCGGCGCACAGTTTTGCCCGCGTGGTGCGCGTGAAAGGGGACCAAGCCGGGGCCGAGATTATGGCCGCGCTCATCGACCGCGTGCGCGAAACCCCCTCGGTCCAAGTGCTTCAGGGCACAATGGCAGTGGATTTGGACGTCGCGGACGGTGTGGTCACTGGTGTTGCCATTCAAGACGCGGATGAGGCCCGATCGGCCCCGATCATGTTGCGCGGCGCGGCGTATTTGATGGCGGGCGGCGGGTCCGGTGGGTTGTTTGCCCTGACCACCAACCCCCCCCGTATTCGCGGTCAGGTGATTGGCATGGCTGCGCGTGCAGGTGCCGAAATTGCCGACGCGGAATTTGTCCAATTTCACCCCACCGCGATGGACGTGGGCGAAGACCCCGCACCACTCGCGACCGAAGCATTGCGCGGTGAAGGGGCGGCCCTGATCAACGCCGATGGCGAACGCTTTATGGTCGACTTGCACCCCGATGCCGAACTGGCCCCGCGCGATGTCGTGGCCCGCGCCATTTTCGCGCAAACCCAGGCGGGCAAACGCCCCATGCTCGATACGCGTGACGTGTTGGGCGAGCGGGTAAAAACGCAATTCCCCGCGGTGGCCGACGCCTGTGCGCGCAATGGCATTGATCCGGCGAAAGACCCGATCCCTGTTGCTGCCGCTGCGCATTACCACATGGGCGGGATCGCCACGGATCATGGCGGTCGGGCCACTTTGGGCGGGCTTTGGGTGTGTGGCGAAGCCTCGTCCACGGGGCTGCACGGTGCAAACAGGCTTGCGTCAAATGGTCTGCTCGAAGCCTTGGTCTATGCCCGCATCTGTGCCGAAGATATTGCGGCGAGCGTGGATGTTGCCACCACTGCTGACCTCGTTGATCTGCGGTTTACTGCGGGCGGGCTTGCTCCTGATGCTAAGGCCGTGGCCACCCTGCGCCAAACCATGACCGATCTGGTTGGCGTGGTCCGCACGGGCGATGGGTTGCGGGCTGCTTTGGTCACGATTGCTGAGTTGGACGCCGCATATTCTGACAGTCGCGCCTTTCAAAACATGTGTGCCACCGCGACCCTGATCGCCGCCGCCGCCCTGATCCGTGAAGAAAGCCGGGGCGCACATGAGCGCGCCGACTTCCCAAATACGCTGTCCGGCCCGGGACAACGATCAAAAATGACCCTGACAGAGGCGCTTGCCATTCGGGCAGAGGCGATAAAGGACCTGACATGAGCTTTGCAACCGTCCCCGATCTTGTGCTTGAACCCATGGTGCGAAATGCGCTGATGGAGGATTTGGGCAGCTATGGCGATGTGACCACGCGCGCCGTGATCCCCGCTGGTACCACCTATGATGCGCGGATCAACGCGCGCGAAGATGCGGTTGTGTCGGGGATGCAAATCGCCGCTTTGGCGTTTCGTCTGGTGGATCCCTCGCTTGAGGTTGTGACCCACATCATGGACGGCCAGCCTGCCCAAAAGGGCGACACGTTGATGGAGATCAAAGGATCTGCTGCCTCGATCCTTTCGGGGGAGCGTGTGGCGTTGAACTTTGCCGGGCGCCTTACCGGGATCGCGACCAAAACCGCGGGGTTTGTGGCAATGACCAAAGGCACCGAGACCCGCGTGACCTGTACGCGTAAAACCACGCCGGGGCTTCGGATTGTTGAAAAGCTGGCTGTGCTGCATGGTGGCGGCTTTAATCATCGCTATTCCCTGTCGGATGCAATCCTGATCAAGGACAACCATATCGCAGCAGCAGGCGGCGTGCGCGCTGTGCTCGAGGCGACCAAGGCCCATGCCAGCCACATGATGGCGGTTGAGATTGAGGTGGATCGGCTTGACCAGCTTGAAGAGGTGCTTGAGGTTGGCGGCGCATCCGTGGTGCTGCTCGATAATATGGACAACGACATGCTGCGCAAAGCGGTCACCATGGTCGACGGGCGGATGAAAACAGAGGCCAGCGGCAATGTGAAACTGGACCGGATCGCGTCAATTTCCGCAACCGGCGTGGATTACATCTCGTCCGGGGCGCTGACACATTCGGCGCGCACCGTCGATTTGGGCCTCGATTTCTGATCGTAGCCTTGTGTTTAAAGCCGATCCTCGTATGAAGGAGGCAACCCTGACCTTTAGGAAACGATTTCCATGCGTATGAGAGATACATTCATCAAGCCGATGCACCCTGAAGGCATCAAATTTGTCGCCATTTTTGCCGCGATCACCGTGGTTTTGTTTATGCTGGCGAATTTTCTTGGCTGGATTGGCGTTGGCCTAACGGTTTGGTGTTATTACTTCTTTCGCGATCCTGAACGTGTGACGCCGACCCGTGAAGGTCTGGTGATCAGCCCCGCCGATGGCATCGTGTCCTTGATTGAACCCGCCGTGCCGCCCAAAGAATTGGGGATGTCGGACGAAGCCCTGACTCGCGTCAGCGTGTTCATGAGCGTCTTTAACTGTCACATCAACCGCGCGCCTGTGGCCGGCGAGGTGAAAGCCGTCGCCTATCGCCCCGGCAAGTTTTTCAACGCCTCGCTTGATAAAGCCAGCGTCGACAATGAGCGCAATAGCCTGTGCATCGAAATGGCGGATGGGCGCGAATTGGCCGTTGTGCAGATTGCCGGGCTGGTCGCGCGCCGTATCGTGTGTTTCGTGACACCGGGGGCCAAGCTTGGCACAGGTGAGCGTTTTGGCCTGATCCGTTTTGGATCGCGCTTGGATGTCTATCTGCCCAATGGGGTCGCGCCTCAGGTGCGAATTGGTCAAACCATGATTGCGGGTGAAACCATTCTCGCGGATCTTATGGTGACGGATGAGGGGTCATCGTCGCCAGAATGACTGTACCTTCAAAACCAAAGTCACCTGAGAAGAAACAGCGCGAGTTTTCCCTGTTACAACTCTTGCCGAATGTGCTGACCATCACCGCGATTTGTGCGGGATTGACGGCAATTCGTGTCGGAGTGGAGGGGCATTACACGCTTGCGGTTCAGCTGATCCTAATTGCGTGCGTTTTGGACGGGTTGGATGGACGTTTGGCGCGGCTGTTGAGCAGTGACAGCAAGATGGGGGCGGAACTCGACTCGCTTGCGGATTTCTTGAACTTCGGTGTCGCACCCCCGCTCATTTTGTATTTTTGGGCTCTGGAAGATATCGGAGGGTTGGCCTGGATTTCTGCGCTGATTTTTTCTGTCTGCTGCGTCATGCGCTTGGCACGGTTTAATGTCGGTACAAAAGCCGAAGACACTATCCCAGATAGCGCCTTTTTTGAAGGGATCCCATCGCCTGCTGGGGCGCTTCTGGTGTTGTTGCCGATGTATTATTCCTTTGCATATCCCGACGCAGGGAAGATGCCGGATTTCCTGATCAGCATTTATATGATTGTCATTGGGTTGTTACTGATCAGCCGTATTCCGACATGGTCTTTCAAGGCCACTAAGATTTCGCGCGGGAACGTCAAATTCTTTCTGGTGGGTGTCGCCTTGGTTGCAGCAGGCGTGTTGACCTATGCTTGGGTGACGCTCATGGCGCTTTGCTTGGGGTATTTCTTTGTGGTGCTCTGGGGGCTCGTATTCAAAAAGGTGAGTTTTTAGGTTCTAGGGGGTCGTTATGGATATCAAAGCCGTTCAAACGTCATATGCGCGTTGGGCGCCCATTTATGATAAGACCTTTGGGGCTGTGACAAATGCGGGCCGCCGGCGCGCGGTCGGATATATCAACGACCGTGTGGGGAAAGTGCTGGAAGTGGGCGTGGGAACCGGGCTGTCGTTGCCACATTACAAACCTGATCTGCATGTCACGGGCATTGATTTCAGCGATGAAATGCTTGGCAAGGCGCGCGAAAAGGTGGCCGAAGGGCAACTGGATCAGGTCAAAGAACTGCGCCAGATGGATGCCCGCGCGCTCGATTTTCCAGACAATCATTTTGATATGATTGCTGCGATGCATGTCTTGTCCGTGGTACCGGACCCCGAACGGGTCATGGCTGAGATTGCGCGGGTTTGCAAACCAGGCGGCAAAGTGGTGATCACCAACCACTTTGTGCGCACACAAGGCGTGATGGCCTTTATTGAACGCGTGTCAGCACCCTTTGCCAATACGCTGGGCTGGCATTCTGACTTTGCTCTTGAAACGGTCTTGCAAGAAGATGGTTTAAGCCTTGAAACTCAAAAACCCCTTCCTCCCCTCGGTATGATGACTTTTTTGGTTTTGAAAAAATCCCAGTCGACATAACGCGCCGATGGCGGGTGTTTAAAGGGGCGCGCAGCTTTTCAAATCAGCGCTGATCCGTATGAATTCCCTGTGCAATATCGGGGTGGTGGTGCTCAGCATATTCCAAGGTGTCGTGGTGGCAGCGCAAAGCGCGTCTTCCAGTGAAAGACCAACCCGTTCGACCAACAATCTGATTGCGGTGGTCAAATCCAGATCTGCACCCGCCAAAGTTCCATCTTGCAGCGTCAGCTTCCCGCCCTTGCGCAATATCTCGCGTCCCCCGAGATGAAACGATGTCTCTTCGGTGCCGGCAACAGCCATTGCATCGCTGACCAGAAAAATTTGGCCCGGCCCCGACTTTGCCTGCCAGGCGGCGTGAATAGAGGCTGGATGAACGTGCAGCCCATCGGCGATCAAGCCACAAGACAATTCGCCAGATTGTAATGCTGCACCCACCAAGCCGGGTTCACGATTGCCAAGCTGGCTCATCGCATTAAACAGATGAGTGGCACAGCGGGCGCCCGCGGATATATAGGCCATACAGGTTTCAAAATTCGCGTCCGTATGCCCCAAAGAGACGATGACGCCCGCCTTGGCCAATGTGCTCACTTGCTCTGGTGTGGCGTTCTCGGGGGCCAATGTGACCATTAAGGTCGGAAGTGCGGTTGCCGCCGCTAACAAGGTTGCAAGGTCCGCGTCGTTCATTGGACGTATCAATGCAGCATCATGTGCGCCTTTGCGCGCGACCGACAGATGGGGTCCCTCAAGGTGCAAGCCTGCAACGCCGGGAACACCTTCGTTCACGGCCTCGATCCCAGCGGAAATTGCGGCACGCGTTATTTCTGGTGTGTCGGTGATCAAAGTGGGCAGAAGTGCGCTGACCCCTAGGCGATGATGGGCGAGGGCAATGCGTTTGATGGTGTTTAAGGACGGATCCGCATTAAACATGATCCCGTCGCCGCCGTTGACCTGAAGATCAACATAGCCGGGGCTCAGAATATCCCCTTCAAGATCAATATAGCGAGCGGCTTGATCCGTGGTATTAGAGCCTGTTTCAGTGCGAATTTCACAAAGCGCACCCTCTTCGAAACGTGCAATGCATCCATGCCGCAACCTGTCCCCATCAAAGATTGGGCCGCCGCCATAGGTGAAACTTTTTTTGGACTCTGTGTTGATCATACTGTTTCCGTGACCTTCTTCAGATGGCGCGGGGCATCGGGGTTAATCCCCCGACTTGCGGCCACTGTTTCCACCATGCCGTAGAATGAAACGATGCAGGCAATCGGGTCGGTGGTCCAGTGATCCGTGCGCACATGTGGCAATGGGTCGGCATGTGCCACGCGCTGAGTCGTGGCAAAAACATGCGCACCTTTGGCGGCCAATGCGTCGGCGACGTCGGCCACGGTCTCTTCTGCGGCATCAGCGGCGGTAAAGGCGATGACTGGAAAGCCTTGTTCAACGATCGATACAGGTCCGTGCAACACCTCGGCTGAGGAATAGCTTTCAGCGTGGATCTGGCAGGTCTCCTTGAACTTCAGCGCAGCTTCATTGGAAATCGCCCAAGACGGCCCGCGCCCAAGGGTAAACAGTGACGTGCTGGTGATGGCTTCGGCGGCTTCCGACCAGTCGCAACGTGTCGCTTCGTCCAATTGCGTGGGCAGGGCGCGGATCGCGGCCAACAGCTCGACGTCCTGTTTAATCTCTGCGATCAACCACAGGCCGGCCACCAGCGACGTTACAAAAGTCTTCGTGGCGGCAACGCTGAGTTCTGGTCCCGCGTGCAAGGGAAGCGTTGCTGAGGTGCCCTTGGCCAACGGCGATGCCGGGTCATTGGTGATTGCAACCGTATACGCCCCCGAGGCGGCAAACGCTTCGGTCAGGCGCACAATGTCAGGGCTTTGGCCAGATTGCGAAACGGACAGGCACAGCGCACCATCGCATTTCACATTTGCACCATAGATGGATTGAACCGACGGCCCAACCGAGGCCATGGGCAGGCCCAATAACAACTCGCTTGCGTATTTCATATAGGTCGCAGCATGATCAGACGAGCCGCGGGCCACAGACAGTAAAAACCGTGGATCCAGCTTGCGCGCGTCACCCGCGGCGGCGGCAATCGCACCCGCCCCTTCGGTGAGCAATCGCTCAACAGCATGAGGGATCTCGTCGATTTCGCGGCGCATTTGTGTGGGTTGAACGGTCATGGAAGCAGCCTTTTCGGATCTACAGATAGGGTGTGGGTCAGGTCGACAGTCGTAATTCGGCCACGAAATCATAGGCATCACCGCGATAGATGGAGCGGGTCAATTCGGCCACACGCCCACTTTCAAGATAGGACGTGCGTTGAATGCGCAGCCCAGCGGTGCCCTCGGCCACTTCTAAAAGGGCGGCTTCGGTGGGCTCGAGATTGATCGCGGATATTTTCTGGATTGCTCTGATCGGGCGAAACCCGCTCTGCTCCAGCACGTCATATAGTGAGGTGGTGACATCAATGGGATTGGGCAAAATGTCCATCGGCAAAGCGGCCATTTCCAAAGCCATCGGCCGTCCGCCCGCTTCGCGTAGCCGGTAGATCCGTGAGACGCTGTCGCCCGCTGCCAGCCCCAAGGCCAGCACCTCTTCGGGCGAGGGCATAAAGACGCCACGCTCAAGCCATTTTGATGTGGTCGTAAGGCCGCGCCGCTGCATATCTTCTGTAAACGACGTCAAGTGAGAGAGCGATTGTTCCACTCGGGTGACCGCCTCGCGCACAAACGACCCGGATCCCTGGCGTTGTTCAATTGCACCGGTTTTGACCAGCTCGTGAATGGCTTTTCGCACGGTGACACGGGACAGATCGGTGAGATCCGCAATCTCGCGTTCCGGCGGAAGCGAGCTGTTGGGCGTCAAGACACCGTCTTTGATGCCCTCTTCCAATCGGCGACGAAGCTGGACGTAGCGGGGGCCCGATGTTCGGCCCAACCATCCTTCGGGGCGCAGAAACTCGGCGACGTTCATGACTGTTCTCCCGTGCTGATTTCCTGGCTGAACGCGCGACCCAAAGACATCGCCCCATCCAAGGGCGCCCCGGCTGGTGGGCGCAGACAAGCCCGCATATTTGCGGGAAGATAGGATGCGTAATGCGGAGCAATACCGCCGGTCAGGCAAAGTGCATTACCGTCCACCCATCCAAGGCGGTTAAGGATAAAGACAATTTTATCTGTTGCATCTTGCATCAAGGATTGCCCAAGCGCGTCGCCGTCATGGGCGTGACGGGTGACATATTGGGCAATTTGACCAAACTCGGCCGGGGTCGCGCGGCTGGCAAAGGCAACAATGCCCGGCGCCCCGCCAAGGTGATTCAACAGAAAGGTGCTGAGCGCTGAGGCAGGCACCAACCCGTCCACAACGTCTAAGCTACGTGTCAATGCGCGCCGTCCCATCCATTGCGCCGAAGCCGGATCACCCAAGACAGGGCCCCAACCGCCGACAAATCGCATCTGGTCGGTCACTTGCGACGCGATGAAAGATCCGGTTCCACAATGCGCGACCATCCCGTCCTGTTCCCCCAGTGCGCCACGCAGGGCAGCGGGGCGATCATCTTCGATTCGCAGCCGTTTAAAGGGTAGAACCTCGGCCAATCTGGCGGCAATCTCAGCCCCGGTCATTCCGGCCAAGCCTAGATAGGCAGGCAGCGCCGACAGTTTTTCAAGCGGATGACCAGCGGCCTCGGCCAGCTGATGCAATCCTTTGACAATTTCCAAAGACGCAGCGTTGAAGTTGGTTGAAATATTGGCAGACCCCACCTCAACCGAAATGTGTTTTCCTGCACCGCAAAGTGCCAGTCGGCAGCGAGTGCCGCCGCCATCCACGGCAACAAAATCTGGGTCAGTAGTGGCGTCGAGGGTATGAGTCATAAGATACCTATATAATACCTATCAGATGTTGGAAAGCTAAAAATGACGCCAATCTGGCGGGTGGTGGGGGTGTTTCTGCCTGTAAGGGCGTTAAAAACTAAATGGTAGACAAATGGTATCTAATAGGTATGATTGTGAAAACCAATGGGGGAATCAGGTGGCAACGCGACAGACAGAGCAAATGCACGACGCTGCACTGGGGCAAGATATGCGTCCTGGCGCTGATGCCGCGGCTCTTTTGATCGAGGGGCAAATTGCTGCTGCCAAATCGGTGCAGACTGCGTTGCAGCCGATCTGTGACGCGGCGCGGGCAATGGCTGTCGCCATTCGTGCTGGAGGTTCCCTTTATTATGTTGCCGCCGGGTCGTCGGGCTTGATGGCCGCCGCAGATGCCATGGAGTTGGGCGGTACGTTCTCAATCCCGGCAAGTCAGATCAAGATCTTGATGGCGGGGGGGATCCCCACCACACCAGAAATGCCAGGGGGAACAGAAGATGACACCCTTGGGTTGCGGGATGGATTGGCGGGATTGACAGACCGTGATGTGGTGCTGGCGCTGTCTGCGAGTGGGTCCACGCCTTATACACTTGCCGCAGCCGGTATTGCCCGGGCGGCCGGCACCTGCGTGATTGCCATTGCCAATAACCAAGGTGCCCCGTTGTTTGCGTTGGCCGATCACGTGATCTGTTTGCCGACGCCGCCAGAAGTGTTGTCCGGGTCGACGCGAATGGGCGCTGGCACAGCGCAGAAAATCGCACTGAATATGTTGTCGACGTTGATGGCCGGTGAATTGGGCCATGTGCATGACGGTATGATGGTCAACCTTCGGGCGGACAATATCAAACTGCGCGAACGGGCCGCTGGAATTGTGTGCCGGGTGACAGCTGCATCTGAGGCTACGGCTTTCGCCGCTTTGAACGCGACAAGCGGTGACGTGAAAGCAGCCATTTTGATCGCGGCGGGTGCCATTTCGCCAGACCAAGCAAAAGCGATGTTAAAGGATACAGCCGGGCATCTGCGCCCCGCGCTGGAAAAGTTGAAAAGAGCAGAAACCTAACCACGTTCTGGGAGGAACCACATGAAACGCAATCTGATGACGCTGGCGCTGGCCAGCACGGCGCTGATCGCCACTGGTGCAATGGCCGAAGATGTCACGCTGACAATTGAAAGCTGGCGCAACGATGATCTTGTGCTGTGGCAAGATAAAATCATTCCTGCTTTTGAGGCGGGGCATCCCGGTATCAAAGTGAAATTTACCCCGTCTGCGCCGGCTGAATACAACGCCGTCTTGAATTCCAAGCTGGACGCCGGATCCGCAGGTGATCTGATCACCTGTCGTCCGTTTGATGCGTCTTTGGCGCTGTTTGATGCGGGCCACCTGACGGATCTGGATGACATGGACGCGATGGATAACTTCTCAGATGTGGCGAAATCTGCCTGGCAGTCTGATGATGGTTCGGCCAGCTTCTGTGTGCCAATGGCCTCTGTGATCCACGGCTTTATCTACAATAAAGACGCATTCAAAGAGCTGGGTCTTGAGGTTCCGACCACCGAAGCCGAAATGTTTGCAGCCCTTGATGCGATCAAGGCGGATGGTACTTATATCCCGATGGCGATGGGCACCAATGACCAATGGGAAGCCGCCACGATGGGGTATAACAACATCGGTCCAAACTATTGGAAAGGTGAAGAAGGGCGTCGTGCGTTGTTGGCAGGTGAGCAAAAGCTGACCGACCCACAGTGGACCGCACCTTATGCCACATTGGCGAAATGGGGCGCCTATCTGGGCGATGGTTATGAAGCCCAAACCTATCCTGACAGCCAAAACCTGTTCACATTGGGCCGCGCTGCGATTTACCCCGCTGGGTCGTGGGAAATCTCGGGCTTTAACACCCAAGCCGACTTTGAAATGGGTGCGTTTAAGCCGCCAGTTCAGAACGCAGGCGACACATGTTATATCTCGGACCACACCGACATTGGGATCGGAATGAACGCCAAAACCGCCAATCCCGAGGCCGCCCGTACCTTCCTTGCGTGGGTCGCGTCACCCGAGTTTGCGGATATTTTTGGCAACGCCTTGCCCGGCTTCTTCCCGCTGTCAAAAACGCCGGTTGAGATGCAGGATCCTTTGGCGAAGGAATTTGTCAGCTGGCGTGGCGAGTGTGAAAGCACAATCCGTTCCACCTATCAAATCCTGTCACGCGGCACACCAAACCTTGAGAATGAAACTTGGGGTGCGTCTGTTGCGGCGATCAAAGGTACAGAAAGCCCAGAAGCGTTGGGTGCCAAGCTGCAAAAGGGTCTGGCAAGCTGGTACGCCCCCCAGAAATAATCTGATCTAACCAGATCTAACGTGTCTGGACGGGCCACGCGCCCGTCCGGATCCCCGCCCCCCCGTTCACTGGAGGTTCCGATGTCCAAGCCCCGCATCCGCTGGCATATCGCTGTTTTTCTGGCCCCATCGGTGCTGGTTTATACGGCGGTGATGATCTATCCGCTGTTCAACACATTGCGTTTGGCGCTTTATTCAAAGGTCGATCAAGAACGCATCTTTGTGGGGCTGGCGAACTTTCGCACC